>CANKYK010000007.1 GCA_947488155.1 uncultured Erythrobacter sp. | reverse complement strand
GAAGATCAGGCAATTGCCTTTGCTATTCCGGACGGTACTTTTGCGGATGTGGACGGCGATGCGCTTACCCTTTCGGCAGCTTTGCTTAGCGGTGCCGCATTGCCGGAGTGGCTGAGCTTTGATGGCACGACCTTCACTGGCACTCCGCCGCAAGATTTCAACGGTTTCTTGGATGTGACGGTAACAGCCAGCGATGCTAAAGACTCTGTGTCTGACAGTTTCCGTGTAACGATTGATCCGGTCAACGATGCGCCCGTATTGCTTCAGCCACTGGCTGACATCTCATCCTTGGAAGATCAATCGATCTCGATTGCTATTCCAGCAGATGCCTTTGCCGATGTAGATGGTGACGCGCTGACGCTAACAATAACACAGGCCGACGGTTCGGCTTTGCCAGCATGGCTAAGCCTCACTGGCGACACTCTGACCGGAACTCCGCCGCAAGATTTCAATGGTGAATTGGCTCTCGAAGTGACGGCAAGCGACGGCGTTGAAAGCGTCTCGAGCGCGTTCACACTGACGATTGATCCATTGAACGATGCGCCGGTTCTTACGCAGCCGCTGGCTGACCTTGATCTGCTCAGCAGTGATAGCGCCTCGATTGACGTATCGAATGGTGTGTTCTCGGATGTTGACGGAGACGCTCTTACATATTCGGTTGCGCTGGCTGATGGTGCTGCGCTGCCAGACTGGCTTCAGTTCGACGGAACAGTGCTCACAGCGTCCGGCCTTCCAAATGAGGATACAGCGCTCAGCGTGGTTGTGACTGCGTCTGATGGCAATCTCTCGGCCTCAGATGAGTTCGCTATTACGATTGAAGGCGAAGATACGGACACTGGCGATTCTGAAGGCTTCACCTTCAGCAGCCTCAACAGTTGGTACAATCCGGCTTGGGGCGGCGGCTACAATGTGACCTTCGAATACGAAGTGCAGCCAGAGGCCATTGCTGAAGGCGAGCTGCGCGCTTGGGATATTCTGGCGACATATGACGGTCCAGGCACGATTGTTGGCGGGTATGTCAATGGCTTCCCTGGACCGGCAAGCTTTGAGATCACAGCGGAAGGCGCAACCTTCTCGACCGATGGTCAGAATTATCAGCCCGACCTAGCAGAAGGGCAGACCTTCCGGATCACTGTTCAAGTCGATGGTGCACCGTACACGCCAGGTGACTTTGCCTTTGCAATCTTTGACCGCGACCCAGAGTTCAATCTGGCCGATGATCAAGACAGCGTTTTGACAGTTGCGCCTACCAATGATTGGGGCGGCGGGCTTACCCAGAATGTCTCGTTCACCAATACGAGCGACGTGGACATTGATGATTGGCAAATGGTGCTAAGCGTTCCCGAAGGCGTGAATCTGACCATCACAAACGTCTCGGGCGCAAGTGTCACTGAGCTGGCAAACGGCGACATCTTGTTTGAAGCCCTAAGCTGGAATGAAGAGGTCGCTGCAGGAGGCCAGGCAAGCTTCGGCTTCACGGCTAACTATTCAGGCGTAAGCAATCTCACCTTTGGCCCTGAAGACTTTAGCTTCACCGACAGTGATGCACGCCAATTTGATGTTGTGCTGGCCTCAATTGCTGGCGGAAATGCCAGCGCAAACTGGTCTTATGGGACGGCGCAAGACGATGCTTTGACCGGCAGCAATGCCGCAAGCAATCGCATCTTTGGAGCGCTTGGTAACGATGAGCTTACCGGCGGAGCGTTTGGCGATTGGCTCGCTGGTGGCTCTGGCGACGATATCTTGAATGGCCTTGAGGGTGATGACGTCTTCTGGGGCGGGCACGGCAATGACAGCCTCTATGGCGGGCTGGGCTTTGACACCGTCCAATTGCTTGGTGAGCGAGACAGCTATTCCATCGTCACGCAAGGCGGCGCGCTTGGCGTGCAGATCAATGACCTTTCTGCCATCGCACATGGTGATGATGGCATGGATCATCTCTCATCTATCGAGCAGCTTGCCTTCCGGGGCGGTGAGACGCTGAATATCACCTCGCCGATCATTCTTGATCTCGGTGGGGACGGCATCACCACGCTGAGCGCTGCTGAAAGCGATGCTCTGTTTGATTTGGACGGCGATGGCCTTGCCGATGATACGAGCTGGATCTCGGCCAATGATGCGTTCCTGTACCTCGACCGTGATGGCAATGGCACCGTTTCTGGTGTGGAAGAGATCAGTTTCATTGATGACGTGACAAACGCGGCAACAGACCTTGACGGTCTTGCCGCATTCGACAGCAATGGCGATGGTGTGCTCAATGCCGACGATGAACGCTTTACAGAGTTCGGCGTTTGGCAGGATGCCGATAGTGATGGGGCTGTGGACGATGGCGAGATCGCTAGCCTAGCGCAGGTTGGCATTGCGTCGGTTGATCTTACAGGCACTGCGGTGAACGGTACGGTTGAGTTTGGTGAGGTGGCTATAGCCAACACAGGCACATTCACGTTGGTGAATGGAGTGAGCCAAGAGTTTGCCGATGCGGCGCTGACCTACTTCTCAGCTGCTACCAATATGACTGACATGAGCGTGACGAACTATGATTTCGGCCGCAAAGTGAAGAAGTACCGCATTCATATCGGCGATGGCATTGTGTCAGTCGACCGCAAACGACGCCGCTCCGATAGCGCGGCTGGCGCAGGGCAGCTGGGCGCGAACACTCTCCTGACATTCGGTAACAAGACCTACGGCCGATTTGCGCCCGTTGTCCTCGATCTCGATGGTGATGGCGTTGAGCTGGTCAAGCGGAGCAAATCGAACGCTGCCTTTGACTATGATGGCAATGGCGGCGCTGATGATACGGGTTGGATTTCGGGCGACGATGGCTTCTTGGTAATCGACCGTAACAACGACGGTTTAATCACAGAGGCGTCCGAACTTTCACTCGCAGCGGAGAACGATGACGCGCGCACCGGACTTCAGGGCCTCGCGGCCATGGATAGCAACCGTGACGGTGTAATCGACACGGACGATGCAAGGTTTGGTGAGCTGCGTGTTTGGCAAGACCGCAATGCCAATGGCCGTACAGATAGCGGCGAGCTGATGACGCTGGAAGAGGCCGGAATTGTTTCGGTCTCGCTGGCTGTCACTGGCCTTCAGGACCGCGTTAAGGTGACCAAGAATGTTGTGACCGCGACCTCGAGCTTTACCCGCTCAAACGGCACGACCAGCACGGTTGCCGATGTGTCGCTGGCCTATCAGCCTGGTGCCGGTGTTCGCGCCGCCGCAACAACTGACCTTGGGACGTTTGACACATTCGCAAACATCCAAAGTCAGTTCTATGCGGACCTGTTTGAACCCGAAGCACAACTGCCAGCCAATGATGAAATCTTCGCTCTGCTGCGCTCGGGCGACAATGATGCGCTAACGCGCTTGTTTGCCGCATCAGGGCCATCGCAGGCTCCAATGGGAAGTGTCTCAGTGGCTGCTAATCAAACAGCGGCGTCTGCTGGCTTGCAATTCACCAGCGAA
The DNA here is from genome assembly GCA_947488155.1 of uncultured Erythrobacter sp. Classification (GTDB taxonomy): domain Bacteria; phylum Pseudomonadota; class Alphaproteobacteria; order Sphingomonadales; family Sphingomonadaceae; genus Erythrobacter. The sequence continues at coordinate 221 of CANKYK010000007.1, read as the reverse complement.
GCGAGCGAAGGCCAGGCGTTGCAGGTCGCGTCATATGAGCGTGCCCTGTTGCAGGAGCTAAATGAAGCTGAGTACAATCCAGAACTGGACGAGGCGCGCGCTAACTTTGCTCGAAGGCTGATGATGATCAATCAGGATATGGCTGTATTCGGCGCTCCATCAGCAATGGACGGCGCGCGGCTCGATCCAAGGTCGGCCTACATTCCAGAGCTGTTCGTGGC
>CANKYK010000006.1 GCA_947488155.1 uncultured Erythrobacter sp. | reverse complement strand
ATTGCGGTACATTATAGACTTGTTAGTCAATCAATCCAAATACTTGCGATAGACTGTTGCAGTTCGTCGCACTCTTTACTTTGCATCTACACTTTAGGCGCATAAAGACGGCTCAAGGGTAGTCGCAATAATCCATGTCAGATTCGAACAGCAATACTTCGGCGGATACCGTCGATCCAGTACTGGCGAGCTTTGTTTTGCTTGCGCAGTTTTTGGGCGTGCCCGCTGAACCGGCGCAGATCCATCATGATCGCGGTCAGGGCGATAACCCTTACAATTTCAATGATCTTATTCGGATCGCGAAGAAACTTGATCTGATTGCGCGGCGCAAAAGCTGCGATGTTACTGAATTGGCGAAGCAGCCATTGCCGGCTCTTGTTTCTCTGAATGATGGCGAAGCTGCCATCTTGCTCAAGATTGATGAGAATGCAGATACGGGCGATCGTTATATGATCTTGTTGCCCGATGGCGAGCGTCCGGAGATTTGGGACGCAGACAAAATCGCCAGTGAGTTCGATCTTTCTAGCGGCAAAGCTGACTTGCTGTTGATGACAAGCCGCGAGCGGATCGCTGGTGAGAAGCGCGCCTTTGACATCAGCTGGTTTATTCCGGCCTTGGTTAAGTATCGCAGGGCGCTGCGCGATGTATTGATCGGCAGCTTCTTCTTGCAATTGGTGGGGCTCGCATCGCCGATCTTCTTCCAGCTTGTGATCGACAAAGTGCTGGTCAACCAGGCGATGACGACCTTGGAGGTGCTCGCGATCGGACTTGCGACCGTGCTGGTATTCGAGACAATGCTGTCCGCGCTTAGGAACTGGCTGTTCGCGCACACATCGAACCGGGTTGATGCGGAGCTGTCAGCTTCATTGTTCAGGCATTTGGTCGCTCTGCCCCTCAGTTATTTCGAAGCCCGAAGGGTCGGCGACAGTGTGGCGCGCGTTCGCGAGTTGGAGAACATCCGCAACTTCCTAACCAGTAATGCAGTGACGGTGGTGATCGATCTTTTCTTCACGCTGGTGTTCTTTGCGGTGATGTATTTCTATTCGCCAATGCTGACGCTGATCGTCGCGCTGACGATCCCGCTTTATGTGCTGATCTCGGTCTTTATCACGCCGCCTCTGCGCGCGCGCCTTGATGAGAAGTTTAAGCGCGGCGCAGAGAACCAGGCGTTTCTGGTTGAGACGGTCACTGGCATCGGAACGCTCAAATCGATGGCGGTTGAGCCGCGCATGCGCGACCGCTGGGAGAAGCAGTTTGCAGGCTACATTCAGACCGGATGGGACGTGACGGTCCTGTCCAATTGGGGCAGCCATCTGATCCAACTTGTCAGCAAATTGACCACCGTCGCGATCCTGTTCTTTGGCGCTCAAGCCGTGATCGCGGGAGACCTAACCGTCGGCTCGCTGGTGGCGTTCAACATGCTGGCGGGCCGTGTTGCTCAGCCGATCCTGCGGCTTTCTCAGCTGTGGCAGGATTTTCAGCAAGTGCGCATTTCCGTCGACCGTTTGGGCGATATTCTCAATGCGCCTGCTGAGCCAGAGCACAACCCCAACCGCGCGAGCCTGCCGCCGATTACTGGCCAAGTTGAGTTCGACAAGGTACGCTTCCGCTATCGCCCTGATGCTCCAGAGGCATTGCGCGGAGTGAGCCTGGAAGTGGGCGCGGGCGAGATGCTGGGCATTGTTGGTCCGTCCGGCTCGGGCAAGTCGACCCTGACCAAGCTCGTGCAGCGGCTTTATGTGCCAGAACAGGGCCGCGTGCTGGTCGATGGCACCGATCTCGCATTGGTTGATCCTGCCTGGCTCAGGCGGCAGGTAGGTGTGGTTCTGCAAGAGAACATCCTGTTCAATCGCACGGTTCGTGAGAACATCGCGCTCGCCAATCCCACCATCGCCATGGAGAAGGTGATTGCTGCGGCTGAGCTGGCCGGGGCGCATGAGTTCATCCTCACTCTCCCGCATGGCTATGATACGATCATCGAAGAGCGCGGCAGCAATCTGTCCGGCGGTCAGCGGCAGAGGCTTGCTATTGCCCGCGCTCTCATCACTGATCCGCGTATCCTGATCCTGGACGAGGCGACCAGCGCGCTCGATGCTGAAAGCGAAGAGATTATTCAGAACAACCTCGCCCGGATCGCCGAGGGCCGCACGGTAATGATAATCGCTCACCGCCTCTCGGCTGTGCGCCCATGCGACCGGATTATCACTGTCGAAGCGGGCGAGATCACGGAAGCCGGCAGTCATGAAGAACTGATCGCTGCTGGCGGCCGCTATGCGCAATTGCATGCCAAGCAAACCGGCATGGGCGGCGCAGCATTGGCGGACCCGGTATGAGCTGGTTTAGCGATAAATTCCCGACATTGGCCAAGCACGCGGGCGTCCTGCGTGAAAGCTGGGGTGCGCAAACAGAAGCGGATAAGGCTTTCAAGCCCAAGGAGGAACACGAGTTTCTTCCTGCCGCGCTTGAGATTATGGAGAAGCCAGCCAGCCCCGGCCTACGCTGGTTGATGCTGCTGACCTGCACGCTGTTCGTGATAGCGCTCATCTGGGCGATCTTTGGACGGATCGATGTGGTTGCAATGGCCGCTGGCAAAACGGTGCCCGGCGGCAATGTAAAGATCGTCCAGCCTATCGAGATCGGTGCAGTGCGCGCGATCCATGTGCGCAATGGCCAGTTTGTGAAAGCTGGCGATTTGCTTATTGAGCTCGACCCCACGCTTGCAAGTGCAGATGAGGCGCAGAGCGAACAATCGCTCATGTCTGCGCAGATCATTCAGGCTCGTAATGACGCTTTGCTCGCGCACCTCGCGGGGCGCCCTGCGCGTTTTGCCGCGCCAGAGGGAACCTCGCCAGATACGATCCGCACAGAGCAGGCCTTCGTCCGCAACGCCGTTGCGCAGTTTGAGGCTCAGCGCAGCGCTTTGTCTCAGCAGCGCGCAGAAAGCGAGGCGGAGCTGGCCGGGGCCAATGCCGAGATCGCGAAGCTCGAAGAGGCGCTGCCCTACATTACGCAGCAGCTGGAGGCACGCGCAGAGCTGGCGGAAAAGGGATTCTTCTCAAAGCTGCGGCTGCTCGAATATGAGCAGCTTCGCGCCGAGCATTTGCGCAATATCGAGGTGCAACAGGCCAGCAAAATGCGCGCTGAAGCCTCCATCGGCAGGCTGGAGGCGGAGATGCGCAATTTGCGCGCCAGCTTTGGCAAGACAGCCGTCACCGATCTGGCCGAGGCGAATGATCGCGCGACCATGGCGGGCGAAGAGCTGCGCAAGGCAGAGCGCCGCCGCCGCTATCAGGAACTGCGCGCGCCCGTTGATGGGGTGATCCAACAGCTCGCGGTGAGCACAGTGGGCGGCGTTGTCCAACCCGCTCAGCCGCTGATGGTGGTGGTGCCTTGCACCTCGGGCGATGCGAGCAATGCGAACAACTGCAACAGCGGGATTACGGTCGAGGCCTTTGTCCAGAACAAAGACATTGGCTTCATCCATGAGGGGCAGCGCGTTGCAGTAAAACTCGAAGCGTTTAACTTTACCGACTTTGGCCTGCTCGAAGGCACTGTTACCAATATCAGCCGCGATGCAATCGACCAAAGCCAGCAGCCTGCTGGCGCCGCGCGCGATGCCAATGGCCGCCCGGTCCAACCTGGCCTGGTCTATGCCGCGCGCATTGAACTCGCTTGTGAGCTCGACAATCCAGAGCGCCATGCGCTGTGCGACCGGGTCCAGCCCGGGATGTCCGTCCAAGCGGAAATAAAGACCGGCAAACGCCGCATCATCCAGTATTTGTTATCACCAATTAGCAAGGCTTTAGATGAGGCTGGCCGGGAACGTT
>CANKYK010000005.1 GCA_947488155.1 uncultured Erythrobacter sp. | reverse complement strand
GACCGGCAAACGCCGCATCATCCAGTATTTGTTATCACCAATTAGCAAGGCTTTAGATGAGGCTGGCCGGGAACGTTAGAAACCGATCAAAAGTTACAGTAAATTTAGGCTGAATCGAATGCAAAGTTTTTCGCGAATTACATAGCTTTTCCAGATTTGGCATATTGACCTAAATTGATATCACGATAGCAATGCTGCTGGGGCATAGGAGGGAGCTAGTGCAATCACTGGTATATGATAGTGCGGTCCACGCTGTAGTAAGCAGTGTGCGGATGAACCTGCTCTATAAGTTAAGTCATGCTATTTGGATCGTTTTCGGCACTTTTGCTCGGATTCCGGTCCTATTTTCAAGTAGGTTTCTCAGTTCTTTTTATACCTTGAGATCAAGCAGATTGAGAGGGTAGCGCTTTGCTGAAACGCTTCCTATTGGGTGGCGCTTTATTCCTTGTCGTTGGGTTCGGTGCTTACGAATACTGGCAGTATTACACTTCACCTGTGGCTGCAGCAAAGCGCTGGAATGAAGCGGTGGGGCAGATGGAAGGGGCAACGGAGGATGCTGTAAGTCAGCCTGACTATTTTCCGGTGACCAGACATCAATGGCAACTACGGTGTGATCGAGATCAACCGCCCCATAACTGTGCCGGCTTCTTGCAAAATGGGCATCCGTTTGATCGCCCGAAGGTTGATCAGATTTGCGCAGATAGTTGGGTTGGGCCGTTGTCGGACAAGTGGGTCAGGTTTGACGCAGACTTAGGCCGACAAGAAATTTGTCAATAGATAACAGAATTAGGGGAAAGTGGTGCTGTCGAAGAGTGATGCTAGTCAGCTGAGGTTCTATCCTGGCGAAGGTGGGCGGCTACCGAGCTACAGTCCGTCCGCGATTCTGACATATTCACCGTATGGAATTCAGCCGCCTTCGTCTTATTCGGCGGAGAACATTCAACTGAGCTGCGTTCCGGTGCGAATGAAGAGTTTTGGGAGATCCAGTAATGCGCGCTAAGTTCCTTGTAGTCTTCTCATTGGCTCTGCCCTCCATCTTCCTTGGGCGTGCTGCTCTGGCTTATCACTTCGACACTCACATCTGCTTCAACCCTTTAGGCGTGGTAGACGACGCCCGTCGAATAGACACTGCTATCTCCTCGTTCAAGGAGGAGGCGGGCTCAAAACCGGGAGTGCGGGAACTTGATCCTGCTACTTGCTGCCGCGTTGTTCCTGATCGGTCAACCCCGGAATACGGGATTTACTTCTCCACCGTGCTTATGGGACGTCAGAGCAAGTTCGTTGAGGTCAAACCTGATCCCGCTGGCGGGAAACCTTACTACATCCGCACTGATGTCTGTGGTAATTACTTGGGAGCTAATTAGCATGCCCAATACTGATGCTTTTGTTGATCTTGTAATCAGCAAGTACCTCTATGGCCAAAACCAAGCGCCCCTTAACCGTTCAGATGAAAGTCTGATTCGAGCTGAGAATGCAACGACATCGCCAATCGACATCGATATTAATCAATACATGTCCACTGTCGGAAGGTTTGCCCTGCTCTCGCAGTTCAAACTTGTGCAATTTTTCTTTAACGCATTTACCACGATACCACCCAAGTTCGATGCAAATGGTCAGCTTACATACTACACCAAGGAAGAGCTACGTGTTGCTGCTGGCCTAGAAGTCGCATCATTCGCATTTCAACAATATGAGTATTCAGATGGTATCGATGACCGGGGAAACCGGACACTGATTTGGAATTCCACTGCCTTCTCAATAAATGATGACGCACAGTTTTGGGTAGACCAAAACGGGGACCGACGGATCGATAACTACAAAGTCGTACCTAGGCCATCGCTTCCGGGCCAAGACCCTGAAAACTACGATCTTGTTTCGAGCGATCTTGCTACTAGCGGCGCCAATTTCATCCTGCAGAAGCTGCAAGACCCGTCAGGAATTGGGCGCCGTGTCGATTTCAACTTCACTGGAAGCGTAGCGACTTCGGATGGATATCAGCTAACTGACTATCAGGATGATCTGAGGACGGTCGACAGCTGGACGTACCATTTCCTACCTGACCTCGACCTTTACAATGAAATCGAGGCGATAACGTCACGGCAGTTTAACGACGGGATCACTCGCTTCCTGGATGGCGCACGTCCCGTCATCTACGGGACAGATGACAATGATCAGATATCAAGAGAGCTGATCGAATTCACAGTTCTGGGGTCCTACCTGCAAGACTTTCTGTCAAACGGAGCGGTGGTCTTTGGTGGCGACGGCAACGATACGATCGTGACTGATGCAATTTTCGGAACGGTCACGTCACCGCAAGATTTGTATGGCGGTAAGGGCGACGACTTGCTCTCAGGTGCAGACGGGAATGACAGGATCGAAGGTGGAGAAGGCGCAGATCGGCTATTTGGCCGCGCCGGCAACGACATCTTTGTCGCCGACCGCAGCGACACACAGATTGTCGGTGGCGAAGGGCGCGACACAATCGACTATTCCGCGTCAACAAGCGCTGTTAACTGGGGGACTGTTAATGCTCAGATCAGCGGCATTGAAGTAGTCATTGGTAGCGATTTTAGCGATACTTTTGAATTGCCGTCAAACCTCATTTTTTCAGATGACAATATCGAGGTGCAAGGCGGCGAAGGTGAAGACACCATCATCGGGAATAGCGCCGATAATCGATTGAGAGGTGGCGATGATATCGACACTATCTCAGGCGGGCAGGGAGTCGATACGATAAGCGGCGACGGCGGAAATGACACGATCCATGGTGGTGATGAGAATTGGCTTCTTGGTGAAGGTGATGTGCTCGACGGCGGGTCTGGAAACGACACCATCTACGGAGAAGAAGGCAATGACATTATTTTTGGTGAGAGTGGCAATGACACACTCATCGGCGGGATTGGGCGCGACGATATCTTCGGAGGAAGTGGCCGCGACATAATTGATGGAGCGCAAGACGACGAAACAGCCCTGGGTGTTTCCTTTGCAGACAATCTCTGGGGCGGTACTGGTGCCGACATAATTCGCGCCAACGATGGCGACATTTTCCACGATCCAGATGGCGGGGATCGCGTCTTTTTAGATGGAGTTCTTCTCTTCGGAGGTGAGGAAACTGAGCCCGGTTCTGGAGTTTACGAGTCCGACAACGGCACTACCTACACACTATCTGGGAGCACACTTTCAGTCAGCACGCCAGGAAACTTCTTTGGCTTTGGCGCTTCAGATATCACTATCAATAATTTCCGCAACGGTTTGGCTGGGATCCGTCTGGTGGACGCTGATGATCCCGATAAGCCACCGCGCCCAGGCATACCTTATCCTTTCGATGCCCCGCCAATCTCTCCGATTATCTTTGATCTGAATGGTGATGGGGTTCAGACTATTGGTCTTGAAGCTTCGTCCACCTTTTTTGATCTCGACGGTGATGGAAGAGCGGAGCGTACGTCTTTTGCCAGCCCAGAAGACGGGCTGCTGGTGCTTGACCTTAACGGCAATGGTACGATCGACAACATCAACGAGCTATTCGGCAGTGAGACCCGTGATGGCTTTTTCGAGCTCGATCAATTTCTGACGGCAGTCGAGCGATTTGGCGGGGTTCTCTCGGCCACTGGCAATCTGCTGACTGAGGCGGATCTGCGCGTATGGCGTGACGCTAACAGCGATGGCATCTCTCAAGCCGACGAAATTTTCACCTTTGAAGAGCTCGGTATTGCGGAAATCCCTCGCGTGGGGAGCACGGTCCCACTTGATTCAACAATTCCGATTGACGAGCGCCCAGAATTCTTCGGATTTGACTCAAATGGGAACCGAATTTCGAGCATTGGCGAAGGCTTTTTTGCTGATGGCACTTCATTCGCAGTTGCAGACATTTTCTTCAACAATGATCCAACTTCGGTGCGGCCCTCTGATACCCCGCTTGATCCAATAGCTGCGATTTTGCCAGACCTGCCCGGTGGGGCTCGCTTTGATGATCTGCGCGCGGCGGCCACCGACGATGAGGAACTTCGTGACCTTGTCTTGGATGTGGTACGAAATGCAGGAAGTTTCTCCGGATCTGAACTTCGGGCTGCAGTCGAGAACATTCTTTTGGTTTGGACTGGATTGGCTGATCAGGACTTACCGAGCCGCGGTCAGTGGATTGATCCCGAACCTCTGGCAGTGCTGGAGCTCATTTACGGCCAAACGTATCGGCAGAGGTCTGGTACGAACGCTGGAACAGCCAATCCTGGGCCGAGCGCAGCCCACGAATTGCTGCAGACCTACAACGTTGTTCTAGACAGTTTTGTAACTCAGTTCGCGAGCCAGACCTACGAGGCTCAACTCCAACTTGCGTTTATCGACGAGATGGATCCACTTGAAGCAAGAACATCGCCGTTCGCCGCGCTTTCAGAATTGTTTTACGACCGGCGGATCGGTGTTGCTAACACCTTAGACTTTGATTCCTTAGTCCAATCTATCGTGAACGAAATTCCTGATGGCACAAATACAGAGAAGCTCGCCTATCTTGATCTCATTGGGTCAGCTCTCACTGGGCTGAGGAACGATCAGTTCAGTGCCGGTAATGAGTTTATTCGGTTTGGTAGAGATGATAAGTTTGAAGGCGCTCTGCGCGATGCGTTCGCGGTGCTTGATGATTTTGCTTTGCGCGAGGTCGCAATAGCTAAAGCGCTGGGTGCACAGCGCCTGCTCGGCACAGATGCAGAGGAGTTACTCGACACCAACGATCCGAGTTTGTTCCGAGACCTTGATGGTGTGAGCAGTGTCATAGAAGGCGGCATGGGCCGTGACACTTTGACTGGGGGAAATGGAGGGGACTTGTACGTCTTCTCTCCAGGCGATGCCCGCGACAGAGTCGAGGACGGAGGGTCTGAGAATCTACGCATCCAGGTGGGTCGCTCTATTCCCGAAGGTGGCCGAGCAGGCAATCCAGGAGGCGTTGACCGCTTCGTCTTTCTTGATCGTAGCGTGAATGACATCCGCTTTTCGGTTATTGGTTCAGGCTTATTGATCACTTTCCTGGACGATCCAGGCGACAGTATTGTGGTCCCCAGTGTTTCGCGGGGCCGGCGTGTAGAGAATGGCATTGAAGAACTGATTTTCCAGGATGGGACAATAAATAATGTCACAGAGAGGATCTTCGCTGGCGATCTCGACGATCTTGTTATCGACATCCCTGACGGAATTTTTACTGAGGCAGAACTCGCCCAAATTGCATCGGAAGGCGAAGCTAATTTTTCAAGCTCTTTGCCAAGTGAGCCTGGCGATGACGTAATCATAGGAACGAGCGGAACGGACCGTTACTTGCTTGCTGAAGGGGTCGGGAACGACACTATTACAGCTGGCTACCGGGACACGACGGTCGATACCTTACTCGTTGATTTTAATCAGGATGACGTGATCATCGCCACTGACCGCAATGGCGGTGCAGGCCTTTTGGTCACAACCATTGGTCAGAGCGTGGACCAAGATGGCAATCCTATAACAGTGCAAGGCGATGACTCTGTATTCTTTACAGATTTTTCATTACCACGATCAAACCAACTGTTTCGCTATAATCTTAGATCCATTCGCTTCCTTGATCGTTTGGGCGGGGCCTTCCAGATTGTGCAAGATGTCGAACGTAGCGATTTTGTCTTCTTGCCCTACAGACTTTCAGACATCGAGCTGGTTCGCGGCGTAAATGTTAGCGGTTCTATCGCTGACATCCGGACAAGCAGCTCTAATTTATTGGTCACTGTACCTGCAGGAATCACCGTCTCTGAAGGCGGTATAGAGGATCTCGGGCGCCAGTTCTCTATGTTTTCGGACCCAGGAAGGGGTTTTGTCTTTGAAGATGGGAGAATTTTGAGTCCGGAAGACGTGGCACTGCTGGTGCCTTTAACGAATTTAAACCCGGATCAAACCTCAACACTGAACGGCTCGATATATGCAGAGAGCATCGTTGGCGGCAGCCAAACTGACCGCATAAATGCGGCGGCCGGCGATGATACAATCGATGCAGGTGCTGGAGATGACGAGGTCGTTGGCGGTACCGGGGATGATGTCATCATGGCCGGCCTTGGTGATGATAGGCTAGTTGGTGATTCTACGTCGGAAGCTGGTGCCTTTGGGTCCAACGGTCCCGCAACCGTAGGCAGTGACACCTATGTCTACAATTCTGGCGACGGCAATGATCGTGTTGCTGATTTTGGGGCCGGCCAGGTAGATCGCGATATCCTTGTCCTCAACGACCTTAATCTCGATGACGTCATCCTCACGCGGATCAAAGAGAATGATCTGCGTCCAGTCGTTTTTAGCGAGGTTGAAGTTGACTTGCCCGGCCCCAATGGTGCCGGCGCAGGTGCCGCAGCCGACAATCTTTTGATTACTGATAAGGCCACTGGCCAAACAATCACGGTTGAGGGACAATTCAGCAATAGTGTATTTGGCCTTGAAGCAATCGAGTTTGCAGATGGTACTCTGCTCGAACGTGAAGAGCTGTTGGCGCAGATTGTTCTTACCGAGGATGTTTCTGATGTATCCGATGGAACAACTCTATCTGGGCGAGGCTTGATCTATGGCGGCTCACAGTTCTCAGCAATTGTCGGCACTACCAGCAATCCGAATTTCAGCGACGATACTTCATTGGGCCTCATTTCGCTGGATCAGCTCGACGAAGCTGACACGGCGATCTTCGATATCAATAGCACTAGCCACACTATCTCAGGAATTGAGATTGTGGAATTTCGTGATGCGATCTCGGCTGATGTATCAATTTCGCGAGACACTGCAGGGACGCTTTTCCTAACGCTCAATACGACAAATGAGCAGATTCGCGTCGACAACTTCTTTTTCGACGCAGCGACTACTGACCTCAATGAAGAGATTGTTGCCGCGAACGTTGGAGCGACAACATCCTTGCGTTTCATAAAGTTCGCCGACGGTGAACTGTTCACTGTTGAAGACATCGCTCAGCGGGCCGTCGTCTCGGGCACCGATGGTGATGATATCATCGAGGCTGATGGGCTTGGAGGCCGTCTTGCCGGTGGTCTGGGAGCTGACGTCATTGTCGGCGGCGTAAATGCCGACCAAATTGATGGTGGTGAAGGTGCCGATGAACTTCTTGGAGGGGCTGGCGATGACGTCTTCTTCGCTCTGGATGCAGACGGAAATGACGTTGTTGACGGCGAAAGTGGCTTCGACACCTATGATGCTACGTTCTCGAGCTTAGGACTCAACGTTAATCTCGAAGACTTGTTACCAGACAGCGGAGATGGCGGGGCTGACAATGGCGACGTCGTAATCCTCGATCCTTCAGAAGGGGATCTAGGCGAGAGTGGCGGACTGATACTGGTCGAAGACGGCGAAGGCGGAGGCCTTTTCCCAATCGATCCTGTTCCAGTAGACCCTTCTGACGGAGACACTCGAGAATCGTCAGGAACGGCCATTTCTTCCGATGGCAGTGTCGATCAATTGACGAGCATTGAGCGAGTAGTTGGAGGCCGCGGAAACGATATAATCTCCGGTTCAAGTGTCGACGAGACATTTGCGGGCAATGACGGCGATGACCAACTGTCGGGCGGCGGCGGCGATGATCGTCTCGCAGGCGGACGCGGTGCAGATACCCTTGATGGTGGTGAAGGATACGATACGGCTGATTTCAGCAATGCTAGATCAGGAGTTGCGCTGTCCTTGGCCACCGGTATTGGGAGCGCTGGTGAGGCCGATGGCGACACATTCGTAAATGTTGAAGCGGTCGAAGGTTCAAACTTCTCCGATAATATCGAAGGGGACGGACAAGACAATGTCTTGACGCTCGGCAGGGGTGATGACGGCGCTTCGGGTGGTGGCGGAAATGACCTCATCATTGCCGGTGCTGGAGACGACTTAATCTCTGGAGATGCAGGCGATGATGAGTTGCTTGGAGGTCAGGGTAATGACGTCCTCCAAGGCGGCGAAGGAAATGATGAACTCATTGGCGGTTGGGGCAATGATCGATTGCTCGGCGGAGTAGGTAGCGATGTCTACATTATCAATCACGAGAACAGTTTAGACGTCATCGAAGACCTAGGAACTGGACCAGACGATGCAGATCTCTTGGTGCTGGCTGATCTGCGAGCTGATCAAATTGAGCTCATCAGAGATCGCGACAATCTGATTATTGAATTTGATGTATTTGGCTCGGTGACCATCTTAGGGCAGTTTGCTGGAGATGGATCTGGTGTCGAGAATATCGAATTCTCAGATGGCAGTACGATAGACAGAAACGCCATTCTTGCCGCTTCAGGCGCCCGCCTCATCGGCCCAATCTTTGCATTTGATGATAGCTTCAGCGCGATTTCAGGTGGGGAATTCTCCATTGGCTCGGATGAACTGCTCTTCAATGACATTAACATTGATGGGGGCGCTCTCGTACTTGTCGATGTAATGGAAGCGACCAATGGGATCGTGAGCATCGATGATGACGGGAATGTACTATTCACATCTGACGCAGATTTCCTAGGTATTGCGACGTTCAATTATAGCGTCACCGACGGTTTTGGTGCGTTCGAAACGGCAGCCGTTGCAATCGAGATTGTCCAGGGTGCTGCCAATACTGCGCCAGTGCTCGCTCAACCGTTGAACGATGAATCTTCGCCTGAAGATGCGGCTATATCAATAGCAGTGCCGCCTGAAGCATTTGCTGATGCCGATGGCGATACGCTCACCCTATCAGCAATGCTGGATGACGGCAGCGAGCTTCCTACTTGGCTTACATTTGACGGGACTACTTTGACGGGAACTCCGCCGACTGACTTCAACGGTGTGCTTGGTATCAGCATCTCTGCCAGCGACGGCGAAGAGAGCGTCAGCGATAGTTTCAATCTGACCATTACAGCGGTGAATGATGCGCCCGTCGTTGTGACGCCTCTCAGCGATATCTCGACCATCGAGGATGCACCATTTGCGTTTGCGATCGATCAAGCAAGCTTCGCCGATGTTGATGGTGACACACTTACATTGAGCGCTACCCAGGCAGACGGATCTGAGCTCCCAAGTTGGATCGCATTCGATGGTACGAGCTTTACCGGCATCCCGCCGCAAGACTTTACAGGCACTGTTGAGCTCAGCGTAACAGCTAGCGATGGAGAGCTGACGGCAACGGGCAGCTTTGTTCTGACCATTGATCCGCTCAATGATCCGCCGGTATTGCTTCAGCCATTGGCTGACATCTCATCCTTGGAAGATCAGGCAATTGCCTTTGCTATTCCGGACGGTACTTTTGCGGATGTGGACGGCGATGCGCTTACCCTTTCGGC
>CANKYK010000004.1 GCA_947488155.1 uncultured Erythrobacter sp. | reverse complement strand
GACCGGCAAACGCCGCATCATCCAGTATTTGTTATCACCAATTAGCAAGGCTTTAGATGAGGCTGGCCGGGAACGTTGAGGCTTCACTGCTGCGTTTGGTAAACAGCACAATAAAATCCCAAGAAAAGTGCCACCATTCATCGTATTTGTGATTCTGGCTGTTGACCCGAATCCCCTTTTTTGTTCCTATAAGCGTGGGGAAATGGGGGGAACTTAAGCGGCGCAAGTTGCGCTCGCTTGTGTGCGAAGTCTTTGGACAAGACTGCGTGCTAAAAGCATAGCTCTCTGTTTCATTTGATTTGTAACGCCGCCAGCGGCGGATGCGTGCGCTCGGCGGCTTTTGTTAGGGGTTCGCTATGTCAACTAAAGGAAAATCTGCCACGGGCGGTAAGGCTAATGGATCGGCTAAGGCTGCTGATGCGGCGCAGGCTGAGGTCACTGAAAACGCTGCGGCAACAAAGTCCGATGCTGAGGGTGCGGGCGGAAAGCAGGAAATTTCGCCAGAGATGCGCGAGAAGCTCGAGGGTCTGCGGGAGCGCGTTCAGATGAGCGTGGGGCAAGCGGTTCTCGCGATGATGAACTTGCCCCGGTACAAGGGGCAGTCGCTTGGCGATCTGAACCACCTTGTGATTGAGCCGCTGCTGAGAGACCGATTGGCCATTGCTTCGGCCAAGAAAAAGGGCGGTGAAGAGGGTGAGGTCGACGCGACCACGACTGCGGGCATTGCCATCTGGGCGAGCGTTTCTGACGAGGTGGATGCCAAGATCCGCGAGCAGATAAAGGGCGGGGCCTTCCCGACCCGGCTTGGCGGAGAAGATTGGGCGAGCGGCGAGAAAATCTGGCTGCTCGATCTGATCGCTCCAAACCGCCAACTGGCAACCGCTGTGCTGACCAATTTCAAGCAAATCGCAGGCGACAAGCCGATTGCTATCCACCCGATTGTGGCGCGCAGCGTCGATCCAGGAGTTCTGGAGAAAATGCGGGTTAAGGGCGAGTAGGGAACTGGGGCTTGCTGCGGTAGGCGTTCTGGCAAGAAATTTGGATGTGCGGACAGGCGCGCGGGAGATGATGTGATGGTTTGGGGTTTGTGTTTGCCGGATGGTTTTGGTGATGGTTGGCCTGAGGGGAGTTTTGAGAGCGATCCGAAGGTTTCAGATCGCGGTTGGTATGAGCGATTGAAAGCGCACTACCTTGAGCAGGATCCCGACACTCAAAAACGCCTCTATGGGGGCGAATTGGACGAGTACGGCTTGAGTTATCCCGGTTATGTGAAACGTAAATTCTACAATGAAGTTGGATCAAAATACAATCAATACAAGCCGCCCTATTCTGAGATAGAGGGTCATGAGCCTCCAATGTTCTTCCACACTCGGCGTGGGCATAAGGAACTGTTTTCCTTAGTTGCCATGGGTGGCACTTATCCTACTGTTGATGAAGATCTAAAGTCTATCATCGAGACAATAGAGCCGGGCGTGCATCAGTTTTATCCGCTCGAAATTCGAATGCCTGCGAATAAGATTTACCCCAAGCAATATCATACTCTCGTCATCGGGGCATTCCTCGATAGTTTTGATTTTGCGCAAACGAAGGAGGGAGCTGCCCATTCACCTGATCCAGGGCGTTTCAACCTCGACACAACAAAAAAGGCAATGGCAGGCGCTGCCTTTCGCAAGTCCGAATTCGATGGACATCACCTTTGGCGAGAGCGGACCTTTCGGTCACAGATATTATGCTTCTCCGACGAAATGCGTGACGCAATAGTACAAGCTGGGCTCAAAATGCCTCGCAAGTTCTATCAAATGCTGGAGGTATAACGATGAGCGTTATCCAAGGCCTTGATACAATTCCCAGAGGGCTACCTGAAGAAGTACTCGAAATTTTTGAGGATTTGCTGCCGGATTGGAAGCTCGATGGAGAGTATAACTTTCAGGCCGGGGCTTCGACCCAGAAAGCATCCGCTCAACTTGGCGTTCTAATGCAAAATGGATCGCACCCATGGATCAATAACCAGATAACAGCACTTCTTGAGTCATCTGAGTTTACGGATCTGGATGACGATTTAAGGCGTGTTCGCTTAGCCCAGCTCATAAACTTTATGAGCGACGCGAGCAGCCCACAAGCTTTGGGGGCTGGCCCATCAAAGACTGGAGGCTTCATCGCCTTTTCGAGCCGTTCCGATCCTAACCTACTGAAGATATTTGGAGGACAGCCCACAACGCAGCAGCTGGGATCGAAGATACTCAAAACGACCGAAGGCATTGATCCTCGCTTTCTTCTGTCTTGGGATAAGATTACAACTTCGGTATCCGGTCAAGAAGTAGAGGCGCTCAATATTCGAAAGGTAAATGGTCGTGTTACTTGGGATGGTAGTCTCAATAACAGGAGTTTCTTTTCCAAAACGGCTGATGCCATTGGGAACTTTAAGATATTCGGCGGGGGTACAGCTGCTTCAACTCAGTTTGCAAGATTATGGGTTGAGGCGGAAGACGTAACCACGGCAACCGACGGTTCGGTGCTCAAAAACGGAGTTGCGGTTCGTGCGGCGGAGGCAGACGCGTTGCTCAATACCCGCGTCGATGGCAGGCTCATTTCGAGCTATCAAACGCTCTCTAGTCGTTTCCTAGCAAGGTTCGCCGGCCTTATAGAGGATGCTGCCGGAAGTGCGAGGTTGGGGCCGGCCATTAGCTTTGCCGTCTTAGCGGTCGCCGCAGTGCCGATAAGTAACGCTCTCAATAATTCCGAAGTTGCAAGTGATGAACCTAACGACGCATATCGGGAGTTCACCGCGGAGCTCTTTGCCACAGGCGTCGGGGCAGTTGCAGGTCTGGTCTCAGGCGCGATTGCCGGTCTTTTCTCTGCGGGAATCCTTGCGATACCTGTTGGCTTAGGCATCGGGATACTTGGGGACATTGCTGGACGCGAAATCGGAGAGTATTTCTACGACAACTTCACCGAAGAGGCGAATGCCATTGCAGAGACCCTCGCCCCGCTCTTGGCTCCGGCAGGTGAAATTCTGCAGGCTGCGGGAGATGCTGCTCTTGATTTTGCAGAGGCACTTGCAGAGGCGGCTGTCGACGCGGCTGATGCGCTAGCGGAGATCGCCAGTGAAGTTTACAGTGCAATCAACAGCGCATTTGAAGACCTAGGTGAACTCATTACCGGCGTGGATGGTCTATTCGGCCTCAACGGTGATTTCTTCGGACCGGAAGGTCCGCTTCATGACCTTGTGGATGCCGCTCGAAAGCTGGGTTTCCTCTCAAGCAGCGGCGAGTGGGCCTATGGTGGGTTCACCGAGATCATGGAGGGCACCGCAGGTGATGACATTCTCATCAATGATGAGGGAACCGGCTCCGTGCTCGGCAAGGAAGGCGATGATGTTCTTCTTGCATTCAAACCAAGATACGTCGCTAACGGCGATCCACTATTGGAGGGCGAACAATCGCCTTTGGCGACCGGTGATCAGCGATTAGAGCTGAACGGCGGTGAAGGTGATGACTGGATATTTGTTGTCGGCGGCGAAGGCGCTATTGCTGTTGGCGGTGAAGGCTCTGACCTCATCTATAACAACAGCTATCGCGGCCAATTGTGGGGCGATGGTCTCGACGGGCGCGGGGTCAATAACACTGGCGATACTAATGATGACACATTCTGGTGGTCGGCCGGCAGCTTCATCATGGACGCGGGTCGGAACGACCGGCTTCAGATGTTCGGTGTGCCGCTGGTTGGCGGGACCAATGAAAGTTTCTTTGGCCGAACGCTGGAGAAGGGCACTGCGCGGGACTTCTTCTTGCCATGGGTCACTTATGGCCTGACGGAGAGCAATCAGCTCATCGTCGAATCGTCTTTTAGAGGCGGCGACCTCAGCGCGGACCTGGACGAAGAGACAATTCTCTCGGTTTCTCAGATAGTTCAGAACTGGGAAAGCGGTGATCTTGGGATCGAGTTTTCGATCTTCGGGGCTGGCGAGGAAACATCGCTCTTTCAGGCTCTTTTCCAATACATTGGTGACTTCGCGCAGGCAGGCTTGCGCTTCGCTAAGAGCCTGTTCTGGCGTCCTGTTGATGATCCCCTCGTGTTGGATCTCAACGGTGATGGTCTGGTCTCCAAGGGGATCGGCGCGGTTTATTGGGACAATGACGGCGATCTGTTTGGCGAGCGTTCCGGCTGGCTCAGCGGTGAAGACGGCTTCCTTGTCCACGACGCGGATGGTGATGGTCAGATTACGGCACCCGAGCTGTTCGGCGGACCGGGGCTGTCTGGCTACACCGAACTTTCCGATTGGGACAGCAATGGCGACAATATCGTCGAT
This sequence comes from uncultured Erythrobacter sp., assembly GCA_947488155.1. GTDB lineage: Bacteria > Pseudomonadota > Alphaproteobacteria > Sphingomonadales > Sphingomonadaceae > Erythrobacter. The sequence goes on along the minus strand of CANKYK010000004.1, from coordinate 16,919 downwards.
GCGAATGATGTCGGCTTTGGCGATCTGCAGATCTGGCGCGATGCCAACGAAAATGGGATTACAGATGCGGGCGAACTGCACGCACTTGCGGCATTTGATATCACGGCCTTCTCGCTCAACGCGCAGCCGGTCAATCTGATCACTGCCAATGGCACCACCATTCGTGCAGAGAGCTTCTATGCGCGCGCTGACGGGACCACGGGCGCGCTGGGTGAGCTGATCTTTGAAACCGACCCAGGCGATACGCGTTATCAGGGCGATGATCGTGTTGCAGGCTTTGTGCCCAATGGCGCTTCTGGCGATCCGATTGACGCATTTGGTTATGGTATCACCACCGATTTGGCAGTTGCGGCGAGCAATGATCTGGAGCTTGCCAAGCTGATCGAAAGCACCGCTGCCACGATGACCGTCGCAGATCTCGACGCGCTGCGAGAACAGGCGCGCCCGCTGCTCGGCGCGTGGGCGAGAAGTCATGCGGACTCGCTGGAGCTTGGCGCTGCGTTGATTGGCGTTGACGGGACGCTGCTCGACCATGCGGTGTATGATGAAGATGAGAGCGGTGGGTTCTGGAGGCTGGAGAGCGGTGCAGATGTGCTGGCCGGTGATGGATCGGTTATTACGCGCGCTAGCTTTGAAGATGTGCTTGCGCAGGTCGCGGCTGATGGTGCGAGCTGGCAGGCGATCCAGGGGTGGAGTCCGTCTAGCCGAGATTTTGCGCCCGAAAACCGTCTTGAGACGGCCTATCTAGTGAGCACCTCAAGCGGCGCGGCTGCAGTCCTCGATTATGCGATCCGACAAACTGATACACAAGGCGAGTTTTGGACGTTGGCGAGCGGTAATGATGTGCTTGCGGGCGATGGCTCGGTGATTGCGCGCGCGTCGCTTGCTGACATCACGGCTCAGGCAGCGACGGCCGGCAGCGAATGGCGGATGGAGGACTTCGCCGAACCCGTTCCTGACGCTGGATTTGAGCGTGCGGCGTTCTATCTGCGGGACGGCGTCGTAACCGACTATTCGATTTGGGTTGATGACGGGAACGGTCTGTTCGCTGTATGGGCCAGCGTGTTCGAGCAAGCCCTAGAGAGCCAGGAACTCTACGGTCCAAACTCATTCGGATTGCGCGGGTTTGAGCTTGACCTAGACACTCTGCCGGATGCCGACAACAGCGATGATAGCGCAGTGCGCGTTGAGATCATGACGTTGGATGAAATCCAGTTTGCTTTTGCCAGCGGCGGCGAGACATTCAGGCCAGAACTGTTCGTCGCTCAAAGCGAGGCCGACAATACTCTCAGTTACGATTTTGATATTGATGACACCAAGGAATTCGCGGCAACGCTTGCCAATTCTTACCTTGCGATCGGACGCGCGATGGCTGTGCGTATCGCCAGTCAGGGCGGTCTCGCGCAGTATTTTGAGGGCGTGGAATACGACGCCGCGAACGACACGTTCCAAGCGACATCTGGCCGCGAACTAATCCCGCTCTTCACGGCAATTCTCGCCGATGCACCGGTGGGTGCAGATCAGACGGTTGACTATTTGCGCGAATGGGACCGAGTGCTGCAAACTGTCTATCCTGACTTTAAGCGCAACGGCAGGGGGCCGCGCAGCCAGGCATTCCTGATGCAAATGATCGTTGCCGGGTTTGAAAACTCACCGGTCGATGCAAGTTTCCTTCAAGTGGCTGAAGCGCTTTCGATTGACGAAGAGCGTGTACTGGTTGCCGATGCCGCAAATGCCGACCTGGATGGCACCCGCGGCGATGATCTCATTTATATTGCGGGCGGCGCCACCGAAGCGCGCGGCGGTTTGGGGAGTGATGTTTACATAATCGGCCGCGACTTCGGAGAGGTTACGATTGAGGACGTAGAGCCGATCCTTCAGCCAAGTTCATCGGATTATTTGCGCTTCGCTCATCTCACCCCGGATGATGTGTTCGTTACCAAGGACGGCGCTGATCTGATCATACAAGAGGTTGGAACCGATAACATCCTGACTATCCGCAATCAGTTTGAAGGGCGCTGGCCCGGCATTTTCGGCGGCGACTATTCCGACAACACCGAGATTACCGAGATTGTCTTTGCCGATGGCACGGCATGGGACTTTGTCGATATGGCTTATGCGGCAAGCCATCCCCTCGACAGCAACGATGTCGTGCTTGGCACGGAGTCAATCGACGTACTGGATGGCGGTGCAGGCAACGACATTTTGATCGGTGGCGGTGACAGCGATCTTTATGTCTTCGACTATGGATATGGTGAAGACCTGATCCGTGACGAGGAGAATAACCCGTTCCGCGAAGGTGTTGACCTTGTCACCTTCGGCGAGGGAATTGATGCTGAGCGCCTAAGCTTTCAGCGGACCGGAGAATCGAACGACCTCATTATCCATCTGCTAGATGAAGATGGCGGACGAACCGGCGATATCCTTACGATTGAGGGGCAATTCTTCCAATTGGATGCCTTCATAACGACGGTTAAGCCGAACCGAATTGAAATACTCGCGTTTGAGGATGGCACCTTCCTTGACGAACAAGCGATCCGTGATCGTGTGATTGCTGAAGCTAAAACTGATGGTGAAGATGCAATCTTTGCCTTCGACGAATCTGAAACTCTCGATGGCGGCGCAGGCGATGATTTGCTGGTCGGGAAGGATGGTGCCGACACTTACATCTTCGAACGCGGTTACGGCGATGACGTCATTCAGGACCAGTCATTCGAAGTTGGCATCGGTGTTGTTGAGACCATCAACCGCTTGCAGCTTCGCGGGATTAACGCGGCCGACATTGAAATTCTGCGCGATCCCGGCTCACCTACAATCGGTTTGCGGATCAAAGATACTGGTGAGACCGTTACGCTCAAGAACCAGTTCCAAGTCACTTTTGTCTTCTTCACAATCTGGGAAGACAATGTCGACCTGATTGAATTTGCCGATGGCACGGTTTGGGATCAGGATCGTCTGGGTCGCGAAGTGCTCGCGCTGGAGCGGACTGATGGCGACGACACGATCATCGGCTTCGATTGGTCTGATACGCTGGATGGCGGCGCTGGGGACGACCGGCTTGAAGGCGGCCTGTACAACGACACCTATATTTTCCGCGAAGGTTACGGAAACGATACTGTGTTCGATACCGGAGCTGGGAAGCACCCGTTCCTGCCTGCCGGTTTTGATACGCTCGATCTTCGTGGGATCAGTCTTACGGACGTTGAGTTCAGCCGCGCTGCGAACAATCTGACACTCACTCTCCGCTCGACGGGCGAAAGTGTAACGCTTGAAGGTCAGTATGATCGTTTGGGCGACACGGTTATCGAAGAACTTAGCTTTGATGGTTTCAAAGTTGATTGGCGTGATCTGGGTGCCGATGATATCGATCTGATCGGTACTTCAGGCGACGACACACTGATTGGCACCCATTATGCCGAACGCATTGATGGGCGGGCTGGCAACGATATTTTGATCGGTTCATCCGATGGTGACACGTACGTCTTTGACATTGGTTATGGTCAGGACGTGATCGATGACACAATCGATGCTGGTAAATATCGTGCAGCAGATACGATCGAATTCGGGGCCAATGTAAGCTTCGCCGATGTGCGCTTCACAAAAGAAGGGGATGATCTGCTCATCTCGTTCGAAGGATTCACCGACTCGCTGCGGGTTCTGGATCAATTCGGTTCGGTCCTTGCCGGGGTTGAGAATTTTGTCTTTGCCGACGGCAATACGCTGTCGATTGAGGACGTTGAAGAGCAGTTGCAGATCGCCGGAGGAACGCGCGGCGACAATATCCTGAACGCCATCGATGATCGACCGAACATTCTCGACGGACGCCAGGGTGATGATCAACTCAATGGCGGTTCGTTTGGCGACACCTACCTCTTTGGCGTTGGCTATGGTTTCGACACCATTACCGAGAAAGCCGATGCAGCTTCGCAGTCAGGTGCAGTTGACCGGGTTGTATTTGGCAGACTGGTTGACCCGGCGGATGTTGTGTTCCGTGCAGACGGGACGAACCTGATTGTTACAATCCCAAGCTCAGGTGAACAGCTGACTATCGTTGATGGTCTTGGCGCGCGTCAGATCGAGGAATTTGATTTTGCCGATGGTACCGTTTGGGGGCAAGCAGAAATCCGTGCTGCTTTGCTGCGTGGAACTGATGGCGATGACCTGCTCATCGGTTTCGATAATTCTGATGATGTGATCTCTGGCGGTCTTGGTAGTGATCTGTTGGTTGGCAAGGCTGGCAACGACACCTACCGCTTTGGCATTGGCGATGGGCTCGACGCTATTGAAGACAGCGCGGGCGTCGATCGCGTCGAGTTTGGCGATGGCATCTCCGCCGATATGCTGCGCTTCTCGCAGGTCGACGAAGGCCTTCTCATCAGGCTTGAAGGACTTGATGATAGCCTGCTCATCCGCGGCGGATTGAACCCAGACACCGCCATCGAGACTGTCGCATTGGGCGACGGGTTTGAGTTCGAGTTTGAGGACATCCGCAGTCTTATTCTCGCTGGCCAACAAACCATCAATGACGACATCATTAGAGGGTTCGCTAACCGCGCTGATCTGCTCGAGGGCGGCGAAGGCAACGATGAATTGATCGGGCTTAGCGGCGATGATTTCTATGTAATCGGCGAAAATCCTGGAATCGATATCGTCTCTGATACAGGCGGCACAGATCGGCTCCGTTTCACAGCGGGCCGGTCTGAAGACGTCATTGTACGGCGTGTTAATCCGGGTTCAGGTGATATCGGCATCAGTTTCGCGGGCCAGGACGGCAAGACTGTGGTGCGCGGAGCGTTCGCGCAAGGCACATCAATCGAGGAGTTCGAGTTTGCTGACGGCGTGGTCTTCTCGGGCGATGATTTACGCGCGCAGATGCTTGCCGCCGCGTCGACTGATGGCAATGACCTGATCCAGGGCTTTGGTGATCAAGATGCTCCGGCGGGAGCCTTTGCGGGTGGACGCGGTGACGATATCCTGATCGGCCAAGCTAATGGCGATAGGTACATCTTCCGCCGCGGTGATGGCAGCGATGTAATCATTGACACCGGGACCGGAACTGACACGCTTCGGATCGAGGGTTATGCACCGTCTGAGGTTAACTTCGAGGCGCTTTATCAAGGCAGCAGCGATGTACTGGTCAGCTTTGCTGGCACCGATGATCAGGTCATTGTACGCGGTCAAGCAGTCGGCGGATCAAATGGTATCGAACTGATTGAGTTCAGCGATGGCGAACAGATCACCCGCGCACAAATCGCGAGCATATTGGCGCCCGGCGGACCGTTGGCCTTCACCGATGGGAATGACACCATTTCCGGCGGGAACGGCGCCGACACCATCCGTGGTGGGGTTGGCAATGATGTGCTTAACGGAGTGCTCGGGGCTGACACCCTGATCGGTGGCAGCGGCAATGATACGCTGCGTGGTGGAAGCCAGAATGATACATATGTGTTCAATCTCGGCGATGGCCGAGATGTCATTCGCGATGAGCGAACCAACTTTAGCAATGCAAATATTCCTGGTTCGGATACGATCCTTTTCGGCGAAGGCATTGACCGCTCGATGCTGCGCTTTTCAACCTCGGGCAATGATCTCATCATCGATATCGCCGGAACCTCTGACCGCATTCTAATTCAAGGTGGTTTCCGCAACAGCTTTGGGCGATTTGAGACCGCGATCGAGACGCTGCGTTTTGCTGATGGCAGCACCATGTCGAACTTCGACATTACGCAGGAGATGCTCAAGGGAACCGACGCCAATGATCTGGTGAGAGGTAGCGATTACAGCGAGACTCTGACCGGCGGCCTTGGCGATGATACGCTGGATGGTTGGATCGGTAACGACACGCTCATTGGCGGTAAGGGCAATGACACCCTTCTGGGCGGCAGCAGGGACGACACTTATGTGATCAACCTTGGCGATGGTCAGGATGTCATCCGCGATGAACGTAACAACTTTACTAACGCGAATGTTCCCGGAGGCGATACAATCCTGTTTGGCGATGGCATTGACGCCTCGATGCTGCGCTTCTCCACGTCAGGCGAAAATCTGATTATTGAGATCGCGGGGACGTCGGACAAAATTACGATTCAAGAAGGTTTCCGAAACAGCTCAGGCAATTTCGAAACAACAATCGAAACTCTGCGCTTCTCTGACGGAAGTGTACTTTCCTATCGCGATGTGGTGAGCCGATCACTTGTCGGCACCGATGGCAACGATACACTGCGCGATGACAGCTTCTGGATGACCATCGATGGCGGCGACGGTCATGACACTATCGATGCTTGGTATGGCAACGACATCCTGATCGGTGGGACCGGCAATGATACGCTGCGCGGCGGTAGCGGCGACGACACCTACATCTTCAATCTTGGCGATGGTAGGGATGTCATTCGCGACGAACGCAATGATTTTTCGAACTTGAACGGTGCGGGCACCGATCGCATTCAGTTTGGTGCAGGCATCGATGCGTCCATGTTGCGTGTGGCGCAAAGTGGTTCAAACCTTGTCATCACCATCGTTGGCACCGAAGATCGGCTAACCATCAGTGGCGGTTGGAGCGACAGTCGCTATCGTATTGAAAGTTACGCCTTTTCTGACGGTACGGTGCTCTCGCATGATCAGGTCAGGGCTCTACCGGCTCCTACCGGTGACAACCGAGATGTTTTGGTAGCCGAACCAGTCGTTGTTGGCGGCCCGCAAGTCGATCTCATTCGCAACGGAAGCTTCGAAGAGAGCCCCGACGGCGCTCCTGGTACAGCGGCGAACTGGAATAGTCTGTCGGGCGGTAGCGTAGAGATTAACGGGTTTGATTCCAGCGACGGCGCAAATTCAGTCCAAATTGGTACATTCTCGGGCAATCTTGGCGTTGAACAAACCCTATCCGACCTTGCTGAAGGCGAAGTGCTGCTGCTTGCATTTGATCATGCTAACCGTGTGATTTCTGGCGTCGGATCGTTTGCCGTATACTGGAATAATGACCTCATACTTACCGTTGCAGAAGCTGAAATTGATTACGTAACAAAGCTAGCTGAACTTACCGCGATTGCAGGCGACAACGTTCTCTCGTTCCGTAATGTAGGTGATGGCCTTGTAGTGCTCGACAATGTCCGTCTTCTCCGAGAGGAAGAGATATTCCAAGGCGACACTTTGGATGGCCAAGATGGCGATGATACACTCATCGGAAGCGAGTATGGCGACACGCTGATCGGGGGCACCGGAAATGATGCGCTCAATGGCGGCGCTGGTGATGATGTCTACGAGCTTTCTCTGGGAGATGGTCAGGATCAACTAACGGACGCTGCAGGGATCGATACTCTCCGGTTCGCCGAAGGCATCATCGCCGAGCAAGTTCTCGTGCTGCAGTCCGGCGCTGACAATATTGTTCTCGACTATGGGCCAGGTACCGACCGCGTTAACCTGATCGGCATGCAAACCCAGGCTGATCGGCCGATCGAGTTCGTTGAATTCGCCGACGGTACGGTCTGGACGGCCGAGGACGTGTTCGCTCGTTCTCTTGAGGCGACCGATGGCGCGGATACGCGATACGGAACGAGCGGGAACGATGTGCTTTCCGGCGCTGATGGCGATGACACGCTGTTCGGACAGGGCGGCGATGACGAACTGCTCGGTGGCCATAACAACGACCGGCTCGAAGGTGGCACGGGCAATGACATCTATGAAGGTGGCGGCGGTAGCGACACGCTTATCGATACTGCTGGAGACGAAACCTACCGTTTCGGGCGCGGCGATGGCTACGACACCATCACCGATAGTGCCGGGATTGACCGCATCGAGTTCGGCGCTGGAATTACGCTTTCCGATCTGATTATTGAGCGCACGACAACTGACCTGCGTATTTTCGTCGCGCTAGATAGCGATCAGATTACCATTGCAGGAGCGATTTCCAATCCTAATCGTATCATCGAAGACTTCACCTTCGCAGATGGATCAAGCGCGACATTTGCCGATCTTGTCGCACTGGCTCCTTACACCAAGACTGGTGCGAACAGCCTTAATTTGACGACAGGTGCAGACGATTATCAAGGCGATGACGGTGCCAATGCTATTGCCGGTCTGAGCGGCGATGATCAAATTTCAGGCGGCGATGGCAATGACCATATAATCGGCGATTCTGGTAACGATACGTTGCTTGGGCAAGCTGGCAATGACCTGTTGGTGGGCAGCGCTGGTAATGACATTCTGGATGGAGGAACCGGCGACGATAATCTGCAAGGCGGAGCCGACAACGATACTTATGTATGGCGTCTTGGCGATGGGCAGGATCGCATAATTGAAAGCGATGGCTTCGATACCATCGAAGTCGACGCGAGCATTCGATTCCAAGATGTCATTGTCTTGCGCAACGGCACTGCAAACCTCGAACTGCGCGTCGAAGGCACCGATGATCGGATCATCATTGAAGGCGCGTTGGCGAACGTTGCCAATCAAGTTGAAACGATACGTTTTGCCGATGGCCGTGAAATTTCTCACGCCGATTTGGCCGCCTTCGCAACGCTCGGGACACCGCGTGATGATGTGTATGCCGGTCTATCAAGCGCTGATGTTCTTGCTGGTGCCGCCGGAAATGACAGGCTCTTTGGCAATGGCGATGATGATAGCTTAAGTGGTGACGAAGGTAATGACTTTGTCAGCGGCGGCGATGGCAATGACATCATCACCGGCGGAACAGGAAGCGACCTGCTGGAAGGCGATGGAGGCAACGACACTTACATCTATGAAGTGGGCGATGGCCGCGATGTTGTGCGCGATTCAGCGGGAATTGATCAGGTTCGGGTTTCTGGTCTGACAGGCTCAGACCTTACTGTGCGCCGGTTTGAAGCGGGCAACAACGATCTTCTGCTTGATTTCGGAAACGGGAATTCGATCATGATTGTCGATGGCCTCAGGGCTGATCGACCAATTGAAGAGATTGTGTTCGTCGACAGCGGCGAGACTATCACGCACGCTCAACTTGTAAGCCGGGTCATCTCCGATCTTGCTTCCGATGAAAGTGATACGATCCTTGGCACTGAACTTGCTGACACGCTAACCGGTGACGCCGGTTCGGACATCCTAGCTGGCGGCCTTGGCGACGATACGTACATCTTCAATTCTGGTGATGGCACTGATCGTATCGTTGATACAGGCGGTAACGCTGACCGGCTTGTGTTGAGCGACTTTACCGTAGCCGACATTAGCAATTTGTTCCGCAGTCCGCCTGCGGGTTTCGATCTGATCATCACCTTCCAGTCGGGCGATACGGTTATTCTGGCTGATGCGCTACTCGATGGCGATGAAGGCGTTGATCTGATCCAATTCGCTGATGGCGACACGATCACACCGGATGATTTGCGCGCCGACTTGCTCGCCGGTTTCGACAATGCTAGCGACGCACAGATTTATGGGTTTGCGGGCGCAGATAATTTGGCTGGCGGTGCAGGAGATGACTCGCTGTTCGGCCTTGGTGGTGATGACACCTATATATATCGCGCCGGCGATGGGAATGACCGTATCGAGGACAATGGCGGCGGCACTGACCGTGTCATTATCGAAGGTTACGATTCGACCGATGTTCGGCTTTCTCGGCTTTTCTATGCGTCAACAGGGGCAGCGCTTACGTTCATCGGTTCGCCCGAAGACTCGCTGACTCTGGTCAATCTGACCTCTGAAGGCGAAGATCGCATCGAATTTATCGAATTTGCTGACAATGTGGTGTGGGACTTTGCAACCATTGAAGCACTGCTGGGCAACAATGTCCCTGTGGCGAATCCAGATGGCTTCCGCGACGTTGTTCAAGGCGAAGTGCTCGAGATCGACGGTGCAAGTCTTCTGTCGAACGACTTCGATGCCGACGAAGACCCGCTCAGCATTCAAAGCTTGGGTGAGGTCCGCGGAGGCACAGCAATATTGCGCGACGATGGCGTGATCGAATTTACTGCTGATCCGGACTTCACCGGCTTTGCATCGATTGCTTACCTGGTCAGTGACGGACGCCAAGGTTTCGCCGATGCCACGCTGTCAGTGCGCGTGCGCCCTGTTGCGATCGCGAATGACGACACCGGCATCACGGTTCTTGAAGATGAGACTTTGGTAATCCGTGATCGCGATCTGTTGGCAAACGATGTCGATGGTGACCGTTTTGCGGTTTCCCAAGTCAAAGATGCGGTGGGCGGGACAGTGTCGCTCTCCAGTAATGGCGATATCACCTTTACGCCATTCGCCCAGTTTAATGGCAGCGCCAGCTTCGTATATGTGGCGAACACACCTGATGGCGGGCGCGATGAGGCGCTGGTGGAAATCGACGTCTTGGCGGTGAACGATGCGCCTGTTGCAGCAAACGACACCACAGGTCTGTCTACCAACGAGGGCGTTCCTATCGTTATTGACGCTGCGGCCGCTCAGGTCTTGCTAAACAATGATAGCGATATTGACGGTGATACCTTGTCGATTTCAGGGGTCTCTGGCGACGGGAACATCAACGCTGAGTTGAATGATGACGGCTCAATCCTCATCACTCCGTTGGGAGATTTCTTTGGCCAGGCGAGCTTCACCTACATTGTAGATGATGGGGCGGGCGGCACTGATACTGCAAGCGCAACACTGTTTGTGAACCCGGTCAATGATGCACCGATCACTGCGGCCGATAGCTTGACCACGGACGAAGACACGCCGATCTTCATATCTGGCGATCAATTGACCGCAAACGACTTTGACCCGGACGGGACACCGGTTGTCATTTCCGCAGTTGGATCAGCCTCAGGCGGTCGCGTTGAACTGTTTGAGAACAACACCATCCTGTTCACACCAGGTGCAAATTTCAATGGCTTGGCGAGCTTTGCCTATGTGGTCGACGATGATGAGGGCGGCGTCACCAGCGAAACCGTGTCCGTGGAAATCAACCCAGTCAATGATCGGCCAAATGCGGTCGACGACAGACCGTTTGGACGCAATGGCAATACCGCACTCGTCACTCAGCAAGATGAAGTGCTGATCATTGATCCAGCATCTCTGCTTGGCAACGACTTCGATATCGATAGCGCCGGTTTCACGCTCGACACAGTCACGAACGCGATCAATGGTGACGTTGAGCTTCGCGATGATGGGTTAATCTACTTTACGTCAGATGCCGATTTCTGGGGCTTTGCAAGTTTCGATTACGTCATCTCCGACGACGAGAATGCGGTCGATGATGGCAATGTGAGCGTCTATTTCCGCCCAACGGGTAATGTCGCGCCGGTTGCGGTGGACGACCAATTTACGGGCGTTGAAGACCAACCGCTGATCATCACGCGCGAGCAGCTGCTTGAAAACGACTTCGATCCGAATGGTGATGATATTGAGATCATTGGACCGGTCACCAGCATTGGCTTGTCTGCTAGCGATGTTCAAACCTGGTTCTGGAACGATGATGGCGATCTTGTTGTAGTGCCGCTGCCAGATCTGCCGGGAAGCGCAGCATTGTTCTACACCATTACTGACGGTGTCTTCACGGATAGAGCCCGCATCGACGTTTCGTTCGCGCCCGTGGATGATGCTCCGACCGCTGCGGATGATGGCAATTTCGAAAGTGGGTTTGGCCGTCCGGTTGTGCTGCGGATCAGCGATCTGAAAGCCAACGATTACGATATCGACGAATCACGTTGGTTGTCGCTAGGCGGTTTTGCGCATCGCTTTGGCGCGCCAAATGCCGAAATTTTGGACCAATTCACTACCACTGACGGTACAGCCAGTATCTATGGTGATGAGTTCATCGTCATTGAATTTGACACCGCCTTTAGTGGTGATCTGACGCTTGGATACACCCTAGAAGACCCAAGCGGTCTGAGCGACCTGGCCGACGTGTCAGCGACGGTGGATGCACAGCGGGATCTTGTGATCGAAGGTTCTGAACTGCGCGACTTGCTGATCGGCTCTGAAGAGGGTGAAACACTGGTCGGCCTTGACGGCATCGACGATCTGTTTGGCCGAGCTGGTGACGATATTCTACGCGGAGGCGACGGAGCAGATTTGCTGGATGGCGGCGAGGGCTTCGACATTGCTGATTTCAGCGACTCTGAGGTCGCGATGCGCGTCGATATCAATGCCCGCATTGGTCAAGGCGGATTTGCCGAGGGTGACGAACTGGTCTCAATAGAAGGTCTGATTGGGGGCGCGGGCGGTGATCAGCTGTTCGGCACTGATGAGATCAACACGCTTGCTGGCGGCGAAGGTGACGACTTGCTTGATGGCCGCGGAGGCGACGATACGCTTTCTGGTGATGACGGCGACGACACGCTGATCGGACGCGAAGGTGCTGACATTCTTGATGGCGGCGCCGGTAGCGATACCGCAGACTACTCAGACTCTTCCGATCCAGTTGCAATCTCGCTTGCCGATGGCACGGCAAGCGGCGGCGATGCTGAAGGCGATACGCTCACAAGTATTGAAAACCTGATCGGCAGCATCGGTGAGGATGCGCTTTCTGGCGATGGCGACACCAACTTCATTGATGGCGGGCGCGGTGATGATACGATTGCTGGCGGGGCTGGTGATGACCTTATTGATGGCGGCCGCGGCGGTGACATGATCGATGGCGGCGAAGGCGTGGATACGGCCCGCTATTGGCTGTCCGAAAGCGGCGTTTCAATTGATCTCAGTGCAGGGACAGCGAGCGGCGGTGATGCCGAAGGCGACCAGATTTCCAATGTCGAAAATATCATTGGTTCCGCTCATCAGGATACGATTGTTGGTGATGCGAATGACAATGTGATCGCAGGTGGTGGCAGCGGTGACATACTCGATGGTGGTGAAGGCGTGGATACGCTCGACTACAGCGACAGTGTCGGCGGTATCGCAGTCGATCTTGGATCGGGAACCGGTTCTCAAGGCGATGCTGATGGCGACGTCGTGAGCAATTTCGAGAATGTAATCGGGTCGCGCTTTGGCGATCAGATTACCGGCGATGCGGGAGACAACTTGCTCGACGGGTCAATCGGTGAAGATGAACTCATCGGTGCAAGCGGTTCGGACACTTACCTGCTTTCTCGCGGTAGCGGCTCAGACACGATTATCGAAGCGGCGTCATCAAGCGACAATGATACACTGCAGATTGTCGGTGACTTTGGGCCAGATGCTGTGAACATTTATGCCGATGGTGACGATCTGGTTATTGAGCTTGAACAGGATGAGGGCGTCCAGCCTGATCTGGTGCGCATCAAAGATCACTTCCTTGGTGATGGTGCCGGGATTGAAACTCTGGTCTTTGGTGATGGGACTGAGTGGGACCGCACAACGATTGAAGCAAATGCCGCCAGCAGCAGGTTGCAAGCTGAACACGATATTATCCGTCTTGTTGATGAAGACACAGCCTTCACCTTCGATGCATCCGAGTTGCTCATCAACGACATCGCGCCAGACGGGGCGGTACTGACCGTCATCTCGGTTGAGGCGCAAAGCGGCGGCTCAGTAACGTTGAATCCCGATGGCACGATTACCTTCCTCGGTGATCAAGATTTCAATGGCGATGCCTTCTTCCGCTACCGTTTGGCAGATGAGACTGGCCGCATTTCCTCTGCCTTGGTCGAAGTCAATGTTCGCCCGGTCAACGATAATCCGGTCGCGATTGATGATGAGGGCGGCTTCGTAGTCGACGAAGATGGCTCAGTCTCGATCCCATTTGCCTGGTTGCTGGGCAATGACAGCGACGTTGATGGTGACACGCTGACGATCGATGCATTTGAGCGCATTGACGGTGGCAACGGAACGGCCAACATCGAACATGGTGGCTTTGTCACTTTCCGCCCTGATGCCGACTATTCGGGATCGGCGGGCTTCCGCTATCGTGTTTCAGATGGCGCAGGCGGTTTCGATTTCGCCGAAGTCTCGGTAGAAGTGCTGCCAGTTAATGATGCGCCGCGTCCAGCCAATGATGACGCCACCGTGCGTTCTGGCAATGACATTCTCATTGCAGTCGCTAGCCTCTTGTCGAATGACAGCGACCCTGAAGGTGACGCGTTCTCCTTTGCCGGTATTGATGCTGGGCAAAACGGAACTGCAACAATCGAAATCATCAATGGTGCGCAATTTGTCCGATTTACCCCGGATGATGGATATGTCGGTGCCGCCAACTTCACCTATTCAGTCAGCGAAGATGCAACTGGACTGATTGGCACAACTTCAGTCAACGTCACCGTCCTTCCACCTAATGATCCGCCAGTTGCCAATGGTGAAGCACTGGACGGGCTCGAAGATACTCCGCTGGTGATTGATCCGGCGCAATTGTTGGCCAATGATTTTGATCCGAATGGAGATACCCTCTTCATTTCGCGCTTGGATGATTTTCCAGAGCAAGGCAGCGTAGAGTTTGATGCTGATGGTAATATCGTCTTCACTCCAGCCCCTGACTACAATGGGCCAGCATCCTTCAAATATTGGGTGAGCGATGGCGAGTTTGAGGCTGAAGCGACCGCCTCAATTGAGGTTGCGCCGATCAACGATGCCCCAATTGTGGTTGATGATGAAGGTCCATTCATCGGTGATGAGGACAAGGTTTTCGTCATTCGAGCAGCGGACGTGTTTGGAAACGATTCGGATCGCGAAGGTGATGTTCTTGAGTTCGCTGAATTCGAAACTGACATTGGCCAGATTGTTCGGGCAGGAGCCAATTTGCTCCTTACGCCGCCGCTCAACTACAACGGCCCGATTTCCGTGCGCTATCGTGCACGCGATGAAAAAGGTGCTGTGTCTGAAGACTTCGCTACTGTTACCATTGAAATCGCTGATATTGCCGATGCGCCAGAAGCCGTTGCGGACAGCTTCGTTACCGCGGAAGATACACCGCTAGAGCTGAGCGCTATCGATCTGATTGGCAATGATACCGATGTTGATAGCACCGATCTCAATTTGGTTGCGGTCCAAAACGCAGTTGGCGGTGTGGTCTCGCTGGTAGATGGTGTTGTCACCTTCACGCCAAACGTCGACTTTTTTGGTGCTGCCAGCTTTGAGTATCTGGTGACAGATGGAGATACGAACCCCGTTACCGGCACAGTCACTATCGATGTGACACCGGTCAATGACTCTGTTCGCGTAACTGGCGATTCCTTCGCTACAGATGAAGACATCGCTCTTAATCTGACGCCGTCAGCCTTCCTCGCCAATGATATTGATCCAGATGGCGACACGATCACAATTACTGCTGTCACTGCTCTAACAGAAGGAGCCACAGCAGTTATCGAGAGCGATGGCACGATCACGCTGACCCCGCCGGCCAATGCGACCGGTCAAATACGGTTTGAATACACCGTGTCTGATGAAGCTGGCCTGGAGACGACTGGCCAAGTTAGCGTCTTTGTCGCTGCCGTAAATGATGCGCCGGTTCTTGAAACAGCATTGGCTGACCAATCCAGCGCGGAAGATACGAGCTTTAGCTTCGCCATTGATCCGGCAAGTTTCTCTGACGTGGATGACAGCATGCTTACGCTGTCCGCCCGTTTGGCAGATGGCTCAGGCCTGCCTGCTTGGATGGCATTTGACGGCGTCAATTTGACCGGTACGCCGCCCCAACACTTTAATGGAGCGCTTGAGATCACCGTTTCTGCGAGTGACGGTGAATTCACAACATCGGATACGTTTACACTGACAATTGATCCGGTGAATGATGCGCCCATGTTGGTTCAGGTTTTGCCGGATGTTACCGTTTCTGAAGACACAGCGATCTTCGTGGAGCTTCCAAGCGATACCTTTATCGATGTCGACGGCGATGCACTCACTCTTAGCGCGACCCTGGCCGATGGCAGCGAATTGCCGGCATGGTTGAGCTTCGACGGCACAGCTTTTGTTGGCACACCGCCGCAGGACTTCAATGGCGCTATTGACCTTGTGGTTAGCGCGAGCGACGGCGAGCTTTCGGCTCAAGATAGCTTCACATTGACAATTGATCCGGTGAATGACGCACCAACTCTGTCTCAAACCCTTGCGGATGTCTCCGTGGATGAGGATACATCGGTCAGTGTGCCGCTCCCAGCGAATGCATTTTCGGATATTGATGGAGATGTGCTGACTCTGAGTGCAAGCTTGTCTGATGGCAACGAGTTGCCTGCCTGGCTAAGCTTCGACGGTGTCAATTTCACCGGCACTCCTCCACAAGACTTCAACGGTTCGCTTGAGCTGATAGTAACGGCGAGTGACGGGGAGTTGACCGCTGAGGATAGCTTTACGTTGTCGATTGATCCGGTGAACGACGCGCCGGTCATCGCGCGGGCGTCGGCCGATGTATCGACCCTCGAAGATCAGGTGGTTTCTATAGCGCTTCCAGCTGATACCTTCGCAGATGTTGACGCCGATGCTCTTACACTCACGGCGACCTTGTTGGACGGCAGCGATCTGCCTGAATGGCTGAGTTTTGATGGCGAGGCCTTCACCGGTCTGCCGCCGCAGGACTTCAATGGCACGCTTTATCTTTCAGTCACCGCGTCCGATGGTGAGCTGACAGTGGAAGACACTTTTGCGTTCAGGGTGGATCCGGTGAACGATGCGCCAATCCTCACGCAGGCGCTCGCGAATATGTCGTCACCAGAAGACAGCTCAATTTCAATTTCGATCCCTGAGAATACCTTTGCCGACGTAGACGGAGATGAGCTAATCCTTAGTGCGGCCCAGGCTGATGGTTCTGATTTGCCGGCTTGGATTACCTTTGATGGCACGGCCTTTACCGGCACCCCGCCACAAGATTTCAACGGGGTGGTTAGCCTTGCTGTGACGGCGTCAGATGGTAGCTTGAGCGTGGTTGAGAATTTCACTTTGACTATCGATCCAGTGAACGATCAACCAGTGTTGGTCCAAGCATTGCCAGATGTGTCAGGGCTTGAAGATCAGGCAATTGCCTTTGCTATTCCGGACGGTACTTTTGCGGATGTGGACGGCGATGCGCTTACCCTTTCGGC
>CANKYK010000003.1 GCA_947488155.1 uncultured Erythrobacter sp. | reverse complement strand
CTCGCTTGGTGAGCGCGCCGGTATCCCCAACAACGGTCACAGCCTAACGGCCGCGCTGCGTTGCCGGGTGAACCCCCTCCGGCGCGATCAGCCCTCAATGTCCTCCTCAAACCCCGGCTTCGCCAGCGGGCAGAAGCCGATGGACGCCATCGCCTTCGGCTCCATCAGGGAAAAAGGAGAACCCAAATGACTATCAATACAGTAAAACTCTCACAGCTTGCGCTTTCAAAACTGAACGTGCGCAACGTCAAACCATCGCAGATCGAGACACTGGCAGAGGATATTGCAGCACACGGCATTATCCAATCTCTTGGGGTCTACGAAGAAGATGGAATTTACCTCGTTTTTGCCGGTGGTCGGCGGTTCAGAGCGCTGACGCATCTTGAACGCGAGAATGCGATCACATCGGATTACGAAGTGCCAGTTATCATTCGGAGCAAAGCAGACGCCATTGAGCTATCAGCGGCGGAAAACCTTCAACGAGAAGACATGCACCCCGCAGACCAGATCAAGGCCTTCGGTGCGCTTCATGCAGAAGGTCATACGCAAACAGAGATTGCGGCGCGGTTCGGATATTCAGAAGGGCATGTCGCGCGGCTGTTGAAGCTAAGCGGGCTGTCACCATCGCTGTTGCAAGCAATGGCAAAGGATGAACTATCGCTGGAAGCGGCCAAGGAGCTTGCTTTGGCAGACAGTCAAAAGGCGCAGCGCGAGGTGTATGCGCAATGCGGCAACAGTCCATATGCAATCCGCCGCATGATTGGCGAGGGGAAGGTATCAACCACCAACCGTCTATTCATCTTTGTCGGACGCGAAGCCTATGAAGCGGAAGGCGGGACCATCACGATTGACCTGTTTAGCCAAGGCGATGAAGGCTTTGCCGATGACCGAGAGCTTGTCGAAACGCTCGCATCGCGCAAGCTTGATGAAGTCGCAGAAGGACTAAAGGAAGAGGGCTGGCACATCGTTCGCCCGTGCCTTGAACAGCCAAACGATTTCTACAATCTGCGCAGCATTCACGCCGAGGAACGCGACCTCACCAAGGAGGAAGACGAAGCGCTGGCGAAGCTCGAAGACGAGCTTGAAGCAGCCGAGGAAAAGCAAGACGAAGACGCATGGGAGAAGCTGGACGCAAAGCGCAAAGCGATCCTTGATGCGGCATCGACTTGGACCGACGACCAAAAGCAAATTGGCGGGGTGATCGTGACAGTCGACTACCAAGGCGAGCTGCAATTGCGGCACTATCAAGCGGTTTCCGTTCGAGGCGCGGACGGTAAACCAAACACGCCGCCAGCATTTGCGGCCAAGCTTGAGCAGGAGATGCACAGCCTTCGCAGTCTTGCGCTTCAAGATGCTCTTGCTGCCAATCCCGACCTCGCATTGACGTTCCTACTGGATAATCTGGCAGGCAAAGTGCTTCACAGTGAGTTTGCCACGGCGAGCGCGGTTGGAGTGGAAGCCCGAATTGCGCGGTTTACGATCAGCGATGATCTACAGCACGACACTATCGGCACCACCGCAGAGACGATTGAGAACCAATATGCAGAGCTGGAGCGCGCAGATCGTTTCGAAACAATTGCGGCGATGAGCAGTGAGGACAAACTTGCTCTCTTGGCCAAGTGCGTTGCTGTCACCACCACCTTTGATGGCTGCTATCGCGGTGAATTTGAAAGCGCGATGCAGCGGGCAGAGGTCGATATGGCCGATGTTTGGCGAGTGACGGTTCCTTTCTGTGACCGGCTCACCAAGAAGCAATCGCTCACCATTTTGGAAGAAGAATGCGGAGCAGAAGCGGTCGCGAACTGCAAGAACCTCAAGAAGGGTGATCTATCTGTCGAATTGGCTGAGCGGCTCCCACAAGGATGGCTTCCCAAGCCCATGCGCGGGGTGACTCCTTCCCCGCAAGCTGACGACGAAGAAACGTCAAAGGCTGCATGAGCAACCTGCCAGCGGGGCAGCCCAGTCCCGCTGGCATTCGCCATTTGTTGGAGATATACCATGACAAGGGGATGCGAGAATGACGACACAAGAACCCATGGAGACGGTCCACAAAGATCAGCAGCGGACACCGCCTTCAGCTCGAACAAAGCTGAAGCTGGACTGGGAAGCGTGGCGCTTAATCCTGTCTTTGGCAGCTGCGTACACAGCGTTCATTGCGGCTCAGATCGCAGCACCGTTCTGATTGAGCCCGGAATGAATAGAGAGGCGCAGCAGGGGAGGGCGGTCCGATGAATGGCTCCACGACCGATGCTGCAAGGCAAGCAACCGAAAAGCTCGGTGGGCGCTGGTATGGCTCTTACGGCATGGCAAAATGCCCCGCGCATGATGACAGCAAGCCTTCTCTCTCGATTCAACCAGGTGAGAAGGTTGTTCTCTACAAATGCCACGGCGGATGCTCCAAAGAAGCAGTGTTGCGCGCTTTAGGCGGGCACGGGGTCAACCGCGAGCGCTATGACCGCAGCGGCACGCCGCCTTCCCACTACAAGGCACCTTCTAATCGCTTGAGGCTGGCACTCGACATCTGGGATAAGAGCCGCAGCGTAAAAGGAACGCCCGCAGGCGCCTATCTCGATAGACGCGGGATCTTCGGCAACGGCAATGTTCGGTTTCACGCGAACTCAAAGACCAAGGAAGAGATCGACGGCGAGCTGAAAATGCTGACCTTCCCAGCCCTCGTAATTCCACTTCACTCCGACAAAGGATTTGTCGGCATTCAACGCGTCTTCCTAACGAAAGACGGTGAGAAGGCTGATCTACCCAACGCCAAAAAAGGCCTCGGCGATCTTGGAGGAGGGGCGACGAGGCTTGGTTTGAAGCCAACAGACACGCTGAACCTCGCAGAAGGGTTCGAGGATGCGCAAAGCGTCATCCAGATGAAAGGCTTGAAGCATTGCTGGTCGGTGGCAGGAAAAGAACGCTATGGCCGTGTCGATATTCCAGCAAGCTGCAAGCGAGTGGTAATCTATTCTCAGCATGGTGATGATGCGCGCGACGCCATCGAGCGCGCAACCGAACATCTCACCCAAGATGGACGCAAACTCGACATCGAGCTGCCTCCACCAGGCGGCGATTGGAATGATGCTTTGATGGCTGAAATCGCTTAAGGATATTGCCACCATGTTTGCCGCTCTCTTGCTTGCCACCGCCAGTGTCGTGCCTTCTGGACAGACGTTTGAATGCGTTCCCACACGAGTGTGGGATGCGGACGGGCCAATCTGGTGCAGCAACGGCGTTCGCATCCGGCTTGCTGGCATTGCGGCGCGGGAGATAGACGAAACGTGCAGGCGCGGGCATCCATGTCCCAATGCCAGCGGCATCGAGGCGCGCGACTATCTCATCAGCCTACTAGGAACACGGGGCAGGGCGACCCGCCACGGTCACATTACTGTTTCTGCATCAGCCACGCTTTCTTGCACATCGACCGGCAGCGCCGATGGAAACCGGACCGGCGCTTGGTGCTACTCCCCCATTGCAGGCGACCTGTCGTGCGCTATGGTGCGGAGCGGCTACGCCGCGCGCTGGGATCGATATTGGGGGTCACATCAATGCTGAATAATCATGCCGTTGGTGACGAGCTCGACGTTTTGGTTGAGCAGTGTGCTCTAGCGCATCATCCAGACCCGCAAAGCATGAACCACGCTTTGGAAGACGTGCGAGCAGCGCTTCGTGCAGCGGGAGCCGATGCAACCGCGCTTGAACTGTTTGATGCCAGACAACGTGATGCGTGGTCTAAAATCGAAGCGGCTTGAGCAGAGCAATCTATGAAACCCTTGCGCGACGCTACCGACCTTTACGGAAAACCAATCGATAGAGACACGCGGCGCGCGCGCCTCCTTGCAGCCCGAAGGCGGGCGGTTGGCGGGATCAATCGCACAGGTATCCTCAGTGGTCATTGGGACGCTGGGTCAGTCGTGGGCGAATTTCGGGGCGGGAAGGGGTCTTTTACCGATACTTAGCTGTTTTCTTCTCTCTATCGAATAGCTTAGGGAGTGAAGATGGGAATCAAAGCAACAGGACACGCGCTCGTCAGTAGTTCCGATGAAGGAGCTATTTATAGAATTGAAGCTGATGAGCTAGATTGGCAGGCTGTCGGTTCTGATGAACGATCAATGGGCGCGGCGGTCTTGCACGAAGCAACCGTGGACCACGAGGAACTTGGCGAGCTGAAATGGACAGTCTCCGAATACCCTCTTGAAACGGTAGATCACGTCATACCAGAGATGAACGGCCATCTCCTGCTCGAGGATTTCAACATCTGGTATGAGCACGAGTATGAGCCAGATGACGAGGATGGCTTCTACGTTTCTCCGGGGCCAATCGAAATATCCGAAGATGAACTGAAGGCGGCCAACCGCGACCGACAAGTTGAAATGCTAGTCGCTTGGTTCCGATCTCGGTTTGATGATCCTTCCCAAGAAACCCCGTACAATGGCCGGGAAGGGGGCTTCCTGTATGTGCACGGCGGCCCATATGATGCTGCTGACGAATTGCATGGCGAATTTTCGGGCGCTGTTGACGAGAAAATCATCGATGCCGCAGTTGAGGAGGTCGAGAGCGACGGCATCAGTGAATGGGCACCGATCCGTTACGGCGCCCCAGATGACGATTACGAACTGGAGCCGCAAAGCTTCGCCGAACTCGAACATGCACTTAGATCGATCACAGAGCCTCAACGGATGGATGAGCGCCTTGAAACTGCGCGCTCCAATACCATCGCCAACGCTACCGCCTTTCTGGAAGCGCTCCGCGACCGCAGAGTGGCGCACGGAAGCATGGGGCACAATGGTCCGCCATTGGATGATCGAGAGCAGGTATTGCCAATCGGTCTATTTGACGAGCTTGAGGCCGCAACCGAGAAACTCCTCGTAGCGGTGTCCAAAACAGAGCCCGACATCTTTGACGCCGCGCAGGCAGGGATGGTCTTGGAACAACGGCTCGCTTGGATGGCAACAACGCCGCCTCAGTCCTCTCCGATTGATCCGCCAGCGTTAGCTCCAGATGCGCCGGAAGTTCCCGAACAGCCCGACAAGCCAGATGGGAACTGGACGAAATTCAAGGGCGCTTTCAGCGAGCAAATGGGAAAGAATGCGGCACATAAATTGAGCGCAGCTACTGGCGGTGGGACCATATACCTCATGACACTCGTTCCTGGTCTTCAGGAGTTGGTGGCAACAGCATTCACCTTCCTCAGGGCATTGGCAGGCTTTTGATTTTGTTGTTCGCGGCCAATCCGCACGCATGTTATTCGGTTACATCACCCATCCGCCAGACAGTCACTTCGTTCTTCACTCTGTTGACCAGAAACGTAATGTCAGCATCTGCGAAATAGTACGCGTCGTGTAGGCGCGACATGGTTGAAGGCCCTTTCTTCGCTGGTCCTAGACGCTCTTCATAATTCTCCCGGTTCCACGGCACATTCATGCCGATATTGGACATCACCCACCGCTGAAGCTCATTTCTTCGTTCGGCGTCAGCGCGGTTTTCACCAGAACCCCCAAGCGAGAGTGGCACGCTCACTTCAATATCGGGAGCCGTTTTGGCAGCTGGATTGCCGTTCTCAGCGCCCCACCGGTTATAAAAGTTCACCTCCGCGAGGTATTCCCCAGCTGGCAGAGCGTCACGAGCATTCGACGTATCGAGAACAAATGTCGTCTCTGAGGTTTCGAGAGTGATGCGCTCGCTGTGACCGATGAATACATCCTTGGGATTCTGGCCTTCTAGCGAAACCCCAACCATCACCTCTACGGGAGTTGGTAGGTTCGTTTTGATGGTGAACTGGACCTTTGTGTCCCCCTGGCTCACCGCTTGAACATCGAGTTGCGCCGTTTCAGGATCGAATGCGGCATTACTTGCCGCAGCGCCACCATCAACAGCCTGCTCGCTGCAGGCCGTCACCGAGCAAAGAAATGCGAACGCCCACAAATATTTCATTGTCACTTCCCCGTATGCCAGTTTCGGATCGAATGCTCGGTAGCGATAGTCCGAAGGGCCGTAAATGGAGACCGATCAATTCATCTGAATGCTAGTTATGCTCAACACTTCTTTATCGCGCTCTTGATAATTAGGCGACGTGCCAACACCGACTTTCATCGAGCTCTATTTCAAAATCAGTCCGGGGAGGATCAAAATGCGAGGACTTATTACAGCATCATTTGCTATCGTACTGGCAAGTTGCGGTGGTGGGACAAATGAAGACGAAGGCGCGATCTTCGCTGAAATGAGCACTGATGGCTTTGGGGGGAGCTGCGATCAAGGCGGGATCGCGACTGGCGATATCGTTGCCGTAAGCGCTGATACAGACCTTCTGGATTCGCCGAACGGATCACCCCTAATCAATGAAAAAGCGAGCGCGGCCCTCAAAAGGACATACTATCAGCAGGTCGATAGCACAGAAACTTTGCAAGAGACTTGCCGGACTGATGAGTGGTCTAAAGTGCGAGTTAAAGAACCGGCCAGCCTTAGCCATGTCGAAGGTTGGCTTCCAAATTCAGCACTTCGGTTGATTGAGACTGATACAAGCGGCAACCGAACCTATGTCGAAGCTGATTTCTATTGGGATAAGGACACCTCGCGATACAAACCGCAGCTAGTAGCTGCCGTAAATCGCATCGTTACCGAGAACGATAACTGCCTGAGCGTTGATCCTGGGACACTCAGCAAAAGTGGCAGTCGCGGCACGGCAGCGAACCCGGTTTACTTCGTAACCTGCAATGGGCCACAAGATAATCCGTTCAACGTCTGGTTTGAGCGCGATGACGGGACCAGCACGAAGAGCTTTGCGGCCATTCGAAACATAAGTCGCGGCGATGCGGTTCTTGCATGTGAGCAAGCCGCTAAAACCGCCGCAACCAATCCCCAGACCGTGGATTTTTCTACATTCATGGATGTGGCTTACCTCACCTATCCAAACGGTCGGACAAGATTGCTAAGCAGCTTCACCGCGAAAAATGCGTTCGGGGTAGAAGGCAGCTTTACAATAGGGTGCCTATTTGACGGCGGCCAGTTAATCGAGACTGTCGTGAACGAAGCGTTTTGATTTTTGAGCGCAGATCACTGTCCGCTTCCGACCCAATTGCGGACGTTGATCCAAGCTACTTCCGCGTCCGCTCCAACAGGTCCACGAGTTCCTCAAACTTCTCGCGCTGCTCGCCCTCGTCACCACTGGCGATAGCTTCAGCTACACAGCAAGCCGCATGGTCTTTCAAAACCTGCGTTTCGACTTTGGCCAACGCCGATTTGATCGCGGCGATTTGGTGAAGGATGTCCATGCAGTAGCGATCATCCTCGACCATCTGCGCGACGCCGCGCACTTGGCCTTCGATCCGCTTGAGGCGGTTCAGCTTTGCATCAGTGTCCTTGGTCATTTGTCGATCCTGATTGAAATACCCTAGGGGGGTATATATAGGTGATGTCATTCGTTCAACAGAGATCACTTCTTACATGCCCCAGTTCTCCCGCCGCAACATCATCACCAGCACTGCCGCACTGGCCGCAGCTTCCTCGCTTTCGATGCCTGCTTGGGCGCGTGGTCAGTCGATGCCTCACGCGAACAAGGGCTTTGGTGAGTTGTCTGGCGAGAACATCAACCTCTCGATTGGCGATGCTCACTTCATGACTGACGGACGGTCGGGTCACGCCTTTGCTGTGAACGGCACCGTGCCCGGTCCCCTGATCCGATTGCGCGAGGGTCAGGGCGTTCGCCTGCACGTTACCAACAATCTGGACGAGGATAGTTCGATCCATTGGCACGGGCTTCTTTTACCGTTCCAGTTTGATGGCGTTCCCGGTGTCAGCTTCCCAGGTATTAAGCCGGGTGAGACCTTCACCTACGAGTTCCCGATCCGTCAGACAGGCACCTATTGGTGGCACTCACATTCAGGACTGCAAGAACAGGCGGGACACTACGGCCCTATCATCATTGAAAGCGACGAACCCGACCCGCGCTATGACCGCGACTATGTGGTACTTTTGAGTGAGTTCACCCCGATCCATCCGCATCAGATCATGCGTTTGTTGAAGGTTGGAGAACACTATTTCCAAAACCAGATGCAAAGCGCCACTGAGGGCGAGATGTCGGGCGAGATGCGCCGCATGTGGGGCCAGATGCGCATGAACCCACGCGACATCGCGGATGTGTCAGGGCAGACCTACACCTACCTCATCAATGGCCACGGCCCTTCCGATGATCTGCAATTGGAGTTCAAACCGGGCGAGCGTGTGCGGCTACGCGTTATCAACGGCAGTGCCATGACATTCTTCAATGTCCGCATACCCGGCGTCCCTATGACGGTTATTCAAACCGACGGACAGGACGTTGATGAAGTCGAGGTGGACGAGTTCCAGATTGGCGTTGCCGAGACATATGACGTCATCGTCCAGCCCATAGATGGCAGTCACGCCATCGTTGCAGAAGCCATGGATCGAAGCGGGATGGGCGTTGCCAGCCTTACTTCGCATCCCGGCCATATCGCCACTCCTCCCGCCTTGCGTGAGATACCGACACTGACCATGACCGACATGGCCATGATGGACCATGCTGCGATGGGCCATGAAGGCCACGATATGAGCGGCATGGATCACGACATGCGCGACACCTCGTTGCTACCCGATGACGTCGAGGCTGGTCCCGGCGTCGATATGGTCGCGCCAATGCCGACGGACCGGATGGACTTCCCCGGCCTTGGCTTAGACAAGGTTCCTCACCGCGTGCTGCGTTACACCGACCTCAAAGCCAAACGCATGAACCCGCACCGCGAGGTTGACCGAGAGATGGAAATACATCTCACCGGGAACATGGAACGCTACATGTGGTCCTTTGACGGCAAGAAGTTCACTGCCGTCACCGATGAACCGATCCGCTTTGGATATGATGAGCGCGTGCGGGTTAAGCTGGTCAATCAGACCATGATGGCTCACCCGATCCACCTGCACGGCCATTTCTTCGAGATGGTGAACGGCGCAGATCATATGCACCAGCCATTGAAGCACACGATGGTGGTGCAACCGGGTGGAACAGCTACCTTCGATCTCACCGCGAACGAGCCGGGAGACTGGGCGTTCCACTGCCACCTGCTCTACCACATGCACGCGGGCATGATGCAGGTCGTGACCGTGCGGCCATTCCCAAACGAGGCTTTGGGCTGATGCGCGGCCTCTCGCTTGCTAATGCAGCACTGATTGCCGTTTCGCTGTGCGGGCCATTGGCGGCGCGGGATCATTCCTCTCATGCAAGCGACCCGCAGCCGGAAGTGGATCACTGCGCAATGGGGCACCTTCCGCCCGAACAGTGCCCGCCGAAAGATGAGCACGATGGTCATGACGCAATGGATCACGGTTCAATGGATCACTCTAGCGATGGCGAAGGTGGTCAAGGCGAGCATACTGACCATTCCACCATAGATCATGGTGCTATGGATCACAGTGAACACGGTGGGACTACGGACAAGTCTGTTCCGGGCGCTGCACCAGAAGACGCATTGCCTGCGCGAGCCTTTGAAGGCCCCCGCCATGCAGCCGACGCGATCTGGGGTGCCGAGGCCATGGCCCCAAGCCGCGATAACCTAGCCCGTGAGAACGGCGGGATGCGCACGGGAAGCGTTCTCATCGAAAGACTTGAAGCACGCATCGCGGCGGATGGCGGAGAAGATGGATATGTTTGGGACGCGCAAGCGTTCTATGGCGGCGACATCAACCGCTTTGTCCTGAAAACAGAAGGCGAAGGCGAGTTCGGCGGCGAATTGGAGGACGCCGAGATACAGGCGCTCTATAGCCGCGCCATCGGCCCCTTCTTTGATCTGCAAGCGGGTGTGCGGTTTGATTCGGAGCCGGACACACGTGGGCATCTGGTTGTCGGTGTGCAGGGTCTCGCGCCCTACATGTTCCATGTCGATGGCGCGCTGTTCTTGTCGGATCGAGGCGATCTCACTGCGCGCTTGGAAGGCGAATACGATCAGAGGATTACGCAGAGGCTAATTGTGCAGCCGCGCCTTGAGGTTGAATTGTCGGCCCAAGACATTCCCGAACGCGGGATCGGTGCTGGGATCACTAAGATCGAGCCGGGTGTGCGGCTGCGCTACGAGATCGAACGCGAGTTCGCGCCGTATGTCGGCATCGAATATGAGGCTGCGTTGGGGGAAACCACAGACATCGCCAGAGCCGCTGGCGAAGACCCAGATGGGCTAAAGGTGGTGGTCGGCTTGAGGGTTTGGTTTTAGCGAAGGGCGCAGTGTCCGCTCCCACCCCCAATTATCGCCGTTCAACAGGGTGTACCTAAACGCAACATCGTTGTGAAACGTCATTCGCGTTGCAATAGGGTTGCTATTGGCAATTTGAAACAATAATAGGGCATGGTCTAGACCCTATTGCAACGAAAGATCACGTCCAATGCCATCCTACGGCTATGCCCGCGTTTCGACCGCCGATCAGAACCTTGATCTCCAGCGCGAAGCATTGAAGGAGGCAGGGTGCGTTGCGATCCGCGCAGAGAAGGTGTCCGGCTCATCGACTAAAGGGCGAGACGAGTTGCGCACTGTCCTGGATTTCGTTCAATCTGGAGATGAGCTGGTGGTTGTGCGCATTGACAGGCTTGCCCGTTCAATTGGCGACTTGCAGGATGTGGTGCGCGAGTTGAAAGCAAAAGGGGCAACCCTTCGCGCGATCGAACAGCCGATCGATACCTCAACAGCAGCAGGCAAGGCTTTCCTCGATATGCTTGGCGTGTTCGCCGAGTTCGAGACGAACCTGCGACGCGAACGGCAAATGGAAGGAATTGCGAAGGCGAAAGCGCGGGGCGTTTACAAGGGGCGCAAGCCGAGCGTCGACAAAGCGGTAGTCGAACGAATGCACAAAGAGGGTATGAAACCAGGAGCGATTGCGACCGAGCTTGGGATCAGCCGGTCCACTGTATGGCGTGCATTGCGAACCACGGATGTTCTGATCTAGAAACTGTACTCAACTTCTGAAAATTGGCCGCCTTACTCGCCTATAGATTGTCTCATTTGATGGGCGCGGAGAAGCGGTGACTGCGATGCGCCCTTGTTCTGTCCTTGTTCTATATGTAGCGTCTCCAGCGACATGGCAAAACAATCATCATCCTTCGGCTTCTATGAGTTCTTTGCGGGCGGGGGGATGGCGCGAGCTGGCCTCGGCAACAATTGGAAATGTCTGTTCGCTAACGACTTCGACAAGAAAAAAGGCGCGACATACGCTCGCAATTGGGGTGATGACCATATTGTCGTCGATGATATTCGGAACATCGATCCGCTAACCCTGCCGGAAGTGCCAGATATGGTGTGGGGCTCTTTCCCCTGCCAAGACTTATCACTTGCGGGGGGAGGGGCAGGCCTCAAGGGCGACCGGTCAGGCACATTTTGGCCCTTCATTGAGATCATCGATGAGCTGGCCCGCGATGGACGCGCGCCGAAACTAATAGCACTCGAAAATGTCGTGGGGACGCTGACATCTCACAAAGGCAAAGACTTCGTCGCCATTTGTGATGCGCTGCACGGTCTAGGCTATCAGTTTGGTGCTGTAGTCGTTGATGCGTCGCTTTTCGTTCCGCAATCGCGCCCGCGTCTGTTTGTCATTGGTGTACGCCAAGATTTGGCGGCAACCAATACTGAAGACGAGCCGCAAAGCCCTTGGCACACACCCGCGATCAAGCGCGCGTATGAGTCTTTGCCAAAGGTTCTCAAGGAAAGTTGGCTTTGGTGGAACATGCCAAAACCACGTACAAGAAAATGTGATTTCCGCGATTTAATCGAGGACAATCCAAAGAGCGTTAAATGGCATACAGCCCGAGAAACTCGCGATCTCTTGTCAATGATGAGTGATATCAACCTGGCCAAGGTTGAGACGGCAAAGCTTGCCGGTGTGCGAATGGTAGGCGGTGTATATAAGCGCACCCGCTTCCATCACGGGATTAAGGTTCAGCGCGCGGAGGTTCGGTTTGATAACATCGCCGGGTGCCTGCGAACGCCAGCGGGTGGATCGTCGCGTCAGCTGATTTTAGTGGTAGAGGGCGAGAAAATCCGGTCGCGCCTAATTTCGTCGAGGGAGACCGCGAGACTTATGGGCCTCCCAGATAGCTACAAACTGCCCGATGGCTATAACGAGGCATATCATCTGACGGGGGATGGAGTAGCAGTTCCAGTCGTCAGCCACTTGGCGAAACATCTCTTTGAGCCAATAATCACTCATTCAATGGCCAAAGAGGACGTCAGCGCCGCATGAGTGATCCGATTCCATGCCGAAAAGACCCTGAACTTAAGCGGCAAATCGAAGAATTTTCTGAAACCCTTAAGACGCGGTCGCATGAGTTGAACACTTTCGGCTTGAGCGAGAAAGACTTCTACGAAAGCGGCATTTTTGAGGGCTCCGTCCAGCGCGTCCGAGGTCAGATTTCTGCCTCGATGGCAGAAAAGAAAGCGTTCGTCGCTCACATCCTCAATCACATGGAGGATGCCGGTTACATCAAGAATTGGATCGAGGCGGGCAATGCCAATCGCCACGATTATTCTGTGACACTAAAGGACGACAAGATCGCAGCCATTGAGCTGAAGGGCTGCCTGGATGGGAACAACACGAATATCTCAGCTCGGCCGCCACATGCGAATGAATTCATCGTGTGGAGCGTTTGTCAGAACAAAGGGGCCGATCCGCGACACAATGTGTGGTCGGGCATTCACGTGCGTTTTTCGGCTGATGTGATCGCCGAGAAGAAGCAGGTTGATGGATTGATCGTCTGGGATTGGCTTTGTGGAACCGCTGCGCGCGTGTGCCCAAAGGTTGAAGATGCACCAGAGCGAATAAATGAGGTAGGGCCATATCGGTTGCCGCCGCCTTGCATCTACCTGTTTCCGGCGACGATCCCAAGCCCCAGAAACAACCCGAAGCCGCCCGTTAGACCGCTAGGGGAAGTTGGCTTTCTGCAGGCGATGCATGAGTGTTTTGGAGGTAAGGAGTCAGAGCTTAACTCGGTAACTTTCGAAGCGGGAATGGATGGCGTTGACGTGGTACGCACCACCACGATTGAGCGCGATGGATCTGTTCGCAAACAGTCCAAAGCAACCGCTATACGCAGGGCCTAATTGCATGGTCGGCAAGTGCTACTCATAATCATCGGCTGAACCATGGCTCTTCCGTCCGATCGATGAAAATCGATCCACCGAATGGTCTGCACAGGGACAGGGCTTCTGAGGGCGAGCCTTCAAGCCAAGTCGCATAGCTCTCTTGTTCGAGAAGAACTGGCATTCGATTGTGTACGTCCGCCGCTTTCCCAGCGCTATCAGTCATTACCATCGCATAGGACCGGCCCCACTCTTCGCTCTCTTTCCAGATACCCGCTGCTGCGAAAAGCTCAGAGTCGGCGAGGCTCAGCCACGTTTTCGTTTTGCTGCCCTTTTTGCCTTCGGCCTCCGCCCATGCGTTGAGCGGAATGAGGCAGCGCCGTTCTGAAAAACTGTACCTCCACATGTACGTATCGAGCTTATCGCTCCGGGCATTGTTGACCGGCTTAGGCTTAAGCGGGGCACCTGTTTTCCTACTCTTCAGGGTCAGAGGGAAGCCCCAGATCATCGAGCGGACCTTGCCTTCAGAGACGACCAACCCAGAGCCGCCTGGATAGATTTTGCCGCCAGCGTTGGAGTTGGAGCCTAGGTCAGCAACAGAAAACAAGTTCGCAACCTCCGTAGAACTGTTGCCGAGGCGATAGAGGTTGCACATATCGATTTCCTACAGGTGCGAACGAGAGATAGTTATCGGCGCTACAAGACCGGAATGCTCGGATTTTTTGCAATTTAACGAATTTGAGGCTATATCATCCAACATGAAAGTGAACTCTGATAAGTCGTTGAAGGTCGCTCGGAAAGCCTTTGAGCGGTATGGCCGGAGCTGGACGACGATGCGAGAGCACGCCGTCCGGAAAGACGGAGTGCTTGTCGTGAACGCCAAGCACGCTCCTGCTCAGCGAAAAGTCGCGCAAGCGGCTGAATAATGGGTATACCACTAGCGCTTGTCATAGCGCTATTCGCTTTTCTCCCAGGTATTTTGTGCCTTACCGTATTCTACGCCGAATCCGGTACTGCTGAAGTGAAAATAACGCCGCCGCCGCTTCGATCGACAACAGCGGTGGCGTTTGGAGGCCTATTCGCTTTGCTCTCGCATACGGTTTGGGCGATCGTTCTGACCGTCAACGACCAAATCGTGAGAAGAATAGAGGCACCCCTTTTTCACGTCGGACCTCCAGACCCGTATACGATCCTGTATGCTGAAAACGCA
This sequence comes from uncultured Erythrobacter sp., assembly GCA_947488155.1. GTDB lineage: Bacteria > Pseudomonadota > Alphaproteobacteria > Sphingomonadales > Sphingomonadaceae > Erythrobacter. The sequence goes on along the minus strand of CANKYK010000003.1, from coordinate 40,453 downwards.
GTCAGCGAACAAAGCCTAGCCATGGCTCTTTTAGGAGCAATCATCGTTTGCTTCATTGGCATGTTCATCGGCCATCTCATGGCGACAATGGAGTTTAAAGCGGAAAACCGCGATGAATGGCTATACGGATGGCTGGCCCCAATTGTGAAGCGAGCGGCACCCGAGAATGCCTTCATCAATGGTTTTGCGCTCACCACAAATCAGAATGAAAGCGACCTTCTCGGCTACGAGGGGACGGTGACAAACCTGATCCTCGACCAAGACAAAAATATCATAGGAGCAACTCTTGAAGGAGTTGAAACGTTCTACCTGAGGATGAACAAAACTGGCACCCGGAGGGTCAGGGGAGGATCAGAAATTTCAACCTTGGTGCTGCGCAAAGATGACTTCCAAAATATCGCCCTAGAAGTGTTCCAATACGAAGAGGGATCTGCTTCAACGTGACGAAGGCCGCCATCAGAGGACTTCGTCTTTCCAGCGATCGAGCGTAACGCGGGGTGAACCAACTCCTTGGCTCACGAGAAAATTGCACTCGCCATCGCAATCGAGGACTTTGCATTTCGGGTGCTTTCCAATGAGGGAGGAATCAAGACCATAGAGAACTGCGGTTACGCGCAGGTCAACGTCCATTGCCGTTCCGCATTTTCGGCACGACGCAATGATCGAGACATCGGATCGCAGCATGTCACCAACGGTGCGATACGATGTTGGCAAAATTGGTCGATGCTTTCCTTTACCCATTCCAGGCATTTGGAACAGACACGGAACGAACGCAAGCTTCGATGGAGAGCGCTTACTGCGAAACTGCTTTAGCAGGCGTGTATTTCGCTTACCGGATATAGACCTACGAGAAAACCGGTGTGTTCAAACATTCCGCCCAAACAAAGCAACTGCCCGCGTTGCCCAGCTGGCCTGCGGGCTTGCATCGCCACGTCACCTGGCATTGGTCGTCAGCCAAAATGGATGATCAATCCGCATACCATCTGGACGACATCATACGGGCCGGACTGAGCGGACCGCGAGTGGTCTTTCCATTCAAACCATACGGATGAAGCGGCGAAGGGGAGTGCCTACCAGGTGATCGTGATCAGCAGCCAAGAATGGATGCAGGCGAAAATCATGGGAGGGAAAGCCTTCTTTCAAAGTTGTGTGTGTCCGTTTTGTTTGGACGCACATGGGCCGCGATCGGCCAGCTAATGCGGTCAAGCAGAATACCGCCGCTACGCGCCTGCGGTTTCCACGATCAAAGATCGCGGACCCTCCGCCATTCAGCCTGACCGCGCTGTCCTGCGGCCCCTTCGAAGTGCGCCAAAACGGCTCACACTTTGAAAGGATACCCCCATGAAAAACATCGCTGAATTCCGCATCATCGGCAATGTCGGTTCGATTGAAACCCGCGACAAAGTCACTTTCCTCTCAGTCGCCGCTAATTACGGCCGCAAGGTCAACGATGAATGGCAGGACGACACCCACTGGAACCGCATCACATTGTTCGGCAAACAAAAAGAGAAAGCCGACAAGATCGGTAAAGGCGACCTGGTGCACATTCAGGGCCGCGTTCGCCAAACCAGCTTCGATGACAATGGCGAGACCCGCTACTCCGTCGACCTAATCGCCAACGGCATCGGCTTGATGGTCAAGGCAGATGAAGAATGACACCGGCACCGGAGCTGCTGCACGACGGCGGCTTCGGTTCCAAAATTTAACGCTGGAGAAGAACAATGCGCAGCACCCGCCACCTCGAATACGACATTCGCAGAGCAAGGCTTTTGGCAGCTCGGGAATACGTCTCAGGAACAATTTGTTGGCGCGGTATTCTCTCTGGCCATTGGGATGCTGGGAGCGTCGTGCAGAAGCACATTCCCCACTCATCCTAAATCTTTCCCTTCCACGTCCTGACAACAGGGCCTATATATCGCGCAGAGGAACTCTTTATGGCTACTCAGATCGAACCCAAAGAATTGAACATGCAAGAGCAGATGACGAGCATTCGTCGTCACTTGGCAGAGATCGATCAACGGCAAGTTGAGACGATCTATGAGCCGCGCAAGTTTTGGCTATCTGCGGTCGTTGCTTCAAGTGGTCTAATCGTTGGCACCATTACGCTGACGAAGCTGTTCTTGTAAGATCCCATCCAAGAGGATTAGCGAAGGGCGATGCGGCAACGCATCGCCCTTTTTCGTTACAGAGCCGTAGTACAGGTCTCGCCTCGCTCACGGCGGGGCATTGCCCGCCGGCTACGCATCGCTCGATCAGAAACGGGCAACACGCCTACCGACACGCTGCCCGCTCATTGATCCCCCTGTTCAAAGGGAGCGTCGCTATCGGTATTGGTCGAAAGGACCGACAGCGAGTGACTCAGGTCTAAGCGGTACGCGCCAGCAGGCAACCGGCACGGTTACTATCTCCACCTCCATCGAGTAAATTCTTGTGTCCCAAAGCGCCGAGTTCTTTGGCCACGCGCATTGTGATGCGCTGAATAAGGCCCTGTTCCGGCCCTCTTGCGCAAGGGTCAAGCCGTCTCGGCAGTTCGCCTCGCTTGGCGGACCTGCCGGTATCCCCATCCTTCCTCCAGATCGCTTCGCTCCCTTTCGTGCAGGACGGGTGATCCCCCTCCAGCAGGTCCGACCCATTCATTTGCGCAATTCACCAACCCGGTTCGCCACCCGGCAGAATCCGATGAGGCGGGGTGCCTACGGCCCCTCTCATCGCATTCATGCGACGATTTTATCAAAGGAAAGGCAGACCGATGGCGAAGGCAAAGAGGAAGAACGCGGGACCAAAGCGCGACGTTTATGCAGAAATCACCAATCAGATTATTGCTGCAATAGAAGCGGGAGAAGGCGAGCCAGTGATGCCATGGGCGCGGCCTGATTTTGCAATCCATATGCCCCGCAATGTCGCATCTGGAAACGTCTATAATGGCGTGAACGTCATCGGATTGTGGGCCACTGCGATGGTCCGCGAATACTCCGAAGGGCTGTGGGGAACCTACCGCCAATGGAAGGCCAAAGGGGCGCAGGTAAAGAAGGGCGAGAAGGGCGCACTGGCGATATTCTATAAGCAGCTTGAAGCAAAAGAAGAGGCAACCAATAACAGCGGAGACGGAGAGAGCGACGATAATCAACGCCGTTTCTTTGCGCGCGCATCGACCGTTTTTAATGTCGCGCAGGTCGAAGGATATGAGGCAGAAAGCGACGAGCGGAAGCAGTCAGAGATAGAGCCTTGCGAAGCGGCAGAAGCAGCAATTGCGGCAACAGGGGCCGAGATTGTAGTGGGCGGTACGAGGGCATTTTACAGCCGCTCAACCGACAAAATCACTATGCCGGATAGAGAGCTTTTCACTGGCACTCAGACAATGAACGCGACTGAAAGCTGGTTTGCGGTGCTCCTGCACGAATTGACTCACTGGTCAGGCGCAGCGCACCGTTTGGACCGCAAATTCGGTGAGAAATTCGGTGATGATGCATATGCAATGGAGGAGCTTGTAGCCGAAATCGGAGCAGCATTTTTGTGCTCAACACTAGGAGTTTCGATTGAGCCGCGCGCCGACCATGCGGCCTATATCGGGCACTGGCTGCGCATAATGAAAGGCGATTCCAAAGCCATTTTCACGGCCTCAAGTCAGGCCAGCAAAGCCGCGAATTTCATCCTTCAATGACCCGGTGAGGGCGGTGCAGAGATGCACTGCCCAATGCCATATCGGCGGCGCGCGCGGGCTCGCTCACGGCGGACTGGCGCCGCCAGTTACGCATCGCCAGCACGCCGCCTTTTACACCTACTGCGCGCTTTGCCTGACCACGTAGCGGGCAAGCCCGCATGTGCTCAGGCATGCCCTTTTGATCGCTTGCTGGCCATGCTCAAACGTACGTTGGAGCGTGGCTTTGCATTGCTTCAAAAAGGGTTATTTTCAAAGCCTCAAAAGGCAGAAATAGAGCCAGTAATTGAGCAACGAAAACGGCATCCAAAATCGGTCTCAAATCGTGCTCCAATCAGCGGCAGATTCATCGTCGTGAGAAGCCCAAATCAGCGTCCAATTTTGGTCAACTTGACATCCATTTCCGGCAGCTCAGACACTTGGAGAACGGCGCTAACATCGCCCGTGATATTGGATCTTAAGCCGTACATGGAGCGGGCGCGAGAGTTTGAAATCTCTCTCTACTTCTCCATGGCCAACGGCCTCAGAATGAAATTTCTCGCTATTACTAGGCCAATATCTGGCGCTCTGCGAAGCGTCTCTGATGGACGCGATGGTCTGACAAAAACGGCAACTTCCAACTTAATTTCCGTTTCCACGTAGGCCCCGCAGGGCGACGATTTTTTTGCGAATTTTGTCAAATTCGCTGAGCCGGAATGTTCGGTCTAGCGCCCGATCGATTACGGCAGGAAATCCCTGGAGCGGATCATTGGCGAACCAATGAGCGTTATTCGCGAGACAGGCTGAGTGCCTGTATGGAGTAAGCAGACCTTATACGGCTGCCCCGTGGGCTAAGTGATTGAAGTTGCTGACAGTTACCGGAGGATACCCGTTACCATCCGATATCCTTGTCGTTATCGCGCGGTAACGGTCAATTTTATTGTGAAAATACAAACAGATCAGTTTAAGGGCGCTGTTACGCGTCGGTAACGGGTCAAGCGCCATCGCCTGATTTGCGCCAACTAGAATCGCTCGAACTTGTCACAGGTCGCGCGGGTCTATAAAAGGGGTGATGCGATAACTCAGCCATAGGACTTCTTTGGAGAAGTGCTATGGAAAAAAATTGTCTCCAAGGTGTCGGCCTCCGGTTGCCACCTGACTATATTACGACAATCAACACTTACGCTGATGAGCGTCAGATTAGCCGCGCTGAGGTTGTGCGGCATTCGGTGATGCTTGGCTTCGGATTGCTCCAAGCTGGCGTGTCCCCCGACATCAGACGAGTTCTGACACTTCTCGAAAATATCAATCTTGGCATCACGCTCATGGTCGAAGAGCGCGACCCCGAACACGTCGACAAGCTCCTCGACATAGCCATGGAAAATGTGGACCAGCACCATGGCTGAAAAGGACATTCGCTTCAGCCGGGAAGCGGCCACTTTAACGCATCAATCTGGACGCGGAAAAGTGGTGCGGAATGCTGGCAATTTCACACGCGGTTCGCAGCTCTTCACACACCAAATTGCAATGTGGTGGAAGGGGGCAAGAATTCCGTTTATTTTATGGCTGTGCGTCACGGCCATTCTGGCGTGTGTTTTGGGCTTCGCAACCTACCAACAGCACGAGATCCATCTTGTTCTAATGAAGGTCTTCGCGGAGACGTGGAGCCTGGTCGAGCTGGACCCGACGAAGACAGTCAATCTCACTTTGCCAACTGGTCAAATCGTGCATGGTGAGATTCAGTTTGTTCCAGACCACCCGGCAGTCATAGCGGCTTGGGAGCGCACAGTTGGATTGCTCCTTGGCAGCTTCTTGGGAGGCGCTTTCCTGTCAGTTCCCGTTGCAATCTGGTTCGTCGACTATTCGAACCGCAAAGGCAAAACGATCCTTCAGGAAAAGCACGAGCGGGGATCGATACTGATCGAAGCTTCAGATCTGGCTAAAACAATCAAAGCAAGCAACGAGACAAAGATGCGGGAAGAGTGTCTCTCGCTTGAACCTCAGGTCGACCCGGCAAAAGTTGCAAAGCTTCCGCTCGGCAAACGAATCCGAGCAGGCTTCCATCAGCCTTATACGATTGCGGGCATTCCTTTCCCTTGGCGCAGCGAACAGCAACACGTCATGCTGCTGGGAACGACCGGCACCGGCAAGACAACGGAATTGAAGCGCCTGGTTTTGCAGGCCCGAGCGCGCGGCCATGATTGTGTGATCTTCGATCCCGTCGGATCATTCGTTGAGAGCTTTTACGATCCCGCGCGCGATACAATTCTCAACCCGCGCGATAAACGCTGCCCAGCCTGGTCAATCTTCAACGATGCTCATGACTATGTGGACATGCTCAATGCGGCCCAGGCACTCATCCCCGATCCCGCAGGAAAGACATCCGACGACTTTTGGCAAAAAGCAGCACGCACCATTTTTGTCGAGATGTGCATGAAGCTTCGCGAGGAAGGCCTATGTACCAATGGCGCTTTAGCGCATCATCTTATGGAAGTGCCGCTCTCAGAAATACATGAAAAGCTGCAAGAGACGATCGCCGCACCCTTGGTTTCACCGGACGCCGCGAGAATGGCACAAAGCTGCCGTGCCACGCTGACCACACATGCCAATGCGATCCGGCACCTCCCTGACCCAACGGCTGACAGACCAGCCTTTTCGCTCCGCGACTGGATTACGCGAGAGGGGGAGCGAGGGTCGATCCTTTTCCTGACATCATCGTATTCAGACATGATCCTCAGCAAGCCGCTCCTGACAATGTGGCTCAACATCGCAATGCAAGCTCTCTTCACAATGGGCCGGACGCGAGACCTGCGAACCTGGTTCCTTATAGACGAAGTGCACGCGCTCCACCGTGTACCCGCGATCGAGCAGGGCTTGCAGACCGCCCGCCAAGTGGGCGGCGCCATTGTCTTGGGTATGCACTCGTTCGAAAAGCTCAAAGAGACCTATGGCGAGAATGCCGCCTATTTCATTGACGGGTTGGCAGGTACAAAACTGTTCTTGCGCAGCGCGGATGCCGCCAGCGCTAAACATGCGTCCGACTCCATCGGCGAACGCGAGATACGTCAAATGGATGAAGCCTATTCTTACGGGGCTAACACCATTCGCGACGGAACTACGATCACGCCGACGAAAAAAATGGAGCCGCTCATCATACCCTCAGACATGCGTGATTTGCCTGATCTTCATGGTGTGGTGAAGCTTGCGGCCGGGTTTCCAGCAGCGCGCATCAAGTTGGTGTGGCGTGATTACACTAAGCGGGCTGAACCGTATGAGCGCATCGAAGAAATGCGGGCGGGAAGCTGGAATGAGGCCGATCAGCAAGAAGAGGAGAGCGAAGGCGGGAGTGAAGCTATTTCCGATAGCGGCGAGACGTTCGATCCGGCTACTGGTGAAGTTCTCACGGGAGGCGAGGGGAGTGATGACGGCGGCGATCCATTGGCCTCCACCGTTGAACAACCCGAACTGAAACTCGAAGCTGGCAAGAAGGCTGAGCAAGCGAAAGAGTCAGGGGTGGAACACGCCAATACTCAAACAGATGAGCTGACACCGAATTTGGCCGCTAATACTCCGGAACGCGAACCTCTGGATGGAAACGAGCCAACTCTTTTTGATAAGGCACCGGCGAGCCCATCAGAGAAACAAGACGGCCTAGCAGGCGAAGAGCGAGGCGCTGAAAGGGGTGCGGACAAAACGCAGCGCGAAACGCTCTCAGAGAGGCTGGCGAAAGCCTCATCAAAATCGTCCGAGAAAGCGGGAAGATCCAAAGACGAACAAGAAGCAGAACGGCAGCTTAAATCGGTTTCTCACGATGACCGTATTGGCCTTGGCCCAAACGAACAGCGCGACATCGATGACGGCATGGAGCTTGGGTAATGTGGAGCCCGAAGACCCCCGCATCGCACGCAAACCTTGGGGCAGATAAATGCTATCCGTAGCAACTGTACGCTCTGCAGGAGGCGCGGCCGACTATTTTGCCAAGGACAACTATTATCTCGGCGAAGATGGCGGCGAATACTCCTCTTATGAGGGGAACGGCGCTGAGGCGCTAGGTTTAGAGGGTGAGGTCGATAAGGCGAGCTTTGAGCGGCTCCTGGATGGGAAGCTTCCTGACGGAACTGTTGTCAATTCAAATGAAAAACGAGCAGCCGGCATGGACCTTACCTTTTCGATGTCCAAATCCGCCTCAGTTTTAGCCCTCATTGGGGATGATAAGCGCATTTTAGCTCTTCATAGAGAGGTCGTTAAAAACACTGTCGCTTACGCAGAAAAGCACTTTGCTGAAGCACGCGATTACAGCCGGAATAGGCGCGGGGAACCGGTACGGACGGGCAACCTTGTCTATGCCATGTTTGAGCATGACACGAGTCGAGCGCTCGATCCTCAGAGCCACATCCATGTCGTAATCGCCGCGATCACCCAAAAGGATGGCCAATGGAAGGCGCTGTACAATCGCGAGCTTTGGCAAAACAACACGATACTCGGCGCAGCCTATCATGCAGCGATGCGCGAAGGCCTTCATAAGCTCGGATATGAAACGAAGATCACGGGCAAGCATGGCCAGTTCGAAATCAAAGGTGTGGACCAAAAGGTTATCGACCAATTCAGCAAGCGAACCGCAGACATCAATGACAAGATCAAAGAGCTTGGCGTCACATCCGACGCGGGGAAGAAGAAGATCACGCTCGCTACCCGCGATCCGAAGCTCAATGTCGAAAGCAAAGAAAAGCTCCTCCAGCAATGGAAGACCGAAGCACGCGAGGTGGGCTTCAACCCTGAGCCGTTGATCGAAGCAGCCAAAACGAAGGCAGCCCAGGCCATCAATGAACGTCCGGTCGCAAGCACTTCTGTGGCTCATGATATTGCAAGGCAGGCCCGCTCTATCATCAGCAGTGTTCCAGATTACCTTCGCCCCAGTGAACGCCTCACGACCAACGGCGTCGCTCGCATGGCGCTTACACCGTCCGAGATACGGACAGAAATGGCCGTTGCATCAGCAGTCCGAATCCTGGGCGCGAGGGAAGCCGCCTTTTCGCGACACGAAGTCATGCGCACCGCCGTCAACTTGGATCTTCGCGGTGTGACGGCCGAACGTGTCGAGCAGCGCATCGAGAAACTTACGAACGACGGGCATCTGGTCTCAGGTAGAAGCGACCGCCTCGATGGAAAATCCAATCTTCTCACAACACCCGAACACTTGCGCACAGAGCGGGAGATCTTGAGGGGGGTCGAGGAAGGGAAGGGTGCAGTCGAGCCCATTGCCCGCGCTGAAGGGCTCGCCGAGCGCCTTCAGACGGTTGCGGGGGAGCACAAGCTGTCGTCTGAACAGTTGGCGGCTTCAACGCTCGTGTTGGCCTCCAAGGACCGCACGGTGGCCGTACAAGGCGTAGCTGGGGCAGGTAAATCATCCACTCTGTCAGCGATCGCCAGCATTGCCGATGCCCAAGGGAAGCGCGTCATAGGCCTCGCAGTGGCCAACAAGATGGTGAATTCGCTTCGCGATGATGTCACCATTCGCTCACCCGACGGCAAAGCGACGGGCAAACCAATTCAGGCGCAATCGCTTTCCTCATTTATCAATGAGCACATCCGGGGTGGTGAAGAGAGCGCTGAAGCGCTCAAAGACACAGTGATCGTGCTTGATGAGGCATCCCTTGTTGGAAACACTCCCATGCGGAATCTGCTCTCCATTGCAAACCGTATGGGGATCGAGAAGCTCGCGCTGATTGGCGACAAGAAGCAGCTTATGCCTGTGGACGATGGGAAAAGCTTCAAGCTTCTCCAAGATGGCCCCGCAAGCACGGCAACGCTCGAAACTAGCTACCGCCAGCGCACCGAGCACATGAAGCAAGTGGCGGGGCTATCTCGGCAAGGAAAAATCGGCGCCGCTTTAGACGCACTGGGAGGCAATCTTGTCGAAAGCGACGACCGTAGCAGCGCAGTTGCGGAGAGATGGCTTAAGCTTAGTGCACCTGAAAGAGCAGAAACCGCGATTTACACTGCGGGGCGTGTTTCTCGCGCTAAGATTAACGAGCAAGTTCAAGCTGGTTTGCTGAGCGAAGGCACCCTGAAAGGGCAGGGGCGAGAAGTCACAACGCTCCTACCATCGCACGCCACGGCCGAAGAGCTCCGCTACCCCCAAAGCTACCGCCCTGGCATGGTTGTCGACGTTCATAGACGCGACGCGCCAGGGGGCTTGCTGCGAGGGCGATATGAAGTGACGGGTCACTATTCCAGGGGCCAAGTTCAGCTGCTTTCTGAAAACGGGAAACGGGTTTTCTTCGACCCGCGAAAGATCGATACAAACGACAACCGTGAAGCGCTGGAACTCTCGGAGAAGCACAAGGACCGCGTTCACGAGGGTGACAAGGTGCGGTGGACTGCAAAAGATGATGAGCGCGGCCTGCGTAAGTCAGAAGAAGCCAAAGTGCTTAAAGTCGAGCAGGACAGTATCACGGTTCGCAACAAAGATGGTGACGATATAAAGCTCGCTAACTCCGATCCAATGCTGGAGAGGATGGGGCTCGCATACGCCTTGAACATGCACCAAGCCCAGGGTGAAACCACCAATAAAGCGATTGGCGAGCTGTCGGCCGAAAACAAGCGGCTTACCAATGAGCGCCTCGCCCATGTCATGCTCACCCGCGTTCGAGACGATATCACAGTTGTAACGGACGACGCCCAAAAGCTCACCAACCAATTGGAAAACAACTCAGGCGACAAGGCCAGCGCGCTTGAGGCGATACAGCAAGCACCCAGCGACAAGCCTGAACGCTCGAACGTCCCTGACCATTCAAAACCAACTCGCGATGCCGTGCAGCAAGCTCAGCTACGAGACAGTCTCAAGCCTCCTCCCGACCGCGGAGTTCGCGGCGGCGTGGAGACCAAACAGCCGGTGCAGGAAAAGCCAGAACGGCAAATCCAAGACCGCAGCAGGGATTGGGACATCGGCCGATGACTAGCACAATTCCGCCAAGCGTCTCAGAACCCGCGACAGCCGTGTTGAACAGCGGTCACTACATCGCCGAGTGCACAGTAATTGGCCTGGCAATCCTTAGTGCAGTGATCGTGGGCTCCATCGCGGGTCTTTTCGTACAGTGCATTCACATGTCGGTGAACAGACTGAGGAACCGCAATGCTTCGCGAAAGAAGCATCGGCCAGCAGGGGGCAAGACCCCACTCCCAAACACGCTTTTAAAAGAAGGAGAAGACTTATGAGCGGATGGAATCACGACGATATGGGGGACTTCCCCAGCGAACAGGCAGCGATCGATTGGGCACATCGCAACAACATCGACTTGCGAGATATTCACATGAAACATCGCGGCGGCGTCGTCGAGGTCGGATTGAGAAGGTCGACCGGTCGCAAAGAGAATGAGCTTGATAATCGTTACGGTGGACGCAGCGATGGGTTCTTCCAATAGCGTGGAACACCGGCGTCTCACAAAAATCGATACGGATGACCGACACCCGGCTTGTCCGTACTGCGGCACTTGGATGAGGCCTTGGCCGGCCCGAACGCCGGCCAAACATTGCGAGGTCTGCCATCAACCGATGCTGCTCATCCCTGCTAAACTGTCCAAACCGGCCTACTATGCGACGCACCTGTGCAGCTCTGGGCATATCGCATTGATGCCAATTATCGCCGGCACATTGGCTGCGTTGGCATTCGGCATCGGGTCATTCTACGCGATTGCGCTGGCCTTAACCCTACTCACTTTGATGACGGGTTCCCTGATGGTTTATGAAGGCACGGCCAATATGACGAGCCGAATCTCTCGTTTGCGAAAAGATGTTACTTCAGGCCGCAAGGCCTGGTGGCGAGGCTTGATCCGAACAATAGTCGGCTTTTACGCAATTGCAGCTGGCCTCGGCTGCCTGTTTGTCTTGGTCCCCATTGCGGAGCGCTGGGCAAACTTGGCCGCATGAAAGAAATTGTGCAAAGTTCGCTTTTAGTGAACGCTAACGCCCATCTGAGGCATTTTCTTCCACTTTCCGGCGGAGGAGGACCGCCCTTGTCGGATGAATCAGCAGCTCGAACGGATGGCACCCAAGAGCGCGCGCAGCTCCCTCCACCGTTTCACGGCTATAGCCGTTCCGGCCGTTACAAAGGGCAGAAACCTTGGCTTTAGACCACCCTGTTATATGGGCGAGATCCTTTTGCTTCATATCGGCAAAATCAAGCCACTCGTTGATAAACCAGCCCAGATCGTTCCCTGTTCCCATGCCCGGAGTATGCACCAATGGACGCCCGGTGAGTGAACGACGCTTGACAAAGTCTACAATTAGTAGACTTATGAGGCTCATGACGGAGATTTGGACGAGACTCGGCATCTCACGCGCTTGGTATTTCAGCGTTAAAGCGGGCCGCCGACAACCATCTCTGAAAGTAGCGCTGCGCTTCTATGACGAAACCGGCAATAAATACGGCATTCTCGAAGGCTTAAGCTCCAATGCAATCGAGAAGATGCGTAGTAATACTTCCTCTACATCGGGCGAGTTGAGTCATGCCCAGCACGAGCCAGCGGGGGATTAGTTGTTGGTTATCCTTGAAAGCCTGACAACTTTGGCCCGAAGTGTTCTCATCGCGTTCTACGCCTTGCGGCGATTCGAGCGCGAAAAGTGTTTCATCGAGGGGAGTAATCGAACCAGATAACAAAAAACCCGGCCAATGGCCGGGCTCAATGTGAGGAAGATCCTCTTAGCTCTCAAAGGTGTTGGAAGCACCTCGTCAAAAATGAATGCGACACGAGAGTTAGGCCCCTTCCGATAACCCGTCAAGACAAAACTGCGTTTTTGCAGACGGGAAAGTTATGTCTGCGTTCGCGGCCCCTCCAATCGGAGGAGACGGCAGTATGGGTTATGAGCAAAACAGAGGGCAGCGCAGCTCTTATGGAGCTGTGCCAATTGGACGCATCACGCCTAACATTGGCGGATTGAATAGATCGCCAGGTGCTAAGGATTCGTTGACGAAGCGCCGCACCTTCCAACCAGTCAGGCGATCAAGCTTCGACGTGAGCGATCGGCGGGCGCAAGTGTTCCGTCCCATCGCAGGCGGTGGGGTTGCCGCTGGGCTCAAGTGGAAGGACAAACTCGTACAGACCGCACAGGAGTTTGATGACACCAACAAGGAGTTCGGTGCGCGTCTTGGCCCTATAGGAGACAGCGGCGTTCGCGTACTCGATACACTCTTAACGCGGTGCTGCGACTTCAAAACAGGTCGCTGCGAGCCATCGATCGACACCATCATGCGCTACACCCGGTATGCCAGAGCGACGGTGGTGAACGCTCTAGCGAGGCTGAAACGTCATGGTTTCATCGACTGGGTGCGACGCACGAGGCGCATCGACAATGAACGGGGTGAGGGGCCGCAGGTCGCTCAAGAAACAAACGCCTACTTTTTTGAGCTCACGAAGCTGCCTGGGCGAGTGTATGAGCGCTTCAAGCAGCTTCTCGGCGGCCGAGCAGCCATTAAAGAAGCGCAGCGGCGCAAACAAGCCAATCAGGCGCGGGAAAAGGCGCTGCTGGCAACATCACCCTCAAAGCTTGGTTCTGCGCTGGCAGGGGAGTGCGATCCGGAGCTTGCCAGAGTGCTTGATAGATTGGGGGCTGCAATCGAGGCAAACGAGGAGGAGAGCGAAGGGAGAAGTGAAGATGATTGTGCGAGTTCAGTGAACGAACAGAATCCCTCTTCAGTCTCTAAGAATGAATAAGGAATGAGCCGAAGAACGGCTCATGCGCTGTATTGGGATTGATGAAAGTCAACCAAAGAGCTTCACATTCCAACAAAGCGATCTCCTCTAAGGCAGGAGGCGGGCTCCGCCCGCCATTGCTCCTCAGGGGGAGCAAGGCGATATCTGGGCTCTTCATCTTACTGGTCGGAAAAGCCGAAATGTGGTATTCTCACGTCGTAAGAGTAATGGATATGCGAAATGGATGACGATAGACCAGCCATAAACCCAACAACCGGTCTGCCTATGCTAGGCGACACGATCGATGTGGGTGGAAACCTCTACAACGCGCCGCCCGAAACGGTGTTTCAGGACGAAGATCAATCTGTTGAGCAGGGATCTCACACGGCCTTCACATATGCCGTTTATTGGATTGCACTGATTGGTGCTGTTGCCTTCCTACTGTGGCGCCTGCTCTAGGTTCAACGTTCAATCATTGATCGATTCACGAGAACGCCGGCGTCTCTCTTGCGCAGCGCCGCTGTTGGCTCCGTGGTTCCGCTGGATGGACCCACGACGATCCTCAATCCCTTGCCTAACATCTTCAATTTGATCTCCGATGCCATTACCACCGGAACCGCCCCGTGATGAACCGCGACCCAAACCTGACGGAATAGGTGATGGTTCAAAATCGGCCGGTCGCTGAAGATTGCCGACCAAGCCATCAGGATCAGGCAAATCACGACCAAGATCACCCACTCGCTCACGGACCACATCTTGAAGGATGCGATCAACAACTAGGCTACGATTATCGGCTTCCTGGCGGGTTCTCGGGATATTGTTGAATGCCGGCACAGTCAGGCCAAGCTCATCGGCCTTGGCCTCGTAACGCGATTGGACGACATTGGTGAGATCTTCGTTGCGCGAGATACCCGCCGCTTCCGATAGCGTCGTGCTTTTTGAAAGTTCCTCAGATTGTGTCTCAAGCTGGCGGTATTCACGACTGAGCGATTGAACACGCTCCTGAGCCCTGGAAAGCGCTGTGCTGTTGTCAGAATAACCAGTCTGGGATGACGAGAATTCTGTTCCACTACGAAACTCTTGATTGAAGCGGCTACTCTCGTCTGCGGAGTCGCTAAATCCAGAACGGTTAGTGTTACCGCCCGACAAAGACTCTTGCACGTCTGTCCCATTGGATCGGTTGCGCCTTGTCTCGACAGAAGCATTTACAGACGCGTTGGCAGGCAATCTACCTCCGCCCTTCAATGGGACGCCGCCGCCACCGTTCCCAGCACCTCCGCCCGGAACGGGCGCTGACAAGCTTCCAGCACCGCTAATAGCGGAAGTGTTAGTCGATACATCTCTCTCTGAATCGGTGATCGAGCCGCTATTTGCGACCGAGCTTTCCTGACTGCTCGAAACAGAGCCGGTTTCAGAAATGCCCTGCGATGCGGATTGCCCAGAACCCGAATATTGTCGCGTGGAGGTCTCGCTTCTATTGCCCACACGCTGTTCAGTTTGAAGCCGCTGGACCTCGCTTTGCGCTTCAGTAAGAGAATTGCCGACAGTGTTCATGCGTTGACGCAATTCACGGCCCACGATTGATTGAGCCCTATCAAGGCGCTGCGAGATCCCAATGCTTTGCCCAATATTGCTGATACCGGGGCGCTGATCGACGACCGAATAGCCGTCGGCTGTTTCCTTGGTCAGGGCGCCATCAGCGCCAACGAATGTGCTGGTCCCGTGCCCTATCGTTTGGCTCGGCGCGGTGTTCCACTGTTGCGCTTGGGTCAGGAACGACGATGAATTGAGAATGCTCGTATTTCCGTAAGCGTAATTCCCGGTGGTCTGCTCTGTCGCGGCAGCTTCAGCAGCTCCCTGCGCTGGATTGAGGAGCGCCTGGGCTTGATTTGCGAGCGCCATAGCACCTTTGGTCAGTCCCAATGCCAGCACGGGGACCGCTATGAGCAACATCCCGGCTGTCGAGGCGGCCTCCAAATTCACAGCATCGATGCCGGCTATCCCCGCTGGAGTGATTCCGTTCGGAGAAATCGCCGATAACGAACTCTCTGTCCGATACATGATGAACATATGAATGATGACGTAGAGTGGCCCCCAGGCAGCCAAGTAGAAGAAGCTGGTGAAGAAGGCCTTCATCGCCATCACCCCGGTTTGGGGGATCAGCCAGAGGGGAAAGAGGATAGGAAAAAGGGCGTAGAACGCGCAGGTCAGGACGATGTGCAGCAAAGGCACCCATGTCATCGCCTGCGTACCGATCGAATTATAAGTGTTGCGCGCTTGCTCTTCTGCACGAAGAGCGGCGAAAGCATCACCATCAGCTGCGCCAAAACCCGCCCGAGCGGCCAAAAACGCCTCAGTGAGCGATCGTTGCTGAAAAATACGGTTTGCGTCCTGCGCCGTACCACCATGAAAATAGCCAGATATCGCGGGCAAATCATTCTGCATTTGCTGGAGAGCAAGCGCAGGCGTCATCCCAGGAAAGGCGGCATTCGATTGATTTTGGAGCTCACGTGCTTGCTCGGCCGGAATGTCCCCGGTTCGCAGGTTGGTGTAAGCATTCTCGCAGGTAATGATGCTCGTGCTTAGATCCGTTGCGATATATGGCATGGCGCGAGCTGGCGAGCCGGGGCCCATCTCATCGAGCATATTGTCAGAATTCAAAACGACCGCCGGGTTCTTATGTCCGAGCATGAAATCGTAGAACAAGCATTGCTGATAATACTTCGTCAAATTAGCTCGAACCCGTGGATCGCGGATCTTGAAGTTCCGAGTGCGGTCATAAAGGCGCGCGCCATAAATGATCCCAGAATTTGAGTATTGGAGGGAGTTCGGCATCACGAAAACGGTTTCTGCCGTCCGCGTCAAATAATCACCCGTTAGACTGCTGATGTGTGCAATCATCGCCAGGCCCAGGGGCACATCTGACACTGTAGAGGGAGCAAGGCCGGGGTTGATGCGATCAGTGACCTTCACATCGTAAGTCGGAATGATCAGACACCCGTACATCAGCGTCGCGCCTAGGAACCAATGAATCAGCGTTCGCCAATTCAGATTGAACGCCATCGTTGTAAGCGCGTAGATCAGCCCGATGACCAGCACCACTGTAATGAGTGAGCGCCATCCTCCAGAACCGGTCCACGCTGAGACCGCGTTCAAAACGTTGACTACAAACTCGCCGCCGCCGGTTGTGAAGACTTCAAGCATGGCTTACCTCGCTGCCTGAGATGCTGCTGCCGAACCAAAGTTCAGCGCGCCGTTGAGCTGAGGCGACATCTCATTCCTCAAAGTCGTCTCGATAAATGCGCTGCGCTCGATGATTGAGTTAACGGCCTGGACCTTCACGGATACGCCGCGCGAAATGGTGGTCAGCGATTGCCTGACATCAGCAATTTGGCTCCGCCAGCTACGCATCGCTTCAGGATTCATATTCTGGAAGGTGGCAGAACCACGGTTCACATAGTCGACATTACGCCGTGTGAAGGATTCAAGAATATCGACAGAAACCGCCTCCGCCAACGCGGCCAGCTCGCCTTCATTGACGACATTAAAGGTCGATGCGGCATTGACTGCCATGATCTTATAAAGAGGGATGGCGCTCATCCCGAGGAGACCAATCTCTTCGGAATCCAGTGCTTCATCAGTCTCGATTTTTGAGGCAATGCTGCGGAGCAATGCAAGAACGCGCGGCTTAAGCGCCTCGCTCTCAGTAATCGTCACCGTGGTCATTGTAGGCGACAAACACTCGTCATCATTACAGTCGAGAACTTCGATATCGGTTCCGCCATCGAGCAAGGCTGTGAAGAGCTCTTCGCTTCCCGAACCAGCGAAAGTGATTGAGCCCTGAGGGTCAGTGTCGCTTTCGTATGTATGAATGACGGTCCCGACCAGGCTCATCAGGTATTCTTTGAATTCTCGGCTGAAAGACGGATAATTGTCGTTCAACATCTTCCACGTGAAATTGACGCTTTCGGAAGGAATGTTGGGGTCCGAATTTCCGGAGATCGTGCTACCACGCTGGCCATCGTCATTACATCCGTGGCGAGAAGCAGCCATGTCCGAGAAGATGCCTTGAGAATTGCCGATCGCTCGGCAAACATGTGAGCTCGCCGTTTCGTGCGCACCCCAGACTGAGCCGACCAATGCGGCTGCGCTTTCGCAAGAGTTGATGTTAAACTCATTGGCCTGCTGCACGATGTCAGAAAGTTCATCAATTTCGTCGCTTATGACGGGCGAAATCGAGCTGATCGCAAGTTTGAAGGCGAAGCCAAGGGCGTTGTTCGCAGTCGCCTTGAAGAGAGCCACGAGCTGGTCGGAGTTGATAAACGAAAAGCTGCCCGAAAACACATCGATACCGCCGCACCCAGCGGATACGCTCGGCATTTGGATGTTGATTGGATCGACATTCTCCGTTGGGAAACGTGCCCACAGTCCGCCACCGGTGTAATGACCTGATCGCTGTCCATTAAAAGCGCTCGGACCGGTCACATTGGCCTGAGCCCCCATGCCGTCGAAGAAGTCTTCGAGTTCATTTTCAACGCTTGCAGAAGCAGGACTAGCTGCGAGCGAGATTGAGCTCAAAAGGGCGATGGGCGCGCCGTAGGTCCGGCAAGCTTTCATGAATGATTTGCGAGGCATTAGTAGTCCTCCCCAGGCTGTGTCTGTGTGAGATAGAAGATGCGCTGGATCACTTCGTCTTGAGCCATCACGCCGTAGCCGATTGGCACCGTCGACTTCGTTTCAGTGTCGAAGAGAACCAAAGCCGGCACCCTGGAGCCTTGAAGGCCCATACGCTCATATTGCCCCTGATTGACGACATATTCAGGGAAACCGGGCGTGACGCCGCCGTCCATCGAGACCGCGAGGACATCGAGGCCGTACCGATCAGAGAGGCCGCGCACGATTGGAGAAAACGTCGAACAAGCACCGCAACTCTGTGAGTAGAAATAGAACACGCCATAGCGCTGTGTCAGGTCGCGCATCATCGAGTCCTGTGCCGCGGTGCGTTCGGTCCTCCAGCTTTGCTTTCCCAAATTTCCTACTGGGCGCTCCAGGGTGTAATCGAGATCAGGATTTTGCCACACTGTACGAGCCCACACGTCCGCAAAACCGGACGCCCGGTCGAGCTGTTGACGCTGAAACGAGATATATTCTCGCACATTTTCAGTGGTGGGCTCCAAGATCGCACGCGCTTTGCGTTCATCCAGCTCGCGTGAGATCGATGCCAATTGCTCCGTATAGGATGGTTGCGCGGCAGTGTTTTCAATAGGCACTTCACCGTCTTCGGCCGGTTCAGGTTCGGGCTCATCGCAATAAAACCAATGCCCAAGCTTTCGTTGGTCGCAATACAGCTCGCCGTCACTCTGTTGAGCTTGGGCAAGAACCGGCATCGCTAGAACTGCAACAATGAGGGTGACGATAGAGCGTTTCATTGTTCGATCTCCTGCTCGATTGGGGCTGGTTGAGTGGTGTCTTCAACGGCAATTTCGTGTCCATCACCGGAACTCTCACGGCTTGAACGATCGATGTTCTGCTCTGCATCAGCGACCAGCTCGATGTAGCTATCGAGAGCCGCTATGGCGGTGACTTTACCAATGTCGGTTGAGCCGTAGCTGCCGCCCAGCCCGCCGAATGTTCCGAGGACACCGCCTGCGAACAGGCCGCGATCGCGCTTTTGAGCCGAACCTGACGCTATGGCGACCTGGAGCCCGGTTTCGACCTCAATCAGCGTTAGAAGGACTTCCGCTTCAGCCGTTCGCGAGCGGAAACTAATACCTCCAAGCGCGAGCCCGCCTAGACCGCCTCCAAGCGCGCGGCCGATACCGCCCAGGGCGCCGCCCGAACGGCGTGCCTTGCGATCAGAATAAACGACCTGAGCTGAAAGGAGATAATCCGCACTGACCTGGCGGTTGGTCATCCCTGCCATCTCGCGCTCGCGCTCAAGGGCGCTTTGTGCAGCGCCGCGCTCAACGATCTGGAAACAGTTGGACCGCGCAGCCATCAATTTGATCAACGGCATCGGATCTACGCGGCTTATTTGGCCCTCTTCTTGTGCAGCCAACCGGGCCAAGGCTGCCATATTAGGACTGAGACCAGCGTATGGGTCTGTTTGCTCTCCTTCATCCTCAACAAGGGCGGCTATACCAAATGGCTGCTCGCATGTCGGAAGTTGCGTGTCTTCATCGACACCTGTGCCACCGCGTCCGCGCTCCTGCGCCATAGCGGGGGCTGCGAGAACGCCTATCAGGCAAACCGCACCCAGCAGAGGATTCTTAACCATCGTCTTTCTCCCGATCTCTGTCGCGCTGCGTTTTCCCGTCAGTTGAGGAACCGCGAACGAATGCATCGACCCACTCAGGGTCAGGATTTAGTTCGTCGAAGACGGACACCATGCGCCGGCGCATCTCAGCGCTGACGATGCCCTTGTCTCGATCAATAAGTTGGACAAAAAGCTGGATATATGAGGCAACGTTGCGCTGACCCATTCGCGTAAGGACGTAGCCACAGCTCGACTGATCATCCGCCTTTATCCAAGCGTCTTCTTCGAGCATCGCCAAGGCTGGCAAAACGTCGTCAGACGTGATCGGCTTGTTCGCCCACTCAGTCAGGAACTCGGCCATGGTTTCGGGTGTGCGCTTGCCAAAAAGACCGACAAGTGAGGCCACCGCGACCTCTCCAACTGTCCGGGACAACATCGTCCCACCGTTCATGATGCTGTACAAATTGCTCACCTTATCCTCCGCCGGTAGCTGTGTTGAAGTAATCCTCTATACGAGATTGTATTTGGATACTTAACTCAACTTCATCGGGAAGGCGCGCTGCCTCAACAAATTCTGAATAAACTTCGGTGAAATCCATCTGCGATAGATCGAGCTGCTGGAACTCGCTGATTAGAAATCCATCGCAATTCGGCTCTTCAGGGTCTTGCCAGCTCTTTCCGAGCTGCTCGCGACCTTGCTCCTGCAAAATCCGGACAAGCTTGCTTGAAAAACAGCAATATGACTGTTTCTTGCTCACGCAGACGCCGAGCACCTTACTGGAGCAATATGTCCCGACATTGTGGCAGAGGCCTTCATCATCGCGGCGATCAACTTCTCGATCTTCCGCGTCGCATAAGAAGGGAGTGATCAGCGGTACACCCTTACCCGAGCAGCAATTCGAGATGCCAAATAGCTTCTTTGAGCACTCCAAATGCTCACCGCCAAACACGGTCAGTGTAGCGGGGTCAAAATCAGCGTTGAGCTCTCCCATCGTCTCAATGGCGACAACGGCGTCCTTAAACTCTGTCGAAGCCTCACGCTCGATGGAATTGCATTCGCCATCGAGGCAATAAAGATCGTCACCGCATACGAACTCGGGCGGGGGAGGATCGCCCTGTTGCGGAATGGTGCACGAGTACCAACGATCGTAGACGTTGCACGTCATACCGTCGGGATCATAGCTCAGGCATTCGTCATGGCTGAAGCTGCATTCGGGCCTGGCATCGAGCTCACCGCAATCATTTGCGGGACTGGCACCTTGGCACTGATACGTCCGCTCCCACTCCCAGCAGGGCCGCGTTACATCGAGGCCGCCGATGTTCCGGGTTTCATTTGGAGCTGTGCACGTCTCGGTTTCGAGCGAGCATGTCGCCCCGGTCGTTGTGTTTTGACAAGCCGTCTCATCGACCGACTCTCCACTGACAGTCCGGGTGTCGATCTGCACGCTGCCCCAACCAGCAACGGGCGCGTCGCAAGCATAAATGTTGGCTATAAGCGGCTCAGGCTCAGTGCAGTTATTGGGCGTTCCCTGCAAACAGACAATGCCAACTTGCTCCTGCCGCACGAACGAACACGAAGCGCCTTGCGCTTGAGCGTCCGACTGAAAAGCCGGGCACCGCAAATGATTCTGATTTGGCGGCGCGATAAATCCTTGAGGAAAGCATTGATGCTCCCATGCAATGCGGCCAGAGACTTGCACATTGAGTGATGCCGTGCAGCTCCTCGCTTCATCGAATGGCACCGAGCCTTGGTTACAACTCTCAAGATACGTAAGGCCGCCGCCGCCGCCTGTAGGAAGAGGTTGGCACTCGCCCGTCGACCCACCAAAAGACACGCCGCCCAGAAAGCTCTCTGGATCTGCCTCTACTGTTTGCGCATTTTCCAGACCTAGTGTGGCGGGATCGAATTGTGTGCGGTACGGGTCAGCAACGATCGTATAACCCTCGCTATACCGCGCCGCCTCCCCGTCTGCGAGCAGCCTTTCGGGATCTTCAAAATATGTCGCTTCAGCAGCATCCGTGCCTTGAAAGCCAGGTACGCCATCTGGAGCAGCATTCGATAGAATCTGGTCTTGGCTGCCATCACGCACACCTTCCGCCAATGCCTCAGCCTCGGCTTTAGCCTCTGGGCGGCTCATTTGCGCGCCAGCAGCCCCTCCAGCAACGAAGGCGCATGCGCCTAGGAAAAAGACCAGCGAGCGCATTCTACCGCGTCCTCAGGTTCGCAAGACCAATGCGAGCCACGGGTGTGCCTGGACCATTGGAATCTATGAAGCGCTCTAAAGCTGAATGAAGGGGCACATTGCCAACAAGCTTATCGTGCGGCGGCGGAGTGGTTACACAATCCAAACTGTCGCAAGGATCGAACGAACGAGACACCGCGACATAAGACGGCACACGATCAATCGTGAAAGCGCGGAAAAGCCTCGGATCGATGGTGATGTTGTGAGCCCCATCTTCGCCAGCCACTTCAATCAATGACTGGACAAAGGTGCCTGCGCCTTCAATCGGGAAGCCACGGAACACTACAAGCCCGCCGGCTTGCGTCGTTTCTTCAATGACACGTGCTAAGCTTTCTGGTGGCATCGACAGGCTGACGAAGGAAATTAATAGAGGGCTACCTTCAGGCCGCGACGAGATACCCTGCGCTCCTCGCACGATCTCTCCGAAATCGACCGCGCCTTCACTCACCATTCCTTCCGCGTCTAAGCCATCGACTTGCTGCATGGCCTCGGCGACGAGCTCTTCGGCATCCCGCACTTGCGCTTCAGTAGGCTCAGCTCCTTGAATGAGGGAACGTGCCTCCTCAACGAAAGCCCCAGCTCTCGCTTCGATCGCATCGACATCGAGCGGCGCCGACTGCTGCGCCAATGCTCCAATGCCAGTCAGGAGCGCCGCGCCAACCAATGTGTATGAGAGAACCCTTTTCATATCAGCCTCACAGAACGCAGCAATTGCGCTTGCGCCAAAGGAGGAAGCCGGCATCCTCCCCTTTGACTGGGTACATTTGCGCACTACCGGGAGGGAACGTTGAACCACCAATTGGCGAGCAAGCTCCACGAGTAGACACCATTGGCGTTGGGTTGACTTGCTGGAGCCGATATTGGCTCTTTTTGATGATTGGCATGGGATAGCGCGAACAAAGGGCTCTCGGTCCACTTGTGCCCCAAGCAAAACCAAGCCGATGCATCTTGAACACCGTCCGCTCCGCAACGAGACGTGTCGTCTGCGTGTTGGAACGCGCAGCATCAACATTCCCATTCATCGGGTACATCGGCCCGTTGCAACCAGCGCACCAGAACAACGGATCGAGCGGCAAATCAGCGGTCGAAGCAATGCAGTCAGCAGAACATGCAGCTTGCGCTATGAGATTACCGGTGAGCGCACTCTCTGGATGGATCAGCATCGAAAGCTCATCATCCTGCCAGAGAGGGTCGACTTCGCTGATATAAGCAACATCGAACTGGGACTGCTCGAAGCAAACGAAATCGGCGAGAAGTTCGAGCCAATACAGGAGCGGATAGATGTAATAATGGGAATGATACTTAGCGGATGTGCTGCCTTCGCCGCTCCCGGACTGGTATCCTCTGCCGATATCGAAGCCAGGATCGAGCTTGATCCCGCCGAGGTTCGGGAAGCACCACGGCTTTGTCGTAACATCGATCAAACGAACGGGCTCCCAAAAGCCCATAGCAATTCCAATACGGGGAATGGGAGTGCCGCAGGCACAGATGGGAAGAGAAGGGTTGGGTGTATCCGCTCGACTAGACGGCCATATCTTCAATGAACCGACAGACAGGGGGAAAAGGCATCCCCAGCACACATCAGTAATTGGATTTACGAAGCTTCCCTCGCAGGTGGCTGCACCGTCGACAGGCAGCCCGGTTTGAGCGCGCGCTGGCGAGCTCATCAACGAACCGAGCGCGAATGCCAGCGCCGCGAGGATTGTATAGATCAGGCGCATCACTGTGCTGCCCCTTGCGGCACGACTATTTCTGAAACTCGCAGAGCATCACCCTCTCTTTGGACGAGCGCGGGCGTGGCTCTGATACCGAACTTACCAGTGAGCGAGCCGCCTTGATCAAAATAGAACCGGCGCGAATGCGTTTTCATGGCCCGAAACGGAGATCCACCGACAAAGACGATCTTGTCCCGATCATCTGTGCTTTGGGCTTTCGCCCATTCAATCTGCTCCGGGATGCGGCCGTCGATAAATATGAGTTTTTGCCCGAAGGGCGTGTAATCGAGCGGATTGACGCGGGTGCCGGCAGCGGCGACCAATTGCCCTTTATCGTCGCGCATATCGGCAGCCAGAGTGATCGACGGATCAAACAGCCAGCTCCGATCGTCACCGGCAATCGCGATGCCCGGAACCGGGAGAGGATCCATCACGCGCTTTTTCATCGTCTCACGAAAAGCCGCGTTCTGACGATCCAACTCACCACTGGCTTGCATGTTCTCAAGCCGAGATTGGATTTGCAGCAGAAGGTCAGGTTCAGCGACCGGCCATGCCTCTCCAAACTGTCCATGATCGATAGCTGAAGCCGGAACGCCCGACCCTGGTAGAGCGAGCACAAAGGCGAATGAGACAACCAAGGCAAACGTGCGCTTCACAGGACTGGCACCCCGGTCCCTACAATGCTTCCAGCGCAAACGAAGCCAATATGGCTGTAACGACTGTCAAACCCATCCGGGTGAGGAGTCGCTGCAAAAACGCAGCCTTCAGGCACTTCGCCTACGGGGCCCGGATGAAGTTCATCACCGCGCATGGTCAACGGTTTGAGGCGAGCAACTACCTTCCCGTTCACGGTCACGTCTGATCCGTCGCGGGCGATCACATCGCCCGGAACTCCATATGCGACCTTCGTGAAGGGGTCCGGTTTTTCACCGAAATACTCCTGCGTAAGAGCATCGTGGCCGGGGTGGAAAACAACGAGCTCGCCGCGCGTAGGGAATTGACCGCTTTCAACGAACAGCGCCCAGTGTGGGAGCGATTCAGAAGCGTTGATCATGAAAGCATGACGGTCAGCCCATGACGAGAGCGCCTGCGCAGCAACGACGCACCCAAGCAGGCCAGCGCAAAACGCAGCGCGCTTTAAGAGGCCGCGCAATTTCGGAGAGAGTTTCTGGGCCGTCATTGTCCTGCCCCGGCACTATCAGCCATATAGCCACGCATCGCTGTTCGGACAGCGCCGTCAGCGCCCGGCGGATGGATTGCGCCAGCATCAGCCAACTTGCCCATCGCCCTTGCACGAACGAGACCTGTGACATCGACAACCTCGCCTCCAGCAACCGCGTTAGCGACGAGCACAATCTTCCCTTCAGCGGAAAGCACCTCAATCTCGCGCTCGATGGCGCGGACATAGGCCACGGTGGCGGCGGCTGATTGCTCCTCAGGGGCATTCGAACGGGCTTGAGCCTTTACGTAATCGCCAATCAAAGTCTGGAGCTGAACCTGGACTATCGGACTGTCATTCTTCGACACCAATTGGTTAGTCACCCAAACACCCCAAAGAGCGACGATAACGGCCGCAACTGAGAGCAATACGATCTGCGGGCGAAGCTTTGTTGACCCAAGCTTGCGCGCTTTAGCTGTGACGGCGTTCATTGTGCTATCTCCCGGCTAGAAAAAACTTTGGTGAGTGAACCGGCCCGCAAGGCACCGAAGATCCCAAACAGGAATAAAAGGGCGATGCCGGCCATGGCGTGAAATTGAATGCGGGCATCGGTTGGCGCCGCGAGGTAGCGGCTCGACAGATTGTCAGCGTGCGAGAAAAAGCCTTCTGGCGTGAACCCACCCAGAGCGAAGATTAAGAAGCCAACGAAGCCTATCGCGCACAGCGCGTTCATCATTGTCCAAGCAGCTAACCGAATACCGGCAGCCGCCGCCCAACCAGACCAACCGCGAAAGCTGTCCAAGTAACCGGTCTTCATTCTGCGGCCTCCCGAACTTCGTGGTCTTCAGGAAACGCCACCATCTCAATCGCATCAGCCATTGGCACTCCGCTTTCAACGAAGCGCTCGATTGCACTGTGCACGTCAGGCGTCGACGAATAGAGAGTGGCAGAATATTGATCGAGGACGAGACGGCACACCGTCTCGCAGCCCGGGCCGCGAACGTAGATATCGGAATAATCGGTGCCATGGCGCTTAAGCGAGCGCAGCACCTGCTCTGTGAGGCCGCTCATCTCGAAACGGCCACTCTCCCCGAGCCCAGAAATAGTCTCTTGTTTCTGTTCAAGAATTAGAGACCAATTCGAGTTCTCATATGCCGCGCGCGAGCCTTCCGATTTAAAATAATCGTGTATAGATTGCGTGGCAGTGATGAGCGAAGCGCCGTACTTCCGGCAGGTCCGCGAATAGGCTTCAACGAAGTCAGCCATCGCGCCGCCCTTGAGCATCTGCCATGCTTCATCGATAATGAGCGCCTTCGGGATAGCCCGATCCATCTTGCGCATGGTCTGTGATGCGAAGAACATGATCGAGGTGAGAACAACGCCCCGCAGCTCATCACGTGAGGCTAAATCCGACAGCTCGAAGACCGTGAGATCATTCGAAAGATCAAGGTTATTTTCGCCCACGAAGAACCGGCCATACGTCCCGCCTTCGGTGTATGGGGTCAAAGCCGTTGCCAGGCTCGCAGCATAACCATCTTTCATCTCGCCCAGGGAAACACAGATGTCGTCAATGGTACCTTGGCACGCCTTCGCGTCCCACACTTCGTTGACTGCGCGGTCAATCAGTCCGCGTTCGGTGTCATTGAGACGGTTTTCATGCCGAGCCATCTGGGAGATGATGCTCTTCAGCATTGCCAAGCAATCGACGAGATAATCCTCATCCACCTCGGCTTCGGCTTCATCGACTATCTTGAAAGGGTTAATTGAGATCCCGGAGGCGAGTGTAAACTGCGTGAAATTGCCGCCAAGAACTTTGGACATGTGCTCGAATGAACGCCCATCATCGATGACGATGGTTTTCGCGCCAACTCCGCAAAAGCTTGCAGTTAGCTCTTGCAAGAGGACCGATTTACCCGAACCTGATTGACCAGCAATCGCCACATTGTGGTTGCCCGAGTTGTTTTGGAACGGGGACCAGTATTGGACCTGTCCTCTGCGACCGATGAACAAGAGGTGCGGTTTGTCGCCACCGACGAATTCACCGTGAACGGGAGCAATCGATCCAACCGAGTAAGACAACATCGATTTGAAGCGTGCCATGCGCTTGCCGATGTCATGATCCAATCCATCAGCCATCAGCAATGGAAAATGCGACATGAACGCAGGCAGTTCGATCATCCGCTCATCAAGCAAATCCCAACCAGCTGCCTTGTACAAGGCCTTGATGGCGCGAGAGCAACGCTCACCCTCTCCGATGGGAGAAATGGTGCTCACGGCGTAATATGTCGGAATTAGCTTCTCGCCGCCCTTCACGCGGTCTTGGGCCACCCTCCACTCCTCAGAGGACTTTCGGAGATCAGGCAGATATTTCGAAGCGCTGCCATCTGCGAGCGATGTCGTCCTTTTATGCTTGAACGACGTTTTGGACTCGGCCACTTCTGTCGCCTGGATAACACCGCTGACGGTCTGGAGAACCGGGCACGGCAGCGAGAGTTTGGGGTTGAAGAGATCGCCGATCAGGCGCTGACTATCCCAGCTCGCCCAATAATGCGGAAAGGCCCGGACTGACATTGTGCGTATGTCGAACTTTTCAGGCCGAAACGTTTGCATTTGCGGCACGCCATCGATGCTCTCTCCAGAAGGACGCAGAGATGGCGCTTCAAGAATGAAATTGTCCTTGCAAGGCCGAATAACGATGTCGCTGCGAACGCACTGCGTGTTCAGCTGATCATAGCGATTATAGGACGCAACCTTATCGCCAGCGCCAGTGGTTGGAGCTAGTATCTCATCGAAATACTGGATTAAATCCTGCGGTTCATAGCGGCGCGCCTCAACCCCGATGGAATCAAGCGAGGTCTCAATGGCCTCTCTCATCCTGATAAGATCGTCCATTTTGAGCGGCCCGCCGTCCTTGATGCCTACGGCAAGAAAACAGCGGAATTCGCGCGCATTGAAGCACCCGTCGCTGGACATCGAATGCCAAGCTCCTTCGAGGAGTTTCTGGGTTCGATAGTGAGCAAGCGTCGCAAAAACACCGCCGCGTTGAATGCGCGGAAACGACCATCCTTCGAGCCGTGGTGAGACGCGCGGCGAGGCATAACTCGTCAACGAGAAAAAGCTTCCCGGTTCCAACACATCAGAGAAGATCGACGAGATCATGTCGGCTGTGCGATCATTTGCGCCTGTCAAAGGCGAAATTTCCAAGATGAAACCCTTGGAAGAGCGCTGAAAAAAGACCTCTGTGTCTTTGTCATATGCCCTGTACGGCAACTGCGAGCTGAGCCGCGGAGGTAGAGGAAGAACAGTTCTCTGCTCTTTATGACGGTCATCGCCAGTCAGCATCTCGACAAACTGGTTCCAAGGGCTCTTTGTCATTCGGAGCCCCCGTTCGGAAAGACACCGGCTGATAGAACCGCCTCATTCTCAGCTTGGAGAACGTCCTCTACATCAATCTTGATCCGTTCGATTGGATTGAGCTGCTCACTGGCCATTGAAACCAAAGCTGGTCGAACTGAAGAACGCGAAGATCGAGCCTCGAACGCGAGAATAGAGGGCGCAGCAGTGGCGGCCGCCAGAAGGCCTTCCGGCCCCACGACAGCCACACGGTCCTGCACCTCTTCGATGACGCCCGAGCGTCCTGGCAGACTAACCCGCGTTATGACTTGAGTGGATTCGACCGCTTCGCCGCCGCGCCTCGTGTATGCGGGGAACGAAACCGCAATCTCATAGCTTTCGCCGGCAGACCCCCGAGCGATCTGCGATGGCGCTTGTAGCGGTGTCACACCGTCATCCAGCAGAAACGGCCCAGCTGGCGTTACCGCTGCCGCTTCGTCTGTCGCAATTGTAGCAAGCGCATCATTGTCGATTTCGGCTGTCATTGCGCAGCGACCTTCTTGGCGCTCACAACCAAAATTCCCCGAAACATTTGTCCCAAGCGTCGTGCAGGCGCCCAAGACCATGCTGGACGCACTCAGCGCTAAAGCCGCGAATACTTTTGCCTCGCCCATCAGCCCTCTCCCTCTGAGAGCCAGGCTTCAAGCGTTGCCTTCGGACGGTATCCCGTCAGCACCTCACCGTCAGAACGGACAATGACCGGAGTGCCATTGAAACCATTCTCGCGCGCAAACGCCTCGTTCGCATCGAGGCCGCTTGTGTCGCAGCCCTGACCAGGCTTGTTAGGCGCACCGTCCCTGTAAGCCTCCCTAAGCGCACGCTTGGGGTTTGAGGCGCACACAACGCTTTCCGAAAGGGCGCGTGTGCCCATAATCGAAATGGGCCTCTCAACCACTTCCACGTCCATATCGGCAAGCTCTTCTGCGAGCTGCCGACAAAATCCGCACCGGAAATCCGAGAAGACGGTTACGCGAGACTTTCCGGAACCGTGCACGATAGCACCGTTATCAGGGAGCGCAGCGAGCTTTACCGGATCGACTGTCCTACTTGGCGATGGGGCGCTACTCCCAGCGGCAGCATCAGGGACCGGTTTAGCAGCAGCAGCGCTACCCAGAAGCATGTCAGGGTTCATTTGCAGCAAGCGTGCCGCAGTAAGATCCTGGCGCGTTTCCATGTCATAGACCCGCCCGACAACGAGGAAGCGCGCAGAGGGATCCACGTAGAAGAGATTGGTTCCAGCTTGGACAGCACAAAGAGCGCTGATTTCATCGCAATCAACCGCGTCAATCTGCGTGTTTGGAAGCCGTTCAGCGAGCGCCTCTTCGACACTCGGATTTGTCGCTCCAAACGCCAATGCAGCGCTGAAACCCATAAGACCCGTAGCAGCGACTAGGCCGGCGGCTACTGTTAAGTTTCGAAACTCCATAATCCTGCTCCTCAATTCCGCACAAAGGTTCCGTCGAGGAAGACAACCTCAACTCTCGCGCCCGTAGGCATTTCAACAACCGGTTGATATTGCTCGGCTCTCTCAATCAGATAATCCGAGAGAGTGCCGCCAGCTTGTGCTGCGCCTCCGCCGATCGCTTGCACACCAACGTCCGATGCAGACGGCAGGGCAGCTGAATCGGATGTGATGCGCGGGATCTGGTTAGCGCCTTGGAAGGCATTGCCGAGACCGCCTACCAATCCAGCAAGAAATGCCTGAGTGGCAAGCCCGCCCTCTCGGCTGATCACGCGGCCCCGAATGCCGACTTTCCCGCCAAAGGCGACAAAGCCCTTCACTTCAGACACGGCAACGCGGCCGCCGGGCTGAGGACACGTCATGCGCTGTAAGCGGACGTAGACTTTCTCCGAAGAGAGATCGCCATAGGCGGCACCGTTCACCATGCATCCCTGCACTCGGGTTGCGTAGAGCCTGCCGTCGCCAAAGACAGACCGAGCCGGGCCCGTTATGCGGAGCAAAACCGGCAGCGGCTCACTTTGCGAACGCGTGTTGGTGGCCGCATCAGCCCCAACAATAACCACCGCATTCGCCATTGAGTTCGGCGGAAGAAAATTGGGGCTATCTGTGTATGTTGTGGTTCCGTCTTCAGGCCTGATGCGGCGGCCCGTACCAGCCTCTCCATCGAACGAGACAAGCTTGATGTCGCGTGCACGTCCTGCCATTGAACTATTGTCGGCGGCGGCACCTGCTTCAGGCGTTGGTGTGAGACCAACCGCCGCCGCCGACGCAGCAGGGGCGGACCTGGGGGGTGTTGCCCGCGCCTGTTCAACCTGCCTCTTTAAACTTTCGTTTTCGCGCTCATAGGCTTCGAAAACTGCGGTTCCGTCGCGAACAATTGATTCATTCTGTGAGCGGAGCGTCGCTATCTCGCCTTCGAGCGCCGCTACCCTATCCATGTCACCTTCGACAGATTCGAGGCGTTTGCCTTGGTCAGTGACCTCATGCTCGTACCCAGCCACCCACTCTTGATCCATCCGCTCGCGATTGAGCAACGCATCAGTAGAAATTGTGGTTTGGTCATTCTCAGCAACCGCCTCTTGGGCCATGTCGCCAGTATCCAGAATGTACCATGAGCCCGCGAGAACAACGACACCAAGTACCCCGAACAAAAGCATTTTCTGCTTACGGTCGGTCTTGTCATTATCAACGATCCCGCCATCTGCATCGAGATCTATATCACCAAGATCACTTGGTGAATGCGAAGACGCTTTTTCTGTAGACATCAAATTTCTCCTGAGGCGACAACGACGAAAGCGCTTGTGGCTTGACCGGGCGCGAGCGACCGATTGCCGACGGAAACAGCGAGCGCCGAGCGTCCGCCGACCAGGGCGTCCGTCAGTGTGACTTCTTCGCTTCCTGTGTTTTCAATGCGCATGACTTGACCGGTCAGCACGGGCCCAAGATATTGGCTGGTGAGCTGGATCTTCAGCTCGCCAATATTCACGGCGGCTCGCGGTATATCCGAAATCGAATAGCCGCCGATCTCTCGCTGCTCGAACATCGCTCGAACGAGCTGGACTGAAGCATCCTGCATATCAGGCTGCTGAGCCCCGCCGGTGAGCGCCAAGCGTTCTTCTTCCAGGGCTGCGTTTCTGACAAAAACCTGCTGTGTCGGAATGTTCTCCACACGGCATGTGAACTTGTAGACGAAGCCAGCTTGCGTCGTTCCGAAGAAGGACAAGTGAGATTTGCTGTAGCCCTCTGGCACGGAGAGATAGAGATCACCGCGTGTCGGCTCATGGACAATCGAAATGTCATTTGACGGAATGCCCGTTTCGATGCGCGAGACGGCGACGAACTCATCATCAACGAGCGCTACGCGGGTGAGATCAGACTTCGATGCGGAACAATTTACCTCCCCATTATCACTTACCGGAATGGTTTCGTCAGCAAGCGCAGAATGAGCCGGTGCAAGGGCAGCAAGAGTGAAAATTAGTGCTCCAAAGGGGCGATACATCATGCCTCTCCTTCTGGTTTTTTCTGCACGACGCCGAAGCTTTTGAGCTGGAGTGAAAGGCCCGAATATTCCCATTCGAAGCCGAAGATCTTGTGCTCGCGGCGAACCTCTCGCGAACCAACGACGGTGTGCAGAACCCCGCCGACTTCGCTTGTGAGGCCCTCAGGATCAGTCCTGATCCAATCGATTGTGATGTACTGCGAGACCTGTGATCCGCGCTGATCTTCAACGATGCCAATAAGCTCTCGCTTGAGTTCGCCGCGCCGCTGCGGCGACGCCATCGCGACGAGCTGATCCATCCAGTAGTCTAGGCTTTCGGGGGAGCGGTTCAGAGCAAGATGGGCTGTGTCTCGCGTTACCGCTTCAAGATATTCCTTCGTCAAGGACGAGGAGGAAACGACCATTTCTGACGAAAGAATGGGCTGAAGCACCACCTCTCTATCTTTGGTGTTTGCGATACCAAAAACGAAGACCAGCAACACCGCCAGAACAGCGCAAACAACTGCCAGCATGTTGCGTTGCTTAAGGGTACGTTGTGCACTCTCGTGTGCGAGATTGATATCCATATCAGCCCACCATCACTCGGTATGAAGAAGGTGGGACGACTTGCAGGCCGAAAAATCTGCCCGGCAAATGCCAGTAGAAAAGGTGCAAGACCCAATGCATCGAGCGACCGGCCTTGAGCTTGCGATAACTCAGCCACAGAACCACAGACAAGAGAAGCCCGATGACAATATGCTGCGCGAAAATGCCCCAAATGAAGGGAACTGCCATCACGAGAAATTCATCGAGCGTCCAAAAACCGATTAGTTCAGGATCGTCTAAGTGCTTGGGAATTGCATACTTTTCCATGCTTGTCGTCCCGATCAAGGGAGGCGCGTATCACCGCCCCTCCCCAATTCGTGGAATCAATTGACCAAAGGGTCAGATGATTGCGGTTACTGTTGAAGTGACGATCGGAATGCCGGTCCCGGCACCGATGCCAACGCCAACGGGAAGAGCAACTTGGCCCATCGAAAAGCGACCAGTGGCCATTGCAGCGAGACCGCCAGCGAGACTGAGGACGGTGATGATCCGACCACCAGAACCTTCGAGGAAGCCGGTGAACGAGTTCAGCGCGGTGTCGAAAGTAGCATCAGTACCGGCCACCGCAGCGGTCGTACCCAAGATGCTTACAGCGGCAACAGCCGTTGCAGCTGAAAGCATCTTGTCAGTGGAGGGAAGGATTTTCTTCCCGGACTTCATTGTCATATCCATCATAGTTTCCTTTGTTGATGTGAGACCGACGCTCGAAAGCGCCGCCAACAAAGGACCATTCCGTGTGGGGCCGGAACAATGGGACAATACCAATTTGAGCAAATATATTTCTTGAAACTGAGCCTCGCTCAAAAGCGGTTGAGTGCCGCTCACCAGCACCTGAGCCTCACTCAGGTATACTTGCGTCAGGCTCGGCTTGGCCTGCGCTATCCTCAGGTAGACTTGAGCCAAGCTCAACAGAGTCGATAATCATCGCCATTTTTAACTATTAATTGAGAAAATAGTCGAAATCGGGGAACTTTTTTGTTGCACGCACCCGCAAACAGGCGGAGACTGATCTCGGTCGAAAGGGGTCTGTGGACATGGGAAATCTAAACTCGAATACTGAATCTAACACCCACGTGGACATTAACGAGTTCATAGCCAATTCGTTGCTCGCGAGTATGCGCGATCAGGGCGTGACTGGACACCAACTCGCATCGCTCGGGCTCGTCTCAGAATGGAATGGGCGTCACTTTGCGACCAGGCTTTCCGAAGGTAAAATTCCATCCGGTGAGCTGTTCGCCGCCACGGAATATCTAGGGGTCGATTTGCTTCATTCGGGGATCTTGCTTCGGCGCATCCAGCAGGGCCGAGAGATCGATGGAGTTGACCCCATTCTATTGGCCGAAATCACAAGCGCGCTCGATGCAGCGCTTGAGCGACGAGGCCTCACTGAGAAGGGAATGCTGAATTCCTCTCATTGCGAAGTTGCTGGCGATAGGCTCGCCAATATGATCGAAGCTCACCACGAAAAATGCCGCGAATTTCATTCCAACGAGAATGACTAACTCCCAGCTCTAACCCCAAATTCATTGTATTTTAGCGGTTGTCACTGCACATTGACCGGATGCCGCCAGAAACACTCAACGCATGGATAGCTCTCTATATGCTCGTCGGAGTATGCGCGCTGATTTGCGCTATCGGAGCTCTGATTCAGACAAGCGTTGAGCTGGCCACGGGCAGTTGGCGTCCCGACACCGACAGTGCAGTACGAAAGCTGTTCGCCCTCCCCCGCATCTGGCTACGTTGGCAGGTCCACTACTTCAAGGGCACGCCAGTGATATTGCTAATTGCCGCTGGGTTTATCTGGTCCGAGGGCGGAAGCGTGTTCCTGGACGTTTGATTCATTGCGGCGGTGAAGCCCAACAAACGAGCCCTTCGAAAAGGTTCGACACGCGCGAAAGCTGGCGTCTCCAACCTAGTACCGGACAAGCGATCGACGCTCGCTGTGATCCGGCGGACGTAGTTTTGGGTTTCTCTAAATGGCGGGAGCCCGCCATATTGTTCGATCCGACCTGGACCAGCATTGTACGCTCCAAGCGCCAATCTCCAAGATCCGAAACGATCACGCTGCTGGCGAAGATACCTCGCTCCACCGCGCATGTTTTCAATAGGATCAAATGAATTGCGCACGCCAAGACCGCGCGCCGTGTCAGGCATCAGCTGAGCGAGCCCGCGAGCGCCGGCATGGCTCACGATGAGCGGATTATATCCGCTTTCCTGAACAATCAGAGCATCGAAAAGTATGACCGGTATTCCAGCATCACAGGCTATCCGCGCCATATCAGGAAAGAACGCCTCCCGGCGCCGTGCCGCCGTGCCCGAAATGCCAGGGAACGGATAAAATCTGGTGTCCTGGCAATCCGTCGCACCACTAAGATTATGGGCAAACCGCGTCTCGATCCGGGAGCTGCGCGCCCACGACGGCCGCAGCAATTTGAATGGGTTCTCGAACGATGAAACCGGTGCTTCAGCCTCACCTTCTGCATCGGCCGAAACCGCTGCCTCCCCGGCGGACAGTTCGGCGAATAGGCCGCCAGCTGACTCAACCAACCCTTCCTCTTCCACGTCAGGTTGATTAAAAATTTGGATGCTTGCTTGTTGAGCGAAACACGGCGCAGCTGACAGCATACACGCCGATACGAGTAGTGTTTTCATCACGAGACGTCTCCTTTGAGCGTCCGTGACTGAGTTATCGCAAGGCAGGAGTATTGAGCACTTTCAATCTGGGTGCAACCCCAAGACGGCATCAGCCCCCCTCCCCTTGGGAAGAAAGCTTTGCCATTTTGTCGACGATCATATCAACTCCGTAGCGCGTCTGGCCATTATCGTCGAAACTCGTCTGCCGCACGCGTCCTTGCACGTGAACCAAGTCGCCTTTGCTAAGTTCATCGGCTTTTTCCTTCAGCTTCTTGAAGACAGTAATCCGATTCCAATGCGTATCATCCTGCCACTCGCCATCGACCTTGCGGCCGTAATTGGCGGCGACTGAGAGGAAGGTGACGTTATCGCGTGTGTCGATTGAGCCGACATTGCCGATGAGACGAAATTCAGCGATATTTTTCATGGGATTGTCCTTTCAGAGTGTGAGCCGTTTTGGCGCACTTCGAAAGGGCGGCAGGTTGACGCGCACAAGCCGAATGACGGAGGCTCCGCCGCACCTGCGGGGGAAACCGTAAGACCGACGGGACTGGTATTCTGCTTGAGCGAGCCTGTCTCGCGGTGCGAACAAGTCAGACCTAAAGCCGACCAAGTGTGCCCAGACAAAACCGCCCACACGACCTCTGCAAGAAAACCCATGGTGCGCTTTTTTAGCGCTTCCATTGACCGATAATTCAAGCCAGCGACGACCCTTTGCATGTCAGAACCTCCCTTACATCCCAGCGGTTCGATTTCGTTGATGAGCAGCATGAGACTTGCTCCAAACCAAAGAAACGAATAAAAAAACCACCAATGGTGGAGAAATTCTCCATTGCGATAAGTTGCTGTATTTACGCGCAATCGTAACGATGTACGAACGGTGCTTTTTCGGCTAGAACGCAGCCTTACTTCGAGGGATCAAGTGAGTAAGAACGCTGAATGGACTGACCGGCGGACGAAAATAGCTTCGCTTTTAGTGTCAGGAAAAACACGAAAAGAGATTTCAGGCGACCTTGGTGTGTCGCTCACTACTGTTGGACGTGAAATTGATGCCCTGGTCGAACTAACAGGCGCTGCAAACGTCCAAAAGTTGATCCCCATCTTGCAGAGCACCTACGCTGACCGATTGCGCCAAGCGCATCCAGAAAGCGATCCATCCGTGCTTGCTCCAATCGTCGTTAAGCGAAACCTCTCAACCGTCTTCACGGCCTTGATGTTCGCGCTTGTGGTGACGGGCTATGGAATGCACCTGCTCATAACAGCGCATGAGGTCTGGAACCTTGACGCTATCAACAAAGACCTCGTTTACACGCTCTCCCTGATCACGATCTTTGCATTGGGAGCGGCCATGTTAGCCTTTGGGGGTCGCACAGAGCGCGAATGCGGCGTGGTATGGCTTGGTTACATGGTTCTGGACAACTTGGTCCTAGATCGGCTTCTAGGGCACGCTCCTGGCGCTCAGAACGTCGCTTGGAGCACCGCTTATCCAGAATGGGTGCTTGCAAACCTCTATTTCCTGATCGGCTACAGCTTGGTCTATGTCAGGCACCGCCAACATTACGTTGGCTGGTTGGTGTTCGCTCAGGTCTTCTCGCTCGCGGTGCACGCGATACAGGGCCTAACAGGCATCTTTGCGCCCTTCCCCTACGCCGCGACCATCATCATCCCGTATTATTTCCAATGGGTGTTCATGGCGACGGGCCTCTGCATGGAATTCCATCGCAGTCCCCCCAAGTTCCTCACCAGTCTGGTTTCCGTTGGTTCTTGGCGATGGCCCTCACGCCGGGTTCAATAATCCCGCCTCAGCCTCTGCAAGATAATCGCGAGTAAGCGGTAACGCCCGCCGGTCGCGCACATACTGGATCTGATAATTGCACATGCCGCCGTCTTCGAAGACTGTTGCGGCGCCGGCAAGATAGAGCGTCCACATTCTAAAGAACGCCTCATCAAACATCTCGATGATAGCCTCGCGGTTCGCGAGGCAATTGTCATACCATTGCTGGATGGTCTTCGCGTAGTGAACGCGCAGCGTCTCTGTATCGGTCATAATGAGCCGGTATTTCTCGCTCGATTCAACCGTTTCAGAGAGCGCAGGAATGTACCCGCCGGGGAATATGTATTTCGAGGTAAACCTATCGGTCAGCCCCGGCGATCCCATCCGCCCGATGGTGTGCACCAGCATCACGCCATCGGTCTTCAAGACCTCTCGGCAAACCGCAAAAAACGGATCGAACTGCGCTTTGCCGACATGCTCAAGCATTCCAACCGACACGATGCGGTCATAGCGAGCCCCCTGCCCTGCCAAATCACGGAAGTCTTTAAGCTCGAACGTCACACGATCAGACACGCCCGCCGCCTCAGCGCGCTCGCGCGCGAGAGCAACCTGCTCCTTTGCCAGCGTAATGCCCGTCACGCGCACATTGAAGCGTTTTGCGAGGTAAATCGCCATACCGCCCCACCCGCTCCCGATGTCGAGGATCTCTTGGCCGTCAGCAAGCGCCAACTTGGATGCGATATGCGCGAGCTTGGCCTCCTGTGCTTCAGCGAGCGTCATATCGTCGCGCGGCCAATACGCGCAGCTGTATTGCATGTGCTCAGCATCGAGCATCAGCTCGTACATCGCATTGCCAATGTCATAGTGATGCGCGGCATTCTGCCGCGCCCGGACCCGGCTGTTGAATTGCTGCCAGCGAACGCGCGTCTTCGACAAAATACGGCTCGAAAGCGAAGCGCTCAGACTGCCACCGGTATCTTCGAACCGGTTGTTCGTCCTCAGCAGCTTCGCGAACTCCATGATGTCGCCCTTATCGAACACCATCCGGCCGTGCATAAAGGCCTCGCCCATGCCCAAGTCGGCATCCTTTAAAATTTCCCATGGGACGCGGGCATCTGTGAAGCGCATCGTCACATCTGGGCCGCCATCGCCCTTACTGCCGAAGGATTCCTTGCTTCCATCTGCAAAGATCACCTGAAGGTGCCCTTTGGTTATCCCGTTTGCCATCGCCTTCGTCAGGATTGTCTTTGCCACCAAGGCTTTTACTCCAATTTCGTTAGTCGCTTCTATGGGTTAAGACCTATCAGATGCTCTGTGCGGTGCAATCCAACCCGCCATCAATCTCTAATACCGGTTACAGTCAGAACCGGATATAAATCCGGTGTTACATTAGACCAGAATTAAAATGGGTTACTCACATCACCGAATTTATTTCCGGTATTTTCTTGCATTGTCCCATAACCGGTATTATTTGCCAAACCGGAATTGTGGAGGATTTAATGCCGGTAATCGTAATAGGAAGCCCGAAAGGCGGCGTTGGCAAGTCGACATGCGCGGTCTTGCTCGCCAGCCAGTTCTCACTGGCCGGCGCGTCAGTCACCTTGCTCGACTGCGACCCGAACAAATCAGTTTCGCGCTGGGCATCGAGTAACCTTCCTAAGAACATCCGCGTCATCTCCGACGTTGGTAAAAGCGATATGATCTCAACTATCAGGGACAACGATGGGGATGGCAAACTTGTCATTGTCGATTTGGAAGGGGTGGCATCCCAGCTTGTCAGCAGGGCCATATCGCAGGCAGATCTGGTAATTGTACCGATGCAAGCAACGGCGTTGGATGCGGCCATCGGATCAGAAGCCCTCGCGCTGGTGCGCGAGGAGGAAGAAACGCTTGGCCGCACAATCAAACACGCCGTTGTTCTCACGAAAACAAACGCGGCTATGAAAACTCGCGTTCGGCGTGAGCTTGAGCAAAACCTCAAAGAAGCAGGCGTTGACCTAATCGAACCATCATTGGTCCAACGCGCAGCCTTTGGAGAGCTGTTTGCTCTCGGAGGAACGCTGGCCGATATGGAGAAGGACAAATCTGTCTCGACAGCAGGAAATGTGAAGAACGCAATCGAAAACGCACAAGGATTTATGGAGGCTGTTTATGAGCGACTCGTCTAGGCTGACAGGCCTTGTAGCCAAACCCAAACCATCGTCTGCAAAAGCCATTCGTGAGGTCGACGAAATGGCCGAAGAACGCGGTTTTGTCGATCGTTCACCGAGGAAGAAGCCAGGGCGAAAACCAAGCCCGAGAACATATCAAATCCACCCGAAAGTGTTGCCAGATGTTGGCGAGGCAATTGCCGAGGAAGCAGCAGAGAGAGGGATCACCCAAGGTCATCTTATCGAGATGATGTGGAAGTGCTGGGAAGAACACGAGAGGGAAGGGTAGGGGGCGGTGGCAAAGCCACACGGCTCTATTGGCGCTTATGCACCAACCGAGCCAGCAAGCTGTCTCGTCCCATCCGGGTGACGATCCTCGCCTAACGCGCAGTCAGAACTACGCTTCGTCAGCGAACGACAGGCTGCACGAGGCCTCATCCTGCGCAACCACACACATATTGCGCCGGCCGCTATTTGATCGCGCTGCATCCCTCACCAGATCAGCAGCGCTTGTGAGCGCAATCCAGTGCCCGCGGAAGGGGAGGGAGGCGATGTAGGAGGCCTCACCATCGCAATCGCTTACCAAGCATGGCTCCGAACGATCGATCAAGTTCGCGTGCGAGCCCAGGCCCTGCACAATCGACTTAAGATCCACGCCTCGCTCAT
The DNA here is from genome assembly GCA_947488155.1 of uncultured Erythrobacter sp. Taxonomy (GTDB): domain Bacteria; phylum Pseudomonadota; class Alphaproteobacteria; order Sphingomonadales; family Sphingomonadaceae; genus Erythrobacter. The sequence continues at coordinate 1,088 of CANKYK010000003.1, read as the reverse complement.
CACCGCACGATTTGCACCGAGAACGCACATGCACACCGTGCGCAGCCATTAAGCCAAGATTGCGGGACCATGATGGGAATAGTTTTGTAATCATAGACAGAACAATACCAGAACGCTTTTAATGATGAAAGGTGTAAATCCTTTGTATCAACCGACATCGCGTAATTGTTATCGGACGGTGTTTTCCCTCTAAAAGATTGCTATTTCCTCCAAAACCGACAACGTATTGTGCACTGTCCAATTATCGTCGAGGTCGACTTCGATCAGACGTTCTAGGTGCAAAAAGGTTAGGATAAGTAAATGCTTCAGGACACCCCCGAAACACATGAAACATTGGTCAGCTTAACGGCCGATATCGTCTCCGCTCACGTATCCAACAATTCGGTCCCGCTCGATGGAATGCCCAAGCTTATAAACTCGGTCTACACTGCGCTGAGCAGCGCAGGCGCTGAGGAAGCTCCCACGGAACCGCAAGAGCCGGCTGTTGCCATCAATCGCTCAGTTCGTCCCGATTACATCATCTGTCTCGAAGACGGCAAAAAATTGAAGATGCTCAAGCGCTATCTTCGGACCAATTTCGACATGACCCCTGACGAGTACCGCGCAAAATGGAAGCTTCCCAAGGACTACCCGATGGTCGCCCCCAAATACGGCGAGCTGCGCCGCGACCTGGCCAAGAAAATCGGCCTCGGGAGAAAACCGGTCGGCGGGCGAGGGCGCGGTAAACGCAAGTGAAGAGCGACACATCAGCGACATGAGCTGGAGCGATCGAGAGGCGACGCGCCGCGAGACAATCGGGATCAAAGTTGAAGCCGCGATCGTCGGAACGTTCGTTTTCGGATCTTGGCTTGGAACGCTCGTCGCAGCCATCTCCTGGGCAATATCTCAAATCTAAAGGGCAGGGTGTGCGTACTCACGCACACATTGCTTGTGCGCCGCCTTACCCGGCGGCTTTCGTTGTTTGGGGCCAGCCCCATCGTCAGACAAGGGCCGGGCCGTCTCGGCTATCGCCTCGCTTGGTGAGCGCGCCGGTATCCCCAACAACGGTCACAGCCTAACGGCCGCGCTGCGTTGCCGGGTGAACCCCC
>CANKYK010000002.1:130000-1319280 GCA_947488155.1 uncultured Erythrobacter sp. | reverse complement strand
GTATTCGGCGCTCCATCAGCAATGGACGGCGCGCGGCTCGATCCAAGGTCGGCCTACATTCCAGAGCTGTTCGTGGCATAGGTATATAACGCTAGCTCCGGCCCAAATGCGGACTGCATTTAGGCCGATAACGGAATGTTTGTTTTTGACGTATGATAACCGCAAAGCCGCCGTTCACCTGTTGCCCCAGTGGCGGATAGCTGGTGCCTCTTATCTTACTATGTGGATGGTCAGATTTCAGCCATCTCTGAGAGATTAAGTGAGTTCTCTATGTGGACGTCGAAGTAACGTACAGTGTGTGCGATTTTGGAGTGACTTAAGAGGATTTAGGGCGCCTGTGTGTTGTCTTTGACTTTGTCGATGACCAGGGCTTTGATTTGACGAACGAATGAGTTCCAAGCTCCTCGAACGAGACCATGGCCTTTCATCGCCCGATCCCTTGCTGCGTTTCGAAAATGCAAGATAGGTAGGCTTGTTTTTGTTATTCTCGCGATATCCATATCGCAGTATCCGCAGCTTATTAGCCAGCGAGCGCTAAACTCGACGCTCATGCCGGTTCAAGGGCACGGCCTCCACTGCGTCAGATCCCAAACTGACTGCCTCTCTTTGTTGAATTTTCCCCTGAAAACGGTTCCACAGATCGCTTCATCAACAGCAAGCATCGCACGATCTATTTTCTGCCTCGAAGCGACTTCACTGATAAATTTTGTCTGCCGATTTTAATCCAACGCCCTTCTTTGTGCCAGTTCACTTGCAGAGCGCCTCACAAGCCACCTACTCTATCAGTTAGGATAGAGAGGAAGCTTTCCATGAAGGTTTTTAGTGTCGGTTTAGCGATCTTACTTTTTGCGGGATGCTCAAGCCCACCAAGCGATGAGGGCAGCAAGGCAAGCGATCCATCAAATCGCCCCAATCCTGAAACGGTTGTCGATCAATTTGCGATCTTAGCACTCGATTGCGTTCATCGCGAATATCCAAACAAGATCAGCCATGTGATGCAATCCGCCAACGATGCGCGCGCACCCAGCGCGTTAACACCGGCATTTTATGGCTGCTTTGATTGGCATTCGTCTGTACATGGTCATTGGCTCCTTACCCGCGTTCTAAATACGCAACCAGATAGCGTGATGGAGCCTGAAATCCGCTCGAAACTGGCAATGAGCTTTACACCTGAGAATATAGCTGCCGAACTGGCCTATTACGAAGCCGAAGGACGAAGTTCGTTTGAACGTCCATATGGCATCGCATGGTATCTGCAGCTCGTTCTTGAATTGGAACAGAGTGACGATGCGCAGTTATCAGAATGGCGTGAAACTCTTCGTCCGCTCGAAGACGCTATCGTTGGGCAAGTCCGCAGTTGGTTGCCAAAACTATCTTATCCCATCCGATTGGGTACGCACAATCAAACCGCTTTCGCGTTTGGTCTGATGCTCGACTATGCCAACGGTGTCGGTAACGATGAACTTGCGGCTGAGCTGAGAGCGAAGACTTTGAAGTTCCACCGCGAGGATGAGAACTGTCCGCTTTCTTACGAGCCATCAGGCGAGGATTTTCTCTCGCCATGCCTAATGGAAGCTGATCTGATGCGCCGCGTGATGGCGCAGGATGAATTCGCGGCTTGGTTGGAGCTTTTTTTGCCTCAAATTCCTAGAGATGGTGGCAATGATTGGCTGGAGCCAGGTATTGTGCTGGATGCGTCTGACGGCAAACTAGTGCATCTCGACGGGGTCAACCTGTCACGGGCCTGGGCGTTGAAGGGTATCGCTTCAGCTTTACCAAAGGATGATGAACGTGTGGCCGCACTAACTGCGGCGGCAAACGCCCATCGCGAGATTGGAATCGCAGCGGTCTCCGATGAACATTATTCAGGCAGTCACTGGCTCGCTAGCTTTGCGACCTATCTCACAACAAAACGAGGGATCGCAGATTGACTTGCAGATCAGATGTATGACCAAACTGCTGTGACGAATATATGGACTATATGGACGCGGTGCCATTTATGAAACGACCTGTCATCCGTGCCCAACTGGGCGTCTCCTGGGGCGCCCCATTACACAAGGCAATTTCCATGAGACACACGACACTCCTTACGCTCAATCTGCTATTTGCAACTTCGCTGGCGCCGCCGCTCTCAGCGAAAGAGGGAATGTTCACCCCCGATCAATTGCAGGAGGTCGGAGGTCAACTGGAGGACGCTGGGCTTGAGATTGATCCAGATGCGTTGGCCGATCTAACTGGCTTTCCGATGGGGGCAGTGGTTTCTTTAGGAGGTTGCTCCGCTAGCTTTGTCTCGTCCCAAGGGCTGGTGGTCACCAATCACCATTGCGCACGTGGATCGGTGCAGTTCAACTCTACAGCTGAAAACAACTATCTTGAGGACGGTTTTCTCGCCCAGGCCATAGGTGATGAACTCCCCGCAGCACCCGGCTCGCGCATCTATGTCACAACCGAAGTCACCGACGTGACCGGCCAGGTTCGCGGAGGCTCTGAAGAGCTAGAGCCGTTCGAGCGCTACGAATTGGTCGAGCAACGCCGCAAGGACATCATCGCTGGTTGTGAAGAAGTGACAGGTTATCGCTGCCAGGTCGCCAGCTTTTATGGCGGTGCACAATACAAGCTAATTAAGCGTCTAGAAATACGCGATGTAAGGATTGTTTACGCACCGGCGGACTCGATCGGGAAGTATGGCGGCGACATAGACAACTGGCAGTGGCCACGTCACACTGGCGACTTCGCCTTCTACCGCGCCTATGTCGCGCCTGATGGCTCAGCGGCCGAATTCAATGAAGCCAATGTACCCTACCAACCCGAGCATCACCTTAAGGTAAGTGCAAGCGGACTTGACGACGGTGACTTCGTTATGGCCGCGGGCTATCCAGGCTCGACCAGTCGCTATACTTTGCTGGCCGAAGTCGAGAACACGTTCAATTGGAGCTATCCGACTTTCAAAACACTACTCAATGACTGGATCGCCACCATCGAAGCAGCCGCTCCCGAAGGTTCGGATGCACGTGTGAAATACGAGGCTCGTCTCGCAGGACTCAACAATTTCTCCAAGAACCTGAGCGGCCAGATTGAAGGCGCACGCCGGGTCGGACTGGTTGAGCGGCGCCGCGATCGGGAAGCTGCATTGAGCGAGTGGATTTCAGCAGATTCATCGCGAGCAGGTTATGGTCAGGCCATCGCACAGCTCGCTGCCTTGTCGGAGGAAACCGCCCAAGCTTCGCGCACCAACTTCTGGTACAGTAATGTCTCACGGCCGTCTCTATTCTCGGTCGCTCGACGTCTCTATAGGCTGTCAAAAGAGCAGCAGAAGCCCAATGCTGATCGCGAGCCTGGCTATCAGGAACGTGACATGACATTTTTCTGCCAAGGCCTGCAAGCCTTAGATCGGCGGTTCGACCCGGCGGTTGATAAGGCGGAGTGGTTGCTGTTCCTCCAAGGTTATATCAACCAACCGATGAGCGAACGAGTGGTTGCATTTGATCAGGCGCTTGGATTGGTCTCCGAGACCACAGCTGACGAATTGCCTGCCTTGGTTGATCGTTTTTACCAAAATACGAAGCTGGGTGACGCTGATACTCGGCTAGCGCTTATGCAAGCATCGACCGCGGATATGGAGGCAAGCGAAGATCCCTTCATACAACTGGCGGTTGCGATGTATGAGTACGGATTCCAGCTCGAAACTGAGAGCAAAACCCGCGCAGGCCGCTCACTTGCTTTACGCCCAGCCTACATGGATGCAATCACTGGGTGGCAACGCGAGAACGGCGACCTAACCTATCCTGATGCTAACAGCACTCTCCGTGTCACGTTTGGTAGCGTGCTTGGCGGAAGTCCGCGCGATGGAATGGCCTATTTGCCCTTCACGAAGCTTGAAGGGATCACTGACAAGGACACTGGCGAGGACCCGTTCAATTCTCCCACCAAACTACTCGAACGGATCAGGGCTAAGGACTATGGGTCTTATGCACTAGAGAGCATCGGCTCTGTGCCGGTGAACTTTTTATCCGACTTAGATAGCACTGGTGGAAATAGCGGTTCGGCAACGCTCAATTCGCGAGGTGAGCTTGTTGGTCTGCTGTTCGATGGTACCTTCGAAAGCGTCAATTCCGACTGGGATTTTGACCCGCGTACGACCCGAACGATCCATGTAGACACGCGTTACATGCTATGGGTGATGGATAAGGTCGACAATGCGGATGCGCTAATCGAAGAGATGGATATCGTCCGGTAGGGGCCGTTTGGTCATGTCGTGCGTATGGCGGGTTTAGGTCTCCCCAATTCGCTGCGAGTTTTAATGATTCGAGAGCTGTGCAATGCTTCAATTTCTTGCATTCGCATTCTTGGTGGCGGGTATCCGGATTACGAAGAACGTACGCGCGTAGCTCTCATTCTTGAGATTCACAGCGGCCCTTTTGCCGCATATGGCACGCATTTCTCGACTAATAGCCAGCTCTACGCCTCGACCAGTTATGGTGAAGCGTTCGCTCAGAAGATCGACAAGGCCTATCCGAGCCAGGACTATGATGACTTGTTGGGTATAGTCGATCGCGCCATCACAATCGGGGCTACCGATCCTGGTAAACTGTTCATCACAGGTGGTTCGGGTGACAGTGTGCTCACCTCATGGGGCATCGTAAAGGCCAACCGATTCCGCGCCGCAGCAACGCAAAAATCGGTGATCAATTGGACCGCGCAAGCATTGACGGCAGACAATACCGGCTATTTCGGACTGTGCTGGGTGGGCTCACGACCATGGGAAAATCTTCAGAAACTCTAGGAGCAGTCTCTGCTATCCCTGATCGGCAATGTTCAAATATCAATACTGTTTGTCGTCGAAACCACTCCCGCGAGTGAAGCGGTGCAATATCATTCCGCAACACAGCTCGCAGAGTGCCAACGACGCTTGTCCAGGTGCCCGGTGCTAGTCCGCGTCATTGCGCGCCCTTCGCAGAGTGCGGCTAAGGCGTCTGCAATTTGGCCTGGTTTGAACGCTATGCTGAAAATGAGGAGCTAGGCTACGCTAAAGAAGGGTCTTAAGCTCGCCGAACCCATTGGTCTTCACGCTATTACAAAAAACCGCTGTCAATCTGATCGATATCGAGGAAAATTGAATATGTTTTCAGCCGCTCCAAACCGTCGTCAGTTTCTAGCAGCGACAGGCAGTGCGTTCACGGCACTCATAGCCAGCGGATGCATGACTAGAGGCGCGAATGTGCCCTCAGATGCGCAATCGCTAACGGGATACGGTCCGCTCGTTCCCGATCCGGTTGGCATGTTGGACCTGCCAGAAGGCTTTTCATACCGGGTGCTTTCCAGCCTCGGCGATACCATGGATGACGGCGGCAGTGTTCCGGACAAGGCCGACGGGATGGGTTGCCTTGATCTCGACACCGGCGAGATCGTGCTGGTGCGCAACCATGAACTGGTGCCAAGCGACGATGCCGGTGGCCCTATCGCCAACGGCTTCGGAACCCACAAAGGCAAGGTCGTGCCGGGTGGGACCACCAATATCGTCCTCGATGCAAACACTCTCGAGGTGAAACGTCAGTTCCGCTCGCTCGGCGGAACGATCCGCAATTGTTCGGGTGGGGTTACGCCCTGGCGTAGCTGGCTAACTTGCGAGGAAGCCCCGACTGGTCCGGGCCAGCGCTATGGCGACGGACTTGCGGTCAATCACGGATGGGTTTTCGAGGTGCCTGGCGATGCAACGGGCCTTGTCGATCCGGTCCCGCTGCGCGCCATGGGGCGCTTCAATCACGAAGCCGCCTGCGTCGATCCTCTCACCGGATATGTATATCAGACCGAAGACCGAGATGATGGCGTGTTTTATCGTTTCTTGCCGAACACACCGGGTAAACTCTCCGATGGCGGTAAACTTCAGGCGATGGTGATCGATGGACTTTCGGATACGCGGAACTGGGGTGGTGCACGTATGTTAGGTGGCAAATCCTATCCGGTCCGCTGGATCGATCTCGACAATGTTGAGGCTCCCAATGACGAATTGCGCAAACGCGCGGCGTCTAGAGGAGCAGCGTTAATCGCGCGGGGTGAGGGCATTCATATGGGTACAAACGACCTCTTTATTTGCTCGACTAGCGGTGGATCGAAGACGCTTGGCCAGGTCTTCCGTTTCGTACCCGGTCGTGGACAGGGCGCTGACCGGATCGAGCTGTTCTTTGAGAGCGAAAGCACGGATCAGTTCAACTACGGAGACAATCTCTGTGTTGCGCCCAATGGCCACCTTATCGTCTGCGAGGATCAATACACCGAGGTGGTCGATAACCACCTGCGCGGCATCACACCCACGGGAGTACCTTACAAGTTTGGGCGTCTACGTATGCAAACCGAGCTTGCGGGTGGCTGCTTCTCCCCGGATGGCAAATGGTTCTTTGTCAACGCCTATGCGCCGACCCGCACGCTCGCCATCACCGGTCCTTGGGTCGAAAGCGGAGCAATAGCTTCGTCCGCTGATCCGACCCTGAGCTGACAGTATTTACCGACCAGTTGAGGAGTTAGGGCCGGAACTTGATCAATCCGAAGATCGTGTTCAGGAGGATTAGTGGGCTTACCCACTGTGTCGGCACGATTGCTTGCCAATTTCCCAGCATGCACCGTTCGTCTTTTAGACGAACAGTTCAATACGCCGACTAGATTGTCGCTTCTCTGTCGAGAGTAAATAGATGAAGCAGTTGGGTGTTTTGCCATCTTTTGGTCGAACCTGCTTGGAATGGGCTTTGCTCTGGGAATGTTGAGCGAAGAAATTTAGCAACTTCACAACGGCCAGCGTTTCCAAGGTTGCTCGCGACAGGAAGAAACCGCCATTTGTATTGAGTGATGGGTGGATTTGTTGAGATCGCCGTTTGCTGGAAGCGTCTTCGCGCTGCCAAGAGATCCGCCTTACTTCGCCGTAGTTCGACCAATACCACAGGTCCAACACTGAAGCTGCGATTATGCAGGTGACTACCATCGCCGGGTCGCAACACGCGATGGTGGTCACCGCCGCCCCCATTTAAGTGACGGTCATTCTCGACGACGTCGCACGAAGATCGTCATCCATTTATCGCGGTTTCGCTCAATATCGATCAACTGGAAGCCATCGCTCCGTGCCCCGGTAAGGCGGTTCGCCAGTTGCCGATCATTCAGAGCTGTGAAGACGCGCGCTTCGCGAACGCCGTCCTGGCGTAATGTCATTTCGAACCGTGTGCCCGGCCTCATGTATAGCGGCCACCCTCCTGAAGGACTGAAGACACGGGCGGCATCAGCCAAATACTCAGCCTGGGTGGGTTTCCAACGCGAGGTGCGATGTTCGGCGCGCGGACGCACAAAGATGGCCGCAACTTTCTGGTTGTTGAACCCGCTTGCTTCGTGGTCGACCAGTACCATCGATCCATCACGAACTCTTTGCCGGAATTCTTTATTGAAACGCCTGCCTTCGATTTCGGAAAAAGATGCCCAAGCCAAGTTCTCCCGATTCTCGATCCATAGCCCTGCATAAAAGACTTCGTTGGCACCGCCTTGGCCACCAGGGTTAGAGACACGTTTGGTGAGCGCTTCGATGTCTGTTGGCCGGTAATCTCTATCGCGATTGGTACGCCAAAGATCATCGTAGACTTCTTTTCGCACGCCTCCGGCAATATCCCAGCCGCGTTTGTCAGGATTGGGTGCGGAGATAAGATGAAAACGTAGACAGCGTTTATTGAGGCTCGTGCACTGCACGATGTTTTCCATCTCGATATCGATCACAATTCGGTCGCTTTCGCGAAGGGTAATGGCAAAAGCCTCCAGGTCCTCACCTGTTATGTTACGGTGCAGATTGTTACGCCCATCGATAAAGGGTTGCAGGTAACCTTCCGCCTGCGCAGGCGTGGCCAATGGGGTGAGCAAGACCAACCCGATGCAGGCGCGTAATTTCGATCGAACTGTCATGGCGAATTCCTTTTTCACGGAGCGCGAATTGTTTTCTGGTACGTCGGACAGCTTCAACCGCTGATGCGCCGCGGCGCGTTTTTAGTCGCGGCCACATATGCGTTGAAAAGTGCCCGTGCGAGGTCGCCTGACGAGATTTCGTCGCTATTCGAAACCGCCAGGCCATAGCGCCGACCAGGTAATTTGATCACGACGGCCGATGCACCTCTGAATGATCCTCCGTGAAAGACCCAGTTACGCTTCCCCGTTTCGGCGAGGAAGGTCGTGTCAGCGATGATCCGATTGAACACCAACCGGTCGTCAATGTTGGCAGGTGAAGTCATCCGCCTTCGAATGCCTCGACCGACCAGTGTATTGGTGAAACCCATTTGCCTGGCAAACCGCGCGAGCTGGCGAGCGCTCATGTAATAACTGCCCTGCGGGTTGCAGGTTTCGGGTTCAACAAAGCCGCCGACCTGATCGCCGAGTGACGAGTAATATTTGGCGAATTTGTCTGGGCCGCGGTCTCGCGCAGGATTGCAAGTCGGGACGGCTCCGCGGAAAACAGTATCGAAAAACTGCGTGTACATGAATGCCGTGTAAAGGAACCGGTAAGCGGGTTCGATCGCTCTGCCGTAGGCCGCACCGGACTTGTCTGCGTGAGCCTGATCGATAGATGCTGCCTGGTCCGGAAAGGCAATGCGCGGGATGACGAAGCGCAAGACCGAGATGTTGCAATTGTCGTACTTACGGTTTGTCCCCGGCGCTTGCGCACCACGCGATAGGCCATAGTCGATGTTGATCCAGCCGTCGGGGACCGGCGCACCACCGTCGCAATAGCCGACATCTCCCGGTGCACGATTGAGGCCCGATTTGTGCATCAACAGCGTACGTAGAGTCACCCCAGTCAGTCGCGCGCTATAGGCCTGCTTCATCTTTTGCGGCAGGAAGTCAGCAAGCGGTGCATCAAGCTGCTGGTTTACCGAACCATCCGCTATCGGCTTTTCCCGCAGCAAGTATAGCAGCCCAGTACCACTTATCAGCTTACTCACTGAGCCGATATGGCTGGCCGTTCGAACCGTCATGCGAACATTGCCGTCACCCGGTTTCTGTGCCCAGCCATCCGCTCCTTCGGCGAGGATGTTGACCGGCCCTGTCAGCGCGAAGGCATAGCCAACCGTATTTCCGCGCAGGCGGTCATGCATCGCAGTTTCAAATCGTTCTCGATTTAGTGGAGGGATCTCTTGAGCGTATACGGGCATGCCGCTGGGCACAGCGATGGCCAAAGATAGAGCGGCACGGAGCATCATTTTCATTTCGGTCTCCCCCAAAACACGGCATTCGCGTTTTCACACCATTCCAAAAGTGGTGGAGATCAGGGTATTGGCGCGCTTGGATGCGTCATCGGGGCAGCTACCCATTCTTCGAAAATGCCTTACCTAAATTTCGCGAGGGTAGCTGCGAAGTCTCAGTGCATGGCCGAAGTCATTATTCAGCTTCACCAATGATCCATGGCTCGTCGCGCAACTTCAGCAACACACCGAGTCGGTTTTCCACCTCGAGTTTCTGCAGAATTGCTGAAACGTGATGTTCGACTGTGCGTTGTGAGCGAGACATCTCCTCGGCGATCTGAGCGTTGCTAAGTCCTTTGGCAAGGTGCTCAAGCACGATCATTTCCTTGGCTGTTAAGCCAAAAGCGTTCTCGCGAGCCGCACTGTAGGGGCCACGCGGCAGAGTAACATCCTCTCGCCCGATTCCGCGATGCTCAAGCAATTCAATTAATCGCTTGGTCGCGCCCTTCGCGCCCTGCCGGTTCAACGCCGCCAGACCTGAGGATACTGTCTCCGCACTATTCGAAAGGCCAAAGCAAACATTGGCAAGGTAGTCCGCACCCAGCCTCGCGAACTGCATACCGGCTTCACTATAGTCACCCTGAATGGCTGATCCGAAAGGTGTCTCGTCCGCGCAGCTGGCATGCTTTGGAGCCGTCCCAGTTAGATCGCACCAGAAATTGTATTCGGCGCGGCCCCACAGGCTGAAACACGACTGCTCGATCCGGTCCAGACCACTTACAGCTTGTGTGGCGAGATTTTCTGAATCGGTAAGCCAGGCCTGCTCCAGCATCGCTATCAAGATCGGGATGCAGTACTGCACCTCACCAGTTGCCAGCGCATCCTTATATGCCTTTTGAAGTGTCGAAGCAGCGTCGTCATGCGTACTTCGCACGTATAGCCGAGCCAACATGATCCTAGCTGGCAGTTTCATAAGCAATGTCTGCCCTGGCGTTCCGATTACTGAACGGCAGATTTCTTCGACCTCATCGAGCCGCCCTTGCTCCAAACGGAGTTGGGCTTTGCGGCCGAGCAGATAAAAGGTCCAGCTATCCAGTTCGTGTTCGGTATCAAACTTGATCCCGCGCTCCAGGGTCGACTCGGCAATGTCCAACCTGCGCATGTCAACCGCGTATTCTGAGAGGTTGGTGAAGACCCGCGCTGCGTCCTCGTGAAGGTCATGTGTCAACGCAAGATCGAGGCTTTTCTCAAGATCTACAATCCCTTGCTCATCGCCAAGGAACATGCGCGCCGTGCCAATATTGTTGAGCGCATGAACTTCCACTTCAGGAATTGGTTTGCCCTCGATTACGGCGAGTGCGCGCTGTCCCCAGTCGATTGCTGCATCCATCCGGCTAGCCAGCATGTGGATTTGGGAACGCATTGAGTAGGCCAGTGCAAGGGCACCCTTGTTTTCAAGCCGTTCGAGCAGTTGAATAGCGTCGTCGAGATAGCGACTCGCCTGGGTCGCCTCACCGCGATACCAGTGAAGACGCGAAAGGTGCCGTAGATTGTCGGCGATACGCTCATCATCTCCGAGCACCCGCCACATGGTCAATGCATGGCGGCGGGCCTCGATGACACGATCATCGATCCGATGGGCGATTGCAGCTTCGTAGGCCCAGCTTTCATAGAGCCGTGCAGCCTCTTCCGGTTTCGCCTCATCAACATATTCGAGCGCGGCCTCCAAATAGTCGGCCGCTTCTTTGTGCGCACCAAGCAGCGCAGCTTTCTCCGCGGCAATCGGGGCAAATTTCAGCACCATTTTAGCATCGACTGCGCCGCGAGCATGATGAAGCAGCTCTCCAGCATCATGGTTTTTGGAGTTTTCGAGGATGAAGGCGAGATGTTTGCGATGAAGATTCCGGAGCTCGATAGACGAACAGCGATTGCAAGTAGCGAGCCGAGACAACTCATGCCGGAACCGAAGGCGCCCATCTTCCAACTCGACCAAGATCGAGAGGTCGAGGCAGTCACGCAGCAGCTCTTGATAGTCGTTGATCCAGCCACAATGCAGGTCAGGCACGATGTGCACGGGTATTATGCTTAGAGCTTCAAGCAGCCTGATCTGTTGACTGGAGAGTCGCGCAAGCCGCCCATTGACTGCGTCTTGAACCGACGCAGGAACTTGCCGATGGCCATCTTTGCTCGCAAGAATCTCAGAAAGAAAAAACGGGTTCCCATTCGTTACAGAAAGCAGCTTCTCGGGATCGCGCCCACTATTGTCGGCCATCCTCGTAACGGCGGCGAGCGAAAGTGATTGGAGTTCGATCCGGTCTGTCTGATCGCTGGGAATGTCCCCCAAAACGCGCAGCAAGGGGTGATCACGGCTCAGCTCATCATTGCGAAAACTGACGATCATTAGGACGCTGCACATGGTGATCCGGCGCCCGAGAAATCGGATAAAATCGAGCGTACCGATGTCCGCCCAATGCACATCTTCGATGATTAGAACGACCGGATGCTGGCTATGGGACAACTTGGACAGAATCCGAGAGAACAAGGCCGTGCCGCCAGAATTCTGCCAATCATCGCCCAATTCGACCATCAAGGCTGCAATGTCGTGCACCGGGCCAAGCGGCCGCGGAGTGAACAAAGCGTCGCACATGCCCCAGATGAACCGACAGCCCCCCGCGTGGCGTGTCGCGAATTCTCGAAGCAAAGCCGTTTTGCCTATCCCAGCCTCGCCGCTCACCGCCACTACGCGGCCGCCTGCATCAGAGGCCCCCAAGAGGGCAGCCAAGCGTGAAAGTTCGATGTCGCGTTCAGCAAGCATTTTGTCAGTTTGCCGAAATGAAGGACCGGCGACCAGCTTCATCTGAAAAAATGGGTAGTGGGCGGCGAAAATTGGGTGAGCGGGCTTTCGATCACTCATTTCCGAACGGTAGCTCGCTCGCGTGATCGAGACAGCTCCATTCGTGCGAAAGAATGGTTACAGAATACCGCCTTTGGCAATCGCAGCTCTTAGTGGAACGTGGGGGCTTCTTAAGAAGCTTGATAACCTAATGAAGCGACCTGCTCAGATACTGACGGGACTAACGGCGTGATCGGAAGATAGGGTCTGCATCCACCCGAAGTTTGAACTTCCCTAAAAATCTTCGACGCCCCATTTTGAATGCGACTCAAGCAATTTCTAGGTAGGTAGCCGAAGACCGATTATCCGCTGCAGCCAAAAAGCGGGGGGCCTGCCATTGACACTCCGAGAACGGAGTGCCGCCACCAATCCCCACATGAGCTTTCCAGTGTCGATAACTGTGAAGGCTACAGAGTATTCGCAGAGCTGAGAGGAGAGCTCATGATGCTCGATCCCCGACAAGAGAGCTGTGAATGTTTCGAAGAGTGAACGCCGATGACAGATCGTGCGCAGATATACACAAGCGGAATCGATGGAGCCTATAGGGAGCCTGATGCGAATTTCTAGGCTCCGACGCCAGACGGAATCACTCCAAGCAATCTGCAAATTACTGAGAATATGTGGGAAACTTGGTGGACGCACTAGGGTTCGAACCTAGGACCCGCTGATTAAGAGTCAGCTGCTCTACCAACTGAGCTATGCGTCCATCGGGCGGCTTCGGATATTATCGATGCTGCCAATTTACCGATATTCGAGGCTCTCTAATGAGCGAGGTCGAATCGGCGAAGGCGCTGCGTATAGCGCGCCTATCCGCGAATGGAAGGTGTTTTGGGCCCTTGGACTAATTGCGATAGCTTCCGCTTCGCTTTGTCGGTTAGCTCAATTCGCGATTCAAACTCATCGTGGAGCGCTGAGATGATGGTGATCATCCCATCATCTTGAAGGCGCGCAATAAGATTTAGAGCCGCGCTTTGCGTAAGGCCTGCGACGCGGTGAACCTGACGCAAATTGGTTGATTGGCCGGAGCACTCGCGGCTGTAGACACCGCTCAATAAGGTGGCGGCAGCAGCAACCTCTAACGCATTGTCTGCGTTAGCAAGGCAATGATCCGATGCGGCTTCGCCTGAGCTGCGCTTAAAAGGGAGCGCGCGGGCGAAGCGATCGCACATGCGCATCCGCATAGCGAACTCCTTATGTTAAAAGCCACGATGCCCCTTGATAAGCCGGCGTCGCACGCAGGTTCATCAGGGGGACTTTTGGTGTAAGCCAATCGGCGGAGGATGTTCGGCTTGGTGCGACCCGAGGGCCGAAGCGCAGATGCTTACTGTTTTGCTTTAGGGTTAATGATCGCAACGGATAAGTCGCCTGGTTGGGGGACATGTGATACGTTCCGTAACGTCATGCAGCGATATTTTGGGAAAATTGAGAAATTTGAAGACCTCAGCGAGCTTTTGCATTTCGCCCGCGAGGTGCAAACAGAGCAGGGTGTGATCCGGCAGAGCTACCACTTTTCTCCCATTTTCGAAGAGCCGAATTCAATGCGCACGATCGTGTACTCCCACGGGTACAATCGTGAATGGCTAAAACGCTATGACGAATCAGAATTTAGGCTGTCGGACCCGATTCCGGGCAGAACGCTAGCGCATGGAGCGATGCTAACATGGGCTGAAGCGATGGAAGCGGGGGAAAATACCCCCGCCAACCTGCGATACTTTGCCGAGTTGCGAAAAGAAGGATTGGTACACGGTTTCGGCATTCCGTTATTCGGTCCGCGTGGACGCAATTCGTACGCTTCATACGATTTTGGCCGTCCTCCGTCTGAAGTGAAAGATTCAGTCTTGGGTACTATTCGAAGCGTTGCCCAAGCAGCACATCAGAGGATTTGCGTGCTGATCGACAACACGCGCGCCGCGCCGGAACTATCCGATCGCGAAAAGGAGGTGCTGGGATGGATCGCTCGTGGAAAGTCGATGGGAGTGATCGCCACGATACTTGAGCTGTCACCAGAAACGGTAAAGACCTACTCAAAGCGGACATACGAAAAATTAGGCGTGTCTGACAGGGTTGGGGCAACTGTGAAGGCGCTGAAACTCGGCCTGATCAAAATTTAGTTGAGTTTCAATTTTCCAGTCCGCCGCGCGGCGCATTCCTGTTCCATCGATTGACCATCATCAAAGCGCCGATGCAGATCATATTCGTCATCATGGACGATCCGCCATGGCTCATAAAGGGCAAGGGGATGCCAACGACGGGCGCCATGCCCATCACCATCATCAAATTCACAGCTATGTAGAAGAAGATCGTTGCAACCATTCCGGCTGCCACCAGACTGGAGAAACGGTCCCGCGAAGTCAGCGCAACGCGTGTTCCCCAGCGCAAGATAATGGCGAAAATACCGATCACAAAGATACCGCCGATGAGGCCCCATTCCTCCGCCATCGTTGCGAAGACAAAGTCCGTGTGCGGCTCTGGAAGATATTGCAGGTGGCTTTGCGAGCCATTGTTGAACCCTTTGCCAACAATGCCACCAGAGCCGATTGCGATCTTTGACTGGGCGATGTGATAGCCTGCGCCCAGTGGATCGCTTTCAGGATCGAACAGGGTCATAACCCGGCGTTGCTGATAGTCTTGCAGGCCGAAAAAGAAGGCAAGCGGGGCTGCGATCGCGGCGAGGATTCCCCCGCCAATGAACCATCGCATAGGAAGGCCGGCGAGCAGCATAACGACCGCTCCGCCAAAGGCGATGGCAAGCGAGGTGCCGAGGTCTGGCTGCAGCAGCACGAATGCCATCGGAACGGCGATCAGGGCGCCGGGGATCAGGATCGCTCGCCAGTCCGTGATCAGGCCAACGGGCAATGAGGCATAGAAGCGGGCAAGGACGATCACGATTACCGGTTTCATCAGCTCAGAAGGCTGAAGCACCATAAAGCCGAAATCGATCCAGCGCTGGCTGCCACCACCCACCTGGCCAATCACCTCAACCGCAATCAGCAGCAGTAGGACGCCGATATAGGCGGGATAGGTCATAAATTTCACGAATTCACGCGGCAAAGAGGCGATAATCGACGCCATCACGAGGAAAACGGAAAAGCGGATCAAGTGGGAGCTTGCGAATGGCTGCATCGAGCCGCCGGCAGCCGAATATAGCACGGCCGCGCCAAAAAGTACGAGCAGTAAGAGAGGGATCAGCATGGCCCATGGCTGGCGAGCAATGGGCTCTGGCACGATGCTCCCGGCGCGGCTCATGGTGTGCCCGCCGGTGTTGTTGGCGAGGCAGTGGGCGCAGCCGGACCAATGGTTTGATTGGGCAGGGGAGTAGGCGCGCCAAACGGAGTAGCTTCCTCGCGTGGAGCCACGAAATCTTCAGCGATCTCTTCGGACTGCTGCGCAGCAACGCGGGCCTCTGCCTCGACCTGATCAAAAATGTCTTCATCGCGGCGCGGTGCCGCAACCACGGCTTCGCCGCGTTCTGCGGCATAGCGGGCGTATTTGTTATCGAGCCTCTGTTGCGCGGTGCCGCCCCACTGTTTTTCCAGCGCGTTGAGCTTTTCCAAGCCCTTCGCCGGATCAAACATGAAGGTCATTACATCGCGCGCTATGGGGTAAGCTGCGCCTGAACCGCCGCCATGCTCGATCACTACTGCTCCCGCATAGCGCGGGTTGTCGAACGGCGCGAAGAAGGTGAACAGACCGTGGTCACGGTACTTCCACGGGCCAGACCGACCATCGGACACGCTAAGCGAGACGACCTGGGCGGTACCCGTTTTGCCTGCCATTTTGATATCTTCGAACGGCAAACGCCCGCGGCCAGCGGTGCCGGGGCCGTTCACAACATCGCTCATCGCCTGGCGTACGTAGCGGACGTGATCGTCTGGGAAATCAACCTGGTCGAAACCTTTGGGCGTTGCATCCATTGTGAGGCGCGGCATCACGTGGCGACCAGTTGCGAGCCGAGCTGAACTGACCGCGAGTTGCAGCGGGCTGGCGAGATAATAGCCCTGACCGATGGAGGCGTTGACCGTGTCGAATGGCTCCCAATCGCGATCAAACTTGTTCCGCTTCCAATCCGCATTCGGGACAGTGCCGTAAAATTGACTGGTGACGGGCAGGGGGAACTCCTCGCCCATGCCAGTGAGTTTCGCCATCTCGGCCACTTTGTCGAAGCCGATCAGCTGCGCAAAATGATAGAAATAGCTATCGCAGCTCTGATAGATCGCCTTGGCCATGTCGACCCGGCCATGATTGCTCCAGCAATTGAAGAAGCGATTTCCGATCCGCCGTCCGCCTGCGCAGGTGATCGCCTCATCCGGAGCAATGCCAGCCTTTAAAAAAGCCATGCAGTGCATCGGCTTTACCGTGGAGCCGGGCGGGTAGAGCCCTTTCAAAACCTTGTTGCGTAGCGGAATGCGTGCATCCTCGCGCAGCATTGCATATTCGACGCTGCCAATGCCGTCAGAGAAGCTGTTGGGATCGAAGCTGGGCATGCTGGCCATGCAGAGCAGATCGCCGGTTGCGCAATCCATCACCACGACAGAGCCAGATTCCAGGCCAATCCGGCGCGCGGCATAATCCTGTAGCGGGCCATCAATGGTGAGGCGCACCGGCTCGCCCTGAATGTCTTCGCGTGTGTCGAGGTCGCGGATAATCCGACCAGAAGCGGTCACTTCGACGCGGCGAGCGCCTGGTTCTCCGCGCAATTCCTGCTCGAACTGTTTTTCCAACCCGTCCTTGCCGATCTTATAGCCGGGGGTGATCAGCAGCGGATTACGCTCCTCCTCGTCATATTCCTCGGCATTGGCGGGGCCAACATAGCCGATCAAATGGCCGACGCTTGGCCCGGTTGGATAGAAACGAGAGAATCCGCGCTGAGGCATCACGCCCTGCATATCTGGCAGGCGGACGCTGAGCGCGGCGAATTGCTCGTAGTCCAGGCCGCTGGCGACTTCGACTGGTTGAAACCCGCTGACGGCTGCTACTTTCTGTTTAACGTCAGCAATGCGCGCTGGGGACAGCGAGAGCAGCGCGCCAATCTCATCAATCGTTGTATCGGCATCAACCAGGCGATCTGGGATCAAATCGACCCGGAAGTCTGCGCGATTGGACGCTAGCGGGGCTCCGTTTCTATCGAGGATCCATCCGCGGCGCGGCGGGATCAGAGTGAGGTTTACACGGTTGCTTTCCGACTCGAGCCGGTATTTCTCATTCTCAGCAATCGCGAGATAGCCCATACGCGCAGCCAGCAGAACGCCGATCCCGCCCTGGATTGAACCCACCACCATACTGCGCCGGTCGAACGTGTTCTTAAGGGTGGAGGCGCTGACAATCGGTTGGTTGCGGCGGTGCTTCGCCATCAGCCAATCCTCCGCGAACGCGAGAGCCGGTATCTATCGAGCCAAGCAATCATGCGAGATATTATCGGATAGAGCAGGACAGACAGCAAGACTTGCGGCACCGCAGCAATAAGTTGGTGGATCGTAGGGGTAGCGCCGGACACTGCCATCGCCGCAAAGATATACAGAACGATCGCTAAACCCGCGCTGAACCAGTCCTGCCAAAACCCTCGCCATGGGAAGCGGGTTTCAATCATTTCCAGCGCGATCATGGTCAGCGACCACAGCAATACCGCGCTACCAAATGGCTGACCGCTAAACAGATCATCGAACGCGCCCAGTGGCACGCCAACCCATAACGGTAGTAATCCCGGTCGCATGATCCGCCAGGCAATCAGCACGAGGAAACCGAGTGGTGGGGCCAGAGGCATCACGTCAGCGAGCAAGACGAATGGTAGCAGCGAGCCGATCAGGATCGAGGCGTATGGCACAATGCTGGCGCGCAGCGGAGACTGCGTGCGGTTTATCCGGCTACCATATCTGTCTGATCTTGCCGCCGGGCTGTAACGCTCCATTACTCCTCGAGCTCCAGCTCTATCGGGGTATCTGCGCTCTCCACCGCTTCAGGCTGCCATAGTGGCTCAACCGATACGAAATCGGTGGCGGATGGGTCCGCAATCAAACGGGCAATCCCGCCGTCATTGGTTTTCTCGCTCAGGATCGCCACCGCAACGCCGGGCCGATAATATCCGCCTGCGCCACTGGTGAGAAAGATGTCGCCAATCTCTAATGGATTGATGCCCAGATTAATCAGGCGGATCCTAAGCAATCCGTCACCGCGCCCTTCGGCAAAGGCAACCGTTTCATCGGTCGCACGCCGGACCGGCAATACGCTCTCGCTATCGGTTAGCAGCAGAATGCGTGAACTGCTGCGTGAGACCTCAAGCACGCGCCCTACGACGCCTCTGGCGCTCCGCACGGACATACCGATCTCGACACCATCGTTGCGGCCCGCGCCAAGATAGGCGAAGCGACGGCTGCTGGTTGAGCTTGATCCGACCAACCTGGCAACGGCAACGGGTTCGGTTTCTGTGACTGACAGGCCGAGCAATCCCTTAAGGCGGATGTTCTCTTGCTCGACCGCTTCGGCCTCGGCCAAGCGGATGCGGGCGATCTCAACCTCTTCGCGCAAGGCCGTGTTTTGTTGCCCCGCTTGGTAATATGCGGTGGTCTTGTCCCAGAAACTGTCACTGCCGCTGCGCACGACGGATGCGCCTTCGCCAGCAGGGGCAGCAACATCAGTCGCTGCTCCGCGCAGGTCGGCAAATGCGCCGGGTTGCCAATAGGAGATGACGAGCAGGCCTGCGCCAATCAGCGCGCCGATCCCCGCGAGGAGATAGCCGGTAAAGACCGAATATTGTGCCCTGCGCGAATGGCCCGAGCGCCGGGATGAATTCGGCGCCATGCCTGTTTCTCCCCTTCTGCCTTATTAGGCGGTCATCAGCACGCCGCGATAGATCGGATCTTCCATCGCCCGGCCTGTGCCAACGGCGACGCAAGTCAACGGATCTTCAGCGATAGAGACAGGCAGGCCTGTTTCTTCGCGAAGATGCTCGTCCAAGCGGCGGATTAGAGCGCCGCCACCGGTGAGCACGATGCCTTGGTCGACGATGTCTGCGGCGAGTTCTGGTGCGGTGTTTTCCAGTGCAATCCGCACACCTTCGACGATCGCGCCGATCGGTTCGGACAATGCCTCTGCGACATGCGCCTGATTGATCGTGATTTCTTTCGGTACGCCGTTCACCAGGTCGCGGCCCTTGATAATGATGCTCTCGCCAATGCCGTCTTCCGGAGTGACGGCGATGCCGTAATCCTTCTTGATCCGCTCTGCCGTCGCATCACCTATCAATAGGTTGTGGTGCCGACGAACGTAAGAGACGATGGCTTCGTCCATCTTATCACCGCCGGTGCGAACCGAGGTGGTGTACGCCAGGCCGCGCAGAGACAGCACTGCGACTTCCGTCGTGCCGCCGCCAATATCGACCACCATGGAGCCAACAGGTTCTGTTACCGGCATGTCTGCACCGATCGCCGCGGCCATCGGTTCCAGTATCAGGTGCACCTCAGATGCGCCCGCGTTGGATGCCGCATCGCGGATTGCGCGCCGCTCCACCGATGTAGAGCCAGAAGGCACACAGATCACAATCTCGGGATAGCGGAACAGGTTACGTTTTCCGTGCACCTTGCGAATGAAGTGCTTGATCATTTCCTCAGCGATCTCGATGTCGGCAATCACGCCGTCGCGCAGAGGGCGGATCGCCTCAATGCTGTCAGGCGTCTTGCCCATCATCATCTTCGCATCATCACCCACGGCCTTGACGCGCTTGATCCCGTTGATCGTCTCAATGGCAACCACAGATGGTTCGTTCAGGACGATTCCCTGATCCTGAACATAGACCAGTGTGTTCGCGGTACCCAAGTCAATCGCCATGTTTTGGGAGCCGAATTTGAACAGGTTGGAAAGAAAGCTCATTTTTATCGTTTTTCCGTGGATTTGAAGGCAAATCCCGCAGACCCCCTGCGACGATTTGCACCCAATAATGACAACACCTCATCCGCCTAGCGAATCCGCCGCAAAAACGCCAAAATATTTGTCGACAGCGGGGCACATTTTCCCCGGAGCTCTCGAAATTGCGGCGTGTGGCCGCTAAGATGCGACAAATGCCCCAAAATAAGCCTCGTATCCGTCGCCTGCCGAGCGATCTTGTCAACCGCATCGCTGCTGGTGAGGTGGTGGAACGGCCTGCGGCTGCGCTGAAAGAGCTGATTGAGAACGCAATTGATGCCGGTTCGTCGCGAATCGCTATCAAGTTAACTGATGGCGGGCTGACCCGGTTTGAGGTCACCGATGATGGCTGCGGTATGGACCCTGAGGGTATGGAATTGGCGCTTGAACGCCATGCCACATCCAAGCTGCCGGATGACGCGATTGAACAGGTCGCAACTTTGGGTTTTCGTGGGGAGGCGCTGCCTTCAATTGCCAGTGTAGCAAAACTGACTTTGGAAAGCCGCCCGGATGATGCGGATCGCCCTTCGACAAGCTCAGGACAGGGCTGGCGTCGGGTGGTCGATCATGGTGAGCTGGTCGAAGATGCGCCTGCTGCTTTGCCGCCTGGCACGCGGGTTCGCGTCGAGCAATTGTTTGCCAAGGTTCCGGCGCGGCGCAAGTTTCTGCGCACCGCGCGTAGCGAGTATATTGCCTGCCTCGATGTGGTGCGCCGCCTTGCCATGGCGCGGCCTGACATTGCCTTTACGCTTGAGCAAAGCGTCAATGGCAAAGACCGCCGCGTGCTCGCAACCCAGACGGATGAGCCGCTGGCTGACCGGGTGGCTCAGATTGTCGCGCGTGAGCTGAAGGACAATGCGGTTGCGATTGATCTCACCCGCGAGACGCCAGGCGGCACGATGCGCCTGGCTGGGCTCGCCGGATTGCCGACCTACAATCGCGGTGTCGCTGATCATCAATATCTCTTCGTGAATGGCCGCCCGGTAAAGGATCGCCTGCTGGTGGGTGCGGTTCGCGGTGCCTATTCCGACATGCTGGCGCGTGATCGCCACGCTGTCCTCGCGCTGTTCCTTGATTTGCCGTCAGAGGAAGTGGATGTGAACGTCCACCCCGCAAAGACCGAGGTTCGCTTCCGCGATGCGGCAGCGGTACGCGGGTTTATAGTTTCCGGCCTGCGTCAGGCCTTGGCAACAGGTGACCGGCGCAGCGCGCAAGGGCCAGACCGCGCGGCAATGGAGCGCTGGCAAGCGGAACCGATCGCGCCAGAGCCTAGGCCTGCGCTGCGATCAATTTTTGAGGGCCGGGATTGGACATCTTCCAACCCCGGGTCGCAGCATCGCGTCTCAGAGCCGCGATTGCCCGATTGGCAGGCACAAGTGCTGGAGGGCGGAACCGAAGCGCTACCGACCGGCCGCGCGCATGAGGCGGCTCCGATTGCCGAGGAAGAGCGCGAATATCCGCTTGGCATTGCGCGGGGACAGGTGGCCAACACCTACATTGTTGCAGAGAGCAAAGATGGGTTGGTACTGGTCGATCAACATGCCGCGCATGAGCGGCTGGTGCTGGAACGCCTGAGGGCTGCCGGGGCAGGGGAGGCGACCGCCCGCGCGCAGGCTTTGCTGGTGCCGGACGTTGTCGAGCTGGACGAAGTGGATTGCGACCGGCTGGAGGCTGCGGCGGAAGGGTTCGCGCGCTTTGGCCTAGCGATTGAGCGGTTTGGTCCGTCGGCCATGCTGGTCCGCTCAATCCCACATGCGCTGGGCGGCGCGAACTCGGATAAGCTGCTGCGCGATCTGGCCGATGACATTGCGAAACACGGGGTTGATAAGGACGCAGGCGCGCTGCTGCTGTCTGAACGGCTCGAATATGTGCTGGCGACAATGGCATGCCACGGATCGGTGCGGGCTGGGCGAGTGCTATCCGTGCCGGAGATGAACGCACTGTTGCGCGAAATGGAGGCAACGCCCAGATCGGGTCAATGCAATCATGGCCGTCCGACTTGGGTAAAGCTCGATATGGAAGATGTCGAGAAACTGTTCGGTCGGCATTGAGGGGGCAATATTATTCAGACTGTTTTGTCGTCTTCTGAACGGATGCGTTAATTAAAGCGAAGGCAATCCAAGACTATTGCGTGCATTCGACGATTCGAGTGAGGCCATGTACCGCTTTCTGCTTCTTGTTACTGCTTTAGCAATCGGGGTGGCAGGATCACTGGAGTTATTGGGTGGCGAACCAAACGGTGTTCAGCGAGACATCGCCCTTCACGAAGAGGCGGATGAGTGGGATCAAACTCATACAACCCTTCCTGCAACGGTCTTCCCACCGCATACACCAGGTAGCAGTTGGAGCGGCAAGATCAATCCATCGGGTGCCGTGTTTGAGGACGGCTTTCGAGTCTTCTATTTTGACCGTACCAAAAAGCCGTCTCGGACCATTGAAAGGCATGTCGACTCTATCGCGGTAAATTACTCGTGGAGTGAGCTTCACAACATAAAGTCCGAGAACTTCGCCGCATACTGGGTGGGAATGCTCCATTTGCAACAGGCAGTGACCAAGAGGATAACTCTACGGCAAGGATGGTCCAAGGCACGTCTCTTCATAAACGGGAAGCTAGTTTATGAAGGTGGGGACACCCATTCTTTCCTTCATGACTTTGATGCCGGAGATCATCTGATTGAAGTCGACTACATAAACGAGTGGCACACAACTGACTTCGAAGTGACTCTATCTGATGGGATACCCTTAAGCACGCGTCTCGATATCGCAGTTAGTCTGCAAAAAGCAGGCTTTTCCGAAGCTACTCTCCATTATGTTTCTACTTACAGTGAGACTGAAGGCGGCGGATCGCTGATCGAGGTGCCAAAGAGTGATAAGCCAGCAATTCTGTGGCTGGACTCGTATGACCCTGTACAATGGGACATCTGCGGAGAGACAGAAATCGCAGCAGTTATCCTTGCTAGCTTGCAGCCGGGTTCGTCTATCAAAGGAGGAATTTCCGACAATGTTTTCATGACCAGTGAATATTATGGAGTTCGGTCATGGACTTCCAGCGATTGTCATTGTCTCGGCGGAGGTAGAGCGTTTCATTGTGAGAACAAAAAAGGGATTGTCGATGTCTCGAAATCGTTCGAGCAGTTGTTTGCGAAGCCACTAACGAGCTTTTCTGTCGGCAAGGAGGGCAGTGGTCGCTCTTTAACGAAGTTGAATGACGACGTGTGGACTGAGATAAATCGCTTGGAAAGTGCAGTTTCTCAGCAAGAAAGAGAGTGTGAAAGCTAGATAGAGTTAGTTTTCAGATGGCTAAACATTAAACTTAAACAGCATGATATCGCCGTCCTGCACGTCGTAATCCTTGCCTTCTTGACGCATTTTTCCCGCTTCTTTTGCGCCCGCTTCACCGTTCAGCTCGATATAGTCTGAGTAGGCAATCGTCTCAGCGCGGATGAAGCCCTTTTCAAAATCCGTATGGATTTCGCCTGCGGCCTGCGGGGCTTTCGCACCCGATGGGAAGGTCCAGGCGCGCGACTCTTTCGGCCCTGCGGTGAAGAAGGTTTGCAGGCCCAGCAGCGTGTAGCCAGCGCGGATAACCCGGGCGAGGCCGCTTTCTTCCAGACCCAGCTCGGTGAGATATTCGCTGCGATCTTCCATCGGCATGGCGACGAGTTCCGCTTCGATTGCGGCGGAGACGACCACCGCTTGCGCGCCTTCAGCCTCGGCCTTAGCAAAGACTGCTGCGGACAGATCATTACCGCTGGACGCTTCGTCTTCCGCGACATTGCAGACGTACAGAACAGGCTTTGCAGTGAGCAGTTGTGCTTGCTCAAACAGTGCAGCTTCCTCGTCATCCTTCGGCTCAGTCAGGCGCGCGGGCTTGCCATCTTTCAGCAGATCGAGCGCTTGGCCCAGAACGTTGGCGAGCGCCTTAGCATCCTTGTCACCGCTGGTCGCGCGACGTTTTGCGTTCTCAACTCTCTTTTCCAGGCTCTCAAGATCGGCCAGCATCAGCTCGGTCTCAACCACTTCGGCATCCGCAATCGGATCGACCTTGTTGGAGACGTGCTGAATATCGTCGTCCTCAAAACAGCGCAGCACATGCACAATCGCATCAACCTCGCGGATATTGCCGAGGAATTGGTTGCCCAGACCTTCGCCTTGGCTCGCGCCTTTCACCAGACCAGCGATGTCGACAAAGGCGAGCTGGGTCGGAATCACTTTGGCGCTCTTCGCGACGGCCGCGATCTTATCCAAGCGATCATCCGGCACAGCAACTTGGCCTACATTGGGCTCAATAGTGCAAAACGGATAGTTGGCCGCCTGCGCAGCTTGCGTCTCAGTAAGAGCGTTGAAGAGGGTCGACTTGCCGACATTCGGCAGGCCCACGATCCCACATTGGAAACCCATTGTAATTCTCGCTTAGGTCAAGGAATTTGCGCTCCCTTAGCGGGCGGGCGCGTCTATTGCCAGCCCAGCGAGCATGCCTATCAGACGTTGTGAACCGCCTTGATCCATGGGCCAAAGGGTGATGCGCCAAGCCAGCCGACCTGAACCTCTGCCGCGACATTGTTGATCGCGATTTGTGGCTTGGCACCCGGATGCACTTCTTTGCGAAGCGGGCGCGTGCCAGCGGGCATAGCGATAATTTCTGCAATGGCGTTTGGCACATCCATCGGGTCAGTCGTACCGCCGCCGGTTCGCTTGCCCAGCGGTTCGATCAGAGCCGGGTAGCCAGAGGTGTGCTTCTCATCGGCGCGTTC
Organism: uncultured Erythrobacter sp.; assembly: GCA_947488155.1. Lineage (GTDB taxonomy): Bacteria > Pseudomonadota > Alphaproteobacteria > Sphingomonadales > Sphingomonadaceae > Erythrobacter. The sequence goes on along the minus strand of CANKYK010000002.1, from coordinate 1,294,534 downwards.
GAGAAGTGCGACGCTGTTCTTGTTGGAATTGGACCAGATCATTGTTGGATAACCGCCCGGTTGGATCACACTGACCTCAATACCGTGCGGAACCAGCTCGTAAGCGAGAGCTTCGCTCATGGCTTCGAGCGCAAACTTGGTTGGTGAATATTGGCCAAAGCTAGGGGCGATCACACGGCCGAGCTGAGATGTGATATTGACTATTAGGCCAGATTTCTTTGCGCGCATCGCGGGCAGTACTGCACGCGCCATGCGGTGCGGACCAAAGACATTGGTGTCGAAAATCAGCTGGGTTGCTTCCATGTCCTGAATTTCGATTGGGCCGCCGAATGACATCCCGGCATTGTTGACTAGCACATCGAGCGTGCCGCCAGCGATGCGTTCTGCTTGGGCGACGCCAGCTGTGACCTGCGCATCGTCCGTCACGTCAATTTCTATCACGTGCAGGTCGAGTTCTTCGGCCTTAGCGAGTTGTCGCAGCTCGTCTGCTTCAGAGCGCGGAAGGTTGCGCATAGTGGCGAACACTTTGGCACCTCGGCGAGCGAAATCCTCCGCCATCAACCGGCCAAATCCGGTCGAGCAACCTGTGATCAGCATGCTTTTGCCAGACATATCAGACTTTGCGGTGAGGGCGTCTTCTTGAGCGAGGCTTGCCGTCGCGGTGAGTGCGGTGGTTGCGGCGGCGCCTGCGAGCAGGGAGCGACGAGTAACTTGGGTCATGATGTGGTCTCCAATTTCATTGAACCAACGCGTGGGCGCGACAGGGTTCCCGAGTGAATTTACTTTGCTCTTTACACGGGTGCTGCGTGATCTAACCCGTAGCAGGCTCTTGGTCAGCCGATCCCGTGTGTTGTGGCGACTCAAACAATTGCAAGCGGTGCATTTCTTTCTGCAGGAACCAGATGGCGTAAACGTCGTAAAGAGCGTGGCCGATCATCACGGCGAGCAAACTGCCGCTCCAGATGTAGAAAAGGCCGAACGAGGCTCCAATCGCGAAAATAATGACCGCGATCAGCGGTTTGGCAAAGTGGATGAGCGCAAAGATCAGGCTAGCAAAGATGATAGCCAGAGGCAGCGACACATAATCGCTCATCAGAGTTTGCAAACCACCGCGAAACAACGCCTCTTCACCCACGCCTGCGCAAATCGAAAAGAAGATGATCACTGGCAATGAAAGCCGCTTTTCGAGGAACGCGAAGTTCTTTGATTGAAGCCGTGTGAGCTTCTCAGCAAGTTGAGGGAAGCCATGAAAGATGACCGCTGCGACGGCGATCATTGCGAGGCCGAGGCCAATCCCTAAGGCGATTTGCCGAAAGTCGACTGTCACAAATCCGGTGAGAGGGCGATCAGATATCCACCATAGCAGCAAGCCGATTGCGACAAACAAGGAAGCTTGAGCGCCGAGAGATTTGCAAATGTCAGCGACTGACATCTTTCGCATCTCTTCATAAGGATTGCTCATTGCTGGCGCATCGCAATCTCGCTCATGAAGCGCGGTTCATCGCCGTTGGCGAGCCATTCTGCCTCGCCTCCGACAGCACCCAGCATCGTGACGAGGTCGTCTTGCTCAACCTTGGCGTAGTTCCCAAGCACATAGCCTGAGACACGATCTTTGTGGCCCGGATGACCAATGCCGAGGCGCACGCGGCGGAAATCTGCACCCAGATGTTTGTCGATAGAGCGCAGGCCATTGTGCCCGGCGGTACCGCCGCCTTGTTTCACCTTAACCTTGAAGGGCGCGAGGTCGAGTTCATCATGAAAGACCGTGAGAGCGTCGAGGTCCAGCTTGTAGAACCGCATCACCTCGCCAACACTCCGGCCGCTTTCATTCATGAAGGTTGCCGGTTTGAGCAGCAGAATACGCTGGGCACCGATCCGCCCTTCTTGAATCCAGCCCTGAAACTTCTTTTGGACCGGTCCAAAGCTGTGCATTTCGGCCAGCACATCGCATGCCATGAAGCCGACATTGTGCCGGTGCATGGTGTATTTCGGTCCGGGATTTCCAAGGCCAACCCAAAGCTGCATCGTTTTCCTTTAGCAGGCTTCGCCTGCCCCTCAAGCGGCGAGGAGTTTTAGTTTTCCGCACATCATCCGATGTGCGATTTCCTCGCTCATGCAACCTGAAGGTCGCGTTGCTGCGGGCGGGCGTGCGCCCTTGCGGTCGCTTACGCAACCGAGCTCCGCGACCAAGCCGATCCTTCCGCCGCGAATCAAAACGGCGGACTGGTTTCCCAGCCCGCCGCCTTGGTGATTGGGTCTGTAAAGGACTGGCGCGACTTACTCGCCGCTGTCCTCGCCACCTTCAGCTGCTTCTTCGCCGCCTTCGGTTGCTTCACCTTCTTCGCCCTCGACCTCTTCATCTTCGGCGCTCTCTGATTTCTTGAGAGCTGATGGAGCGACGAGCGTCGCGATGGTGTAGTCACGATCGGTGATCGCGCTTTCGCTACCAGCTGGCAGTTGCACTTCGCTGATGTGGATCGAATCGCCGACTTCTTTGCCGGTCACATCGATTTCAATCTCGCTTGGAATCTTGTCAGATTCGCAAACCAGGTCGAGCTCGTGACGGACCACGTTAAGAACGCCGCCTTTCTTAAGGCCAGGCGATTCTTCTTCATTGGTGAAGATAACCGGAATGGCGACTTCGATCTTTGCATCCTTGGAAAGGCGTAGGAAGTCGACATGCGTCGGACGGTCACTGACCGGATGCAGGGCTACGTCCTTCGGCAGGGTGCGGACACTCTTACCATTAACATCGATGTTCACGATCGAGTTCATGAATTGGCCAGTCATCATCTGACGGACCAGTTCTTTTTCTTCGATGTGGATCGTGGTTGGTTCTTCTTTGCCGCCGTAAATAACGGCGGGGATGCGGCCTTCGCGGCGTAGTGCACGGGAGGCTCCCTTGCCTGCCCGTTCGCGTGCCTCGGCCGGCAGTGTCAGAGCGTCGCTCATAATCGTCTACCTTTCAAATGCGGATAAAGTTTCAAAATCTTCGCGCGCCACGCCTCCAGGGATGACCATGACGGGTGAAGAGGGCGCGCCTTAGGGCGTGCGTGCTCGCTTGGCAAGCGTTTTGGCAGGGGCTGTGACGCCTCTGACCAGGGCGGTGAGAGCTAATGCAGCGGCGTTATTGTGTAGCCGCTTGCCTTCAGCATGGCTGGCAAGCCATCTGGCCCGACCAAGTGAGCGGCACCGACGGCGACGAGTGGCCGGTCATCGCCTGCCAGCATCGTCTCTAGCTGTTTCGTCCAATCCCGATTGCGCCCGACCAGCAAAGCTTCGCGCAGTTCCGGGTCGGCCATGATGCCCGTTTCGGTCGCGTCGATCAAAGTCGCTGTGTCGCCGGTTAGCCAAGCATTGCGCAGGCGCGCCGGATCGGCCTGAAGCTGCTTTGCTTCTGTAATGATGCCCGAAAGCAGGTCGCGTTGGTCCTGTTCCGGCAGGCTGTCAAAGATGCGTAGCTGCGCGATTGCGCCTTCGAACTCTCGAACCGTGCGACCCTCAAAATCGCGTACCACCGCGCGGTCAACGCCGTTCGCAGGGTCACCCTGAGCGCCGACCTGAGCCAATTGCAGCGCGGCGGCCCATGTCTCGGTTGATCCGAATTGCGCCGCAGAGAAGTTCGACTTCGATATGAGGTCGAATAGGGCAGGGCGCTTGTCTTCGCTGACCCGCATCGCGAGGTCCGGTAGGCCCGGCGTGTAGGCTAGCTGGGCAAAGACTGCGGCAATTGTTTCGTTGTCTTCCAGATTGGCGACCTCCACAACGACCAAGTCAGCAGCATCAATAGCCGCCCTGATCTCCGGTGTGCGCCAATTCGTGCCATCGGGAAGGGCATGGATCGTGCCGAGCATCCAGCCCTCAGTTTCACCCTCTGCGTTGGTGATTTCGAACAGTGGTGGAGATGCTTCGTCAAAAGCAGGAGCGACTGGGTCAGAGCCGCATCCGGCGAGCGCCAGCAAAGCTGCCAATGGTGCAGCAATGCGGACGCTCACCAAACGGTACATTATTGGATGCGAGCGGAGATGATACCGCGTTCTTCGAGATAATCCTGAACGCTTTTCTCACCGGCAAGGTGACCTGCACCCACCGCGATGAACAGAGTGCCAGGGGTTTCCATGCGACTCTCAATCCAATCGGCCCAGTTGCGGTTGCGAGCGTAAAGCAATTGCTCAGCCAATTCTGGATCGCTCAGGCCTTCGTTCATCAGCTCGGCCAATCCGTCGGCGTCCCCGGCAACCCATTCAGCGACCATTTTGTCGAGGAACGGTTTGACCTCGTCGACACCCTCAGCAGCCTCCATCAAGAATTCGATTTGGGAAGCCTGCGGCAGTCCATCGAAAATACCGAACTGGAATTCTATTGTTTCAAGCGCTTCGGTCTTCTTGTCGCCAGCCTTTTCAAGCAGCACGTTTTCAACGCCTGCATCGGGTGAATAGCCCTGCTGGATGAGCGGCAATGTCGCGAGCGTGATGCCCGCAAACCATGGCTCAACTTGATCGAAGGCAGCAGCAGGTGCGCCAAGTTTTGCCAGAGAGGCTTCGTAAACAGTGGTTTGCTCTTCACTCAGTAGCGACCGCAATGTGGTGCCAGCGGGTAGGAGTGCTTTGGAAACGACCAATTGCTGGATCGCGGCCTCGGTGTTTGGGCCCATGTCGATTTCGGTGACGATTGTGTCGGACGATGTCAGTGCTTTTGAAATAACGCCATCATACCATTCCAGCTCTTTCGGCAGGGCATGGACGGTACCGAACAGATAGATCGTGGTGTCCTCATCAGAGACCGACCATAGCGCTGGGCCAGAGCCGGTGTCGTCAGTGATTTCCAGTTCTGATGCGGGCACTTTGGTGTCCGGAACGGGAGAGGGTAGAGTTTGCGTTTGAGCGCAAGCGGTCGTTCCAGCGAACAGAGTAATAGGGGCGAGGGCAGCCGTGACTGTGCGGGAGAAGCTTTTCATATTACGTTCCTAGATAGAGAAAGTTGATTGGAAGGGAATGGGCAATTTTGCCCATGAAGAATTTGATCGTGCGGCGCGACTGTCGTGCCTGCTTCAGGCATATTTGCGATAGAACCACACGGCGGTCCAAACGACGCAGACGATCAGGAAAACGATCATCGGTTGCTGCTCTGGCACCCAGCCAGCCCGAGCGGCCAGCCACCATGTTGGCACCATGAAAATGTACAGATGCACGGCAACCATTGCGCCTTCGCGGTAGGCACCGGCTTCATGCTCATCGACGGCCTGCCACCAAAGCCAGCTTATCCAAGGCACTACAATCAGCCATACAACGATCCCAATACCAGCTACCGCGGATGAGACTGGGTTGTTGGAGAATAGTATGTCCATGCTGCCATCGCCCATCGCTCCAAAATATATGCCGAGCACAAATCCCACGGCCAAGGCAATCCAGAGAAGATTGCGTGCCTTGCGAATTTTGGGTGACATGGGAACCGAGGTTTCTCGTTCATTTTTGGTCATCGAAAATCTCCTCGATTTGCATTTCAAATAGGCGCGCGATCCGGAATGCGAGCGGGAGTGAAGGATCGTGCTTGCCGGTCTCGATGGCGTTGACTGCTTGGCGCGACACGTCGAGATGAAGCGCCAGTTCAGCCTGGCTCCAATCTCGCTCCGCGCGCAACACTTTCAGCCTATTGTTCATCCGCGTTCCTTCCAGCGCTTGACTAGAACCGCGATCAGATATGCTGACACTGCGGTGAGTGCTGCTGTCCGCAGGCCCAACACGCCAGTCGGATTGAACCCTCTGGCAAGAGCGTCCGCGACTAGAAAAGCAACGATCACCGCGAAACCCGCCGATGTTCCTGCGTGCCAGGTCGCGAGCGTGTATTCGTCTTTCGCTCGATTCGCGAACATAAGGACAGTTGAGGCGAGGATCATGCCTGCGGCCAAACCGGCGGCGAAGTCTGGTAAGGCAATTGCAGTTCCAATCCAAAGCAGAATAACACTGGCCGAAGCTGTGAGATGAGAGACGAAGAACACGTCTGCACCACCTTTTGATCGCGATAATAACATGGCATGTCCTAATCATATGTGCCTGACTAAATGTCAGGCGTGCTTGACTATATGTCGTGATTTGCTGACTATGTCAAGATAACTTGACATTTTGTTTTGGATAGTTGACTTTATTTGGCGTAGACCCCGCTTTTGGATGAGCAGTTATGCTCCCGTGCTGCGCTGCGGCATTGACGCTGGTTAGGGCATCCGCCAAAGCCTGCCGCCATGACTACCCAGCTTCCTAAGCGCGATCCCCAAAGAGATCCCACGCGCTCGTTTCAAGACATGATTCTGACGCTGCATGATTTTTGGAGCGCCAATGGCTGCGTTATCCTGCAGCCTTACGATATGCGGATGGGCGCTGGCACGTTTCACACCGCAACAACTTTGCGCGCTCTTGGGCCAGAGCCATGGAACGCGGCCTTTGTTCAGCCGTGTCGCCGCCCAACCGATGGCCGCTATGGCGAGAATCCCAACCGCCTGCAGCATTACTATCAATATCAGGTCATCCTGAAGCCTTCGCCGAGTGACATTCAAGAACTCTATCTTGAAAGTCTGCGTCAGATCGGGATCGATCCGTTGAAGCATGACATCCGCTTCGTTGAGGATGATTGGGAATCGCCCACGCTTGGGGCGTGGGGTTTGGGCTGGGAAGTGTGGTGTGACGGGATGGAGGTCACCCAATTTACCTATTTCCAGCAAATGGGCGGCTTCGACTGCAAGCCCGTGGCGGGTGAACTCACTTACGGGCTCGAACGCCTCGCCATGTATATCCAGGGCGTCGACAGCGTTTATGATCTCGCGTTCAACCAGAACGGTGTTTCATACGGCGATGTGTTTCTCGAAAATGAGAAGCAGATGTCGAAATGGAATTTTGAGGTCGCCGACACAGACGCACTCTTTGACTTGTTCAACAAGGCTGAGGCCGAATGCCAAAATGCGCTCGCAGCCCAAGTGCCGATCGCTGCCTATGAACAAGCGGTTGAGGCAAGCCATATCTTCAACCTGTTGCAAGCACGCGGTGTGATCAGCGTGCAGGAACGCGCCAGCTATATGGCCCGTGTCCGCGACCTCGCGCGCGGATCATGCGAGGCGCATATGGAGAAAGAGGCCGCGGGCTGGGCGGAGAAATATCCGGAGTGGTCGAAATGAGCGATTTTCTCCTGGAGCTCCGCAGCGAAGAAATCCCGGCTCGCATGCAAAAGGGCGCCCGCGCTGAGCTGGAAAAGCTGTTCTGCCGCGAGCTGGAAACCGCCGACGTTTCTGTCGGTGAGCTTACCGTGTGTTCGACCCCGCGCAGGCTCGCGCTGATTGCGCGCGGTCTGCCGACCGCAACCGACGCGGTGCGCGAAGAGGCCAAGGGCCCGCCAGAAGGCGCGCCGGATCAGGCGGTCGATGGGTTCTGCCGCAAGAACGGCGTAACGCGCGACCAATTGGAAGTGCGCGAGGTCAAAGGCCGCAACACCTATTTCGCCGTGATCGAAAAACCGGGACAGGCGGTCGCTGATCTGCTGTCGGCGGCGATCCCGGCGATCATTCGCGATTTCTCCTGGCCCAAGTCTCAGCGTTGGGGCGCGGCGTCGATCTCGACTGAGAGCCTGAAATGGGTTCGCCCTCTGTCTGGCATTATAGCGCTGCTCGATGGCGAAGTGGTGCCGTGCGAAACGGGCGGGATTGTCAGTGGCCGTGAGACTAAGGGGCACCGGTTTCATTCTGCTGGGGCGATCACGATTGAAGGCGCCGATGATTACGCGGCCAAGCTGCGCGATGCCCATGTGATCGTCGATCATGTTGAGCGTGAAGCGATGGTGCGCGAAGGCGCGAAGGCAGCTGCTGAAGCGGCTGGTCTGAAACTCGTCGAAGACGAAGGACTGGTAATCGAAAACGCGGGCCTGACCGAATGGCCAGTGCCGCTGCTTGGGCGGTTTGAGGATGATTTCCTCGACGTGCCGCCAGAGACGATCCAGCTGACCGCGCGGGTGAACCAGAAATATTTCGTGTGCGAGGATGCGAACGGTAAACTCGCCAACGCCTTTATCTGCACCGCCAATATTGAGGCGGAAGACCCCGCCGTGGTGGTCGACGGCAATCGCAAAGTTCTCGCCGCGCGGCTGGCCGATGCGCGCTTCTTTTGGGAATTGGATCAGAAGAAGACGCTGGCCGAGCACGCCAAGGGGCTGGAGCGGATCACCTTCCACGAGAAGCTGGGCACCGTCGCCGATAAGGTCGACCGTGTGGCGAAGCTGGCGTCTTGGCTCGTCTTTGACGCGAAAGAACCCAATGGCGACCATCAGCTTACTCGGAAGGCTGCTGAGCTTTGTAAGGCGGACCTCGTCACGGAGATGGTCGGCGAGTTTCCTGAACTTCAGGGACTAATGGGCGGATATTACGCGGCGAAAGAGGGCCTGCCGGTCGAAGTGTCAGAAGCCATCCGCGATCATTACAAGCCGATTGGGCAGGGCGATGAAGTGCCAACAGCTCCGACGACAGTGGCTGTCAGTTTGGCGGATAAGCTCGACAACCTGCTCAGCTTTTTCAAAATTGATATTCTGCCGACAGGCTCCAAAGATCCATTTGCTCTTCGCCGCGCGGCGCTTGGCTACCTCCGGCTTGTTCAAGCCAATGGATTGAAGCTTTCAATTGATACAGTGGTCCATGCTTGGGACGGGCAACCAAGGCATGACCTTTCGGCAAAACTCACAGAGTTTCTGGTCGATCGGCTTTCCGTCCAATTGCGAGACGAGGGCGTAAGGCATGACTATATTCAGGCCTCGCGCGACTGGCAGGGGCATACGGATATGCGGCTTGACCGTATCGAAGCACGGGCGCGAGCACTTTCAGCATTTCTTGCGAGTGATGACGGAGTGAACTTGCTGGCAGGCTACAAACGCGCTGCCAACATTCTGAAGAAAGAAGAATGGGAGCGTGATGGAACAGTTCCGTATGCCTACACGCGCGAGCCGGCTGAGAAGGAATTGACTGAAGCGCTTGCGCTAGCGGCGCCAAAGGCAACTGATTGCGTGCAGTATGAGCGATTTGAGGACGCCATGTCTGCTCTCGCCATATTGCGCGCGCCGATCGATCGGTTCTTCGAAGATGTGATCGTCAACGCCGATGATCCGCAAGTGCGCTCTGCGCGCCTAGATCTGCTCGCTCGGTTCCGCGATGCGGTGCACAAGGTCGCCGATTTCAGCCGGATCGAAGGATAATGTCTCCCCCCAGGACAAGCCTGTAATTGTCCAATTTCGCTGCCAAGAAGGTACAAGTAACGTGAACACGGTTTATCCATTTGGCGGAAACGCCGCTCATGATGATGCCCGTCAAAAAGACAAGACCGTCACTGGCGGCAAGGGCGCCAATCTGGCGGAGATGGCGGCGATTGGCCTGCCGGTTCCTCCAGGCTTTACGATCACAACCGAGGAATGCGTCCGTTATTTGCAGGAAGGCGCGGACCCTTCGACATCGCTCAGGACAGGTTTTTCCGATGACCTGCGCGCGAACGTAGCGAAAGCGCTGGCGCATATTGAAAGCGCGGTGGGCAAGAGCTTTGGCGATGCGAGCGATCCCTTGCTCGTGTCGGTGCGATCCGGCGCGCGGGTGAGCATGCCGGGCATGATGGACACGGTGCTCAACCTCGGCCTCAATGACGAAACGGTTGAGGGGCTGGCGAAAACGTCTGGCGACGAGCGGTTTGCCTGGGACAGCTATCGCCGGTTTGTGCAAATGTATTCCGACGTGGTGCTGGGCGTGGACCACGGCCTGTTCGAAGAAGCGCTAGAAATTTGCAAAGAAGACAATGGCTTCTACGCCGACACTGAACTAAGCGCGGATGATTGGCGCGCTTTGGTGAGCGAGTATAAGGGCATCGTTGAAAGCGAGCATGGCCAGCCGTTCCCGCAAGATGTCGCAGAGCAGCTTTGGGGCGCAATCGCCGCTGTTTTCGACAGCTGGGACGCGGACCGAGCGAAGATTTATCGCCGCCTCAATGACATCCCCAGTGATTGGGGCACCGCCGTCAACGTGCAGGCGATGGTGTTCGGCAATATGGGCGAAACCAGCGCGACCGGCGTGGCCTTTACTCGCGATCCTGCAACGGGCGAGCGCGCCTATTACGGCGAATATCTGATCAATGCTCAGGGCGAGGACGTGGTCGCGGGCATTCGCACGCCGCAATATCTCACCAAGGCCGCCCGCGACGCAGCGGGCGCAAAACCGCTCTCGATGGAAGAAGCCATGCCGGACGCATATGGCGAGCTGGCGCGCGTGTTTGACCTGCTCGAAGGCCATTATCGCGACATGCAGGACATCGAGTTTACCGTGGAGCGCGGCAAGCTGTGGATGCTGCAAACGCGCAGCGGCAAGCGGACCGCCAAGGCGGCGCTAAAAATGGCGGTCGAGATGGTCGGCGAAGGCTTGATCGATCAGAGAACCGCGATCCTGCGGGTTGACCCGATGGCGCTCGACCAGTTGCTGCACCCGACGCTGGATCCCGATGCGCCGCGCAATGTGATGACCACCGGTCTGCCAGCCTCTCCGGGTGCGGCGGCGGGCAAGATTGTGCTCGATGCCGACACGGCGGAGCAATGGTCTGGTCGCGGTGAAAAAGTCATTCTGGTGCGGGTCGAGACCAGCCCAGAGGACATTCACGGCATGCACGCGGCGCAAGGCATTCTGACCGCTCGCGGCGGGATGACGAGCCACGCGGCGGTTGTCGCGCGTGGCATGGGGCGCCCTTGTGTCTCGGGTGCAAACGGCGTTTCGATTGACCTTGCCTCGCGCAGTTTGCGGATCGGCAATGAGGAGCTGAAAGAGGGCGATGAAATCACCCTCGACGGCGCCAACGGCCAGGTGATGCTAGGTATTGTCCCGACGATTGAGCCAGAGCTGGTCGGTGACTTTGGCACTCTGATGGAATGGGCGGACAGCCACCGCCGGATGCGCGTGCGTACCAATGCCGAAACGCCAGCGGACTGCAAAATGGCGCGGCAATTTGGCGCAGAGGGCATTGGCCTGTGCCGTACAGAGCATATGTTCTTCGACGCGGGCCGGGTAAGCGCGGTTCGGCAGATGATCCTGGCCGAGGATGAGGCTGGACGGCGCGGCGCGCTGGAGAAGCTGCTGCCAGAGCAACGTGCTGATTTTACCGCGATTTTCGAAGTGATGACCGGCCTGCCGTGCACGATTAGACTGCTCGATCCACCGCTGCATGAATTCCTGCCGCATGGAGATGCAGAATTTGCAGATCTTGCCGATGCGACCGGACTGGGTGTCGATCACCTCAAACGCCGTGCCGGTGAACTGCATGAGTTCAACCCGATGCTGGGCCACCGTGGTTGTCGTCTAGGGATCACCTATCCTGAGATTTATGAGATGCAGGCGCGCGCGATCTTTGAAGCGGTTTGCGACGTTCAGGCCTCAAGCGGCGAAGCGCCTCTGCCCGAGATCATGGTGCCTTTGGTGGCGACCCGCAAAGAGCTGGCGATTTTGCGCGAGCTGATCGATCGGACCGCCGAAGAGGTGTTCGCCGAAAAGGGTGCGCGCGTGGAGTATCTCGTCGGCACGATGATCGAGCTGCCGCGCGCTGCCTTGATGGCGGGCGAAATCGCGCATGAGGGCGCATTCTTCAGCTTCGGTACGAACGACCTGACCCAAACAACCTTGGGCGTGTCGCGCGACGATTCTGCACGTTTTCTCGCGCCTTATGTTGATAAGGGCATCTTCGCTCGCGATCCGTTCGTCAGCCTCGATGTTGACGGCGTTGGTCAGCTGGTCGAGCTGGCAGCGGAGCGGGGCAGGGCTACACGCGCTGACATTAAGCTCGGCATTTGCGGCGAGCATGGCGGTGATCCGGCGAGCATCGCATTCTGCGAAGAAGTCGGGCTCGATTACGTTTCCGCATCGCCATACCGCGTGCCAATCGCGCGATTGGCGGCGGCACAATCGGCGCTGCGGGACTAACGCCAGCCAGTAAGGGTTAGCAGCTCAAAGGTTTCAGTGACGCGGCCTTCGCTGTCTTTCATCGCTTCGAACGCGTCTTGGGCGCGGGCGAGGGCGCTGCGCGTCAATGGCGGCGGCGCATCGGACAGCACGTTGGTGAGAGCCTGTTCGCGCAGATCAGCGATCAAACGATCCAGGCTGCGATAACTGACCTCCACCGTGTGGCTATCAACGACCTGACGTTTGAAGCCAGCTCGTTCGAGCAGGCCGGTTGCAGCGCGGCTGTCAATCTGAGGATGGATGCGCGCGGCCGGGCGCTCCCCGTCTGCGGTCATCATGATTTGACGCAGCGCGAGTAGGCTGCCCGCACCGATTATCTGAGCGATCAAGATGCCGCCTTCGGCCAGAGCATTACGGTAATGCAGCAGAGCGCCGGGCAGATCATTGACCGTGTCGAGCCGATTTAGGCTGATGATGAGATCAAGCTCCGAGTGGCCGCTCGGTTGCTCTTCATCATGGGATGGCAGGCCGGGGAAGTCGGCGCCCAACCAGCGCAAATTGGCGGAAAGCTCGCCGGTGGCCTCGCCGATAAGCAACGCGCGCGATGGCTCAAGCCGCATAAAGCCAATACGCTCGATGCAGTCCCGCTCCAGCTCCTCCGCCAGCCAGCGCGCGGCCCCATCAGCTTGTGCCAGACGGGCCGCGCGCGCTGCTCTTGCTTCGCGCCGTGCTTTGGAAAAGATCGTTGGAACTTGGCGTGTCTGCATAATCGGCGCTGCCCTGCCGTGCTTGCCACCGCAGTGCAAGCCATGCGACAGTTTGCGCATGGGTTTGGGTGCGCATATCGCCGAGGGGCTGAAGCCCGTGGTAGACTTGGTCTATCCACCGCGTTGCCCGCTATGCGGCGATGCAATCGCTGATCAAGGCGGAGTTTGCAGCGCGTGCTGGGGCGATCTGGTCATTCCAGGAGAACCCTCCTGCAAAACCTGCGGCAGGCCGTTTGGCTCTGACCAAATGGATGAAGAGGCGCTGTGCGCACCGTGCATGGCCGACTCGCCTAAGCATTCCGGGATTGTTGCGGCCACGGTCTACAATGACGCTTCGCGCAAGCTGATTTTGACCTTTAAGCATGGCGGCAAGATTTCGCTCGTGGGTCTGCTTGGCCGATTGCTTGCTGCGCGGCTTCCTGATCCGGAGGAAGGTGGTGATGCGCCGCCATTGTTGATTCCGGTTCCACTGCATCGCTGGCGGCTATGGCAACGCGGCTTCAACCAATCGGGGCTATTGGCCGGCCAACTAGCCAAGCAGGGCAAGGGTGAATTGCTGGTCGATGGATTGGTCCGGCGCAAGCGGACGCCAAGTCTGGGCGGCCTCGGCGCGAAGGAACGGCGCATGACCCTGTCTGGTGCGATTGCGATTCGGGAATCGCGCAGGGCGGCGATCAAGGGACGCGATGTGATTCTGGTCGATGATGTCCTCACCAGCGGAGCGACCAGCGATGCCTGCGTCAGCGTGTTGCTGAAAGCGGGCGCTCGTTCGGTGACGATCGCGTGTTTTGCCCGCGTTGTAGACAGCGAATTCGATGCGTCGCTCAACCGCATGGCCGCGACTGGAGCTTAACAAAAAAGAAGCCGGAAAACACAACGCCCGAGGCCATTACGACCCCGGGCGCCACGTGACGAAAAAATGCGGACCCGCTCTTAAAGAGCTCAGGCAGCCACCCCCTAACTTGGCTACCAGGATCCAATCCCTCATCGTTCGAACTGTCTCTCGCCAACACCCCGCGGCCAGCAGAGAAACAGTTACCCCCTGAACCTGGCATTCTTATGACGCCGGTATCCGGTGGACAGACCCGCTAAGGCCTGCTGAGACGCGTTGTCTCATTGGAGTCTTAATTCGCAAAGGTCGAAACCGCTGGCTGGTGGATTTTGCGTAGGCTCTGTGGTTATCGTGCAACAAGCCATCGCATTAACAGCCCCATTCACCGAAGGATTAACCATTGAATAACAATTTTGGCCGCGATGACGCGGCGGAAAAGCAGGATCGCGAGCGGGGTAGTGCGCTCCTACCCAAGTTTGATGATCGCGGTTTGTTAAGCGCAGTTGTTACCGATTCGGCCAGCGGTGAAGTCTTGATGGTCGCCTTTATGAACGCTGAGGCTTTGGACAAAACGATGGAAACGGGCCGTGCGCATTTTTGGTCACGCTCGCGCCAGAACCTTTGGATGAAGGGTGAGACCTCTGGCAATGTCCTGGAAGTTCAAGAGATGCTGGTGGACTGCGATCAAGATGCGATTGTGCTGAAGGTTCAACCAGTCGGGCCGACTTGTCATACCGGCGCGCGCAGCTGTTTCTACCGCCGGATTGAGGACGGCGAATTGATCGATGCTTCTCGTTAAGGTCAATACTTGACGCTCACGTAAAGGTAAGGTAGATAATGTTGCATGGCTACAGCACACGCACAATCATCTTCCCGTAAAGCCGACGTTTCGGACGAAGCAGGCCAACGCCGCAATGGTGCGCATCTCGATCGCCCCGATAAGCATGAGCGTGAACAGTTCTCGATCTCTGATCTGACCAGCGAATTTGAGTGCACTGCACGCGCGCTACGCTTTTATGAGGACGAGGGGCTTATCTCTCCGGCTCGCGTCGGGCTGACCCGGGTCTATTCAAAGCGAGACCGCGCGCGGCTTGCCTGGATTATGCGAGCAAAGAACGTCGGGTTCAGTTTGACCGAAATTCGTGAGATGATCGATCTGTATGATCTCGACGATGGCCGCGTTGAACAGCGGCGCGTCACGATTGAGAAGTGCCGCACGCATATTGCAAAATTGAAAAGCCAGAGGGCCGACATCGATTCCTCGATCAAGGAACTCACCGATTTTGTGGCCGAGATTGAAAAGCTCGATCTTTGACCGCCTAACCCCCTGAATACTCAACACTCCACTAAGGGATCTAGTGATGCCAACCTACACCGCTCCAACCCGCGAGACCCGCTTCATCATCAGCGAAATGCTAGACCTCGCGAGCTACGGCAATCTGCCGGGCTTTGAGAATGCGACGCCTGACATGATCGACACGGTTGTGAATGAAGCCGGGAAGTTTTGCTCAGAAGTTCTCGCGCCGCTCAACCAGATTGGCGACGAGCAAGGTTGCACCCGCCACGAAGATGGCTCTGTGACCACGCCTGATGGTTTCAAAGAAGCGTATGAGGCGCTGGTTGAGAGTGGTTGGACGACTCTGACCGGCCCTGAAGAGTTTGGCGGTCAGGAATTGCCGCATGTTCTGGGCTTTGCGTTCGAAGAATATATTGGCACTGCGAACCAGGCATTTGCGATGTACCCGGGCCTGACCGGCGGCGCGACTGCAGCTCTTTTGGCAGCTGGCTCTCAAGAGCAGAAGGAAATGTACGCGCCAAAGATGATCTCTGGCGAATGGTCCGGCACCATGAACCTGACGGAGCCACATTGCGGCACCGACCTTGGCATGATCCGAACGAAGGCTGAGCCGAAGGGCGATGGCTCTTATGCGATCACTGGCACCAAGATTTTCATCTCTGCCGGTGAGCACGACCTAACCAGCAACATCATTCACTTGGTGCTGGCGAAGACACCAGGCGCCCCAGACAGTTCAAAGGGCATCTCGCTGTTCGTGGTGCCTAAGTTCATCGTTGATGAGAACGGCGAGCCGGGCGAGCGCAATGGCGTATCCTGCGGCTCTATTGAGAAGAAGATGGGCATTCATGGCAATGCGACCTGCGTTCTCAATTATGATGGCGCTACCGGTTGGATGCTGGGCGAAGAGAACAAAGGTCTCGCCGCCATGTTCGTGATGATGAACGCGGCGCGTCTCGGCGTTGGTATGCAGGGCCTCGCCCAAGCAGAAGTCGCCTATCAAAACGCTGTCACCTATGCGCTGGATCGCCGCCAGGGCCGCGCTCTGACTGGTCCAGCGGACACTGACGCTCAGGCTGATCCGATCTTTGTCCACCCGGACGTTCGCCGGATGCTGATGGATGCGAAAGTCTTCAACGAGAGCATGCGTGCACTGTGCCTCTGGGGCGCTTTGCAGGTGGACCTGACGCACAAGGCGCAAACCGAAGAAGACCGCCAGCTGGCGGATGACCTCATCGGTCTGATGACCCCGGTTATCAAAGGCTATGGTACCGACAAGGGGTATGACATCGCCAACAACATGCAACAGGTCTATGGCGGCCATGGCTATGTGACCGAGTGGGGCATGGAGCAATTTGTCCGCGATAGCCGGATTGCGATGATCTACGAAGGCACCAATGGCGTGCAGGCGATGGACCTTTGCGGCCGTAAGCTTGCATCAAAAGGCGGCCGTGCGGTTCAAGCGTTCTTCGCAATGATCGACGAAGAGATTGCCTCTGCGAAAGACTCGCCTGAATTGGCCGATGTTGCAACCAAGCTTGAAAAGGCGCTGGGTGAGCAGAAAGCCGCAACGATGTGGTTTATGCAAAACGCGATGGCGAACCCGAATCACCTTGGTGCTGGTGCGCATCATTACATGCACATCATGGGCATTGTGACGCTGGGCTTTATGTGGTTGAAAATGGGTAAGACTGCGCTTCAGCAACTTGCTACGGACACCGAAGACCGCGCGTTCTACGAAGCCAAGTTGACCTCAGCAGCTTATTATGCGGAACGTTTTCTACCAGATGCAGGCGCGCTGCGCCGCAAGTTGGAAGCTGGCTCTGACAATATGATGAAACTGTCAGCAGACGCGTTCGCGACAGCGGCGTAACGCCAAACATAATCGTCACGTGAAAAGGCCCGAGAGCGCAAACTCTCGGGCCTTTTTCGTGTCTCAGTTGGAACCTGCTCCGGCCATGACTTTCTCAGCCACTTCCTCAATCGAACCGGTGACGAGCAGCGGGCTGCCCCCGACCATCCCGACATTGGTTTGGCCATTTTCGCCGGTGCGCAGCCAAGCGATATTGTTCGCAACAACCAAGTAATTGCCACCGCGCGATTCGAGTAAGACGAATTTCATATCAGTATCTCCAGACCGCGCTTGTGATGAAGCGATAAGGTCAAGATCAGATTAAACTCGCGGCCTCGATAGAGGCGTTATTACACTGGCAGGAAGTCGGGCACGGAGAGATAGCGCTCGCCCGTATCATAGTTAAAGCCAAGCACGCGTGTGCCAGCATCCAGCTCTGGCAGCTTCTTGGCGATCGCAGCCAAGGTTGCTCCGCTGGAAATGCCGATCAGCATGCCTTCTTCAGCCGCCGCGCGGCGAGCCATTTCACGGGCGTCCTCCGCGTCAACCGGGATGGCACCATCGATCGCGTCAGTGTGCAAATTGCCTGGGATGAAGCCTGCACCAATGCCCTGGATCGGGTGTGGGCCGGGCTGGCCGCCATTGATCACGGGCGAAAGCTCTGGCTCAACTCCGTAAGCCTTAAATCCGCTCCAGTGCTTCTTGAGTTCCTCTGCGCAGCCGGTCAGGTGACCACCAGTGCCAACGCCTGTGATCATCACATCAATCGGACTGTCTGCAAAATCGGCGAGGATTTCCTTCGCTGTCGTGCGGGCATGGACTGCAACATTGGCTGGGTTCTCAAACTGCGAAGGCATCCAAGCACCGTCGGTGCTCTCTACGATTTCGGTCGCGCGCTCAATCGCGCCCTTCATGCCCTTTTCCTTAGGAGTGAGGTCAAAAGTTGCGCCGTATGCAAGCATCAAGCGGCGTCGCTCAATCGACATGCTCTCTGGCATGACCAGCACCAGTTTGTAGCCTTTGACCGCAGCGACCATTGCCAGGCCAATGCCGGTATTGCCGCTGGTCGGCTCAACGATTGTGCCGCCTGGCGCGAGCTTGCCTGATTGCTCAGCGTCTTCAACCATGGCCAGGGCGATACGATCCTTGATCGAGCCGCCTGGATTGCTGCGCTCTGACTTCAGCCAAACTTCATGATTGGGGAACAGTCGCGACAGGCGAATATGCGGGGTATTGCCAATCGTCTCTAGGATGTTTGCAGCTTTCATCTCAGGCCTCCTGATGTTTTTCTGTAGGGGAATTCGTTTCTGACGGTGTGTCTAGCATGTCTTCTGGCGGATCGAAGCTCTTAGTCATCCGCAACACTGGAAATATTCGGCTCCACAGCCCAACGGTTACAATCGCGCCAATACCGCCTGCCACTACGGCGGCAACCGGACCGACCGCGCTGGCGAGGAAACCTGAGAATGCGTCCCCGCCCTCGTTGGAGGCGCTAATCGTAAGTAGTGACGCAGACGACACTCGGCCGCGTTTGTCATCGGGCGTGTGCAGCTGGATCAGTGATTGCCGGATGTAGACGCTGAACATGTCCGCCGCGCCAACAATGACCAGCATAGTTAGGCTCAGCGACATCGAGGTCGACAGTCCAAAGACAATCGTGGCGAGGCCGAACACGGCGACGGCCCACAGCATTTTTGGGCCGACGTTAGTCTTAAGCGGGCGGAACGAAAACCACAGAGCTGTAAACGCTGCGCCAACGGCAGGGGCCGCGGCGAGGAAGCCCAGTCCAACCTCGCCCGCGTTCAGGATGTCGCGCGCATAGACCGGGAAAAGCGCGGTTGCTCCCGCAAGAAACACGGCAAATAGGTCGAGCGTGATCGCGCCGAGCACCATCTTGTTGCGTACAACATAGGACACACCATCAATAATCGCGCCGATCGGACGCTGGTCTTTGCGGGTCGCAGGCTGCGGAACTTTGCCAATGATGGAGAGCGCGATCAGCGAGACTGCAAACAGTGCGCATGCGGCGAAATAGGGCAGGGCGGGTCCCGCACGGTACAATACGCCGCCAATGGCTGGGCCGATGATCATGCCAACCTGCCATGCGATGGATGACAAAGCGATTGCCGTCGGCAGCAGCGCTTTTGGTACAAGATTGGGGGCAAGCGCTGACAGGGCTGGTCCTGCAAACCCGCGTGCTATTCCCAAAAGAACCGCGATTGAGAAAAGGACGGGGAGCGTGATTGCTCCGCTCCAGGTGAACCAGGCAAGGGCGGCGGCGCACGCAAATTGCAACAGCACGGTCAATTGCCCAAGGCGCCGCCTGTCAAACCGGTCCGCCGCTAGACCCGTAAACGGTGTCAGTACGAATAATGGCAGGAATTGAAACAGGCCGATAAGCGCAAGCTGACCAGAGGCCTCGGCTATGCTCATTCCGGCATCGCGCGCGATATTATACGTCTGCCAGCCAATGATCAGCAGCATGGCGTATTGCGCCAGCGTCATTGCAAAGCGGCTGACCCAATAGGCGCGGAAATTGTGGACCCGAAATGGGTGGTTGGGGATTTTGTCAGTATCGCTCACGCACGGCCAATGGCAGGCGCATCATGGCCTGCCAAGGTGCGAGAGCTATTTGTTGTGACGCTGCCCGGCTAAACCAGCCGTACGAGCGAGTGACTACCGTTTGCGGCGCAGGCGCGGATTGGGCTGAAGCGCGTCAATGATATCGACGAAATCGTCGATCCGAATGATGCGCTCAAACTGAAAGCCTGCCCGTTCTTCGTGGATCCAGATCAAATAGGCTTCGATCCGGCCAACAATTGGCAAGCGGATGATCACCCGATCACCGCGATTGAGATTGCCGCTCGCGTCATCGACCATAAAGCCGTGCGCGGACAGGTTAGATACGTGTAATTCTAGGTCGCCGTGCGCAAAGTGCTCCACAATCACCGGGAAATCCACCGGGTGACGTGCAGCTCGACGCATATCAGTGACGCTCAGATTCGCTCCGGCTGACACAGTTCTCGACCCTCCATTATTGTGCGAGTGACAACTCTAATGGCTGGAAAAGGCTGATAATTGGTAAAGCTGGCGAAATAGAGCGGCGAAAAGACCTGTCGCGAAGGCGCGAATTAGCGGGTGATCAGCCCATGCTTCTTCTTGCCGAGGCTCAATTTCACCGTCTCACCATCCGCTGGCGCGACGAGGAAACCGGGCTCTGTGATTGCTGCATCGTCGATCTTCACTGCGCCCTCGGCGATCTTGCGTTTCGCCTCACCATTGGAGGCGGTGAAACCGATTTCGGTTAGCACTGCGCCGATCCGCATACCGTCTGCGCCCACCGCCAATGACGGCAGGTCTTCGCCCGTGCCGCCGCCAGCGAAGGTCTCCTTCGCTGTGGCTTCGGCCGCTTTGGCGGCCTCATCGCCTCGGACCAACTTGGTAACTTCGTTTGCCAGCACAACCTTGGCATGGTTGATCTCTGCGCCTTCCAGCGCTTCGAGCTTCGCGATCTCATCCAGCGGCAGATCCGTGAATAATTTCAGGAACCGGCCCACATCGCGGTCATCGCAATTGCGCCAATATTGCCAGAAGTCATAGGCGGGCAATTGATCTTCGTTGAGCCAGACAGCTCCCGATGCGGTCTTACCCATCTTCGCGCCATCCGCCGTTGTCAGCAGCGGCGTTGTTAGACCGTAGAGCTCATGGCCTTCCATCCGGCGCGACAATTCCATGCCGTTGACGATATTGCCCCATTGATCGCTACCGCCCATTTGCAGGCGGCATTCGTAACGGCGCGTTAGCTCCAGGAAGTCATAGGCCTGGAGGATCATGTAGTTGAATTCCAGGAACGTGAGCGGCTGCTCCCGGTCAAGACGCAAGCGGACCGAATCAAAGGTCAGCATCCGGTTGATCGTGAAGTGCGGCCCGACATCGCGTAGCAATTCGACATAGCCTAGCTTTGACAGCCATTCGTCATTGTCGACCATTACAGCGTCGCTTGGTCCGTCGCCGAATGTCAGCAATCGCTCAAATACCGTGCGGATCGAGGTGATATTGTCCTGAATTGTTTCCCCGGTCAGCAGCTTGCGGCTTTCGTCCTTTCCGGAAGGATCGCCGACCTTGGTTGTTCCACCACCCATAACAACAATTGGCTTGTGGCCCGTCTGTTGGAGGCGGCGCAGCATCATTATCTGAACCAGACTGCCTACGTGCAGACTTGGCGCGGTCGCATCAAAGCCGATATATCCTGGCACGACCTGCTTGGTCGCGAGCTGATCAAGCGCACCGCTGTCGGTGACTTGGTGGATGTAGCCGCGTTTGTCGAGCAGCTGGAGCAGATCAGATTCGTATTCTTTCATGATGGCGAGCGCTTAACAGCGTGAGCAGCGGCGGGAAAGTCATGAATGGCCATTGCCTGACGGTGGCTGCTCGGCAATAGCAAGTGCCATGCAACCACTTATGCTTCATCAGACATGCGAGCTTGGACCTATCAAGGCGGTAACGGCGCAGATTACGCCCACGGCCGGGGGCTGTGATGCGGAATTTCGCTTTGACGGGACGATTGGTGGGATCAAAGTGCCTCAGCACGCCGCACCAGAGCGCAAAGACTTCCTGTGGAAGACGACCTGCTTTGAGATTTTCTGGCAGCCGATTGGCGGCACATACTACCGCGAGTTCAATCTCTCGCCATCATCGCGCTGGGCGGCGTATGATTTTGACGATTTTCGTGAGGGCACTCGTGATGCTCCGGTGGATGCGATTGCCGTGTCATGCTCGCACAGCGACAATGAACTGGTGTTAAAGGCCAGCATTGCCGCTGAATTGCCCGGCCCAGCGCAGGTCGCACTGAACGCCATCGTTGAGCACAATGACGGGACCATTCAGTTCTGGGCGCTGGCATTCCCACCGGGCAAACCGGAATTCCACAGCGAGGCCTGCCGGCAAATGGTGGTGGAGATCGAAAGATGAGCGTGAACTTCGGAATTGATCGCCTGTTGGCAGACAAGCAATTGCTCGGCGCCTTAGAGGGCAAACGCGTCGCTTTGGTAGCGCACCCGGCCAGTGTCACCGCTGATCTAACCCATTCGCTCGATGCGCTAATCGCCGCTGGAGTGAATGTGACCAGCGCCTTTGGCCCGCAGCATGGCCTGAAAGGTGATAAGCAGGACAATATGGTGGAGACGGCGGACGAGACCGATCCGCAATATGGCATTCCTGTGTTCTCGCTATATGGCGAGGTGCGTCGTCCAAGCGGTCAAATGATGTCGAGCGCGGACGTCTTTCTGTTTGATCTTCAGGATCTTGGTTGCCGTATTTATACCTTTGTTACGACGTTGCTCTACCTGCTGGAAGAGGCGGCCAAGGGCGGGAAAGAGGTCTGGGTGCTCGATCGTCCTAACCCTGCTGGTCGTCCAGTGGAGGGCACTTTGCTTGAGCCTGGGCATGAGAGCTTCGTCGGAGCAGCGCCTATGCCCATGCGCCACGGGCTGACCCTGGGCGAGATGGGACATTGGTTCATCGCCCACTTCGGCCTTGATGTGGACTACCGCGTGGTAGCGATGGAGGGGTGGGAGCCAAGCGGTGAGGGGCATGGCTGGCCCACGTCCCGGATCTGGATCAATCCTTCGCCCAATGCCGCCAATGTTAACATGGCTCGGGCCTATGCGGGCACGGTGATGATCGAAGGCGCCACTGTGTCAGAGGGCCGCGGGACCACGCGGCCATTGGAGGTGTTGTTCGGCGCGCCAAACATTGATGCAAAGGCTGTGCTGGCGGAGATGCACGGCCTCCAGCCTGATTGGCTTCAGGGATGCGCTCTGCGGGATTGTTGGTTTGAGCCGACCTTCCACAAGCACACAGGAAAGCTGTGTAGCGCTTTGATGATCCATGCAGAAAGCCGGCATTACGATCATGATATGTTTAAGCCGTGGCGTCTTCAGGCGCTTGCCTTCAAGGCGATCCGCAGCCTCTATCCTGACTATGAATTGTGGCGCGGGACTGACTTCAAATATGAATACACCAATGATGTACTAGCCATTGATGTGATCAATGGTGGGCCATCTCTGCGCGAGTGGGTTGACGACGCAACCGCGCGGCCAAGCGATCTCGACGCGCTGGCGTTAAACGACGAGGCGGCGTGGGTGCAGACCGTGAGGGAGCATTTGCTTTATTGAGGAGCGTCCGTTTTTGGAGGTGGAAGCGGACTAACTGCTATTGCTCGTATTCTTCTCGATTGGTGATAGGCTGGCACAATTACAATGGAGAATGAACCCCAAGTCCCCAATGCCTCGCATAGAAAGAATGTCGAAGACTTCGTCTTATCGGTTGGCGGCGCGGCAGTTGCACATCCCGGTGGTGACCTCGCTTCACACCTACGTCGAGTTGCCGACAAACTACAAAATTGGGGTGTTAGGCGAGAGATTGTCGACGCTGGCCATTTGCATGCGGCTTACGGCACCGATGGGTTCGGGTACGCGGTCATGGGTGCCGATGCTCGGCTAGAACTTGTCGACTTGGTGGGGGTAGAAGCCGAGGCGTTAATCTCGTTGTATTGCCGCTGTCATCGGGATGCGAGCTATCCATCGTGGGCTACCGCCACCCCAATAGTCGTTGATCGGTATACTGGTGAGACCGTTGCCATCAGCGAAGCGCAGCGAGAAGCCTTGATCGTTATCACGGTTGCGAACGAAATCGATGTTCTAAGCCATGATCCGAAGCTGTTGCGGCGACACGGCAATATTCTTGTCAAAATCTTCGGGCGTTGGCGTCCTTGGCTGTGCCCAACAGCACTGAAAGAGCTGGATGAGTGGATTTTGTGGTGTCGAGCTGCGCTGTAGCGTCACTATGCGTTGCCAGCGTTGTGGGTCATAAAACGTAAAGTGCCTCAGCCGCCTCAAGCTCCATTTGAGGAGTTATTATGGTTGAGGCGAGATCGGAATAATGAGCTGCTGAGCAGAAGCTTCAGCAACAAGTTTACCATCCTCCCGCCGGATATCGGTACTTACGGTCACTAGTCGTTTCGTAGCGTCTGAAACCCGTCCTTCGATCAGAAGCGGATGCGCTCGACCCACACGCACAAAATTGACTTGAAGGCTTAGGGTTCGGAACAAAGCGTCCGCTGGCACCACCGTCATCGCCGCAAATGCGAGCGCCTGATCGGCCAGAGCCGCGATATAGCCGCCAAACATCGAGCCATCGGAATTCAAAAGGTCGGGGGATGGTTCCCAACGCTTTCTTATCCAGCCTTCGCCCCATTCATCCAAAGTGCCGAGTTTGAGAGTCTTCACCACTTCCGGTGGATCGGCACTGCCACAAGTCAAAGCGTCAAGACGTTCAGTTGCCCAAGTCATGTTGACTGCGAACCCTTCATGGAAACGATCACTAAGATATGCAGATAAAGACGAATGCGGCGACGATGGTCAAGCCTCACGGAGACAACGGAGAGTATTGTAGCCGCTTTCTGCGGCTGTAGTTGAGTTGCGCATTAGAGCCAAACGTCGGCTAATGGGTCGTGAGCTGACATCAGGACTAGTGGCCCTGTTTGCGGCTCAGTTCGCGAGTTGCGTCGTCCAGACCGTCCAACGTCAGCGGGAACATCCGGTCATTCACCAGTTGCTTCAGCATCTTGGTTGACTGCGAATAACCCCACTGTTTTTCGGGAACGGGGTTCAGCCAGACAGTCGCCGGATAGGTATTGGTCACCCGGTTCATCCAGATCGCGCCGGCTTCTTCATTCATATGCTCAACGCTGCCGCCTGCATGGGTGATTTCATACGGGCTCATTGCTGCATCACCGACAAAGATCACTTTGTAATCATGGCTGAATTTGTGCAGTACATCCCAGGTCTTCGTGCGTTCCTGCCAGCGGCGTGAATTGTCTTTCCACACCCCTTCATAAAGGCAGTTGTGAAAGTAGAAGAATTCCAGGTTCTTGAACTCTGAGGAGGCCGCGCTGAACAGCTCCTCACACAGCTTGATAAAGGGATCCATCGACCCGCCAACATCAAGGAACAACAGCAATTTCACCGCGTTGTGCCGTTCGGGGCGCATGTGAATGTCGAGCCAGCCTTGCTTTGCGGTGCCATCAATCGTCGCATCCAGATCAAGCTCATCCGCTACGCCTTCGCGTGCAAAGCGGCGCAGGCGGCGCAGCGCTATCTTGATGTTGCGTGTGCCTAGCTCTTTGGTGTTGTCGAGGTTCTGAAACTCGCGCTTTTCCCATACCTTGATTGCGCGCTTGTGCTTGCTCTCGCCGCCGATCCGCACGCCTTCGGGGTTGTAGCCTGAATTACCGAATGGTGAGGTGCCGCCTGTGCCGATGAACTTGTTTCCGCCTTGGTGGCGCTTTTCCTGCTCTTCCAGACGTTTTTTCAGCGTGTCCATGATCTCGTCCCAATCGCCGAGGGATTTGATCTTTTCCATCTCTTCCTCGTTGAGGAATTTCTCAGCCACGGCTTTCAACCAGTCCTCCGGAATATCGACCGGGTTTTGACCGTAATCGGACAGAATGCCTTTGAAGACCTTGTTGAACACCTGATCAAAGCGATCGATCAACCCTTCGTCCTTAACGAAGGTCGCGCGGCTGAGGTAGTAAAAGGCCTCAGGCGTTTGCTCGATCACATCCTTGTCGAGCGCCTCCAGCAAGGTGAGGTGCTCTTTGAAACTGGCCGAAATCCCGGCTTCACGAAGTTCGTCGACGAAGTTGAAAAACATGGGCAAAGCTCTAACTGGACTGATCCTCAAGCGCTAGCCCTCAATCTCTGACTGCTGCCTTTACTGGCTATAGTTATTAGCGCTTTCTCGGCCTCCTTAAGTCTTCGCTAACCATCACTGGTTACGAGTGCTTTGGACAAAGGATCGGGGACCCGGCGGCTATGAAGCCAATTGAGATTGATAAGACAAATGCGGCGTCGCTAAACGCTATTCCAGAAAGCTGTGCGGCGGTAACCGTCGGCTGCACTGACGTGGCTGGCGTTGTTGCGGAAGTAATCCGTTCGTCTGAGGCTTTGCGCGAAGAGCATGAGGCTTTGCGTGGCACCGTTAGCGCGCTTGAAGCTGACCAAGCGAAGGTCTCAGAGGCAAGTGACGAGGCCCGTCTGCTTTCTGAGCGAGCGATCGAGCGCTTGGGCGAGGGCACATCGCTGATCCGTTCTTCTTTGGGGCAGATCAACGCCGTGCTCGAACTGGTCGATACGCTTGGACAGCACGTAACCGGTTTTGCGGCGGCAATGGATCAGGTTAGGCGCAGCGCGCAAGACATTGATCAAATTGCCGAAACCACCAACATTTTGGCGTTGAATGCCACGATTGAGGCGATGCGAGCCGGCGAAGCTGGTCGCACATTTGCCGTTGTGGCCGGTGAGGTAAAAAGTCTTGCCAACGACACGCGCAGAGCCACCGAGGAAATTTCGCAAACCATCGATACCCTGGGTGCAGAAGCGAGCGTGGTTATCGGCCAAATCGAAGAAGGATCGCTGGCCAGCGGAGAGGCCAAAGCATCCGTATCGCGCATCGAGACGACCATCAGTAGCGTTGGCGAATTGGTTGAGGAAGTCGATAAACAAAACGACGTTATTGCGCGTTCGACCGGGACTATAAGTGGCCATGTGGCCTCAGTTCAGGACGTGCTTGAGCGATATGACAATGCAACGCGCAAGAATGAAGACCAGCTCCAAGACGCGCATGAGCGCATGGGAGAGTTGGAAATAACAGCAAGCGAAATGTTCGATAGCATAGTTAAGGCAGGGCTGAGTCCTGAAGACACCGCTATGGTCGTAAAGGCTCAAGGCTTGGCGACGAAGTTATCGGAGCTTACCGAAGAGGCTCTCAAAGATGGTGAGCTAACGATGGATCAGCTGTTTGACCAAGAATACAAAGAGGTTCCAGGCACCAATCCGCAACTCTACCGAACTTCGTTCAGCGATTGGGCCGACGCAAATTGGCGCCCGATCAATGACACGCTCTATGATGAACCGGGCGCGGTAATCATGTGTTCTCAGGCCGATATGAACGGCTTCTTGCCGACCCATATTACGGCGTGGTCACGCGAGCCGAAAGGCGAACTTGCCCATGATACAAAGTATTGCCGCAATGGGCGGAAAATCCTTGAGACGATCGACCATAAGGCAAAGGCGAGCAATGCGCCGTATATGATGGCAATTTATCGCCAAGAAGGCGATGGTAAGACCTATCGCGTTATCCGCAATGTCTATGTGCCATTGGTGATTAAAGGGCGCCGATGGGGCGATCTAGAGCTGCCCTACACGTTCGATTGACAAGGTTCGAGTGTTAGCTGGGGTTGCGCCGCGCCATAAAGGCCAGTCGTTCAAACATCATCACATCTTGCTCATTCTTGAGCAGTGCACCGTGCAGCGGCGGGATGGCGCTGTTCGGATTGGCATCCTGCAGCGTTTCTAGCGGCATATCTTCGTTCATCAGCAGTTTTAGCCAATCGAGCAGCTCACTGGTTGATGGTTTTTTCTTGAGGCCGGGCACTTCGCGCAGCTCATAGAAGATATCCATCGCCTTTTTGACGAGCGTTTTTTGGATTCCGGGATAATGTACGTCGATGATCGACTGCATCGTGTCGCGGTCTGGGAACTTGATATAGTGGAAGAAACAGCGACGCAGGAACGCGTCTGGTAGTTCCTTCTCATTGTTTGAGGTGATGACAACGATTGGGCGCTCTTTAGCCGCCACGCGCTCTTGCGTTTCGTAGACGTCGAAGCTCATCCGATCGAGCTCTTGCAAGAGATCGTTTGGAAACTCGATGTCGGCCTTATCGATCTCGTCGATCAACAGAACTGGCAGCTGCTCAGAGGTAAAGGCCTCCCACAATTTGCCCTTCTTGATGTAATTGCGGATGTCATGGACCCGCTCTTCGCCCAGTTGGCCATCACGCAACCGTGCAACCGCATCATATTCATACAGGCCCTGCTGAGCCTTTGTGGTCGATTTCACATTCCACTCGATCAACGGCGCGCCAATTGCCTTAGCAATCTCATGTGCCAACACAGTTTTGCCTGTGCCAGGCTCACCTTTGACCAGCAGAGGACGGCGCAAAGTTACCGCAGCATCCACCGCAACTTTCAGATCATCGGTGGCGATGTAATCATTGGTGCCTTCAAAGCGCTGCTGCGTCGTGTCGGTCATGGGTTTTCCTGTAAATCTCAAATGGCAACTGAATTTAACGCGAGCGTTAAGGTCGATCCGTTCGGGTGGCAAGGGTGACGCTACGTAAGCTCGCGCTCAAATTGGAGGTCTGTTCGGGGCGACTGCTTTAGCGGGGTAGGGCCAGGATGCGCTGCGCGATCAGCTCTAGCTTGCTGTTTTCAAGTGCAGCATCCGGGTTATTCCAGCTGAGTATGAGGACATGCTCGTTGCCACTGAAATCAGTGAGCAGCCAGGTAAGGTTGAGGACGCCGGGCTCCGATCCGCCCTTATATCCAACGTAAGCCCAATCTTCGCGCGTACTGGCTCGCACCGATGGATTGATACCCATAATTGAAAACGCCGTATAATCGGTCACTCTATTCATATGATGGAACAATTTGCGCAGATCATTGGCGCTCGCGAACCATTCAACATCCAGTGCGACCGGACCATCCGCAAAAGCGGAGTTAACGTCATCAGCGGTCACGGACACCACGTCAATTTCTGGCAACATCGCCAACTTGCGTTCAATGCTGGTTTCCGCTCGGTAAGCTTCTAAGACTTCACGCGGGCCGCCCTTCAAGGCAAACAGTTCTAGAGTGGTCAAAATCGGATTGGCTTTGGCGGTGTCGCTGTGGCCGCTTTCTTCTAGCAGCTTGGCAATGCGGTCCCTCCCGAGCACATGTATCAGTTCGTCTGTCGCGGTATTGTCGCTGATTGATATCATCATACCAGCAAGCGTATGTAACGTTACCGGAGCGCCTTGAGGCCAATCTTGCATCATGCCGCTAGGAAAGCTCTCTCGGCTTAGCGATACCACGTCGTCCCAGTGGCGCTTTCCAGCCTCAATATCCTCGGCGAGGGCCGCCAAGACATAGAGTTTAAATGTAGACCCAATCGCGAATTGATCATCAGGATTGATCGAGAGTTTTGGGACGCCCCCTTTGAGCGGACCATAATAAACGCCCACTTTACCCGGCAATGCCGCAAGATCAGCCTCGATTTTCGCGAAACTGTCATCGATTGCATCAAATTCGCGTAATAATAGGCCTTCGATTTTGTGTGGCTCGATTGGGCTCAGAGCCAACGTGCCTCTTCCAATCGCTCGTTCGAAGCGGATCGCGATGTTTGCGGTAAACTCACCGGTCGGTTCGATGCTCTCAACAACGACGGCTGCGCCAAATTGCGACGTGAGCTGCTGCGTCACAACATTGAATTGTGCGGGAGGGACTGCGGCCAAAAATTGCTGCCCGAAAACATCTTCCGCCGCTTTTTCTTGTTTTAGCAAAGCGATCACATCCTGTGTCCGTATTTTTAGCGGCTCGGACACAGCCGTCTCGTTATCATTGGCGTCTTGCGCAAAAGCGGCGCTGGGGATGAGTAGGAGCGAAAGGGCGAGTACGAGGATTCTAAGCATGAAATGTGTTGTGCATCGCGCCATGATCCTCTGCAAGGCGTAACCAAATGGCGAAGGTGCGCTAATAGCTCTACAAGCATCACCCATAGGAGGGACAACAATGCCGACAGAGACACTTTCGATCACGACCACCACTGGACACAGCCTGGACGGAGCGCTGGAAATGCCAACTGGCCTGGTCAGAGGCGCTGCGGTCTTTGCGCATTGCTTCACCTGCACTAAGAAGAGCCGCGCCGCGATTAGTGTCGCGCGCGCATTGGCCGCGCAAGGCATTGCGACGCTGAGGTTCGACTTTACCGGGCTTGGTGGGAGCGAAGGCGAATTTGGCCGCGCTGGCTTTGCTACGGATATCGCTGATCTCGTTTCCGTTGCTGGCGCTTTGCGGGCGCGCTTCAATGCTCCGCTACTATTGGTTGGGCATAGTCTTGGCGGAGCGGCGGTGCTGGCCGCTGCGCACGAGCTGGGCGCGGAGAACGTCGCAGCTATCGCGACGATTGGCGCGCCTTCGGATGTCCCGCATGTGCTGCACATCATCAAAGGCGATCACGATGCGATTCGCGCGGACGGTGAGGGGCCAGTGACTATTGGTGGGCAAAGCTTTTCGGTCAGTCGGGAGTTTCTAGAACGAACGGAATCGGTCAAGTTGCTGGAACTGGTGAAGGAGCTGAGGCTCCCCTATCTGGCATTACACTCGCCGATCGACACAATCGTTGGTGTGGAGCATGCCGCTGCTCTGTTTCAGGCTGCCTATCACCCAAAGAGTTTCATTAGTCTGGACGATGCCGATCACCTGCTGACCAAGGCAGAAGATGCTGAATATGCCGCTGTAGCGATCGCTTCATGGGCAAAGCGATACCTCAAAAGTTGCGGCGAAACTGAGCTGCCGGAAGCAGGCGTGCTGGTGAAGTCTGGCCATGGCAAGTTCGGAACCGAGGTGTTCGCCGCCAGCCACCGCTTCGTGGCTGATGAACCGCGCAGCTATGGCGGTGATGACAGCGGCCCAACGCCGTATGATTTGCTCAACGCTGCGCTGGGCACTTGCACCGCCATGACGATGAAAATGTACGCTGACCGAAAGGGATGGCCGGTAGAGAGCTACCAAGTGCATGTGACGCATGAACGCGATCATGCGGACGACTGTGATCATTGCGAGGAAGAGGGAGAGGGTGCGAAAATTCAGGCGCTCAATCGCTCGATTACGGTGCTAGGTGATGAATTGACGGATGATCAACGCGCGAAGATTGTTGAGATCGCCGACAAATGCCCTGTGCACCGAACGTTAGAGGGACATTTACATATCCATACCGAAATGGCGGATTAGAGGCGCGATGACGCCGTCAGTGCGACCAGCGCAAACTGCACGATAAGCAGCACGATGGTGGCGGCCTTCCATCCGGTCGCGGCATCCTTCATCCCCCGGTCCCATGTCCATGCGCCAATCGCTCCGGTGGCAATGGCTGCACCGGCAATGGTGAAATATCCGCTTTTGCTGATCAGCAGCATGAAGATTGCGAACATGGCGATTGATTGCAGCAGGAATGCCGCCGCAAACCAGGCGATGGGAATGGGCCGGTAAACGGCATCGGGGATATGCCAATCAGGTAGAGCGCTGTCCGGGCGCGAAATACGGCGGTCGCCGGCCATGATGTCTTCCTCGCGCGGGTTTGGATATTTTTTTGGCGCATCGTCAGGCGGGGGCTGATCGTTAGGCATCAATCGCCTCGCGGTCGACCTCACCAGCGCGGTTCTGGATGAAGTTGAAGCGGTGCTCTGGATTGCGCCCCATCAATTGATCGACGACCTCTTTCACCGCTGCGCGATCTTCAAATTCTTGCGGCAGGGTGATGCGTATAAGGCTGCGCGTGTCAGGATTCATAGTGGTCTCGCGAAGCTGTTGAGGGTTCATCTCGCCAAGGCCCTTAAACCGCCCAACCTCAACCTTTTTGCTTTTGAAAACCGTCTCTTCTAACTGCGCGCGGTGCGCATCATCATTGGCGTAGCGGCTTTCTTTGCCAGCGGTCAGCTTATAGAGCGGCGGCTTGGCCAGGAACAGGTGGCCCTTTTTCACAATGTCCGACATTTCCTGGAAGAAGAATGTCATGAGCAGGGTCGCAATGTGCGCGCCATCAACGTCCGCATCGGTCATGATGATTACGCGGTCGTAACGAAGGTTTTCCGCGTCACAATCTTTGCGCGTGCCGCAACCGAGCGCGAGTGAGAGATCAGCGATCTCCTGATTGGCCCGGATCTTATCCGTTGTAGCGGATGCTACATTCAGGATCTTGCCGCGGATTGGCAGGATCGCCTGCGTCTTGCGATTGCGCGCCTGTTTCGCGCTGCCACCAGCCGAATCGCCCTCAACGATAAACAGCTCAGTTTCTTTGTCGCCTTCGCCCGAACAATCGGTCAGCTTGCCGGGTAGGCGGAGCTTTTTGGCATTGGTCGCGGTTTTGCGCTTGATCTCGCGTTCTTGCTTGCGGCGCAGGCGCTCATCCATGCGCTCCATAACCTCGCCAAGCAGGGCCTTACCCCGGTCCATATTATCGGTCAGGAAGTGGTCGAAATGGTCGCGCACCGCGTTCTCAACGAAGCGTGCGGCCTCTGGCGAAGTCAGTCGGTCCTTCGTTTGCGACTGAAACGATGGATCGCGGATAAAGACGCTGAGCATCACCTCGCCGCCTGTCATCACGTCGTCTGCGCTAATATCCTTGGCTTTCTTTGTGCCAGTCAGCTCGCCAAAGGCGCGTAGCCCTTTGGTCAATGCGGCTCTCAAGCCTTGCTCGTGCGTTCCGCCATCCGGTGTTGGAACAGTGTTACAATACCAGCTGGTCGATCCATCGGAATAGAGCGGCCATGCGATGGCCCATTCGACGCGCCCTTGCGAGGTGCCGCTGTCGTCCTCGGGAAAGTCTTGATTGCCGGTAAAGGCCTGCGCGGTCACGCATTCCCGCGCGCCGACTTGTTCTGCCAGGTGATCAGCGAGACCTCCTGGGAACTTGAAAGTGGCCTCTTCGGGAACATCTTCGGACGCGAGGCTGGGCGCGCATTTCCAGCGGATTTCGACGCCCGCAAACAGATAGGCCTTGGAGCGAGCTAGCTTGAACAGCCGTTGCGGTTTGAATTTACGATCGCCAAAGATCTCTTCATCGGGCGTGAAGCTGACCTGAGTTCCGCGTCGATTGGGCGTTGCGCCCAGGTTCTCGATTTTCCCAAGGGTTTGCCCCTTGGAAAATTCCTGTGCGAACAATTGCTTGTCACGCGCAACTTCGACGCGGGTGTGCGATGACAATGCGTTGACGACGCTGACGCCAACCCCGTGCAGACCGCCGCTGGTTGCATAGGCCTTACCGGAGAATTTACCGCCGGAGTGAAGCGTCGAAAGGATCACCTCAAGCGTGGATTTGCCCGGGAACTTGGGGTGCTCATCGACTGGTATGCCGCGGCCATTGTCACCGATGGTCAGGCGATTGCCTTCCTCCAGGCGCACTTCGATCCGATTGGCATGGCCCGCAACGGCTTCGTCCATCGAGTTATCGAGCACTTCGGCGGCAAGGTGATGCAGCGCGCGGTCATCCGTGCCGCCAATATACATCCCCGGCCGGCGGCGCACCGGTTCCAGCCCTTCGAGCACCTCAATCGAGGAGGAATCGTAATCGCCGCTCGTTGACGGAGTACCTTCAAACAGATCATCTGACATGCGTAAGGCTATAGGCTCGGCAGAGAGCCGCTAACAAGCAGGTGGCTATACGTTTTGCTCAGTCCTCGAAGCGTTGGGGCGCCTGATCCACGATTACAACGCTGTTGCCGCGCACCTCGCGCACTTCCATCGCACGTTCGACCACGCCGTTGCGCTGGAATCGGAACGGACCATCCAGACCCAGGAAGCCGCCACGATCACGCAATTGCCGTTCAGGGAACTGGCTGCCAACGCGCCAATCGCGCGCCACTCTGAGTGTTAGCAGAACCGCATCGTAACCCAGGGTAGAGATCCGGTATGGCTTTGAGCCAAAGCGACTCTCATAGCTTTCGGTAAAGCGCCTATACCGACCGTCAGATACCGCAGAGAACAATGCACCCCGCATTGCGCCGGATCGGGTGAGGGCGGTTTCACCGCTCCACAGTTCCGTGCCAAGGATGCGGGAGTTTACGCCGTTTTCTTTCTTAAGCTCACCAGCGGCCTGAACCGAAAGCCTCGCGCCTTCTCCCAGCAACACCGTGTCATAGCCGCCAGCATCGCGCAGGCGCTGGGCCGCACTGACGATAGAGGTGTTTCCGCGTGAATAGCGCTGACTTGTGGTTAGCGATCCGCCAAAATCACGCAGAGCATTGCTCAGCGCGCCCAAGGAACGATCGCCGTAATCACTGTTTGACAAAAGAGCGGCAAATCGCGTTGCGCCTTGATTGCGCGCATATCGCACACTGCGGCGGATCGATTGCTCTGGAATGTGCCCCATTACAAACACATCAGGACTCGCAACGTTGGTGTCGTTTGAGAATGAGATCGTCGTCACGCCCGCTGGGCGCGCCTGAGCCTGCACGCTTGCCACATTTTCGGACATCAATGGGCCGAGGATCAGGCGGTTGCCGTCGGCAATCGCTCTCCGAGCCGCTGCGCCTGCGCCCTGCGAAGTGTCATAGGTCGTGATCCGCAGATTGTTCGCATTGGTATCGAGCAAAGCCATGGTAGTCGCATTCGCCAGCGACTGACCAACGGCGCCTGTGCTGCCTGACATGGGAACAAGCAGAGCAATCCGGTGACGGGTCGCATCCGTTGGCAGAGCGGTCGCGCTTGGCTCCGTCGATGGACCCGGATCAGTGGTGGTGGTTGGCCCTGTCTTGGGGATCACCTGACACCCGCCGAGCAAAGCAGCAGCGCCCGCAATCACCAGAGTGCGCCGATTAAACCAATTACGCTTCATACTTGCCGACCCCTGTTGGCTGTTCCAAAGAGCCTGGGTGACTGACCCGCACTCTTCATCGCCTGTATCAAAAACACTTGAGCAGGGCCTCTACATTGTAGCAACTCCGATTGGCAATCTCGGCGATATAACGCTCCGTGCTGTCGACATTTTGCAACGTTGTGATGTGATTGCCTGTGAGGACACGCGGGTTACGGGCAAGCTGTTGTCACATCTTGGCATCTCGAAACGAATGCGGCGTTATAATGATCACAGCGAGGAGGGGGCGAGGCGCGAGCTTATCGATGCGGCGCGCACTGGCTCTGTGGCGCTGGTGAGCGACGCGGGTACTCCGCTGGTTTCTGACCCAGGCTTTCGGCTGGTGCGCGATGCAAGAGAGGCAAATGTAGCGGTTACTACGCTGCCCGGAGCCTGCGCAGCGATCGCGGGACTGACGCTGGCGGGCCTGCCCAATGATCGTTTCCTGTTTGCAGGGTTCCTACCCGTGAAGCAGAAAGCTCGCGGGGAAGTGTTGCAAGAACTCGGCGCGGTGAACACAACGCTGATTTTCTATGAGACCGGGCCGCGGCTGGTCAAAAGCCTAGATGCCATCGCCTTAGATATGCCTGATCGGCAGGTCGCCGTGGCCCGCGAGCTGACCAAGCTGCATGAGGAATGCCGGGCAGGGACGGCAGCGGAACTTGCCGTCCATTACACGGACCATCCGCCCAAGGGTGAGATTGTGCTGCTCATCAGCCCACCATCGGGGGATCAGCCAATCGGCGATCCCGATGAGCTGCTAAAAGAAGCGCTTGAAACGATGAGCCCCAGCAAGGCGGCAGGACAAGTGGCGAAGGCCAGCGGGTTGGACCGCAAGACGCTCTATGCCCGAGCGGTGGAGCTCAAAGCCCAATGAAGCGCCAGATCGCGGAAAAGAGCGGCCGCGACGGCGAATTACGGGCGGCCATGTGGCTGCGCCTGAAGGGGTGGCAGGTCCTTGCTCAAAGGGTGAAGACGCCGCGCGGAGAGATTGACCTTATTGCTCGCAAGGGTGCGCTTGTGGCGTTCACGGAGGTGAAATGGCGCAAGAAGAAGGGCGATCTCGACTATGCAATAGATGAAAGGCGCCTAACCCGCGTTGCCGCCGCCGCCGAATGCATCGCCCATGAATACTTGCGCGACGGCGATGATATGCGAATTGACGTTATCCTCCTTGCACCGGGCAGCATGCCTCGCCACATCACCAATGCTTGGATGCCGTAGACTGGCGCCAGCTTGAAAGGAATATTGATGAGTCTTCGCATCGCGGTTCAGATGGACCCCATTGAGAATATCAACATTAAGGGCGATTCCAGCTTTGCGCTGATGCTGGCCGCGCAAGAACGCGGACACTCGATCTATGAGTATCACGTTGAGAGCCTGACGCTGGATGCGAACGACCGTCTATTCGCCGAATGTGCGCCGGTGACGGTGCAGCGGGTTGAGGGTGATCACTTTACGAAGGGCGCGGCTGAGCGGCTGGACCTTGGTAAGGACATCGATGTTATCCTGATGCGCCAGGATCCGCCGTTTCACATGGGCTATATCACCGCGACCCATCTGCTTGAGCGGATTGGCAAAGAAACACTGGTGGTCAATGATCCCGCCAATGTTCGCAATTCACCGGAAAAGGTGATGGTGCTCGATTACCGGCGGTTTATGCCGCCGACCCTCATCACGCGCTCCCCGGATGAAGTGAAGCGCTTTATGGCTGAGCATGGCGCCGTGGTCGTCAAGCCGATCCACGGCAATGGCGGCAAGGCTATCTTTCGCGTGCCGGCTGATGGCGACAATCTCACCGCTCTGTTTGAAGTGTTCAACCAGACCTGGCCAGAGCCGCATATGGTCCAACCTTTCCTCCCTGAGGTGGCGGAAGGCGACAAGCGTATCGTGCTGGTCGATGGCGAAGTTGCGGGTGCAATCAATCGGATACCGGGCGAGGGCGAGTTTCGTTCTAATCTCGCAATGGGCGGCAGCGCAGAGAAGACGGGCCTGACCGAACGCGAGCAAGAGATTTGCGATGCGATGGGGCCAGAGCTTAAGCGGTTGGGCCTTACATTTGTCGGTATCGATGTGATCGGCGGCAAATGGCTTACCGAGATCAATGTGACTTCGCCAACTGGCATTGTGGCCATCGATGCGTTTAATGGCACCGATACGGCTGGGATGATCTGGGACGCTATTGAAGGGCGGCATGCGGGGCTTTGATGTCGGGCGACGAGCTTAGTGCTGACGTATCACTAATAGGAGATGGAATTTGGCCGCAACACCCGAACAGCTGAACGAACTGGTCAATTACCTGATGTCGTTTGCAGATGAGATGCTTACTAAGTCAGGAGAATTCTATCCGTTCGCGGCTATAGTCAATACCGATGGTATCGTTGAGGCTCGCGGTGCTTATGATGGAGTTGAACATCCTCAATCCATAGATATTCTTGCCATACTTGAAGAAGCCCTGCGAGCAGAGGTCGCGAGGGGTGAAGCAATAGCTGTTGGATTGGCGGTGGATGTAGATATTCCGCCACAATTTGAGAGTCCACTTCCGGATGGCGTAAGGGTTGGACTTGAAACTGAGGGGAATTCACGGTTGATATATTACCCTTATGAACTGGGGAAACGAGGTCTTTTTAAGAAGTCAGCACCAAAGTTTGCCGAGCCATTTGCGGTCGAAACCGCGCCGAACTTATTTGTGAATCTAGCCAACTAGAATATCGAAAATTGTTTGTGCATCAGCGCAAACTCTAAGTTTTGGAATGCCCACATTCCACACTAGTATCACCCCTTCTTCGCCCGCGGATGCGCTGAGCGATAATTCTCTAGCATCGTCGCAGCATCGACCTTGGTATAGATCTGCGTTGAACCCAGCGACGCATGTCCCAGTAATTCCTGCAAGCTCCGCAAATCGGCTCCCGCGCCCAGCAAATGCGTTGCAAAGCTATGGCGCAGGGCGTGAGGGGTCGCCGTGTCGGGTAGGCCCAGAGCGCGGCGCGCGTTGGCCATCGCCTTTTGCACCATGCCGGGGGATAGCGGGCCGCCCTTCGCCCCGCGGAACAGCGTGTCGCTTGGCTCAGCTTTCCACGGGCAAAGCTCCGCATAGCGAGCAACCGCCGCCCGCGTGACCGGCAAGATCGGGACAATTCGCTGCTTTCCGCCTTTGCCGGTGACCTGCAGGGTCTCACCCAGCTCTGCATTTGACCATTTGAGCGACAAGGCCTCCGCAATGCGCAGGCCCGATCCATACATAAGCAGCAGAACGGCGCGATCACGCGCGCCGATCCAATCCTCATCTGGCATGCCCGCGACTAGGTCGGCGATATTGACCGCTTCATCGGGGGTAACGGGGCGTGGCAAACCTTTCTTGGTGCGTGGTCCGCGCAGGCGCGGTGCGGATGGATCGGGATCGCCGGTCTGCGCCCGGGCGAAGGTGATGAACGCCTTGAGCGCGGATAGCTCGCGAGCTGTGCTGGCGTTGGAGAGGCCATCAGCGCGGCGTGCGGCGAGGTGCGCGCGCAGGTCATGCGCCTCCAACCCGGCAACGCCATCCCAATCCGTCAGATTGCGCGCCTTCAGCAGTCGTTCCGCTGCCGAGCAATAGGCGCGCACCGTGTGCGGGCTGCGCCGCCGTCCCTCGGCCAGATGATCGCGCCATTCAGACAGAAGATTGTGCAGGCTCACGCGTCCACCAGACTGTCGGCCACTACTTCGCCAAGCAGCGCGTCGAGCAATGGCAAGGCCGCTTGCGTCACGCCAACTGCGTCATCGCGCCGCCACATCAGGCCAAGGTCGCAGTTGCGGGCCAATCCGCGCGGATCGATTAATTGCGCCTCTTCCAATTCGAAGCGCGCCGACAATGCGCCAAGGTCGATCCCCTCGATCAGGCGCAGACCCATGAGCAGTGCTTCTGCGGCTTGATCTCTGGGACGAAGCGCCTGTTTGTCCTCTATACCGTGCCCTTGCTCGCTGACTGCGCGAAGGAAATTCTCTGGCTTTTTGTGCCGCGTTGTCGCCATTCCGCCGCACCGACCATGGGCGCCGGGGCCAATTCCGCAATAATCCTGATAGCGCCAATAGGTGAGGTTATGGCGGCTCTCCTCACCCAGCCGCGCGTGATTGCTGATTTCATAGGCGGGCAGGCCAGCCTTGCCAGTCAGCTGTTGCGTGATAGTGAATAGCTCAGCCGCCGCATCGTCATCTAGCGGCGTGAAAATACCACGCCGCACATCGCTGGCAAAGCGCGTGCCCGGTTCAATTGTGAGCTGGTAGAGCGATAGATGCGAAGTGCCGAGGGAGAGCGCGCGTGCGAGCTGCGCCTCCCACAATTCAGGGGTGTGATCAGGCAAAGCGTAGATGAGATCAAAGCTCACCCGTTCAAAATGCTCTTGCGCGGTGGCGAGCGCGCCTAGCGCTTCGTCTGCGCCATGTAGTCGCCCGAGCCATTGTAAACTTTCGTCTTCAAGCGATTGAACACCCAGCGAAACGCGATTGATCCCGGCGTTTGCCAAGGCCGAAAAATTGCTCGCTTCGACGGAGGAGGGGTTGGCCTCCAAGGTAATCTCAATTTCAGGGACGAACCCCCACAATTGCTCTGCC
Source organism: uncultured Erythrobacter sp. (assembly GCA_947488155.1). Lineage (GTDB taxonomy): Bacteria > Pseudomonadota > Alphaproteobacteria > Sphingomonadales > Sphingomonadaceae > Erythrobacter. Next base: position 1,255,741 of record CANKYK010000002.1, on the reverse strand, counting down.
TCGGCCAGCAGCGCGGCGACCAGTTCAGGCGGCATCAGCGAAGGGGTCCCTCCGCCGAAAAAGACCGATGTCAACGGCTCTCCGCCAGCCAGTTTCGCCTCAAAGCGCATATCAGCGAGCAATGCTGCCTGCCATAGCTGGACGTCCACGCTGGCGCGGACATGCGAGTTGAAGTCGCAGTAGGGGCATTTCTTCGCGCAGAAGGGCCAGTGGATGTAAAGAGCACGCGCCATCGCTTCTTTCAGCCTTTGTTAAAGGCTCTAAGTCAAGGTTGGAACATGCGTTTCAGTGTGAAAATCTTTGGGTGTCTGGCCCTTCTTGCGAATGTGAGCGCGCCAAGCGCGTTTGCGCAGGAACGCCAGAATGCCGCAGCGCAGGCAGACAGGTTCGCCAGTGAATTGTTGCAAGCGCACAACGTAGAACGTTCAGAATTCGGTGTGCGACCGCTCTCGTGGTCGCCGCAATTGGCTGATGAGGCTCGGGGTTGGGCCAACCAGCTCGCGCGCAGGGGTGTGATGCAGCACGCGTCTCTAGATCAGCGCAAGGGCCGGGGCGAGAACCTTTGGATGGGGACCGCTGGCTACTTCAGTCTCAGCGCAATGATCGGCTATTTCGCTGAGGAAAAGCGGCACTTTAGGCCCGGTACGTTTCCGAATGTCTCACGCACAGGCAATTGGGCCGATGTCGGTCACTACACGCAGATGGTCTGGGCCAAGACACGCGAAGTCGGCTGCGGAATCGCGCATGGCAGAGGCAATGAGTTCCTGGTGTGCCGATATTGGCCCGCGGGAAACACATATGGCCGCAAGGTGGGTTGAGCGTTGCAAGCGCTTTGGGGAAGGTCGATTAATGTCCAAGATTTCTAAAACATGCAGCAGAATGATCGCGCCAGTTGCAATCATCCTCGTCGCGTCTGGCTGCGGCGGCGGCGAGAGCGGTTCTTCACCGAGCACCAATACGACTGGAACCGGCGGAACGTCATCATCTCCACCGTCTGCTCCTCCCCCGCCACCGCCTCCACCACCGCCGCCACCGGCGACGGGTGGAACAACCTCGACGCGTCAGGACGATATGCTCCGGGTTATGCTGGCGGAGCATAATGAGGCGCGCGACGAAGTTGGCGTTGGGCCAATGGCCTTGGACGATGACCTTAGCCGGCAAGCTCTTGCTTATGCTGAGGAACTCGCGCGAACCGGCCGGTTTGAGCACAGCGCCAGCGCCTCACGCCCCAATCAGGGCGAGAACCTATGGGCGGGCACCGAAGGGGCATTCACCTATGAAGTGATGGCGGATGGTTGGATCAGCGAGAAGCAATATTACATCCACGACCGCTTTCCTTATGTCAGCAACACGGGCGATTGGACCGATGTTGGTCACTACACCCAGATCATATGGGCAAATTCCACGGCTCTTGGCTGCGGTGTAGCGACCGGCTCAGGTCGCGATTATCTGGTCTGCCGTTATTCCCCGCCGGGCAATGTCTCTGGGCAATTTGCGTACTGACCTGTTTTGATCAACCGCCGAACTGATCCGCGACCAGCTTAGAAAAGGCATCCGCACGGTGGCTGATGCTGTGTTTTTCTGCTGGATCGATCTCGGCAAAAGTTTCGTCGCCTTCGCGTGAGGAGGGCACGAATACTGGGTCATAGCCAAAGCCCATTTCGCCTCGTGGAGGCCAGGTTAGGCTGCCCGGGCATTTGCCTTCATAAACGACGTGTTGACCATCGGGCCATGCGATGGCGAGCACGCAGTGGAACGCTGCGCTTCGGTCAACATCCGCTCCCTGCTGTGCCAGCAATCCTTCGACTTTGCCCATGGCCATGTACCAATCGCGGCCAGGATCACCTTCAAACCATTGCCTCTCCGCCCAATCGGCGGTGTAGATTCCAGGCCGTCCATCCAATGCGTTCACAGACAGGCCGCTATCGTCAGCAAGGGCGGCCAGACCTGATGCTTCAGCCGCAGCCCGCGCTTTGATCAAAGCGTTTTCAGCGAACGTTTTGCCAGTTTCTGGCGGCTCTGGCAGACCAAGCGATCCGGCCGAGATGCACTTCATCCCATAAGGATCGAGTAGTGCCGAAATCTCTTTCAACTTACCCGCATTGTGCGTTGCAATTACGAGCGATCCAGAGCCAAGCTTGGTCATTTTCGGCGCTTTCCCTTTGTAACAAGGCCGGATTTAATCAACCGCTCGCGTGCGAAGTCAATGATCTCCTTACCTACCTGATCCTTGGGCAGAATATAAGCGAGCTGGCTGTTCAAATACATTGCGAACAATTCATCTTGCTCGTTCCATCTGACGATCTGTGTCCACTTGGCGTCCACATGCGCCGATGGTTGGACAAGTGAAAAACCTGCCTCATCCAAAGTCAGATCGACATGCTCTTTTATCAAAGCATAGTCGGCCCAGGCCTTCTTCGCTTGTCTTGGGAACAGGATAAAACGTATGCACAGTAAGGTGGCCGTTCCACCAAGCATAATGCAGATCATCGCGGTCAGCGCAGCGACCCAATCTTCAAAGACGAACACCAGAATGCCCAAAATGACAACTATCGCCGCTATAACTGCAAGCGCGCGTGGCAGATTGCTGGTAAAATTTAGCTTCCAGAATGCGAACTGTAATTCTTCTGAGATTGAATAGCGAACCGGACCCATTGGTTTATGCGCCGGTCGCCTTCAATTGTTCTGCAAAAATGCCATCGCAGCCGATGTTTGCGAGACGGAGCAGGCGCAGCAAGCCTTCTTCATCATAGGTGGCGCCCTCTGCAGTCGCCTGAACCTCGGCGATTTGTCCGCCTGAGATCAGCACGAAGTTCGCATCCGCGTCCGCATCGCTGTCTTCTGGGTAATCGAGGTCGAGGACTGGTGTGCCCCTGTAGATGCCACAAGAGATCGCTGCGACCTGTGCGGTGATCGGGTCTTCCTTGATATCGCCCGATGCAATCAAGCCATTGACCGCCAGGCGCAGGGCAACCCATGCGCCAGAAATTGACGCTGTGCGTGTGCCGCCGTCGGCCTGGATCACGTCGCAATCCAAGGTGATTTGCCGCTCGCCGAGTTTCTTAAGGTCGACCACAGCGCGCAAAGAGCGCCCGATAAGCCTCTGAATTTCTTGAGTCCGGCCCGATTGCTTGCCGCGAGCTGCCTCGCGAGAGCCGCGTGTGTGCGTCGCGCGCGGTAGCATCGAATATTCACCTGTGACCCAGCCTTCACCTTTGCCGCGCAGCCATGGCGGAATACGTTCTTCGACACTGGCCGTGCACAGCACGCGGGTGTCGCCAAAGCTGATGAGGCAAGCCCCTTCTGCGTGTTTGGTAAAACCGGTTTCGATAGTGATTGCGCGCATTTCGTCAGGCGCGCGGCCAGATGGTCGCATGATGTTTTCCTATGTTCGATTCGCTTGCTCGCCGGTTTGGCGGGACAAAAGAGTGGCGGCAAGGGCACGGCCGGGCTTGGCTCGGGATAGTTTCACGTTAAATAGCACGCATGGCCTCACCACCAATTTCAGAAATGACCGATCGGGCGCGCGAGATTTTTCGCCGTGTGGTGGAAGGCTATATGGATAATGGCCAGCCGGTTGGGTCAAAAACGCTATCGAGCGACAGTGGCCTGAATCTTTCGCCGGCCTCCATCCGCTCGGTATTGGCTGATCTGGAAAGTGTGGGGCTACTTGCCGCGCCCCATACCAGCGCGGGGCGATTACCCACCGATATCGGCCTGAGATTGTTTGTCGACGGTATGATGCAGGTTGCTGAACCAACAGCAGAAGAACGCGCACAGATAGAACAGCGGCTCGGCGAACCTGGGCCGGTGGAGCAAGCGCTGGAGCAGGCAAGCTCTGTGCTGTCAGACCTGTCGGGCGCTGCTGGCATGGTCATGGTGCCCACACGCGAGCAGCAATTGGCGCAGTTCAATCTTGTGGATCTGGGTCAGGGTAGGGCGCTGGCTGTCCTAGTCGGTGAGGATGGCGGGGTCGAAAACCGGGTTTTGGAGCTCGGTGGGGTGGTGTCTGCTAGCGCGCTGGAGGCGGCGACCAATTACATCACCGCGCGGCTTTCAGGCAGGACGCTGAGCGATGCGGCCGCGGCGATGCGACAAGAGATCAAAACCGGACAGTCTCAACTTGATGACGCGAGCAAAGATCTGGTTGAGCGCGGGTTGGCCGTTTGGAGCGAAGACACAGAGGAACGCCCCGTCCTGATCGTGCGCGGTGCGTCCAATCTGCTGGATGACGCGGCGATGGAGGACATAGACCGTGTCCGCTCGCTGCTTGATGACCTAGAGAACAAACAGTCAGTTGCCGCTTTGCTTGATAATGCGCGCGAGGCCGAGGCAACCCGCATTTTTATTGGCAGCGAAAACCGCCTGTTCGGGCTTTCGGGCTCTTCCGTTATAGCCTCGCCCTATCGCGACAGAGAGGGAAGGGTGGTCGGAGTTCTGGGTGTGATTGGGCCGACGCGGTTGAATTACGCGCGCGTGGTCCCCATGGTGGATTTAACAGCCCGGTCTTTGGGCAAACTCATTGCATAATTTGGACACAAGACGACGATGATCGACAATGATAAGCCGCACGACGAAGCGGCAGAAGCAGAACTGAAAGGCGTACCGGAGGAGTTTCTTGACGATCCTGAGGCTCAAGATGCTGAGGGCGGTGAAGAAGATGATTTTAGCGAAGCGCTGGAATCGCTTCGCCGTGATCTGGAAGAATCCAAGCAAGAGACGTTGTATGCTAAGGCGGAGACGCAAAATGTGCGCCGCCGGATGGAGAAAGACGTCGGCGATGCGCGCGCCTATGCCGCGACTGGCTTTGCACGTGACGTTTTGAGCGTGGCGGACAATCTCTCCCGCGCGATTGAGGCCATCCCTGAGAGCCTGCGCGAAGATGAGAAGATGAAAGGCCTGGTGACCGGTATTGAGGCCACTCAGCGGGAGCTAGAGAAGGTCTTCAAAAGTCACGGCATTGAGCGTGTAGCTGCAGTTGGTTTGCCGCTTGATCCGAACCAGCACCAGGCGATGCTTGAGGTGCCCAGCGATGAGCACGAGCCGGGCACAATCATTCAGGAAATGCAAGCAGGTTGGATGATCAAAGACCGCCTGCTGCGTCCGGCCATGGTTGGTGTCGCTAAGAAGCCGGATTGAGATCGTGGATCCATCTACCATCGCAGGTTTGGCTAGTAGCCTATCTTCTGCAGCAACGCTTTCCAAAACTCTCCTTGGAATGAAGATTGATAGCGAAGTTCGGGATGCGATTACTGCACTTCAAAGTGAGCTTATTTCAGCTCAGTCAGCTGCATTGACGAGTTTGTCTGAGCGCGATGAGATGTACCGAAAGATTCAAGAGCTAGAAGAGGCACTTTCAGAAAAAACTGATTGGATCGAAACTGCTTCAAAATTTGAGACTTTTGAGACAAGAAAAGCCTTTGCGTACCGAGCAAAAGAGGGCAGCCCCGAGGGATTATACTGCCCTAAGTGCTTTGAGAATAAAGGCTTATCGCGTCTTCAAGAAGACCATTGGAAAAACGGTGCTCACTACGGGACATGTCTCCAATGCGACGTCAGGTTAGAGTTCGACAAAGGGACCACGCCAAGGTCGCGAGTTGCTTCTTTCTGAATCGCTGCTGTTAGGTCACAAAGTCGCACCCGGAAACCGGACCAAGCCATCATAGGCTGACTTGTCGGCCACGCTTGTAACGCGTACGCCCTGCCGCATCCAAAATGCGTGCTTTACGATCTCTGCCTGCTGCTCAATGCCATAGGAGGCGAAGGGCTGGCCGGGTTTAAGCGTGTAATCATAGCGGCAGAAGGGATGGCGATTCAGCAGCAAGTACCAATCGCCGCGCGTTTGGGTTTGCCAGACATGGGTGAGTTCGTGGATCAGCAACCCTTGCCGGATTAGCCCTTCGCCTGAGAAATCATCGCAATAGGCCGCGCCATCGGGATGAAAATGCAGATGTCCGCGCGGGGCCATGGTGACTTTGCGGGGCTGAAAAGGAAACCACTTGCGGCGCCTGATGCGCACCACTTCATAGTCAATCGCGGTTCCAAATACGGTCTTTGCAATTCCAATTTCACCCGGCGTCAAAGTGCGTTCGCCGCCGACCGGGCAGGCCGGGACGAGCGCGTGATTTTGAGCCGTGGGTGAGGGGTTTTCGCTCAGCGTTCTTCGCCCGCTGCGCGCACTTCCGCTTCGAATTTGTGGCGCTTACCGCCTGAAATTTTGAGCATTACTTCGGCGGTTCCGCCTGCTTGAACGCTCTCATCCAGTTCAAATGCCATGACGTGCTTTGCGCCAGGTTCGAACGCAATTTCGGTGCCATTGGTGAGCGGAACAGGTCCCGCCTCGGCCATGGTCATCTTGAAATCATATTCCATCATATCGTGAACAGTTGCGCTCTTCGCGCCTGTCACCTCTGCCCCGCTGACCGCGATCCCGCGATCCCCATCATAGCTGAGGTTGAAATAGACCGCCGCGGGGTTGCCGGACACTGGCGGAAGCACAAGGCGCGCATCCGAAATCGTGATCCCTTCAATTGTATCGATCGGCTCTGGCGCAGGTGCCTCTTCTCCGCAGGCCGCTACGCCCAGGCAGGCCGCCAAAGTGATGCCGCGTAGAAAGACAGACGATGTTTGTGTCATTTTCACGTTGTAGTCCCCTTGTTGGATGGTGCGAAAAGTAGGCGCATCCATCCCTTGTGCCAAGCAAAACCGCACCTATATCCCGCCTACAAACGAGTTGCCAAACGGTTCCGCCAATTCTGGGGAGCACTACAGGCAACGTCCAACAACCTGTAATGGATGGGGAAATAATGGGTAAAGTAATCGGCATCGACCTCGGCACCACCAACTCGTGTGTGGCTGTAATGGACGGGGGCAAGCCTAAAGTTATTGAAAATTCTGAAGGCGCGCGCACCACGCCTTCTATTGTCGCCTTTACCAAGGATAGCGAACGTCTGATCGGCCAACCGGCCAAGCGTCAGGCTGTTACCAATCCCGACAACACTCTGTTCGCGATTAAGCGCCTGATCGGTCGCCGCTTCGACGACCCGTTGACGAAGAAAGATATGGGCCTGGTCCCGTATGATATCGTCAAAGGCAAAAATGGCGACGCGTGGGTAAAGGCGGGCGATGAAGATTATTCGCCAAGCCAAGTTTCCGCTTTCATCCTGCAAAAGATGAAAGAAACCGCTGAGAGCTATCTCGGTGAGACCGTGGAACAGGCCGTTATTACCGTTCCTGCATACTTTAACGATGCTCAGCGTCAGGCGACGAAAGACGCCGGTCAAATCGCTGGTCTTGAAGTGCTACGGATCATCAACGAACCAACCGCTGCGGCGCTCGCCTATGGCATGGACAAGAACGACGGAAAGACCATCGCCGTTTATGACCTTGGCGGCGGTACATTTGACGTTTCCGTGCTCGAAATTGGCGACGGCGTGTTCGAAGTGAAGTCGACCAACGGCGACACGTTCCTCGGTGGTGAAGACTTCGACAGCGCGATTGTCGAATGGCTCGCCAGCGAGTTCGAAAAGAAAGAGAACATGGATCTGCGCAAGGACAAGCTTGCGCTCCAACGTCTGAAAGAAGCTGCTGAAAAGGCCAAGATTGAGCTTTCCAGTTCGGCCACGACCGAAATCAACCTGCCGTTCATTACGGCGCGCATGGATGGTGGATCAAGCACGCCGCTGCACTTGGTCGAGACGCTCAGCCGATCTGACCTTGAAAAGCTGGTTGGCGATCTGATCAAGCGCACGCTTGAGCCGTGTAAGAAGGCTCTGGCCGATGCGGGCGTGTCGAAAGATGACATCGACGAAGTGATCCTGGTTGGCGGTATGACCCGCATGCCGAAAGTTCGCGAAGTGGTTGAAGGTTTCTTCGAAGCGAAGCCGCACACCGGCGTGAACCCGGACGAAGTTGTTGCCATGGGCGCGGCCATCCAGGCGGGCGTTCTGCAAGGCGACGTTAAAGACGTGCTACTGCTCGACGTGACGCCATTGTCGCTCGGCATCGAAACTCTGGGAGGTGTCTTCACCCGGATGATTGATCGCAACACGACGATTCCGACCAAGAAGACGCAGACCTATTCGACCGCTGAAGACAATCAGAATGCGGTGACCATTCGCGTGTTCCAGGGCGAGCGCGAAATGGCGGCGGACAACAAGATGCTGGGTCAGTTTGATCTGGTTGGCATTCCACCTGCGCCGCGCGGCGTTCCGCAGGTTGAGGTGACCTTTGATATTGACGCAAACGGCATCGTGAATGTCTCTGCTAAGGACAAGGGTACCGGCAAAGAACAGACGATCAAGATCCAGGCATCGGGCGGACTGTCCGACAATGATATTGATCAGATGGTTCAAGACGCTGAGAAATTTGCTGAAGAAGACAAGAAACGCCGGGCCTCTGCGGAAGCTCGCAACCAAGCGGACAGTCTTGTTCACGCGACAGAGAAGCAGCTCGAAGAGCACGGCGATAAGGTTGATGCCGATACCAAGTCTGCGGTGGAAACCGCCCTTGGCGAAGCGAAAACCGCACTGGAAGGCGATGATGTCGATGAGATCAATGCCAAGTCTCAGGCTCTGACCGAAGCGGCCATGAAAATGGGTCAGCAAATCTACGAGAAAGAGCAGGCTGAAGGTGCGGCCGGTGACGGCGGCGACGGCGATGCTTCTTCGGATGCGTCAGACGACGAAGACGTTGTCGATGCGGAATTCTCCGAAGTGGACGAAGACAACAAGGACTGATGTCCTCATGAAAAACTATCCTGCCGTTAGTGTGGTCCACCAAAGGCCTGCGCTGACGGCAGTTAGGTTTTAGGGACCAAGGTCACCATGGCTGCTACCCAATTAGATTATTACCAATTGCTCGAGGTCGCTCGCGATGCCGACGGCAGCGTGCTTAAAAGCGCGTATCGCAAGCTGGCGATGAAATTTCACCCCGATCGCAACCCAGGCGCTGGGGAAGCAGAGGCGAAGTTCAAGGCGATTGGCGAGGCCTATGAAGTCCTCAAAGACCCGCAAAAGCGCGCGGCCTATGATCGCTATGGTCACGAGGCATTCCAGCAAGGGATGAACGGCGGCGGGGGCGGCTTTAGCGGCGGGCGCGGGCAGGCCGACTTCGGCGATATTGGCGATATTTTTGAGACCATCTTTGGCAGTGCCTTTGGCGGGGCCGCAGGTGGCCGGCAACAAACCCGGCGCGGCGCCGATCTGCGCTATGACATGCAGGTTTCCCTCGAAGAGGCATTCCACGGCAAATCGACCGAGATTGAGATCGAAGTCTCTCAAGCCTGCGACACCTGTGATGGTTCGGGCGCGGCGCCCGGCACCAGCGAGCGGCAGTGCAATTTGTGCCACGGGCACGGATCTGTGCGGGCAAAGCAGGGTCTGTTCGTCGTTGAGCGGCCTTGCCCAACCTGCAGCGGCCGTGGCGCGGTTCTAGAGGAACCATGCGGTTCGTGCCGCGGGGAAGGGCGTGTTGATCGCGCTCAGGCCCTGTCAGTGGAAATTCCACCTGGCGTTGATACTGGCACGCGTATCAGGCTGTCGGGCAAGGGTGAGGCGGGCGCTCGCGGTGCCCCTCCCGGTGATCTCTACATTTTTGTGCACGTAACCCCGCATGAGCTGTTCCAGCGCGAGGGCACCACTTTGGCAACTCGCGTTCCAGTCAGCTTTACGACGGCGGCTCTGGGTGGATGTGTTGAGATACCTGACCTTGATGGCTCAACCAATTCGGTCGACATCCCAACTGGCATTCAATCGGGCAAGCAATTGCGCGTGCGCGGGGCCGGTATGCCAGTCCTGCAAGGGCGCGGGCGCGGCGATCTGGTGGTAGAGATTGCGGTGGAAACACCGACGAAGCTCAGCCGCAAGCAAAAGGACATTCTCGAGGAGTTTCGTGAGACCGAAACCGGCGATGAATGCCCTGAAAGCCGCAGCTTTTTCTCCAAGTTGAAAGATGCCTTTGGCGGGTGAGGCGGCGTCTGGCACTGCCTTCTGAGACAGAGCCAGATAGCATCAGCCTCGTTGCACTGAATAGCGACTCACTGTCGCATTTGACGCTGCCTAAGGCTCGCTTAGTCAACTCGACAACCGTGCGGCTTATGGCTATTTCGCAGGCGACTGGAGAAGAATTATGAACCGTTTCGCCGTTTTTGCCCTCGCTGCTGTAACCCCATTGCTGGCCGTTCCCAGCTATGCTCAGCGCAGTCTTGATGACGTGGAAATCACCGTTGAAGAGATCGCACCTGGTGTGGCGGTTCTGTTCGGCGCCGGCGGTAATATCGGGGTCAGTTACGGCGACGATGCGACGGTCATGATTGATGATCAGTTCGCACCGCTGTCTGAAAAGATTGAAGCCGCTGTGGCCGGGCTTGGCGCGACCCCGGTGAAATATGTCGTCAACACGCATTGGCACGGCGATCACACCGGCGGGAATGAGAACTTCGGCAAGACTGGCGCGACAATTTTCGCGCACGATAACGTTCGTGTCCGCATGGCTGACCCGTCGCTATCCGGTCGTGATGGAGAGCCAGCCCCAGATGTTGCTCTGCCAGTTGTGACTTATGGTCAGGGGCTCCGCTTCCATCTCAATGACGACACCATCAACCTGGCTTACTTGGGTGGCGGCCACACCGATGGCGACAGCGTGGTAATGTGGGACAAGGCAAATGTCGTTCACATGGGCGATCTCTACTTCAACATTCCGGGCTACCCATTTGTTGACACCCGCTCTGGCGGCAGCGTTTACAACCTCATGTCCACGCTCGATCTCGTGATTGCGATGATCGATGATGAGACGAAGGTTATTCCGGGCCACGGTGGCATGTCGAACAAAGCCGAAATGGTCGCCTATCGCGCAATGATCGGCGAGGCAGTGTCCCGCGTCGAAGCGCTCAATGAAGCTGGCAAGACGCTGGAAGAAACGGTCGCGGCCAAACCGCTGGCTGGCTTTGATCGCGGCGAGGGCTTTATCAGCGATGACGCATTCGTGACCGCTATCTGGAACAGCATCGAAGGCTAAGCGAGCGCTTGGCCTTACGCAAAGCGTGCGAGGATCTCGTCCCTTAGCCCGCGCAGCAAATGCTCGCGGCATCTGCCAACCTCCAATTCCTCGTCAATAATGGCGAGGAATGCGGAGCGTTTGGCTGAACGGACAGCTTCGGGTTTCATCCCGGCATCGACCGTTGATGCGATCAGATCGATCATGCGCTCCGCCCCATGTAAGCGGCCCCAGACATAGTCGTTTTCGCGGTAAGACCGGCTGAAGAACGCACCGAAGTTATAGAACTCAATGCCGCGCAATGTCGCCCGCGTGCCGCCCTCTCGAATGGAGCGCGCATCATCGGGAGAAATTCGATCGACCTTTACGGGGTTGTATTCGGTCAGACCTTCGTTTTGGAGCAGGGGCAGGGTGGCCACGTCATAGAACGGGAAGCCAAGATAGGTCAGCAGCATCCGCCGCTTTAGGTTCTTGGGCATTTGCGCCAGCGCGTCTGCAAAAATCCGCTCCGCTTCCAGATCGGTTTCGGGCAACAGGCGCTGCTCAGCCAGATAATCCAGCAAGGCCCCCGGATCCTTCAGGGCGTTCCGCGCGTAGCCGGCGAACTCGTCGCTCAGCCCAGAGATATCGTCGGCGGAGAAATAGAGCGCGAGAATGTCGTAGATTTTCTCTCTCGCGATATCGAGCGCATCGTCCGGTATCTCTGGATCGGTTTCCCAATCACGCGCCAGCCTGCGTGCGAGCAGGCGCAATCGCCGAATGCGAAAACCGATGTCGAGCGCGCGGAAAAACTGGATCGCTGCCTCACTTGCGCCGCCACAGCCGTCGGATAAGTCACTTAACCCGCGACGCTCCAATTCGCGGCGCATTGCAGCGGCAATCGGCATGCTGTCTGCCAGAGACAATTCGGGCGCCGCCTCAAGAGTGAGTTCTGCCAGACGGTCAATAATCCCGCTGAACTTGGTTTGAGCATAGGCTTGAAACGCATAGCCGGATCGCTCAGCCGCTGCCTGCTGCGCTTTCGCGCGCCAATTGTGCAGCCGCTTTGGGCTGGGGCTGTCGAGGAAGAACGTCATTCCGAACAATTTTTCTACCGCGCGATCGATCTCTGGACGCAGGCCCAGGACGATCCGGCTCAGCCGCTCGGCATCGCGGGATTGCTGCTCAATCCGTTCCAGATTGTCTCTGATCGGCTGCTCACGTGGGATGGTTGATAAAGAACCGAAGATCGCGCCGAAAAAGCCGATTGGCGAATCGTGATTTTCGTTGACCGACCCAACCCGATCAGGGCGCGGATCAATGTAGACAAACCGGCGGTCAACCTCCCGCTGCGCAGGGCGCCCATGCAGCGCCTTGATCGCCCCGCCGAACGGAGCATTGACCAGAACGGAGCCATCAATCAGCGACACGCCATCCTGCGTTCCGTCACGCATATGGACAGGCATGACCCGGTTGAGGAAGCTTGCACGGGATGTCCAATCGATCCCCTTGCGCTGTGCCAAGCGATCAATTTCTGCCAGTTGCAGCGGCGGGAAGGCTCCCGGAAAACTCGCCGTCGCACGGGCTGCCAGCACCAGCTCAAGCGGATTGGTAAGCCCTTCGCTGCTCGCCGCCGGGGTGCTCACGCGCAGGCTGATCGGAGTGCGATGCTCGGTTTCTTCAACAATCGGCGGACTGTTGAGGCGCAGCATCTCTACATGACCGCGAAAGTCGGTGGTGGTGACAAACAGATCAATCGGATGTCCGGGGGGCAGCAAAGGATCGCCGCGCTCGCCCAATCGCATGCCCTCCAGCGCTTCAAACAGCAGGCTGGAGAATTTGTCGCCAGAAAATGGCGGGCTGAACCATCGACCACGGACAAGGCGAGAGACCTTTTGTCGCACTTCAGTTCGGGTCTCTGGCGAGACGCTCTCGCTAACGGCGTTGCCAGGACGGCTGAGCACCCACTCTGCAATCGGCTGAGCCCAGATTTTGGCATAGCGCCACATCGGCTGCGCTTTGGGATCGGTCAGCTCTTCGACATCAGCGGTTTTGAGCCAAAGGTCGGTAAGCGGTTCAAGCGAATGCCCAGAATGGATCGCCTGAGCCAGAAACACAGCATTGATCCCGCCAGCGCTCGCCCCGGTAAGAATGTCAGGCATGACGCGTAGACGGAGCGAGTAATCGCGCTCAATCTCGCGCAGCAAATCGCAATAGACCTTAGCGACGCCGCTGCATGGTGCCTCGCGGTCTGCATGGAACGCTCGGCTAGCGCGCGCCAGATGCCAAATCTCTTTGGTGACACCATGCATATACACTGCAAGGCTGACACCGCCGTAGCAGACCAGAGCGAGACGAAGTTCTTTTTGCCGCATGAGAATCGTGATGACGTGGAAAGTCGGGAATGGCAATTGCGTTCCGCAAATGTTCCGTCTACGAAATCCTTATGGCAAAGACCAAACGGCGATATGTATGTGGTTCATGCGGCTCTGTTTCGCACCGCTGGCAGGGGCAATGTCCCGATTGTTCTGAATGGAACACGATGACGGAGGACGCACCGGCGACGGTGTTCTCGCAGAAACACGATCTTTCGCGCGGCGGGCGAGCTTTGGAATTCGTGCCGCTCGATGGTCCGGCGCAATTGCCTCAGCGGCGGCCTACTGGCCTCGCCGAATTTGACCGCGCCCTTGGCGGCGGCCTTGTGCCGGGCTCAGCTGTGCTGATGAGCGGTGATCCCGGCATCGGAAAATCCACTTTGCTGATCCAAACGGCGGCCACAATCGCGCGCTCTAATGGCGATGTCGTTTATGTCAGCGGAGAGGAAGCCGCCGGGCAGGTGCGCCTTCGCGCTGCGCGCTTGGGAATTGCTGATGCACCGATCCGGCTCGCGTCAGAAACATCGGTGCGCGATATTCTGACCACATTGGGCGCAGGCGATCCGCCCGCCTTGCTGGTAATCGATTCGATACAAACGATGCATTCCGACACAATCGAAGGCGCGCCAGGAACGGTCAGTCAGGTGCGCGGATGTGCGCTCGAACTGATCCGTTATGCCAAGGAAAATGGCACGGCGCTGGTGCTGGTTGGGCACGTCACCAAAGACGGCAACATCGCTGGCCCGCGCGTGCTGGAGCACATGGTCGATGTGGTGATGAGCTTTGAGGGAGAACGCAGCCATCAATACCGGATCCTGCGCGCGCTAAAGAACCGTTTCGGTGCGGTCGATGAGATCGGTGTCTTTGCAATGGCGAATGAAGGGCTGGAAGAGGTGACGAACCCTTCTATGCTGTTTCTGTCCGGGCGGGACCAACCGCTTGCAGGCAGCGCTGTCTTTCCCGCCCTGGAAGGCACAAGGCCCGTCTTGGTCGAGATACAGGCACTGATTGTCAGATTGCAATCGGGCGCCACGCCGCGCCGTGCGGTGGTTGGCTGGGACAATGGCAGGCTGGCGATGCTGCTCGCTGTGCTCGAATCGCGCTGCGGTCTCAATTTCTCCTCGGCTGAGGTGTATCTTAACATCGCTGGTGGATACCGACTGGCTGATCCCGCTGCTGATTTAGCAGTCGCAGCGGCTTTGGTGTCAGCGCTCGCCGACAAGCCGCTACCGGACAAAGCGGTGTGGTTCGGCGAAGTATCGCTGGCTGGGGAAATTCGCCCGGTTTCTCATGGTGATCTGCGTCTTAGAGAGGCCGTGAAACTGGGATTTGCGAGAGGCTATGGCCCGTCCGATAAAAAGCTCGGCTCATCTAAGCTTAATTATCACGGTTTGGGACAACTTTCGAACCTCGTTGACCAAGTGGTTGGGACGGAATAATTCACCGTGCCGATGACTATATTTGACATAATCGTGCTCATAATCGTGGGAGTTGCCGCGATTGGTGGTTTCATGCGGGGCCTGGTGCAAGAGGTCCTCTCGCTGGCGGCTTGGATGCTATCCGCCTTTGCGATCTATTATTTGCATGCGCCGCTAACCAATGGTCTTCGCGATTTCGTCGATGCCGATCCGGCAACGCCGATCCTCGCTTTCGCGCTTCTGCTGCTTATCCCCTATGCGGCGATGAAAGTGATTGCGAATAATGTGGGTGAGGCATCACGCAATTCCATTCTTGGTCCGATTGATCGTGTGCTCGGCTTTGGCTTTGGCGCGGTCAAGGGTGCGTTGATCGTCGTTTTTGCATTCTCTGTTCTGGCGCTTGGTTTCGACACAGTTTGGGGCTTCAAGGGCCGCCCGACTTGGATCACGACCGCTCGCACCTATCCGGCGGCTGACGCGTTCTCCCGGCAATTGGTGTCCGCCATTGCGGAACGGCGCGCGAAGCTCTCTGACGAAGCCGAGGCTACTGACGAAGCTAGCCTGATCGAGTGATGGACTGATTGTGGCCGGCGTAAAGGCAAGCAAGCTTTATACACCGCAATTGCTCGGCCTGGCTGCATCACTTGCCAATTACCCTCTAGGTAATGCGTCTCAATTCATTGGCGACGCGCGTTCGCGCACTTGCGGCAGTTCAATTGAACTGGCGATCGACTGCCGGGAGGACGGGGCGATTTCGCGGATCGGCATGCAAGTGACTGCCTGCGCTATCGGACAGGCCTCTGCTGCAATCATGGCCGCTGATGTCCAGGGGCGCAGCGCAGCCGATATCGTCACCAAAACGCATGAGGTTGAGCGGTGGCTAAGTGGTGGTGCGGACATGCCGGATTGGCCGGGTTTTGATGCTTTGACGCCAGCTTTGGAGCATCCGGCACGGCACGGTGCGTTGATGCTCGTGTGGAAGGCTGCGAGTAACGCGCTTTCCTCTAGGTAAACGAGCAGCTAGTGCTACCGGATAAGGCCAAGAGAAATTGGCCAATCAGAAGAGGATCACGGGGCTTATGGTCGATGCGGAAGCGCTAAAGCAGAGCGAGCCAAGCGAGAAAGAAATCAAATTGGTGATCGGTGCGAGCAGCGCCGGAACCATCTTTGAATGGTATGATTTCTTTATCTACGGCACGCTTGCTTACATCCTGAAGGATGCGTTTTACGACGTGAATGACCCGACGCTGGCATTGCTGCTGGTGTGGTCCACCTTCGCGCTAGGCTTTGCCTTCCGTCCGATTGGCGCAATTCTGTTTGGATTTCTCGGCGATAGATTAGGGCGCAAATACACGTTCCTTGTGACTGTCACTTTGATGGGTATTGCGACCGCTGGCGTCGGGCTAATCCCCACGGTCGATACGCTCAAAGAGAGCTATGGCGAGCAATATGTGATCATTGCCCCGATCATCGTCATTTTCCTGCGCGTGTTGCAGGGCCTCGCCTTGGGCGGAGAATATGGCGGTGCGGCGATCTATGTTGCTGAACACGCGCCTCCTGAAAAGCGCGGTTTCTACACCAGCTTCATCCAAGCGAGTGTAGCAGGGGGCTTTGTGCTGTCCATCATCGTAGTCTTGCTGTGTCGTTGGATCATCCCGGAAGAAGCCTTCGCGGATTGGGGCTGGCGCGTGCCATTCCTGCTGTCGATTATCCTGCTTGGGATTTCGCTGTGGATGCGCCTCAAACTGTCTGAGAGCCCAGTGTTCCAAGCGATGAAGGAATCGGGTGAAACCTCTAGCAATCCGTTCATTGAGAGCTTTACTTATCCGGGCAACAAGAAGCGTATCTTTGTCGCACTGTTCGGTGTCAGCGGGATCCTGACGACCATCTGGTACACTGCATTCTTTTCAAGCCTGTCCTTCCTCAAGGGGAATATGCGGCTCGATGAGGGGACGGTGGAGGTCATCCTGCTGATCGCCGGTCTTCTTTCACTCGGCCTCTATCTCATCGTTGGCAAATGGTCGGATACGGTCGGGCGCAAGAAGCCGATCATCATCGGTGCCTTGGCGACGTTGGTGACGCTGTTCCCGATCTTCTGGTTCATGGGCAGCCTGGCCAACCCTGGCCTTGCCGAGGCAGCGGAGCGCACGCCGGTTGTTGTGAGCGGCGATCAATGCGTGACCGATCCGTTCGCCGAATTGTTTGACCGCGAACAGACGCCTTGCGGCAAGATTTTGAGCAGCCTGACGGGCAGCGGCGTGTCCTACACGCTTCAACCGGGCGGCGATCTTGGTGTCACAGTTGGCGGCGAACCGGTCACCATTGCGTCTGAATGGCTCGAAGAAACCGAGGAAGGCGCGGCTTCGCGGACAACTGGTCTGCAAGAGGCGCTGACCAAGTCAGGGTTCGACTTCTCGCGGCAGGTTCCGCCGTTGATCAACATCGTGGGTATCATCGCTGCGCTGCTCGCTCTCGGCGTTCTGTCAGCGCTGACCTATGGCTCGGTCGCGGCGCTGCTGTCAGAGATGTTCCCGCCGCGCATCCGCTATAGCTCAATGTCGATCCCCTACCATATTGGGGCGGGTTATCTTGGCGGGTTCCTGCCTTTGATTGCCGGGGTGATCGTCGCGAGTACGGGGAACATCTACTCAGGGCTTTGGTACACTTGGATCGTTGTGGCCTTCGGGCTCGTCGTAGCTTGGTGGGGCCTGCCGTCCGGGCCTCCGCGTGACTTCGCCGACGATGTCGGTTGATTCTGCGCCACCAAGTCTTCGCCTGAGGATTGATCATGCGGCATTGATCAGCAATTGGCGCGCGTTGGATGCCATGTCTGGTGATGCCTCTGCTGGCGCCGCGGTGAAAGCCGATTGCTATGGGCTAGGTGTTGAACGCTGCGTTCCGACGCTTCGCGATGCCGGCGCGGAGAAGTTCTTCGTCGCGCATTGGAGCGAGGTCGAAGCGGTCGCGCATCATGTTCAGGCGGGCCATATTGCTGTGCTGCATGGTCCGATGACGCCGCAAGATGCCGCGTATGCGAAGGCGAGCGGAGCGGTGCCTGTTATTAACTCGCTGGAGCAGGCTCGCCGATGGAACGAGGCTGGTGGTGGGCGCTGTCACCTGATGGTCGATACCGGGATCAACCGGCTTGGTATTGCGCCTTCTGCGGTTGGCGATGAGGCCATCAAGACCCTCGATGTCGACGTGCTGATGTCACACCTCGCTTGCGCTGATGAAGACAGTGAAATCAACACGCGGCAATTGGCACGTTTTCGCGAGGTGCAGGCGCATGTCGATTGGAATTCCCTAAGTCTGGCGAACAGCGCCGGGATTGCCTTGGGCAGCGATTATGCCTTCGATCTCACGCGGCCGGGCCTCGCTTTATACGGCGGAATTGCCAGGCAGGAACTCTCAGGGCTGATCAAACAAGTCGCCTTTCCAGAGGCCGCCATCATCCAGACACGAGAGTTAAAAGCTGGCGATGCGGTTGGCTATAACGGCGAATTCATCGCGTCCCGTGATATGCGGGTTGGCACCGTCTCGCTGGGCTATGCCGATGGCTTCCTGCGCAGTTGGGGCAATGTCGATGGCCGCAGCGGTGCGTATTTGTCCCACGCTGAAACGCCTCTGTCGCTGCTCGGGAAAGTCTCGATGGATATGGTGGTGGTTGACCTCTGCGGGGCACCAAGTCTGCGCGAGGGCGACTGGCTGTCTGTGCCCTATGAACTGCAAAATGCTGCGCAGCAAAGCGGCCTGTCGCAATATGAATTGCTGACCATTCTGGGACAA
Organism: uncultured Erythrobacter sp.; assembly: GCA_947488155.1. Classification (GTDB taxonomy): domain Bacteria; phylum Pseudomonadota; class Alphaproteobacteria; order Sphingomonadales; family Sphingomonadaceae; genus Erythrobacter. The sequence continues at coordinate 1,237,188 of CANKYK010000002.1, read as the reverse complement.
CGTTTCGGATCCTAGAAACGTTCATGTTGCGCTGCACATTGTGCAGATGCTAAGCGCGCTGCAACGCAAAATTCATGGGATCCAAATAATGGCAGGCAAGTCCAAAGCCGCAAAATCAGGTTCACGCAAGACTGGCGAAGCGGGTGATGCGATCATCATCAAGAAATACGCCAATCGGCGGCTCTACAACACCAGTTCATCAAGCTATATTACGCTCGATGATCTTGCCGGAATGGTCCGCGATAATGTTGAATTTCAGGTGCTTGATGCAAAGTCGGGCGATGACATAACCCATTCGATCCTGACCCAGATCATCATGGATGAAGAGGCCAATGGCGAGCAGATGCTGCCGGTGAGTTTCTTGCGCCAATTGATTGGAATGTACGGCAATTCTATGCAGGCGATGGTGCCGTCTTACCTTGAGGCTAGCATGGCCAACTTTCGTGATAACCAAACCAAGATTCGCGAAGCCTTTGAGAAAGGCATGTCGAACAATCCAATTTCGGCCATCCACGAAACCAATATGGCGATGATGCGTGCTGCGGCTGATGTGCTAATTCCGGGCGTTGCAAACAAGCGCAAGTCCGCCGCGCCGAAAGCCGCCACAGGCGCGGCATCTGGTGCAAGCAGCAATGGTGAGATTGATGCACTGCGCGAACAAATGGCAGCGATGCAAAAGAAACTTGATGAGTTGAGCAAATAGTCCTGCGACCATTTGCGAATTGCGCGCAGCGGGCCTAGCGCTACCGCTCGATCAACCCAATACCCGCTCTAAGATTTTGAGAGAGACCCGCCGTGTCTAACATCCGCCATGCTCTGAATGTGAAGCGCGAAGACGACTTCGCCAAATGGTATCAAACCGTCATTGCGGAGGCTGATTTGGCCGAGGAATCCGGAGTGCGCGGCTGCATGGTGATCAAACCATGGGGTTACGGCATTTGGGAGCGTATACAGCGTCTGCTCGATGATCGGATCAAAGCCGCTGGCGTGCAAAACTGTTATTTCCCGCTGTTTATCCCGCTCAAGAATTTTGAGCGTGAGGCGGAGCATGTTGACGGCTTTGCCAAGGAAATGGCGGTTGTCACGCACCACCGTTTGATCGCCGATGGTGAGGGCGGATTGGTACCCGATCCTGAGGCGAAATTGGAAGAACCTCTGGTCGTTCGGCCAACGTCAGAAACGATCTTTGGCGATGCGATGGCGCGCTGGATCCAAAGCTGGCGCAACCTGCCATTGCTCACAAACCAATGGGCCAACGTTGTGCGCTGGGAAATGCGCACGCGGATGTTCCTGCGCACCAGCGAGTTTCTCTGGCAGGAGGGGCACACCGCCCACGAAAATCAGGAGCAAGCCAAAGAAGAAACGCACCGCGCGCTGGAAATGTACCGCGCCTGTGCTGAGGAAGATCTGGCTATGCCGGTGATCGCTGGCGAGAAGCCGGAGAACGAGCGTTTCCCCGGAGCGGTAGAGACCTGGTCGATCGAGGCGATGATGCAGGACGGCAAGGCTCTGCAAGCGGGCACGTCGCATTACCTCGGTACCAATTTTGCGGAGGCGGCCAACATCCAATTTCAAGACCGCGACGGCGCTCAGCAATATTGCCACACCACCAGCTGGGGCGTTTCAACCCGCATGGTCGGCGGCGTTATCATGACCCACGGCGATGACGATGGCCTGCGCGTGCCGCCCGCGATTGCGCCGCACCAAGTCATCATCCTGCCCATGCTGCGCGACAAACCAGAGGATGAGGCGCTGCTCGAATATTGCCGCGAGCTTTATGGTCAGCTGACCGCGCAAACTGCGCTGGGCGAGAAGACCCGCATCTGGCTCGACACCGCGCCGGGCAAGGCAACCGCTAAGCGCTGGGATTGGGTGCGCAAGGGCGCGCCGGTTATCATCGAAGTTGGCGGGCGCGATATGGAGGCGGGCGTCGTCAGCCTGCTGCGCCGTGACAAAATGTGGAACCCAGAAAACGGCAAAGTCGCCTTTGCTGCGCCAAAACGCGATGATGTCGCGGGCGAAATTGGCGCGATGCTGGAAGACATTCAGGCCAACCTCTTTAAAGAGGCGCGCGAGCGGCGCGATGCGAATATCACTCGCGGGATCAGCGATTGGGCTGACGTTGCCAGCCACTTCGCCAATGGCGGCAAGTATCCGGGTTGGGTCGAGGTTCAATGGTCGAAGCCAAGCGGGGACGCATTGGAAAAGGTGGTCGAGCGCTTGAAAGAGCACAAGCTCACTTTCCGTAATGTCCCGCGCGGCAGCGATGCGGCAGACGGCGCTTGCATCTTCACAGGTGAACCTGCGACCGAGCGAATTTTGGTGGCGCGCGCGTACTAGAGCTTGCACGCATTCGCATGTCGCGGCAAACATCGCGGCATGATCAAAAAACTCGCTATTCTCGCTTCCCTAGTTGCCACGCCACTGGCCGCTGATGACCATGTTCCGGCCGCGACTGACGACAGTCTCGCGGCTCAGGTTTCCGAAGAGCGTCTGCGCGCGGATATGGACAAGATCGTCTCGTTCGGCACGCGGCACACCTTGTCGTCCCAAACCGATCCGAAGCGCGGAATTGGCGCAGCAGTTAATTGGGCGCTGGATGAGTTTCGCCGGATTGGGACGGGCTGCGATGACTGCCTGGAGGTTCAATCGGTTGAGCGTGTTATCGAGTCCGATGGGCGGCGTATTCCTCAGCCAACCTTGGTACGCAATGCGGTTGCGATTCAGCGCGGGACGGAGCGCCCCAATGAAGTAATCATCGTGCAGGGGCATTATGACAGCCGGGTCACCGATCCGCTCAATGGCACTGACGATGCGCCGGGCGCGAATGACGATGGCTCTGGCAGCGTGATGATCCTGGAAGCCTCCCGCATCCTGTCGAAGCAGCAATATCCCTCGACCATTATTTACGCGCTACTGACCGGTGAGGAGCAAGGCCTCTATGGCGCGCGCATCCTCGCCGATTGGGTGGAAGAGCAAGGCATGACCGTGAAGGCCGTGCTCAACAACGATATGATCGGCAATTCCTGCGGGTCAGACGGAGTGTGCGACGCGAAACATGTGCGCGTATTCTCCGAAGGACCACGCGCCGATTCCACAGAGCAGCTGCGCGCAAGACAGCGCCGCTTTGGTGGTGAGAACGATATGCCGGGGCGCAATCTCGCCCGCTGGCTCGGTGATCTCGCTCAGGCCAATCCTGACGGCATGCAAGTGCGCCAGATCTGGCGGACAGACCGTATGGGCCGGGGCGGTGATCAAATCCCGTTTCTCGACAAGGGCTATCCAGCGATCCGCATTGCGGTCTCTGTCGAAGATTATGAGCATCAGCATCAGGACCTGCGCACCGAGAACGGCATCAAATATGGTGATACGGTTGACGAGATCGACTTTGATTATCTGACCCGCTCTTCGCAGTTTAATGTGCGCGCACTTCACCGTCTGGCAAAGGCGCCGATGCCGCCAGTGGTCACCGCCGATGCGGCGGTGCGGGTGGATACGGCGCTGGAATGGGACGCTGTGCCGGGTGCGGATCGTTATGTGATCAAGGCTCGCCGCACCGACGAATCCTATTGGCGCGGCGTTTTGCCGAATGGCACCAAGGGTGAGGACATTCGCAGCGCTATCCCGGCAACTGGTGCCTCCAAGATTGAGCTTGCCGTTCCTTTGCGCGGTGATGACTGGCTGCTAGGCGTGGCCGCCTGCACGGGCAGCTATTGCTCACCCGTTTCCAGCGCAGTCCCAGGCGGCGCGTTCGCGCCGGTGGCGAAAGCTGCCGATAACGATTAGAGACCGCTCGTCCTGAGCTTGTCAAAGGGCGAGCCCAGTCAAGTGTTTGTACGTCGACAGGCTCAGCACGAACGGAATTCTCATGGCCAAAAGACAAATGAATCGCCCCGCAGGCCTGCCGAGTGCGAAGCAGGTGCTGGAGTTTATTCAGACTGCCCACGGCCCCACAGGCAAGCGGGAGATCGCAAAAGCCTTTGGCCTGAAAGGGCAGGAGAAGATCGCGCTTAAGCGGCTGCTCAAGGATATGGCCGAAGAAGGCCTGATCGATGGCAAAAAGACCGCTTACCACCGGATGGGCGGTGTGCCGAAAGTCACCGTGCTGAAGGTCGTCGACATCGAAGAAGGCGAAGCGATCGCGATCCCGGAGAACTGGGCAGCCGATGCGCCGGATAAGCCGCCGCGTCTAACGGTCAAAGAGATGAAAGGTGGGCGCGGTGCAAAAGGCATGCCTGCGCTCAAACGCGGCGACCGGGTGCTGTCCCGCACCGAAGAAACCGATGCTGGATGGATTGCCCATCCGATGAAGAAATTGCCCGCGCGCAGCGAAGGTCTGCTCGGCGTCGTGGAGCTCGATGGTCGCGGCAAAGCATGGTTGGCACCGGTTGACAAGCGCATCCGCAATTCGTCTCCCATCGCCGATGTAGGCGAAGCGGAAGAGGGGCAGCTGGTCCTGTGTGAGCGGGTGGGCCGCTCCGAACGCGCCGGTGTCAAAGTTGTTGAGGTGATCGGCGATCCATTGGCTCCCAAGAGCTTCAGCCTGATCGCGATTGCCAAGCATGGCATTCCGCAAACCTTCCCAGAAGAGACCTTGGCAGAGGCGCAAACCGCGACTGAGCTGAATTTGTCAGAGGAAAAGCGCGAAGACCTGCGTGATCTGCCCATCGTCGCAATCGATCCGGCTGATGCTCGCGATCACGATGATGCCATCTGGGCAGAGCCAGATGGCGAAGGCGGGTTCAAAGCGCTCGTCGCGATTGCTGACGTATCCTATTATGTCCGCCCGGGCAGCACGCTCGACAAAGAAGCGCGAAAGCGCGGCAATTCGGTCTACTTCCCGGACCGGGTGGTGCCGATGCTGCCAGAGATTTTGAGCGCCGATGTATGCTCTTTGCGCGAAGGAGAAGATCGTGCGGCCATGGCGTGCCATCTTCGGATCAATTCCAAGGGCAAGATCACCAGCCATCGCTTCACCCGCGCGATTGTCCGCATCCATCACAATATCGCCTATGAAGATGCGCAGGCGGCGGTGGACGGCGACAGCACGCCGGGCTTTCTCGTCAATCTGTGGGCCGCATGGAAGGCGCTCGCCGCCGCGCGCGCTGCGCGTGATCCGCTGGACCTGGACCTGCCAGAGCGGCGGGTGGTGCTCAATGAGCAAGGTCAGATCGAAGAGATCGCTGTGCGTGAGCGGCTCGATGCTCACCGCGTGGTCGAAGATTTTATGATTGCGGCCAATGTCGCTGCGGCTCAGGCGCTGGAGGCGAAGACCTCTCCTGTCGTTTACCGCGTGCATGAGACGCCAAGCCGGGAAAAACTGATCGCGCTGCGCGATTATCTGGAGACGTTTGGGCAAAAGCTCGCGCTCGGTCAGGTGATCACACCGAGCCTGTTCAACCGCATGCTCAAAGATGTGAGTGATGAGGATGAAAAGGCGCAGGTGATGGAAGCCGTCCTGCGCACTCAGATGCAGGCCTATTACGGCCCGGCCAATTCGGGACACTTTGGCCTAGCGCTAGGCTCTTATGCGCATTTCACATCGCCTATTCGCCGCTATGCCGATCTCCTCGTGCACCGCGCGTTGGTGGATGCGTATAAGCTGGAGCAGCCGAAGCCGAAGGTGTCTCTGCCAGAGAAAAGCGGGCTGTCAGAGCGTGACCGTGACAATCTGCAACAGATCACCGATGCGATCAGCCAGACAGAGCGCCGTGCGATGGAGGCGGAACGCGATACGATCGATCGCTATGTCGCCGCGTGGCTATCCGGCAGAGTTGGAGAGAATTTTGAAACGCGTATCACTGGCGTTCAGGGCTTCGGCTTCTTCGCCACCATTGTAGGCCTTGGCGGTGATGGTCTGGTGCCCGTTTCCACTTTGGGGGCAGAACACTTCCGCTATGAAGAAGCAGCGCAATCTCTGGTGGGTGAGGACAGCGGCACCAGCTATTCGCCCGGTGACAAGTTGACGCTACAACTGGCGGAGGCGAATGCGCTGACCGGGGCGCTGAAATTCGTGCCTGTGGATGCCGATGGTCAAGCGATTGAGCCGCGCGGGAACCGGCCGCCGCCGCGCCGGGGCAAGCCGAGTTATAAAAAGGGTCCACCGAAAAAGGGGAAATACACCGCTGGCAAACGCGGTCGCCCGGGTAATATCCGCCATCAGGGGCGGCGCAAATAGGCGCGGTAAACCTGCGCTAGTCCGCCATCACGCTTCGTGATCGCTGCTGGTTTCGTCGTAATCGTTCGGAATCACATAGAGCGGGCAGGGCAGCTCGCCCGCATGCGCTGAAAAGTGCGTAACCAGCGGGCCGGGATTGCCGCTCGCCGCGCCCAGCACCAATGCGGCGACTTCCTTGTGGTTCTTCAAAAAGTCACTGACGATCGATTGGTTGTTGCCGACTTTCACCGAGATTGTCGGCATGATTCCGCTTTCCGCCAGTAGATTTCCGCCGATCCCATTGGCCAGCATTTCTGCCCGGTCATGCGCCTCTTGCTCGATGGTGTCTTGCACCGCGCCAAACGCACTCACGTTTTGCTGAGCGACCAGCGCAAGAATATGCACCGCGCCTTTCACCGCGACGGCGCGCCGCGCGGCATATCGCAATGCGGCCCGCGCCTCTTCGCTTTCGTCCATCACAACCAGGAATGTACGCATATTCTTCGCTCCCCTTAAGGCAGCTATCCTTTCAAATGGTTTCGTATGCAAGGCCTTGCCCGAAGCGGCCGAATTCGTCACACGGGCAAAACAACACCAGCGACGAGGATTTGACCGCTCCATGGCCGTAGAAATCAAGATGCCCGCTCTCTCTCCAACAATGGAGGAGGGGACGCTTGCCAAATGGTTGGTGAAGGTTGGCGACACTGTGAACTCTGGCGAGATCATGGCCGAAATTGAGACCGACAAGGCGACGATGGAATTTGAAGCCGTCGATGAAGGGACGATTGCTGCAATTCTGGTCGAGGAAGGCAGCGAGAACGTTGCGGTCGGCACAGTCATCGCGATGCTGGCGGAAGAGGGCGAAGATATTGGTGATGTGAGCGCACCGAGTGCTGCGCCTGCGCCTAGCGCTCCGGCAGAGCCCGAGCCAGCTACTGAGGCGCCTGCTGCGGCTCCGGCACCAGCGCCCGCACCGAAGCCTGCGCCAGCATCATCGGAAGGGCGGATTGTCGCCTCTCCTCTGGCAAAGCGCATTGCTGAGCAAAAGGGTGTGGACCTCTCGCAGATCACCGGCTCTGGTCCCAATGGCCGGATCGTGAAAGCAGATGTTGAAGGTTCCAGTGCCACCGCGGCGCCCGCGGCAAGCGCGGCTGCACCGGCGGCGGCTCCCACGCCGTCCATGGCACCGGAAGATGGCGGCGCGCCCTACACCGAGGCGAAGCTCAACAATGTTCGCAAGGTCATTGCTCGCCGCCTGACCGAGGCGAAGCAGCAAATCCCGCATATCTATCTGACCGTCGATATTCAGCTCGATGCCCTGCTGAAACTGCGAAAGGAACTTAACGCATCGCTCGAGGCGGATGGAGTGAAACTCTCCGTCAATGATCTGGTTATCAAGGCGCTGGCACGCTCGCTGCAACGCGAGCCGCAATGCAATGTCAGCTTCCAAGGCGATGTTATGCACGAATACAGCCGTCAGGATATCTCCGTCGCGGTGGCTGCACCTTCCGGCCTGATCACGCCAGTGATCCGCGATGCCGGACGCAAGGGGCTCGCCGAAATCTCAACCGAGATGAAGGAGCTGGCCGGCAAGGCGCGCGATGGCAAGCTGATGCCGCATGAATATCAGGGCGGCACGGCCTCGCTTTCGAACCTTGGCATGTTCGGCACGAAGCACTTTGATGCCGTGATCAACCCGCCGCAGGGCATGATCCTGGCTGTTGGCGCGGGCGAACAACGCCCCGCGGTTGTTGACGGCGCGCTTGGTATTGCGACTGTGATGACTGTGACGGGCAGCTTTGATCACCGCGCCATTGACGGCGTGGACGGTGCGAAATTGCTGGCTCAGTTCCAAAGCCTGATCGAGAATCCAATGGGACTGGTGGTATGAGCGCTTCCTACGACGTAATTGTTCTTGGCTCTGGCCCCGGCGGCTATGTCGCCGCGATCCGCTGCGCGCAGCTGGGCCTCAAAACGGCGATTGTTGAGCGTGAGAACCTCGGCGGCATCTGCCTCAATTGGGGCTGTATCCCGACCAAAGCGCTGCTGCGCTCGGCCGAGATATTCCACTACATGCAGAATGCGGGCGATTATGGCCTGAAGGCGCAAGGCATTGAGGCCGATCTGGAGGCTGTGGTGAAGCGCAGCCGCGGCGTCGCAAAGCAGCTCAATCAGGGCATTGGCCACCTGATGAAAAAGAACAAGATCACCGTCCATATGGGCGAGGGCAAGTTGACCGGGCCGACCAGCCTCACGGTGAAGGGCGATAAGGGCGAAGAGAAACTCTCTGCCAAGCACGTGATTGTAGCCACCGGCGCGCGGGCGCGCGACCTGCCGTTCGCACCCGCCGATGGGAAGCGCGTGTGGACCTATCGTCACGCAATGACTCCGCCCGAAATGCCGAGCAAGCTGCTGGTGATTGGATCGGGCGCGATCGGGATCGAATTTGCGAGCTTTTACAACGATATGGGCGCGGATGTGACCGTGGTCGAAATGCTTGACCGGATCGTGCCGGTTGAGGATGCTGATGTCTCCACTTTCCTCGAAAAGTCGCTCACCAAACAAGGTATCAAAGTGATGACCGGCGCCGGGGTCGATGAATTGAAGGTCGGCGCCAAAGGCGTCACCGCGACGATCAAGGACAAGGCTGGCAAAGCATCGACCACCGAATTCAGTCATGTGATCATCGCCATCGGAATTCAGCCCAATACGGAGAATATCGGGCTGGAGAAGCTGGCGGAAATGGACCGCGGCTTCATTCAGATCGATCCGTTTGGCCGCACCAAATCTAAGGGTCTTTGGGCTATTGGCGATTGCACCCCTGGCCCATGGCTTGCGCATAAGGCCAGCCACGAGGGCGTGAGCTGCGCTGAAGCCATTGCTCAAGAGCTGGGCAATTCGGATGTTCACCCGCATCCGCTTGATCGCAGCAACATTCCGGGCTGCACCTATTGCCACCCGCAAATCGCCAGCGTCGGCATGACCGAGGCGGCGGCGAAGGAGGCAGGACATAAGGTTCGCGTCGGCAATTTCCCCTTTATCGGCAATGGCAAAGCCATCGCGCTGGGCGAAGCGGAGGGCTTCATCAAAACCGTGTTTGATGCGGGCACAGGCGAGCTGCTGGGCGCACATATGATCGGTGCGGAAGTGACTGAGCTGATCCAGGGTTACACCGTGGGCAAGACCTTGGAGACGACCGAGCAGGAACTGATGCAGACGGTCTTCCCGCATCCGACCTTGTCCGAAATGATGCATGAAAGCGTGCTCGATGCCTATGGCCGCGCACTGCATTTTTAGGCTGCACCTCAGTGTGATAGCATGGAAATGCATCACGCCGTAGGAGGCCGATCATGAAAGATATCGAAGTTCAATTCCCTAAGCCCTGCGATGAACCGTGGGAGGATATGACTGCCTCGGGATGCAATCGCCATTGTGCAAAGTGCGGTCAAGTGATTCATGATCTGGCGAAGATGACCGGGGAAGACGCAGGCGCCTTGTTGAAAGATGGCGGTGACGTTTGTGTCCGTGCAAAGATCGGAACCGATGGTCTCGTGCAATTGGCGGACAGCGGCAAGTCTGGGGCAAGAAAACTTCGCAATGCAGCAGTAGGGGCGACCGCGAGTCTGGCGCTCGCAGCATGTGCGACCAGCAGATCACCGGAATACGGCTTCTGGGTGCTCGATGTCTCTCCGGCCAGCACGGTCGCCGGTGAACTGAGCTCTTCTGATACAGGGAGCAAAGTGGTGCTGGCTGGCAATGGCCAGACATTTAGCAATCAGTCAAACCAACCGGAGCGTTACGAGTTCACAGACGTAGCTCCCGGCTTCTATCGCTTAGAGATCGGCGAGCCGGTGGGGTACTGTGATAACCAAAGGGTGGCTCTTGTCGAAGTTGGCGAGAAGCAAACGTTTATCAGCCGGGTAGAATGGCGAGATAATTGCATTGTCGTGGGCAAAATGACACCGGTTAATCCCCCTGAGCGAGTTTGAGGCAACGGTTGACGGATTAGGGAGTGTGATGGCGGACAGTCAGGGATTCGAACCCTGGAAGGGCTTGCACCCTTGCCGGTTTTCAAGACCGGTGCATTCGACCACTCTGCCAACTGTCCGCGCGGAGATGCTCGCTAGCGACTGAATTCGCTGTTGTCACCCATAAAGGTCAGCCAAAAACACTAAAACGTCGAAACACGCGTTCTAAACGGCGTCTGGCGCATTTTTTCGTGAAGTCTGTCGATTAGATTGCATTCGATAATTGGCAATTCATGTTGGCTGTGAGAATAACTCGCTCATGGCTTTGAACAAACTTGCGATCACCGCCGCCGCTTTCATGACGGCCCTCGGCACCTCTTCGGCGTCTACCCCTGCCACCGCGCAGCAGAGCAGCTCTGCGACCCAGTCTTTCGGGGCCTATATGGAAACGCTAAAAGCGCGCGCGCGGGCAGAAGGTGTAAGCGAGGCGACGATCCGGCGCATGACGGGCGGCTTGACGCCCAATGACCGGGTGATCCGGCTTGATCGTGGACAACCAGGCAGCCCGACACGGCGCGGCTATCCAGCGCTCGCGCCCTATATTTCAAAGCATGTAAACCCGACTCGCATTGCGGGAGGACGGCGCGTGTTTGGCGAAAATCGCACAACCCTGCGCCGGATTGAGGCTGAGTATGGCGTGCCAGCGCAAATCATGGTCGCGATTTTCGGGCATGAAACCAGCTATGGCCGGATCCGCGGCAATTTTGACCTCTCGCGCAGCCTTGCGACGCTCGCATGGGAAGGGCGTCGCCGCGAACTCTTCTCTGGCGAGTGGGTCGCTCTGATGAAGGTGGCTGACAAAGGTTATTCACGGCAGCAATTGGTCGGCAGCTACGCCGGTGCCTTTGGCAATCCGCAGTTCTTGCCTTCGGTCTATCTACGCCTTGCAGAGGATGGCGACGGCGATGGCCGGGCGAATATCTTCTCTAACCGCGCAGACACGTTTGCCTCGATTGCGAATTATTTCAAAGACGCCGGATGGCGCACCGGCCAGCCATGGGGCGTGCGTGCGCGCGTGCCGAGTGGTTTCAATGTCGATGCCTATAAGACGAAACTGCGCGCGCCGGTTTGCCCGCGTGTCCATGAACGCCATAGCCAGTGGAAGACGGTGCGCGAATGGCGCGAGCTTGGCGTTCAGCCTCAGCGTCCGCTGGCGGATGATACGCTCGCCTCGCTGTTCCAACCCGATGGCCCGGGACGACCCGCATGGCTGCTCACCAGCAATTACCGGGTGATCCTGGAGTACAATTGTTCCAATTATTACGCGATGAGCGTTGGGCTGCTGGCTGACGAGATCGTGAACTAAACCGCGGGGCGTCTCGCCAAGGCGAAAGGCTTTGGTTATAGCTGCGCTGGTGAGTGTTGGCGTCTCAAATTTGCAAGCTAAAGCCCGGATCGCGGCGGCTTTTCTAGCCGTGCTATGCGCCCCGAGCGTCGCGTCTGGGCAAAGCGCGCTTTTACCTGCGGTTCCAACCGACAGCGAAGCGCCAATAGCGCTGTTGGTGAATGTCACCAGCGGGCAAGTCCTCCATGCGCGCGACGAAAACCGCCGCTTTGTTCCCGCATCTATGACCAAGGCGATGACAACCTTTCTCGCCTTTGAACTGATGGAGGAGGGCGTGCTCCAGCCCACTGAGGTTCTCACCATTCGCCCAGAGACTTGGCGTGAGTGGAACGGCAAGGGTTCGACCATGTGGCTCCCCGCTGATGCGCGCATTCGGGTCGATGAATTGCTAACCGGGATCACGACGGTCTCGGCCAATGATGGCTCCATCGTATTGGCAGAGGGGCACGCGGGATCGGTTGCCGCCTGGACGATGCTGATGAATGAAAAGGCGCTGTCGATCGGGATGACGAACAGCCGCTTTGGCACGCCCAATGGCTGGCCGGATGAGGGCAAGACCTTCACGACAGCCCGTGATCTGGTGACACTTGGCGCTGCGCTGACATCGCAGCATCCGCAGAAATACGCGCGTTTCATTGGCCGCAGACAGTTCACCTATAATGGCATAACGCAAAGCAATCGCGATCCCTTGGTCGGGTCGTTTGAAGGCGGGGACGGGATCAAGACCGGCTACACCAACGAATCCGGCTTTGGCTTTCTCGGCACAGCCAAACGTGATGGTCAGCGGCTCGTAATGGTGATTGGCGGAGTCAGCAGCCAAAGCGGGCGGGCGCGGCTAGCCAAGAGCTATCTCGAATGGGGTTTTTCCGCGTTCGACAGCCGCCGCGTAGTTGGCGGCGATAAGCAGCTCGGATTTGCGCGGGTGCAGAATGGCACAAACCGACGGGTCGCTCTGGTTACAGACGGTCCAGTGTTCGTGAACGTGCCGAAGGGGCAATCGCCAGAGGTTTCAGTGGCGATCACCTATGACGGCCCGCTGCGCGCGCCGATTGCCGCCGGTGAACAGGTCGCCAGCCTGCAGATTTCGGTCGAGGGCATGGAGCCTGCTAACGTCCCATTGCTAGCCAAAGAGGATGTGGGCGAGGCTGGCGTGTTTGACCGGTTGATCAATGGGTTAACGGGGTGGTTTCCATGAGTGGCGGTGTTGGAAACGGCCGTTTCATAGCCTTCGAAGGCGGCGAAGGGGCGGGCAAATCAACTCAGGCGCGAATGCTCGCTGAGGCCTTGGAGGCGCGCGGGATCGAAGCGGTCCTCACACGTGAGCCTGGCGGTACGCCGGGGGCAGAGGCCATCCGCAATCTGTTGCTCGATCCACCTGGCGAGGGCTGGGGCGCTGAGGCAGAGGCGCTGTTGTTCGCCGCCGCGCGCGCAGACCATGTCGCCCGTGTAATCCGCCCAGCGGTGGAGCGCGGCGCATGGGTCATCTGCGACCGATTTGTCGATTCAAGCCGCGCCTATCAGGGCGGGGCAGGACATGTCGGCGATGAGGCGGTGCAAGAACTCCACCAAATCGGCAGCGGCGGCTTGCGCCCAGACCTTACCATCCTGGTTGAAATTGACGAGGCGCGCATGTTGGAGCGCTTGGCCGAGCGGGACGGCAATGCAAGTGACGCGATTGGCGGCCGCAGCCGCGACTATCACCGCGCTGTGGCAGACGCGTTTCGCGCTCTCGCGGTGAGCGACCCCAGCGGATTTGCAGTGATCGACGGCGACGGCTCACCCGAAGACGTTCAAACCCGTGTCCTCGCGGCTCTTCAGCCATTGCTGAGCGCTTCTGCATGAATTGGCCCAATCATGATGGCCCGTGGCGGCAATGGCGCGATGCCTTGACCAGCGAGCGGATGCACCATGGCTGGCTGCTTGCGGGAAAAAGCGGGCTTGGCAAACATGACTTCGCATTGGCCGCTGCGCGCGAGCTCGTCGATGAAACGGGCGTGCCGCAGCCTACCGGTGAGCATCCGGATATCATCACGCTCACCCATCTGCCCAAGGACGATAAGGAAGAGAAGAAGCGCGAGGAGGGCAAGCCCTACCAAACCAAGCGCAACATCTCTGTCGCGCAGATCCGCGCTATGCAAAAGCGGCTGAACACTCGGCCAACATTGGGATCCCGGCGCGCAATCATCGTCGATCCGGCGGATGATATGGAGACCTCGGCTTCTAACGCTCTGCTCAAGAGCCTGGAAGAACCGCCGCAGGGCACGTTTTTCCTGCTCGTAACGCATCGTCCATCGCGCCTTTTGCCGACGATCCGTTCGCGCTGCCGCATCATGCGCTTTCCAGTGCTCAACGCTCGCCAAATGGAGGAAATGCTCAGCCAGCAATCGGGAGAGACCAATCCGGCGGCATTGGAGGCGGCCCGGCTCGCCAGTGGCGGCTCCTACGGCGCGGCTTTGCGTTTTATGGACCAAGACCTCGCACCGATCGCGGCCAGCATTGGCGGATTGCTGCGTGAAGGCGACCCGCAATTTACAGGACGGGGCGAGCTTGCGCGCTTGATTGGCGGCCGCCCAGACCGCGAACGATTGCAAGCGGTGCTTGAGTTGGCGCAGGCCATCACCGCGCAAGCGGCACGCACCGCCGATCCGGCTCAGCGCTTGGCTCTGATCGATGCGCATGGAGAGCTCGTCGCGCTCGCGGGGCAGGCGCCGACCTTCAACTATGACGCTGGCCTGCTGGCGATGGAGATCGGAACCTTGCTTGTCTCTGCCTCCGGCGCTAGCGCACGCCCCAATGTCTGAACCTCAAAACACCGATCCGTTCTACGTCACCACCGCGATCAGCTACCCCAATGGGCGGCCGCATATTGGCCATGCCTATGAGGCGATAGCTGCCGATGTAATCGCCCGTTTCCAGCGCCTGCAGGGGCGCGATGTGCGGTTCCAAACGGGCACGGACGAGCATGGTCTCAAAATGGCGCGCAAGGCCGAGGAGCAAGGCCGCACCGCGCGCGAGCTTGCGGATGAAATGTCCCGCTATTTCCAGGATATGTGCGACGCGCTGAATGTGAAATATGATCGCTTTATCCGCACCGTGGAAGACGATCATCACCGCGCGAGCCAAGCCATTTGGCAGGCGATGGAGGCCAAGGGCGACCTTTACCTCGACCGCTATGAAGGATGGTATTCGGTCCGCGACGAGGCCTATTACGACGAAAGCGAGCTGAAAGAAGGCGAGGGGGGCGAAAAGCTATCCCCCCAAAGCACTCCCGTCGAATGGACGGTTGAGGAAAGCTGGTTTTTCCGCCTGTCGAAATATCAGGACCAACTGCTTGATCTGCTGCGTACACCGGGCTTTTTAGAGCCTGCAAGCCGGCGCAATGAAATGATCGCATTTGTCGAAGGCGGCCTGCGCGATCTCTCCGTCAGCCGCACCAGCTTTGATTGGGGTGTGAAAGTGCCCGGTTCAGACAATCATGTGATGTACGTCTGGGTCGATGCGCTCACCAATTATCTCACCGGGCTCGGCTATCCGGATAAGACCGGCGATTATGCGAAGTACTGGCCCGCCGATCTTCATCTGATCGGCAAGGACATTGTCCGCTTCCATACGATCTATTGGCCTGCGTTCCTGATGAGCGCTGACCTGCCGACACCTAAGCGGGTGTTTGGCCACGGCTTTTTGCTGGCTCGCGGCGGCGAGAAGATGAGTAAGAGTGCTGGGAACGTCGTCGATCCGATTGAATTGGCTGAGACTTTCGGTGTGGAGCCGCTGCGCTATTTTCTGCTGCGCGAGGTCGCCTTTGGCCAGGATGGCAGCTATTCACCAGAGGCGATTGTGAACCGCGCCAATGCGGAACTGGCCAATTCCTTCGGCAATTTGGCGCAGCGCACCTTGTCCATGATTGCCAAGAATATGGATGGCGTGCTGGAGAATGTCGCTCTCACGGACGTTGATGAGGCGCTGCTGTCGCAGGTGAGGGCAGCGGCCGCGGATGGCCTGCCAAATGCGTTCCACGATCTGGCCTTTTCAGTCGGCATCGAGGAGTGGATCAAGGCCGTTTATGCGTGCAATCAATATGTTGATGAGCAAGCACCATGGACTTTGCGCAAGACAGACCCAGAGCGGATGAAGGCTGTGCTGCTCACTTTGTTCATGGCGCTGCGCGATCTGGGCATTGCGATCCAACCTGTCGTCCCGGAAAGGGCCGCTGCGCTACTCGATCAACTGGGTATTCCAGCGGATGAGCGCGCCTATGCAAACCTGAGCGATGCACAGTGGTATGCGCGCCTTGTTGAAAGCGGATTTACCGTGGGCAAGCCCACGCCGATCTTCCCGCGGCTCGAACTGCCAGAGGGTGAGGGGGCCGAATAATGCTCGTCGATAGCCATTGCCACCTTGAATATAAGGGCGTGATTGAGGACCAGCAGGGCGTGCTGGAGCGTGCGCGCGGCGCCGGAATTGGCGCATTTCTCAACATTTCGACCAAGAAAAGTGAATGGGGTCAGGTGGTTGGTACAGCCAATCGTGAGGCGGACGTATTCGCCAGCGTCGGCATCCATCCGCACGAGGCGGACAAACATGGTGATCTAACCCGCGCAGAATTACTCGCCGCGACGGACAACCCCAATGTCATCGGCATCGGGGAAACGGGCCTCGATTACTATTACGAGCATTCCGACCGCGAGACGCAAAAGCGCCTGTTCCGCATGCATATCGATGTCGCGCGCGAGGTTCAGTTGCCGGTGATTATTCACACTCGCGATGCGCAAGAAGATACGTTGGAAATCCTCGCGGACGAGATGGAGAAGGGCGCGTTTGCGGCGCTCATTCATTGCTTCACCGCCTCGGCGGAGTTTGGGCAGAAGGTGCTCGATCTGGGTCTGTCGATCTCGATCTCTGGTATCGTAACATTCAA
The DNA here is from genome assembly GCA_947488155.1 of uncultured Erythrobacter sp. Taxonomy (GTDB): domain Bacteria; phylum Pseudomonadota; class Alphaproteobacteria; order Sphingomonadales; family Sphingomonadaceae; genus Erythrobacter. Next base: position 1,220,740 of record CANKYK010000002.1, on the reverse strand, counting down.
GAACGCCAAGGACTTACAGGCCGTCGTTAAAGGTGTGCCATCGGACCGGTTGCTGGTCGAAACAGATAGCCCGTTTCTCGCTCCGGTGCCGCATCGTGGGCGCCCATGCGAGCCAGCCTTTGTCGCCGATACCGCTCGATTTGTGGCGGAGCTGAGAGGTCAAGAGCTCTCAGAATTGGCGGCGCAAACCACCGCGAATTTCAAGCAATTGTTCAGCAAGGCGGCGCTGTGAAGGTCATCATGCTCGGATCGGGCACCTCGACTGGTGTTCCGCGAATTGGCGATGATTGGGGCGATTGCGACCCGAATGAGCCGAAAAACCGGCGCACTCGTGTCTCGATTGTGGTTGAGAGCAATGATGGATCGCGCGTGTTGGTCGACACCTCCACTGATCTGCGCGCGCAATTGCTGGCGAACAAGATCGGCAAGGTCGATGCGGTGTTCTGGACCCACGATCATGCCGATCACTGTCACGGGATCGATGATCTGCGCGTGATGCGCTATGGCCGGGCCGCGCCGATACCGGGCTTTGCCGGTGAAGATACTGTGCGGCAGCTGCGCCAACGCTTTGGCTATGTGTTTGCTGGGCAAGAAGGTTATCCAACCATCGCGAAGCTGGAAACGCTGGATAACATCCGAATGGCGGCAGGTTTTGGCGTGGAATGGTGCCAGATGGAGCACGGGCCTGGCGAAACCACCGGTTATCGGTTTGAAGCGGACGGTAAATCAATCGCTTACGCAACGGACTTTAGCGCTATCTCCGAAGAGATGGTTGAGCTTTATGAGGACGTCGATATCCTGGTGAGTGATTGTTTGCGTCGCGATCCACATCCAACGCATGCCAATCTGGCGATGGCATTGGAGCTGGCCGAGCGTTGCGGCGCAAAGAAATTGGTGCTGAGCCATCTTGATAAGAGCATGGATTATCAGACGCTGGTTGATGAGACGCCGGATCATGTGGTGGTCGGCTATGATGGATTGGAGCTTGTCGCATGAGTGAAATGGCGGTTCTACAGATTGTTTTGGCGATCGGTTGGCTGGTCTTGGTTGGCAGCGCTTATGCGTCTTACCAGAAAGACTGGGGTAAGGCGGCGCAGCAGGCCCTGACGTGGGTCGCGATCTTTGGTGGAGCGTTTCTGTTGGTGAGTCTAATCCGAGGTTGAGGGGCATCAGAGGGCGCTGGCAAGCATTCCTTAATTTAACATAATATATATTATCAATCTTACATTACGGAACTTCGGGTCCCATGAGCGATACTCCCCCAACCACCCAAATTGATCGATTGCTCAAGATTATGGCGCGGTTGCGCGATCCAAAGAGTGGCTGTGAATGGGATGTCGCGCAAACCTTCAAGACAATCGCGCCGTACACGATCGAGGAAGCCTACGAAGTTGCCGATGCGATTGAGCGCGCGGATATGGACGAGCTGCGAGGTGAACTTGGCGATTTGCTGCTTCAGGTCGTGTTTCATGCGCGCATGGCGGAGGAATACGGCGAGTTTGCCTTTGAGGATGTCGCCCGGTCCATTTCCGACAAGATGGAGGCACGCCATCCGCACATCTTTGGCGGTGAAGACGGCACTATGGGCGAAACCCGCTGGGAAAACCTGAAAGAAGCCGAACGCAGCGAAAGAGGCGAAATGAGCGCAATGGACGGCGTTGCTCTGGCGCTGCCAGCGTTGACGCGGGCGCAAAAGCTGCAAAAACGCGCCGCGCGCACTGGTTTTGACTGGCCAGACACCGCTGGACCTGCGGCGAAGGTAAACGAGGAAATGCAAGAGCTTGAGGCTGCATCCTCTGACATTCACAAAGTCGAGGAAGCGGGTGATCTGCTGTTCGCAGCGGTGAATTATGTCCGCGCGCATGGGATCAGCGCAGAGGATGCTTTGCGAGCGGCCAATGCCAAGTTTGAGCGGCGGTTTCGCAGCATGGAGGCGCTCAGCGAAGGTGCATTTCCTGAGCTGTCGCTCGATGAGCAAGAGCAGCTGTGGCAGCGGGTAAAACGGAACGAAACGTCCGATTAAACCGCTCTAAAGCGTCTCGTACTGCCCCAATTCCTTGGGATTGAGCCGTACGGTCAACGCTCTTAAGGGGCCGGTGTCCCCTTCCCCAGCATCGCTTTCATCCACCACATCGCCATGCGCATGCAGCCAGGCGATCCGCCGTCCATCACTGGCTGGCAGTGTCACGGTGATGACTTGCGCCTTGGAGGTCAGCATATCGGCGACGATGGTGAGGAGCTCTTCGATGCCTTCGCCGCTAATCGCTGAAATCACTGCGCAATCATCATGCGCCTCGGCGGCTGTGCGCAGCTCCTCGGCGCGCTCTGGCTCTGCTAGATCAATCTTGTTCCAAACTTCAAGAATCGGAATATCGCTGGCGCCCGTGATCGGCTCAACTACCCCTAGCTCGCCGAGTACGTCCATCACCTGTTTCTTTTGAGCCTGATGGGCGGGATTGGCCATATCGCGCACATGCAGGATGATGTCCGCGCCGGTAACCTCTTCCAAGGTGGCGCGGAATGCCGCGACCAACTGCGTCGGTAGGTCAGAGATGAAGCCAACCGTGTCTGACAGAATCGCCTTTTCCACACCGGGCATGCTGATTGCGCGCATGGTCGGATCAAGCGTGGCGAACAGCAGATCTTCCGCCATCACCTCTGCGCCGGTCAAGCGATTGAAAAGTGTGGATTTCCCGGCGTTGGTATAGCCGACGAGCGCGATGATGGGCCACGGCGCCCTTCCCCGTCGGTCGCGGTGCAATTGCCGGGTCTTGCGCACTTGCTCCAGCTCGCGGCGCAATCGGCCCATGCGCTGGCGGATCATCCGCCTGTCGGCCTCAATCTGGGTCTCACCCGGACCGCCGAGGAAGCCGAAACCGCCGCGTTGCCGCTCCAGGTGGGTCCAGCTGCGTACCAGTCGGCTCTGCTGATAGTCCAAATGGGCAAGCTCAACCTGCAGGCGGCCTTCCGCCGTTGCCGCGCGCTCACCAAAGATTTCAAGGATCAAGCCCGTGCGGTCGATCACCTTGCGTTTGAGTCGATCCTCAAGATTGCGCTGTTGGATCGGAGTGAGAGCGCCATCAACCACAACCAATTCCGCCTCGTGCAGCTCACACCAAGCGGCGATATTCTGCACCTGACCAGAGCCAAACAACGTGTTCGGTTGCATCTGGCGAATGGGCAGGATCTCGGAATGGGCGATCACCACACCAATCGCTAGCGCGAGGCCTTGCGCCTCTTCGAGCCGTTCAGGCGCGTCGAGATCGTATTTGAGCGTGCGGATATCCGGGCATAGCACCAGGGCCCGCGCCCCGCGGGTTACCTCATCCTGCAGATCATCATCAAAGCTCAGCTGTCGAACTCTTCGCCATCATCGCTGAGATCAATCGGCCCTGCGGGCTGAATGGTTGAAACAGCGTGCTTATAGGCCAATTGCACGGCACCATCACGTTCCAGCAGCATGCAAAACAGATCGTAGGATGCGATGCGGCCTTGCAGCATCACGCCGTTGACCAGGAACATGGTGACCTGCACCTCAGCCTCGCTCACGCGGCTGAGGAAGATGTCCTGCAGCAGACGCTGTCGCCTATTTCCGGCGCGGATCTGAAACTGATCGGCGTCCATATCCTGGCCTGGCATGATCGTAGAGATTGCGTGCTTATAGACCAATTGCGATTGGCCATCACGGCGCAGCAGGATGGAGAAATTGTCAAACCACGTGACAATACCCTGCAGTTTTACGCCCTTGACCAGAAACATCGTCACAGGAATCTTGTTCTTGCGCAGCATGTTAAGGAACACATCTTGCAGATTGGCCTGCTTGCCATCTTTTGCCGCTGCTTTGCCTGCTGGCTCAGCCGGTTCGCTGCGGGGGCGCGGGGAGAGAGTTCGCCCATCGGACATTTTTATGCTCCTATTGTTTTTGGCGGCCGGTTTGTCCGGTCCGCAATCTGGCCGGGGGATAGCCCACCCATCCCTCATGCCGTTTCACCCATAACATGGCGATTGCTTCGCCTTGGGGCAATGGCTGAATTTTATGCAAGTTTCGTGTTAATCGGCGCGAGTGGCCGGTTGGACGAAAAAAGCCTGGAAGTTTTAGCCTTTGCGCGCAGTTTCGCGCCGTTCGGCCATGCCGAGCAGCTTCAGCTTGCGGTGCAAGGCAGAGCGTTCCATCCCGATAAAAGTTGCCGTTTTTGAGATATTTCCAGAAAAACGCCTGATCTGAATGGTCAGATATTCGCGCTCGAAACTTTCACGCGCCTCGCGCAGCGGCACGCCCATCATGGCTGAGAAACCCTGACCGGAGGCGGAGAGTTTTCCGCCAGTGATTTCCGAAGGCAGCATGTCTGTTTCGACCACCGTCAGCTTTTCACGCGGTGTCATGATGATCGTGCGTTCTACAACATTGCGCAATTGGCGAACATTGCCGGGCCAATCATAGGCTTGAAGCGCGCCCATTGCCTCTTCAGAGATTTGCGGCGGCGCGATCCCTTGATCGGTCGAATAGCGGGTGAAGAAATGTTCCGCTAGCGCGGGTATATCGTCGCGTCGCTCTGCCAGAGACGGAATGGTGATCGGCACCACGTTGAGGCGGTAGAACAGGTCTTCGCGAAACCGTTTCTCTTCCATTTCAAGCGCAAGATCGCGCGAACTGGCAGACACAACGCGCACATCCACGCCGATTTGGCGCGTGCCCCCTACCCTCACGAAGCTTTGTTCCGTGAGGACGCGTAAAATCCGCGCCTGGGTAGACATCGGCATGTCGGCGATCTCATCGAGGAACAGAGTTCCGCCGTCGGCCAACTCGAGCAGGCCGGGTTGAACCAGTTTGCCGTTGGATTCCTCGCCAAACAATTCGCGCTCAAAGCGCTCTGACGTGATGCGGGCAGAATTGACCGTGACAAAGGCGCTTTCTGCGCGCGGGCTCCAGGAATGAAGCAGGCGCGCGGCGACCTCTTTCCCCGCTCCTGCAGGACCGGAAATCAGCACCCTGCTGCCAGTATTGGCAACCCGTTTCAAGGTCGCGCGAACCGTGTTGATGGCGGAAGAATTGCCCGTGAACTCTGCGCCCTCTGCTGTGCCTTCGCGCAGCCGCGAATTTTCGCGGCGCAGACGCTCGGTCTCGGTCGCGCGCTCGACCAGCAGCAGCAAGCGTTCGGCCTCAAATGGCTTCTCAATGAAGTCCATAGCCCCGCGGCTGACGGCCGACACAGCGGTGTCGATATTGCCATGGCCAGAGAAGATGATGACTGGCAGGTCAGGCTCTCGCAATTTGATTGCATCGAGCAATTCCAGCCCGTCCATCTCGCTGCCGTGGAGCCAGACATCGAGCAAAATCAGGCTCGGGCGACGCTCATCAATTGCGGCCAGCGCGCCGGTGCTGTCGGCGGCGGTGCGGCATTCATAACCTTCATCACCGAGCACTCCGGCGACCAGCTCGCGAATATCGCGTTCATCATCAACAACCAGGATTTCAATAGCCATTGTTGGCTTCTCCCTGCGGTATTTGTGGGGGCATTTGGGGGGACGGGATTGAGGCGATTTGCACGGGCATTATGCAGGTTCGCTTTCGGTCACTTGCGGATCGCGCGCAAAGCGCAATTGCACGCGAGTGCCGCCGCTGGGGGCGCCGGCAAAGCTCATATCGCCGCCATGCTCGTCGACGATCTTATTGACGATCGCGAGGCCCAGGCCAGTGCCCTTCTCGCGGGTGGTCATATAGGGTTCGGTGATACGTTCGCGCTCTTGCGGCAGGCCAATGCCATTGTCCTCTACCGTGATCGTGAAGGTTGCCTCATCACTGGCCAGTTCAACCGTCACCTGACCTTGGAAATCGGGGCCTGTATCGGTCCTGCGCGTTTCCACCGCTTCCACCGCATTCTTCAGGATGTTTGTCATGGCCTGGCCAACCTGATGCCGGTCGCAACTGAGGGTCTTATGCAAAATATCTTCGCGCATCAGTTGATCATAGTTGAGCTGAAAGTTGACCCATGGGTGGGCAACATCCTGCAAAAACAGCGACTGTCGCACCAGGTCGAGCGCATCTTCATTGCGAAACACCGGCTTGGGCAGGCGCGCAAAGGATGAAAACTCATCCACCATTTTGCGCAGGTCGCCCACTTGGCGCACGATTGTGCTGGTCAACTCGTCAAACAGCTCACCATCGTTCTCTATCTGCTTACGATAGCGGCGTTTTAGCCGTTCGGTCGCGAGTTGAATGGGTGTGAGCGGGTTCTTGATCTCATGGGCGATGCGGCGCGCAACATCGGACCAAGCGGCCTGACGTTGATCGAGCAGTTGGCGAGTAATGTCTTCAAATGTGATCACATGGCCGCGCATCCCGGGCGCAATTTTGACGGCCAGCGTCAGCAGCTCTGATCCTTTGGCATGGGTGACCAGGCCGCGTTCTTTACCTTCGCGCAGGATTGCGCAGATCTCTGGCGATAGTTCTGACATCGAACTGCCAGTCAAATCGGTGTCCGTGTCGTCGGCGAGCAGGGCCTGCGCTGAATTGTTCATCAGCATCACGCGGCTCTCATCGTCGACGGAAATGACGCCTGCGCTCACTGATTCCAGCACCGCCTCGGTGAACATCCGCCGATCATCAATCTGGCGATTGGCGTTCATCAGATCGTCGGTCTGCTTTTCCAGCTGCGATGTCATCCTGTTGAACGCGCGGTTCAGCAGGCCGATCTCATCCGCTCCGGTACGCCCTTCCACCCTAAGTGCGAAGTTGCCCTGCCCCACTTTGCGAGCGGCGCCGACCAGATCAGTCAATGGCTCAACCTGACGATCGGCAAAGCGCAGCGCGAACCAGATGGCGAGGCCCACCAGCAGCAGGCTGACCACCACGAGTGCGAGGTTGAACCGCAATTGCAGAGTGCGTGCGTCCGCTGTCAGCGCATTATAGCTGGCGGCAACAGATTGCGCCTTCTCCCAGTAAACAAAGGAATCTTCCTCGGATGTCCGGGCGTTGTAGAGGTAGATGCCGCTATCGCGGTCGATCGGTGCAAGCGCCACAATCCGCTCAGGACTGCCTTGCACGACCACAAATTCACCTGCGTCGAGCCGCGACAACACCTCTTGGCTGAAGGCGAGCGGGCTGTTGTCCTCCATCAGATTCATGATGGCCGCTGTTCTCAGCGTGTTGTCATCAAGCCTTTGCAACACTGCGCTCTCGGAGATCTCGCGGGCCTGCGCCTGATAGGCGTAGCGGTCGGCGAAGCCATCGTCGGCGATAGAAATGCGCTCAAGGATGAAGCGCATATCGCTGGCCATGGCGATGGTTTCTTCTTCAACGTCGCGTTGGTTTTGGTCGTAGTAATTCTGCGCCAACTCATTGGCGTTGCGCATCAGGCCTCTGGAATCGTCGCTGAACCAGAAATCGACGCCCGATTGGAACAGGAATGCGGCAAAACCTGATACGAGCAGCGTCGGTATCGCCGCGATCAGCGAGAAGAAGAACACGAGGCGGACGTGCAGGCGCGCAGTGCTGCCTGCGGCGCGCCTCAGCGCAAGCCGCCTGCCGATTAAGACCAGCAGAGCCATCGCCGGAACCAATGTCGCCATCAACAGCAGCGAAACCTGCAAGCTGGGAAGCAGTTCGTCTTCTTGAGGGGCGCTGGAATAGGCGAACCATGTGGCCCACAAAGCAACGATTAGAGTGATTGCCGAGAGAGCTTCGAGCCAAGCGAACATATTGGCACGCCGCGAACGAACGACGAGCCGCCGCCACCAGCGCGGGGAGCGCTGAATTGATGTTGCTATCGCCGTATCCATCGTTGCGACTTTACAACGCCAGTGTTGCTCAATTGCAAGGCTAAACTGTGGCGATTGCGTTAAAGCGGTCTTGTAAAGCGGTCAGGTTCAATCTCAAGATCACCGATGCGCTTGCGCAAAGTGTTGCGATTGATCCCCAACAACTTTGACGCGCGCAGTTGATTGCCGCCTGTTTCAGCCAACGCATGTTCGATCAATGGCTTTTCAAAAGCGGCCAAGGCGCTGTGATAGAGCGCGCCGTTTTGCGGATTATTCTCCGCCAGCCATTGCTCCAGTGCGCCAGCAAATCCGCTCGGTGCGCCCTCCCCGCCCGGCTGTGTCTCCGCACCGATAATGTCAGTCAGGCTCGCGCTGTCGATCAGGTCATCGCGCGCCATCAACGCCAGTCGGTAGACAACATTGCGCAGCTCACGGACATTGCCGCGCCAATTGCGCGCCTGCAGCATTTCAACCGCCTCTGGAGCCAATTGCCGTCGTGGCAGGCCATCTTCGCCCGCCTGAGCGAGGAAATGCTGGGACAATACCTCGATGTCTTCACGTCTCTCCCGCAAAGGCGGGAGCTCAATCGGCACCACGTTGAGCCGGTAGAACAGGTCTTCGCGGAAGTTCCCAGCGGCGATCATAGGGGCAAGGTCGCGGTTGGTCGCAGCGATAATGCGAACGTCGACCGCGATTTCCTGCCGTCCGCCAACGCGGCGTATCTGGCCCGATTGGAGTGCGCGCAGCAGGCGGGTTTGCGCCTCTGCCGGCATGTCGCCAATCTCGTCCAGAAACAGGGTGCCACCATTGGCCTGCTCGAATTTACCAATGGCCTGAGCGATCGCGCCGGTGAAAGCGCCCCTTTCATGCCCGAACAGCTCGCTTTCAATGAGGTCGGCCGGGATCGCGCCAGCGTTCACTGCAACAAACGGCCCTGTGCGGCGCGAGCCAAGCTCATGGATAGCTTCGGCGACCAATTCCTTGCCCGTTCCGCTTTCGCCGGTGACCAGAACGGTGAGATCATTGCGCAGGACGCGCGTGATCATCCGGTACACGCCCTGCATTGCCTGGCTGCGCCCGACCAGAGGCATGCCATCGCCTTCCATTTCTGGCGCGGCGGCGGTCTTGCTGCGTTGGCCGGCGGCCTGACGCACGGCCTGAACCAGCTCGTCCAGGTCGAATGGCTTGGGGAAGTATTCAAACGCCTCGCTGTCGCTCGCCCGCACGGCGGTATCGAGGGTGTTTTGCGCCGAAAGTACGATCACTGGCATGTCCGGCGCACGCGATTTCACTTCGTGCATGGAGGCAAGCCCGTCGCCATCCTCCAGCATCACGTCGGTGCACATCACCAGGTATTCGCCCGCATCAAGCAGCCGGTTCCGGTCCGCTATGCTGGCACAGCGATCAATCTGAAAGCCTTCGTCTTCCAGCGCCGCGATAATGACAGTGGCGATCGCCCCATCATCTTCAACCAACAGGACTTTGCCGCTCATGCCGCCGCTCCCTTCGCGCCAGGTTTGACCTGGCGCAGGTGCATGCGGAAATGGGTCAATCCGGCGCGGGCATCGCGCTCATGACCGATCCGGCCCTGCATATCACGCACTAGCTTGCGCACGAGGGCAAGGCCCAGCCCCTGCCCGGATTTCTTGGAAGAAACGAAGGGTTCAAACACGTGATCACGCAGAGCCTCATCAATGCCTGGTCCGCTGTCGCTGACGGTGATCTCAATCGGCAGGCGGACCGCGCGGCCCATGCGGATAGCATTAAAGGCAAGGCCGCTCACAAACCGCGTCTGAACGATGATGCGAGGGTTTTCATGATCCTGCGCAGCATCGCGGGCATTGGAGATCAGATTGATGAGCACCTGCTCCAGGGCGTCTTGATTGGCCAGCACCGGCGGCAAAGAGGGATCGAACTCTTCGATGATCTCCACCCCATTGCTGCCCGCGGCGCGCACGGTAGCAATGGCAGATCGGATCGCCTCATGCGGGTTACAGGGCGCCACCGGGTCCGATTGTTTGCTGCCCAATTGCTGCATCCGATCGATCAGGCGCGCAATCCGGTCCACTTCGTCGGTAATCATCCGGGCTAGCGATTTGTCTGCATGCGGCAGTTTGCGCGCGGCGAGCTGCCCTGCCCCGCGAATGGCGGCGAGAGGGTTCTTGATCTCATGCGCCAGGATCGCTGGTCCGCCCAATGTTGCTTCGCTCTGCTCGTCGCGGCCAGTATCGTCACGCGCGCTTTCCGACAGGGTGATGACTCGCCAGCCAGGATGCTGTGTCAACGGCGAAATCGTCAGGTTCACGCGTTTTTCTGCGCGGTTAACACGCAAGGTCACGTCGCGCGCAACAACCGCCTCCTGCGAGGTGCGGATATGGTTGAGCACGCGCGTATCGAGCAATTCGGCAACCGCACGCACGGAGCGTCCGACCAGTCGCTTTGCGCTTTGTCCCAGTAGGTTTTCAGCCGCGTGATTGACCTCCGCAATGCGCGCATCGGGATCGACCAGGACGACCGCAAAGATCAACCCGCCGATTTGCGAGGCAGCATCGGGCTTGCTGCTATGGTCTGTGACGGGGTCTTGGGAAGGCTGCGTGCCCGCCATGTTCATGCCGCTCTGCGCCGCAGGAACGGCTCGTAAAAGCGCTCAATCTCGCCCAGTACCTGCTTGGGGTCATCGATGAAATTGGCCTTGTTCCGGAACTCCGCTGAGCCGTGCATCCCCTTGGTGTACCAACCGATATGCTTGCGCGCGACCTTGCTACCAACCTCGCTGCCGTAATGGTCGAGCATGCGTTCATAGTGCTCAACAAGTGTCTCGTATTGTTCGTCAAAGCTGGGGCTGTCGAGCGCTTCACCGGTCTTCCACCAATGCATCACTTGGCCCAGCAGCCACGGCTTCCCGTATGCACCGCGGCCAATCATCAACCCGTCTGCCCCGGACTGCTCAAGCGCGGTCGCGGCATCATCGATGGTGCAAATGTCGCCATTGACGATGACAGGAATGGAGACGGCATCTTTCACCTTGCGGATGAAAGACCAGTCGGCGCTGCCCTTGTACATCTGATTGCGAGTGCGCCCGTGAACGGTGATCATCTTCACCCCGAGATCCTCGGCAATCCGAGCCATTTCCGGGGCGTTGAGGCTATCGTGGTCCCAGCCCATTCGCATCTTCACGGTCACCGGCACATCGACAGCTTTGACCGTGGCCTCCATCAGCTTCGTTGCCAGCGGCACTTCACGCATCAGCGCGCTGCCCGCCATACCATTGGTGACTTTGCGCACGGGGCAGCCGAAATTGATGTCGATAATGGACGCGCCGCGATCTTCGTTGAGTTTCGCCGCCTCCCCCATGCTTTCCGGGTCGCATCCGACTAGCTGCATGGAAACGGGCTCTTCAATCGGATCCCAGGCTGCCTTTTGGATGGATTGACGGGTTTCGCGGATCGCCGCTTGGCTCGCGATCATCTCGGTCACATTGAGGCCAGAGCCATAGCGCCGCACAAGCGTGCGGAATGGCATATCGGTGACGCCGGTCATTGGCGCGAGCAGCACTGGGCTGTCGATCTGGACGGGGCCGATTTGAATGGGCTTAAGGGCCGGAGGAGGTGGAAGCGCGGTCATATTCGTAATTGTGCCTAAAATTTGGGCAGCGCATAGTGGATTGCGCAAAATCCGTCCAGACCTTAAGCGCGCTGGACCGTATGAGTGATGAATCCACCCTCCCCCAATTTGCTGCGATTGTTGTTGCCGCTGGCAAGGGCCTGCGCGCGGGCGGCGAATTGCCGAAACAGTTTCGCAGGTTTCGCGGAAAACCACTGATCCGGCATTCGGTTGAGGTTTTGGCCGCCGCGGGGGCCGAACCAATCGTTGCAGTCCTGGCTGATGACACGCGCGACATGGCAGAAGAGGCGCTAAGCGGTATTGGCGGGATCGAATTCGTCGGCGGAGGCGCCACTCGGCAGGAATCGGTCGCCAATGGGCTGGAGGCGCTGGCTGCGACGTCGCCGCAGACCGTGCTGATCCATGATGCCGCGCGCCCTGACCTGCCCAGCGAGGTGATCCGCCGCCTGCTAGGGGCGCTGCAGACCCATCCGGGCGCCATTCCGGCGCTGCCTGTGGTTGATAGCCTCGCGTTGGCAGGCGATGGTGAGATGATGGCGGGCAAGGCGGATCGTGAGGCCTTGCGGCGGGTGCAAACCCCGCAAGCGTTCCGCTATGCCAATATCCTTGCCGCGCACCGAGCATGGAATGGCGAGAAAACCGCAGGTGACGATGCGCAAGTCCTGACAGAGCATGGTGGCAGCATCGCTTTGATTCACGGCGATGAACGGCTCAAAAAGATCACATTTGCAGAGGATTTCATGACCGCACATTCGGCACCATTCAGGGTAGGTCAGGGTTTTGATGTCCATCGTCTGGTCGAAGGCGAGGAATTATGGCTGTGCGGTGTACAAATACCCCATGACAAAGGATTATCCGGCCACAGCGACGCCGATGTCGCTTTGCATGCGATCACCGATGCTGTTCTCGGCGCGATTGGTGACGGGGATATTGGCACGCATTTCCCACCCAGCGACCCGCAATGGGCCGGAGCGCGCTCTGCGCAGTTTCTGGAACATGCGGTTAAATTGGCGGCGGAGGCGGGCTTTGCGCTTGGCAATATCGACCTCACCCTCATTTGCGAGGCACCCAAGATTGGCCCGCACCGCCCGGCCATGCGAGCAGCGGTGGGCGCGATGACTGGGTTGGAAGAAAACGCCATTAGTATCAAAGCAACCACGACCGAGAGGCTGGGCTTTACCGGACGTGGCGAAGGTATAGCGGCGCAGGCTATCATCAGCCTGTATGCGAGCGCTTAGAAGGACAAGCATATGAAACGCACATTCACCAAAGCTGCAGCATTTGCGCTGGCCAGCGGGGCATTGATGCAGGCTCAGGTTGTGCAGGCTCAGGCTCAGGCCGGCTGCGTCGATCAAGCGGACCTCAGCGGTGCTGCGATTTACGCGATGCCGCTCGTCAGCCAGGCGCTCGATCGGACCTGCGCAAATGAACTGTCGCCTGATGGCTTTTGGGCCACCGAAGGCGCCGCCTTCACGGCGAAGTTTGCCGGCCTGCAAGAACGCAGCTGGCCCGGCATGTCGCGGATATTCGGTGTGTTCATGGAAAAATCGATGGCGCAAGAAAGCGGTGATGCGAACCCATTGGCCGGAATTCTCAACCCGAATGATCCAGAGGGCATGAGTGTTTTTCGACCTCTGATTGATGCCGTTTTGGTTGAGCAGATTGCGGGATCAATCAAAACGGCGGACTGCAAAAAAGTTGAGCGCGGCATGTCTCTGGTTGCGCCTTTGCCGCCGGAAAACATCGGCGCGCTGGTCGGCTTTATTGCCGATATGGCTGACCTCAAAGAACCCGATGTCTGCCCATATACGGGTGACGAATGACCAACAGCCTGCTGCCCGATGATATCACCGCGCTGGCGCAGCGTGTTGTCGATGAGAACAAGGCCGCTGGCCGCGTCCTGTCGCTCGCTGAAAGCTGTACCGGCGGGCTGGTGGCCGCGGCGCTTACGGAGATTCCCGGCTCGTCTACGGTGCTCGATCGCGGTTTTGTGACCTATTCGAACGAGGCCAAGATGGAATCGCTCGATGTGGCGCAGGATATCATCGAAACCTTTGGCGCGGTTTCCATCGCCTGCGTTTGGGCCATGGCTCAGGGCGCATTGAAAAATTCCAACGCGGATTGCGCAGTCGCGATCAGCGGCGTTGCCGGCCCGGGCGGCGGAACCCAGTTAAAGCCGGTTGGAACGGTCGTATTCGCGCGCGCTATCCGCAATTCGGATGGTGAGCCAGAGGGCGAGTTAAAACACTTTGATGTGAAAGATCGTGCCGCGATCCGCCATCAGGCGGCGCTGGTCGCGCTGGAGCTGCTGCTGCCGTAAAGCGCGGCTGCGCGCTGTTCAAAAGCCTCCACCATGCGGCGAAATGCGCGGTCAAAATACTGTCCAGCTATCGCCTCGAACATACGGTTTTTAAAGGTGAAATCGACTGAGAAATCGATCTCGCAGCCGCCATCGTCTAGCGCGCGGAATGCCCAGGTGTTGTCGAGGTCTTTAAGCGGGCCGTCCATGTAATGCACATCGATCAGCCGCGCGCGCTCCTTGTGAACGCGCGAGGTAAAACTCTCGCGCAGGCTTTTGAACCCGACCACCATATCGGCGACCATTTCAGTTTCGCTGTCGGAACGCACCCGGGTGGCGATAACCCAGGGCAGAAACTCACGATATCGGCCTACATCCGCGACCAGATCAAACATCTGCTCCGCGCTGTATGGTAATCTGCGAGTTTCGCGAATTCCCGGCATCAGATTTTGAGCGTATCCGCTTGCCGTGCAGCCTGCTTTGCAAACTTTGCTGCCCTCGCCGCCTTCATTTCGGCGAAATCTTCGCCCGCGTGATAGCTGGAGCGGGTCAGTGGGGTGGAGGCAACCTGCAAGAAGCCCTTCGCCCGCGCGATTGAGCCATAGGCGCCAAACGCCTTCGGAGTGACGAATTCCTCAACCGTGGCATGTTTCGGCGTGGGTTGGAGGTATTGACCCATGGTCATGAAGTCCACATCCGCGCTGCGCATGTCGTCCATCACCTGGTGCACTTCGAGACGCTGCTCACCCAGCCCCAGCATGATGCCTGATTTGGTAAAGATCATTGGATCGTGGGATTTGACCTCTTCAAGCAGCCGCAGCGAGGCGTAATAGCGCGCGCCGGGGCGAATGGTCGGGTACAGGCGCGGCACAGTCTCGAGGTTGTGGTTGTAAACATCGGGGCCGGCGGCACAAATCGCCTCCACCGCCGCGCGCATTTTACCGCGGAAATCAGGGGTGAGGATTTCAATCGTGGTGTCCGGCGTGGTCCGGCGCAAAGCCTCGATCACCTTCACAAACTGTGATGCGCCGCCATCGGGCAAATCATCGCGGTCGACGCTGGTGATGACGATATGTTCAAGCCCCATCTTGGCAGCGGCAATCGCGGTATGCTCTGGCTCCATCGGATCAACCGCGCGCGGCATCCCGGTTTTTACATTGCAGAACGCGCAGGCGCGCGTGCACACATCACCCAGGATCATGACGGTTGCGTGCTTCTTGCTCCAGCATTCGCCGATATTCGGGCACGCGGCCTCTTCACACACGGTATTGAGGTTAAGCTCCCGCATCATGCGGCGCGTCTCTTGATACCCCTCGCTCACAGGCGCGCGAACACGGATCCAATCCGGTTTGCGCTGGCGCGGCGGGCGTTCTGGGGTCTTGCCGGGTGTGTTCGCTAGGTCGTTCATGCCTGCCCACTTAGGCAATGCAATGCGCCTTCGCAATGGTCCGAAATGCCTGTGTATGGCCAATGCAACCTGGCTTGTGAGAATTGCATGTCGCCTCTAGGCCGTAGCGTCATGGATGCAGCCACTCTCCAGACGTTTACTTCGCCCGTCGTGCTGTTCTTTGTGCTCGGATTGCTTGCTGCTTTTGCGCGCTCCGACCTCGCCATTCCAGAGGCGATTGCCAAGGGTATGTCGCTCTATCTGATGGCGGCCATTGGTCTAAAGGGCGGTGTTGCTGTCTCCAAATCCGGGATCGATTCGACCGTCTTGATCGCCTTGGCCCTGGGTATTGCGGCCAGTTTCCTGATGCCTTTCATCGCTAATATCGCGCTGAAAGAGTTTGCAAAGCTGGACCGGATCAATGCCGGTGCAGTCGCGGCGCATTATGGCTCTGTCAGCGTGGTCACGTTTGTGACAGCGGTTGAGATATTTGAGGCGCAGGGGAAACCGCCGGGCGGCTATATGGTCGCGGTGATGGCGGCGATGGAAACGCCGGCGATCCTCACTGGCCTGTTGCTGGCACGCGGGCTGGGATCGAAAGACGGCCAGAGGACTAGCGACATGCTGCACGAGGTGTTGTTCAACGCGTCGGTTGTCTTGCTGCTCGGGGCCTTTGCGATTGGTATGATTGCGGGTGCTGAAGGTTTTGGCGATGTCGCGCCGTTCTTTGAAGCTGGGTTTAAGGGTGTGCTTTGCCTGTTTCTACTCGATATGGGCCTGATCGCGGCGCGGCGGATGATGGACGCCCGCGCAATTACATGGAGGCTGGTGGTGATTGCGATTGGCCTACCGCTGTTCAATGGTTCGATTGGCACAGCTGCGGCCGCCGCCTGCGGGCTCGATGTTGGCTCGGCTGCGGCGCTGGGTGTGCTGTGCGCCAGTGCCAGCTACATCGCGGTACCGGCTGCCATGCGGCTTGCCCTGCCAGAGGCAGATCCTGGCATTTACCTTACTATGTCGCTGTCAATCACTTTTCCGTTTAACATCCTGATCAATATCGGCTTGATTAGCATTCTGGCGAGCGCTCTAACAGGCGATCCGGGCAGCGTAGGAGCAATTCCATGATTGAAACGGTCATTCGCAAGCGGATTGAAATCCTCACTGATACCGCACTGGCCAAACGCGTGACCGATGCGGTTGATAAGGCTGGTATCACCGGTTGGACCGTTATCCCGGTCAGTTCTGGCAAGGGGCGAGAGGGGCGCTGGCGTGAAGAGCGTGTGATGGGCACAGACAAGGTCTTTGTTTTGACAATTGCGGCTGAGGAAAAGGCGCAGGCCCTTGCCGAAGACCTCGCCCCGGAACTGACCAAATACGGCTTCCTTCTCTCTATGTGGGATGTAGAGGTTATTCGAGGGGAGCGTTTCTGATGCCTGAATTTGCTGAATTACTCGAAGGCTATAAGCGCTTTCGCAAAGACGTTTATCCACGCCAACAGGCCCGATTTGACCAAACCGTCGCCGAAGGTCAGCATCCCAAGCTGATGATTATTAGCTGTTCAGACAGCCGGGTCGATCCAGCGCAGATTTTTGACGTGGATCCCGGCGATATCTTCGTATTGCGCAATGTCGCTGCGCTTGTCCCGCCATTTGAAAAGGCCACCGCCCAACCCGAAGCGCCGGCCGCAATCGAGTTCGCAGTCAGAATGCTCGAAGTGAAGCAGGTTGTTGTGATGGGGCATGGCAAATGTGGCGGCTGTAAAGCCGCGCTCGCGCATTCTTTTGACAACACAGAGCCGGGCAATGGAGGCTTGCTGTCGGGTTGGCTGGAGCATCTTAGCGAACCGGCCGAAGCGGTTGGCCGAGCGTTGGGCCGTGAAGGGGATGACGCGGAACATGCGATGGAACTCGCGGCGGTCCAGCAAAGTCTTGCCAACCTGCGGTCGTATCCATTCGTCAAAGAAGCCGAGGACGCCGGACAATTGAAATTGCGCGGTGCACACTTCGCCATTCCCGATGGCGTATTGCATTCGCTGGACGAGGAAACGGGCGATTTTGAAGCCCTCGCGTAAACAGCAAAGCGGATTCAGCGCTTGTGCGCTTTGCGTCCGGCCGCCATTTATGCGTGCATGTCTAATACAGAACTGAAAAACATCGCTCTGCTGATTGATGCAGACAACACCACACCGCAGGGCATTGACCCTGTGCTGACCGTTATGGCCGAGCTGGGCCAGGTCAACATTCGCCGCGCCTATGGCAATTTCGCCAAGGATAACCTTGCGCGCTGGGACAAGATCACCAACAAATTTGGCATCCGTCCGCAACAGCAATTTGACGTGTCCAAAGGCAAAAATGCTACCGATATGGCGATGACGATCGATGCGATCGATCTGCTCAATCAGGGTAAGGTTGATGGCTTTGGCATCATGACCTCTGACAGCGATTTTACCCCGCTGGTCACGCGCCTACGCCAGGATGGCATCCTTGTTTACGGCTTTGGCGAGGCGAAGACGCCCGAGGCGTTTAAATCGGTTTGCACCCGCTTCATCGATATCAAACAGTTGATCGACACTTATGCTGCCGACAAATCGGGTGACAGCAAGCCAGCCGACACGAAGGCTGGCGAGCCGCTCGACGACGACCTGTTGGAATTGATTACCGCTGCCTATTCCGAGGCGTCACGTGATGAGGAAGGTTTTGCGCGGCTGCAGCAGGTTGGACAAATTGCGGGCAACCGCTCCAGCTTTGATGTGCGAAATTACGGCTTTAAGAGCCTTAGCGAGCTGTTTTCCTCGCTCGATAGTTTCAAGGTGAAGCGCCAGGACAAGCAGGTCTATGTGAAGCGCCTGCGCTAGCGGCGCGGCAAATCCAGGCCATTTACTCCAAACAAAAGGGGCGCCGGGATTTCTCCCAGCGCCCCATTTCTGCGTTGATAATCCTGCGCGGGATTAACCGCCCGTAGCGGGCGCCTCAAGCGTGTCTGCTGGAGCAGCAGTTGCAGCAGCAGGTGCAGGTGACGATTTCTGACCAGCATAGGCAGCCCACAATTGAGCGATCGGCTTGCGCTGGCCTTGAACCTTGGCGAAGCTTTCCTTCGCTGCCTCGTACTGGCCGAGACCAGCTTGTGCGATGCCGAGGCGGGTTAGCGTTTCCGCCGTATCAACTCCGGGCATACCCAGCGTCTTTTGGAAGAACTCAGCGGCCTTGGCGTGCTCACCATAGCTCAGAAACGTATCGCCAGCGGCTTTGACCGTGCGCAAACCAGCACCTGCGGCGCGGGCGTCACGCTCAAGCGCGGGCAAATCAGAGCGGTCTGATGCAATCCGGTTCTTGGCGATTTCAAACGAGTCGGCGACATAAATATCATCGCGGCTCACAACGCCGCTGGAGTAACCTTCCTCAATAAGGTCAGCCACTTCCTTGGGCAGCAAGCGGGCATCCGCCGCTTCGATATATTCAATGTAATCCTGCTTGTTCTGCAGCGATTTCACTTTGTGCCCCAGCCGCATAAGGTCAAGCATCTCGCCGCCTTGATAATCGCTCAGATTACGGGTCAGGTTGATCGCATCGCGCCAGCTGGTTTCAGACGGATAATCGGCAATCCAAGCCGTTGCGATATCATAAACTTCTGGAACGATTTCATTATTATAGGCCACAGTTAGGCCGCGACGATACCACTGCTCCTGAACCGCCTCGCCAGCCGCCTTTTTGTTGGCGATCGCATTGTTGAGATAAGCTAGGCCGTCGCGGTAGCTTTCTTCGGAGAAAAAGCTCTCGGCCATGGCGATCTGCAAGTCAGCTTTGGTGACGGTGTCTGTGGTGAAATTATTATCGATGGCGGCCTGCAGATAAGTCCTGGCTTCGGCAAACTGACTTTGGGCATTCCTCAACTGATAGGCGATGAAATTGAAGCGTCCGACATTTGCTGCTTCGACTTTGCCGCTAGCCAACATCATTTCCATGCCCTGGATCTGCAGCGAACGATCGGTTGTTTTTGCACCTGCGTTATAAATCAGGCCACCAGCAGCGATTTGCTCGTCTGGCGATACAGACACAGATGCCAAGGAAACCAGCTGAGGTTTGAGCGAAGCAATGTCAGTACCTTCTGCATTCACTTGGGTGTTGAGAGGCTGATAGGCCGCGATAAATGCCTCAGAATACTGCGCCTTCTCTTCTTTCTTTTTCTTCTTTTTCTTTTTGTCCTGCGCATAGGCAGTGTCCGCGAACGCGGTCGTACCGACTATGGCGGTGCCGGTTGCCAGAGCAATCGCGAGTGCGAAGTGTGATCCGGTCTTTTTACGAGCGCTGCCCATGTTAAAAATCCGCATGTGGTCTCTCCTGAAACAATTTAGGGTGAAGCGCGTGCTATCGCGCTGATGATTCATCTCTGACCAACGCCATTAACGCAGGCGGGCAGATTTGCAATTCTGGCTTAGCTCATGGCGCCTGAATGGCCTTTGAATGGTTCTTTACTTGCGCCGAAATGAGACGCGCTTGCCTCCCCGTGCCTCTTACCAGTGTCAGGTGTGGAAAACCGGGCGTTTGGGCCTGCTTGTTGGCTTTCCCAGGTGGCGGAATGCCGTGCCGAGGCGTAAGCTCCAAGGCTTCTAAATACCTGATACGGCAACCACAGAAATGGCCCAACATTGAGCGACGATAGCGAAACCCTAACGCCCCCGGCCCCAATGGAAGAATTTGAACGCATCGACATCGTCGATGAGATGAAGACGAGCTATCTCGATTACGCGATGAGCGTGATCGTCAGCCGCGCTTTGCCAGACGTGCGCGACGGGTTGAAACCGGTGCACCGGCGCATTCTCTACGCCAGCCAAGAAGGCGGCTTTGTCGCTGGCAAGCCCTATCGCAAGAGCGCCAAGATCGTTGGTGACGTGATGGGTAATTATCACCCGCACGGGGACAGCGCGATTTATGATGCGCTGGCTCGCATGACCCAGGATTGGTCGATGCGCGTACCGTTGATCGATGGTCAGGGCAATTTCGGCTCTATGGATCCGGATCCACCCGCCAGCATGCGTTACACCGAGGCGCGGCTTGCTCGTGTCTCGAACATGCTGCTCGACGATCTTGATAAAGACACCGTTGATTTTGCAGACAATTATGATGGTTCAACGCAGGAACCACAGGTTCTGCCTGCACGCTTCCCCAATCTGCTGGTCAATGGCGCGGGCGGGATCGCGGTCGGTATGGCGACCAATGTGCCGCCGCATAACCTTGGTGAGGTCATCGACGCCTGTTTTGCCTTTATGGACAATCCGGCGATCACCACCGAGGAACTGATCGAATATGTCCCCGGCCCTGACTTTCCCACCGCACCGCTGATCCTCGGCGCGAGCGGGGCAAAATCGGCCTACACCACTGGGCGCGGCTCGATCCTGATGCGTTGTCGCCATGAGATTGAGACCAAGCGCGGTGATCGTGAGAGCATTGTGCTCACCTCGATCCCCTATCAGGTCGGCAAATCTGGCTTGGTGGAAAAAATCGCAGAGGCCGGCAAGGATAAGCGGATTGAGGGCATTTCGGATATTCGCGATGAAAGCTCACGCGAGGGCGTGAGAGTTGTCGTTGATCTGAAGCGCGATGCGAGTGCGGAGGTCGTGCTCAATCAGATGTGGCGCTACACCCCTGCCCAGTCGTCTTTCCCGGCCAATATGCTGGCCATTCGCGGCGGCCGGCCAGAGACGCTGACGCTGCGCGATATCATTCAGGCGTTCATCAGCTTCCGCGAGGAAGTGATCACGCGCCGCACCAAATTTGAGCTTAATAAGGCGCGTGAACGAGCGCACCTGTTGCTCGGCCTGGTGGTTGCAGTGTCGAACCTTGATGAGGTTGTGGCGATGATCCGCGGCGCGCCCAACCCGGCGGCTGCGCGTGAGAAATTGCTCGCAAAAGAATGGCCTATTGGTGACATCGCGCAATATATCCAACTGGTCGAGGCGATTGAACCAACCGCTGATCAGGAAGGCGGAACCTATTCGCTGTCTGAGAAGCAGGTTCGCGCGATCCTGGAGCTGCGCCTGCACCGCCTCACTGCATTGGGCCGTGATGAGATCGGCGATGAGCTGAAAGAGCTAGCCGACAAGATCGAAGGCTTCCTTGCGATCCTTGCCGACCGGGTGAAACTCTACGCGGTTATGCGCGAAGAGCTGGAAGAAGTGCGCGCGACCTATGCGACGCCGCGCGTTTCCGAAATCGCGCCTGCTTGGGATGGTCTCGATGACGAAGACTTGATCGAGCGCGATGAGATGGTCGTCACCGTTACGCACGATGGCTATATCAAGCGTACCCCGCTCTCCACTTTCCGCGCGCAAAATCGCGGCGGCAAAGGCCGGGCGGGCATGTCGACTAAGGATGCAGATGCGATCTCGGAGATGTTCGTCACCTCGACGCACAATCCGGTGCTGTTCTTCTCCACCTTGGGCAAGGTTTACCGGCTTAAGGTCTGGAAGCTGCCCGAAGGTGGTCCGGCGACGCGCGGGCGGCCGATCGTCAACCTGCTGCCATCGCTGGATGATGGTGAAACGATCCGTACGGTTCTGCCGCTGCCAGAAGATGAAGACAGTTGGGAGGCGCTATCCGTTGTGTTCGCCACGGCCAAGGGTCGCGTACGCCGCAACTCCATGGGATCATTCACCAATATCCCCTCGAACGGTAAGTTCGCAATGAAGTTTGACGCCGAAAGCGATGATAAGCTGATCGGTGTTGCCCTTCTCAATGCGACTGATGATGTCCTGCTTGCCTCTCGTCAGGGTAAGGCTATCCGCTTTGCCGGTATGGATGTGCGTGAGTTTACCTCTCGCACTTCTACCGGTGTGCGCGGCATGAACCTGAAGCCGGATGACGAGGTCGTATCGCTATCAATCCTAGGGGCAACGGGGACCACGGCGGAGGAACGCGAGCAATATCTCAAGTTTGCGCCGTGGAAGGCTGATAGAGAGGGCTCTCCTGAGCTGAGTGAGGAACGCTTTGCGGAGCTCGAAGAGAAACAGCAGTTTATCCTGACCGTTTGCGCCAATGGCTATGGCAAGATCTCCAGCGCCTATGAATACCGCCGGATTGGACGCGGCGGCCAAGGCCTCGCGAATATTGACAACATTGCCCGCAACGGCCCGGTTGTGGCGAGTTTCCCCGTGTCCTCCGGCGAGCAATTGATGCTCGTCACGGATCAGGCGAAGCTTATCCGCATCGGCCTCGACACCCTGCGCGTACTAGGACGCAACACCGCCGGTGTGCGCTTGTTCGACGTTGGCAAGGGAGAGACCATTGTCAGCGCGGTGAAAATTGACGAGACCGAAGAGCCTGAGGATGCGGCAGAAGAAGCGGTGACTGAGGAAATGGCCGATCGCCGAGGCGGTGATGATGAAACTGCGCCGCACACCCCGCCACAGAGCGACGATGACATCGGTGAAGACCCACCGGAATAAGGCAGTCGGTGAGTGATGGGCCAGGTGAGCGAATGCTTGCTTGGCCCTTTCTCTCGGCGATGCTCGCTTTTGGACTGTCTAAACACCCCAGCCTCGCCCTCCTCCGCTTAAGGTGCCTTTGGCAAGTCGCCACGGAGGGTTTGAACCACGCCAGTCGCGATCAGGAATTGGCCCAGGTAATAGAGCGGCCAGATCGCCACATCGGGTACGGATCCCAGATCGATGCTGCCCATACGGCTGAAGATCAGCATATCGGATAGCACGAATAGCACGGCTCCGATCCCGACCCGGTAGCGGGAGAAACGGCTGATCCATGCCGCCCCTGCCATTGCGCCTAGCCCCAGACCATAGAGGATCACAAGCGGGTCTCTCGCAATGAAATAGGAGATCGCGGACACGCCAATAAGCAAAGCGGCGGCACACAGTTTTTGACTAAATACGGTTTTCTCCCGCCGATTGCGCAGGAACAGGGCAATCGCGGTCAGATGCGCGGCAAAGAACACCGCGCCGCCTGCTGTGAAGCTCAGCTCAATCGCCATATCAGCGCCTGCGCATAGGGCCAGAAACACACTGAACAGCGCGGCATCCACGCTTTGTTCAACCTCACGAGTACGGCGCATTGCATAGAGCGCCAGAAAGCCGACCCCGGCCCCTTTCAGCGCAATCAGCCACACGCCGCCGATGGGATTGTTCCATAGGAAGTAATAGGCAATTGCCGCCGCCAGACTGAGCAACAGCCACGGGCGATGCGCTACAAGTGCGGGATGTGAAGAATTTGCTGCGTCTTTTGCCATTGTGAACCCCTATTTGCGCTTCTTGGACTTGAAGTGTGGGGCGTGCAAGCACTAGGTCCGTGCGTATGAAATCACACGATGTTCACATAATCGGCGGCGGTCTCGCAGGCAGCGAGGCGGCCTGGCAATTGGCTCAGCGCGGGGTGCGCGTGCGCTTGTCTGAAATGCGCGGCGCGCCCGAGGATAAGGGCGGCGAAATGACGCCTGCGCACCAAACCGATGGCCTGGCAGAGCTGGTGTGTTCCAATTCGTTCCGCTCTGACGATGATACGAAGAATGCGGTTGGCCTGCTCCACCATGAAATGCGGTCGATGGACAGCATTGTGATGCGCGCCGGAGAGGTCGCCCGCGTGCCAGCTGGCAGCGCCATGGCGGTGGACCGCGACGTCTTTTCCGCCGAGGTGCAAAAGGCACTGAGCGAGCATCCCAATATCGAGATTGTTCGGGAACGGGTCGATGCCCTGCCCGATAGCGGAATGACGATTGTCGCCACCGGACCGCTTACTGCGCAATCGCTCGCGCAGAGCATTGTGAAGGCGACAGGAGAAGAGCGGCTGGCATTCTTCGACGCAATTGCGCCGATTGTTCACCGCGACAGCATCGATATGGACATCTGCTGGGTTCAATCGCGTTGGAACAAGACGACATCTGCTTCCAATGAAGGTGGCGATTACATAAATTGCCCGATGACGAAGGAGCAATATCTCGCCTTCCATCAGGGGCTTGTCGACGGCGATAAAACCGAATTCCAGGAATGGGAGAAGGATACGCCCTATTTTGATGGCTGTATGCCAATCGAGGTGATGGCGGCGCGCGGGGTCGATACCTTGCGCTTTGGCCCGATGAAGCCGGTTGGGCTCGATAATCCACGCGATGTGACCGAGGAATTCCCGCAAGGCCGCTGGCCCTATGCGGTGGTTCAGTTGAGGCAGGACAACAAGCTGGGCACCTTGTGGAACATAGTCGGCTTTCAGACGAAGCTGAAATATGGCGCTCAGGTGGAGCTGTTCCGCACCATTCCTGGCCTGGAAAACGCGGAATTTGCCCGCTTAGGCGGGCTGCATCGCAACACTTTCCTGAATTCGCCAATGGTCCTCGACCGTCAACTGCGTCTGAAGGCAGCGCCGCATATCCGCTTTGCTGGTCAGGTTACTGGGTGTGAAGGCTATGTCGAAAGCTCTGCTGTTGGCCTGATCGCGGGCATGATGGCAGCGGAGGAGCTGGCTGGGCGCGATTGGTCCCCTCCCCCGGCTGCATCAGCAATCGGCGCTTTGTTAAGCCATATTACCGGAGATGCAGAGGCGGATACGTTCCAGCCGATGAATGTGAATTTTGGCTTGTTCCCTCCGTTGCATGAGGTGGGCAAAAAACAGCGTAAGGAAGCCTATACCAACCGGGCGAAGGCGGAGCTGGCCGAATGGCTCAAGGCTGGTGAACCAGTCCCGGCCTAGGCGCGCGCTAACAGCGACAGGTTGGCCGACGGGTCGAGCGTTTTGGGGCGGTGGTTGCGAATTCGGCCGTGGTCAGCTGGCCATTGCCATCTGCATCAGCACCCTCGAAACGTTTTGAGGTTGTCACTGCCCATTCCTCAAAAGTCAACAGATTATTGCCATCTGTATCGAGTTTGCGGAACGCATCTGAGCGGGTGGAGAGCATTTCATTGCGGGTGATGATCCGGTCGCGATTGCGGTCATAACGGAAGAAACGCCGTTCTTCCTTGGTCAGCTCGCTTGCCTCTGGCGGCGCGGGGCCGGTGAGATCTCCCGGATCGGCCTCTGGCAAGACATCTGGCGCAAGTGCGGTTTCTTCTGGTTCAGGCGGCGGCGGCGCATTTTCCTCCACCTGAGCGCGGCCTTGCCACCAAAACGTGCCAACACCGGCCATGATCAAGCCAAGAAACGCCCCGAGAACTACTTGCCGCATGGGCCCCTCCCCATGAATTGCACTGATGCGATGACGCTAGCGTGTTTTACTTACCAAGCAAAGCGGCACGAAAGGCGGTGAAGCCAGCGCCGCGCCCCTCCATTAGCGGGCGTCCACCATTTGCAATGGCACGCCGTCCCAAAGCAGAAAGCACTGCGAGGCCTTTAAAAGAACTCAGTTTTTTTGGCTTTTCAGCACACAACCGCTGCCCCATATCGAGGAGAATGTTGCGCTCGGTATCTGAGTGGACCTTGGCCGCGAGGTCGGCGATCGCCCAGATTTGGGCCGCAAGGTTAACGTGTCTGTATGTCTTATGCTCCGGCGAAACCCGCGCAAAGGCGCAAAGAGCCCCAGCGCGCGCATCCACGAATTTCTGTGCGTCAACCTCGGGTAGCGGCGGATCGGCAAGCAAATGCTCCCAACCGTTAACAAGATCACGCAAAGCGGCCTCTTCCCCCGCCCAAGTTTCCCCAATTGCATCGAGCACTGCGTCGCCTTGGGGGCGCAGCGAGCGTCCCTGCTCCAGCATCTCACGCCACCACGACAGGCGCATTTGCGCCAGCATAGGCTCGGTTGCCTTGCCGATAATGCGTGCAAGTCTTTGATCAAGAGCAAATAAAGTGCGCAATCGAGGGCGCATCACCGCCGGTGTATGCGCCAGAGCCAGCTCAATCTCACTGGTCAGAGTGTCGGTTTCAATTGTGTCCACGGGCTCTGCGCTAGCGCCAAAGACGCGGCTTTTATACCTCTTTTATGACCCGACTTTATTCAGCAAAATCATGGTTAAGCACAATCCGCGTATTCACTCGAAATTTACCATGCACGTTGAGATTGCGATTACCTAGTGCCGCTATGTCAGCCTTACACACGTGTTTTCTCGCAAGGATATCGAAAGTCATGGGCAAGCCATCTTTTTTCAGGGCGCTAGCAAAAGACCCGACAGCGAATACCATCGTTATTGCAGCAGCTACTATGGTGCCACTCGTGGCAATGGTGGGCGGTGCTGTGGATGCGAGCCGTTACTACATGGCCTCTACCCGGTTGCAGGCCGCCTGCGATGCTGGTGCCCTCGCCGCTCGGCGCGCAATGGGCGACGCACCTTCATTCGATTCGAGTGTCCACGGGGGTGTAGGCACGGACTTTTTCGAAGAAAACTACAGTGATGGTCTTTTTGGCCTCGAGAACCTGACCCACTCCTTTATTGCGCCAGATGACGATCGCGTCGAGGGCACGGCGAGTGGCAGGTTGCCGACAACGCTAATGCATATCTTTGGCTTTGAGGGCTTTGACCTCTCGGTCGGATGTTCTGCTGAGGTGAACATCGCAAATACCGATGTCATGTTTGTGTTGGATGTGACGGGTTCGATGGGCGGTGCGTCGGGCACGCCCGGCCAAACACGGATCCAAGCATTGCGAGCCGCAGTTCTCGATTTCTATGATTCTGTAGAAACGAACAGCGCGCGAAGTGCGCAAATCCGCTATGGCTTTGTTCCGTTTTCGATGAACGTAAACGTCGGTGGCGCGATCCCTGTTGAATACATGGCGTCAAATCACACCTATCCAACGCGATATGCGAATTTTGATATCAATTGGGAACGAGTTAGCCTGACGCGGAACGACATTACTGATCCAGGGACTGAAACACTTGATCGCTTTCTGACGACTGCGCAGGGTTTCGTTAGTGAAACTCGTTGCGAAGAAGCTGTGCCGGAATTCACAAGCGGACCTAGCGAGACGATTGACGAGAGCTCTTTAGACATTTCGTCAGGCAACGTAACTAGCCAGACGGTCTCAGGTACCACCCGGACGACAATTGGCAGTAATGCGACCGTTGAAATTGAACGACGGGATCCAAACTACAGATATGATAGTAATGGATTTTGTCGGGTTGGATATGATATTTTTGAATCAACAGCGCAGGTGAATTACACCCTCATCGAGGAACAAGTTCGGACCTTCGCAAATTATACCTATCTGGATCTCGACACAGCCAGTGTTCCCGCTGAAGCGACAGATTGGCAGGCGGTTGATTTTTCATCGATTTACACAAATAACCAGATCAGCCTTCCAGTAGGTGATGAGGGAGCATTCATTAATGTGCCCTGGGCTGGTTGCATCGAAGAGGCAAATACAGATAGCGTCGGTGCTTTCGATCCAATCACAGATGCAACCCCTGATTTGGACATCAATCTCATTCCTGCGAATGATGATGAGGCTTGGAAGCCACTACTACCAAGCGCTGTGTATTATCGATACACGGATGGAACGAACGAGATCAATGCCGGTAATAGGGTGCTCGGACAGCAAACGAGCGTTGAAAACAAGAGGCAGCCTTCAAATGTTTGTCCTGCTCCTGCTCGGCGACTGGAGGAGATCGGCCCTGACAGTCCAACTGGGTTTACCCGTGGCAACCTAGTTACGTATCTAAATAGTCTTCAACCTTCCGGAAATACCTATCATGATATCGGAATGATCTGGGGTGGACGGTTTATTTCACCTAACGGTATCTTTGCCGCTGATAATAGGGCTGCGCCAAACGGGGACGCGATTGCGCGCCATATCGTCTATATGACAGATGGCATTCTACAGCCCTTTGATAGACTTTATACGACTTATGGCCTCGAATGGTGGCAGCGACGTGTGACCGATGATGGCAGCATTGCCCAACAAACTGAACGCCACGCCGCTCGTTTCCAAGCGGTATGTCAGGCTGCGCGGCAAGAGAATGTCACAGTCTGGGCCATTGGGTTTGGTGACAACATCGATCCAGACGACCCTGATGATGTGACCGTCCAAGACCTTACCAGCTGTGCGAGCCCGAACAGAGCTTATTTCCCGCAAGACGGAGCCAGCCTGGCTGATACATTTGCAGAAATAGCAGAAGAAATCGCTGCATTGAGGCTGACATCATGATCGGACATCTGTTTGCAAAATGGGGATCGAGCATGCGCTCTTTAGCTAAGGACGAGCGCGGGGCTACCTTGGTTGAGTTCGGCTTTGTGGCGCCAATACTGGTTGTGCTTGTTATGGGCGTATTTGACATTGCCCATACGCAATACACCAGCGCCCTGTTAAACGGCGCGATGCAAAGAGCTGGGCGTGACCTCACACTAGAAAGTGCGGGTAGCCAGCAAAGTACGATTGACGGGCGAGTTGTCAGTATCGTTTCTGAGGTGCTGCCTAACACGGTGACGGTGGAGCTGGAGAAGCTCTCGCACTTCGATTTCTCCGACATTGGTCAGCCCGAGTTCTTCACGGACGATAATGGTGACGGGATTTGTAACAATAACGAATTGTTCGAAGACATGAACGATAACGGCCAGTGGGACCCCGATCGCGGTCAGGCCGGTATCGGTAGTGCGCGAGACGCGGTTCTTTACACTGCGACAGTCACCTATCCACGGGTATTCCCGATGGCTTCTTTGATTGGCCTAGACGAGAACGTAACTCTAGAAGCCTCAACGGTACTTCGAAACCAGCCATTTGATGAGCAAGATCGAACACTCGAGACAGGAAATTGCACATGATCGCCAGTTCGAAAAAAGTGCTCAATGCACTCAAGAAAGGTGCAGCCCGCATTCCTTTGTTGCGCGATGATAATTCCGGGCTCGCACTCACAGAATTCGCCTTTGCGATGCCGATCGTACTCTCATTGGGGATGCTTGGGACTGAAGTGGCAAATTACACCGTGACTCACATGCGAATTAGCCAGGTTGCCGTCCAGTTGGCTGACAATGCGTCGCGTGTGGGTTCCGAAGAAGTCTTACAAGCACGTCAAGTGACAGAAGCCGACATCACCGAAGTTTTTGTCGGTGCATGGCGCCTAGGCGGAGGCTTGGATATTCTCGACAATGGTCGTGTGGTCCTATCTAGTCTTCAGCAAAACTCGGATGATGGTCAGTGGATCGCTTGGCAGCGTTGCATGGGCCAAAAGAACGTCGCTTCGACCTACGGTGTCGAGGGTGATGGAGCGACTGGTACTGCATTCCCTGGAATGGGCGAGCCTGGCAGGGAGATTACCGCGTCACCCGGAACGGCAGTGATGTTTGTGGAAGTGTTTTACGATTATCCTGGTCTGACACCATTTGACGAGATCATTTCTAACAAGCAAATTCGCTACACTGCAGCGTTTAACGTGCGTGATGTTCGCGATCTTGCGCAGCTGTTTCCGGTAGACGATGTAACGCCAGCCACATGTGATCGCTTCGACACATTTTAACCGTCTGACGACGTAAGGCATCAAAAGGGGGGCTGAGCCGCATTCGTGCAGTTCAGCCCCCCTTTCGTGCGTAGGTTATTTGCGCCTTAGTCGGCGTAGCAGACTTTCTTGGCAGCCTCGACGATGGAGCCAGCATTGATGAGCGCCAGTTCCTCTAGGTTCGCGGCGTAAGGCAGCGGAACGTCCTCGTTGCACACTCGCAGGACCGGCGCATCGAGATCATCGAAGCCTTCCTCCATACAGATCGCCTGAATTTCAGACGCGATCGAGCATGTTGGCCAGCCCTCTTCCGCCACGATCAGGCGATTGGTTTTCGCCAGGCTCGTCAGAACCGCCTGCTTGTCGAGCGGACGCAAAGTGCGCAGATCGATGACTTCGGCGTCGATCCCCTCGCCCGCCAATTCTTCAGCCGCCTCAAGCGCGAGGCCAACGCCGATGGAATAGCTGACGATGGTCACGTCAGAGCCCTCACGCATGATCCGTGCCTTGCCGATGGGTAGGACATGATCATCAAGGTCTGGGACATCAAAGCTGCGACCGTAAACCAGCTCGTTTTCGAGGAACACGACCGGATCTTCACTGCGGATGGCAGCCTTCATCAGGCCTTTCGCATCGGCGCTGTCATAGGGCGCGATCACGATTAGGCCGGGGACGCTCGCGTACCATGGGCCATAGTTCTGACTGTGCTGCGCGCCAACGCGGCTAGCCGCGCCATTGGGACCTCGGAACACAATCGGGCAACGCATCTGTCCGCCTGACATATAGTTGGTCTTCGCGGCGGAATTAATGATGTGATCAATCGCTTGCATCGCGAAGTTGAACGTCATGAATTCAACAATTGGACGCAGTCCGCCCATCGCTGCGCCGGTGCCGATGCCGGCAAAGCCGTATTCGGTAATCGGCGTATCGATCACGCGCTTTGGACCGAATTCGTCGAGCAAGCCTTGTGTGACCTTATAGGCGCCCTGATATTCGGCGACCTCCTCGCCCATCACGAACACACGTTCATCGCGGCGCATTTCTTCCGCCATGCCATCACGCAGAGCTTCGCGCAAGGCGGTGCTGGTGAAGCTAGTGCCTTCAGGGATTTCCGGATCGTGTGCGGGCGCAGACGGAGCTGGTTTCTCCGCTACAGGCTTTGGTGCTTGCTCTGGAACTGCTGCCGGTTCAGCAGTGGCCACCGGGGCCGGATCAGGCGCGCTGGCATCCTCGCCCTCGCCGGTAATCATCGCGATTATAGTACCAACGGCGACGTCCTCTGTGCCTTCAGCGATCATGATCTTGGACAATACGCCCTCATCAATCGCTTCAAACTCCATCGTAGCCTTGTCGGTTTCGATCTCGGCAATGATATCGCCGGGCTCAATCGTGTCGCCTTCAGCCTTCAGCCATTTGGCGAGCGTGCCCTGCTCCATAGTTGGCGACAGTGCCGGCATTTTCAGCTCAATACCCATTAGTAGTTCTCCACCAGAACATCGGTGTAGAGCTCGCTTGCCTCTGGTTCGGGCGAAGTCTCTGCAAAATCAGCGGCTTCTGCAACGACCTTGCGAATGCCTTTGTCGACGGCTTTGAGGTCGTCTTCGGACTTGCCGCCTTCGATCAAAGTCTTCTTCAAGCGTTCGATCGGGTCGTGCGTGTCGCGTTGTTCCTGCACTTCTTCGCGAGTCCGGTATTTGGCTGGGTCAGACATTGAATGCCCGCGATAGCGATATGTGTTTAGCTCCATCAGGACAGGGCCCTTGCCCTCACGCACATGCTTGAACGCAACCTCGGCTGCGGCGCGCACTTCGAGCACGTCCATGCCGTTCACCTCCATGCCGGGAATGCGGAACGCCGTGCCGCGGCGGTGAAAGCGAGTTTCAGCTGAACTGCGTGAGCTTGCCGTGCCCATCGCATATTGGTTGTCCTCAACCACGAATACGATTGGCAGGTTCCACAGGGCCGCCATGTTGAAGGTTTCATAGACCTGGCCCTGGTTGGCCGCGCCATCGCCAAAGTAAGCGAGGCACAGCCCGCCATCTTCGTTGTATTTGTGCGCCAGCGCGAGCCCGCCGCCCAGCGCAACCTGTGCGCCGACGATGCCGTGCCCGCCATAAAATTTGTGCTCGGTGCTGAACATGTGCATCGAGCCGCCCTTCCCTTTGGAAATGCCCGCTTCGCGTCCGGTCAGCTCGGCCATGATCACCTTCGGATCAATTCCATAGGCCAGCATGTGTCCGTGATCGCGGTATCCGGTGATCACGCTGTCGCGATCATTATCGAGCGCGCTTTGCAGGCCAATCGCAACCGCTTCCTGACCGATATACAGGTGGCAGAAGCCGCCGATCAGGCCGAGGCCATAAAGCTGGCCTGCCTTCTCTTCAAAGCGGCGGATCAGCAGCATCTGCTCATAGAATTTGAGCATTTGTTCTGGCGTGGCGTTGAAGCGCTTTTGTTCCTCAAATTCAGTCTGCAAAGAACGCAGGATGAAATCGGAATCATCAGGCGGTGCCGCTGCGTCGCCGGTGCTCACGGCCTTCGCTTTGGTCTTACTCTGTTTTGCAGGAGCATTCGTTTTCGAGGGCTGTTTAGCCAATGCGTTTTTCCTTTGATTGGCCGCGCGCATAGTGCCGCCATTGGGGAGAAGATTGCTCACGCGCTATAATCGTGTTTTCGGGCAAGACGCAACGTAAAGCAGACCATTTCTTGGTCAAATTCGTCTCAGCATACGTATGTGAAAGGCGCGCGCTGGGTAGCTTGATTGTGGAGCAAAGGCCCAAAGGTGGCCGCTCAGGCCATCACTCGTCTTCGACGGTGATTACCACCTCATCAGGGTGCACAACATTCATATTGCGGCGGAGCAATTCGCCCACCAGATCAGGATCGGCCGCACCGGGATCAAGCAGGCTTACGCGATTGCGCAAATCATCCCGCTCTGCCGATAGCATCGCGATTTGCGCCCGGCGCTGGTCCAACAGGTTGGCGTTTTCATTCCAGGCGAGCAAGCCGGTTGGCCCAGCAATAGCTAGCGCGGTGAGCACAAGCAGCACGAGCAGAGCCAGGCCTTGCTTGGCCTGATCCGCTGGCAATTGCTGAAGTTTTCCCCGACGTCCCATAAGTCTTACAGAATCATAGTTAACTGCGGTGTTCAAGCACAAAACGACAGACACGGTCATAAATGTGACTTTAATTGACCACTTGCGCCAAATTACCGCATTTACAGCTCCAAACAAGCGGACTTTGATTGGGCATGAAGCCACATTGGGCAGTGTACCTTGGTGGACCCGGCGTCGCGCAATAACCCAGATTGTGGCTGCTGATCGCGGCTCTCTATGATACCCAACGGGGATAGAGGAGACCCGCTGATGCAAATTCTGTCCCACGATCCCGCCCGCTTTGCTAACCTGCCCGATTTTCCGTTTGCTGAGAATTGGTGCGACATTGATCTGGGGGATGGGCATTCCGGACGGATGCATTACCTCGATGAAGGAGCCAAGGACGCCCCGCCCGTCCTGCTGTTTCATGGCGAGCCGAGCTGGAGCTATCTCTACCGCAAGATGATTCCGGTTCTGGTGGATGCTGGGTTTCGCTGTCTCGCGCCGGATCTGATCGGGTTCGGCAAAAGCGATAAACCGGACGACATCGGCTTCTACACTTACCAGCGGCACATGGATTGGCTGGGCCAATGGCGCGCCGCAGTCGTGCCTCAGACCGCAGCTCTGTTCTGTCAGGATTGGGGCGGATTGCTGGGCCTGCGCATGGTCGGCGAGGCGCCTGACAGTTTCGCCTGCGTCGTGGCCAGCAACACTTTCCTGCCCACCGGCGGCACTCCCTCGCCCGCGTTTCTGGCGTGGCGCGAATTTGCCAAGGCCTCGCCTGACTTCCAAATCGGCGAGCTGCTCCAACGCGCGACTGCGACGGAGCGGAGCGCAGCAGAAGTCGCCGCCTATGATGCGCCCTTCCCCGATGAGCCGAGCAAGGCAGGCGCGCGTGCATTCCCTCAGCTTGTCCCGGTCGAAGACGGCATGGCCGGGATTGCAGAGAACATCGCTGCTTGGGAGGGATTAAGCGCCTTCGATAAGCCGTTCCTCACGCTGTTTGGCGAAGATGATCCGGTGACCGGCGGGCTTGGCGATGCGCTAATCGCGCGGATTACAGGAGCCAAGGGACAGCCACACGCGATGCTCTCCACCTGCGGGCATTTCTGCCAGGAAGACCGCCCGGTTGAGCTGGCACAAGGCGTGATCGATACAGCGAAAAAGGCAGCTTTTCTGATCTGAGATGGTGGTGACCCCGGCGTGATTCGAACACGCGGCCCCCAGATTAGGAATCTGGTGCTCTATCCGGCTGAGCTACGGGGCCCCGCAAAGGCAAATAGCAGCGTTTACTGTTAGCGCAATATCGGCGCTTAGCGCCGAGCGGCTCAGTTCACTCAATTCAGTTTTTCTGGTGGTGCAACCGGGAATGGCAGCGGCGCAATTGGCACGCCTTCCTCGGCTAGTGACTTGGCCTCTTCAAGGCTCGCCTGGCCGTGGATCGGAGCCTCATCGCGCTCGCCATAATGCATTTCTCGGCTTTGCTCGGCGAACTTGCTGCCGACCCACGTGCTATCCTTGAGCGCCTTTTCCTGAGCCTTTGCTAGCTTCGCGATGGCCGATTTCATCTCTGCGGTCATCGGCGTGTTAGACAGCTGCCCGCCTTTGGCAGGAACCGCCGGAGTGTCAGGCGTCTTGATCAGATCGGAAGACAGTTTGGCGGTGTCGCCTGTGTCAGACGCATCTGACTTCTTGGTTTCAGCAGCAGCCTGAGACGCGGCTTCAAAAGCATCCTTTACCGCTTCGGCCTTTTTCGCATCACTGCGCGCGCTGTTCCCTTTTACTGGAACTGCCGGAGCCATTGGCGCTTTGGCTACACGCGAGGTTCCGCATTCAGGACAGGCCACATAGCCTGCCTCACTTTGGCCCAGAAAGTCGCTGGATGAACGGAACCATCCTTCGAAACGGTGGCCGCTTTCACAATGGAGGTCAAAGACGATCATAATGCGCCCTAATTGGCGATTTCCCGCTTATTAGCAAGGCTGGGCAGCTGGCCGCGCACTTCTTTGATCCGGTCTAGATCAATGTCGCAAAAGCCTAGCCCCGGCCCCTCGCCGCCCATATCAAGCAGCACTTCACCCCAGGGGTCGATCACCAGGCTGTGGCCGTAGGTCTCGCGGCCGTCCTCGTGACTCCCGACCTGCGCGGCGGCGATGACGAAAGCCTGAGCCTCGATCGCGCGGGCACGTAGCAGAACATGCCAGTGCGCCGTGCCGGTGGGTACGGTGAAAGCGGCAGGGACGGCAATGGCGTCGCATTGGCGCTGGCCCAAAGCCTCAAACAGGGCGGGAAAGCGCATGTCATAGCAGATGGTGAGGCCAAGCTTGCCCAGCGGTGTGTCGGGAACGGTGATCACTTCCCTGCCCGGTTCATAGGCTGAACTTTCGCGCCAAGTCTCGCCATTTGCGAGTTCAACATCGAACATATGGATCTTGTCGTAGGTTACGCTGCGCGCCCCGCTGGCGGGTAAGTAAAATGAGCGGTTGGCGAACTTGCCACCTTGGCCAGTCGCGGGGATAGATCCGATAGACAGGTCAATCTGTAGTTGTTGTGCAAGCAGACCAAGCCGTTCTGCCATTGCGTCCGGTCCAGGTCCGGTGATCCATGGGGTGGCACGCTCCCGATTGCGATCAAGCAGACCTGCCATTTCGGGCGCGAACAGCATGACTGCGCCCTCTGCGGCTGCATTATGAGCAGCCTTTTCAATGGTGGAGAGATTGACCTCAGGATCAATGCCCGAAGTCATCTGCAAGACAGCAATTTTGGGCATTAGTGGTCGCTATCCCGCGAGCAAAGCGTCAAGCTGGCCCGAGCGATCCAGCGCCGCCAAATCATCCGAGCCGCCCACATGCAGATCGCCGATGAAGATTTGCGGCACAGTGCGGGCATTTGGCGCGCGTTCCAGCATCTCTGCCTTCTTTGGGCCGCCCATGGAGATATCAAACTCGTTAAATTCCGCGCCCTTGCTCTTTAGCAAATTCTTGGCGCGAACGCAGAACGGGCAAGTGAATTTTGAATAGATGTCGATATTAGGTTGGGTCATTAAAAACTCTTCTTTTCTTATTTAAGCGACTGAAAGTGCATCTGTTTTATCCGATTCACTGCCTCTTGAAAGGCACTGTATGGCACCCTAGATGTGTTCTGTCAGCACGATCCGCCAGCCTTGGGGATTATTGCTGGCGCAATTGGGCGCTGCATTCGGCAGGCCCGCTTTGAAAATACAGATTGCTCAAACACGAGGATTTGAAATTATGTCACGTCTAGATTTTACCCCTTATCGCCGGACCACCGTTGGCTTTGACCACTTGTTCGACCTGCTCGAAAGCCAGGCTCGTAGTAATTCCAGCGATAATTACCCCCCGTTTAACATCGCCCGCAGCAGCGAAGACAATTACCGCATCACGCTGGCGATTGCAGGCTTCCGCCCGGAAGACATTGAGATCACGGCTCAGCAAAACCTGCTAACCGTTCAAGGTAAAAAGCGCGAGGAAACTCAGGAAGCGACTGAGATGCTGCATGTTGGCATCGCCAATCGCGGGTTTGAACGCCGTTTCGAACTCGCCGATCACGTGCGCGTAGAGCGCGCTGATCTGGCCGATGGCCTGCTGGTGATTGATCTGGTGCGCGAAGTGCCAGAGGCGATGAAGCCGAAGAAGATTGCGGTGAATGGGGCGGCGACTCTCACCGCGGTTCCTGACGCATCAGAGGATGATGCGAACGCGGCCTAAGCTGCTCGCTTCATCAGTTCACAGACTTTGAGAAAAATGTGGGGGCGGACCGTTAAAAGTCCGCCCCCGCGACATTTGCCGCCTCTAGCAAGGCTTACCGTCTGGGTCGCAGAAGACGGTGAGACTCGCGTCGAGCAGTGCACAGGCCATGAACGGCCCGCTATTTGCAAAAGGCGAGTTGCCCCCAACCACCTGTTGAAGCCGTTAGGCTCCTTACCGCGTCGGTAAGGGTAAACTTGCAATTGGTGCAAGGTCATTTTTGTAGGGCTTTAAGAACACTACAAAATTAGGTTTCACTTATTGAACCGAAGGCCGAATTCACCACGGATTCGCCGCGATTCGCCGAATTGATGATCATCGCCAGGCTCGGCTTAGACGAGGCGTGACTGCTCTAAAGCGGCTGAGATAAAGCCTGCAAATAAGGGGTGCGGATCAAATGGCCGCGACTTCAGTTCCGGGTGGAATTGCACACCGACGAACCATGGGTGGTCAGGCCGCTCAACAATCTCTGGCAGCAAGCCATCAGGCGACATGCCTGAGAACACGAGGCCCCCCTGCTCCAGCGGTTTGATGTAAGCGCCATTGACCTCGTAACGGTGGCGGTGGCGCTCAGAGATTTCCTCAGCACCCCCGTAGATGCGCGAGACGTGGCTGTTCGCGCCCAGCTTCGCATCATAAGCGCCTAGCCGCATTGTGCCGCCCAGATCACCGCCATCTTCGCGGGTTTGCAGGCCTTCTTCGGTCATCCATTCGGTGATAATGCCGACCACTGGCTCGCTGGTTTCGCCAAACTCGGTCGAGGACGCGGCGTCGATGCCGGCATCACGTACGCCTTCGACGCAGGCCATTTGCATGCCGAGGCAGATGCCGAAGAAGGGAACATTGCGTTCGCGCGCGAAGCGGACGCTGGCAATCTTGCCCTCGCTACCGCGCTCGCCAAATCCACCGGGCACCAAAATGCCGTGCAGCGGCTCCAGCTTGGCGATGATTTCGTCTTCATCACCTTCGAAGATTTCTGCATCAATCCACTTGATGTTGACCTTGACCCGGTTGGCCATGCCGCCGTGGACCAGCGCCTCGTTGAGGCTCTTATAGGCATCTTGCAGGCCGACATATTTGCCGATCACGCCGATCGTCACCTCGCCTTCCGGGTTAAAGTATCGGTCCGTGACGTCGTGCCATTGTGACAGATCAGGCTCTGGCGCATCGGTGATGCCAAAGCCGCGCAGCACCTCTGCATCAAGGCCTTGCTCGTGATATTGCAGCGGGACGGAATAGATCGAGGGCGCATCAAGCGCCGGGATCACCGATTCCATCCGCACATTGCAGAAATTGGCAATTTTACGCCGCTCACCATCGGGCAAAGGATGCTCGCAGCGGCACAGCAGCACGTCAGGCTTGATCCCGAGGCTCGCGAGTTCGCGCACAGAGTGCTGCGTCGGCTTGGTCTTCAGCTCGCCCGCCGCCGCAATGTAAGGCACCAATGTCACGTGCACGCTCAGCGTTTGCAGCGGCTCCAGATCATTCCTGAGCTGCCGGATCGCCTCCATAAACGGTAGCGATTCGATATCGCCCACCGTTCCGCCAATCTCGCACAGGATAAAATCGAGATCGTCCTGATCATCCAGAGCGAATTGCTTAATCGCGTCGGTCACATGCGGGATCACCTGCACGGTCGCGCCAAGGTAATCGCCCCGGCGTTCCTTCGTGATGATATCGCGGTAGACTCGGCCAGAGGTGATATTGTCGCTTTGCCGCGCAGAAACGCCGGTAAAGCGTTCGTAATGGCCAAGATCGAGGTCTGTTTCGGCCCCGTCATCGGTCACATAGACTTCGCCGTGTTGATACGGGCTCATCGTGCCAGGATCGACGTTGAGATACGGATCAAACTTGCGAATGCGCACCTTGTAGCCGCGCGCCTGCAGCAATGCTGCAAGGCTAGCTGCCATGAGACCTTTTCCGAGCGAGGAGACCACGCCGCCGGTTATGAATATGTACCGCGCCATGGGAGTTGGGGATTAAGCCTCGAAGTGGATTCGTGGCAAGCGAATTGCGCACTCAAAAGTGCGCCCATCCACAGCCATCACAAAATGTTACGGAATTGTCGCGCTTATTCAGCCGCGAGTGGGTCTTCTTCGCCAGTCGGCTCGACAGTCGCAGGTGCCGCGCCAGCTGCGCCGCCCGTGCTGAGCGGATCAGCGGCAGGAACATCGCGGTCGATGGTCGTGCTGATGTCGCTGCCGCCGGTTGCATCCACGGCCACAGCCGCGAGTGCGATGGATAGAGCAACGAAAGTCACCGCCAGCCATTTGGTCGCGCGGGTTAGAAAATCAGCCGCACCGCGAGCACCCAAAGCGCCGCCAGGGTTACCACCGCCGCCAATGCCCAGGCCACCACCCTCTGAACGCTGCATCAGGACCACGCCAACCAGCGCGGCGGCGACAATCGCCTGAACAACAGTGAGAAACAGAAAAATCGACGACATGAGCTGATCAAAACCTATCTGAATGAAACCGCCATTTAGGTGCGCAGCGGCGCGCGCACAAGTCTGATTACCCGGTAAGGGGCATCAGGCCCTATCCCTCGACCGTATCTCCAGCGGCCAAAGCGATGTTCATAAACGTCTCTGCGGTCAGGCTGGCCCCACCTACCAGTGCGCCGCCAACCTCTGGCGTGCCGAGGATTTCTCCAGCGTTTTCAGGTTTAACTGAGCCGCCGTAAAGCACGCGGACTTCCGCACCTTGTTCTTTCCCATAGGTTTCGATGAGCAGATTACGGATCATCGCATGCATGGTGGCAATATCATCCACGGTTGCGGTTTTGCCGGTGCCAATCGCCCAGATCGGTTCATAAGCGACGGTGACTTTTTCCCCAGCATCCTTAAGTTTCGGCAAGGAAGCCTGCAATTGACCAGCGACGAAGGCCTCTGCTTCTCCTGCCTCGCGGGTTTCCAGCGTCTCTCCGCAGCAGATGATCACGCGCAGTCCGCCTTCGAGCGCGGCGTCCGCTTTCTCGCGCACCTGCTCGTTCGTCTCGCTGTAGCCCTGGCGGCGTTCGCTGTGACCCAGAATTACAAACTTGGCCCCGGCGTCGGCGATCATCGGCACTGAGATGTCACCAGTGTGCGCGCCATCCGGGTTGGGTGAGCAATCCTGCGCCCCGACCCAGATCTGCTCTACCTCGCGGTGAACCGCATGGATCAGCGTGTATGGCGGGGCCAAAGCGACCTCTACCTTCATGTGCCGCTGAGCGGCCCGGTCAACCGCACGCGCTTCTGAAAGCATGGCGCGAGTGCCGTTCATTTTCCAATTTCCGACGATGTAAGGCCGCTGGGCCATAATAAAATCCTGCGCCAATATTATGCGTTATTCGAATCTCGCCCCATACTTAGGAGCAGGGGGCCGCGTCCGCTAGCGGAGGAAAGTGATCCAGTCAAAACGCATCGTGGACTGTTGCCGCGAGGTCGCAGGGCCGATAAAGCCGAACCAGCTTTCCGCTTACTAGCGGTGTTAGTCCCCTAATGACTTGGGAATTAAAGACCAGATGATTTCGTTCTTTCGCAGATTCTTTCAATCGAAAATCGGCCTCGGCCTGACCTTGGCGTTCCTAGTGCTCATTGCTTTCGCTTTTGCGAGCGGTGATGTGGCCAATAACAACACCTTTGGCGGGGTCGCCGGCAATGACCGGATTGCGGTGGTTGGCGATGACCGGATCGACACCTCGGAATTGAGCCAATTGGCCAATTCTGCGCTGCGTCAGGTGCGCGAGCAAAGCCCGACCACGACGATGCCGATGTTTATTGAGCAAGGCGGCCTTGAAGAGGTTTTGGACCAGTTGATCGATCGCTATGCGATTGCGGGATACGCCGAGAAATACGGCCTGCGCGCGGGGACAAACCTGGTGAATAGCGAGATTCTTCAGATCCCGGCGTTTCGCGGGGCGACCGGCGAATTTGACGAATCTGTCTATCAGAATGCGCTCCGCTCTCAGAACCTGACTGACGCGGTATTGCGCCGCGATTTGGCAGATGGTCTGCTGGCACAGCAATTGCTGGTTCCATCGATCGGCACGCCGCAAATGCCAAGCAGCATTGCTCGCCGTTACACCGCATTGCTGCGTGAACGCCGCAAAGGCACCATCGCACTTATCCCCAGCACATCATTTGCGCCGGAAGGCGATCCAACCGACGCGCAGATTAGCGCATTTTTCGAAGAGAATCGGACGCGCTATATACAGCCTGAGCGCCGCACGGTCCGCTATGCGACCTTTAGCGATGCCGATATCAATACACGGATCGAGCCGACAACGGCGGAGATTGCCGCACGTTATGAACGTGATGCCGATCAATATGCTGCGGTTGAGACGCGCACTATCAGCTCCTTCTTTGTGCCGACACAGGATGCGGCCAATGCGATTCGCGATGCTGTTCGCTCTGGGACTTCGTTAGAGGCGGCGGCGCGCAATGCCGGCTTTTCTGTCTCTGCCAGCGAAGGCCAGACCGAAAGCGCCCTTGCCTCTGCCACCAGCAGCGCAGTTGCCACAGCAGTCTTTGCGACCCCACGCGGGCAATTGGCAGAGCCAGCGCGCAGTTCGCTGGGTTGGTACGTCGCCCGCGTCGATGGTGTCACCAACACGCCGGCACGCAGTCTGGCCGATGCGACGCCAGAGATTACAGAGCGCCTGACGGTGGAAAAACGCGCCGCAGCCCTGTCTGATTTCAGTGCGCGGATCGAGGAACAGGTGGATGACGGCACATCGCTATCCAATGTGGCCGACGAATTTGGCCTGACATTACAAACCACCCCTGCCCTCACCGCCGATGGTCGCGTGTTTGGTAGCGAAGAAGGCGCGACCGCGCCGCCAGAGCTTCAGGCTGCGCTCGCCACTGCCTTCGATATGGAGGAAGGTGAACCGCAATTGGCCGAGGTTGTTCGCGGCCAAGTGTTCATTGTGTTTGAAGTGCCAGAGGTCACAGAAAGCTCCGTTGCGGCTCTTGCGGACATTCGCCAGCGCGTTGAGTTCGATTGGCGCTTGTTCGAAGGGCACAGCGCGGCGCAAGCTGCGGCGGACCGCATTCTCGAACGGATGCGCGGCGAAGGCACTTTGGTCGAAGCGGTGAATGCGGAGGAAACCAGCCTGCCTCCGATCCAGACGATTGATCTTGGGCGTACCGAATTGCTGCAACAGCAGCAACGCCCTGCCCCGCCGCTCGCCTTGCTGTTCAGCATGGCGGAAGGCACGACGAAACGCCTTGAAGGCGCGAATCGTCTTGGCTGGTTTGTGGTCGATCTGGAGGATATCAGCACCGACGAAGTGGCGGACGATGATCCCTTGTTGCAAGCGACCCTTACTCAAATGGGCCCGGCGATTTCGACCGAATATGCCGAACAATTGACCGCAGCGATGCGCGAAGAGCTGGGCGTGGACCGCAACGAAGACGCGATCGAGGCGGTGCGCAAGCAGCTCGCCGGCGAAACCTAAGCGCGCCGCCATTGCTGTGAGTGGTGCCCCCGAAAATGCGAGGCTTGCGGCCGAATTGCTGCGGGCAGGAAAGCCTGCCTTGGTGTGGCGGCGGATTATCGCGGATAGCGATACGCCGGTTGGCGCTGCTCAGCGTCTGATAGAGCCGGGGCGCGGCGACTTCCTGCTCGAATCGGTTGAGGGCGGCGAGATTCGCGGGCGATACAGCCTGCTGGGCCTCGATCCTGATCTGGTGTTTCGCGGCGATGGCGAGACGGCGGCGGTGAATCGCAAATGGCGCAATGACCGCGAGGCGTTTGAGCCGTGCAGCGGCGATGCGATGACGGAGCTGCGCGCACTTGCGCAGGCTTGCCGGATTGATGTGCCAGAGGAATTGCCGCCAGCGCTCGCCTGTCTGGTCGGCTATTTCGGCTATGAAACGATTGGTTTGGTTGAAGCCTTGCCGCGCGCACCAGACAGCGAGCTTGAGCTGCCGGACATGCTGTTTGTGCGGCCGACCATTATTCTGGTGTTCGATAGCCTAAGCGACAGCCTCTATTGCGTTGCGCCGATCTGGTCCAAAGATGTGGGCGCGGATGATCTGAATGGCGCGATTGTGCGCGCTGGTGAGCGGATTGACGAGACCTTGAGCAAGCTTTCGCAGCGGCGCCCCGCCCCGGCTCGCATGAACGAGGCCGCCGAGCCTGAGCTGTCACCAGTGATGGCCGCGGCGGACTATAAAGCGATGGTCGCCCGGGCGAAGGACTACATCACAGCAGGCGATATTTTTCAGGTCGTGCTGGCTCAGCGATTCACCTGCCCGTTTGAACTGCCTCCGTTGGAGCTTTACCGGGCGCTGCGCCGGGTGAACCCCTCGCCGTTCCTATATTTCCTCGACCTGCCGGGCTTTGCCATTGTTGGTTCCAGCCCCGAAATCCTCGTGCGGGTGCGCGATGATGCAAGCGGCAAGAAAGAGGTCACCATTCGTCCAATCGCTGGCACCAGGCCGCGCGGCAAAGACGCGGCGCAGGATAAGGCCAATGAGGCCAGTCTGCTGGTTGATCCGAAAGAACTGGCAGAGCATCTCATGCTGCTTGACCTGGGGCGCAATGATGTGGGCCGGGTGGCCGCGCGCAGTAGCGTGGAGGTGACCGATAGCTTCACGATTGAGCGCTACAGCCATGTCATGCACATTGTCAGCAATGTGATTGGCGAGCTGGCGGAAGACAAAGACGCGCTCGATGCGCTGTTCGCGGGTTTTCCAGCGGGCACAGTGTCCGGCGCGCCAAAGATCCGGGCGTGCGAGATCATCGCTGAGCTGGAGCCGGAAACACGCGGTGCCTATGCCGGGGCGGTGGGCTATTTCGCGCCCGATGGATCGGTCGATTCGTGCATTGTCTTGCGCACGGCCGTGGTGAAGGATGGAATGATGCATGTGCAGGCTGGCGCCGGGATCGTCGCCGATAGCGATCCAGACTATGAACTCGCAGAATGCGGCGCGAAGGCGGGCGCTTTGATTGCCGCCGCGCGCGAAGCTGTGCGGGTCGCAGGCGAGCCGGGGTTTGGCCAATGAAGCGCTTGCCCATTATCCTCGCCGCGATGTTCACTATCGCCGCCTGTCAGGAACAGCCTGCGGGCGAGCCTGTGACCAGGGCCGCGATAGGCGATCATTCCGATATGCCCGCCCCAGAAATCGTGGAAGAGGCCGAAGAGGCTGTGCCTGAGGCGGAAGAAACCCCAGCGGTTGCCTCGGTCTGTAAATCCGCCACATTCGAGGGCGTGCGCCTGACCCATTGCGTTGCGGACCCGGCAAAGCACCGCATTCGCACCGCTCTCGGCCCCAGCGGCGGCGCGGCCTACGGCTCGCTTAGCGCCTTTGCCCGCAGCATTGATCACAGCACCGTCGCCTTTGCAGTGAACGGCGGGATGTACGGCGATAACGGCCAACCGATCGGCTATTACGTCCAAGGCGGCGACCGGATCAAAGAACTCAACCGCTCTGATGGCTCAGGCAATTTCCACCTGAAACCCAATGGCGTGTTCTACGGCACTGGTGGATCATGGCGTATCCGCACCTCTGACAGCTTCTTTTCAAACGTACGCGACCGCCCGCAATTCGGGACGCAATCCGGCCCGATGCTGGTGATCGGCGGAAAGCTGCACCCGGAAATCGCGGAAAACGGCCCAAGCCGGGCGATCCGCAACGGGGTCGGCATTGATAAGGATGGTAAGGCGCATTTCGTGCGCTCAGAGGCGCCGCTCAGCTTTGGTCAACTCGCCCGGTTTTACCGTGATGAGCTAAACGTGCCTGATGCGCTTTATCTCGATGGTCAGGTCTCCTCCCTGTGGGATCCGGCGAGCGAGCGGCTCGACAGCCGCACCGGGCTTGGCCCGATCATCGCTGTTACCAATCGCTGATCCGGG
This sequence comes from uncultured Erythrobacter sp., assembly GCA_947488155.1. Classification (GTDB taxonomy): domain Bacteria; phylum Pseudomonadota; class Alphaproteobacteria; order Sphingomonadales; family Sphingomonadaceae; genus Erythrobacter. The sequence continues at coordinate 1,176,609 of CANKYK010000002.1, read as the reverse complement.
GATGCAGGCATGATACTCGTCATCGACAATTACGACAGCTTCACCTTTAATCTGGTCCATTACCTAATGGAGCTCGGCGCGGATGTGCGGGTGGAGCGCAATGACGCGATGAGCGCGCGTGAAGCGATCGCTACAAATGCCAGTGGCTTTCTGATTTCACCTGGCCCGCGCACTCCGGATGAGGCGGGCATCAGCCTCGACCTGGTCGCGGCCTGTGCGGACGCTGAAAAGCCCTTGCTGGGCGTATGCCTTGGCCACCAAAGCATCGGCCAGCATTTCGGCGGGAAAGTGGTGCGCGGCGGATTGATGCACGGCAAAACCTCGCCCGTCACCCATGATGCGACCGGCGTGTTCGCTGGCCTGCCCTCGCCGTTTAACGCCACACGCTATCACAGTCTGGTCGTCGAGCAGGAACCCACTGGCCTCATCGCCAACGCCCATAGCGAGACACCCGGCCTCGACGGCGCGGCCGTAATGGGTTTCCGCCACGAAAGCCTACCGATCCACGGCGTTCAATTTCACCCAGAAAGCATTGCGACCGAGCATGGCCATGATCTGCTCGCCAATTTCATGACGCTTTGCGGATTGCCAACGAAGGAGCTCGCATGAAAACGCTACCGCTAGCCGTACCCCATATGAGCGAAGCCGAAGCCGAAGAGGTGTTCGGATGGATTCTGGATGGGGAAGCCAGCGAGGCGGAAATCGAGCGGTTCTTGCTCGCGATGACGGATCGCAGTGAAACCGCAGAAGAAATCGCAGGAGCTGCGCGGGCGTTAAGGGCGCGGCTGATCCCGGTTGATGGGCCTGATAATGCCATCGACGTCTGCGGGACCGGAGGCGATGGTCACCACACGCTCAACGTGTCGACCGCTGTCGGCTTGGTTGTCGCCTCTTGCGGCGTGCCCGTGGCGCGCCACGGCAACCGCGCGATCTCGTCCAAAGCGGGCGTGGCCGATACGTTGGAAGTGCTCGGCCTCGACATGAAAGTCGCGGGCGAAACGGCTGAAAAAACGCTTGCTGAAATTGGCATCTGCTTTCTGTTCGCGCCCAATCATCACCCGGCGATGGGACGCATCCAACCGATCCGCAAGAAACTGGGCCGCAGAACGATCTTCAACCTTATGGGGCCGCTCTCCAATCCCGTCGGCGTCAAACGGCAGCTGATCGGGATTGCGCGCCCTGGCTATGTGCCGATCTATGGTGATGCGACCGCGCGCTTGGGCACAGAGCGCACCTTGATCGTATCTGGCGATGAAGGACTCGATGAATTGAGCCTCGCTGGCGGCAATGAAGTCGCTGACGTGACGGGAAGCGATTTTAGCATGAAGCGCGTCGATGCCGGCGCTGCGGGGCTAGACCACGCACCGCTGGAAGCGATCCGTGGCGGCGACCCGCAGCATAATGCGAAGGCACTCGCCGCTCTGCTTGACGGAGAGAAAAGCGCCTATCGCGATACGGTGATGTTCAACACCGCAGCGGCGCTTATCGTCGCGGGCAAGACCGACGATTGGGGCATTGGCGCTGAAATGGCGGCAGAGGCGCTGGACAGCGGCAAAGCGAAACAATTGCTTGCCCGCTGGATCGAATTGGCGAAGTAGGCGCCGGCACCATGAACAAACTCGAAGAAATTTGCGCCACAAAGCGCCGCGAAGTGAATGCGCGAAAAGCCACCATTTCTCTTGCTGATCTGGAAAGACGGGCGAGCGAACAAAGCCCGGTGCGCGGGTTTGAATCGGCATTACGCCAGGCGAGCACATCCGGCTTTGGCCTGATTGCCGAAGTCAAAAAGGCCTCTCCCTCCAAAGGGATCATCCGTGAGGATTTCCGCCCGGCGGACCATGCGCGCGATTATGAGGCTGGCGGTGCGACTTGCCTATCAGTGCTCACCGATATGCCCTATTTCCAAGGACATGAGGATTTTCTGATTGAGGCTCGAAACGCCTGCAAACTGCCCGCGCTCCGGAAAGATTTTATGGTCGATCCATGGCAATGCGCCGAGGCCCGGTCCATCGGAGCAGATGCGATCCTGATCATCGTCGCGGCGCTAGAAGACGCCCAGATGCAGGAAATCGAGGCGGCAGCGCGTGAGCATGACATGGATGTGCTGGTCGAAGTGCACGATGAGGCAGAGATGGAACGCGCGCATTTGCTCAAATCGCTTTTGGTGGGTGTGAACAATCGGGATCTCAAGACTTTCACCACCGATCTGGCTTCAACAGAGCGGCTTGCTCCGCTCGCCCCGGAAGGCGCTTTGATCGTTGGGGAAAGCGGGATCAACAGCCATGAGGACTGCACCCGGCTCGCGCGTGCGGGCGTACGCAATTTCCTGGTTGGGGAAAGCCTGATGCGGGCGGATGATGTGGCGGCGGCGACGCGGAAATTGCTCAACGGATAGGCGGCTTCTGTGCAGGGCCTGTCCTACATCTCTCAAAGCTGGCAGAAGATCGGTATGAGTATTCCAGCATCCCTTCCCTCACCATCGATAAATTCGATCAATAACGGCGCCTGTGATCGATTGGTTTTAAACCCCTGGACTGTGTTCCAGGTGTTCCAAGCGTGCTCTACGCACGATGAAGCGAAGGGAGCGAAGCGATGAGCAAGCTAACCCATCTTGGCGAAGATGGCGCGGCCCGAATGGTTGACATCGGCGGCAAGGCCGCGAGCGAACGCGTCGCCATCGCCTCTGGCCGGATCGCGATGAATGCAGAGACGCTGGCCGCTGTGCGTGATGGCAACGCGCCCAAGGGCGATGTGCTGGGCACCGCGCGGATTGCCGGGATCATGGCGGCGAAGCGCACGGGCGATCTGATCCCTTTGTGCCATCCGCTGGCGCTGGGCGCGGTGGAGCTCGACTTCACCTTCGAAGAAGACGCGATCCGGGCGACCGCTCGCGCCTCGCTTACCGGCAAAACCGGTGTTGAGATGGAGGCGATGGTCGCGGTGTCGACCGCGCTGCTCACGATCTACGACATGGCCAAGGCGGTCGATAAGGGCATGGTGATCGGCGAGGTGCGCCTGATCGAGAAACGCGGGGGCAAGAGCGGGCATTGGAAGGTTGAGCTTTGAGCGCGCTGCTGACCTTGGAAGACGCTCAGGCTCAGCTGCTGGAGCTCGCGCCGCAGATGGCAACGTGCGAGTTGCCTGCTGAGGAGGCGCTGGGACGCTACTTAGCGGAGGATCTCAACGCTCGGCGCACTCAGCCACCGGCCGATCTGTCGGCTATGGATGGCTATGCGATTGCTGGTGATGGCCCTTGGGAGCGTGTGGGGGAGAGCCGTGCAGGAGCGCCGTTCGCAGGTGCGCTCTCCAATGGCGAATGTGTGCGGATATCGACCGGGGCACATATGCCAGGGGGCGCGGACCGCGTGCTGATCCAGGAAAACGCAGATGTGGACGGCGCGCTCGTGACCACCAGCGAGACGCCCCCGCCCGGCAAGCATGTGCGGATGCAGGGCTTCGACTTTGCTGAAAGTGACACGCTCTTGAGGGCGGGAACCCGCATCGGGCCGGGGCAACTCGCGCTCGCGCTATCGGCAGGGCATGGGCGGTTAACGGTACGCGATGCTCCGCGCATTGCCGTGCTCGACAGCGGGGATGAATTGGCTGCAGACCCAGGGCAATGCGGCGCTGACCAGATCCCTGCGAGCAATGGCGCGATGATCGCCAGCATGCTGCGCCCGCTGGGGTGCGATGTGACGCGGATTGGCCCGGTGGCGGACGACCACGGCGCCCTGGCGAGGGCGCTGGCAAAGGCAGAGGATGCGGATATCCTCATTACCTCCGGCGGCGCATCGGTGGGTGACCATGATCTCATCCAGCCTGCACTGGAGGCGTGGGGCGCACAAATCGCGTTCTGGAAAGTCGCGATCAAGCCGGGCAAGCCGTTGATGGTGGCGACGCGGGCGCGAGCCGATGGGACGTGGCAAGTGATCCTCGGCCTGCCGGGCAATCCCGTCTCCAGCTTCGTAACGTGCTTCCTGTTTGCGCTGCCTTTGGTGCGTGCGGCCATGGGCGCTGCTGCTCCCCTGCCCTCGGAGCTGACGCTGCCTCTGGCAGAGGACCTGCCAGCGATTGGCAAACGGCGGGAGTTCTTACGTGCAGTTCACGATGGCCGTACGGTGCACCGGGCCGGCTCTCAAGACTCCAGCGCGCTCGCGGCCTTAGCGGCCGCGAATTGCCTTATCGTGCGGCGGGAAGGCGCGGATGCGGCGAGCGCAGGAGAGTTCGTGACCGCATTAACCCTCGAAAATGGCGGCATTGCGTGACTCGCTGGCTTGACTCGGCAAACGAAGTTTCCTAATTGTTCCGTATTCGTTCACGTTATTGGTGCGCGAAATGGTCCCTCGCCACCCTAACCGGCGCTGGGGCGATCGACCTGTTTTAGGGAGACTATCGTAATGCTGACGGCAAAGCAGCACGAATTGATCCGCTTTATCCAAGAGCGGCTTGAAGAGACGGGAATTTCCCCCTCTTTTGAAGAAATGAAGGAAGCGCTCGATCTAAAGAGCAAGTCGGGTGTGCACCGGCTGATTTCGGCTTTGGAGGAGCGCGGCTTCATCCGGCGTCTGCCCAATCGGGCGCGCGCGTTGGAGGTCATCAAGCAACCTGAGGATGCAACGCCCGCTCCGCGCGCTACTGCGGCGGCGGCGGCCAATGATGTGGTCTCTCGGGCGACATCCATGCCTAGCGCGAATGACACCAGTCCGGAGCCTGCGAATGACGTGATCGAGGTGCCATTGCATGGCCGGATCGCGGCAGGGGCTCCGATTGAGGCGTTGGAGGGGCAGAGTAGCCTTCCAGTGCCGGCGGCATTGCTGGGACCGGGTGAGCATTATGCGCTTGAGGTGTCTGGCGATTCGATGATCGAGGCTGGCATCTTCGACGGCGACTTTGCGCTGGTTAAGCGTACGGATGCGGCGCGGGATGGCGAAATCGTGGTGGCCCTCGTCCACGGCGAGGAAGCCACGCTCAAATACCTTCACCGCGACAGCGGAACCGTGCGACTTGATCCGGCTAATGCCGCCTATGATGCGCAGGTCTATCAACCGGGTGAAGTGCAGGTTCAGGGTAAGCTCGCGGGCCTTCTGCGGCGTTACCATTGAGTTTCATGTGAATAGGTGGCGCGGGTGGCTGGCTAGTCGTCAGCTTTCCCGCGCCACCAACCATGCTGGCCTTGGATGCTGGCGACACTGGTGATCCGCTCGGCTGACAGATCGAGAGCTAGCCCGCCATGCTCCTGCAGGAAACCGCGATCGGCCTTGAGCCATTTGGGCTTGCAAGACCACGGCAGATAGCGGTCAGCTACGACGATATCGGCTCTTGCGCAGGCTGCGGCCAGTGCACGCTCTTCGATCAGCTCCCGATTGCGCGCCATCAGTATGGTCCAGTCGCGGCCACCGCGTTCAATCTGGAGCAGGCAGAACTCGGTTGAACACTGCGCGCCGGGCCATTCTGCCATAGGGATCGGATCGGCAGATACGCTGGCGAGTTCGAGCAGGTTGTCGCGCGCATAGGACGACCGTGAATTGCGCAGTGACAACAGCGTATCATCCATAGTCACCCCTACATGACGGCCATCACGCCCAATCAGGACATCAGGGATCGGCGTTACCATCAGCATGATCGAAGCCGCCGCAACCGGCGCAAACCCGAGCAATCGCGCACGGCCATTCCATAGTGCAAGCCAAAGAGCACCAATCACAAACAGCGCGATGGTGAGCCTGCTCATCTGCGGCATCAGCTTAACCGAGCCGGGCTGACTGGATGTCCAATGCGCAATCGCAAGCAGTAGTTCGAGCGAGCGTTCCACCAGCCACCATGCAGGCGCGACAAGCCCGATCAGATCAAGGAACAAGGCGAAGGCGATGAGCGGCATGGAGATGAAGGTCACCAATGGGATTGCGATTACATTGGCAAAGGCGCCGTAGACCCCTGCCCTGTGGAAATGGAATAGGACGATCGGCATCAGTGCGATCTCGATTACCAGGCCGGTAATGAACAGCATGATGACCCGTCGTCCGACGTGTCGGAGCCATGTCTCCTCCCGTGCCGCCAGGAAAGCGCGAACTGGCGCGGAACTTGAGAGGGCAACAATTGCGATTACGGCGGAGAAACTCATCTGAAAGCTTGGGCCAACCACCGATTCTGGCCAGAGCAGCATGACGAAGATAGCTGCCATCGCCACCATTCTGAGCGACAACGCATCGCGGCCCATGGCCAGCGCGATCAGCACGAGCATCGCCGCAACACAGCTGCGTACAGTAGGAACCTCCGCCCCTGTGAGCAGCGTGTAACCAACCCCTGCAAGTGCCCCTGCCCCGGCCGCGAGGATCGGCAAACGCACGCGCAGCGCCACTACGGGAAACAGAGCTAGCAATTTCAGGGTCACCAAATAAGCTGCAGCAATGACGGCGCTGACATGGAGCCCGCTGATCGAGAGCAAGTGGGTTAGGCCCGCATCGCGCATCGCGATTTCGTCGGCCTCGGCAATCCCGCCTCTGTCGCCGCTCGCAAAAGCCGCCGCAATCGTGCCCGCTGAGCCATCCACCCGTTCGCGAACGTGGGCGGAGAGCACGCGCTGAACCTTTGCGATAGCACCAGTATCACGCCCGCCCTCCATTAGCTCGATGTTACCGACCAAGCTGCCAGTGGCGGCTAAGCCCTGAAACCAGGCGGCTCTGGCAAAGTCATAGGAACCCGGCAACATCGGCGAGGCTGGCGGCATCAACCGCGCCCTCAGTCGCACCACCGATCCCTCGGTCAGGCCGGACACGACCTTGTCCTGCGGCACATTGATGCGGATCTTGCGGCTCTCGCCATTTTCCGCATCTCGCATGGCCAGGACCAATCGGATCCGTTCGCGAGAGGGTTGATCTTCGCGTTCGAGGACAAAGCCTTGCACGCGCTCAACAATTGGGCGTTCAATTGGCTCCGCGCCGACCAGTTCTGAACGCATCCAGATGGTCGCAATCCCAGCGGCAAAGACCAGTCCGACGGTAATCATCGTCTGCCTCAGCAAAACGCGGTCCTCGACCCCGCGCCAGATTGCGGCCCCCGCGATGGCCAACAGCAATCCAAACCCGATCCCCATCGCCCATTGCAGCGGCGAGCTAAGTGCGAACCATGATAGAATACCGCCCGCGAACAGCACGGCGATCCACGGCGCGCGGTCGAAACCGGACCCAGCCAAAAAACCTTCAATTTGGGATGCTATGCCCTGGCCAATGCTGGACCCAATACTGGACAAAGCCGGGGCCTTGCGCCAATGGCGCTGCACTGCAACATCACTGGCATTGGGGCTTTCACCAGCTCCGCCGCCAATCGGCACATTTGGCGTCCCCTCTTGGCCCATGTGCAACTTGAAAAGGAATTCACTGGCTATGGCAAGCGAAAGCGCAAAAGCGATTGTTACCCGCTTTGCCCCCTCGCCTACGGGCTTTTTGCATATTGGCGGCGCGCGTACGGCCTTGTTCAACTGGCTTTACGCCCGTCATCTCGGCGGCAAGGCCTTGCTGCGGATTGAGGATACAGATCGCAAGCGCTCCACTCAGGAAGCGATTGATGCGATCATCGACGGGCTCGATTGGCTTGGTCTCGATTATGATGATGCGCCGGTATTCCAATCCCAGCGCGCGGATCGACACGCAGAGGTGGCGCACAAACTGCTGGATGCGGGCTATGCCTATAAGTGCTTTGCGACGCCCGATGAACTTGAGGCCATGCGTGCTGAGCAGCGCGAGAAAAAGCTGCCTATGCGCTATGATGGGCGCTGGCGCGACCGTGATCCGTCCGAAGCGCCGGAAGGGGCGCCTTACGTAGTTCGTCTGAAGACGCCGCAATCGGGCGAGGCGACCATTGCTGACCAGGTTCAAGGTTCCGTCTCGGTCAAGAACGAAGAGCTCGATGATTACATCATCCTGCGCGCCGATGGCACGCCGACCTATATGCTGGCTGTGGTCGTTGACGATCACGATATGGGCGTGACCCATGTGATCCGTGGAGACGACCACCTGAACAACGCGTTTCGGCAACTGCCAATCTATCATGCAATGGACATTGTTGAGGGCGATTGGCCGGAGCCTGCATATGCTCACATTCCCCTGATCCATGGATCAGATGGGGCAAAACTGTCCAAGCGTCACGGTGCGCTGGGGGTTGAAGCCTACCGTGATGAAATGGGCATCCTGCCAGACGCCCTGTTCAATTACCTGCTCCGGCTTGGTTGGGCACATGGTGACCGCGAAGAGATCAACCGGGCAGAGGCGATTGAGCTGTTTGATCTCGCTGGCGTTGGAAAAGGCCCCTCTCGCTTCGATCTGAAGAAGCTGGAAAACCTCAATGGCCACTACATTCGCGAGGCAGATGATGCGATGCTGGCCAAATTGGCGATGGACCGGATGGAAGACGGCGCGGATATGGAGCTTTTGACCAAAGCTATGCCCGTGCTTAAAGTGCGGGCAAAGAATATTGATGAACTTGCTGAAGGCGCTGGATTTTTGTTTGCACAGCGCCCGCTGGAGATGACCGAGAAAGCGGCAAAATCACTCGACGCGGATGGCAAGGTGCGGCTTTCGCTTGTTGTGCAAGCATTATCGCAGGAAAATCACTGGACAAGTGAGGCCCTCGAAGCCACTACGAAGGCACTGGCTGAGGCCCACGAGCTGGGCTTTGGCAAGCTCGCGCAACCTATGCGTGCAGCTCTCACCGGAACGATGAATTCGCCCGGTATTTTCGACGTTCTGGTCCTGTTGGGACGGGAAGAAGCTTTGGCGCGATTGAACGCGCAAGCTGCCTGAGGCCGAGGGCTGGCAAAGCTGGCGGTCAATGGTGGCACAATAGAATTGAGGAGATAGGTTTTGGCAGACAAGCAGGCAAAGCTCGAGCTGGGCGGGGAAACCTACGATTTCCCTGTGCTCGAAGGCAGCACGGGGCCCGATGTTATCGACATCCGCAAACTGTACGGCCAAACGGGCGCGTTCACGTTTGATCCTGGCTATAAGTCAACCGCAAGCTGTGAAAGCGCGCTGACCTATATCGACGGGAATGAAGGTGTGCTGCTGCACCGCGGCTATCCCATTGGCCAACTGGCCGAACATTCCAGCTTTATGGAAGTCTCCTATCTCCTACTCAATGGTGAGCTGCCCAATGCCGCCGAGATGGAAGAGTTCAATTACACGATCACGCGGCACACCATGCTGCACGATCAGCTACGCCAGTTTGTTCAGGGTTTCCGCCGCGATGCACACCCGATGGCGATTATGTGCGGCGTCGTTGGCGCTCTGTCTGCATTCTATCACGACAGCACCGACATCTCAGATCCAGAGCACCGCACGATCAGCTCACACCGCCTGATCGCGAAAATGCCCACAATTGCAGCGATGGCGTACAAATACGCCGTCGGTCAGCCTTTCATGCAGCCGAAGAACGACCTCAGCTACACTGGCAACTTCCTGCGCATGACCTTTGGCGTTCCGGCCGAGGAATATGAGGTGCACCCAGCGATCGAAAAAGCGATGGATCGTATCTTCATCCTGCATGCCGATCACGAGCAAAATGCCTCGACATCAACCGTGCGTTTGGCTGGTTCTTCAGGCGCAAACCCGTTCGCCTGTATCGCAGCAGGCATCGCCTGTCTGTGGGGCCCGGCACATGGCGGTGCAAACGAGGCGGCGCTCAACATGCTGCAGGAAATCGGCTCGCCTGACCGTATCCCGCATTATATCGAGCGCGCGAAGGACAAGAACGATCCGTTCCGCCTGATGGGCTTTGGCCACCGAGTTTATAAGAACTACGATCCGCGCGCGACTGTGATGCAGCAGACTTTGCGTGAAGTGTTTGAAGCACTGAACGTCACTGACCCTGTGTTCGAGACGGCTCTTCAACTTGAAGAACTCGCGCTAAACGACGATTATTTCAAGGAAAAGAAGCTGTTCCCGAATGTGGACTTCTATTCCGGCATCATCCTGTCGTCGATCGGTTTCCCGACCACTATGTTCACCGCTCTGTTTGCGCTTGCGCGTACCGTTGGGTGGGTGGCGCAGTGGAACGAAATGATTTCCGATCCAGGTCAAGTCATTGGCCGTCCGCGTCAACTTTACACTGGCCCGACGACCCGCGACTACGTGCCGCTAGACAAACGCTAAGCGAGATAGAGGAGCGCGGCATCAATGGGACGCACTATCGCAAGATTGGTGCTCCAGGTGTTTGGTGCCGCACTCGTTTTCTCAGGCGGAATGTGGGCTTTGCAGGGCGCCGGCGTGCTGAATTGGCCCGAAGACAGCTTCATGCTCGCAAAGCGCGAATGGGCGCTTTACGGTCTCATCACATTACTGATTGGTGCGCTGCTGCTGTGGACGGCTGAGCGCATTCGCGGGTAACGGCTCTGCCGCGCACGCGCCTGATATTCTCTATTTTGACTTCGGCAAGCTCAACGTGAAGCGTGCGCCTTCACCCGCTTGGCTTTCCAGCGACAAATCACCGTCCATCGCCAGCGCCAGACGCCGTGAGATGTAGAGACCGAGGCCCGAACCGCTATCATTCTCCCGGCCAAGCCGTTCAAATTTATCAAAAACCTGCGTTGTTTGCGCTGCTGCGACACCGGGACCCTGATCGGCCACCGTGACGCTGGCGTGGTCCGGTTGCTTGTTATTATCATCGACGCTGACTGTAATCGTACTGCTGTCGGGTGAATAAATGATCGCATTGCCTATCAGGTTGATCAGAACCTGAAGCACACGGCGAAACTCGCCAATGACAACCAGCTTGGAGCCTTCGTCCGGCAAGGCCAGCGTGATGTTGCGTGCCTGCGCCTTCACGCCCAGTATGCCAGCTGCGCGCCGCGCCGCATCGACCAGGTCGACCTTCTCGCGCGCAACCTTGAAACCCTCACTTTCGACCACTTGCAGGTCGGCGAGATCTTCCAGCATCGCGTTGAGGTGCTTGCCGGCTGAGGCGACATTGCCGGCGTATTCGGCATATTCATCGCGCAATGGGCCTGCGAGCTTGGATCTGATTGTCTCTGCATTGGCGATCACCCGCGCGATCGGCTGACGCAAAGCAGGGGTCAGCGCACTGCCGATCAGCTCCATATGTGCGTCCTCCCGTGTTTTTCCGCCGCCTGCGGCGACAACTTCGGTGACCAGCGGCTCGTCAGAGGTCAGCAGCAGCTCAAACCCACGCGGAGCCTCTGCTGCTGGGCCAAGCGGGATCAGGCGCGCACGCCAATGGCGCTGAGACCCGGGAACAGTGCACGCTGCTCCGTCCAGTAGGCGCCAATGTAGCGGTTGATGGTGCGCCACGCCTTCCAACGCGATGTAGTCCGTCCAGTTTTTACCGGGATCACTGCTGACCGTGTTCTCCAGTTCCCCGGCATCACTCGCGGTCGCACTCAGCAATTGGACATTCTGGTTGCGATCAAGCCGCGCCGTGATCTCTGCGGTAGCGCGGTCGATGGCATCAAGCCGCTTGGCTAGCTTTGCTTCGCTGTCTGGACGTGCTTCTCGCCTGTGCCAATTCTCGATCAGGATTTCGCACCCACCGCCAGCATCGCCAGCCAGTGGATGGATCCGTACAAAGCCGGAGACCATGTCTTCGCCATCGAAGGCGCTGAATTCGCGTGCCAGGCGTAGGCCAAATGTCCGGCCCTGACGCACCAACTCCAGCAGCTCTGGAACTGCCAGCACGCCAGGCAGAGCCCCGCCACAGCGGGCGTGCAGGTCGGCCAGCGGCTCATCAGCCGACAGCAACCGATCTTGACCATCGGTCAGGCCCCGCGCGGCCAACAAGGTGTCGCTGCTACTCATCGTCCGTTTAGGTCGTTCCGCTCATCGCTGCGCTTGAATCAGCGCGTATTGCCCCGTGCCCTAGCAGGGTTTGCGCACGATCGGGGAGCAAATCATCGAATCCACCGGGCAATTGCTGGTCAGGGTGCAGCAACGCAAATTGGCGCTCAATCTCCCGCTCAATCATGCCTGCCGCTCGTAGCCCTAGCGCTAGCCGGGCGGATTGCCGTTCATGACAAGAGAGTACCGCCAATTCGCGTGCTTGGCGCGTGAGCGTGCCCAATGCGGTTGCAAACAGGGCAAATCCTGCATGTTCGAGTTCCAGTGATGCCCTCGCCCCGCCCCGCATGGCCGAGACCAAGCGTGAGAGCAGCCCAACCCGCGTCGCGCCCTCGTCATAGGTTGCCTTTAGCTGATCCGTTCCAGCACGTGTTGCGGCGATTTCAGCCTTGCTCACGGTGTTCTCTGGTGCCTTTGCCCAATTGTGCAGCAGGCTCTGAAACAGCTCTGCGGGCAGCTCTGTCAGGGGCAAGTGCATACGCTTTTGATATTGTACAAAGCGTGACTGCGCCGCCATGGCCGCCATCGCGAGCTCGGCAACGTCGCTGCTTTCGGATGCGATCAATTCTTGCATCAAGGGGGTAAGGATCTGATCCAAAGCGACTTTGCGTTCCAATCGCTCGGCCAAATGGCTTTCCATCGCCGCCGCATAGCAATGGCTCAAAATCGCGCTGTCGCTGGCGAGTGCAGCGGAGAGATCATCTGCCTCGTTCGGGTCGAAATCGAGCGTCTTGGAGCTGAGCAATTGGCTTGCCATGTGGCTTAGCATGCCGCGCAATTTCGCAACGATAGCTTCACTAACCAATGATCCGCCAGATCCAGAAAGCATATGCGCAAGAACGGGCGTGACGCCGCTCAATGCGGTGTCACCACGCGTCAATTCATCCCTCAGGATGGTTTCGATCGCGGTGTGCGCGGATCTTTCCATCGTGGCTTTGCCCCCGTTGCCCGCCTCTCAGCATGCAGTGTTACTCGCGCGTCGTTTCAGCTTTCTGAAGACGCAGCAAAGCATGCGCTAAAGCGCCTAGCGCAAGAACGGCAATCCCCGCTGTCAGCTGTCCGAAAATGGCACATATCCCAAGGGCTGCGAGCTGGAGCGCTCGGTCGCTCCAAAAAGCGCGCCAATGGGCGCTTTGAGTGGCTGATGCGAGGTGGAGCAGGCCTATCGCCAGCAGGGGCAAAACGAGTATTGGGCCAGCGGTCTCCATCCCGCTATACATGCCAAGGCACAGCGCGAAAGCGATAAGAATATCGCGTAAGCTATTTATAAAACTCGATTGTTTGGTGCCTTCAACAAACCCATAGAGCGCCGATTTGAGCCGCGTTCCCGCATCAGAGAAGGCCAAGGCCAAGGCTCCGAATGCTCCAGCGAACAAACCACCCACGGAATGATCAAGCCAAGTTGTCCCAACCATGGTGACCATGCTTGCGATCCCGATGGTGGCGGAAATTCTCGGCCCGCGCTCCAATCCGGCGGGTGCAGTTTTTGCGGCGAGCAACGCTGCTCCAGCTTGCGACGGGCCCGTCCATGGCACGCTTTGCGCACTGCGCTCAATGAGGGCGATCTGGCGCTTTTGAAGCCCCTCCGCATCAGTTGCGAGCAGTAATCCGCCGCCATTCAGGCTCTCTGCATCCACAGAAACGCTTTTTTCGCCCGCTTGCAGCGCCAATCGCAGCAACATCGACATCGTTTCGCCATCACCCGGCAGATCAGCAAGCTTTTCCGCCAATCTGCCGGGCACAATCGCCAGCCCGGCCCAGGCACGGCCCGCGTCAATCCTTTCAAAGTCACCGGCATGCTCTTGGGCTAAACTGCTGCTAGCGGGAATGGTCGCGATCATGCGACCTTGCTGATTAAGCGATGCAGCGCCGTCTGGCTCCATCACCAGGCCATCCAGCATCATCACCAGGTCCTGATCCGCTGTTATCAGCCCAACCAGTTGCAAAGGGCCTTTGATCGCGTGGAATTGCACCCCGGCCGTCTCCGCCTCGTGCTGAATATCGAGAATCTCAGTCCCTGGCGCATCACACAGGCAGATTACCCGCTCACACCCGAGCGCTAGGACAAGATCAAATTGCCATGCCAGCAAGCTGCGGCCAGCAAGCGGAAGGAACGCACGAATGTCGCCCGTCTCTGTGCGTTTCAGCGCGGCTAATAAGGCGGTACGCACGACTAATCACCTCCGAATGCCTTCGGGGGTAATGCCATTGGGCGCGCTATGCCAAGCGGCGGCATCGCGCTTTTACCGATAATCTTTTAGCGCTGTTGTCCGGAAACCTGCACCAGAACGTCTTCAATCGCGCGGATCGCGGCGGGTTCACCGGGGGCGCTTACCAAAGCATCTTCAGCCGCGTTCAGCAGCTCTTCTGCGTGAAAGCTGGCGGCCAATCCTTTGAGGCGCATGGCGGCAACGTGCCAATTGCCGTCGCAGCGAGAGCGTTTTAGCAGGTCAAGCTGCCGATGGGCGCTCTCAATCAGAGCTTTACGCAGTTCACCCCGCAAAGCCGGATCATCACCGGCTGCGGCCGCTAGTGTTGCATCAAGAGCACCATTTTCATACGCCATATGCCTCGCTTTATCGTGAGAGAGTTAATGCGGGGTTTATCCTTTGTGGTTGTGTGGTATTTAACCATGCATGTCTGGCGAACCACATATCCGGGCCGTAGGGTCCGAAGCCGCGCAGGACGCGCTTAAGCAAACCGTCGAAGGCGAAGAGCTGGAGACCAACCTCGAAGCCGAGGATAGGGCCGATTTATCGGACGACTTCAGCGAAGAATATTTGCTGGAGGAAGAGGAGTATGCCCCGCCCCGCCCGCGTTTTGGCTGGGTCGTGCCGACCCTGGCGATCGCGGCTATTGCGACATGGACCGGATTTTATATCTGGGCTTTGCGCGGCGAACTTCTTAACGTTTCTAGCACGCCGCAGCAATGGACCAAGTGGATCATTGATTGGTCTGTGCCGGTTCTGTTGATCGGGATTGCATGGCTGGTGGCGATGCGCAATTCGAGCCGGGAAGCACGCCGGTTTGCCGATACGGCTGCGATGCTTTCCGCCGAATCTGCTGAGCTTGAAACCCGTCTTGGTGTGGTAAACCGCGAGCTGAGCCTCGCGCGCGAATTTTTGGGAAGCCAGTCGCGTGAGCTGGATTCGCTGGGCCGAATTGCCAGCGAACGGATATCTACTCACGCAGATGAACTGCAAACGCTGATCCAGAAGAATGGCAAGCAAGTCGACCGGATTGGTGATGCCAGTGACACAGCGCTCGCCAATATGAGCCGCCTGCGCGACGATTTGCCGGTTATCGCGACATCGGCGCGAGATGTTTCCAATCAGGTTGGGAACGCTGGGCGCACCGCGAGCGACCAGTTGGAAAAGTTGATTGCCGGATTTGATCGCCTCAACGACTTTGGCAAGGCCAGTGAGCAGCAGGTCAAAGCGCTGAGCGACAAGGTTGATGAGACTTTGACCGGCTTCGAGGCGCAAATGGTGCAGATTGAAGAGCAGACCGCCGCGCGCTTTGCCGCTCTTAATGAAAAGACCGATGCCTATCGCACGGAACTCGACAACCGCGAAGTGGGCGCGCTTGCGGCCATGCGCCAGCGGGCGGACCACCTGCGCGAAGGCCTGTCTGAGTTGGACGGCGACTTTGCCGAGCAGGAAGAGAAGTCGCTGACGACGCTGAAGGCGCGGATTGCGCTGCTACGCGGTGAAGGTGAGGCATTGGCCGCCAGTCTGCGCGAAGCAGAAGCGGAATCACTGGATGCCCTGCGCAAATCAAAGGACCAACTGCGCGATGAAATCACCGAGGTTGTCCAGAACCTGGAGGAACTCGATGCCAAGGCCGCACGCGCCGCGACCGAGCGGTTCACAGGTTTGAATGCCGAGGCGAGTCGGTTTGAACAAACTCTCGCTCAACGTGATCTGTCCTTTGCCGAAAACATGGCCAAGCGTCAGGACGATTTTGACACGCGTGAAGCGCAGGCAACCGAAGTGTTGGCGCAGCGTTTGGCGGAGCTCGACGAGACCCTGTCAGAACGGCGTGAGGCTCAGATCGCCGAGGCGGAGAAACTGGTAAGCCACGGTCAGGATATGGCCGAAAAGCTAGACCAACTTAGTAGCCTGTTTGTGAATATCACTGAGCAAGGCGACAGTGCGCGTGCCAGCGTGGACGCAGGGCTAGCGACTTTAGGCGAGCAATTGGCGGGCAATCGCACTGAGCTGGCTGAAACAGAGCAACAAATTGCTTCTCTCACGGAAGGGGGCATACGCCTGCTTGAAATCATCCAATCGGGTGCGAAGCAAGCGCGCGAAGACTTTGCGCAAGCGGTTGAAGCGTCATCTGAGCAATTGTCTGAGGTTGAAAACCGCACCTTCATGCTGAGCAAGAGCATGGGCGAGACGACCCAGCATGGCGATGCCCTCGCCTGCCATCTGGAAACAGCGCAGGCGCACATCAGCGAAACTGACAGCTCGATTGAGGCGCTTCATATCAAGCTGGGTGAGCAGACAGAGGATACTATCGCGAAACTCCAAGGTCTTCGCGGCGGATTGGCGAAACTTTCGGATGAGAGCAATGCGCTGTCTGGTGAGACACAGCAGCAGCTACGCGAGGCTATTATCTCGCTGGAGGTGGCAACGCACTCTGCCTTCGCCACCATCGAAGACGGCGCGCGCGATCGGATTGGCGCGCTGGCTCAGAACATGGGCGCTGAAGCTGTCGCGACATTGGAAAATGCGCTGCGCAGCGAGAGCATGGAGGCGGTTGGCCGGTTGGAAGAGACCGCGGCGCAGGCCTCTAGCGCCGGCCGCGAGGCTGCGTTGCAATTGCGCGATCAGCTGTCAAAGGTGAACGAGCTGACCGGCAATCTTGAACAGCGAGTGACGCGCGCCCGCGAGTTGGCCGAGGAACAGGCCAACAATGATTTCTCGCGCCGCATGGCTCTCATCACAGACAGCCTCAATTCCAATGCGATTGATATCACAACGGCGCTATCCACTGATGTGACCGACACCGCTTGGGAGGCCTATCTGAAAGGGGATCGCGGGATATTCACGCGCCGCGCCGTGCGGATCATCGACAATGGTGAAGCGCGAGAGATCGCAGAGCTGTATCAGTCAGACGACGTGTTCCGGGGCAATGTCAGCCGGTACATCCACGACTTTGAGGCGATGCTGCGATCGCTGCTGTCCACTCGCGATGGCAATGCGCTGGGCGTGACCGTGCTGGGCTCTGACATGGGCAAGCTCTATGTCTTGCTGGCGCAGGCGATTGAGCGGCTGCGCAACTGATCTCCGCCGTCCGCAGCGGGTGCTAGCGGATCGGTCTGCTACTTATCGCTGAGTTTGCTCAGGCGGCTCTGGGAAGATGTTCATATCGTCTGGGCCGATCCAGCCATATTCGTAGTTGAGCACGAATAGCACCGTCATAACGGTGGAGATGATGGTCGCCCGCATCAACAGTTTGCCCGGGCGGAAATTGGCCGGCGCGCTTTCTGCCTGCCCAGGAATGCGGGCCTCGCCAACCTCATCATGTGTGCGAATGCCAAATGGCAGCATCATGAAGGCTGTCATCACCCAGAACAGCAGGTAGATCGCGGCAATCGAAGTCCACTGCATCAGCGCGCGCCTTTGCCGTCCAATCCGGGCAGGATTACGCGTACTTGTGGGCGTTTGCCAGACCAGCGCTGCGCTGCGCGGCGCGTTGCGAGCCGGGCAGCCTCTGAAATCTCAGCAATATCGCGGCCTTTGAGCTTGCGCACCGCCTTCATCACGTCGGCCTTCGCCTCGGCGATAAAGTCTGACATATCCTCGTCTAGCGGCAGGCCGAGTGCTTCGATTTCGGATTCACCATTCGGCGCAAGAACCACGAAGATCACACCTTCACGCGCGAGCCGCCGGCGCATAACAATCGCATCGCCATCAGCGGGCGCGATGATATCCCCATCAAGAACGAGGCGGCCATTGCGCACCTCGGCGAGCTTACCGGGTTCGCCGGGAGCCAAGCGGACAATGTCGCCATTGGCCTGCACGATGTTATGCGGAATTCCATTATCTTTGCCGACCCGCGCCTGTTCCATCATGTGGCGCATTTCGCCGTGTACGGGCACCAAGACTTCTGGGCGGATCCAGCTGTAGAGCGCCTCGAGTTCGGGCCTGCCCGGGTGGCCAGAGACGTGGATCTCGCTCTGGCGGTCGGTCACCATCGTGATACCGCGCCGTGCGAGCTGGTTTTGCACCTTGCCAATCGCGATCTCATTGCCGGGTATCTGACGGCTCGAAAACAGCACGACATCGCCGCTGGTGAGCGAAATCGGATGGTTCTCATCGGCCACGCGTGACAAGGCTGCGCGAGGCTCCCCCTGCCCGCCGGTTGCGAGGATAAGGACTTCGCCGCGAGGCAGGCCCATCGCGGTGTTCCAATCGACCGTTTCAGGGAAGTCCTGAAGATAGCCATTGTCCTGAGAGACCTCAATAATGCGGTCGAGCGAACGCCCAGCAACGCACAATTGCCGACCGGTTTCGCGGGCGACATCGCCCAGCGTCTGGAGCCGCGCCACATTGGAGGCGAAGGTCGTCACCATCACCCGCTTGCCAGTGTGTTTGGCGACCTCCTCCATCAGGCCGCGATACACGCCGCCCTCTGAGCCGCTAGAATTGGGATTGAAGACATTGGTCGAATCGCAAACCAGGGCGAGCACGCCCTCATCGCCCATTGCCCTCAGTTCTTCCTTAGTGGTCGGTTCACCGATGATCGGCTCTTCGTCGAGCTTCCAATCGCCGGTGTGAAATATTCGTCCGTGTGGGGTATCGATCAGCAGGGCGTTGCCCTCTGCAATCGAGTGCGCCAGCGGGACATAGGTGATGTCGAACGGGCCGAGCGAGATTTGGCCGTGGTCTTCCTCAATAATGTTGAGCTCAACCTGACCGGTCAGCCCAGCTTCTTCCAACTTGCGCGCCACCAGATCGGCGGTGAACGGCGTTGCATAAAGCGGTACGCCCAACTCGCCGGCGAAATAGGGGACCGCGCCAATATGGTCCTCATGTGCGTGGGTCAGCACAATGCCGAGTAGATCCTTGGTGCGTTCCTCGATAAACTCGAGGTCGGCGAAGACCAGGTCGAGGCCGGGATATTCATTGCCGGAAAAGGTCATGCCCAGGTCCACCATCAGCCACTTGCCTTTGCAGCCGTAGAGGTTGACGTTCATGCCAATTTCGCCGGACCCGCCCAGGGCTAGAAACAGCAGTTCGTCTTCAGGAGTGAAGTTCTTTTTCACGTAAGGTTTATTAGCTCTCAGCTTGCTCGGCGAGGATCGCCAAGCCTTGAATTGTTAGGTCTGCATCGACGTGGTCGAAGATGTCAGTCGCATCGTCAAACAGGATTGCGAGGCCGCCGGTTGCGACCACTTTGGCCGGGCGGCCGATTTCTGCGCGCATACGCTCAACAATGCCCTCCATCATCGCCACATAGCCCCAGAACACACCGATCAGCATCTGGTCTTCTGTGTTGCGGCCAATAACGCTGCGGCTGTCGGGCGCGCGGATCGCAATGCGGGGGAGTTTCGCAGTTTTGCCAACCAATGCATCAAGCGACAGATTGATCCCCGGCGCGATTGAGCCGCCTTTGTAAGCGCCATTGAAATCAATCGCTTCAAACTTGGTCGCGGTGCCAAAGTCGATGACGATCAAATCACCGCCATATTTTGCATGCGCTGCGACAATGTTGAGCGCGCGGTCTGCGCCAATCGAACTGGGCTGATCGACATCGATCTCAAAACGCCAAGCGGCCTCGCCCTTGCCAGCGAACAGTGGTGTGATCTTGAAATACTTCTGCGCCAGAACGGTGAGGTTGTGGTCGGCGCGCGGTACAACGCTGGCAAAGATAATCTGAGTGATGTCCTCACGCGCGACGCCCTCAATCTCCAGCAATTGGAGGAGCCACACTGCATATTCATCGCCGGTTCGACGCGGGTCGGTCGCGATGCGCCAGCGCGCACGCACATCCTGCCCGTCGAACAGAGCAAAGACGACATTGGTGTTTCCGACATCGGCGGCGAGCAACATGGGCGGTTATCCTTGAGCAATCATGGTGACGTCGCCTGCGTGAATAGTGCGCATCGCCCCATTCTCCAAACGTAACAGCAAAGCGCCTTCACTATCGAGGCCAGCGAACTCGCCAGTAACCGGGCTTTCATCGCCTGGTGTGAGCGACAGCCTTGAGCCGATTGGGTGCGCGCGGCCAGTCCAATCATCGAGTGTTGCGGAAGGCCCATCGGCACGCCAGCGCGTCAATCGTGCGGCAAAGCTCTCTGCCAGAATGGAGAGCACCAATTCGGCGCTGCTGCCGTGCTTGCCATTTTCATAGACTATAGATGTGGTTTTGCGATCCGGCATTTCTGGCGCGTGACAGACATTGATGCCGATGCCCACGACGATGGTATCGCCGCTGCGTTCGAGCAAAACGCCAGAGATTTTTGCGCCATCCACCAGCACGTCATTGGGCCATTTGAGGACGGTAGGCGCATTCGGCAGCAGGCTGCGCTCCAGTGTGTCGAACACGGCCAAGGCAGTGACGAAGCTGAGCGTGTGCGGCGCGGGATCATCCTCGCCAATGGTCACCACAGTGCTGCAGAACAGATTGCCACTGGGACTTTCCCATTTGCGCCCCAACCGCCCTCGCCCGCCGGTTTGACGCTCAGCTCTTAGCCAGTAACCTTCGGACAAAGCCTCGCCATGCTGCAAACGCATGAGCAGATCGGCATTGGTCGATCCGGTCTCGGCAATGGTTTCAATATTGGTCAAGGGCGTCGCTGCTGAGCTTCCTCTGCCGCGCTACCCGACTAGAAACAGAGCTTCGGCAGCCTTGTTTGCCAGATCGGTGATCGACGGGGTCAACAGATAGCCAAGCGGCGAGATGATCAAAGTGGTGATGATCAGGACGATCCAGTGCGACAGGTCGCTCTTGCCCTTTACCAGTCCCACTTCATCATCGAAGAACATGACCTTCACGAACTTGATGTAGTAGAACGCGCCGATCACGCTGGCGGCAATCGCGATTGCACCAAAGGCGACGAGGCCCGCCTCAACGGTGGCCTGAAAGATCACGAACTTGCCGTAGAAACCGAGCAGCGGCGGGATGCCAGCCAGGCTGAACATCAGAGCTGCGAGGCACCATGCGATGACAGGTTGGGTGCTGTTGAGGCCTTTGATATCGTCAAAGGTCTCATACAAAGTGCCGTCTTCGCCGCGCAGCATCAGCAGGGCGACAAAGCTGCCCAGTGACATGGCGACATAGATGAGCAGGTAGACCATCATAGCGCTCGCCCCAGCAGCGTTCGCCACCGCCAGACCCAACAGGATAAAGCCAACATTGTTGATCGAGGAATAGGCTAGCAGACGTTTCAAATTGTTCTGACCGATGGCGCCCAATGCGCCGACGATGATTGACGCCAGAGCGACAAACATAACGATCTGACGCCACGCGTCGGATTGCTCGCCGAACACTTCCAAAGTGACCCGCGCGGTCAGCGCCACGGCGGCAACCTTTGGCGCGGTGGCGAAGAACGCGGTGACGGGCGTTGGTGCGCCCTCGTAAACATCCGGGGTCCACATGTGGAACGGAACAGCGGCGATCTTAAAGGCAAGACCAGCGAGCACAAATACGAGGCCGAACAAAGCGCCTGTTGCCAGCTCCCCAGACAGACCAGCGCGAACCGCGCCAAATTCTGTGCTGCCAGAGAAGCCATAGAGCAGGCTCATACCGTATAGCAGGATGCCTGAGGCCAGCGCGCCGAGCACGAAGTACTTCAGGCCCGCCTCAGACGAGCGACCATCATTGCGTAGCACCGATGCCAGGACATAGGCGGCCAGACTGTTGAGCTCCAGACCGAGGTACAGAGTCATGAAATCACTGGCCGAGACCATAATGTTCATGCCGAGTACGGCGAACAGCACGAGGATCGGATATTCCGCGCGCATTCCGCTTTCATTGCCATTGCTGGCGGTCGCGAAATAAGCTGGCGCGATCATCAGACAGCCGATGGCTGCGAGATAGATCATCGCCTTCGCAAACAGGGCAAAGGCATCGGCCCGCATCAAAGTGCCAAAGGCATAGGTGTCGAGGCCCATAACCCCGCTGTGGAGGCCAGGTACCAGCATGAAGCCAGCGCCAAACAGGGTGGCCGCCGCGAGGATAGCGATTGGGCGCGCCATCTTGTCACCGCCAAAGGCCGCAACCAGCAACAGGATCAGGCCAGAGGCCGTCAGTAGCAATTCGGGCGCAATCAGCGCGAAGGAAGTTGCGTAATCCATCAGTGGGCGCCCTCACCCTCTCCATGTTCTGGTTCTGGCACCGCATTGGCGGCGGCCGCGCGCGGCGGACCGGCTTGAAGCTGGCTGTCGCCCTCTGGTGCAGCAGAAGCGAGCCGTGCGTCCAGCGTCGCGATATCTGCGCGCATCGGCGCGAGGAAGCTCTCTGGATACACGCCCATCCACAGCACGACGGCGGCGATTGGCGCCAGTATGGCCCATTCGCGCTTATCGAGGTCGAGCATGGCGGCGGCGTCTGCATTCTTCTGATCGCCAAAGGCAACCCGGCGGTAGAGATACAGCATGTAGCCCGCACCCAGGATGATGCCCGTGGTGCAGATCAGCGCGACCCAGGTCGACACCTGATAAATGCCTGCAAGCGAGAGGAACTCACCCACAAAGCCACTCGTGCCCGGCAGACCAATGCTGGCCATAGTGAACAGCAGGAAGAACAGCGCGTAATACGGCATGTTGATCGAAAGCCCGCCGTAACGGTCAATCTCTCGCGTGTGCAGCCGGTCGTAGATCACGCCAACACACAGGAACAATGCGCCGGAGACCAGCCCGTGGCTGAGCATCACGATCATCGCGCCTTCGAGGCCCTGAATGTTGAAGGCGAATAGACCGACTGTCACAATCGCCATGTGCGCGACCGATGAATAGGCAATCAGCTTCTTCATATCGTGCTGCACCAGCGCGACGAGCGAGGTGTAAACCACCGCGACCATCGACAAGGCGAACACCAGCCACGCAAGCTGAGCGCTGGCATCCGGGAACATCGGCAGGCTGAAACGGATGAAGCCATAGCCGCCCAGTTTCAGCAAAACACCGGCAAGGATCACAGAGCCCGCCGTGGGTGCCTGAACGTGTGCATCGGGCAGCCAGGTGTGCACCGGCCACATCGGCATCTTCACCGCAAAGCTGGCGAAGAACGCCAGCCATAGCCACGTCTGCGCGCCAACCGGGAAGTCATATTGCATCAGCGTCGGTATGTCTGACGTGCCGGCCTCTGCCACCATCCAGAACATTGCGATCAGCATCAAAACCGAACCGAGCAGCGTGTAGAGGAAGAACTTATAGCTTGCGTAGATGCGGTTATCTCCGCCCCACACGCCGATGATCAGATACATCGGGATCAGGCCGGCTTCGAAGAAGATGTAGAACAGGAACAGATCCTGCGCCGCAAACACGCCGATCATCAGCACTTCCATAAAGAGGAAGGCGGCCATGTATTCGCCAACGCGTTTCTGGATCGCGGTCCAGCTGGCCATAATACAGATCGGCATCAGGAACACACTGAGCATGATCAGCATCAGGGCGATGCCGTCGATCCCGAGAGCGTATTTGAAACCTGCAAACAGGTCTACGCTTTCCGTGAACTGCCATTGCGGGCCGCCGATTTCGTAATTGGCCCACAGCAGCACGCCGAGCGCGAAGGTGACCAAAGTGCCGATCAGAGCGAGCCAGCGCGCCGCATTTGCGCCGACGAAGAAGCATCCAATGCCTGCGGCCAATGGCACAAGCATCATGAGCGAGAGAATTGGGAAGCCGTCCATTATTCCATGCCCCCCTTAGAACAAGACCCATGTCACAGCGGCCACCAGCCCCAGCAACATGATCAATGCGTAAGTGTAGAGATAGCCCGACTGGATCGTCTTGGCTGCGACCGAGCTGCGCTCAACCACCCATGCGACCCCATTTGGACCAAAGCGATCGATTGTGCCGACATCGCCCAGTTTCCAGAATTGACGGCCAAACCAGAACGCTGGCTTGACGAAGATCGCGTTATAGAGCTCGTCGAAATACCACTTGTTGTAAACGAAGCGGTGGAGCCACGGGAACGCGGCGACGAACTTCGCCGGAATGTCTGGTTTCGCGATGTAAGCGACATAGGCCCCGGCAAAGCCGATGATCATCACAATTAAAGCAGAGTATTTAACCCAGTAAGGAACGGCGTGCATCGCGCTCATCAGGTTCTCGTTGTAGAAGATAGAGCCAGCCCAGAACGCTGCATCATCGAGGAAGCTTGGCGCAAATGCCTGGCCAGCAGCAACCGCGCCAATGGTCAAAAGACCAAGCGGGATCAGCATCGTGATCGGGCTTTCATGCGGGTGATACCCCCCGGTTGTGTCTTCGCCAGCCTCAGCAGGTGTTTTGTGGACGGTATGCTGAATATGCTCGCTCTCAATCCAGCGCGGCTTACCCCAGAAGGTAAGGAACATCAGGCGCCAGCTATAGAAGCTGGTCAGCAGTGCCGCGACCACGCCGAGCCAGAAGGCAGTGACCGAGATCTCTGTTCCGCGCGCAAAGGCGACCTCCAGCACGGCATCTTTCGACCAGAAGCCGGCAAAGCCAACACCCAGGTGATAGACGCCAAGGCCAGTGATCGCGAGCGTACCGGCCATCATTGCCCAGAAGGTGATCGGAATGTGTTTCCGCAGACCGCCGTAATAGCGCATGTCCTGTTCGTGATGCATGGCGTGGATCACGCTGCCCGCACCCAGGAACAACAGCGCCTTAAAGAACGCGTGTGTGAACAGGTGGAACATCGCGACATTGTAAGCGCCAACGCCAGCAGCAAAGAACATATAGCCGAGCTGAGAGCAGGTCGAATAAGCGATCACCCGCTTGATGTCCCACTGTGTCGTGCCGATGGTCGCCGCGAAGAAACATGTCGCTGCGCCTACCACGGTCACAATCATCAGCGCGGTCGGAGCGGTCTCGAACAATGGCGAGAGGCGGCACAGCATGAACACACCAGCGGTCACCATGGTCGCGGCGTGGATCAGCGCGGAAACGGGCGTTGGGCCCTCCATCGCATCCGGCAACCAGGTGTGGAGCAGCAGCTGTGCTGACTTACCCATCGCGCCCACAAACAGCAGGATCGCAATAATATCCATCGTGTAGAGCCGCATGCCGAGGAAACCGATGCTCGATCCGCTCATCGCGGGCGCGGCAGCCAGAATCTCTGGGATCGATGTGGTTTGGAACACCAAATAAATGCCGAAGATACCCAGCATAAAGCCAAGGTCGCCGACCCGGTTCACCACGAAGGCTTTGATCGCGGCCGCACCAGCGGTTGGCTTCTTAAACCAGAACCCGATCAGCAGGTAACTCGCTAGGCCCACCCCTTCCCAGCCAAAGAACATTTGGACAAGGTTGTTGGCGGTCACCAGCATCAACATCGCGAAAGTAAACAGCGAGAGATAGGCGAAGAAGCGGGGCTGATCCGGGTCTTCCTCCATATAGCCCCAGCTGTAGAGGTGCACGAGCGCGGACACGGTGTTGATGACGACCAGCATCACGGCGGTCAGCGCATCGACGCGTAGGGCCCAGTCGAACGTCATATCGCCCGAGCGCACCCAGTCGAGCACGTGGACAACCTCAGCCTCTGCGGAGCCGCTGAGGAAGGCGAGGAAGATCGGCCAGCTAAGCGCGGCTGAAATGAACAGCGCGCCAGTGGTGATCGACTTTGCTGCGACATTGCCCAGCATGCGATTGCCCAGCCCGGCGATGATAGCTGCCAGCAGCGGCAGGAATACGATGATCAGTATCGAATGCATGGACCGATTATCCCTTCATCCGATTGACATCATCAACCGCGATGGTGCCGCGGTTGCGGAAATAAATCACCAGGATCGCAAGGCCAATTGCGGCCTCCGCAGCGGCTACGGTTAGCACCAGCATGGCAAAGACCTGGCCAGTGAGATCGTTCATAAACGCGCTGAACGCCACCAGATTGATGTTCACCGCGAGCAGTATCAGCTCGACTGACATCAGGATCACGATCACGTTCTTGCGATTGAGGAAGATACCCAACACGCCCAGCACGAACAGGATCGCGCCGACGACGAGGAAATGCTCAATACCAATTCCGCCTAAGTCGCTCATAGCTCGACCCCCTCGCCCGTATTCGGGTTCTTCATAACTGTCGCCTCTTCGGGGCGGCGGCTGATTTGCTTGCCGATGTCTTGGCGTCCGCGCGCGCCAGGCTTGGCCTCGCGGTGGGTCAGTACAATCGCGCCAATCATTGCGACCAGCAGGATGATACCGGCAACCTCAAACAGAACGATATATTTGCCATAGAGCAACGTACCGATGGCCTCGATATTGCTCGCGCCCATTGCCGCTTGGCCGGTGCCGTCCGGCGTGCCAAGCGTCAGTCCGCCTGCTTGATAGGCACCAATGCCCAGAAACAGCTCTGCCAGCAGGATCGCGGCGATCGCCAAACCGAATGGGAAATTGCGGATAAAGCCTGCGCGCATCGCGGCCATATCGATGTCCAGCATCATGACCACGAACAGGAACAGCACCGCGACCGCGCCGACATAAACGATCACAAGCAGCGCCGCGATAAACTCCGCCCCGACCAGCACCATCAGGCCTGCCGCATTGAAGAATGCCAGGATAAGCCACAGCACAGAATGCACCGGGTTGCGCGCCATGATGACCATGACGGCGCTCGCCACGACTAGGCTGGCGAAGAGATAAAAGGCTAAGGTTTGGATCATGGCTTTATCGGCTTTCCGGGCGGCCCCTAGCGATAGGGCGCATCGGCTTCAAGGTTTGCGGCGATTGCGCGCTCCCACTTGTCCCCGTTGGCCAGCAATTTGTCTTTGTCATAGAGCAGTTCTTCGCGCGTTTCGGTCGCATATTCGAAGTTTGGCCCCTCGACCACGGCATCCACTGGGCAGGCTTCTTGGCAGAAGCCGCAGTAGATGCATTTGGTCATGTCGATGTCATAGCGCGTGGTGCGGCGGCTGCCGTCGTCACGCGGTTCGCTTTCAATCGTGATCGCTTGCGCCGGGCAAACGGCCTCGCACAGCTTGCATGCGATGCAGCGCTCTTCGCCATTGGGATAACGGCGCAAGGCGTGCTCCCCGCGAAAACGCGGGCTCAGCGGGTTCTTTTCGAACGGATAATTGATCGTCACCTTGGGCTTGAAGAAATACTTCAAGGTCAGCGCATGCGCTTTCAGAAATTCCCATAGGGTGAAGGATTTGATGAGTTGGGTGACTGAGGTCATTTTACAAAGTGTCCCGTGGCCATAAGGTAGCCTGAGATCAGCGCAACAAACAGCAGGCTCATCGGCAGGAAGACCTTCCAGCCCAGACGCATCAGCTGGTCATAGCGGTAACGCGGTACGGTCGCCCAGATCCAGCTGAACATGAAGAAGAACATGAAGGTCTTCAGCAGGAACCACACGATCCCCGGCACATAATACAGCGGTGCCCATTCAATCGGCGGCAACCAACCGCCCATGAATAGCAGCGTGCACAACGAACACATCAGCAGGATGTTGGCATATTCGCCGAGCCAGAACAGCGCGAAGCTCATTGAGCTGTATTCGGTCTGATAACCAGCAACGAGCTCCGATTCCGCCTCGGTCAGGTCGAACGGTGCACGCGCGGTCTCGGCCAAGGCTGAGATGAAGAACACCACAAACATCGGGAACAGCAGCGGATTGATGAAAAAGCCGTTGATCACGCCCAGCCCGTGGCCGCGCTGAGCCTCGACAATGCCGGTCATGTTGAACGTGCCCGCATAGAGCACGACGCAGACAAGCACGAAGCCGATCGAGACCTCATAAGAGATCATCTGCGCTGCGGCGCGCATTGCGGAGAAGAACGGATATTTGGAGTTACTCGCCCACCCGCTCATCACGACGCCGTAAACGCCCAGAGAGCTGATCGCGAGTACGTACAGAAGCCCAACATTGATATCGGCCAGAACCACGCCCGCGTCGAACGGGATCACCGCCCATGCAGCGAGCGCCACGGTAAAGGTGATGATCGGCGCAAGCAGGAAAATGCCTTTGTTCGCCGCGGTTGGAATGATGGTTTCCTGCAGGAAAACCTTCAGACCATCGGCGAAACTTTGCAGCAAGCCAAACGGGCCAACCACATTGGGTCCGCGCCGCAGCATGATCGCGCCCAGCACCTTGCGATCGACATAGATCACCATCGCGACCGCCAGCATCAATGGCAATGCGATCAGCAGGATGCCAGCGACAGTCGCCACGCCCCATGCCCATTCATAGGACATGCCAAGAGATTGGAAGAATTCGGTCATCAGTCTCCGCCTCCTAGATATCCTGTGGTTTCAGGAGGTGAATTCGAAAGAGATTCGCCCTTTTCCTGCCGCTGAAAGTTAGGATTGCGCCATTGATTGCCTTTGCTGGCAGTGAGTTTTTTGCGCGGGCGAAACGCCACCGCAAGTGCAAGTAAAATAAGCACTATGCCGATGATCATGAAAGCGGTCATTCCGCCGCCTCCCGCACGTCTTCACCGTGCAGCAGTTCTGCCGAGCATTGCTGCATCACGGCGCTGGCCCGTGCGATGGGGTTGGTGAGGTAGAAGTCGGCAATCGGATAGCTCTCGATCAAGCCTTCTGCCTTCGCTTTGCTATCTGCCTTCGGAAGCACGCCGTAATCCGCGAGGCCTTCCTCGCCCAACGCCGGCACTTCGGCGATCATCTTGGCTTGCAGCTCCGCAAAACTGTCGAACCCGACATTCACCTTCAATGCGTCAGCCAATGCACGCAGAATAGTCCAATCTTCGCGCGCATCACCTGGCGCAAACACGGCCTTTTCGGCGAATTGCACGCGCCCCTCTGTGTTGACGTAGGTCCCGGCCTTTTCGGCATAGCTAGCGGCGGGCAGAATGATGTCTGCCATGTGCGCGCCTTTGTCGCCGTGATGGCCGATATAGACCTTGAGGCTGTCCGCGAACGGTTCGTGGTTCATCTCATCCGCGGCAAGTGACAGGACCACTTTGGGCGCTGCCTTCGCGATGTCCGCCATGCCGCTCGGCACAGTGAAATCGAGCATCAAAGAACCCATGCGCGCCGCCGACATATGCAGCACGTTGAAACCGTTCCAATCGTCTCTGACCAGCTTGAATTTATCGGCCAGTTTCAGCGCCGGAGCCAAAGCCCCTTTTGCTAATGCTGCGCCGCCCAGGATCACCGCCGGGCGCTCTGCCGCCTTCATCGCGTCGCCCAATGCCTTCGGGACGCGGTTCAGGACGGAAAGATCGTTGCCAAGGAAAGTCGCCGGATAGGTCGTTTCCCATTCCGGGCCAACCACGAAGACGGTCGCCCCGCCCTTCACCGCCTTGCGGAGGCGAGCATTGAGCAGCGCCGCTTCCCAGCGGACATGGCTGCCCACGATCAGGATGCAATCTGCGGTTTCGATCCCGGCAAGGGTCGAGTTGAAGTTCACTGCTGCGATGTTTGACACATTGTAGGTCATACCGGTCTGACGAGCTTCGGTAAGGTCCGATCCACTAGCCTTCAGCAGCGCCTTGGCCGCGAACATGGTTTCGCAATCGACCATATCGCCCGCGACGGCCGCAATGCTGCTCGGTGCGCCCTTGAGCTGCTTTGCGATGGCTTTAAACGCCTCGTCCCAGCTTGCCTCGGCCAGCTTGCCGCGTTTGCGCATAAACACCTTGTCGAGGCGGCGCTTGGTAAGACCGTCGACCTGATAGCGGCCCTTGTCCGACAGCCATTCTTCATTGACGTCATCATTGACGCGCGGCAGCGCCCGCATGACTTCGCGGCCCTTCGAATGCAGCGAGATGTTGGCCCCAATCGCGTCCGACACATCAATGCTGAGCGTGCGTTTCAATTCCCACGGACGGGCTTCGAACGCATAGGGCCGTGACGTCAGAGCGCCGACCGGACACAGGTCGATCACATTCGCGCTCAGCTCGTGGCTGGCGGCCTGCTCCAGATAGGTCGTGATCTGCATATCTTCGCCGCGGTACAGCGCGCCGATCTCATCGACCCCGGCGACTTCCTCAGAGAAGCGCACGCAGCGGGTGCAGTGAATGCAGCGGGTCATGATCGTCTTGATCAGCGGGCCCATATATTTTTCGGTTACTGCGCGCTTGTTCTCGCGTTCGTAGCGCGAACCGCCGCGGCCATAGGCAACGGCCTGATCCTGCAAATCGCACTCGCCGCCCTGGTCGCAAATTGGGCAATCGAGCGGGTGGTTGATGAGCAGGAACTCCATCACCCCTTCGCGAGCCTTCTTGACCATTGGCGTGTCGGTGCGGATTTCCTGACCTTCGCTGGTCGGCAGCGCGCAAGAGGCCTGAGGCTTTGGCGGCCCCGGCTTCACTTCGACCAGACACATGCGACAATTGCCCGCAATGCTGAGGCGTTCGTGATAGCAGAAACGCGGGATTTCCTTACCGGCAAGCTCCGCCGCCTGAAGGACAGTCGCGCCTTCTGGGACTTCGATTTCTTCGCCGTCTACGGTGACCTTAGGCATGACTTACTCCGCAGCCTCCGCGAATTGTGCGTTGTGCTCGTGGATACGTTTTTCCAGCTCTGGGCGGAAATGACGGATCAGGCCTTGGATTGGCCAGGCCGCCGCATCGCCCAGCGCGCAGATCGTGTGACCCTCCACCTGCTTGGTGACCTCTTGCAACATATCAATTTCTTCAATCGCAGCATCGCCTGTGCGCAGCCGCTCCATCATGCGCCACATCCAGCCTGTGCCCTCACGGCACGGCGTGCATTGGCCGCAGCTCTCATGCTTGTAGAAATAGCTGAGCCGCGAGATCGCGCGGACAATATCGGTGCTCTTGTCCATCACGATAACCGCCGCCGTTCCCAGGCCCGAGCCAAGTTCTTTGAGCCCATCAAAATCCATCGGCGCGCTGCGAATTTGCTCCGCTGGCACCAAAGGAACAGACGAACCGCCCGGAATCACCGCGAGCAGATTGTCCCAACCGCCGGTGATGCCGCCGCAATGCTTCTCAATCAGCTCCTCAAACGGGATACTCATCTCTTCTTCGACGACGCAAGGGCGCTCTACATGGCCGCTGATCTGGAACAGTTTGGTGCCGTGGTTGTTCTCACGCCCGAAGGAATTGAACCACGATGCCCCGCGTCGCAGGATCGTCGGCACGACTGCAATGCTCTCAACATTGTTGACCGTGGTGGGGCAGCCATAAAGGCCCGCGCCCGCTGGGAAAGGAGGTTTCAGCCGGGGTTGCCCCTTCTTCCCTTCAAGGCTTTCGATCATCGCGGTTTCTTCGCCGCAGATATAGGCGCCCGCGCCGCGGTGCATAAACACGTCAAAATCATAGCCAGAGCCGCTGGCATTCTTGCCGATCAGTCCGGCGTCATTGGCCTCGTCGATTGCCTTTTGCAGGGTCTCGGCCTCGCGGATGTATTCGCCGCGAATGTAGATATAGGCCGCGCGTGCGCGCATTGCGAAACCAGCGATCAATGCGCCTTCGATCAGCTTGTGCGGATCGTGGCGGATAATCTCACGGTCTTTGCAACTGCCCGGCTCAGATTCGTCGGCATTAATGACCAGGAAGCTTGGACGGCCGTCTTTGCTTTCCTTCGGCATGAACGACCATTTGAGGCCGGTTGGGAAGCCCGCCCCGCCCCGTCCGCGCAGGCCCGATTCCTTCATCTCATCGATGATCGCATCATTGCCGCGCTGGATCAGCGCCTTGGTGTTGTCCCAATCGCCGCGCGCCTGCGCCTCCTTCAGGCTCCAATCCTGGAAGCCATAGACATTGGTGAAGATGCGGTCCTTATCAGCCAGCATCGGTCAAATCCTTCTTTTTCGCCATCTTTAGCTGCCGCAAAGCCAGCATCTGAAATGCAAGGCCCGCGGCCATCAATATGATGCCAATCGTCCGCTCGCCGGTCGCAGACAGATACGCGCCCGCGCCAAAGCCGCCGAGGCCGGCAATCGTGCATGCGATCGTCGCGCCGTTCACTGTTCGGTTTCCTTAGCCTTCGCCATGAAAATCAGTCCGAGTGCGACGAACGAGATGCCGAGCGGTGCAAATGCCCAGCCAAGCGTAACGCCGAAAGTGACGCCCAGGCTCATACCCAGGACCATGAAACTGATCCCAAGGGCTTTCTTGCCATTCTGTTCTTCTTGTTCGCTCACCACTCACCCCGGTAATCGTGGTTGGCATCGACCATATCGGTGAGGTTGCTCAGCGCATTTGCCGGCTCTGACGTGTGGCGGCCGGGTTCCTGAGTCCCGGTCTTGGGTTGCTCACCCTTGGCCAGCGCATCCAGCACCGTGTCGAGGCGTTCTGGCGTCAGATCTTCGTAATTGTCATCGTTGATCTGGACCATTGGGGCAGTTGCGCAATTGCCCATGCATTCGACCTCGGTCAGGGTCCAAAGGCCATCCTCGGAGACCTTGCCGAACTCCATCCCACGCTTCTTGCATGCAGAGATGATGTCGTCTGACCCGCGTAGCATGCACGGCGTCGTGCCGCAGACCTGTACGTGATATTTCCCGACGGGCTTCATGTTGTACATAAAATAAAAGGTCGCGACCTCGAGCACACGGATCACCGGCACATCGATATATTTCGCAACATATTCGATCACGGGCAGAGGCAGCCAACCCTGTGTCTCGGTTTCTTCGCCAACCTGACGCTGAGCCAGATCGAGCAGCGGCATTACCGCCGATTTCTGACGGCCATCGGGGTATTTGGCGATGTGATAATCCGCTCTCTTGCGGTTCTCTTTCGTCCATTCGAAAGAGCCCCAGCGTGCGCGGAGTTCCGGCGTATCAGGTGCGGGTGTACGATCAGCCATCAATCTTCCTCCGGTGCCGGAGGCGCAACAAAGACAACTGGCTCAATTTTGTCCGGGCATTTTTCTGAATTCCAGAAATTTCGATGATCTAACAGCATTTTGGGTTCAACGTTGCCTTCGGAATCGACAAAGCCATAGCTCAGCATGAGTTTGTACGCTTTGTAATAGCAGTGATCTGTCTTCGACCCGCGCTGGCCGGGTATGGGCCAGTTGGATTGTTCGTTGCAAAGCCACAATGTGTCTGAACCAAAACGGGAGGCTTGAAAACTACGAAGCTCACATTCTCCCAGTAGGTCACTCAAATCCTTAGCGGACAGTCTGAAAGGTCGAGTGAAACTGCTTGAACCTTTTGCGTTCAGTTCTCCGCGAGCATCGACGTCGCTTTCAATAGCTGTGATCCCCGCGCTGAGAATAAAAGAACTGTCGCCTTCTCTAATAGCCGTGACCAATTGCAGCCCTTCAGCCGCACGTTGCTCAGAACTCTGTGCAGCACAGACGGATGAAACGGACACCATAAACAGCATGAAGAGCGTTCTCACCGGTCGCACTCCCCGAACACCACATCGATAGCGCCTAGGATGGCGGTCGCGTCAGGTAGCATGTGCCCTTTGCTCATCATGTCCATCGCTTGCAGGTGGCTGAATGCGGTTGGGCGGATCTTGCAGCGATAGGGCTTATTGCTGCCATCGCTGACGAGATAGACGCCAAACTCGCCCTTGGGGCTTTCGGTCGCAACGTAAACCTCGCCCTCCGGCACGTGAAAGCCTTCTGTGTAGAGCTTGAAGTGATGGATCAGGCTTTCCATCGATTGTTTCATCTCACCGCGTTTTGGCGGGGAGACTTTGCCGTCCTGGCTCGCAATGGGCCCTTCCGGAATTTCGGCAAGGCATTGCTTGATGATTTTGGCGCTTTCGTAGACTTCTTTCACGCGCACCATAAACCGGTCATAGCAATCGGAATTGGTACCGATAGGAATGTCGAACTCCATCCGGTCATAGACATCGTAAGGCTGCGATTTGCGCAGGTCCCACGGGATGCCAGCGGCGCGGATCATTGGGCCGGAAAAGCCCCATGCAATCGCATCATCGCGGCTGACCACGGCGATATCGACATTGCGCTGTTTAAAGATGCGGTTGTCGAGCACCAGGCTCATCGCGTCGCCAAACAATTCCGGCAGGCGATTGTCGATCCAATTGCCCATATCGACGAGCAATTTCTCAGGCACATCCTGATGTACGCCGCCGGGGCGGAACCAGGCAGAGTGCATGCGCGCGCCCGATGCCCGTTCGAAGAAGTTGAGGCAATCCTCGCGCAGCTCAAACACCCACAGGTTCGGCGTCATCGCGCCGACATCCATCACGTGCGCGCCAATGTTGAGCATGTGGTTGCAGATGCGTGTAAGCTCCGCAAACATCACCCGCAGATATTGCGCGCGTTCTGGCACTTCGATGTTGAGCAGCTTCTCAATTGCCAGCACGTATGAGTGCTCTTGGCAAAGCGGAGAGCAATAATCCAAGCGGTCAAAATACGGCAGCGCTTGCAGATAAGTCTTATGCTCGATCAGCTTTTCGGTGCCGCGGTGGAGCAAGCCAACATGCGGGTCGACCCGCTCGATCACTTCGCCGTCCAGCTCCATAATCATGCGCAGCACGCCGTGCGCCGCAGGGTGCTGAGGCCCGAAATTGATCGTGTAATTGGTGATGACATCGCCGTCAGTGGTCGGCGATTCTTCGATTTGTATGCCGTGGCTCATGATTTTTTCTCCGCGGCCTTTTTATCCGCGTCGCCACCTTCCGCCTTTTCATCACCGGGAAGGACATACTCCGCGCCTTCCCATGGTGAGAGGAAGTCGAAGGTCCGCATGTCCTGCGCCAGCTTTACCGGCTCATAGACAACGCGTTTTTCGTCCTCGGAATAGCGCAGCTCGGTATAGCCGGTCATCGGGAAGTCCTTGCGGAACGGATGCCCTTCAAAGCCATAATCGGTGAGGATGCGGCGCAGATCTGGGTTGCCGGCGAACTTCACGCCGTACATGTCGAAGACTTCGCGCTCCAACCAGCCAGCATTCGGCCACAGGTCGGTGATCGATGGAACAGCGGTCGCCTCGTCGGTGGACAGCTTGACCATGATCCGGTGGTTCTTGGTCAGCGAGAGCAGCATGTAGACGACCTCAAACCGCTCTGCGCGGTCGGGATAGTCGACCCCTGCGATTTCCATCATCTGTTGATAGGCATGATCGTGACGCAGGCTGCGCAGCACATCGACAATGCTGTCACGCGCCACGGTGAGGATGATCTCACCGTGTTTTTCTTCGCCAGAAATGACGGATTTGCCGAGCGCCTTGGTCAGCGCATCAAGCACACCTTCGTTCGAGGCGATTTTCGGGGCGGAATGGACGACGGTCATGGTGCTACGACCTCATCTGCGAACTCAATTGATGCAATGAAGCGCTCAACAAGAAGCCTTCGCGACGCTTCGGGGTATTCTTCAGTGATTTCACCACCGACTACGCTCAAGAGGACTTTGTTATGTGCGACTTCGACGAACCCGCTCTGCGCAAGATAGTCGGTGCGAGCTTCCATATTTGTGAATGCGCGCCGCCCATCGACTGTGCGGGCAGCGGCATCATGAAGTTGGCTCTCTTCCTTGCGAATATCCTCGGTAATCAGATCGAAGAGCGAGGTATCGCCAAGTTCGGCCAACGGAACTTCGACGATCCCAGCGAACATGAGGGTTTCGCCTTGAAGGCACATCACTCGCGCTTCTGGTCCGATTGGCACCGGCAGTATGCTGGCGTCCTTTGTCATTGCCTGAAACGCCAAAGTTTCCTCAGCGCTGCACGGTGTTTTGACTGAAAAAGCCTCGTCAGGAGATTGAAAACGCGACCAATCATCGCCCGCGACGCCGTCATTCGCGACGGCCACCCCATAGAGCGAGGCGAGCGCTCCGAGGCCCAAAATCATAGATTTGAAACTCATCGCACAATCGTCCCGGTGCGGCGGATTTTGCGCTGCAATTGCATCACACCGTAAAGCAGAGCTTCTGCCGTCGGAGGACAACCGGGCACGTAGATATCAACCGGAACAATCCGATCGCATCCGCGCACGACGCTGTATGAATAGTGGTAATAGCCGCCGCCGTTGGCGCAGCTGCCCATCGAAATCACATATTTCGGGTCCGACATCTGGTCATAGACCTTGCGCAGGGCCGGAGCCATCTTGTTGCACAGGGTTCCAGCGACGATCATCACGTCCGATTGGCGCGGTGAGGCTCGTGGGGCGATGCCGAACCGCTCCATATCATAGCGCGGCATGTTCACATGGATCATCTCAACCGCGCAGCATGCGAGGCCGAATGTCATCCACCACAGCGAGCCGGTGCGCGCCCATTGGAACAGATCTTCGGTCGAGGTGACCAGAAAACCCTTGTCGTTCACTTCGGTTTGGAGTGCGTTGAAGTAATCCGCATCAGGCTGACGCACTTCGCCGCTTTGCGCAGTCGGCAATCCGTTCATCGGCTTACCAGCGGCGTCCAGGATCGGGCTGCCCGGGGTGATGTTTGCTGAAGTGCTCATTCCCAGTCCAGAGCCCCCTTCTTCCATTCGTACGTGAGGCCAATCGCCAAAATGCCTAAGAAGGTCATCATTCCGATCCAACCGACCCAGCCCGTCTCGCCTAGGCTGACCGCCCAAGGGAACAGGAAGGCCGCCTCAAGGTCGAAGATGATGAAGCTGATTGCGACCAGATAAAAGCGCACATCAAACTGGCTGCGTGCGTCCTCAAATGCGGGAAAGCCGCACTCATATTCAGACAGCTTTTCCGCGTCCGGGTTGTGTGCCCCGGTAAGGCGTGAGACGCCCATCGGCAGAAATACAAAAAGGCACGATAAGCCAAAGGCTATGGCGATGAAAATCAGTATCGGTAGATACTGGCTAAGGTCGACCACGATAAAGTCCAGACGGTGATTAATCCCAGGGGGTCGCTTAGGCCTCTCGCGCACGCCGCGCAAGCCCGCGAATCAGGCATTTCCTGCATCATTTGATGAGACTAGGTAAACCACCTGATTCCGCGGCTTTGCGGCGGATGGAAGCACTCCTAGAACGGTCTTCGCGGAAACATACCGTTTAATGCCGCGCAGTTTTCCCCATCACTTCATCATCCCAGCGGCAGCTTTCTGACTGGCTTTTCCATAAGGCGGTTTAAACCCGCCCAGTTTGGCAATGTCGATCTTGGGCTGGTGATAGACGGCGCGCGCGTGGCTGAATTCCTTAAAGCCTTCGACCGCGTGATAGCTGCCCATGCCGGATGGCCCGACCCCGCCGAATGGCAAATCCTCCATCGAAACATGAAAGATAACGTCATTGGTGGTGACACCGCCAGAGATCGTCCGGGTCAGCACGCGTTCCTGCTCGTCGGTGTCTTGGCCAAAGTAATAGAGGCCCAAGGGACGGTCATTTTCATTCACATAATCAACGGCATCGTCGACGGTTTTATACGTCTTTACGGGCAGGACGGGTCCGAAGATCTCTTCCTGCATCGCTTCCATCTGGTCAGTCACGTTCTTCAGGATCGTTAGCGGCATTTTGCGTTGGTTGGCCGAACCAAAATCTTCATCGCCTGGATTAACCTCGATCACCTCTGCGCCTTTGTCGCGTGCATCGGCGACCATGCCTTGCAGCCGCTCAAAATGACGATCGCTGACGATGGAGGCGTAATCATCATTTTCGAGCAGGGTTGGATACATATTGGTGACGCCGTCAGAGACGCCTTGGATTGCCTCGTCCTGCTTATCCTGCGGGACATACATATAATCAGGTGCGAGACATATCTGGCCTGCGTTCATCATTTTACCCAGAGCAATGCGCTCACCCGCTTTGGCAAAGTCGGCGCTCTTGCCCATGATAACAGGCGATTTTCCGCCCAGCTCCAGCGTGACTGGCACAAGGTTCTTTGAGGCCGCCTCCATCACTCGGCGCCCGGTTGCTGTGGAACCGGTGAAGACCAGATGATCAAAGGGTAACTCGGAAAATGCCGCGGCGACTTCTGGTCCGCCGGTAATTACCGCCACTTCATCGGGCGTGAAATATTCATCGACCAGTTCCGCCATCAACAGGGACGTACGCTCTGTAAATTCGCTCGGCTTGATCATCGCGCGGTTACCCGCTGCCAGAACCTGCATCAACGGCGAGAATGCGAGATTTACCGGGAAATTCCATGGGCTAAGAATGCCAACCACGCCCTTTGGCTCATAGCGGATCTCAGCCTTCGCGCCGAGCAGCCCCAATGGAAATTGCACGGGGCGCTTTTCCGATTTGGCCCATTTATCCATGTTCTTGAGCGCATGTTTCCCCGCGCCAACTGTGCCCGCAATATCGGTGATCATCGATTGATCGACGGAGCGATTGCCGAAATCAGCGCTCATCGCCTTGCACAGGTTTTCGCTGTGATCTTTCAGCAGAGCCATAGCCCGCTTAATCCGGTCTTTGCGCATGTTTATGCTTTCCGGTCGGGATGCGGTAAAGGCCTCACGCTGGCGCTTTAGAATGGCGTCCAATTCTACTTTGCGGTCATCGGCCATAGGGTTCTCTCCAGAAATACGTTTTGATTTGCCATGCTTGTCGCCAAAAAATCGCAATATGACAAGCAGTATTGGGCCGTGGCCCCACCTTGAAACTGCACATTGCCAATGCCGCAGCGCAGCATTACATCGCCCAAGACACTATCCAGTGAAACAAATTACAGATTTTAGCCAAGGAACCCCGCATGGCCCAGTTTTCCGCCAATGATCCGATTGTCATCCTTTCTTATGCTCGTACGCCAATGGGCGGAATGCAGGGCGCGCTGGCTGATGTGTCAGCGACGGATCTTGGCGCCACGGCAGTGAAGGCAGCGGTAGAGCGCTCAGGGGTGAACGGTGAAGATTTTGACCGGGCCTATATGGGCTGCGTCCTACCCGCTGGTCTGGGGCAGGCCCCTGCCCGCCAGGCTGCGATTAAGGCTGGCCTGCCGAAAACCGTGCAAGCAACCACGGTGAACAAAGTTTGCGGCTCTGGCATGCAGACAGTGATCATGGGCAGCGAGGCTCTGGCATCAGGCACGATCGACATGGTGGTTGCCGGCGGGATGGAGAGCATGACCAATGCACCGTACCTGCTGAAGAAGCATCGTTCTGGTGCGCGCCTTGGCCATGACACGACCTATGATCACATGTTCCTCGACGGGCTGGAAGATGCCTATGAAGAAGGCCGGGCGATGGGCACTTTCGCGCAGGACACAGCGAACGATTATCAAATGACGCGCGAGGAGATGGACGAATATTCCGTCGAAAGCCTGCGCCGCGCTAATGCTGCGATTGAAAGCGGCGCCTTTGCGGACGAAGTCGTGCCGGTGACGTTCAAGACACGTAAGGGCGATGTCACCGTCGACACCGACGAAGCTCCTGGTAAAGGCCGCCCGGACAAGATCCCGCAATTGCGCGCAGCCTTTGCCAAGGACGGCACGATCACGGCGGCAACCTCTAGCTCAATCTCTGATGGCGCGGCCGCAGTCGTTTTGACACGCGAAAGCGTGGCGGCGGAAAAGGGCGCGACGCCAGTTGCAAAGATCGTTGCCATGGCGGCCCATGCGCGCGAACCGAAGGATTTTACCGTTGCGCCGATCGGGGCGATCGAAAAAGTGCTCGCCAATACAGGCTGGTCGGTTGACGATGTTGAGCTGTGGGAAGTGAACGAGGCGTTTGCTTGTGTGGCGATGTTCGCAATGCGCGACCTCGGCATTGATCACGCGAAGATCAATGTGAACGGCGGCGGCACAGCCCTGGGTCATCCCATTGGCGCCAGCGGCACCCGGATCATTGTGACGCTGCTCAATGCACTGAAACAGCAGGGGAAAACTAAAGGTGTCGCCAGCCTATGCATCGGTGGCGGCGAAGCAACCGCTGTTGCGGTTGAGATCGTCTGATGCAATTTCGCCGAGCCGCCGCCTGTCTCACTCTTCCAACGCTGATCGCGCTCAGCGCTTGCGGAGAAACGGCGACCGGCAGCGATGGCGATGCAGAGGTCAGCGGTGAGGCAGTGGACGCCCCTGCCCGCGCTGAAGCCGCCGATGGCCCAGGTTTTGTGATGGTCCCTGGCCTATATACCATTGGCAGCAATGGCACGATCTACGCCAAGACGAAGCTTGAGCCGGACGGAACCTACATCGACTACAATCCGCAGAATGTCCGGGTTGGTAGCGGAACATGGGACGTCGATGGCGCGTCGTTCTGTTTCAATCCGCGCGGTGAGGATGGTGAAGCGCGTAAGCAGCGTTGCTGGAATAATGGCGCGGCAAATGCTGATGGCAGCTTCACCACGACATTGTCAGACGGCAGCGAAAGCTATGAGATTACGCCTCTGAAATAGAGCGGTCAGGGCGCGCCGGTGCCCCACAGGCGGTCTTCCGGTGCCCACCCCGTACGTCCGGCAATATCAAGCTCGCACCAGCCAGCCTCGCAATTCCCCAGTCTGCCGACATTGCCCGGCATGGCGCGCCATCTGAGCGCGGACGTGGCGCTGGCGGATGCACGCAGGTCAATGGGCCCCTTGCCAATGATCATGGCGGTGCGCGCGGCGCTTAGGAGGCTGCGCGTGACCCATCCTTGCTGCCCATCCGGATCTTCAATCAGGCGCCAGCCTTCGCGTAGGCGGATGACTTTGATCGGCAGGCCTTTGCGTTTGTAGACCCATTCAATCGGGTAATCGACGCTTGGCCCGACCCGCATATTGACCCGCTCAGAATCAATCGAAGCCCAATATGGCGTCTCGCGGTCCTGCGCATACAGCGGCGCGCCAAGCGGCGCTAAAGCGAGCAGGCCCAACACGACCAAGACAGAGACAACAAATCGTTTCATAACAGATCCATCCATAGCTTCATTGGACATGCGGCTTCAAGCGCGCTTGACCTGTGCGCCCACAAGCCATTAGCGCTAGATGATGCCAAATGAACCTGCGCAGACCCAGCGCCGCAATGCGCGCGAAATGAAAGTGGTGGTGACCCGCCAGTTGATGCCTTCTGTAGAGGCGCGGATGAGCGAGCTGTTCGATTGTCAGCTCAACACCACTGACGAGCCGATGAGCCGAGATGCTTTGATCGCAGCGATGAAAAGCTGCGACGTGCTGGTTCCCACCGTTACGGACAGAATTGATGCGGATATGATCGCAGAGGCAGGCGAGCAGTTGGGCCTGATCGCGAGCTTTGGCGCAGGGATCGAGCATATTGATCTGGCCGCTGCGGCAGCGCGCAAGATCTTCGTCACCAACACGCCGGGTGTTTTTACCGACGACACCGCCGATATTGCGATGGCAGGCATTATCGGAGTGCCACGGCGCATTCGCGAAGGCACAGCACTGGTTCGGCGCGGCGAGTGGACCGGATGGGCGCCATCGGGCCTGCTGGGGCGTAAGCTTGGCGGAAAGACACTGGGAATCGTCGGCATGGGCCGCATTGGCCAGGCGGTTGCGCACCGGGCACGCGCTTTTGGCTTGTCGATTCTCTATCACAATCGAAAGCCCTTGCCTGAAGCGATCGAGAGCATGCTGGGCGCGAACTATGCGGAAAGCCTGGATGATCTGCTGAGCGCGGCTGACATCGTCACATTGCACAGCCCGCTGACCGATGAGACACGTAATATGCTCGATGCTCGCCGCTTTGCTTTGATGAAACCTGGTTCGTGCATCATCAACACAGCCCGCGGCGAGTTAATAGACCAAGAAGCGCTGATCGCCGCACTGGAAAGTGGGCATCTCGCGGGTGCGGGTCTTGATGTTTACCCAGAGGAGCCGAAGGTTGATGAGCGTCTCATCAGAAGCCCCAATGTCATGACACTGCCCCATATTGGCAGCGCAACGGCGGAGGGCCGCGAAGCCTCTGGAGAGAAGGTGATCGCCAATATCCGCTTTTGGGCCGATGGACACCGCCCACCAGATCAAGTGCTAGAGGCACTGATCGCGGGGTAAGTTGCATTAATGCCATTGATATTGAGCGCTGTTTGAAACAAAGCGCGTGCAAAGGGATTAATTTGAGCAATGACCGCATGACTGCGCGGCATTGGGGGGACATAACAATGCTGCGCACCGCGCTTTCACTCATTATTGCTGCGGGCCTTGCCGCGCCGCTTTCTGCTCAAGATGCGCTTCAAGAGGTGGCGCCTGCTATCGCGGTGCCTGATACTGGCGACACCGCATGGATATTGGCCTCCGCAGCGTTCGTGCTGCTGATGACATTGCCAGGCCTTGCGCTGTTCTACGGTGGCCTCGTGCGCTCCAAAAACCTGCTGTCGGTTGTTTTGCAATGCGGCGCGATTGCCGCCGCTGCTTCGGTGCTGTGGGTGATCGCCGGCTACACCATCGCCTTTGGCCCGGTTACAACAGGCTGGATGGGCGGTGGCAACGCGTTGATGTTCGATAATCTGGGCACGGTGCGTGAAGGCACTTTGGTGCCCGAAAGCACATTTGCGCTGTTCCAGATGACTTTTGCGGTGATCACTCCTGCCCTGATGGTGGGCGCGTGGGTAGAGCGCGCTCGGTTTGCCTGGGTGCTGGCGTTTTGCGCGCTATGGGGCCTCGTCGTATACGCGCCGGTTGCGCATTGGCTGTGGGGCGGCGGATGGCTGGCAAGCCAATTTGGCACGCTAGACTTTGCCGGCGGCCTCGTGGTGCACACCACCGCTGGCGTTTCTGCGCTGCTGGTTGCGATGCTGCTGGGCAAGCGCGACGGTTTTCCCAAGAAGCTGATGTTGCCCCATGCTCCGGCGCTAACGATGGTGGGTGCGGCTCTGCTGTGGGTGGGTTGGTTCGGATTTAACGGCGGCTCTGCCCTGGGCGCAAATGACAACGCCTCTTCCGCCATCATCAACACACATATTGCTGCCAGTGCAGCCGCGCTCACGTGGCTGCTTGTTGAGCGGCTTGCGCTGGGTAAGCCGACCACGATTGGTTGGGCAACGGGCGCGATTGCTGGCCTGGCCACGATCACACCGGCGGCGGTGTTTGTCTCGCCTGGCGCAGCGATCCTGTTCGGCGTGGCCGGTTCAATGGTTTGTTACGGCGCGATCCAGCTGATCAAGCTGAAATGGCACATTGACGATTCGCTCGACGTATTTGCGGTTCACGGTGTGGGCGGTCTGCTGGGCACTATGTTGCTGGCTGTCTTCCTGGCACCAGAGCTTGGCGGAACGGGGTATTTCCCGGGAATGGACATGGGCAGCCAATTGTTTGCGCAATTTGTTGGGATTGGCGCGGTCGCGTTGTGGAGTGCGATTGGCACAGCGATCTTGGCGTTGATGGTCTCGGCTTTCTTCCCGATGCGGGTCAAACAGGACGAGGAAATCGAAGGCCTTGATGTGACCAGCCACGGTGAGCGAGCCTGGGATATTGAATAAGGCCCAATCGGAGAGCGGTTAGAGCGCGTCTAAGGCGCGGCTGATCTTCACCCATTCCGATTTGATATGGTCGTGCATGATGACGCGCGGCCGAGCCTGCGTCTCGGGTGTCTT
The DNA here is from genome assembly GCA_947488155.1 of uncultured Erythrobacter sp. Classification (GTDB taxonomy): domain Bacteria; phylum Pseudomonadota; class Alphaproteobacteria; order Sphingomonadales; family Sphingomonadaceae; genus Erythrobacter. Next base: position 1,133,339 of record CANKYK010000002.1, on the reverse strand, counting down.
ACGGCTTGCGAGCACCCGTTCCAGCACGAATTCCTCCGGCCACCCGGCCCACTCGCCCGCAGGGTCTAACAGGTTGAACGAGAACGCGGGCTCCACCTCGCAGCGATAGATCGTCTCAAGCTCTTCCTTGGAATAGCCCGCCTCAGTGATCATCTCAGCGATGCGAAAATAGTGATGCTCGTCGAGCTCCGTGTCGAGGAAAGTGTCTGACAGCACCGACCATACAGGGAGCCGTCGAGCGATCTCTTCGTCCGTCAGAACCGGCAGCTGAGCCAAGGCTAGTGCAGAAGGCGCACCGTCACGCATTTCCTCGCGCAGAATACCCACCACCTCGCGTATGGCCCGGCGCGATGTTGCGAGCTCCAAATGCTTATAGGGCAGCTCAATCCTCAGGTCTGATTGCTCCGGCGTGCCCGCCGTGCATTCAGGGTAAATCACGCCGTCCCTGCTGGACCAGATAGCGAGGGTGCGTACTGGTGGCTTATTCGACAAATCCTCCTCAAACGGCGGATTATCGACGCTGTGATCGTTCATTGCCTCATACAGACGCCAGGCATTGTTTGCCCGGCTGTCGCCTGAAAACGGCGATCCCAAGGTGACAGCAAGGTCGATATGATGCGGCGAGCGATGCGCGAGCAGCCGCGCGTATAGCCCGCCAAGGCTCCAGCCAATCACGATGATCTTTTGTGAGGTCTGATCAGACAGCCTTGCAACGTGATCTTCCACGGCCGTGATGCGCGCTGGTGTAACCTTGGTGTTGAGACCATTTTCCCAGCCATGCGCGTCAAACCCGGCCTGCCGCAGGTTCGCGATGAGTAGGGCGGTTGCGGCATTGTTGGAAAGCATGCCGGGAATGACCAGAGCGGTCTTACCATTGGCAAACGGTTCCATCTGATCGGCTGAACGCAGCGGTGCGACCAATACCTTGGGCAGAGCCAAAAGCTCACTTGCTAGGCTCAAAAAGCTGGGGCGTAGAGGTTTAACTTCGTTCAATGGACGCCCTCACCCGGCACGCAAAGACAAAGCGTAAAACTTGTTGAAGTCACTTGGCGTGTAACCGGCAAAGGCCTCGCAAGGCACAAACCCGAAGTTCTTGTAGAGTCCAACTGCTGCCTCGAAAACTCCGCCATCGCCTGTCTCTAGTTTGATTTGCGGGAAACCCAATTCCTGAGCGCGGATGATCAAGTGCTCCAACATAGCTTTGCCCGCACCCTTCCCTCGCGCATCGGGATGGGCCCGCATCGATTTGATCTCGCCAAAGCCTTCATGTTGTTTCAGTGCCCCGATTGATAATAGAGCCTCGCCTTCCCACGCCGCAAAAACCTCTATTTCCGGGGCTTTCAAGCCAGATAGGTCGAGAACATGGCATGTGCCAGGCGGAGAGAATTGTTCCATCTCTCCATGATGCAATTCGAGTAGCGCGATGACTTCCGGTTCGCTCAGGTCTGTAGAACGAATGATCATCACTCGCCGATCATAAATTGTCGAGCTGTGGCATGCCCAGAACATGGAAGCCGCCATCCACATGGATGATCTCTCCGGTGGTGTATGCGCCTGCATCGCTGCACAAATAGACCGCCGTTCCGCCCACCGCCTCCAGTGTTGCGTTGCTGCGCATGGGCGCATTGGTATCAGTGTGTCTGTAGGTCCTGCGTGCGCCGCCAATTGCGGACATGGCCAGCGTCTTCATCGGGCCGGGGCTGATCGTGTTTACGCGTATGCCCTCTGGGCCAAGATCATCGGCCAGATATCGCACGGCCGATTCCAGCGCGGCTTTTGCGACGCCCATGACGTTATAATTGGGCGTGACACGGCTCGAACCCATATAGCTGAGCGTCAGGATCGTTCCGCCATTTTCCACCATCATCGGATGCGCACGGCGCGCAACCTCGATCAGGCTGTAGGCAGAGATATCCATGCAGTTTTTAAAGTTATCGCGTGACGTATCAAGGAAACGCCCGGCCAGTTCTGACTTGTCGGAATAGGCAATGGCATGGATGATGAAGTCGAGCGTGCCCCAGCGTTCCTGCAATGCGGCAAAGGCCGCATCAAGCGAAGCGTCATCGGTCACATCAACATCGAGCATGACATCCGAACCGACGCTCTGCGCTAGCGGTTCCAACCGCTTACCAAATCCCTCACCCTGATACGTGAAAGCCAGCTCAGCGCCGGCCTCTGCGCAGGCTTTTGCAATACCCCAGGCGATTGAGCGATCATTCGCGACGCCCATCACAAGTCCGCGTTTTCCTGCAAGGACGCCCATGCTCATGTCACCTCAATTTTGGCAGCAAATCCTGCGTTAAATTCTCAACCGTGAAATTTCGACATCAGCATCGAACCATTGGTGCCGCCAAATCCGAAGCTATTGGTCATCACGGTATCAAGCCCGGCATTTTCGACCAAGTGCGTAGCGATCTCTTCCGGTTTCAGCGCCGGATCGAGGGTTTCCACATTGATCGAAGGAATGATAAAGTCATGTTCGAGAGCGAGCAGGCAATAAATCGCCTCTTGCGCGCCTGTTGCCCCCTGGCTGTGGCCGGTCATCGACTTGGTTGAACTGACCGGCGGAGTTGAGCCCTCCCCAAACACGCGGCGAACCGCCTCGATTTCGCCAACATCACCCACCGGCGTGGATGTGCCGTGCGCATTGATATAGCTGACTTTGCGGTCTTCATTCAGCGTTTTGATCGCACCGCGCATCGCCCGCTCTCCGCCCTCACCTGATGGCGCGACCATGTCCGCACCATCAGAAGTGGCACAGAAACCGGTGATTTCGGCGTAAATCTTTGCCCCGCGTGCCTGCGCATGTTCGAGGCTTTCCAAAACAACCATCGCGCCGCCGCCACCGATCACAAACCCATCGCGGTCTGCGTCAAAGGCGCGGGAGGCACGCTCCGGAGTGTCGTTATACTTGCTCGACATCGCGCCCATCGCGTCAAACAGGCAGGATAATGTCCAGTCCAGCTCCTCGCCGCCGCCGCCAAACATCACGTCTTGCTGGCCCAGTGCGATCTGTTGGGCGGCCATGCCGATGCAATGCAGCGAGGTGGAACAGGCGGAAGTGATCGAGAAGTTCATGCCCTTGATCTGATAAGCCGTCGCCAAGTTGGCACTGACTGTGGAGGACATCGTCTTAGGCACCGCGAATGGGCCAATACGCTTGGTTGAGCCGTTCTTGAGCACCGTTTGATGCGCCGTCAGCATGGCAGAGGTCGACGGTCCGCCTGATCCAGCAATCACGCCGGTCATCGGGTTGATAACGTCTTTCTCTTCCAGACCAGCATCGGCGATGGCTTGCCCCATCGCGATATGAGCATAGGCCGCGCCCGGCCCCATAAAACGCAGAGTGCGCTTGTCGACGTGCTCTTTCACATCGAGATCCACCGAACCCACTATTTGAGAGCGAAAGCCATGTTCGGCCATGTCCTCATTGAAACTGATGCCGGATTTGCCCGCTTTCAGCGAGGCCAGCACTTCTGCTTGATTGGTGCCAATCGAGGAAACGATCCCCAGTCCGGTAATGACAACGCGACGCATGATATTCCCCTATCGTCTCTGGCCTTTAGGCCTCTGAGAGCGCAACTTTCATATCTTTAACTTGATAGATGACCTCACCATCGGCCTCTACCCGGCCATCCGCCACACCCATCGTCAAACGCCGGGATTGCATCGCCTTGGTGAAATCCACGAAATAGGTGAGTTTCTTGCGGTCAGGCCGAACCATGCCGGTTAGCTTCACTTCGCCCACACCCAACGCATAGCCGCGTCCTTGCCAACCGCGCCAGCCAAGGTTGAAACCCGTCAGTTGCCATAGGCCATCCAGGCCAAGGCAGCCGGGCATGATCGGATTGCCGGGAAAATGGCAGTCAAAAAACCAAAGGTCTGGTTTTATATCAAATTCAGCCACCACATGACCCTTGCCATGTTCCCCGCCATCGCCGGAGATATCTGTGATCCGGTCCATCATCAGCATCGGAGGTTCTGGCAATTGTGCGTTACCTGGGCCGAACAATTCGCCCCGTGCGCATTTAAGCAGATCTTCACGGTCAAAGCTGGTTGGAAAATCTGTCATCCTTGGCGGTACTCCTGACCTTGTGGCATTGTGATCGCGGCAGCGCGTAGCACCCCACCTTGTTGATTTAAAGAGCGCAAGGTCACCGGACCGATGCTTGCATGAAGTTCGCAGGATCAATCGGCGCGGCTAGCGCGGCGGATCGGCTCCAGTCCCCTAATCAATGAAAGCTCCCCAGCGAGTTTGCCCCCGCGCTTTTCATGATTGTGTTTACGTTCGCGCATGGTGCAACACAATGTCACATTTGGGCTGTGCCCTATTTTTTGTTCAGGCTGCAGGCTGTTATCTTACCCGGTTCTGGCCGCGTATCTGCCCGCTCAAAGCGCGCGAAATAGCCTTTGATGTCTGGCTTTTCCAGAAATTCCATGAGTCGGTATCCCGCCGCATCAAACTCACAAAACAGCAATTTGGGCGGCATGCCGTGGCGGTCGGTCGGTCGGTCTGCGTCGACAACGATCACCTGACCGCCTTCGGCCAGTGCAGGCCACAGCCGCCACAGGAACGCATAGGGTTCGCTGACTTCGTGATACATGTGAACCAAAAAGATGCGGTCAAAGCTGCTGCCCGGTAGTTGTGGATCGTCAACTTCACCAAGCTTGATCGAAATGTTTTCCAGCCGTTCCTGCTCAACCCGGCGGCCCAGCCGTTCCAAGGCATCGCGATCAATATCCTGAGCCAGCACCCGGCCGGCGTCCCCCACACGCTCCGCCAGGCGGACGGTGTAATAGCCCTCGCCCGCGCCGATATCGGCGACCGTCATACCTTCGCCAATATTGGCAAGGTCCATGACCTTTTGCGCCTCACCGCGATTATCCCGGGCGTCTTCGTTGGAAAACTGGTTTGAGGTGATGGTTGAGACCGGGCGATCAGGCAGCGGAAACTCAAGCGCGCTTTCGGGCCTGTCGCTTTGCTCGGCCTGCGGCATGCATCCGGCCAATGTCGCCACCGCTCCTAGGATAAACGCAATCGAAATCCGCATTATTCGACGTCTTCCACATCCACTGTCTCACCCGTCACGCGCTGAGCGAGAGCGGCGGAGATGTACGGATCAAGCGCGCCATCCAGCACATCGTCAGGCGAACTTGAGGTTACGCCAGTTCGAAGATCTTTGACCATCTGATAGGGTTGCAGGACGTAAGAGCGGATCTGGTGGCCCCAACCGATGTCGCTTTTCTCTTGATATTCGCCCGAGGCAACCGCTTCACGCTCCGCCATTTCGCGCTCAAACAGGCGCGCTTTCAGCATGTTCATCGCTGTCGCGCGGTTCTTATGCTGGCTGCGATCGTTTTGGCTGGCGACGACAATGCCGGTTGGCTGGTGCGTGATCCGCACCGCGCTGTCGGTGGTGTTGACGTGTTGTCCGCCCGCGCCCGATGCGCGGTAGGTGTCGATCTTGAGGTCGCCTTCGTTGATCTCAACCTCGAAATCATCGTCGATCACTGGATAGACCCAGACCGAGCTGAACGAGGTGTGGCGGCGAGCATTGCTATCGTACGGGCTGATCCGCACGAGGCGGTGAACGCCGCTTTCGGTCTTGGCATAGCCATAGGCGTTTTCGCCTTTGACGAGCAGCGTTGCCGATTTGATGCCAGCAGCCTCGCCCGCCTGATATTCGACGGTCTCGATCTTGTAGCCGCGTCGTTCAGCCCAGCGGCCGTACATGCGAAACAGCATTTCGGCCCAATCCTGGCTTTCGGTGCCGCCAGCTCCCGCGTGAATTTCGATATAGGTGTCGTTGGCATCCGCCTCGCCAGACAGCAGCGCCTGAACCTTGTCAGCGTCCGCGCGGTCGGCGAGCTTCTCCAAGCTCTTTAGGCCATCATTGATAATGTCCTCTTCGCCCTCGGCCTCGCCCATCTCGATGAACTCGATCGCATCGGCCATTTCAGAGGAGATATCGCGCACCGTCGCAACGGCACTTTCCAGCGTCTTTTGCTCGCGGCTGACCGCTTGCGCCTCCTTGGGATTGTCCCACAGGCTGGGGTCCTGAACCCGCGCGTTCAGCTCATCCAGACGCCGCAAAGCGCGCTCCCAATCGAGCGACAGGCGCACCAGATCAAGCGCAGCATTAATCCGGTCGATATTGGCTTGCGCCTCTGCGCGCATGGCAAATCCTTTGCGGTGGTTTGGATGGCCCCGATTAACGGGCGGGCCGTGATTGTAAAGTTTGAGAGGGAACAGCGGCGGCGGATTGAGCGGACGCGCCGCTAATACAGACCGCCTTGATCCTCGACAAAGTCCTCGACTTCGCCATCGCTGGATTCAGTGGCTTGGCTGGTGCTGCCACGAGCGGATTTGATCAACTCCAGAATCTCATCACGCTTGGCCGCGATTTCATCGGCTCGGGTCGAACGCTCTGGCTCAGTATCCGGCTTAAACGCCTCCCATATAATGGCCGAACGCTTGTCATTGGTGGGCCAGCCATCGAGCACGCGTTTGCCCGAGCGGCGGTCCACCCTGACCATACGCACTCCTGCTGGCGCGATTGCAGGAAGGTCAGACCATTTGTCGCGCGATTCGCGGATCAGCGTCTTGATGATCGGTGCCGCTATCGTTCCACCTTGAGCGTAGCCGCCCATATTGCGCGGGGTATCAAACCCGACATAAGCGCCCGCGATCAGCTCCTGCGTGCCCCCGATAAACCAAACATCCTTTGGTCCGGTGGTCGTGCCGGTCTTACCAAACAGCGGCAGACCCAGATCGTTGAGAACTGTGGCGGTGCCGCGATCAACGACCCCTTTTAGCATGTGCATGGTCTGGAACGCGGTCCGAGCGTCCATCGCTTGCTCACCCTTTAGACCAAAGCGCGGCATCGGCTTGCCATCCCACTTCGGCATGTTGCAGCCATCGCATTTGCGATTGTCCGCGCGGTAAATGACCTTGCCATCGCGGTCTTGCACATAGTCGATGACGGTTGGATCATTCAGGCGTCCGTGATTGGCCAACGCCGCATAGGCCGCAACCATTTTCATAACGGTGGATTCGCCCGCGCCCAAGGCAAAGGCGGGATAGGGATCGTAACTGCCGATGCCCAAATCCTGGATCTGCTTAACGACATTGTCCATCCCGGCAGTCATGCCGATCTGCACCGTCATAATGTTCTGCGATTGCTCCAAGCCATAGCGCAGAGGAAACTCGCCCGCGCGTCCGCCGCGAATGCACTTTTCGCCCAGGCGGCGGCCCTGATAATAGCAATAGCGGGAGTTATCGATTTCGGTCGATGGGGTCATGCCGTGATCGAGGCCGGTGGCATAGACAAAGGGCTTGATCGTTGAGCCCGGCTGACGCTCTGCTTGGGTCGCGCGGTTAAAGTCTGACAGGCGATAATCGAATCCGCCCTGCATAGCGAGCACCCGGCCATATTGCGCGTTTTGAACAACGAGCCCGCCTTGCGCATGCGGGATCGCCTTTACACGGTAGCCATTCCCGCTCGGCACCACGGCGATCACATCGCCTGCTTTCAAAGCGTTTGGTAGACCGCTCAGCGGTTTCTCTTCGCCATCGGAAAAGCCGATAGTCGCGCTGGATCCGCTGCGGTTTGTGACCACACCGACGCGCCAGTTTTCATAATTAACGCTGATGTTGGAACTGGCGAGTTGACTGTCCCATGCCCCGTCATCGAAGTTGATGGTCGCAATCGGCCCGCTCCAACCCCGGCTGCCGTGATAGCGCACAAGGCCTTGGCGCAAAGCTTTGCGCGCGGCATCCTGCATCTCTGGATCGAGTGAGGTTCGCACCCATAGACCGCCAGCATAGACGCTGTTCTCACCGTCCTCGGCGCTCTCGCCAAAATCAGAGATCAGCTTGCGCCGGACCTCTTCGAGGAAATAGCCCGCATCGACCGAACGCTGGCTGCGTTGGCGCACCAGGCCGAGTGGTTGTGCCTTGGCCGCGGTCTCTTGATCAGCGGTGATGAAGCCGTTTTCTTCCATCTGCGAGAGAACGAAATCGCGCCGTTCCAGCGCGCGCTCTTCATTGGCAGCGCGGCCATAGCGCTCGGGCGCCTTTGGCAGGATCGCGAGGAACGCCATTTGGTGCAATTCCAGATCGACCACATCGCGGTCAAAATAGGCGCGGCTTGCCGCCTGGACGCCGAAGCTGCGGCGACCCAGAGGAATTTCATTGAGATAAAGCTCGAGGATTTCCTCTTTGCTCATCACCCCTTCGATGCGGCTCGCGAGGATCATTTCCTTCAGCTTACGCGTAACGGAGTATTCGTCGCCTAGCAGCAGGTTCTTTGCCACCTGCTGGGTGATGGTGGAGCCGCCGACCGCACGGTCGCCAGAGCCAAGCTTACTGACATAGTCGAACACAGCATTGGCCGTGCCGGTTATGTCGACGCCGCCATGCGAGAAGAAGGTTTTATCTTCGGCGGAAAGATAAGCCTCAACCAGCTTTTCCGGGAAGTCGGGATATTGCAGCTGAACGCGGCGCTCGCGGGCATAAGAGTGGACAATCTCGCCATCGATCCCGCGCACCACCGTGGGCAGCGGGGTCTCATAATCGAGCAGACCCTCTGCATCGGGTAGGTCGCGCGCCAGAAACACCCAGCCAGCAACCCAGGCGAGCAGCATCACGATCAGGCCGAAAGCGCCCAGCTTAAACAGTAGGCTCGATTTCCATTTCGCTTTGAACCATCCGCCAGCCGCGCTCAGGTCTCTGCCCAGGCGATAGCGGAAATATTCAAGCGATGTCTGTTGGGTGGACTCAGTCATAGTTGCGTGTGTCTTAGCATGAGTGATTTTGCGGGCGCTAGCGCCTTGTGCCTGATTATCCGATGAACCTGCGGCTTGTCGTCGAATTGTATCAGCAGATGATTGGTGGACGCGGTTATCGTTCCGCTCTGCGCGCGAAGTATATGCGGATCGCGCGAGCCAAAACGCGGGCATAAGTCGCGCGGCCTTCTGCTGTGGTTAGACGCGCACGGTCGGCCTGATTGGTGACAAAGCCGCTTTCAAACAAAACTGAAGGCACATCTGGCGCCCTTAATACAGCCAATGCGGCGGAGCGTTGAGGCGTGCTCACAAAGGCGAGCTCTCCATCGCCCTCACGTATGATTAGCGAGGCGAGATCGGCTGAGCTATCCTGTGTCTGCTGCTGCGACAGTTCGACCAAAATCGCGCTTACCTCTTCGCTTTGTCCCTCAATGGTGAGGCCATTCACGCGGTCGGCGTCGTTCTCTCGCGCAGCAAAGCGAGCGGCGGCTTCGCTCGATGCCTCTGACGACAAGGTGTAAATGCTCGCGCCAGAGACATCGGTCGTCCCTCCGGCGGAATCGGCGTGGATCGAGACGAACAGGTCGGCATTCAATTGCCGTGCAATTTCTGGCCGGTCGCCCAGCGGAACAATGCTGTCATCACTGCGAGTCATGGCCACTCTGATCCCGCCATCGGCCAGCAATTGGTCGCGCAACTCCAGAGCTATTGCGAGTGTCACATCTTTCTCACGCACAACTTGCCCGTCTGGGGTTTCACCCACCGCGCCGGGGTCACGCCCGCCATGTCCCGCATCGATAACGATCAGCGGGCGGGTCAGATCATCCGGACCGGTGATATCTGGAAGGACTACTGGTCCGCCCTCCCCAGCCAGGCTGATCCGCTGCACATAGTCGCGGCCCAATTGCGGGACAGGTATCTTCACACCCGCCGCTATCGCCCCGCCCACCAGCAAGGCCGGCAGCAGGATAACCATCAGGATCAGCGTACGCAGTGACATATCCATAATGGCGTAGTGTGTTGTGATAGGAGAACGCAATATGGTTGCGGGGTCTAACCCACGATGCTAACAGGATTTCATCGAAAAATTGGCCGGCGCGGTGGGAAAGCCCCGGTGCGACTCGCCAATTTGTTCTCGACGCCTGGGCAGAACCCTTTTGCCAAGGCCACTTAACAGGTTGATGCAGTGACGAGACGCTTCTCCTCGCAATTCCAGTCGCAGCGCCCAGCGCTGGCGACGGTTTGTGCGAGCCGAAACGGGGGCCAAATGTTTGGTCAATCCCGCACTCTCTTCACAGCAGACACATTCATCAAATCCCGTGCAATTGGTGCTCGGGGATCCGATAAATCGACCGGCTCTAGCAATGTCTTCCAAGACATTTGGCGAGCCGTTTCATCATACAAATTGCGTTTTATGAGCGGCCACCGAGCCGCCATAGGCGCGTGGAGACAACATAATGGCAACGCGCATGCTAATCGATGCGCGCCACTCGGAAGAGACCCGGGTGGCGGTACTAAAAGGCAACCGGATTGAGGAGTTCGACTTTGAATCTGCCGAACACAAGCAGATCAAAGGCAATATTTATCTAGCCAAAGTTACCCGGGTAGAACCCTCGCTACAGGCGGCATTTGTCGACTTTGGCGGCAATCGGCACGGCTTCCTCGCCTTTAGCGAAATTCACCCTGACTATTACCAGATCCCTCAGGATGATCGGGAGCGCTTGCTCGCCGAAGAAGCGGAGGCGGCCGAAGAAGAGGCGCGTCTGCGCGCAGAGGAAGAGGAAGAAGGCAACGTCCCCGGCGAGGAATATGACGCTGACGACGAATCCGCTGGAGCTCTGGCAGAAGATCTCGCCGAAGACGGCATGGAAGAGATCGACACATCTGAAAAAGACACAGTTGCCACCATCGAAGAAGGCAATGTCGATGGCGACGATGAAGACGATGAAGACGATGAAGACGATGAAGACGATGAAGATGAAGAAGACGATAGCTCAGAGGATGACGCCGAAGATGGCGAGACATCTGACGAAGACAATTCAGAAGAAGAAGAAGACAAGCCGCGCCGCGGCCGCCGTGGACGCGGACGTGGCCGCCGCCGTCAGGGCGGAAAGGGCGATAGCAAGAAGGGCCGCAGCCGGGCGAAAGAAGTCGACGAAGTGCGCGCCAAGCGTATGGCGCTGCGCCGCCGCTACAAAATTCAGGACGTTATCCAACGCCGCCAGGTAATCCTGGTTCAGGTCGTGAAGGAGGAGCGTGGGAACAAGGGCGCTGCCCTCACCTCCTATCTCAGCCTGGCTGGCCGTTATACCGTGCTGATGCCGAACAGCTCGCATGGTGGCGGAATCAGCCGCAAGATCAATTCTTCGTCTGACCGTAAGCGCCTGAAGCAGGTCGTCTCTGACCTCTCGCTGCCTAAGACAATGGGCCTGATCGTCCGGACCGCCGGCATCAGCCGTACCAAGACCGAGATAAAGCGTGACTTTGATTACCTTGCGCGCCTGTGGGACGAGATCCGTCAAAAGACGCTGTCCTCCACCGCACCGTCGCTGGTCCATTCAGACAGTGACCTGATCAAGCGGGCGATCCGCGACATCTACAATCGTGAGATTGAAGAAGTGATCGTTGAGGGCGAGGAAGGCTATAAGTCAGCCAAGAGCTTCATGAAGATGCTCATGCCCAGCCACGCGCGCCGGGTAAAAGCCTATTCCGATCCGGTCCCACTGTTCCAGCGTTACGGCGCAGAGGATCAGCTGAGGGCGATGTATGATCCGGTGGTTCAGCTCAAATCGGGCGGCTATCTGGTCATCAACCCGACCGAGGCTTTGGTCTCGATCGACATCAACTCTGGCCGTTCGACTAAAGAGCACGGGATTGAGCAAACCGCCGTTGCCACCAACCTGGAGGCAGCGCGCGAGATCGCCCGCCAATTGCGCCTGCGCGATATGGCCGGTCTGGTTGTGATTGACTTCATCGACATGGAATACAATTCCAACGTTCGCAAAGTTGAAAAGCAGATGAAGGAAGCTCTGAAGAGTGACCGCGCCCGTATCCAAGTAGGCCGCATCTCAGGCTTTGGCTTGATGGAAATGAGCCGTCAGCGTCTGCGCACTGGCGTGCTTGAGGCGACAACCCGCGAGTGCCCGCACTGCGATGGCACTGGCTTGGTTCGCACTGCATCCTCTGCTGGCCTGTCTGCGCTCCGGATTATCGAAGATGAGGCGGCCAAGGGCAAAGGCACGATCATCCGCCTGTCCGCCAGCACGGAGGCAGCGGTTTACCTGCTCAATGCCAAACGCAGCGACCTGGCTGAGATTGAAGACCGTTACGGCGTAAATGTTGAAGTCGTCCCAGAAGGCGAAGACGAAGGGGCGAAGATGAGCGTAGCCAGTGCTGGCCCGCGCCCAACCCGCGCACCTAAGTTTGAGCCCATCGTCGATGAAGATGACGATGATGATCTGCCGGAAGAAAGCTTCGACGAAGACGAAGACGATGATGACGCGCCAAAGAAGAAGCGCCGTCGCCGCCGGCGTGGTGGCAGGGGCCGCAACAAGAACCGCGACGAAAATCGCGGTGATGATGCAGCCAATGACGACAGTGAAGATGGCGAAGATCGCGATGGCGGTCGTGAAGCCTCAAACGATGATGATGGCGAAGACAAACCAAAGCGTCGCCGCCGTCGTGGCGGCCGCGGTCGTCGCCGCAAGGAAGGTGACAACGCAGCTGAGGAAGCATCAGAGGGCGTAGAAGCAGGCTCAGACCAAGCGGAAGCGGTACAAGCTGACGATACTGCGGCTGAAGAAGCGCCTGCTGAAGAAAAGCCGAAGCGCAAGCGAGCTTCGCGGGCCAAGAAGAAGGCTGAACCAGAAGCAGAGGCCGATACGACTGCGCCGAAAGAAGACGCTCCTGCTGAAGAAGCGGCTGAAGCAAAGCCGAAGCGCAAGCGGGCATCCCGGGCGAAAAAGAAGCCTGAGGAAACCGCAGAAGTGACGGATGCTCCTGAGGCAGATGCTGAGGAAGCGCCTGTAAAGAGAAAGGCACCTGCCAAGAAGAAGGCTCCGGCCAAACCGCGTGCTAAGAAAAAGCCTGCGGCGAAGGCTGACACTGAGGCATCAGCCAGCGAAAGTGCGCCTGCCAAGGCCAAAGCTGACGCGGCGCCTGAGAACTCTGCTGAGGAAGCGCCAGCTGTTGGTGGCAAACCAAAGCGTGGCTGGTGGCAGCGGACATTTGGCGAATAACTTCGCCCTAGCTGACTGCGGTCAGTAAGTTGGCGACAATTGTGAGCCGGGGGCGTTTAATTACATCCCCGGCTTGCGCGCCACGCCCCACTCGTTCCACATCGCAAACTTGGGAGCCTTCGGCAGATAGCCCTGCCCGTGCGGCTCCACGTCAAAGCCTGCCCCGCGCAGGGCCGAACCGATTGGCCGCGTCAGATGGCATCCGCCGGCAAGCCTCTTCCAAACTGGCTCAATCCGATCCTGCCATTTGGCAACATCGGGATCGGGCGCACGCCCATGCTCTAGGAACAGCACTTGTCCGCCCGGCCTCAGGACGCGGCGCATTTCCGACATAACCTGAGCGGGGTTTTCGACCGTGCACAGAGTGAATGTGCACACAACATTGTCGAACGATCGGTCGGCAAAGGGAATAGCCTCGCCCACCCCTTCGCGAATATCAGCGGGCCAGCCTTTGGCCTCCGCAGCGGCTCTTGCCTGGTCCAGCAGCGCGCCATGCGGATCAATCCCGGCAAAACTGGTGACGGCACCGCGATCATAAAACTGATGGTTTAGTCCGCCGCCGCAGCCCAGCTCAAACACATCACCGCGAGCGAGCGGCACCACCTTTGAGCGGCGTTTCATCACTTGGCCTTGCGCACAGGCAAATCCGACGAGGCGCGGCATAATATGCGCATCATACCATTCTTGAACAGCCATCGGCACCCTCCCAAGACCAACAGGCCAGCAGTGTACCGCAGTTTTGTCAAAAGCCAATCATGCGCCGACGATTAGGCGAAAGTGAGCGTCTTTTCCCGCAATTTCTCCGCGATGAGCCCAAGGTCGCTGGCGAGTTGGCGCTCGATCTCGTCTGCATTCATGGCGGCCCATGCGCTCATGATCGGCATGGATAGGCCGACCCGCAATGTCCCGCCCCACCCGCCATCTTGCCGTACGCATTTGACCGGTTGGCCCAAACGCACGCCATCATGCGCGAGCTCTTTGTGCAGCGCCTGCGCCTCATCGAAGGTTCGCAGGCCCGGCAACATGCTAACATCCAAGGTTGCCAATGTACGCATTTCAATCGGCAGGTTGAGCGATGCACCGTTGGCAGAAGTAAAATTGGGCAACACACGCTTCACGCCAAGCGGCTCGATAATTTCCGCCTGAAGCACTGTGTCAAACGCTGCAATCATCATCTCGACCTGGTCAGGGGCAATTCGTTGAAACCGTTCCAGCTCAAACACGGCGGCCTCTAAACGTAGGGCGAGCGAGCGGTTCTGCCCTTCCCCCAGCCTACCCACACCCGGCCAATTCTCTGGAAATTCCGCCCGGTTAAATATTTGCGCAAACCCGTTGGGGAGCGGCGATGCTCGTGTCGCCACGGCGGAAGGCACCACGGCAAAGCCATTAAACGGCGGCGCGCCCATGAACTTCGATCCGGTCAAGAGAACAATGCACCCCCGCTCAACGTAGGCGGCAATCGCAGCGCTGGTGATGCGTGCCTGGCAGGCGTCAACGACGAAGGTCGCATGCTCGCCATAGCGCGCCTGTAAGCCGTCGAGATCGGTGAGGTCAGGCAGCACGAGCCCGGTCTTTGAACCATGGACGATGTGTACCAGAGCATGACGCTGAGACGCTTTCGCAAGCTCAATCTCGCTCGCGAGGCTTTGGGCAATTTCCGCGCTAGAGCAAGCGACACCTTCGGTGCAGCGCACCGGCACATCGACCAGGCTGATTGAGCCACAACCCACGACATCCTCTCGCGGGGTCGATGGAATGCCTAGCGCCGTGGCCTCTGCAAAATATCGACCATGGGCGGAGTGGATACAGCCGCTGCCAATCTCATCTGCGCCAAGCAGGACATTGTGGATCCCTCCCGCTGCGCGGCCATGTACGCTGGCCAGTGCGACATATTCCAGATCGGTGCCCGAGGCTGCGAACACAATCTCGCTCTCGGACGATAAGGAATAAGCGGCTTTGATCCGCCGCCTCAAGCCGTCCAGCTGATCCGCATATCCCACGCGATCCTGCGCCGCCTCCAACATCAGGAGATGCGCAAATGCCGGCCCTGAGATATCGCTGACGGTCGAGGAGGAATAAGCCACCACATCGCGCGGATAGGGCGCCGAATGGTACTTATTGAGGCCATTATCGGCTCGCAAGGTGATCCGCTCGTCCCCTCCAGAGGATAGAGCGCTGACCAAAGCATCACAAGCTGGCGATCGATCAAGCCCGTTTTCGGGTCTGTTATATGTTATCTTTGTAATGAGCGACCATTCCCGCAGGTTATTAAACGCGACCCGGCGTTGCTATATTCATCCCCATAAGCGATGGGAAGTGCATGCGCGCCGGACCGGTTGATTACCCGGGTAAGTTTTCTGCTGGCGCCGCCCGTCTTACCGCCGTAAACGCGCGGCTCCATACCGTTGCTAGGCATGAAAACATGACAGACACGCTCACCCCTTTGCGCATTCCCGATGAGGTTAAAAAGGGCGCGCATATCCTGTTCCTTGCAAAGAATGCACTGTGGGAGGGTGAGATACACCCTGAGGATGGCAACCATGCCATGTATCACCGCGAGATGCGCGAGGTGCTTGAGGGCCTTGGGCTAAAGCTGACCATTACGCAGACCTTCGACATTCTATTCGACCCGCCAAAGGATGTGGATTTCGTCTTTCCACTGCTCAACCGCGCAGGGTTTTTCAATTCGGAGATGCTGGTGCCGCTGTTGTGTGAGCGCGCTGGCATTCCCTATCTTGGGGCCAGCCCGATCCTGCGTGGTCTTTCCGATGACAAACATCTGGCAAAGCGCGCAGCCGTGGACGCCGGTGTCCCAACCGCGCCGTGGACGATTTTCCGCAAAGGCGCCCCGATTGAACAAGCAAAATGCCTCAAGGCGGATCGCTATGTGATTAAACCCAATGCGTCTTCGGCCAGCTGGGGCGTGGGTGACGCGCGCGATTGGGCGGGTGTGAAGGCAGCGGTTGAGCGCATCCACAATGACGATAGCAATGGCGGACAGGATGCGATTGTCGAGCCGTTCCTCGACGGCAGTGACGTTGAAGTGGCAGTCGTTACCATCAATGGCGAGCCGCAAATCCTGCCCATGATGATCTTTCGCCAGGCTGATCCGTCGCATCTGCGCACCTATCAGGAAAAGCGCGATCTAGTCGACCGTAGCCAGAAATATGCGCTCGAGCATTTTGACCACCCTGAACTCACCGCAAAGATTGCGGAGCTGACCAAGCGCTGCTGGGAAGAATATCGCCCGTTTGATTATGGCCGTTTCGAATTCCGAGTGAACGAGGATACGGGCGAAATCACCTTCCTAGAACTCAACCTGAATTGCAATCTGTGGTCGCAAAAGGTCTTTGGCCGCGCGGCTGAGCTGGCTGGGTGGAGCCAGGAAGACCTGATCGAAACAATAATTGCCGAGGGCCTACGCCGGAATGGGATCGTCTGATTCCAGCCCAATGCCGGACGTAGCATTGCCGATCATCTATTGCCGGGTATTGCGATAATCATTTGCTGCGACATATTGCGCGAATGAGCATCAAGGGATTTGCAATAGTTACGGGAATGCCGGCCGCTGGGAAGACGGCGATCGGGCGGCTTATCGCAAATTCATTTGGTTGGCCCTTCCTCGACAAGGACGACATACTGGAAGCTGAATTCAATAAGTTTTCGGCAGTTGATTTGCCTCTCCGACAACGCCTGAGCCGGGAAAGCGATGAGGTTTTTGCAGATCAAGCCAAAGCATTGCCGTCGGGTGTCTTAGTGTCATTTTGGCGTCCGAGGGACCTCTCAGTCTCCTACGGAACTGCAACAGATTGGATCGCTGAACTTCACGCCGCTGTTGTGGAGCTTCACTGCAAGTGTGAACCTGATGTGGCCCGAGAACGGTTTCTAAAAAGGCAACGTCACCAAGGTCATAATGATGAGCTGCGAGTTGAGAGTCTGACGCAGCAGTTTGATGAGCTAGCAGCTCTTGGCCCGCTGAACCTTGGCCCTTGCGTAACTATCGATACCACTCATTCGGACGATATCGCTGCTCTTGCCCATGAAGCAATCAGAGAAATGCGAGAGCTCCTGAGCTCATCGTTCGAACCTGGGGTGAGTAAGTGGGATACACTGAACCCCTGATTATACCCGCAAGCCTTTCAGAATATAGGTGAAGTCCTTCCAACGGTGCCGAAATTTACTAGTCCAGCAATAGATGCCCAGAGGTCTCCAATGTACATTCCAAAGCCATTTGAAGAAACGCGATTGGACGTGTTGCATGGGCTGATCAGACAGCACCCACTTGGCACATGGGTCAGCTCGGGCCAGGTAGGTCTAAATGTCGACCATATACCTTTCATCCTAGATGCCTCTGAGGGGGCAGTTGGTACTTTGTATGGTCACGTTGCAAGAGCGAATCCTGTTTGGAAGGAAAGCTCGGCGCAAATGCAGCACGTCGTTATTTTTCGTGGACCACAGGCTTACATTACGCCCAATTGGTACCCCAGCAAAAAAGGAGCACGGCCGGGCCGTACCGACATGGAACTACGCGACTGTGGCGATCCATGGGAATCCTAAATTTATCGAAGACCGTCAATGGTTAGAAGAGCATTTAGGTGCGCTGAGCGAGCAGCATGAACGTACACAGTCAATGCCATGGTCGTTAGACGATGCTCCTGAAGACTTCTTGGACAAGCTACTCCAGGGGGTGATTGGCGTGGAGATTCCGATCTCGAGAATAGAAGGTAAATGGAAAACAAACCAAACTAGCACTGAAGGTGACAAGAAGGGGGTGATCTCAGGATTGCTTGATAACGGAGGTGAAGAAGCGCGAGCTATGGCACTGCTTGTGGAGCAAACTCTGCGAGATTAGAGCCTCCTTTGGCAAGATCAACTTCCTGCCGGATCAAGCGGAAGTCGCTCATCTTATGACCCCTCAGGTTGTGGTTTCACTGCTGGGATAGTAGCCGTCTTGCCGCGTACAAAAGATTTGGCCATATCGGCCTACAATGTGTGAAATTTTTCTCATTCGTCACGGCCAAACCGAGTGGAACTCATCCGGCCGATTTCAAGGCAAACTGGACTCCGCTCTTACCGAACTTGGACTTATGCAGGCGCGAGCAATCGGCGAACGGCTTGCCGAAATCGGTGCGAAGATAGACACTTTTGTTGCCAGCCCGCTTGGCAGAACTCGCCAAACCGCAGAAATCATTCAAAATTGCGGCGATTTTCCGAAAACACAATTCGACAAGCGACTTGAGGAAGTTTCAACCGGTTCGTGGGATGGTTTAACCCATATCGATATTGAGGCTCGCTGGTCGGGAATCTTGGATGGCTCCACTCCATTCGATTGGTATTTTCGCTCGCCTGATGGAGAGAGCTATGATGCTGCGCGTCAACGCGCGGCCAAGTGGCTAGCCAACACGAATGGATCAGTAATCGCCGTTTCCCATGGTCTATTCAGTCGTATTATTCGAGGCGTCTACCTCGATCTATCGAAGGAAGAAACTCTCGAACTTCCCGTCCCTCAAGATGTAATTTGGCGCATGGCTGACGGAAACATAGAGGTAATACCATCACGAACTTCCAACAGAAAATAAGGGCTTACTCGCTCTTTTAGAGGTTTGGAACGGCTGTTCACGCCCGTTTGCTGCCGCTCATGTTTATCGTCCATGGCGACGGTTTCGGCAATTCTCTTTCCGGGTTACAAAAGCTTCACGGGGCTTCTCAGAAACCAGGTCGAGCAGCCGGGCGATAAACAACTCTGGAGTTTGGTATGGGAGGAGCTCTCCAGCGCCGGGGGCAATTTCTGCAGTTACCATTTCGCCAAGCATGCTGATATCGACTAGGTCTTCATCGGCAAATTGCTCAACATCAAAAGGCATTAGGAAATGCGTTGGGATATTTAGATCCTCCATCCAGTCTTGAATGCAACTGGTCCCAACCATCCATTGCATTTTCACAAATCCCTTAGGGCCTTGGTTCGCTAAATGTTGACAGGCAGGTCGCAAAAGTGCCGTTCGACACCACCACCAAGACTCCTTTCTGCTTCGCACCTGTCGTGTCTTTGCCTGATCAGCTGATCGATTGTGGCGCTACATGCCAGTCGGTTCGTGCTCTTGGATACGCATCGTTAGCGCTCCTATGGACAAGTTAGCCGGGGTTTGATCCACGCTGGGTTGTAGGAGGAGGCGTGCGCGTTGCCGCCGGAGGATCACCGTTTGGCGCGGCAGGCGTGTTGGGTGTTGTAGTGGCAGGAGTACTGCGCGTTGGCGCCGCAGGAGAATTCCGATTTGTCGCACCGGAAGGATTGCGTGCCGGTGTCACAGCAGCAGGGTTTTGCGCACTCACTCCATTCTGACCACCCTGATTTTGGGCAGTGTTGTTGGCCCTGGTCGCTGAACTATTGTTATCTAAATCGATGTTCGGAGTATTGGGAGGGGTCAATGATTGCCCTGGCGCGAGGCTCGGCGCTTGACGGCTCGCACGCGCGGTATCGCGCGCCTTATATCGCTCTTGGCGCGCTGCTTCAGCCTGCAACATCAACTCTGTCTCTCGGTCGGGATTGAGCGAATTTTGCCCAAGTCTTTTCTGCGCTTCACGGGAGGCGAGTCGGTCCAGGGGAACCTGATCAGTCCGAAAGTTGAGCTCGACCCGGCTGGTGAGGTCCGCACTCGCTGAAAGATCCTCGCTGGTCGTGGTATCATTGGTGCGGACATAGCCAATCGTCGAGCTCATACTTGCGGAGGCACTCCACCAACCGAAACCCACTTTCCCACTCGCGGCTATCGAATGACGCGTATCAAATGATGATGTATCGCGGTCTTGCGCGGCAGATGTTGCATCGATGTGGAACCGCATTCCCGCCGTGATCTTACCAGAATCTATGACAATCCGCTGCATTCCCATGCGGATCATAGTCGCAAGCATACCCTGACGATTCTTGGCAAGCGCGCGGCGAACAAAAGGGACGAGTGATTCCGCACCTCCCGTTGGCACTTGCGCGTCATGCTCAAGCGACAAAGCAGCGCGCAGCGCATCCTCGCTTGGTGGCGAGCCAACAGGTCTGATCCGCAAAGGTTCTGCGTCGTCATCATCATCTATGCTTGGGAAGTCGTCTTCTTCCTCGTCCTGCCCATCAATCGCGTAGCTAGTGGGAAACTGCTGAACCAACCAACGTCTCGCGGCGTCATCATTGCCGCCCAGTGAAGCGAAACCATCGAGTGACTGGGAAACACCGCGGATGAGCTCCAGATACTGCTGAAGCTGCTGTTGATTGGTGTCCACCATTGCCTTGAAGACGCCATTGATTAACTCGGCAACAAAGCGTGGGAATGAGATGGCTTCGAGCACATTGCGAGTGGTTTGACCTATTCGGTCAACTGCTGTGCCGGAAAAGGCATCTCCGGCATTCATCGCCTTGGCCGGGATTTTCTTATCGCCTGCCGACTCGTTGTCATTCAATTGCGGCGGCAAGGGCGCGTCAGAATTGCGCTGTGCGTCAATATCTTCTTCGAGCAGTTTTGCCGCTTCCGCGATGCGGACCAGCGAGTGAGCAATCTCACGCCGCGTTGGGCGATCCACACCATCAAAGCCATCAGCCTGAGATAAAACCGACTTGATCCCCTGGCGCGTTGCAGCGCTAGGTTGCGCGAGCTGCTCCGCCGTGGAGGATTGGTTGGCCATGCCTAGCGTCCAAGATCGAGCCAGGAGCCGGTCGATTCAGATGCGGAGCCTCTCTGCGCTTGGCGCGATCCATCAACCGCCTCGATAAGCGTAATCGTTTCATCGACCCAGTCGAGCGCCGCTGCCAGAACTGGAGCATCTGCAGTAGGGCGATGAGTAGAGGCATCTTTCTGTTCGAGAAAATCGCCTAACCAGGCGAGAAGAACCATCCCTGCACGCCCTCGCCGCAAATGATTAAGAGTCGGTCGTACAGGCCTTCGCTGCCGGCGATCAATTGCCGCGACGGATTGCCAAAGCGATCGAGCACCAAGTGCGGTTCGTATCTTTGGATGGTTCAGTATGGCAATGGAGCGGGACAGACTCGCAATAATGTCGCGCGCCATTATCAGCACCATATCATTGCCCGCCTGAACCAAATTTTCGGATAAGCGCCGAGCCGCACGTCGCATGTTAACCAATGGGCCACCATCTGCAGCGTCAATAATTGCTTCGCAGAGCGCAAAAAGCCGTTCTTCGAATCCATTGTTGGTACCGCTGAAGCTGTCCACCACATCCGCTGGGGAACCGAACAGGCTCGCAAACAATGCCTGACGCTCCTCTGGCGCTGCACGTTCTTTTCGGTTCTCCCAGAATGTGACGATCAATCCGGTTGCATCGCCAAGATCATGCATGATTTGGCCCGAGCGAACCATTCGAGTCAGCGCGTCAACCGCTTGGATCAGGCCCGCAGATTCAAGGGCCGATGCCAAGTAGAGGCTCGCGACAGCTCGGATTTGCATTGGGTTGGCCGACGCCGCCTGTGGGATATGGATGACGCCCAGTTCGGACAGCATAACCGAATGCGCCTCAGCCGAAAGGAGCAAGTTTGCGGCATCTTCGACGGCACGCTCCACACTCAACGCGGCAGACGTTTCAAATGGGATGGCGCGGGTCATGGCGATTGTGTTCCGTTATCGATGTTCCCAGATGAGTTTGCGTCCTGCCGGTTGTCTTTATCAGACGCTGGGGCTGCATTCCCCTGGATTGCGCCAATCATTTCCGGCGTCGCCATTTTCTCGAGCGGTAGGTAGTCGGACTTGAAGTTGACCCGCACCTCCCCTTGCATTTTGGCGGAGAGATCAAGGCGCGATTCGCTAGACTCATCCACGCCCGTTTTTACCGTTGCGACATGGCTGCGTGAGTTGGTGCTCACAGTTCCGCCGCCAAATCCAAGGAAGCTACCACCGCCAAAACTCGTCCGCTTGTGCCGCCTTGTCTGGCGATCATATGACGATGCCTTGTAGTCGCGCTCCGCCAGATCGGTTGATCGCATATTGAACTTCACCTTCGCCGTGATTGAGCCATCGGTAACCACGATCCGGTTGATTCCCAACATCACCATTGAAGCGAGCAATTGCTGACGAGAACGTGCCATAATCAGCCGTGCACCATTGACGAGCCGCAATTCTTCTTGGTCGTCGCTCAGATCCTCGACCGGTCGGCCGGACATACCCATGGACTGGTGAATTTCTCGCATCCCCCCGTCATTGTCTTCATCTTTGGCGAGGAGGCGTGAATTGCCATCATCATCGACATTGACATCCAACAGGTCGGGAAAGCGATCAACCAGATAATCGCGTGCCTGCCCGACCCCGATATTCTCATTCATATATTCTTCGGCAGACTTCGCGACATTAGCTACCAGCTCGGCATAGGCCCGCATTTGTTCGATCGACGTTTCGACGATTGTTACGAAGACGTTTTGGATCAATCCGCCAACGAACGAGGGGAAGTCGACCTCATCAACTAGGCGGACAAATTGATCAGTTCCTTGTTGCGCTGCTCCAGCTTCGAAGTCCTTGCCAGCAAACCCGGGTGACTGCGCCAGGTTGCGTTTTACAAGTTCATTTGGATCGGTACGCCGGCGGTTCATCGCCTGAGATCGAGCTGCCTGTGCCTTTTGCACTGGATCCTGCATCGCATCGCTGACGACGCTGTTAGGGTCATCAACATAAGCGAAGAGCTTGACCATGTTGTTGGCGAGATCGAGCTGTTCTTGCTGTTCCATCTCGCCATAGGCGGGAATGCGGGTAAGCATTTCGCGCACCATGGGGCGAACCCGGCGGATGGCCTCGTCGCTCAGGCCCTCCGGCTTTTCATCGTGTCGAGACGTGGCTTGCAGTGTATTTGGAGGGGCATCGCCTTCATGAACGGGCGCTGGCCCATCGCTTGGCTCCTGCCGCGCCGTGTATGCAGCTGTTTGCATGGCAGAATACCTTAGGCGTTTGCCGTCTGATTTTGAGCACTGGCGCCTTCCGCCTCGTAGACCGGACGGTTGTGATCAACCGGTTTTGACCGCATTTGAATCGATGCCATCATCTCGGGCGTGGCCATTTTCTCAAGCGGCAAATAGTCCGACTTGAAGTTCACTTCGACATTCCCGGCAAGGCTGGCACGTGCAGACAATTGGTCCGTTTGAGCATCCGAGGCAACCGACATCGCGGTGAGCACTGGCCTCTCGGCATACTTATATTTACCCTTGGTATAATATTCTGAATCCCGGGTCACATGGCGCTTGCGTCGGCGCCCCTTCCTTTCATAACTGGTGTTGCCGCTTGCCTCGAATTCACCTTCGCGATTGGCCATTTTCTGTAAGGAGCCATCTGCATTTCGTGCAAAATCACGAGCCATTGCCGACCGTGATAGTTTGCGCTGACTCGATGCATTAAAGTCATACAAAATGCGGGCCTGGATCTTACCATTGGTAACTACAATGCGATTAAGCCCCATCATCACCATGGTTGCGAGCAATTGTTGGCGCGCGGTCGCGATATGACTACGTGCAGCCTTGATCAGCTTGGCCTCTGCTTCGGGGTCTGAGACATCAATTGATGTGATGCCGCCCTCGACTAGCTCTCCCATAGTTTGCTGTACGCGGGAAAGTGCACTTTCCTGATCGACATTGTCGCGCAATTGCAATCGCGGTTCTTTCGAGTCTGAAAAGTCGTCTGTACCGATCGAGAAGATATCCGGAAACTGCTCGACCATCTGGTCGCGGCCGTCATCATCAGATGTGTTCTCGTCTCTGAACTGATTGAGTGACTTGGAAACATCCGCGACCATTTTCGAATAGGCTTCCATTTGCTCTATCGAGGAGGTCACTATCGAATTGAAGACGCCGTCGATTAACCCGGATACGAAATCGACGAAGTTGATCTGGTTCATGAAGTCAGCGGCAGCCTCTCCACCAGCTCTCACCGCACCTGCATCGAAATCGTCTCTACCGATCGCATCAACTGCTTTTTGTCCTTCTTTGAAACTTGTCGACGGATCGTTCATCGCCGCGCTAGTGACACTTTGCATGCCTTTGTCCGCGTCCGGACCGCCGACAAGAGCATCCGCGATAAGCGCGGTGTCACGTGCGACCTGCTTTTGCTGCGCAGCTGGCAACTGCCCGAAAGCTTCGGATCGGCTGAGGAGATCTTTGACTTGCGCACGCACTTCGGGCCGCGGGGTCGGGCTGTCATTGATCGACTGGGCCGCGCCTGTATCGGCCGGCATCACACGGGCAGTTTGAGCGGTCATGGTTCAATCCTTTCTTGCGCCCATGTAGGACGCTGGGGAAGCGGCTCAGGCCGCGATAGTTTGCGAGCCGAGTCGTGCCGCCGCTGGAGAGATTTCAAATTCGACAGGTCTTAGGACCAAGTTGATTTTAGCAGGCCCTTTGGTGCCGATCCGGATACCCAGGATCGAAAACCGCCCTGGCCAGACATTGTCTTCGGGAGTGAACGCTTCGAGGAAACGCTCGAGAGCGGTCAATTCAGCCGGACGTTCACGCAGGTTCATGGTCAACAATTGCAGAAAGTTTGGTGGCACATCCGAGATCGCATCAAGCATGATCTGCATTTCCATCTCGACGCCCTCCGGACCGCGTCCGAATGCGACCAGCGTCGAACCGCCTGGCAGTTCAAACCGGCCACCAAGTGCGACCCCGACAACTTGCATGATCGGCGCAATGCGATTGCCAAGGCCGATTTCGCGCATCATGGGTTCCAGATCAGCCAGTCGAATACCATTGGTCAGCAGGAAGCTCATCCACTGCGCACCGCTGGTCCGTCCAGCAATTAATGTGGTGAAAACCGGCTTCAATCCAGGCAAAGCCGCCATCGCATTACCAACCAGTCGGGCGAGATTGGGATTCACGATAATGTCGCTAGGATCGCTACTTTCATAGCTGACAGTCGCAGTCTCCAGCCCGTCGCTGTCAAAGCTTGACCCAAAGAACGCCCCATATTGCAGATTATTGCTACGAGTTCCGCTGCGAAAGGGTTCACTCGCCTGATCGAACCATCGCAAAGCTGCGCTGCCGAATTGCTGGTCAAGCAGCCCGCGTGCTTTCTGACTGGTGAAATCACGCTTGTCAGCAGGCCGTGCATGTGGACCGAGCGGTTCCATCTCGAATGACAAGACGCCCGGGCGCCGCGCAAGAAACTGCGACTGTATGGGTGCCGCTCCGGGCGAAAGCGCATTGCGAGCGTATGCCGGATCATCTTCAGGGTCATGAAAACTGTCATCAATGACCCGCCCGACATAGTGGGACGGATCGGCAGTACGCAGGGAATGCGCGGCCTTTAAGAGTCGGGACTTCACCCGGTTGGCCAAAGGTTGGCTATGCATGATCTATCTCCAAATTCGATGCTCTCGTCGCTGCGCCTCAATATGCGGCGTAACCAGACCGATCGTGGCCATTGGCCATCTGCGGTTGATGATCGAAGCTGACGCCCAAACCTGCACCTTCGAGCAGATCACGTGCGATCGACGGCATCTGGATTGGCCGGCTTGGCTGCTGGGGCGACTCGCGTGGCTGCGACATCTGTTCAATCCGAATGTCATCCAGCGCAGAATCGGCAAGCCAAAGCTCGCAAGCGTTGATCAGATCATAGTCGGTTGGATGCGAAGTGGCAGTTTGCCCAGCCATCCGCGCGGGCGGATTGGATACATCCTTCAACTCAATGATTGGCATTGTCGGATCACGCAGCCGGTCAAGATTGTCACCTAGCCAGCGGACACAAATTGCACCGCTTGTAGCAAGCGTACGATATTTGCTGGAGTTGCGAGCACCGCCAAGCTCAACCTGTGCGATTTGGTCGATAACACCCCACATATCGCGGGCACCAAAGGCGCTACGGACTTCTGGATCAGACAACAGTTTGATCATCTCATTGATCTGCTCTTGCAAATCAACGGCGGCGTAGAATGCCATGCCATAGCCATGCAGGGACATGTTGGTGACCAGGTCACGCGCAGCCTTCTTCACCTGTTGCTGATTGATCGCCGAGGGCAATTCTGACCGCAGCAATTGATCAACCCGGTTCTCACGAACCAAGGAAGAAACCGAGGAGACAAAGCGCAGCCACAAATCCTGGAAATCAGTGTTTGAAGAAGCGCCTGGTTGGCCGCTCGGCAGGCCCAGCGTCATGGCATAGAATGTTTGCCGCTCAACCTCGCTCATCCGGTTGGGCGCATTACGCCAGTAATTGTACAGCTGAGTGCCAGCCGTCCCGCGGGTCAGAGTGATGTAGCCTTGCTGCGACATCTCCACCAGCTTGTCGACGACTTGAAATGCCTTCAATTCCTCAAACATTGACGCGAAGATCATAGGGCCCATCAGATAGATGTTATCTGCCACCACATTGTCGTCGATCCATGAGTTGAGGTCGGGCAGATCAATCGCCATCTCATGCAAAGGGATATCGCTTTGATCATCCGGCCCAAGATCGGTTGAGCGATCCAACAGCTCATCGACAAATGGTTTCAGCTTGGGATTGTCCGCAGAAATGTTGCGATCAATCAGATCGCTGACGACATCCGCAAATTGCTTGGTGAATATGTTTGGGGTCTGACGGGAATTGACCCGCACATCATTGATGGTGATCAGCAAAGTCCGCTGAGCAAGGTCCATCTGTCCGGCGATCTTGCCTAATGCGCTGTAAAAACCCGCCAAAAATTTGGCCATATTGGGGTGATTGGTGTCTGGCCCGGTTTCCGGCTCGTTATCCGTCCCAACCGATAAGACAGGAGGTGTGGCGACCTTGCGAGAGCACAAAATGCCATAAAGCAACGCGCTGCGGACCACCTGCCTGTCATGGTCAGGGTTGTCGAGCGCTGGCGTGAAACCGATCTGGCCATTACTGTGTTCGACGGTCACCGGCGTTAGATTACCGTCATTGCTGCGCAAGGCGTGGCGCAGGGCGACAAACAGCGGATCAATATAGATACCACGGCCTGGTTTCAGGGCGGCTAGTGCCTTAAGTCTTTTGAGCTCTTCAATATCGGGCTCACTTAAAACTCTGCCGTTTTCCACCCGCCGATTGATTTGCTCTAACCGCTGGCGCAGCCTTTCGCGCGCTTTCTCTTCGCGGTTTTGAATATCGACAAATCGCGTCTTGTTCGGAATATTCGGAGCGCTGGTTCCTTCGCTTGCCATATTAATTTCCTTTCGTATTCGATGCGTAATCTTTGTTCTAAGCAGGGCTGAATGGGATGACGGTTAGCTAGGCATGGGCCGTCCCTCCGAATTCAACACTAGGATCGGCGTCAATTGCCTCATCCAGCATGGCTAAGGCGCGGCCACCGTCGAGAATTCCGACACCATGACCTTGGGTATTGCCTTCTCGATGGGTGCGAGCACTGGTCGTTAGTAGCGTCTTCACATCGTGCGGCGAAAGCGGTGCTGAGCGGCGTTGCGCGCGGGAATGAAGTAGGGCTGCAACCGATGCGACAAACGGCGCGGCGAAGCTGGTTCCGGTGGCGCGTTGATAGCCCTCAAGGTGGGCCGTTCTCACCCTTTCACCCGGGGCGCATAGCGCTACATGATCGCCGCTTGTGCTAAACTCGCTAACCGTTCCGTCAGTACTGACAGAACCGACCGCCACAACTTCTGGGAAAGCGGCCGGCCAGTAAGTGCGCCGATCGCCGCTATTTCCCGCTGCTGCGACCAGAGTACATCCCTGAGCGGTCGCAAACTCCACCGCCTCGCGATGCGGCTTATCCAATGTCGGATCAAGAGAGGCATCGTCGGTTCCAAAACTCATATTGATGACTTTCGCGCCGAGTTGGACTGCCATCACCACACCAGCATCAAGATCGCTAATCGCCCCGACCCCTACAGGGCGCTTCTTACCTGGAAACAAAGCGGCTCCAAGCGAGCGAATGGGCAGCACTTGGCATTCACCAGCCATACCGGGCGGAATGTGCTGTCCAGCGGCCCCGATAATACCAGCACAGCCTGTGCCATGGCCGACATGACGATCGGATGGATCGACATCAGCCCCGGCATTGTCACCCAACAGAGCAATCCCACCAGCCAGTTCGTCATGCCCGAGCTGTACGGTGTCAAAACCGCTGCGCAGCCCACGTGAAAACTCACGATGGTTGGGGTTCACACCGCTATCGACAACGGCCACAATAACAGCTGGATCGCCTGGTTCGCGGGCCAAGGCCTGTCGTCCATTTATTGCGTCGCGATGCAGCCAGCCCTCTTGATCGTCACTTCGGACATTGTCGAAACGCGAGCCAAAGGTATGTTCTTGGTTATCCCGCTCTTCTGAAGACAGCGGCTCATCCATGCCCAAAGCAACAAGATAGTTTGGTGTTGCGCTTTCCACGATATCCAATTGGCGCAACGAAATAGCCATCGAACCAACATGTGTGCCCGGCTCGACATCAAGCCGTAACACGCGTGATATGCCGCAAGCTTCCTCTGCGTTTGTGTAATTGCGGTTGCGTTCACCGACGCGCAACAGCGCGCTTTTGGCGCTGTGCAATCGGCTGATCCGAACAGCGCCGCCAAAGGTGCTGGCCACGCGATCAAACGCCCCATGCCCGGTTCTATCAGCAGTACTGCAAACGCCTTGCCGGACATCAAGTGCCGCGGGCAGATGATCGGGCGTTTCACCTGATTTTAAGCGCACCAGAAGGCTGGTCGGGGACGCATAAACTCCGGTATAATGATGCCATGGCTGGACCATGCGAGGCAGTCTGATCATTGGACCAACTCCTTCACTTCACCATTGGCCGCGTTCGCCGTAGAAAGTGGCTCACCTTGGGCATTGGCTTCTATGTCGAACCACAGATCGGTCTTCGATTTGTCATCGAATGCGAGGCTCAATTGACCCCCGAACTGATCGCTACGCGGTGTCAGAACGATATCCGTATCACTTGCCTGAACGACACCAACAGCTTCGCCATTGATCTCCGCGCGAGGCGGCTGGCCGTCGCGGATGAGATTGCGGCCACGAATGCGCAGCCTGCGTCTCCCATCGGAGGTCCGATCCTCGGCCTCAACGCCTTTCACCTCAGGTCGGGTGGCCTGCGATAAGACCCGCTCAAGCTTCTCGATAGGCAACCGCGTTATGCGCCCTACTGATCGCCCGAACCCTTGCTTACGCACCTCACGAAGCTGCGAGACGGTGCGAACGCCAATTCCGTCAAGCCGGGTTAACTCATCGGCAGTCAGATCGACCGATGCCTCTTCCAACAGAGTATCGTCTTGATTGTCAGTAGACAATTGAATCGCATTTTCTTCAATCATCGGTTTGGTAATCGCCGTGAAGACCAGATGAAGCGTGCTCGCGTTGGTGTCGCCTGATCCTGCAGGCTTGATGCGGACCTCACCTGAATCCATTTCGACATGGGCTTTCAGATCCATCGAAATGTCTTTGATCGCGAAGGTT
This sequence comes from uncultured Erythrobacter sp., assembly GCA_947488155.1. Classification (GTDB taxonomy): domain Bacteria; phylum Pseudomonadota; class Alphaproteobacteria; order Sphingomonadales; family Sphingomonadaceae; genus Erythrobacter. The sequence continues at coordinate 1,103,935 of CANKYK010000002.1, read as the reverse complement.
AGCGGCAGACTGTCATTCTGCGCCTTGAGTGTCATGCGAGCTTGCGCGGTGTCTAGTTGCGACTGGACTGCCTGAATGAAGTCTTCCAGCGCGACGATTGAGGTAGGCTTGTTCCTCATGCCACATACCCTGTAACGATGGTTGCGACCAGGCGGCTTACCGGCACATCAAAGTCGCTCCGCATGCGCGTGCGAGGGCTGTCAGCCAAAACCACCCAATCGCCGTCGCGATGTTCAATGACTGTCTCAACCGGAAGATCAAACTCGACAGAGCTTGCAGCCACACCGACTTGATCGAGGTCAGTCGGACGAAGCGAACCAGACTGCCGCACGCCGTCCATCAATTCGACCAACATATCATCAAGGGGGCGACGTGGTGCGATCATCCTGTGGCCCCCGGCGGCGGCGTCACTTGCACCGGTGCAATCGCACCAGGTTGCGGGGTGGCAGATTGTGGCACAGTCGGTTGCGGCTGTGGCTGCTGTACGGGTTGGGCGCTGGGTTGAGGTTGAACAGCTTGCGGCACTTGAGCTGCTGGCGCCACCGCTGCTGGCTGCTGAGTAGGCGCTATTTGTGTGTTAGCTTGCTGCGGCTGACTGGCGATTTGCCGGGCGGCCTGAGTCAAGGCAGGCCGTGCCGCGCGCTCCAGTAGAGTTTGTTGCGCGTCATCAACAAAGCGATCGAGCGGCAGCGTTTCGCTCGAGAAGTTGATTTTGACCTGGCCAAACAGATCCGCGACGAGCGAGCTGTCCGTTTGCGCGTTCACACCAACGGTGGAGACCTTGGTCGTCGATGCTTGATATGTCGTGCTACCCCGGGTCGCCCAGCTTCCCGAGGATGAACCCGCCGGATCATCGCTCACCGCATAGTCTACTCCGCTATGATCGGCAGCTGCGGCACGGAGCCGCATTCGCGCTGTGATAGAGCCATCGTCAACCTTGATCCGATTGAGACCCAGCATGACTAAAGTTGCGAGCGTTTGCATCCGATCGAGAGCCATTCTGTCACGGGCGCGAGGGACCAGCTGTCCATCAATCAGTTCTGAATTCAGAGATTCCCCGGCCAAGTCGAATTCAGCCAACCAGTCAGGAGAAAGTTCATCGCCAAAGGTATCATCGCTGCCCCGCGGTAGCACCGCATAACCCCCATCATCCTGCGCCAACTCAAGGTCGCCAGGATGCTGTGAAACAAGCCAGTCTTTCGCCTGATTTACAGAGATGTTCTCATCACGAAACTGTTCAAGTGGTTTCGAAATAGCCGAAACAAGATCGGAAAAAGCTTCCATTTGCCTGATGGATGAATCGACCATCGCGTCCCATGTTCCGTGGATCAGCGAGGCGACAAACTCTGGAAAATCAAGCTCGTCAGAAAGAGAGCCTGCCCGCCGCCCGATTGTCTGCGTCGCAGCCTCGCGGGTCGCCGAGGAAGAGTCACCATTTTCACCTTGCGCGCTCAAGAAGCCGTCATCCTGGCTGCTGCCAGGTTGATCGTTGCTTTCGTCTCGGCTCCAGAAGCCACCGCCAGACATCGCTTGCGATCCCGCCGCAGATCGACGTCCAGTACTCGGCGGTGCCGGAGGGAGCTTGGGAGGGTGAGGCACTCTCTGCACCTCTACTCAGCGGGGATGAGCGCGGGATCACTCGCCTCAAGCGCTGAGGCCTGGATCCAATCACCACTCACTTCGAAAGTGCCGTCCCCATACAGTTGGATATGGCGTTCAGCAATGACATCAGAGCCTATCGTTCTGGTAAAGCGATAGGTGAAAGTAAGCCGGAGACCGGCGGCACCATTGCTACCATGCGACCGGTCATCATCCATAATCCTTGCACGGACTGAGAGCCCCCAACCGACCGCGTCGTTCACGCCGATATTGGTAATAGAGACATTGCCAAGCGAGGTGCCGTTATACTGCCAATCAATCTGGAACCAGGCGTTGATATCATCGACAAGACCGCCAGCCGTTGGCCAATCATTGAGCATGATAGGTGCGGCATTCTGGAACGGTGCCGGATTGCTGGGCACAATATTGCCAGGGTGTTTGATCTCACGGAATTGATCAAGTTCCCAGCTAACATCGCCGCGGTTGTCACGTATTTTGGTCAGCACCAAGCGACCTGCCGCAACACCGGCAGAGGTCCGGGTGCGGCTCGAACTTGCAGCATTGCCTGAAGCGTCATTGCCGCCGCCATCCATAGCGCGGGAACGAGGTGGAGGAGCGGGCGGCAATGCCGCCTCTTCTGACGAGTGGGGATTATCCGATCCCATGGATAGGGCCGAAGCCTGAATCCAGTCGCCCGACACTTCATAGGTTCCGTCACCGTACAGCTTGACGATACGCCGTGCGATTACTTCCGAGCCAATTGTCCGGCTGAAGCGGTAATGGAAAGTGAGCTTGAGCGCCGCTACATTGCCGGAATGGTGCACCATATTGTCGTGCATGATCTGTTCGGTAACGTGGAGACCCCAACCCACCGCATCATTGACGCCCATATTATCAACACGGACATTGCCTAGCGACCGACCGTCATACTGCCAGTTGACCTTGAACCATGCGCTGATGTCGTCAACCAGACCGCCTGCGACAGGCCAGTCATTGAGCGAGACCTGCTGGCCATCGCGCACGGTGCCACGGTTCTGTGGCACTTGGTCATTAGGATGTTTCCACCCACGCAGCTGGTCAAGCTCCCAACTGACGTCGCCTTCATTGCTGGCGATGCTGTCAATGACGAAGCTGGCTGCGGCGATCGCGACGGTGGCCGTGGCGCCGCCATCCATGACGTGTGCATGCGGCTGAGGCGCCGGTGCCAAACGAGTGGCCTCACCGCGACTGTCGCAGTCTGCGTGACCCATCGCAAAGCCTTCAGGCGCAGACGCAGTCGAGGTGTTTGCTGTTCGACCTTGTGGGATGCCGGGTGAAAGTATTTGGACAAATGTCTCATCTGCATTGCCCCGCGCGCCCAGCTCATATTCGCTGGAAAAGCGTGCGTAATCCATTGAGCTGCGGCTGCCACCATGCGCCGGATCGAGATAGCGGACGTGATATTGACCATCCAGTTCATACATCCCAACGACCAAGACGGCGTGGGTGTTGCCGGTCGCGCTACCAGTTGATTTGCCGACATAGAGTGGCCCAAAATCAGCGATCAGATCCCAAAAGGATTCGGCCGGAAAACTCTGTGGTGGATGCGTGTTCAGATTCAGCTTGGCGGCGACATCGTCACGCTGCGACCAAGGCAAGACTTGATTGATATCGTGACCACACAAATCAGCGATCTGCTCTGGTGACATACTCACCCCATCGCGCCAGCCCACAAGCATCGCCAGCGTCGTTGCCCAACATGCCAATGGCGTAGGCTGCGCTAGCAGCTCGACTCCATCCCAATTGATGCTGCGGCTTGGTGTGCTCATCGCAACCGGCCCGCGATAATTCATCGGATCGGCAAGGTTGCCATTGCTGGGCATTTGCGGCTCAGCTTGCAAAGGCGGATCGAGCACATCGAGCAGTGAAGTGACTTGGGTTTCAGGAAGGCCTAGATCAAGCGCTTGTCCAATGCGGTCAGCAAAGGGGCCACCGATCCGTTTGGCGCGCTCGCGCGACTGTCCTGGCAAATACGGCATGACCGCCTGATTGCCAGCGCCATCCATTGCGGGATCAACGTGCATATCGTCACCAAACGCTCTCGCCGCTTGTTCGCGACTAGGCAGTTCGGGAAGATCACCGAAACCATCGTCATAGTCGGCGGAGTCGGGCAACTTGTTTGGTTCTGCACGCCCGTTTGCCGGCGATGCGGATGGCGCGCGGCGAGTTGGCTCAGCGCCCGGCGTCGCCCTATCGCCCGTCCATTCCATAATTGGAGTAGTGTTGGCCACGTTGCCACCGAAATTGCGCCGGAGCGAGCGCCCTGTGAAGCCTGACAAGGAAACATAGGGGCTTCCTTCGCGGGGTACCGCATCTACCTCAAGCGCGCCGCCCTCTGCCGATCCCGTCGCAAGAGCGAAGAACAGCTTATCCTGACCGATAAAGCGCGCGAGGATCTCTGGTGGGACAACGAACACACCCTCGCCGCGCGGAATTGAGAGCATTCCATGCTCTCGGCTAGTATAGAAGTTGGCGGCAGTACGCTGATCGCGCTGGTCGGCTGCAAACAACCTTATGTTGGTGGCCAGCACCACTTCCGCCTGGGATTGTGGACGGCTGGTTTTGATCGAGAACCCAAGGATTGGAAAGCGGTCGTTTACCTGCATGCGATTGGGACGGATTTGTGCTGTCATGACATCTCACCTGTCTTTCTTGGGATGGGTTGCGCGTCGTTTGTTTTTGCGACGTGGCATTGAGCGCAGTTCGCGTGCGCGTTCTTCGAATTGGTCGGGCAAGGATCGCAATATGATGTCGAATGAAGAGCCACTTTCGACAATGGCTCTGATCGGGCCATGCTCAGCCTCATGCTCGGTCACGGCGTGGCTGAGCAGCTCTGACAACATTTTCGCGTATGAAGGGGAAATGGCAACTCGCGTGTGGATCGAGATGTCGCCGGCACCAGCTTGGTCAGATGGCCGGAACTGCCCCAACTCGATGAGAAATTCATAGAGGTTATGAGCAACCTCAAAATAGTTGACGTAAAGCGAGACCGGATCGCCACGGCGAATTGCCACACCGTCAAGTGCCTCTGGCTCGCTCATTAGATTGTTCTGCCATCTATCATTACGAAGCATAGACAGCAGGATCCATGCCAAGATAAAGTATAGTTGTTTTTCAATTATTTATGTGGTTCGAACAATCCGATGACCTGTAACATGATACGCTGATGTTACATTCAATGTGTCACAAAGAACCGCATCCAATCAGGCGTCTGAATCACCATCTTCTCGTTTAGATTGGCTGTCTGAGATATGATATTTGGTCAGCTTTCGATACAAAGTCATCCGAGACCAGTGGAGTGATTTCGCTGCCTTTGCCTTGTTCCAATTGGTCTTCTCAAGCGCTGCCAGAAGACGCGCACGCTCATCCCTTCCTGTAAATCGATAGCTCCGCCGGAGGCGTTCGAAGGCCCGCGGAATATCGTTTACAGTGACTAAGCCGTCGGGTGGGTCAATGAAAACGCCTTCAACGAAATTGCGAACCTCGCGAATATTGCCTGGCCATTCATAGTTTGAAAGCACGTCGAGCAGCTTTGGATCGATGCCAGAAACATCTTTGCGTCGCTCGCGGTTGAAACGACTCAGGAAGTGATCGACATAAACCGCGATGTCTTCTGGCCGGTCCGCCAGACAGGGTATGTCGATCCTTGCAACATTCACGCGGTAATAGAGGTCATCCCGAAATTCGCCATCTGCAACTGCCTCTTCGACGTCAACATTGGTGGCAGCGATAATCCTGACATCGAGTTTGAGGGGTTTCGAAGCTCCGATCGGAAAGGCTTCCTTTGCCTCTAAAAGACGCAGTAGCTTTGTCTGGCTATAAGGGGACAACTCACCAATCTCGTCGAGGAATAAAGTCCCATGGTCGGCCATCTTGGCCTTTCCATCGCGCGATAAGGTGGCGCCAGTAAAGCTCCCTTTTTCGAAACCAAACAACTCTGCTTCAAAGAGGCTGTCGGGGATCGCGGCACAGTTCAATGCGACAAATGGCTTGTCTTTCCGATCGCTTGAGAAGTGTATCGCCCTCGCAAAATGCTCTTTTCCCGTTCCTGTACTGCCAGAGATTAGAGTTGGGGCATCAGACCGTGCTATTTTAGGTATTTCGGAGCGAAGTGATCGAATTGAATCACTCTTTCCTAATATATCTGTAATAGAAAGGTCCACGGCTCCTCTTCCCGCGACCAAATCTCACGCTTGATTTTGTTTTATGCGTGATTGGGAAATCGTTAAAGACTTCAGTTTCGAAGATCGATTTGAGACTATGACCCTCGATCCGAGTCGGTCAACTCTGTTAACCAGCGCTCCGTCGCGACCTGATCTCGTCCGGTAGCATATTCACTCGCGACCTATGTAAACCGCATCAGTCTTCGTGTGACAAAACCTTGAAGCGGCTTCCAGTTCATCGAAACGCAAATGAATGCCCGCGATCGCCCCATTTGCGGACTTTGGTATGATGCCCTAAGTGCATCCTATGAAATCACTCATTTTGTTCATACTCGCTATTGGATTTGCCCAACCAGCCAGCGTTTATGCCCAGCAATTGGCTGTCGATGAAGCGCCTAAGAAGCGTCAATTGATCGACATCACAGAGCATGAGGCTGAAGTACTTATCTCAAAGCTAAAAGTTGCGCAGGACCGACTAGAAGCGGGACAGTTCCAATCTTTTCGTTTGTTGGCTGGTTCAATCGCATCTTACGATCAAACGAAGGTCTCACCTCGCAGAGCCTTTCTATATATAGATTTCGATGACGTGTGGGAGGTAAAACATCTTCCGAATGCGACTAACATCGGACACTCCTTTCGTCTTGCCTATGCTCCGGACGGTTTGGGTAAGCTCTTTTGGGACATCAAGGTGACCACTGACACGACTGAAAGATTAAATATTGTTTCAATGATTTATCGGCCTCCAGAACAATTCTAAGATGAGAGAATGTCCGCTCCGGCCCTCAAGATCAGCTATTGAGCTGCGCCTGGCCTTGGGATGAAAGCTGACATTGCCCTGGCTGTGTTCAAGCCTTAATTTCCTCGCCCTGCCAATCGAAGACGCGGCCGCTGTGTGACGCGTCCAGGCCGCTGAGGACATTGAGCAGGTGTGCAGCGGACTTCGCCGGATCGAACAATTGTCCGTCCAACAAGCCCTTTTGAAACGGCTCTGACAAAGCGCTATCCACTGTGCCTGGGTGAAGGCCGACGACAATGCTTTCCTTATGCGTGCGAGCCATTTCCAGCCCGAAGTTTTTGAGCAGCATGTTGAGCGCGGCCTTCGATGCCCGGTAGCTGTGCCATCCGCCCAGCCCGTTGTCCGAGATTGAGCCTACCCTTGCAGAGAGCGCCGCGAACACGCCCCGCCCCTCTCGCGGCAGCAGCGGCAACATGTGCTTGGCGATCATCGCAGGGCCAATGGTGTTGAGCGCGAGCACCTCTGCCATGGTCGCGGTGTCTAGGCGTTTGTAGGTCCGCTCTGGCCCGCGCCCATCCGCCAAGGTCAGCACGCCGGTGGCGACGATGACCATCTGAGGCGGAGCGTCTCGCATCATGCCGGCGGCATCGGCAATGCTGGCCTCATCCCGAAGGTCAAATGCAAAGGGGATGATGCCTTCGCCCATGGGCTCCCTGCCCGCGCGTGATCCGGCATAGAGGCGCGTCACCCCACGTTGCGCCAGCGGCTCGCATAGAGCGCGGCCGATCCCTCCACTCGCACCGAAGACTGCGGCGGTGGTTGGCCACGAGGCGGAGCTATCCAAATTGCTGTGTCCTACATCGCTCATGCGAGGTAAAAGGCGGCAATGGCCCGTAAGTTCCGCTCATCCCGCAAATTACTGATCGAATACCTCGATCAATCAGGCGTCTTTGATCGATCGCGTTTCATGTTCTGGACTGTGTTCCAGGTGTTCCAAGCGTGGCTTAGTAGCGACAAAGCGTTGAGCCTGCCCGGTGTGATCGGCCCCGGTGATCGTTACTCAACAATTGTGGCTATACTCGCAACAAAGCGTGTCTTGCCCTCGCGCGCTAAGGCGTTAGATAGGTGTCACAACGCAATAGGATCAGATTTGTAATGGCGACCTTCACGCTTCCTAAGAATTCAAAGATCAGCAAGCAGGGCAAAGTGTACAAGGCCGATGGTGGCCGCGCAAAGTCGTTCAAGATCTATCGCTATGATCCGGATAGCGGCGACAATCCGCGCTATGACAAGTTTGAGATCGATCTCGACAATTGCGGTCCGATGGTTCTCGACGCTCTGTTTAAGATCAAGAACGAGGTTGATCCCACCCTCACCTTCCGACGCTCTTGCCGCGAGGGGATCTGCGGATCCTGTGCGATGAACATGAATGGCAAGAATGGGTTGGCCTGCACCACCGCGATTGAGGACCTGAAGGGTGAGGTTCGCATCACCCCGCTGCCGCATATGGATGTGATCAAGGACTTGGTGCCGGACTTCACGCACTTCTACGCGCAATATGCCTCAATTCGCCCATGGCTTCAGACGGTTACGCCGACGCCCTCGGGCAAGGAGCGCCTGCAAACGCCTCAGCAGCGCGAGCAATTGGATGGCCTTTATGAGTGCATTCTGTGCGCTTGCTGCTCGACCAGCTGCCCGAGCTATTGGTGGAATTCGGACAAGTTCCTAGGCCCTGCGATCCTGCTTCAGGCCTATCGCTGGCTCGCGGATAGCCGCGATGAGATGACCGGTGAGCGGCTCGATCAGTTGGAGGATCCATTCCGCCTGTACCGCTGTCACACTATCATGAACTGTGCCAATGTCTGCCCGAAAGGCCTCTCGCCAGCGAAGGCGATCGCAGAGACCAAGAAGATGATGGCAGAGCGCGAAATCTGATCCGGTGGCGTTAGACGACGAGGTATTCGAGCATACCCCCGATCCTGACAATCCAGGTTGGAATCACTGGAACCTGAAAGACCAGACGCTGTTCAATGGCGCGGTGATGGGAAAGCTCATCACCCGGCCGGAGGGGGATAAGTGCCGCCTGCGGATGTTCCCGGAACGGCGGCATGAGAACCTGCAAGGTATCATCCATGGCGCGGTAACGCTCAGCCTGATCGATATCTCCATGTTCACGACCATGCATGTTGTGGGCAGTGGCAATGCTGGCCCTTCTGTGACCCTGGAGCTTTCCACACAGTTCGTGGGCGGCGGCGACCCTAAGCGGCCGCTCGATGCGGTGACGGAGATAGTACGCGAAACGGGCCGCATGCTGTTCGTGCGCGGTCAGATCGTGCAGGACTATGATGTGGTCGCGAGCTATTCCGGCATTGTGCGCAAGATGAAGCCGCGCGCATGACCCACGCTGAGTAAGATCGATGCTGGCGCGTTACGAACGTCTGATTGCCAATGGCGAACTACGGCCGGATCCGGACCAGAGGCGTGCGGCGGAGCAGCTTGATCGGCTGCAGAAGGACTTGGAGGCGGAGACCTCTGGCGGATTGCTGGCTCAGCTATTCGGCGCAAAGAAGGTTCGGCCGCAAGGCGTCTACATGGTCGGCGGGGTTGGTCGGGGCAAGTCGATGCTGATGGATCTGTTCCATGATCAACTGTCGATCACGGAAAAGCGGCGGGTCCACTTCCATGCCTTTATGCAAGAGGTTCATGCCGAGCTGAGAGAGGCGCGCAAGACCGAGAGCGGAGATCCTATTCCCGTGGTGGCAGAACGGCTTGCAGCCCACCTTCGCTGTCTGGCCTTTGATGAGATGGTGGTGAATAACTCGGCCGATGCGATGATCATGAGCCGCCTGTTCGCGCAGATCATCAACCAACAGAATGTGGCGATTGTGACGACGTCAAACCGGCCTCCGCAAGACCTGTACAAGGATGGCCTAAATCGGGAGCACTTCCTGCCGTTCATCGACTTGATCGAGGCCGAGCTGGATGTTGTCAGCCTTAACGGCCCGACTGACTACCGGCTTGATCGGATTGGCGATCTGAAGACGTGGTACACGCCTATAGGCGAAGTGGCGACCGACGCGGTGCGAGAGGTGTTCTTCCGCCTAACGGACTTTGCGCCTGAGGATGCCGAACATGTGCCGTCACAGGAGCTGGAGGTGAGCGGTAAGCGCACAATCCATGTGCCCAAGTCCTTGAAAGGGGTTGGCGTGTTCAGTTTCAAGCGCCTTTGCATAGAGGCACGCGGCGCGCCAGATTACCTTGCCATAGCCCGCAACTTCCACACAGTGATTATCGTTGCCATCCCGCAAATGGGGCCAGAAATGCGCAATGAAGCCGCGAGGTTTGTGACCCTGATCGACGCGCTTTACGAGCACAAGGTGAAGCTGTTCGCCACCGCTGCAACCGTGCCAGATGCTCTATATCAGGCCGGTGATGGCAGTTTTGAATTTGAGCGTACTGCTAGTCGCCTGCAAGAAATGCAGAGCGATGAGTATCTAGCTCTCGGACATGGAGCCGAGGGATAGCAGGAGCTCTATGCCGCGGCGATGCGCTCGGCCAGTCGCTCTTGCGCCGTCGTAAGCCGGTTCATCACCTTCAGGTCCTGTTCGCGCAGCTCTAGCGCGGTGTCCGCCCACAGTTCCGTGATGCGGTTGAGCTCTGCCAGTTGGAGGTTCCAGACCTCCTTTGTGGCCCGCCGAGAACCCACTAGCCCAGCGTGGCGACGCTCCGACTTCTTGATGAAATCGCGCGTTGCATTCACCCCATCTCCAGGTTCGGCCAGCTGATGAACGATCCCCATTTCGTACATTTGCTCTGCAGTGTAGGTCTCGTTCGACATGATAAGGCGTTCGGCCATCGCGCTGCCGATCTTGCGCGACAGCAATGCGTGGGCGCCCATCCCGGGAAACAGGCCGAACATCACCTCTGGCAAGCCAAATGTCGCAGTTCTTTCAGCAATTATGTAGTCGAACGACAGAAGCGCCTCAAACCCGCCGCCAAGCGCCGCACCCTGCACCATGCCGATGGTCAGCATGGGAATATCAAGCGCTTCGATATTGCGGTGCAGGATCGCGCAGCAGCGGTGGCCATAGTTAACCAAGCCGTCGCGATCACGCTCCCGGATCAACCTTTGGAAAAGAGCGAGATCCCCGCCAAAGCAGAAGACGTCGGATGAACGGCTGCCGAGCACAAGGTAACGCAAAGGGACCTTACCCGGTCCAAAACCGAGTGCAATCAGACGTTGCCATTCTTCAAAATTATCCAGCATCGCTCGCGTAAAGCTTGGGCGATCGGCCGGATTCATATAGCTCCACAGCGTGCTCGACGTATCGTCGTACATCGCATCTATTTCACTGAGTTTAAACAACTCTTCTGGAATCGCAGCATGCAATGCGCTTTCCACGAACAACTCATCGTCGTCCGTAAAAGGTATTGCCCTGCTTGCCCCGCTATCCATTTTCGAACTGCTCCAAATACCACTAAGGCGAAGCTTCGATCTTTTATTCGCTCCATTGAGCTGGATCGCCGATTTACTCCGATATGAAACGATCTAGGCGCGGCTATGCTTCAAGTGCAAATGCTAATTTGCGAATACAACATGTATTTACGTTTCAGTTTGGGTCACCGCATGGTTAATCGGTGCCAGCTTGTTAGCCAGCGTTATCCGCTAACGCCTAGCTGGACCATCGACTTTTCCAGCATCAGCAATTGCCATAAAACTCTGGAGTTGTCCGATCGCCCTGCAATGTGTGCTTCAGCCAAGTCAGCCACGTGCTTGCGATCAAACCAGCCCGATTGAGCTAGCTGAGAGCTTGAGGCGATCGCCCGCGCAGAATTGGCTAATGGCCCGCGCAGCCAATCGGCAATGGGTGTCACGAAACCTTGCTTTTGCCGATAGAGTATATCGCTCGGCAAATAGCGCTCCATGCATTTCTTAAGCAGGTATTTTCCGGTCGATCCGCGCACTCGCATTTTCTCTGGCAGGCGGGCCGCAAATTCAATCAATCGGTGGTCAAGTAAGGGCTCCCGCGCCTCCAGACTAACGGCCATGCTGGTGCGGTCGACTTTGGTCAAAATATCCCCAGAAAGCCAAAATTTGAGGTCCGCATATTGCGCCCGGTCGAGCCCGCTGCGCGCTGGGGCGTGCCTCATCAGGGCGATTAGATCATCTTCGCCGCGATAACCCTGAAGCTCGCTGGCGAAGCCTGAATCGTACAGAGCCCCTCGCTGTTCAAACGTGTTTACGGAAAGCCCGCGTGCATAGCCTGCCTCACCGCCTCCAGCGAGTGCTAGCAGTGTGGATTTGGCGCGGAATGGCCGCGGTGCCCAATCCGCCTTTGGCCACACCCGCCCAAGCGTGCCAAACACGGGTTCACGCAGGCCAGATGGCAGAATCGAGCGCACACGCTCTTCATGATGGTGGAATACTTGCCTGCGGTATCCGGCAAATGCTTCATCTGCGCCGTCGCCAGAAAGGGCAACGGTGACTTTCTCACGCGCCAGCTCGCAGACCCGCCATGTGGGCAATGCGGACGCATCGGCAAAAGGTTCGTCGAACATGCCCACCAGCGCATCGACGGCGCCAAAATCATCCTGCCCGACCGTTCGGGCCTCATGATCGGTGCCGAATTTCTCGGCGACCGTTTGTGCGTAACTTGTCTCGTCAAGTGCCGCGACATCAAACGCTATCGAGCAGGTTCGCACAGGCTCCGCGCTAACTTCACTCATCAAAGCGACAACGCTGGAGGAATCGACACCGCCCGACAGGAACGCACCCAACGGCACGTCGGCGACCATGCGCGATTGCACTGCCTCGCGCATCAAATGGACCAATTGCGCAGACAGGTCTGCCTCGGACCCGCGCACGCGCTCTTCAAAGCTGATATCCCACCAACGTTTTGGCGCGCTGATCGGCTGACCATGTTCGAGCAACATGAAATGACCCGCAGCAAGTTTTTCAACCCCGGCTAGGATCGAGCGGCCGTCTGGAACATAGCCCCAGGTAAGGTAGTCATCGAGCGCCTGCGGGTTCAGCCTGCGCCGCAGCAATGGGTGGGCGAGCAAGCCCTTCAGTTCTGATCCAAAGGCAAGGCTCCCATCGCTCAAACGTGCGAGGAACAGCGGTTTCACACCTAGCCGATCGCGGGCCAGAAACAGGCTGCGCTTGTCCAAATCATAGATCGCGAAGGCGAACATGCCATTGAGGCGCGAAAGGCAATCAGGCCCCCAGCGCTGCCATGCGGCGAGAATGACCTCGGTATCGCCAGAGGTTTTGAACCGCGCACCGGATTGTTCCAGCTCACGGCGCAACTCGCGGTAATTGTAGATCTCGCCGTTGAAACTGATAACCGCGCGGCCATCGACGCTGGGCATGGGCTGCGGAGAGCCTTCGAGGTCGATGATCGAGAGGCGGCGATGGCCCAGCCCTATTCCAGGAGCGGTCCAAACGCCTGCTCCATCCGGGCCGCGGTGAATGAGCGCATCACACATCCGCTCAACCCGCGCAGGGTCCACGGGTTTGGGCGTTTCCGCATGAAAAATTCCGGCAATCCCGCACATATGCCGAGCCGCCTAGCCGATTGGAGTGGTAATGGCGACAGCCGGGATCAGTGCAGCCACAATTCCTGAGAGTGCGGCCAGAACGATGATGCCGATCAGGATCGCCGTGTGGCTGGAATTGAAGCGCTCAAGCTGGCCAATCCAAGGCATTGCGCTCAACTCTTCTGAGGTGAAACCAGCACCCTCAGGCTCGCGCTCGAAAAATCTCCATGCACCTGCGAGCATGATCACCAGAACGATTGCGAAGAATATCCAACCATAGAAGATGTGATCGAATCCCTCGGCAAATTCGACGCCCTGACTCTGCGCGATATAGATCGTGCCCCACGCCCGGACCCCATTGGCTAGGATTGGGACGATGATGGCCGCCAGCATGAAGGCCGCTCGGCGGCTCCAACTGGTGAATTGGGTGAAGCAGATCAGCACCGCCAGAGTGACCATGGCGACGAGAAATTTCACGCCGGAACACGCCTCTGCGACAATAAACAGGCCGGCGGGCGTGTTGATGTAAATACCATCAATCTCAGCCGGCACTCCGCTGGCAAGCGTTAGCCAGATCGCAATCTCAGCGGTGATCATTTGCAGAGGCGGAATGATCTCATCGCCAAAGGGCACAAGGAAGGCCATCATCGCCAATGGCAGGACGAGCAGCATGGAAATGCGCGGGCCGATGATTGCGATTGCAGCTGCGATCATTGCGCCAACAGCGCCCGCCTGAGCAAACAGATTGATCCCGGTGGCGCGGCCCAGTGCCCACAGCGCTAACGATGCTGCAACCAGGCCGAGGCCAGGCACCCAGCCCTTAGGTGCCGCGATGGCGAGCTCATCACGCCTCAACCAGACGAGCCATCCGACGATGACCGGCACCAGCAGTATGTGATTGTAGGTATCGATGTTCCACCATTGGTGCAGCATCTCACCCCATTCGCGGGCCGCCAATACGACGAGCGCGGTGACAGCCAATGCCAAAATCACAAGCGGATGCCTCCACACGCTTGGCACATGGTCGCCCAAGCTTTGTTGACGCCAATCCTGCGTGAGCTTCTCAGGCTGCATTGCGCGCCTCACTTGCTGGCGAAATCAAATTGCCAAGCGGTTCCAGCATGGCATTCCACGCGTGGCGATCTAGCACGAATTGTCGCGCTGAGGCTCCAAGGTCGAACAAAGCGTCGGGATCGGACAAAGCCGTCTCGATCCGGGCGGCCATCTGTTTTGGGTCAGCAGGTGCCACCAGCCAATGCTCCCCGTCGTGCGCGGCAATACCGGTCGCAGCCTCCTGTGTGAGGACGACAGGTTTGGCCATCGCCATCGCTTCTAGAACTTTGTTCTGCACGCCGCGCGCAATCAGCAACGGCGCGAGCACGAAGTCTGCCGCCGCGATGAAGGGTTTGACGTCAGGCACCTCGCCCCAAATGGTTAGGCCTGGTGTATCGGCATGGGCTAGCAAACGTGCGGTTGGATTGCGGCCCACGATGTGACATTCGGCCTCGGGATACTTGGTCCGGAGAACCGGGAGCAGGTGTTCAATGACCCATTCCGCCGCTTGCTCATTGGGGCGATAATCCATCTGCCCAGTGAAGACGAAATGCGGCCCCTGGCGAGCCTGCAGTTCCGCATGAGGCTCGCTCGCTCTAGGGTCAAAGGCGGCGGCATCAATGCCATTGCCAATTACCTGGACGGTCACGCGCGATGAGTCTTTCAACCTGCTGCGATAGAGTTCAGCTTCGTCTTCGCTTATCAGAATGGTTGCATTGGCCCGCGCACCAAGGCGCTCTTCTTCCTCTGCCAGCAGGCGCCCTTCCCGCGTATTCAGCCAGACGCGCTCGCCTGCCTCGGCATAGCCCTCAAACTTGGCGCTATCGACATCGCATAGGTCGATCACCACTCTGCCCGCAAAGCTATCGGGCACATATTGCCCCATTTGTCCGGAAAAAATGACGATTGTGTCGATGGGATGCTTGGCGAGGGTTTGCTGTATCCAGCTTTCCAAACGCGCGCTGTGAAAGGCGGTGAGGCCGACGGGTTTGCCGGTCAGTACGGCTTCAACCCCGGCGAGCGTCAAAGGCTTACGTCGATCCACCACACATTGCGATGCAGCGATTGCATCGACCTCTGCCACGGCTGTTCGATCCTCCGCATTCTCAGCAAAGCAACCCACATGGACTGGGGCAATCTGCGCCAGCCTTTTCAGCAAATGGTGCGCGCGGATCTTGTCCCCGCGATTGGGCGGAAATGGAACGCGGTGCGCCAGAAATAGGATTTCCCCCATCAGCCTGCCCGATCCCTAGGCCAGCCCGCGCGCGATCCACGGACCGATCGCATTGGCGAGCGGCAGCGGCAGCTTCTTCCAAAGCTCAATCTTGCGCGAATAAGCCTCGCTTGTCGGGTCAACATCGCGGGGTTCAACGCCCGGCGCATGCCAATGGGCATAGGTCAGCGGCGCAGGCTCAAAGCCCCAGTTCTTCTTGAAATTGTAGGGACCGCTGCCTGTTTTGGAGCGGCCAAAATCGAAGTGCGACATGCCAAGCGAGCGAGAGTGGCACATCAGCTTGTAATACATCAGCTCATTCGCGCGCAGAGAGCGGGCAGCAAATGTGCCGCCGCCCCAAAAAGGCATCACCGCGCCTTCGTGATAGAAGGATAGGACGCTGGAGACCGGCTCGTCACCTGAATACACAGTCAGAATATCGGCGCTGCTAGGAAAGCCCTCGATCATAGCCTTGAACAGTGCCTTGGGAAACACAGGCGTGCCGAGGTTGCGCACGCTTTCGCTGTAAACTGCATAATGTGCCGCCAGATCGCTGTCTGACCGGCCAATGCGTATGTCTAGTTCGCCTTTCAAGCCCTTGCGCACTTCCGCCCTTGCCTTGCGCGGAATGGCGAGCAATTGCGCCTCATCATCCTCTGCCAGCTCAGCGATGAAACCGGCGTGTTTGTCGCTCACACCGTTCCAACCATTGGGAACAACACCTCCACGCAGCTCCACACTGGCAACCGAATTTCTAATCGCATGATATTGTGCTGCGCCAGCAAGCGCCTGAGTCGCCTCCTGGGTCTCGGCAAGGATACCGCCGCCCACGCCGAAACCGCTGGAGACCATAGCCCGCCCAAACAAGGCCGAATGCGCATCGGTGAGCGGCAGCCATCCGGTGATGACGCCCATCTGCTGAGTGACAAAACCGCAGGCCTTCTGACCAGTCCCTGCTTCAACCGCTTTCAGCCATGCCGGGCGATGAAACAGACTGGCCTTATGCTCGCGCGCAAACCCCTCAACCCGCTCCAGCATTTGGGCATCGGAGAAGTCCACTTGCGAGACGGTGATTGGCAGTTTCACGGGCGCGTTCATGGGGTTAGATCAACGGCCCGTGAGGCTTCGCGCAAAGCGATCATATCCATCCGTGCCCATCGGAACTCATGCACCAATTCGCCGAGCTTACCCGCCATTTTATCGAGATTGGTGTAATGGCGCAGCTTCGATCGCATCGGCGCATTGCCCACACGTGGTTGATGGGGGTCAATTTCCCACGGGTGGAAATAGAACACCGCCGGGCGTTCTTCGCGGCGGTTCACTTGCCGGATTGCCCAGCGTGAAAAGGCATAGGGCAGCACGCGGAAGAACCCGCCGCCACCAGCAGCCACGCGGCGACCGCCGAGGATCGCTGTAGTGACTGGTATCTCGATCATGTCCGACCAAGGGATCGGCTTAAAGGCAAAACGCGGCGCCTCTGGCCAGCCATAATGGTCGTGCGCAATCGGTGCGACGCTGGAGGAATAGGTGTAGCCCTGCTCCGCCAGTTCCATGAACGCCCACGGTGTGCGCTGATCTATTGAAAAACTTGGCGCGCGGTAGCCGGTAACCTTGGTGCCAGAGCAATCCTGCAAGATATCCCGCGCCAGCTTTAGGTCGGCGGCAAATTTCTCGCGAGTGAACGTGAACACGCGGGCATGATCATAGCCGTGGCTGGCGATTTCGTGGCCCGCATCTGCAATCCGCTTGATCATTTGCGGGTGGCGTTTTGCCACCCAACCTAATGTAAAGAACGTGCCGTGCACGTCGGCTTCGGCAAACAGGTCTAGGATGCGATAGACATTGTCTTCGACACGGGTTTTGATCCCGTCCCATTCGCCGCGCTCGATCACATCTTCGAACGCGCCGACCTGAAACCAGTCTTCAACATCAACGGACAGCCCGTTGACGACCTGAGCCTTCACATCCCTGGAGAAATTCGGCGCGACGTTCATTTACGCGGCCTCGCGCGATGCATCTTCCTCAAGCCATTCAATCAGCATGCCAACGACATGACGGAACGATTGCTCTTGTTCCTCAAGCCGGCTTTCGATGCGGTTGATCGCCTCGCTCACCTCTGGGTCCATTTCCATCGGTTCCGCGTGGGAGCCTGCGTTTTGCAGTTCGCCGATCGCGGCCTCTAGTTTTGAAGTGCGCTGATCACGCTCCGCCAGCAATGCTGCGACTTCGGGCGCAGGCACCGCGTCAATCGCCGTTTCTGCAACGGATGCAGATGTAGTTACTTGAGCGGGAATATCGCGAGCACCCTTTGAGGTGTCGGCCAGCATTTCCTCACAAACGGCCTCTACCATTGCGGTGGTTAGGTCACTTTGCTCTTCGATCGCACTCAGCAATAGCATCCGGTTCATGATCTGATTTACGCGGCGCGGAATACCATCCGTTGCCTCGTAAACTGCGCTCAGAACCTCGGCACTGATGGCTGGATTACCCTGCCACCCAACATGCTCGAGCCGGTGGTTGATATAAGCTTCAACCTCTTCCTCATCGAGCGCTTCCAAGTGATGCGAAGCGATTACGCGCTGGCGCAGCTGATCGAGATCGGGATGGCTGGCGACTGTGGTACGAAATTCCGGCTGCCCTAGCAGCAGGCTTTGCAACAGCGGGTGCGAACCCAGTTGGAAGTTGGACAGCATGCGCAGCTCTTCCAATGCGCCAACGGGCAAGTTCTGACATTCGTCGACGATCAGCAGACAGCGCCGACCGGCGCGTGCTTCGTCCTGAAGGAAGCTCTCAATCGCGCCCAACGCGCCTGCCTTGTCACGGCCCGAAACTTCGATGCCAAAGCTTTGCGCGGCCACATGGATCAGCTCTTCACCGTCCAGCGCACTGGTGACCACCTGGCCAACCGTCAGCGCTTCTGGATCGATTCGCTGCATCAAATGCGCTACCAATGTCGACTTACCAGCGCCAACCTCGCCGGTAATGACGATAAAGCCCTCGCCCTGGTTCAAGCCATAGCCGAGATAGGACAGAGCCTTCTTGTGGCTCGCGCTCTCAAAATAGAACTCTGGATCAGGGGTCAGCTGAAATGGGCGAGAATTGAAGCCATAAAATTGTTCGTACATCGTCAGGGTGTCCGGATCAGAAGTCGTAGCGCAGGCCGAGCAGCGCCGTTGCAAAGGCAAAGTCATCAGCCGACAAGTCGGAGTCGAGATAGTCCACGGCGACCGCCGCACGGGCCGACAGTTTGCCGGTAAGCGAGCGGCTGTAAGCAGCAGACGCGCCGTAACCGGTCACATTGCCGTCGACCCCGTCACCGCGGCCAAACCAATTGACGTAGCCATTGACGGCGAGGTTCGCATTGCTGCCGATTGGACGGTTTAGCGAGCTTCTTACGAAGTAACTTTCATCCGTCACACCGTCTGCGGTGGCCAAAATGGTACCTGGCGCCGCGATGAAGCGGCGGTTGTCATAACCAGCAGCGATGGCAGCGTTGAGGCGGCCAATCTGGCGCTGATAGGCGACTTGTCCGCCGCGGCTGCGGAAGGCTGCTGAACGAACCGAGCCGAATAGGCCAGCACAGCCAGTTCCGCTTTCCCCGCCAACACAGCCGCCAAAATCACCGGTCAACGAATTACGAATGGCCGAGAATTCGGTTGGCAGTGCGGCCAGTGAATTGGTGAGCGATCCGCCAAAGCCGCTGACCGCATCATAGACTGAGATGCTCAGCTGGCTGCGACTATCAGGGACAAAGGTGAAGTTGCCGTAATATGTGGTTGAATCGTAACGACGGCCAACGGTCGCGGCTAGCGATGTGCGGCTGCTAGGACGCCACAGAACGCCGACGTCCCAAATGAAACCGTCAATGTCGAAGGCGAGTTGGCGCGGAGCGCTGGTGTCAGTCACCAGACGGCCATCAGAACCAATGACGGGATCGCCATTTATGTCGCGCACGGCATCGCGGCTCGACACCTCAACATCTTCGTAACCAACGCCGCCAACAACCGAGAGATTGCTGGTGATCGGCACGGTTACATCGGCGCGCACATAGGTATCGCGAACGCGTTGATCGAGGTTGGAAATGTCTTCCTGAAAGTAGCCTCCGCCGACGCCAATGCCGACGGGCAAAGGCTCGCCAGGGCGCGTGGCAGCACGCAATTGCGCATTATAGGTGACACTGTCGTCAAACACATCGGCGATCGCGCCAGACGGCGTGACGATCGCGTCGTTCGCCTCAAGCCGGGTGTAGCCCACCCGAGCAGAGCCGGTCACGTCGACCGCGCCAACGCGGGTTGCCAATGTTGGCCCGACATAACCACTGTAGATTTGGCTTTCGGCATCGTCTTGTACCAATGGGTTGGAAGTGATCCCGCCGGATCCATCGATGCGCGTGCGACTTGCCAATGCCCCTGCATCCAAGGTCAAAGCGCGAGGGATGATCGAGAGATATCCGCGAGCAATCCCGCTGAAAGTGTCGGAATCAATGCCATCGGACGCGCCGTAGCCAATGTTACGCTCATATCGCAGCGACAGCGAACCGCCGCTGTTACGACCTGCTGCGGAAACATCCACACCGGCAGCCACCTGAGTAAAGGTCAGCACGTCATCGCCGGGCGATAGCTCCGCCGAGAGGACCTGTGACACCTCAATGTACGGTTGCACAGCGACCCGTGGGCCATCCGATACACCTGTATCGCCAGTATCATCCTGGGCCTGCGCATGAGCGGGCGCGGCGGCAACGATTGCTGCCAGCCCCACCAACAAAGCTGCTCTGAGAACTTTAGTCACTATCTTTCCCCTTGCGCGCCATAATTGCCAAATTGGCGTCCTGACGGGCTAAATTGTGCTGCATTGAGCAACAGTTTGATGTCGACACAGGCCGACAGCAGCTGTTGCGCATCTTCAAGCGCGGCACGGCTTGTTTCATCGGCGCGGGCGACCAGCAAAACCTGGCCAACATGCGCGGCGAGCTCGGCTGCCGCGGAGGCAGCAAGCGCGGGCGGTGTATCGAAAATGACAATCCGGTTTGGTGCACCTTGGGTCAGGCGGGCGAGCACGTCGCCCGTCCGCGCACTGGCCAAATATTCGGCGGCATTGGAATTGCGGCTGCCCGCAGGCAACACGAAAAGGTTGTCGATGTCTGTTTTGACCGCGAGCGTCTCCGGCTCAAGGCTAGGGTCAGCCAAGGCATCCATCAGACCCTTGCCCGGTTCAAAGCCCAAGCGTGCCGGAATGCTGGGTTTGATGACATCGGCATCGACCAGCAGAACTTCGAGATCACGCTCGGCCGCCAAAGCAATTGCCAGGTTGAGCGCGCAATAGGTCTTGCCCTCGCCCGGATGCGGAGATGAGACCAGAATTTGCTGCGCTTTGGATGATCCGCCTGCACGGGCATCGGCAAGCAGCTCGCGTTTGACGATGCGAAACTCTTCGAGCAGCTCGCTGACGCCATCCTCGGGCACGATCAGGCCAGCATCGCGCAGATGATCGCGCGAGATAGGCTGGTGCGTGCTGCTTAAAGCCACGGCTTGCGGAGCAGCTTTCGCCGGCTCAGGCGTTGGAGCTGTTGGTGGAGGCTGCTGGACTGTTTGTACTGCCGGTGCTGGCGCTGGGGTTACTACTGGGGCAGGAGCGCTTTGAACAGCGGGCTGCGCAGCAATCGGTCTCCGAACGCGCTTGTCGCCTTCTGGCAGGCGTACGGGAGGCTTCGCAGGTGCCAGTGCATCCAGACCAAAAGTGTCGTTAGCACGCTCAAACAGAGACGGTTTCCCGTTCACTTTCGTCGCTCCTTCGCGTGAAATCTTGCTGTGTTCAGTCATCTCAGCCCCCTCACGCGACCGCGCCGACTGAGACAAATTCAATGCCCAGCAAAATTACGAACACACTGAACAACCCAGCGGTTGCCCCAGCGAATTGCTTGAACCGTTTGGCGCGCAGCTCTTGCGCGGCCTCCGATACGGTCATCGAAATTGAACCGATCACCGGCAAATCAAGCGCGCGCTCCAGTTTCTTCGGCGTGGCGAAGGTCGAACGCAGCTGGCTGAGTGCATAAGCGGCCCCTGCCCCCGCTGCGAGGCCGACAAACAACACACCAAGCAGCAACAAAGGACGATTGGGCGCAGCCGGGCCTTGCGGCACAACAGGTGGATCAGTCAGCTGGAATTTGAACTGGCTGGTGTTGTCTTCCACTTCGCCGCGGGTGCGCAGCTCTTCGCGGTCTTGCAGCAGCTTTTCGTAGTTCTGTTGCAGCACTTCATAATCGCGGCTGATCCGGTTGGCCTCCGCAGCAACCTCTGGCTCAGCGGCTTGGCTGCCCATCAACGCAGCAATATCAGATTGGATCGCGGCGCGCCGTGATTGCAACGATTCGACGCTAGCCTGGCGATCCGCACGGATCGAGATCAGCGAAGTGTAGGCTGGGTTTGGCGTACCGCCAGAGGCGTTCGGGCCTTGGGCAGCAACTTGACGTGTTAGAATTTGAACCTGCCGAGTTGTCGCCACCACATCGGGATGCTCATCGGTTAGCCCGCGCGAACGCAGCTCTGCCAGTTGTGCTTGAGCGCCAGATAGGGCGGCGCGAGGACCACCAGTGCCCGGCGTGTCAATCGTGCGCGGCGTACCGGCCAATTGCCCGTTGATCGCAGCCAAAGCGCTTTCCGCGGCGGCAAGATCAGCTTCGATTCCGCGCGCTTCTGTCCGAGACTGCTGAAGGCGGGTTACAAGCGTGCTCGAGCCACCGATCAGGTCGGGGTATTGCGCTTCGAAGGCGAGACGGCGCTGTTCGGCCGCTTCCAGCTCGCGCTTGCGCTCTTCGAGTTGTTCATTGATCTTTGTGACCGCGCCGGAGACTTGCGCTCGGCTGCCCGCGACATGCTCGTCGCGCAGAATATCGATCAGTTTTTGCACCACGTCGCGCGCCAAAACGGCGTTTTCGGCGTCGGACAGATCGCCCTTGCCAACCGTCGCGGTGATTTCAAACAGGTTGTCCTGCTCGCTGGTGACCGTCACCTTTTCATCAAGGTTTTTGATCTCTGTCTCGAGCGCAGAGCGTTCTGTTATGTTCTCACCCAGACGTGTTGATTTAATAACCTTTTCAAGGTTTACTGCGCTTGCCAATGTTTGCCGAACACGGCGGATTTCTTCGCGCCCATCGCCGGCAATACCCAATTGCTCTGACAATACGTCGTCGACATCGACATAGATGCGTGCCTTGGCCTCATAGGAATTCGGGATCATAGCGACCACCAACCACCCGAGCAGGCAAACGCCCCAGGCGACGGCGAGCGCCAGCCACCGGCGGTGCCATACCGAGTAAAGCGCTGTGCGCAGCTCTTCAAAAATCTCGCTCATGCGCGGCGCGGGTCCTTAAAAGGTGCTCTCAGGGATGATGATCACATCGCCTGGGTTCAGGGTTACGTTTGCTGCGCTGTCGCCTTTTTTGAGCAAGTCCTTGAGGCGCAGGCGGTATTCAACCTGTTCGCCGCTCTCGCGGTCCAAACGGATCAGTTTTGCACGGTTGCCAGCAGCAAATTCGCTGAGGCCGCCCACCGCGATCATCGCGTCAAGCACGGTCATGTTCGCCCTGTAAGGCAAAGATGCTGGCTGTTCAGTAGAACCCACGATGCGGATTTGCTGGTTAAACGTGCCGGAAAACTCATTGACGATTACCGATACGATCGGCTGTTCAATGTACTGCGCGAGTTGATCGCGAATATCGTTCTGCAATTCGGTGGCGGTTTTGCCCACGGCAGGCAGATCGCGAACCAACGGAATCGTGATCCGGCCATCTGGGCGAACCTGAATTTCCTCAGCGCTCAGCTCTGGATTTCGCCAAACGTGGATGGTGATTTGATCGAGCGGTCCGATAACATATTCTTCACTCGGCCCCTCTTCCGTTGTTGCAAAGCTGGCTGGAGGCAGTTCTTGCCCCGCACCGCCACAACCGGCGAGCAGCGAAATTGCAACAGCAGATCCCACGATGCGGGAAAGCGAAAAAGAGGTCTTCATTGGTACGTATCCTTGCCTGGGTCGGCGGGATCAGCACCTGCTACAGGAGCGACCTGAAGCACTGGGCCCGCGAATGACCCGAACTCTCTCGCTCATATTGGTGAACATTGTGTTAGTAATAACGCCTGTTTTGGCCCCCTATCCCGTTTCGGGACAGCGGTTTGCCAAACTTTAAACGCGCATAATTGCGTGGTTTTCAGCTCTTAAACGAGCATTTCCGCCGCAGGCCCATGGCCAAGGAACGCGCTGGGGCTGGCGCTTGCTCCGTACGCTCCAGCACAAAACACAGCGACCAAATCGCCAACATCTGCGCGCGGCAGGCCGGCTTTGTCGGCCAATCGGTCTAGCGGGGTGCAGAGGCAGCCGACCACATTGACGATATCGTCCGCCGGCGCATCGTAACGATTGGCGATGGCAACCGGATAATTGCGGCGTACAACCGTTCCGAAATTACCGGATGCGGCAAGTTGGTGATGCAATCCGCCATCGGTGACCAGATAAGTTGTGCCGTGGCTAACCTTGCGGTCTATCACCCGCGTCAGATAAACACCGGCCTCGCCAACAAGATAGCGCCCAAGCTCAAGACACAGCTCTGTATCTTGCAACACCGCCGGGAGGTTCGCCACATACTCATGCAGAGCAGCGCCAACCGCAGACAAGTCCAACGCATCATCATTGGGGAAATAGGGAATACCAAATCCGCCGCCCATATTGAGCTTTGGCAGCAGTTGACCAATCTCGTCTGACAATTTTGCTGCCAAATTCAGCACATTGCCCTGCGCTTCTATAATTGCCTCGGCGCTCAAGGCCTGACTGCCTGTAAAAATATGCAGGCCGCGCCACTCAGCACCCGCCGCGATCACTTCGCGAGCCAGAACGGGCACTTTGTCCGCATCAACGCCAAATTGCTTGGCGCCCCCACCCATCTTCATACCGGAGCCTTTCAGCTCAAAATCCGGATTTACGCGCAGAGCCATGCGCGGCGCCTTGCCCAGTTTCTCGCCGATGGCGAGCGAGCGGTGCGCCTCCCCTTCAGACTCGCAATTGAGCGTGACTCCTGCAGAAATGGCAGCTTGCAACTCATCGTCCCGCTTACCCGGACCGGCGAAGCTGACACGCGCCGGGTCAATTCCAGCGGCATTGGCCATGGTGAGCTCGCCGGAAGAGGCGATGTCGAAGCCATCGACCAAAGCCTCCATATGCGCGATCACAGGGGCATAGGGATTGGCTTTGACTGCATAGTTGATGCCGATGCGCGTCGGCAGAGCGGCGCGCAGCTCTGCGACCCGCGTATTGAGGCGATCTTTCGAATAGACGAACAGCGGCGTCTTACCCGCCTGTGCTGCCCATTCGCTCGCCCGCTTACCGCCAATGGCCAGCTCGCCCTCAAGTGTCTCAAACCCTGCTGGAATTGGCCCAAGTGCCTTGGTCTTATCGAGGGATGTCATTGGCTTAACTCCCTTAACAGGGCCGTGCGATCAATCTTCCCATTGGGATTGATCGGCATCGCATCGCGCCAATGGATCGTCTGAGGTTGCATGAAACTCGGAAGCTCCCGCTTGAGCCTTTTAACCAGATCTTTGTGCGACGCCTCGCTTTCGGTCCCGCGCACCACGAGATGTACTGCATGGCCAAGACGCTCGTCTGGCAGACCAAGCGCAACCGCCTCTTGCACCTGATCACAGGCGATCGCGGCTCCTTCTATTTCTGTGGGACTGATCCGGTTGCCGGCGCTTTTGATCATCGCATCGCGCCGACCGACGAAATAGAGCAAACCATCTTCGTCCCGTCGAACTCGATCGCCGGAGAACACCGCTGTCCCGCCATAGCGCGATTGACGCGGCGCAGGCTTGAATCGCTTAGCGGTGCGCTCTGGGTCTTGCCAATATCCCTGCGCGACCAGTGGTCCGCAGTGAACCAGCTCACCCTCCTCACCGGGTTCAGCGACTTCTCCCGCATCATTGACGACAAGAATTTCTGCGAAAGGAATGGCCTTACCCATTGAAGTTGGATGCGAATCGACCAATGCCGGGTCAAGAAAGGTTGAGCGAAACGCCTCGGTCAGGCCATACATCGGATAGAGATCCGCATCGGGGAATATCCGGCGCAGATCACTGACCAACTCAGTGGTGAGTGCGCCGCCACTATTGGTCATCCGTCGCATGGAAACGGTGGCCTCTGGTGTCCACTCCAGTTCGGTGAGCTGAACCCACAGTGGTGGCACAGCGGCCAGGGTGGTGATCTGATGCTTGGCGCAGGCCTTCATCACGTCGCGCGGAAACAGGAAGTCGAGCGGGACAATACAACCGCCCACATGCCACGTTGAAAGCAGCTGATTCTGCCCGTAATCAAAGCTCAATGGTAGGACCGACAAGGTTACATCATCGCCTGCCATTTTGAGATAATCGGCGACGCTAACCGCGCCGAGCCACAGGTTCGCGTGACTCAGAACCACGCCCTTGGGCCGCCCCGTCGAGCCACTGGTGTAGAGAATAGCTGCAAGCTCGCTCGGACCGGCTTTGGACGGACCAAGCGGCGTATCATGTGTGGTCGCCGTAGACAGCGCCTCATTTTCCTCCATCGCACCGCAGGAAGCTGGCAAATCGCCGTCTTCAAGCGATTTAAGCCGTGCAGCATTGGCAATCAGCAAGCTCGCCCCGCTATCTGCTAAGATGTGCGCCGCTTGCGCACGTTTTAGCAGCGGATTGATCGGCACATGCACCAGACCCGCCCTCGCCGCGGCCAATGGCAGAAGACAGGTCAGCTCGCCCTTTGCCGCCCAGCTCGCTACACGAGCGCCTTTCTCTGGCACAATGCCCTTAAGCCATCCCGCCAAGACAGCGACACGCTGTCTTAACTCCTCATGGTTAAACGTCCGGTCACGAAGCACCAGAGCAGGCGCATCAGCGCGGCCACATTCCACGCCGCGTTCGGCAATGTGGTCGAGCGGTTTAGCTGTCTCATCTAAGGTGCTTGGCATGACAATTTCCGAAGGGGCACGATCGAGTGATCACCGTGAGTTACCATGATACCGTTAACGTCTTGCATGACCTATGTCATCAAGCGGATGATGGCGCGGTGACCTCGCCATTTGAGCGCGCGGAATGGTTTGATCTCTTGGCTGACACCGGCCTTAAGCCGCTGATCGTGATTGCGAAAGAAGGCAATCGCAGCGCAGCCTTGGCTCTAAAAGCAGGTGTAGGCCACCTCACTCCAATGCGCAATTGGTACAACTTCACCTGGCGCGAACTGGCTCCGCCTGGTGATCTTGGCGACCGTCTGCTGCTGGAAATAGCGCGCAACCTAAAGACGCGCGGCCACCGCGTAACGCTAGAGCCTGTACCCGACGAAAATGGCTCGGCCACCCGGCTTGCGAAGGCTTTCAAGGCGGCCGGGTGGAACGTTGTGAGCGAGGCATGCG
Source organism: uncultured Erythrobacter sp. (assembly GCA_947488155.1). GTDB lineage: Bacteria > Pseudomonadota > Alphaproteobacteria > Sphingomonadales > Sphingomonadaceae > Erythrobacter. The sequence continues at coordinate 1,077,164 of CANKYK010000002.1, read as the reverse complement.
ACCTCAATCACATATTGAACGTTAATGGGCGCAGTTTTGCGGAGTATTGGGCCGAGCGGCCAGGCAAGATGCGCACGACGCTGAAGCGTAAGGCGAAAAAGGTGCGCACCCAGATCCTCGACACGTTCGATAAGGCTGCATGGGGCAATTATGAGGCAATTTACGCCGCCAGTTGGAAGCCTGAGGAAGACGAACCCGCGATGCTGCGTAAATTTGCACACGCTGAGGGAGCCGAAGGGCGCTTACGCCTAGGCCTTGCCTATGAAGGCGAGACGGCGGTCGCTGCACAATGCTGGACGGTTGAGAATGGCTGCGCATACATCCACAAACTCGCACATCTGGAGAGCCATAAGCATCTCTCCGCAGGCACCACATCGACTGCTGCCTTGTTTGAACGGGTCATCGACCAGGACCACGTCCAATTGGTCGATTTTGGAACCGGTGATCAACCCTACAAAGCCGATTGGATGGGCGAGACCCGCCATCGCTACCGGATTGATTGCCTCGATCCGCGCCAGCCCAAGGCCTGGCCTGCACTGGCCAAGCGGCTCATTCGTCAAAGCACCGGGTGACTTGCGAAGCGAGAGGTGCAGAGCTAAGGCGAGCGCCCGTATCAGTAGAAACTCGCGAAATTCCGGGAAACGAGGGGCGCATGAGTAGCAATCCGGTCACCGACAATTCGGCAACCGCATCAGAGCAGACGGATATGTCGGGCCTCGGCAAAAGCCGTGCGGCGATTGACCGCGATCTCAAAGCGATCATCGCCGATGTGCTGGGGTTGGACGCTGAGAGCGTGAACGAATTCACACCGGAAACCGGCCTGTTCGGCGACTTGCCAGAACTCGATTCGATGGCGGTTGCGGGCCTGCTGACCGAGATGGAAGACAGGCTCGACATTGTTATCGAGGATGACGACGTCGATGGTGAAATGCTTGAAACCTATGGCGGGCTGCTCGCCTTTGCCGAGGCCAAGATCATCGAAGGCTGATCGGGCGCGTGCTCACCCACTGGCCTTGCCCGCATCCAAGCGGCAAAATCTCAGAAGAAATGCTGGCGAAATTTGAGCATGCTGGGCGCCCATGCGTTCTTGTGATCCCGCCGCTATTCGACGAACACAACAAGTTCCGCAGGCAAATCATTGAAGTGATGCGTTTACTCAATGATCTGGAGATTGGTTCAGCCATGCCCGATCTGCCCGGTTGGAACGAGAGCACTGCCCCATTAGCACAGCAGAGCATGAGTGCATGGCGGGCGGCGATGGGCGCCGCTGCAAGCCATTGCGAGGCGACCCATGTGCTGACCTTTCGGGCGGGCGTTGTGTTTGCGCCGCCCAGCCTTCCCGGTTGGGCCTATGTCCCGCAAACGGGCGCAAAGCAGCTGCGCAGTATGATCCGTGCGCAAGTGATCGCCGCTCGCGAAGCTGGGGCCGATGAAAGCTCCGACACATTGATGCAAAGCGGACGCGAAAGCGGCATGGTCCTGGCAGGCTGGGATTTGGGCGCACAATTGGTGCGCGAATTGGAGCAGGCAGATGAAGTTTCCATCGGTAGCCTAACCGAAATCACGCAAAGCGAACTAGGCGGTCGCGGGCTATGGCTGCGTGCCGAACCGGATGAAGACCCGGAACAGGCCGCCGCTCTCGCCACGCTGCTTGCTGAAGAACTGGTAGCACCATGACCCGGCTGCATATGGATTATGGCTGCGGAACGCTCAAATGCGCGGGCACGTTGGACACTGCGCCCGGCACAACGGGTCTGTTGATCGTCAGCGGCGGCAATGAAATTCGCGCAGGTGCATTTTCCGGCCAGGCGCGGTTAGCCGCAGAGATTGCTAAGGCTGGCTTCCCCGTGTTCCGCTTTGACCGGCGCGGGATCGGGGATAGCGAGGGTGAAAATCGCGGTTTCCGCAAATCAGAACAAGATATTCGCACTGCCATCGAAGCCTTTCGAGCGATAGCGCCGCAAGTTGAGCGGATCATTGCCTTTGGCAATTGCGATGCAGCCTCGGCCCTAATGCTGGCAAACGGTGCGGGTTGTGACGGTTTGATCCTGTCCAACCCCTGGACGATCGAAGGCAACGAAGCGACGGATTTGCCCCCACCCGATGCGATCCGCGCTCGTTACGCTGAAAAACTCAAAAATCCGCGTGAGATTATACGCTTTCTGCGTGGGGGCGTTGATCTGCGCAAGCTGGCGCGCGGGTTAACTGGATCACTGCGTTCAGCGCCTGAGCCGACAAGTTTAGCTGCCGAAATGCAGGCCGGACTTGCTGGCTTTTCCGGCCAGGTACGCATTCTGCTCGCTAGCAGCGACCGCACGGCCCAGGCGTTTGCCGCCAATTGGGTAGCAGATGACCCTCGGATTGCGACCTGTGAAGGGGCAGGACATTCCTATGTTGAGGCGCATGCTGCCGACTGGCTGCGCGCCCAGATACTTGCTGGACTGCGCGCCTAACCTACTCCCGAGTAAACAGGCTCACCAACTCGACATGTGTTGACCAGCGGAACTGCCCCACCGGGCGCAGTTTCTCCAGTGTGAACCCCGCTTCCACTAAGCGTGCGGCATCACGCGCCCAGCTTGATGGGTTGCAGCTGACATAGACGACCCGTTCAATCGTGCTTTGCGCGATTTGGCCGATTTGTTCGCGTGCACCGGCCCTCGGCGGATCAAGCAAAACGGCGGCGAACTTGCTGATTTCCTTAGCGTCGAGTGGGTTCCGAAAGAGGTCGCGGTGCATCGCATGAACCTCTCGCTGACCGCGCGCAGCAGCAGATTTGCAAGCCAGATGAGCCGCTTGATCCGCCTCCACGGCCAAGACCTTGCGCCCCTGTGCCAAGCCAAAGGCAAATGTACCGAGGCCAGAGAACAGATCAGCGACCACGCCGCAGCCCTCCAGCCAATCCGACGCATCGCTGAGCATGCGCGCCTCCGCATCGCGGGTCGCTTGCAGAAAAGCGCCCGCCGGCATGGGCACGGGCAGGCCCGATAATGTGACGCTGACGGGTTGAGGCTCCCACACAGTTTCCGCGCCGTATCCCTGATCTATCGAAAGCCGAGCAAGATCTTGATCGCGCGCGAAATCAAGTGCTGCCTCTGTCGCCTCCAACCCTTCCAAAGTGATATTGGCGAGGCTGCAATCCAGGCCCTGATCGGTCCAGGCGAGTGCGATATCGACAGGAGCCTTGCCGCCATGCTCGGCGATAAAGGCGCGCAATGGCACGATCATCGCTGCCAGTTCAGGGAGCAGAACCGGGCATTCCTTGAGATCTACGATCTTATGCGATCCTGCCTCGCGAAAGCCGAGTAATGCCCGCCGATGCTTGCGTAAGGCATGAAGTGTTGCGCGGCGGCGGCTTTGCGGCGGTGAGAGATGCACTGGCATCAGCTCGCGGGGCTCCAGCCCCTGCCCCTCGGCCGCATTGGCCACTCGGGAGCACACGAATTCCGTCAAGGTCTCTTCATCGGCATGCTGCAACTGGCACCCGCCGCAGCGGTCGAAATGCTGGCAAGGCGGAGTAACGTGATGCGGGCCGCGTGTAACGATGCCATCATTGGCGACTATGTCTCCAGGCAACGCACCCGGCGCATGGCGGCCGTCTGCACTCGCTCCATCGCCCTTGGCCGCTAGCCTGACGATCTCCATTGTCTCAGAATCACTCAAACCTTTTACTCACACGCTTCACTCATTGCCCCGCTGACGGCATCGGCCAGATCATCCGCCGTAAATGCCGCGCCGCACATACGGGCAGCCGCGCCGTGAAGCCACACTGCTTCGCAGGCCGCAGTAAATGCATCGCGGCCTGTTGCCATTCGGCTGACCGCGATTCCTGCGAGCACATCGCCCGTTCCCGCTACTGACAGCCAGCTAGAGGCAGGCGGTGCCAACGCCAAACGGCCATCAGGTGCGGCGATCACTGTCTCTGGGCCTTTGGCTAGGATCACCATGCCGCTTGCCGCTGCAACAGCCTGAGCGCGGTCTTGGCGCCCTTCTGCGATCACAGCGAACGTCTGACACAGAGCGTCCAGTTCCCCATCGTGCGGGGTCGCCAGGACATTGGCGCAATCATCAATCAGATGCACCGGCAAGATTCTCAGAGCGTCGGCGTCGAGGACCAAGTCACAACCATGTTTGCAGGCTGTTTCTAGGTCTTTGATCGCGCCCTCGTGACGACCCAATCCTGGCCCGATCAACATCGCCTTTATCCGCTTGTCGTCCGGCGCCACCTTGAGTGGCATCGGATCGACCACCAATCCGGCGGGGGCACCAGCCAAGGGTTCCTGGTTGAACAGTCGCACATATCCCGCCCCCGCGCGCACTGCGGCTTTGCTCGCAAGCAGCGCGGCGCCCGGCATGTCCCCGCCAACGATCGCGCACATTCCGCGGGTGTACTTATGGGCGTCGTTTGCCGGAGCTTTAATGGCCGGGCGGCCAACCAATTGAGCCACGCCCTCGACCGCCGAAATGCCAATCGGCACCAGCAGTTTTTGTCCCATCGCCTCACGGGCTGGCAACCGCCAATGCGCGAATTTCCAAGCGCCCAATGCCAACGTAATGTCATAGCTGGGCAGCGATTGAGCTAGGACCGCACCCGTATCGGAATGCACTCCGGAGGGCAGGTCGACCGCAATCCTGAAATCGTGGCGCTCTGCCAAATCGCGCAGCAGCAACGCATGTTCGGCTGAAAGCTCTCGCGATAGGCCGGAGCCGAACAGGCAGTCGACGAAGACGCTACCCTCCGCCGCGCCGCTGGATGTGAGTATTTCGCCTTTGAAACCAGCGCGAGCGCTCTTGGCAGCATCAGTGGTCGGGGTGAGCGGTGCCACCACCGTCACCTGCAAACCCGTTTGACGCAAAATCTCTGCGATTACGTACCCATCGCCGCCATTGTTGCCTGGCCCGCACAGCACGGTCACCGCCCTGCCCGCAGCAATACGCCGGACCCATTCCGCCGCGCCGCCAGCAGCGACAGCCATTAATTCATCAACACTTACACCAGTATCGAAAATCGCCTGCTCAGCTGCCTGCATTTGGGCGGCGGTGAGAACCTGGCGATCACTCACTCTGGTGCGCTGGCCAGCATCTCCGCTGGAATCAAATAGCGATCTTCGCCGATTGCGAATTCGCGCACCTTGGCCGGATCAAGGCTGCGATCCTGGAGCATATCTGCCCCGTCCATCGCGGCAAGATCGCCGGTGGCTGCATCATGTTTGACCCGGCGAAACCCGCCATCAGGATGGTGGATCAGGAAGAACGCGCCGCTCTCATCCGCGGCCTGCTCCAAAGTGCAGACGGTGGAATAATCCGCGCCCGGGCCTATAGCGCAATCAACATCGCTGCCTTGCGGTGTGCCGGCAGGCTCTGCGCCGCACCCGGCGAGCACGCCGCTCGTGAGGAGTGCGATCAGCCCAGCGTTAGATATCCGCAAATACATGAGTTTCCTTTGCTGCTCCGGGATGAGTGAGCGCGCCTTTGCTAGCAGGACCGACATTCTGAGCATAGCGCCACAATGCGCCCGCCTGATAATCATTGGTGCGTGGCTGCCAGGCCTTGCGCCGCTCGGCCAGTACGTCCTCGCCGACATTGAGATCGATCGTGCCGTTCTCCGCATCGATGACGATTTCGTCGCCATCTTCAACCAAGGCGATTGGTCCGCAATCCGCCGCCTCTGGTCCGACATGGCCGATACAGAAGCCCCGTGTTGCACCGGAGAAGCGGCCATCTGTGATGAGCGCGACTTTCTCGCCCATTCCCTGCCCGTAAAGCGCCGCAGTGGTGGAGAGCATTTCGCGCATGCCCGGCCCGCCCTTTGGTCCTTCATACCGAATGATGATCACGCTGCCCTCAGCAATATCACGCGCCTCAACGGCGGCGAAGGCGTCTTCCTCGCAATCGAAAACGCGCGCAGAGCCGGTGAATTGCAACCTCTCCATCCCCGCGACCTTCACAATTGCGCCATCGGGAGCAAGCGATCCTTTCAAGCCTACGACGCCGCCCGTAGGGGTGATTGGCTTGGCTACCTCGTAAAACACCTTCTGATCGGGGTTCCAGGTGACCTCTTCGATATTCTCGCCCAGGGTCTTACCGGTCACGGTCATCGGGTTGGGGTTTAGGAAACCGCCATCGAGCAGGGTTTTCATGCCCATGTAGATACCACCCGCGTCATGCATGTCCTTGGCGACATATTGCCCGCCAGGTTGCAGGTCGGCGATGTAAGGTGTTGATTTAAATATCTCCGCGACATCGAACAGGTCGAATTCAATGCCCGCTTCACTAGCCATCGCAGGCAGATGCAGCGCCGCATTGGTTGAACCACCAGTCGCCGCCACCACACGTGCTGCGTTCTCAAACGCTTCCCGTGTGCAAATGTCGCGGGGTCGCAAATTCAGCTCCAGCAGGTTCATCACCTGGACACCCGCAGCCCGCGCAATTTCTTCGCGCGATTTATACGGAGCCGGCGTCATATTGCTGTTTGGCAGGGACAATCCGATCGCCTCGCCGACGCAGGCCATGGTGTTGGCGGTGAATTGTCCGCCGCAAGCGCCGTGGCCGGGACAAGCGACCTTTTCCAGCGCAATCAATTCTTTGAGCGGGCAATTTCCCGCTGCGTATTGCCCAACGGCCTCGAACACGTCCTTAACATTCACATCTTTGCCGTGGTGGGTGCCAGGCAGGATGGAGCCACCATAAACAAAGATGCTCGGCACATTGAGGCGCAGCATCGACATCATCATGCCAGGCAGACTCTTGTCGCAGCCAGCAAAGCCAACCAGCGCATCATAACAATGCCCGCGCACGGAGACCTCCACCGAATCTGCGATAATCTCACGGCTGATCAGAGAGCTTTTCATGCCCTGATGGCCCATCGCAATGCCATCGGTAACTGTGATCGTGTTGAAACGGCGCGGCGTCCCGCCGTTCTCGATCACGCCCTCGCGGCAAATATTCGCCTGCGGATCGAGCGTGGTGTTGCACGGCGCGCTGTCATTGCCCGCACTTGCAATCGCCACAAACGGCCGCGCGATCTCTTCCTCGCTCATCCCCATCGCATAATAATAGGAACGGTGCGGAGCACGCTCTGGCCCGACCGAGACGTGACGACTGGGAAGTTTCGTTTTATCGAAGCGCGAAGACATAATATTTCCCAAATTGAAGCTCTGGTGAAGCTCCACTGCCGCTAGTCGAGCGCGAGTGCAACCCTTCCGCACACATCCGCGATCATTGCTGCCCAACGTGATTGCTCCACGCGCGTCGCGATCAGGTCTTGCCGGACCTCGATTGCGCAATATTGGCGGCCATGCGCCTCCGCGTGACGGTTCATCGTGGCGTTGAGTTCGCGCCCGGAATAGGGCTCGTTATCGCCGACGTTTAAGCCCTGCTCGCCGAACAAACGGATTGCATGGCGCGCCGCGCGGTCATCCTGGTTGTAGAGCAGCGCGATCTCCCAAGGGCGGTCTTCGCTGCGCGATTCCAACTGCGGTGTGAAACTGTGTAGCGAAATGATCAGCTTGGGCGCGGCCTCGTCCAGCCATACACCGAGCGCGTCGTGATAGGGCCTGTGAAACCGCTCTAACCGCCCCTCCACATCGGCGCCGATATTGCCGGGGATCAGGTGACCGTCGCTTTCGGTTGGCACAACGCCGGGATGGTCCTCTTCTCGGTGGAGGTCGGTGACGAGGCGGCTGACTGTGGCGAGGTGCGCTGCGATACCGTGTTCGCGGGCCATGCGAACGGCCACACCGTGCACGCCGATGTCGATGGCAATGTGTTTTTCCAGCAGCGCGTCTGGAATGCCGAGCGGGACGCCTTCTGGCACGAAGTTTGAGGCATGGTCCGCGACACAGACGATCCCGCCGCGCGTCGGCTCGCCCATTTGGCGGAAGGGATTCTCGTCAATCATGGGAGAGATCATCGCAGCTTGCCCGCCAATTGCCACCAATCAGGGTGGCTTTGTGTGATAGTCGCTTGCGCCGCATCGCGCGCGGCCTCACTATCGTAGAGCGCAAAGCAAGTCGCGCCAGACCCGGACATGCGGGTGAGCCAAGCGTCTGTGGCCTCCAGCGCGTCCAAGACAGTGCCGATTGCGGGGCATATGCTGATCGCTGGCTGGGTCAGGTCATTGCGGCCAGACAGCGCGATTTCGCGAGCTATCCCCGAGGGCAAGGCGCCGCGATCGACCCCGTCCCACGCTTTGAACACCGGGCCGGTTGATAGGGGCACGCGTGGATTGACGAGCAAGACGGGCGTGCCTGTCAGATCGCTGTCGATTGGTTCAAGCTGCGTGCCAGTGCCCCGGCCCACTACTGTCTCACTGCGCACGCAGCATGGCACATCCGCGCCCAGCTTTGCCGCGCGCTCCATCCAATCGTCTGGCAAGCCATGTGTTTGCTCGATTATGCGGAACAGCGCGCCCGCATCGGCGGAGCCTCCGCCAAGTCCAGCGGCGACGAGGAGGTTCTTCTCCAGCGTGATGGCAAGGCCGTCTGCACGCGGCAGCAGGCCAAGAGCCTTCGTCACGAGATTATCCATCGGATTGTCGATCCCACCTGCGAACTCGCCGAGTGTTTGGACGCTGTCCTGCTCGGCAGCGCGAGCCCTCAGCGTGTCGCCCGCATCGACAAAAGCGAACAACGTCTCAAGCTTGTGATAGCCATCGTCCCTGCGCCTGCGAACATGCAGCGCGAGGTTGATCTTGGCGTAGGCGATTTCCATTTCTGGCATTACAACGCTACGACTTCTTCTGCCGGAAAGCCTTTCTAGAGACCTGTTTTCCTTTTGAATTTGTGAATTCTGCGACTTGCTTCTTTAAGTCTTCCATGGCCGCTTGAACAGCTTCGCCGCTATCATCGACAGCAGTCGCTGAAAACTTATGGCGCTTACCGTGATGCATCACGCTCTGTGAGACTGTTAAGGACACGACATACCCATCACATATTCGGATAGTTCGGACCGCCGCCACCTTCTGGTGTGACCCAGTTGATGTTCTGGTTCGGGTCTTTGATATCGCAGGTTTTACAGTGGACACAGTTTTGCGAGTTGATCTGGAATTTGGGCTCCTTGCCCTCTTCTTCGATCCACTCATAGACGCCCGCCGGGCAATACCGGTTTGAAGGACCGCCGAAGACGTCAAATTCGCTCGCTTTTTGGAGGTCGGCATCGCCCAATTGCAGGTGCACCGGTTGGTCCTCCGCGTGATTGGTAAAGCTGAAGGCGACATTAGTCAGGCGGTCAAAGCTGATCACGCCATCGGGCTTCGGATAGTCGATCTTGGGATAGAGATCCGCGCGCCCGGTCATGGTGTAGTCGGCATGGTGCTTCATGCTGATCGGCAGGCCAATCTTGAGCGTGCGCATCCACATGTCGATCCCGCCCAGAATAGTGCCGATATCATCGCCATATTTGGCAACTGCAGGCTCCGCATTCTGAACCTTCTTAAGTTCGTCCGCGATCCAGCTGGAACGGACGGCAGGTTCATAACCTTGAAGCTCTGGCTGGCTTTCGTGCCCTTCGATCTCTGCGGCGATGGCCTCCGCGCACAGCATACCGCTCTTCATGGCAGTGTGGCTGCCCTTGATCCGAGGCACGTTCACGAAACCGGCTGCACAGCCGATCAGCGCGCCGCCGGGGAAAGCGAGCTTCGGCACAGACTGCCAACCGCCTTCGTTGATGACGCGCGCACCGTAAGCAACGCGGCTGCCGCCTTCAAGGATCGCTTTGATCTCCGGGTGCGTCTTCCAACGCTGGAATTCCTGATAGGGCGAGACCCATGGGTTCTTGTAATCCAGCGCGGTGACAAAGCCGATCGCAACTTGATTGTTCGCTTGATGGTAGAAGAAGCCGCCGCCCCATGTGCCGCTTTCGTTGAGCGGCCAGCCTTGCGTGTGAATGACACGGCCCGGCACGTGCTTGCCCGGCTCAATGTCCCACAATTCCTTGATGCCAAGGCCGTAAACTTGCGGCTCGCAATTGGCCTCAAGGTCGTATTTCGCCTTCATCTGCTTGGTCAGCGATCCGCGCGCGCCCTCAGCAAACAAGGTGTATTTGGCCTCAATCTCCATGCCAGGCTGATAATCTGGCTTTTGCGAGCCATCCTCAGCGATGCCCATGTCCTGAGTGATGACACCGCGCACCGCGCCCTTGTCATCAAACATCACTTCATTCGCGGGGAAGCCGGGGAAGACCATCACGCCCAGCGCTTCGGCTTGCTCACCCAGCCAGCGGGTCATATTGCCCAGCGAACCGGTATAGCAACCGTGATTGCTCATTAGGGGCGGCATTACGAGATGCGGGATTGATGTTTTGCCGTTTTTCGACAGAACCCAGTGCCAGTTATCGGTTACTGGTGTTTCTGCCATTGGGCAATCCATATCGCGCCATTCCGGCAGCAGCTCAGCCAGGGCCTTTGGATCGACCACCGCGCCAGACAAAATATGCGCGCCAATTTCGGAGCCCTTTTCAAGGACTACAACTTCAAGCTCTTCATTGATCTGTTTCAGCCGAATTGCCGCAGAGAGGCCCGCTGGACCGCCGCCGACAATAACGACGTCACATGGCATTGATTCCCGTTCGCTCATGAGCCTATTTGATCCCCGAATAATCCTAGAGTTTGCGTGCCTACCCACTTGCTAACTGCCACGGCTAAGGTCAAGACCTCCGATCAACAGTATGTCCGCCCCCGCTCCGCCTTTGTCCCGAGAATTTGTTGCTGCCCTTGATTGGTGGCGCGCGGCCGGCGTGGACATCGACTTTGCCGATGACGTTACGGATTGGCTTGCGAAGCCAGAACGTGAGGCAGAGCCAGGCGACGGTGCTAAGGCGAAGAAGCCGCAAAAATCGGGTGGGACTTCGCAAAAGACCGAAACCAGCGATCCGCAAAAAACTCTTGGACCGAAGGACGATTTACTGGGCGAGGACGCGCCGAGCGACCTAGCGGCGTTCCAAGAATGGTGGTTGAATGCGCCGGGTCTCGATCCGATTGGCCCGCGCGGCCGCGTGCCGCCACGCGGAAAGAGCGGCGCGAAGCTAATGGTGCTGGTGCTCGCGCCAGAGGATGGCGACAGCGAACAATTGCTGTCCGGGCCGCAAGGGCGCTTGCTCGCCAATATGCTGGCCGCAATGGGCTTTACGCAGGATGAGGTCTACTTCGCCTCCGCCCTCACCCGGCCCACACCCATGGCAGACACTGCCGCTTTGGCTCATGCGGGAATGGCAGAGGTCTTGGCCCTGCACATTGAATTGGCCGCACCAGAAAAGGTTTTGGCGCTTGGTTCCAACATCCCGCCGCTTTTGGGCCACGCAGCGGCGCAAGACACAATCAATTCACAAAAAAGTAACCACACATCTGCACCAGAAAACAACCCTAGTGAGCCATTAACTAAGCTTCTTGTTAGCGAAAGTCTGGAAAGCCTGATGGCAAGCCCAAGGCTGAAAGCGCGTTTTTGGCGGAGATGGATTGAATGGTCGGCAAATCGGTGATGGCGAAAAGCCTTAGGCCAGTAATATTGGCCGCTTCATTCGCCGCCGCACTTGCCACGCCGAGCGTCGCTTTGGCGCAAGCGGGCAGCATGGTTGCGCATTACGATGCGAGCTCGAATGGGCGCAGCGAGGCTGTGCCAACTGTCCTATCCGCAAATGAGCGCGCGTTTTATTCTGACCTGTTTGGTGCGATTGACGCGCAGCAGTGGGAGCGTGTTGAAAGCATGCTGGCCCAGCGCCGGGGCGGATTGCTGCACCAGATCGCACGCGCCGAATATTACACCCATGCTAAAAGCCCAAAGATTGAGGCGGAGCGGATTGCCCGCTGGTTCGACGATGGTGTGCACCTGCCTCAGGCGGCACAGCTCGGGCGGATGGGTGCGAAGCGCGGTGTCGAAAACCTGCCCTATTTGCCTCAGGCTCAGCGGTTTAGCAGGCAACCATATGCATCAAAGCGGACCCGCCCGCGTCCGGTGAATGATGGTACAATGCCAGCCAGCACCAAGTCAGCGATCCTCGACCGTATCAAGAACGATGATCCGGCGGGCGCGCATAGCCTGTTGATTGAGGTCGACCCGCAGCTCAGCTCTGCTGCTCGGGCAGAATGGCGCCAAAAAGTCGCGTGGAGCTATTACATCGAGAATGATGACACCTCGGCACAGGCCCTGGCCGAGACTGTCTCAGAAGGTTCCGGCGCTTGGGTTGCCGAAGGTGAATGGGTCGCTGGCCTAGCCGCATGGCGCCAGGGTTTTTGCGCGCTAGCGAGTGAGAGCTTTGCCCGCGCCGCTGATCGATCCTCCAATGTAGAACTGACCGCTGCGGCGCATTATTGGGCGCATCGCTCGCTGGTCCGCTGCCGCGAGCCAGGCCAGGCCCAGCGCCACCTTAGCGCCGCCGCGCGCCATGATGAGACGCTCTATGGCTTGCTGGCGGGCGAGCAATTGGGAGTGAAGGTGCCCGATAGCGCCAAGCCGGCGCCTTTCACGCGGGATGACTGGAGCGTTCTGCAACGAAGCACCAATCCGCGCATCGCAGCCGCGCTAAACGAGATTGGCCGTCCCGTGCTGGCCGATGAAGTGCTGCGCCATCAGGCGCGGATCGGCAATCCGAACGAATTTCCTCTGCTGGCGCGCTTTGCCCGTGAGCTTGGCATGCCATCAACGCAATTGTTCATGGCGCACAACGCCCCGCGCGGCATGCGCTCTGACCCATCATTGCGTTATCCCGTGGCCCGCTGGCAACCGGCGACAGGCTGGACGGTTGATCCCGCCCTCGCCTTTGCTCACGCTTTGCAGGAATCAAATTTCCGCGCTGGCGCGGTTAGCCCAGCCAATGCGCGCGGGCTGATGCAGATCATGCCCGGAACGGCGCGTGATCACAATCGCCGCCTGAACCTTGGCGCGAGCTATGCCGATCTCAACAATCCTGAGGTCAACCTCGCTTATGGACAGCGCCATCTGGAGATGCTGCGCGACAGCTACGCCACCGAGGGCAAACTTCCAAAGATCATGGCTGCTTATAACGCAGGGCTTACGCCGATCAGTCGGTGGAACAGTGAAGTGCGCGATTATGATGATCCGCTGCTCTACATGGAATCGATCCCCTATTGGGAAACGCGTGGCTATGTCGCGATCGTGATGCGCAATTACTGGATGTATGAGCGCGCTGCGGGAGTTTCTTCGCCAAGTCGCCGGGCGCTTGCCGAAGGGCGCTGGCCAGAGTTTCCGCAAATGTCTATGGGGCGCTCTGCACGTTTGGAAAGGTAAAGCGCGATGGCCATTGATGAGGCGAAACCATTCACCCCGATCAATATTGCCGTCCTAACCGTTTCCGATACGCGGACCCCAGAAACCGACACGTCGGGCGATATTCTCGCCGCGCGAGTCAGCGCGAAGGGCCACTCGTTGGCTGCGCGAGAGATCATCAAAGACGATGCAAGCACTCTGGTTGATCAATTCAATGCTTGGATTGATGATCCCGATATTGATGCGATCGTCAGCACCGGCGGGACTGGCCTGACCGGGCGTGATGTTACGCCAGAGGCGCTGTCCCGGATCGAAGACGCGCGAGACATTCCCGGATTTGGCGAATTGTTTCGTTGGCTTAGTTTCAAGACCATCGGCACCAGCACAGTCCAATCGCGCGCCTGCGCGGTTGTGGCACGCGGCACCTATATCTTCGCCCTGCCCGGTTCAAACGGCGCGGTGAAGGATGGCTGGGACGGGATCCTCAGCGAGCAATTGGATAACCGCAATCGCCCCTGCAATTTCGTGGAACTGATGCCTCGGCTAACCGAGAAATAGCACCCTCGGCCTGTTACTCGCTTGGATTAAGGGTGTGCATTGATGCGTCGAAATCCTTAAGGTCAGGCTTTTCTGGCTTGTCACCATAACCCTTCACAACAGCGGCAAGCACTGGCTGTTTCGTACCAGGCGTTCCTTTGGACTTGCGCTCCATTCCAAGCACTTTTTCGCCGAAGTATTGGAACACTTGTGCAGCGACGCCTTGCTCTTCAGCCTTCTTAATGCGGACCTGAGCCTTGGGCGAGACGATGTAGAATTCTTCCCCGCGAACCAACACTGCGCGGCCACCTTCGCTGGTGCGCACCACATCGCCGATTTCCAAACGTGTGCCCTTGGCGGCATAGAGTGCCTTAGCATCGCGGGTGATCGAAACCTGCCCATCTGTCTCAGAAATCATCCAGCCAGAATCACTGGCGAGTGCTGCACTGCTTGAAAAGAGCCCAGCAAGAATGCACAGATGTTTTGACAGTTTGATCATGGCCTTACCTCGGGATCCTTAGATTAGACTAGGCATCCACGTTAGGCCGATGGCTTTCCCAACCGATTAAACCGATTGGCTAAGAAAGCCTTGGACCATTGGGTTAACTTTCCCTTTTTTTGTCCGCTTTCGACGTATGACTGAAAACGTAGTTTCGCCAGAGAACCATCATCCAAACACGTCCCCGCCCTCGCCCGGCTTAAATCGCATCAATCGGCTGTCGATCAGGGCAGCGCTGCGATTCACAACGGCCAGTTGATAGTTCGGGTCTTTGATCATTTGGAAGAACGCCCCGCTATTCGGGTATTGCGCGACAAAGCCATCGTGCCACACCTTGTCATCCGGCTCCGGCCCAGTGACCATGGTTTGAAATGCGCCGCGCCAAACAATCGACCCGCCAACCCGGCGAAAAATTGGACCGCTGGTCGCGCCATATTCTTTATAGGCCCGCCGTCCGCTCCAACCATTGCCGTGACGCTCATGTCCTTCAGGATACTCGGCAATGTCGCGATAGCGCAGCAGGTTGAGCATATGGATCGGCTCATCGCGTGGCAGATCCTTGAATGCCTGAAAATTATTCGGACTGGGATCGATATAGTTTGTCATCAACTTGGCTCCTCAAACTGCAATTTCGCGCCATTCACCGGGCGACAATCCCTCAACTGACCAATCTCCGACACTCCAGCGCACTAAGCGCAAGGTCGGAAGGCCCACGGCGGCTGTCATGCGCCGCACTTGCCGGTTCTTCCCTTCCGATATGCTCAGAGAAATCCAAGCATCTGGCACATTCTTGCGGAAGCGGATCGGCGGATCGCGATCCCACAACTCAGGTAAGTCAATCCTCGCTGCTTTGGCCGGTTTAGTCATACCGTCTTTCAGCTTCACGCCACGTCGCAGCGCCTCCAGCGCTTGCGTCTCTGGCTCACCTTCGACCTGCGCAAGATAGGTCTTTTCCGTCTTATAGCGCGGCTCGGCTATCTGGGACTGTAATCGGCCATCATCGGTCAGCAGCAACAGCCCTTCGCTATCCTTGTCCAGACGCCCAGCAGGGTAGACCGCCGGCATATCGATCAGATGCGCCAGCGTGTCTTGAACGCCTTCCTTGCCGCCGCTAAATTGCGACAGGACACCAAAGGGTTTGTTCAGCAGGATCAGCCGAGCGATTGCGGCGGCCTCCTAAGAGCCTTCGAGCTTATAATCGCTGAACCGGTCGCGCAGGTTCTTCTTGGAAATCTTACCTGTTGCCGTGTGCGGAATATCATCCACAAACTCGACCGCATCGGGCATCCACCATTTCGCGATCAGGGGTTTGAGATGCTCTAGCACATCGTTACTCGAGAGGTCCGCGCCCTCGTTCTTTACGACGAACAGCACGGGCCGCTCATCCCATTTCGGATGATGCATGCCAATGCAGGCAGCCTCTGCAATGTCTGGATGGCCAACCGCCGCGTTCTCCAACTCAACCGAGCTAATCCATTCGCCGCCTGATTTGATCACGTCCTTGGTGCGGTCGGTTAATTGAAGGGTGCCATCGGGATGGATGATGCCGACATCGCCCGTGTCGAACCACCCTTCGTTGTTGACTGCATCCTGTTCGCCTTTGAAATAGCGCCGAATAATCCAGGGACCACGAATTTGTAACGCACCGGAAGCCACGCCATCGCGCGGCAATTCGGTGACCATATCATCAAGATCGACAGTGCGCAGTTCCACGCCAAAGATCGGGCGACCTTGCATTGCGGTCTTATCAACCTTTTGCTCAAACGTAAGCTCGTCCCAATCATGGGTTGGTCCGCCAACCGTTCCGATTGGGGACGTTTCCGTCATACCCCAGGCGTGCTGCACCCGTGTGCCATTCTTCATCAGCCGTTCGATCATAAAGCGTGGACAGGCAGAACCGCCGATCGTTGCGGCTTTCAGCGGTGGCAGATCAATGCCTTCTTTGTCGCAATATTGGAAATGGGCGAGCCATACTGTGGGCACACCAGCGCTGTCAGTCACCTTCTCGCGCAGCATCAACTCGTGCAAAACCGCTGGATCATTGACTGCGGAGAACACGAATTTGATCCCCGCCATCGCGCCAGCATAGGGAAGGCCCCAGCTCGCCGCATGAAACATCGGCACCACCGGTAACATAACCGAGGCGCTGCTGAAATTGAATGTCGATGGCTGCAATCCGGCAACAGCATGAAGCACGGTCGAGCGATGCTCATACTGTACGCCCTTGGGATTGCCTGTCGTGCCAGAGGTGTAGCACAGCATGCATGGATCACGCTCGCCCACCTCAGCCCAATTGTATTCGCCATCTTGCGCGCCGATCCAGCTCTCAAATGCGTGACCATCAAAACCGTCTGCTGGATCGTAGCAAACATAGTGCTCAATCGTGGTCCAGCGGTCGCGCATCTTATCGACGATGGGCTGGAAGGCGGCATCATACAACAGCACTTTGTCTTCGGCATGATTGACGATGTATTCGAGTTGATCTTCAAACAGTCGCGGGTTCACGGTGTGCAATACCCCGCCCATCCCAGCGACGCCGTACCAGCTAACAAGATGGCGTGAGTGGTTCATCGCCAGGCTGGCAACACGATCGCCTTTCTTCACACCGAGCGCTTCGAGGGCCTGTGCCATCTTCAAGGCGTCAGCGCGAATGCCTGCCCAATTCGTGCGGGTCTCATTGCCATCGGCCCAGCGTGTTACGATTTCTCGGGTGCCAGATTCTCGCGCGGCGTGATCGATCACATGTGTGATCCGCATCGTCCAGTCTTGCATCGCTCCGAGCATTTATCCACTCTCCCAAATTCGTTGTTTGCCGTTCATCGCTTTGCTCATAGAGACTAGCGATCAGTCCGGGGCACGCAAGTGATAGAGACATTCACACAGTTAAAATTATGGCTGGTTGAAAACACCAGCCTAGCGAAGGATGCGCTGCATATTTATGTGGCGCTTGCCGTCTATCTTGGCTCCTGCCTGCTGCTGAGGTGGCGAGCGGCGAGCTTAAAGCCGTGGGCGCTGGTGCTGGCGATCACTATGCTCGGCGAACTGTGGGATGCGCAAACCAGTCAAGCTAACGGACATCGGCCCATTCCAGAGGCGCATTGGAAAGACGTTTGGAACACCATGATGGTGCCAACGATCCTGCTAATTGTAGCACGCTTTACCGCCGTGTTTGAGCGACCCGTAAGAGCAAATGAACCGCCGAAAGACGACCTAAGCGACGAGCTTTAGGTTCGCGCGGCCTCGCAGCGGCTGCAACTCAACGTTCTCAATCCCCTCGATATCGGCGACCCGCCCGGCCAAATCACCGTCGAGAATGAAGCCGCGTCCAAGGCGCATATGCGCCTCCTGCCCGTCAGCCAGGATCAATCGCACAAGAACCTCTCCGGGTGCCTCTTCACCTGTAGTGAGCGACAGTTTCAGCTCGCTCAGCGCCTCAGCCCGGGTCACATCGGCGCGCATCATCATCGGAGTGCGACCACTCACGCTGGCCAGTGGCTTCGCCCCGCGCACCGTCAGCCGCGGTGGTTCACCGGGATTGGGCGAATCGAGCTCAACGGATAGTAGCAGGCACGCGCCCTCTGCCGCCCATTTCTCAAATTCTGGCACTAGGCTTTCTTCAAAGCAGGCGGCCGAAAATTGCCCACTCGAATCGGAGAAATCCGCGCGCACAAATTCGCCGCCGCGTTTGGTCCGGGCCTTGTTCATACCCTCCACCATCGCTGCGATGACGGCGGTTCCGCGCCCACCGGGTGGAGCGCCTGCCTCCATCAGACTTTGATACGTTCGCGCGCCATTGGCCGAGGCGACTTCGCGGTATTGCTGCACCGGATGAGCCGCAAAGTAGAATCCGAAATTTTCGCGCTCTTTCGCCATTTGCTCTGTGCGGGACCATTCCTCGGTCACCTTGAGACGCAGTTCCTCTTGCGGTGCATTCTCACCGCCAAACAGAGCCACTTGTCCACTCGATCGCTCACGCTCTGCCGCGTCCGCAATCGCCAGCAACATGTCTACATTGGCGAAGATCGCCGCGCGGTTGGACTCCAGGCAATCAAGCGCGCCTGCGCCGACCAGACCTTCCAGCTGGCGGCGGTTCATGCTGCCCTGAGGCAGGCGGTCGAACAAGTCTTGCAGGCTCTCAAACGGTCCGCTCGCTTGGCGTTCCGCGACAATCGCATCCATCGCCTTCTCACCGACATTACGGATGCCGGCCAGCGCATAGCGCACGCCGTACCCATTGTCGGTCTGCTCCACTGTAAAGCGTGCCTCGGAATGGTTGATGTCTGGCGGCAGAACCGTGATCCCACCCTCATCACCGGTGGGATAGCGCCGTGCATCATCGACAAAGATCGACAGCTTTTCCGACTGATGCAGGTCGAAACACATGGAGGCGGCGTAGAATTCCTCTGGGTAATGCGCCTTCAGCCATGCGGTTTGATAGGCGAGCAACGCATAGGCCGCCGCATGCGATTTGTTGAAGCCGTAGCCTGCGAACTTGTCGATCAAGTCGAACAATTCGTTGGCCTGTTTGGCTTCGATGTCAGAGCAGGTCTTGCACCCGTCAACGAAGCGCTGGCGCTGTGCGTCCATCTCGGCCTGGACCTTCTTACCCATCGCGCGGCGCAGCAAATCCGCGTCACCGAGTGAATATCCGGCCAGAATCTGCGCGGCCTGCATAACTTGTTCTTGATAGACAAAAATGCCGTAGGTTTCGGCGAGAATACCCTCCAGTTTCTCATGCGGATATTCAATCGCGACTTCGCCCGCCTTACGCTGACCAAACAGCGGGATGTTATCCATCGGGCCTGGGCGATAGAGCGAGACGAGTGCGATAATGTCGCCGAAATTGCTCGGCTTCACCGCTTTCAGCGTGCGCCGCATGCCTTCCGATTCCAGTTGGAACACACCGACTGTGTTACCATCCTGCATGAGATCATAGACCGCAGAGTCATCAAGCGGCAGTTCGCCAAGATCGATGGTGATCCCGCGCAGCTCCAGCAGGTCGACGGCCTTGCGCAGCACCGACAGGGTCTTGAGCCCTAGGAAATCGAATTTGACGAGGCCAGAGCTTTCAACATGCTTCATGTCGAACTGCGTCACCGGCATGTCAGAGCGCGGATCACGGTACAGCGGCACCAACTGCGCCAATGGCCGATCACCAATCACCACACCCGCCGCGTGAGTGGAGGAATTACGCGGCAACCCCTCCAACTGCATCGCCAGATCAACCAGGCGCTTTACCTCATTATCATTGGTGTACTCCGCCTTGAAATCGGCCGCTCCATTAAGCGCGCGCGGCAATGTCCACGGATCGGTCGGATGGTTTGGCACCATCTTGCAGAGGCGGTCGACCTGGCCATAGCTCATCTGCAAAATCCGTCCGCAGTCGCGCAGGACCGCGCGTGCCTTCAGCTTACCAAAGGTGATGATCTGGGCGACGTGATCATCGCCATATTTCTGCTGAACATAGCGGATCACCTCGCCCCGCCGGGTTTCGCAGAAGTCGATATCGAAGTCCGGCATGGATACGCGTTCTGGATTGAGGAAGCGTTCAAACAGCAGACCCAATTGGATCGGATCAAGATCGGTGATGGTCAGCGCCCAGGCCACAATCGACCCTGCGCCTGAGCCGCGCCCCGGACCCACCGGAATGCCATTGTCTTTGGCCCATTTGATAAAGTCGGCAACAATCAGGAAGTAGCCGGGAAAGCCCATTTTGACGATTATGTCGATCTCGTAGTCGAGGCGCTCTTTGTACTCGAGCACATCCTCCCAAATTCCGTTCGTCCTGAGCTTATCGAAGGACTGCACTTCTTCTCTAAGCAATCTTGCCGAAGAGAAATGCAATGCTTCGACAAGCTCAGCATGGACGGCTTCCGGGTAGTAAGGCTTCAAGCGGTCCACCAACCCTGCGCGCGATTCCTCCGCCAACATTTTCGCCTCACCCTCCAAATCGCCAGCGAGGCTGGGCAGGATCGGGTCGCGATACGGCGGGGCAAAGGCGCAACGTTGAGCCACTACGAGTGTGTTCGTCATCGCCTCTGGTATGTCGGCGAATAGCTCGTCCATCATCGGCGCGGATTTGACAAAGGCCTGCGCATTGGAGGTTGGGCGATCCTCGTTCTCGATATAAGTCGAATTTGCAATACAAAGCATCGCATCATGCGCCTTGTGCATGTGCGGATCGGCAAAGTTGGACGGGTTTGTCGCAACCAGCGGCAGGTCGCGGGCATAGGCCAGCTCGATAAGAGCCTCCTCCGCCTTCGCCGCCGCGTCATCACCATTGCGTGCCAGCTCCACATAGAGCCGTTCCGGGAACAAGCGCTGCCAAGTATCGCACAGCGTATGTGCTGCCTCGATCTGCTCTTCCGCTAGCAATCGGGTGAGAGCGCCCTCGCCTGCGCCAGTCAGGGCGATCAAGCCATCGGTGCGACCTTCGAGCTCTTCTATGCCGACATGCGGATCCAGCTCCAGCGGGCGATCAAGGTGCGCCTTTGAAACAAGATGGCACAGATTGTCATAGCCCGCCTCGTCCTGAGCAAACAGCGGCAGGTAATCCACAATTGTGCGTTCACGCTCATCATTGCTCGGCCTTGCAACACCCAGCAATGTCCCGATGATCGGCTGCACACCCTCAGCCTTGCAGGCGGAGGCGAACATCACTGCACCATAGAGGCCATTGCGGTCGCAGATAGCTATTGCGGGAAAGCCGCGTTCCTTGGCGAGTTTTGCAATCCCTTTTGGATCAATCGCCCCCTCCAACATTGAGTAAGACGATAGAACGCGAAGCGGGATGAACGGAGCAAATGCCATGCTTGCTACGCTACGGTGCTGGCCCGCGCATTCAAGTGACAAAGGCCGCCCGCTTGGGGAAAAGCTGGGGGCAAGCTAATATCGAGCGCAGGAGGTGAAAATGAGCGACAAAATCGAGATTGAGAACGTCAACACTCCTGGGCGCACATCGCGCGTCAATGCGGCGAAATATCAGGATATGCGCCAGGCCTTCGAGCAAGCGCTGCCACGATCATCGCCAGGCCTGACCCAGGACGAAACCCGAAAGGCAGTCAAACCGCATTTGAGTGGCGAACTCTTCCCTCAAGGCAAGACCTGCGGATGGTGGGCTAAGACCGTCCAGCTTGATCTGGAGGCCAAGGGCCTAGTGGTGCGCGAGTCGACGAAGCCGCTGCGATGGTACTGGAAATAGGCGCTTTACAGTAGCTTTTCGATGTCTTTCGCTATCGCCTCTGGTTTATCGGAAGAGCCATAACGCTTCACAACATTACCCTCACGGTCGATCAGGAACTTAGTGAAGTTCCACTTGATCGCGGTCGTACCCATGACCCCGCGTGCCTCTTTTTTCATCCAGTCGAACAACGGTGAAGCGTCCGAACCATTGACATCGACCTTCTCCATCAGCGGGAAAGTGACTCCAAAGTTGAGTTTGCAAAACTCCTGAATTTCCTCGGCATTACCGGGCTCCTGCGCGCCAAACTGATTGCAGGGAAAACCAAGCACTTCAAAGCCCTGGTCTTTGTATCTCTGAAAGACCGCCTCAAGCCCATCATATTGCGGGGTAAAGCCACACTTGCTGGCCGTATTGACCACCAGCAACACCTGCCCCTTCTTATCGGCAAGGTCCAATTCCTCTCCGCGATTGGTGGTCACCTTAAAATCAGCGATAGTGGTCATAGTTCAACCTGGTTCGCGATGATCGGTTTCGGCCGATATAGAAAATCAAAGCTGGTTTGCCATGTAAGTCCGTGATCGGATGAAGCTTCGCCATGTTGACGCACGCTGCCATCTTCCTTCGGCGTGAAGGTCATGCGGATCAGCAAATGCGGGACAGTCGGCGATGGCCAATTACCCACCAGAACCATCGCGCCATCCGCGACACCGCCGGTAAACTCGACCGCAATCGGTGCGCTGCCGACCCATTTCTGTTTCCATTGCCCAGCAGCGGTGTCGTAATGGTTCAGGCTTGTCCCACCCGCGCCGGAAAGGGGCATCCAGTTTTCAAGCACCGCGCAGCCATTGTGCTTTCGTTCAATACGGCTGTTGGCGACCTTCGTTTCAAGGTCCGAGGCGCTGTAAACATCCCATTCGCCGAGCCAGAAATCGAAGCCAGCGTGCTTTTCTGTCTGGCAATTCGGCGGCGGGGCGGCAGGTGTGGCTGGCTGCTGACTGGCATCAGCGCCAGACGCCTGCAAAACCAACAGCAAAGCGCTCGAAATATTCATCAGCATATCGAGTTCCTTTCCACTATCGTGTGACTTGACGATTTGGCTTGGGACATAGGGCTTCGACAGAAGCCAGCCTGACGTCGCCAGATCTCACTATTCCAGCACCCCATCATGCAAGCGCACCACCCGGTCCATACGGGCGGCCAAACGTTCATTATGCGTCGCGACCAGAGCCGCACTACCTTCGCCGCGCACCAGCTCAAGGAACTGCCCCAATACACGGTCAGAGGTGGTCTCGTCCAAGTTTCCGGTCGGTTCGTCAGCCAGCACCAATGTTGGTTGGTTGGCGAGCGCCCGCGCGACCGCAACACGTTGCTGTTCTCCGCCAGAAAGCTGGCTGGGCCTATGCGTAAGGCGGTGCTCCAGCCCAAGTGAGGCCAGCAGGCTGTCAGCGCGTGCTTCAGCGGCTCCGCGTTCCTCGCCAGAGATCATTTGCGGCATCACGACATTCTCGCGCGCATCAAAATCGGGCAGCAAGTGGTGGAATTGATAGACAAACCCAAGGTGATCTCGGCGCAAGGCCGTGCGTTTGTCCGTTGGCAATTTGCTTGCCTCGGTTCCTGCGATTGCGATTGAACCCTCAAACCCTCCTTCAAGCAGGCCAACCGCTTGCAGCATCGTCGATTTGCCCGACCCAGAAGGACCAAGCAATGCGACAATCTCGCCCGGCATAATGTCGAGGTCAATACCGCGCAAAACCTCTATCGTTTGCTCACCCTGGGTGAAGCTGCGTTTGAGCCCCTTGAGCGAGGCAATTGGTGCTGCAGTCAGATTACTCATAACGCAGTACCTGTACCGGGTCTGTGCTGGAAGCCTTGAGCGCAGGATAAAGCGTCGCGAGGAAGCTCAGGATGAGCGCCAAGGCGACAATGCCCGCAACTTCCCATGGATCTGTGCGTGACGGCAGAGTCGAGAGGAAGCGCACCTCAGGATCCCATATCTGCTGCCCGGTCGACCATGCGATGAAGGTCACAATCGGCCCGCGGAAATAGAGGATGATGAAACCAAGCACTAAGCCGGCGGCGGTACCGATCACTCCAACCGTGGAGCCGGTTGTGACGAATATCTTCAGCAGACTGCGGCGGGTTGCCCCCATCGTGCGCATGATCGCAATATCGCGCGTTTTCGCGCGGACCAGCATCACAAGGCTAGAAAGAATGTTAAAAGCAGCCACGAGAACCATGAAGCTAAGTGCAAAGAACATCGCAACACGTTCTACCTGTAACGCTTCAAAAAGGGCCGAATTGATCGTCTGCCAATCCGACACAACCGCGCGCCCGGCGAGCTTTTCCTGCACCGGAGCCAGTATGGACCCGACTTTATCTGGGTCCTCCACCGTCACCTCAATCATACCGATTTTATCGCCCATCAACAGCAATTGTTGAGCATTCACGATCGGCATGATCACGAAGGTTTCATCATAGTCGTAAATGCCCGCTTCGAAGATCGTGACGACCTCATAATCGACTTGCCGAATTGAGGTTCCGAAAGGCGTCGTGCGCCCCTGCGGATTGATGATCGTCAGGCTGTCACCGACGCGCGCACCGATATTCTGCGCCAGGCGCGAGCCAATCGCGATCCGCCGTTCGCCGGGGACCAAATCGGCAATGTTCCCTTGAACAACTGTGTCCGCCAGCCCCTCAATATCCTCGGCCGTATTGCCGCGCACAAAGATCAGGTTCACCCGGCCATTGAGCGAGGCCATCAGCGGCTTTTCAATCAGCGGCGATGCATCGACCACG
The DNA here is from genome assembly GCA_947488155.1 of uncultured Erythrobacter sp. Taxonomy (GTDB): domain Bacteria; phylum Pseudomonadota; class Alphaproteobacteria; order Sphingomonadales; family Sphingomonadaceae; genus Erythrobacter. Next base: position 1,052,932 of record CANKYK010000002.1, on the reverse strand, counting down.
CCGGGGGTTGCTCGCACATCCTCCAGCACGCCCTGCCAATCACCCAGATCATCATTATAGGCCTGCACTATCGCATGGCCATTGAGCCCGGTGATTTTGTCCAGCAATTCCGCGCGAAACCCGTTCATCACGCTCATTACGACCACCAACATGGCGACGCTGAGCATCACCACGCCCACCGATATACCGGCGACGAGCGCAATGAAGGCCTCCCCCTTGCCCGGCAAGAGGTAGCGTTTGGCGATCATCCATTCAAAAGGCGTTAGAAACAAAGTGATTAAAGCTCTGATCAATTGCGGCTTAATGCAGGCTGTAAGCGCGCTCTTCCGGCGGCGCAATGTATGGCGGCCACGCGCTTGTGTGAAAAACCCCGGTGAACGCCCCGCCTTATCGCTTGTAATTGAGTTGTAACATCGTCATTGAGGCCCGCATCCAGCAGCGGCGCTTTAGGCAGGATCAGCGATGAATTTCACGCACCCCTTTCATGATGAAGATGGTGACACTCTGCGCGAGGAGTGCGGTATCTTCGGGGCGATCAATTCGTCCGACGCTGCGGCGGCTACGGCTCTGGGCCTTCACGCCCTACAACACCGCGGGCAAGAGGCCGTTGGCATAACCAGCTTTGATGGCGAAACCTTCTTCTCACGCCGTGGCCAAGGGCAGGTTGCGGAGAATTTCTCCTCGCAAGAGGCGATTGACGAGCTTCCAGGCGGCATGGCGGCGGGTCACGTACGCTATTCCACCACTGGCGGTGCGGGTCTGCGCAATGTTCAGCCGCTCTATGCAGAACTCGCCAGCGGCGGCTTTGCGGTGGCGCATAACGGCAATATTTCCAACGCTCAGGCGCTGCGCAAGGATTTGGTTGGTCGCGGATCGATCTTCCAATCGACCTCTGACACTGAGGTGATCATCCATTTGGTGGCGACCTCGCGTTATCCCACAGTGGCAGACCGCTTGATTGACGCTCTGCGTCTGGTTGAAGGCGCTTATGCGCTGATCGTGATGACGCCAGAGGGTATGATTGCCTGCCGTGATCCACTAGGTATTCGTCCGCTCGTGATGGGCAAAATGGGCGATGCGGTCGTTTTCGCCAGCGAAAGCGTGGCCTTTGACGTGGTCGGCGCAGAGATGATCCGAGAGGTTGAACCGGGCGAGATGATCCAGGTCGATTTCTCTGGAGAGATCAAGCCTATCCGCCCATTTGGCGATCACAAACCGCGCCCCTGCATCTTTGAGCATGTCTATTTCAGCCGTCCGGACAGCTATTTTGCCGGGCACAGCGTCTATGAAGCGCGCAAGGCCATTGGTGCCGAACTCGCCAAAGAATCGCCTTGCGATGTCGATCTGGTCATCCCGGTGCCCGACAGCGGCGTTCCAGCAGCCATCGGCTATGCTCAGGCATCAGGTCTGCCGTTTGAGCTTGGAATTATCCGCTCCCACTATGTTGGGCGAACTTTCATTCAGCCATCCGACACAGCCCGCCATGCGAGCGTTAAGCGGAAACACAACGCCAATCGCGGCCTGGTCGAGGGCAAGAAGATCGTGCTGATCGACGATTCGATTGTACGCGGCACCACCAGCCTTCGCATTGTTGAGATGATGCGCGAAGCCGGGGCGAGCGAAGTGCATTTCCGCGTAGCCAGCCCGCCGACGGCGCACAGCTGTTTTTACGGAGTCGACACCCCGGAGCGCTCCAAATTGCTCGCCGCCCGGATGGAGCTGGAACCGATGCGTGACTTTATTCAGGCAGACAGTCTGGCGTTCATCTCGATTGACGGGCTGTACCGCGCGGTTGGGGCCAAGGGGCGCGACAAAGCCTGCCCGCAATTCTGCGATGCGTGCTTCACCGGTGACTATCCAACGACGCTCACCGATCTTGATATGGGCGAGCATGAGCCAGCACAACTGCCATTTAGCGATCACAAAGCGGCGTAACTCACATGACACAGGACAAGCCGCTAAGCGGTAAAACCGCGCTTATTACGGGCGCTAGCCAAGGTATTGGCGCGGCGACAGCGCAAGCACTGGCCGCTGCGGGTGCGCATGTGATTCTGGTCGCGCGCGATGTAAAGGCGCTCGAGGCGATCGAAGACAGGATCCATGCGGTCGGTGGGACTTCGACGATCGCCCCGGTTGATTTGACCGAATCTGACGCCGTTACTCGTCTCGCCGGTGCTATTGGCGGGCGTTGGGATGTGCTTGACTATCTTATCATTTCAGCGGCCTATTTGCCGGAGTTGTCACCGGTTACCCAGATCGATCCCAAGCTTTATAACAAAGCGCTAGTGACCAATGTTGTCGCAACGCAGGCATTGCTCGCCTCGTTCGATCACCTGCTGAAGAAATCCGAGGCGGGCCGCATCATCGGCCTCACCAGCAGCGTTGGCGCGGCCCCTCGGCCATTCTGGGGCGCTTACGGCTCGACCAAGGCAGCTTTCGATAATTTGATCCTCAGCTACGGCGCAGAGGTGGAGAAACTCGGCAACACGCGCGTGGCCATCCTCGATCCCGGCGCGACTCGCACTGAAATGCGTGCACGCGCCTATCCGGGAGAGAATCCAGAGACGGTCAAAGAGCCCGCAGTGGTGGCTGACCGCATCACAGCACTGCTTATTGAAGGCTTTGAGACCGGTCATCGCGAACGCGTCGATTAATCCTCAGCGCCCGGGCAAGCGCCCACAAGCATTTCAATTCGTTTGATAAGCGCGCCTAGCGCGGCGCCTTTCGTCTGCGCATCCTGGTTGCGTCGCTCGTCTGGTAAATATCTGGTAACCATGTTTGACAACTCGCCCTTAACGTTAGGGGCCGAATTTGCGCCCCAAGACCGACCGGCAAGAGACCACAAGCTGATTGGAAATAAGGGTACGCATCCTATGCAGACCGAACACGACCGTTACACATTGGCAGCGCAAGAAGACCGCTGCTCACCGCGCACAAAGCTAACGATACCGGCAACTTTGCGGGCATCGGGTGGCCGTGCGTTTCAATCCGTTGTCCATGATCTGTCGATCTCAGGCTTTTCAGCCGCGTCGATCAATCGCATGCACGAAGGCCAATTGTGCTGGTTGACTCTACCCGGCCTCGAATCGCTACAATGTGAAGTCGTATGGTGGGAAAACTGCGTCGTTGGCTGCGCATTCAATGAACTGCTTAGCCCGATCGTGCATGACAACATCCTGCAACGCTACAGCGAAACCGGCGCTTACCGCCGTTGATTCTTCGCATTTGACGCTCAATCAATCGCGGCGATCTTCGCTGCGATGCCGCCCCATTTGACGCGGTATTCGCTGCTGGTTGCGGTTGGCCAATTGCTGACCACTGCCAACACCAATTGCTCTGATGGCACGATTGTAATGGATTGGCCAAAGATGCCCCGAGCGCCATAATTACCGCCGGGATAGGTCCACCATTGGTAGCCATAGCCAAAGCCACCATTTTGGAAATCGACCTGGGCTGCGCCGGCAGCGGCAAACCAGCCATCGGGCACAATACCCTCACCCCCTCCTTCTAGGGCGAACAAGCCCATCCTGGCATAATCGCGCAGACGCAGTGACAGGCAACACCCGCCTACATTGCCGCCGCGTGGATCGGTCATCCAAAACAATCCACCTTCAAAGCCAGCGGGCTCAACGATCTTAGTTTGCGCATATTCAGCGAGGGGCAGGCCGATAGCGTTCTCGACAACCATTCCAATCAGGTTGGTCTCACCTGTGCTGTAATTCCATTTCTCGCCTGCCGGTGCCGCCCGGCCCAATTGCTTCATTTGTTCAACGATTGCATTCGGCCCAAACTCGACAACGAAACGATTGAGCTGCGCCACATCACTAGTCGGATCAGTGTAATTCTCATTCCAGGCTACGCCGCTTGTCATTGTGGCGAGCTGCTTGACTGTTACGCCGTCGTAGGAAGAACCAGCCAATTCTGGCACGTATTGGGTGATCGGATCATCCAAGCTGCCGATAAAACCATCGGCGATAGCTGCACCAAGCAGGGTAGAGGTGAAGCTCTTCGCGACGGAAAAGCTGGTCCAGCGGTCCTCTGCTCCCAGGCCAAGGCTGTAGCTTTCAAAGCGGGTTGTCCCATTTTTGATGACCATCACGCCAGAAGCGCCTGATTGCGTCATCAGTTCAATAATTTCAGCCTGAAGTGCAGATGGCAGCGGCGCTCCATTGGGCAGCTCGCGCGGATTGGCGGAGGCAGGAACTTCATGACCCGCAAACCAGCTTTCCATCTCGCGAAAACGCGCCGAACGGGTTTGATCATCCCAAAACAACACCTGCAGCTCTGATGGATCACGTGCTGGCGGATTGACCAATTGCACTGGCTCTGCCGCGGCAGTGGTTTCCACAGGTCCGCTGTAGCTCGCCGAACATCCTGCAATTGCAAGTGCCGCAATCCCGCTGAGTAGTGTCTTGGTGATCGTCATCTGCGCCCTGCTCTCAAATTGGTTTCGAGCGGCAACTTTAATAGGATGACACCGCTAAGGACAAGGGGCGAATGGCAGTGCGCGTTTCGCTATTCGCCCTTCATCGCCTTGTACGCCGACAGCGCTCGCTCACGCGCTTCCTTGTGACCGATGACTTTCGCTGGGTACGCTTTGGGCAGGCAGCCATGCTCTTCGGGATCGTGAATGTAAGGCTCGCTCAGGTCCGCCAGCTCTGGCACATATTCACAAATATAGGCCGCGCCGTCGAACTTCTCCGACTGGCTGAGCGGGGCCATAATCCGCACGAACATATTGGAATCGACACCTGTCCCGGCGGTCCACTGCCAATTGGTCGCGTTGGAGGCGTAATCGGCATCTACCAGCGTATCCCAGAACCACTTTTCGCCCTCGCGCCAATCGATCAGCAGATGCTTGATCAGGAAGCTCGCCGTGATCATCCGCACGCGGTTGTGCATCCACCCGGTTTGATACAATTGCCGCATTCCAGCATCGACGATCGGATAGCCGGTCTTGCCGTCCTGCCAGGCTTTGAGATCGCGCGCAGCGGCCTTGTCGGAATGGGGGTCGCGCCAGTTTAGCTTGTCATAATCCTCGCGGTAATTTGTGCTCGCATAGGCGGGAAACTGAGCGATCGCGTTTTGCGCATAATCGCGCCAGATCAGCTCCTTCTCATAGGTCCGCCATCCGTCGGAGCGGCTATGCTTCAGCGCATGCCAAATCTGCACCGGAGATATCTCGCCAAAGTGCAAATGCGGGGATAGCTGCGATGTTTTCTCAACCGAGGGAAGATTGCGAGCCTCATCGTAGTCCTCGACGTGATTCTCCCACCAGGCGAGCCGTTCATGCGCGGCCGCCTCGCCCACTTCCCAGAATGTGCGTATACCGCCTGCCCAATCGGGCTTGGTAGGTAGTAACTGCCAATCCTCCAACGCATCACTGACGGGCCATTTATCGGGTGAAGACAGTGTCTCTGGCTCTGGCAGAACATCGCGCGGCGGGAACTGCGCCAGGCTCGCTTTGGAAAACGGGGTGTAGATTTTGTACTGCGTGCCGGAGCCGGTCGTGACCGAGCCGGGCGGCGTCAGATAGTTGCCATCATACAGCTTTAGGTCGAGCTCCTCCGCCAGAGCGCCCTGCGCTTTGCGCCACCACGGCTCGTAATGGCGATTGGCATGGACAGTTTCAGCGCCAGTTTCTTCAGCTAGCTTGGCCAGCTCCTCCACCGCATCGCCGCGCCTTAGGATGAGCCGCGCATTGCGGGACCCAAGCGATTTGGACAGGCTTTCCAGCGAATGGTGCAACCACCAGCGCGATGCCCCGCCATAGGTATGGCCCTTCGCGCATTCATCATCAAGCACATAGACCGCGATGACGGGACCTTGCTGCGCCGCCGCGTACAGAGCGGGATTGTCCGCCATACGCAGATCGCGCCTCAGCCAGACGATTTGTGGTTTGGTCACTCAAATGCTCCGTTCGTCCTGAGCCTGTCGAAGGACGTGGTTCCTGATGCACGTGGTTCGACAAGCTCACCACGAACGGCTTCCTTAAATGAACCAACTCCGTCATGCTGAACTTGTTTCAGCATCCATCTCATTCGCAAAGATATAACTTGTGCGGGGGATGGACCCTGAACCGAGTTCAGGGTGACGGGAGGACTGAAGGTTCACATTTCACATCAGGTAATGCGACAGTGAACCGATCGCGAGACAGCGGGTCATAAAAACGTGCATCACGCAACAGTATCGAACCATCTTGGGCGCATTCTGCAAATGGCACCCGAGACCAAAATAGAAAGGCATCAACCTCGCTGTCCAATTCTCTAGCCTCTCGGGCAGTTAGGGCTGGCCCCCGCCCATCTTCAATGAACATGAGCTCGCTGGAAGGCATTGAGGCTAGCGAACCAAGCCCATCGCCTAAGGTCCAGTAACTAAGCATCGGTCTAGCCGTTTCAGGCTCGGCACCGGGGACATGTAAGATTATTTCACGCTCCCAAAATGCAACTGGCACCGGTGACGCAATGGTTTCGACAAAGGCATGAAAGTCATGATCACTACGCTCAGCCGCACCGGTAATCGCCCCATTCAGCCCGATATACGCCAGCGATACTGCTATCGCGACGCGCGCGGGCTTGATCCAGTCTCCGCCATTTCTCTCGCTTCGCAATGAAAACCACGTGGCAAAGCCCATCAGCGCCCACAGCCACACATCGATGATGAACAAAGTATCGCCGTAGAACCACTGCGAGGAGAACGGCTCAAGCAATCGGATGCCATAGACATTCAGCCAATCCAGAGCGGGATGCGTCAGACATCCGATAAAACTGAGCAGGAAAAGCCATTTGAAACTGACCGGGCGTCTACCCTCTGGCCGTTTCCCACGTTTTGCCTGCCACCGGTCAAACCCCCACAGCAGCCCCGCCAATATCAGCGGCAACAGCACCAATGCCGGCGGTCCATGCGTGATCCCGCGCCGAAATCCGAGGTGCTCTTGCCCATCCAGCCAGAAGAAACACGCCGCATCCACATCGGGCAAATTCGCTCCAATGATCAGCGCTGGCATTGCCAGCCCAGTTTTCTTCTTAAGCCCCGCCTGACCCAGCAAAGCGCCGACCAGGCTGTGTGTGAGATTGTCCATGTACGAGGGCGTATCTCCGCAAGTCCTTTAATCCAAGTGGAAAAGCCGCGTAGAGGAGACTAACGCAGGATCAAACAAAGTTTGGAACGAGGTATCACTATGAGCGCAGCAGCACCCTTTATCCGTGCCGATATGAAGGCATTCTTGGACGCATTGGCGGCCGCAAACGGCCCAGCCATCGCCGATATGACGCTGGAGGAAGCGCGGGCAGGCTATGGCGCGCTGCACACCATGGCGGATAGGCCTGCGCGTGACCTGGCGGTGGTCCGTAACCTTAACTGTCCCGGTCCAGCGGGCGAGATCGGCCTGCGCCTGTATGATACACGTGAGACGCGAGAAGCTGGCCCAGTGATCATGTTCTATCACGGCGGCGGCTATGTGATCGGCGATCTCGACACGCACCAAAACCTTTGCACCGAAATCGCGTATCTAATGGATTTGCCGGTGGTGGCGGTGGATTATCGCCTCGCGCCAGAGGCCCCCTTCCCCGCCGCAATTGAGGATTGCGAGGCGGCGACGCGTTGGGTCGCATCGGGACCATCAGAGCTAGGCCGCCCAGTCAATGGTATCATCACGATTGGTGACAGCGCTGGCGGCAACGCCGCGATTGTCATGGGGCAGCAATTGGCAGCAAACCCCGCCAATGTTCCGGTTGTCTTGCAAGTGCCGATCTTCCCACTTGCCAGCGATGCCATGCGATCAGCCAGCCTTAATGAATTTGCAGACGGCTATGTCCTCACCAAGGCGGCTATTGAATTCTTCGATGCGCAGTATCAGCCCAATCGCGGTGACCCGCGCGCCTTCCCAGTTTTAGGCGACCACAGCGCAGCTCCGCCAACGGTACTGGTCACCGCCAGCCTGGATCCAATCCGTGATTCCGGCCGGGATTACGGCGCGGCGCTCTCTCAAGCAGGCGCAGACCACATGCTGATCGAGGTGAAAGGCGTAACACATTCCTTCACCAATCTGCGCGGCGCCGTGCCCAGCGCTCAGGCCGATCTGGAACGCATCATCGCCGCTATGCAACACATGCTTGCAGGAGCCACTGCATGAAAAATCTGCCCTATCGTCCCTGCGCTGGTTTCATGCTGGTCAACGCCGATGGTCAAGTCTTTGTTGGGCAGCGCATTGATGCAAACCGTGATCCCAAGACGCTTGGCGCATGGCAGATGCCGCAAGGCGGGATCGACAAGGGCGAGGATGAGGAACAGGCCGCTCTGCGCGAGCTGGAGGAGGAAACCGGCATTGGCGCGCATTTGGTCGAGGTGATCAAGCGCTCGGCCACCACGCATCTCTATGATTTGCCGCCCGAATTGCTGGGTAAGGTGTGGAAGGGCAAATATCGCGGGCAGGAACAGCATTGGTTCCTCGGCCGGTTTTTGGGAACTGAGGCGGACATCAACCTAAACGCGCACGAACCGGCGGAATTCGAATCCTACAAATGGATCGAGCCAGCGCAACTGCCGGAGCTGATCGTGTCCTTCAAACGCGATGTTTACGCTGCATTGGTTGAAGAGTTTGCGCCGCTGATTTAGCGCTTGGCTCAGCTGCACTCAGTTTTGCGCGACGCCGCCCTCAGCGGCCGCGGTTTCTGCCGCAAGCCGCGCCTGAGCGCCGGTCGCGATGCTGCTTTGCAAAGCCAACGTCTCTGGGCAGTTCGCCCCGCACAGGCTGCGCAGTTGCGCCAGGTTGAGCTTCGCCTTCTCCAGCGCGCCCTTCTCTACCAGAGCCTCACCCTCGCCCGACATGGCCGCAAAATTGCCGGGATCACGCACCAAAGCTTCGCGGTAATAACGGATCGCCTTGCCTTGCAGCCCTTCAAACCGGGCCACACTTGCCAGCTCTAGAAACACGCCAACATAGCCCGGATCAACCGCCAATGCGGCCTCAAAGGCATCAATCGCGGCCTGCGGATCTTCAGCCTTAAGCGATGCCTGGCCCTGCGCCACAAGCGCGGCAGCGCGCGCGTCAGGTTTATAATCCTGCGCGCTGGTGACGCTCGCCGAGATGGTGAGTACGAGCGATAGGGCAGCGGCGGCGGGCGCAAAGCGCATGAGCGTCTCCTTAAGGGAAGCTAAGCTGGAAGTTTGAGGCTCAGCCATAGCGCATGAGCTAACACGCAAATTCCAGATTTGCGACAAAAAATCCGTCCGTGCCGTGTTGGAACGGATCAAGCCGCCATCCCTCACCGCGCGGCGCGCCCAGCGCCAAGTCTGGTACCTTCGCTGTCCATCCCTCATGCCGTTCTAGAAAGGCCTTGATCCGGTGCGGGCCCTCCGCATCCAAGAGCGAGCAGGTAACGAACACCATTGAGCCGCCCGGACGAACCAACTGCGCCCCCACGTCGAGCACATGATCCTGCAGCTCGTTCAGCCGGGTAAGTTCGGCCTCGTCTAAGCGCCATCTGCTTTCCGGATTGCGCCGCCAGGTGCCGCTGCCAGAGCAAGGCGCGTCGACCAGTACGTGATCCGCCTTTGCAGCCCACTGGGCCAAGGCCTCCATTTCCTTGCCCGGATCGAGCAAGACGATGTGGTCTACCTCTGCGCCTGTGCGGGCCGCGCGCGGGGCCAGATTGCCAAGCCTGCGCTTGTCGGTGTCCGACGCGATAAGAGAGGCTGCATTGCCCAGCTTTGCCGACAGAGCCAACGTCTTGCCCCCGGCCCCTGCACACAGATCAATTACCGTGTCGCCAGGTTTCGCCGTCAATGCTTCGCACACCAGCTGGCTGCCGTGGTCTTGCACCTCGATCTGGCCATCGCGGTACGCCTGCCATTGCTCCACCTGAGTGCCGAAAGGAAAGCGCAGGCCTTGTTCTGAAGCCAACTTCTCGCTCGGTTCAGGCAGTTCAATCGTATCACGATCAGCCTTCAGCGAGTTCACCCGAATGTCGAGCGGTGCGCGGCCGAGCAAGGCTTCGGCGGCCTCGCCGGTAATCCCGCTTTGCGAGAGCAATTCGATCAGCCATCCCGGCGCGACACCGACCTTGGCGAATTTTTCGCCATCTCGGATCTTTGCAGGTCCATGATCGGAACTATCAAACAATTCGAGGATCGCGAGGTCTTCCTGGCCCAGGGCAAGCATCGCCGCTCGCCCGTTCTTGGGCACCGGCCCGCACAGCCGTATTGCTCGGTAAACCAGCTCGCGAATGGCGCGCCGATCCTTGGAGCCGGCATAGCGCCGCGCCTTGAAATATTCCGAGATTAAACGGTCTGCCGGGGCGGCCTTACGCCGGGCGCAATCGATGATCGTATCAAGCAGTTCAATGGCTGCTTGAACGCGCGCTGCAGGCCTCATTTCGTTGACTTTAAGTGGTTCTGCCAGACGGATTCATATTCCGTTAGGGCTGGCGCACTCATGCAGCGATGCTCGTAGCGTACGCCGCTTTTGCCGTTCGCCGCCTGCGTCATTTCCTTCGCCATTTTGGCACCAGCTTCTTCGCATTCCGCCGCTGAGGCGAACAGGAATTCTAGGCGCTGGATATCCGTCTCACCCGGTTGATTTGGATGCCATCCAACAAAGAACAGCATAACCGGCACAAACAATTCCATCATATGATCCTAGCGCGTTGGATAATTGGGGGCTTCGCGAGTAATCGCCACATCGTGAACGTGGCTTTCAGAAAGGCCGGCGTTGGTGATGCGGACGAACTTGCCGCGCTCACGCAGGTCAGGAATGGTGGCAGAACCAGTGTAGCCCATGGCCGCTTTGATGCCGCCAACCAATTGGTGGACCACATCCGCCGCAGGGCCTTTGAACGGAACTTGGCCTTCGATCCCCTCTGGCACCAGCTTCATCGCTGAGACGTCTTGCTGGAAGTAACGATCTGCACTGCCGCGCGCCATCGCGCCGACAGAGCCCATACCGCGGTATGATTTGTAGCTGCGGCCCTGGTAAAGGAACACCTCGCCGGGGCTTTCCGCCGTGCCAGCCAGCATAGAGCCAACCATGACTGTGGACGCGCCCGCCGCCAGCGCTTTGGCTGCATCGCCGCTGGTCCGCAGGCCGCCATCAGCAATCACGGGTACGCCGAATTTCGCCGCTTCTGCCGCGCTGTCCATGATCGCAGAAAGCTGAGGAACGCCAACCCCGGCGACAACGCGCGTGGTGCAGATTGATCCCGGCCCAATGCCGACCTTCACCGCATCCGCGCCCGCATCGATCAGCGCGCGAGTCGCCTCAGCTGTGGCGACATTCCCAGCCACGACTTGAACCGTACTAGACAACGCCTTGGCGCGTTCAACCGCGCGGGCCACGTCCTTGTTATGCCCATGTGCCGTGTCGATGATCACCACATCGACCTCAGCTTCGATCAGTGCCTTGGTGCGTTCAAACCCTTTATCGCCAACTGTACTTGCCGCCGCCACACGCAGGCGCCCGGCCTCATCCTTGGTTGCGTCCGGGTAATTGACGGCTTTTTCAATGTCTTTGACCGTGATCAACCCAATGCATCGATAGTCATCATCGACCACCAACAGTTTTTCGATCCGGCGCGCATGGAGCAGGCGGCGCGCATCTTCCTGGCCAGTGCCAAGCGGGACGGTGGCCAAATTCTCTGTCGTCATCAGCTCGCGCACAGGCTGAGCGGGGTTTTCCGCAAAGCGCACATCGCGATTGGTAACGATGCCAACCAGCGAGCCCGCCGTATCGGTCACCGGAATGCCGCTGATCTTGTTCGCATCCATCAGGGCCTGCGCATCGCCAAGCGTCGCATCTGGGCCGATAGTGATCGGATTGACGACCATGCCGCTTTCATAGCGTTTGACCGCGCGAACGGCGGCGCATTGATCGGGCAATTCCAGATTGCGGTGCAGCACACCGATCCCGCCCATTTGCGCCATGGCAATCGCCATATCCGCCTCTGTCACGGTGTCCATCGCGGCGGACAGGATGGGAATGTTGAGCGCAATGCCGCGCGTCAATTGGGTTTGCGTGTTCGCCATCGAGGGCAGCACATCGCTTTCGGCCGGACGTAGCAATACGTCGTCGAATGTAAGGCCAAGAGGGATGTCCATAAGTGCCACTTTCTAAGTCAGAGCATGATTGATGTGGCGGCCCATGTAACCGCACTTCACCCGATCCGCTAGGGTGTGCAGGTGCGAAAAGCGCTCTTAATCCTCAGCTTGTTGGTTAAGGCGTTGGATAAACCTCGGTATCAGCCAGTCTTTTGACCAATTCTTCATGCAACAGCAGGTCGTCAATTGCCCCGCCGAGTTCAATTTTATCGATATCGTCCGACACGCGGTGGTAATCGGCCTCCAGGTATGGCCCAAGCGTGATTTCCGAGCCAAAGGTCGTGGACAGCACGAGTGCTGGTACGTTCTCTTGCAGCAGGACCCAGGCGTCCTGGCGCTGGATAAAGCTCTCGGCAGTTTCACGGTTGCCTAGCTTTCGGCGCGCGTCATTCAGCACATCCATCACAACCTCATCGAGTACGGTGCGCCCTTCCCCGATAAAGCCAACTGGGCTTCCCTGTGGTGCTAGCGCGACGGTGTCGAAATTGAAGGCCGCAACAATGCTGTCGAGCGGAATGGAGGGCTTTTCGGTGAATGCGCGGATGCCGAGCAAGCCTGCCTCTTCGGCCGTGGTTGCCATTACATAGATATCGCGGTCATGCGGGCCGGCCTCTTTAAGCCGCCGAGCAAGCTCAATGATCAGCGCAATTCCGCTGGCATTATCAATCGCGCCATTGCAGATTTTGTCTTGATCGCTCTCCGTCCCGCAGGTGCCCAGATGGTCCCAATGCGCCAGCAGCAGCACAGCACCCTCGGCGGGTTGCACGCCGGGCAATCGGCCGATGACATTGAACGAATTGAACTCGCGCCGCCTTGACTTGGCCTCGATTGTGGCCGCCATGGTCAGGTCAATCGCTTCGAATTCATCTTCATCAGAAGCCTGCAGCAGCTCGTCCCAGCGATCCCCACCCAGCATGCCAAGCATCACAGAATTGGTGATGAAGGCACGCAATTCCTGACCTTCACGGCTCGCCAAGATGAACCGTTCACGCTCGCTTATGAAACGCTGATCCGCGATCGATTTGGTATCTTGCATCACCGTGATGATTGCGACCGGCCCCTTGCCGAACAGGATCTCGCGGCGCGCATCGCTGACGCCGTCCTCGTCCAGCATTAACACCACTTTGCCGGCCACTCGCTCTGGTGAAACTCGCGTCGCCTCGCGGCCAACGAAGACCACATCTGCACCCTCCACCAAGGCCAATTGGCGGGTGGTGTAGGCGGCGGCGACCTCCGTGGGCAGCTCTACTTCCCGCGCGCCAAAGCTCAACGTGACGGAGCTTTCGCTCGGCTGTGTACTGATCAGGCGAACCGGCGCACGCCATGGATTGCCCGGATCATTGGTGCCGGATTCCAAACCCACATTCTGAAACCGATCAATGATGTAATTGACGGTTAGATCCTGTCCATCAGTGCCCGGCTTGCGCCCGCCATATGTATCGCTGGCGAGGATATTGATATCGCGCGACATGCTGGCGGCGATTTGCGCCCGCTCTGCCTTGGAAACGCTCGCAACGGGCGAGCCGACACAGGCGCTGACCACCAGCCCGAGGGCGGCAATCACACATGCTCTTGCAAGGCCTGCTAACCTCGCCCCCGTTTGCGCCCCTGCGTTACTCACTCGGCAGTCCAGCCTCCGTCTATGCTCCAATTGGCTCCGGTCACATTGCCCGCTTCTTCGCGGCAAAGGAAGACCGCAAGCGCGCCAATCTCTGCTGGCTGCACGAATTTCTTCGTTGGTTGTTTCGCCAGTAGGACGTCGTTTATCACCTCGTCTCGAGTGAGACCGCGCGCCTTCATCGTATCCGGGATCTGCCCCTCGATCAGAGGCGTCCAAACATAGCCTGGGCTGATGCAATTGGCGGTCACCCCGGTTTGCGCGAGCTCCAGCGCGATTGTCTTCGTGAATCCAGCAATCCCATGCTTGCTGGCATTATACGCGCTTTTGAACGGAGACGCGGTGAGTGAATGCGCGCTCGCGGTGTTGATAATCCGGCCCCAACCGCGCTCCTTCATGCCCGGCACGGCAAGCCGCGTTGTGTGAAACGGTGCAGTAAGATTGAGACCAATGACTTGTTCCCATTTCTCCGGCGGAAATTCATCGACCGGCGCAACGTGCTGCATCCCGGCATTGTTGACCAGAATATCAACCGTACCGACCTCAGCCATCATGGCTTCGATCGCACCGCTATCGAGCAGGTTTGCGCCGCTGTAATCCGCGCCCATTTCCTCACGCAGCGCCGCAATCTCTGCCTCGTCGCCAAAGCCATTGAGGATCACGTCTGCACCCTCTGCATGAAGCGCGCGGGCCACGGCCAAACCAATCCCGGAGGTTGATCCCGTGATAAGCGCGCGTTTGCCCTTGAGGAACATCGGTAACTCCTGCAGTTTCGTTTCCCATCAGGCTTTTGCCATTGCAGGCGGCCCTGTCCAGCATTTATGCAGGCGGGCAGCGCAGCAATGTGCGAAACGCAGTCTAGGCCATGCGGGATCGCACAGCCCGGACCAGGGAGGGAAAACACAATGCGACTCAACCCGTTCGACACATCCAAGATCAAGGTCCGCTCCAGCGATGGCGGTGGGCGCAGAATGCCGGGCGGCCGGGCTGGCGGAATGGGTTGCGGCACGATTGTGATCGTCGCGATTGGTGCACTGGTGTTTGGTATCGATCCCGGCCAAATGCTAGGCGTGGTCGAAGGCGTGCAGCAGCAAGGCCCGCAGCCGCAGGTGCAACAAGGACAAAGAAGTGAGCAGGAAATCTGCTCCAGTAGCCAATATGCAACCGAAGCATGCGCAGCGCTCACATCCTTGAATGAGACATGGGAGCCAGAGTTTGCCCGCGCCGGCATCCCCTTTGAACAGCCGTTTCTCGACCTGTTTCGGACAGGACGCGTCAACACGAGCGGCTGCGGCAGCGCCAGTTCCGCCTCTGGCCCGTTTTACTGTCCGGCGGACATGGGCATTTATATCGACACCAGCTTCTATGATCAGCTCGCCCGTATGGCTGGTACGGGCGGCGACTTTGCACGGCTTTATGTGATCGCGCATGAATATGGACATCATATCCAAAACCTCACCGGTATCGCTGGGCAGGTACGCAGCGCCCAACAGCAGAACCCGCGCAATCGCAACCAGTTGCAGGTCCGCATGGAATTGCAGGCCGATTGCTATGCCGGGGTCTGGGCGGGCAAGAATCGCCAATTGATTGAACGCGGCGACCTGGAAGAAGGCATGCGCGCTGCCGCGTCGATTGGGGACGACACCTTACAACGCAATGCAGGTCAACGGATCAATCCTGAAGGTTTCACTCACGGCACCAGTCAGCAACGCATGGAGGCCCTGCGCCGCGGGCTCGACAGCGCCGATAGCGACGTCTGCAATGTCTATTTCGACTTTGGCTGACGTCCTTATCGCCTAGTTTCCAACAGAATTCGGGGCCGGAGCGGTTTGACCCGTTCCAGCCCCGAAATACCTACCGGTAGAAGCGCGAGCGATTAAGTCGCTGCGCTCTCCGCCGGGATGGCAGGCATCGGCTCATCAGACTTGGCCGCTGACGACCAATCGATCCGACGGGTCGCATACATCATGCCTGCCAGAGCGAAGAACAGCAGCACCGATCCAATCACTAGAGACCATTCTTCGAGGTTCAGCAGCACATAGAGGCCTGCGTAAAGCGCAACCAGCAGAGCCGCGATGACCCTCGCCCGTTTCCAGCTGCCCAGAATTGCCGCGCTGTAAGCTGACAGCAATCCGATGGTTGCGGCGCTCGCGATCAGATAAGCGATCATGAAACCGAGCATCTCGGAAAAGGCCAGCAGCATTACGAAGAACAGGACAAGTCCTGCCCCGCTGAGCAGATATTCCGCCGCTGCCACACGCGCACCGCCGACGATGTCAAACATCAGGAAGGCCAGGAACGTAAAGCCGATGAACAGGAAACCATATTTCACTGAGCGATTGACGCGGCTGTAAAGATCAACCGGCTCAACCAGGCGGATCGTTGCAATGCTCACGTCGCTGCCGTCGTTTGAGTACGCAGAGAAGCGATCACCGGCATTGATTTGCGGTAGCTGTGCTTCGCTGTTGCGTACCAAAGTTTGTCCAAGCGCCAGGTTCGAGATCGACCAACTGGCCTTAAAGCCAGCATCGCTGATCTCGACCGTCTCATCACCTGGCAGGAAGCTGCCAGCAAAGCTTGGGTGCGGCCATTCGGATTCGACCATCCAATTGGTTTCCTTGCCTTGCGGCACCATGCTGATCGCGCTGCTGCCACGCAGCTTGTAATTGAACTCGACGTTCAGTGGTTCGCTACCGGTCCAGTCAAGGAAGGCGTGCATGCCGCTGCCATCGCTGTTCGTGCCAAGGCCTGGTCGCAGAGGAATAGCCTCACCGCCAACGTTCAATTCAGCGTCGGTTTGAATGCCGCGCGGGTCAGAGATCGGGAAACGAATTTCCGCCTCATCCAACAGCAATTGCTCTGCTTCTACCCCGAACCGGTCTAGGTCACTTGGCATAGCGAAGGCCGCCGTCCCCGACAGCACGACATCATAGATTACCGATTTGTGGATCGATCCGCGAGATTTCACCTCAGGATTGATTGCGGTTGTGATGTCCTGCTTCTCCGGAGAGATATACAGCAGCTCTCGGACGGTGATGGTGCGTGTAACCGTCCGGTTGTTCACCTCTTCATTGGTCACGCGCTCCTGATTGTACGGCACGACCAACACTGGCCCTGCGAGTACTTGCGCACCTGCCCAACCCTCGGTGATAGAGTCTTGCGCAATGCGCGCTTGATCTTGCCGGTCATACACCAGCGCGTAGACAGCCAATAATGGTATGGTCAGCGCCATGCCGATAATGGCTGCGAAGAGTAACTTCAGTCCTGGGGATCGTTCTTTCGCCATATCTCGCCCTCCTATCAAGCGATGAAACGTGCAATGAGCGCGACGAACTGAATTTGATATGAACCGATTGACAGGAAACGGCGGACGTCCAAATTAAACGCCCGCCGTCCGATTGTTTCAAATTTGATCTGAGCCTCTAACCCAGTGTTGGCAGAGCCGATCAGCTCGCGTTGGTGCGTTCCCAATCGCGAATTTGCTCATCCAAGGTGTCGAGCAATTGGCTGCGCAGCTTACCTTGGATCTCGCTGTTATCTGCCAGAGCCTTGCGCGCTTCCCGCAGGCCCTCAAGTGCCTTTGCCATAACTTTGGCCTGGCACAGGTACACCGTTTGATGACCATTGCCGTGCTCAACCACCGCTGCTGGCTCTTTCTGGCCAGAGCGGCACTTCATCTTCACCTTGGTCTTCGCATTTTCGATATCAATCCGGGCCAGTTTGATCTCCCGGCGCGCTTCGGCAATAGCGGCGTCGGCTTCAGCCAGTCCGAGGCGGACATCGACCATGATCTCTTCGACCTCTTCATCGCTGAGATGAGCATTCGATTCCACACTGCGGCGGATCTGGATGCTGCGGCTTTGACTACGCTGTGCACGTTCCCTGCTGCGTTCAGCACGTTCGTGGGCGCGCTCTCGGGCTCGTTCGGTGCGCTCTTCCGCCCGTTCAGCCAGTTCCTCAGCGCGTTCAACCTCTGCCTCAATACGCTCTTCTTCCAGCTCGATCTCTTCTTCGATCGCATCAAGCTGTTCCTGGCTCGCACCTGGATCAATCGCTTCGATAGCGCCCGCTTGGAGCATAGCAGGCGGTGCAGGAGGAGCTGGCGGTGCGGCGGGCACTGTGCCTTCCGCATAGGATATTGATGCGGTCAGCGGCAGCGCGAGCACGGCGGCCCCCACCAGGGCGCGGCCAGCAATCCGGCGGCGCGACGACATATTGGACATTTTCAGGCTCCTTAGACGGTGGATAATCGACTTCTCACCCAGCACCGGACACGCCATAGGCGCGGCCAATGCAAACTTGGGCCCTGCTGCGAAAGTGGTAATTAAACTGGCATAGACTGCGCGCTCTTCTGGGGCTTTTTCAGCCATCACCCGGGCATCGCAGGCTGCCTCTTGATCGCGCCGCATCGCCAGCCAGCCATAACGGCCAAGCGGGTTAAACCAGTGCAGAGCGAACAAGGGTTGAACAATCATATTGGCGAGCAAATCGCGTGCGGAATGGTGTGACAGCTCATGCGCCAACGCCATATTGCGAGCGGTGATATCGGCCTGCGCCATAAAACCCTGCGGCAGCGCCACAACTGGATCGATCACGCCAAAGGCGAGCGGCGCGCTGGCGCCTGATGACTCAAGCAGGCGCACGCGGCCACAGCGGCCCACTTCACGCGCGTCCTCCAACAGCTCGCGCCGCAAGCGGAAGTAGGCAGAAAAGCGCAGCCAGAGAAAAATGGCGGCGCCAACCAGCCATACCGAAATGCAAATCTCCAGGATCGGCATCGGGGTTGTCGGCATTAGCAAGCTGGGCGCCGCGTCCAACCGCCCCAGAGTCGCAGCAGGAGCGTGGGGTTGGACAATCGTGAATAGAAAATCGCCGGACGCCGCCTCGGTCGGGCGAGCATCCGCAAAGGTCGCTGCGGGTGCAACCTCCTGTGGCGCAGGGTTGAGCCACGCAGGTAGCTCCACCGGGGGCATCAGCAATCGCAATGCTGGGATAGCCCACAAGGCATAGGCAATCTGCGGCCCGAACCAGTGGGCTACCGGGCGTCGAATAAGCAGGACCAGCGCGATCAATCCGGCGGTCCATAATAGGGTATCAAGTAGCCAGTCCATCATGATTTCAACTCCTTGAGCAGAGCTTCAATATCAGCGAGATCTTCCTCGCTCAGCGCCTCTTGTTCTGCCAGGTGAGCGAACAGAGAGGACGCGCTGCCGTCAAACAGGCGGTCGACCAGGCGACGGGATTCGCCGCCGACATAATCCACCCGCGCGATCAGCGGGCTGTAGAGAAAACGGCGGCCGTCTGGCTGCGCCGCGATGGCATTCTTGCCTACCAAGCGCGAGAGCAGCGTTTTGACCGTAGCAAGGCTCCATCCGCGTGGCTCGCACACCGCGTCGCACACGTCAGCGGCGCTCAACGTGCCACCTTCCCACAATGCCTCCATCACGGCATGTTCAGCATCGCTGATCCGTTCAGGTTTGGAATTACCGGGGGATTTGCCATTTTCGGACTGCGTCACGTGAGCCCTCCTGCTCTCGATTACGTCTGTAGTTTTATCGATTACGTTTGTAAACATGAAGGCTGGATGAACGCGGCACTCTCCCCCTTGCCCTTCGATCAGACTGCGATATCCTCCGACGAATGACATGGAAGAAATCACTATTCGCATCGGCCACATTGCTTATCGCTGCGGGTGCGCACGCCCAGGAACTCGGTGATATTCTCACCACCCCAGCGCCAGAGCCTCAGTTTGAAACTGTCAGCGTCGTTCTGGAAACCCAGTTGGGCGAGATCACCATTGCGCTGGAAACGGAGCGCGCGCCGATTACCGCAGCGAACTTCTTACGCTATGTTGATGAGGACCGCTTCGATGGCACCGTTTTCTACCGCGCTATGCCACTTGATTGGGGAAAGCAGCCCAATGGCCTGATCCAGGGCGGCACCCAATGGGACCCAGACCGTATCCTGGACGGTATCGAGCACGAGCCGACCACTGTCACCGGGCTCAGCCACACGCGCGGCGCGCTATCCATGGCGATGGGCGAACCCGGCACGGCCAATGGCGATTTCTCTATTATGCTCGGCGATCAGACTGGGCTGGACGCGAACCCCAACTCAGATGATCCAGTCTGGCGCAATGGCTATGCGGTGTTTGGCTATGTCACCGATGGGATGAGTGTCGTTGAGGCAATCCATGCCGCCCCAATCGACCCAGCGAAGGGCGAAGGCTGGATGAAGGGCCAAATTTTGGCTGAGCCTGTTACTATCGTCGAGGCGCGGCGAGCGCCTAGCGAGACCGAGGAACCGGCTGACTAGAGGTGTTCGAACCCAGCGTGCTGATCGCTGGACGCCCAATCGGAGTACCCGCCGCCTGAGGCGTACGCGCACGGAGCGCTGGCATCCACTCGCTCACTTTGGCGCCGATCTGCGTCTGCGGCAAAGAGGCGAAAACCCGCGCCTTGGCCTCCCAATCCGCGATTGAACGGTTTGCCTCCTTCGAAGCATCAGCCAAGGATTGCGGTTTGCGCAGCGCATTGTTGATCAGCGCGTCACCAAAGAATGTCCAATCATTGTCCGCCTGACACCCGAATGAGGTGCGATTGTCCGCCGCCGCAGTCAGGATAGCCGTGTTGTCACTGGCGAGTTTCGGCACGAACACGCCCGCATAACATGCGCTGATAATCAGAACCCGCCGCTCAATGCCCAGCTCTTCGAGCGCGGCCTTGAAACGGTCAGGCGACAGCACGCCATAGCCGGTGTCGCCATAATGATAGGCCAAGCCCTGCTGCAGACCGTGGCTGGTGGTGTATAGCACCAGCACGTCTTCGCTGGTGTCCATAACCTCTGAAATGTGCGCGAGGGTAGAGAGAAACGCGCTGATCGAGCCTTTAGGTAGCTCGTTGCTCGTTCCATCTGGGCCGGCCAGCGTGATCGTGCGCCCCGCCGCGCCATATCGCCGCGAAAGCACTTTGGCCGCCTCACGCGCTTCGCGGGCAAACACCGGATCGCTATCCAGTGCCACTGTGAGGACATAAGCATCGACAGTCCCAGGGCGATTGGGCTGTAGCGCGCTGAATACCGCATCCAGCTTGCGTCGCTGGCGGAGCAAAGCCGCAGGCGAACTCTCACGCTCAAACTCTGGCGAGGCAGCCAGACTGGCATTGATCGCAGCACGGTTTTGACCCGTTACGAAATTGGGCCACGGCTTGGTGTGCGGCGGCGGCTGATTGGGATTGTTGGCGCTGTCCGAATTGCTCTGAGTATAGGCTGGCCCAGCGACCACCAAAGCGAGCGCCGCGACTGCGATTCGAAAAGATGCGCCCCGTTTCATATTAGGCTTATGGTGTGCGGACCGGAGCATAGCGTCAAGCCTCAAGGCAAGTCTCGTACGCACCATTGGTTCGCAGTCTGTCGAAATGAATCAAACGGTTCAAACAGAAACTACGTTCGTCCTGAGCCTGTCGAAGGACGTGCATCTACTCGCTGCCGCCGCGAGATAAGGCCTGGATGCCGTCCCAGTCGCCAGCAATTAGAGCCTCCTTTTTTGTTCTACTCCAGCCCTTGATCTGACGTTCGGCAGCAAGTGCCTCATGCCGGGTGGGAAAGTCTTGTGACCAGACGAATTCGACAGGCTGGCGCCGCGCTGTATAGTCGCTCCCCTTGCCAATACGGTGTTGCGCAATCCGTGTCTCAAGATCGTCAGTATGGCCGCAATAGTACGATCCATCTGCACATTTGAGAAGATATGCGTAAAAAGCCAATGCTAGGTCGCCCGGGACTTCACACGCAAAGCCACACCAGTTTTGAACGCATTCAAAGCGATCAGTAAATTACGAACGCAAAGCTTGTGCATTTGACACCTCCTTCGACAGGCTCAGGACGAACGGGTTTCTTGATTAGAGGTCTTAAGACCAATCAATAAACCCGCGCCTTCGGCTCAATGTAGGTCGCATCGTCGGTCAGTGTGTATTCGTGCACGGGGCGATAATCGATCTTCATATCGCCTTTGCCGCTGCCCTTGGCGCCGCCGCCCCAACCATCAAACCAGGTGATGGTGTGCTTCATCCATTCTTTGTCGTTGCGATCCGGGAAATCCTCGTGGCTGTGCGCTCCGCGGCTTTCCTTGCGGTTCGCCGCGCTCGCCATCGTCACATTCGCCTGTGACATCAGATTGTCGAGCTCCAGCGTTTCGATCAAATCGCTGTTCCAAACGAGCGATTGGTCGGACACGTGAATGTCTTCCATCCGCTTGTTCTGCTCGGCGAGGATTTTGACGCCTTCTTCGAGCAGAGCGCTGTCACGGAATACGGCGGCGTGTTTCTGCATGCCCTTTTGCATTTCGCTACGGATTTGTGCGGTTGGTGAACCGCCCTGCGCATAACGGAAATGGTCAAGCCGGCTGAGCGCCAGCTCGGCGCTATCTGTGGGCAGCTCTGGCTGGCTTGCGCCCGCCTTCGTAATGTCGCGCAGACGATGACCGGTCGCGCGGCCAAACACCACGAGATCGATTAGCGAGTTGGAACCCAGACGGTTTGCGCCGTGTACCGACACACAGGCTGCCTCGCCCACGGCGAACAGGCCGGGGACCACGTGATCCGGATTGCCATCCGGGCCGATGGTCACAACCTCGCCGTGATAATTGCAGGGGATGCCGCCCATATTGTAGTGAACGGTCGGAGTGACTGGCAGAGCCTGCTTGGTCAGATCCACGCCGGCAAAAATCTTGCCGCTTTCGGTGATGCCGGGCAGGCGCTCAGCCAATACCTTTGGATCAATGTGATCGAGGTGCAGATGAATGTGATCACCATCTGTGCCCACGCCGCGCCCTTCGCGCATTTCCAGCGCCATAGAACGGCTGACCACGTCGCGCGAAGCAAGGTCTTTGGCCGATGGAGCGTAGCGCTCCATAAACCGTTCACCCTCGCTATTGGTAAGGTAACCGCCCTCGCCCCGTGCGCCTTCCGTGATCAGCACGCCCGCGCCATAAATGCCGGTTGGGTGGAATTGAACAAATTCCATATCCTGCAAAGGCAGGCCAGCGCGTAACACCATGCCGCCGCCATCGCCGGTGCAGGTATGCGCGGAAGTCGCCGTATAATAGCAGCGACCATAACCGCCGGTTGCCAGCACGACGTTTTGCGCACGGAACCGGTGAATGGTGCCGTCATCCAGACACTGAGCAATCACGCCGACACATTTGCGATTCCCCCCCTCGCCTGTCATGATCAGGTCGAGCGCGAAATATTCGATGAAGAAATCCGCGTCGTATTTCAGGCTCTGCTGATAGAGTGCGTGCAGCATGGCGTGACCGGTACGGTCGGCCGCGGCGCAGGTCCGCTGAACCGGCGGGCCATCGCCCATATTCTGCATGTGGCCGCCAAATGGGCGCTGATAAATCGTGCCGTCTTCATTGCGAGAGAACGGAACACCCGCATGCTCCAACTCATAGACAGCGGCGGGTGCTTCCCGCGCGAGATATTCAATCGCGTCTTGATCGCCCAGCCAATCTGCGCCCTTCACCGTGTCATACATATGCCATGACCAGTGATCTGGCGTGTTATTGCCCAGCGATGCCGCGATCCCGCCTTGCGCCGCGACAGTGTGCGAACGGGTTGGGAAAACCTTAGAGATATTGGCAGTGCGCAGGCCAGCCTCGGCCGCGCCCATGGTTGCGCGCAGGCCAGAACCGCCCGCGCCAACAACAACAACGTCGTACGTATGATCGATAATCTTGTAGGAATTCAGGTCAGCCATCAGGCGGCTCCTCCGAGTGCGAGCCGGGCGACGCTAAAGATAGCGAATGCACCGCCGCCAATGACAGCAAGGTTGAGTGCAGCGATCACGCCAAATTTGGTGCCGCTGTTTTCGACATAATCTTCGATCAGCACCTGAAGCCCCAGGCGCGCGTGCCAGAATGTGCAGATCACCAGCAGGATCATCGCCGTGGCTGGCACGGGCTGAGAGATCCAACCGCTGACCGTGGCATATCCAAGATCCGGCAGCAGCATGATGCTGGTCACCAGCCAGATCGTGAGGACAACATTGCCAATCGCCGTAAAGCGCTGCAGCAGCCAATGATGCGCGCCAGCATGCGAAGAGCCGAGACCGCGTACTTTTCCGAGTGAAGTTCCACTACCCATCAGATAACTCCCTGCTTGCTCAGCATGAAGCCCCAGAAGGCCGCAGTGAGGAGGATCGCAAGAATGGGTGATGCAATTGACCAGATCTTATTGGCATTCAATTCATAGCCAGCGCCAATATCGAGGACAAAGTGCCGCAGGCCGCTCATCATATGGGTGAAGAATGCCCACGTCAGACCGACCAGCACGACATAGCCAAAGGGCGAAGTTGCCACCGTCTGAAACGCGTTATACGCCTCTGGTCCGCTCGCCAATGCGCCAAGCCACCAAACCAGTACAGCCAGGCCAACAATTGCCAAGCCGTCGCCGGATACCCGGTGCAAAATCGAAACCAGCATGTGCGGCCCCCAGCGCCAGATCTGCAAGTGGGGGGAGAGCGGTCTATTCGCCATTATTTATTGATCCCATACATTTCGTCTCCCCCACTTAACGTGACAATCGCGTGTGACAAGCGGTGAGCGCTCGACTCCCGGTGCAAAGTTTTGGATAGAGAGTGCAATCAGGACACTCTTAGCCAGGGCCGATTGCCGCATGACATACATTCTGTTGACTGGATCAAGCCGCGGGATTGGTGCGGCGGCCCGCAATGAACTGACCCAGCGCGCGGCGAATGTGACTGGCCATGCGACGCGCAGCGGCGATGATCAGACGATTGCGGCAGACTTCACAGATCCTGGCGCAGCACAGGCCCTATGGGACGCCATGCTGGAGAAGACAGGCGGCAAAGTAGATGTGCTGATCAACAATGCGGGACTGTTTGACGCCAATCCATTGGATGGCTCCGACATTGCCTGGCTTGACGGGTGGGAAGACACCTTGCGCATCAATCTGACCGCCGCGGCCCAGCTGTCCCGCTTTGCGGTGCGCCATTGGCAAAACACCGGGACCACTGGGCGGATCGTTCATGTCGCTAGCCGCGCCGGGCACCGGGGCGATTCGCCTGCGCATTGGCATTATGCCGCGGCAAAGGGCGGCATGCTGGCCATGCACAAGACCATCGCCCGCGCTTATGCCAGTGAAGGCATATTCAGCTATGCGATAGCTCCGGGCTTTACAGATACGGCCATGGCCGGAGATTATCTGGAGAGTCGCGGCGGCGACGGTCTACTGAAAGACATTCCTTTGGGCAAAGTCGCTCAGCCAGAAGAGATCGCGCGCATCATCACCTTTTGCGCGCTTGATGCCCCGCCCAGTATGACCGGCGCGGTGATCGACGCCAATGGAGCGAGCTATGTTAGGTAGATTGGGCGCGCTTTCAGTCTTGGTGCTCCTCACGGCTT
Source organism: uncultured Erythrobacter sp. (assembly GCA_947488155.1). Lineage (GTDB taxonomy): Bacteria > Pseudomonadota > Alphaproteobacteria > Sphingomonadales > Sphingomonadaceae > Erythrobacter. The sequence continues at coordinate 1,027,802 of CANKYK010000002.1, read as the reverse complement.
GTACAAATTCCATCGCCAGCGAAGCCACGGATGAGGGTACGAGGGAGGCTGCGTCGGAGCAGGCTCTGGTGTCTATACCTGCTGACCAGCGGGCCTTTCTCGGCGCTTGCGAGCCGTGGGATGAATGGGACAAGCCCGGCCCGCCGTTTGAGATTTACCGCGACACTTATCACGTTGGCACCTGCGGGATTTCGGCGATCTTGATCACGGATGACAGTGGCCACATCCTGATCGACAGCGGAACCGAGGGAGGCGCTGATGTGGTGATGGCCAATATCGCGACGCTGGGCTTTGACATCAAAGACGTGCGCTTCCTGCTCAGCAGTCATGAGCATTTTGACCACGTTGGCGGCATGGCAAAATTACAGCGCGCCTCTGGCGCTGTGGTGGTCGCATCACGGGCCGCTGCACCCGCGCTCCGTACTGGTCAGGCCGTGGCGGAAGACCCGCAGTACGGCATGCATGATCCGTTTGAGGCCATGTCTGTTGGCCGCATTATCGCGCACGGTGAAACGGTAACAATCGGCGACACTTCAGTGCGAGCGATTGAGACACCAGGGCATTCACCCGGTGCATTGAGTTGGGCCTGGCAGGAATGCAAAGAGCGCTGCGAGAACATCGTCTATGCTGACAGCCTGTCCCCCGTCAGCCGCGATGACTACAAATTCGCGGCTCATCCAGACTATCTTGCTCGCTATCGCGCTGGCCTCAAAGCCTTGAGCCAGGAAGACTGTCAGATAGTGCTGGCTCCGCATCCGTCACACGCCAGGATGCTGCGCCGCATGGCGGAAGGGCAGCTTATTCAAAACGCGCCCAGAGCGAAGCCATGCAAGGATTATGCAGAGGGCAAGTTGCAAGATATCGACAAACGCCTCGCCAAAGAAGCCGCTAGCGAATGAGCACAAGTTGGAAGCTATCGGCCTTTGCACCAAAGAAGGCCGTCCAGGCCGCTCTGCTGACGCATGATGAGCTGGATGATTGGGATTTTGATCTCGTCATTTCTGGCCGCGAAATTGCCGAGGATCGCCCACAGGAATGGGTGCTGGAAGGGTGGTATCCGAACAAGCCTGGGGCAGCGCAAAAGAGTGCTCTTACCAATCTGTTCGCCGGTAAAGCGCCCAAGATCACGGTCGAGAAATTGCCCGATCAGGATTGGCTCACTCTGAGCCAGCAAGGCGTCGAGCCGATCCGCGCCGGACCATTCTACATTCATACGCCCGATTTTGCGCCAGACCCATCTGCCATCAATTTTGCGATCCCAGCGGCCCAAGCCTTTGGCACCGGCCAGCATGAGACCACCGCTGGCTGTCTCGAAATGCTCGCGGTAATGAGACGCACTGGGATGAATGCGCGCAATCTCGCCGATATCGGCACAGGCACAGGGCTGCTCGGTTTCGCGGCGCTCAAGCTTTGGCCTGCTGCGCGCGCCACCGCATCCGATATCGATCCCGTCTGCGTCCACGTGATTGAGGATAATGCCGCCCTCAATACCATCCGGCTTGGCCCGCGCCCTGGCGAAATGGCGATGGTGATCGCGGATGGCATGGACGATCTATTGCTGCGGGCACGCGCGCCTTATGACCTCTTGATCGCCAATATTCTGGCAGGCCCGCTGACCGAGCTGGCACCTGATTTCGCCGCCTCTGTTCCGCCAGGCGGCAGCGTCTTGCTTGCCGGTTTGCTGACCACGCAGGAGCAAGGCATTCGCCGAGCCTATCGCCGCGCGGGCTTTCGCCTGACCGCGCGCCTTGCCAGGGGTGATTGGTCCATCCTGTGGCTGCGGCGGCGCAGCACCTGATGGCCAGCAAGGTGCTGCCCAGAATTGGTAGGGCGCTGAAATATGCACTCATCGCCTTGGCGGCTGCACTCACACTGTTCCTGCTCACCGCATGGTTTGGATCCATGATCCCGCGCGGCACGCTCGCTGAGGAGCCGATCGCCGATCCGGTTACGATCATGGTTGAGACCAATGGCGTGCACACGCAATTCGTCCTACCGATGGCCAATGCGCACAAGGATTGGCGCGAGACATTTCCCAGCGCGAATGAATGGCTGGGCACCGCCGAGCCGACCCATGTCGCGATTGGATTTGGCGACCGGCAAGCCATGATGGAGATACCGCAAATCTCCGATCTGTCGGTATCCAGCGCGCTCAGGATCGGGACGGTTGGCGGACCCGGCGTGATCCGCGTCAGCCGCTATATCAATCCGCCCCTCGATAAAGAGCGCCGCGCGATGCGCGTGTCGGGCGAACAATACAAAGCCTTGGTCAAAGCAATTGAAGCAGACCTGCCGCCGCTGGGCGCCGACCCGTTTCGCGATTACGAACGCGATACCTTTAGCCAGGATGCGTATTACACCGCGATCCCAAGCTACAATCTCACACAGACGTGCAACCAATGGACCAGCAATCGGCTAGCGATGGCGAACATACGCACCGGTCTTTGGACGCCGATGTCTGGCGGGGTGATGAAGTGGCTTCCGGTGCATCGCACGGAGCTGGGCGAGCGCTAAACTCTATTCAATCCTTGCCAAGCGTTGCTCTAAATATCGCCGTTCTGCGCTACGCGGGTCGAGCTTCAATGCTGCGTTCAGCGATACCTTTGCCTCTTCATCGCGCCCCAATCGGATCATCATATCTGCCCGCGCGACATGATATGACCTAAGCGATTGGAGCTTCTCTTTCGGAAGCTCTTCCAACGCAGCAAGCCCAGCGGCAGGACTCTCCGCTTGCGAAAGTGCAACCGCCCGGTTCAACGCCACCACAGCGCCCGGCCGCATCACCATGAGTGCATCATAAAATTTCAAGATTGCCGCCCAATCGGTCGTACCATCGGTCCGGCGCCGCGCATGGCACAGCTGAATTGCGGCCATCACTTGATACGGCCCGGTTCGCGAAAATGCATGCGCCTGATCAAGCAAGAGCCGCGCATGTTCAATCAGTGCGCCGTCCCAAAGGCTGCAATCCTGCTGAGACAGAGGGACCATTGCTCCGGCCTCATCCACCCTCGCCGCCTCCCGCGATCTTGCAAGCGCGATGAGCGCCGCCAGCCCCAACACTTCCGGCTCCTTTGGCAGCAATTCGGCCAACATATTGGCAAGCCGCGAGACCTCACCCGCCAGCTCTCCATCGCGTTCGTCCGCAGCATCCTGATATGCCACCGTATAGGCCAATTCCAAGGTGAGCAGTACCGCATCTAACCGCTCTGCCCATGCCGTTCGCGGTGGCAATTCGAACGCGATGCCTGCTTTGTAGATCTTTGTCTTGGCCCGCGTGATGCGCTGAAACATGGCTGGTTCATTGCACACGAAGACTCGCGCAATTTCCGACACTGGCACACCGCAAATCACCTTCAGCGCTAATGCCGTGCGCGCCTCCAAAGCAATCGCTGGATGACAGCAGATGAAGATCAGCCGCAGCCGTTCGTCCGGTATCGCTTCGGGCAATTGGATAACATTGCTCATCTCGCTTACCTGGGCCGCATCGCTGACAGCCCGCTCCTGAGCCGCCTGCTTACGCATCGCGTCGAGCGCCTTGCGCTTAGCTGTGATGAAGAGCCACGCGGCGGGACGGTCTGCCGCGACACCTTTGGAAATGTACGTCTCCGCCGCTTCGGCGAAGGCATCCTCCGCCATATCCAGATCGCGTAGCTGCGCAGCAAGAGCCGCGATCACGCGGGGCCGCGCCTCTGCAATGGCATCAGCGATTTGCACAGACGCGGCCGCCAAAGTCACTCCTGCCAAACGGGGCGCACTTCGATCCCGCCATTGCCAGGCACTGGAATTTTACGAGCCCATTCAATGGCTGTGTCGAGATCGTTCGCTTCGACGATGTAGTAGCCACCCAGTTCTTCATGTGTTTCAGCATAGGGGCCATCATGCAAAGTGTCCTCACCAGCTTTGTATTTGATGGTTGTGGCAGTGGCTCCAGGCTGCAATCGATTGCCTCCGCCATAGACGCCGGCCTTTTCCATATCTGCGATTAACGCCATGTGTTTACCAACGGTTTCCTCCATCAATTTGCCACCATCATCACCCTTATAAATGTTCTCGTCTTCGGTGATCAGCAACATATATTGCATGGGTCTTCTCCTTTGCGGCCCGCGCCACCGCGGCGAGGCTCTGATCAGAAGACGAAACTGGCAAGTCGGATTCGACAGTTACTCAGAATTTTTTCACTCGCTGAGTGTGTGCTCCAGCAGATTGAGCGCATTGCGAGTGAAGGCCTGCATGTTTTCGATCCGGTTTTCGCTGCCTGTCTCCAGCACAAGCGTGTGCTCGCTAGCTGGCCCGATAAGCGCTGCGCAGCTGCGCCCAGATGGCGCGCCACTTGGATGCTTGCTGCCGCCGACAGAGCCGCTCTCAGCGATGCCCCAATCTGCGCCGAAATTGTCGCGGATCGCGCGCGCTTGAAGCAGGGCGTATTCTTCACTTGCCCCACGCATGCCCTTATAGGCCTCGCGCGGCAGATCAAACAGAACATCGCGCGCCCGGAACGAATAGACCACACCGCCGCCAACAAAAAAATCGAGCGCGCCAGGCACACTCAACATACTGGCCGCGATCAATCCTCCGGTTGCACCATCGGCCACCGCAATTTTCTCACCGCGAGCGCGCAAGAGATCGGCAATCCGCAGCGCCTGTGGGTGCGCTTCCGTGAGCATTATTCCTGATCTTTCGGTTTGCGAGTCCATGGGTAGGCCATCTGTTTAAGATAGCTACGCGGCACGTCCTCAGGAATACCATAGTCCTTTGGCCAGCGCCCTTTCGGAAGATGGAAGGTCCCAAACAGCTTGTCGATCCACGGAAAGTGTATCGCGAAATTCACATCAAACGCCTCTTGTTCCAAGCCGTGATGCCAATGGTGAAACCTTGGCGTTGCCAGCCAATGTCCAAGACGGTCGAAATCTCCGCCGACATTCGCGTGAAGCAGCGACGACCAAACGTATATGAAGCCCAGATAGGCCTGCATTACCGATGGACTGAACCCGAGCGTAAAGAGCGGCAGGCTGGTCACCATTCGCAGCAACACAACCTCAATCAAATGCATGCGCGAACCGGCAAGCCAATCCATCGACTTTGCGCTGTGATGGATCGCGTGAAAGCCCCACAGGAATGGAACCTGATGGAACAGGCGGTGATACCAGTATTGCAGGAAATCAGACGCAACCAAGACGATCACGAATTGAACCAGCCATGGCAGGTCGGCGACACCCGCACGAAACGCCTCCCAGCTATTGGTGTTCGCGTTGATGATGGTCGAAGGCGCAAGCGTCAGAAACGTAAGGATCTGCACAAACATCGTGCTGACCAGGAAGTAGAACAGATCCTCTCGCCATTCATTACGGAACAAGCGCTGCTCGCGGCGATGCGGGAACAGCCGTTCGAATGGGGCGAACATCAAGCCGGTGACCAGCAAGTTGACGATAAAGAAATCGAGACCGAAAAAGATCCCCCAACTGTTCGTCTCCTCTGGCTGAACATTGGCGCCGCCGAGCAAGGCTGCTCCAATGCCAATGACCAACGCGCTCACGCCCAGCACCTTGCGCGGCCTCAACAGCAAGCTCAGCAATGCCAGCGAGTAACTCGCCAGCAGAACACCGTGCACGAGCGTGCGAAACCCGCTCCATTCCTTGACGATCTCTAGTTCCGGTGTCGCGAACCATTCTGGAAAACGGAGCGCGATGACAAGGAAGAACCCTGCGATTGAAAACAACAGCGCGAAAAAGCCAGCGAACCAGCCATTGCCAAAACGGCGCACCTCGCGCGGCGACTCCAGATCGCGCATCAGCTTGCGAAAGTAACCGGAGACCTCCGCCTCGGCGCGTTTTTCGATCTTGCGGCTCATCCCGCCGCCGCCACAATTGCGGCCCAACCTGCCTCATCCATTACTTCAATCCCCAGGCTTTGCGCCTTTTTGAGTTTCGATCCCGCCCCCGGCCCTGCGACCAGAATATCGGTCTTGGCGCTGACAGAGCCGCTGGCTTTTGCGCCAAGCCGTTCAGCCTGCGCTTTCGCCTCATCGCGGCTCATTGTCTCCAACTTGCCGGTGAACACCACGGTCTTACCCGCGACCGGACTATCGAGCGTCTCGACCACATAGGCCGGCGGTGAAACCTGGCTCAGCATATCTTCCCAAACGGCGACATTGTGCGGCTCGTGAAAAAAATCTGCGAGCGAATGCGCGACCGTCGCGCCGAACCCATCGCTGACGCCGAAAATGTCTTTCGCGGCGTTGTCCATGCGGGCCTTGAACGGTGACGGTTTCTCGTCGTCGCCCAGTGGGTTGTCGCGGCGATATGTTGAAAATTGCTGTGCAGCATTCCGCAGCATATTGATGTCACTCAGCGCCTTCATCAGGTCGCGTGCAGTGACCTCACCAACATGGCGAATGCCCAAACCGAACAGCAATTTTGCTGCATCCGGTTCACGCTTTGCCTCGATAGAGGCGACGAGGTTGTCGACCGACTTTTCCTGCCAACCTTCCAACGCCAGAATGTTGTCGCGGCGATCCTTCAGGCGGAAGATATCAGCGGGACTTTCCAGCCATCCCAACTCAAAAAACTGGGCAATGGTCTTCTCGCCCAGCCCATCAATATCCATCGCCCTGCGGCTGACAAAATGTTCAAGCCGCTGGGTCCGCTGAGCCGGGCAGATCAGCCCACCGGTGCAGCGCATATCAACCTCGCCCTCTTCGCGCGCAGCCTCGCTGCCGCACTCCGGGCAAATCTCAGGGAAATCGAAAGGCTCGCGCTCCGCATCGCGGGTCAGATTGTCGACCACCTGCGGGATCACATCACCGGCGCGTTGAACGACAATCCGGTCACCTGGCCGCACGCCCAGGCGCGCGATCTCATCGCGATTGTGCAGCGTCACATTGGTGACCGTCACCCCGCCAACCAGAACCGGGGCGAGCCTGCCGACCGGGGTCAACTTGCCAGTGCGCCCGACCTGAATGTCGATCGCCTCCAGCGTAGTCTGCGCCTGCTCGGCCGGAAATTTGTGCGCCAACGCCCAACGCGGAGCCTTCGCGACAAAGCCAAGCCGACCCTGCCAATCAAGCCGGTCGACTTTATAGACCACACCATCGATCTCGTAATCGAGGTCCGGACGAGCAGAGCCAATTTTCTCATAATGCGCGATCAAAGCATCCGTGCTCTCAACCCGTGTGAACAGCGGCGAGATCGGAAAGCCCCAGCGCCGCAAGGTCTCCACAACCTCGCTCTGCGTGGAGCCCGGAACTGCAGAAGCCGCGCCCCAGCCATGCGCCCAGAACCGCAAAACGCGTTTTGCTGTGACGCTGGCATCCTTCTGGCGTAGCGATCCTGCGGCGGCGTTGCGCGGGTTCGCAAACAACTTTGCCTCCACCTCTTGCTGCGCAGCATTAAGCGCAGCAAAGGCCTGTCTTTCCATATAAACTTCACCGCGCACTTCGAATACATCGGGCACATCATTACCGCGCAGTTCCTGCGGAATGTCGGCAATATGCTGCACATTGGCGGTCACATCTTCGCCGACCTGCCCGTCGCCTCGCGTCGCCGCACGCACCAGCTTGCCGCCTTCATAACGCAAGCTGCAGGACAGCCCGTCAATCTTATCCTCAGCAGTGAAAGCCATCACCTGCGCATCATCCAGGGAGAGGAAACGCCGCATCCGCGCGGTCCATTCCTCAATCTCTTCGCGCGAGAAACCATTGTCGAGGCTCATCATGCGAACCTCATGTGTCACCTTGCTCAGCGGCGATGCAGCAATTTGATGGCCGACATTTTTGGACGGGCTATCATCACGGATTAGATGCGGAAACGCCGATTCCAATTCCGCATTACGCCGCACCAGCGCGTCATATTCCTGATCGGTTATCTCCGGATTGTCCTGCGCATGATAGAGCTTATCATGCTTCGCGATCAGACGAGCGAGGCGCATCAGCTCATTGGCTGCATCGGCTTCTGAGAGGCTATGGTTGTTCATAATCGCTTGTCATTAAGGGGTAGTCTTGGCCAAGTATGACCAACGAAATCGGTAGTACACCAAGAGCTAGCGCTGCACCCATCATCCAGGGGAGAACTCTCCAAAGCTCAACACGAGTAACTCTGGTCGCGTCCAAAACGACTAAGGACATCACAGCAAATTGTAGTGCGACTACGCCCCAGCCTAAAAAGGTTATATCTTGAGATAAAAACAACACTAAGGCGAATACGAGCAAACAAGCGCCAATTGAAACGATTAACAGCGCGACGCCAACAATAAGACATGCGGCTAAATAAACGCTTGGTGCGTTTTGGTCGTCATATTCCTTCGTTATGATCGATCCACCTTCCATCAATCTACGAACACAAACATCGACAATATCGAGAGCGCCGCACCAAAGCAGCCAGCGATAGCCCAGCCTCTAGCCGACGCATATCCCCGAGTAAGCCGCAGCATCAGCCATCCGACTGCTCCGGAAAAGACGAGCCACATTGCGGTCGTTATCGCATAGGTTGGCCAGGTATCTGCATCTATTGGACTGTAGTGCGAGCTTACCATGATCACCACGAGCCACGACACTGTCGCACCCAGGATCGCGACAATCCCGGCGACCAATGCCAGGATTTGCAGGCTGCTCATTTTAGGCTTCACGTCTTCCATCATGCGTTCTCCAACAAACGGTCCGCCTGCGCACGCGCCTCTGGTGTGACTTCCGCGCCCGACAGCATCCTCGCGATCTCTTCCTTGCGCTCCTTTGAACTCAGTTTCGAGACCGAGGTTTTGGTAACGGTGCCGCTGGACGCCTTAGCGATAAGATAATGCTGCCCGCCGCGCGCGGCGACTTGCGGGGAGTGCGTCACGGCCAGCAATTGGCCGCTGTCGGCCAGCCTAGCAAGTCGCTCTCCAATCGCGCTTGCCACCGCGCCGCCAACACCGCGATCAATCTCGTCAAAGATTACGGTTGCAGCCCCGCCCTGTTCGGCCAAGGCCACCTTCAGCGCGAGGATAAAGCGCGACAATTCGCCGCCCGATGCGATCTTGTTGAGCGGCGCAAAATCGGCGCCTGGATTGGTCGCAATCAGAAATTCGGCGCTGTCCATTCCGGCCGCGCCCCATTTGTCTTCTGGCAATTTACCCACCGCGGTCAGGAAACGCGCGGCGTCCAGCTTCAACGGGGCCAGTTCTGCCGCAACGGCCTTGTCCAGTTTCTTGGCCGCTTTCAGCCGCACAGCATGCGCTTTTTCCGCCTTAGCCAGATATATCTCTCGCGCTTCACGGGTGGCGGTTTCCAGCGCGTCCAATTGCGCCTCACCGCCCTCAATTGCGTCAAGTTGTGCCCGCATGTCGCGCATCAGCTCTGGCAGGTCATCAACATCGCAGCGATGCTTGCGCGCAATCGCTCTTAGTTCGAACAATCGCGTCTCAGCATCATCCAGCGCCTGGGGATCATGGACCAGAGCATTGCCCGCCTCCAGTAGGCGATCCTCCGCCTCGCCCGCTTCTATCACTGCGCGGTCCAACGCTGCCAATGCCTCGGTTAGCAAGGGATGCTCGCCCGCGATCCGATCCAGCTTGCGTGCGGCCACCCGCAGCGATGCCAGCGGCGAATCTGAGCCTTCCCAAATATGGCGCAGCTCCTCCAAATCACCGGATAATTTCTCGCCCTTTTGCATGGCGGCGCGGGTCTCTGCGAGGCGAACCTCTTCGCCCGCCTGCGGCTCAATCTCGGTCAGTTCAGCCAGATGGGCAAGCAGCAATTCCTGATCAGCCGCGGCCTGCTCCACCGTGCCGCGGGCCTCGGCCAATTGCGCCTCTGTCTTGGCCCATGCCTGCCATGCGCGCTCCAATCCGCCCAGATCCGTCCCGGCATATCGATCCAGCAAAGCGCGGTGCCCGCGCGGGTTCACCAGCCCGCGATCATCATGCTGTCCGTGCAGCTCAACTAGAGATACGGAAAGCTCTCGCAGCAAGGCAACGCCAACAGGCTGGTCATTGATAAAGGCCTTGGAACCGCCATCGGCCTTCACCTGACGGCGAATGATCAGCGGCTCTCCCGGCTCCAATTCTATATCTGCATCATCCAACGTGGCGACGATTGCGGCGGGAAACGCGCCAAATTCAAAACTGGCAGTCACACTGGCCTTGGCCTCGCCCGCACGCACCAAAGAAGTCTCAGCCCGGTCGCCCAGCACGAGACCAAGCGCATCGAGCAAGATCGACTTACCCGCGCCTGTTTCGCCGGTGAGCACGCCCAACCCGCGCGTAAACTCTAGGTCAAGCGCCTCGATAAGCACGATATTGCGGATGGACAGGCGGGTCAGCATTTCAGCGGGTTTTCTAACCGCTCAAATGCCGCACGTCACCTGCTGAGCTGAGACAACAAACAGCTAGTTTTGCGCTGCGTGCATTCGCCGAGGTTTCGTCTGAGTATTACTCGCCAGCGGAGGGGCTAGTTGGGCCGCTTTCAGCACGTAAAATATTGGGCTGGTAATGGGTCCACCGCCACGCCTGCGCCGGGTCTTTCTGGCTGTCTTCATCAGGCCATTCGATCAGCTCAAAATCATCCAGCTCAATGGTCTTGTCGCCAGCGGCCCGTTTGTCTTTGAAACGGATTTTCAGGATCACTCGGAATGCGCGCGCCGCTCCGTTGACCTCCTCCGGGCGGTTGAAATCGAATTTCAGATCACGCCAATCGCCTCCGGCTAGTTCGATTGTGCCGATCGATGTTCCGCGAATGGAGGATGATGGCGCGGCCCCTTCTTGCGGACGCTCCTTTAAGATCAATTCAACCTCGGCGTCGCGGGGCAATTTGATCTTGCTCTGCAGGGTAAAGCGGGTCGCATAGACATCACGAATGTAAGAACGCGAATAGAGATAAGGCAGTTTGGGTCCACCGTCGGGCAGCAGCGCCATATAGCCTTCGCCATTAGGCCAAGTGCGGAAATCAATCGCGGAATTGCGCGACATCCAGAACCGGTCCCCGGCCAGCTCAAACTGAGTGTTTTCAAAGTCGCCGCGCGGGATCATATTGCGGCCGTAGCTGCCCCGCTCGCTGATGCAGGCAGGTGCGAAATGCGCGAGGTTGAATTCTTTGGGGAAACGGCATTGCGGGCGCTCAATGCCCCTGCGTTTGGCCCAAACGGCGGAGTGCCCACCTGTCTGCGCCAGCACAGTGCCCATTTCTTCCGACAGCCAATGCAGCCGGGTTAGCACCGCCTGACGCATGCCGCCGGTTGCCGGAACGGGGCGGTAATCGAGCATGTTAAGCGGGATCGCTTCTGCGCGCAGGAACTCTCCCTTTTCCAACCAGACCTTCAGCGCGTAAGTGACTTGGGTGTGCGGGTGTTCCTGATCAAACAGGAAATTGCCGAGCGAATGCGCGATCAATCCGCCGCGATATATCTCCAGCCCGTGGGTCACGTGCGGGTGGTGGCCGATGACCAGCGGAGAGCCTTTTTCAATCGCAGCGCGAAAACGCGGGAGCGACAATTCCGATGGCCGGTCGGCATATTCCATATTGCCGTGGAAATGCATGATCGGGACATATCCGGCACGCCGTTCACGCTTGGTCACGCGCTCGACATCACTGCGCTTGCCCCAGGCTGCGCCGCCTTTGATTTCGGTGGCGGTCTGGTTCGGCGTCCATGTGCCGCGCCATCCGACAAAGCCATAGATGCCCAGCTTGTGCTCGGCGAGATCGAAGCGAGAGGCGCGCTCTGCCTCGGTCACATCCATGCCTGCGCCAGACCATGCGACACCGGCGGCGTCCAAGGCGTCAATCGTAGTTTTCAACCCGGCATCGCGGTAATCGGCGGTGTGATTGTTGCCCAGCGAGACGTGATCGATCCCTGCGCGCGCCAGAGCATGCGTCAATTCCGGCGGGGAGAAGAACAAGTATTTCTTGGGCGCCGGCGGTCCAGGTTGCTCCGCAGCGACCACGGATTCCAGATTGATCGAGGCCAAATCGCTGGTCTCTAGATAGGGTGTGATGGCGGTAAAAAGGTGATCCAGATCGCTGTCCAGCGTCACCTTATCGAGCACCGCCTCTTCACCGCGCGGGGCCGAGAAATAGCGCCGACCCGCCATGCTATCGCCGCCAAAGAACAGCTCAATGCGGCCCTCTTTACGCGCGACCATCTCGATCGGTGGGATCGACAGGCAATCACAGCGCGCGTCGCGCAGCTCAGCATTGCCGAAGGTTTGCACCATGGTGAAAATGCGCTCGCCTTTGATGTCGACGCGGTAATAGGGGGCGACTGGCACCGCGGCGGCGAAATGCCCGTCCTCGGCCAGATCGGTCGGGGCGCCATTGATCGTTACCGCAATGCCATCAAACTTGACGCCATCACGGCGCCCGTCGAGCATTCCACCAATCAAAATCTCGCCCGGTCCAGCATCTGCCCCGCCGACCAATCCATGGTCTGGGTGCGCAGTGGCAGGCGCAGTAAGGCCAACCGCTGCCAAACAAGCAAACAGCGGCGCGAATACGGTTAGATAAAGCGAACGTCTCATGGCCGCGCGGACTAACGCACAGCCGATGATATTTGGTTAATGCGGAGCTAGCACGGGCCTAAGGGAATGCCCCAAACCCCGCAGCCAAAAAGCCAATCAGCTTGGAGAAACGCCTGCTGCGTGGTCCTGAACCAGCTCAAAGGCCTTTTCATACCATTCATCACCGGGATAGTTCGCGCCCAGCACAGCGGCATATTTCACCGCTTCGTTCGGTACGCCCAGCGCCAGGCTGCTCTCCGTCAGGCGGTACAAAGCCTCCGGCGCATGGCTGGTCGTATCAAAATTCTCCAGCACATTGCGGAACCGCAAATTCGCCGCCAGCCACCGGCCAGAACGCTGATAATAGCGTCCAATTTCCATTTCCTTGCCGGCCAAGTGATCATCCACCAGGTCCAGCTTCAGCCGCGCATCGGCGGCATATTCGCTCGCAGGGAAACGCCGGTTCACCTCACGCAGGGCCGTCTTCGCCTGCTCAGTGATCTTCTGATCGCGGTTCACATCGCTGATCTGCTCATAATAGGACAGCGCGATCAGATAATACGCATAGGGCGCATCCTTGTTGCCCGGGTGGATCGACAGGAACCGCTGAGAGCTCTGGATCGCCTTGTTGTAATCGCGCGCCACGTAATAGCTGAAAGCGCTCATCAATTGCGCCCGCCGCGCCCATGGCGAATAGGGATGCTGCCGCTCAACCTCGTCAAACAGCGCGGCGGCGAGCAGCGTATTGCCGCTATCCATCCGCCGCTTCGCCTCGCCATAAAGCGATTCCACGTCCCGCGCGACATAGGCCACGTCTTCATTGGCAGAGCCCCCGCCACAAGCCGTGGTAAACAGAGTGGCACCAGCAACGCCCGCCAACATGGCAGACTTGCGGAGGATACGGGCGAAAGAGCGAGCGCTATCAGGGGCAGTGGTCATACCCCACCCTATAACCGCGCCTTACGTGAACGCCAAGTGAAGTTGACGCCGCAAACCACACTTCATGCACATCTCTCGCATATCCGCGCAGCGCTCGACTCACCGCACGTGAGCCACGCTTGGAACGGATGGAACACAGTCTTAGGCCAAAATTCCAATCGATCAGAATGCGGCTGACTAATCGTTTTTTCCGATCAAGATTGAGTTGCGAGCGCATGTCCGCGCCATAGCGCCCTGCGTGGGAGTAGGAAAATGAGAACGCAGCTGCGCGATGTCAAAGCGGCCTGTTTGTTGGATAGCGATGATCGGTCCGCGTTTCGCGAACCGCAAGCCCAACGCCTACTGGATGGCGATGATCCGGCGAGCGATCAGCGAGCCGCAAGGGCGACTGCCCGCCCGAGCTTATGCGAGGATAGCCAAGCGAACGGAGGTGAGCGCCGGCGCTTGAGGCAAAACAAACAAACACCCGCGGAACACAACAACCCCCAGGTTGTAAATGCAAAGCCTCAGGTGCGGGAGCGCAAGGTAGCGGAACATAAGACGCGGTGGGGCATTGAGGATGAGTGGAATTAGCTTGATCACTGGAACGCCCCAAACTCAATCCCGTTCGTCCTGAGCCTGTCGAAGGGCGTGCCAAAACAACCAAGACACAAATACGGCAATGCCGTATATTTATCCTTGAAATTGCTACGGCATGGCCGTATAGCTCTCATCATGAGCGTAGCACCAATCCATACAGTGGTCGAAACAGCGGCCTTCACCGCACGCGTGAAAAAGCTGGGCCTCTCACCGCAGGAACTGGCTGCAATCTATGACGAATATGCCCGCACGCCGGATTATGGAAAGGTCATCAGAAAGACCGGCGGGCTACGCAAAGGTCGGATTGCGAAGGATGGGGCTGGTAAGAGCGGCGGCTATCGCGTGTTCAGCTTTTTCGCCGACCGCGACAACCCGGTCTTCCTGCTGTGGGTGCTCGACAAAAAGGATGACGACACGCTGACCGATCAACAGGAAGGACTGTTCAAGGCGCTAACCACAAGGCTCAAAAAGGAGTTGAGGACATGAAGGACGAAGATTTTGCCGGAATTGCCGCCGGTATGAAGGACGCAATCGCCTTCGTTCAGGGCGACACCACTAAGGGCCGCGTTGCCGCTGGCCCAGATGTGAAGGCTATCAGGGCCAAGACCAAACTTAGCCAAGTGAAGTTTGCCAACAAACTGCGCGTGCCCGTCGCGACACTGCGCGATTGGGAGCAAAACCGCCGTTCACCCGATGCACCTGCTCGGACGCTGTTGGGAATGGTGGATGCTGATCCGAAGACGGCGTTTGGGCTGATTGAAAGAGCGGCTGGGTAGCGGAAGAATTATTATCAGTCAGAGGACTGGCGGGAATCAAAACCGACCCCAAATGCTTACTCCATGAGCAGCATTCCTGAAAACACATTGCGTGATCTCCTCGCCGGCCAACTAGATTTGGTCGAAGACGGTCTAACCCTACTCAACATTGAGAAGTACATTCCAAACGAACTCGGAACTCGCGGGTTTATTGACATTCTCGCGAAAGACTCACGCGACCGTTGGGTTTTGATAGAGTTAAAGAGAAGCGATGCCGCAGCAAGAGAGGCAGTCCATGAGGTCTACAAATATGTCGAAGGGGTGAAGGCGCATCTTCGCGTTCGAGAAGATGAAATTCGGACACTCATCATCTCTACGGAATGGCGCGAGCTACTGGTCCCGTTTTCTCGCTTTATCGAAGACTCCTCATTTTCAGTTTTGGGGCTTCAGCTCCTTGTCGATGAGGACAACGCCAAACTTCTAGGTATCGAACAAGTCGAACCGCTACCCATCCAAGATGGCCGTATTCTTTCACCATGGCATGAGATCTATCTCTATGAATCGCAGGAGCGCCTCGAACAAGGGCTCGAGAGTTGCGACTTTGCGTGCAATCAAAAAGGAATAAATGACTACCTCATGCTGGAGTTGGAAGCTCCCGAAGGCTTCTACGAGGCTTCCATCGAGGCGACCGCACAGTACATGTGGTCAATTGTCGGTGACGGCAGCGAGATTTCTGAAGGCTACATCGCTGACACGGCGAGCAAGATGCCTCGCAGGGATCATATGATCTATTTCGTTCCTCTACTTTTACCGGAAGATGCCTACCGCGAGATTGTTGAGAGGAATCCTAAACAATTCTCGGAAGTTATCGAATACACAGAGGGACTTGAAGGCGATGAACTTCTGGAAACGTACCAATCCGGAATTCTCAATGCCAAACCAAGCACCAAGAATGACTATTTCGAAATCGCTTACCCGGCAAAATTCCGTTGCAAGCTTATCGAAAGCGAAGGGTGGCGCATCGAAAGAATCCATCGGCACGGCGCGTTTGCACGGAACACGGTTCTCACCGATGACACCATTCTGAGCGAGATTTCAGGCGACACTGGAACCACTGGACAGCGGCTGAAGAGGTCCATTTCGCTTTCCGAGAAAAGTGAAATCAGCCAACTCAAAAAGGACGTTGCAGAGTGCCTCCTCAACAATCCCGTTTGGAAGTCATCCGTGGAAGACCAGATAGCCGAAGCAGCTGCTGATTTCCCCGAAGGCGAACTGGATGTATCCATCTTTACGCCGACAACAGGACTGATGACACTATTCTTTGCGATGCGAGAAGACGGCGTTCTATTTGTACCCACTTATTCGCTGGTAATATCCGACCGGGGCGAGGCTCAGCGAGCCTACTTCGGCGAAATCACGTCTGAGGGCGAACGCATGATCGACGCAAACTCTTTCAATGGCGTCATAGAGAAATACTACGATGGCGATCTTGGCATGCTTCTCCTCACTATGTCTTGGGGCGGTTATGAATCACGAGACCTCGATATATTGGAGGATTTGGGGATAATCTATTCGTCCTTCAGATGTGACGTTGCCGGACAAGATCGTGAATTCTTTCGAATGCGAAACGCGAAATGGCGACAGGTTGATGAGATACGACCGTTTCAAGGCTTTCAGGAGTATGCAAATCGCAATGCTGAGATTTTCCAGACGATCGATGCCAAGCTTTCCCCCAGGTTGAACGGGGCCATGTGGGATGGAAGTTCAGCTGAAAGACAGTTGGAAACGCTAGTCGACGAGAGGACTCTTGCGCTAGGGCAACTGCACCTAGATGTACCAGAACGATGCGACCTGTGCCGAATGCCGCTCAAAGATGAGACATTTATTTCAGACGCGAGGATCTCAGGTCTTACAGCTTGGGGAAACATGTGTGCAGACTGCACAGTATACCATGGTGACAACATCGGTTGGGGAAGCGGTCAACTGTACCGAAATGAAGGTGATGGCCAGTGGCTAATGGTTGCGGGAGCCCAAACCCAAAATAGCGAGTATCCAGAAGATCTCTAACATAGCACTAGGACACTTCGCTCTTACTAGACAATCAACCTACACCACTTCGATCTAGGCGATCACTCTTCCCCCGTCCGCAGCGCGGCGATAAACGCCTCCTGCGGAATGCTCACATTCCTCCCCGCCTTCGCGGGGACAGGCCGCCCTTCGGGCGCTCCCGCATCCAAAATGAGAGCTACTCTTCCCCCATCCGCAGCGCAGCGATAAACGCTTCCTGCGGAATGCTCACATTGCCGTACTCGCGCATCTTGGCTTTGCCCTTTTTCTGCTTTTCCAGCAGCTTCTTCTTACGGGAAATATCGCCGCCATAGCATTTCGCGGTCACGTCTTTGCGCATCGCCGAAATCGTCTCGCGAGCGATGATCTTGCCGCCGATCGCAGCCTGCACGGGAATCTTGAACAAGTGGCGCGGGATCAGGTCTTTAAGGCGCTCACACATGCCGCGCCCGCGCTCCTCCGCGACGCCTGAATGGACGATCAGAGACAGGGCATCAACCGGCTCATTATTGACCAGAATGTTCATCTTCACGAGGTCGCCCTCGCGCAGGCCAATCTGCTCGTAATCAAAGCTCGCATAGCCGCGTGAAATTGATTTGAGACGGTCGTAAAAATCAAATACCACCTCATTGAGCGGCAACTCATAGGTCACCTGAGCGCGCCCACCGACATAGGTCAAATCAGTCTGAACCCCGCGCCGGTCCTGGCACAGTTTCAGGATCGCCCCGAGGTAATCATCCGGGGTGTAAATCACCGCCTTGATCCACGGCTCTTCGATCATTTCAATGCGGTTCACATCCGGCCAATCGGCGGGATTGTGCAGCATAATTTCCTTCGCGTCCTCGTTCTTCGTCTTGCCCAATTGCAGGCGGTAAACGACCGACGGCGCGGTGGTGATCAGATCAAGGTCATACTCGCGGCTGAGGCGTTCTTGAATGATCTCAAGGTGCAGCAGGCCGAGGAAGCCCGCGCGAAAGCCAAAGCCCAATGCGGCGGAGCTTTCCATTTCGAAACTGAAGCTGGCGTCATTCAGGCGCAGCTTGCCAATGCTCTCGCGCAGCTTTTCAAAATCCGCCGCATCGACCGGGAACAGGCCGCAGAACACCACTGGCTGCACTTCTTTATAGCCCGGCAGCGCCTCGCTCGCCCCGCCCTTCACCGTGGTGATCGTATCGCCCACGCGGGCCTGCTCCACCTCTTTGATTTGCGCGGTGATAAAACCGATCTCGCCCGGGCCCAGATCGTCCAGATCTTCGCGCTTCGGCGTGAAGCAGCCGACGCGGTCGACAAGGTGCTGCGTGCCGCCCTGCATAAAGGTGATGTTCTGGCCCTTCTTGAGGAAGCCCTCGATCACGCGAACCAGAATGACCACGCCGAGATAGGGGTCGTACCAGCTGTCGACGAGGCTCGCCTTTAGCGGCTTGTCACGCTCTCCGGTGGGCGGCGGGATTTTGGCAACGACCGCCTCCAGCACGTCTTCGATGCCGATGCCGGTCTTCGCGCTGGACATGACCGCTTCGGACGCGTCGAGGCCGATGACTTCCTCGATTTCCTCGCGCACGCGCTCCGGCTCTGCGGCGGGCAGGTCGACCTTGTTGATGACGGGCACAATCTCGTGATCATGCTCGATCGATTGGTAAACATTCGCGAGGGTTTGCGCCTCCACCCCTTGCGCGGCGTCGACGACCAGCAACGCGCCTTCGCAGGCGGCCAGGCTGCGGCTGACCTCATAGGCGAAATCGACATGGCCCGGCGTGTCCATCAGGTTGAGCTGATAAGTTTCGCCATCCTTCGCCTTATAATTGAGGCGCACGGTCTGGGCCTTGATGGTGATCCCGCGCTCCTTCTCGATGTCCATGTTATCAAGGACTTGCTCGCTCATTTCGCGCGCGGTCAGCCCGCCCGTAAACTGGATCAGGCGGTCGGCCAGAGTCGACTTCCCGTGATCGATATGCGCGATGATCGAGAAATTGCGGATTTTTGAAAGGTCGGTCATTGGCTGTGCCAATTAGCGAGCCGTGCTGCCCATGTCATTCGCGAAAATCGCAACACCCTCAAAAGAGCGTGCAAAACCTGAAGGAACTATGCCGCCTCAGGCTTTGGCGTAGTGGCATAGCCGAACTGCGGCACACTGCCGCCGCCTTGGCCTAGCATACCGCCCTCCATGCCCTTGTAGCTCCCCTGGGAAAGTGCTGCCAATGGCGCACCGGCAGATGCCAGAGCATAGGGCGAGACCCGATTGCGCGTGCACAATCCGCCAGAGCCATCATCAATCAAGTGCTGCTCAAACTCGAGGCCTTGGGTATCAGCGCTCGTCCGGATCACAGTCGTAACCGCCAACTGACCGCCGCCAAGGTCGACGACGAACTGA
The DNA here is from genome assembly GCA_947488155.1 of uncultured Erythrobacter sp. Taxonomy (GTDB): domain Bacteria; phylum Pseudomonadota; class Alphaproteobacteria; order Sphingomonadales; family Sphingomonadaceae; genus Erythrobacter. Next base: position 1,008,632 of record CANKYK010000002.1, on the reverse strand, counting down.
GTGCCCTTAGGAACATCAGCCAGGCCTTGGATCAAAGCGCCAGTCTTCGATAGATTGCGCAAGGTGACCTCATAAGAGTGATCATCGTGGATCACCTGAATCTTGCGAAATACGGTCCGGCGGCGCGCGCGCTTGGTACGGTCGCTATCAGGTTCGATGTTCCACGCTTCATCGGTCAGCGCGTCAAAGACAGCGTCGATTGTAATGGGATCGGAGTAAATCGGGCCTTGAAGATAGGATATGCCACATTCACCCAGCACGCGGTGCAGTTCCATGGACTCAATGCCATTGGCAACGGTGTTCATTTCCAAAGCGCCAGCTAGTGCGACAATCGCCTTTACCAGGCCCAGCTCCCGGCCATCTTTGTCGGAAGCCTCTGCAATCAGGCGTTCGTCGATCTTGATCGTATCGAAAGGCGCACGGCGCAGGTAAGCAAGCGAGGAATAGCCGCTGCCGAATTCATCAAGGGTTAGCTGAACACCCAGCTTGAACAAAGCAGCCAAAGTCCGGTCTACACCATCAGTGTCACCGAAGAAAACAGCCTCGGGTATTTCCAGCTCGAGCCGTGCAGCGGCAATGTCCGCCTCTTTCAAGGCGTCAGCCACTCCGTCGACAAAGCCATCAGAATTGAACAATTGCACCGGTACATTGACGGAAACCCGCACAGTCTCTGGCCAATTGGCGGCATCGCGGGCGGCCTGCTCAATAGCCCAGCGGCCGACTTCGATATTTTGGCTAGAGCCCTCAAGGATCCCGGCGAATTCTTCCTGATCGATTTCACCGCGCTGCGCATGGTTCCAGCAGATGTGCGCCTCAAGCGCCTCCACATTCATGCCCTGCGTTGCAACAATCGGCTCGTATTTGAGGAACAGCTGATCCTCGCGCACTGCCTCACCCAGACCTTCTTCGAGCCGGCGACGGAAAATCGCCTCGTTTTCGAGTTCACCGGAGAAGAAACGGTACTGCCCGCGCCCCCCATTCTTCGCCGCGTAAAGAGCGAGGTCCGCTGCGCGAACTACCTCTTCGCGGGAAACACCATCGTGAGGCGCGATGGCAATGCCAACTGACGCCCCGATGACGCAGCGCCCCTCTTCTAGGGAGTAAGGCTGTTTGAGCATCGAGATGATCTTCATCGCGACTTCGCCCAAAACGCCGCGGTCGTCCATGTCCGGCAGAAGTACTTGAAATTCATCGCCGCCCAATCGGCCGATCTCGCACTCATGATCGATCGAGCGTTGGAGCCGCGAGGAGACCTGCCGCAGCAATTCATCACCCGCTGCATGACCCAGCGTGTCATTGACCTGCTTAAACCGGTCGAGATCAAGCATGAGAACAGCGCAACTGCGCTTAGCAGTCTGAAATGCTGTAAGCGTGGAATCGATGATTTGTGCCATCCGGTGGCGGTTTGCGAGGCCCGTTAGAGAATCGAATTTCGCGAGGCGAGAGGTCTCTTCTTCGCGATGGAATTCTTGAGTAATGTCGGCACCAGTGCCGCGAAACCCAGTAAAGCGTCCTCGGCCATCTTCAACAGGCCTTCCCGCCAAGCGTAGAACGGCATTGGCTTTGCCTTTTGACGCCTCGACAACAAAGCCAGAGAACGATTTGCGTGCGCCGAGCACCAAGGGAAGCGATTTGGTCCGCCCATCCCCCGCACGAGGATTGAAAACACTAGCCAGCGGCTGTCCAATCAGATCCTCCAAAGGAACATCAATGCACTCCGCAAGTGCGCCGCTTAGATAGGTAAGGTTGCCATCGGCATCGCTCGCCCAGAACCATCCTAAGCCGGAATGTTCCAAGTCATTAAGCATTGCCAGTTTTTCATCATCGGAAAGCGCCGAAGCAGCAACGCCGCGCTTGCTGCGTGACGAGCCATTTCCACCCATTGATGATAAGAAACCCTTCAGGGCCACTTTTGTGTTCCTTTTCAATTTGCTCAGACGGCAAACACTATCTGCTGACTAAGATGTAAACCGCGATGGTTACTATTGCCCTAACGGCCGGGCGCTTGATCTCTTTACTGATTGCTATTGGTCAAACGTCACGCAGCACGTCAAAGCCACCATCTGCGCCGCGCTGTAATTGCGCTGCGAATTCAACACCAATCTTGCTTTCTCGGGACCAGCGCACCTGCGCTTTCACTGATCGGTCCTTTGAGAAGTCAATCTTGATCAAGGTGCCCTCTGGAACATTCCAAACCCCATCGATCATTGCCCCGCCTTCTGAAATTGAACGCAGGGTTGCAGGTGCTCGATAGCCGTCATAACTGACCATAATGCGCCGCAACAAGACCTTGCGGGGAGCGCGGGCCGCGCGCGGCCCATCTGCCTTGATGGCGAGATCGCCCGCCACCAGCTCACCCGCATCATTGGCGTTCAAGGCTTTATGATAGATATTGCCCTGAACATGACTGCAGCCGAGCTGCCTGACTAGCTCCAGCTCATCCAGTGTTTCGACACCCTCTGCCGTCGTATCCATCCGCAAGGCTTCGGCGAGACTGGTGATGGAGGCAATAATCGCTCCATTGCGGCTGCCTGTTTCTGTGGCGCCGCGAACGAAGCTCTGATCGATTTTGATCTTATCGAACGGTGCCTTTTTCAGGTACCCCAGCGATGAGTAACCCGTGCCAAAATCATCAAGCGCAAGACGCACGCCAACCCGTTTCAGGCTGGCGAACATGGCCTCGGTACCGGCGCTATCATTGAGGAAAACACTTTCCGTGATTTCCAGCTCAAGCCGCGAGGCCTCAATCCCACTGTGCGCCAAAGCGTTCGCGACAATGGTCGGCAATTCAGGGTTTGAGAACTGAAGCGGAGAGACATTGACGGCGCAGCGAATGCTGTCGGGCCAGCGCGCCAGATCAGCGCAGGCCGTGCGCAACGCCCAAGCGCCGATTTGATCGATCAGGCCAGCGTCCTCTGCAATCGGAATGAATTTCGCCGGAGACTGCCAACCTTTGGTCGGATGATGCCAACGCAGCAATGCCTCAAAACCGGTGATTTTCTCGTTCCCCGCAAAGACGACCGGCTGATAGAACAGTTGCAACTGCCCCTGCGCGATGGCTTCGCGCAGATCTTTTTCCAACTGCGCGCGCGCTTCAGCGGCAGAATGCAGGTCCGCTGCATAAAAACGAAACGTACCTCGTCCTGCATCTTTGGCGGCATACAGGGCCAAGTCGACATTGCGGACCAGCTCCTCATTCGAGAATCCGTGTTCGGGCGAAATCGCAACACCAATAGAAGCACCTATGACAACGCTCTGCCCTTCGATGGAATAAGGCTGAGAGAGGACTGCGATGATTTCATTGGCAAGGTCGCCCAGCATTTCACGCGAATTATATCCGGGAATGATGACTTTGAACTCATCGCCGCCCAAACGGCCACAGCGTCCTTTGCTGCCTACCGTGCGTTCTAACCGCTGAGCCACCTGCTTCAACAAAGCATCGCCCGCCGGATGGCCCAGGGTGTCATTGACTTGCTTGAAGCGATCGAGGTCCAGCATCATCAGTGCACATGCCCGATCACGCTCTCGTGGCGAGCCCAAGATACGCTCCAGCGACTGCGACATTTGCATCCGATTGGCCAGCCCGGTGAGGCTGTCATAGTGGGCCAAGCGTGAGACTTGCTGTTCGCTGCGGCGCTGCTCGGTTAGATCGGAGCCGTGACCGCGAAAGCCGCAGAAATTCTTGAAACTGTCGTAGACCGGCCGCCCGGTTAGGGCCCACCAGCGTTCTGGCGTGGTCCCTGCTGCCCGCAGCTCCACCTCATTGAACGGAGAACGCGCCGAAAGGTGGAACGTCAAGGTGCGTTCTGCCCCTGACGGTCCCGAAGTCATATCGACAATAGCGTTTAGTGGTCGCCCTAGGATGTCTTCAACGGGCTTTTCCAGAATTTCCGCAGCCGAGGGGGAGATATAGCTGATCAGACCGCGCCGATCAGTCTCCCAAAACCACCCTTGGCCGGTTTCTTCAAAGCTGCGAAGAATGTCCTCTGCCCGCGAGGCGAGCCGCTCTCGCGCCTCACGGGCCACTTGGCGGCGATGGGCGCTGAGCCACTCAAACCGCGCGACCAGCATCAATACGATCGCAGCGCCAGCCAATGCCGAGAATGTCAACGGACTTGGATCGACCAAGGCAAAACCGGCCCAAACGCCGAACTTTGCGGTAAACAACGAAACGATGCGCATCCCGAACAGAGCAGCACAGGCAGCGTTGATACAAACGATCGTGCCAACCGCCCACTGCCATGCAAGTCCTTCGAGCACCCACAGACCGAGCACCATACCCGCGCTGAGCATCGGGATGGCAACGCCAGTGAACAACACCACGAGCCGCATGAAATAAGGCGTCTCGTCGCGCCGTTCGAAGGCGGAAAGAGTCCCTCCAAGCGCGAAAATGCCAACAGACAAAACTACGCCAATGATCGCCAAGGCCCCAAGCGGGACCGCGCCCGCAATCGCCCCTGCAATCACATATGCAATGAGCAGAAAGCCCGCGATCACGCGCGGTCGCGGTGGCAGGTAATAGCTATGCTCAGCGTTGGAAGCAGCCTCTTCGCGTACGGTTTCCGGTGCAATCGATGTACGCACACGCTCCGGCCCGCGGCGATCATCGCTGGTGCGATTGGGAGCCTCGGCCCCATTTTTGAGCGATGGAGTGCCGTTGCCCTCTCCACCTTGCTTAGAGATCGCAGTTGTCTGCGCCGAAGGAATACGCGCAGCGCGAGGGCGATTGGCGCCCTTCTCATCGTGGTCCAGATGCAATGGTTTCACCGGCGAATTCATAAACCGGGATTGGCGCGAAGGCGCTTAGGAAACCGTTAATTTGGGCAGCGATATTCGGCCTGATTTTAGCGCGTTTTAACCAAGCCTGCGCGTTTCGAAAAAGAGTGGTTACGGGTGAGCACTCGGTTTCATGGTTAATTTCGGTAAACCATAATTGGGAAGGTCTAAGGACAATACCGCGTTTTCAATAGCCTGCTAGGCTGCGACCCCTGCAGTGCCGCTGATGTCGACCTCGATGAACGCCTTACTCGCCCCTTTGACATTGCCGGCAAGCGCCGCATAGGCATCATTACCCAAGGAGGTCAGCGGCCGCCCAACTGCCTCAATTTGGTAAGGCGACACGCGGTGGCGTGTACACAGACCGTCGGCCCCATCATTAATCAGCGGGGTCTCAAACTCGACACCTTGGCTGAAGCCCTCGGATCGCTTCACAGTTGCTACTGCTAACTGTCCGCCGCCAAAGTCCAGAACGACCTGAGTCCCCAATGGAACATCCAACAGGCCTTCGATCTTTGCGCCCGTTTTGGAAAGGTTCCGCAACATCACTTTGTAACGGTGATCATCGTGGATCAATCCAATCCTTCGGAATTCCGTGCGGCGATCCGGTCGGTATTTTTCAGGCCCCAACGGTTCATATTCAAACGCGCCGCGTTCAAAACGGTCCAAAACCTCTTGCGCTGGCACAGCGCGTGAGAACAAAATGCCCTGCAAATGACTGGCGCCGCGCTTTTGCACCATCGCAAGCTCGTCTTTGTTCTCAACGCCCTCGGCAACCGTCTCCATGTCCAGCGCTTCTGCAAGGCTGACAATGGCAGCAATGATCGCGGCATTGTTGTTGTCATCAGCTGAACAACCGCGAACAAAGCTCTGATCTATTTTAATTTTATCGAAAGGCGCATCACGCAAATAGCTGAGCGAGGAATACCCCGTCCCAAAGTCATCAAGCGCCAGTTTGACGCCGAGTTCCTTGAGCTCTCGGAACAATCGGAATGTCCGGTCCAGATCCCCGACGAATACGCTTTCTGTTATTTCCAGCTCAATCTGAGCAGGATTTACGCCTGATGTTTGCAGCGCGCCACGAACAACTTTGACAAAATCATCGGATGCGAACTGAACTGCCGAAACATTCACGGCCGCACGGACTGACTTTGGCCAGAGCTTTACCTGGTTGCACACCTCAAGCAGCGCCCATTCACCCAATTCGCGGATGATGCCAACATCCTCCGCCACTGGGATGAAGTCCCCGGGTGAAATCATACCCCGATCACTATGTTCCCAGCGCATCAGCGCTTCCATGCATTCAACCGTATGCTTCTCAGCCGTTACGATCGGTTGATAGTGCATTTGCAGTTCGTTTTTGGCGATCGCATCGCGCAGATCTTCTTCAATCCGGTGGCGGTGTTTCACCCCTTCTTTGAGATCACTGGAATAGAACCGGTATTGCCCGCGCCCCTCACCTTTCGCCGAATACAGCGCGAGGTCAGCGGCCTTTACCAATTCGTCGGCATCGATCCCGTCATAGGGCGCAATTGCGATGCCCATGGAAGATCCAATGACCGCGCGCATACCATTGATCGAGTAAGGTTGTGAGAGCATTTGAATCACGCGCTGCCCCAAATCACCGAGCACCCCGCGATCATCGATGTCAGGCAAGATGACTTGGAATTCGTCACCACCAAGGCGCCCTATTTCCCCGCGATCACCGATCAGCCGTTTCAGCCGCGCTGCAACCTGTTTGAGCAGCTCATCACCAGCGGGATGCCCCATGGTGTCATTGACTTGCTTGAAACGGTCAAGGTCCAACATCATCAGTGCAACACTGCGTTTCGCGGACCGGAAGGCGGTCAACGTCGAAGTCAGCTGCTTCGTCATGCGGTAACGATTGGAAAGACCGGTTAGCGAATCGAATTTGGAGAGCTTTTCCGCATCACGGCGGCTTTCATGCGTGGCGCTGATGTCCTTCGCGCTTCCGCGGTAACCAGTGAAATGATCATTCTCGTCAAACTGCGGTTTGGCAGCAATTTCCCACCAGACCTCGCCCTGCGTCCCAGCAAGTCGAACCGTCATCGGAGTAATCGAGTTTCTTGCCGCGAGTACAAATTTCAGTGGCCGTTCAGAACTTTCAGCGGCTTGATCATTGTCTGGTAAAAACAGTTCGGAAAGGGGCATTCCGACCGCGCTTTGCCCCTCTTCAAGCCCCAGTTTCTGGGTCGCAGCCTCAGAGAGATAGATCAGCCGACCTTTGGAATCACTCGCCCAAAACCATCCAAGGCCAGCGCTTTCCAAACTGTCGAGTAGTTCCACCCGGCGTTGCAAATCGCTCGCACTGATAGGCTTGAGCGGCGCTGGTTCAGGCACTTCCTGTTCCGGCTCCACTGCGGATTTTGTTAGTTTTGAAAACAATCCGGCCACTGAAGTGACTGCCCCTTCCGAATGTGCAGGCGATCTGCGTAAATTCACTTAGGGGACGGCAAATAGCCAAAAATCGTTGAGATTGTTCTAAGCCGCCCTTCACGGACGCGATTGCCCAGCAAAAACTTCAGCCTATTGCCCCTGTTAGACATTGAGTTAGAGTGTAGCTGAATCATGTAAATGGATGATACCAATGGCTCCGCAGAAGCCAGCAGAGGGGATGAGATGCCAGACAGCACCGTAAAACTCGAAAACGAAGCAGCCCAATCGACCAATGCCTTGGGCCCGCTAATTGGTGTGGCGCGCGAGGATTTCGTCGGCGCGGTCGCATTGCTGCTGCGTGAGACCGCATCTGACCCGAAACGCCTTATGAAGCACGCGCAAAGCATGGGCGAAGACGTGGTCAAGATCATGACCGGCAAGAGTGAGCTGGCGCCAGACCCCAAAGACAAACGGTTTATGGATCCCGCCTGGCAGTTCAATCCATTCTTTAAGGCGGGCGCACAATATTATCTGGCGGTGCAAAAGGGAATGCGCAGCTGGCTTGAGGAGTTGGAGCTTGATGAGCTGGAGCGCAACCGCGCCAACTTCATCTCCAACATCATCTTAGACAGCCTTTCGCCAACCAATTCGCTGATCGGCAATCCAATCGCGCAAAAGCAGGTGATCAATTCCGGCGGTCTGTCGCTGATCAAGGGTTTGCAAAACGCCTATAATGACCTCGTCAATAACAAAGGCATGGTCAGCCAGGTCGATAAGCGCCCCTTTAAAATTGGTGAAAATATTGCAATTTCAAAGGGCTCCGTCGTATTGCGCACAGACATGATGGAACTGGTGCATTATGCCCCGACCACAGATGAAGTGCATGAAGTTCCGCAGCTGACCATCCCGCCTCAGATCAACAAGATGTACATCAACGATCTGTCGCCCGATAAATCCGTGGTGAAGTTTCAAGTCGATAACGGTATCCAAACCTTCGTCATCTCCTGGCGCAATCCGACCAAGGAACAGGGCGTGTGGGGCATGGCGGACTACATCCGGTCATGCGAAGAGGCGATGGAAGCCGTCGCTCAGATCACTGGTTCTAAAAAGGTAAATGTTTCAGCGGGCTGTTCCGGCGGTCAAACCGCCTCGGTACTGGCATCCAAACTGGCCGCGCAAAAGAGCGATCTGCTCGGAACACTGACGCTGATGGTCTGCGTGCTGCACCCCAAGCCTACGGACGTGGAGGCAGCGTCGCTCGTATCTGAAAACGGTATGGCACTGGCCCGCAAACGAGCGGAAAAGGCGGGCATTATCAAGGCGGATGACCTCGCCCGCGGCTTTGCCTGGCTGCGCCCGAATGACTTGATCTGGAACTATGTAATCAACAATTACCTGCTCGGCATGGATCCGCCAGCCTTTGATGTGCTGTTCTGGAATGCGGATGCAACCAACCTTTCAGGCAGTCTGATGGCTGACTTCCTCACATTGTTTGAAACACTCGCCTTCACAAAACAGGGTGAAGTTGAGATGGCCGATCACAAGGTCGATCTGTCCAAGGTCAAATCCGACATGTTCATTCTGGGCGGGGTCACAGACCACATCACCCCTTGGAAGGCGACATATCGCTCTACCGAACTGTTTGGATCCAAGGATGTGACCTATGTCTTGAGCCAGTCAGGCCATATGCAAGCGATCCTGAACCCACCAGGCAATCCCAAGGCCAAGTACTTCATTCAAAAGAAGAAGGGTAAGCTGCCGCCGACCGCAGATGAATGGCTGCAAGGGACCGAAGAGGTCAAAGGCAGCTGGTGGCCGTATTGGATGGAGTGGGTTCAGAAACGCTCTGGTAAGACTAAAGCTGCACCGCAAAAGCTGGGGAGCACAAAGTACAAGCCGCTGGACGCGGCCCCTGGTCTGTACGTAGTGGAAGAGGTGTAACGCCCAAAGCGCCTTTAGCGAAAGCATGGGGGCTGCAAAAAATTGCAATTGAGGCGGTGTTCATAAGGGATCGATGAATGCCGCGTCAGCCATATCGAAGGGAATAAAGCTTGGACCGGGCCTCGAAAGACGACGCAATGAAGGACGCCGTAATCGGCCTGCGTGATGTAGGCGGTCGCTCCCTGCGCGTCGCTACGTGGCGGCTGGATAGGGCATCGGAGCATCCGCCCGTCCTGTTTTTCAACGGCATTGGCGCGAATATCGAAGCGGTTGCGCCGCTGGCCGCCGCTTTGCCAGAGCGCGCCTTTATCATGTTCGACATGCCTGGCATTGGCGGATCGCCTGATCCGCTTGTTCCTTACACCCCGTGGACGATGTCTTGGACAGCCTCAAAGCTGCTCGATCAACTGGGCGTCGATCTGGTCGATGTGATGGGCATCAGCTGGGGCGGCGGTATGGCTCAGCATTTTGCCATTCAGCATCCTGGCCGCACTCGCCGTCTCGTGTTGATCGCGACCAGTGCAGGTATGCTAATGATGCCCGGCAGCCCAAAAGCGCTAACGAAGATGGCCAATCCGCGCCGTTATATCGATCCTGCTTTCATGCAGAAGAACTTTGAAACACTGTATGGTCAAGGCCTAGGTGCGGGTCCGGGTAAATCCGGCCATATGTCGCGCCTCACCCCGCCTTCCCCGCGCGGTTACATGTATCAACTTCTGTGTATGCTCGGTTGGACGAGTGCGCCTGCCCTGCCCTTCATGAAGACGGACACACTGATCATGATGGGCGACGATGATGCCATCGTTCCGCTGACCAATGGCAAATTCCTGGCCAGCCTGATTCCCAATTCTGAATTGGTCGTGATGGAGGGCGGAGGGCATCTGTTCCTGCTCAGCCACAAGGATGAAAGCGTGGCGGCAATCCGTGGTTTTTTAGACCCGCCGGAAACTGATGAAGAGCTAGAAGCGCAAGCAGCTTAACTGTCAGGATCGAAGCTATGCAAGCGTCTGACCCTGCCCCGACAATTCCTGGCCGCCCTGCTCACGGTGAAGGGGGCGCGTTAAGTCGAACCGGGTTTGCCTGGGCTGTCTTTGAGTGGGCGCGCAACCCGTATTACATTCTGATCGTCATCTACATTTTTGCGCCCTATTTCGCGCGAGATATTATCGGCGCGGACCTGCTCGCAAGTGGGGAATTGGACAGCCTCGATCCACAAGCCGCGCGGCAAACGGCGAACGCTCAAGGTCAGGCGACCATCGCGTCGGTTACCAAATGGGCTGGATTAATTGCCGCTTTGACGGCTCCCTTTCTGGGCGCCGCGCTGGATCGTGGAGGACGGCTGAAACCGGTACTCGCGCTCTCACTGGGCACAATAGTGGTCTGCTCCGCCTTGCTCTGGTTCGCCCAGCCCGGCGGCACTGGCCTGCCCGTATGGGTGATCATGATGCTGCTGGTGATCGCCTATGTTAGTTATACCTATTCTGAGGTCACCCATAATGCGATGCTCTCGGTCGCGGGTGAGCCACAACGACTTTCGATGATTTCCGGTCTTGGCTTGGGCCTCGGCAATTTGGCGGCGGTGCTTATCTTCCTTGCCATCGCCGTATTGTTCATTCTGCCCGGCGCAATCCAATGGCCGTTCCTCAAGCCGCAATTCGGTTTTGACCTTTCCAGCTTCGATCATGCCAGGATAGTTGGGCCCATTTGCGCGGTTTGGCTCGCAGTCTTTTCCATCCCGTTTTTCCTTCATGCTAAGGACCCCGGTGTAGCTGGCGCAAGTTGGCGAATTGCCGTTATCACGGGATCTCAAGCTGTCCTGAAGACCGTGCGTGAAGCGACGAAATATCCGGATCTCGCGAAGTTCCTAATCGCTCGCATGTTCTATCAGGATGGCATGGCAGCACTGCTGGCATTGAGCGCCGTTTACGTCGCGTTGTTCCTCGATTGGGGTTTCCTCGAAATGCTCTGCTTTGCGATATTCGCATCAGCCTGGGCCTTCCTTGGTGGAATTTTCGGGGGCTGGTTAGACGGGAAGGCTGGTGTGAAGAACGCACTGATCATTGAAATTCTGGGCATGGTGCTGGCCTTTTCACTTCAGCTCTCCGTCACGCAAGAAAGCCTGCTCTTTGGGTCGATCGCAAACTATCAGGTGTGGGATGGTTTGGTCTTCCAGTCACTCTCAGACCTGACCTATCTGTCTCTCGTCAGCATCGTCGCGGTCATGGCCACTGCCAGTATTTCTTCGAGCCGCGCGATGCTCGTAACATTGGCCCCGCCGGGCCGCAGCGGCGAGTTTTTCGGACTCTACGCGATTGCAGGAACGATTACTGTTTGGATGGGACCATTGCTGGTGGAGATATTTACCACCGCTTTCAACGACCAGAGGATCGGAATGGCCTCCATTTGCTTGCTATTCTCGGCCGGATTGGCTGCGTTGCTATTCGTCAGGATGCCGGATCGAACCTGAGCTAATCATGCCATGATGCACTGGACATAGCTCTGCACTTGAGACACTTTCGTTCTCCATAGAGGAGAGAGAACCATGCCAGCATTCGATCTGATCATCAGGGGCGGCACTATTGTCGATGGCACCGGGGCTGAAAGCTTCGCAGGCGATGTGGCAGTCCGCGACGGTATCATCGTGCAAGTTGGCGACATTCACGGTGACGCCGCGGAAGAGATCGACGCCAGCGGACAAATCGTTACGCCCGGCTTTGTCGACATCCATACTCACTATGATGGTCAGGCCACCTGGGACCAGGAAATGGCACCATCTAGCTGGCACGGTGTCACCACCGCCGTGATGGGCAATTGCGGAGTTGGGTTTGCGCCCGCCAAGCCGGATCGACACGAATGGCTGATCAGCCTGATGGAAGGAGTGGAGGACATTCCCGGCACGGCTCTGGCTGAGGGCATTACATGGGATTGGGAGACCTTCCCCGAATACCTTGATGCGCTAGAGAAGCTGCCGCGAACCATGGATATCGGCACACATGTGCCTCACGGCGCAGTGCGGGCTTATGTGTTGGGCGACCGCGAGCAACCCGGAGCGGTCCCGACCGATGACGACATTGAGGCGATGGGCAAGATCGTTGAGGAAGGCGTTCGCGCAGGTGCGCTCGGTTTCTCCACCTCACGCACGGTTCTGCATAAATCCGTCGATGGTGAGCTTGTCCCCGGCACAACAGCCACAGCTGACGAGCTTGTTGCAATTGGCCGTGCCATGGGACGTGCGCAGGCGGCCGGCGGCCATGCCGTGTTCGAGATGGCTAGCGACCTGCAGAAAGACTGGAACGAGTTTGAGTGGATGGGGAAATTGAGCCGCGAGGCTGGTATTCCGGTCACATTCGCCGCGCTGCAATCCATTGCCAAAGAGCTGCCTCTGGAAGAACAAATCTCTGAAATGCGGGCGCAGAACAACAATGGCGCGAACATCGTTGCTCAGATCGCGCTGCGCGGAAATGGCATCATCATGGCGTGGCAAGGGACGGTGAACCCCTTCGCCTTCCGTCCTAGCTGGCAGAAGATCAAAGATCTCGCTTGGCCCGAGCAGAAGGCAAAACTGCTTGATCCCACCTTTAAGGCTCAGCTTCTGTCGGAGGCCAATGACTATTCTGAGGCCCCGGCCGACATCATCCAGGTGGTAATGGTGATCTCCCAGGGATGGGCGCTGCAATATGAGATGGATCCCGATTTCGACTATGAGCCGGATGCCAGCGCCAGCGTGAATGCGCGGGCAATCTCGGCAGGCGTCGATCCTCAGGAATACGCCTATGACATGCTGTGCCGCGATGATGCGACCGGCTTCATCTACCTGCCCATCCTGAATTATGCCGATGGTAATCTCGACTTTCTGCTGCCCCTGCAACGGGCCGATGACACGGTGAATTCCCTGTCCGATGGCGGCGCGCATTGCGGCACTATTTGCGATGCTGCCTCGCCCACCTTCATGCTGCAGCATTGGGTGCGAGACCGGAAACGCGACGGGAAGATCAGCCTTGAGCATGCGATCAAGCGACAATGCCGCGACACCGCCGTGCTCTATGGCCTGGAAGATCGCGGTGTAATCGCGCCAGGCTATCTCGCGGATCTTAACGTCATCGATATTGAGCGCCTAAAGCTGGGCCGCCCATGGCTCGCCTTTGACCTACCTGCTGGCGGCAAACGTCTGCTGCAAAAGGCAGACGGTTACGCCTATACGATCAAGAACGGCGTGGTGACCTTCCGAGAGGGCAAATGGACTGGAGAAGCACCCGGCGGCCTCATCCGCGGCCCGCAACGAGCCGAGCTGGCTGAAGCGGCGGAGTAAGACGCGCCCTACTCAGCGGCGCGCCAGACGCCCGAAAACCACAACAGCAGCGGATATGTGAGAACAATTCCGAGGAAGATGACGCTAATACCCATCGGCACACCCGGATCGTCGCGATTGGGCCACACATAGGTGATTAGCCATGTCGCCTTGTAAACGATTTGCACCAGCAGCAGTGGAGCAAAAATCGCGGGCAAAGCCAGTCCCGCAGCCGAACCCAAAAGAATTGCGAACCACAGGCTTCCGACGAGCAAACGCAACCCCTCGCTGTCAGGAACCTTACCTTCGAACACACCGGAGGTGCCGCCGCTGAAGAACATGCTCGAAGCGACCGGCACCAGGATCAGAATGTTTGCTGCATACGCGATGCGGAGAAGGCTGGGTCCCTCAAACATTGCGACTACCCTTTATGGCTCGATTACTATGCCCTTGGCTGGATCGACATGACCGCCCACCATTTCGAGATAGGTCGTGCGCGCAGCCTCCAGGCCGGAATGCTTCTCGATCTTGACCGAGCCATCCACCGCGCCAAGGAAGCCGTGCCATGTTTTGGCAATCATCGCCCCGCCATCGGCAGGGTCGTGTTCCTTAAAGAACGACACGAAGTGATCAGGCGCGAAGAACAAAGTCGGCTTTGGCCCGGGTAGCCCGCGATCCGCGCGCATTCCGCCCTCGCCGCGTTCCTCAATATGGGTCGCGCCGACGAGGCATGAGTATTTCAGCGCATCGGAAAAATGCTCGTGAATTTTCGCGAGCAGTCCCGCGTTGCCGGCAAAGTCCACCACGACCGCTGGCAGCAGGCTGAGCATGGCGACCTCGTCATAGGAGCAGACCTTGTCGTAAAGCCCTGTGCTCTCGACAAATTCGACATTGCCCGGCGAGGTCAAACCGACGCGCTTCACATTTGGAGAATTCTGCTGCGCGACGCTGGCGAGGCCCATGGCCGTCTTTGACGATGCGCTGGTCAGGATCACCTGCTCGGCCCCGAACCATTGGTTGTTGCGCATGAAATAGTCGATGATGAAGCCCGTTTTGAACAGCGGGCCATAGATCATCCGCTCGGCCTCTTTGCTCGCGTCATGCTCCGGATCGGCGGCGAGGCGCGAGTATTGATTGTAAACTGGGCTCATTGGCTGGCGATAATCGGTGGTGTCGATAAAGCTGCCGGCCGACACATTGCCCGGGATCACGTCGAGGTGCGTTGCCATTGGCAGGTATCCATAGACCCGCTCGCCCACTGCAAAATCCTCAGAATTGCTTTGGGCGACTTTTGCATGTCCCCACATTGGTACAATGCCGCTGCCCTCCGGCGCGGGGAAGAAATTCCAATAGCCAAAGCCGTCGCCGACCACCGCATAGGTGATGTTGTTGGCCGTGACAGAGAAGCTCTCAATTTCGAGCCGAACTGCGCCGCTGGCAAGCTCTCCATTGTCGACCTCAACAAGGGCGGCGTTAGTGAGTTCATCCTTGCGAACGTGGACTTGTTGGACTGTCATGACTGATCTCCTCTTTACGCGGCATGCTAGACGATCACGGCTCGCTTTCCCACCGCGTTGAGGCGATTGAGGGACGTTTTTCGCACATGCGCATCCACTGCTGGAGGCCATCGCATTGCTCAATGCCCACCGCACCTTGCGGGGTCATCTCCAAACCGCGCAGTATGGGGTACAGAAACACATCAGCCAGATCGAATGGCTCGCCGGTCCAGGCACCATCCTTGTCGATCTCCGCTTCTAGGAAGCCAAGCGCCCGGCTGATTTGAGGAAGCGCGCGCTCAATCTTTGCCTGATCCAGGGGATGTCCGGCGTAGCGGTGCATGATCCATGGCATTACCAGACCAATTTCAAACAGTGGAAACAGGTAGTTATTGGCGATTGCGACCCATTTATCCATCACCGCTCGTGCCGCCGGATTGGTGGGTTGAAGGGCGCCGTCGTTATGCGCATTGTCGAGATATTGCGCGATGGCGACGCTCTCAATGAGCTCCAGCTCATCAACCTCAACCACCGGGATTTTGCCGAATGGATGGCGGTTTTGCGGGCTTTGCGCAGGCGTCGGGGTGACTTCGTGCGACAGGTCAGCCTCCTCACACGTGATTTCTACGATCCGCGTGTAAGTCGAAATGACAGTTCCAAAGATGCGGACTTGGGCAGGCATTCAGTCCGCTGGCTGGCCGAACATTGTCCTATTGAATGTGACGCCTTCGCCTTCAAAATTATCCACGCAGAACGGTAAGATCTGATTGTCAAACGCTGCGCTTGGCATGTGAACAGAGACTTGGCCATCTGGCTCAGCTTGATCGGAATACTCGGCAATCAACGTCTCACACTCCGCATCAGTCAGGACAATATTCGTGTTTACCTGAACCCTCATACCGTCTCTGGGCGCGAGAGACGAAGTCTCAATTGTGTGGTCAGGCAAGACCACTTCTGACGCCTCATCGCAGCCAGACACCGTCAGCGTGACAATAGCAATCATGAAAAAACGCGGCATTAGACACGCATTGGCATCAGGACATACAGAGCCGGCGACTTATCATCCTTACGGATCAGAGTCGGCGCCCCGGCATCGGCCAGGTGCAGCTCAACCGTGTCGCTGTCGATCTGGCTAAGAATGTCCTTCAAGTAATTGGCGTTAAAGCCAATCTCAAAGCCTTCAGACTTGTATTCACCAGCCAGCTCCTCCGCCGCGGTGCCATTGTCAGGTGATGTCACTGACAGGGTGACCCGGTCGGTATCGAGACCCATTTTGACTGCACGCGTTTTCTCTGTTGCGATGGTCGCAACCCGGTCAACACCGTCAAAGAAGCTCTTCGGATCAAGCTTGAGCAGCTTATCATTCCCGGTCGGGATAACCCGGCTGTAATCTGGGAAGGTGCCGTCGATAAGCTTAGAGGTCAGGACAACGCCGCCCTCTCCGCCGAGCGTGAAGCGAACTTTGCTTGCCGACAAGTCGATCTGGACATTGCCGTCCATCGCCTCTTCCAGCAGCTTGCGCAGCTCCGCAACCGCTTTACGCGGTACGATGACGTCCGGCATGCCCTCTGCACCTTCTGGACGGGCCAGAGTAAAGCGCGCAAGTCGGTGGCCATCGGTCGCAGCAGCCTTAAGCACGGGCTCATCATCATCGGTCACGTGCAGGAAAATGCCGTTGAGGTAATAGCGGGTTTCCTCGGTGGAGATGGCAAACCGGGTCCGGTCAATCATCTCTGCCAAAGTGCGAGCCGGCAGCTCAAAACTGGTCGGCAGATCGCCTTCGACGATCACAGGGAAGTCATCGCGCGGCAGGGTTGGCAGCTTAAAACGGCTACGGCCTGCCTTCACTTCCATCCGGTTTTCCGCCGTTTCCAGGCTGACCTGGCTGCCCTCTGGCAGCTTGCGCGCAATATCGAACAACAGGTGCGCGGAAACGGTGATCGCCCCTGCCCCTTCGACCGAAGCGGCGGCCATGGTTTCAACGACCTGCAGATCGAGATCGGTCGCCATCACCTTCACACTGCCGCCATCGCTGGCATCGATCAGGACGTTGGACAGGATCGGAATGGTGTTGCGGCGTTCAACAACCGACTGAACATGGGAGAGACAACGCAGGAGCGTCGCGCGTTCGATCGTAGCCTTCATTGCTTAGCCTATTACCCTTACTTTGCATGACGCGCTCTAAGGGCAGGAATCGCCCAATCGCGCCGGAATTCCTCGGAAGACCTTAGCGGGGCTGAACCCACGGGCAAGCTTGGGGTGTTACCTGCGGCGATTCCTTGGGGATAACGGCCCGTTTACCAGACAATGGCCGTCAGCAACGGCCGCCCGCACGAGTGAGTTACCCGAGCATCGCCATGCCGCCGTTCACGTGCAGCGTCTCGCCGGTAACATAGCCAGCCTCGCGGCTCGCCAGATAAGCCACAGCCGCACCAATATCAGTGCCCTCACCCATTTTGCCCGTAGGAATACGGGCATTGAGCGCGTCTTTCTGAGCGTCAGGTAATTCCGCCGTCATCGCGGTGCGGATAAAGCCCGGTGCCACGCAATTGGCAGTGATCCCGCGCGAGGCAACCTCTTGCGCGAAACTCTTGGTCAGGCCCGTCAGCCCCGCTTTGGCCGCGGCATAGTTCATTTGTCCGGGGTTACCGGTGCTGCCGACTACGCTGGTGATGTTGATAATGCGGCCAAATCGCGCCTTCATCATCGGCCGTGCGCTGGCGCGCATCAGGCGCATTGCGGCCTCGAGATTGACCGAGATCACTTGATCCCATTCCTCATCCTTCATCCGCATGGCAAGGTTATCGCGAGTGATCCCGGCGTTGTTCACCAGAATGTCGATCCCGCCGAGCGTATCGAGCGTGGCTGGGATCAATTCCTCAACCTGGGTGCTGTCGGACAGGTTGCAGGTAATCTCAACGTGATCGCCGCCGATTTCATCGATCATCTGTTCCCTGAATGCGCGCAGCTTGTCACCGTTAGAGCCCGACAATGCGACACGCGCGCCTTGACTGGCCAGCGCCATCGCGATCGATGAGCCAATGCCGCCGCTCGCGCCCGTGACCAGAGCGTTCATTCCGCTGAGTGAAAACATTATGTGTGCTCCTTCGCAAAACCTTCGAGGTCTTCCATGGTAACGAGGCTGGCGGTTTCTGCCTCGCCTGCAATCTTTCGGATCATTGGGGCAAGCACTTTGCCGCCCAGTTCAACAAACTCATTCACGCCGTCGCTGTGCATTTGCGCTACACTTTCGCGCCAGCGTACGCGCCCGGTGACCTGCTCAACCAGCAGCTTTTGCTCCTCGGCTGGATCGGTCACTTTGGACGCGGTGACATTGGCATAGAGTGGCAGCGCCAACGCGCCGGGAGGCGTCGCGGCCAAAGCCTCTGCCATGCGGTCAGCGGCAGGTTGCATCATCGAGCAGTGGAACGGCGCGGATACGGGCAGCAATACGCCGCGTTTGATCCCATGATCCTTCACCATGCTGACAGCGCGCTCTACCGCGCCTTTCTGGCCGGAGATAACCACCTGACCCGGATCATTGTCATTCGCGATCTCGCACACTTCGCCGTCGGCCGCAGCGGCGGCCAATGCGCTTGCTTTCTCAATATCTGCGCCGAGCAGGGCCGCCATCGCGCCCTCGCCCACGGGAACCGCCGCCTGCATGGCGCTGCCGCGGAGTTTCAATAGCCGCGCCGTGTCCGCCAGCGAGAATGCGCCAATCGCGCAGAGCGCCGTGTATTCGCCAAGCGAATGGCCTGCGACACAATCGCCCGCCTCGGTCAGTGATACGCCGAACTCAGTTTCGAGTACGCGCAGGGTTGCAATGGCATTGGCCATGATCGCTGGCTGGGCATTCTCCGTGAGCGTCAGCGCATCTGCCGGCCCTTCGGCCATGATCGCGGACAGGTTCAGAGACAAAGCCTCATCCACTTCCTCAAACACGGCGCGCGCCGCAGCGCTCGCTTCTGCTAGCTCTGTGCCCATGCCGACCTTTTGGCTGCCCTGTCCCGGAAAAACGAATGCTCGCATTTAAGAAACTCCTCTTCAGCCCGCGCGGTTACGAAGCCTTTGATGGGCTGGCAAGACCGAACGGCACAACCCTGTTGGCAGAGGTGTGGCCGATCTCAGCACGGCCCAGATAGGGTATGCCTGCGCGCGCGCACCAGAACTTGGCGATCTCCTCTGGGCTTTGGGTGAATTCGCGGTAGTTTTCCGGCACATTGGTTACCGAGCCAA
The DNA here is from genome assembly GCA_947488155.1 of uncultured Erythrobacter sp. GTDB lineage: Bacteria > Pseudomonadota > Alphaproteobacteria > Sphingomonadales > Sphingomonadaceae > Erythrobacter. Next base: position 989,495 of record CANKYK010000002.1, on the reverse strand, counting down.
GCCGCAATCCCGCGACCCGTGGCAGCGACCCAGCCAAATTGAAGAACAGTCGATCGATTGAATAGAGATGCTCGCTCACCTCCTCTACCATCACCACATGGCCAGGCAGATCGGGCATCATCGGCGTGCCCGCGATCATTGACAGGGTGATCAGGTTGAAGGCGACCACTGGGGTCTTGCCATCAACACTTGGTTCCAGCCCGCTGTTATCGCCCGCAAACCAGCGCAGGACCCGGCGTACAGCCTCGCGCCCGCCTTCGCTGCGCGCACTGACCGGCATAGAGCCGTGGACGCTCTGGCCAATCCCATGGCGATAAAGCGCGGCAAGCAAATAGCCTGCATCTGAAAAACCGACATAGGTCTTGGACCGAGCCGAGGCATTCATCTGCGCCACTGCGGCCTCTGCAATCCGGTTGGAGCCATAGCCCCCCTTCGCAAACCACACCGCATCATAGGCGGGATCATTCGCGCATTCGAGCAGCGCCTCTAGCCGCCTCAGGTCAGGGCCAGCAAAATGACCATACAATTCAAAGCACTGATCATGGAACGTGACATTGTGCATCGGGAACTCGGCCGCCACCAGCTCATTCAAGGCATCCGCTTGCTCGCGAGTGATCGGCGTCGCCGGGGCGCAAATCGCAATATTCGTCATACGGCCCAACCAAGCCCCTTGTTTTGACAGTCACATCTTAATAGCGGTGGTTCGCATGGGCAAAGGGATCGATCAAGCGGCGCTGACACAGCGGCCATTCTTTTTTTGCGGCATCGGCGGATCTGGCATGCTTCCGCTCGCACAAATCCTGCGCGGCATGGGCTGCGAAGTCGCTGGCTCTGACCGATCCTATGATCAGGGACGCACGCCGGAGAAGTTTGCATGGCTTGCGAGCAATGGTTTCACCTTGCACGCGCAGGATGGCAGCGGCCTGACATCAAGCAATCAGGTCTTGGTCGCCTCTGCCGCGGTTGAAGACACTGTTCCTGATGCTGCGCGCGCTAAAGAGCTGGGATGTGAGCGACTGACCCGGGCCGAAGTGCTCGCGATGCTGTTCAACCAAGCGGGATATTCGGTCGCGATTGGCGGCACATCCGGCAAATCGACTGTTACTGGCATGATCGGCACAATTCTGGCCGCTCAGGATTATGATCCGACGATCATGAACGGCGCGGTGATGAAGAACTTCATCGCAGCGGACAATCAGTTCGCGAGCGCGCGTGTTGGCCGCCCAGAAATTTTCGTCAGCGAAGTGGATGAAAGCGATGGCTCCATCGCGCTCTACCGCCCCACCATAGGCGTGCTTCTCAACGTCAGCCTCGACCATAAGAGCCTCGAAGAATTGCGCGATCTGTTTGGCAATTACCTCGCATCATCAGGCTGCGGCGTCGTCAATTTCGACAATGACGAGGCGCGCAAACTTGGCCAAGCCAGCATGACCGATGGCAAGGGGCAGATGATCTCCTTCGCGGTGGACCATCCGCACGTTGATATCACCGTCGAGGCAGGCTCGGTTGTCGAAGGCCCCTTCACGCTTCAAGCCAAGGTGATCGACAGCCGCGCGAACGAGGCTGCGGCGCTAACTCTGCCAATGCCTGGGTTGCACAACCTTTCCAACGCTTTGGCGGCAATTTCTGCGGCAAACGCGGCGGGGATTTCGGTGGCGGATGCTGTGGCTGCTCTCAATCAGTTTCAAGGCCTGGCTCGCCGTTTTGACGTGATCGGCACCAGCCCTAGCGGCATCACCGTGATCGATGATTTCGGCCATAATCCGGAAAAATGCGCCGCCACATTGCGCACTTTGAAGGGCACGCCTGGCCGAGTAATCGCCTTCTTCCAGCCCCACGGATATGGCCCACTTCGCCAGATGGGCGATGAATTGGCCGAAACCTTCGCGCGCGAGCTTGATGCAGGCGACATTACCGTAATGTGCGACCCAGTTTACTACGGCGGAAGGGTCGACCGCAGCGAAGGCACTGAGCGGATCATTAAGTTGATCGAGGATGCTGGCGGATCAGCCAGGCACATTGCAGCGCGCGAAGATTGCGGCACGCATATTGTCGAAATCGCTCAGCCGGGTGACCGGATTGTGATCATGGGCGCCCGCGATGACACGCTTACAGGCTTTGCCAAGAGCCTGTTCAGTCAGCTTAAATGACCGTTTATTCGCTCGCTGTGCGGCACGCCCGATTGATGGGCGCCGCCATGCTGGCCGCTTTCCTGTTCGTGATCACGATTGATCGGATGTTTGGCCATACGAGCTGGGCGTTTGCCGGGGCGATCATCATGCTGGTGCTGGTCAATGCGCGCATGCGCCTGTTCAATTGCCCCAATTGCGGAAAGAACCTGTTCTTTCGCGGGATATTCGCGGTCCCCTGGCCCAATCGCACATGCACCAAGTGCGGGATGGAACTGGATAAAAAGGATGCTGGGTAAGTCGCTTACTTAGGTGCTTTTTAGAGCTTTTCGCCCCTCTTCCTCTCGCTCAACTGCACGCTTGTAAGCAGGACGAGCGACTAAGCTCTCGCGGTAGGTCTTCAAGCTATCAGGAATGCCATCATCGAGCCCCACATTCTTGGCCAAAATCAGCGCATATCCAACGCATATATCTGCGACCGTAAAACGATCTGCACATAGATATTCACGTCCTTCAAGACGCTGCTCGACCTTAACCAACCGCTTGTGAAACCACTTGGCATAGGCCTCACCCGCCTCGGCCAGGCCCTTCTCCTTTTCGAAAATGGCAAATCGCATGTAAACGGTTTGGGGAAAGGTGATCGTCGCATCGGCGTGATAGGTGAAATCGCAATATTCTGCATAGTCCGTCTGACCTGGGGCGATCGCCAGATCTGTCATGCCGTTGCGGGTCGCAAGATAATGCGCAATCGCGCAGCTTTCCGTCATCCGCACGCCGCCATCCACCAGCACAGGAACTGTGCCTAGCGGATTGATCTCCATATATTCGGGCGCAAGATAGCGCGGAGGGAACGGCAGTATCCGCAAGTCAATGTCAGCGCCTGCCTCCTCTGCCGCCCAAGTCGCGCGCAAACCGCGCGAGCCAGCGCAAGTGTAGAGGAGCGGAGGAACGTTACATTGGTTCAATGCGCACCTTCATAACCGATCACTTTGTGCAGTACGAAGGCGATGACCGCACCCAGCGCGAGGCCAAGTACCGCAGAGATGCCCGCATAGGTAAACCATCCCAGGATACCGCCCATCGCGCCCGTGCCGCCGCCAACTGCTGCCTCTGCGCCATGCGCGATGTCATAGAACAGGTGGAAGCCGACCTCATGCGTGCCGTGAATGATAATTCCGCCACCGACCCACAACATCGCAATCGTACCGATAAAGGACAGTGCGATCAGCAGTTTGGGGACCAAATTGACCAGCAAGTGGCCGAATTTCTGCGCAGCAGTGCTGTCTTTCTTCGTTAGGTGCAGCCCAACATCATCCATCTTCACAATCAGCGCGACAGCACCATAAACCGCAACGGTAACGGCGATTGCAACGATGCCGAGCGCAATTGCCCGCTCCCACCACACATCAAGATCAAGCTCGTTGAGCGTGATCGCCATGATCTCCGCTGACAGGATCAGGTCGGTTCGAATAGCGCCAGCGACCCGTTGATTTTCGAAGGCCTCGGGATCCGTGATCTCATCATCCACGGTTTTGCCGTGTTTTGCCCCGCCGAGCTTTTCCATAACCTTCTCAGCGCCTTCGTAGCAAAGGAACGCGCCGCCAAGCATCAATATCCAGATGATCAGCGAGGGCAGGAATTCCGACAGCAATATCGCCCCGGGCAGCAATATGATCAGCTTGTTGAACAGGCTGCCCTTGGTGATTTTCCAGATAATCGGCAGCTCGCGCGCCGGCGAAAGCCCGGTGACGTAGCTGGGCGTAACCGCAGCATCGTCAATCACAACACCAGCGGTCTTTGTCCCCGCACGCCCGGCCGCCGCCGCAATATCGTCAATCGAAGCCGCCGCAGTGCGCGCGATGATCGACACGTCATCCAAAAGTGCAACCAGTCCTGATGGCATGTCGTTGTCCTACCCTGTTCTATTACTATTCGTTTCAACTATTCGCTGATCGGGCCAAAGGTCTTCACCGGGTTGGCCTCCATCGGGTCATCAACCACCGTGTAGACATGCGTTGCGCCGCCCTCGTCCACCTCCGCATATGTAGCGACCAATTTGTTGTCTGGGCCGTATTCACACAGCAGGCCGATATCGTCGAAAATGCGGATATTGATCGTCGAGGCGAACCTGCCATCGGCTCCGGGCCCTCCATCAAGAGCCGCCCGGCTTGGCGGACCATCGCAGGCGCGCTCGCTCGGCGCATCAGCAGCGATGTAATAGGAGCTTTCGGTGGTGGCCAAGGCCCCGCAGGCGCTGAGCATTAGCAATGCGGTAAGCGCAGTGAACTTCTTCATTGATCGACCCTCCCATGACGAAAATCATGTACCACCCATCAATTATAGCCCCCACGCATCAGGTCAACCGCGCCGCCACGCTCTGCAAACAGTCGCATTCGCGCTTGCTTTTGGCGGCAAAGGCGGTATGTGCGCCCATCGCCTGAATTAGGGCGTATGAAGAAAGCCGGAGGGGCACTCGCGGATCCGCTGCGAAATGGCCAACGATCGGTAGCAATATGAAAGGATGCGAGATGGCTCATTACGAGCATATCTTTCTCGCGCGTCAGGACCTGAGCCAAGCTCAGGTAGACACGCTGGCGGCGACCGCCACAGAAATCGTAGAAGCGAACAACGGCAAGGTTACCAAGACTGAAACTTGGGGCCTCAAATCGCTCGCCTATAAAATTGACCGCAACCGCAAGGCACACTTTGTGCTGCTCAACATTGATGCCCCGGGCACCGTGGTTGAAGAGCTGGAGCGTCAGACCCGTATCAACGAAGACGTCATTCGCTACATGACTATCCGTGTCGAAGAGCACGAAGAAGGTCCAAGTGTAATGATGCGTAAGAACGAGCGCGACCGTAAGCGCCGCTCTGACAGAGAGGAGCGCGACTAATGGCACGTCCTTTTTTCCGCCGCCGCAAATCTTGCCCGTTTTCGGGTAACGAAGCGCCCAAGATCGACTACAAAGACGTGCGCCTGCTGCAAGGCTTCATGTCTGAGCGTGGCAAGATCGTTCCATCGCGCATTACCGCCGTTTCTGCTAAGAAGCAGCGTGAACTCGCCAAAGCTATTAAGCGTGCACGCCACATCGGCCTGCTGCCTTACATCGTAAAGTAAGAGGAGAGACGACATGGATATCATTCTCCTCGAACGGATCGAGAAACTCGGCACCATTGGTGACGTCGTCACTGTCAAAGACGGCTATGCCCGCAACTTCCTGCTCCCGCAGAAGAAGGCCCTGCGCGCTAACGACGCCAACAAGAAGGTGTTTGAAGCCAACCGTGAGCGTCTCGAAAAAGAGAACGCAGAACGTCGCGGTGAAGCTGAGAAGGTCGGCAGCAAAGTCGACGGTGCAGAAGTTGTGCTTATCCGCGCAGCCTCCAACACCGGCCAGCTCTATGGTTCTGTCAACGTCCGCGACATGATCGCTGGCCTGACTGAACAAGGCCACGATGTGAACAAGAAGCAGGTCATTATGGGCAGCCCGATCAAAACGATCGGCATGCACGATGTGACTGTTGCTTTGCACCCAGAAGTGCACGTCATCGTTAAAGCAAACGTTGCGCGTAGTGACGACGAAGCCGAGCTGCAAAGCCAAGGCGTCGACGTTCTGGCTCAGCTGTTTGAAGACGAGCAGAAGGAAATCGAGGAAGCGGCCGACGCCAATCGCATCGACCCCACCCTTGAGCCAGGCGAAATTCCTGCCGAACTGCTCGAAGACGGTGCTGCTCCTGCAGAGGAAGCGGCAGAAGAAGACGCTGCTGAAGAGGAAGCTGCAAGCGAGTAAGCTTGGCACGTCTTTTACGCCAATCAATGAAGGGCGCGAGGTCAAACAGGCTTCGCGCCCTTTTTGTAAAAGCCGGAGTTTTGAGAGAAATGCTCCTTAAATCTGAGCTGTCTTTGAATTTTCCTATTTTGGACACTAATACCAGCACATGAAATCAATCGAAAACACCATCGCGCAGCTGCAAAGCATTTATGACGAAGCGGTCTCGACCCTTCGTGAGGATGTCATGGCTTACGGAACGAAGGGCACCATCCCGCCTGCGAGCCGCCGCGAAGATGGGAGCTATGCCTATCCAGAGTTGACCGTGCATTACTCCGGTATTGGCGAACCACTCGACCGCAGCCGAGCCTTTGGCCGGTTGGAGCAATCCGGCACCTATCAGACGACCATCACCCGGCCTGACCTGTTCGCAGGCTATCTGGCGGAACAACTGAGCCTCATCGCTGGCGAATATGAGATCGAGGTTGAGGTCAGCCGCTCTCGTCAGGAAATCCCCTTCCCCTATGTTCTGGATGGTGACGCAGGTGCAGCGATGGTTGGCATCGCACCTCAGGATATCGCCAAGCATTTCCCATCCACCGACCTTGCTCTGATCGGTGACGAACTCGCCGATGGGATTGAGTTTGATGAAGCGGAAACCATGCCGCTATCGCTGTTTGATGGGCTGCGCACGGATTATTCGCTTGCTCGCCTCGCACACTATACCGGCACAAAGGTGGAGGATTTTCAGGATTTTATCCTATTCACCAATTACCACCGCTATGTCGATGAGTTTGTGAATTGGGGCGCGCAGCAAATCTGCGAAGGCGGCTATACCGGCCTAACTGGCGCTGGCGGTCTGAACATTCACGAATGCACCGACAACGCGCAGGAACAGCTCAATGATACCGCCTGGCGGCGGCACCAAATGCCAGCCTATCACCTTATGCGTGAAGATGGACGCGGCATCACGTTGGTCAACATCGGCGTCGGCCCATCCAATGCAAAAACAATCTGCGATCACCTCGCCGTGCTGCGCCCGCATGCCTGGATGATGATCGGACACTGCGGCGGTGTACGTTCGAGCCAGAAGATCGGGGATTTCGTACTCGCTCACGCATACTTACGCGATGATCATGTGCTCGACGGCGTGCTTCCGCCAGAAATTCCAATTCCTCCGATTGCTGAGGTGCAGCAGGCTCTTGCAGGCGCAACCGAAGAAGTGGCCGGCACCCAGGGCGCGAACCTTAAACAGCGCATGCGCACGGGCACGGTCGTCACCACGGATGACCGCAATTGGGAACTGCTCTACTCGACCTCAGCCAAACGCTTCTCCCAAAGTCGCGCCATTGCGGTCGAAATGGAAAGCGCGACGATCGCCGCGCAGGGTTATCGCTTCCGCGTGCCCTATGGCACCTTGCTGTGTGTGTCAGACAAGCCGCTGCACGGTGAGATCAAGCTGCCCGGCCAGGCGAACCAGTTTTACGAAGAAGCAATCGCCGCTCACCTGCAAATCGGCCTAGAGGCGTGCAAGCGCCTGCGCGATGAAGGCGACCGCCTTCACAGCCGCAAGCTGCGCGCCTTTAACGAGCCGCCGTTTAGGTGAGCCGTATCCTCTAGATTCCTACTCGTCGGCAAAGACGATGTCGGCCGTGGATTCGACGGTACTGCTGTACTTTAGAACCGACTGCAAGAAGACGCGCGATGGTATACCGTCACCTGTAAAGACATCCCATGAAATATAAGGATCGCCCTCGTCATCCAACGATACAGCGGCAAAGCGTAATTTCTCGCTGATCTGGATGGCTTCGCCCTTAGTCCAAGGCTCTTTCCTGTCAAAACCAGTGGTAAATTGCACCGAGTCACAATCCGAATTAGTTTGTTCGTCACAGCCATAGAAGACCAAACGTGTTGTCATGTTTGCCAGTTCGGTTCTAATCATCGGGTCACCTTGCCTATCGGTCGTCAGCTCGGCTTCATAACCCGCATCCATCAATACTTTCGCTAAACCCTCAGGGTCTTGCGCACTCACCATTGGCTCGGCAGTTTGAGCGCTCAAAGAAGTCGTCGCCATTAGCATTATTGCGCCCAAAAGACATTTCGTCATATTTATATCCCCCCATCTCATCACTAAAAATCACCGCGACTGCGCAGCAAACTCAGTTAAGCTCGCCCGCATCTTCTGGATTTCCTGACCAAAGACCAGCAATTGCGCCTGTGCATTGGCATAGCTGATGCCATAGGCAGAATTGACATAGCCCTGCAGGACGATCGCCTGATCGCCTGCACGCACGGCTTTGCTGCTCGCATTGAGATCGTTGTATTGATTGATGAATTCATTGATTTCCGCACGTGGGCGAGTGTCTTCACGCACGAATGTAGCCACCATCAGCAGGCCAACACACCCCTGCTGCGGCGTACATGCCCGAGGGGTCAGAGCAAAGCTGATCCCGGTTCCCGACTGCGCGCGGTAAACCGTTCCGCCATTCGCATCAGTTTCGACCTGCCAAGTTGTTTGCACATCGAGCAGCAAACGCGAGATTGTGGCCGCGTCAAACTGAGTCACCACCTGCGGGTTTTGCGGGGCCACCTGCGTTTGCGGTTGCCCCTGAGCCTGTCCGGCACTAGGTTGGATCGCCAACACTGCACCAACGGCCCCGATAACCGATAAAAAACGCACAATCATTACCCCCAAATCTCAGCCGATCACGGCGAGAAAAACTCCGTCATCCCAAGAATGGCCATTCCATCCCCGCCGTCACCGGTGGGCAAACGGCGCAGTACCTTACCGCTTTCATAGTCAACTTCTGCGACAGTGTCGCTAGCCGTTTCAGCAACATAGACCCGCTGGCCATCATCGGACCACAGGATCGTGACCTGGAAACGTTGCTGTGCTTCCTGAGGACCTGAAACCGCAATGCTACGAATTACCTTGGCAGTTTTCAGGTCGATGACCGTAAGCCCGCCATCCATCAGATCAGATGTGACCGCGACATCGCCCTGCGGACGGATTGACAGGCGCAAGGGAAAGGCTCCTGTATCAACCGTGCTGCGCACTTCCATCGTGACTGGATCGAGTTCAAACGCCTGATTGGAGCCGCGTGCCGAGACCCACAAAGATTTGCCGTCAGGAGCGAGTGAAATGCCCTCCGGTTCCTCGCCCACTGTGACTGACAAAGGCGGGGCTTCGCCAACCAAGTCGATGCGAGTGACTGTCTTTGAACCAAGATCCGTCGTCCAAGCCGCGCTTTCATCAGGCGCGACGACGAGCATGTGGCTGCCCTGCTTGCCAGTGGGATACTCCGTAAGCGCAGGACTACCCACGCCGTTATCGGTAATCCGGAAGATCGATTGGCGCCCTTCTGCAGTTGCATAGATCACACCGCTATCCATCCACATGATACCATGCGGACGGGCATTTTCGCCCAGCTCCACGCTTGTGACCCGGCTTAAATCCTCGACATCAAAGACATCGATTGTGGTGCCGCCATAGCAAGCGAGCGCGACCAGATTGCCGTTTGGCGACATCGCTAATTCGTGAGGATTGGTGCAGCTGTCTTTGCGCAGCACCTCTTCCCCGGTCGTCAGGTCAATCTTCGACAGCGTATTGCCCCGCTTATTGGCCACAAACAACAATTCACCGGCCGTACTAGACTTTGCCTCGCCAAGCGGTTCGTAAACGGTCCATTCGGATTGTTTATTGTCGCTTCCCACAGGCGCGCAGGCGGATATTGCCAATGCAACCGCGCCAATCAGTCCAGCTCGTTTGCCAATCACCATCCCGCCTGCTGCCCTTCGTTCTATTCGCTCAGCCATTCCACCATTCCCATACCGCTCATTTAGGAACCATCATTAAAGGCCTCGAGCGTATCAGGCCATGGTCTTGGCGCTCATTTTCAAACATTGCATCGAAGTTTCGCCAACCTCGTTGGCATTGCTCAGGATCTAAAGCTTACGCGCAGTGTCCGGATTAGAGCCCTCGACCTGTGCAAATTTCGCCTCAACACCGGCAATCCATGCATCTGGGTCTGATAGCGTTTCAGGAAACTAACACCCCACAGCTAACGCGGCCTCATCAGTCGAGCAGCTCTCGGCCAGCGCCGGCGACGATCCCATCATGAAATTAGTTTGAATGGCTAGCCACTTGGGTTCAAGTGTCAATCATCGAAAAACGTTCGACCGCTAAAGCAGCCAAGACCGCCAGAAAACCGCCAATCCACGCCGCCATCTTTATCGGCCTCAATGTCGATGCGAATGAGGCAAGCTGATCGTCGCCTGCAAAATTCCGCAACTGGATAAATTGCGAAATGGTCTCACCGTAATCAGTCACCAAAAATACAAGTCCCGATGCAAGTGCCACCCAGCCAAGGCCCGACAAAACCCGCGATCGGCGGCTTCGGTAATATAGACCTGCGAGGACGCAGCCGATCCCATAAATGCCAATGAATATCAGATCCGATATCATCGCGGTCGCAGCCGAACTGAGCAATCCATCATTGCTCCAGGCGCGCTGAATAGCGTCCACCGTCGCCGCATCTGGCGCACGTTGATGATCTAGAATGCCGCCCGGCACGCCGTCGATGACCAAGGGCGCATGAAGCGTCAATGTGATTGCGAAGGCAATCAGGCCACCGACCCACCAAAGCAATGCGGTCCGCTTTGAGACCGTCATAGCGCGCTCAAGAACTGTGTAATCGCCTCGCCCAATTCCGGCTTTGTCGCGCTGTCGAGGTGTGCGCCAGGCACGGCGCGATAGGTCGCATTGGGGAGCAATTCGGCCAGTTCCGCCGCGGAACCATTGTCTTGATCATCAACACCGCAGGCAACAAGCGTCGGCATGCTGACATTGGAAAGCTTAGCAAGGTCGAGATCGCCCATCGCATCCAGCAACAAACGCGCTGCGACCCGGTCAACCCCTTGTGACTTCAGGAATTGACGTGAGAAATAGGCGGGATCTCCGCGCTCAATGGTGTCAAACTCATCAATGACACGTTTGAAAAAAACCGCTCGCTTTTGCCATTCGGACAGACCAGATACCCCCATCCCGCACACCACCAATTTGCGCGGAGCAAGCACCTGCATAGCGGTCGCATGTAAGGCCGTGCGCGAACCGAGCGAAAAGCCGACGAGGTCATACCTACCGTCTTCAAATCCTAAATGCTCCACAAGTGAGACCGCATCGCGCACCAAAACACCGCTCGGGTAATTCCCGGGATCAGTCGGCGCCTCGCTCTCACCATGCACGCGAAAATCGAGCATGATCGCCTCAAACCCGGCCTCGGCAAGACGCGCAGCGTGACCCCACTTGATCCAGTTCATGTCAGCACTGGAGAACAAGCCATGGAGCAGAATAACCGGCGCGCCTTCGCCCATCCGATGCACCGCGAGATGGGTGCCGTCGAAGGACGTAAACATCGCTGTTGTTTGATCGCTCACGAAAGCAGTTCCATCCATTCTGACTGGGTCTGCGGCTGCGTTTCCCATTGCGGCACACCTTCGGGCAGGACAAACCAAGACTGCTTACTGCGGGTCCAAATATGCGCAACTGGTTCAAGCTCCCCAGCATTATCCAGCGAGCCGCCTTTGATCGTGACCATGCCGGGGCGGTTTTCTCCTGCATGATAGATGCGGCTACCGCACCGCGCGCAGAAGTGGCAATTGGTATGCGATCCACTATCGGTCGGCCGACGCCAGCTGGCGGTATCGCCTTCGATTTCAAGACTGGAAACAAAGACGGGTACCGAGAGACCGAATGCACTTGCCGACTGCATCTGACACTCGCGACAATGGCAGGCGTAGGCAGTCAGGCGCTCCGCTTTGATCGTGTAGCGCACTGCGCCGCATTGGCAGCCGCCGGTATGTTCGGCCATATTGGACGCCTTGCCATTCACCGCTTCATCAACCCCTTTTGCTCCATCCGCCATTTCGCCATATCGATGCGGTCCTGGCCAAAGAAGGGCTCGCCATCGAACACCAGGGTCGGTACGCCCCAATGGCCCGCCGCCTCCAGTGCGCTCTGATTGTCAGCGATTTCGGCATCCAGCGCTGCTGCATCACCTAGAACTTCCGCATCAAGTTCAGCGAGGTCCAAGCCCGCCCGAGAGGATGCGTCCGCTAGGTGACCGCCTTCGTCCCAGCCATCGACTTCGCCGGAGAAGATAATCCGGGATACTTCATCTGCAAACGCCAGGCCCTTGCCCCGGCGCGACGCGGCCTGGCCCAATCGGCAGATACGGCGGATAAGCGGCTGCTCAGCCGCGATTTCGCGCGTCATCAGGTTTTGGTTCACAGGGTCAGGACGCGGCCAGCGATAGGGAATGCCCAAATGCCGCGCGACCCGCATCGAATCCATCAAGATATAGCGCGGCGCCGCAGGGTTTCCGGTGAAGAGCAATTCCGGCGCACGGATCGCGATCGGCCACACAGTGCGCAGCGCAATCTCGAGATCAAATTCCTCTGCCAGCGCGCGGTAGCGGCCAATGGCGAGATAGGAATACGGGGAACGGAAGCTGAAATAGAGGTCTGCTTTTAAAGTCATTGGCAGAGACTAGCGCGAGCTTTCGCAAAAATCTCTATCCAAAACGCCTCACCTGAAGAAACACTGTGTCCCGGCATAAAGCATGGTCAGGCGGTCTTCCTCCAGAAAGCCACCAATCTTGCCGCCAATCGCAAATTCTTCACCCAAGGTGCTGTCCGTGATCGGAGCAAATCCGGTTGTGCTTTCCACCTCGCTGCGCGGCGCTCCGGGTTTGAGGCCGCTTTGCAAAGCGATATTCGCACCCCCTTCTTGTTCGCCCAGAACCCAACCGACCATAAAACCGTCTTGAAAATTGACCGTCAACGCGCCGGGAAAGCTGGTGAACTCCATACGGCCCGCACCGCACTCTTCTCCAATGGTGCGGCCCTCTGGTTCACCCAGGCTTGCGGTAAGAGCACCTTCGACCTCGCTGCGCCCAGCGGAAAAGAAAAACGCCTCTGACCCGGCAGCCAATCCTTCTGCGCGCAGCTCAACTGCATCATCGGCGATTACTGGCACTGCAGGTTCGCCGCGCTCATTCATGCGTTCGCTCGGACTTGGCACGGTGCCGCTGTCGCAAGCGGCGAGCGCGAATGCCGACAATATGATCACCAAGCTACGCATGCTTTATCCCTTTTTCAAATGCCTCCGCCCGAGCAATTCAGCGATCTGTACCGCGTTCAATGCCGCACCTTTGCGTAAGTTGTCTGACACACACCACAAAGTGATACCGTTCTCGACGGTCGGGTCTTCGCGAACGCGGCTGATGTAGGTCGCGCCATCGCCCGCGCTTTCGGTTGGCGTGACATATCCGCCGTCTTCACGCTTATCGATCAGCATGATGCCCGGTGCCTCGCGCAGGATTTCCTGTGCCTGCTCCGCCGACAGCTCATTTTCAAACTCGATATTGATCGCTTCAGAATGACCGACAAATACCGGCACCCGTACGCAAGTCGCGTTGAGCTTGATTTTTGGATCGAGGATCTTCTTCGTCTCGACCATCATCTTCCATTCTTCCTTGGTCGATCCATCGTCCAGGAACACATCGATATGCGGGATCACGTTGAACGCAATCTGCTTGGTAAAGGTCGCAGGCTCTACCGGATCGCCGACAAAGATCGCGCGGCTTTGGTTGAACAGCTCGTCCATGCCCGATTTGCCCGCACCCGACACCGATTGATAGGTCGAGACGACTACGCGCTTGATCTTGGCCGCATCATGTAAAGGCTTCAGCGCGACAACCAGTTGAGCCGTTGAGCAGTTGGGATTCGCGATGATATTGCGCTTGGAATAGTCATCAATCGCGTCCGGATTGACCTCTGGCACGATCAGCGGAACGTCCGGCTCCATCCGGTAAAGCGAGGAGTTGTCGATCACGATACAGCCTGCTGCCGCCGCCTTCGGCGCATATTCCTTTGCTGGGTCGGACCCAGCGGAAAACAACGCAATATCCCATCCAGCCCAATCAAAATGCTCGATATTTTGGCATTTGAGCATTTTGCCTGTGTCACCGAATTCCACTTCGCTGCCCTGCGAACGCGAGCTGGCCACAGCAGCGATTTCCTCAATCGGAAACTCGCGCTCTGCCAGCACTTGCATCATCTCGCGTCCGACATTGCCGGTCGCGCCGACCACTGCCACCCGGTAACCCAAATCACTTACTCCAATGGAAATTCAACTTCACGTTGTGCGCTGCCGCGCCTAGCGTGCCTTGGCAAGTGTTTCTTGGGCACGTCAGGAGGGGAAACGTATGCAAAGCGGTATTGCGCATTGGCGCGAGAAAGCGAGCTATTTCGGCTTTCAAGGGCACCAGATTGCCTATTGGACCGGCGACAATAGCGATGCGAGGCCGTTATTGCTGGTCCATGGCTATCCCACATGCTCGTCTGATTGGGCCCGGACGTGGGATGATCTGGGTGAAAAGCACCATTTGATCGCATGCGATATGCTAGGATTTGGCCTGTCGGATAAGCCCCGCGGCGGCTTTGGCGGAAATGGCTATACGATCCATGGCCAGGTCGATGTGCAAGAGGCTCTGCTTGCCCATCTCGGCATTGGAGAATTTGACGCACTCGTGCACGACTACGGGGTGTCAGTTGGCCAGGAGCTGCTCTCTCGCCAGCAAGATGGTACCGGCGCACAGCAGCTCGGAATGATGGTGTTCCTGAACGGGGGGATATTCCCCGACCAGCACCGCGCAAGACCAATCCAGAAACTAGGCGTTTCACCATTCGGATTTCTGGTCGGCCTATTGATGAACCGCAAACGCTTTGGCCAGAGCTTCTCCGAAGTGTTTGGGCCAAACACTCAACCCAGTGAGGCGGAACTGGACGAGTTTTGGGAGTTTATCGCGCACAATGGCGGCAACCGGCTTACCCACAAGCTGCTGCACTACATCGCGGATCGACGCACGCATAAAGAGCGGTGGAAGGCTGCGTTGGTTGAGGCACAGGACAAGATCGGCCTGATCAATGGTGCGCTCGATCCGGTCTCTGGCAAGCATGCCTATGACAAATGGCGCGAGGTTGTGCCCGAGGCGCGTGCGCATCTGATCCCCAACGTGGGCCATTATCCCCAAGTCGAAGCGCCTAGCGAAGTCGCCACTACAGCGCTGGAATGGCTGGCCCAGTCGCGCGTACCTATTCCGGTGGGGTCACGCCGTTCCGTTCGAGGAAAGTGAAGATCGTGTTCCACAAATGCGGAGAAATATTCTCGCCAGAAACTCGGTGTGTGTAGCCGGGATAGAGCATCATTTCGAACGGCACGTTGTTTTCCTGCAGAACCGAAATCAGCTCGGATGAATTTTCGAACACCACATTGTCATCCGCCATTCCGTGGATCAGCAGCAAGGGATCGCTGATCTTGGTCGCATTGGGAATAGCGCTGGCCTCTTCATAGGCCTCTGGCACTTCGCGTGGATCACCCATGAAACGCTCGGTGTAATGGGTGTCGTACAGTTCCCACTTGGTAACCGGAGCGCCGCTGATACCCGCCGCATAAAGCCCCGGATCGGCTTGCATCTGCTTCAGCGTCATATAGCCGCCATAGGACCAGCCATAGAGCGCAATCTTGTCTCCATCGACAAAATCGAGGGTCTTGAGGAACTCCGCACCTACCTTCTGGTCGCGCACCTCAACCCCACCCATCGCTCGGTAGAGCGGTTGTTCGAAGTCGACACCGCGATTGGCCGTACCGCGATTGTCGAGCGCGAAATAGATGTAGCCCTTGTCCACGATCGCCTGAGCCAGCGCCCCGCCCCAAGTCCGGTCGACAATTTGAGGGCCTGGTCCAGAATAGTGATAATAGAACACCGGATATTTCTTCCCCGGCTTCATCCTCGGACGGATGATCATGTAGTGCAGCGGTGTGCCATCTTCCGCGTTAATAGTGCCGTATTCCGGCGTTTGATGATGCAATACATAGGGCGCATAGGCGTGGTTATCGTCTAGTTTATTCTGCTCCACCCATGTCAGCCTCTTACCTTCCCCATTGGCTAGATAGCTCTGTGGGGGTTGGTTCGGCGCTGATCGTGTGACCATCAGAAGCTGGGCGGATTTATCCATTATCGCGGCGTTCGTATAGGCTGGATCAGTCAGGAGGGTAGGGTCTCCGCTGCCGTCCAGATTGGCCCGATAAATCTGCTGTGTGAGGACGTCTTTGGTACCTTGGAAATAGAAAACACCGTTGCCCTCATCCACGCCAACGAGCTCGGTTGCAGGAGATGTGCCTGACGTAAGCGGTTGAGCCAGGGTCATGTATCTACGCTCACCGCTAGCTAGAATCTCTTTTTTCAATCCTATGAGATAGAACTGACCATATCCGCTACGCTCGCTCCACCACAGCAGGCTACCATCCTTCAGGAAACGATAACTGTCGGAGAGGTTGATCCAGTAATCCTCGCGTGCGGCCTTCTCCGTGAAGACCAGTTCACTCTTGCCTGTCGCTGGATCAACGCTCAGCATATCCAGCTCAGTCTGCTCGCGGTTTTGGCGCTGGACATAGAGCGCACCATCTGGCCCCCAATCGACACGCGCAACGTAGATATCGGTCTCATCACCCAGATCGACCTTCACACGGTTTCCGCCATCCGGGTCCATCACAAACAGCTCAACAATCGCATTGTCACTGCCCGCAACGGGATAGCGTTGATCAAACACCTTGGTCCCGGTCGCGCCAATCGCTGCGCGAGTCACAATGCCCACTGGGCTTTCATCCGTACGCTGCACGACCAGACGGCTATCATCGGGCCTCCACCAATATCCGGTCAGGCGACTCATTTCTTCTTGAGCCACAAACTCCGCCTCACCCCAGCGAATTGTATCGCCTTCCTTCGGCGTAATCGGCACGGCTTCCTCGCCGACCTTGCCAACCCACAGCTGGCGCTCGCGCACGAATGAGACAGAGCTGCCCTTGGGGCTCAGCTTGGGGTTAAGCTCGCTCTCTTCAGTGTCCGTTAGACGGGTCACCTCGCCGCTCAGCTTCGCTAAGTACAAATCACCATCGAGCGGCACGAGCACGCCCGAACCATCACTGACCCATTGATAGCTGATAATGCCTTTAAGGTTGCCAACCCGCGCACGCTCTCGCTGCATTTTTTCGTCTTCGGACAGCTCACGGCCCGAACCCAGCGCCTTGCTATCGACCAACATAGTCCATTCGTTGGTTTCCCGGTCATAGCCCCACAGGTCATAACGTTCCCGCTCATCATCGCGATTGCGCAGAACGGTGAGATAGCGCCCATCGGGCGACAGTTTTGCCTGACGCGGGGCTGGCCCATTCAGCGATGGCGAGGCAAAGACGCGCTCAAACGTCAGCTCTGGTGCGCTGGTCACTGTGCGATCATCCGCGATGGCTGGAGTGGCAAGAAGCGCCGCAGCGGCGGCCAGTATTGAAATGCGCATGTCAAGGATTGCCCCATCTTCTCGTCATTGCGAGCAGCCACAAGGCTGCACGGCAATCCAGGGTCAGACGCTGGATTGCTTCGTCGTTATCGCTCCTCGCAATGACGGGAGAGAAAATCAACATCCCCAACGAAAAAGGGCGCCCTGGTTTCCCAGAACGCCCCTTCAAATCTCTCGGTATGAGACTTACGCCTTTGGCGCATTCTCACGGCGCTCAGCAATACGAGCCCGCTTACCGGTGCGGCCGCGCAGATAGTAAAGCTTCGCACGGCGCACAACGCCGCGGCGAACCACGGTGATGCTGTCGACGATTGGCGCGTAGAGTGGGAACACACGTTCCACACCTTCGCCAAAGCTCATTTTGCGCACGGTGAAATTGCTGTTGATGCTGCGGTTCGAGCGCGCGATGACAACGCCTTCAAAGTTCTGGATACGCTCGCGGCTACCCTCGGTGACTTTCACGCCGACACGCACGGTGTCTCCGGCCTGAAACTCAGGAATTTCTTTGGTCACTTTGCCGATTTCTTCGGCTTCGATTTGCTGGATCAGGTTCACTGGTCCGTTCCTTTATCTTTTTGCCGCGCGCCAGAGGCAGACTGGACCCGAGCATCCTCATGACGCTCCCATAGATCCGGCCTGCGTAACCGAGTGTGATCTTCCGACATGGCTTTGCGCCAAGCGGCGATCTTCGCATGATCCCCCGATCGCAGCACTTCAGGGATCGTGCGCCCTTCCCATTCTTGAGGTCGGGTGTAGTGCGGATACTCAAGGAGGCCTTCTTCAAAGCTCTCTTCAGCACCACTAGAAGGCGCGCCCATTACGCCGGGAAGCAGCCGAATGCAAGCATCAAGTATGGTCAGCGCGGCCATTTCTCCGCCCGATAAGACAATATCGGCCAGGCTGACCTGCTCAATCTGAGGCCGCGCTTCAAAAATGCGCTCGTCAAAGCCTTCAAACCGACCGCACAGCAGTGTGACGCCGGGACCGGCTGCGATCTCTCTGATGCGCGCTTGAGTAATGGGTTTGCCGCGCGGTGTCATGGCCAGGATTGGGATTTGTGAAACTGACCGTTCGTCGGACCCTTCGACAAGCTCAGGGCGAACGGTTTCTTGATAGGTTGGGTTCTCTAAATCCGTTCGTGCTGAGCCTGTCGAAGTACGAGCGGCCAGGTGCTTTGCTGCCTGCGCTTCTGCATAATCCACCGCTCCAGCAAGCACATCGCATTTCAGCACCATGCCTGCGCCGCCGCCCGCTGGCGGACTGTCGACATTGTTGTGCTTATCAAGCGCAAAATCGCGGATTTGCACGGTGTCACACGACCATTTGCCCTCGGCCATAGCCTTTCCCGCCAGACTTGCGCCAAGCGGACCGGGGAACATCTCTGGGTAGAGTGTGAGGATGGTGGCGGCGAAGGTCATGGTCTAGTTCACTGTCTCCGCTTACCCTGAGCTTGTCGAAGGGCTGCCTTCCTCTTCCGCGCCAGCAGAAAAATTAAAATGCAATCCTTCGACAAGCTCAGGATGCGCGGGATTGGGTTTAAGGCGAAGGTCACTTGTGGCTCCCGCGTCGCCGTTCCATGATGAAGGTGATCGGAATTGCCACAATAACAAATGCCAGTGGCACCATCAGAATAGAGACATATGCTCCGAAAATGGCTCCGAGCCTGTCATCGACAATCCCGCAATCGAAGGCAAATCGGCTGCCATCAGGATCGGGACATTCTGTGCCGACGATATTCGGAGTTAGGAGCTGCCAAGCGCCGTATGCCGCTGACAAGAAAGGCACGAGCGCCAAGTTTATCGACCAATAAAGGCCTCGGTCTACTACCGGTACGAAACGCCGTGTGATCAAATTGATCAATAACGACAGCGCAGCAAAGCATAGTACGACGACTACGAGTTCCAATTCACCCCGTCCTTCGCTTTGGTATCAACGCTCAACTCAAACACGTCTGGACGTGAGTAATGGCCATCGGTGTCGAGGCTCGTCAAATTCGCGCCGATCTCTGACAGGTTAAGCTCCGCGTGGAGCGTCTCTTCGGCCTCGCCCGCTTGTGCCAGCACGCGCGCATCGGGGGCGGCGATAAAGCTGCCACCGCGATTCAGCACGTCGCTACCAATCGCTTCGAGCAGCTCGCGGGCCGCGCCCACATCAGCATTGCCCGTTTCCGCTAGCTCCAAACCTTCAAACAGGTCGGCTTTTTGCTGCACCAGCCCTGCGGCGAGCACGAAGCAGCGGCCCTCAAACGCGTAGTGGCGTGAATTGAGCGCATATTCCTCGCGCACGGTCGGCCATGCGGCAACATGCACCGCTTCGCTGAGATTGTGCATCGCCGCGCGTGCCAGCGGTATCCAATGCTCCCAGCAGATCAAATTGCCGACCTTGCCCCATTCGGCCTGATGCACGCCCAGGGTGGAGCCATCGCCGCGCATCCAGATCAGGCGTTCGCCATGCGTTGGCACCAGCTTACGGTGGTCCAGCGGAGCCTGACCAGGGCGAAGCATCAACTGATTGTTGTAGAGGCTGGAGCGCATTCGCTCATGCGCGCCGATAGAGATGCAGGCGTCATGCGTGTCGCACAGCTCTTGCAGCGGCAGCAGGCGCTCATCATTCGCAACAATCGCATTTTCCAGCATGATCGCGTGGCATGCACGTGTGCCCGGATGGTCCCACAAAGCCGCGCCGGGGGACTCGTCCAGCCACAGCGGATAACCGCCTAAGAATGTCTCACCAAAGGCGACCAGCTTTGCGCCGTCTTTGATCGCCTTTTCAGCGAGTTCGGCGGCCTTTGTGATGCCCGCTCCAATCGCGAAGGGGATCGGTGCAGCTTGGCAAATAGCGACGGAGAGTTTGGTCATTCAAAGGTTTCCGGATTAAATTTAGTAAGACGATCGAGCTTGCGCGTAGCGAAGTGGGCTGTGGGATAGCCTATAACCGCGAAAAACAAGAGGAGCAGGATTGCAAGCCCGATAACTCCAGCAAACACGTCATCACCGTCACCGACAAGCGCCAAGCCAATCACGGGGAACAGAAGAATTCCCGGTCCAAAGAATGCTGCCGCAAACGTCCGGGCAGCAGTGTCAGCTTTGGTCATAAAGAAGCGCACAAGCAAAACCGAACCCAGCGTCGACATTGTTACAAAGACGATCAAGGCAAAAATCGTGACTGCAATTTCGATTATCATGCTGATCAGCCTTCAGCGAAATCGGCCGCGATCACAAGCCTGCTTGTATCCCATTCGATCACTGCCGCATCGATCAGCGGCACCATAAAGGTCTTGGTGCCTTTCTCAGGCGGCGGTTCGCGCACGATCTCGATAACATCGGTTGCGCCGAAATTCTCGACCGCCACGACAGTGCCCACGCGGTTTCCCGCGTCGGTGAAGGCTTCCAGGCCAAGAAGGTCGGCGTGGTAAAATTCGCCCTCGGCAAGGCCTGGCAAGGCCTCTCGCGGCACCATCAGCACAGTCCCGCGCAATTTCTCCGCATCATTGCGCCCCGCGACTTCGGCAAACCGGGCGACCGCCCCGCCCTTATTGTCGGAGCGGATTTTCTTGAGCGTCAGGACACGCCCGTCTTTACCGGCAGTGAAACTCTTGTGCTGCGAGAGTGCTTCCACGCCCTCGCCAAACAGTTTCAGCCGGACTTCGCCCGCCACGCCATGCGCGCCAGTGATGGCGGCCAGCTCGATCTGTTGTTGACTTGTCATGCTCGCAACCGCTCGTGCTGAGCTTGTCGAAGTACGAGCTGCTCCCCCATTCGCCCTTCGACATACTCAGGACGAACGGGGAAACAACGCGTCACTTTAGCCTTCAGACTTCTCTTCGCCAGCGTCTTCCGCTGGTGTTTCATCAGCAACAGGCTCTTCAGCTGGTGCTTCCTCGGCTGCAGTTTCCTCGGTTGGCGCTTCCTCAGCAGAAGCTTCTGGAGCAGCTTCTTCAGCAGGCGCTTCTTCCGCAGCAGGCTCTTCTGCTGGTGCTTCTGCAGCAGCCTTTGCCTCTTCTGCAGCGGCGTTCTTCGCCTCTTCTTCCGCCTCCTTAGCGGCAGCAGCCTTTTCAGCCTTCTCTTCAGCGCGCTCGGTCGCTTTTTCGCCCGGCTTCGCTTTGTTCGGGTTGTTGCGAGCTTCACGCTCACGGATGCCAGCAGCATCGAGGAAACGCGCAACCCGGTCGGATGGTTGTGCGCCAACGCCGAGCCAATATTTCGCACGGTCTTCGTTAAGCTTTACGCGGCCTTCGTCGTCCTTGGCGAGCAGCGGGTTGTAAACGCCGATTTGCTCCAGATACTTACCATCGCGTGGTGCGCGGCTGTCTGCCGCAACGATCCGGTAATAAGGACGCTTCTTTGCGCCACCGCGCGAGAGCCTCAGTGCAATTGCCATTATAGATACCTTTCCAGTCTCAAATTATTGAAATCGTTTAAAATTACTTCTTATTCAACATGTCGCGTAGTTCAGGGGGCAGCGTGTTCGGATCAACACCCGGAGCGCCGGATCCGCCGCCCGGACCGCCCAGCCCTGGCAAACCACCAGGGCCACCGGGAGCACCACCGCCCATGCCGGGTAGGCCGCCCATTCCACCGCCTCCGCCAAACATGGATGCGAGGCCTTTCAGACCACCCATTTTCTTAATCTGTTTCATCGCACGGCCCATTTCCTGGTGCATTTTCAACACCTTGTTGACCTGCGGAACTTCGGTGCCGCTGCCCGCAGCAACGCGGCGCTTACGCTTGGCATTCATCAACGCGGGATTGGCGCGTTCCTTGGCCGTCATAGAGCCAATGATCGCATCCATATGGAGCAGCACTTTGTCGTCCATATCGGCGGCAGCCATCGCCGCCTTCGCCTTTTTCATGCCGGGCATCATACCCGCCAGCATGCCGAGGCCGCCCATGCTTTGCATTTGCTGCAATTGCATACGTAGATCATTGAGGTCGAATTGCCCCTTTGACATACGCTTGGCGAGCAGCTCAGCGTCTTCTTCCTTGATCGTCGCAGCGGCTTTTTCCACCAGGCTGACGACATCGCCCATGCCCAGAATGCGGTCAGCCACGCTACCTGCGCGGAAGGCCTCAATCGCGTCGAGCTTCTCGCCCGTACCAGCAAACTTGATCGGCTTGCCCGTCACCGCGCGCATCGAAAGTGCCGCGCCGCCGCGTGCATCGCCGTCCATCCGGGTGAGCACTACGCCGGTCAGCGGCACTTCACCGCTAAAGCTTTGTGCAACGTTTACAGCGTCCTGCCCGGTCAAGCTGTCAACCACGAGCAGCACTTCGGTTGGCTCAGAAACGCTGGAAACAGCCTTCATTTCAGCCATCAGAGCTTCATCGACATGTAGGCGGCCCGCGGTATCGAGCAGCAGCACGTCAAAGTTCTGAAGGCGCGCGGCCTCCATTGCGCGGCGGGCGATATCAACCGGCTGCTGACCAGCGACGATAGGCAGGGTTGCAGTTTCAACCTGCTCACCCAGCACCGCCAGCTGCTCCTGAGCAGCCGGACGATTGACGTCGAGCGAGGCCATCATGGCCTTCTTGCCGTGCTTTTCCTTGATGAGCTTTGCGAGTTTCGCAGTGGTCGTCGTCTTACCAGAGCCCTGAAGACCGACCATCATGATTACAACTGGCGGCTTCGCCTCCAGGATCAGGCCTTCGGTCTCTGGCCCGCCAAGCATGTCGACCAGCTCTTCATGGACGATCTTGACGGCTTGCTGGCCAGGGGTGACCGATTTCAGAACGTCTTGGCCAACGGCCTTTTCCGTCACTGCATCGATAAACCGCCGCGCCACGGGCAATGCCACGTCGGCTTCGAGCAAAGCCACGCGGACCTCGCGCATTGCATCGCGCACGTCTTGTTCTTTGAGCGCGCCGCGACCCTTAAGCCGATCAAAAACCCCACCAAGGCGGGCGGACAAATTGTCAAACATTGCCGCATGCTCCTTGCTTGCGTTCTATCTGGTCGCGTTTCCGAACCGCAAAACCGGTCCCCACTTTTGCTGGAAACGCTCCGCTGAGCCGATCGAAGACCCCGCCAAGGCGGTCGGACAAATTGTCAAACATCGTCTTCAACTCCTCACTTGCCGCGCACGGCGAGAACTAAACGCAAAAAACGCCGGCGAACGAAACCTCGTTGGCCAGCGCGGGGATATGCCCCAATTTTACCCATGTATCCGGGTGTGTTGATATTCGGTCAGTACCTCAGCGAAAAGGTGGCTCCCGAGAACCGGGGCGCAGCGATCATAAAGATCGTGAGCACCGGAAGCGCATGGGAGCTGCTCTTTGCAGCCCGGTAATGGCCGGATACCAACATATCCGGTTCGATGGTGGAGCCTAGCGGGATCGAACCGCTGACCTCAACACTGCCAGTGTTGCGCTCTCCCAGCTGAGCTAAGGCCCCTATCATCGATGTGTCTGGCCTATTGAAATAAGACCAGTGCCTCGCTTTCGCAAGGAGGCAGCCCATTATGGGCTACCCCCTCGAAAGGCAAGCCTTAATTCTCGTGATCTTCCTCGTCGCCTTTGCCCTTGGACACGCCAAGGTCATCATCGCCGCCCAGATCAACGTCATTGTCCGGTGAATCTTCGCCGTCATCGATGTTCTCGATGTCTTTCAGCTCATCATCATCGTCACCGCCCAGATCGGTATCGGCTTCGCCATCCTTCTTCTTGTCATCCGCTTCAAATGGAATTGGCTGCTTGGTCTTAAGCACGGGCTCAGGGTTCCAAGTCTCACCGCATTCAATGCAAGTGACCGGCTCATCATTGCCGAGATCGTAAAAGCGCTCTCCGCATTTGGGACAAGAACGCTTGGTGCCCCATTCTGGCTTCGCCATCAATTAATCCTCGAGTTAACGCCGCGGGCCGCGATTGGCGCGGGCAAAAATATAGTGTGGTTTGTGGGGCCGATTGAGATGTAGTTCAAGAGCCCCGCTCCAAAGTCGGCGCGCCTTGCCAGATGCGTGGGTGACTGTCAAAGACGCCGCGCTGATTTCATCGCCTATATTTTTCAGAAAGCCGCATCTTGCCTGCTCACACCTTTGCCCCTCTTGGTCCTTTGCGCGGAAATCTGCGCGTGCCCGGTGACAAGTCGATCAGCCACCGTGCCTTGATGTTTTCCGCTCTTGCCGTGGGAACAAGCACCGCAACCGGCCTGCTGGAGGGTGAGGATGTGATGGCCACGGCCGCTGCGATGCGGGCGATGGGCGCGCAGATTACCCGCGATGACGACGGTGCTGGTAATGTCACTTGGCAAATTAACGGCGTTGGCGTTGGCGGATTGCTGGAACCTAGCGAAGCGCTCGATATGGGCAATTCAGGCACTTCGACCCGCCTGCTGATGGGAATCGTCGCCAGCCACGGGATCAAAGCGACATTTACTGGCGACGCCAGCCTGTCGGGCCGGCCCATGGGCCGCGTGATTGATCCGCTGAGCTTGATGGGCGCGAGCTTCGAAAGCTCCAAAGGCGGCACTCTGCCGCTGATGATGCGGGGCGCCCTACCCGCTGTGCCGATTGAATACGCCCTGCCGGTGGCCAGCGCCCAAGTAAAAAGCGCGGTTCTGCTCGCGGGTCTCAACACACCGGGCATCACCACTGTGATCGAGCCAGTGCCCACCCGCGACCACACCGAGCGCATGCTGAAAGGCTTTGGCGCGAAGCTGGACGTGGAGGAGCAGGCCGATGGCACGCGCGTCATTCGCATTCACGGCGAAGCTGATTTGAAACCGCAGCACGTTACCGTGCCAGGAGACCCCTCTTCCGCCGCGTTCTTCATGGTTGCGGCTCTGATCGTTCCGGGCAGCGATCTGCTGATCGAGAATGTCGGCCTCAACCCCACCCGTGCCGGCCTGGTGCAAGTGCTACGTGAAATGGGCGGCTCCATCGAAGAGGTGAACCCGCGCGAAGTTGGCGGAGAGCCTGTTGCCGATCTGCGTGTGCGCCATTCTCAATTGAGCGGAATTGATGTTGATCCGGCAATCGCACCGAGCATGATCGACGAGTTTCCCGTCCTGTTTGTCGCCGCATCGCTGGCAAAGGGCACGACGCGCACCAGCGGTCTGGAAGAATTGCGTGTGAAAGAAAGCGACCGGCTCTCAGCAATGGCCGCAGCGCTCACATTGGCCGGAGTAAGCATCGAAGAAAAAGAGGATGGCCTAGCGATCCATGGCAGCGGCGGAGAGCCACTCCCCGGCACACCTGAGGGGCAAACGGTCACCACGCATCTCGATCATCGTATCGCAATGAGTATGGCGGTCGCGGGCCTCGCCAGCGCGGGCGGCGTGACTGTGGACGACACCTCACCCATCGGCACCAGTTTCCCCAGCTTTATGGACTTGCTGACAGGGGCCGCACGTTGAACATCCCTATCGATATCTTTTCGATCATCGGCTTTGTCGGCACGGCCTGCATCATCGCAGCCTATGCCTATCTGACGGTCAAGGATAAGCCGAACCCGTTCGTCCTTCACGGTACGAACCTGACTGGCGCAGCGCTGCTGACGATCAGCCTGCTCGTCCACACCAATTGGCCGAGCCTAGTGCTGGAGGGCTTCTGGGCGGCGATCGCGATATTTGGACTGGTGAAGGCGCTGAGGATGAAGAGTAAGTCCGCATCATGATCATCGCTGTTGATGGCCCCACTGCCTCTGGCAAAGGCACCATCGCCATAGCACTGGCGGCGCATTTCGGCCTGCCGCATCTCGACACGGGCCTGCTTTACCGCGCCGTTGGCCGGCAAGTTGCGATCAATCAGGGTAATCCTGATGACCCCGCAGACGCTTTGGCCGCCTGCGAATTTCCCGATACCCTGCTGGCCGATAAGCAATTGCGCAGCGAGGAAAGCGGCGGGCTTGCAAGCCGCGTCTCAATCCATCCGCAGGTCCGCGAGGCGCTGTTCGCGCGCCAGCGCGCCTTTGCGACGCAGGCGGGTGGCGCGGTGCTGGATGGCCGAGACATCGGCACCGTGATTGCGCCGGACGCCCCGATTAAGCTCTATATCACCGCCAGCGCGACCGAGCGCGCGCGCCGCCGGTGGCTTGAGATGACAGGGCGCGAAATCGACATTCCGCTCGCAGAGATTGAGCAAGACATCATCGCCCGAGACAACCGCGATATTGGCCGCAAGGACGCCCCGCTAAAGGCTGCGCCCGATGCAATGGTGATCGACACGACGACACTGGGCAAAGAGGAAGCCATCGCTGCGGTAATACAGGCCGTCGAAGAGTATCTTACTTGATTGGCTTCAAGCGCCAGCGTTCACATCCGTTCGCTCGGCTTTCCTCGCTCACGCGACCTGAAGGTCGCATCGCTGCGGGCGGGCGGGCGCCCTTGCGGCACTGCGTGCCGTTTCACCCCTGCAAAATCCTTGCATTTGCGTCGCCCTTCGCCTAAGCGCGCCCCCGTTCACCCAATCACACCAGATTGTTTCGAACCCGCATGAACGCATTCGGCCTCATGCGGATTACGGCCCTCTTGCCCCGTTAGGCTGAGCAATGGTGCTCAGAGACGGTTTAAGACCCCGGAAAAACCGGTGGCCGGTAGCAAACGTAAACAGGATTTCCTGACCTATGGCGACTTCGCCCAACCCTTCGCGCGACGATTTCGAAGCGCTTCTTAACGAACAACTCGGCGGTGCAGATGACGGCGGCTTTGAAGGCCGCGTTGTAAAAGGCACCGTAACAGCCATCGAAAACGGTATGGCTATCATCGACGTGGGCCTCAAATCAGAAGGCCGCGTCGGACTCAAAGAATTCTCCCGCGGTGATGACGACCACGGCCTTAGCGTTGGTTCTGAGGTTGAAGTGTATGTCGACCGCGTTGAAAACGCCGATGGCGAAGCCATGCTCAGCCGCGACCGCGCCCGCCGCGAAGCCGCTTGGGATAAGCTTGAAAACGAATTTGGCGAAGGTAAGCGCGTCGAAGGCCGGATCTTTGGCCGCGTCAAGGGTGGCTTCACCGTCGATCTAGACGGCGCCGTTGCGTTCCTTCCTGGCAGCCAGGTCGACATCCGCCCAGTGCGCGATGTTACCCCGCTGATGGAAGTGCCTCAGCCGTTCCAATTACTTAAGATGGACCGCCGCCGCGGCAACATCGTGGTATCACGCCGCGCTGTCCTCGAAGAAACTCGCGCAGAGCAACGCAGCGAGCTGATCGACAAGTTGGCCGAAGGTCAGGTTATCGATGGCGTCGTCAAGAACATCACCGATTACGGCGCATTCGTCGACCTCGGCGGTATCGACGGCCTGCTGCACGTTACCGACATGAGCTACAAGCGCGTCAATCACCCAAGCGAAGTCATCAATATCGGTGACACCGTGAAGGTCCAGATCGTCCGTATCAACTCAGAAACTCAGCGCATCAGCCTTGGCATGAAGCAGCTGGAAAGCGATCCATGGGACGGCGTTGCAGCCAAGTACCCAATGGGCGCGAAACTCTCTGGCACCGTCACCAACATCACCGAATATGGTGCATTTGTTGAGCTGGAGCCAGGCATCGAAGGTCTGGTCCACGTCTCTGAAATGAGCTGGACGAAGAAGAACGTTCACCCAGGCAAGATCGTCAGCACTTCGCAAGAAGTCGACGTGTTGGTCCTCGAAGTGGACAGCGACAAGCGCCGCATCTCGCTCGGCCTCAAGCAAGCTCAAGGCAACCCTTGGGACGAGTTCGCAGAGAAGCACCCAGTTGGCACAATCGTCGAAGGCGAAGTCAAGAACGCAACCGAATTCGGTCTGTTCGTTGGCCTCGACGGCGATGTCGACGGCATGGTTCACATGTCCGATATTGCTTGGGGCATCTCTGGCGAAGACGCCTTGGCGCTCCACCGCAAGGGTGAAGAAGTCAAAGCCATCGTTCTTGACGTTGACGTTGAGAAAGAGCGCATCAGCCTTGGCATGAAGCAGCTCGAAAAAGGTGCTCCAACCGCAGATGGCGCTGCTGGTGCAGAAACACTGCGCAAGGGCCAAACTGTCACTGTCACTGTTCTTGAAGTTCGCGATGGCGGCCTCGAAGTGCAGGTTGGCGACGACGGCGCGACCGGCTTTATCAAGCGTTCGGATCTCGGCCGCGACCGCGACGAGCAACGTCCTGATCGCTTCCAGACCGGCAGCAAGGTTGACGCCATGGTCACTGGGTTTGACCGTTCGAAGAAGCCAAACTTCTCGATCAAAGCGCGTCAAATCTCCGAAGAGAAGGAAGCGGTTGCACAGTTCGGTTCATCCGACAGCGGCGCTTCACTCGGCGACATCCTTGGCGAAGCTCTGAAGAAGAGCGACGATTAAGCCAGACAGCCAATTAGGCAAAGAAACGGCCCGCCTGCTCGAATGAGTGGGCGGGCCTTTTCATTGGTGCTTCCATAGCGCGCACGAGAGGCGTATCGTTAGTGTGCAATCCCCTTTGAGAGACCCGAGATGACGATCCAAATCCACCAGTTCCCCTGCTTGTCCGACAATTACGGCTTCCTCGTGCACAATTCTGTGACTGGCGAGACCGCAGCGATCGACACGCCTGATGCGAAGGAATATCTGCGCCAGGCAAAGGCGAAGGGTTGGACAATCACCCACATCTGGAACACTCATTGGCATCCAGATCACGCTGGTGGGAACACAGAAATCGTTGAGGCGACGGGCGCGCGTGTGCTTGCACCAAAGGAGGTGGAGAAACTCTCCCCCATCGACCGGGTTGTTTCGCATGGTGACAGCGTCAATCTGGGCGAACACCGTGCAGAGATCATCGACGTGTCCGGCCACACCAATGGCCATATCGCTTACCACATCGTTGAGGAAGGCGTTGCCTTCGTGGGCGATGCCGTGTTTGCGCTCGGCTGCGGACGGATGTTCGAAGGCGAACCCAAGCAATTCTGGACCAGCCTCGACCGTATTCGGCGCATGTCGACCGAGACAACGCTCTATTGCGCGCATGAATACACTGAGGCGAATGCCAAGTTCGCGCTGCACGCCGACCCGGACAATGCGGCGCTGCACGACTACGTGGTCGAGATCAAGGACAAGCGCGCTCGCGGTGAGCCAACCGTGCCCACCGTCCTGAAACGCGAGCTTGCCACGAACCCATTCCTGCGCGCGGATGATCCAGCGATGATGGCGAAATGGGGCGGCAACGAGCCGCATGAGACCTTTGCTGCGCTGCGCAGCGCCAAGGATAATTTCTAAGCCCGATGCAGGCGCTCACAGTCGAAACGCTATCGAGCGATCTATCAGGGGTGACGTTGATGGACGCGCCAGAGCCTGTACGCAGCGATGGCGAGGTTTTGGTGCGGGTGCACGCCGCATCGCTCAACTTTCCCGACCTGCTGATGACGCGCGGTGAGTACCAATTCAAACCACAGCCACCCTTTGTCAGCGGGCTGGAGCTAGCCGGAGAAGTGATTGAGGCAGAGCCGGACAGCGGCTTTGCCCCCGGCGACAGGGTCATGGGCGGAAACAAAACGGGTGCCTTCGCGGAAGTCGCGAGCATCCCCGCACGCGGCCTATCCCCCCTTCCCGCCAATGTGGGCTTCGCTGAGGGTGCAGCCATGGGCGCGGCTTACTCGACGGCCTACACTGGCCTAGTGGAGCTGTGCGGGCACTTAGACGGCGCTAGCGGCGAGAAATGGGTGCTGGTGCACGGAGCAAGCGGCGGTGTCGGTCTGGCCGCTGTGGATCTCGCCAAGGCTTTCGGCGCGAAAGTCATCGCCACAACCGGTGTGGATTCCAAACGGGAGCGGATCGCCGCGCTCTATCAGCCCGATGCCGTGATTCTGGCCGAAGGGCGCTTTCGAGAGCAAGTGTCAGAGATTACCGGCGGAAAGCTGTGCGATATCGTATTCGATCCGGTTGGCGGTGATGTGTTTGATGAAAGCACCCGCTGCGTCAACTTCGCCGGAAAACTGGTGGTTGTTGGCTTTACCAGCGGGCGGATCGCAGAGGTCGCGACCAATATTCCGCTGATCAAGGGCTTCTCCATTGTCGGCCTACGCGCTGGCGAATATGCGCGCCGCTTTCCTGAGCACGGCCGCGCAATCAATGCCGCCATCGCACGGCTGGCTTCTGAGGGCCGGATAACTCCCGCCATCGACCGCACCCTGCCCTTGTCCCGCTGGCGCGAAGGTTTTGAGGCGATGGCGAACCGCGAACTGGTGGGCAAAGTGGTGTTTGAGCCGGGCGGCTAGCCATAAGAAAGTACCCGTGAAAGCGGAGACCTGTATCAAGCTTACGCTTTGCCCATGAGAGATCCTCCGCCTGCGCAGGGGGTTCGCGAAAATGAAAAAGGCGGCCCAATCGAGCCGCCTCTTCATAATCCACGGTAGGCCAGCGCTTAGATCGCCGAGATTACCTCGTCGGCCAGCGTACGGTCAGCGTCGGCGTCATGCTTATCAGCGATAATCTTGCGCGAAGCAGCGGCAGCGGCGTCAACCGCGCTGCTGCGAACTTCCTCAACCGCATCGCGTTCAGCAGCAGCGATCTTATCTTCAGCCATACGCTGACGGCGAGCCACCATAGCCGCGCCGTCTTCCTTGGCCTTGGCAAGGATAGCGTCCGCCTCGCGGCTCGCGCCTTCCATCATCGCTTCGGCGTCTTTTTCAGCGCCAGCGATTTTGGTGGCATATTCGTCGCGCAGAGCCTCTGCCTCGGCGCGCAGGCTCTTGGCTTCGTCAAGCTGCTGCTTGATTTCAGCGATCTTCTTATCGAGTCCGCCCGTGATCAAGCTTGGAACTTTTTTCCAAACGAAGATCAGGATCAGCACCAGCATAGCCAGCGAAACCCACTGGTAATCCTGAAGGAACAGCGCTGATGGCTCATCCTTAAGGTAAACCGAACCCGCCTCATCTGTCGCCAACATACTTTCAGTGGCGTTGCCGGCGGCAACCAAGAGTGACATGAGTTCAGCCATTGACGAGCGCTTTCTTCACCGCAGAACGCGCGGTGCGTTTGTCGACTTTGGCTCCGGCAAGGCGGGAGACAATGTCTTGCGTTGCTTCAGCAGCGACGGTTTCAACCTCAGCCATGGCGCTGGTGCGGGCCTCAGAGATCGCTGCTTCCGCTGCTTCCAGCTTTGCATCGATCTTCGTCTGCGCCTTTGCCAGAGTGGCTTCGGTTTTGGCCGCAGCCTTGGTTTTGGCCTCAGCAATGGTTGCCTGAGCAGCGGCGCGATTTTCATTCTCGCGCTTGCGCCATGCTTCCTCTTGCTCGTCCGCCGCGTCACGAGCGGCCTGCGCCGCAGCCAGATCGTCAGCGATCTGATTGTCACGCAGTTCGACCGTCCCCATCACTTTGGGCACCATTCCGCGTCCGATGACGAAGAATGTCAGGCCGAAAAACACCAGCGACCAGAAAATCTGGCTGGAGTAGAACTCGGCTAATTGGGCTATCTGAGGCATGAGAGCGGTCCGAAACCTGTGAAGTGGATCTTAAAACGTCGTCGATAGAAATTCGGGTGGCCCAGCCCACTAGTTCAGCAGGCCGGGATACCAAAATCGCTATTAGGCAACGAAGATCAAGATCATCGCGACAACAAACGCCAGCAGGCCGAGAAGCTCAGCCGCGGCGAAGCCGATGAACAGGCGACCTTGCTGGCCGTCTGCTGCGCCTGGGTTGCGAAGTGCGGATTCGAGGAACGAACCGAACACGTTACCAACACCAATTGCGGCCATGCCGGCACCGATTGCTGCAAGGCCTGCGCCTACGAGCTTAGCTGCTTCTGCTTCCATGTGAAAAACTCCTTGGGATCAAATATATAAATTAGAGAGATAAACTCAGTGAAGGTGTTCTGCGTCGTTAATATAAAGCGACGTCAGAAGAGCGAACACGTAGGCCTGAATTCCGGCTACGAGAATTTCTAGAGCGCTGATCGCGACCATCAAAGCAAAGCTTGGCAGGCTGACCATAAGACCGATGCCAACGCCAGCGTTCACGCCGTCGATCACGAAGCTGGAGAGCACTTTCAACAGAACGTGCCCGGCCATCATCGCCACGAACAGCCGCAGTGCGAGGCTGAATGGGCGGATGAGGAATGAGAAGAATTCAATCAGCGCAATCGGCAGGATCATCGGCACTGGCGTGCCATGCGGCACAAACAGCGTGAAGAATTTGATGCCGTGCTTCCAAAAGCCAACGACCAGAACGATCGAGAAGCTGATGATGGCGAG
Organism: uncultured Erythrobacter sp.; assembly: GCA_947488155.1. Lineage (GTDB taxonomy): Bacteria > Pseudomonadota > Alphaproteobacteria > Sphingomonadales > Sphingomonadaceae > Erythrobacter. The sequence goes on along the minus strand of CANKYK010000002.1, from coordinate 957,051 downwards.
CACACCGGTGACGGTGAAGTGGCTGGTGAAGGTGAACGGGTGCAGACCCAACAGGCCAATCGGCAGCAGGCCGAGCAAGTTGGCGAACAGGATGAACATGAACAGGCTGAAGACATAAGGCACATATTTGCGCCCTGCCTTGCCAATGTTTGCCTCCAGCATGTCGTCGATGAAACCGGTAAAGGTCTCGACCGCCATCTGCCAACGACCTGGCACCAGCTGGCGCTTCATGCCGCCGAACACAAATGCCCAGATCAGGACCGTTGTGATGGCCATCCAGAATGCGGAATTGGTGAATGCGATGTTGATTCCGGCAATCTCCCAGCCCGACGAACCAAACATTGGCTCGAGCTGGAATTGCTTCATCGGATCGACTTTGCCTGCCTCGGCTGCCACGATCTCTTAGTCCTTAAACCTTGTAAGAAACGCGCCCCAACTGATGATCCCAAATTCAGGCACCTTAGCCCTCGTCAGTGTCATCGGGGCGAGTGTTCGCCGCTCGAATAATGTTCCTGAAGGCAACGATGATCCCGAAGGCCATCATTATCAACAGACCCGCGGGCGAAGTGTCGGCGAAATAGTCAATCGTCCAGCCAATCACTGCGCCGCCAAGAATCCCGCCAAGGAGGTCTGCGAGCACCCGGTTACCGCTGCGATAATTCGCATCAGTGCCTGATACCCGAGGCCGGTTGCGTTCCTCTTCGCGCTCGTTGGCAGCTTTCAGCCGCTCCTCGAGTGCATCGATACGCGCATCCTCGGCGATGGGTTCCTGTGCGGACTTCTTATCGCTCATGTCAGCTTCCTAAAGGTTGGACGCCAAAACACGCGCCACAAGGTGTCCGCCAAGGGCGCGCACCCCTTAGAAGGGGGGCATATCCAAGTCAACCGCCAGTCACAATCAAACGGCCAACCTAGCAAGCAATTATAGCGATAGCCGTTGCGCAAAGCGCAAGTCGCCGTGGGAGAACAGCAACCTGCGCTTTGGCTATTGGCGGATATTGGGCCGAATTACGGGCAGCGCGGATCGCGCAATGGCGCCGCATCTGTGCGAGTTTGCCACGTGCCATCAGGCGCCTGATACTTCTCACCAGCGGTCGTGCGCAGGATCGCCTGACAACCGGCGGTGAAAGCGTATTCGTCAAGCGTTGCATTGGCCGCCTGTGCACGCTGCGCATAAACAGCGCGGCGTTTAATATTGATATCATTGACCAATCGGCGAAGCTCAGCCGTCTCAGCCCCGGCCACACCAAGATAGCCATCGCGCTTCTCGCCAATGCTGCCATTGGCGCGCGCAGCGGCATAGGCCGGATCACGCTGAGCCTGAGCGGCCCCATGAAAGCCAGTGAATGCGACAGTCGCTGCAGCGGCAGTGAGCAAAGTTTTGCGCATATTTGTCATTCTCTTATTCCTCCTGCTTTGCGGTAAGTACGAACATCAAAAGATATCCGCATTTTCCTCAAGCGTGTTGGCCGCATCTTCGGCCAAGGCAAAAACCACTTCCTGCCGGATATTGATGTTAAGCTCGATCACAATCGGCTTGTCCGGTGCAGCAACATTGATGCACCCCGCCAATGGACCGCAAAGCGCAATTGCGCCCGCTCCCATCAATCCGGCCCGACCCGCGGTTCGCCATGAATTCAGTCTATCAGTCATAGATAGGCCTGTGGCAGCGCCGCATAGATCGGTCAAATTCCACATGATCATGGCGTATTCTCGCTTTCTTGAGGCTGAATGGACAGTTCATTTACCGGAATGTCTTCAGGATTGACGTCAGGCGTGTTCTGACAAGCGACCTGGAAAAACCGGCTTGCACGCCATTTTGGATCGGACGTCAGGCATGGATCACGCAGATAGTTGGAATCGTAAGTGGAGCGCAGCAGGCGGCTGAGCTCCCAGAATTGCGAGCGCACATTGATGTTGAACCGGATCGGTAGGCGCGCGATTTGCTTTGTGACGAAATTGCGCGAAGTGCCCTCGCCCTGACTGATCCCGTCAAACCGAACGCTGGTGATAATCTCGCCAGTCAGACTCCCATCCATGGTGATCGCCATTTGATTGTAATCGAGGCTGCGCAGCGCATCGAAGGCGTAATTGGAGATCGTTCCCAGATCCTCATAGGCAAGTTCTCCCACATAGGAGAGATTGCCGCCCGGAGGCCGGGAGATCAGCAGGCCGCTCTCAATCCGGCCATTGCCCTGCGCATCGAAGATAATCGGTATCGTACCATCAAAGATCCCCTGCGCAGCAAGATTGCCGAATTCCATCTCCGATATAAATGTGCCTGCATCGAGCCCGATTATCTCAAAGATATAGCGCCGCTCCTCTGGCACCGCGAAATTGAGGTCAACCCCGCGCATGACCAACTCTCCGCCCATGAACGGCCAGCGCGCGTCTTTCAGCTTGACCAGCTGCCCCTCTTCAAGAGCGAAGGTGATCTTGCCATCTAGCACCTCGATACCTGTGTTGATGGAGCCGAGATCGACTATCTGATCAGGCGCTGTCGTGAGCGCCAAGAGATCGGTGAATTCCACCGTCGCACGCGCGTTCTTCACCGGGCCAAAGGCGGCGGCGAAATCAAACCTTTCTGTGGTAAAAACACCTCCACTGGAGATATCATCGGCGGTCCAATTGATCTGCCCTTGCCCGCTCACATCACCCTTCGCCAGGGCGACGACGCCGTCGGTGTAGATCGTCAAATCGCTGGGTTGCAACGTATCATCAAAGGCAAGGCGTCCTACATCCAGACGCGCGTTGCCAACGGTTGTGCTGAGATTGTGCACGATATCGACCGCCACGACCTCACGATCTGATCCGGGATGGCGCAGCATGGCCTCGGCGCGAATATCGCTGCCGTTCAGCACCATCACGGCATCGCGCGCGATCAGCGGCTCAAATCGGTCGACTGCCTCCCGGTCGGTGACGCGGAACTGCGCCTCGTCAATGCTAAGGATGCCGTCTTCATAGAGCCAATTGCCGCTGACCTCGTCCAGATCGAGTGGGACCAGACCAATCATCGCCTCGCCATCGCTGAAGGCGCCGCCGATTGTGTCGCCAAAGTTCGCTTCTAAGTTGCCGAGCGAGAGGCTCAGCCCCTCTTCCCGTGTCCCGATCACCGCCTGAACATTGGAGGCATTGGCCACGCCGGGATAGCCAAGCCGAACGGCTCCAGTATCGAGCAGCAGCGGACTGCCAGCAATTTGCCCGCGCAGCGCCAGACTGGGCAATTGCGCAGAGATTTTGAGGCTATCATCGTAACGCACCATTGCCCCGCCCGTGCCGGGACACAGCCTGAGGCTTTGCCGATCCAGCGTAAGATCATAGAGCGCCAGGCGATCAAACCGCACATTGGCGCAGCTTTGTCCCGCAATCAGACCACCGCGCGGCGACCATGTCCCTTCAAGCGGCAGGCTGAGCCCCTGAACGCTGCCGCCCGGCAGCGCGCCAGAGGCCCGCACATCGCCCGCAAATCTCAGAGCCCCGCTTGGCGCCTGCGTCACCAGCAACTCTGGAACGGCGAGCCTGCTGTCCCCGGCTGCGAATTCTTCCATCCTCAGGCGCAGCGCAAGATTGCCATCGCCGACCTGCTCCATCCGACCGGAAATGCGCGGGATCCCCTCACCGCCGGTCGCTACATTACCGCTAAGCCGCCCAAGGCCGTCGACCGGGCTGGTCCATGCCAGGCGCGATATCCCGAGCAGAGTCTCTCCCGATGCACTCTTAAGGCGGGCCTCCGGCACAATCAGGCTCGTTACCTCCGGTGAAACGCGCAATGTCGCATCGGCGATCACCGTGCCATCGCGTGTCGCACGACCGAAACCCTTCTGAAAACGGGCTAGCAAAGGTTCGAGCAATGTGTCCTCGACCGCGCTACGGGAGGCCTGCAATTGCTCGGTCAGGGCACCGCCAATGCTTGCGCCCTCGCCCTCCAAGCGGCCAGCCCATTCCAGTGCATCAATGCCGTCTTGCACCCTCAGCGTGCCGTCCAGCGACAGCCCGGCCACCGCGCCATAGGGCGTCACCGCTTTGTCCGCGCGCAAATCATGGCGCACTTTCAACTGGGCGTCTTTCCAGCTTAGTTGCACATCGCCATCAAGCGTCGACGCCTCTGACCCAGCTATGGCCAATTGTTCAGCTGTCAGATCCAATTCACCCTCTGCACTGGCGAAATCCGATGCAAGGGTGAAACGCGTGGCCACATCTGCACTCGCGAGCTGCGCGCCTTCATTTGCACAATCGAGCGCACGCAGTCTCAGTGGCCCGTCGAACTCCAGTTCGCCACCTGACGTCGTGACGTCACCAAAGAGCGTCGCAGCCTGCAGTGAACATCCCCCAATCGCCAGATTCGGCGCAGTCGCGGCGAGTACACCCTCAAACCCATCACTCAGCAGCCCTTGCCCCGATGCCTTTAGGCCAATCGCGCCATAATCGCTCTCAATCAGGCCGCGTGCATCGACCAGTTTCACATCGATCGCTGGCAGACCCGGCTCCGCTTCGCTTTCGCCAAAAATCGCCTCATCCAACGTGCCAAAGCTTAACTGGCCATCGCGATAAGAGCCGAACAATCGCGCGCCGATCACCTCTACAGTGCCGATAGACGGCACGCCGAAGCTGTATTCCAGATCAACCACGACCCGCTCAATTGTGAGATCAGGCCGTCCAGCATCGCCAATCACCAGATTGCGCAGAACCTGGCGCTGCGGGCCAATCGATACGATCTCATAGTCAGCTGGCAGCTCTAGCTTCGCCAGCTCCGCATCGATGAAATTGCCCGCATATTGCTCGCGCGCCATCCACACCCACACGCCGGCAATACCGAGCAGCGACAATACCAATATGAGCGCGCGCCAACGTCTGCGGCGCGGCCACAGGCTCCACTTGGGCGTCTCTTCAAGATGTTCCGTTTGGGCTGACGCCATGATGAGCTCACACTTGCGCGCATCGAGCGTTAAAGGCAATGCAAGCAAGACACTAGCGCGCATAGCCGCGTTATAAGGAGGCAGCTTGCCGCAAGCTGAAGACATGTTTGGCGATGAGTTCAGCACCGGAACTGCCCGTGATCGTGGCAGTGACGCTGACAGCGATGCCGGAAAGCACGCAGGCGTTGGCCATAGAGCGCGGCTGCGCGAACGCCTGCTGAAAGGCGGAGCAGAGGCACTGGCCGACTACGAAGTGCTGGAATTCCTCCTGTTTGCCGGAATGCGCCAGGGAGACACAAAGCCCGTCGCTAAAGCGCTGCTCAAACGATTCGGTTCGCTGTCGTCCGTGCTGAATGCGGATCCTGCCGCTCTCAAACAAGTTAAAGGGATCGGTGACAGCAGCGCGGCTGCGCTCAAGAGTGTGGCGATTGCTGCCCGGCGCATGGCGCGCAGCGAAGTGACGGATAAGCCAGTACTGGGCTCGTGGCAGAGCCTGATGGACTATCTTGCCATCGATATGGCGCATCTGACAGTCGAGCGGGTTCGGGTACTATATCTCGATACCAAGAACCGCTTAATCGATGATCACCATGTTGGCGACGGCTCCATTGACGAAGCCTCCATCCATCCGCGTGAGGTTATTCGTAAGGCGATGGATGTTGGCGCGAGCGCTATGATCCTCGTCCACAATCACCCTAGCGGCAATCCGGAGCCGAGCCGCGCGGATATCCAAGTCACAAAGCAGATTGCCGAAGCGGGCCGATTGCTCGGCGTGATCGTGCATGACCACGTGATCGTTGGTCGCGAAGGGCATGTGAGCCTGCGCGCGAAAGGACTGATTTAGGCCTCATCACGCACCGCCGATTATCAGGACTTCGTGATCAGACGCACGCCAGCGTGATTGGCAAAGAAGCTCCACCCCCAATTGAGGATAACCGTCACCCGGTTGCGCGCACCCGTGAGGAAGCCGACATGAACAACGCCCCACAGCCACCAGGCTAGCGCGCCTGACAGCTTGAAAGCGCCAAAATCTGCCACCGCCGACTTGCGGCCAATCGTCGCCAGGCTGCCTTGATGCTTATACTCAAATGGACCTGGGCTTTCCTTGCCCAGCAGCTCAGCCTCGACCAGCCTGCCGACATAACCGCCTGCTTGTTTCGCAGCGGGAGCAAGCCCAGGGACCGGCTGCCCATCCCATGCGCTGCTGCCCGCAGTATCACCAATTGCGAACACATCGGTTTGGCCCTTCACACGCAGCTGCTGGTCGACCAACACCCGGCCAGAGCGATCGCATTCCGCGCCCAGCCATTTGCCCGCTGGAGACGCAGTGACGCCCGCCGCCCACAGTACGGTTTCGGTCTCAATCTTGGTCTTATCGCAAATCATAACATGGCGCGCGGCGATCTCTGTCACCCGCCCACCTGTGCGAATTTCCACACCAAGATTTTCAAGCGATTCGGCAGCTTTCGCCGCCAATTCTTCAGGAAAGGCCGGGAGTACACGCGGCCCCGATTGCACCAGGATCACTCGCGCGCTGCCGGGGTCAATTGTGCGAAACTCCCGCTCGACATTGATCTTGGCAAGCTCTGCAATTGCCCCGGCCAACTCCACACCGGTCGGCCCCGCCCCGACTACGACGAAGGTCAGCAAGCGTTTCACCCGCTCTGGGTCATTGCTTGCCTCGGCCTGTTCAAACGCCTCAAGGATCGATCCGCGCACCGCGACGCCATCCTCAACCGTCTTCAGACCGGGAGCAAAGGCGCCCCATTCATCCTTGCCAAAATAGCTGTGCGATGCCCCGGTTGCGAGCACCAGCTTGTCATAGATCAGCGACTGCTTGCCAAGCTCTCCGCCACCATAAGTCAGCGTCTTGGTCTCTGCATCGATCGCCGAAACCTCTCCCTTAATCACCCGCACATTGCCATCGGGTTTGAACAGGCTGCGGATCGGCGTCGCAATATCAGCCGGGTTCAATGTAGCCGTGGCGATCTGGTAAAGCAGGGGCTGAAACAGGTGGTAATTGCGCTTATCGATCAAAGTGATGCGCACTGGCAGGCGCTTCAATCGCGCAACCGCCGCCAGCCCGCCAAAGCCAGCGCCAACCACCACAATATGCGGCCAATGATCCGGAATATCGGCATAATCCCGGTCGAACAGAATGTTCTTTTCCATCCAGGCGTAGATCAGGTTGTCGAGCGACACGCTGCCCGCGCCGCGCGATTCATAGATCGCCAGAAACAGGATCGGATAAAAGGTGATATTGGGATGCACGCCGACGATCATGAACAGGCCAATCAGCAGCACAAGCGCATAGGACACCAGGCTCGCCGCAAACCCTGTCGCGAGCAACACGGCAAAGACAATCGCGAGCCATTCTGGAAAGCCAGTAAAGATAGTTATCGGGAGCCACGTCGCTAACGCCACCGATGGCTCAAACACACCAGCAAACGCCAACAGAGTGAGCGCCAGCCACAACCGGATTAGCATCATCGCCATGGGCGCGCCGCGCTCCTTCAGCAGCTCTCCAAATCGAACCGCTGTTCGTGCCAATGGCAATGCACTGTTTTTCAGGCCCGAAGACAGCAGCCGGTCGAGCGAGAATGCCGCTGGCCCATGAAACACGTACCAAAGCAGCATAGCAGAGATCAGCACATTGCTGGTCGTGGGGACATAAACAGCCTGTGAGATAATCGTCAGCACCGCCATCGCCAGCGCCGCTGGCCGGGTAAAAAATCCAAGCAGCAGCAAGACCGGACCGATCAGCTCTATCGACAGCCCCACCGCGGCGGCGGTGTCTGGTGCCATCCAGCTAACCGGATATTCATTCGCTGCCAGAAAAACCGCTTTGTCCCAGTCTGCTGCCTTTACCAAGCCCGACCGAAAGAAGCTCTGCGCAAGAAAAAATCTCACGATGATGTCGGTAAACGGCCAAAAGACTTCGGCCCCGCCGGAATAGAGCTTTGCCCAACTGCGCAAGGTCACCCGCACAAATGGCGACAGGCGCTCCTCCTGCAAGGTCATTTCTGCCGCGTTTGTCATACGACCAAGCCTCCTTGCAGCTAAGTTCGTGAAGCCATGACCTTAGTTACAAGAATGCGGACATGCAAAGCTGTGCTGACCGAACGGCAAATCATCCCCTCTAGGCAATTCTAAAGGTCAAAGCCCCAGCGCCGATAACGCGTTGCGAGCATTGGCTCCCGGGCCAGCGCATCGTCGACATCTGCTTGACCGGCCTTGTCGCCTCGCTGAAGCCGGATCAAGCCGCGCAGCAGCACCGAGGCCGTTTGATCCGGCTCCAATTCGAGCGCCGCATCAATATCGGCCATGGCTTTGTCGAACATGCCATTACGCAGATAGATCATCGCGCGACTGTCAAGAATGTTGGCCGATTCGCCGCTGTTCTCAACCGCCTTGGTGCATACGGAAATACCGTCTGAAACCGCGACATTCCATGTTCCGCTGAACCAACAGGCTTCGTTGAGCAGGCCTGAATCGTTGGGATCGTCGGCAAGCATTTCATTGATCGTAGCGAATCCTTCGCTTGCTCGACCTTCCATCGCATCCAGCTCTGCGAGAGCAACCGTGAGACCTTGGCGAACTTCCTCGTCTCCGTCCTCATATTCGATAATTTCGCGCGCACCGGCGATGTCTCCTAAGTCGGCCATTGCGGTGGCGAGATCCATCGCCCGCCAAGGTGTGGGATCGAGCGCATAAGCCTCTTCCAAATCTGCTTTGTTGGCTTCCAGGTCGAGCAATTGCGAATGCACAGAACTGCGCTGGCCGTAATATTCCGCCGTCGCTTCAAGCTCGATAACCTTGTTCATATCTTCCAGCGAACCGGCCCAATCATAGGTTACATAACGAAAACCTGCCCGGTGTAGATACGGATCAACCTCGTCAGGATCATTGGCGATCAATTCCGCATAGGCCGACTCTAAAGGTTGCAGGACGCTGCGATCCGCTCCTCTTGCAAAACGCCAGCGGCGCGGCACATCATCAGAGGTGGTCAGCTTCGTCTCTTGTCGAGCTAGGCTGGCGGCTTTCCGGCGTTCCTCGCGGAATGCCTCAGGCAAAATTTCGCCGCCCCGCGTGCTCACGATTTCGGACACCTGAAGCACCCGATCGTCCAAGCTCGTCTGGCGCGTGTAGCGCTGTCCAGCGACCTCTACATCAATTGGGTCGCTTCCACTCAAGTCATAGCCATCGAAGTCATCAGGCAGCGTTATTGTCATGCTGTAGGCTACGCTTCTGCTAGTCCCAACGGAAACCGGCAAATCGCGCCATTCCTTGCGCGAACGATTGGGCGCAAATGTGATCTGCTTTGCCGCTATCGGTGCGTCAATTTCGCCCTTTGCACCCTCGAAAGCGAATAGATTTTCGGAAATTCCAGTCATCAGGAGGGTCGCTTCGCTATCATCCTCGCCAGAGATGACTTCTACGTCCAGCACAGCCATTTCGCCGCCAAACCTGCGACCAATCTGCTTTCGACTTTCATCGTTGAGCTTTTCCGCCTCAGCGTTCATTTGCGCTGCGGCGGCGTCCCAAAATTTTATCTCGAAGGTCACCAGCGTGGGCAAATCCAGACCAGCAGAGGTATCGATCGCGATGTCCATTTCTACTTCCGGCGCGCGCGGCAGAACTTGCTTAATCGACTCAAGCTGCGCACCGGCGGTCCGAATGGGCAGGCTGTATTCAAACGGTGGGACATTGCCGACCGTATGCATATTCGCGCCAAGCGATGTGCCATCGAGGTAATACAGATTGCCGTCTATCTCTGCGCGCACCAGCACGTGGTCAAACGCACCGGGGATTGGCAAGGAAATTGGAGCGGCATTGCCTGCGCGGCTCGAAACCAGCACCGCCTCCGCCGCAATTCCAAGATGGTCCAGGATCGCCAGCAAGATAACGGTCTTCGCTTTGCAATCGCCGTATTTGTTTTCCCACGTTGTCGCGACATCCTGGGGCAGGTAATTCCCGCCATCCAGCCCGTTCAACAGATAACGGATGTCCTCTTGCACCAGTTCCAGTGCGGCCACGGCTTGCTCAAGATCGCCCGTATGTTCGGTGCGAATGGCCTCTACTTTGACCATTAAATCATCAAGGCCGTCGAGTGCACCATCGGTCTCGTAATACGGGGCCATTGTGCTGGACACTTCGGCCCAATCGGCAAACGTGCCCAATTGCAACATTGTGCCCCGGCGATAGCGCAGCGGTGCATCACTGGGCAGCTCGTCGGCCTCTTCCAATGGCAGCGTCACCTCCAGCCATTTGTGGCCGCCCGATTGCTCAACCTGCGGCAGGTCAAAGTTGGGGCCTGCCTTGTACCGAACATCCAGATCGTTGGGCCATGAGGCGCGGATGCGCGCAAAATCGGCCACCCTATTGGGCTCGCGCCACAGGAAACGCTGGGTCTGGACCTCTTCGCCCAATGCCTGATCGGAATTGGTCACTGAATAGCGCATGCGCAGTTCATCACCGACTTCGAGGCCGGGGACCGACAATGTCGCGGTTAGGGAGCCGTCCAAAATGCGTCGCTCCAGCATCCGCTCGCGGCGCAGCACCTCCATCACCTCGCCCTGTTCGACCAGGTCGATCACCTCATCCCCGCGCAGAATCGCAATCTCGTGGACGATCAAATCGCCTTTGTCCGGCAGCCACTGCGCGGTCAGAGTGCCGACATTGGACAGGTCAGACAGGCTGGCGACGCGGTAAACCACATCGGTGTATTCCCAGTTCAGCCCATTTTCGATGCGAATCTGAGTGTCGTTGACGATTTGCCGATTGGTGGGATCACGCTCAACCTCGGCCAATATGACCGGCTCAATCCAAGCGGGCGCGGGCTGATACAGCGGCTCTTCCCCCGCCATCACCGCCGACGAACAGCACAGTGCGATCAGCGAAACTGCCGTCCGCGAAACTTGGAATGTCATGAATTAGGCCCCGTTTTCCCTGTATTGCCGCCAGACTATAACGCGAAATACTGCTGTCAAATGAGAAAACAGCAATTCGATTGATAAACAATTTAGAGCCGGCGTCGCGCATACTAATTCATGCAGAAACTGGGGCAATGTGCGCCCCTCGCCCTTGCCAAGTGCGCAGATGCGGCATAGCCGCGCAGCCACATCTTTACCCACGCAATTTCTCACTGGAGTTCCCAAGCCATGGTCCCTCGTTATGCCCGCCCGGAAATGAGCGCATTGTGGGAACCTGAGGCGAAATTCCGCATCTGGTTCGAGATTGAAGCGCATGCGACCCAGAAACTGGGCGAGCTGGGCGTGGTACCGGAAAGCGCGGCAAAGGCATTATGGGATTGGTGGGCGACGAACCCAAAAATCGACGTTGAGGCGATTGACGCGATTGAAGCGGTGACCAAGCATGACGTGATCGCCTTTCTCACCTGGGTCGCCGAGCAAGTCGGCGATGAGGCACGCTTCATGCACCAAGGCATGACCAGCTCCGACGTGCTCGACACGACGCTGGCGGTGCAACTGGCGCGCGCGTCTGACATTCTTCTTACGGATTTGGACGCACTGCTCGCAGCAATCAAACGCCGCGCAGAAGAGCACAAATACACCGCCACTATTGGCCGCAGCCACGGTATCCACGCAGAGCCGGTGACGTTCGGCCTCAAAATGGCTCAGGCCTATGCCGAGTTCGATAGGTGCCGCACCCGCCTGATCGCGGCACGCGAGGAAATCGCGACCTGCGCGGTCTCCGGCGCGGTCGGCACATTTGCCAATATCGATCCTGCGGTTGAAGAACATGTTGCGCAAAAGCTTGGCCTGAAACCTGAGCCGGTCAGCACTCAGGTGATCCCGCGTGATCGCCACGCCATGTATTTCGCGACGCTTGCCGTCATCGCCGGCTCGATTGAACGGCTTGCTGTGGAAGTGCGGCACCTGCAGCGCACCGAAGTGCTGGAGGCTGAGGAATATTTCTCACCGGGGCAAAAGGGTTCCTCGGCCATGCCGCACAAGCGCAACCCGATCCTCACCGAAAACCTCACCGGCCAAGCCCGCATGATCCGCAGCTATGCCATGCCAGCGCTGGAGAATGTCGCGCTGTGGCATGAGCGCGATATCTCACACTCCTCGGTCGAACGTTACATCGGACCCGATGCGACCATCGCGCTCGATTTTTCGCTCGCGCGCCTCACCGGGGTGATCGACAAGCTGCTGGTCTATCCAGAGCGTATGCAGGCCAATATGGACCGGATGGGCGGCCTTGTTCACTCACAGCGCGTGCTGCTCGCCCTGACCCAGGCCGGTGTCAGCCGCGAGGATGCATATCGCCTGGTTCAACGCAATGCGATGAAGGTGTGGGAATCGGATGGGCAACTGCAATTACTCGACCTGTTAAAGGGTGATGAGGAGGTTACCGCCGCCCTCACCAACGAACAGCTCGAAGACAAATTTGACCTCGGATATCACTTCAAACACGTCGACACGGTGTTTGCCCGCGTCTTTGGCTGATGCGCCGCAGCGTAGCTGGCGCTAGACTCAAGGCTGAAAAGGCTTAGGTTCTGGATCGCTCAAACATCGCCAGTGGCTTAGCCGTTTAGGAAACTCTGCATGCAAATTTTGCGCACGATCATCTGGATTGCGATTCTGATTGCAATCATCGCCTTCACCTTTGGCAATTTCGACCGCGCGACCGAAGTGCGGATCTGGCCAGGCTTGGTGTGGGATACTCGGGTTCCAGCAATCGTGATCGTGTCATTCCTGCTCGGCATTGCACCGATGTGGCTGTATCACCGCGGGGTGAAATGGTCGCTCAATCGCCGCATCCGCAGCCTTGAGAACGCGGTGAAATCAAACGCTCTGTCTCAGCGTCACGCCCCGGCAGCGACTTCGGATGCTCCTGCGCCGGACGCCGCACCCGAGGCGGTTGAAACGCCGGACACAGGCACCCTCACTCCTGACCCCGCCGCAGCGAAACCTGAAAGCACCTGATATGAGCAATCCGGTCTATCTCGCGCTCGACATGCCGCAAATTGAGCCTGCCAAGGCTCTGCTTGAAAAGGTGAAGGCGCATATCGGCGGCGTGAAGCTGGGTCTGGAGTTTTTCTGCGCGCATGGCAGCCACGGCGTGCATGAAATTGCTCATGTTGGCCTGCCCATCTTTCTTGATCTGAAATTTCACGACATCCCGAACACCGTCGCTGGCGCGATGCAGGCGGTGCATTTGTGCGAGCCGGCCATCGTCACCGTGCACGCCAGTGGTGGCCGCGCCATGATGGAAGATGCCAAGGCAGCAGCGGCGGAGGGCTGTAAGGTGGTGGCCGTGACCACACTCACCAGCCTCGATGCAAACGACCTCACGCGCACCGGCGTTTATGGCAGCCCGGAAACGCATGTGATGCGGCTTGCCGAATTAGCGCATGATGCAGGCCTCGATGGGGTCGTGTGCTCCGGCCAAGAGGTTGGCCAGGTGCGCAAGCAGTGGAAAGACGGATTCTTCGTCGTCCCCGGCCTGCGCCCCAATGGCAGCGGAACCGGCGACCAGAAACGGGTGGTGACCCCGCGTTCTGCACGAGACAATGGCGCGAGCGTACTGGTAATTGGTCGTCCGATCAGCCGCGCAGAAGACCCAGTCGCCGCTGCAAGAGCGATCGAAGCGACGCTTTAAGCTTAGGTACCTTCGCCCCTATTCCGCCGCTTCCGGTGCAGCTTCGTAGATCAATCCATCACCCTCAAGCTTTGAGAAGTCGTAATCGTCGATCAGCGGCGATTGCACCACGTAATTGATGAGCATCCAGCGTTCGCTTTGCTCACGGTATCCAAAGGTCTCCAGCGCCTCGCCGTTTGCAAATTGACTGCGCATCACAATCTCGACGCTGGTCGTCCCGTTCATTGAATTGACATTGATGCTCTGACGATTGGTGCTTTCAAGTTCGCCAAGAAGCTCGCGAAAGTCGCTGAGCATTATCGACAATTGCGGTTTCTTCACCAGCTTGCGAAACTCCGGATGCGTCGTCCGCCAAATCGCGTCCAAATCGCCGCTTTGAAAGCGTTCCTGGAACTGAGCAATCTCCGCCTCTGCGCCTTCCGTTGCCGCAACCGGATTGCAAGCCGCCAGAAAAAGCGCCGCAAACGCCGTCAAAAACCTAGTAAAACGCATTAGACATTCCCCAATTGAAAGCGCACATTCTCCAGCAAAACCTGTGCAGCAGCGGATAATTCTAGCTATGCGCTGCGCATTGCAAGCTCTAAAGCACGCCCATGACAAGCACATCGCCATTAATCAAAATCTGCGGGCTCAAAACGCCCGAGACCATCGAAGCCGCCGTAGCCGCTGGAGCAACGCATATCGGCCTGGTGCACTTTGAGAAAAGCCCTCGCCATGTCTCCTTGAAGGAGGCGGCGCGGCTGCGCGCGCTCATCCCATCCTCGGTCAAGGCCGTTGTGCTGACCGTGAACGCCGATGTCACCGCAATGGGCAAAATCATCGCGGACGTGAAGCCAGACGTGGTCCAGTTTCACGGCGGCGAAACGCCCGAATGGACCGGGTTGGTGCGAGAGAAAACCGATGTTGAGGTTTGGAAGGCCGTCGGCCTGAGAGACGAAGGAACCTTGGAGCGTGCCAGTAAGTTCATCGGCAAGATCGACCGCTTCCTGTTTGATGCTCCGGCAAAGGAGTTGCCCGGTGGCAATGGCGAAACCTTCCGCTGGGAATTGCTGCATGGTCACGATCATAAGGTGCCATGGGGCCTGGCGGGCGGTCTTAATGCAGATAACGTCACCGAGGCTATTCGCGCCACTGGGGCGGAGCTGGTCGACACCTCATCTGGGGTGGAAACCGCGCCCGGCGTGAAGGACGTGGACAAGATCGCGGCCTTCTGCGAAGCCGCCCGAAACGCTTGAATACATGCCCAAAGGCGCACGATGAACAACACCACCCCCAATTCCTTTAAGAACCAGCCTGATGATCGCGGGCATTTTGGCGAGTTTGGCGGACGTTATGTCGCCGAAACATTGATGCCGCTCATCCTAGATCTGGAGCGGGAATATCGCGCGGCTCAGCAAGACCCGGCCTTTGCGGCTGAGTTTGACGACCTGATGAAGCATTACGTCGGGCGCCCTTCCCCGCTCTATCATGCCGAGCGCCTGACCGAAGCGCTGGGCGGGGCGCAGGTCTGGTTCAAGCGCGACGAGCTCAATCACACCGGCGCGCACAAAATCAACAATTGCATTGGGCAGATCCTGCTCGCGATCCGCATGGGCAAGACCCGCATTATCGCGGAAACCGGCGCAGGGCAGCACGGCGTTGCCACCGCGACTGTGTGCGCACGCTTTGGCTTGCCTTGTGTGATCTACATGGGCGCAGAGGACGTGAAACGGCAATCGCCCAACGTCTTCCGCATGAAATTGCTCGGCGCGGAGGTGGTGCCCGTCACCAGCGCCGGCGCGACCCTGAAAGATGCCATGAACGAGGGGCTGCGCGACTGGGTCGCGAATGTGCACGACACGTTCTACATCATCGGCACGGCTGCTGGACCGCACCCGTACCCTGAGATGGTGCGCAATTTCCAAAGCGTGATCGGCACAGAAGCGCGCGCGCAAATGCTGGACCGCGTAGGCCGCCTACCGGATCTGCTGGTCGCATGCATTGGCGGCGGCTCAAACGCGCTTGGCCTGTTCCACCCATTCCTCGACGATGCCGATGTAAAAATGCTCGGCGTAGAGGCGGCGGGCCACGGGCTGGACGGTGATGAACACGCCGCCAGCCTGCTGGGCGGATCGCCGGGCGTGCTTCACGGCAACAAGACATACCTGCTGCAAGACAAAGACGGCCAAATCACCGAAGGCCACTCGATCAGCGCCGGGCTCGATTACCCCGGCATTGGACCAGAACACGCGTGGCTGAAAGAAAGCGGCCGGGTCGAATACACCGCCGTGACAGACAAAGAGGCGCTCGACGGCTTCCAATTGCTGTGCCGTACGGAGGGGATTATCCCTGCGCTAGAACCGTCACACGCTCTCGCTGCCGTCTCACAGCGTGCAAAGCAGATGGGCGAGGATGAGATTATCCTGATGAACCTATGCGGCCGCGGCGATAAGGACATCTTCACCGTGGCTGAAAAGCTTGGGGTTGAGATGTGAGCAAAGCAAAAGCTCGACTTCGGAAGAAGCAGCGAGCTTCTAAAGATGCTACTTCCTCTCAAACCCCTTCTTGGGGTCCTGACTTGCTGTTTTTTGTCATAATGCTTGTGGTCGTGACAGCCGCACGCGTCTTACAAAAGGGCCAGGATTTCAGCGCACTGGACTTTCTATACATATTCATTTTCGCTGCAATCATGACGGCCTTCCGTTTGTTTTTCCCGAAAGTCTTCAAATCGTGACACGTCCCCCTTCCCCACTCACTGCGGCCTTTCACAAGGGTCATCCTGCGCTGGTCGCCTTCATCACCGCTGGCGATGGCAACACTGCCGCCAATCTTGATGCGCTGGTTGCGGGCGGCGCGGATGTGATTGAGCTGGGCATGCCGTTCACCGATCCGATGGCCGATGGCCCCGCGATCCAAAGCGCCAACCTGCGCAGCCTTGGCGCGGGCACCACCACCGCCGATGTGCTGCAATATGCCAACGAGTTCCGCGAGAGGCACCCCGATGTCCCACTGGTGCTGATGGGCTATGCCAACCCCATGATCAGGCGCGGGCCTGAATGGTTTGCAAAGGCCGCCAAGGGCGCAGGCGTGGACGGTGTCATCTGCGTCGATATTCCGCCAGAAGAGGACGATGCGCTGGGTCCGGCTTTGCGCGACGCTGGCATTTCGCCCATTCGCCTCGCCACCCCGACCACCGATGCCAAGCGCCTGCCGCAAGTGTTAGAGGGTTCGAGCGGCTTTCTCTATTACGTCTCTGTCGCTGGGATCACAGGGCTGCAACAGGCCGCCACTGGCTCCATCGAAGAGGCTGTCGCCGCGCTCAAAGCGGCCACCGATCTGCCAATTGCAGTTGGCTTTGGGGTGCGCACGCCAGAGCAAGCGGCGGATATCGCCAAGGTAGCCGATGGCGTCGTCGTGGGATCCGCACTTGTGGAAATCATCGGCGAATATGGCGCACAGGCTCCCGCCAAGCTACAAGAGCTGACATCGGCATTGGCGCACGCGGTCCACACGGCTAGAGCCTAAATCGCCCAAGCAAACAGGATTTTGAAATGAACTGGTTCACCCGCGTCCGTAATTCCCTGGGCTTTAGCGACAAGCGCAGCTCTGAGAAGGATTTGTGGATCAAATGCAAATCCTGCCAGGAAATGCTGTTTGTTCAGGAATTTGAAGACAATCTCTCGGTCTGCCCGCGCTGTGAGCATCACGGCCGGATCAGCGCCGATGCGCGGCTGAACCTGCTGCTGGACGAAGGGTTTGAACTGCTGCCTCAGCCGCAGGTCACCGAAGACCCACTGAAGTTTAAGGACAGCAAGAAATACACCGACCGACTGAAAATCGCGCGGGCCAACAACCCGCATCACGATGCGTTTGTCGTCGGATCGGGCACAATTGACAGCCACCCTGCGGTCGTCGGGGTGCAGGATTTCGGCTTTATGGGCGGATCGATGGGCATGGCCGTGGGCATGGCGTTTTGCGCCGGGGCCGAGCGCGCGCTGACCCGCAAATGCCCCTATATCGTGGTGACCGCCGCCGGCGGAGCGCGCATGCAGGAAGGCATTCTCAGCCTGATGCAAATGCCGCGCGCCACCGTGATGACGCGCCGCCTGAAAGAGGCAGGATTGCCTTATATCGTCGTGCTGACCGACCCGACCACTGGCGGCGTCACCGCCAGCTATGCGATGCTGGGCGATATCCAGATTGCAGAGCCCGGCGCGCTGATCGGGTTTGCCGGACAGCGGGTGATCCAAGACACCATTCGTGAGCAATTGCCCGAAGGCTTCCAACGCGCGGAGTACCTCCACAAGCATGGCATGGTCGACATGGTGGTGAAGCGCCATGATCTGAAAGCCACGTTGGCCAATGTGATCGACTATCTGCAGCCGCCCGTCGCGGCGTAGTCACGCGTCCGGTCGCCAGCAAAGCGATGGATTTCGGAAAGTCCGACGACCCGCGCGTTCAGGCTCAGCTTGATCGTCTAAGCCAGCTGAGCGTGCCGGAGGGCCGCATCGGGCTGGAGACGATTACCGCGATGATGGAGCGGCTCGGCAATCCGCATCGCCAATTGCCGCCTGTATTCCATGTCGCGGGCACCAATGGCAAAGGGTCCACCTGTGCATTTCTGCGCGCGATGCTGGAGGCGGAGGGTTACCGCGTCCATATGACCACCAGCCCGCATCTGGTGCGTTATAACGAGCGGATCAGGCTGGCCGGAGAGCTGATTTCCGATGCGGATTTGGCGGCTCTGCTGGCGGAAGTACTGGACGCATGCGAGGATCTGGGCCCGAGCTTTTTCGAGGTCACCATCGCAGCTGCCTTTCTGGCGTTCAGCCGCGTACCCGCCGATGCCTGCGTGGTCGAAGTCGGACTTGGCGGGCGCTTAGATGCAACCAATGTGCTGGAACCGGACGCGCTGGCGGCATGCGGGATTGCCGCATTGGGGATCGATCACGAGAAGTTCCTGCTCGCGCCGGAAGATGGCGTGCCGAAAGAGCCGATGGCTCGGATTGCGTTTGAAAAGGCTGGGATTGCGAAGAAGGGTGTACCGTTGGTGACGATGTCATCTGACTACTCAGACGACGTCCGCCGAACGATCCGGAAATGCGCTCATGCAGTATCAGCCTCACTGAAAGAATTGCAGCCGGGTGATGAGTTTGAACTTGGCCGCCATCCGCTCGGGCTGTCTGGCGAACACCAAACGCGAAATGCAGCTCTGGCGGTGGCCATGCTTCGGCATCAGGATAAGCTCAAAATATCGGCCTCCTCGATCAAAGAAGGTTTAAAAGCGGCCACTTGGCCTGCTCGCATGCAGCGGCTCTCGCAAGGTCCATTGGCCGTCGGACGTGAAGTGTGGCTCGACGGCGGCCATAATCGTAGCGCGGGAGATGCTATCACTGCGGAGTTTGAGGGCATGTCGTTGCACCTCATCCTAGGCATGCTCGCCAACAAAGACCCACGCGCGTTGCTCGACCCGCTGGGCGATACAGTGCGCAGCCTCACCATTGTTCCGGTGCCCGGCCAAGATTGCCACCCACCGGAAGTGTTCGGACCCGATGTGCGCGCCGCATCAGGCATTGAAGACGCGCTGCTCAACATTCCCGATGACGGTTACCCCGTACTGATCGCGGGATCGCTCTATCTGGCGGGCGAAGTCCTGCGTCTGAATGACGAGATCCCGGACTAAAGGCACACGTTTGTCCTGAGCTCGTCGAAGGACTGAACTTCCTTTTGTCGGTAGAAGAAACAGTCCAGCCCTTCGACGGGCTCAGGGCAGGCGGTATCTCACGCATTTACTCGGCGGCCTGCCCTTGCTCTCTACCCGCCGTGCCCATGGAATCGTCGACCAATCCGCTGCGCATCATCCACCAGAACAGCACGATCCCCGGCACTGCCAATACGGTGGTGAGCAGGTAGAAATTCACATAGCCGGTCGCCTCAATCAGGCCGCCTGCCGTGGTGCCCGTGATCAGCCTGCCAACGATGCTCGCCGCCGCGCTGATCATCGCATAATGCGTCGCCGTAAAGCGTAGGTCGCACAATGCCGAGAAATAGGCGACCACCACCACGCCGCCATATCCGCTGGCGAAGTTCTCAAACCCGATGGCCGAGGCGAGGCCTAGGTTTGAATGCCCTGCCGCCGCCAAGGCTGCAAAACTGACATTGGAAACCGCCATCAGAATGAGCGCGATCAGAACCGAGCGTTTGAGGCCCAGGCGTGCATAGATGATCCCGCCAACAAAAATGCCGATCAGATAGGCCCAAAACCCCACGCCTACGTCGTAAATTGCAATCTCATCATTGCTGAACCCCAGATCATCAAACAGCAGCCGAAAAGTGAGGTTCGCGAGCGTATCGCCGATTTTGTGGACGAGGATAAAGGCGAGGACGAGCCACGCGCCGTGCCGCTGAAAGAACTCTTTGAATGGCCCGGCGATCGACTGCCAGACGTCAGAAACGCCTTTGCGCGCGATCGTGACTTGCCTCCGTGCAGGCTCGCCCATGATCAGCGCGGTGAGCATCGCGGGCAGCGCCAGCAAGGCGCAGGAGAGATAGGCGGCCTCCCACCCATATCGCACGGCGACCACCAGCGCGATGGCCCCTGCCCCGGCGGAACCGACGCGCCAGCCATATTGGTTCATGCCCGAGCCTGTGCCCAGCTGATACGGCTTCAGCGTCTCGATCCGATAGGCGTCGATCACAATGTCGAATGTCGCCCCGGCAATGCCGACCAGCACAGCGGCGATGATCGTCGCTGGCAGATTGCCCGATGGATCGACCAGCGCGAGATTGACCACCGCCGCCATCACCATCACGCCGGATAGCAGCATCCACGACACCCGCTGCCCCAACCGGCCGAGCAGCGGGATGCGCACGCCATCGACCACCCATGCCCAAAACACTTTGAAATTGTAGACGAGGAACGCGAGCGTGAACGCGGTGACGGTCGCCTTGTCGATCCCATCCTGCGCAAGCCGCGTCGTCAGTGTCGCGCCGATCATCGCATAGGGAAAGCCAGAGGACACGCCGACAAAGAATGCGGCGAGCGATTCCTTCTCAAAATAGGGTCTCGCCGCGCTCCACCAATCGCGCTTCGCGCTCAGCTGAGGCTCGGCCAAAGGCGCCTACTCCGCTGGCTGCGCCTCTGGAGTGACGACGCCTGAGCCGGTCGGCCCGCTGCGTGATTGCCGGAACCATTCAGCCAGGCACAGGGCGACCGCGATGAAGCCGATCAGCGTCGTCAGGATAAAGACATCGTAATAGCCTTGGTCCTCGATCATCTCGCCCAAGGCTCCGCGCCCCAATGTGCCGACCAGCAATGTCAGCGAGGACAGCAGGGCATATTGCACCGCGCTGAAATTCTTGTTCACGATGGAGGATAGCCAGGCGATATAGGCCGCGCCTGCGATGCCGATCGCGAGGTTTTCAAAGAAGATCGTGAAGGTCAGCTTGGCGAGCGACGGGCTGCCGATGACGGGCACTTGGCTGATCGCCCAGGAGAAACCGACCGCATCGCTGACCGCCTGCATATTCGCCCCGCCCAGCGCCAGGTCGGCATAGAGCAGGTTGGTGAGCGCGGCGAGCAAAGCGCCAATCGTCAGCGTCAGCATGCGGCCCATCATGGTCAGCATAAAACCGCCCAGCGCAAGGCCGAGGATGATTGCGCCGACGCCGAAGAACTTCGAGGCGAAGGCAACCTCGTCTTTGGTGTATTCGAGCTCTCCGAGGTAGAACGGATAGGCAAAGCTGCCCCAGATCGCGTCGCAAATCCGGTAGGTCAGAACGAGCGACAGGATCAGCACCAGCGACCAGCCGATGCGTCCGACAAACTCAACCAACGGCAAGACGAGCGCGCGGTAGAGGTGATCCATTACAAAGCCGCTGCCCTGCGGCGCGGGCGCGTCTTCGGCGAGGAGATAATTGCCCTGCTTCTTTTGGCTCGCCAGCCAGCCCGCGATCAGCGCGGGGACAATGATGGTCGCAACAATGATCCACGGGCCATAATTGACGGTGAACTCCGTCGGGTTCGGGCGGTCCTCTGGCGCGTAGAACAACGACATATACATGAAGGTGAGCACGACGCCGATTGCGCCCGCCCATAAGCCGCCAACCACCAGCAGGGCCTTGGCGCGAATGCCGGGCTCCAGCTCGCCTTGCTTGCGCAGGCCCACGAAAAGCTCATCGACGATCGCAGGCTGTCCCTCGGCCAGTTTCTTGCTGTCGCTGTCAGGCGCGAACAGGCCGATAAAGCCAATCCCGAGCAGAATTGCGCCCATCAGCAAATAGGTCTGAGGCCAGCCGATCCGCGCTGCGATAATCAGGCCCAGCGCGCCGCCGACCAGTGCGGCCAGCCGGTATCCCATTTGATAGACGGTGGAGAGGATATCGAGCGTCGCTTTCTCATCTGCGACATCAATCCGCCAGGCGTTGATAGCGATGTCCTGTGTGGCGCTGGCCAAAGCGCCAATACCTGCGAGCAGGCTGAACCAGCCGATACTTTCATTGGTGGGATTGCTAAGCGCGAGCGAGACAAGGATAGCGCCCAGCAGCAATTGTGAGGGCACGATCCACTGCTTACGCTTGCCCAAGCGGCGCATGCCGGGAATGTTCACTTTGTCGATCAGCGGCGACCACAGGAATTGGAATGCATAGGCCAATCCGATCAGCGAGAAGACGCCCATGGTCTCCAGATCAACCTCAGCATCGCTCAGCCATGCGAACAAAGTGCCCAGGAACAAAGCAAAAGGCAGACCGCTGGCAAAGCCGAACAGCGCCATATAGCCGGTCTTCTTTTGCCCCATCGAGCGAAAGACCTCTGCCCAGCCCGGTTTACTCGCCTTGGCCGCTGCCTCTGACATATTCGAACGTCCTTTCGATCCCAGCCTTTCGATACCGGCCGATTTCTGCAACACTACTCGCGGATGAGAGGAATAGGAACGCTTCGATGAACGCGCCAACAACGCCATCAACACCTTTGGTGGATGATCCGGCCCAAATCCTGCGCCCGACGGCGGGGCAATTGGCCCTGGCTGAGCAAATCAAGGCGGGCGGCACGCGGCCAAAAGACGGGATCAAGACGCTCCCTGCGAGCCTCTATACCGATCCAGCGCATTTCGCGGCAGAGAAAGCGGCGCTGTTTGACCGGCTCCCACAAGTTCTCGCGCCCTCTGCTTTGCTGCCGGAGCCGGGCATGTCGGTGCCACACGATGGCACCGGCCGCCCCTTGTTGATCACCCGCGATGCGAGCGGCAGGGCGCATGTGTTCCTCAATGTATGCCGTCACCGGGGCACGCGGCTCGTCGAGGGCGATGAAGTGCAATGCGCCAGCCGGCTGGTATGCCCCTATCACGCATGGACATACAAGCTGGATGGTGAGCTGCTTGCCCTACCCCGCGCAGAGACCTTCCCCGGTCTTGATAAGAGCGCGCATGGCTTGGTTGAGCTTCCCTCGCTTGAGGCAGGCGGGCTGATCTGGTTTGCGCCTCAGGACGGCGCAGACTTCGGCCATGCGAAGACATTGGGCGAAGACTTTACCGCCTTTGGCATGGATCAGGCCCATCTGTTCCGCCGCAAGACCCATTCGGTCGCGGGCAATTGGAAGCTGATCATGGATGCCTTCCTCGAAAGCTATCATGTCACCCGCCTGCATGCGAACACGATTGGCCCGTTCTTTAAAGATGGCGTGACCAGCGGCGACAATGTCGGCCCGCATCAACGCTCTGCCGTTGGGCGGCTGGAGGAGATGGAGGGGCTGGGCTTTGAGGATATGGCGCAGCTGCGCCAGGTCGTCACTTTCGCCTACCAATTGCTGCCCGCGACAATCATCGTGCCCAGCCCCGACTATGTGAACGTCATGGTGCTCATGCCGAGCGCTCACAATCACACTCTGGTTGAAGACTTCATGCTGATCCCGGAGGAACCGCAGACCGACAAAGCACACAGCCATTGGGAGCGCAGCTGGGATCTGCTGGATGGCGGCGTGTTCGCCAGCGAAGATTTCCGCGCAGCAGAACTGGGCCAGCAAGGCCTCGAAAGCGGCGCGATCGATCACCTCACCCTCGGCACGCTGGAAGGCGGCATTGCGCGCTTTGATGAAGCCATAGCAACCGCCATAGCGGAGAGCGCATAAAGCCCCCGCTATGGACGCACTGAATTCTCAGAAAAGCTACGAAGTGCGCCGCTTTGGCAAAGAAGCAGAGCCGGTGGTGGTGATCGATGGCTTCTCCGGTGAGTTGGAGCGCCTGATCACCGTCGGACGCCGGGCCAACTATACGCCAGCTCAGGGCTATCCGGGTATCCGCAGCCCGCTTGATCCAAACTATCTTGGCTCCAAGGGACAAGTCCTCTCCGAAGCGCTCGCCCGAGAATTTGGCCTTACCAAGCAAATCACCATCGAAAGCTGCGCCTTCTCGATTGTTACCACCCCGCCCAGCAAACTGTCTCTGCCTCAGCGTATTCCGCATTATGATGGCACAGAGTCTAATCTCATCGCGGTGGTTCAGTACACTCAAGGCGCAGGCCAAGGCGGCACCAGTTTCTATCGCCACCGGCGCACTGGGTTTGAGACTGTTTCGGCGGAGCGGGCGCAGGCCTATAAGCAGGGCCTGGCCGAGGATGACGCACAATATGGCGCGCCGCCTCCAAGCTATCACCACGGCGATAGCGATCGTTATGAAATGATCGGCGAGGTTGAGGCGAAACCTGACCGGCTGATCCTCTATCGCGGATGCCGCTTGCACTCCGGCCATATTCCTTATCCGCCTGAGGCACTTTCTCCGGGATCGCCGCTGCCAGATGACAGCCGCCTGACCGTTACAGCGTTCCTGATCGGCGAGCTTTAGGCGAGCGCGCACCTCGCGAGATTGTTGCGTAGCGCCCTCGGACAGCCTAGGCGCGGGCCAGTCATGACAAACTCTCCCAAAACGCCCCCCAATACGTCGAGGTCCGCAGACCGCCCTGAGGGCGACCGCATTGCCAAGCTGCTGGCGCGCGCAGGCATTGCCAGCCGCCGCGAGATTGAACGGATGATCGATGATCGCCGCATCACGCTGAATGGAAAGCCGGTGGAAACGCCCGCGACCTTCCTCACCAACCTGCGCGGTGTCGCCGTCGATGGCAAAGCCGTCGGCCCAATTGAACCGTCTCAGCTCTATGCCTTTCACAAGCCGACCGGACTGTTGACGGCGGAACGTGATTTCACTGGCCGCGCAACGATCTATGACGCGCTGGTCAATGCCCTACCCAAGGGTACGCCGCGATTGATGCCAATCGGCAGACTCGATCTGAACACCGAAGGTTTGTTGCTGCTCACCAATGATGGCGGGCTGAAGCGGCAAATGGAGCTGCCCGCCAGTGGCATTCCCCGCACTTACCGTGCCCGCGCATTCGGCGATGTCTCACAGGAACAGCTCGAGGCCTTGGCCGAGGGTATTGAGATCGACGGCGTGCGATACGGCTCCATCAATGCCAACAAGGAACACGGCGGCAAAGGCGGCGGCCGCAATCAGTGGATCGAGATGACGATCACAGAGGGCAAGAACCGCGAAGTTCGCCGAGTGCTGGAATATCTGGGTCTTGAGGTCAGCCGCCTGATCCGCACCGCTTATGGTCCGTTTGAGCTGGCCGATCTGGGGCGCGGCCAGGCTGTGCGTATTCGCAAGGGCGATCTTGACCGCTTTGTCAGCACGCTAAAACAGGCCCGCAAGCAAAATAAGCAGGACAATCAAGGCCAATGAGGATCATTGCAGGCGAATGGCGCGGACGCAAAGTCGCCGCCCCAAAAGGCGATGCGACCCGGCCAACGGCGGACCGGACGCGTGAGACATTGTTCAGCATGCTGCACAGCCGCCTAGGCAGCTTTGAAGACCTGCGCGTCGCAGACCTGTTCGCAGGGTCCGGCGCATTGGGCCTAGAGGCGCTCTCTCGCGGGGCGGCGCATTGCCTGTTTGTGGAGCAAGACCGCGCGGCGCTCGATACATTGCGCGCCAATATCGCGGCGCTCAGCGCCAGAGACCGCGCCGATGTGCAAGGCGGCTCTGTTATGAGCCTTGGTCCGGCGCGTGCGCCCTATGATCTGATACTAATGGACCCGCCCTATTTTACCGGAGCCGGAATGGTCGCGCTTGACCGGTTTCAGCGCCTCAATTGGATTGGCCCGGCCACATGGATCGCATTGGAAGTGGCGGCCAAAGAGGACGTCTCGATCAAAGGTGCGCTAAAGGGATTAGAAATCGAAGCGGAACGGCGGGTCGGCAAAGGCAAACTTGTGCTGTTTCGCGCAAATTTAACCCAGGCAGAGGACACTGCACCTCCCGCCGCTCGCTCCGATTGATATGATCGGCTGTATTTAGCCGATCATACCTTACTCACCGCCTTCTGGTGGCGGCATGTCTGCCGGTTCACCTTCGGGGGCTGGTGCAGGCTCCGCTGCACCGGCTGCGCGGGCTTCAATCACCTGCCATGTCGATTCGCGGTCCGGTCCGCTCATGGAGGTGATCAGTACGCGATCCTCGTCCGACAGGCGCCAGAACAGCTCCTGACGATCAGGCGAGAGAGTCCAGTAATATCCGCGTGTTTCCATCGGCCATGTGTCATAGGCGGCCTGCTGATCAGGCGGCCAGCTGTCATAAGCGGCCGTTTGATCGGGTGTCATATCGGTGGATGTGGCAGGCGCTGCTTCGTCCTGAGCCAGCGCGGTTGAACCAATTGGAATTGCTAATGCCATCAGGCCGGCACTGGCAAAAAGTGAAAAAGACTTACGCATGGGAATCTCCATTAAAGTTGTCCCAAGCGCTAACGAACGCGACCCGCTTGCCCGTACGAGTTCCCCTCTTGAGCAAGCCCCATTCTTATGGCGATGGTTTTGTCCCATGCGAAGACTTTGGCCGAGCACGCAGCGCGTCCAACGCACGGCTAAGCGTCATGCGTGTCGAAAGCGCGATGGGTTGAGAATGGCTCGCAAATAGTGCGCTTGGATTGCGCATTTTCCTCAAGAAGAGGCGTGCATGAACGAATATGCGTGCTTGCGGGGCGCGATCACGTTCTCTACTTGTTCACAGCATCATTATGACAGAACCCCACGCCATACCCGCCAACGCTCCCCCGCCCGGTAGAGCGCCGATCCCGGCCTATGCCGCGCAATTGAACGCGCCGCAGCGTGAGGCTGTGCTGACGACAGAGGGTCCGGTGCTTATGCTGGCCGGGGCTGGCACGGGCAAGACAGCGGCGCTGACCGCGCGGCTGGCGCATTTGGTTGCCACCCGGCGCGCCTACCCCAGCCAAATTCTGTGCGTGACCTTCACCAATAAGGCCGCGCGCGAGATGCGCGAGCGGGTTGCCCGCCATCTGGGCGAAAGCGTTGAGGGGATGCCGTGGCTCGGCACGTTCCACTCGATCTGCGCCAAGATGCTGCGCCGTCATGCGGAGCTGGTTGGTCTGCAGAGCAATTACACCATCATCGACACCGACGATCAGCTGCGCTTGCTGAAACAGCTGATCCGCGACGAGGATATTGATGAAAAGCGCTGGCCCGCGCGTCAGCTCGCCGGACTAATCGACCGCTGGAAGAATCGCGGGCTGAACCCCGGTGATCTGGATGCCGGGGATAGCGAGGCCTTTGCCAATGGCCGCGGGCAAGCGATGTACCGCGCCTATCAGGATCGGCTGATCGCGCTCAACGCCTGCGATTTTGGTGATCTCCTGCTGCATATCCTCAATATCTTCCGCAAGCATCATGATGTGCTGGCCGATTATCAGCGGCGTTGGAAATATATCCTTGTTGACGAATATCAGGACACCAACGCCGTCCAATATCTGTGGCTGCGCCTGCTGGCTCAGGAGCATAAGAACATCTGTGTCGTCGGCGATGATGACCAGTCGATCTATTCATGGCGCGGGGCGGAGGTTGCCAACATCCTGCGCTTTGAAAAGGATTTTCCGGGTGCACATGTGGTTCGGCTGGAGCAGAACTATCGCTCCACCCCGCATATTCTTGGCGCGGCCTCTGGCCTGATCCGCGCCAATAGCGAGCGGCATGAGAAGACCCTTTGGACCGAGGTAAACGCGGGCGACAAAGTGAAAGTCGTGGGCGTTTGGGATGCGCCAGAGGAAGCCCGCCGGGTCGGCGAAGAGATCGAACGTCTGGAGGGTGAAGGCGCACCGCTAGACCGGGTCGCCATTCTGGTGCGTGCGCAATATCAGACCCGCGAGTTTGAAGACCGCTTCATCCAGATCGGCATCAACTACCGGATTATCGGCGGCTTCCGCTTCTATGAGCGAGCCGAAATTCGCGACGCCCTCGCCTATCTCAGGGTCATTGCTCAACCGCAAGACGACCTCGCCTTTGAGCGGATTTACAACCAGCCAAAACGCGGGCTTGGCGCAAAGACGCTGGAAAAAATGCACAGCCATGCGCGTCGCACCGGCATGCCGCTGGCCGCTGCCTCGCTCGATCTGGCTGACAGTGACGAGCTGCCTGCGCGCGCGGCGAACACCATTGGCGCGCTCATGCGGCAATTCCTCAGCTGGCGCGAAAGCGCGGATGAGCTGACCCCGGCCGATCTTCTGCGCCTGGTGCTTGATGAAACCGGCTACAACGACATGCTGCAAAACGAGCGCAGTCCAGAGGCCGCTGGCAGGCTGGAAAACCTCTCAGAGCTCGCCCGCGCGATGGAGGAATACGAGACGCTCGGCGATTTCCTGGAGCATGTCAGCCTGGTGATGGACAATGATCGCAGCGATGATGAAGACACCATCACTATCATGACGATCCACGGGGCCAAGGGTCTGGAATTCGACAATGTGTTCTGCGTGGGCTGGGAAGAAGGCGTGTTCCCATCTCAGCGCTCACTCGATGAAGGCGGCCTCGCCAGCCTGGAGGAGGAACGCCGCCTCGCTTACGTCGCGATCACCCGCGCCCGGCGCAAATGCCACATTTTCCACGCCGCCAATCGCCGGATTTACGGCCAATGGACCAGCTCCATCCCCTCGCGCTTTATCGAGGAATTGCCGGACGAACACATCGATCAGGAAACCACCATGACCGGCGGCGCGTCCTTATGGCAGGCCAATTGGAGCGAGCAGGACGACCCCTTCGCCCATGTCGCACAGACGCAGCCGGGCAGAGCGGAAAACCGCGGCCCCGGATGGCAACGCGCGCTCTCCACCGGCTATGACACCAAGCCCAAGCGTATGCGCGAGAACACCCGCTCTGCCGCCAGCTTTGCCGCCAAACCACGCAGCGACATCACAATCGGCGCAATGGTGCACCACGAGAAATTCGGGACCGGATGTGTGACCGATCAGGAAGGCAATAAGCTGGAGATCGAGTTCGAAGACTTCGGCACAAAACGCGTGCTCGACAGCTTTGTGAAACTGGCTGGGTGAGCCACCTCGCCGCGTCCCGCTCATGACAACACATGATGCGCACAATCGCATTGGCACCGCCTCGCCAGTGGATTATTGAGCAGGCAAACAGCACAAGGAGCTGACCTTGCAAGCATTGCCTCGGCCAATAGCGAAGGGCCTGCCCCTGCTGCTCCCCTTGGCCGCCATCGCATTGGCCAGGTTTCTCACCTTCACACCTTGGGCACAGGCCAATTCTGGCTGGGCCGCCATCCTTTTCGCATGGGGCGTGGCGGATGCCTTGCTGCTCGCATTGATGGCGAAGTCAGAGGATCACAAGCCTGCGTTCTTTCAGGTGATCGGGGTGCTCTCGGTCGCCAGCATTGTTGTTCTGGTCGGTGCCTCCGCGCCCGTTCGCGCAGAGTACTTCGCCCTCCCGCAAGTGCTGATCGCCGCTAGCGCGACCCTCGCCCTCTATCTGGCGATGTCCGCCATCCGGATCATTAAGACCTATCGCGAAACCGGATCGATCATCGCCGGGTTTGAGCGCGTTTTGCCAAGGCCGCTCGTCAGGCAGGTAGTGACCGAATGCAAAATGCTGAGCCTCGGCCTGCTGCGCTGGGGCACGCCAATCGACGTTCCCGCCGGAGCGCGCGCCTTCGCTTATCACACCTATCTCACACCTATGGTTGCGACGTTCCTGGTGCTGCAACTGATCGAACTCAGCGTGGTTCACTTCCTGCTGATGCTGTGGAACCCGACAATTGCCTGGGTGCTGCTCGCGCTGAGCGTTTGGGGCGTGATCTGGACGATGGCACTGCTCAAAAGCTTCCGCATCAATCCCGTGTTGCTAACGGACGAGAGTGTGCGCGTGCGCAGCGGGATGCTTTATGACTTTGAGGTTCCGCGCGGCTCAATCGCCTCCACCCATGCTGCTTTCTCCAGCGAAGAGTTGGAAAGCAAGGAAGTGCTCAATCTCGCGATTATGTCCTCGCCCAACTGCAGCCTGCGCTTGAAACAGCCGATCAATATTCCGACCTTTTTCGGAGGCACCAAGGCTATATCCGGCGTAGCCCTGAGATTGGACGAAAGCGCAGCATTCCTCGCGGAACTTGCGGCAGACGAAGCCTCCGATAACGCCTAGGTCCGCCCCATCTTCCTCTCGGCTGAAGAATATGCCAGACTTTGCGAAAGCACTTTTGGGATAGGGGAAATGATGATGTCACCAAGATCCGTATTGGGAACCGCTGCGCTTTTTGGTGCCTTGCTGGCCGCGCCGCTGGCCTCCGCTCAGGAGCAAGCCAATCCCGGCGGCGTTGTGCTGGGCAATGGCGAGGCGAATTGGATCATCGTTGAGGATGTCAAACTCGCCGAGGAGCAACGCCCCTACACCGAACAGCGGATCACCAATCAGGCCAGCGCCGTGCGGCGCGGCGATGGGACTACGCTAACCTTCTCAGAGGTGCACATCGACGGCGATGGCTGGCTGGTCATGCATCCGTTTATCGATGGCAAGCCCAATGGCGATTATGTCGCGGGCTACACCCACGTCAAAAGCGGCACTAACAAAGACGTGGCGATCACGCTCAACCCCACGCCGGAAAGCGGCGCGATGTATATCGTGATGCTGCACAGCGACAGCAATTCCGATGGCGTGTTCGATTTCGTCTTTGTCGACGATACCAATGTTGAAGACCGCGCGGTTTTTGAGGGCAATCGCATGATCGCCCACGCTATCGCGGTGCCCTGAGCTGGAAAGGCCTTAGTCATCTAAGCCCGGCTCGCCTGAGGTCTTTGGTCAATACGTCCAGGCCCAACTCAAGTCTCTTTTGCAGCGAGCACAAAAAAGCCCCGCGCGCGTTTCCGCGGCGGGGCGTATAGTGAAGGTTCGATGCTCGAACCTCGGGTCGCAAAGGCCTGTTACCAAGCAATTGCGCCGTGGAAATGGGTAACCCCACCCAATTTTCAAAAAATCAGCAAAATTGCAGAGCAATCGGCGGTGATTAATCCTTAAAGCCCATGTCGAGAAAACCGGGCTTTGGACCATTCCATTCGCCTGCTGGCACTGGCTCGTCGTCCTCATCACGGCGGCGGCGTCCGCCTCGGCTGCGTTTCTCAGGCTTTTCTGCGCGCTCAGGCCGCTCTTCACGCTCTGGTCGTGCAGGGCGCTCTTCCCGTTCCGGACGATCTTCACGCTCTGAGCGATCTTCGCGGGCGCGGCGCGGTTTGCGCTCTTTCTTTGCCTCGCGCGGTGCGTCCTGCGTATCGCCGTCTTCGTCGCGCTTCTTTGAGCGAGAGCGGCGCGCGGGCTTTTCCGACTTCTCTGGCTTTTCGCCGTCATCATCGTCGGAGGATTTCGATGCCTTTGGATCAGCAATCTCAACCCGCACGTCGTCTTTGCCGAAAACCGCAATCTTGTTCTTGGTCAGCTTCTCGACATTGTCGATCGCCTCGGCATCGGATTTGGTCACAAAGGTAAACGCGCGGCCCTTGGCCCCGGCGCGGCCCGTGCGGCCGATCCGGTGGACATAATCATCCGGGTGCCACGGCGTGTCATAGTTGAAGACGTGGCTGACGCCTTTGATATCGAGCCCGCGTGCGGCCACATCAGAGGCGACCAAAATGTTGATATCGCCTGATTTAAACCGCTCCAGCTCTTTCTGACGCGTGTTCTGATCGATGTCACCGTGGATCTCTCCGCTGCGGAAACCATCGTTCTGCAACTTCTTGTTAAGCTCGCGAACAGTCATTTTCTTGTTCGAGAACACAATTGCGGTTTCAACCAGGTCGTTGCGCAGCAGCCATTGCAGCGTCGACAGCTTCGCGCGCTGTTCAACATGCACCTTAAAGGCGGTGATATCTTTGTTGGTGGTCGCCGCGCGCGCTGTCTCAATCCGTTTGGGATTGGACAGGAACGTCTTCGCCAGCTTTGCAATGGGCGGCGGCATGGTCGCTGAAAACAGCATGGTTTGCCGCGTTTCAGGCAGTTTGGAGCAGATGAACTCTATATCTGGGATAAAGCCCATGTCGAGCATGCGGTCCGCTTCATCAATGACCAGCAATTCGCAGCCATTGAGCAGGATCTTGCCGCGCTCAAACAGGTCCATCAGTCGGCCCGGGGTCGCGATCAGAACGTCGACGCCTTCGTTCAGCGCTTTCAGCTGATCGCCCATTTGGACGCCGCCGATGAGCAGCGCCATCTTAAGGTCGTGGTTCTTGCCGTATTTCTCGAAGTTTTCTGCAACTTGCGCGGCAAGTTCGCGTGTAGGCTCAAGAATAAGCGAGCGCGGCATCAGCGCGCGGCGGCGTCCACTGGCCATGATATCGATCATGGGCAGCACGAAACTGGCGGTTTTACCCGTGCCGGTCTGTGCGATGCCAATGATGTCCTTCATCATCAGCACGGGCGGTATCGCCTCTGCTTGGATTGCGGTGGGCTCAGTGTAGCCAGCGTCTTCGACGGCTTTGAGCAATTCAGGTGAGAGGCCGAGATCGGCGAAAGTCATTATAAGCGTGTTTTCCGGATATAGCGGGCAGCGAGCACGCTGCCGGTCAGAACCTTGTGCGAACCCTTCGCTCAAGGTGAGCCGTGCCAATCGCCGAAACTGGCCGTAAAGTCAAGGAAATGGGCGCTTGGATGCGAGGTGTGGCTGCGTTCGGCGCCCGCGCGCGCGGCTAGTCTTTGACGGCCACCAATTGCCGCATGCGTTCCACTTCGCATTTTGAGCCTGCGCGCGATTGCAGCTTGTCACGCGAGACGCAGAGCTTTCCGTCCTCGTTCTTCTCGACGTAGAAGCCAGAGTAGAACTCTCGGGCGAGACAGGCTTTTTCGAGGTTGAGCGAGATGATCCGGCGGTCGCGCAGGAACAGCAGGAGGCGGTTGCCCCGCCCGGTTTGCACGCCCGCGATCTGTTCCACCGCCAGGCACTTGTCCATCTTGCGCTCTTCATAGCGGGTATTGAGCCCTTGGCGCGGGAGGTCTGCGAGCAATTGGCTGCCCCGGCTCGGGCGCTGAGGGGAAATGCGGATAATCACCCGCTGCTCAATGCGCACTTGGTGGACGGTATTGGTTTGTTGCCACGCGTTCAGTGGATTGGCGGACACGGGAATGTCAGACTGACTGCGCGCCTTTGCCTGCGATTTCGCCAGCGGCGGCTTCTGCTCATCGCCAAGTGCATTGGCAGGAGCAACATCAGGCGTCTGCGTTTCAACCGGAACCGGCGAGAAAGGCGCTGGAGCCGCATTGGCAACACCAGTGCTTTGCGAGGCGAGCGCGGCAAACAAGGTGATTGGCAACGCAATTGGGGCCGCAAATGCGAGCATGCCTTGCATGGTCTGGGCCTCCTAAAAAGTGTCGCTCACCCCCCTGTGGGCTTGCTCGATTGGACGCATGTAGCAGCTAGAATTGAATGGCGGCTTAATTGATTGCCAGTTTGATTACAAAATTCTGGAGCATTCGCGTCGCTGTGTGGCATAGCGAGCGCGATGACGGACCACCACGAATTCCTTGCCGCAGCGGCGCAATTGCTTGGGGCGAAAGGCTTCACGCAGGACAATGATGCGCTGGAGCCATGGCTGACCGATTGGCGCGGGCGCTACACTGGGCGCGCGCTTGCCCTCGCCTCGCCTGCTTCAACGCAGGAAGTCGCTGAGCTGGTCAAACTGTGCGCGCAGCATTCCATTCCCATTGTTCCGCAAGGCGGGAACAGCGGCATGTGCGGCGGCGCAACCCCGGATGAAAGCGGCGCGGCTATCCTGCTGTCGCTGCGCCGGATGAACGCCATCCGCAGCATGGACGCCGACGCGGGCCAGACCGTGTGCGAGGCGGGCGTGATCCTGCAAACTCTGCATGAGGCGGCGGAAGCACAGCAAATGCGCTTTCCCCTCACGCTCGGCGGCAAAGGCTCCGCGACCGTCGGCGGGCTCGTGTCCACCAATGCAGGCGGCACGCAAGTGCTGAGGCATGGGACGATGCGCGCTCAGGTTCTTGGGCTAGAGGCGGTGCTGCCCAATGGTGAGATTTTTGATGGGCTGACCGCGCTTAAGAAAGACAATCGCGGGTTTGATCTCAAACAATTGCTGATCGGGTCAGAGGGGACGCTGGGCATCGTCACCGCCGCGAACCTGCGCCTTCTGCCCGAGCATCGCGGGCGGATCGCCGTATGGGCGGGCCTCACCAGCATCACGGCCGCTCGCACGCTGCTGCGCCATGTAGACCGCGCGATGGGCGGTACGCTGGAGGGCTTTGAGGTTGTGCCTGATCACTGCCTGATCAACGTTCTCGATCACCTGCCCGATGCACGCTCTCCGCTGAACCAAAGCCACGCCTGGTATGCGCTTATCGAGTTCGTCTCCACCGCTGAGGATGCAGACGCCCTACGCGAGCAGGTCGAAACCATTATGGCCGACGCATTCGAGCAGGAATTGCTCGAAGATGCCGCGATCGCCGCGAATGAAACGCAGGCGGAGCAATTCTGGCTGCTGCGCGATTCGATTTCTGCTGCAGAGCGCGCCATCGGCCCAGCGATGCAGCACGATATCTCTGTGCCGGTGGAGAAAATGCCCGAATTCATCCTTAAGGCGATTCCGGCGGTCGAAGGCGCCTTTGCCGGCACCACAGCGGCGGCCTTTGGCCATTTGGGCGATGGTAATGTCCATTTTCATGTCCTCGCCCCCACCGGCGCCACACCGGGGACATGGGAAGAGACCGAGGGTAAGAAAATCTCCAGCCTCGTTTATGAAATGGTGTGCGAATGGGGTGGTTCGATCAGCGCAGAGCACGGCATCGGACAGCTTAAAGTGCATGAATTGGAGCGGCTGAGCGATCCCGCCGCGCTCACAATTATGCGCAGCGTAAAGCAGGCGCTCGACCCCAAATCACTGTTCAACCCGGGAAAGCTGCTCATCAATCATTGAACCGTGCTTGCGCGCGGGCGCATGAACGCCTACAGCGCGGCCCGTCCGGCTTATAGCTTGCTATCCAGTCGCCCACATTTTTCAGCACCGTAATATTCGGAGAACCGTCATGGCCAGCGCGCCTCAGCCGCAGCTTCCACTGTTTTACAAAGACCTGCTCCCGCTTAACAGCAAGGAGCACAAGGATTGGAAGGTAAAGCCTTTCGACGATGCGTCTTTCCTTGCCGACACTCACGCAATTCCTCTGACGGTTGACGAGTTCGTCGATGCCCAGCGTTCTTACCCGATTGTGTTTACCGCTGGCGAAAACCCACTGCCGATCGCACTGATGGGTCTTAACGAAGGCGTGAACACCTTCATCGGTGACGACGGCAAGATGATGGCTGACAATTACGTGCCCGCTTACGTGCGCCGCTACCCCTTCATGCTCGCTAAACTGCAGGAGGGTTCAGAAGAACTCTCGCTTTGCTTCGACCCAAGTTCCGGCGTCGTTGGCGATCACAAAGACGGCAACGAACTGTTCGACGATAAGGGTGAATCCAGCGAATACACCAAGAGCGTGCTCGATTTCTGCAGCAAGTTCGAAGAGTCCGGACAGCGCACTCGTGCGTTCCTGGACGAATTGAAAAAGCTCGATATTTTGATGGATGGCGAAATTGCGATCACCCGCAATGACATGCCTGACAATCCATTTGTTTACCGCGGTTTCCGCATGGTTGACGAGAAGAAATTGCGTGAATTGCCAGCGGACACACTGGAGGCGCTGAACAAGAACGGCATGATCTTGCTGATCCACGCTCACCTGTTCTCGCTGAACCTGATGCGCACCCTGTTTGAGCGTCAAACCGCACAGGGAAAGATGCCTGAACCAACACCTGCGCCAGCTACGGTCAACTGATCTACGCGACGCAGCTTTCTTAACGAAGCACTCAGGGCTTGGCCGGGGCTTGAACGAGCTCTTGCCAAGCCCTATTTATTTGGTGTCAGCAAGGTTGCCCTCATGACTGAGCTGACAGACCGCGCCGATTGGCGCGATCCTCCCTGAACCTTGGCCACCTCGTGCAATTTTGCACGGGGTGGTTTTTTATGTGGGTTCATTCGCTTGTTTGCGAAAGCTCAGAAAGAGAGGGCGGAACGGCCTGGGTAAAAGCCGCGCTCATTCGGCGGCTTGCGTAAACCGCCCATCATCGCCCAGGCGCGCTGTTTCCGCGCCGAGCTCTCGCACCAGCCCTGCCACCATTTTTGCCATCGGGCCTAGGCCGGCGCTGGGTTCCGCCATCCGGTCATCCAGATAGGTAGAACGGCACACCTCAACCTGCACCGCATGGATTCCCCGCGACGGCGATGATTGCCGATCGAGCACAAAGCCGCCCGCATAGGGCCGGTTGTGCGCCACGGAATAGCCCTGCCCTTCCAGATAGCGGAACGCGCGGTCAATCAGGCCGCCATTGCAAGACGCACCGAATCTGTCGCCCAGAACCACCTTGGGCGCGCGGGTTTGCGAATCCGGCCGGCGCAGCGGCGGCATGGAATGCAGATCAACCAGCAGCGCAGCGCCCCAACGATCGCGAATACGCTCCAGCTCCTGGGTAAGAAACGCATGGTAAGGCCGGTGAATATTGTCGATCCGTTGATCAAGTTCTCTACGCGGCAAAGCGCTGCGCCATATCTCGCCAAATCCCGGCAAGCGGCGCGGCACAAGCCCCAGCCCGCTGCGCGCGCGGCGATTAACCTGAGAATTGCGCACATTCGGCTTATCATCGCCGATAATCATACCCCAATCGACATCCTCGCGGGAACGATTGAGATCCAGCATCGCACGCGGCGCATGCGCCACCATCAAACCGGTGCCGGTCTGCTTCGCGATGCGACTAGCCAACAGATCGACATAGCGATCCTCCAACCGCAGGGCCGAAAGTTCTGGATCGCGCATTTCCGCGACCACTTTGGACGGATACACCCGCCCGCCATGCGGCGCGGCCACAATAACCGGCAAAGGCATGGAGCCTGGCGCAAAAAAACTGAACGCTGGGCCATGGGCATCGCCCGCGACCCTGCCGCCGCTTTCACGGCGCGAATCGTCCTGATTTTGTTTGCCGAAAACCATAGCCACAGGTTTGCTGCCTGCTTTCGCGGGCCAAGTCAAAAACATCCCAAATACAGTAAATGCGATGATCCATGTCTCAAAGCAGGGCAATCGCATCTTCGGCTAGGATTTCTTAAGCTCGCGGTGCTATTGGATTCGCATGACGACAAACCCCTCTCCCAAGATCCTCCTCGCCGAGGATGAAGAAGCCATGCGCACCTATCTAGAGAGGGCATTGACCAATGCCGGCTATGAGGTGTCGACGGTGGATCGGGGAACCGAGGCCGTGCCTTTGCTTGAAAAAGAGCATTTTGACCTGCTTCTGTCAGATATTGTCATGCCGGAAATGGACGGGATTGAACTGGCGCAGCGCTGTGCCGAGATCAGCCCGCGCACCAAGGTGATGTTTATCACTGGTTTTGCCGCCGTTACCCTGCGCGCAAGCCGCGAACAGCCGCATGCTAAAGTGCTCTCGAAACCATTCCACCTGCGCGATCTCGTGCTTGAGGTGGAGCGTGTGTTTGAAGAGCAGCGCGAGGCGAGTCTTTAGATTTTAAGTGCGCGCGCGAGCTAATGGCTTGCACGATTGAAAGAGCCGCGTTAATGCGCCGCTCCGCTATGAACAATCATGGCATTCCTGATGGTGCGGGCGTATAGCTCAGGGGTAGAGCACTGTATTGACATTGCAGGGGTCCCAAGTTCAAATCTTGGTACGCCCACCATCATGAAACTCACGAAGACCCGCCTTTACCTGGCGGGTTTTTTGTTTGCGCGAGTGCGGCTTTGTGGATGTGTGCGTACGCGCTGGAATTGGCGCTAAACCGAAGCATCGGTACGCGGAACAATCGCTTTCCTACTCCACATGGGCCGGGATATAACGGGACACATGCTCAGCCCTCGCCATTTATCGAGAAATCCGATCAAACAGGCCCCGTGTGATCGATTGGATTTTCACGCTAAGACTGTGTTCCAGGTGTTCCAAGCGTGCTCCAGCTGCGATGAACCGATGGTAGCCGTGAATGGTGCG
Source organism: uncultured Erythrobacter sp. (assembly GCA_947488155.1). GTDB lineage: Bacteria > Pseudomonadota > Alphaproteobacteria > Sphingomonadales > Sphingomonadaceae > Erythrobacter. The sequence goes on along the minus strand of CANKYK010000002.1, from coordinate 919,160 downwards.
AAAACCCGCAAAACAATGGTATTTGGGGGCATGCAGACGCTTGAGGCACGGGCAAAAGCTGCTAAGGCCTGCGATCAGGGATTATCTAACACAATCCGAACACACGAAATCCAATGAAGGACGGGACACCTCCCATGCAAAAAATCCAGGTCAAGAACCCGGTCGTTGAACTCGACGGCGATGAGATGACAAAGATCATATGGCAATGGATCCGCGAACGGCTGATCCTGCCGTATCTCGACGTTGACCTGAAGTATTACGATCTCTCAATTGAGAAACGCGACGAAACCGACGACCAAATCACGGTCGATGCGGCGAACGCGATCAAGGAATACGGCGTTGGCGTGAAGTGCGCGACCATCACTCCTGATGAAGCCCGCGTTGAAGAGTTCAGTCTCAAGCAAATGTGGCGTTCGCCAAACGGCACGATTCGCAACATCCTGGGCGGTGTTGTCTTCCGTGAGCCAATCGTGATCGACAACGTGCCGCGTCTGGTCCCGGGCTGGACCGACCCAATCGTGGTTGGCCGTCACGCCTTTGGCGATCAATACCGCGCAACCGACACACTGATCCCTGGCCCAGGCAAGCTGCGCCTCGTATTCGAAGGCGAAGATGGCCAGAACATCGATCTTGATGTCTATGAATTCCAGTCATCGGGTGTCGCCATGGCGATGTACAACCTGGACGACAGCATCCGCGACTTCGCGCGCGCTTGCATGAACTATGGTCTGGATCGCAAATGGCCGGTCTATCTCTCGACCAAGAACACCATCATGAAGAAGTATGATGGCCGTTTCAAAGACCTGTTCGAAGAGGTCTATGACAATGAGTTCGCTGCCAAGTTCAGCGAAGCAGGCATCACCTACGAACACCGCCTGATCGATGATATGGTTGCCTCTGCCCTTAAGTGGAGCGGTAAGTTCGTTTGGGCTTGTAAGAACTATGACGGCGATGTTCAGTCCGACACTGTAGCTCAGGGCTTCGGCTCGCTTGGCCTGATGACGTCCGTTCTGATGACCCCTGATGGCAAGACCGTGGAAGCGGAGGCTGCACACGGCACCGTTACCCGTCACTACCGTCAGCACGAGCAAGGCAAGGCGACCTCGACCAACCCGATTGCATCGATCTTCGCTTGGACCCGCGGCCTGATGTATCGCGGCAAGTTCGACGAGACGCCTGAAGTGGTGAAGTTTGCTGAAACGCTTGAGCGGGTCTGCATCGAAACCGTCGAAAACGGCGCGATGACGAAAGACCTCGCATTGCTGATTGGTCCAAGCCAAAACTGGCTGACAACCGAACAGTTCTTCGAGGCGATCGTCACGAACCTTGAGAAGGAAATGGCGAACTGGTCGTAATATCGATCTTGCTTGAAACAGGAGCGGCGCGGATGGCTGGTGATGCCTTAGCGCCGCTTCTGGCCTACTGACATGGCGGGCGAACTCTCTCTATCACCAATGATGAAGGATGCGTTGGTCATCCTGGGCGCGGCCGGGATCGTCATTCCTGTATTCGCCAGATTCCGCATCACTCCGATCATTGGCTTCATCCTGATCGGCGTTCTGGTCGGCCCTTACGGCCTTGGCACTCTAGTCGAAGCCGTCCCGGGCCTCCGACATGTGACCATATCGGACCCAGAGCGATTAACGCCCTTCGCCGATTTCGGCATCATCCTACTACTGTTCGCCATTGGGCTAGAACTCTCGTTCAACCGTCTGTGGCAATTGCGAAAACTGGTGTTCGGACTTGGCTCGCTTGAGCTGCTGATCATCGGTTCCGCGTCCGCCGCGTTCTTCGGCTACATCAGCGGAATGGACTGGACCGGGGCACTCGCGCTTGGCTTCGCCCTCGCCTTCTCATCCACCGCTATCGTACTGCCAATCTCAGGGACGAAATCACCGGTTGGCCGCGCGGCGCTGTCCATGCTGTTGTTCGAAGACATCATGATCGTACCGATCGTCTTTATCCTTGGCGCGCTTGCCCCGCATGCACAGGCCGAGGGCTGGAGCGGCCTCACCGACACGCTGTGGCAAGGCGGCCTCGTCATTCTCGCGCTGCTGGTGCTCGGTCGTTTCGCGCTCCCTCGGCTGTTCTCACAGGCTGCGCGAACGAAGAGCCCGGAGCTGTTTCTTGCCGCTTCCCTGTTGGTCGTCATCGGTGCCAGCCTCGCCACTTCAGCGGTCGGTCTATCGCCCATCGTCGGCGCGCTGATCGCCGGCCTGCTGATCGCAGAAACTGAGTATCACGGCGAAGTTGAGAGCATTATGGAACCCTTTAAGGGCCTAGCACTCGGCGTGTTCCTGATCACCATCGGGATGAGCATCAACCTTGCCACGATTTGGCAGAACCTGGCTGAGATCATGCTCGCTGTCGTCGGCGTTCTGGTGTTCAAAGCTATCATTACGGGCGTGCTGTTGCGCCTGATGGGCGCACGCAAGAGCACCGCAGCAGAGACCGGCGTGCTAATGGCCAGCCCGAGCGAGACGACGCTGATCGTCTTGGCAGCGGCAACCACCGCCCTAGTCGTTAATGCAGAAACCGCGCAATTCTGGCAAATCGTAACGGCAATTGGCCTTACCATCACACCGCTGCTCGCCCGCCTTGGACGGGTAATCGCACGGCGAGTGGAACCCGTCCCAGAGCTGCCCGACGAAGACGAGGACGAAGCGCGCACCATCATCATCGGTGCGGGCCGTGTCGGTCGCCTGATCGCGGACATGCTGGTTATGCACGATCAGCCGTATGTTGCGCTCGATTCGGACCCTGACTTGATCGAACGCGCGGCGCGCGATGGCTACCGTTCGGCATTCGGTGATGCGGCGCGCGGGGATGCGTTGTCACGGCTCGGGATTGAAAAGGCTCCGGCAATCGTTCTAACCATGGATGAGCCTGTCCTGGCTCAACGCTTGGTCACAAAACTGCGAAAGAGCTATCCCGAACTGCTGATCGTTGCCCGCGCGCGCGACACAGATCACGCCGCCGCGCTGTACCGCGCAGGTGCCAGCCATGCCGTGCCGGAGAACTTAGAGAGCTCGCTTCAGCTTTCAGAGGCTGTGCTGGTCGACATCGGCATACCCATGGGGCCAGTAATCGCCTCTATCCACGAGAAGCGCGATGAATTTCGCGAGCGGTTAGAGCGCGACGGCAAACTTACCAGCAAGCCGCAATTGCGCACCTCAACCAACACGCCTTAGTCTCTACCTACCCAGCGATGGCGGCCTTGACCGCTGCCAGAGCATCCGCCGCTTTACTGCCATCCGGACCGCCGCCTTGCGCCATGTCGGGACGACCGCCTCCGCCTTTGCCGCCAAGCGCTTCCACGCCAACACGTACTAGAGACGTTGCATCAAACCGCTCTGTCAGATCATCAGTCACTGCGACCGCAATAGCGGCCCGACCATCGTTCACGGCGATCGCCGCTGCGATACCAGAACCAAGGCGTGTCTTCGCCTCATCGAGTAGCGGGCGCAGTTCCTTCGGGTTCAGGCTATCGAGTACCTGGCCGCTGAAGGTTACTCCACCAACATCTTCATCCGTTTGTGCGGGACCATCGCCGCCGCCCACGCCGCCGCCCAATGCCAGAGCCTTCTTCGCCTCCGCGAGTTCCTTCTCAAGCCGTTTGCGCTCATCAAGCAACGCCGTGACCCGTGCGGGCACCTCTTCTGGCGTCGCACGAATTGCACTCGCCGCCGCCTTCAAAGCATTCTCGCGTTCGACCAGCCACGTGCGCGCAGCCTCACCGGTCAACGCCTCTATGCGCCGTATACCAGAGGACACGGCACTCTCAGAGATGATCCGGAACACGCCAATGTCGCCTGTGGCCGAAACATGCGTTCCGCCGCACAGTTCGACTGAGAATGAACGGCCTTCCGTGCCCGTGCGTCCCATGGAAAGTACACGCACTTCCTCCCCGTATTTCTCGCCGAACAGCGCCAAGGCGCCCGCTTCAACGGCGTCATCGGGGCTCATCAAGCGTGTTCCGACCGGCTCATTTGCCCTGATCTCGGCGTTCACTTCAGCCTCAATCACGGCAATATCTTCGGTCTCCAATGGCTTTGGATGAGAGAAATCGAACCGCAAACGATCTTCTGCAACCAGGGAGCCTTTTTGCGTCACGTGCCCGCCAAGCCGATTGCGCAGCGCCGCGTGGACCAGGTGAGTGGCCGAGTGATTGGAACGCACCTGCGCCCGCCGCACATCATCAACTTCCAAATGTACATTGTCGCCGACCGATACTTCGCCGCCGGTTACCTCAACCTGATGCGCGTGAAGGCGTCCCAGAGGTTTCGCCGTGTCAGAGACCTTGGCGGCAAATCCATTCGGTGTGCTGATACTACCGGTATCACCCGTCTGCCCACCGCTTTCGCCATAAAACGGGGTCTGGTTGGTCAGCAAAACGGCGCTCTCGCCCGCTTTAACTGATTGAACCTCCGCGCCGTCTTTGACGATTGCGACCACGGTCCCCTCGCCGGAGGTAGAATTATAGCCGGTAAATTCCGTGGCGCCTTCGCGCTCCGCAATGTCGAACCACACCTCGCCCGATGCGGCATCGCCCGACCCTTTCCAAGCCGCGCGAGCCGCAGCCTTTTGACGCTCCATCGCAGCTTCGAAGCCTTTGCCATCCACGCCAATCCCGCGTTCGCGCAGAGCGTCTTCGGTCAGATCATAGGGAAAACCGTAGGTGTCGTAGAGTTTAAACGCGGTCTCCCCATCGAGTTCGCCGCCCTCGCTCATGCTACTGGTAGCTTCGTCGAGCAGCTTTAGACCCTTGTCTAATGTCTTGCGGAACTGCGTTTCCTCACGCTCAAGCACTTCCTGGATCAAGGTTTGACCGCGGGTGAGCTCCGGATAGGCTTGTCCCATTTCCGTGACCAACGCCGGGACAAGCCTGTGCATCAGAGGCTCGCTCGCTCCGAGCAAGTGTGCATGCCGCATCGCGCGACGCATGATCCGACGAAGGACATATCCACGCCCCTCATTCGACGGCAGCACACCGTCAGCCATCAGGAAGCTGACCGAGCGCAGATGGTCCGCGATGACCCGGTGGCTTGCCACTGCATGACCTTCGCCGCCCACTCCGGTGAGCTGCTCCGAGGCAGCGATCAGCGCTTTGAACGTGTCGGTGTCGTAGTTGTTGTGCACACCCTGCATAACCGCAGCGATGCGTTCCAGCCCCATACCAGTGTCAATCGACGGGCGCGGCAAGTCGGTGCGTTCGCCGCTAGCCTTTTGGTCGAATTGCATGAAGACGAGATTCCAAATCTCGACAAAGCGGTCGCCGTCTTCATCCGGGCTACCCGGAGGGCCGCCAGCAATATGCTCACCGTGGTCATAGAAAATTTCCGAACACGGTCCGCATGGCCCAGTGTCGCCCATTGACCAGAAGTTGTCGTTGGTCAGGATGCGAATGATCCGTTCCTCTGGCAGACCGGAAATCTTGCGCCATAGATCGAACGCTTCATCATCGGTGTGATAGACGGTCGCGGTGAGCTTATCTGCGGGAAGCCCCCATTCCTGCGTTAGAAGCGTCCAAGCGTTCAGGATCGCTTGCTCTTTAAAATAGTCGCCAAACGAAAAATTGCCGAGCATTTCAAAGAAGGTGTGATGCCGCGCTGTGTATCCGACATTGTCCAGGTCATTATGCTTACCGCCAGCGCGCACGCATTTCTGCGAAGACGCGGCGCGCGGCGCAGGCGGCGTCTCCAGTCCAGTGAATGCGTTCTTGAAAGGCACCATGCCCGCATTCACGAACATCAATGTCGGATCGTTATAGGGAACCAGCGGCGCACTGGGCACCTCAGCGTGGTCAGCATTCCCGAAGAAGTCGAGAAAAGAGCGGCGAATATCGTTGGTCGAAGTCATTTCGAGAATGCAGTTAGGCAATCACGCGGTCAGCGACAAGCCACCGCGTGATCAATGCACACTGAGTTCGCAATTCTTCATAACCGCAATGTGGCTTTAGACGGACTGACATCCGACAAGTTTGCAAAGCGCAGCCCCATGCCAGACGCAGAAAAGCCGGCATCGCCAAGGGGGATGGCGCATACCGGCTTTCCGATTTTCCGAATGCTATTACCGCACTCGCTTGAGGATCAGTCGTCAGAGTCCGCGTCCGGCCCTGTCATCATCTCCTCGGCAACCTCGTCGGTGCGGCCGCGAATGGCGGCTTCCAACTGATTGCACATCTCTGTGTTCTCTTTGAGGAAGGTCTTGGCGTTTTCACGTCCCTGACCAATCCGCACGCTATCATAAGAGAACCAACTGCCTGATTTCTCTACGAGGCCTGCCTTCACGCCAAGATCAAGTATCTCACCAATCTTGGAAATGCCCTCACCGTACATGATGTCGAATTCAACTTGCTTGAACGGCGGTGCAACTTTGTTCTTCACCACTTTCACGCGGGTTGAATTGCCAACCACTTCGTCGCGGTCTTTAATCTGGCCCGTGCGACGAATGTCCAAGCGAACAGAAGCATAGAATTTAAGCGCGTTGCCGCCGGTTGTCGTCTCTGGGTTACCGTACATAACGCCGATCTTCATCCGCAATTGGTTGATGAAGATGACCATGCATTTGGAGCGATTGATCGACCCGGTCAGCTTACGCAGCGATTGGGACATAAGCCGCGCTTGAAGGCCGACATGGGAATCGCCCATTTCACCTTCAATTTCTGCGCGGGGGACGAGCGCCGCGACCGAGTCGACCACCAGCACGTCAATCGCATTGGAGCGGACCAACGTGTCAGTAATCTCGAGTGCCTGCTCACCTGTATCAGGCTGAGAAACAATCAATTCATCAATGTCGACGCCCAGTTTGTTGGCATAGACCGGGTCAAGAGCATGCTCTGCATCGACAAAAGCTGCCGTGCCGCCGGCCTTCTGAGCCTCTGCAATCACATGCAATGCCAAGGTGGTCTTGCCCGAACTTTCAGGCCCGTACACTTCTATCACGCGGCCTTTCGGAAGGCCGCCAATACCAAGCGCAATATCCAACCCTAACGAACCAGTTGGAATGGACTCGATATTCATTGCTTCGCGAGAGCCCAGCTTCATTGCTGAACCTTTACCGAAAGCACGATCTATTTGCGCAAGTGCAGCGTCGAGCGCTTTTTGACGGTCCACTGTCTTTCCTTTTTCTACCAATTTCAGACTTGCAGACATCGCATGGCCTCCTTGACTTGCCTAGGGTCGACAAATTGTTATCGACCACCCCTTGTGGAGACAGCTTGTACCCACTTTGTTCCAATAGAACAAGTGGGGAACATAAGAATTCGTACGTGACCTCATGAAGGCACGCGCCAAGATTCTGAATTTATGGGAGAAAGACCGCCGAAAAAAGTTATGCCGGGTCGCGAATAGACCACCGGAATGTGCGTTCCGAATTCGCGGGAACATCCACTTCTGCAATAATACGGCCATCCTTCGTGCGAGTCTTTGCCCCCCTAAAGCGCACCTCCCAAAGAGAGGATTCGCCCAGGTCAATCCGAACAGTAATCGGATGTGCATTAGCGTTGGTGATCTCCACCCCATTGCCAAACCAACTGTCCATATTCCCGGTTGTTACTGGGCCAGGGGCAGGCAGACATTTCGCAAAGACCTGATTGCTTGCCCCCATTTCAAGCTCGACGTCCTGATCTTCCGCATAGTCCCGCATATCAACATCAGCGACCAATTGCGGACCAAAGCTGCTCGGTTCAAACACAGTCAAACCACCTTGAGGCAGGGCCACACCTAGCCCTCGCTCGGTTTCGTTCTTCGTAACGAGCAGCATGTCCGCATTTTCAAAGCCAGGGTTGGGCTGTCCCTCACGCGTGACCAAAAATCCGCAATTCACCCGGTAAAGATAGCGCGCATCGACCTCTTGCCGATTGAGAAACGCAATCTGTTTCAGGCCCTTGGCCGAGACATTCACTCGCTCTGGTACACGGTAAAGCTTGAGATCGCCAAGCTGCTCTTCGACCGCTTGCATTACCTCCGCCTCACTCACTCCCACTGCCGCGTCGGCCATCGCCATTACCGGTGCAGGAGCGGAGAGCTTCATCCGCGATTCATTGCGGCGCCCGGTCACGACGATCGACCGAGGGGATTGGACCGGAGAGCCAGCAGCCGTGCTGCCCATCGGATAGCATGTCAGGCGCAGCGGCGCGGCCCGAGGTGGCGTCGCCAAGTTGCGAAAATCGCTCACCACGCTGAGCGAGCCCGCAATCACCAACAGTTCTGCGTCTTCGAAGCTCTGGCCATTGTCATTGAGGATCGTCAGCCAGCTCATCAGGCCAAGTTTGAAATTGCCATTTTCCCCTCGCCTCGTCGAACCTGCAACCGAAGCGTTCCCGGGATCAGGTAAAGTCGCGACATAATTCGCCTGCCAATCGAAGCCCCATGCGAGATAGGTAAGGACGACTTCATAAGTTCCCCCGCTCGCATCCTGAGTGTCGATGGTAAAAATCGGTTTTGCCGACAGCCCCTTTGGCACACGATCAAAGGTCAATCGCTCGGGCAGGCCCGCGCAGCGCACCGCCTCATATCCTTGGTCCGTTTGCAGCACCAAGCCGCCATCGGCTCTGGTGCGAACAATTGCGCTTTGAGGCTCTTCTGCTCCGGTCGCGGGATTGGTCCGCGTCAAAGTCACACGGTTGCCAAGCGCCCCGTTCACTAAAGCCGCGGGTGACAGCAAGTCAGCATTGCGGTTTTTCTCAATCGTACCGCTAGGTAAGCCTGAGACAATTGCGCTAACCCCGACCATACCCTCGGCCACGCCCTCAAAGCGGATCGTCGATTGCCCAGGCGGCAAAGTGACCGTGCGAGTCTCGCTGATCATGGCGAAGCCTTGCGGCCAACGACGGTTCATCTCTTGGCCAAGCTGCCTACGCGGATCACGGTAGACAGTGACCGAAAGCGATTGCGGCGCAGAAGCGTCGACCGCCTGCCGATCTGGCGGTGCTTGGACTTGGGGTGCAACTTGCGCTTCGGGCGAGCTGACCGCCGGGCCGTCCTGCGCGGTGGCAGGCAAGCCGGCAGCCGCGCTGGCCATTAGGCTAAGCGCCAATCCGATAGATGCGGGACTCCGCATGATCGCCTGCCCCCTTAGTAACGGGTTTCGTAGGTAACGCGGATCACGCGCTCGCCGTTGGCTGGCACTGACACCACCCATTTGCGCCGATCAAAATTGATCTGCTCGCCTGTGATGTCCTCGCTGACCACACGGTAATCGTTCGACCAATATCCGCGGTAAAGCCCGCTTTGGGTCAGATCGACATCAACCGACGTGCCTCTAGCATTGGTCAACGTATAGCGCATGGTTGTGCGGTAATATTGTTTGGGTCGTTCAACCTCAATCTGGCGGGTGGTCTCGCCATCCTCAATCACCCGGAACCGTGCGGTGCGCTCCCACTCTGAACTGGTGATTTCTTCGCGCTTCTCCACTTCGGCTTGCACAAAAATGTCAAAGGCGTCGCCGGTTCTGAGCGAGAGCTCGCTGCCCATGGGCGTGTGGCCAATGCTATTCTCGCCGATAAATTGAGGCGTACCTTGGTTGTCGCGCTGATAAAACCGCACGGTGCCCGACGGCAGAGCATCACCCAACCCCTGATCGCGCGAAGTTGAGAAGGAAATGGCGCTTGAGACATTCACGGGGCTGCGATCGTTCGAGAGCCAACCAACTGTCCGCTCATAGATCTTGCGCGCTGGGACCGATTGCACATCGAGGAAGCTCACTTGCTTGGTCTGCGCATTGGCAATCGTTGTGCGCCCACTGATCGGATAGAGATAGAAATCGCCCAGCTGCTCTCGCGCAGCGGTTTCCGTTCCGGGTCGGATCAAGTTTCGGTTTCCGCCCCCACGACCGCGGCCTCCGCGATTGTTAGGATTGCCAGCGACCAGCAGCGTCTTCGCCTGATTGAATGTGGTTCCGGTGTTGTTTGTAAGCGTCACCCAGCCTTGCATATCAATCGAGTCGGTTTGCTCATTGTAAAGCGCGACATAATCCGCGCTCCAACCAAGTCCGCCCGTCAAATAGCGGATCGAGACCGGGCGCGTACCGCCACGAGTGCTGTTGAGGTTTACTGACAATGTTGGGCGGGCGCGCAGATTGGGCGGCACTCGATCAAAAATCACACGGACCGGAAGGCCATCATCGCGCAAGACCTCGATTCGATTGCCGATTTGGACCACCACACCGCCTGCAGTAGACAGAACCTTCGCGCGCTCACGGGTCTCTCGCCCGGTCGCAGGATTGGTGCGCAGCAGAGTGACTGTTTGACCAATCGCCTTTTCCATCATCTTGGCCGGCGTCAGCAGGTCGAAGTCAAAATTCTGCTCGATGATCGATGTATTCGGTGCAAAAAAGCTCAGCGTTTGCGGTTGAATGGTTGCGGAAACATCTGGAAACTCAACCCGGCTGCGACCACGCTCAATGTTGATTTGGCGCACGTCCTGCACCAGCGCGAGATTGTTGTTGTAGATCGTAACCGCGACATCGCCCTGCGCTGTTTCATCTGGATCTGGTAGCGATTGTGAGGTGGCCGTCGTTGCTCCAAGAGCGCTCATCCCAAGTGCCAAACCTGACACCAATCCTAGCTTAATCGCGTTCATCACCCAGCCTCCTATTGAACCCGCCAATAAGCATGACGGGGTGTACTGTATGCGCGATGAATGGACTTTGGGCTAGTGCAAGTACAGTGATAACCGCCTGTGCAAATCGATACTTTTAATTGTATTTTCAATGCACTATCAAGCAGTCTTGAGAGGCTTAACTCCGCCTGACCCGCTGCATTACATTGCCGACCTTGTCCCCGATCGCCTGAACGCTGAACGGTTTGGGGATGAAATGCATGTCTGGAATATCGATGTCTTTGCGCAACTGTTCCTCGGCATAGCCTGACATAAACAGCACCGGCATATGCGGCAGCTTTTGGCGAATCGCGCGCACCATGGCCGGGCCATCCATACCAGGCATCACGACATCGCTGACGATCAGATCGAACTCACCGCCGTCTGAGATTGCGGCCAAGCCCTCTTCCCCGCCTGGACATGCCGTGACTTCATAACCCGCGCGGGCAAGCGCGCGTTCGGCAACTGCGCGGACCATGTCTTCATCCTCGACGAGCAGGACCCTGCCGCCTTCGGCCCAATCAGACGATGGCTCTGGAGGAGCTTCGGCGATCTTTTTGGGTGCCTCACCAGCATAGACCGGGAAATATATTGTAAAGCGCGCACCCTTAGGTCGGTCATTCTGATCCATGACATTGTCGACGAAGATGAATCCACCAGACTGCTTTACAATCCCGTAAGCGGTGGAAAGGCCAAGACCGGTGCCTTTGCCTTGCTCTTTGGTGGTGAAGAATGGCTCAAACAACTTGGGCAGGACGTGCGCGGGAATGCCGCCCCCGGTGTCCTGCACGATCAGCACGGTGTAATCAGCCGCTGGGAGAATTTCCGACCCCAACTTGATCACTTCCTTGGCTTGCAGGCTGCGCGTGAGCAGCGAAATGCGCCCGCTGCCCTTACCGTTTGACTGGATCGCATCGCGGGCATTCACTGCGAGGTTCATGATCACTTGCTCAAGCTGCTGCGGGTCAGCTCGCACTGGCCCCAGGTCGCGATCATGTTGGACGTAGTATTGGATCTTCTCGCCCAGCAGTCGTTTAATCAACGGCCCAACTTCGCTCACCACATCGGGCAATTGCAGGATTTCAGGGCGCAGGGTTTGCTGCCGAGAGAATGCCAGCAATTGCCGGGTCAGCGATGCAGCACGATTAGAGTTGGCACGGATCTGTTGAATGTCGTCATAGTCGCTGTCGCCGGGCGTATGGCGCAGCAGCATCAGATCACAGGTGCCGATAATAGCCGTCAGCACATTGTTAAAGTCATGGGCGACACCACCCGCCAATTGCCCAACAGCCTGCATTTTCGTGGCCTGTGCAACCTGGCGCTTCAGCTGGTTTTCCTCGCTCGAATCCGCAAGGCTAAGCAGCACCGCCGCCTCGCCCAGACCGCGTACGCCAGCGAGGCCAATCGAAACCGGCTCTTCGGGCTGGATTGAGAGGCGCACGGCCATATCCCCGCTGGTCGCAGGGCCTCGGCCGTGGCGCCGCACAGCGTCGGACATAGCGCCCTTGTCTTCGCGCACCACAAGGTCAGTAGGGAATGCGGGCAGGCCGCGCCCTTCCCGGTCGACCGAGCGTAAGAAGGCATCATTGCAAAACAGGAAGCGGCCATCGCGGTCTGTCATCGCCAAACCAAGGGGCAATTGCGCGAGCAGTGCGTCAAGCTGGGCCACGCCTGCTTGCGAGGATCCATCCCATCCGCTGCCAATCCCGACGCCGCTATCGACGAGCAGCATTAACGAGGGGCCTTCATCCGGGCCAGACTGGATCTGCGCGCTCGGATCATCGAGCGGCACGTGGATCAAAGTTTGCGGCGTACCCCCTCTCCCCTCGCGGGCGAAGAATATCCGGTCGCGGTCATCAGAGCGCAGGTAGGTGACAAAATCCTGACCGGCCATAGTTGCGCTGGCGTCGCCAACCGAACGCTCGGCAAAGCCTGAACTCACCATTTTGATGACTCCGTCCGAGCCAGTGATCGCACTTTCGATGCCTGCGCGACTCAACATGAGGCCAAACGGTCCAGCCAAATCAAGATCGGCCAGCGCGTCACTGCTCGGCATAACATGGCGCCGGAAACGCCAGATCAGGTGATCTTCACCGCGCCCTGCGCGTTCAACGGTTACTTTCCAAGGAGTTTCGCCAGCCTTGCCCGCCAGTTTCTTTAATGCGCCTGAGCCATCACGCCAGGCTTCGCGGGCGAGGCGCGTCATCGCCTCTAGCCCTTCACGCTCAAGCGGAAGCGAAGGCGGCGCCGCACCAATCCCAAACCCATCGATGAAAGCAGAATTTGCGCAGACCAGGCGGTTCGCCCGGTCCGTAATCGCAACCGCCTCGCCCGCTTCTTCGATGGCGGCAATTGTAACCGTCCAATCGGGTGCGCTTTCGATCTGCGCCGCTGGCTCTGCGCGCATTCGGTCAAAGGTGAACACGCCGACCAGCAATACGCCGAGTCCCAATGCATAGGACAAAACCAGCGCAGGTTCGCGCGTTGCCAGCCACAGGATCCCAGCGCTGACGCACAGGGCAGCCGCCAGCCCTGCGATCATCAATCGGTTTTGATCATTGGCCTGCAAGACGGCTTTCATAGCGCTCTTTTCTCTCGCACTTTAGGTTTTAATTCAGCGGTACGGATGCAGCATCTTGGCGGCGCTGCGCAATAGGGATCGTTCGTGGCTCTAACCGAACCAACTATTCCAATCTCTAATTGGCATTGAGCCGCTGGTCGAGCCGTGCTTCCATCCGCGCCAAGCGTTTTGCACGGCGACGCGCAACCATCACGCGCCACACCGCGCCGGAGATGAGATAACCCACCGCTGACGATACGATAGCAAGCACTACAAAGCCAAAGGCGGTAACACCGGCGAGTTGGAACAAGTCGATGAGCCAGCTCCATCGGCCACTGGCAAGCTCATCATTGGCGAGCCCGCCGACCGCCGCGTCAAGGTTTAGCGTCATTTTGCCAACTTGGTTGGCGATCACGATCCAAAACGGAAAGGTGAAAGGGTTAGTGATGAAGGTCACCATAGCCGCCAGTGGCATATTCGCACGCGCCGGCAGGGCGAGAAAGGCGGCGAGGAAGATTTGCCCAACCGGGATGATGAAGCCCGCAAACAGCCCCAACGCTACGCCGCGCGGGACAGATCGCCGAGTAAAACGCCACAGCTCAGGTGAGAGAAAACGGTGCGCAAATGGCTTGAGGTATTTGTTGCGCGCCATCTGCTCGCGCGTCGGCATATATTTGCGCAGCATGTCCATCGCCCAGGTTTTGCTGCGTTTTTCAATCATGAACCGTGCACCTGATTGCCACATGCAACGGACAACTGCCCATCCATGGTGGAAAGCTGCGGAAATGCAGGAATGTGCAAGGGGTAAGACATGGACATCATATGGGTAGGAATTGGCCGCTGAACAGTGGGTTGCTGACGATCTTACAAAACTTTGCGACTATTACGTGACTAAAGCGTTTGCATGTCAGTTGGGGCTATCCCTTTTCACGCATCAAGCGGGCCTTATCCCGTTTCCAATCGCGATCTTTAACGCTCGCGCGCTTATCATGCGCTTGCTTGCCCTTCGCCAGTCCGAGTTCGACCTTCGCGCGCCCCTGCTTGTTGAAATAGATCGACAGCGGAACCAGCGTCATACCCTTGCGCTCCACCGCGCCGAACATTTTCCCAATCTCGCGCGCATTGAGCAGAAGCTTGCGCGGACGCTTCGGTTCGTGATTCAGGCGATTACCGTGGCTGTATTCAGGGATGTTAGAGTTGACTAACCAAACCTCACCTTCACGCACTTCGGCATAGCTTTCCGCGATGGTCGCCTGACCAGAGCGCAGCGCCTTTACCTCGGTTCCGTGCAGCACCAGACCCGCCTCATATTTATCTTCGATATGATAGTCGAAGCGCGCGCGGCGGTTTTCCGCCACGGTCTTGTGCTTATCAAAGGTCTCGGGTTTGGGTCTCGCCATGATGCGCGTGATGTAGTGGCTTGTTCGAGATTCGCAATCTCGCTTGCACCCGAAGGCTAAGCCTCAGACCAACCCCGCATGCTCCAATGCTGCATCAACCGCTTTGCGCGCGGCCTCGCTCGCCTCGCATAGCGGCAACCGAACCTCTGACGTGGCCCAATCTTGTACCCGGCTCAGCGCATACTTAACCGGACCCGGACTTGAGTCAGAAAACATCGCGTAATGTAGCGGGTAAAGCTGATCATTCAGCGCGCGCGCGCGCACCAGATCATTGTCAGCGCAGGCCTGTTGAAATTCCGCACACAGGGCCGGCGCGACGTTGGCCGTTACAGAGATACATCCCTTCCCGCCAGCTGCGTTGAACGGCAGAGCCAACTCATCATTGCCGGAAAGCTGGCAGAACGTGCGACCAATGCCCATGCGGTGATCAGCAACCCGGGAGAGGTCTTCGCTCGCATCTTTGATAGCAACAATTTTCTCAGGAAATTTGTTGGCAAGCTCAATCGTAGTTTCCGGTGCGATATCGGTTACAGTGCGGCCCGGCACATTATAAAGCACAATCGGCAGATCACAGTTCTCAGCCAGAAAACTGAAATGCGCCACAAGACCGGCCTGACTTGGCCGATTGTAATAGGGCGCAACGCACAGTGCTGCCGCGGCTCCAGCCTTCTTGGCGAAGCTAATATGCAGCGCTGCATTTTTCGTGTCGTTTGATCCGCACCCCGCAATTATCGGAACGCGGCCAGCGGCTTGCTCTATGCAAACTTCAACAACCCTGTGATGCTCTGCATTGGACAGTGTCGATGCCTCACCCGTCGTCCCGCAGGGGACCAGAGCGGCGCTGCCTTGCTCGATTTGCCAGTCGACCAATTTGCGAAATGCAGCCTCGTCAAACGCTCCATCGCGAAAAGGAGTCACCAGAGCGGGGATTGAACCGCTAAACATTGTTGTATTCCTTTATCTAGGCACTTAGCGAATAACTGAAGCAATTCTCCAAAGCTAAGGCACTTGTTCAGCGCCTGATAAGGAGCCGATCGGCACTATGTCCAGCATGCGTAAAAGTTCTTTTGGCAATCCCCTTGCCGTTGCCGCCATTCTTTTCACCAGCACAGCCGCAATGACGGGTCCGTGTTTTGCCCAGAATGCCGGCCAATCTGGGAGCAGCACAATGCTGGCTCAGCAGCCGCGCGCCGTCGGGCAAGCGATCGCTCGGTGGGAGGTTTTGCAGAAATCGCGCCTCTCCAGCTTTTCTGATTATGCTGGCTTTGCCCTCGCCTATCCAGATTTTCCGCGCATGGCTGTTTTGCGGGTGCGCGCGGAAAACGCGCTAGAGAACGAGGCACCTTCTTCGGCGGATCTAATCCGTTTCTTTGATGCCCATCCGCCGCTCACCAACCCTGGCCGCGCACGCTATGCACTGGCTCTGGCTGGTGCGCAGCGCGCGGAAGCCTTTGACGTCGCGCGTGAAGCGTGGCGCGGCGGTGAAATGAGCGGCCCAGCGGAAGCTTACATCATGGGCCTGTTTGGCTCACGTCTTACCGCCGAGGACCATAGCGCGCGGATGGATGCGCTCTTATGGCAAAGCGAAAGCGAAGCCGCAGTCCGCCACATGGTCAATATCTCGCCAAGCGAACGCAATATGGCGATGGCTCGCCTCGGAGTGATTCGTGGAGAAACTGGCAATGTGCCCACTGGCGCGCTCAGCGATCCCGGCTTCGTCTATAATTATGTGAAACAATTGCGTTCCAAGCGGCAGGTTGCTCAAGCTGCCAATGTTCTGACCACGCGTCCAAACTTCACGCGCACCTCGCACAAGCCAGAGGATATGGTCGCGCAAATGCTAAGCATCGCCAAGGCTTCTGGCGCGCGCCAAGCGGTCGCAATTGCCGCCTCTGCCGACGATCTGTTCGCGCCCGGCACGGATGTGTCGAAAGGCTCTTTCGCGCTTCGCGATCGGTACACAGATTTGATGTGGCTTGGCGGGACAAAGGCGCTCTGGAGTCTTGGCAATGGCGCCGCTGCTGCACCCTTGTTCTATCGTTATGGCGCGGGTGCGGGCACGCCCCTAATTCGGGCCAAAGGTTTTTACTGGGCTGGACGGTCTGCGCGCCAGGCCGGTCAAGCTGATGAGGCTACACGCTATTTTGAGATGGCCGCTGAGTTCCCTGAATACTACTACGGTCAGCTCGCGCATGAGGCTTTGGGACGCCCACTGCCGCAATTCGCGCCGCTGGCCCCCATTGAAGTCAGCCAAGCTCAGCGCACTGCGTTCAACAGCCGCCCAGTTGTAAGGGCGATCCGCGCTATCGCCGCGAACCGCATGGCGTGGCAGACCGAACGGCGCTTCTTCGAAGCTGTCGCTGATATTGCCGACACGCCCGAAGAAATGAGCATGGTTGCTGATCTCGCTGCAGAAACTGGCCTTGATGAAATGGCCGTTGTCGCGGGCATGACAGCGGGCGAGCACGGGCTCAAAGGCTTTGAACGCCTTGGCTTTCCAACCGTTACACCGCCTCCGGGCGCGAACTGGACCATGGTCCATGCAATCTCTCGCCAGGAGAGCGAATTTGACCGCTTTCGTGTCAGCCATGCTGGCGCACGCGGCGTGATGCAATTGATGCCGGGAACAGCGCGGGAGCAAGCGGGCAAACTAGGCTTGCAATATCTCTCAGCCAATCTGATCGGCTCACCCAGCTACAATATGCGGCTGGGTGATGCCTATTTTGCCCGGATGATGGACTATTATGGTGGCGCCTACCCACTTGCCATCGGAGCCTATAATGCTGGGCCGGGACGGGTAAACCAATGGCTCCGCCTGAATGGAGATCCGCGCCGCGGCGATATCGATTGGGTGACTTGGATCGAGCGCGTACCAGCCAATTTCGAAACCCGCTATTACATCATGCGCGTGCTCGGAAATGCCGTGTCCTACAGTCATATGTACCCGCAAGAGGCCGGTAGAGCGCAGCCGGTCAGCTATTACTTGCGATAGAGCAGGCGCAAGGGGGCGGTTCGAAATGGCGAGCTTCAAGCAGAGATTTATCTCGCGCGCCCTGCTACTCAGCGCGCTGGCGCTTGGTGCCATCTTGGCCAGTCCGCTCGCAGCGAAAGACAGCCTAGGCGTCTATTCTAGCTGGGCTGCGTTCCGTGATCCCGGCACGCCCCGCTGCTATGCCATCGCCAAGCCATCCAGCGCGACAACGCGGCGCGATTACGCGCCCTTTGCCAGCATTGCGACATGGCCGAAGAACTCAATCCGCAATCAGGTGCACCTACGTCTATCGCGCGCAATTGCTGATAGCGCGACCATCCGCCTGACCATTGGTGACAAGCAGTTCGACCTAACTGGCGGTGGCGGCGATGCCTGGGCGAAAGATGCCAGCATGGACGCCGCAATCGTTGCAGCCATGCGATCCGCCACCCGGATGAGCGTTCGGGCCCGTGACAGGGGTGGCCGCGCCTTCACCGACAGATACCAGCTCGCTGGCGCCGCGACCGCAATTGATGCCGCGCTGCTCGGCTGCGCAAAGCTCAGATAGACCGCTCAAATGCTAAGCTAGTAAAGGCGCTTTTGCACGCCTATATGCGGCGAACTTATGGCCGATACCAACCTCATGCCCATCGCCGGACAAATCGATCCGGTTCCCACTGCGCGCGATATCACGCCCCGTGAGGACGGCCGCGTCGACCTGATTGGTCTGCCGCCCGCGCGTATTCGCGAGCTGTTTGAAGAAGCGGGTCTGGATGCAAGGCAGGCCAAGCTGCGTTCCAAGCAGGTCTATCATTGGCTGTATCACCGCGGCGTGTCCGAATTTGAGGACATGACCGACATTTCCAAGACAATGCGGCCGTGGCTGACGGAGCGCTTTGTGATTGGCCGCCCACAAGTGGTTGAGGCTCAGCATAGCACAGATGGTACACGCAAATGGTTGCTGCAAACCGATGACGGTCATGATTACGAGATGGTTTTCATTCCCGATTCTGATCGCGGAACTCTATGCGTGTCCAGCCAAGTGGGCTGTACGCTCAATTGCACCTTTTGCCACACGGGCACCATGCGTCTGGTCCGCAATCTGACGCCAGGTGAGATCGTTGGCCAGGTTATGCTGGCACGCGATGCCTTGGGCGAATGGCCCAAGGGCAAGATGGATTTTGCCGAGGATGAGGACGAGGCGGAGTACCGCGCAGACGGTCGTTTGCTCACCAACATTGTGATGATGGGCATGGGCGAACCGCTGTATAATTTTGACAACGTCCGAGACGCTCTGCTGCTCGTAATGGACAGTGCGGGCCTTGCTCTGTCGAAGCGACGGATCACGCTGTCGACCAGCGGCGTCATCCCGATGATGGAGCGCTGCGGCGCAGAGATTGGCGTCAACCTCGCGGTGTCCCTGCACGCGGTAAACAAGGATGTGCGTGACGAGATCGTGCCGCTTAACCGCAAATATGGCCTCGAAGAATTGCTGCAAGCCTGCGCCGATTATCCGGGTGCGACCAATGCGCGGCGCATCACCTTTGAATATGTGATGCTGAAGGACAAGAATGACAGCGACGAGGACGCGCACGAGCTTGTGCGCCTGCTGAAACAGTTCAACCTGCCTGCCAAGGTCAATTTGATCCCGTTCAATCCATGGCCCGGCGCGAATTATGAATGTTCTGATCCAGACCGAATTCGTAGCTTTTCCAACATCGTCTTTGAAGGCGGGATCAGCGCGCCGGTGCGCACCCCGCGCGGGCGAGACATTGACGCCGCCTGCGGACAGTTGAAAACCGCAGCAGAGAAGAAAAGTCGCGCGCAATTGGACCGAGAGGCGGCGGCAGCCGCTGTTGAGACCGCCGCCAGTGAAGGTTGAGCTCACCGCGATTTGCGCAGGCCGCGCTCAAGGCTTCCGAGGTGAAGAAACAAGCGCCATCGCCAAACAGGCCATTGCTGGCCCAGTGCAGATTCGCATCGAAGGGCTGGAGGTGGATGAGCAAGCCGATCACCGCGTGCATGGCGGCCCAGAAATGGCAGTGCATCTCTACCCCAGTGATCATCACGCATTTTGGCGCGATCAGATCGGTGACCACGCCCTACTCTCAGAACCCGGCGCATTCGGCTCAAATCTCGCGGTCAGCGGCCTCACGGAGGCCCAAGTTCACATCGGCGATCAATTCCGTTTGGGCAGCGCCTTGCTAGAAATCAGCCAACCGCGCCAGCCCTGCTGGAAGATTGAGCATCGCTTCGGCGTCAAGAAAATGGTCGCCGCAATTGTTAGCTCTGGGCGATGCGGATGGTATTTCCGTGTGATCGAAGAAGGCGCAGCGGAGGCAGGAGACAGTCTGGAACGCGTGTCTCTTGGCGCAACCGACTGGAGCGTTGAGCGGGTTTTCGCAGCCATAATCGCTGGCAAAGGCACGCAGGATGAGCTGTTCGAACTCAGCCAGCTTGAGTCGCTTTCTCCCAAGGTTCGAGCCAAAGCAGCGGGAAAATTGCGCTAACCGCTCAGCTCATCGCTTAATAAAAGCGGCTCGTCGCCTGAACAGAATTCCCAACAAAGCGTTCATGTTGTGTTGTCTTTTTCTGAACGAATGTCCTCTCACCCCACCAGGTAACTCGAACAAAAAGAGGGACACGCAAATGAAAAATCTCGCCGCATTCGCCGCCGCTGGTACACTCGCAATCGCTGCCGCCCCCGCACAAGCGGTAGAGATTGCTCCCAGCGTCTCTTCCAATCCGATCGCATCCAATGTGATGATGATACCAATGGATAGCCTCAATCAAACAGCAGCCCATCACTATGATGGTGATTGGGACGATTATGATGATCGCCGCTATCGGAAAAATCGCCGCCAGAGCCGTTACGACCGCAATGGCCGTTACCGCGAGCCGCGTCACATCAGCCGCCGTGACCGCGTATGGCGCGGACGGGATGGCCGTTACTATTGTAAACGCGACAATGGCACCACCGGCCTCGTCATCGGAGCAGGCGTTGGCGCGCTGATCGGCAATGAGGTTGCCGGACGCGGTGACAAGCTGTTGGGCACATTACTTGGCGGTGTCGCAGGCGGCCTTCTGGGACGCGAAATCGACAAGGGTGACCTTAAGTGTCGCTAGGACCTCACTGACTTAAGGTGGCCCCACTCCACCTTTGGCGCCGCCAGCCTTCAATGGTTTGGCGGCGCCTTTGCATTTGAGTGCAAGCTGGCAAGACAAGCCGACAAAGGAAAACTTTAGACGCTGAAACAGTGAAACCCAATTCCGATTTTCGCGAACTAATGAACGTACATGGCGCGCAGGCGCTCAGATCAAAAGCACACGAAAAGGAATTGGAAATGAGAAAGATTCTTCTTTCAATCGCTGCCGCGACTTTGGCGGCTACGGCGGGCCCAGCGTTGGCCCATGACGCTCCACATGGCCACCATGAGAGCAGCGAACATCGCAAAGATCATGATGCGCATAGCGGCGGCCACAATTCCCGCAAAAGCCATCATCAAGCCGATGATCACAAGACACACCACGCACATCGCTCGGATCATTCGATTGGCAAGCACCATGATCACCGCGACCATGGTATCCACCGTCGCGATTTCCATTCGAAGCATTACTCATCGCGTGGGTTCAACCGCAACCACTACAAACATTTTAGCAAACGCTCTTTTGGCAGGCGCTCCTTTGGCAGGCGCTCCTTTGGGCACAAACTGCACTCAAAGGGGTTCCGCTCAAGAGGTTTTCGGTCAAGAGGCTTCCGGTCACGGGGTTTCCGCTCGCGCCATTGAGTCCAAACCTTACCTGGAATGAATGAACGGGAAGAGGAGAGCACACATCGCTTCTCTTCCCATTCCACTTCAAGTGTGCTGCATGTAGGGCCATGAACACCCCGACGATATTGGTCACAGGCGGCGCCGCGCGCATCGGTGCGCAAATCGTCCGCCGCTTTGCCGAAGAAGGCTGGCATGTGATCATCCACTACCGTTCTTCATCCTGCGACGCAGATGCTATGGCAGCATCGCTGCCCTCGGCCAGCACTGTCAAATGCGATTTAGACGACGGCGATGCAGCGGTCGCAATGATTGAGCAGCTGGCAACAAAGCATCCCGACTGGCGCGTGTTGGTGAACTCGGCCGCCGTTTTCGAGCCAGACAGTGTGACGGCCCTAGCCCCCACAACGAACCGGCTTGCAATGCAAGTCAACGCGATCACGCCAACCCGCATGGCACAAGCCTTTTTGACCGCAGCCCGGTCCAGCAGGGGACGCTGCGTGATCAACATCACCGATATGAAGCTGGAAAATCCCAATCCCGACTTCTTCAGCTACACTATGGCGAAGCACGCCTTGAACGCCACCATCCCCATGCTGGCGATGGGCGCAGCGAAGGAAGAAGATCGCATCTATGGCATTGCACCCGGCGCTATTTTGGCCAGCCATGATCAAACGCAGGAAGAGACAGAGACCTCCCACCGGCTCAATTTGCTGGACCGTAAGACTAGTGCAGATGAAATTGCCGATGCCGCGTTCTTCCTAGTGCAGGGCCATTTGCGCAGCGGATCGACCCTGTTCATCGACAGCGGCCAACACATGCTTTCGCAAGATCGCGATGTCATCTATCTCGCCCGCGAGGGCGCCTGATCAATGGCTAAGTTCGTTAGAAAACGTCACGCGGTTTAGACTGGATATTTACGATTCATCGCGTCCCAGCAAAGGCCGATAATCTCTTCCAAGACGCTCAAATCAATATCGCCCAGCTTGTTCACATAAACACAGCTCGCGCCGGCCTTGTGCTTGCCCATTTTCTCCAGCAATCCATCGACTTTCTTGCCTGTCGCCTCGTCGCAATAACGGCCCATCAGATATAGCGAATGCTTAGCCTTGCGCGGTGAGAAGCCCGAGCGTGCGGAATCGCCTTCACGTCCGCTCTCATATTTGTAATGATAGCTGCCATAACCGATAATCGTCGGACCCCACATCTTCGGTTCTTCTCCGGTTACTTTACGAAACAGCGCGTCGAGCACTTTTGCGTCTTCACGTTTGCTGGCGGGTTCGACCGCAGCGATGAAATCATCAACCGAAGCTGTGGTTTGTGTGGTTTTTGGGTCGCTCATAGTGATTAACGTATCCGATCATTGACACCGCGAACAGTGCTGGCATTCGTAACCTTCGGGTGGATCGCTGCGAAGAAGGCACTGTATGAGTAAAACACTTTTCGACCGGTTTCTGACCAAAGGCGTAAAACGTGGGCGGTTGGGCATCGTATTTGCCGATGGATCGGACAAGACTTATGGCGAGCCAGAGGAAGGTTTTCCGGAAATTGTCGTTCGCCTTACGGATGCGAAAGTCCCACGCGACATAATCATGGACCCGCGTCTTGGCGCAGCTGAAGCCTTTATGGATGGCCGTCTGGTCATCGAAGAAGGTGACATCATGGGGCTTGTCACCCTGCTTCGCAAAAACAACTCATGGGACAAAGGCGGCGATATCGGCCCACCCAATCTACTGCGGCGTGTACTGAACAAAGCCAGCTTCGCCGCCGAGAAGGTCAACAACAGGATCAGTTCAAAAAGCAACGTCGCGCATCACTATGATATCGGGAACGATTTCTATCGCCTGATGCTGGATGAGGAACACTGGCAATACAGCTGTGGTTATTGGCCGTCAGACGACATCACTCTGGGCGAGGCTCAGACCGCGAAACTGGCGCACATCGCCGCCAAGCTGAACATAAAGCCAGGTCAAAAAGTGCTCGATATCGGCTGTGGTTGGGGCGGCATGGCGATCTTCTTGGCGCGCAACTACGATGTCGAAGTTGTTGGCATCACTTTGTCTGAAGAGCAGATCGCTTATGCCAAGGAACGCGTCGAGGCCGCCGGTGTCGCCGACCGTGTGAGCATTGAGCTCGTCGATTACCGCGACTTTGCCGCCGCTGGCCGTAAGTTCGATAGAATTGTCTCGGTCGGCATGTTCGAACATGTTGGTCAGCCTCAATTTGAAACCTTCTTTGAAGCCTGTGCCAATCTTCTCACCGACGATGGCACCATGTTGCTCCACACGATCGGGCGTATGGGCGGCCCCGGCTCCACCGATGCGTTCACTCGCAAATACATCTTCCCTGGCGGCTACATTCCGGCTCTCTCAGAGACCGTTGAAGCCAGTGAGAAATTCCGTCTGATCTCCACCGACGTAGAGACCCTGCGGGTCCACTACGCCAAGACGCTGCGCCAATGGTATGCCAATTGCATCGTCAATCGCGAAAAAATGATTGCGATGTATGACGAGCGCTTTTTCCGGATGTGGACGTTCTATCTATCAGGTGCGGCAACCGTGTTTGAGAGTGGCAGTATGTGCAATTATCAGATCCAATATGCGCGCAATCGCTATGCCCTGCCGCTGACGCGGGATTACATCGCAGCGGAAGAAAAGCGCCTGATGGAGGCACCCGCGCAAAAGCGCGGCTAACCCGCTTCGCAAAGCTTGATCATGCCCCGCGCTGCCAAGGCTTTATAACGGTCAATATCCGCAGCTGACATCGTCGCGGGATCGATCTTTTGGCACGCCGCAGGCTGCATCGGCTTACGCGGCGGTTCAGGCTCTCGCTCAACAGCGCTCACTTTTGGCTGCTCTGGCTTGGGTGCAGGACTGACCTGTAACAAGACGGGTCTGGGTTCCGCCGCAGTTTCGCGAGTTTGCACCGACTTGATCCGAACCCCTGCTTTGTATTGGTCACAGTCTTCAATGACAATCAGGGGCTTGGAAATATCGCTGGCCCATTCGAGCATATCGAACGGCACAGTGCGAGCGCCCTTGCCCCGCAACTGCTCATTGATCGGCACCAGGAAGTTGCGATCAATCACGCTCTTTTTCATATTGAACCCGCGCCTAAACTTTTGCTCTGGAAAGCCGAGCGTCGAGAAAACCCCTAGCCGCCGCGTCATGATTGGGCTTTTCAGCTCTCCAACGCGCCCTGGTTGAAAGCCGCGCCAGCCACTCTTGGCCCATTGCCCTGGACTTTCCTCATAGAAATATGCGATCTCAATGTATTTGCGACATCCGTTCTTCACATAAACCCGGTAGCGTGTGTCAGGTTCTGGCTGCTGCGGGATAGGTCTAGCGGTTGGCGCAGGTGGCGGCTCAGGGACGTATGCCCCATCGTCGCGCGAATTTTGTTGCTGGTCCAAAGCGGCGCTCTGATCATAGATGCATTGGCCATATTTCTGCTCACACTGGCCATAGGTCGGGCAGATTTGCGGCTCAACCTGACACTTGGTCTCTCTATAATTCGCAAGATGTGCACATCGCGGATCAGGCCCCCGGACTTTTGCACCATAGTGACCTCTCAACGGAGCCTTGGTGCTCACGCACTCATCATAGCGCGTCTTGTGCCGGGCAAGGCATTGCGTACGCCATGTCTGCCGTTCGCGCTCATTACTATCGCAGCGCGAAACGTCCGCGCGGCAGAAGGTGCGAACATTGTGGCAGTTAACGGCATTATAGCTGCCGCCTTGTAGCATTGCGGTGAGCTGAGCAGCACCGCCGGCACGGGCCAGCAATTTCTGAGAGGGTGCAGGGGTAATCGCCAGCAGCAGGGCCGAGATACTTGCGATCGCAGTCGCCAAACCATAGAGCCAAAGTCGCATAGCACCTCCCCAAACCGCCGCCCCTTCGGGAAGTATCCCTTAAGCGGCGGCAGCCTCCGATAGCAGTCGTCAGCCCATTTTGACCAATTCACTGCGTGTCTGTGCGACCTTATGCGATAGGTCTGCTCCCGATCCCTTGAACCAGGAGTGAACCCAGGAGACGTCCTGACTCAGGCTGTATCGCGCGATCTCGGACGATACGCCGGGCCAAAGCCGAGCAAAGCCGCACCGACAAATGGCAACGCCACCACCCAGATCCGAACGCCTGTTATTCCTTCAGGACTAGCAATGCTGATCCCGGCGGTTGCGCCCAGCCCTACGCAGATCAGAACAACACCGGCCACCACGCGCGCACGCGGCACCGTGCGCCCGCCTCTGATGGGGCCAAAGCTGCGTTCATGCCGTGCGAACACCGCGATGAAGGGCAAAAGTGCAACGATATAAATGCCGAGCCACAACGGCCGTGTTGCCCACCATTCACCGGTACCGGGAACGCTATCCAGTCCAATCCCGCCAAGCGCAATCCACGAAAAAGTCATCACCAATACAAAAGCGGTGAGGTGCCACAAGAAAACGGTCATAATCATACCGTTCATCAACACCGTCGCAGTCCAGATCCCGATCTTGTCCAGCATCCGGCGCCCCAGTGGCTCCAATCCAAGGACAAGCCCTACCTGCACCACGCCAAGCGCCAACAATGCAAAGGTCGGCGGCAGCGAATTTGAAAACCCATCAGGCGCAGAGACCATCGACACAGGGTAAAACCCATAGACCGTGATCGAAATCAACACGCCTAGCCCGGCCGCAAACCAGCCAAAGGCAAAGAGGCGATTGTCAAACTTCGCATCGCGCCACGCCAAACCCAGCTGGTGGATCGCAAGGAACACCCAGAGGAAATTGGTGAAGCTGATGTACGGTACACCGTGCTCAAACCTCAACCAATCAACCAACGCGGTGATGGGAATATATATCGCAAAACTCGCCCATCCCCAGCGTTTCCACGCTTTCACGGCCAGCGGCGTACAGGCCGTCACCAGCAGATAGACCGCCAGAAACCACACCGGGATCAGTGCAGCTTCCGTAGCCATGCGTATCTGCGCGCGGTCAAAACCGACCTGCGTCAAAGCCACCGCGATCACTGCCCAAACAAGCAGCACAGGGAACGTAGGCGCAATCAAACGCTGGACACGGCTCGCCAACCAATCGCGGTATATTCCCTTCTGCCCAGGTCTCGCTTTGCGCAAGGTCCCCTCCCAACTCACCGAATTGGAATATCCGCCCACAAGGAAGAAGACCGGCATCACCTGGAAAGCCCATGTTAGCCAATGCGTCCACGGCGAGGTTTCAATCAAATCACCGCGTTGCAGCGCACCAACCTCATCAACGTAAAGCCCGGCCATCAGCCAATGACCAAACACCACGGCGAGAATTGAAACCGCCCGCAGGAAATCGACCCATCGGTTGCGTTCTGGCGGTGCCAATTGCGCCAATTCGCGCGCTTGTCCCCACAGGCTCTTTTTCGCCTTCTGCGCGGTTTCCCCGTCCATAATCGTGATCCCTCTGACCCGGTTGAGGCACAGATATTGTGATCAACCATGCCTTTCACAAGCTTTGGCCTGTCCGTGAAGCGTGCATCACCGCTCACAAGCATTGCTCCGCATCCCCTCCCCTGTTAGCGGCCCCTTGACGAAATGACTAAGGCGCGCGGCGCCGAGATGAAGGTGTGACAATGTCCGATATCAAACGTGTAGTTCTCGCTTATTCAGGCGGTCTTGATACTTCTGTGATTGCCAAATGGCTGGAGGTTGAGCGCGGACTTGAGGTGGTCACCTTCACCGCTGATCTCGGCCAAGGCGAAGAGATTGAGCCTGCTCGGACAAAAGCACGCGCGATGGGCATCCCGGACAAACACATCTTCATCGAAGATCTGCGCGAGGAATTCGTGCGCGATTTCATCTTCCCGATGATGCGCGCCAATGCCCGCTATGAAGGCGACTATCTGCTCGGCACTTCGATCGCCCGCCCACTGATCTCAAAGCGTTTGGTAGAGATCGCTGCGGAAACTGGCGCAGACGCCATCGCCCACGGCGCAACCGGCAAGGGCAACGACCAAGTGCGCTTTGAGCTTTCTGCCTATGCGTTGAACCCCGACATTCAAGTTATCGCCCCCTGGCGCGAATGGGACCTCACTAGCCGCACCGCGCTGATCACTTGGGCTGAAGCGCATCAGATTGACGTGCCAAAGGATAAGCGCGGTGAAAGTCCCTTCTCCACCGACGCAAACCTGCTGCACACTTCATCTGAAGGCAAAGTGCTCGAGGACCCGTGGGAAGAAACGCCTGATTACGTCTACTCTCGCACGGTCAATCCTGAGGACGCGCCGGACGAGCCGGAATACATCACTATCGCTTTTGAATCCGGTGACGGCGTTGCGCTAAATGGCGAGGCGATGAGCCCGGCCACGCTGCTAACCGCACTCAACAATCTCGGCCGCAAGCATGGCATTGGCCGACTTGATCTTGTTGAGAACCGCTTTGTGGGCATGAAGTCGCGCGGCATGTACGAAACTCCGGGCGGTGAGATCTATGCCCGCGCGCACCGAGGCATTGAGCAACTGACGCTGGATCGCGGCGCTGCTCACCTTAAGGACGAGTTGATGCCACGCTATGCAGAGCTGATCTACAACGGCTTTTGGTTCGCGCCAGAGCGTGAGATGCTGCAGGCCGCGATTGATCACAGCCAGATCGGTGTAACCGGCGATGTCCGTCTCAAGCTTTACAAAGGCAATGCCCAGGTCGTGGGCCGGCGCGCCGATGTCGACTACAATCTCTACAGCGAAGATGTCGTCACATTCGAAGACGATGCGGGTGCATACGATCAGCAGGACGCTGAAGGCTTCATCAAATTGAATGCGCTGCGACTCAAACTGCTCGCTCAAAGAGGCCGCAGAGGCAGTCGCTGATCGCGAGAACAGGCATATTTTGCAGCGCTCAATTCACGATTGCGACGAGCCGCTGACTTATCCACCCTCCTCCACAAGTGATCTTGGCAAAAGTGGATAAGTCGGGGTTGCAACACTTGCGCGACTCGGTTTTTGGGCGCAGCTTCTAAACATCGAAAGGGCAGAAAAGAGATTGAAGAGAGCGCCGTAAGGCACTGTGTTTAAGAACTTTTTGTAACGATCGACGCGGTGGTGATTGTCCACGCGAACTTTGAGAGACAGTGCGGCAAAGGCTTCGGCCAAACCCAGACTGGATCGTTTGAGGAGATCGCGAAGCAGACCCATCGGATGGCCACCAATTTGGTCGGCGATTGAGGGCGAAAAGGGTTGGACCCCGATCGACTGTTTGAGATCGAAGGCAATACAGATTGATGGTCTCAGCTCCGCCCGAGGAGCAGAGGATGCAAACAGGAACTTCGGTTCAGGGATGCAGAGACTGCTTGCAAGTGAAGCTGGATGCCGGTGCGAGCACTGGTGAAAAGCCCGCCGTACATCGTGCGGAGGCCAGAAACCGGATGCCAAGTGCATCTTGCGAGGTTCGCCAAGCAAGTTGACCACGCGGCGGTAAGAGTGGGGTCGGCAGCAATGCCGGCCCCATTTGCTTTGCACACCTGATTTTCGCCTAGGGCTGCTCGACACCTGCCTGATCAGCTCAATCTGAAGAGCTCCCCAAAGCTCGGATGTCAAAGAGCCATCCCCATCCTCGCCCCACAACAGCACATCAACCGGGCAAGTCCCAGTCACAAGTCGCGTCAGAACGGGCATCAAACCGGGCAATCAGAGCCTCGCGCAATTGTGCTCTCACCCGATTCTCGCCTAAACCATGCGCATTATGAGAGGGGTAGGAAAGCGAGTTTGCGCAAGCGGCGTTGGCGTAGCCACGGCCACGCTCCTGTTCGCATCCGTTCCCTCCAGCACGCTTGCTCAGCAAGACAGCGCCTCCCCCGCGCCCCCGCAACCTCCTCAAGCAGCCTCCCTATCCGCAGCCTCGTTTGGCGCACAGTTCGCACCTTACAACACCGCGCCCAGTCCCATTACCGTCTCCCCCGGCGCCGTCGACCTCACCAGCTTTGAACCACCCGCAGAGCCTAAGCCGCCAGAGCCGCGCAGCATCCGCAATCTCGGCAGCGGGATCGCATCCTACTATGGCCGCCGCTTCAACGGCCGCCTCACCGCCAATGGCGAACGCTTCAACATGCGCGCCATGACCGCCGCCCATAAGACCCTGCCCTTTGGCAGCATGGTTCGCGTCACCAACCCGCGCAATGGCCGCGCCGTCACGGTGCGTATCAACGATCGCGGCCCATTCGTGAAAGGCCGCGTCATCGACCTCTCGCGCGCAGCGGCCGAGCGGATCGGCATGATCAGCAGAGGCCATGCCCGCGTCAATCTGGAGCTGGTTGCCCGCTGATGGAGAGCATACTCCTGTTCGCCGCAGGCATGGTCACCGGCTTCATCCTTGCCGTCATCGTGTTGAGGCGCACGGGCGACGACATGATCGAGCAGCAACGCCGCGACGCCTCCAGCTTTGCCAACCACACCCACACGCCCGGCCGGCTCACGCCGCCGCAGGCCAACCCGGCCATCACCCCGGCATCTGGCGCCATAGACCTTAGCGATCATCCCAAGATCCGCGCGGCCTTCGCAAGAGGGAGCAAGATCGAAGCGATCAAGCTCGTGCGCAAGCACACCGGTCTGGGCCTCAGGGAAGCCAAGGACATCGTCGAGAGCCAGTGGCCGCATTAGCGCGCCCTCCCTCACTGCGCCTCAACTCGCCGCATGCCCGCCTCGCTTGGAACACATGGAACACAGTCCAGGGGCAAAAACCATGCGCGTCATTCATCCCCAGATTGATCGGAATATTCGGTCATAGCGCCCTCCGCGATATGCTCTGGCAAGTCCTGCGTGCGGGCCACGGCCCACCACCTATCCATCCCCGCCTCAAAAGCGCACAATTGCGCCGCCTCCGCCTCGCCCGGATCGTCGAATTGATGCACGGCCCGCGCGGTGAGGGGCCGCTCCGCCTCCATCGCCATCAGGCGCTGTTCCAGCTCGGGTATCGGGGGATTTAAGGGGGAGGAGTTGTTTTGAGTTTTTTGTTGTTCCGCAAGCGCATCCGCGCTCGCGATTTCCTCGCTCATGCGACCTAAAGGTCGCGTCGCTGCGGGCGGGCGTGCGCCCTTGCACTCGCCTGCGGCTCGCGATTGGTGCTGGTCGCAGCCGTACGTGCTTCGCGTTTGGCTTTGTGCTCTTAGCCGCGCCTCCTCCGCCTCTTTCTGCTCAATCCGCTCTGCCAATCGGTCAAGCCGTGCGAGATGCGCCAACAGCAGGCGGCTGTCATAGCGGGTGCGGGTCGCCACTTCCTCGCCGTGATAGAACACTTTTTCGGTCACCCCGCTGATCGCGCGATCGGCGAGGATCGCCTCGACATGGGTGCGAGCTACGACAAGTGCCGCGTCCCATTCGGTCATAAAGCGCAGCTCTGCCTGGCGCGCACGGTAGGCGGTTTGCGGGCTGAGCGAAGCGGCCCGGCACGCAAGCCGAACATTGCCGTAGAGGCGCAGGTTTTCGAGGAAGGCCGCACGCCGCGCCGGGGTCAGCGCGGGCGGGACGGATGGAAGGGGGAGGAGTTGGGTCATGGTGTTTTGTGATTCCTTTGGGAGGTTTATTTGTTTCGCCTCAGGCGCCGGCGTTCGCATCCGCTCACTCGGCTATCCTCGCTCATGCGACCTAAAGGTCGCGTCGCTGCGGGCGGGCGTGCGCCCTTGCACTCGCCTTCGGCTCGCGAACCATTCCAAGCCAATTGCGTGGGACCAAGGTTCCTGGCGCGAGGTCGATGAGGTAGTTCCAAGGTTCTTGGTGTAAGATCGCGGGGTAGCGCCAAGAGCCTTGGCGCGAGGTAGTTCGGATGGCACCAAGGTTCTTGGTACAAGATCGCTGGCTTGGAATAGCTCGGTCCGCGACCAGCGGACCGCAAGGCCGACTGGTCGCCGCGGCTTATGCCGCGAAAGCCAAACAGCGCGGATGCGCTGCGCCCGGCGTTTGAGGTCCAAACAAACACACCAAAAAACCATCTTACCCTCTCACTATTCGCCCAGCCTCGACATGCGCGAGCCAGCTGCGCGCGTGTTCAGCCGGTCCGGGGTCTCCCGGGCGCGTGGGATAGGGGCTTTGGAGGAGTTTGCGGCGCGCATCATAGGGACCGCGCGAGGGGAATGTTGGGCTTTGGGCCATGGTCGTTCGCCTTTGATTTCAGTTCAAGGGAACAGGACCAGTTATAGGAACTTTCGCATGTAGGACAGGTTAAATCATACAACCCGCTATGCAATTGAACTATAAATAAGTTTGACTTAGTACTCATTATTCAAAAAAAAGGGGGCATTCATGGCGAAGAAACAAAATTCAACACTAGGTTGCTTAGCGCTTGTTCTAGTTTTCTTTGCGGCAATTCCCTCTATTTTCGGAGGCGATGATGGTGACGATAAAACGGTCGATGAGGTTCAATCGTTAGTGAGTCAGCCCACATCCAACGATAAGCACGTCGTTGAAGATAAAGAAAGTAATGCTCCGCCATCCGGAGAATCTCTCAAATATCAGCCACAACAAACCGTGTACGTAACGGCATCAACGCTAAATGGTCGATCTGCTCCGCGCGTCACTAGCCAAGTCATTACGAAAGTATCATTCCGTTCATCGGTCCGCGTAGTCGACCGCTCAGGCGAGTGGCTCAAGATCGCCAGTGATGCAGGGGATTTTTGGATTTCAAGCCGGTACGTATCTCGCTCTCGACCAGCTCCGAAACCGACAGCGCGTCCCCGCCAGTACTATCGCGGAAATTGTCCTTGTCGTGGATCACGGGTGTGTATTGGCCCGCGAGGTGGTCGCTATTGTATCACATCAGGCGGCAATAAGAGGTATGGAGTCTAAGCCAACTGCAAAGACCTTGCGAAGTGTCAGTCACACATTTTAATTGAGCAATCCTAGAAACTTGGGGAGGCTAGCTAGGTCAAGCGCCCGCCAGTACATTTGAATATCAGATGTAGAGAACTGAGAATACCCTGACAAAAAGAGAAACGCGCCCTCCCTTTAGGAAGAGCGCGTCTCTCAAAATCCTAAACCTCTAGGCGCAGCTCCAAACGGAGCATCACGCGTGCGGGCTTACTCCGCAGCGGGTTCTTCCGCGCCCGCTTCAATCTCGGTGAAGATCTCCTCTGCGCAGGCTTCTCCCAAAGCAGT
This sequence comes from uncultured Erythrobacter sp., assembly GCA_947488155.1. Taxonomy (GTDB): domain Bacteria; phylum Pseudomonadota; class Alphaproteobacteria; order Sphingomonadales; family Sphingomonadaceae; genus Erythrobacter. The sequence continues at coordinate 886,750 of CANKYK010000002.1, read as the reverse complement.
CATCTTTTCCTGATCGAGCATATCCATCTGGTCCAAATCTTGCTCTTTCACCTTCTCAAGCGAGCAATCGCAAAACGGCTGAGCCATTTCCGCAGGTCCACCTTCGGATACGAAGGACGAGGTGCAGGCTTTCCCAAACTCTTCGTACATCGCCTCTTTATCCATCGCCCCGCAGGCAGACAGCAAAAGGCCCCCGGTTAGAACAACGGGTAGCGCGAATGCTTTGGTAGTAAATGGCATAGAGACCCCTCATTTATTGTAAGTGATACGCCGTGTGCCGGCGCGGCGCATCCTACACAGCGCGCGCTGCATGGCAATACAGCAAATCTGGGTAGCGCGGCGGCCGATGTTGAGGTCTGCGCGCGCGGGCGCCTACGATCCAGCTTTCGCCTTTTTCTTCGGGGTCTTCGCGGTCTTACTGGCAGGTTTTGCAGCCGGTTTTTCCCCGGAATTGGGTGCCACTTTCGCCGGACCCTTGCCCAGCATGTTCTTCAAGTACCCGCCGGTGAAGCTGCGCGGTTCCTGCGCCACATCCTCCGGCGTGCCCGCGGCCACAATCTCGCCGCCGCGCACCCCGCCTTCTGGCCCGAGATCGACGATCCAGTCAGCCGTCTTGATAACATCAAGATTATGCTCAATCACGACCACGGAATTGCCCTGCTCCACCAGGCGGTGCAGCACCTCCAGCAGCTTGCGCACATCCTCAAAGTGCAGGCCCGTGGTCGGCTCATCCAGGATATAGAGCGTCTGCCCGGTGCTGCGTTTGGACAGCTCCTTCGCCAGCTTCACCCGCTGCGCCTCGCCGCCCGACAGCGTCGTCGCCTGCTGGCCAACCTTCACATAGCCAAGACCGACCTCGTTCAGCATCCGCATCTTGTCGCGGATCGGCGGGACCGCCTTGAAGAAACCCTCCGCATCCTCAACCGTCATGTCCAGCACGTCGGCGATGGAGAGGCCCTTGAACTTCACCTCCAGCGTTTCACGGTTGTAGCGTTTGCCGCCGCATTCCTCACAAGTGACGTAGACGTCGGGCAGGAAGTGCATTTCGATCTTGATCAGGCCGTCGCCGGTGCATTGTTCGCAGCGCCCGCCCTTCACGTTGAAGCTGAAGCGGCCCGGTTTGTATCCGCGCGCCTTCGCCTCTGGCAGGCCGGCGAACCAATCGCGGATATTGGTGAAGGCGCCGGTGTATGTCGCAGGGTTGCTGCGCGGGGTGCGGCCAATCGGCGATTGGTCGATCTCGATCACCTTGTCGCAATATTCGAGACCCTCGATTTTGTCGTGCTTGCCCGCGATCACGCGCGCGCCATTCAGCACGCGGGCGGCGGAGGCATAGAGCGTGTCGATGGTGAAGGTCGATTTGCCTGAGCCAGAGACCCCGGTGATGCAGGTGAATGTGCCCAAGGGGATGCTGGCGGTCACATCCTTGAGGTTGTTCGCACTCGCGCCGCGCACCGTGATGCTGTGCCCATTGCCGGGCCGCCGCTTTGCCGGGACAGCAATCTCACGCCGCCCGGTAAGATAGTCCGCGGTCAGCGACTTCTTCGACTTCATAATCTGTTTCAGCGTACCCTGCGCCACCACTTCGCCGCCGCGCACACCCGCGCCGGGACCCAGATCGACGACATGGTCCGCTTGCCGGATCGCGTCTTCATCATGCTCCACCACGATCACCGTATTGCCGAGATCGCGCAGGCGTTTCAGCGTCTCCAGCAACCGGTCATTGTCGCGCTGGTGCAGGCCAATGCTCGGCTCGTCGAGTACATAAAGCACGCCGGACAGGCCGCTGCCGATCTGGCTGGCCAGCCGGATACGCTGGCTTTCTCCGCCTGACAAAGTGCCGCTGGTCCGATCGAGGTTGAGGTAATCGAGCCCCACATTGTCGAGGAAGCCCAGCCGCTCGTTGATCTCTTTGAGGATAGCCTTGGCGATTTGCGATTGCTGATCGGTCAACTTCTCGTCGAGTGCCAGGAACCACTCCTTCGCATCTGAAACACTCATCTTCACCGGGTCGGCGATGTCTGTGTCCGCGACCTTTACCGCCAGCGCTTTTTCATTGAGGCGTTTACCGCCGCAGCTCTCGCACGGCTGCGCGGTCTGAAATTTCGACAGCTCCTCGCGCATCCACGCGCTGTCTGTTTGCAACAGGCGGCGATTGAGATTGCCGACCACGCCCTCAAATGGCTTACGCACGGTGTATTCCTTGCGCCCGTCTTTAAAGGTCAGCTCGACCGGCATTCCGCCGGTGCCTTGCAGAATGATCAGCTGCTGATCAGGCTCCAGATCGCGCCACGGCGTCGTCAGGTCGAAATCATACGCCTTTGCCAGACTGGCCAGCACCTGCAGATAGTAAGGGGATGGCGGATTGCTCTTCGCCCACGGCGCAACCGCGCCCTGTTTCAACGTCAGCCCTTCATTGGGGACCACCAATTGCGGGTCGAACAATTGTTTTTCGCCCAGACCATCGCAGGTCGCGCAGGCGCCCTGAGGCGCGTTGAACGAGAACAGGCGCGGCTCAATCTCTTCAATGGTGAAGCCGCTGACCGGGCAAGCGAACTTTTCTGAGAAGACAATGCGATTGGCGGGGATGCCAGCGCCCTTCATTGCGCCGCCGCCCTGCTCCTCATCCTCGCGACCCGGCACCACACCATCCGCCAGATCCACATAGGCCAGCCCCTCGGCCAGTTTCAGAGCGGTTTCAAAACTATCGGCCAGGCGCGTTTCCATGCCGGGTTTGACCGCGATCCGATCAACCACGACTTCAATGTCGTGCTTGAACTTCTTGTCGATCGCTGGCGCTTCTTCGATCGGATAGAGTTCTCCATCGATCCGTACACGGGTGAAGCCCGCCTTTTGCCATTCGGCCAATTCCTTGCGGTATTCGCCCTTGCGCCCGCGCACCACCGGCGCGAGCAGATAGGCGCGCGTACCCTCTGGCAATTCCATCACCCGGTCGACCATCTGGCTGACGGTTTGCGCGCTGATCGGTTTGCCGGTGGCCGGTGAATACGGCACGCCCACCCTGGCCCACAGCAAACGCATATAGTCATAAATCTCGGTAACCGTCGCAACGGTTGATCGCGGATTGCGGCTGGTCGTCTTCTGCTCAATGCTGATCGCTGGAGAAAGCCCGTCGATATGCTCAACATCGGGTTTCTGCATCATCTCAAGGAATTGGCGCGCATAGGCCGACAGGCTCTCAACATAGCGCCGCTGACCCTCAGCATAGATCGTATCAAAGGCGAGCGAGCTCTTACCCGACCCAGACAGCCCGGTGACCACGATCAGCGCATCACGCGGCAGATCAATATCAACGCCTTTGAGGTTGTGCTCTCTGGCACCGCGAACTGAGATTTTCGTGAGGGACATGGCACACCAATTGGGGACTAAAGAGAGATGAATCCAGCCCTTTCAAAAAAGAGCCGGGGACGCGCGATATGTTCCTTAAATGTTCCATGCTCGAACGGGCTATGTCAAGCGCGTTCAATGCGCCCTTCCCCAGCCATTCGATGCGAATATGGATGCGGAGGCAAACGTCACACCTGAATAATGCCGACACAATTCGACCCATTAAATTCTCTTTAAGCATACTTGGCTACGACACATGGTGGATGGAGTGGAGTGCTATGAGCGACGCAAAAAGAATCTTTGCAAGCAAGTTTAGAATGAGCTCAGAAAGCTATCAAAATCGCGTTGATGCGATCTTTGGTGACGGAGAGTTGCGTCCAAAGTTGAATGACTTTTGGTCACGCCACGAAACGATGATCACAGATTGGACGAGAGAGCATTGCTTCGCGAATACACGCGATGGCTATGTGGAGTCCGCATCAATGCTGCAGGGCGCGCCTGTAACCCGCGAACAGTTGGGCGAGATTACGACCCAATTGTTCTTGGCAATCTTCACGGCCACGCGTGAAGACTATTGGATGAAGGCATTGTCTAACGTCGCTTTGTCGAGCTGGCTTGTCGATAACGAAAACGACATGAACCGGTACATGTCCGGTTATAATCAGGGTTTGATACACCGCCTGTGGGACAGCACCGACAACCCCGCCGAGATTTTCGAAGACCTGTTATTTGTGAACAGGGTCATCTTGCTCGAATTCGAGATGATCGCCTCGATCCGAACAGAACTGCAACTGCGCTACTCACAGGAATTGATCGACCAAAAAGGTAGTGATTTCGTGTCAGGCCTGGCAGACAAAATCGACATCTCGCTCAAAGCATCAGAAACAGTAAATGCCGCGGCAGTGGCGGCAAATGATAAAATCTCTGGTCTGCGCAATGACACAACCGAAGCCGCAGCCATTTCTGAGCAATCCGCACAAGCGATGCAGGATGCGGCGAAGTCTGCTGGTGACCTGCTACACACATTGAACAACGTGAGCTCTGGCCTGACTGACGGCAAAAACCTGCTGGTCGAGGCGGTCGAACAGGCCGAACGCACAGCAAATGACAATGCCGAAGTGGCCAATGAAGTGGCCGCAATCGAAGAGGTCGTAAAGACGATCTCGGAAATCGCTGACCAAACCAACATCCTGGCGCTCAATGCCAGCATTGAAGCGGCGCGCGCAGGTTCATCAGGCGCGGGCTTTGCCGTGGTGGCGCAAGAGGTGAAGAACCTTGCCAATCAAACCGCGAAAGCAACTGACAGTGTTTCTGTGCGGATCAACGCTATTCAAAACTCAACCAAGCAAAGCGGCCACTCCAGTGGCGCAATGGTCGAGACGACGAGCCGGCTGCGTGCGGCGAGCGACAGTCTGCTCGATTCCTTAAACCGAGAACTTGGCGCATTTTCCAAAATCACCGATGCCGTCGATGAAACCGCTCAAGGTGCAGTCAGCATTGGTGAACTTGTCGCCAACATCAACCGCGACACTGATGCCGTCTCTGGCCTTGTCGAGGAACTATCTAACTCATCCAAGACCTCTGCAGGCAAGCTCGCTGGACTTGTGGAAGAGACCAGTGGCTTCGTACAGGCAATTGGCAAGCAGTAGAATTCAGCTTTCGGCACTGATGCGAACCCGAAACGCAGCCGCTTTAGATAGAAATTCATACTCAGATCGCCGCGCCTAAGCGGCCATATTCGGCTCGCCCCGCGAATTTGAGCAAGCCAGCACATCGCGTGAATTTCTCGCATTCGGCAAGATATTGCAATCTTGCGCTCTTGTTTTCATTGATAAATTCTCGCGGCCCTACAGGAAAACTTAAGTTCCGCACTCTCGGTTTACCCCTACTATGAAGGGCCTCTTTGCTAGTCTTCCCACAAGCCCTTCGGGTCGCACCTTAGGCGAGTTTGCCGGAACACGAGTTTAGAGACGAGGCCGCGGTCCGGATGGGCTGCGGCCTTGTTCCATTATAGACGACGCGGACCCCACGGCTCACCCGCGCGCAGGCAGGTGGGCCCTTTTTCTTGCCCAAATGCGATTTCCACCCCAAATAGCATAATGACGCAAACACGTAATTTACCGGAGTGAATATGAAGGCCCAGTTCCAGGCCCAGACCGCCGCAATTGCCCTCGCCGCTATGCTAACCGCAGGCTGCGCGACCACCAATGGAGAGACAGGGGTGAATGAAACCAACCCGATTGCTGAAGCCCAGGCAGAGGCCGAGTACAACCCTGAGATCCCCACCGGGACCGGCTATTTCGCCTCTGACAGCACCCTGCCCTTCCTGACCCCTGATTTCAGTGCGATCAGCGAAGACGATTACATTCCCGCTTTCGAGCAAGGCATGGCGATCCAGCAGGCTGAAGTTCAGGCGATCATCAACAATCCGGCGACGCCTTCGTTCAGCAACACGATTGTTGAACTGGAAAAATCCGGCCGCATGTTGGGCCGTGTGGGCAGCGTGTTTTTTGCGCTGACAGGCCAGAACACGACTGACCGACTGGATACGATCAATCAGGAAATCAGCCCAAAACTGACTGCGCATGGCGATGCAATCAGACTCAACCCAGATCTGTTTGCCCGCGTAAAGGCGGTCTATGACAACCGCGCGGCGATGACGATGACGCGCGAAGATGCGAAGCTGCTTGAAGAGACCTATTCCGGCATGGTGCAAGCAGGCGCGCTGCTGACCGAGGAAGAGCGCGACAAGGTCAAAGCGATCAACTCTGAGCTGTCCACGCTGACCACCGATTTCAGCCAGAAGGTCCGCGATGCGACCAATGCTGGCGCGGTGATCGTCGACACCCGTGAAGAGCTGGCTGGACTGTCTGATGCCGAGATTGAGGGCGCAGCAGCACTCGCGAAGGAAAGAGGCATGGACGGCAAGTTCGCCATCGCCCTGCAAAACACCACGCAGCAACCATCGCTGCCCGCGCTTGAAAACCGCGCAGTGCGCGAGCGTCTGTTCAAAGCCAGTGCATACCGCTCTGACCAAGGCGGAGAGAATGACACGCGCATGATCCTGGCCAAGATTGCCGAATTGCGCGCGCAAAAGGCCGCTCTGTTCGGTCAGCCTGATTGGGCCAGCTACACCATGTATGACCGCATGGCGAAGCAGCCGAAGACCGCGCTCGATTTCATGGAGCAAATGGTCCCGGCTCTCGCCGCGACGCAGCGCCGCGAAGCCGACGTTCTCAACGAGCGGATCGTCGCCGATGGCCTCAATTTCGAGGTTGAGCCATGGGATTGGTACCGCTTCGCCAATAAGGTGAAGGCAGAGCAATACGCCTTTAATGAAGACGCGGTGAAGCCTTACTTCCAGCTCGATAAGGTGCTGGAAGACGGCGTTTTCTACATGGCAAACAAGCTTTACGGCCTCTCGTTTGAACGCCGCACCGACTTGCCTGTCTATCACCCGGATGTGTGGACCTACACCGTGTTCGATGCCGATGGCAGCGAGCTCGGCCTGTTCTATTTCGACCCATTCCAGCGCCCGTCAAAGCGCGGCGGCGCGTGGATGGGCAACTTCATTGATCAGAGCGATCTGTGGGGCACCAAGCCGGTGATCTACAACGTGCTGAACATTCCGAAGGCAGCCGATGGCGAGGTCCAACTGGTCAGTTTTGACTGGGTAGAGACGACCTTCCACGAATTCGGCCACGCATTGCACGGCTTCTTCGCGGATCAGCGTTATGAAAGCCTCTCTGGTACGGCGACCGCGCGCGATTTCGTGGAATACCCCAGCCAAGTTCACGAGATGTGGGCGACCTATCCAGAGGTCCTGCAAAACTATGCCAAGCACCATGAAACGGGTGAAACCATTCCGATGGAGCTGGTGGAGAAAATCCAGACCGCATCGAAGTTCAACCAGGGCTATGACTTTGGTGAAGTGGTGGCCGCCGCGCTGCTTGACATGAAGTGGCACGCGCTCTCACCAGCTGAAGCCGCTGCGATTGATACGGCGGAGAAGGTCGATGCATTTGAGCGCCAGTCGCTTGGCGAGCTTGGCCTTGAAATTGATCTGGTCCCGCCGCGTTACCGGTCAAACTATTTCAACCACATCTTCAGCTCACCTGCGGGCTATTCTGCGGGCTATTACAGCTATTTGTGGACTGAAATGCTCGACAAGGATTCGCGCCAGTGGTTCATCGACAATGGCGGTCTGACCCGCGAAAACGGCGATCACTATCGCAAAACCGTGCTCAGTCGCGGCGGCACGATGGACTATTTTGAGATGTATCGCACATTCGCCGGACGCGAGCCGGATGTGAAATATATGATCGAAAGCCGCGGGCTAGCCGGCGGCGAGTAAGGCCCACAGCAAGAACCCAGAAACACAAAACCCCCGGTAGGCCAAGCGCCCGCCGGGGGTTTTGTTTTGTGCTCAATGAGAGTGCCTGCGCTTATGTAGTTTGCGCATCGGCAATCACTGGACATGGTCCATCTGGTTCGCCGCAGGTCAGCAGCTCAACGAATTTCTCCGCATTGATCGCCACATCATCTGGTCCGATCTGGTCAAACGGATCTTCCAAATGACTCTGGATGTTATCCAGCCCCGTCAGGATGACCGCAAACAGCACCGGCATGACATAGGTCAGGATCGGGGCTTCATATTCAATCGCCTGATGCGCGAAATACGGGCCATAGATGATCGGCAAGATGATGATGAAGAAATCGCTGAAGGCGCTGAGCGTGCGCGGCGTGCGATATTGATAGATATGCTTCACGCTTTCAAACGCGACGATCATCTTGGAAAGATATTGATTGCAGCGGCTGCACTCGCCAGAGGCCAGCCCCTCTGCCCGCATCCGCTTTACGAATTGCGACAGTTCCGAAAACGCGGCGTAGATCGCTTGTTCGCGGGCCGGCATTTCTGAACGTTCGCCTTTGAACATATCGCGGCAACCGGTCAACAGACGCGCCAGCGCACCTTCGAGATGCTTGATCCGGTCCTCGTTTTCTTCCGGCAACCAATCGCGCGCGGCAAAATAGATCGCGCGGCCATGGGCCTTGATCGTGCCGTAATCATCCAGCGCCGCCTCGCGCCGTTTGTATGCATGACCAATGGAGAACACGATTGGGAAAATCACCGCTGTCGAAATGATCGTCAGCGGGTAATCGGCAACCAGGTTCAGTTTCAGCGATAACCACGTGGCGAAGATCGCAAGGATCGCGACGCCCAAGGTCTTCCAATTAACAATCAAACCAATTCTTGAAATACGTTCGAGCAGCACGAGCAGCCCCCTATTGTCCGTTTGTGGCGGGCTTTAGGGGGAAGAGCTTGAAACATGGTTAAGCGCAGGTTGAGGCGCGCCTATGGGCGGAGTTCTGCTGATTCCAGCCAACTTGACTCTTGTGTCCTACCGCGACTGACTGGCCGTCTCTCGTGGCTAGCCGATTTTTCACCACTCGCCCCCGAAAGCCGACCATCGGTTCACGACCCAAAAATGGTCGCCACACAATGACGCATTGCCGATGTGCTCGCGGGCGTATGCATGAGCATTAGCCCGAAAAGCCCTCCCAATGGAACGCTTTCCCTCAGCCAGTCTCGAACAGATTGTCATCGGAATTGCGATCAACATATTTGTTGTAGGGGTCGATCCCGACATATGTCGGTTGCTTGTCGGTAACGATCCGAATTTGCTGCTCTCCGCTTTTTACCGGCTGTCGCTCCATCAAGAGGACATTCGATTTATCGAACGCCCCGAGGCCAGGTCGGGCCGTAAACGCCCCCACTTCGATCTGGTCGGCTAGCGGCGCTTCTGTCTCAGCACCTTCTCCATCGGCATAGAATTTGGCCGCGCTTACCGTGATGACTGTTTCCCATGAACCATCTGGCAATTCGCTGCTCTTTGCCTCTTCAACCTTGAGATCATACAGCGTGATCTTGCGCAGCAGATCCTCAACCAGCTGGCGCTCTTCATCAGTGCGGGCGAGGCTTTCAAAGCCCTCTACCAGATCGGTTGAGATCGCATAAGGAGGCCCCTGGAAGCGATAGCGATCAAGCAACTCGGACAGCATCAAATTGACGCGGCCTTCACCAAGCCTGTCCTGAAGCAGATACATAACGACTGCGCCTTTGCGGTAGTGTATGTAGCCCTGATCCTCGACCTGGACGAGTGGCAGCTCTTCAATCGCTTCGCCGCCGCGTGAGGTGAGGTAATTGTCGAGCTCAAATTTGAGGAAGCGCCGCATTTGGTCTTCCCCATAAATCTCCTTCATCACCATCATCGCGGAATATTGCGCCATGGTTTCGACCAAGATCGTCCCGCCTTGTTGGTTAGCGCTGATGATCTGGTGCGCCCAATATTGGTGGGCGACCTCGTGGGCGACAACATAAGTCACTGCATCAATGTCACCTTCATCAGCATAGTCGGCGACGAACCCTATACTCTCCGAATAAGGCATCGTGCCGGCGAAAGCCTGCGCGAAACTGGCGTAGCCGGGAAACTCAATGATGCGCGCATGCGGGAACTGATATGGTCCCAAATTTGCCCGGTAGTATTTGAGCGATTTTTCCAAAGCATCGAGCATTCGCTCAACATTGGTGTCGTGCGTCTCGTGGTAATAGACCTGCAGCTCTACGCCATCGACATTGCGCGTCGCAATTTCGTAGTCGGCGGACTGAATGGAGAAGAACGAGAGGATTGGACTTTCAGAAACGAAGCGCGCGGTACGCCTGCCCCCTTCGACCTCGTCCGATACGCGCACACCCGGCGCAATGGGCGTTTGGCTAGCATCGGTCGTCACCGTGATGTCAGCTATGACCCAGTCTGCGCCAACATAGTTCTCCTGCCTCGACGCCTCGTCTCCAAGCGGCGCAGGGCGCAGCTCAGATGGTAGATCATATTCACGGCGCGTCGCCCGATCTTGCAGCAGGCCCGAACGGTTCATGCCGATTTGCGGCGCGAATTCTGAATTGTTCAGGAAGGTGCCGTTCTTCACAAGGCGCGTGTCGTTCCCGCTTGCACGGATACCGCGTTGCCAGCGCCTGGTCTCGAAAGTCAGTTCGCTGGTCGCCCCAGGGGCCAAGGGCTCATCGAACCGATAGATGCGGTACTTGAACTTCTCATCATTGATCTCGAGCGTAGCGCCCGCCACCTCAATGCCCAGGATTTCGGCATCTGCATCTGGCAGGCGCACATGCAGATGCTCAATCACCTCGTCGGTGTCATTGAGGATCGCATAACGTCCCCTCGCCTCCATCCGTATCTCCTCAGGAAAGAGATCAACCTCGAGGCTGACTTGCGTGACGGCCGGCTGCACCAGAGTTTCGTACTGGAGGTACTTTTTCTCATATTCAGCAAGCGTCGCTTCATTGTCGTCGCTAGTCCGGTACTGCTCCACCCGATTCATCTGGTTGAACAGATAACCGCCAGTAACAGCAGCGAGCAGAACGCCAACGCCCAACATGGCGCCTGCAGGCGATTTAAGGCCCTCGGGCAATCGCTTCAGGCGCGGCTTCAGCGCAGCGTCCGCGCCGCGGCGCCACAGCAAGTGCGCTAGCACAGCAAGGATCAGCGCGAAAGCGCCCCAATATAGCCTCAGCCCCCACCCAAGAGCATCCCCAACGGCGTTCCCGTTGATGTCGGAAACCGGGTTTCCGCCCGTCGAACCGTAGAGATAGAGCGGATGCTCAAAGCCCAGGCTCGACAGTACAAGCTGCGCTACGATGTAGATCACCATGACGCCCCAACCGACGAACTTATTCGGGCTAAGCGCCTGCACAAACACGGCAAGGATTGCGGTAATCAGCATGTTGATAGAAAAGGGCAACAGGTACCAATCGAGGTACTTGCCGATCTCTGGCGTGGCCCCGCGAATGGACTGGATCAGGACGGCTGACACGACACTTGCCAGAAGTGCGGTGAACAAGACGACACCGACAGCAATCGTCTTTGGCACCATGTAACTCCACCCGGGGACCGATGTGGAATCAATCAGCTCATGCATTTTGCGGTCGCGGTCACGCCACACCAGCTCGCCAGCATAGTAGATGGCGATGATAACTGGGATGATGCCGAAACCGCCCTGCAGGATAGGAATGACCGTAAATGTCAGCGGACGACTGGGCGTGCCATACAGCTGATTGCCGAGGAGCAAAGCGCCCGATGTATTGAACAGACCGACGAGGATCAGAACGAAAAACGCCGGGTGTTTGATGACCTGCGCTACCTCGAACCGGGTCCGAGTGATCAATCGCACCCATGCGCTCTTCTCTGGACGCAAGGCTGGAAGAGTTTCGACAATACGCGGCTCAACCTTGGCAAGCTTCGCCTGCTTTTTGGCTTCCTTCCGCAGTTTGCGCTTGGAGACGCCTTTCTCTGTGAAGCTGAAACGCCAATAGGCAAGGCCCAGCATCACCAATGCAAAGCCGATCCAGATGATACGATTAGCCAGCAATCCGCCTTCTAACGCGGGTACCAGAACATTGGATTCCGCCGCAGTCCAATAGCGGGTCGCATTGGCAAGAGCACCAAGACCAAAGGGCTCAAACAATGCCGCGGTATCTTGCAAATCAGGCCGGCCCTGGACTGCTGAAATCAGAACCGTCCAAAGAACCAAGAACGCCACGACGGCCACATAGGTGTACATCATTGACCGGGTCATGGTCGCGACTGCGAAGAACAGCGCGGAGACCATGAACAAGCCTGGCAATGCGAACACGAAATAGGCGCTGGCGTAGTACGATAGCTTGTTCGGTCCGAGAGTTTCTGGATCGACCCAGGGCATAAGCGAACCGAGCCAGATCGCCAGCGGGACAGTCGCAAATGCTAGAGCCGCAGCTAAGAATGCGCCCGAAAATCGCCCAAGCAAATAGTCGAATTTCCCGACCTGCGTCGAACGGACCATTGGCCCAAAACCGCTCTCATCATCACGCACAATCACATTCGCCACAAATGCGGTGGAGACGAACATGAAAAACACGGTCAAGACCAGGTGCGTCTGGATTATGGCGAGCGGGCTATTGGCGTTGATATTCCCGCCGCTGCCGATCTGAATGTCACTGCTGGTTGCAGCACCAAACGTCAGCAAAAAGAATATGATAGCGGCAACCCAGAAAACCGGATTACGCAGTTGATAGCGCAATTCGAAAGCGGTGATTTTACCGAACATTGCGGTTCTCCTCAGGCTGCAGCAGAAGCAGCAGGAACATCACGGCGCGAATGCGCGAGGGTCGAGAAATAGACATCCTCAAGACCACCATCGATGCTCGAAAAACCGTCTCCCGGATCGTTATTCGACAGGATGTGCACGATGGTCCGTCCGGCGAAAAGCCTGGTCGAGATGACTTCGTACTGCTCTCGCACCTTTGCGAGATCGGAGCGGTCAATCGTCTTCGCCCAGACCGTGCCACGCGCCCTTTCGATCAGGTCTTTAGGGGCGCCTTCAAGCTTGATTTCGCCCTGTACGATCACGGCCATGTTAGGGCAAAGGTCCGATACGTCCTCAACAATGTGGGTTGAAAGAATGACCACAACGTTCTCACCGATTTCGGCTAGCAGGTTGAGGAAGCGGTTGCGCTCTTCAGGGTCCAGACCGGCGGTTGGCTCATCAACGATGATAAGCTGAGGGTTGCCAATCAAGGCCTGAGCAATGCCAAAACGCTGCCGCATACCTCCAGAAAAACCGGCAATGGCCTTCTTACGCACGTCCCACAGGTTCGTTTGCGCCAGTAATGTTTCGACCGTGTCTTTTCGTTCGGAGGAGGACGCGACACCTTTGAGCACGGCCATATGGTCGAGCATGTCGTAAGCCGAAACACGCGGGTACACGCCAAAATCTTGCGGCAAGTAGCCAAGCGTTTCGCGTAGTTTCTCAGGTGTAGCGAGCACATCGATATCGCCAAACTTGATCGTGCCTTCGCTCGGTGTTTGCAGCGTCGCGACCGTCCGCATCAGCGTGCTCTTGCCCGCACCATTGGGCCCCAACAGGCCGAACATCCCGTTTGGTATGGTCAGCGATACGTTGTTAAGGGCTCGTGTTCCGTTCCCATAAACATGGGTGACGCCGTTCAGCTCGAGCATAATACAATCCCTCCGTTTGGGAGAGAGGTATCAGGGTGTAATACATTGATAAAGCACCTCGGTCGAAAAATATGTGCTGTTCGGCCGGGTGGCAATCTTCGCCTTGCCTCGCTCGTTGTCAGCCATTCAACGCAAAAGCCCTTCAACCAGGGTCCGCTTTCACCTCCATAGACGGTCATTTCGCAGCTGCGATGAGTCACCCGAAACCAGACACGCGAGTCAAGTTGGCTGGAATCAGCAGTGTGCTTAGGAGGGCGGCGGGATTTGAAACGGCTTGCGTACGGTCCCGCTCAAGCTTGTGCGAAAGATCGGAATGTCCAGCGCCTTTCCATCGCGGCCAATCTTTTCCAGAACACCGAGGACATAGCCCTCTGCTCCGTCAAAGATTTGGACCGAATGGCACGAGGTGGCGTGGGCCGGGATCGCTAGCTTCTGCCCCTTCATTTTGCCTTCCGTCACCTCAACGACGTAGAAATTGGGCCAAAGCTTGTTTTGCTCGCCCGCGCGCTCGCCGGAATAGCGTATCTTGAAGACGTCGCCCTTGCCCCCCTCGCCCTGTTCCGGCTTCTCCGCCATCACCGGGTAGATCACGGTTTCAAACTGCGGGCCTCGACATGCATGGGCCGGAGTGGATGCAGCGGCCAAAACCGCCGCGACGCCAAATGCAATTGGAAAACTCTTCATACCCACTCCCTGGCAAAATGCTCTGATGCAATGCGCGCTAAAGACCCTTTGCTGACAGGGGCTTGAACCGGAATGCAGCTGAGGTTCAGACGGTGATGAGTGCTCTGGTGCCCGGTTCGCCGATCCACTTGGTTTGAACGCCCCAGCTTTTGGCGATCGTCTCGCTGGTCAGCGCATCTTCTGGCGCACCATCTGCAACAAGCTGCCCCTGATCCAGCACCAGCACGCGGCCCGCATGGTTCATCGCCTGGGCCAGATCATGCACGACCAGCACAACGCCCTTACCCGCCGCCGCTGCGGTCCTGAAATGCCGAGTCAATGCGGTCTGATGCGCTAGGTCGAGCGCGGCCAAGGGTTCATCGGCCAGGATCCATTGCGGTTCTCCGGCCAGCACTCTGGCGAGTAAGACCCGCGCCTGCTCCCCACCGGACAATTTGCTGGCGGGGCGGCGGCGCAGGTCGCTTAGGGCCAGCGCATCAATGGCTCGCTGGATGGCGTCTTCACCGCGCTGGCTGCCCCCGTCGCCGCGCGGCATACGGCCCAAAGCTACGATGTTCTCAACCGCGACATCCCAAGCGATTTCAGCGGATTGGGGGAGGTAACCGATAGCTTTTGCGCGGTCCTTTGGATGCAGCGATGCGATGTCGCGCTTATCGAGCGAGACCCCGCCAGCCATCGCGGGGAGCAATCCGGCGAGCGTCAGTATAAGGCTCGATTTGCCTGCCCCATTCGGGCCGCAAATCGCGGTGATCTGCCCCGGCAGCAAGGTCGCGGCGATATCATCAAGCACGAGCGCACCTGAGCGAGTCACAGAGAGATCATGCGCCTGCAAAATCATAGCATACCCCGGCGCATTTTCAGCAGCAGCCACAGGAAGAACGGCGCACCAATCAGGGAGAGGGCGATGCCCAGACGCAGTTCTGTGATCAACGGCAGTACGCGCACCGCACTATCCGCCACCAGCACCAGCAATGCCCCAGCGAGCGCGCTGGGCAAGATCACACTGGAAGGCATGCGGTCCGTCATCGGGCGGACCAGATGCGGCACGATCAGCCCGACAAATCCAATAATTCCGGCGACGGCGACCCCTGCCCCGACCGTCAGCGCAACGCCGACCACCAACAGGCGCAACAGCATACGCGGATCGACGCCCATGCTCCACGCCGCATCCTCGCCCAGGGTCAGCGCATCGAGCGAGCGAGCGGCAGCAGACAGCACGACCAGGCCGACCGCGATCAGCGGGCCCGCGATCATCACCTCTCGCCAAGATCGATCGGTCAGCGCGCCGTTCAGCCACAGCACAATCTCCGACAGGGCAAAGGGATTGGGCGCGAGCGTAATCGCCAATGCCGTCACAGCGCCAGCGAGGCTTGCAATCATTAGGCCCGCAAGGGTGAATAGTGCGAGGCCTCCGCCGCGCCCGGATGGCGTCCTGCCTGCGATCAACGCGAGCAGAGCCATGCCCGCCCCGGCACCGATCAACGCAAAGACGGGAAGTGTCCATGACGCCAATGCACCGGGCAGCACCGCCCCAAACCAGAAGCTTGCGACCGCACCAAGCGCCGCCATGGGCGCAATGCCAAACAGGCCGGGATCGGCCAACGGATTGCGCAAATAGCCCTGCATCGCCGCACCCGCCGCGCCGAGGCCAGCACCAATCGCAATCGCGAGCAGTCCGCGCGGCAGGCGCAGCTCCATCAGAATCAACGCCGCATTGCTGCCCGTCTCAGTAAACGCAAACGGATCAATCCAAACTCGCCCCGCCAGCAATGACAGCGGCAAGGCGAGCACCAAAAGTGCGCCAAAGATAAGAGATGCTCGGTGCGCCGCGATGTTCACTGATAAGCCTTGCTGGGCAGATTTTCACGGATTTCACTAAGACGCTCAGCGGCATGGATTATCGTCGGCCCTGCGCAATAAAACAATTTGGGGTCAAAGGCTTCCACCTGAGTTCTGGTAAGTTTTTTAAGTAGAGGATGGTTTTGCCCCGCGCTGTTTCCCGCGACCAGAACCAACTCTGGCGGATCTGACAGCAGACCCTCCAATGAGACATAGTCCGCTTGGCCTAAGCCCCGTGCGGCGCTGTGATTGGAAAAACCGGTTTCCCGCATCAGATAGCTGACCAAAGTGGCCTCGCCCGGCACGATTTGCCCCGGTTGCCATAGAACGGCGGAAGCCATGTTCGAGCCGGAAGGCGGCGCAGCATCGGCAAGTGCACGCTTGATCTTCGCGATCAGCTCTTCACCGCGCCGTGGATGCCCGGCCAGCTCCGCGAGCCGCTTAATCTGCGCAAAGCTCTGCTCCGGGTCGGAGGCGATGCCAAACGGCTCAATCGGATAGCCCAGATCGGTGAGCGCAGCCCGGCTCGGCGGCGCGATAAAGTCGCTCGCCAGCACCATATCGGGATTAAGCGCCACGACTTCCTCCACAGTCCCTCCGGTTACCGCAAACTCGCGCGCATAGGTCGGATCAATGGAGCTGGAGTTTGGATCAAGGCTGTAATGCGACAGCGCCAGGATTTGCTCCGGGTCAGCAACCTCGATCAGGATCGCGTCAACACATGGGTTTAGGCTTACAAAAGAGGGGTTTGCACTCGCCAGCTCGGGCATATTCAACGGGCCGTTTGAGCCATCATCCGAGGGTGCTTCAGGCGCGCTGCAGGCGGCAGCTAAGACGAGCAATGCCGCCGCTGACCAAGCCTTTCCTGCGGTCACAAGGACCTGCGCATTCCCACCCAAGATTCTGATCCTTATCCCTCTTTCGCAATGGGATAGGCGGCTCTACGCATGGCTGCAAGATGCGCCGGAAACTCCATCCCAAGCGGCGAGTTAATCCGGGTTAACAATGTGTTCGGTTTCGGGACGGTGGATTTCCTCATATCGCTAATTGCGGGCGCGCGGCCTAAATCCAGCATCGCGCATCATGTGGACCCTTTTTAAATCCTCTGACCGGCAAAAGCCGATTTGTCTGCCGGACCGTTCCGGCGGTGAACCGCCCCTGCCCGCGCCCAAATTGCCGATGAAGCGCCGCCTGATGGTGCTGATCGCGGCGATCGCGGTGCCCGCTATGGCGGCACCTGGCGACTTTGGCGCAATTGCGGGTGACGCGCCGACCGACGGCAGCGACGCACCCTACATCGCCTATGAAAACGTGCCGGTGATGCCATTTGAAACGCCCGGCGGCAGCTTCCCCGGCTCTGCGTTTTACTATCTCGCCGATCCGCCGAGTGAGGCTCTTGTCGCTCTGCCCAGCACGGACCCGCTCGACACCAGCGCAGATGGCCGCGAACTGGGCGAGCTGATCAATGTCGGCCCCGCCGCCAGCCCTTTTGCGAGTTTCGCGGGCAGCGCCAGCCAATCACGCGCACAAACCTGCCTGGCACAAGCCATCTATTACGAGGCAGCGAGCGAGAGCGAAGCGGGCCAACGCGCGGTTGCGCAAGTCGTGCTGAACCGTGTGGCCCACACCAGCTGGCCCTCGAGCGTTTGCGGAGTGGTATTCGAAGGCTCTCAGCGGTCAACTGGTTGCCAGTTTTCCTTCACCTGCGATGGCAGCATGCGCCGCACACCCAGCGCCAATGGCATGGCCCGCGCGCGTCGGGTCGCATCAGAGGCTCTTTCCGGCAGCGTCTATGCCCAGATCGGCCACGCGACCCACTACCACACGCTTTGGGTCAATCCTTACTGGGCAAGCTCGCTCGATCACGTTGGGACAATCGGCGCGCACCGTTTCTACAAAAACCGTGGAAATGCCGGAAAGAAAGGCGCTTTCACCCAAAGCTATGCTGGCTATGAGCCGGGTGTGAGCGCCTCTGGAGCAGCCCCGGTTGTGGCGGGCACCACCGCCCCGCGAATTGAACCTGCAGCAGTGAGCGCAGTGCCCACGCAGCGCGGCGGAACGCGCGCAACCTTTACGCCGGGTCGTCCGGCCAGCGGTGCTGCAAACAGCAAGCCTGCGACACCTGATGCAGCGCTGGCGGACCAGAACCTGCGCGGAGCCGGTCAAGTGAAAGCGCCTTATTCGAACGCGGGTCAATGGAAAGACAGCGCAGGTGCTGCCTTGGCCGCGAAAGAGGCGGAACGTTTGGCTGCGGAACGCATAGGCATTTCGGCCGAGGCAATCGAAGCCGCCCCACAAACTTCAGGCGAATAACGACTTTCGCGCTCTCCGAGGCGCATCACACAACGCGCAATTTCATTTCACCTAGGCGCAAGTTAACACGCCAGAAACCTTGTCTTCACACGCCGCTTTAGCGCCTTTCGCTCTAAAGCAATCTTCGTGATCAGACTTGAGGCGCGCCGGGATCGACTGCGCGCCAACAAGCGCCAACAGGACGGAAATTGCCCGAATGACCATTCACTTTGCCGCAGCGCGCACCCCTGATTGCTCGCCGGTTGCCCGCGCTCTGGCGCGTAGCGACCGCACCGCTGCGCCTGCTAATGACAACGGAAATCAGGCACCGGGCGAGGAGATTTTCAAGGCGTCGCTGCGCCACTTTGCAGAGCACGGACTGGGCGCTGCACGGGCTGCTAGGGCCAAGGCGCAAGAGGCATTTTTCGCTGGCGATCGCCAGGCCTATGATTGGTGGCTGGGCATCACGCGCACGCTGGATCGCCGGCTCGCAGTGCAGCTGGACCAGCAGGAGGCCGAGCCATCAGAGGCATCGGAGCTCAATCCCGTCGCGTAAAATTCTGAAATCGCGAGACATAAATTTGGTAAGTAGAGCATTAACCTTGCCTTGACCTATTTTGGCTAACCCATGCGTATGTCAGGCAAGGTCAGCCCACTTTCCAAAATTCGCCACGCCATGCGCGTGCAAGAAAACTCAGACACCCTGTCTGAGCGCGTTCGGCGGACACTGGTCAAGACGCTCTACACACAGCCCGCCAGCTTGGCGATCGGCGCGTTCAACGGTATTGCCTGTACTGCGGTGGCGGCATGGGTCGCCGATCTTGAAATTCTTTACATCGGCTGCGCTGTTCTAACGGTCATCGCGATTGCCCGGCTCATTGCTGCATTGGGCCTCTCATCCGACGAAGACCGCACCAGCACGCGCCGCCTTGAGCTGGTTTATGAAATTGGTGCTTTCAGCTACGCCTTCACCATTGGCCTGATTGCTTCACTTACGATCTGGTTTGAGGCTAGCGCCGAGGTTGAGGTGCTGATGATCGCCAATGCGCTGTGTTACGGCACAGGGATTTGCGCCCGCAATGCTGGCCGGCCAACCATTGCGTTGGGTCAATTGGTGCTGGTTTGTGCGCCCATTATGGTCGTTTCGCTGCACGCTGGCACGCTTGCGTTCATGGCTCTGTTTATCAACATCTTCCTGCTGATCCCGGCGATGATGTCGATCACCTTCAACGTCTTCAAGGTGCTGCGCGACTCCATCGCCTCAGCCGAAACCAGCGCGAAACTCGCCGAAAAAATGCAAGTTCTCGCCCGCACCGATGTGGTGACAGGTCTCGCCAACCGCGCCGGGCTCAACCACTCTATGGTTGAAACCATGATGACGGTGAACGAAGACACACGGCTTGCACTGTTCTGGATCGATCTCGACCGCTTCAAGGAAGTGAATGATCTGCTTGGCCACCCTATCGGTGACCGGGTTTTGACCGAGGTTGCCAGCCGCCTGCGCGAGGTGTCACCTGATATGGCCACCGTATCACGCTTTGGCGGGGACGAGTTCATCGTCTTCTGCCCGGTTGATTGCCGCTTGGACGCAGAACGGCTCGCCAGCGAAATCCATGCAGAGATCATGCGCCCGGTACGCGTTGATGGCGACCGCCTCGAAGTGCGGGCATCGGTCGGTGTCGCTCTGCTACCGGATGATGGCGCGGACGCTGACAGCTTGATGCAATGCGCTGACCTTGCCCTGTATCACGCGAAGGTGGGCGGGCGTTCGCAGACACAATTCTTCGATCAATCCATGACCCGCGACCTTGTGCGCCGCCGTGAAATCGAAGGCGAGCTTCGCACCGCGCTACAACGTGACGAGTTGTCGATCTTCTACCAGCCGATCATCGATTTGGAGACGGGCAAAATCCGCGCCTTCGAAGCTCTGATCCGTTGGTTCCACCCGGAAAAGGGCGAATTGCGGCCAGATGAGTTCATCCCGGTGGCCGAAGAGACTGGGGTTATTGTCACTTTGGGCAATTGGATCACGGCGCAGGCTGCGCGTACAGCCGCGCAGTGGCCTGAAGACATCTCGCTCGCGGTGAACCTGTCGCCATTACAGATTCGTGCCCCCGGCGCGGCGCTGGCGATCCGCAACGCTTTGCGCGAAGCAGGCCTTGATCCCTCACGGCTAGAGCTGGAAGTGACCGAGAGCCTGTTTATCGAAGACAATCACGCAACCGGGAATTTCATCGACGAATTGTCGTCGATTGGCGTCCGCTTTGCTCTCGACGATTTCGGCACTGGCTATTCCTCGCTCGGCTATATCAACACCTTCCCGTTCAAGAAGATTAAGGTTGATCGCAGCTTCGTCTCAGGCCCCAATGTTGGTCGCCGTAGCGATGCGATTATCAGGGCCGTGGCCGAAATGGGTTCAACCTTGGAAATGGATATTGTGGCCGAGGGTCTTGAGACCATTGAACAGGTTCAGGCCGTACGCGCCGCCGGGTGTAATATGGGCCAGGGCTTCTATTTCAGCCGCGCCGTGCCGGACTATCTCGCCGCTATGCTGTTGGAGCAAGAGCGCGAAGGCGAAACACCGATGCAGAGCAAGCGCATCACCGGTTAGCCCGCTTTGCGAACGTTGCGCCTAGCTCCGCTGTTCACTACGCCTTTTCCCTGAGAGACAACTGATCGCACAGCGATTAGCAATGCGACTTGCACGCCCCTTTTCGTTGCCGGCGATTTAGGGGCACCGGAGGCGTGGCCGAAGAGCATCATGCGGCTTGCCCAATTCCACACTATTGCTACTGCGAACTATTCGCAAAAATAGTTGCGACATCAAGACCTTTGCCGGTTGCAATCCCCTATCCGCAGGATTAATCCAACTTCCGAAACGCAGATGCATCAGCTGCTCGGGACGGTCGCTGCGCATCACACATGCAACATCTTAGCTTTCGTCCCGCCGATATCTACAGAAGGGTTTTTGCAAGAACATGGCACGCAATAAGATCGCACTCGTCGGCGCCGGAATGATTGGCGGCACTCTCGCCCACCTCGCAGCGATGAAAGAAATGGGTGACGTTGTCCTGTTTGACATTGCAGAGGGCATGCCTGCGGGTAAAGCGCTCGACCTGTCGCAATCCGGCCCCGTTGAGGGTTTCGATGCGAACCTCAAAGGCACCACCGATTACGCCGATATCGCGGGCAGCGATGTTGTGATCGTTACCGCTGGTGTCCCGCGCAAGCCGGGAATGAGCCGCGATGACCTGCTCGGCATCAATTTGAAAGTGATGAAGGCGGTTGGCGAAGGCATCAAGGCCAATTGCCCAGATGCGTTTGTAATCTGCATCACCAACCCGCTCGATGCGATGGTTTGGGCGCTGCGCGAATTCTCTGGTCTGCCGCACAACAAGGTCGTCGGCATGGCGGGCGTGCTCGACAGCGCGCGCTTCCGTCACTTCCTTGCTGACGAATTTGATGTGTCGATGGAAGACGTCACGGCCTTCGTATTGGGCGGACACGGCGACACCATGGTTCCGATCCTCGAATATTCGACCGTTGCAGGTATTCCTGTGCCGGACCTCATCAAGATGGGCTGGTCCACACAAGAGAAGATGGACGCCATCGTTGACCGCACCCGCAAGGGCGGCGGCGAGATCGTTGGACTGCTCGGCAATGGCTCGGCTTACTACGCTCCGGCGACCAGCGCGATCCAAATGGCCGAGGCTTACCTCAAGGATAAGAAGCGCGTACTGCCATGCGCGGCCTATCTCGATGGGCAATACGGCGTTGACGGCCTGTATGTCGGCGTGCCGATTGTAATTGGCGCTGGCGGGGTTGAGCGGATCGTAGAGATCGAACTCGACGAAACTGCCAAGGCCGGTTTCCAAGTGAGCGTTGATGCAGTCGAAGAACTGCTTGATGCGTGTAAGGGTCTGGATAGCTCGCTGAGCTAATGCGCTCATGCGCTCCCCTCTTCTCCTTGATTGCTTTTGCAGCGACCGCTCCGGCGCGTGGGTAGTACTGGGCACTGATACAGGAGAGCAAATATGATGGAATTTGACGACTTGGGGATTACCCTCTTTATGCTCGGCTTTGTTGTTGCGCCGATCATCCTAGGGCTGATTATCCAACGATTTATGAGCGCAAAGGCAGCGTTGATCTCTATCGCTGCGGTGCTCGTCCTGTCGATCGCAAGCCTGGCCATCGCTGGCCTCGGCCCGCATGCGTTTATCCTCATCCCGCTCCTCCCAATGTGGGCTGGATGCATCATCAGCATGATCATCTCCACCATCGTGCTCATTCGTGCGCGGATGAAGAGCAAGGCGGCGGAGGCCAGCGAGACATTGTGAAGCGCGCCCTCCTCCCCTTGATTGCTCTCGCAGCAGCCACACCAGCGGCGGCGCACATTGGCCATGGTCAGGGCGATGCCACCTATCCAGCGCTCGAAGTGCTCAATGCCTTTCGCGAAGGATGCGGTTCGGTTGAAAATCAAGCGGCGACCGCTGCTTCGCTGACCGCAGCGGATTGGCAAGAGGGTTCCACGTTTGCACCGACCAAGCTCGTCATTTTTCTGAACTTCGCCCGCGAAACTGGCGGAACGGCCGTCACAGAGGCTGGCGGCACCATGAGCGACATGCAGGTCTTTAAAAAGACTGTCGCAGGCGAAGAGCTCTACGTGGTTCTGTCTGAGGTAACGATAGATGGAACGCGGGTCAGCGCCTGCCGCCTGTTCGATATGGGCGAAACGCGCGCGATCCCTCCAGAAACGGTGGCTGAATGGCTGGACCGAGAGCCAACCAAAGCCATCGATCAAGATGGTGTCCAAATCACCGATTGGGAGCCGGGCACTCAGCCTGGTCACGACAGTTTCCAAGTGTTCTACATTCCGCCGGGCAGCCAATTGGCAGACGCCTTTAAATTCGACGGCGTGGCTCTCAAATCAGATACAGTGGGAACTGCGGAGTGATGCGCTTCTTCCCAGTCGCCTTGCTCGCCGCAATTGCCGCACCTGCCGCAGCGCATGATGCGCCGATGGCACTGGTCGAGGCGACCGACCGGCATCTGGTCGAATGCAACGATGCGGCAGCTTACGAGCCTAATGGTGAATTGCGCAGTGAAGGTTGGACTGAACAGTCAGAGCCTAAGCCGCTGATGGCCGAACGGCTAGCAGGGGCGACTTGGGCCGATGATCCAGATCCAACAATACGTGTGTTTAGTGTGACATTGCATGGTCACGTAATTGACCATTCGATGGCTCGGTGGACATCAGTCGACGGCGAAGAGATGTATTCCTGCATCACCGTTATCGATGATTTCCCGTACATGCCAGACGGCCGACTATTGGGCGGGATACTTGGCGTCCAACCGGATTTTGCCAATACTAACTCGCCCGGCGATTATCGCGATGGTTGGTGGATATGGGAAAGCGTTGCTCCGCAACATCTGGTTACTGGCGCGCGATATACGAACAGTCATTTCGGAGCCGCCAGTATATCGGATTTACCCGACGATGTGCTGTATCCAGGTTTTTACATTCTTACCGAGTTCACCGGATTGGAGGCTTTGACAAAACCTCAAGCCGATCAAGACCGATTGACGCCAGAACAATCCAATTCCGACACCGAAGAAAGCAAACAGCGATAAGTATGCTTAAAGATATTGGGAGACGTAATGTGCTGAATTCCGGAACCATAGTTTTGACGGGGCTAGCCTTGCTTTCATCTGGTGCCTACGCGCAAGAGAAACTCGATCCGGAAGTGAACCCAGCCGTAATGGCCACCCACACTTGCGAGCAGCTTCATGCGGATTTTGAAGGCACCAGTGCGAAGCTTGGGTCAGAAGGTTGGACCAAACCTGCCAGTGCAGGCGATAGTGCATTCTGGGATGAACCAGGAGCACTCGCTCTCTCTAAAGACGGCAAAACACTGTTTTTCATTGGCAAAGACACCAGCATCGGTTCCAAAAGAGAGGGCTTCGGTGGCACTTGCCAAATGGCTATACCCGGCAACAGCATTATGGCGGCAACTCAGATCGCAGCCTACCTCGATCAACCTGCGTCGGGTTACCGCGCCACCGGCCGCGACATTTCCAACAGCGTTTCCTTTGAGAGAGGCGACACGATCTACGAGGTTGCATCACTCGACGAAAAATTCACCAGCATGCGCATTCAAGTTGGAAAGCAAATTTCCGGCGCGCAATGATGGCATAGAGTACATCCACAAATCTTCTGGCCATGCTCAACTGAGGTCAGGAATTCATTTCATTCACTTTGCATCAGAGGTTTCGAACCACAATGAGCATTCTCGTAAACAAAGACACCAAGGTCATCACTCAAGGCATGACCGGGGACACGGGCACGTTCCACACCCAGCAGGCGTTGGATTACGGCACGCAAATGGTTGCAGGCGTTACGCCTGGCAAAGGCGGCACGACGCACATTGGCTTGCCCAATTTCAACACCGTGCGCGAGGCGAAGGCTGAAACCGGCGCGACCGCATCCTGCATCTATGTGCCGCCGCCCTTCGCTGGTGACGCCATTTGCGAGGCGATTGATGCCGAAGTGGAGCTGATCATTGCGATCACCGAGGGTATTCCTGTGCTCGACATGGTGCGGGTTAAGGCCGCGCTAGAAGGCTCCAAATCACGCCTGATCGGACCGAACTGCCCAGGCGTTCTTACCCCGGGCGAATGCAAAATCGGCATTATGCCGGGCAGCATCTTCCAAAAGGGCAGCGTTGGCGTGGTCTCACGCTCTGGCACGCTCACCTACGAAGCCGTGCATCAGACCACGATGGTTGGCCTGGGCCAGACCACAGCGGTTGGCATTGGCGGCGACCCGGTCAATGGCACCAACTTTATCGACGTGCTCGACCTGTTCCTGGATGATGAAGAAACCAAGTCGATCATCATGATCGGCGAAATCGGCGGCAGCGCGGAAGAAGAAGCGGCCGAATTCCTCAAAGCAGAAGCCGCCAAGGGCCGCAGCAAGCCAACCGTTGGCTTTATCGCTGGACGCACGGCGCCTCCGGGACGCCGCATGGGCCACGCCGGCGCGATTGTGTCTGGCGGCAAAGGCGGCGCGGATGACAAGATCGCGGCGATGGAAGCTGCAGGCATCCGTGTGTCGCCCTCACCATCTGAGTTGGGCACCACTCTGGATACAATGCTTAAGGAAATTGCCTGAGGCGATTGTTGAGGGATATTTCCTCCCCAGGACTATCCCCCAGCTTTGGTAAGATGCTTTGAAGCCGAGAGCGCTCGGTAAAATAGGTGACCTTTGATGGGTAACGAAAGCCAAGATTTCATACCGGAAGTACCGGACCAAGAGGGACCACAGCCTGGCCCTTCGTGGGGCAATGCGCGTTGGCCGCTGAGCGGCGGCGAAGAGGCCGATGATCTAACGCAGGCGCTTGATCCGACCGTCATGAAGCTGGCGGTTGAAAAGGCCGCAAAGAAGGCTGGCAAAGCGATGGATCCGGCAGCGATTGAGGAGGCGGCGAGCCTTTCGATTTCTGCCATGACCTTGGTTCGCCTTTACCGGGTGCGCGGTCATATGGCGGCGGATCTCGATCCGCTGGGCCTCTCTCACCGCGATGTACCGGCTGACCTCACGCTCGAATTCCACGGGCTTGCGGGCAAGGAAGATACTCAGGTCTATGTCGGCGGAGTGCTCGGTCTGGAATGGACCAGCGTGCGCGAACTCTACAACACATTGCGCGCGACCTATTGCGGCAAGGTTGGCCTGGAATATATGCACATTGCCGACACTGAAGAGCGGCGATTCCTGCAAGACAAGTTTGAAAGCCCAGGCGAGACGATCCAGTTTACGCCAGAGGGCAAGCGCGCCATCCTGGCGGCGGTGGTTCGCGGCGAACAATATGAAGCGTTCCTCGGCAAAAAATATGTGGGCACCAAACGCTTCGGCCTAGACGGCGGCGAGAGCATGATTCCAGCCCTGGAGGCGGTGATCAAGCATGGCGGCAGCTCTGGCGTGCGTGAGATCATTTACGGCATGGCACACCGCGGGCGTCTCAACGTGCTCGCAAATGTCATGGCTAAGCCATACAAGGTGATCTTTCACGAGTTTTCCGGAGGCTCTGCCAATCCAGAGGACGTTGGCGGTTCTGGCGATGTGAAATATCACCTCGGCACCAGCACCGATCGCAATTTCGATGGGATCGACGTGCACATGTCGCTCGTCCCCAACCCATCTCACCTGGAAACAGTTGACCCGGTGGTGCTGGGCAAGGTCCGCGCGCAGCAGGCAATCCGGGACGATCTCGACAAGAAGGATCAGGTTCTGCCTGTCCTGATCCATGGTGACGCAGCCTTCGCCGGACAAGGTGTGGTGTGGGAAAGCCTCAGCCTGTCAGGCGTGAACGGCTATGACACTGGCGGCTGTCTGCACTTTATCATCAACAACCAGATCGGCTTCACCACTTCGCCGCGCTTCGCGCGCAGCTCGCCCTATCCATCCGATGTAGCGAAGGGCGTGATGGCGCCGATCCTGCACGTGAATGGCGATGATCCAGAAGCGGTGACCTTCGCGTGTAAACTGGCGGTGGAATATCGCCAGACTTTCAAGCGCGACGTTGTGATAGACATGTGGTGCTATCGCCGGTTCGGCCACAATGAAGGCGATGAGCCGAAATTCACGCAACCGCTGATGTATGATGCGATCCGCACTCATCCAAAAGTCAGTGCGATTTATTCAGAACGCCTGATCGGCGAAGGCGTGATCGAGGGCAGCACCTTGAAGCAGTTGCAGGACGACTTTGTCGCCGAGCTCGACGAGGAATTCGAGGCATCCAAGAGCTATAAGCCGAATGAGGCGGATTGGTTCGCGGGCCGCTGGGCAGGCCTTAACAAGCCGGTCGATCCCGAATCCGCGCGGCGCAATGTCGAAACCGCGCTTGAGCCAAAGCAGTTCGACAGCCTGGGCCGCGTTTTGACCGAGGTTCCGGACGATCTGAACATTCACAAGACCTTGGGCCGCGTGCTGAAGGCCAAAGGCGAAATGTTCAGCAGCGGCGAAGGCTTCGACTGGGCCACGGCAGAGGCGCTTGCCTTTGGCAGTCTGGTGATGGGCGGATACGGCGTGCGCCTGTCCGGCCAGGATTCCGGGCGCGGCACCTTTAGCCAACGTCACGCGGTTTGGGTCGATCAAAAGACCGAGCGCAAATACATCCCGCTTACCACTCTGCCGCATGGCAAGTTCGAGGTGTATGACAGCACCTTGTCCGAATACGGCGTGCTCGGGTTCGAATATGGCTTTGCCATGGCTGACCCGAAATCGCTGGTCCTATGGGAGGCGCAATTTGGCGATTTCGCCAATGGCGCGCAGATCATGATCGATCAGTACATCGTCAGCGGCGAGGCGAAATGGCTGCGCGCAAACGGCCTCGTCATGCTGCTGCCCCATGGATATGAGGGCCAGGGTCCAGAGCACAGCTCCGCCCGGCTCGAACGGTTCCTGCAATTGTGCGCGAACGACAATATCCAGGTCTGCAACATCACCACGCCGGCGAACTATTTCCACGTTCTGCGCCGCCAGATGCTGCGTCCGTTCCGCAAGCCGATGGTTATTATGACACCAAAGAGCTTGCTGCGGCATCCGATGGCCAAGAGCCCGCGCGAGGAATTCCTTGGCGATCACCACTTCATGCGGATCAAGTCTGATACGACAGCGATCGATGACAAGAAGGTGAAGCGTCTGGTCCTATGCTCTGGCAAGGTCGCCTATGACCTGATCGAGGCACGCGACAAGGCAAAGATCAAAGACGTCTCAATCGTCCGCATTGAACAGCTCTATCCGTTCCCCGGCGATCCACTGGCCGTGCGGCTTAAGCGGATGACGGGCCTCAAAGAGGTTGTCTGGTGCCAGGAAGAGCCCAAGAACAATGGCGCATGGTTCTTCGTCGATAATCAGATCGAAGAATCGCTGAGCGCGGCCGGACATGATGGCATGCGGCCAATCTATGCCGGACGTGATGCCTCGGCATCGCCTGCCACCGGCCTTGCCAAACGGCACGCCGAGCAGCAAGAAGCGCTGATCGCAGATGCGCTCGACCTTTCGAATTCATCCAGTAAATCCAGCAAGAAAAAGGCCTAAGGAACCCATTATGGCCCAAGATATTACAGTCCCAGCGCTCGGCGAATCCGTCACCGAAGGCACCATTGGCGAATGGCTCAAACAGCCCGGCGACGCGGTTGCCGCTGACGAGCCAATAGTCAGCTTGGAAACCGATAAGGTCGCCGTTGATGTGCCCTCGCCCATCGCAGGCGTCCTGACCGAGCATAAAGCCGCCGTCGGCGACACGGTAGAAGTCGGCGCGGTTCTCGCGGTGATCGAGGCTGGTGCTACCGCCAGCGCGGCAGCTCCTGCTGCGAAGGCAGACACTCCGGCGTCAGCAGCCAAAGCGGAAGGCTCCGACGATCTGCAAGCCGCCGCGCAAACACTGTCTCCTGCGGTGCGCCGTGCAGTGCTGGAGCATGGGGTTGATCCCTCGACCATCAAAGGCACCGGCAAAGACGGCCGTCTGACCAAGGAAGACGTGCTCGCCGCCGCGAAAGCCAAGGGTGATCCTGCACCAGCAGCCTCCCCTACCCCGGCTGCCGCCGCACCTGCAGGCGCCGCACCTGCAGGCGCCGCCGCGCCAGGCGCTGGCCGCAATGACGAACGCGTGAAGATGACGCGGATGCGCCAGACCATCGCAAAGCGTTTGAAAGGCGCGCAAGACACCGCCGCCCTACTAACCACCTTCAACGATTGCGACATGAGCGCGGTCATCGAGGCGCGCAGCAAATACAAAGACCTCTTCGCCAAGAAGCATGACATCCGCCTCGGTTTTATGGGCTTCTTCGCCAAGGCTGCCTGCCTCGCACTGAAGGATGTGCCATCGGTCAACGCCTATATCGAAGGCGATGAGATCGTCTATCACGACTATGTTGACATCTCTGTCGCCGTATCCGCGCCCAATGGCCTGGTCGTCCCGGTCGTTCGCGATTGCGATAAAAAGGGATTTGCCGGGATCGAGAAAGACATCGCCGATTTTGGCAAGCGCGCCAAAGAAGGCACGCTGACCATGGCCGATATGACCGGCGGCACCTTTACCATTTCCAATGGTGGTGTGTTCGGATCGCTGATGTCGACGCCGATCATCAACGCTCCGCAAAGCGCCGTTCTGGGCCTGCACCGCATCGAGGACCGCCCGGTTGCGATCAACGGCGAGGTTGTGATCCGCCCGATGATGTATCTCGCGCTCAGCTATGATCACCGCCTGATCGATGGCCGCGAGGCTGTAACCGCGCTGAAAATCATCAAGGAAGCGATCGAAGATCCAACCCGGATGCTGATCGACCTCTAAAGGAATGAACCGATGGGTATCGCATATTGCATGATCCGGACGTCGCCGCAGAACGTCGAAATTCTGCTCAATAGACCCAAAGCAGTCGCGGAATTTGTCTATCAAGATCCCGATGTATATGAAGAACCCAAACCGAGTTTTCTTTCGAAGCTCATCGGGAGCAAAAGCAACACTGAAGATGGTTCCGTGCCGAAGAGGGCCGAGGGCGATGAGGGGGACCTCGATAAATCCTGGCACATCGTCCACTACCTCTTGTGCGGCGATGTCGGCAGAGGCGATGGGCCACTAGCGCTAATCGGTGACGACTTGAATCCGCTTGCCGACATAAATCTTGGTTTGGGCAAACCGAATATCATTTCCGCCGATTGGGTGAAGGAGTTCACGGACCTTGCATCCCGGATGACGGAGGAAGATTTCCTCGCACGCTACGTACCAGAGGAAATGCCATTGGACGATCTCTACTTAGGCGATGTAATTGCCCGAGGAGATAGCGATGACATTCGCGAATATGCGCTCGAAAACTTTGAGTATCTTCGCAAATTTGCGAGTGAGGCCGCTAGTAATGGCCAAGCGATCATTACCTATTACACTTGAATGGAACATCAGATGGCTGACCATCCTTACGACTACGATTGCCTTGTGATTGGCGCGGGACCAGGAGGCTATGTCGCCGCAATTCGAGCGGCGCAGTTGGGCCTGAAAACGGCCTGCGTTGAAAGCCGTGAGACGCTGGGCGGCACTTGCCTCAATGTTGGGTGCATCCCGTCAAAGGCGCTGCTCCACGGCTCTGAACTGTTTGAAGAGGCCGCTGGTGGTCACTTCGCCAAATGGGGCATCACCGCCAAGCCAAAGCTCGATCTGGGCGTGATGATGGCGGAGAAGAACAAGGCCGTGGGTGAGCTCACGGGCGGAATCGAATTCTTGTTCAAGAAGAATAAGGTCACCTGGATCAAGGGCCACGCCGCATTTGAAGATGCGCATTCGGTAAAGGTCGGCGACGAGACAGTCACCGCGAAAGACATCATCATCGCCACCGGCTCCTCGGTCACGCCCCTGCCCGGCGTTGAGGTCGACAATGCTGCTAAACGCATCGTCGACAGCACCGGCGCGTTAGAACTGGAAGAAGTGCCAGAGCACCTCGTCGTCATCGGCGGCGGCGTGATCGGCCTGGAGCTTGGCTCTGTCTGGCGGAGACTAGGCGCTAAGGTCACCGTGATCGAATTCCTGGACCAACTGCTGCCTGGAATGGACGCAGATGTTCGCAAGGAAGCGGGCAAGATCTTCAAGAAGCAAGGCATGGAGCTGATGCTCAGCCATAAGGTCACCGGCGCGAAGGCGACCGCCAAAGGTGTAACGCTCAGCGTGGAGAAATCCGCTGGCGGTGATGAGCAGACAATCAAGGCCAGCCACGTGCTGGTCTCAATCGGGCGCCGGCCCAACACCGATGGTCTGGCTCTCGACACAATCGGGATTGAAACCAACAAGCGCGGTCAGATCGAAGTCGGCCACGACTTCCGCACCAAAGTGGACGGTGTTTGGGCGATTGGCGACTGTGTTCCCGGCCCGATGCTCGCCCACAAGGCCGAGGATGAAGGCATCGCCTGCGCAGAGAACATCGCAGGTGAGACCGGGATCATCAATCACGATGTGATCCCCGGCGTGGTCTACACCATGCCAGAATTTGCCGATGTTGGCATGACTGAAGCGGCTGCGAAAGAAGCAGGCCACACGGTCAAAGTTGGCAAGTTCCCGATGATGGCAAACAGCCGGGCGAAGGCAAACCGCGATACCGATGGCTTTGTGAAAGTCATCGCCGATGCAGAGACGGACCGCGTGCTGGGCGTGCATATCGTTGCCAGCCTGGCCGGCACTATGATCGCAGAAGCTGCTGTCGCGATGGAATTCGGCGCAACGTCGGAAGACATCGCCTACACCTGTCATGCGCACCCGACACACGCAGAGGCCGTGAAAGAGGCGGCCATGGCCGTAACGGGCAAGCCAATCCATATGTGATCACGAAGATTAAGCGTCTTGCGCTCCTGCTGAATTGACCTATGTGTGTTGATAGTATAATACACCAACACACTGGAGCATCGCATGGCGCTTAGAAGATCACTTGCTAAATCGCTAAACCTGTCCCTTGCCTCAATAGCACTCGCGGCAGCTTGTGCGCCCGCCCACGCGCAGAGCACAGAAGAACTGGCTGCTGTGGTCGAACCGGAAGCGGACAGCGGCGCTTATATGGGCGCGGTCCTCGTCGCGAAGGCCGATGAAGTTCTGCTCGACCAAGCTTGGGGATCAGCCAACTTAGAATGGAATATCGCCAACACCAGCGAAACACGCTTTCGTATCGGCTCTGTTACGAAGCAGTTCACCGCTGTTTCCATCCTGCTTTTGCAAGAACGCGGACTGATCAATGTGGATGATCCGATCAGCAAATACATCACCGATGCGCCCGCGACTTGGGGCGAGATCACAGTGCGAAACCTGCTCCAACACACGTCAGGTTTGCCCAATGTCACTTCATTAGACAGTTTTGGCACACAAAAATTCCTGCCCACGTCTCAGGATGAATTGATCGCGATGTTTTCCGATCTACCGCTTGAATTCGAACCCGGCTCTCAGTGGAGTTACTCCAACTCCAATTTCGTAATGCTCACACGGATCGTCGAGGTAGTGAGCGAAACGAGCTATCAAGAGTTCGTCAAGGCAAACCTTTTTGTTCCACTCGGCATGGACTCGACAGGGATTGATCGCAGCGCCGAGATCCTCCCAAAGCGCGCGGCAGGGTACTCGCCTTCGGCAAACGGGGTTGTGAACGCTGAATATGTGAACATGGCGATCCCAACCGGTGCCGGAGCGCTCTATTCGACCACAGGCGATTTGCTCAAATGGCAGCGCGGCTTGTTTGGCGGCGCAGTGTTGTCCGAGGCCAGTCTTACTCAACTGACGACCCCCAGCGAGTTTGAAGCGGTCGCAGGCGCAAAATATGCGATGGGTCTTTTGATCACGGACACGCCGGAAGGCCGCTCAATCTGGCATGGTGGAGGGATTGAAGGCTTCAACGCATTCCTTGGCTATAACCCGGATACCAAAACCACTGTCGTAGTCCTTGCGAACTTGAACGGCGGGTCAGCGGCCAAGCTGGGAATGGGATTGCTTAAAAAAACACGCGGCAACTGAGCATCCTGGCCAATCACCGCGCTAGATTGCGCTCACGCAAATACGGCAATTGATCCTGTCCCCTCTCGCCCCTAGAACCGGGCGTGAGGGGATGATCATTTGGCCTATCCAACACTGACCGACAAACCTGGCGCGCTTGAAACGGCTGCTGCCATCCGCGCAGGGGAAATGAGCCCAGCGGAGGCCGTCGACGCCGCGATCATCCGAATTGAGCACTTTGATGGCCATGTAAATGCGCTGGCCGTGCCGGATTTTGAGCGGGCTAGCGAAGCAGCCCGTGCGCTTGACGGGGTGACGCCGCGCGATGATCAGCCGCTGTTTGGCGTGCCGATGACCATCAAAGAAAGCTTCGACATTGCTGGCTTGCCCACGTCCTGGGGTCACACACAATTCGCGGGCAATATCGCAAAGCGTGATGCAAAACTCGTCGCGAAGCTCAAGGCCGCCGGCGTCATCTTCATTGGCAAAAGCAATGTCCCACCCGACCTAACCGATTGGCAATCGAACAACCCGGTCTATGGCCGCACCAACAATCCGCACAATCACGATCGCTCACCCGGTGGATCCTCCGGCGGGTCCGCAGCTGCCGTGGCCAGCGGAATGGTGCCCTGCGAATTCGGCACGGACATTGGCGGTTCCGTTCGCGTGCCAGCGCATTTTTGCGGGGTGTGGGGGCATAAGAGCAGCTGGGGCCTCGTCTCCAAACATGGCCACGATCACCCGGCGATGAAGGGCAAAGACGCGCACGATGGCGCGCTGTCGATTGCCGGGCCTTTGGCGCGCAATGCCGATGACCTTGCAGCCCTGATGCGGATCGGTTCCTCCATGCCGCTGCGCGAAGGCGCCAAGCCGCTAAAGCAATGCCGCTTGCTCGCCGTGCTCGATTACCCGGATAGCCCAATCGATGACAGCGTACGTGCGCCGACCGAGGCTGCGCTGAAAGCCTTGGAGGCGGCGGGTGTGACCATCGACCGGAGCAGTGATCTGCTGCCCGACCTGGCTCAGCAGCAGGCGGATTACCTGCGAATGCTGAACACCGCGATGGCGCGCGGGGCGCCTGCGCCCAATGGCAAACGCGCCAGCGCGACCGATTGGTTCGACCTGCTGGATGTGCAGACCCGCAACGAAATCGCTTGGGAACGCGTGTTTGAGACCTATGACTTTATCCTCTCTTCCCCTGCGCCGGTGCTGGCCGTGCCGCATAGGGATGGATCCATCTTTGATGCGACTTTGCACGTCAACGGTGCAGAAATGACTGCAGGCGCTGGTCTCACATGGGCAGGCCTTGCGACCTTCCCTAACCTCCCTGCAACATGTCTGCCTATCGGGTCTGGCACCGATAGAGGCGTCAGCCTGCCCTGCGGAATGCAGGTAATGGGACCGCGCTGGTCCGATCTCGATTGCATCCATGCAGCCAAAGCCATAGGCGAAATTCTACACGGTTAGATTCGCCCACAAAGGAAATGGCATGACCCGCAAGACCTGGATGCAGCGGTTTGCCAAATGGCATGTATGGCTAGGTTGGCTCGTCGGCGTGCCGATTGTGATGTGGACCGCGACGGGCCTGTTCATGGTCGCCAAGCCGATTGAGGAAGTGCGCGGCAATCACCTGCGCATTGAAACACCGGAACAACCGCTGATCCTGCCAGACAGCGAGCTTGCCACGAGCGAGGCAGCCCTAAAGGAAATGCGCGCCGTGATGCAGGATGGCCGTGCGGTCGCGATCTTGACCGCGCTCGATGGCGCTGTGACCCGGGTCGATATGACCAGCGGAGAACGCATTGCCTCGCTCGACAGCGCTCAGGCTCGCGCGATCGTGGCGAAGCGTATTGTCGGCGGAGATAAAGTGCGCAGCGTCACCTTCTTTGAGGCGAATGAAGTCCCGTTTGATTTCCGCCGTCCAATGCCTGTGTGGCAGGTGGCGCTAGAGGACGGCGCGAATATCTACATTGGGCGCGACACGGGCGAGATTGAGGCGGTGCGCACCAGCTGGTGGCGTTGGTTCGATTTCATGTGGGGCCTACACATCATGGATTTGTCAGAGCGGGAAGATAGCAGCCACCCGACACTGATCCTGTTCGCGGCCTTGGGTCTCATCGGCTCCCTGCTTGGCTCCATCCTGATGTTCCGGCGGCGCAAGACCCGCCGCGGGGCGGAAACAGCGATCCAGTCATGAACGAGGAGATCCTCACCCCAGTCCTAGACATTCTCGACGTCGCCGGGATCACAATCTTTGCGCTGTCTGGTGCGGTTATCGCCGCCAAGGAACGCCAGACGTTTGTCACCATGGCGTTCTTTGCACTGGTCACTGGCGTCGGCGGAGGCACTGTGCGCGACCTGCTGATCGATGCGCCGGTATTCTGGATCACGGACCCCTGGGTCGCGGCGATCTGCCTCACCACTGCCCTGTTCGCCTGGTTCACCCCGACGCGGTTCTGGGAGGGGAAGTTGTTCGATATCGCCGATGGCGCAGGGCTCGCCGCCTATGCGGTGCTAGGCGCGGCAAAGGCCACCGCTTACGGTATTCCGCCAGTGCCCGCCGCGCTGATGGGGATCATCACCGGCTGTGTGGGCGGCATCATCCGCGATGTGGTGGCAGGCCGTCCGTCGGTCATTATGAGGCCAGAACTATACGTAACCGCGGCAGCGCTCAGCGCATCTCTAACCGTGGCCGGGATGCTGGCCGCACCGCATTGGGGGCTGCTCAACATTGCCGTGTGGGGCATCGCCTTTGCGGCGGGTTATGCGCTGCGCGTGGCGGCGGTCGTGTGGCAGATATCGCTGCCATCTTACCGAGAGGGTCTCACGAAAAAAGGGACGGGATAACCCGCCCCTTCTATCGAATTTCAGACCTTAACCGTCTGGCTAAGGTTTAGCCGCCGATGTCGCCATCAACGCGGTCGTCAAAGCTTTCGCCCGGCAATGGTCCGCCCGGATAGGCAGGCTGCGCTGAGTTCTCAGGCGTAGCCCGAACCACGGTCGCTTGATAGCGGCTGTCTGGCTCAGACATGCCGCGCGTGCGGCGTGCCTCGGTGTATCGGTCATCGCTCAACTGGCGGTCATCCACATCGCCCGCAGACGCTCCGGAGAAACTGCCGCCAAAATCAACATTGCTGACCCTGCCATCATTGCCGATCTGACAAGTGAAACGATCGCCATTGTAGAGCGAGCCAGTTACCCGCCAGCCCTCGCCCGTGCGGTCGACGCTATCCACGCCTTCCACCCGCACATCGCGCTCAATCTGGTTCACACAGCGCGAGACCGCATTGTCGATGCCAGAGCCGCTCTCACTGCGCCTATCGCCTCGGCGACGTTCGCGATTGTCGTAATCCCGCTCACGGCGATCATAGTCGCGGTCGCGATAGCGGCGTTCATTCTTGCGGGATGTCGAGTTGGCGATTGCTGCGATCCCGCCGATAATCACCGCTCCTGCGATGAGATCGCCCACGCCGACACGGCGATGGCGACGGTAGCCCCGGCGATAGCCACGATAACGGCGATAGCGGTGATGCTCGACCGTCTCTGCCTCTGGAGTAAAAAGATCGAACGCAGGAGCGCTGGAAAACGTCCCGCTTGTTAGACTGCTTGATACTGGGCTGGTCGGCAGGTCAGCGGCGCTCGCCGGCGCTGCTGCCAGAGCGCTTGCGGCGGCCAAACCGGCCAGCACGCCAAGTGATTTCAAATGGGCCATTGGGTTCCCTCCTGTTGCGGATGAGCGTGCCACCAATCGCTCTGATCTGGATACATGCATAGGCGGCCCAGGCTTACACTTGCCTGAACCGCCCATACATTGGGTGGGTTCGTGTTATTCAATCGTTCTACGATCAACGCAGTCCGCGAATTTTACGGAAGTTGACCTGCGGACGGTTGCCACGCTCTACAAAGCAGGTGAACCTGCCCCGATCTGAGTAGCCCCGGCCATAGCCGCGTCCGCCTTCGACCACGATGCGGCCTTTAACCCGGAAGCCATAGCGGGTGCGCTCAACGTCCCGAATGTCGGTCACATCAGCGTAGCGGAAGCCTCCGAAACGGCGTGCCTGACGCTCTGCGGTGCGGACACAGCGCTCTACGGCGCGGCGCGGATTGCCCCGATTATAGCTGGCGCGGTGGTTGTAGCCATTGTTGTAGCCACGGTTGCGGTCCCCGCGATAGCGGCGGTCGCGATAATCGCGTTGTTTGTAGCGGTCCTTCTTGTCAAAGGCGCCTGCCACTGCGGCGATCCCGCCGATGATCAATGCACCGGCGATCACATCACCTGCATCAATTTTTTTGTCATAGTCGCGCGCTTGCGCCGGAGCTGCTGTTGCCAGGGCCATCGCACCTGCGGCGACGGTCCCGAGCGTGCCCTTGGCCAACATCTTGGTCAATTTCGTCATAGGGTATCATCCTCGGGTTGCGCCGAAACGGGGGTGTCCCGGCTACAAACCCCTTATGGATGATTCGCTATTGTCTAAGCCTGACTGACCTTTGCAGCGATTGTTCAGGTTTATAGCTATTTATCTGAACAACGCATTTTCTACACTCGGTGGATCAATCCAATTGAGCCAACACATCGCGGGTAAAAGCGGCAATATCGAAGCGCGTGCCGACCATATCCTCGCCCCGGCGCACGATCACGACATTGCGGCTTGGCACGACGACGACATATTGCCCGCGATTGCCTCGCGCGGCGAAGGCGTCGTCAGGAATGCCCTCAAATGCATTGCCCTCTGGCCGGCGGAAGGTCCACCAACCTGCGCCATAGCCCCAGTCTGTGCCCTCCGGCTGCGGACCGGATGGGTCAGAGACGTATTCGCGCCAGTTTTCTGGCAACAGGCGTTCGCCGTTCCACACACCATCGTTCAGATAGAGCTGGCCCAGCTTGGCCAGATCGCGCGCTGTCGTCCACGCTTGGCTAGAAAGGACGTAGTTGCCTTGCCAGTCGGTTTCAGTGATCGTGTGGTGCATCTCGAGTTTGGCGAAGAGTTCTGCTGGTGGATGCGCTTTAAACGTTCCTTCAATCGCCTTCACAGCGGCCAAAGTGTCGTTGTTGGCGTAGCGATAAACCGTATTTGGCTTGGCAAGCAGCGGCCAGTTTTGCGCGCGCTCATCAACAGTTGTCCCACCCCAATAAAGCGGATCGGTGCGGTTCCCGGCCGTGTCCGAATACCGACCCGAAGCCATGCGGAGGGCGTGATCAATGGTAATCCCTCGGCGTGGATCATTACTGTTCACACCAAGCCCCGCAGAAGCGCTCACATCCGCTTGCCCACGTTGTACCGCGGCACCAATCAGGGTGGAAGCAATGCTCTTGGCAACTGACCATGTACGTTGAGGGGTCAAAGCATCAAAGCCCGCAACATATTGCTCAGCAACGGCATTGCCGCGCTTTACCAAAACAGCAGTGGTTCGTGACCTTGCTCCATAAGTTTGCTCAAACGCAGCGCCAAACGGGCCGGAAAGATTTGCCGCGAGTTCAGCACTTGAGTTCGGTTCCCCCACTTTAGCCGCCAATCTTGGCCCTACAAATTTCGCCTGATCCCGTGACGAACGATTTGCATGGCCTTGCTCAACAACGATCTGTGTCGGAGCCGCGCTACCCAGCGGAAGCCCCACACATCCCCTACCTTCTGCGAATTGCGCGTGACGTTCTTCCACGCCCTGCCCCCATGTCACAGACACGAAATTGAATTGACCATTTTCATGACGCACGATTTCATAGTCCAACTCTTGCACAATCTTATCTAGAGGTGCCTGGATCCCGGCTAACTCCAGCTCATGAATGCTATCAACTGTCCGTTTGGTTCCATTAGCCTCTGCGTTCGCAATCGCGCTGCATAGCATCAGCGCCTTGTACCCCGCGGCAAGCGCGCGATCATAGCGTGCGTCCAAGCGTTCCTGCGCCGATTGGGCGGCTGCCGGAGCCGAGGTGATAGCCGTGAGTGCGAGAGCCGCGCCTGCGGCGGCAATGAGTGTAATCTTCATGGCACTGACTCTAGTCGCAGCGCCTCAAAAGAAAAGCCATGCAGCCACCGCACGTAACAAAAAGGGCCGGTGGATCTCTCCACCAGCCCATTCGTTTGTTTGCGTACCGGTGCCACCCGGTCCCTAGATCAAAGCTCGGCTTACGCCATTGCTTCTTCTTCGTCATATTCGTCCGACATAACCGGACCGCTGTCTTGGCCCTTGGCCTCTGGATCGCGCTCAACCAGTTCGATGATCGCGAGCTGCGCGCTGTCGCTGGCGCGGTAGCCAGCCTTGATCACGCGGGTGTAGCCACCATCACGGTCGCTATAACGCTCAGCCAGAACGTCAAACAGCTTCTTCAGCTGGGTCTCGTCCAGCAGACGCGATTGAGCCAAACGGCGGTTTGACAGGCCGCCACGCTTCGCCAGCGTGATCAGCTTCTCAACATACGGACGCAGTTCTTTCGCCTTTGGCAGAGTTGTCTGGATCTGCTCGTGCTTGATCAGAGCCGCTGCCATGTTGCGGAACAGAGCCTTACGGTGGCCCGACTTACGGCTCAGCTTACGCTGTGAAATTCCGTGACGCATAATTCATATCCTTCGTTTGTAAGGGGCCCGTATTAGGTAGCCCGGTACTGGCGGCGCTTAAGGTGCGCCGCCGGAACCTGATTAGCCCAGCAGCTCTTGTTCGAGCTTCTTGGCCATTTCTTCGATGTTCTCTGGTGGCCAGCCTGGAATGTCCATGCCGAGGCGCAGACCCATGCTGGAGAGAACTTCTTTGATCTCATTGAGCGACTTGCGGCCAAAGTTTGGCGTGCGCAGCATCTCGGCTTCGGTTTTTTGAACCAGATCACCGATGTAGATGATGTTGTCGTTCTTGAGGCAGTTGGCAGAGCGAACCGACAGTTCCAGCTCGTCGACCTTCTTGAGAAGGTAACGGTTGAGCTGGTTCGCATCGTCTTCTTGCGGCTGAGCGGCTTGGCCGATCATCGCACTTTGCGGCTGCGGAATGCCATCTTCGAAGTGGACGAACAGTGTCAGCTGATCTTGAAGAATGCGAGCAGCATAGGCCACGGCATCTTCTGGGGTCACAGTGCCATCTGTTTCAACCGTGAGGCTGAGCTTGTCATAGTCAAGCTCTTGGCCAACGCGGGCGTTTTCAACCTTA
Source organism: uncultured Erythrobacter sp. (assembly GCA_947488155.1). GTDB lineage: Bacteria > Pseudomonadota > Alphaproteobacteria > Sphingomonadales > Sphingomonadaceae > Erythrobacter. Next base: position 846,867 of record CANKYK010000002.1, on the reverse strand, counting down.
TAGCTGACCTGACGGACTGGCGAATAGAGCGAGTCAATCGGGATCAGGCCGATCGGCGCATCAACCGGACGGTTCTGAACAGCAGGCGTGTAGCCTTTGCCCACGTCAGCGGTCAGCTCCATATTGAGCGTCGCACCCTCGTCCAAATGACACAGGACCAAATCCTTGTTCATCACTTCAATATCGCCTGAGACAGCGATATCACCGGCGGTGACTTCAGCTGGACCAGTCGCGGAAAGCTGCAGGCGTTTTGCGCCTTCGCCTTCCATCTTTAGCGAGATTTGCTTTGCATTCAGCACGATGTCGGTCACGTCTTCACGCACACCGGCGAGCGACGAGAATTCGTGCAGTACATTTTCAATCTTGATCGAGGTGATCGCCGCGCCCTGCAATGAGGACAACAGCACCCGACGCAACGCATTGCCGAGTGTCAGACCAAAGCCGCGCTCAAGCGGCTCAGCGACGAATGTCGTCTTGCGAGACTTATCGCCACCTTCCTTGATTTCGAGAGCGTTGGGTTTCTTAAGTTCCTGCCAGTTCTTCGTATTGACGGACATGGATTTCCCCTAATTCGCTATGCAGCGGTTCAAATTATCGGCGGGCCTTGGCGCTTTCGCGAACTGCGCTTTGGCCGCCGGGTCGTTGCGATGGCCACCAGGGCCACCGAACTGGGACGGTTTAGACGCGGCGCCGCTTAGACGGACGAACGCCGTTATGCGGGATAGGCGTCACATCGCGGATAGATGTGATGTTAAAGCCAACGGCTGCAAGACCGCGCAATGCGCTCTCACGGCCAGAGCCTGGGCCCTTCACTTCGACTTCCAAAGTGCGCACACCATGCTCTGCGGCTTTTTTGCCAGCATCATCGGCGGCAACCTGGGCTGCATAAGGCGTCGATTTACGGCTACCTTTGAAGCCCATCATGCCTGCACTGGACCAGCTGATCGCATTGCCTTGTGCATCGGTGATGGTGATCATCGTGTTGTTAAAGCTGGCGTTGATGTGGGCAACACCGCTGCTGATATTTTTTTTGTCGCGTTTTTTAACCCGACCAGGTTCGCGTGCCATGTGGCTAAATCCTTTAACTCGTCAGAAGGTAAAAGCTTGCTTGGGAAGACCCAAACAAGGCTTACTTCTTCTTGCCGGCGATCGGCTTGGCCTTACCCTTGCGGGTGCGGGCGTTGGTGTGAGTGCGCTGACCGCGCACAGGCAATCCGTTACGATGACGCAGGCCGCGATAAGACCGAAGGTCCATCAGGCGCTTAATGTTCATCGCGGTGTTGCGACGCAGATCGCCTTCGACGGTGTGATCAGCGTCAATCGTCTCACGAATACGCAGAACTTCTTCATCAGAAAGGTCTTGCACACGTGCAGCGTGATCAATGCCAAGCTTGTCAGCGATTTTCACGGCGGTCGTGCGACCAATCCCGTGAATATAGGTAAGCGCAATAATAACACGCTTATTTGTAGGGATGTTCACCCCAGCAATACGAGCCACTTAATTCTCCATGCTCCACAGGGACATGAGCGCGACATGCAACCCACCCCTATCTCAACGCTTCACCAGAGATTTACGCCACTGCTTAACCGATCTGACAAATGTCAAAACCGATTAAACGGCAAAAAGCCCGGTTGGCATCCAATCAATAAGGCTACCTGCCGGACTCGGTTCGAAAATCTCGAATGAAGGGCGCGCTTAAGACGATTCGCGCAGCACGTCAACCGCTAGCAAATCATAGCGCGACAATCGGACAAAATAGTTCGTCCGATGGAACAGTTTAGCGGCAAAATTACGCGAGATTGCTCGCTTTGCCCACTTGTGATGCTTCGCAATTTAGCGCGACGCGCGAGCAAGGTCAAAACTGGGCCAGAAAACCTGCGGGAAAACTAGTCTTCCCGCCCACCTCAATTGCCGCCTTCACCTTCGCTGGTGCCTTCGACACCGTCGAGAAAGTCATCACCAATCGCGCTGCCGCCCTCGCCTGCTTCGCCTTCTGGGCTTTCTGCCGCGCCCTCTTCCTCGTCCGCCTCATCGGCATCATCGCTGACAGAGGCCGGGCCAGAAACCATGCCAAGGCTTTGTGCCAGGCCTGACAATTGCTGGGTCATAACCCCGCCAACCGCAGCCGAGATCTCACCGATCTTATAGCGCATGGAGCCGCCAACATTATATTCCCAGACGATCTTAGTGCCTTCATCGACCTCGCTGATCGCGACGGTCAGAATGCCGGTAACCGGCTCGCTTTGCAGCGGGCCCAGTGCCCCTTGCATTCTCAACGCACGTTCTGGGTACGCCTGGATCACGCGCATGTGCTCAACGCTGCCCTCGAGCGTGATCTTTTCCGGATCGGGATCTTCGGGAATGCGCTCACAAAAGCATCCGCCCGCTTGCGGCGTGATGGTAAGGTTCGCAGAATCGCCAGACCAAGTGTGCGAGGAATTCCACCAGCGCCCAGGTGAGATCAGCGCCAGCCATACCGCTTTGGGATTGGCTTCCACCACCGCCTCGTCGCGAGTTACAAAGCCATTCTCGCTGGTCGAAACCACTTCAGCGGCAACCGGCTGAGCCACCATAAAAGCTGCCAAACCAGCCAAAACTACGCGCATCACAATCGTCCTCTTCGCATCTCTGTGCGAAGCGGTTTAGGCGATGCCGATACTGTACGAAAGAGCAGAGTTAGTCCCCTGCCCCGGCAATTGCTCGCTTAAACGAGCACCGCGTCAATCGCATTGGCGACATCGGTGATACCCGCCATGCCATCAACCCGTGTCACGATGCCGCGCGCTTCATAGCCCGGCAGGATTGGTGCGGTCTCACCGCGATACACCGCCATCCGGGTGCGTACGGTTTCTTCATTGTCGTCGGGACGGCGTTTGAATTCTGTGTGGCCACAGGTGTCGCACACCCCTTCTTTCGTGGGCGGGTTAGCGGTGTCGTGGTAAAGAGCACCACAATTGGCACACGAGAAACGGCCTGTAATCCGGTCCACCAGAGCATCAACATCTACGCCCAGTTCAATCACATGGTCGAGCGTGCGATTGTGTTTGCTCAGAATAGCGTCAAGCGTTTCAGCCTGTGATGCTGTGCGTGGGTAGCCATCGAAGATAGCGCCAGTGCCCGCATCCATCGCCGCCAGTTCAGCATCGATCAGTTCAGCCACAATCTCATCAGACACGAGCTCCCCCGCGTCCATGACAGCTTTCGCCTTTAGGCCAACAGGCGTCCCCGCCTTCACCGCCGCCCGCAACATGTCGCCAGTTGAAAGCTGCACCATTCCGTGACGCTCAACCAGGCCAGCGCTCTGGGTGCCTTTACCGGCACCCGGAGGGCCAAGAAGAATGATGTTCATCGCAAAATCCCCCAGATGCTCGCGCGCCGATTAGCGCTTACGGCCCTTAAGCTTCGCCTTTTTGATCAGGTCGCCATATTGGTGCGCCAGCAAATGCGACTGCACTTGGCTGATCGTATCAACCGTGACGTTCACCACAATCAGCAGGCTGGTACCGCCAAGGAACAGCGGCAGGCCGGTCTGGCGAATAACATATTCCGGCAGCACGCAAACGACCGCAAGATAGAGCGCGCCGACCACGGTGATGCGGGTCAGGACATATTCGAGATAGTCCGCCGTCCGCTTACCTGGGCGAATGCCAGGAATGAAGCCGCCGTTTTTCTTCAGATTGTCCGCCGTCTCTTCCGGGTTGAACACAACCGCGGTGTAGAAGAAGCAGAAGAAGATGATGCCCAGCGCATAAAGCGTGAGGTAAATCCACTCGCCTGGCTGGAGATAGAACAACAGGCTCTGTGCAAAGCCGCCCGCGCCTTCCTCGCCGCTTGGCGCGCCAGCGAACTGAGTGATCGTCAGCGGCAACAGCAACAGCGAGCTTGCAAAAATTGGCGGGATAACACCAGCGGTATTGAGTTTAAGCGGCAAGTGCGAGCGATCCGCCTGCATCACACCATTTTGCGTGGCGCGCTTAGGATATTGGATCAGCAAACGCCGCTGAGCCCGCTCCACAAAGGAGATCACCAGGATCAACAGCACGACCATAATCGCGAAACCAACGATCAGACCAAGCGAGATTGAACCAGTCCGTCCACCCTCAAACATGTTGGACACGAAGGTCGGGAACTGCGCGACAATGCCCGCCATAATGATCAGCGAGACACCGTTACCGATCCCGCGCGAGGTGATTTGCTCACCCAGCCACAGCAGGAACATAGTGCCACCCACGAGGCTGATGACGGCGCCGACGCGGAACATATATCCCGGGTTGACGACCGCTGTGATACCATTTGCCGATGCGAAGCTCTCAAGTCCTGCTGCCAAGAAATAACCTTGGATTACGCAAAGGAACACCGTGCCATAGCGAGTGTATTGGTTGAGTTTCTGACGCCCAGTGGCGCCTTCTTTCTTAAGCGCCGCAAGCGTTGGATGCAAGGCCGAGGCCATCTGCACCACAATGGAGGCCGTGATGTACGGCATAACACCAAGCGCGATGAGGCTCATCCGCTCAAGCGCTCCGCCTGAGAACGCATTGAAGAGGTCAACAACGCCGCCCTGAGTTAGGTTGGCCAAGTCTTGCAAGGCGCTAGTGTTCACGCCCGGAAGCGGAACAAAGCTCAAAAAGCGAAAGACAATAAGCGCACCGATGGTGAACCAGATACGCTGGCGCAACTCCGTCGCTTTGGAGAAATTGGCGAGGCTCATATTGCTCGCGATTGAATCGGCGCGTGATGCCATGTCTAAATATCGATCCTAGCGTCTGGCTAATAGCCCGTCCTTGGGTATCCTTGCCGTCCAGCAAGCCCGAAAAACAAACCAACCGGCCCTCGCCGGTCTATGCACGAAGGATTAGATAGGGAGCGAGGAGCCGAATGTCGAACCCCTCGCTCACCAATACCCGCATTATTTGCTTTTTGCCGCCGCTTTTTCAGGGTTCGGCTTGCCCGAAGGCTTCTTCACGACAACAACCTCGACGCTGCCGCCAGCCTTTTCAACCGCTTCTACTGCGCCCTTAGACGCACCAGCAACGACGAATTTGACCTTAGCCTTCAGTTCACCCTTACCGAGCAAACGAACACCGTCTTTGCCGCCGCGAACCAGGCCTGCTTCACGCAGAGCCGCTTCGTCGATGGCTTTCTTGCCGTCGAGCTTCTTTGCGTCGATGAACTTTTGGACCATGCCAATGTTGATCTCTGCAAAATCTTTGCCGAACGGGTTGTTGAAGCCGCGCTTTGGCAGGCGCATGTGAAGCGGCATTTGGCCGCCTTCAAAGCCCTTGATCGCTACGCCAGAACGGCTCTTTTGGCCCTTCTGACCGCGCGCAGCGGTTTTGCCTTTGCCAGAACCGATACCACGGCCCTTGCGCATGCGCCCTTTACGGGCGCCTTCATTGTCACGGATGTCATTGAGTTTCATGTGTGCACTCGCTTTCGCTTTTGTTCGCGCTGAAAGAGTGAGGCCCCGCACCGAGCGAGGCCTCAAATATTTTAATCAACCACTTCAACCAGATGCGGGATCTTTGCGACCGCGCCGCGAACTTCAGGGGTGTCCTGACGCTCGACAACTTTGTGCATCTTGTTGAGGCCCAGACCGATCAGTATCTTACGCTGACTTTCTGGACGACGGATCGGCGAACCGATCTGCTTGATCTTGATAGTTTTCTTAGCAGCCATTGGTCTTACTCCACAATCGCCGCGGCTTCAGCTTCTGCTTCCACCTCGCTTGAACCACCACGGCCCAGAAGGTCGGCGACCTTCTTGCCCCGGCGCTGAGCGACAGACTTCGGCGAAGTCTGGTTGGTCAGCGCGTCGAAGGTAGCGCGGATCATGTTATAGGGGTTGGACGAACCGACCGATTTGGTCACAACGTCTGCAACGCCCAGGCTTTCAAAGACGGCACGCATCGGACCACCAGCAATGATGCCGGTACCCGGAGGCGCTGTACGCACGGTCACCTTACCAGCGCCGAAGCGGCCCTTGGCGTCATGGTGCAGAGTGCGGCCTTCTTTAAGCGGAACGCGAACCATCTTCTTACGAGCGGCTGCAGTTGCTTTGGTGATCGCCTCTGGAACTTCGCGAGCCTTACCGTGGCCAAAGCCAACGCGGCCCGCGCCGTCACCGACAACGACGAGTGCAGCAAAGCCAAAACGCTTACCACCCTTCACCGTTTTAGAGACGCGGTTGATGTGCACCAGCTTCTCGATGATGCCATCATCTTCCTCTTCACGCTTACCGCGACGATTGTCACGGCCACCGCGACCACGGCCACCGCCGCGATTGTCGCCGCCACGGCCGCGTCCGCGGCCTTCGCGTTGTTGAGGAGCTTCGGTCTTTGCTGGAGCTTCTGCAGGCGCTTCAGCTGGAGCCGCTTCTGCCGGAGCAGCCGCTTCTTCAGTTTTCGCTTCTTCAGCAGCCGGAGCCGCTTCCGCTGCAGGTGCTGCAGTTTCTTCGGTCTTGGCCTCTTCAGCAGGCGCTTCGGTTTTCTTGTCGTCAGCCATCATCAGAACTCCAGCCCGCCTTCGCGAGCGGCATCGGCCAGCGCTTTCACGCGGCCATGAAACAGGAACCCGCCGCGATCAAACACGACAGTGGTCACGCCAGCCTTCTTGGCGGCAACGGCGATATCCTTGCCCACTTGAGCAGCGGCATCGACATTTGCGCCAGACTTCTTGCCGCCCAGAGTAGATGCAGCAGCCACGGTGCGGCCATCAGCATCATTGATGATCTGAGCATAGATATGACGACCAGTGCGGTGCACCGACAAGCGAGGACGATCGCCAGCACGCGTCCGCAGTGCGGTACGCACCCGGCGGCGGCGGCGTTCAAACAGGGAAAGCTTAGCCATCTTACTTCTTCTTCCCTTCCTTGCGGAAGACATACTCGCCGCGATACTTGATACCCTTGCCCTTATAAGGCTCAGGCTTACGCCAGCGGCGGATTTCAGCAGCAAGCTGGCCAACGGCCTGCTTGTCCATACCGGAAATCTCGACCGTGGTCTGATCAGGCGTTTTCACTTCGAGACCTTCAGGCACATCGATGTTCACATCGTGGCTGAAGCCGAGTTCCAGCTTCAGGGACTTGCCCTGAGCCTTCGCACGATAACCAACACCTGAAATCTCAAGCGTCTTGGTGAAGCCTTCGGTGACGCCCTCCACCAGGTTAGACACCAATGTACGGTGCATACCCCAGAACGAGCGAGCCAATTTGGTGTCGTTCGCAGGCTTAACCTGGATCTCGTCACCTTCGACAGTGTAGCTAATGTGGTCAGACAGGCCCATCGTGAGAGTGCCCTTAGGCCCCTTCACGCTCAGCATGCCGTTCTCAATGCTGGCGGTCACCCCACTAGGGATGGCGACAGCTTTTTTGCCAATACGGCTCATCAGAACACCTCCGCCAGCACTTCGCCGCCGACGTTGCTATCGCGTGCTTCGTTATCCGAGAGCACACCGCGCGGTGTCGAGACGATGGTGATGCCAAGGCCGTTGCGAACAGTCGGAAGTTCTTTCGAACCCGAATAGACGCGGCGGCCAGGCTTAGAGACGCGGCTTACGTGCTTGATAGCAGGCTCGCCTTCGAAATATTTCAGCTCAATCCGCAGCGCTGGGTGCTTGCCCGTCGTGTCTTCGCTGTAACCACGGATGTAGCCTTCGCGCTGAAGCACTTCGAGAACGTTTGCACGCAGCTTAGACGCTGGCGAAAGGACGGAATCCTTCTTCGCCTGCTGTCCGTTGCGGATGCGGGTGAGCATATCACCCAGTGGATCGGTCATAGCCATCTATCAGCTCCTCACCAGCTCGACTTGGTAAGGCCAGGGATCAGACCCTTGTTACCAAGATTCCGCAATTCAATGCGGTTGATGCCGAACTTGCGGTAGTAGCCGCGTGGGCGGCCGGTGGTCGCGCAACGATTGCGAACCCGTGTTGGGTTCCCATTGCGCGGGAGTTCCGCCATCTTCAGGCGCGCGACAAGACGTTCACTCTCGTCGAGTGAAGTGTCCTTCGAAATCGCCTTCAGCTTAGCGTACTTGTCTGCGTACTTCTTAACGAGCTTCTTACGACGCTCATTCTTATTGATCGAACTCAGTTTCGCCATTGGACTTAAGCTCTCTTCTCTAGTCGTTGCGACACGCAGCTCACGCTGCGGCCTTTTCTTCAGACGGATTGGCTTCACCCTGGAAAGGGAAGCCGAGCAGACGCAGCAATTCGCGTGCCTCCTCGTCAGTCTTTGCGGTGGTGGTGACAATGATATCCATGCCGCGCACCTTATCGATCTTGTCGTAGCTGATCTCAGGGAACACGATTTGCTCCTTGAGGCCCATTGCATAATTGCCGCGGCCGTCGAACGACTTAGCGTTCAGCCCGCGAAAGTCGCGGATGCGTGGCATTGCAACTGTGACCAGACGGTCGAGGAATTCATACATGCGGTCACGGCGCAGGGTTACCTTGCAACCGATTGGCATGCCTTCGCGCAGTTTAAACTGAGCGATTGATTTCTTCGCCTTGGTGATCACTGGCTTTTGGCCGGCAATCAGGGTCATTTCTTCAGCTGCGATTTGAACTTTCTTCTTGTCCTGGCTCGCTTCGCCCACACCCATGTTGAGTGTGATCTTTGCGACCTTCGGAACTTCAAGACGGTTCTTATAACCGAACTTCTCGGTCATCGCTTTGACGATCTGCTCGTCATACTTCGCCTTCAGGCGCGGAGCGTATGCATCAGCCATCGATGGTCTCTCCACTCTTCACAGCAACGCGAACCTTCTTGCCGTCCTTTTCTTCGAAACGGACGCGGGTTGGCTTGCCATCCTTAGGATCAGCCAAAGCAACCTTGGAGATGTTCATCGGCGCTTCAAAGCGATCGATGCCACCCTGCGGGTTTTGCTGGCTTGGTTTGCGGTGGCGGGCAGCCACGTTGATGCCTTCGACAACGACCTTGCCATCTTTTGGCATGACCTTTTGGACAGTGCCGGTGCGGCCCTTATCCTTGCCCGAAAGCACGACGACGCTGTCGCCCTTCTTGATCTTAGCAGCGGCCATTAGAGCACCTCCGGCGCAAGGCTGATGATCTTCATGAACCCGCGGCCGCGAAGTTCGCGGACCACTGGGCCAAAGATACGAGTGCCGATTGGCTCTTCGCTCTTGTTAACAAGAACAGCGGCGTTGCTGTCGAAGCGGATCACGCTTCCGTCAGCACGACGAACGTCCTTCCTCGTGCGCACGATGACAGCGCGATGAACATCGCCCTTCTTCACCTTAGCGCGTGGCTGAGCTTCCTTCACGGAAACCACGATCACGTCGCCCACGGAAGCAAACCGGCGCTTAGACCCGCCCAGTACTTTAATGCACTGGACGCGCTTTGCGCCGCTGTTGTCCGCGACGTCGAGATTGGATTGCATCTGGATCATTGATCCGTTTCCTTCTCATTGGCTTGCCGAAACCAGTCCGGCAGTTCCTACGCGTGTCCCCGCCAAGGCGAGGATCAATTCAATCAGTTACCGGCTGCCTCGACATCGAGATCAGCTTCGACCGCTTGGGTTCCGCCTGCGGTAACCCGGTCTTTTACGATCCAGGTCTTGGTCTTGGAGATCGGTTTCGTCTCCTCGATCCGCACAACATCACCAACGGCAAATTCGTTCTTTTCGTCGTGCGCGTGATACTTCTTCGAACGACGGATGATCTTCCCGTAGAGCGGGTGCTTCACCTTGCGTTCGACCTTCACGGTCACGGTCTTGTCGGTCTTGTCGGAGGTGACAGAGCCGATCAGAATACGTTTTGGCATTGTCTACTCCTTAAGCCTTCGCAGCGGCTGCTGCGCGCTCGTTCTGCAGCGTCTTGATCTGAGCAATCGTGCGGCGCACTTGCTTGATCCGAGCTGGAGCTTCGAGCTGGTTGGTCGCAGCCTGGAACCGCAGATTGTACTGCTCTCGCTTCAGCTCGGTGAGCTCAGCGGAGAGTTGATCGTCGGTCTTGGTGCGAAGATCTTCGACAGCGATACTACCTTTAGCCATCATTTGCCCCCCAGGTGAGAGGTGTCGCCCAGACGAGCAACGACCTTGGTCTTGATTGGCAGCTTCATGGCCGCACGCTCAAACGCTTCAGCAGCGATCTTGCCTGGGACACCGTCGAGTTCGAACAGGATACGGCCCGGCTTTACGCGAGCAGCCCAGAATTCAACGGAGCCCTTGCCCTTACCCTGACGAACTTCGGCAGGTTTCTTGGACACTGGCACATCAGGGAACACACGGATCCAGAGGCGACCTTGACGGCGCATGTGACGCGTGATCGCACGGCGAGCCGCTTCGATCTGACGCGCGGTGATCCGCTCAGGCTCGAGAGCCTTCAGACCATAGGAGCCAAAGTTCAAAGTCGTGCCGCCTTTGGCGTCGCCTTTGATCTTGCCCTTAAAGGCCTTGCGATACTTGGTTTTCTTCGGTTGCAGCATTGTCTCTACCTACCTCAGCGAGCCGGCCGGACGCCGGAAGTCTGAGCTTCCATCATCAGGCGATCCTGCGCAGTTGGATCATGAGCGAGGATCTCGCCTTTGAAGATCCAGCACTTGATGCCGATGATCCCGTAAGCGGTCAGCGCTTCGGTTTCGGCATAATCGATGTTGGCGCGCAGTGTGTGCAGCGGCACACGGCCTTCACGGTACCATTCAACACGCGCAATCTCTGCACCGCCCAAACGGCCACCACATGTGATCTTGATGCCTTCTGCGCCGAGACGCAGAGCAGACTGAACCGCACGCTTCATCGCACGGCGGAAAGCCACACGGCGAATGAGCTGATCAGCTACGCCTTGAGCAACAAGCTTAGCGTCGATTTCCGGTTTGCGGATCTCGACGATGTTCAGCTTAACTTCGCTCGAAGTCATCGTCGCCAGCTTGGCGCGCAGCTTCTCGATGTCCGCACCCTTCTTACCGATGATAACACCGGGACGGGCAGCATAGATCGAAATGCGGCAAAGCTTTGCTGGACGCTCGATCACCACCTTGGAAATCGCAGCTTGCGGCAGCGACTTGATGATGAACTTGCGGATCTCAATGTCTTCTTTGAGCAGACCGGCATAGTCACGCCCTTCGGCGTACCAACGGCTGTCCCAAGTACGGTTGATCTGCAGACGCAGACCGATCGGATTACTCTTCTGACCCATCTTACGCCTCTTCCTCTTCGCGAACTACGATGCGCAGCTTGCTGAATGGCTTCAGGATGCGGGTCGATTTACCACGGCCACGTGTGTGGAACCGCTTCATGGTAATCGCTTTACCGACCGAAGCCTCAGCAACGACGAGCGCGTCGACGTCGAGATTGTGGTTGTTTTCCGCGTTAGCGATTGCCGATGCGAGAACTTTCGTCGCATCCTTGGCCATTGCCTTCTTCGAGAAGGTGAGGATGTTGAGAGCCTCTTCAACCTTCTTGCCGCGAATCTGCTGCGCCACGAGGTTCAGCTTTTGCGCGGAACCACGAATGGAGGTGCCGACGGCCAGAGCCTCGTTATCGCCAACGCGGCGCGGTGATTTTGCCTTGCCCATTAGCGTTTACCCTTCTTGTCGGCAGCGTGGCCAGGGAATGTCCGCGTAGGCGAAAATTCACCAAGCTTGTGCCCGACCATTTCCTCGGAAACCGAGACCGGGATGAACTTGTGGCCATTGTAGACGTTGAACGTCAGGCCAACGAATTGCGGCAAAATCGTAGAACGACGCGACCAGGTTTTGATCGGCTTCGTATTGTTTGCCTCTTGCGCGTCCTCCGCCTTCTTCAGAAGGCTGAGCTCGACGAAAGGACCTTTCCAGACGGAACGTGCCATCGTGTCTTACCTCTTCTTCTTGGCGTGGCGCGAACGGATAATCATCTTATCCGTCTGCTTGTTTTTACGAGTGCGGGCACCCTTGGTCGGCTTACCCCATGGGGTAACCGGGTGACGGCCACCAGACGTCCGGCCTTCACCACCGCCGTGAGGGTGATCGACAGGGTTCTTAGCGACACCGCGCGTCAGCGGCTTGATGCCCATCCAGCGGCGGCGACCAGCCTTGCCCAGGTTTTGGTTTTGGTTGTCGGGGTTCGACACCGCACCAACTGTACCCATGCAATCGGCCCGCAGGTAACGCTGCTCACCAGAGTTGAGGCGCGCGATCACCATGCCGCGGTCACGACCGACCAGTTGGACATAAGCACCAGCAGAGCGAGCGATTTGACCACCCTTGCCCGGCTTCATCTCAACATTGTGGCAGATCGTACCAACCGGCATCTGACCCAGAAGCATGGCGTTGCCAGGCTTCGTATCGGTCTTCTCGCCAGCCACAACCGTTGCACCAACATCAAGACGCTGAGGGCAGAGGATGTAAGCTTGCTCGCCATCTTCATATTTCAGAAGCGCGATGAAAGCCGTACGGTTCGGGTCATATTCGATCCGCTCAACGGTCGCAGGAACATCCCACTTCCGACGTTTGAAATCGATGAAGCGGTACTTTTGCTTGTGACCGCCGCCGATGCCACGCGAAGTGACATGACCTTTGTTGTTCCGGCCACCGGACTTACGCTTGCCTTCCGTGAGCGACTTGACCGGCTTGCCCTTCCAGAGGCTGGTCTTGTCGACGAGGATGAGGCCGCGGCGTGCGGGGCTCGTCGGTTTATAATTCTTGAGTGCCATGATCCGCCTCAGATACCGCTAGTGATATCGATCATTTCACCCTCAACGAGGGTAACGATCGCTTTTTTCACGTCGATGCGCTTGTAAGGTTTACCCTTCCAGCGCTTGGTCTTGCCCTTGGTCACGATGGTGTTAACCGAAGTGACCTTTTTGTCGTAGATCGCTTCAACCGCTTCTTTAATCTGCGGTTTGGTCGCATCAAGTGCCACCTTGAAAACCACCGCGTTGTTCTCCGAAAGAAGCGTAGACTTCTCGGTGATGTGCGGGGCCAAGATCACGTCATAGTGACGGGCATCAACTTCTTGCTTTTTAGCCATTGAAGCGCGCCTCCAACTTTTCGACCGCATCCTTGGTGAGGACCAGCGTGTCGTGGTTCAAAATGTCATAAACATTCGCGCCAGCTGCCGGCATCACATTGACACCTGGCAGGTTGCCAGCGGCCTTCTTGAAGCCGTCGTCAATGCTGTCGCCGTCAATGACCAGCACTTTGCCAGCCCAACCAGCCTTTTCGAGATGCCCTTTGAGCACCTTCGTCTTGGCTTCTTTCATCGCAAGGCTGTCGAGAACGACCAAGCCGTCCTTCGCCTTGCTGGAAAGAGCCATCTTAAGGCCGAGTGCGCGAATTTTCTTGTTCAGCGACTGGTTGAAGTCACGCTTACGTGCACCGTGCGCTTTACCACCACCGATGAAGATCGGAGCAGAACGAGCACCGTGACGAGCGCCGCCTGACCCCTTTTGCGCGCCGAACTTCTTACCAGTGCGAGCCACATCCGAACGCTCACGCGTTGGACGAGCAGTCGCACGGCGATTTTCCAGCTGCCAGGTCACAACCCGGTGCAGAATGTCGGCTCGCGGAGTTACACCGAACACATCATCATTGAGAGTGATGTCGCCCGAAGCCTTCCCGTCGATTTTCTGGACTTTGACTTTCATGGTCTCAGCCCTCCTTGTTTTCATCGGCTGCAGGCGCTTCGGCCTCAGCAGCAGGGGTGTCAGCAGCAGCTTCAACCGGCGCAGCTGCTTCAGCAGCTGGTGCAGCGGTTTCAACAACAGCGCCTGGGAACGGAAGATCGTCAGGCATTGCAAGCTTCACAGCGTCGCGAATCAGCAACCAGCCATTCTTCGAACCAGGGACCGAACCCTTGATGAAGAGCAAACCACGCTCAGCGTCCGTGCGGACAACCTCGAGGTTTTGCTGGGTACGCTGACGGTCACCCATGTGACCAGCCATCTTCTTACCCTTAAACACGCGGCCCGGATCCTGACGGTTACCCGTCGAACCGTGCGAACGGTGAGAGATCGAAACACCGTGGGTGGCGCGCAAACCGCCAAAACCCCAACGCTTCATGGCGCCAGCAAAGCCTTTACCCTGAGTGTGACCGGTGATGTCGACCTTTTGGCCAGCCAGGAAGTGATCAGCGCTGATAGTAGCGCCAACAGGGACAAGGCCCTCTTCGCTTTCGACCCGGAATTCAGCAACCTGCTTCTTCAGCGCGACTTCCGCTTTCGCGAAATGCTCACGCTGTGGCTTGGCTACATTCTTTTGTTTCGCAGTACCTGCGCCGAGCTGGACAGCGAAATAGCCATCACGCTCTGCGGTGCGGTGCGAGACAACCTGACAATCTTCCAGTGCGAGAACAGTCACGGGAACGTGACGTCCATCGTCCTGGAACAGGCGGGTCATCCCGACTTTCTTTGCGATCACGCCAGTGCGCATCGTCAAAACTCCTAAACAGAGGCACTCAGGGCCCATCCCAAAGTGCTTGCGAACCCGCCCAAAACAGACAGATCCATTCAACCCAGATTTTATGCATCGCCCCGTCCGGGCTGAATGCTCGCGCAGCCACATGGCCGGTTGAGCGAGACGGGGGACGCAGACCCGGCGTAGTCCAAAGACAATACCGGCGGTATCCCTATGTCTTGCTGGCATTTTCCGTTTCGGGAGAATGCTAGCGGGGTCATAAGTGCCCCGAAACTCTCGGTCAGTTTATGATGGTCCGTACCGAAGACCTCGCCCCACTAACGCAGGGCGGTAGATTAAGCGAGCTTAATCTCAACATTCACACCAGCAGCCAGGTCGAGCTTCATCAAAGCGTCGACGGTCTGAGCGTTAGGCTGCACGATATCGAGCAACCGCTTGAAGGTGCGCACCTCGAACTGCTCGCGTGACTTTTTGTCGATGTGCGGGCCGCGGTTCACGGTGAACTTCTCGATGCGCGTTGGCATAGGAATGGGGCCACGAATAAGAGCACCCGTACGACGTGCTGTCTCTGCAATCTCACCAGTTGCCTGGTCAAGAACGCGGTGGTCGAACGCCTTAAGGCGAATACGGATATTCTGAGCTTCCATTACCTGTACCAATGCGAAAGAGCCAAAGAGGTTTTTACGCCTCTCAAAAAAGAAAAGGCCCGCCCCTCTTATCTCCGGTTTCCCGGAACGGGCGGCCTTATAAAATTGCGCTGCCGCGAACGAATCCTCGGCCTGTGGAGGCGCGTATAAGGAGAGACCCGCCCTGTGGCAACCCCTGAATTGCGGTCATAAAAAACCGCCTTCCAAAAGCATGCATTTGAGCGTGCCTAACGTGCAACTCACCTCACATAAAAGGGCCCGGCTCTAGCTGAGAGAACCGGGCCACTCTTTATCGCTGCACCTCATAAGAGGCGCGAAACGCTTACTTGGTGATCTTAGCAACCACGCCCGAACCAACGGTACGGCCGCCTTCGCGGATCGCGAAGCGGAGACCTTGGTCCATAGCGATTGGAGCGATCAGCTTAACGTTGATCGTCACGTCATCACCCGGCATTACCATCTCGGTGCCCTCTGGAAGGATCACTTCGCCGGTCACGTCGGTGGTGCGGAAGTAGAACTGTGGACGATAGTTCGCGAAGAATGGCGTGTGACGGCCACCCTCGTCCTTCGAAAGAACGTAAACGTTCGCTTCGAATTCAGTGTGCGGGCTAACCGAACCAGGCTTACAAAGAACCTGACCACGCTCAACTTCTTCACGGCCAACGCCGCGGATCAGTGCGCCAATGTTATCGCCAGCTTCACCCGAGTCGAGCAGCTTGCGGAACATTTCAACGCCGGTCACGGTTGTCTTGGAAGTGTCCTTGATGCCGACGATTTCAACTTCGTCACCGACATTGACCTTACCGGTTTCAACACGACCGGTCACAACAGTACCGCGACCAGAGATCGAGAACACGTCCTCGATTGGCATCAGGAAGTCCTGATCCACTGGACGGTCTGGCTGTGGGATGTGCTCGTCAACAGACGCCATCAGAGCCTTGATCGACTCAGAACCGATTTCATCATCACGACCTTCGAGAGCAGCAAGAGCAGAACCCTTAGTGATCGCGATGTTGTCACCGTCAAAGCCATACTCGCTGAGCAGCTCACGAACTTCCATTTCAACGAGTTCGAGGATTTCCTCATCGTCGACCTGGTCAACCTTGTTCATATAAACAACCAGAGCCGGAACACCAACCTGGCGCGCAAGCAAGATGTGCTCGCGAGTTTGTGGCATTGGGCCGTCGGCTGCGTTCACAACCAGGATCGCGCCGTCCATTTGCGCCGCACCAGTGATCATGTTCTTAACATAGTCAGCGTGGCCTGGGCAGTCGACGTGTGCGTAGTGACGCGCATCGGTTTCGTATTCGACGTGAGCGGTAGAGATCGTGATCCCGCGCTCGCGCTCTTCCGGAGCCTTATCGATGTTTGCAAAGTCAACAGCTTCGCCGCCTGAAGCTTCAGCCATCACTTTAGTGATCGCAGCAGTCAGGGTGGTTTTACCATGGTCAACGTGACCAATGGTGCCGATGTTGCAGTGCGGCTTGTTCCGCTCGAATTTTTCCTTCGCCATGTCTCGTCTTAACCTTCTATCTAAAATGAATTCCTACGGGGAAAAGGCGCGCCCGCTGAATCAGGCGCAGCCCCTAGACCCTGCGATCAGCTTAAGCAAGCTTCTCTTTGACTTCCTGTGCAACACTTGCCGGCACTTCGTCATAGTGACTGAACTGCATGGAGTATTGCGCGCGGCCCTGGCTGAATGAGCGAAGCTCGTTCACGTAACCGAACATGTTTGCGAGCGGAACCATTGCTTCGACAGCTTGGGCATTGCCCCGGCTATCTGTGCCTTGGATCTGACCGCGGCGGCTGTTGAGATCACCGATAACGTCACCCAGATAATCTTCCGGAGTCACCACTTCAACCTTCATAACTGGCTCAAGCAGTTTGATGCCACCACGCTCTGCTGCTTCGCGCATTGCGCCCTTGCCGCAGATTTCAAACGCCACGGTGGACGAGTCGACATCGTGGAACGCACCATCTGTGAGGTGGATGGTGAAATCGATGATCGGGAAGCCAATTAGATAACCACTGTCGGCTTGCTCACGGATGCCCTTCTCAAGCGATGGGATGTATTCCTTAGGAATATTACCGCCTTTGATGCTGTCCTCGAACACGATGCCTTGACCGCGCTCACCCGGAGTGAAGGTCGCCTTGGCGCGGGCAAACTGCCCGGTACCACCCGATTGCTTCTTGTGGGTGTAATCAACAGCGATTTCGCGGCCCAGCGATTCACGGTAAGCCACCTGCGGCGCACCAACATTCGCTTCGACCTTGAACTCACGCTTCATACGGTCAACGAGAATGTCGAGGTGAAGCTCGCCCATGCCCTTGATGATCGTCTGACCGCTTTCGTGGTCAGTCGTAACGCGGAAGCTAGGATCCTCGGCAGCCAAGCGATTGAGCGCAACACCCATCTTCTCTTGGTCAGCCTTGGTCTTCGGCTCCACAGACAATTCGATAACCGGATCCGGGAATTCCATCCGCTCCAGAATGATCGGGTGGGCTGGATCGCAAAGCGTATCACCAGTGGTGGTCGCCTTCATGCCGGCCAATGCGACAATATCGCCCGCGAATGCTTCTTCGATGTCCTTACGATCATTGGAGTGCATTTCGAGGATACGGCCGATCTTTTCCTTCTTGCCCTTCACAGAGTTCAAGACGGTGCCCTTCGCAAGTTCACCGGAATAGATGCGGGTAAAGGTGAGCGAGCCAACGAATGGATCGTTCATGACCTTAAATGCCAGCGCCGCGAACGGCACGGCATCGTCGGATGCGCGCGAATCTTCTTCGTCACTATCAGGCTTAACACCCTTAATCGCTTCCACGTCGAGCGGGCTCGGCATGTAGTCGACGACAGCGTCGAGCAGAGGCTGAACGCCCTTGTTCTTAAACGCGGAGCCGCAAAGCACAGGAACGAAGCTCTGGTTGAGCGTCCCCTTACGGATCAGCTTCTTCAGCGTAACCGCATCAGGCTCGGTGCCTTCAAGGTACGCT
This sequence comes from uncultured Erythrobacter sp., assembly GCA_947488155.1. GTDB lineage: Bacteria > Pseudomonadota > Alphaproteobacteria > Sphingomonadales > Sphingomonadaceae > Erythrobacter. The sequence continues at coordinate 828,876 of CANKYK010000002.1, read as the reverse complement.
TCCATCACGTCATCGTCTTGCTCAACGGCAAGCTCGATCAGCTTCTCACGGTATTCAGCCGCTTCGTCGGCCATGTCCGCGGGAATATCATCATAGACGTATTCCGCACCGAGATCTTCATTCTTCCAAGTGATCGAACGCTGGTTCACCAGGTCGACCAAACCCGTCAAATCGGCTTCAATACCGATTGGCAGATACAGCACAGCCGGTGTCGCACCGAGACGCTCAATGATCGAGTTCACGCAGTACTTAAAGTCGGCACCGGTGCGGTCCAATTTATTAATGAAGCACATCCGGGGAACTTTGTACTTGTCGGCCTGGCGCCATACGGTTTCCGACTGAGGCTCCACCCCAGCCACGCCGTCGAAGCATGCGACCGCGCCATCAAGCACGCGCAGCGAACGTTCAACTTCAATCGTGAAGTCCACGTGGCCCGGCGTATCAATGATATTGATCCGATGCTCAGGTGTCTTACGCAGCTCTTTCGGGTCGCCCATTGGATCCATTGTCGGATCTTCCGGGTTCCAGAAACAGGTCGTCGCAGCGGACGTAATCGTGATGCCGCGCTCTTGTTCTTGCTCCATCCAGTCCATGGTCGCAGCGCCATCATGCACTTCGCCAATCTTGTAGGACTTTCCGGTGTAATACAGGATGCGTTCGGTCGTAGTCGTCTTACCAGCATCGATGTGAGCCATGATGCCGATATTGCGATAGCGCTCCAGCGGATACTCGCGGGCCATATCAAATTCCTCGGATAGGTTTGTGGGGGTGAACCAATGTCACCCCCATATAGTGACGTTTATGACAGCGGTAAGTCCTACCGCCGCCCATGTTACCAGCGGTAGTGCGAGAACGCGCGGTTGGCATCAGCCATCCGGTGCGTATCTTCACGCTTCTTCACCGCATTGCCGCGGTTGTTGGCCGCATCCATCAGCTCGCCGGAAAGGCGCGCACTCATGGTGGTTTCCGGACGACCGCGAGCAGCCGAGATCATCCAACGCAGCGCCAATGCCTGAGCGCGCTCTGGACGCACTTCGACAGGAACCTGGTACGTCGCACCACCAACACGGCGGCTGCGCACTTCGACCTGCGGCTTGATGTTGTTGATCGCATCATGGAAAACCTGAAGCGGATCGGTCTTGGCCTTCGCCTCAACCGTATCAAGCGCTGAATAAACAATACCTTCTGCGGTGGACTTCTTACCGTCCAGCATCAGGTTGTTCATGAACTTCGACAGAACCTGATCACCAAACTTGGGATCCGGCAAGATAACCCGCTTTTCGGGCCTACGACGACGTGACATTGCACTTCTTCCTTATCTCGAAGCCCCCTTCCCCGATCCGTCATCCTGAACTCGTTTCAGGATAACCCTTCAGGTCATACGAGGGCTTACATTCCTTTAGGCTTTGCGCTGGCGGAGCCGGTTATCCCGAAACAAGTTCGGGATGACGGCACATGCCAACATCGCCGTGATTACTTCGGACGCTTCGCGCCGTACTTCGAACGGCTCTGCTTGCGGTCCTTGACCCCTTGTGTGTCGAGCACGCCGCGCAGGACGTGGTAACGCACACCGGGAAGATCGCGCACACGGCCGCCACGGATCAGCACAACGCTGTGTTCCTGGAGGTTGTGGCCTTCGCCCGGAATGTAGGAGATGACTTCGCGCTGGTTCGTCAGGCGCACCTTGGCAACCTTACGCAGAGCGGAGTTCGGCTTCTTTGGCGTCGTTGTATAAACGCGTGTGCAAACGCCGCGCTTCTGCGGGTTTGCTTCCATCGCAGGGACCTTGGACTTGGCCTTCTGCGGAACGCGGCCCTTGCGGACCAGCTGGTTAATCGTAGGCATTGAATACCTTCACCTTTTATTCTGATCCGGCGGGATTACCGGATCAGGACGCCCCTTAGCAGGCGCGGAACCGGCTGCCACTTCCGCATGAAGGGGCTCGGTCCTGGCCGCTGGGGCAGGCGCTTGGCTGGTCGGGTGAAGTGAAGTTCGTTCAAGCGGCCCGTTCGTGCTGAGCCTGTCGAAGTATGACGGGCCGCCCACGCGGTGCGCAGAAACAAACTGAAACACTCCACCCGGTAACAAAGCACCGGGTTACTTTGACGGTCGCCCCAACCCTTCCGCAAATTCGTCATCCTGAACTCGTTTCAGGATAACAAACGACAGAAGAGCAAATAGAAAAGGCCTAGCTCAAGCGAGCGAGGCCTCCGGGACTTAACCGGCAATGTTCAGCTCTATTTGGCCGGGGTGTGCACGCAGCACGCCCCGGATGAGCGCGCCTTTAGCGGCGGGTGGCGCGGGGGTCAAGGGTGTGGGAGCTGTTATCAATTACCTTGAATGATTTGACGTTACCCGTAAGTATAAATCTATAAGAGGGGGGCACAATGCCATTTCAGAATGTCCTAATATCGCAGTTGATGGTCAACCCTGCGAACGATAGACATGGTGAATTACGTGATGAGAGTGCAGCAATCGACGAATTGTTTCGAATGCACGAAGCTAGAATGAAAAATCTCGTAAGTGATATAGTGGACAAGCGAAGAGTATTCGATCCGCCGCTCGTAATGCTTCACGACGGTAGTTATGTAGTGTTTGATGGTAATCGTCGAGTAACATGCATGAAGCTTCTGCGCGACCCCAGTCTTGCGCCGAACGATGAACTCGCTCAGCATTTTCTGAATGAAAGGCAAAGATGGCAAGGTCGGTTTCCAACGAGACTACCGTGTCAGGTAGAAGGGGATCGCGACATAATCGACGAAATTCTGTCGAGGCGACACACCGGCACACAGGGTGGCGTCGGTCAAATTAGCTGGGACGATCGTGCAAAACACAATTTTGTCGAGCGGACAGGTCGCGGCGGACAAATCAACGTGGGTGCTTCCATTGAAGACCTTCTTCGCGAAGAGGAGCGATTGCCACAGGAGCGAATTCCTTGGTCGACACTCACTCGACTTCTATCGTCAGAACAGTTCCGTGGACGAGTGGGTATCTCGGCGGCAGGGCGGCGCTTTCGGCTGACGCACAATCGCGAAGCAGTCCTCGAAGCTCTCGAGAGAATCGCAAACGATCTTGCTGAAGGACATCTCACACTTGGTCATCTCTGGAACAACGAGGGGAAAAGACGGTATCTCGATGAACTTGAGGCAGAAGGCATTTTACCGACCGAGCAACATCGGCTTGCAGAGCAAGAGGAAGAAAATCTGACCGGCCGACCGAGGAACCCCAGAGGTCGTCCGCCTCGGCGCCCACCACCATCCCGGACTCTAATTCCACAAGGAACCGAGACCCCACAATGGACAGCGAATCAGCAACGTGTTGCTCGTATCTGGGAGGAATTGTGTCGCCTGCCGATCCAAACATACCCAAATGCTACTGCTGCTTTGCTACGCATGCTGGTAGAGCATTCGGTCGAAGGTTATATCGAAGAGCATCAACTCAATGAGCGACCTGATCTCTCGCGAAGGGTGCGTGCCGTAGCGCATTCGTTGAGGGAAAGAGATCTTATTGACGGACGGTACTTCGATGAGTTGGAGCGAATTCGTCGAGACGACGAGTTGATCTCTGTAGCAAGCATGCAAAGACTTCTTCACTCACCGGATTTCGCCCCAATGGAGCAAGAGTTTCGCGCTTACTGGAACCGCTTGGGCCGTTTCATCACAGCTGCTCTGTCTCTATAATTATGACAGCTTCGAACAAGGAATTTGACCACGAGCATCACGGACGTCCGAGTTGGGTTACTGGCGATATTTTTGTTCGTAGCCCTGTGATCTCCAGACTCTTCGCTGGAGAACCATGGAGCTTTACACAGCATATTCTGTTTGAATTTCAGAACAGTGATATTGATGACGAACATCCGGAATGGATGGTGAACTGGTTTGCTGGTGTATCGCTCTTACGAACCGTCGGCCACGTGCTCCGGAATGTTGACCGTCCCAGAGGCCCAGAATTTCGCGTTGCAGTGGACGACTTTTGGACCGACATACAAAGTAATCGAGAAATGCATTGGGTATTCTTTGATTTCATCGACCGCGAGCGCAACAACATTCTTAAAGAGTTTTCGTTTGGCGCTTCACTTCCTTCAAATGAGGAAGACGGGCGCGTTTTAGTCTACGATTTATATGATGGGTGGGATGGCACACAGCTGTTCCGTGAAGCTGTCTATTGGTGGCGAGCACAACTTGAATTTCTCAATGGTCGCGTAGAAACCAGCTTGCGCTCGGCAGGATAAGTCATTCTTCTAAGATGTATTTGCCTTGGCCACTTTGTCTGCTCTTGATTTTCGCAAGCGCATCCGCGCTTGAGATGTGCAGATGCCAACGATACTGCGTGCGCCCTTGCGGTCCGCTGGTCGCGGACCGAACCATTCCCGGCCAGCGACCTCGCGCGATGACGCTTGGCGCGTTGTCACTGGCTTGGTGGCGGAGCACGGTCGCGCCAGCGACCGCAAGGCCCTTGTGGCCGCCCGCAGCGACGCGACCTTCAGGTCGCATGAGCGAGGATATCGCAGCACGGCTGTGCTGCGGAACACAAAAACTCATCCCCTCTTGGTTCACCCCATCGAGATTGCGCCAAGCCTCTTGGTGCCTCCCACCAATCTTGCGCCTCGACGCCTGAGTTATTTGTTTTGACCCTCAAGCGCCGGGCGGCGGACATCCGTCCGCCTTGGCTCTCCTCGCATAAGCTCGGGCGGGCGTGCGCCCTTGCGGTCCGCTGGTCGCGGACCGGACCATTCCCAGCCAACGACCTAGAGCTGTTATGCTTGGTGCTTTGTCACTGGCTTGGTCGCGGAGCACGGCGCGCAGCGCCGCAAGGCCCTCTGTCCTCAAGTAGCGAAGCGGTAGGACAACAAAGACGCCCGCCCGCAGCGACGCGGCCTTTAGGCCGTGTGAGCGAGGATATCGCAGCACGGATGTGCTGCGGAACACAAAAATTCCATTTTCCTACTCGTCATTGCGAGCGTAGCGAAGCAATCCATACCCGAAGCTATCTGGATTGCCGGGTGGCCCAACGGGCCGTCTTCGACTCCGCCAAGGCTCCTCGCAATGACGAAAAAAGCAGAACTCACCAACAAACGCGCCATCCCCCGCCAGGGCACCTCTGCCGTTGCCTTTGAAGCCGCTCCGCCTGCGCAGGACGACCCTCTCCTCGGCTTCACCCCGGTCCCGCACAGCCGCCCTCGCCGCAATTCCATCACCCCTGAACTGCAACGCGAATTCATCGCTCATCTTGCGGCGACCGGCATCGTGTCCTCCGCTGCGCGGCACATCGGCAAATCACTTGAAGCACTCTACAAATTGCGCGCGCGGCCCGGCGCGGAAAGTTTCCGTGCGGCGTGGGATGCGGCGATTGACCGCGGGGTTTCCCGGCTGGAGGCGACCGCCCTCACCCGCGCTATCACCGGCGAGGAGCGGATGGTCGTCTCCTCCGGCAGGGTGCTGGGCACCGAGACACGCCATAACGAGGCGCTGGTGATGTTCTTCCTGCGGGGCCGCTTACCGCAACGCTATGGATCGCAGGCACTGCGCCCCGGCCATCCGGCTTACGAAGCGCTCAAGGCTGAGCTGCGCGCCCAATTGCGGGAGGAGTGGGAGCAGGAGCGATACGAAGAGCGCCACAGCGAGGAGAACCGCGCGGCGAACCTGCAATTCTTCACCGACCTGCGCGAGAGGTGGAAGAAGGAATGGGAATTGGAGAGAAGGAAGTTGGGCGAGCAAACCTGACAGGCTTGGAATGGTTCGACGCCGCAGGCGTCGCAAGCGCGACTGCGCGCCCGAGCTTATGCGAGGATAGCCAAGCGAACGGATGTGAGCGCTGGCGCTTGAAGCCAAACAAAAACGAGGATAGCGCACTGCCGGATGCCAGTGCGCAAAACCAAAACCAAATTTTCTGCAAAAATTTGGTGCCCCTGGCCCGACTCGAACGGGCACTCCGTTAGGAACTCGATTTTGAGTCGAGCGCGTCTACCAATTCCACCACAGGGGCACGCCTATCGTGAAGCGCGCCTGTTAGCCGCGCCCCGCGCTCACATCAAGAGCCTTACTTCAGTGAATTCGCCAGCAGCTTATGCAGCTTGGAATGCAGGCCATTGTTCGCGGCCAGCACTTGCTGCGAATGGATCGGACTGGAGCGACCGCGAAAATCGCTAACGAAGCCGCCCGCTTCGCGGATCAGCAAGCATCCTGCCGCCGTATCCCAATCATTGAGCCCGCTTTCCCAGAAGCCATCAAAGCGCCCCTGCGCCACATAGGCCAAGTCGAGCGATGCTGCGCCAAAGCGGCGAATGCCCGCAACCTCTGGGCCAATGGCGCCGAAAATCCGGCTCCATTCAGCAAAATCGCCGTGGCCCGCAAACGGAATGCCTGTCGCGATCAAGGCATCGCTCATCTGCGAACGACCCGAAACGCGCAGGCGCGCATCCTGCAGCCACGCCCCGCGGGTTTTCTCTGCCCAATAGGTGTGATCTTCGATCGGATGATAAATCACCGCCGCCGTCACGTCGCCCCAGGCATTGCCCTTCGCATCCGGCCCGCCCAGGCGCGGTTCCTGCACCGCAATCGAAATCGCGAAATGCGGAATGCCGTGGAGGAAATTGCTCGTCCCATCCAAGGGATCGATGATCCAGCGCGGCATATCGGGATCGCCCTCAATAATGCCCGCCTCTTCCAGCACAAAGCCCCAACCGGGCCGCGCCTTTAACAGCTCGTCATAAAGCGTCCGCTCAGCGCGCATATCGGCCTTGCTGACAAAATCCGCCGGGCCCTTGCGGCTCACCTGAAGGTGCTCCACCTCGCCAAAATCACGGCGCAAACGCCCGCCCGCTTTACGCGCGGCGCGCTCCATCACGCGGATTAGACCTGAAAACATCGACATGAGAAGTTAGCCCGCTTTCCCGACATAGGTCTGTTCATAGACATCCACGATGATCCGAGTGCCAGCGCCGATATGCGGCGGCACCATGATGCGCACGCCATTGTCGAGCACGGCAGGCTTGTAGCTGGAGGAGGCGGTCTGCCCCTTCACCACGGCGTCGGCCTCAACAATCTCGGCCTCAATCTGGTTTGGCAGCTGAACCGAAATCGGCTTTTCTTCCCACAGTTCCAGCTGGACCTCCATTCCGTCTTGCAGGAATGGGCGCGCATCGCCCAGTAGATCGGACGGCAACATGATCTGCTCGTAATTCTTCTGGTCCATAAAGACGAGCATATCGCCGTCTTCATAGAGGAATTGATAGTCCGAGGTATCCAGACGAACCTTCTCAACCGTGTCGGCGCTGCGGAAGCGGACGTTGGTTTTGCGCCCGTCCTGCAGGTTCTTCATTTCCACCTGCATATAGGCCCCGCCCTTGCCAGGCTGGGTGTGTTGGATCTTGGCAACTTTCCAGATGCCTTTTTCATACTCGATGATATTGCCGGGACGGATATCGACGCCGCTGATCTTCATGGGGCTTGTGGCCTTCTTGTCGGAAATAATGGGTACGCGCCCGATGATCGGGCAACCTTGCGGCTGCGCGCATAGCCGAGGCTTCAGGCGAGGTAAAGCTGAGCATGATTATGGCAAACACATGGTAAACGCGGTGGTGCGCCCATATGCCGCATGATAACGGGGCCAAATGAAAATGCGCTATGTCATAGGATTAACGGCTTTTGCAGCGGCGATCGCGGCCGTGACCCCGCATGCACGCAGCCAAAATCCCGGCGCAGCTGTGGGCCAGGCAAGCGGCGATGGCAGCATGCTGTCGACCATGCCGCAGGGCAATTACCAATGCGCCCTACCCGGCGATGCCACCGGCGCGGCCTATGATGTGATCGAAGATGCCGGCTTCCGCCTCGGCGCGGCCTCCAGTTACAGCAGCGAACAAGGCGGCGGCGTATACCTACTAAAGGGCCGCGTCCTGACCTTTACCCGAGGCGCCAAAAAGGGCGAACGCTATCGCCGCATCGGCACAAACCAACTTCAAAAACTGGACGCAAACGGCCGTTTAACAAAGGTTCTTTGCACCCGGACCGGAGCGCAGAGGTTTAGCCGAGATTAGATTGCGGTGGTGTTGCTAAGGGTCGCTAGGTCCATTCGACAAAGCCAAATTTACATTTGCTTCGCTTTCGATAATGGCGCAGTATCAGTTGGCAAGCGAACTTCACCTCAATCACCGGTGGCTTTCCAGTCCATCTCATGGACCCTTATTGGCTCGCCGCATTTGTCACATTCCAGAACCGGATCGATTGCCTTGCCGCAGTTGCGATGAATAAGCGCAATCGGCGGCTTTGTGCTGGATTTCGCTTCATTGCCGTCATCGCTCCCAGCCCAGCGGTCGCCCCACTTCATCAACAGGACAATCGCCGGATAGAGGTCACGCCCTTTTTCGGTCAGACGATACTCAAAACGAGGGGGCTTTTGATGATAGGCGCGTTTCTCCAGAATGCCGTAGCCGACCAGCTTTTTCAGCCGGGCGCTCAGGATATTGGGCGAGGCGCCTGTCGTCTTTAGCAAACCATCGAAACGCCGCACGCCAAAGAAGGCGTCGCGCAGGATGAGGAAGCTCCAGCTATCGCCCATTTCGGCGACGGCTTGCTCCACAGAGTCGCGCAAAGGACGGGCATTTCCATCTGTCTGACCAGTCACTTGCAAAACGATATCCTATCGGTTACTTTCGATTCGATAGTGACCTCTTGTCGCCCTATGTGCAATCGAAAAAAGGAAGTTTGATCATGCGCTATTCCGCCCTAGCCGCTTTTGCCGCGCTCGCCCTCTACCCCTCCTCTGCCTTTGCGAATGATCAAAACGATCCGATTGCCGAAGTGGTTGATCCCTTGTTCGAAGCGGTTCTGGCAGAGGACATGCCAGCGGTTCGCGAAGCCATTGCGGATGGAGCAATGGTCCACGCGATGTTCAATCCCAACGGAGAGACCGGCGAAGGTTCGATAAGAAGCTTCCCTGCGGCCGCATATTTCCAAATCATCACGGCCAATTACGAGAACATCGAATTCGTCGATCGAACCTACACTGTCTCGGAAGACAAGCGAACGGTTTGGATGGAAGCAAACGGCAACCTGCAGGTCGCCGAAACCGGCACACCTTACCGCAACCGTTACGTCTTCAAGATATCTCTCAACGAAGATGGGAAAATCACGAACTTTGCGGAATGGGTCAACACCGCAACGTTGATCGCTCAAGGGCGCACCGCGCAATCTCAATGACCTTCACCCATGTCGCTTATACCGCCGGGCGCGTAGGTCTTGCGTCCTTGTTCATACTGGGCGGTATCAACAAGCTCACATCCTACGGCCCTACATTACAGAAGATGACGGACGCGGGGCTCCCGGAGCCAGCCCTCATATTGCCGGCTGTCATCGTGCTGGAATTGTTGGGCGGGCTGATCTTAGCATTCGGTGTTCGTGGATCAATTCCGTCTGCAATGGCGCTTGCAGCATTCACCGTGGCGACCAATCTGGTTTTCCATCGTTTTTGGATGCTGGAAGGGATCATGGCGCAATTGGAGCTATCCCTCTTCTTCAAGAACGTTGCCATAGCATCTGGTCTGGTCGGGATTGCTGGCATTGAGTATTCCCGGCAGCTAGCTCTGCTAGGAAGTACGTTCGACAAATGATCAGGTAGAGAACGTCAATCTATTGGTGGTCGCAATGGTTTACGCGCACAGCTAGAGAGCGCCCCTAACCCCGCAAGACCTTCGCAAAAGCTTCAATCGCGGCCACTTCATCGCCGTTCCAAACCCCGCCTGACACGGCGAGGAAGTCTGCCCCCGCCTCTACCAATGGCGCGCAATTATCCGGCGTGATGCCGCCGATGGCGACGCAGGGGATTTCAAACAGACCGGCCCAGAACGCGATCAGTTCTGGCTCGGGGCGCTCGGCATCGCCTTTATCCTTGGTGGTCGAGGGGAAGAACGCGCCAAACGCGACATAATCCGCGCCTGCCTCGCCCGCTTCCATCGCCAGGTGGCGAGAAGCGTGGCAGGTGACGCCGATCTGAGCCTCTCGGCCCAGCTCTTCGCGCGCTTCCTTAGGGTCACCGTCGCCCTGCCCCAAATGTACGCCGTCGGCCTTAAGGCGTTTTGCCAGTGAAACGCTGTCATTGACGATAAAGGCGACGTCATGCTCGGCGCAGATCACTTGCAAAGGCTCCGCAAGCACCGCAGCCTCATGGCCATCCAGCCCTTTCACACGGAATTGAAAGGCAGTGACCAGGCCTTTGCCCGCCGCCAGTGCGCGCTCGAGCCGCTGGAGAAAATCGCCGCCCACCTCGAGTGGGGAGATCAAATAGAGCTGCGTGTCGTGATTATCATTGGCCATGCTGCGCGCCTTAGTCAGCTGCGCCGCCCGCGCCAATCCCCTGCGTCACAATCGCCGCGTTACAATCACCGCAGGGAGATTAACCCGCAACGCTGGCGGTGCAGATCTTGTCGATCGCTTTGCCGAGCGTGTCGTCGAACTCCGCATCGCTTTGCGCCGCACGCAAATCCTGCAGCAGGCCGCGGCTAAAGCTCGCGATCATACCGGGGTTGTGAGCAAGCTTCTCACACGCCTCATCGGTGGAGAAACCGCCTGAGAGCGCGACCACGCGCAGCACATTGGGATGCGCGATGGCTGGGGCATAGAGGTCGCCCTCAACCGGGATAGACAGCTTCAGCATAACCTTGCGGCCCGTCGGCAAGCTATCCAGCCCCTTCATGATTTCAGCCAGCAGGATTTGCTCGCCCTCCGCGCGGTCAGCGGCGGTGATGTCATATTCCGGCTCAAGCATGGGCACGAGGCCCGCGTCGGCGATCTGGTTACCGACCGCGAATTGCTGCTCCACCACTTTCGCGATGCCAGTGGCGTTCGCAGACTTGATGACAGAGCGCATCTTGGTGCCGAACATGCCGTGGCCAACAGATTTTTCGAGCAGCGCGGGAAGCTTATCCAGCGGCTTCATCATTTGCACGCCGTCCGCCTCGTCGGCCAGGCCCTGGTCGACCTTGATAAACGGCACAATACCGCGCTCTTTCAAGGCATCAGCGGTTGAGGCGCCCTCAACCTCGCTGTCCATCGTCCGCTCAAACAGGATTGCGCCGATGATTTTGCCATTGGCAAAGCTGGGCGAGGTAATGACCCGGCTGCGCATGTCGTGAATACGGGCGAACATCTCATCATCGCCTGACCATGCTTCGTCAGAAATGCCGTAGCCGCGCAGAGCCTTTGGCGTGGAACCACCCGATTGATCCAGCGCCGCGATAAAGCCCTGGCCGCCAGCGATCTTGGCTGTCATTTCATCGAAATTCATCGGAAGTCCCCATTCACTTTGGATGCCCTTAAATATGCCAATGCATACCTATGCGCGATCTGTTTGAGCGCGCTTTAGCCAGCCCTTTGACTGCCCGCAACCGGCCATTGCGGCTTTACGCCAGCTTCTTGCCCAAGCGTCTGATAATCCCGGTGAAGCTGAGCGCGGGATTGCCATCAGCGGTCACCATGCCGCGAATAAAGATCGTCTTGCCCCCGCCGCGCGTCACCTCGCCGCGTGCCTCAACCAGCGAGCCATTGGGCACCGCGCCCAGAAAATCGCCCGCCAGATTGAGCGTTACCGCGCTCCCGCCGTTCAGTTCATCCGTGGCGATGCCGAACAAGGCAAAATCGGCAAAGGTCAGCAGGCATCCGCCATGCATAAAGCCCGCGCCGTTCATATGGCGATCCTCCGCACGAAACGCGCTGAGGTAGCTGCCATCGTCCTGACGCAGCATGTAGAACGGGCCGGACTGCGTCTCAAACGCATCATGGTTCCAATGGTACCAGCCTTCAAATTCGCCCTGTTCACAGCGGACCGCGCCGCCATAACCATATTCGGTTTCAGTCATTCGACAAAACTCTCTAGGAAGCGCCGGGCAATCGGGCTTTCAATAACTTCGGCTTTCACCACTGAATTGCCCCACCAAATCGCCTCTGTGTTGGCAAAGACGATGAGCGAGAGGCGGCTCTCTGGAACTTTGAGGTAGAGCGCCGAGTATTGCTTCTCATTCCAGCCAGAATGCCACATCAATCGCTTGCCGTTCCAGTCTTCCAAGAACCAGCCTTGCTGGTAATCGCCGAGCTCAGGTACCGGCCTGTTGATCAGCTTTGCCCGGGCATCAGCCGGCAGCAAAATCCGTCCCTCATCATAGAAAATGTCAAAATTAGCGATCGCCCGCGGGCTTGCGATAATGCCGGCTGCGGCGCGAAAATCATCATCAGGCAGGGGTTGCTTCACAGCCCGCCCATCGATCACGTGAAATGGCTCGGCCAAAAACCTTAGCGCCGAGCCGCCATGTGGATCTCGCCATCCAAGAGCCACATCGTAATCGAGGCCCAAAGAGTAATCGATCACCCGTTCGCGCACGATGTCTCTCAATGGCCGCCCGCCCGCCCCGGTAATTGCGCGATCTATTCGTGCAAAGGCGATTGGGTTGTAGACAAACGCATCGCCATTGGCGCGCATATTGAGCATGTCGGACAATGTCGTCGGCTTGTCGCATTGCATCGCCGCAATTGGGTTGCCGTGCCGATCTGTTCCGCCCGACATGAAAGGGATCGCAGTGGTGACGAAGTATTCACACAATTCCGTCCAGGCAGCATCTTTCGCCATTGGTGTATTCAGTGAAAGACGCCCCATTGCCTGCTCTGAAATCAGCGCAGTCGCGACGATTGGCTTCGTAACAGAGGCAATTTTGTAGGTGGTTTCGGCGCGGGTCGGCAAATTGCCCTCATCATCATAGGTGCCGAAGTACCCTTCCCAAGCGATCTTGTGATCTTTTACAATCACGGCGCTCATCGCCGGGGTACCGCTTTTCTTGCGAAACTCTTCAAGGAACGCGCCGAACGCCTCGTAATCCGGTTCCTCTGCGGCAAGCGGCGCAGCCAGCAGCAACGCCGCGAACGCGAAGAGTGCGCGCATCAATTCCACAGCTGCAGGTTCTGGATCGCAGCGGCCAGAGATTCTTCCGGGTCCGTGCGCGAAAGGCTGCGCTCCGCCAGTTTCCAGCCACTGCCCACTGCGCCCTTGCGCCACAGATCCGTGAGCCAGAACTGGCCAGACCAATCGCGCGCGCCGATCCGCATTTCCAGATCGACTCCGGCGGCGAACCATGCACATTTGCCATGCTTGTTGATGATGACTTCGCGGAAGCGATAGGCAGAACAACCAAATCGACCCTCTGCGGCCTCCAGAAAGCTAGGCCGGTCAAGCAATTGCGATCGGTCCGCGCCGATAATCATCATGAAGTCGCGCCGCACAAGCTTGCGCAGCTCGCGGTTGTCGCGTCGCATCCAGGCCCGCATAAAGCGGTGCTCCAGCGTCTCAATCGTGGCGGAAATATCGGCCATAGTCTAAGCTCTCAATGCTGCAACACCGGGCAGCACCTTGCCTTCCATCCATTCCAGGAAAGCGCCACCAGCGGTTGAAATATAGGTCACATCGCCCGTCACACCTGCTTGCGCCAAGGCAGCGACGGTGTCACCCCCGCCCGCGACCGAGATCAGCGAACCTTCCTGCGTTAGCGCCGCAGCATGGCGAGCCAGCGCCATGGTCGCGGTGTCGAACGGTTCGGTCTCAAACGCGCCGAGTGGGCCGTTCCATACCAGAGTGCGACAAGTCTTGAGCACATCGGCCAAAGCCTCCGTCGCGAGTGGACCGATATCGAGTATCATTTCGTCACCAGCGACCTCGTGCACATTGCAGGTTCGAAGGCTCGCCGGATTGGCGGCAAACTCTTTGGCCACCACGACGTCATAGGGTAGATGCACCGTGCAGCCGGAATGATCGGCCTCATCCATGATTTTCGAGGCAGTTTCGATAAGGTCATGTTCTGCCAGACTTTTGCCGACATCTACGCCGCGCGCAGCAAGGAAGGTATTGGCCATCCCGCCGCCGATGATGAGATGCTGAACCTTGCCGACGAGGTTTTGCAGAACGTCGAGCTTAGTGGAGACTTTCGCCCCGCCAACCACGGCCGCAACCGGAGTTTCCGGATTGCCCAGCGCGCTGTCGAGCGCGGTGAGTTCGCGCTCCATCGCGCGGCCAGCATAGGCGGGGAGAAGATGCGCGAGACCTTCCGTGGTCGCATGAGCGCGATGCGCGGCGCTAAACGCGTCATTGACGTAAAAATCGCCATGCGCCGCGATGCTTTGCGCGAAATTCGGATCATTCGCCTCTTCGCCAGGCCAAAAGCGAACATTGTCGAGCAGGCCAATATCGCCTGGGCGCAGAATGCCAATTGATTGGTCCACCACCGGGCCAGCGACCTCTGGAATGAACATCAGCTCCTTGCCCAGCACACCTTCAACATCGCCCACGACCATGCTGGTCGATAGCGCGGAGTGGCGCGCGCCGCCCGGACGTCCGAAATGCGCGAGCAGCAGGACCTTCGCACTCTTCCCGCTCAGCTCCAGAACGGTCGGCTTAATCGCCTCAACCCGCGTCAGATCGCTGGCCGATCCACCCTGCATCGGCAGGTTCAGATCGACGCGAACCAGCGCAACCTTGCCAGTCAGGTCAGCAGGCAAATCATCGAGAGTTTTGAAGTTGGGCATTAAAACACTTTCTCTAGCGTTGCTCAGGCAAGATCAGCCAAAAGCGGCAATGCGGCAAGCACCGCAACCGCTGTTGTGACATACCCCAGCGTCTTTGACCGCGACCAACCGCTCACTCCAATCGCGCCAAGCAACGCAAAGGTGCCGATGGCGAAGCTAAGGCTCATCCCCACTTGTACAATAGTACGAGGCCCAGCCGCGACCATGTCAGGCGCGTTTGGATGACTTTGCGCAATAACACCAACGCTCATGTAAGCTGTCACAATAAAGGCGGCTGCCGCTACTGCGGCCAGACCAATGGCCCAGCGAACGACCCTGGACGGTTTTGCCAAGGTCAAGAGCGTGACGAACAATGTTGCCGATACACCGCCTAGGAACGCACCCAGAAATCCGAATTGCCGCGCCAAGGCAGCCAGATATTCAGGGTGCAGTTCCAGCATATTCATCGATCAGGCTTCTCCTTACAGGAATTTCGCCATCACGCCGGCGGTGTCGATCATCCGGTTGGAGAAGCCCCATTCGTTGTCATACCACGATACGACGCGGGCTAGCTTGCCCTCCATCACGCTGGTCTCCAGGCTGTCGACGGTGGAGCTGGCTGGGTGATGGTTGAAATCGCTGCTCACCAGCGGTTGATCAGTGTAATCGAGAACGGCTGCCATCGGGCCGCTTTCCGATGCAGCCTTCAATGCCGCGTTCAGCTCCTCCGCGCTGGTGTCGCGGCCCGGTGTGAACACCAGATCGACCAGTGAGACGTTTGGCGTTGGCACGCGGACGGAAGATCCGTCGAGCTTGCCAGCGAGTTCTGGCAACACCAGACCAACCGCACGCGCAGCGCCAGTGGTGGTTGGGATCATGTTCTGGGCGCCGCCGCGAGCCCGGCGCATATCGCCGTGCATCTGGTCCAGCATGCGTTGATCATTAGTGTAGGAGTGGATCGTGGTCATGAAACCGCGCTCAATCCCGACCAGATCGTTCAGCACCTTCGCCACTGGAGAGAGGCAATTGGTGGTGCAGCTGGCGTTGGAGACGATCACATCATCCGCCGTCAGCACATCGTGGTTCACCCCGTAAACGACGGTGGCGGAGACGTTCTTCGCTGGCGCGGAGATAAGCACGCGCTTTGCGCCCGCTGTCAGATGCGGCTCAGCCGCTTCGTGACTTTGGAAGAAGCCAGTGCATTCCAGGACAATGTCGATACCCTGTGCGGCGTGCGGCAGATTGCCTGGATCACGCTCGCTGGTCACGGCAATGCTCTTGCCATTGACGACAATCGCGCCGTCGCCGACCTCTACCGTGCCGGGAAAGCGGCCATGCGTGCTGTCATATTGGAACAGCAGAGCATTTGACTTTGTGTCCGCCAGATCATTGATCGAGACCAGCTCCAGATCGTGACCGCTGCGCTCCAGAATGGCGCGCGCCACAAGCCGTCCGATGCGACCAAAACCGTTGATTGCAACCTTCGTCGCCATGATGAGAACTCCTGCTTAACCGTTTAATTTGTTGTGAATTTTTGGAAGGATCGCTTCGGCAGTAAGGCCGAAATGCGCAAACAGATCCTTCGCCGGGGCAGAGCCCCCGAATGTGTCGATACCGATGTTCAGCGCGCCTGCGCCAATGCCGGTGTATTTCTGCCAGCCAAAGGTCGTGCCCGCCTCGATTGAAACGCGCAGGATGTCTTCGCCCGCCGCCAGAATATCGTCGCGATAGGCCGCGTCCTGCTCGTCAAACAGTTCGGTGCAGACCATGGAGACGACGTCTGTGCCAATGCCCTGAGCTTCAAGCTCGGCGGCGCATTCAGCGGCCAGGCTGACTTCGGAGCCAGTGGCGTAGATTACAACCTTGCGCTCCGCGCCTGCGGCCTTGGTCCGGTATCCGCCCTTGACGCAGCCATTGCCTTCATAAGGCTGTAGGCGCTGCTGAGGCAGGCCTTGGCGGGTGAGCGCCAGAATGGATGGACGATCCCGCTGCTCCAGCGCGATTTGCCAACATTCCGCCGTTTCCACCGCATCGCATGGGCGCATCACCAGCACATTCGGCATCGCGCGCAGCGAGGCGACATGCTCGATCGGTTGGTGCGTTGGCCCATCTTCGCCCAACCCAATGCTGTCATGCGTCATCACATAGATAACGCGCGCTTGTTGCAGAGCGGACAGGCGGATCGCGCCGCGCGCATAATCGGTGAACACCAGGAACGTACCGCCGTATGGGATGACCCCGCCGTGCAGCGCCATGCCGTTCATCGCTGCGGCCATGCCAAACTCGCGAATGCCGTAATAGACATAGCGGCCCGAATAATCGTCAGCCGAGAATGCCTCGATCCCGCCAGCCTTGGTGTTGTTCGATCCGGTCAGATCGGCGCTGCCGCCGATGGTGTCTGGCAAAATCGGATTGATTTCCGCCAGCGCCATTTCGCTTGCCTTGCGGGTCGCGACACTGACGGGATCTTTGATCAGACCCTGGATATAGCCATCCAGATCGAAGGTGCTCGGCAGATCGCCCGCCATGCGGCGCTCAAACTCTTCCGTTTGCGCAGAACCGTTGAGGCGCGTTTGCCATGCGCCATGTGCCTCGCGTCCCATATCGGCGGTCGCTCGCCAGTCTGCCAGAATTTCAGCAG
Source organism: uncultured Erythrobacter sp. (assembly GCA_947488155.1). Lineage (GTDB taxonomy): Bacteria > Pseudomonadota > Alphaproteobacteria > Sphingomonadales > Sphingomonadaceae > Erythrobacter. The sequence continues at coordinate 811,698 of CANKYK010000002.1, read as the reverse complement.
GAACCGTGAATGGCTCATGCGGCCAGCCCAGCGCCTCGCGGGCACCGGCAATCTCGTCCGGCCCTAGCGGCGCACCGTGCGTTGCCGAGGTGCCTTGCTTGGTCGGGGCACCCTTACCAATCACAGTTTTGCAAGCGACCAGCGATGGGCGACCATCGGCCTTCGCCTCTGAGATTGCGCGCTCAATATCAGCGAAGTCATGGCCGTCACAGATGACCACGTGCCAGCCTGTCGCTTCATAGCGGGCCTTGATGTCTTCGCTGGTTGACAGATCCGCCGATCCATCAATGGTGATGTTGTTGTCATCCCACAGCACGATCAATCGGCCCAGGTGAAGGTGTCCAGCAAGGCCGATCGCCTCGTGGTTGATCCCTTCCATCAGACAGCCATCGCCCGCGATCACCCAGGTGCGGTGGTCCACCAGATCATCGCCAAAGCTCGCGTTCAAATGCCGCTCTGCCATCGCCATGCCAACGGCCATCGCCAGGCCCTGGCCCAGCGGCCCGGTGGTGCATTCCACGCCTTCCAGCAGGAAATTCTCCGGGTGACCGGCGCACGGGCTGCCCAGCTGCCGGAAATTGCGGATGTCATCCATGGTCGGCGCGGCATATCCGGTGAGATGCAGCAGCGAATAGATCATCATGGAACCGTGGCCAGCGCTCAAAACGAACCGGTCGCGGTCCGCCCAATCAGGGCGCGCTGGATCAAATTTGACGTGACCCGAATAAAGGACGCTGGCGACATCCGCCATGCCCATTGGCATTCCCGGGTGGCCTGAATTGGCGGCCTGAACCGCATCCATGGATAAGGCGCGAATGGCGTTCGCCATCTGCTGCAAGCGGGCGGGTTCAGTCGTCATGCTCGGGTGGGCTCCTGGTGCCAGCTGAATATGCATCCGAAGCGGCGCGATTGTGCAGCGATTCGGCTTTTCGAAAGCCTTTGCCGAGGCGCATAGGGAGGTCAAGCGCGGGGCCAGCTCTACCCCCGCACAATCCACTGGACCCGGTTCCTGCACGCTCCGCTACCAGCACTTATCAACAGCAATCACCAAGGCTTTGCAGCATCTCACCTTTCTTGGTAAACGCGTACCTCATGAGTGAAGCACGAATTGATGAGGCAATTGGACGGATCGAAAATGCGCTTCGCCGCATGGATGCCGCGCGTACGGCCAATCCGCCAGCTCCCGCCCCAGACGATACGCCCAGCGAGGCAGCGGCCGCAGATGAGGCCGCGAACTCTGCCCGCGTGATGACACTGGTCAACAACCACGAAAAACTGCGTGAGGAAGTGGCCGATACCCTGCGCGAGCTGGACGGCGTGATTGCGGAGCTGGAAGAATGAGTACCGTTACATTGCAAATCGGTGGCCGCTCCTATCAGGTGGCCTGCGCCGATGGCGAAGAGGCCCACATCGAAATGCTGGGTGGCATGATCGATGCAAAATTCACCGCCATGGGCAGCGCCAAGACCCCGCAAGAGGCGCAGAATTTCCTGTTCGCCTCGCTGATGCTGGCGGATGAAGTGCATGAGGCAAGTGGCAAAAGCGGTGCGCCAGCCGCACCTGTCCCAAGCAGCGGCGATACCGCGAACGCTCAGAATGCGGCGGAACTGGAAGAGCTGCGCTCGGCACAATCGAGCCTAAACGATGAACTCGAAAGCCTGAGCAAAGAGCTCCAATCCGCGCGCGACGAGGCGAAATCGCTTTCCGAACAACTGAAAGAGGCGAAAGAAGCCGCAGAGCAGCGCGATATGTTTGGCGAAGATGTGATCGCAGGTCGTCTGGAAGAACTGGCCGCCAAGGCAGAAAGCTTTGCCGAGGCGCTGGAAGGCTCTGCTGCCTAAGCGTCTCACCCGCGCGCAGCTTTACGGACATTTCGCTTGAGGATGGGCCCTGCGCACCCTAGTTAGGAGGCAGCGGGGCTGCCCGGCGCGAGCCGATTGAATATCCCTGAGGCTATAAGCAATCCATCGGGAGCTGTCCCTGCCTGAGTCCACCGGTTCGGCCGTGGGATTTGGGCATACGGCGCCCACCTGACGTTTTCGCGTCAGAGGATTTCTCCTGGTCCGGCCCATGGTGGTCCCGCTACTTATTTTTCGCAGCGCATCCGCGCCGCGACTTCCTCGCTCATCGCGATCAATGATCGCATCGCTGCGGGCGCCCAGTCGGGCTTGTGGTCCTGCGGGCCGATTGGACGGATTGAGGTAGTGTGACTTTGCCGAGCAAACCAGAACTGCGCAAAGCGCTGCGCGAGGCGCGCCGCGATCACGTCCTCACCCAGCCGGAGGCGATCAAGGCGTTGTTGTTTAGCCGCCCGCCGGGGGCGCTACTATCACGGATCAGCGAGACGGCCAGCATTGGTCTCTACGCCGCCAGCACGGATGAAGCCCCAGCGGCAGGCTATGCGAAGTTCTTTCACGAGCAGGGCCGCACCATAGCCCTGCCCCGCTTCGATGCGCGAGACAGCGCGATGGCCTTCGCGAGGTATGCCGATCCCTATATCGATGACCTGCTGGAGGACGGACCGTTCGGCGTGGCTCAGCCGAGCGCGGATGCTACGCCAATCATCCCGGACATAGTGTTTGTGCCGCTGATCGGTTTCACCGAGAATGGGGAGCGTCTGGGCCAAGGCGGCGGGCATTATGATCGCTGGCTGTCGGAACATCCAGGCCGCTTGGCCATTGGGCTGGCATGGGATGTGCAACTCTGCGAAGAATTGCCAATCGAGCCGCATGACATGAACCTGGATGCGATCATCACCCCCACTCGAGCCTACGGATTGTAAGACGATGCGCGAAGAACCAACCTGGCGAATTCCAGTGGGTGTTATCGGTCTGTTTATCGCACTGATCGCTTACGGCATCTTGATAGCCCATTTCGCGCCGACCACGATCAGCACATGGCCCGGCTGGGTCCAGACGATTGTCTACATCTTCCTGGGCGTGGTGTGGCTTTTACCGCTCAAACGATTCCTGATCTGGATGGAGACCGGCAGCTGGAACCCGCCGCCGGCGCAGGACTAAGTCTACTTGACCGGCTTTGGCGCCGCTCCTTGCCGCGCGGGGCTGTGCTGATACAAGCGGGCGCATGAAGTGGTTTATCGCTCCCCTCGCTCTCACGCTCGCCGCCTGCGAACCCTCCACTGCTCAGACTGATCAGGCTGCTGCGCCCTATGACAGCGCCCCGCCCGAAATCACCGAATATATGCCGCAGCCTGCCGTGCTGGTGTTTTCCAAAACGCGCGGCTGGCGGCACAATGAAGGGATTGCGGGCGCTGATCGGTTCTTTGCGGAGATGACGGCAGAGCAAGGCATGGGCCTGTTCACCACAGCCAATGGTGCGGTCTTCAACGCCGATCAGTTGGCGCGCTTCGATCTGGTGGTGTTCAACAATATGACCGGTGACACGCTTTCACCGGAGCAAGAACGCGCATTCCAGCAGTGGCTGGAGGATGGTGGGGCTTTGGTCGCTTTACACGCCTCGGGCGATGACAGTCACGGCGATTGGAGCTGGTATGATGAGAGCGTGATCGGGCCACAATTCATCGGTCATCCGGCTGATCCACAATTTCAGGATGCGCTTGTGGTGAACCTGGCGGCCAAGCATCCGGTTATGCAGGGCCTACCAGCGGACTGGGTCCACAATGATGAATGGTACAGCTTTGACAGTGCGGAATTGGGCGATGCTGTACCGCTGATGGGCCTGGATGAGGACAGCTACAGCCCTGAGAACCTGCTCTACGGCCCGGTTCAGGACTTGCGCATGGGCGGCGGGCCAGAAGGCCATCCGATTGCCTGGGTGCGTTGCCTTGGCAGAGGGCGCGCGTTCTATTCCGCCATCGGCCATAATCACACCAGCTATGATGATCCGATCTATCGGCAGATGCTCAGCAACGCCCTGTTATGGGTGCGCGCGGGTGGAGAGGATCGCGAAGGCTGCGAAGTGAACTAACAAGTGATCATCTGATCATACTGCGCCTCAAGCGCCTGATCGATGACCCAGAAGTCAGATTGACGCGAACCAACCAATACCTCGGCAAGTAGGTCGAAATGGCCATGCCAACCAGCGAGCACTCCAACCAGCATGTCGCGCCCGGCAACGCCTGTATGAACAAGGTGGAGTTCGGTCGTGCCGCCGCCCAGCGACTTTAACGTGATCTCGACCGTGCTCTTACCTCCATCTTCAGCTTCGAACCAAGTGAACGTGAAGCGATGGGGCGGCTCGTATTCAAGGATTTCACCACGATGCGTCGTCACCTCTTCCGATGCATACTTTTCTGGGGGAGCGCTTTCTGAAAGACGTCGATGGTCAAATTCAAAGACGATCTGTCCGCCGGCATGATCATCCGTTGATCCGCCGCAAAACCACAGTTTGCGTTTTTCAGGGTCGACCAGGAACTGCCAGACCTTCTCAATCCCAGCGTCAAATCGCCTGGTAAACTCGATTTGCTGAGGCCCCGTCTGCTTGCCAAAGTCAGTCATCACCATCCTCCTTCAATGCTTGATCGAGTGCGTCGAGGCGCTGGGACCAGAACGCGCTGTAGCGCTCAACCCAATCGCGCGCGGCGAAGAGCGATTCCTGATTCAGCGCACAAATGCGCTCACGCCCACGCTTCTCACGTGTCAGCAAACCCGCCTGCTCCAACACACCGACATGTTTCGAGGCCCCGGCAAGGGTCATATCCAATGGCGCAGCCAGATCGCTAACCGTGCGCTCACCTTGGGCGAGCTGCTCTATCATGCGCAGCCGGGTTGGATCACCCAGTGCGCGGAATACAGAATCAAGCTGCCGTCCATTATCAACCATATGGTTGAGTATATCGAAAGCAGATAAAAACTCAATCCATCGGTTGAGTGATTGGATCAGGCGAAGCAAAGGCCCGCGTATTTTACATCGATTTGGAAAGTCCCAAGTGGCGCGAGTGACGAGACTTGAACTCGCGACCTCCGGCGTGACAGGCCGGCGCTCTAACCAACTGAGCTACACCCGCATAATGTGGGTTTGCACCGCTTGGGAGCAGGGCCATTAGGCCCCGCTGATCTGACTGTCAACGGCTCTGACAGTCATTTTTTGCCATTTTGAAAACTTTATTCCGTCAGCAGCAAAACGGGCGTCTCAACCAGCTTTTTTACGTCCTGAATAAAGCTTGCTGCATCATAGCCATCAACCACCCTGTGATCACAGGAAATCGAGATATTCATCAGCTTGCGCTTCTCGATTCGCTCTGCGCCATCCGGGCCGGTGACATACATTGGCCGCTCGATAATGCGGTTGGGGCCAATGATCGCAACCTCTGGCCGATTGATGACCGGCGTGGTTGCCACCCCGCCCAGTGGGCCGAGCGATGTGACCGTAAGTGTTGAACCGGAAAGTTCCTCTGACGTGGCCGAGCCATCACGAGCAGCCTCAGCCAAACGGCCGATTTCGCGGGCTAGCTGCCAGATATTTTTCGACTGCGCATCTTTGATCACCGGCACCATCAGGCCGCCATCGGTCTGCGCGGCCATGCCGAGGTGCACCGCGCCGTGGCGCGTGACGACATTCGCCTCGTCATCATAGCGGGCATTGATCATCGGATAATCCGGGATCAGCTTGCAGAATGCGCTGATGAGCAGCGGCAGCATAGTCAGCTTTGGCTTGTTACCGCGATTGGCGTTAAGGTCAGCACGCATCCGCTCCAGCTCGGTCACGTCGACTTCTTCGACATATGAGAAATGCGGGATCGAGCGCTTTGAGGCGGCCATATTTTGCGCGATCCGCTTACGCAGGCCGATGACCTTGATTGGCTCGTCCGCGCGCGCGGGGCCAGCAGGAGCAAATCCGCCGCCTGCATTGTAGGACAGGAAGGCGTCGAGATCAGCGTGGCGAATGCGGCCATCTGCGGCGGGCTTCACCTCGCCCAGATCAATGCCGAGATCGCGGGCGCGTTTGCGCACTGCGGGGGTTGCGAGAACTTTAGTTTCAGCCTGCCCTGAGCTGGTGGCGCTAGGCGCCGTCTTCGACTCCGAAGGGCTGTCCTTCTTCCGCTCAGGCTCAGTTGAAGAGGAAGACCGCGCTTCGACAGGCTCAGCACGAGCGGGAGAAGAGGAAGGCTCTTCAATTGTTGGCGTCGGCTCTGGTTCGGCAGGAGGCTTAGGTTCAACCGCTTCGCTGGCGCTTTCCTCTTTGGCTTCCGGCGCATCTTCGCCCTCGACCTCAACCACCAACAACATCCCGCCAACCGCGACGATATCCCCGGCCTCGCCAGCGACTTCAGTAACAGTGCCGGTCACCGGGCTTTCGATATCGATCGTAGCCTTGTCGGTCATCACATCGACGATGTGCTGATCTTCCTCGATCTGATCACCGACCTTGACCTGCCATTCGACAATCTCGGCCTCTGCCACGCCTTCGCCCACGTCAGGCATGTTGAATGTAAATTTACTCATGTCAGATCAATCCTTGAGGATCTTGTCGATCGCTTCGCCAATACGAACCGGACCAGGGAAATAGGCCCATTCGAGGCTGTGCGGATAGGGTGTGTCAAATCCGGTGACGCGCTCAACCGGCGCCTCCAGATGATAGAAGCAGCGCTCAGTCACCAGCGCAGACAGCTCTGCGCCAAAGCCGGACGTGCGGGTCGCCTCATGCACGATCAAGCAGCGGCCCGTGCGTTTCACGGAGGCCTCGATGGCTTCAATATCGAGCGGCATCAGCGTGCGCAGATCGAGAATGTCGGCCTCAATGCCTTTATCCGCGCAAACCGCCTCAGCCACATGCACCATTGTACCGTAAGCGAGCACGGTCAGCTGCTCGCCCTCGGTCACCTGACGCGCTTTGCCGAGCGGAATCTTGTAATACCCCTCCGGAACCACACTGTCTTTGTGCTTCTTCCACGGCTCGACCGGCTTGTCGTAAAAGCCAGTGAACGGGCCATTGTAAATCCGCTTAGGTTCGAAAAAGATCACCGGATCATTGTCTTCAATCGAGGCGATCAGCAGACCCTTGGCATCATAGGGCGTCGCCGGGATTACTGTCTTTAAACCCGCGACATGGGTGAACAAAGCCTCGGGAGATTGGCTGTGTGTTTGCCCGCCAAAAATCCCGCCACCAAAGGGAGAGCGGACAGTCATCGGCGCAATGTAATCGGTCGCTGAGCGATAGCGCAGCCGCGCCGCCTCGGAAATCAATTGGTCCAGACCGGGATAGATATAGTCAGCAAACTGAATTTCCGGGATCGGACGCAGGCCATATGCTCCCATCCCCACGGCGACACCAATAATGCCGCATTCAGAGATTGGCGTATCGAACACGCGGGTTTTGCCGTGCTTTTCCTGAAGCCCAGCCGTCGCGCGGAACACACCGCCGAAATAGCCGACATCCTCGCCCATTACGATGGTGTCGGGATCACGCTTCAGCATAATGTCCAGCGCTTCGTTGATCGCCTCGATCATATTGATCCGGCGCTCGTCCTCGCCCTGCGCCTGCTCGGTGGTAACAGCGTTTTTCACGTCGCCCGCGCTCATTTGCCAGCTCCATCTTTGGGATGCTGATCCGGCCATTTGATCTTGCGTTCACGTGTGGCCTGCTCAGCCTGTTCCTTGAGATGCCAGGGCAGCTCTTCGAAAACATCTTCGAACATCGTCTTGAACGGATGGTGCAGGCCGTGCCCCAGAATGCCGTTCTTCTCGGCCTCCTTCGTAGCGGCCTTCACTTCCTCTGCACATTTGAGATCCATCGCCTGTTGGCGCTCTTCATCCCATTCACCAATGGCGATCATGTGCTTCTTCAACCGCATAACAGGATCACCCAACGGCCATTCCTCACGCTCTTGAGCGCTCCGGTAGCCGGACGGATCATCTGAGGTGGAATGCCCCTCTGCACGGTAGGTGAAATATTCGATCAGAGTCGGGCCCTGGTTGGCACGGGCGCGGTTTGCGGCCCATTGCTGCGCCGCATAGCAAGCCAGCGCATCATTGCCGTCGACCCGCAAGCCAGCAAGGCCATATCCCAGCGCGCGCGCGGCAAAGGTCGTCCGCTCTGACCCGGCAAAACCAGAGAAGCTGCTAATCGCCCACTGGTTGTTGATAACATTGAGGATAACCGGTGCATTATAAACGGTCGCAAAGGTGCAGGCGCTGTGGAAATCGCCCTCAGCCGTGGACCCTTCACCCACCCAGGTCGCGGCAATACGGCTGTCGCCCTTGATCGCGCTCGCCATTGCCCAACCGACCGCTTGCGGGGTCTGGGTCGCAAGGTTGCCAGAGATGCTGAAAAAGCTGTGCTCGCGGCTGGAATACATGATTGGCAACTGGCGACCTTTCAACTTGTCGCCTTTGTTCGAGTAAATCTGGTTGATCATCTCGATCAGAGGATAGCCGCGCGCAATCAGAATGCCTTGCTGGCGATAGCTTGGGAACACCATGTCGTCGCTGGCAAGCGCCATGGAGGCCGACACGCTGGTCGCCTCTTCGCCAGTGCACTTCATATAAAAAGAGGTTTTGCCTTGACGCTGGCCGCGGAACATCCGCTCATCAAAGGCGCGGACCATCGCCATATGGCCCAGCATTGTGCGCAGGGTATCGGGCGAAAGTTTAGGGTCCCACGGACCGTATGCTTTGTTATCGTCGCCAAGCACGCGGACCAAGCCATAGGCCAAATCCTTCATATCGCCGGGCGCACAGCCTTCATCCGGGCGCGGCATATCACCGGGCGCTCCAACGTCCACGTCGGCGAAATTGACCGGATCGCCCGGGCGCGATCGTGGTTCGGGCACGTGCAGTGCCAAGGCCGGGCGATTGTCGCCGGTGTGCGGGCTGTCGCCGCTATTGCCTGAGGCCTTGTCGGCCATATCAGCGCTCTCCCAATTGGATAACCCACTCGGACGATGGGCTTGCAATAATTGCGTTGTGACGAATTTTTATTTCAACGCGTGAGAGCGGTCAAGCGAATGCCGCTACACCGCAACAGGTGCCTTGATCGGAGGCAATGGCGCGTAATCATCGACCCTGAAATCCTCAATTTTGTAATCGAAAATTGTTTCGGGCTTGCGCGTGATCATAAACATTGGCTGCGATTGTGGTTCGCGACTCAGTTGCTCGGTGATCAATTCCTCGTGATTGAGATAGAGGTGCACGTCCCCGCCCATCCAAACGATTTCACCCGGTTGCATATCAACCTGTTGTGCGATCATCCGTTGCAAAAGCGCAGCGGACCAAAGGTTAAACGGCAGGCCCAGCGCGACATCACAACTGCGCTGATACAAAACACAATTGAGCCGCGCCTCTGACCCGCTGCCATCGACGTGGAACTGATAGGTTTTGTGACACGGGGGCAGCGCCATCTGATCAAGATCCGCCACATTCCAGCCTTCTATTATATGGCGGCGGCTGCCCGGGGATGTGCGCAGGCTCTCAACCACTTGCGCGATCTGATTAATGCCCTCGCCCTTTTCGTAGAGCCCATCCTTGCGATAGCGATAGGTCGGCCAATCGACCCATTGCTTGCCGTATACCGGACCCAAATCGCCCCAGCGCTTTGCAAACTTCTCGTCATCCGCAATCCGCGACACGAAATCATCGAGGGGAATGTCCTCGCCCGTGGCCTTAACGTAGTTGGCGTGTGGCCATTCGTTCCAGATCTTCACGCCTTGTAGCACCAGCGGGCGAATATTGGTCTCGCCAGTCAGGAACCACAGCATTTCCCGCGTTGCCGTCTTCCAATAAACCCTTTTGGTCGTCAGCAGCGGCATGGCTCCATCCGCCAGATCGAACCGCAATTGCGCGCCCATTATAGAACGCGTGCCTATCCCGGTGCGATCGGTCCGCTCGCTTCCTTCGTTCCATATGCGGCGCATCAGGTCGAGATATTGCCACTCAGGATGGTCTGGGTGGGATCGCGCGGTGGGAATCGCATCGTTTGTTTGGGGTCTGGCCATGGCCCGGTTCTAGCTCGCGGGCCGCTCATTTGTCACCCACCGCCCAGCCCTCTCCTCCACCGCTTTTTGTGGCGCTTGCCGAACCCGCTTGCCATCCCGATAAACCGCTCCTAATAGGCGCGCCTCACATCGCCTTGTCGGCGCTCCTTTGACGGGGCCTAAGCCGAACAAGCGCTGATGACCGGTCGGGGAGTGGCGCAGCCAGGTAGCGCACCTGTTTTGGGTACAGGGGGTCGGAGGTTCGAATCCTCTCTCCCCGACCATTTTCACATCACCGTTGGAGCGAATGACTTCTTTTATGGAGGCCGCCTTATCGCAAACGCCCCACATTTTTCTCGCAGGCCCACTTCAATTGCCAAGTAATGATCCGTCTTGACCGCTCAATTCGGCCAAGCTCATTAACCAAAAGGCAAAAACGCCAGTCAGAGCGAAAATAACGGTAAGGTGCCGGTGTTGCATTGTTTCGAATTGAAACAGAAGTGACTTAACCGCGTCACGTTACATCAATTTACCCTTTAAAATCAGACTCCCTTGTCGATAGATCGGGATGAGTCGTTGCATATGCGCGATTACGCGTTAATAACTTGTTTACCAGGTTCGCACTCGATTCGCGTCGAGGAAAACATAATCAGGGCGTCTCAGACTTGGTAACTTAGTTACTTTCTAGAGGGGAAGATTAATGAAGAAACTACTTATGGCTGGCGCACTCGGCGCTGCTTTTGCTGCATCACCGGCTGCCGCTCAATCAGCGACCGCTTCTGATGATTTCGGCGTTGTTGCACTCGTTCAATTCGAATGCAGCGTTGACGATCCTGAAACCGTATTTTTCGGCTTTCTCGACATTGAAGAAGATTCAGGTTCGGACGCTCTGTCACTGACCGAGAATCGCTATGTTGAGCGTCAGCGCATTTGGACAAGCTGCAACTATCCTGCTTCGATCACTCTCGAAGGTGACGCGATGCAGAACTTCCTGCAGACGAATGACGGCCCAGACGCCGACGATTTCACTGATGAACTGCAGTACCGTCTTCGCCTGCGTGCGGATGACAACACTGACTTCGCAACCGTTGAGCACCGCACTGCGGACGGCTCAGCAACTACCGTTGCGCAAACCGGTGCATTCCACAACCGTGCAGTACTGCGCACAGTGATCAACGTGAACGATCAAGAATCGCCACGTCCATTGGCTGGCTTCTACGCTGCTGTTGCGACCGTTACACTCGGCGCAATCTAAGCGACACTTCGCTTAATATGAGATTGGGGGAGAGGAATCCGTTCCTTTCCCCCATTTCAACTCCGGGTGAGAAGCCAAAACGGTTCAACCCAAAAGACACAGCTCGGGCAAGCAGCTCTCAGTTAAGAGTTAATTCACTTGCACGAAGCGATATTTGGACCTTATCGAAGGCCAACAACAAAAAAATACGGGTCGGTTTCGAGGTTATCAAGACACTGTGCAGGGGCGCACTGTTGACTTGAAGGGGGATTTTTCCATGTTTCGGCCGATTTGGGCAGCCTTAAGTGCGCTAGCTCTAATACTAACGCCTAGCGCCGCAATGGCAGCTCGCGTTTCTCCAATGATTGCAGACCTCGAGCCCGACGGCCGTGGTGCAGTCACACGCATTGAAATGGTAAGCGATGCCAACAATGACATCGCCTATGAAGTGCTGATGATGCGCGGTGACATCTCGACCGAAGGTGAGCTTGAGCTAACTCCAGCCGAAGAAGACTTTCTGGTATTCCCCACGCAAATCTTGCTGAAGAGCAAGGCACGTCAGGTTTTCCGCGTTCAATATGTTGGCAATCCTGATCTCAAGAATTCTGAAATCTACTACATGTCAATCCGGCAACTGCCGGTTGAAGTCGATGCCAATTCGCGATCGCAGGTTCAGGTCGTCATCAATTACAACGTCTTGATGAACGTCTTCCCAGAGGGCGCACGCTCCGAGCCGGTGATCCGCCAGGTCAGCGCGGTTACCCGCGAAGTTCCGCTGCTTCAAAGCGAGATCAACGAGCTGGAAGCCCAGCGCGCCGCAGAACAGCAAGCTGCACTGGAAGCTGAGCAAGACGCTCGCGACGCAGCCCAGACCGCTGCTGAGAATGATGGCGCCACACCAGTCACTCCGCCTGCAACAATCGAAATCCCTACTGCCCAAGCCACCGAGACCGCTGAGGATCCTAACGCTCCTCCGCCAACCCGCTCAGAAAAGGGACTGGAAGTTCTGGTAGGTAATGATGGCAACCGCTACTTCCTAGCTGGTCTTTCCACATGGCGGATGACCGGCACGCGCACCGATGGCGAGCCCTTCGAAGCGGAATACACCCCTGAGCAAATCGCAAGATTTATCGGCGCAGGTGTGGTCGCTCCGGGCAAAGATCGCTTGTTTTTCGTCCCGATGGACGTCGAACTCGATCCGACCTCGGTTACGATCGAGATCGACACACCAGTAGAACAGTGAGGCGATGATGCGCCGCACTAAGATTGCCCTCCAATCTCCTTCCTTGAGCCTGGTTGCACTTGCCTGGTGTTTGCACGCTCCGCTTGCCAGCGTTGCTCATGCGCAGGACAGTTCACCAACGGACCCGGCCGGTGATGAAATTGGCCAAGACTCTCAGTCGCAACCGGGCGAACCGGCTGCTCCAGCGAACGATGAACCTGCTGTTCAAACACGTTCAGGCATCACATTCATCAATCGCAAAACCGAAGTGGAAACGGTTGAGGAGCGCCCGTCCCTAGAGTTTAACGTTCCACTTGTTTCAGGCACCCAAGTGCTTGGCGATGTGGCGGTAAAAGTCGAGCGTGATGGCAGCGTCTTGATTGGCACAGACATGCTGCGTGAGCAGCTCGCCTTGCTGCTCAATGAAGAAGGTTTGCGCCGCTTCGACACCTATAGTGCGAACCGCGAGAATATCCGCCCAGAACCGCTGAGCGAGGCGGGAATTGAGCTGGCATTCAATCAGAATCTGCTGGAGGTGACGATCGTTCAGATCGATGGCACCTTGCGGCAAACACGCGATTTGATCGCCCAGAATACGAGCAGCAGTCGCGAGCAGCTAACATTGCTCGAACCTGAGAATTTCTCTGCCTATCTCAACATCAACACGAACCTTGAATATGACACCGAAGAAGAAGAATTCAGGCCTGAGTTCTTCTTCGATGGCGCAACCCGCATTGGCGACATTGTGGTTGAATATGATGGCGCATATTCGGACCAGCTTGGTGATGGCATGCGATTTTCGCGCCGCGGCGTGCGCGCGGTCTATGACCAGCGTGAGAAATTTCGCCGCTTCGCCGCAGGTGATCTTCGTTTGGAATCGCTCAGCCTGCTGCGTACGCCGTTCCTAGGCGGCGTCAGTGTTGAGAAGAGCCGTCGGGTCTTCGATCCATTCCTGCCCGCTGCCCGTTTGGGTTCGGGCGAGATTTTCCTAGACAATCGCTCAACCGTTGATGTCGTCATCAATGGCGAACAATTTCAACGGCTGGAATTGGATGCCGGCACTTATGATCTCGCCAGCCTCCCAGTTCAGCTTGGCTCCAACGATGTCGAGCTGAGAATTCGCGATTCCGGTGGGCGCGAGCAACTGGTCAACCTCGACTACTTCTTCCAACCACTTGATTTGGAAGCAGGCGAGGAGGAATACTCTTTTGCAGCGGGCTTCATCGCTCGCGACCTCGCCTTTGAGCCTAACTACACCGACGATCCTGCCGTGACCGCGCTCTATCGCCGCGGTGTGTCCGACAATCTGGTGCTGGGCGGAGCGGCGCAGATTTCTGAAGACGTGCAGCTGTTCGGTCTGGAAAGCAGCATCGTACCGCAGTTCATTCCTGGTTTCTTCGATCTGCAAGCGGCCACCAGTTTCAGTGAAGCTAGCGGAACTGGGTTTGCTGCACGGGCGAGCTACCGCTTTACTGGCGGCAACAGCTTCACCAATCGCAGCGGCTTTACGCTCAATGTGGATTATACGGGTGAAGGCTTCACCACCATATCCAATCTTATTCCGGTGGCCTTTGATTTGGTGACGGTAAGTGCGAACTATAACCGTACCCTTACCGAACGGGGCCGGATGGTTGCCGGCGCGCTTTATTCGCACCGCTCTGGGCCTCAGGATGATTTGACCAACATCTTCGTGGATTACATCCATCGCGTCAGCGATCGATTGCAAGTGACGATCGGCGCGGAATATGGAACCGGCGATGCCTTTGGCAATGAATGGGGCACGCGCGTTGCCGTATCCTATGTGTTTGGCCCAAGCACCCGCGCCCTTGCCGATTATCGCAGCCGGTCCGAAACATTCCGTGCGAACCTGTCAAAAGGCAGCGAGAACCGCGTTGGATCGTTTGGCTATGATGTTGGTGTCACAACCGACCCCAATCAGTCACGCATTGATGCTTCGTTTGATTACACCTCAAATCGCTTCGACACGCGTTTCTCAGCGTTCACCGCAGGCGACAATTTTGGCAGTATCGATCAAGAACAGCGTTACCGCTTGCAGGTTGGCACCTCGCTCGCCTTTGCTGGCAAAGAATTCGCGATCGGTCGCCCTGTGCGCGATGCGTTTGTAATCGCCCACCCACACGAAACCTTGTCTGACGGTGAAGTGATCACCGGACGCACGCTGGCAGACAACGAATACGAGGCGAACAGCGGGATATTCGGTGGCGCGCTCCAAGGCCGCCTATCGTCCTACACCGAACAAACTGTGCAATATGACGTAGAAGGCGGAGCTGTCGGGTATGACATCGGCGAAGGCTCAGTCCGGCTGGATCCGCCATACCGGGCCGGCTACTCGCTTGAAGTCGGGAATGACTACTTCGTTAGTATCGTCGGCAATCTCTACCGCGGTGAAGAGCCTGTCTCGCTCGTCTCTGGCACGATTGTCGCACTCGACGATGATGAATTTGAAGAGAAGCAGTTCTTCACCAATTCTACAGGCCGCTTTGGCATGATCGGGTTTGCACCGGGCAAAAGCTACCGCGTCACATATGATAACGGCGCATCGAGCTTTGAGTTTACCGTGCCGGAAGATTCAGACGGTTTGTTCCGCCTAGGTGACGTAAGACTACCGGCGATCGAGGAATAAGGAAGCAGATTATGACCATTCTTCGCACCATTTTTGTTGCTGGCGCACTATGCGCGAGCGCATCGGTTTCCGCCCAAGATGGCGGCTGCCGCCCAGAATTTGTTGATACGACAGAGAACGTAAATGTCTCCGGCATTCAAATCGGCGCTGGTGAGAGAGCGCGCGAAAATTTTGAAGTCCGGGTGCGAAATGCGGCAGGTAATGGACCCTGTGAAGCGTTCCTGCGCATCGCTCGCCGGGACAGTGTGGCCTTTGACGATCCGGTCGACTTCAATTTCAGCTCCGGCGGACAGCGTCTTGAAGTGCTCGCAGATGATGCAACCGCGGGTCCGATCAACAACGATCTGTTTCTGCGCGGCGTCCCGGGCACTCGCAACGGGCGTGGGGTGCGCGTTCAGCTTAGCTTTCCAACGGAATGGGGGCTTGATGCTGGCGTCTATTCTCGCGAGTTTGTAGTCACCCTGCGCGATGGAGCCGGGGATCTGGTTGATACCTTGGAACTGTCGGTGCGGGTCAATATTCCATCGGCGGTCGCATTGCGCATAGTCGGCGCCAGCGGGCGCGGCAGCGTGCGGCGCATCAACCTTGGCACGCTTGATCCTGATGCCTTTACTCGGTCTGATCCCTTTGGCCTGCGGATTTGGAGCACTTCGCCCTACCGCGTTGAATTCACCTCTGAAAACCAAGGGGTGCTGCGCCATTCCCAAGGGCGTGACGAGATCCCTTACGTACTGCGCATGCGCGGTGAGAAGGTCGATCTGATGGGCGCAAATGGCCGCGAGTTCGTGGAGCACACAGATTCACTCGGTGATATGCATCCACTGCGGGTCATGGTTGAGCCGTTCTTTGCCGAAGCTGGCAAATATGCCGACCGTGTCAGAGTTTCGGTTAGCGCAATCTAATCACTGCTCTGATAGCAATCTAATCACTGCTCTGATAGTACGCGCATCCGGCGCGAGTATCACGTTGACCAACGCACAGCCGGAATAGCAAACGGCCAACACCCATTCTGGATGCTGGCCGCCTGAATTTCGTATTGATTGGGTAAGTTAGACAGCCGTCAATGCAAAGCTGATCGAGATCGGCTGTGCAATATCACCCGTCTGGATCGTCACCGGCACTGGGCCGAAGCGCGCGCCTGCACGCATAGCGACCAAAGAGAACCCGCCCGGGTTCAGGTCGCTGGTGTCGCGGCCATAACGGACACGAACACGCTCACCCACGGCCAGCTCGCGGTGCGTGGCGATCACGGAAAAACCGCGATTGGTGTTGCACGCTTCGAACAAAGTGCCCGTTACCACTTCATTGTCATCCTGAGCGCTGAAGACGCCAGGTTCAATCTTGCATGAAACAGGGACTTGCGCGCTGACGCGAAAGCCGCCTTGGGCACGTTCGCCAGCCATTGCTGGTGTGGCTGCAAACATCATTGCCGCAATCGGCATGGCATAGATAATCTTCTGACGCATAGTTGGTCTCCTATGCGACCCCCAATATGCGATGTTGGTAAAATGTTAGCTGCGACTCAGGGTTAACGCGAGGCTTCGATTAAGGAGCCAATAGGCCTCTGTTAACGACAACAGATGCTGAAATTCCCCTGGAATTTAGGTTAATTGCACAGGGCCAATAGGCGGTAATACGGCGTTAGGCTGAATTTGAGATCTGCGACTAATCAATGCGGTTCGCGGCCAGCACCAGGTCGATTGCATAAGGCAAGGAACGGTGCGAAGGCCAAGCCGTTCTGTGGGATAACCGCGTAGAAATTCACGCGCAATTTGATCGGATAGACATTGAGCAGCGACGACAATCTCGGCGACAGCAGCCAGCCCATTGAAAGCCGGGAAGACAGAGCCCGCCAGCGCGCGGTTCCCTCTAGCAGGCTCGCTCGCTTCGGCACCTTTAGCCGCTTGGTCAGCAGTGTCGCGGGCGGAATGGCGGCTGAGGGCGCACGGCGTCTGGTAAGCGGCGACAGCTTATCGGCGCGCGACCTACTGCTGACGCCGGGCAATGTCCAGCGCATGACCGACCGCCTTTCCCACCTGCGCGGTGCGGCGATGAAGATGGGCCAGATGATAAGTATGGATTCGGGTGACTTCCTGCCGCCTGAACTGGCAAAGATCCTCGCAACCTTGCGCGATCAGGCAAATTTCATGCCCGCAAAGCAGCTCGACAGCGTGCTGAAACAGGAATGGGGGCCGGACTGGCGCAAACAGTTTCGCTGGTTCAACCCGCGCCCTATCGCCGCCGCGAGCATTGGGCAGGTGCACAAGGCGCTGACCCGTGATGGTCAGGAGCTCGCAATCAAGGTGCAATATCCCGGTATCGCCGACAGCATCGATAGCGATGTCGATAATGTGATGACATTGCTGCGCGTATCCGGCTTTGCCCCGCCAGAGCTGGAGATCGACGCTCTGCTGACAGAGGCCAAGAAGCAGCTGCACGAGGAGGCAGATTACCACCGCGAAGGCGCGCAGATGGAGATGTACCGAGAACGGCTGTCCGGCGCCGAGGGTTTTGTTGTCCCGCGCTTGCACAAGGAACTGACGCGCGACCGCATTCTCGCCATGAGCTTTGAAGAAGGCAGCTCCATCGAAGAGCTGGAGAACGAAACGGATGAACGCCGCGATGAAGTGACGAGCCGCCTGATGCGCCTTGTCGCGCGTGAGCTGTTTGAATTCGGCGTAATGCAAACCGACCCGAACTTCGCAAATTTCCGCTATCGCAAGGAAACCGGCGAAATCGTGCTGCTCGACTTTGGCGCGTGCCGCGCTGTCGATCCCGATGTCGGCAATGCCTATCGCCGCTTGCTCACTGCCGGGCTTGCTGCTGATAAAACCGCAATATTGGATGAGGCGCTCGCGGCGGGTTTTATGTCCCCCATAGTGATCGAGAAACACCGTGATCGCGTAGAAAAGATGGTCGACATAATTGTCGATGAAATGACGCAAGATGCCCCGTTTGATTTTGGTGACCGGGCGTTCGTGCCGCTGCTGCGCGAAGAAGGCTACGCCATCGCAGAAGACCGCGAGACATGGATATTGCCGCCGATCGAAACCCTATTCGTTCAGCGCAAGGTTAGCGGCACCGCGTTGCTCGGCGCACGCTTGAAGGCGAAGGTGAATATCCGGCAGATCGTGGAAGAAGTGCTGGCGAACACGGATCCGCTGCCCGCGAAGGCGGCTTAATCGTTTGCTACTCCTCCCGACGCGTTGATCGGATCAAGAAAGACCTGTTCTTGTTTAGCCATCCACCGATCGATATGCGCCTCCAGCACATCAAGTGGTACCGAGCCGTTTTCCAGCACCGCGTCATGGAACGCACGTAAATCAAAGTCAGAACTTAGCGATTCCTCTGCCTCGGCGCGCAGCTCTCTGATCTTCAGCTCGCCGACTTTGTACGCCAGCGCCTGTCCCGGCCAGGTGATGTAGCGATTGACCTCGGCATCGATATTGGCAGGCGACAGCGCGGTGTTATCCAGCATGTAATCCACCGCTTGCTGCTTCGACCAACCCTTTGAATGAATACCAGTGTCGACCACCAGACGGGCCGCGCGCCACATCTCATAGGACAGCCGCCCCATTTCCTTGGCGGGCGTATCATACAGGCCCATCTCTATTCCGAGCCGCTCTGAATAGAGGCCCCACCCCTCCACAAAGGCGGTGAAGTAGGTGCCGTTCGCGCGCAGGGGGTGAATATCCAACTCCTGCTGCAGGGAAATTTGGTGGTGATGCCCCGGCACCGCCTCGTGCACGCCCAGCGCGGGCAGCTCCCACAAGGGCCGCTGGTCCAGCTCCGTGGTGTTGAGGCGGTAGATACCCGCTTGCCCCGTCTTCAATGATCCCGGTTCGTAATAGGCCGTCGTGTTGCCCGGCGCTTGGGCTGCCGGGATCGGCGAGACTGTGTAGGGATTGCGCGGCAAGCGGCCGAACAGCTTCGGCATAAAGCCATCGATGTGCTTTGCCAGCGCCTGAGTGTAGGCGAGATATTCGTCCGCATCGGTCATGTAATATTGCGGATCGGTGCGCAGATGCTCAACGAACGCCTCACGCGTGTCAAAGCCCGCCTCTTTAGCAACCTCGACCATTTCGGCGCGGATCCGCGCCACCTCGGACAGGCCGAGATTGTGCACCTCGTCCGCAGTCATATCGGTCGTAGTGAAGCTTTTGACGCGGTAATCGTAATATTCTTTGCCGCCCGGTGTGGCGAGCACGCCAGGAGTGCCCGTGCGACAATTGGGCGCGTATTCCTTAGTATAGAATGTCAGGAAATCACGATAGGACGGGAAGACTGCCTCTTCCAATGCGACACTCGCCTGGTCCTTTAGATTCTCCCAGTCTGCGTCTGAAATCGCGGCTGGTTTGTCGCCTGCAAATGGCTTCCAGAAGGGCGATTGTTCCCGGTCGTCCACGATTTGGCGAGCGATGCGATCTTCCAATCCCTGCATCGGCTCACAGGCATGGGTCAGCCCGCGCGCAATGGCCTCTCGGCTGCGGGCGATCCCGTCAGCGTTGACCTGAGCATAGCCTTCCAACCGGCCAATATAGCTTTCATAATCAGCCAGCGTAAAAAGCGGCGAACGGTTGGGCAGCGAGGCAAAGCCGGAGAACCAGCCGCCGCGATTGGTGAATATCTGATAGCGATTGTGATCAAACTGAGCGCCGGTCAGCTGGTCCTGAATGCTGCGCCGCAGAACCGCGTAATCGACCTGCAAGTCCTGCGGCAATTCATCCGCATTGATCTGATACAGCCGGGCGAGAAACCCCTCCGCCTCGATATTCGCACGGTCATATTCCGCAAGAGAGAGATCGCCCAGCTTGCCATCGCCGCGCCGATCGCCAACACTCGTCGCAAGCTGAGGATCGCTGTCCAGCACCGCCTGCCACACTTCCTCACGCAGCGCTTCATAATCCTCTTTCGGCCCCGCGTAAGCAGGCGTGGTCAGCGAGGTTGCAGCAAGCGCGAAAGCGGCGATCATGGAACGCATGAAAATCTCTCCTGTTTGCGCATTCCATATTGCTTGGACGAGCCATGGTCCAGTAAGACTTAGCCATGCAAAAACCCGCACTTCTGTTCGTCTGCCTCGGCAATATCTGCCGCTCTCCCCTGGCCGAAGGCGCAATGCGCGCTGCGGCGGAAAGGGCAGGACTGGACCTGGAAATCGATAGCTGCGGCACCGGAGCCTATCACGTGGGTTCGCCGCCAGACCCTCGCTCAATTGAGACCGCAGCGGCCCATGGCATCGATATTTCCGGGCTACGCGGACGGCAATTGGCGGCAGAGGACTTCACCCGCTTCACCCATATCTTTGCGATGGATCACCAGAATTTGCGCAATATCGAGGCCGTGAGGCCCGCTGGTGCGAGCGCGCAGGTTTCACTGCTAATGGATGCGGTGCCGGGCCGCGAAGGCGCAGCAATCGCTGACCCATATTACGACGGCGAAGAGCATTTTGAGTTCACATGGGAGGATGTAAACGCCGCCGCCCATGCGATCGCGGAGCGCATTTCCGCTTAGCCTCCGCGCAGCAGCTGCACGCCCCAATCGCGCTCCATCAGATAAAGCAATTGGCGCGCCGCCTCGCCGCGTTTGCTGGATTGCCAGCCGCCGTCTTTGTCTGACCCTTCGATCAACAGCCGCGCATCTGCATGGGCGGCAGGCAGCAGGCGCTGAACCTGCTCCAGATTGGCGATGCGAAAGGCGGCATCGCCTGATTGCCGTGTGCCCAGCAGCTCGCCGCCGCCGCGCAGCTCCAGGTCTTCCTCGGCAATGCGAAATCCGTCCTGCGTCTCGCGCATCAGGGCCAGCCGCTTGCGCCCCGTCTCTGACATTTCATTTCCGCGCAGCAGCAGACACACGGATTTGTCCGCGCCGCGCCCCACGCGCCCGCGCAGCTGGTGCAATTGCGCCAGACCAAAGCGTTCTGCCTGCTCGATCACCATTAGGGTGGAGCTGGGTACATCAACGCCGACTTCGATCACGGTGGTGGCGACCAGCAGTTTTGCTCGGCCACTGGCAAAGGCCTCCATATTGGCGTCTTTTTCCTCTGGCTTGAGCTGCCCGTGGACCACCACGACGTCATCGCCAAAGCGCTCTTTCAGTGCAGCATAACGTGCCTCCGCCGCGGCGATATCGGCCACTTCGCTATCGCGCACCATTGGGCAAACCCAATAGGCCTGCTGTCCGGACCCAACGTGGCGTGCGACCCCGGCAACGACGTCCTCCATCCGGTCCTGCGCCACGACGCGCGTATCAATCGCCTGCCTGCCCGGCGGCAGTTCATCGAGGCGGCTCACATCCATCTCGCCATATTGCGCGAGGGTGAGCGTGCGCGGGATCGGCGTCGCGGTCATCGCAAGCGTATGCGGCGCGCGCTTGCCCTTGGCGGCCAATTGCAGACGCTGGGCCACGCCAAAGCGGTGCTGCTCATCAATCACGACCAGGCCGAGATCCTTATACCCCACCGTGTCCTGAAAGATCGCATGGGTTCCGACCAGAATATCAATCGAGCCGTCCAGCAATCCCATCAGGATGCCCTCGCGCTCCTTGCCCTTGGCCCTTCCAGTCAGCAGCGCGACCTCGGCCCCGGTTGGCCGGGCCATCGTGCGCAAAGTCTCATAATGCTGGCGCGCGAGAATTTCGGTCGGAGCAAGCAAAGCCGCTTGCTTACCCGCTTCATTCGCGATCAGCATGGCTTCCAAGGCGACCACAGTCTTACCCGCACCGACATCGCCTTGCAGCAGGCGCAGCATTGGCGCCTCTTGCGCTAAATCGCCTTCAATCTCACCGATAGAACGCGTCTGCGCACCGGTTAGTGCGAAGGGCAAATCGAGCTTCGCGCGCAGCGAGCCATCGCCCGCCAGCGGTTGCCCTTTGCGCCGCCTGCCATCCGCCCGGACCAGCAGCAGTGCGAGCGAATTTGCCAGCAGCTCATCATAAGCCAGCCGATCACGCGCCCGCGCATTCTCATCTTTATGCGCCAGCACCAGTGCATCACGCCATGTCGGCCAGCCTTCGCGTTCAAATTGGCTCGGCTCAATCCATTCAGCCAGCTCGGGCAGGCGCTCGACCGCCTGAGCCGCCAGCCCGGCCATGCGCGGCTGCGTCAGCCCCTCAGACAACGGGTAAACCGGCTCGTTAAGCCGCGTCAGATGCGCCAAGGCGTCTTTCTCAACATGATCAGGATGGACGATCTGGAGCATATCGCCATAGCGATCCACGCGGCCCGCGATCCAGCGTTTCTCGCCCACCGGGAGCAACTTCTTCGCGGTATAAGCGGCCCGTCCAAAATAGGTGAGCGCACAGATATTGCCCGCCGCATCCGCCGCCAGCACGCGGTACGGACCGCGTCCGGGATTGCGCGGCGCGCGGTGCTCCGTCGGGGTCAGCGGAATGATCACCTGCTCGCCCTCGCCTACCGCGTCGAGGTCCTCAACCGTGCGACGCGTCACAAACCGTTCTGGCAAGTGATAGGCCAGATCGCGCACCCGCGTGAGGCCCAGCTTCTCCAGCGGCTTCATCAGTTTGGGACCAACACCTTCCAGCGCAGTCGCTTCGACAAACAGGGGATTGAGAACCTCAGGGCGCATGCCTCAGCGCTACCATCACTGTTTCGTCATTGCGAGGAGCCAAAGGCGACGCGGCAATCCATCGCCCATTTTTTCAACAATTGGAGGGGTTCGAAGCTGGATTGCTTCGTTTCACTCGCAATGACGAGTTGAAGATGCCGCGCACTGCAACTACTGCGCCCCGCATGACCGAAAAACCAGACTTCCACGAACGCCTGGCCCGCGCAAAATTTCGTAGCTGGCACCGCGGCACGCGCGAGGCCGACTATATGATCGGCGGTTTCTTTGATCGTTACCACGAAAGCTGGGGTGAGACGGAGATGACATGGTTTGAAGACCTGCTGGCAGAGGACGATGTCGATGTGATGGCCTGGGCGCTGAAGTCTCAGCCAACGCCGCCGCGTTTCCAGGGGCCGCTGATCGAGCTGATGCAGCGCCTCGACTATGTCGATATGAGCCGTTGAGTGCGGTTCGGAACATTCCTAGCTGCCAAGATTTGACCCGACACCATGCCTGATCTCTCGCGCATATTAGCGGCGGATGCACCGCTCACTCTATCCTCGCTGGTGCGGGGCAGCCTGCCCTTGGTGCTGGCCGATCTGGCGCGCGCGGCGCGGCAGAGCGCGGTGTTCATCGCGCCGGATGATGCGGCGATGCGCTCTGCCAGCGATGCGGCGAAGTTCTTCGCGCCCGAAGTGGAGGTGATCGAGTTTCCGGCGTGGGATTGCCTGCCTTATGACCGCGCCAGCCCGGCTCTATCGGTCAGTGCAAAGCGGCTGGCGGCGCTCCACACGCTGCAAAACCCGGCCTCAGGCTCGCAATTGTTGATCACCACAGTCAATGCCGTGCTTCAACGCGTGCTGACCCCGTTTCGTATTCGTGAAAGCGTGCGCGAGTTTAAGCAAGGCACGACGATTGGGCATGAAAGCCTTGCCGCGCTGCTGACGCGCCAGGGCTATTCGCGCACAGACACTGTGATCGACCACGGCGAATTTGCCGTGCGCGGATCGATTGTCGACATCTTCCCCTCCTCGCTGGAGCAAGGCCTGCGGCTCGATTTTTTCGGTGATGAGCTGGAGAGCCTGCGCCTGTTCGATCCCAGCACTCAGCGATCCACTGGCACGCTAAAATCGCATCTGCTGCTGCCCGCCTCAGAGGCGTTGATCGATGAAGACAGCATCGCGCGTTTCCGCAGCCGCTATCGCGAGATGTTCGGCGCGGCCGCCACGCAAGACCCGCTGTATGAAGCGGTCAGCGATGGCCGACGCCTTGCCGGGATGGAGCATTGGCTCCCTTTGTTTGAAGAGCGGCTGACCACGCTATTCGATCACCTTGCGGAAGACGATGTGGTGGTGATCGACAATGGCGCGATTGGCGCGGCGTCAGAGCGGCTTTCCGACATTGCGGACTACTGCAAACAGCGCACCCGCACGGCTGGCGAAGCCGCGGGCAGTTACCGTCCGCTGGAGGCCGAAGCGCTCTACCTATCCAGCGAAGAATTCGACGCAGCCGTCGCCAGCGCCCCGGCGCATCGCAGCCAGATCTTCGCCGCACCGGACGGCGATACCAATATCGACTTCGGTTTCAACTCAGCGCGCGATTTCGCACCAGAGCGCGCCCGCGGCGACAATGTCTATGAAGAGGGCGCAAAGCACTTTGCTGCGCTGGCCAAGTCCGGCAAGCGCGCATTGTTCGCGGCCTATTCCACCGGCAGCCGTTCCCGCATCGCCTCGATCCTATCCGAAGCGGGTGTCAAAACGCAGGTCGCCGACAGCTGGCAAGAGGCGCTGGGCGCATCGGTCAAAGGCGGCGTTGTGGCGATGGTCCTGCCGCTCGACACCGGTTTCTCCAACGAGCAAATGGAGGTCCTCACCGAGCAAGACGTGCTGGGTGATCGGCTGGTCCGGCGCAAGAAGAAGCGTAAAGATTCTGATGCTTTCCTCGCCGAATTACAGGCGCTGGGCCGCGGCGATCTGGTCGTCCATGTCGAGCATGGAATCGGCAAATATCTCGGCCTCGACCCCGTTCCCGTGGGCAAGAGCCAGCACGATTGCGTCGCGCTGGAATATCGCGGTGGTGACAAGCTGTTCATCCCGGTTGAAAACATTGATGTGCTGTCGCGCTATGGATCGTCCGAAGATGCCGTCATGCTCGATAAGCTGGGCGGGGAAGCATGGCAGCGGCGGCGCTCAAATCTAAAAGAACGCATTCGCGAGATCGCTGGCGAGCTTATGAAAGTGGCCGCCGAACGCGCGCTCAAGAAAGCTCCATCGCTGGCCGCAGACGAGGCCAGCTACAACCAGTTCGTTGACCGCTTCCCTTGGGAAGAAACCGACGATCAGGATGCGGCCATCGCCGATGTGCTGCGCGATCTGGAAAGCGGGCGTCCGATGGACCGCTTGGTTTGCGGAGACGTTGGCTTCGGCAAGACCGAGGTTGCCCTGCGCGCGGCATTTGTTGCGGCCATGAACGGGCAACAAGTCGCCGTTGTCGCGCCCACCACCCTGCTCGCCCGCCAGCATTATCAGAATTTCACAGAACGCTTTGCAGGCTTCCCGTTAAAGGTCGGGCGGCTTTCACGCCTGGTCTCTGCAAAGGAGATGGGCGAGACGCGAGAGGGCCTGGAAAGCGGCGATATGGATATCGTCATCGGCACCCATGCGATCCTGTCCAAATCGACCAGTTTCAAGAACTTGGGTCTGGTGATTGTAGATGAAGAACAGCGCTTTGGCGTCACCCACAAGGAGAAGCTGAAGGCCCTGCGCGCCGATGTTCATGTCCTCACGCTCACCGCCACGCCAATCCCGCGCACGCTGCAAATGGCGATGGCGGGCCTGCGCGAGCTCTCCACCATCCAGACCCCGCCAGTCGACCGCTTGGCAGTGCGCACCTATGTGATGGAATGGGACGATATGGTGATGCGCGAGGCCTTGCTGCGCGAGCATCATCGCGGCGGGCAAAGCTTCATTGTCGTACCCCGCATCTCCGATATGGCCGATGTGGAGGAATGGCTGGCCGAGCACGTACCAGAGGTAAAATCCGTCTCCGCTCACGGCCAAATGAGCGCGGGCGAAATCGAAGAACGCATGAGCGCCTTTTACGAAGGCAAATATGAGGTGCTGCTGTCCACCACCATCGTCGAATCCGGGCTCGACCTGCCCAGCGCGAACACCATCATCATCCACCGCGCTGACCGCTTTGGCCTTGCTCAACTGTACCAATTACGCGGCCGAGTGGGCCGGTCGAAACTGCGCGCCTACGCGTACCTAACCTATGCGAAAGACGTGCAGCTCTCTGAAATTGCAGAGAAACGCCTCAAGGTTTTGAGCGACCTCGACTCGCTTGGCGCGGGCTTCCAGCTCGCCAGTCACGATCTCGATATTCGCGGCGCAGGCAATCTGCTGGGCGATGAGCAGTCCGGCCATATTCGCGAGGTCGGCTTTGAGCTTTACCAGAGCATGCTGGAGGATGCGATCCTTGCAGCGAAGGCTGGCGAAGCGGGCCTGACGAACAAACGCAGCGCACTCTCACCGCAGATTACGGTCGATGCTCCAATCATGATTCCAGAGGATTACGTCCCCGATCTGGCCGTGCGGATGGCGCTCTATCGGCGCCTCAACCAAGCCGCCGACAAGGCCGAGATTGAGAGCATGGCAGCAGAAATGATCGACCGCTTTGGCGATCTGCCCGATCCGACCAAAAACCTGGTCCGTCTGATCGAGATCAAACATCAGGCAATTGAGGCCAATATCGCGAAGATTGATGTCGGCGCGCGCGGCACTCTGGTAACTTTCCACCAGGACAATTTCCCCGATCCAGCGGGGCTGCTTGCCTATGTCGACCGGCTGCAAGGCACCGCCAAATTGCGGCCAGACATGAAGCTGGTGATCAACCGCGCTTGGGGCGACCCGCGCAGCCGCCTGAATGGTCTGTTCCAACTTACGAAGGGTTTGAGCGGGGTTGTGCGGAAGGCTAAAAGCAAAGCGGCTTAGCTCTGTGCGACAATGTGATGTGAAACTCTGGAAAGGAAAACGATATGATTCCGGAACTGGACCCAATCCCCGACGGTTCTCCTTGGTTATATGTTGATGGCGAGTTGTCCGACGGCATCACTCAAGAATTGAGGAAAGAGGTCAGCCCACAGCACATGCTTTACCCTTGGATTGAAAACTTGGTCGCAATTGCAAAGTGCAGCGCAAATGATGACGTGATTGTTGCTGATAAGGATGACATCCAAAACATGTTTTGGGTTCACCTGACTTGGTCAGGAAAAATCGATCAGTATCCTGACAAGTACCCAAGCGCTGCTCCGATACAGAAAGCCCATCTCCAGCGTTTTTTCTTAGAGTACTAAGTCAGCTTACACCAAACGGCGAGTTTCTACCGCCGCGCCGCTCGTGCAATTCCAAGCATCTCATCGCTCTTCATTGGCTGTGCGCGCAGGAAACCCTGCCAGTAATTGCAGCCTTCGCTGATCACGGTCGCGCGCTGGATCTCGCTTTCGATCCCCTCGGCGACCACGGCAAGGCCAAGCGCCCTGCCCAGCCCGACAATCGCGCGGAACACAGCCAGATCCTTGGCATCGCCAGGAATGCCCTCAACCATCACCTTATCGAGCTTTAGCGCGTCCAGCGGCAGCTCTTTCAAATAGCGAAAGTTGCAAAAGCCCGCGCCAAAATCATCAAGCGCGGTCTTAAAACCGAGGGTGCGCAAAGCGCTGAGCGCCTCTGCCGCTTGCTGCAAATTGCGCAGCAGCACATCCTCTGTAATCTCCAGCACAAGCCGCGAAGGCGCGATCGCACTGCGCCCGATCAGCTCCGCAAAGTCAGCGGCAAAGCGCGGATCGCCCAATTCTTCTGGCGTGATATTGAGCGAGAGATGCAGGTTCGTTGGCCACTCGCTCGCATCCTCCAGCGCCCGCGCCACCACATGGCGAGATAACGGCGCAACCAAAGCCGCACGCTCTGCAATCGCGAACAAATCCCGGGCACCAATTTCGCCCAAAGTTGGATGCCGCCACCGCGCCAGCGCCTCCGCCCCAACAATGGCCCCATCCGAGCAAGCAAATTGCGGCTGAAACAGCACCTCAATCTCGCGCCGATCCAGCGCGCGCAGCAAGTCCGCCTCCAGCATACCAGGCTTTACCCCGGGCAGGGCACCGCGCCCAGAAATTGAGGGCGCACCGCGCAAAGAAGGCCGCTTTGAATCCATTTTCGCCGCCTACCTTAAACTGAGCGTCGCGCCCATGCCAATTGCAATCCGCCCAGATTTGGAACATCAGGACAAGTGACTAGCGCGCCGCTGTGGATAGCCTCGGTTACGAGCGCGAAATTAAGGATGGAAAGCTTGCCAAAAAGACACGAGTTTGAGCGCGTTGCATTGCTTGCCTCAGAGACAGAGCGCGCTCAGGCGGCCTATTCCGCTTTGAAAGATGAGCACGATTGGGTGCCGTTGGAAAGCGCGGATGTGGCAATCGTATTGGGCGGCGATGGCTTTATGCTGCAAACTTTACACGCCATGCTGGATGCGGGCCGAGTGATCCCAGCCTATGGCATGAACCTGGGCACGGTCGGGTTCATGATGAACAAGTACCGCGACGGCGGCAATGTGATGCGCCGGGTGGAGCGCGCGCGGCCGTTCAAAATCGCGCCGCTGCGTATGGATGCGGTGACGCAGGATGGCAGCGAGCACACCTTCCTTGCCATCAATGAGGTCTCGCTGCTGCGTGAAATGCGCCAAACCGCCAAGATTGAGGTTTCGGTGAACGGCCGGGTGCGGATTAAAGAGCTGGTGTGTGACGGTGTGCTGCTGTCCACGCCTGCGGGTTCGACCGCTTACAACCTCTCGGCCAACGGCCCGATCCTGCCGCTGGGCAGTGAGCTGCTCGCCCTCACCCCGATCAGCCCGTTTCGCCCGCGCCGCTGGAATGGAGCGATCCTGCCTGATCATCTACCAGTGAAGTTCCGCATTCTGGAACCACAAAAGCGCCCCGTATCCGCCGTGGCGGACCAGCGCGAGCTGCGCGATATTGCCGATGTCACGCTCAGGATTGAGCGCGAGACCGAGCTGACCTTGCTGTTTGATCCGGGCCACTCACTGGATGAACGCATCGTCGCGGAGCAGTTTGCGTTGTAGGTTCCGCACACCCATCCGGGTGTGCGATTTCCTCAGGCCTTACGGCCCTGCGGGCGGCCGCTTGGCCTTGCGGCGGCTTCGCCGCCGTCCTCCGCCACCAAGCCAAAGACATTGAGCATATCCACCTCGAATGTGCCCGAGGTAAAATCACAAAAACACCATCAATCTCTCTTGCATTGCCGAGCACGCGCCCATATAGGGCCTCTTCGCCTATCGGGCTGCTCCCCGATAGCTCAGCGGTAGAGTAGGTGACTGTTAATCACTTGGTCGTTGGTTCGAATCCAACTCGGGGAGCCAGATAGCCTCTTAAGGCCCTTTTTAGACAAGATTTCGCACGGTCGACCTTTCCACCCTCTCATATACCTTTAGTATTTGATGGTATGGTCACTCTTCTGCAAACATATGGAAAAGAATTCTTCGCAGTGGCGATGGTTCTCTTTTCGTTTGGACTACACCGTATATTCAGGCTTCGCCCGAAGATCTTGTACAGCGTAAAACACTCGTCTGACTATCCAATCAATGAACCTCTACTGGATCAGGATGGAAATGTCGTACTTCACAATCAAATAGTTAGAACAGCGTCAATCATCGCTGGTAACAACGGGCTGCAGCCAGCCAAGAATGTTGAGTTCACGTTTAACTGGCAGCCAAAAATCTTCACTTTCTACCCGGGCAGAAAAATCAAAACTGAAACTGATGAGTTCGGTAGATGGTCAATCCAACTCGAAAGCCTCGCACCAAATGAGACCTTTTCGATCGAAATATTGAGCGTAAATGCTGACTTACCCTTGCTGTCTTCAATGAGATCAGACGAGGCAGAAGGAAAGCACGTGTTGATGCAACCACAGCGAGTTTATCCTGTTTGGGTAATTCGATCACTCGGCGCGTTGCTGCTTTTGGGCATCGGTACGACAATTTATTTGATCGCACTGGCGATCGAATTATTGGCGATGGTATAAGTCATCCACTGCAAGCATTCGTTCCTTGCATCAAACTGCACAATCACAACCCAACCAACAACCTCACACCCACAACCATCACCAGCGCGGCGGTTAGCCACCGGATCACGCGCCCGGGTAAGAGCTTAACCGCCATCAGGCTGCCGATTTGTCCGCCAATTGCGACGGCTAGCAGCAGCGGCAGAGCGGCGCCCACAGCGCCTCCAAACGCAGCGGGGCCTTGCTTAAGCAGCTGACCCACAAGCCCAAACAGCGAATTAACCAGAATGAAAAAGCTGGCGGTTGCGGCGATTGCGCGCGGGTCTTTCCAACAGGTCAGGTGCAGCAGCGGAGCGAGAAATATCCCCCCGCCAATCCCCACCAACCCGGCAAGATAACCCAGCGGCGCGGCAACAAACGGCATAGTCTTTGCGAAACGCGTGGGAGCATCCAGCCCCCCTGCCCCTGCCGCATTCTCTCGCACAGGGATAAGCATCGTAAGCCCGGTCAGCACCAGGCTGATGCCGAGCAGCAGCATGAAGGTTTCGCGGTCAATCGGGGTGAGCCCGCCCAACAAAGCCGCTGGTGCGGCCAGAGCAGTCATCACAATCGCGCCGCGCCATGGTGTAATTTTGGCTCGCGCAAAACGCACGCTGCCGCCGGCCACCACGATGATATTGCACGCCAGCGCCACCATTGGCAGCAACCGGTAATCTAGCCCCGAAATCGCCAGCAATGCAGCGTAGGTCGAACCGCCCCCAAACCCGACCGCTGCATACAGCAGCGCGGTGACAAAGAACGCCGCCGCGAGCAGCACCGGAACCGCGCCCAGCATCATGCCAGTGCGCCCAGGTGCGGGTGCCCCGCGTTAAAACTTGGCCGAACAGCCGCTGACGTCATGACGCCACGCGCGCTGCCCTCAGCCATGCCTTATGCCGCGCTCTTGCCGCTCGCTGCGCCGTGGCAATGCTTGTACTTGTTACCAGACCCGCATGGGCACGGCGCATTGCGGCTGACATTGAGGTTCGCATAGGGATTGTCTGCATTCGAACCGCCTGGGCCAGATGCCGCGCGCGGCGAACCAGCCAAAGAGCCAAACATCTCAGGCCGTTCTGCCGAACCATCGCCATCGTTGGAATTGTCGAGCCCAGTCAGCGGATCGATATGGCCGGTGAGGAAATCGGGCAGATCAGGCAAAGCCTCCGCCTCTGGCGGCGCCATGCGCAATTCCGCCTGGAACAGGATCTTGGTCACTTCCTCGCGCAGGGTATCGAGCATGGTTTCAAACAGGCCGAACGCCTCTTGCTTATACTCGTTGATCGGCTGTTTCTGTGCGATCCCGCGCATCCAGATCACCTGGCGCAGCGCGTCGAGCGTGGCGAGGTGTTCTTTCCAGTGAAAGTCGAGCTGACGCAGCAGCACGTCCTTCTCAACCACGCGCCACAGCTCCGGATCGCTTTCCGCCATCTTGGCCGTCATCATTTCGTCGGTCTGTTCACGCACGCGCTCTTCGATCAGCTCCGGCTCAACCTGCTCTTCCTCCATCCAGTCATCAAGTGGAGGCGCAATTCCAAACACGTCTTGCAGCTTCGTCTTGAGCGTTTCGATATCCCATTGCTCTGGGTAAGAGCCGGGAGGGCACGCATCGCTGACCAGCGAATTGACCGAATCGTGACGCATATCAACAACGACATCGTCGACGGCCTCTGAGTCCATGATTTCAGAGCGTTGCTCGTAAATGACCTTACGTTGGTCGTTCATCACGTCATCATATTGGACGACCTGCTTGCGCACGTCGTAATTGCGCGCCTCGACCTTTTTCTGAGCCGTTTCAATGGCCTTGGACAGCCACTTTGAACCGATCGCCTCGCCATCTTCGAGGTTTGAATTCATCATCTTGGAGAACAGAGTGTCTGGGCCAAAAATGCGCAGCAGATCGTCTTCGAGACACAGGTAGAAACGCGACAGGCCCGGGTCACCCTGACGGCCAGAGCGTCCGCGCAATTGGTTATCAATCCGGCGGCTTTCGTGCCGCTCTGTGCCGAGCACAAATAGACCGCCCGCCTCCAGCACCTTGGCCCGTTCCTCGGCCACTTCAGCTTTGATCCGGTCCGCTTCAAGCGCGTATTTGGGATCGTCTTGGGCGATCTCCTTCAGCTCGTCTTCGAGCCGGTATTCCAAATTTCCGCCTAGCTGAATATCGGTGCCGCGGCCTGCCATATTGGTGGCGATTGTCACCGCGCCCAGCCGGCCCGCCTGCGCCACAATATGCGCCTCGCGCTCGTGCTGGCGCGCATTCAAAACCTCGTGCTTCACGCCTTCTTCATCGAGGAATTTACTCAGCAATTCAGACTTTTCGATGGAGACCGTGCCGACCAGCACCGGCTGACCGATCTCGGCCTTCTCAGCGATCGCTTTGGCAATCGCCTGAAACTTGTCCATCGTATTCTTGTAGAATTCATCTTCTTCATCGATCCGCTGGACCGGAACATTGGTCGGAATCTCGACCGTGTTCATTTTGTAGATGTCCCAGAATTCCGCGGCCTCTGTGGCCGCTGTACCGGTCATCCCGGACAGTTTTGGATACATGCGGAAATAGTTCTGGAATGTGATCGAGGCCATCGTCTGGTTCTCTGGCTCGATCTTCACGCCTTCCTTGGCCTCGGCCGCCTGGTGCAGACCGTTTGACCAGCGCCGCCCATCCATCATCCGGCCGGTGAACTCATCGATGATCACGACCTTATCGTCTTTGACGATGTAGTCGGTGTCGCGCTTGAACATGTGCACGGCCTTGAGCGCCTGATCCAAGTGGTGGACCACTTGGGTGTTCTCAACGTCGTAAAGGTTTTCGGTCTCCAGCAGACCCTTTTCGATCAGCATTTGCTCAACCTTGTCGAGGCCGTCCTCGGTCAGCTGAATCTGCTTGGTCTTTTCGTCCTTTTCATACCAGTCTTCCGGGATTTCCTTCACCACTGCATCGAGCGACACGTAGAGGTCGGATTTATCTTCGGTTGGGCCAGAGATGATCAGCGGGGTCCGGGCCTCGTCGATCAGGATGGAATCGACCTCATCGACGATACCG
This sequence comes from uncultured Erythrobacter sp., assembly GCA_947488155.1. Taxonomy (GTDB): domain Bacteria; phylum Pseudomonadota; class Alphaproteobacteria; order Sphingomonadales; family Sphingomonadaceae; genus Erythrobacter. The sequence goes on along the minus strand of CANKYK010000002.1, from coordinate 778,989 downwards.
AAGTTAAACGGACGCTGGACCATCTGTCCGCGCTCATGCTTCATATTATCGCGCAGATAGTCAAAGCCGAACTCGTTGTTCGTGCCATAGGTGACGTCCGCATTATAGGCATCGCGGCGAGCATATTCGTCGATATTGGGCACGACCACGCCGACGCTCAGACCCAGCCAATTGTACAGCTGCCCCATCCACTCCGCATCACGCGCCGCAAGGTAATCATTGACGGTCACCACGTGCACGCCCTTGCCCTCAATCGCGTTGAGATAAGTCGCCAGCGTCGCCATCAGGGTCTTACCCTCACCCGTGCGCATTTCCGCTATCTCGCCGCGGTGCAACACAATGCCGCCAATCATTTGCACATCAAAGTGCCGCATGCCGAACACGCGCACGGATGCCTCGCGCACGGTCGCAAAGGCTTCTGGCAGGATTTCGTCCAGCGTCTTGCCACCGTCCAATTGCTCGCGGAATTTGTCGGTCTGTGCCTTCAATTCTTCGTCAGAAAGCGTCTGAATTTGTTCTTCCAAGGCGTTGATCTGATCAACAACCTTGCGAACGGATTTAACGTAACGATCGTTTGAAGAGCCAAACAGAGATTTGGCAATTGTGTTAAACATGGGATGTGGACCTGTTGAAATAATGCGATGTGGGCGCAGCGGGATCGCTGAGCGCTGAAACCTGGAAGATATGGGGCGTCTGCTTTGCGCAGGTATTCGCGCCGCCAGCAGCATGCGTTACGCGGGAACCAAAATCGCCTATTCGTAGGCTCGATCAACACCCATCAGGACGGGCAGACGCAGCGCCTTGGGCACACGAACGGGCTTGCCTTTCTTGGCATTCTTGCACTTCGCGTTTTGCTTCTCAGGCTTACCAACAGGCGCAGTCGCCTCACACGGCTCGTTCGCGTCAGCATCGGCAGCGACGCCGATATCCTGGTTAAGCACCTCTGCAAAAGTCGCATGCGCAGGCGCGCCGATGGCGGCAAACCCGGTAAGCAGAGCGAGAAAAGCGATTAACTGACGGCGCATAGCGACACTGATATATGCTCTGCGAGCCGGTTCGTCTAGCCCGCACATCTGCTGAGCCTGATCAATCACCAGCGTCATAGGCTGAGATCAGTTGGTCTCGCTGGATGCTGGCGGCGGCGGCTCACTTTTCATTGCAACCGCAAATTCCACCATGCGTGCCTGCGCTCTCCATTGGCATCGCGCCACGGGCCTTGTCTTTTTAGCCCCGAGCAGGGCATTTCACCTGGAAAGTTATCAGGCAGCGCTCCGGTTTCTTCAACGACCTCGCACTCGGGCACGGTGCCATCAGTCTCTATCCGTGCACGCATGGTTATGAAGCAGCCGGTCGCATTGCCATCTGCATCAACGGCGATTGCATATCGGACCAAAACCTCCGCTTCCGGAAGATACAGCCCAGTTGGCAGGACCGCATTTCTGAATTTCTCCTATTGCCTCCCAATTGGTCTTGGATTTTCTGGCCCGGACGAGGGGGTCGGGTCGAGGATTATTCTGGGCGGAGTTATAGGCTGAAGTTCGCGTTTGCCTTCATCTGCCGCCTCGGCGGCTTCCCAAGCGATTAAACCGCTTCAGCTACTTAGGTCATCCTGCGCCGCTAACGAAGTTGCTGCAAGCGCCCCAATAAAGGCCGTCCCCAACAGATACCTGTGGTTTGACCTGCCCATCATTCAAGGTCCTCCAAAACTACATTGATCGTCGCGGTTACCCGCTTCGCAACGGGCACTCCGTTCTCATCACGGTAAGGCGCGCCCGGCCGCGCTTTTGGCCCAGGACAGAGTCTGCCGCGCTCCCGATCGCGTTCAATCTGCGCCTGCATTCGCTCTGAAATATCGCCTTCAATACTCAGGATATCGCAATCGGTTGTCACGCCTTTCGCGCTGTGAAAATATTGAAACACAACACGCATTTGCGGCATGTCGGGCTCTTTCTTGCGCCAACTATGCCGTCCCTCGAAAACGCCAGCGACGTCTTCGCCGTCTTCATTGCTTGCAGGAAAAAATTCGGCGCGTTCAAACACTAATGGGCAAATTGCTTCGTCTAGAGCAGCAAAACCAGAGCTCTCGGCAACCTCACAGCCAGTGGCGTTTCCAGTTGCATCTACCGAAACGTTGTAACGAACAGTTCCTTCCTCATCAGCATTCCAACTGCTGATTGGATAATCTGCTTGAACGATCCAGCCTCGCGATCGGTTTTGCAGCTTCGGGCGGCGCGATTTCCCAGATGAACGGTGATCCGACTCAATCGGAACAATCTTGATAGGCGGCGGCGCAGCACTTCCTCGAACTGCGTCCGCTGCCGCTTCGGCCACTGCTTCTGCAGCTCCCTCGGTCGCATCGGCAGCCGATTGTGCCAATGCTGGTTGAGCCATCGTCAGCGCACCTGCACTCGCGACCAATAGATTGAATTCTTTCATTATTTCCCGCCTGACCGTAAGAATGATCTTCATGCCTAGTAAAGCCATGCTGAACAACAAACAACACATCCCGCAATTGCGATGGCCGAGTTTGCGCATTACGGCAGCGGCCATGGAACTTCAGACTTCGCCCTTAGCCCTGCCTTTTCCTGACATGCCGCCAATCGCTGGCGTCACCGTGCGCACGGCGCGCGCGCGCTATAAGGATTGGGACCGCGCTGACTTGACCTATGTCGAGCTGGCCGAGGGTACGAGCGTCGCTGGCGTGTTCACGCAAAGCGCCTGCGCCTCATCCGAGGTTGAACTGGGCCGCGAAAACCTCGCCAATGGCTTTGCCCGAGCCCTGATCGTCAATGCGGGCAATGCCAATGCCTTCACCGGCTATCGCGGGCGTGAAGCGGTCGAGGCGATCATGGCGCAAACCGCAGAGCATTTGGGATGCTTACCCGGCGATGTGTTTGTCTCCTCCACCGGGGTGATTGGCGTTCCCCTACCGAAGGACAAAGCGCGCGAGGGCCTGGCCGCCGCCTTCACCGCCAATGAAGCGGGGTGGGAAGACGCCGCCAATGCAATTGGCACGACCGACACCTTTGCCAAGGGCGCGCGCACTTCCGCGATCATTGGCGACACCCGCGTGGAGCTGGTTGGGATCATCAAAGGCTCCGGCATGATCGCGCCCGATATGGCGACCATGCTCGGCTACATCTTCACCGATGCGGACATCGCCCCAGCGTTCCTGCAAGAGCTGCTGAGCGCAGCGAACACGCGAACCTATTCCTGCATCACCGTGGATGGCGATACGTCGACCAGTGACACGGTACTGGCCTTTGCGACCGGCAAAGCGGGCAATGCCCGGATCGAGAGCTTTGACAGCCCTGGCGCAGATGCCCTTGCCGCCGCCCTCACCGATCTGTGCCGACAGCTCGCGCAATTGGTGGTGCGTGACGGCGAAGGGGCGAGCAAATTTATCACTGTGCGCGTGAGCGGCGCCGCTGATAACGCCAGCGCGCGCCGCGTTGGTCTGGCCATTGCAAACTCACCGCTGGTCAAAACCGCCATCGCCGGGGAAGACGCCAATTGGGGCCGCGTCGTGATGGCCGTCGGCAAGGCAGGCGAACCGGCAAACCGTGACACGCTCTCCATCGCATTCGGCGGCGTATGGGCAGCGAAGAATGGCCTGCCTGTCGAGAATTACGACGAGGCTCCAGTGGCCGAGCACCTCCAGGGCGATGCCGTGGATCTCGCCGTCGATCTGGGCATTGGCGATGGCCACGCGAGCGTGTGGACCTGTGATCTCACCCACGGATATATCTCGATCAATGCGGATTACCGTTCGTGAGCGAAGATGGCCTCAGTGCGCTTGATGGAGAAATTCGCGACCTGATGCGCTTTGCCGCGCGTGGATCCATGCTGCCCCGCTTTCAGAACCTTGCCGAGGGCGAGATTGAGATGAAGGGCAAGGATGATCCCGTCACTGTGGTCGACAGCGAAGTGGAAAACTTCCTCACCGAGGCCCTCACCAAGCTAGCGCCCGGCGTACCGGTGGTGGGGGAAGAGGCGGCGCACGCCGATGAGAGCGTGCTCGATCACTTGTCGAAGCAATGCTGGATCATCGACCCGCTCGACGGGACCGCCAATTTCGCCGAGGGCAAAGAACCGTTTGGCATTATCATCGCTCTGGCGGATGCCGGACACGCGGTGGCAGGGTGGCTGTATGACCCCATTCGTGACCGGCTGTGCCATGCGCGCGCTGGCGAAGGCGCTTTCGTGAACGGTATCAAGGTCATCGCGAAAACGACCGGGCAAGAGCCCCCCGTAGCGGCGATTTCAAAGCTGTTTTTGAACGAGGATCTGATCGCTGAGGTCGATGCAAAAATCGCCCCGCATTACACATTGACGGATATTCCCCGCTGCGCGGCGGAGCAATATCCGCGCCTCGCATTGGGCGAGAATGACATCTCAAGTTTTGAGCGCACGCTCGCCTGGGATCATGCCGCTGGCGCGTTATGGCTCAATGAAGCGGGCGGCAAAGCAGCCCGGCTGGATGGCAGCGCATATCGCGTGGATCAGCATGGAATGCCCGGATTGCTCGGCGCATCCAGCCCAGCCATTTGGGACGCTTACGTCCAAAGAGTAATGGCGCAGCCGAACTAACGACCGCGCCATCTACCCTGCATTCTAATTGCTCGCTGGGCTTACAAAGAACCTTCGATCAGCGCTTTAAGCTGGCTCTTGGGACCAGCGCCCTTTTGCTCAGCGACGAGCTTTCCGCCCTTGTACATCGCCAGATACGGAATGCCTTGCACTCCGAGTTCAGCCGCGACGTCGGTGTTGTCAACAATATCAACCTTGGCGATTTTAACTTGGCCAGCGAACTCTTCGCTCAGCTCTTCCAGAGCAGGCGCGATCATCTTACATGGTCCGCACCAATCCGCCCAGAAATCCACCAGAACGGGGGTTTCGCTGTCGAGCACGTCGGCTTTAAAACTGTCGTCGGTCACATTGATGGTGGCCATGGGAATTCTCCTGCTATCATTGTTAAGTCCTACTTAGGCGCAGGCCCGCGCACTCTCAAGCGCTGGGCGAATAGCTTTACTGCGCCGTCCCCAATGCATTTTTGTGTGACTTTATTTGCTCCGTGGATAGCTCCAGGATTTGCGGGGTTTGGGTGTAGAGCACCGCCGCCCTCACCTCTCGCCCGGGATAGATCGCCTCCAGCGCCGCTGCATAAGCGACCATCTGCTTGATCGTCGCGTTTGGCACATCCTGCGCGCTGCGCGGGGGGCGGCGCGTGGTTTTGTAATCCACCACGGTGATCGCCTCGTCGCTCACCAGCAAGCGGTCCGCCGTGCCCGCCACCACGATCCCGCCGACGGTTGCGGCCAAGGGCACCTCCGCCAGCGCATCGGGTGCGAAGATATGGGCGAACTTCGGATCCTCCAGCACGCGCAGAGCCGCCACCGCCATTTCGGCGCGCGCTTCCTCGGGCAAATCGCTCGCTTGCCGGTCAAGCCAGGCCTCGGCTGCGAATTGGCGCTCGTCCGGCTCCACGTCTGGCAGGCGTTCGAGCAGGCTGTGGATCAAGACCCCGCGGCGCGCAGCGGTCTTCGCGAGATCGGGCGGCAATGGAGGGTCAGCGGCCTGATCTTCACCAGCGGAACTCGGCGCAAGCGGACGCGGAGGGCGCGGCTCTGGCCCGATAGGCGTGCGCGCCCAGCTCGGTAATTCAGTGAGAGCCTGTGCGTCCTCGCCCGACCCAACCTCTGGGAAATGCAGCGCGCGATAGCCCCATTCGCGCCGAGCGCCCCAGATCGGATCGGCCAGCTCTTCACCGCTTTCCTCACCGCCAAATATCGGCGCAAGACGAGCGTACCAGCTATCCTCATGCGGGCCCTTTTTTTGCCGCGGCCCAAGCGAGCCGGTGATAAACAGCCCCTCTTCCGCGCGGGTCATGGCGACATACATCAACCGCCAATGCTCCTGCATCTCGGCGACTTTAGAGGCCTCTTCTGCCTCGCTGACCCGGCCCGCCTTTTCCTCTTTGGATAGCGAAGGCAGCGGCACCACGCGGCGGTCAGCCTCCGGTGTTGCCTCACCCAGAGGCGCTTCATCCAATGCCAGTGATCCGCCCTGCCCCGGATTGCCGGTCGCATCGGCCAGAATCACAATCGGCGCTTGCAAGCCTTTGGAACCGTGCACGGTCATCACCCGCACTTGCTCACCCGCTTCGCCCGGATCGCGTTTCAGCTCCCCCTCTCCAGCGTCAAACCATTGCAGAAACCCGGTCAGGCTGGGCGCAAACGCCGCCTCATAGGCAAAGGCGGAATTGACCAGCTCATCGATCGGATCGTTGGCCTCACGCCCCAGCCGCGCGACCAGCTTTGCCCGCGCCTGCCACGGCCCGATCAGCAGCCATGCGAGCAAGGCCTGCGGTGTTTCGTAATCCGCCAGCCTCAGCAGATCGCGTAATCTCTCCGCCGTCTCCGCCACAAACGGATCTTCATGGCGGCGCAGATGATCCCACAGGCGCACGCCCTTTGCGCGCGGCACAAAGCTGAGTAGATCGTCCTGGCTCCACCCGATCAGCGGGCTCGCCAGCAGGTTTGCCAGCATCAAATCGTCGAGCGGTTGGGCGGCAAAGCGCAGGGCCGCTAGCAAATCCTTCACCGCCAGCGGCGCGCCCAAACGCAGGCGGTCGACCCCGGCCACCGGCACACCCTTGGCATGCAGGCGAGCAACGATCAGCGCGGCAAGATCCTTTCGCTTGCGCACCAGCACCATAACATCGCCCGCACCCGCCGCGCGCGGATTGCCGCCTTTCATCAGAATAAACGGCTCTTCGCGCGTATGCCATTTGCGCACTTGATCGGCAATCTTATCGGCCAGCCTGCGGTCATGCTGAGCCAGCCAATCCTGCTGCTCGCCGTCGCCGCGCTCGCTCTCATCCTCTCCGCCTGTGACCGGGTTCCACAGCGTCACCAACCCGGCCCGCTCTTCCCCAATATGCGGCTTTGGCTCGTCCTTCAGGCCGAACGCGCCCGCCCCCACTGCACCAATCGCGCGGTTCACAAATTCGAGCACAGCGTTGGACGTGCGGAAACTCTGACCCAGATCGAGGTCCTGCCAATTGGGCACATGCCGGGCATCGCGCATCTCGGCGGCGTTTTCGCGCGCGGCCTCAATCGCGGCGCGTACCTTGTCCTTGGCCAGCGCGAAATTCTCTGGACTGGTGCCTTGGAAACCAAAGATCGCCTGTTTGTAATCGCCGACGGTAAAGACCGTGCGCAGCTTCTCGCCCGCTGCCCCTTCGCCGGAGAAAAAGTCATCAATCAGCGCGAAGACAATGCTCCACTGCGCGGCGTTGGTGTCCTGCGCCTCGTCGATCAGGATATGGTCAAACCGGCGGTCGAGCTTGTAGCGGATCCAGTCGGACGCTTCCTTTCGGCTTAGCAGGCTCGCGGCAAGCTGAATCAGGTCATCAAAATCGAGCAGCGCCTCGCGCTCTTTCGCCTCTTCCCAACGCAGCGCGAAGGTACGCCCCAACTCCAGTGATGGGGTGAGCAGATCAGCCAGATTGAGCAGCGCGCGGCGTTCAGCGACTAGGGCTAGAGCCTCTGCGATCTCTTCTTGGCGGGCCGGGAAATGAGGGTCCTCATCGCTCGGCTTTTTCATGATCCGCGGGGAGCCATCCGCCTTCAGCAAGGTCTTGCGGAAACCGTCGACCTCAAGCGCCCGCTTAGGCGCATCCAAAGTCAGCCAGCGCTCGATAAAGGCGCTGCTTTCGCGCCCACCCTTCGCATTCCAACCTTGCAGAATGGGCAGCATCGCGCGCAATTGATGGTCGGGGAAGACATCGGGCGAAAGGCCCTGCACCGCCCAATCCTCATCCGCGTCAGCAGGCATGCCAAGCAGGCTTTTGACCCGCGGCATCATTGGCGGCTGCCACGCGCCCGCGCCGTGCCACATCTCGCGCGCGCTGGCGCAGCGCATCAACCACCCGCGCAGGGCATCGGGATCCTTGCGAGTGGCAAACAGACTGACCGCGTCCAGCACGCCCGTGTCCCGCGTCCGCTCAGCTTCGCTGAGCATGTCGGACAGCACTTCACGTGCGAGCAGATCACGCTCGCGGTCCTCCATTGGCCGCGCACCGGGCAGCAGCTCTGCTTCACCCGGAAAATTAGCGAGTAGCCACTGGGCAAAGGCGTGGATCGTATCGATCCGCAATCCGCCGCCGGGACAATCGAGCACGCTGGCAAACAAAGTGCGTGCACGCTCCTGCGTCTTTGGGCCAATGTCTGCGCCCAGATGACCCAGCTCGGTCGCTAGCGCCGCAGGCTCCAACCGCACCCAGCGCGCCAGCACCGCATTGATGCGGTTCGCCATTTCCGCCGCGCCCGCCTTGGTAAAAGTGAGGCACAGGATTTGGCCCGGATCGACATCTGGCCGCAACAGAAGCCGCAGCACCCGCGCAGAGAGCACCTGCGTCTTGCCGGTGCCCGCCGAGGCCGACAGCCAAACATTGTCGCGCGGATTGACCGCGTCACGCTGATTGCCAGCCAGTGGGAAGACCGCGCCGCTCATTGCGCATGCTCGTTATCTGCCAGCGCGATAATCCACTCATCCAACCGCATCAGCTGATCATAATCGGTGTAGCCAGGGTAATCGGGATTTTCCTTGGCCACGAACGGCGCATTGCCTTTGATAAAGCGGCGAATGGCCTCGGCGAGCTTGGCCTCATGCGTTGGCAGAAATTCCTCCGGCGGCAAGCCAGAACGCTTGCCCGGCAGCTTTATCGGCGCCTCTTTATAGCCAAACTGCTTGTCCGCTTTGCTGCGCCCCATCGACCAATATTCAAAGGTTGCCGCATCGCCGCTCAGCCCTTCGAAATCGCCATCGCGTGCGATCAGACCAAGCAATCCAAGCTGCAAGGCGTAACCCGCTTCGACCTGCGCAGCGCTGGGCGGAGCGCCCGTTTTATAGTCCACAATCGCAAGACTGCCGTCTGGCATCCGGTCGATCCGGTCGGCCCGGCCATAGACGCGTACGCCATCGACCAGCATTGAGCCCTTGCGCTCCCACGCGATGACTGGGCGTTTCTCGTCCGCCGCTTCGTCCGCATCGATCCATTCTGCAAACCGCGTGAGCGCCGCGAGCAGTCGCGGCCGCCATAAACCCATGAACAGCGGGTGGCATTGCTCAGCGCGGAAATGCGCATCTGCAATTTCGGTGATATCGGCCGAGGGATCGTGGCTGCGCGCCTCGTGCCACAATTCCAGGATCTTATGTGTCAAAGTACCGCGCAGCGCCGGATCGCTGAACGGGTCCGCCTCCAGCACATCGAGCGCTTTCAGACCCAAAATTTGCTGCGCATAAAACTGGTATGGATCGCCCAACAATCGGTCGAGCGCGGTCACCGCAATATTGACCGCGCGCTGCTCGCTGGAGGGCATAGGCGCAGGCCGCGCATAGGGCTTTGCGCGCGGCGCCATCCGATCCAGCGCGGGCAACATGGCGGGGATGGCATTCTCGCGGTGACTGCCCGCAAGCTCTCCCAGCAAGGCCTCAACCCGCAGCAAAAACCGTGAAGGGATTGTCGGCCCTTCTTTGTCGCGTTCTGCCCGGCTGAGCACCACTTCGGGTGCGCCCATTGCGCCGGCAAGATCATGCGCGGAGAGGCCAATGCGAAACTCAGACGCGGGCACGCCGAGCGCGCGCAACACGCCGGGCGCAAGCAATGGATCGGGACTCGGGCTTTGCGGCCAACTGCCTTCATTCAACCCTGCACAAATCACCAGATCAGCGCGGGCCATGCGCGATTCCAGCAGACCGTAAATCGCCACGCGTGGGTGCCCGCCATAGGGCGGTCGCACGGCAATCTCGTCCATCGCCTCGCGCAGGGCGCTGGCCAAATCTTTTGCCGCGATTTGCGTATCGGTGGCGCGGGCATGCAGGCGCATATCCTCTACCATGGCGGACAATGCGCGGCCGTCCTCGCGCGCCCATACGTCCTCACCTGCCAGCGCCTCGGCCAGCACGGTGAGCGTATCGAGCGCGTCAGCGAACGGCAGCTCCGCCGCTTCACCGGGCAACTGCGCCAGCAATGCCTCAACCTCGGCCCACCATTCGGCGACCTCTGCCTCGCCTGCGATGGCGCGCAAAGGCTCAAATCCCGGCGCTGGCGCAGGACCGCGCAGCGCGCGTTCAAACTTGCGCAAATTGCTAAGCCAGGCGCCGCGATCATCCCCGCCGCGCACCAATGGATGACCCAATGCGCTGACCAATGCGGTTGGCGTGATTGCTCCGCTGGCAAGCTCGCTCAGCAGGCCAAGCAAACGCCCCGCCGGAGTCAGTGACAAGGGCCGGCCAGCGGTGTCATCCGCCGTGATGTTCCAGCGCGACAAATGCTGCACCACGCGGCGCGCGAGACTGCGGTCCGCGCTGATCACCGCGATCCGTTTCTCTGGCTCATCCAAAGCTTGCCGCACGAGCATGGCGATGGCCTGCGCCTCCTCCTCAGCGGTGGCGCTGGTCAGCAGGCGGACGCCCGATAGCCGCCGCTTGTCCGCTGCCAAATCGGCCCAGGAAGAGCTTGCCTCTGGCGGCAGGAATAAGGAGCTGATCGCGTGGCTGCGCACCGGGTCTGCCGCCGCAATCCCGCGCCTGTGCCACGGGCGAACCTCTGCGCGGGCAATACCCATCCGGCCCAGGAGTAGTTTGAGATGATATTGGGGATGGGTCAACGCATCGCCGCGCGCAAACACTTCGCCATCCAACTCATCGCTCTGTCCGGCACGGCCCAATTCATCCCATGCCTCTGTGGGCATTTGCAGATCGAGATCAGGCAGGATAACCGCCCCGCTTTCTATGTCCGCAATGCTACGCAGCATACGTGCTAGGGCGGGCGCGGCGCTGGTGACACCGGCGGCAACAATGGGCGATTCCGGCGGGTTCGCGCGCCATTCCTGCGCGGCCCGATCAAACAAGAGATTGCGCCGGGTTGCCGCGTCAACCTCTCCGCGTTCATCCAATGCAAAGCGCCAGCGCGCCTGCACCTTCGCAAACAAGCGGATCGAATCCTGCCAATGCTCCGCCAGGCTCGGCTCAAGGTTGAGGATCATCTCATCCAGCAGATCCTCTGGCCGTTTTTCCTCAACCAGCAGGCGGTCCATCGTGCGCGCCAAATCGCGCGCCATCCGCAATATCGCCGCGCCCGGCGGCATGCGCTTGCCACTCGCCTCCAGCTCCGCACGCAGCAGATGCGCCAGTTCAAACCAGCGGCGTGTTGGCTCTACGGCTGGCGGAATCTCACTCGCGCCCAGCGGATCGAGCAAACTGCCAAGCTTCTCATCCAAGTCGAGATCGCCCACCGCGACCATACGCGGCATTAACAATCCGGCAGCGCCAGTCTCGCCAGCGTGGCGGATAAACGCTTCGCTGATCGTGCGCGCGGCCCGGGTACTGGGCACCAATAAAGTGAGCCGCGCCAGCCCAAGCGCTCCGTCCGAGTAACGCGGAACAAGGCCCGCCACCAGCGCATCGGCAAAGCCGCGGTGCGCAGCGATGGAGTAAATATTGAGTTCGCGGCGCTCAGCCACGCTTTAGCGCGTCTTCGGTCGGCGCGATCGCTTGCGGCGTCCCCACTTCGAACCATTGGCCAGTAAACGCCGCGCCGAACAGGCGGCCTTCCTCAATCGCGCGGGTCCACAGGATGTTGGTCGAGAACTTACCCTCTGGCGCATCGCGCAGCAGGCGATGCGAAATTAGCTGGATACCGGTGTAGATGAAGGGCGCAATCCGGCCCGGCGCGCGCCGTTTCAGCCGCCCGATCTGGTCCATGTGAAAATCACCCGGCCCGGTAAAATTCTTCGCATTGGCATGCGGCACCAGAAGCAGCAGCGCATCCATCACATCGGGGTCCCAGCGCTGCGATAGATCATGGAAAGCATCGCGCGGCCCATCGAGCCAGATATTGTCTGCATTGAGGCAGAAAAACGGATCGGGCAGATGCGGCTGCGCCCTAATCAGGCCCCCACCCGTCTCCAGCAATTCGCTGCGCTCGTCCGAAATCACTACCTGCGGCACATTGCGCTCGGCAACATGCGCCTCCAGTGCGTCAGCCAGGTAATGCACATTGACAATAGCGCGCGCGATCCCCGCATCAACCAGCCGATCAAGCGCATGATCGATAAGGGCCTTGCCCGCGACCCTCACCAAAGGTTTGGGCTGGCTGGCGGTCAGTGGGCGCATCCGCTTGCCCATGCCAGCGGCCATCACCATCGCGGTGTCACTGGCAAGCGGTTTGTCGCTCATGCGATCTCTCCGCCCATTGCATCGCGCAAATTCTGCGGGATATTGACGTCAAACCACTTGGCCACAGGCGCCAGCGCCGGATGCGCAAGGTCGCGCTCCATTGCCTCCCACACGCGCGGGATCAGCGTGGGATAGCGCGGCTTTCCATCACGCTTGAACAGCCGGGTGAAGATCCCAACGATCTTGGCATTCCGCTGAGCCCCGAGCCGCGCATAATCAGCGGCAAAGTGCTCGTCCGCTCCGGCGCGTTCCTGATAACGGGTCAGCATCGCTGCCTCCAGCTCGGGCGAAACATCGCGCCTTGCATCTTGCAACAGCGAGACGAGATCATAGGCTGGGTGTCCGACCAGCGCGTCCTGAAAATCAATCAGCCCCTGCGGCGCGCTCGGCGCACCGTTCAGCAGCATGATGTTCTCCGCATGGTAATCGCGCAGCACCGTGACGCCGGGCGATTGGCGCTCGACCAATGGCGCGAGCACCTCTTCCCATGCTGCGGCATAGCCAGCCTCGTCGACCGATAGTCCCTGCGCCGGACAATACCATTCGGTCAGCAGCGCAGCTTCGCGTTGATAGGTCGCCATATCGTATGGCGCGAACGGGCCGGGCGGGCATTTGTGCAGCTCCACCAAGGCATCAATCGCGCCGACATAGGCCTCGCTCTCACTCACCGGATTGTTATCCAGCCAATCGCGCATCCGGTCATCGCCGAAGTCTTCCAGCAGAACCCAGCCAGCCGCTGCATCGCTGGCGTAAATCTCTGGCGCGCGCATTTCATTCTCGCACAGCCACTGCGCCACATTGAGGAACGGGACGGGATCTTCGTGCGGCGGCGGCGCATGCATCAGCATGCCTTTGTCCGGACCATCCCCGCCGCTGCGCGCCAAGCGGAAATACCGGCGAAACGAGGCATCGCCAGGGATCGGATCAATCGCGGCATCGCCCCACCCAGCTTGGGCGAGGAATGCGTGCAGGCCATCGGGAAGCTCATTCATGGCAGACGCTCTAGCCAATCTGCGCCCGCTTCAATAGCCGCGATGCGCCCCTCATCCGCAGAATTTCCGCTGTTTTCTAAAGTGATCGATAAACACGCCGCCTCATGTCCAAATCCGCCCGCATGATCCGGCCATTCAGCGATCAGAGCCGCGCCTTCACGGTAATCATCAAGGCCAATCTCATGCCGTTCATCGGGATGCTCCAACCGGTAGAAATCGGCATGCACCACTGGCACACGCAGCGGCGGCGCATCGTATGTCTCAATGATCGTAAAAGTCGGCGATGGCACCTCATGCTCATAGCCAAGTGCGGCGATAATCGAGCGGGCCAGCGTCGTCTTTCCCGCTCCTAAGCCGCCGGTCAGCGAGACCACATCCCCCGGCAACAGGCGCTTTGCAATGCGCGCACCAAAGGCGTCCATCGCCGCCAGATCGCTCAAGGTCTCGCGCATCATCGCCGCGCCCTCACGGTAAGTGGATGATCGCAGCGGTACCTGCGCCCTCTTCGCTTTGCAGATCGAAAGTGCCGCCGTGCGCTTCAATCAATTGCCGGGCAAGCGGAATGCCAAGTCCCTGACGTTTTTCATCATCAGCGCCCGCTGTGCCCAGCGCGCGGGCCAGCTCTTCTGAGCTCATGCCCCGGCCATTGTCGGAAATTGCAATCTCTGCGCCTTGCCCCTTGGCCGCGATGTTGATCAGGATTTTTCCGTCCTCCGGCGTGCCGGCAATGGCATTATCGAGCAGATTGCCAAGCGCGCGGCCCAATTGCCTTGGATCGGCCTGAACCACGCAGCCTTTCTTGCCGCGCAGATCGAGGCCCAATCCAGCGGCGACGATCGCAGTCTCGCGCTCTCGCACCAGCGCGGTCAAAAACGGCAAGAGATCGACGTCCTCTTTGCTGATCGGCATCAGGCCTGCTTCGCTTTGCGAGAGGTCAAGCACGTTCTCAACCTGATCAGTCAGGCGGCTAACCGAGTCGATAATCGCGTCGACATATTCGCCCATCTGCTCGCTAACTTCGCCCGCTGCGCCGCTTTTGATCAGTTCGGCAAAGCCGCCAATCGAGGTCAGCGGCGTCCGGAATTCATAAGACATATTGGCGAGGAAACGCGCCTTCACCGTATCGGCCTCTTCCAAGGCAACATTGCGTTCGCGTAGCGCGCGTTCTGCGTTTTCTGACGCCGTGATATCCAGCACCGTCAGCAAGCCATTGCCGTCAGGCAGCGGCACACCGGCAAATTCCAATGTGCGCCCGTCTTTCAGAGCAATTCGTCCGCCCTTTTCCTGGCGATCCAGCGTCGCCGCGCGCACCACCGCGCTGATCGATTGCGCCTGTCCGCGCTTCGCGAGATTCTCTCCGATGGCCTCGATTAGAGCCTCTGCGCTGGGGTGCGTATCCAGAAACTCGCTGGTGAGGCCCCATGTCCCGGCAAAGCTGCGGTTCCACAATTGCAAAGAGCCATCGGGCGCAAAGATCGCCAACGCTTCAAACAGGCTGTCGAGTGTCGCCGCGCGGGTCCGCAGCAGGGTGTCACGCGTCGCCGATAGCGAAAGCTGCTCGGTGCGGTCCTCCGCAATCATCACCAACCCGCCGTCCGGCATAGGCTGAGCCACGATCCGTAAATGCGTGCCGCCCGGTAGAGGCCAGGCCTCTTCCTGAGTTTCAGCCGCTTCAAACCATGTGGCGTGCTCGCGCCGCCATTCCGGGAAGTCGCGCACCTCCGGGGTCAGTTTGCGCTCACGCGCATCGGTCAGGAAACGGTCGAAGGAAATCGAGCCGTCAAGCGAACCTTCAGTGAGTTCAAACAGACGCCGAAGCGGCAGATTGGCAAAGGTTAGGCGCTCGCTCGCATCGAACAGAGCGACCCCGGCGGATAGCTGATCGAGCATGGAGCGCTGAGCATCACGGTAGGCGCTGAACTCGCGCCGCTCCTGCTCCTGCTCTTCAATGTCGATGGCATAACCCGCAACGCCTTCTGTGCCGAGGGGTAGATCGCTGACCCGCATGGTGCGACGCTGGCCATGAATGGTGGCGGGCACGGTCCGCTCAATCTTGCCCTGCTCGCTCAGCGCTTTGCGCGCGATCTCTGATGGCGCTTCACCATCAACCGGCTCGATCAATTCCAGCTGCTGTTTGACGACGTCATTGGCATCGCTTGCCGCGACCGCATCAACATAGGCCTGGTTCACGAGCTGCAGCTTCATATCATCGCCGCGGAACCACATCGGCATAGGCGCGGCCTCGATCAGGCCAATCAGCGCGGCAAAATCGCTCTCTGCCCGCGCCGCCGCGCCGCGCAGCCGGTGCAATTCCTGCTGGCTTTCGGAAAAGTCGAACACCCAGACCAAGGCCGCGCCGCCTGGTGACACCTGCGGATCGGCCAAAGCCCCTTGCAGCGATAGGCTGCGACCGGAGCCTGGCGGCTTTAGCGTGATGTGAAACGGGGCCGCGCTCTTCTGCGTACGGCGCACTTTCTCCGACAGGTCGGCCAATTGCTCAGCCGACAGTCCCGCGCCCTCGCCACCGTCCAGCTCACTCAGGAACTTGGGCATGGTCTCCAGCCCAAACCACCGCGCGAGCCGCTCTGGCGCTTCGATCCGGCCATCGACCCGCACCAGCAAAGGAACCGCCGGGGCAACATCGAGCATGCGCTGCATCCGTCGCAGCGAGGTCTGCAAAGTGCCGGTCCGCCGGCTCTGGCCAGAGGCGCGCAGCATCAGCACCGCAGCGCCCACCGTCCATGCGGCGAGCACGAGGCCAATCAGAGCCAAAGCGGTGGGAGAAAATTCCATTGCGTCCTAGAGAAACTGCCGATGCAACCCAGCTATGCGGAGGGCCGCAATCTTGCAAGCAGCGGCATGCAAAAAGCCCCTGCAGAATTGCACTTCTGCGAGGGCCTGAACTGCGCTCGGGCTGACCCGAGAGAGTTTGCGTGTCTTAGTAGCGGTAGTGATCCGGCTTGAACGGGCCGTCTTTCGGCACGCCGATGTAATCCGCTTGCTTCTGGCTCAGCTGTGAAAGCTGCACGCCAAGCTTTTCAAGATGAAGCGCGGCGACCTTCTCATCCAAATGCTTCGGCAGGACATAGACCTCGTTCTTGTACTCGTCCGCTTTCGTGTAGAGTTCGATCTGAGCGAGCGTCTGGTTGGTAAAGCTCGCGCTCATCACAAAGCTTGGGTGACCGGTGGCACAGCCGAGATTTACGAGGCGACCTTTCGCCAGGATCAGGAGAGATTTGCCATCCGGCATGGTCACCATATCGGTGCCTTCTTTGATTTCCTTCCAATCGTAATTGTCGAGCGCGGAAATCTGGATCTCGCTGTCGAAGTGGCCGATGTTGCACACGATCGCCATGTTCTTCATCAGCTTCATGTGCTCACCGGTGATCACGTCTTCATTGCCGGTTGCCGTCACGAAGATATCGGCGCGCTTTGCACCCTCTTCCATGGACACAACTTCATAGCCGTCCATTGCCGCTTGCAACGCGCAGATCGGATCGATTTCGGTCACCATCACACGGGCGCCGCCATCACGCAAAGACGCGGCCGAACCCTTACCAACATCGCCGTAACCAGCGACGCAGGCAACCTTACCAGCCAGCATCACGTCGGTTGCGCGGCGGATCGCATCGACCAGCGATTCCTTACAACCATAAAGGTTGTCGAACTTCGACTTGGTCACGCTGTCATTCACGTTAATCGCCGGGAATGGCAGCTTGCCCTGCTTACCGATCTGATACAGCCGCATAACGCCAGTCGTGGTCTCTTCAGAGACACCTTTGATGGTCTGCACGCTCTTAGTCAGATAGCCAGGTTTGGCCGCGACGAAAGCTTTCAAAGCGCGCTGGAATTCGATTTCTTCTGCGTTCGCCGGAGCAGGCATTTCCTCGCCCGCTTCAATCCGTGCGCCCCACAGCGCAAACATCGTCGCATCACCGCCATCATCGAGGATGAGGTTGGCGGTCAGGTCTGGATCGCTGTCGGTCGACCAATCGAAGATGCGGCCAACATAGTCCCAATAATCCGCCAGCGTCTCACCTTTGATCG
The DNA here is from genome assembly GCA_947488155.1 of uncultured Erythrobacter sp. Taxonomy (GTDB): domain Bacteria; phylum Pseudomonadota; class Alphaproteobacteria; order Sphingomonadales; family Sphingomonadaceae; genus Erythrobacter. The sequence goes on along the minus strand of CANKYK010000002.1, from coordinate 761,704 downwards.
CAAACACCGGAATGCCTTGATCAGCGATGGCTGCCGCGGCGTGATCTTGCGTCGAGAAGATGTTGCAGGTCGCCCAGCGCACCTCCGCGCCCAGAGCGATCAATGTCTCAATCAAAACAGCGGTTTGGATCGTCATGTGCAGCGATCCAGTGATCCGCGCACCCTTCAACGGCTGCACCGCACCATATTCTTCGCGCAGAGCCATCAGGCCCGGCATTTCGGTTTCAGCGATGTGGATCTCGTCGCGGCCAAACTGCGCCAGCGCGATGTCTTTAATGATGTAGTCTTGAGTAGCGGCTACGGTGGCCATGAGAGACTCCTAGGGGAATGTGAAATTGTTCGGTGCGCCCTAGCGTCCACCCGCTAGACAAGCAAATATAAAGTAATCTTTATATGTGATTTCGGCGAACCCAGGGCTCGGATAAGAGCACGCCGACCTAGGCGGCGACGACAGCGGAGAGAAGTGAGCGGCTGTGCGGGGGCGTGCACAGCCGCCTCCCTTTGCACCAGATATAAATCCGGCGCGGGGGATGGGATCCATCCTGTCCTCAAATGAGCTGAGTGCGACCCCGTTTCAACCTAGCATGGTCGATCCGCCTTTGCAGAAGGCTGAACCACAACGGTAAAGCCGTCTTAAGCATCATATTGCGCTTGAAGCTGGCCGCACGGGCATTAAATTACGGGTCACAGTTCACTCTTCAATAAAGGACAGCGCGATGACGATTTCAGTAGGGGACAAGCTCCCAGACGTGGCTTTGGTAAAGGCAACCGCAGAGGGCCCAGAGCAAGTTCAAGCCGCAGACTATTTCGCGGGCAAGAAGGTCGCGCTGTTTTCCGTGCCCGGCGCATTCACGCCAACCTGCTCGGCCAAGCACCTGCCTGGCTTCGTCGACAAGGCGGAAGAGTTGAAGGCCAAAGGTGTCGATGAAATCGTCGGCACAGCGGTCAATGATGCCTTTGTTATGGGCGCGTGGAACGATGCGGCAGGCAGCGGCGACATCACCATGCTGGCCGATGGCAATGCCGATTTTGCTAACGCCGTCGGCCTGACCATGGACGGCAGCGGATTTGGCATGGGTAAGCGTGGACAGCGGTTCTCCATGGTGGTGAATGACGGCGTGGTGGAACAACTGAATGTTGAAGACGGCGGCGAATTCAAGGTCTCCAGCGCGGAATATATGCTCGGTCAGCTGTAATCAGCTTTCCGATCCAGACGTAGAAAGGGCGCCCCGCGAGAGGCGCCCTTTTTGTTGGGTCAGATCACCGCCAGTTTCGGTTTTGGGCCGCGTTTCGCTGGCTTTAAAGACCGGCCAATGGCTTTCTCCTGCGCCGCGATCCACTCCTCTGTGGCAAGCGGCCTTCCGGTTCGCAAGCGACTCTCGATCGTCTCTGCCGCCGTTTCGCCGATCTCATCAACGCCGCCTGCATCCAATCCATGCTTCAACATCGCTCGCCAGTTTCTGACGGCTCCTCGCAACGCGTCCATATCTGTGAGCGGGTCTAGCCGCGTTCGGCGCCCTTGCGCATGGTTCTTTGCGCTGGACCACGCCCAGTCTTCGGCATGCGCCACCATTTTCGCCGTCACGGGATTGTTCTCGACATACCGCACCGCTGCCATCATATGCGCACGTCCATTGGATAGCTGGCAAAACGGCCCTGAAACAAATGCCCCCGCCAACCCTCACGAAAATTGATCATTCTGGTATAGCGCCGATGCGCTTCACCTAAGGTGGCGCGCAGCCCGTCTTTATCAGCCGGTATCAGGATCAGGTGGACATGATTGTCCATCAGACACCAGGCGAGACAGCGCGTGCCTGACTGCAGGGCCGCCGAGCTCAACAGCTTGAGATAGTCGCGGCGATCATCGTCAGAAAAGAACACGGGCAAGCGGCGGTTGCCGCGCTGGGTTATGTGATGGGGGACGCCGGGGATGACAATGCGTGCAAGTCTGGCCATGAAAACGAGACTAGGGCCGCACATTGCCGCCGTCAATTAAGTATACTGTCCTCGGAATTCCAAGTATACTGTCCCCGGAATTCCTGTCCCCGGAATTCCCCGGAATTCCCTAAGGACAGTATACTTAACTCAATCGATCTACGAAAAATTGAGTATACTGTCCCTGGAACTCCATATTCGCCATCGATCTGCCAATCCGGCAACAATTCTCTGAAGACACCACTAAATTCTTCTAGGACGCCCCGTGGAATAGTGTCGAGACCTTGGATAACGCTCACTGCTATACCTCCATCATCTGGTGGAAGGTGCGGGGCATTTTCAGTCCAGCATCGATGATTGCATCGTGGAGATCGTCAGAGAAGCATAAAAACTCCGGCCAGAATGACCGTTCACGCCAAAGGTGATGTCCTTCAAAACAATCCTTACGAAATGCAGCCCCCGTCATAGCTTTTTTTGTGGTATTTATGTTGTAATACCCTGGATGAGGTGAATGAGCAGAGCCTTTCCTTGTTTGCTCAAAATCAAAGCCCTCTAAGAAAGTGCCAATCACCAGAGTGTAGTATTGTTTGGGATATATTTTTTTACCAGGTAATCGCACCTCAAGCGGATAGAATTGATGCACTCCAGGCTCCAGTAATTCTATGATCGATTTCAATTCTTCATCGACTGCTGGAATGAAATCATTCAACTTTAACAAAGCAAATAACTGCTTGTGGCTTCGACGTGTTTGAAAAAATTGTGGCGCCTCGTGACTTTCAATGTCTGAATACGCCGGCTTGCCGGGGTTCATTTTGGTGCCACACTCGTTGACAAATTTGCGCATTACGTAGCTTGGATAGCTAAGGGCATGCTCGTCTAACTGCCCACCAAATAGGCTTCGTTGGCTCTCCACATCTTGCGCTAGATAGTCTGCCTGCAATCGCTCATACCAACCGCGATCTGAAACTTTCGGGTCACTCTCAAAGCTTCCACTTGGCCACCCATCGCCAAAACCATCCGGTAAACACAAACCCCAAACCATCACATCATCTCCCGTGCGCCTATCCGCACATCCAAATTTCTTGCCAGAACGCCTGCCGCAACAAGCCCCGCTTCCCTACTCGCCTTTAACTCGCATTTTCTCCAGCACTTCTGGATCGACGCTGCGCGCTACAATTGGGTGAATGGCAATCGGCATATCGCCTGCGATTTGCTTGAAATTGATCAGCACGGCGGTCGCCAATTGGCGATTTGGCGCGATCAAATCGAGCAGCCAGATTTTCTCGCCGCTCGCCCAATCTTCTCCGCCAAGCCGGGTGGGGAAGGCGCCGCCCTTAATCTGCTCGCGGATCTTTGCATCCACCTCGTCAGAAACGCTCGCCCAGATGGCGATGCCCGCGGTCGTGGTCGCGTCAATTTCGCCTTCCTCGCCGCCCTTTTTCTTAGCCCAAGCAATGGCCAGACGGTCTCGCAGCAGCGGCTCAATCACAAGGTGGTTCAGATCGCCAAGCGATTGCCCCTTATAACGCGGCAGGTTCATCATCGCGAGAACCGCCTGCCCCACGCTCATCTGAACGCGCTCCCGCAGGCCCTCAAGCTTCTCGCGCATCTCTGGCGAAATTTCCTGCTTGCCACCCGCGCCCTCAGCATCGGACTTTGCAGTCGGCGCGTTTTCGGCGACCTCAGCCTGAGCCGCATGCGAGGAGATGCCTTTGGCAGTTAAACCCGGATCTTTTTCATCCAGCATCTATCCCTCCCCTTTTTGATCGACTGAATTTTCGCCGACGCCCTTTCACCAAAGGTGTACTATCCCGCTAGTGTTTAACAAACGCTGAGATTGAGAGCATCACAAACCATAGGTCGCGTTATTCGGTCCGGGATTGCAAAAATTTCAGAAGAAATTTCCTACCTGCTCCGCATCCGTTAGCCAGATCGCGGCTCTTTCATATCGTGAGTGTCAGTCAATATCGGCGGCGTATTTGCGCTGCTCGGGGACATTCTTGTGCGCGCAGCAGGCACACAAAACAGGCTCAAATTCCAAAAGTCACAACGTCACGTTGCATTTTGCGCGTAAACCAATGGAAACGCGTACTTTCCCGTAAAAGTCACAGATTTGAAAAACGCAAACGCGTTCCAGCGCGGCAAGCGGCATTGCTAAAGCCTAGCCATAGCCCATCAGAGCCATCACTTCCTTGCGGCTGCGGTGATCATCCAGGAAACAGCCGAGCAGCCGAGATGTGATCATGCCCACGCCAGGAGTGCGCACGCCGCGCCCGGTCATGCAGCCATGCTGCGCCTCGATCACCACGGCAACGCCCTGCGGCTCCAGATTGTCCCAAATGCACGCAGCAACTTCAGCCGTCAGCCGCTCTTGAATCTGCAGTCGGCGCGCATAACCATGCAGCACACGCGCGAGTTTGGAGATGCCAACGACCTTCTTATTGGGAAGGTATGCAATCGCCGCCTTGCCGGTGATCGGCGCCATGTGATGCTCGCAGTGGGACTGAAACGGAATGTCCTTCAGCATGACGATCTCGTCATAGCCGCCGACCTCTTCGAACACCCGGCTCATATGGATCGCGGGGTCTTCCTTATAGCCCTGACAATATTCCAGCCATGCACGCCCCACCCGCTTTGGCGTGTCGATCAGGCCCTCACGCGCGGGATCATCGCCCGACCATTCGATCAGCGTGCGGATCGCATCCTGTACATGATCAGGCACATCAGGCTTTGCCATAAGCATGTCGGGATCCATGTCGTGATCGTGCAAGTCGCTCATTCGTATCGCTTTCTGTTGCTTCGTCTGATCCCGTACAGACCTTTTGCGCAAAATATGACGCGTTGCAAATGTGAAGATTGCAAGAGAGCGAGGCATTTGGGCTGGGATTACAGGATCGCAGAATCAGTGCCGAACCTTTGGCATTCATCGATTTGCGAGAGCGGAAACAAAAAAGGGACCGACCTGATGGTCAGTCCCTTTTCATGGCGCACCCGGAAGGATTCGAACCTCCGGCCCCCTGATTCGTAGTCAGGTACTCTATCCAGCTGAGCTACGGGTGCGCTGGAGGAGCGGCACATACGGGCGGTGGCTGCGCTTGGCAATCCCTTTAGCGTGAGAGTGTCATGCTTTTTTGAAAAGCTGCCTGGCCAGCATCACATCTAGGGGTGGTTTATCAAGCTCAGCGATTTGGTGCGGCGTGAACCAACCGACCTCGCCACCCTCCAATGCAGCGGGAAGACCATGCCATTTGGCTATAGTGTAAAGAAGAATGACAATCGAGCTTTCGTGCGGCGGTCCATCGTCTTGAGCAAAGCCAGCAGGCGCGCAGTCCTCTGGCTTGATCGCAATGCCGAGCTCTTCGTGAAGCTCACGAATCAACGCATCCCTAGGGGTTTCTGCCGATTCGACCTTGCCGCCAGGAAATTCCCACAGGCCTCCATGCGCTTTGTTTAAAGGTCGTCGATGCATCAACCAAAGCCCGTCTGCGCCCTGTAGAGCGCCCGCAGCAACAGGTATCCAATTCATCATCATGTCGGAATTTTTTCCATTTCTGTGGCCGCCATCAACCTTTTCTTAACGCGCTGCGACCATTTGTCTGATCATCAAGAACGTAATCGACGGATGTGAAACATGCTTTTCTTTAAAACTCTGAGAAAAATTCGGAGCGACGAAAATGGTGCCACAGCCGTTGAATACGGTCTGATCGTCAGTTTGGTTGTGATCGCAATTTTGGGTGCTCTTCGCGGTGTCGCGGATGAAAACACCGGGCTTTGGGGCCGCGTTCAAACTGCCGTTACAGATGTTGTGAGCGGTTAACCTTTTAGAAAGCCTGCGAATTAGGGTTTTTTCAATAGCTAACCACTAGCCATGACATGGTCCACTCCGAATCAGGGTGGACATGGGTATCGAAGACTGAACCAGGAGACTACAAATGAAATTCTTTAACAAACTTTTCGCTGATGAGCAGGGCGCAACCGCAATTGAGTACGGTCTGATCGCAGCTCTTATCGCTGTTGCCGCAATCGGCGCTATGCAAGGCCTCGGCTCTCAGCTGAACGACACCTTCTCTGAAGTGTCTAGCTCGATGGCCAACGAGGGCAGCTAAGTCGAAAGACTTATCGAAAAAAGGAGCGGCGAGGGTTTCCCTCGCCGCTTTTTTTTGCCCCCAATAGATCCAATTGCAAATGATCTAAGACGAAACATCTGCGAACATCCGCAGCAGGCGATACAATCTAGCACTCCAACGCCCTAGCGTGCACGAACGACCAGCTTCACTTTCTGTCCTGGCCGCACCCCTTCACCAGAGCCCAATGCGTTAAGCACTCGGAACCTTGCTTCTTGAGCATCAGAGTAAGCCATGCGCCGGCTCAACGATTGCACCGAATCACCTCGACCAACCGTCACCACATCAATGCGCCGCGGGATCACCGCGCTGGCTTCACTTGAACTGATTCGCCGCATGGAATTGAACATCGCCGTAAACGCATTGCCCCGTCCGGCAGGCGTTATAGCCGTGAAGTGATAGGCCCGGTCAGTCGCAAACTCATAGGCGAATACAACCACATCAACCTGAGAATTGCCGTTGTTGACCCGCGCCGTCCCATAGGCGGCTCTAATCCCGTTAACGGTGGTGCGCTGGATACTGGATGGGGAAAGCTGCTGATCCTCACCGCCTAAGGCGGTAAATTGCTGGCGAATGTAGCTACTCAGATCACCGGCATAGGGTGCAAGCGTCAGCTGAGCTTGTCCGCCCTGGCCATTAACACTGACCGCTCGCGAGCCATTGACCATGTAAAATCCCTGAGGCGCAGTGAACGATAGCCGCAATTCCGGATGAATAAACTGGCGTCCTTCGATCACCCCTTGCTCGGGATCATCGCCATAAATCACACCATCAATTCGGCTCAAAAAAGTATCGCGATTGGTCGTTCCACCGACGTTCGGACCTGCCTTTGAAAGGGCTGTTTGAACCCGACTGGCTGGGTCCGGGTGAGTCGATGCCCAGGCGGGCACTTTCGCATCGCCGCGTCCCTGAAGCCGCGCATCCAGCGAGTTTTGCGCCGCTAGGCTAGCCAAAACCGTGCCCATAGCCCGCGTGTCATAACCCGCTCGGCTAAGATATTCGATGCCCAGCTCATCCGCCTGCAATTCCTGGCTGCGAGAAAAGCTCAAGGTAAGCATTTGCGAACCCTGCAAAAAGCCGCGGCTGACGGTGTTTCCAATCTGGCTATCACCCAGAAGCACGCCGGAGAGTACAGCACCAAGAACACCGCCGATCTGATTGCGCTGAGCGTTTCGCTGGCGTCGTTGGGAATGACGCGCAGCCACATGGCCGACCTCATGACCCAAGACGGCCGCCAATTCAGCCTCATTGTTCATCAGGCTAACCAGCTGACGGGTTGTGTAGATATAGCCGCCTGGCACAGCAAAGGCATTGTTTACTGAGCTGTTGAGAGTGCTGACTGTGAAGCTTTCGCGAGCGTTACCGAGGCCCGATTGCACCGCAATATTCTTGCCCACCTGTTCAACATAGGCGGCCTGAGATCCGGTCATCGCCCCACCGAATTCGGCAAGCAATTGCGGATGGAATTCAGCGCCTTGCTGCGCTTCGGTCTGAGTGATTGGAGCTGACGCAGAGGGGATTGGCGCCCCGCCCAGGCATCCTGAAAGTGCCAATGCCAAGGGCGCGGCCATGGTCACAGTCAAAGCTCGACTCGAACGTATCCTGCGCAGGCTCGCGCTTCTCATGTTGGATACAATTGTCTGCGGCATAGTGGTTCTCCCGGTCCTCAAAAGCAGCATCCCACCAGAAGCTGCACCCTTTTATCCGCGTTCGCAGACTTGGCACAAGAATATCGGGAAAACGCCGCGTTGGGCAAGCCCTATGGCCCCTCCTCATCGCGCGATACGTGCAAAAGGGCGCGCATCATGCCGCCCGAGACGGCGCTAACCGCCCATTTGCAGAAAGCGTTCCTCGCGCGTTCGGATCAAAGTTTCACTCGGCAGTTCGACCATAGCATCAAGTTCTTTACTGATCGCTTTGCCAAGGTTTGCCGCCGTGGCTGCAGGATCACGGTGCGCGCCGCCAACCGGCTCCTTTACGATCCGATCGATCACGCCAAGGCGCTTGAGATGCTGCGCCGTCACCTTCATCGCTTGAGCCGCTTCGGGCGCTTTATCCGCCGTTCTCCACAGGATCGAGGCGCACCCTTCCGGCGAGATTACAGAATAGACCGCATGTTCGAGCATCAAGACCCGCTCAGCGCTGGCCAATGCAACCGCGCCGCCGGAACCGCCCTCACCCACGATCACTGCAACCATCGGGACAGGCAACGCCAAACACGCTTCTGTCGAGCGCGCTATGGCTTCTGCTTGGCCGCGCTCTTCCGCTTCAACGCCGGGAAACGCACCCGACGTGTCGACCAAAGTCACCACGGGTAGACCAAATCGTCCCGCCATCTCCATCAGACGGATCGCCTTGCGATATCCTTCTGGCTTACCCATGCCGAAATTGTGCTTGATCCGGGTTTCGGTGTTGTGTCCCTTTTCATGTCCGATCAGCATGACCCGGCGGCCGTTAAGCCGAGCAAAACCGCCGATTATCGCATCATCATCGCCGTAATAGCGATCTCCACCCAGCGGCACGAAATCATCAAAAACATGTTCGATATAGTCGCGCAAATGCGGGCGATTGGGGTGCCGTGCAACCTGTGTCTTTTGCCAAGGTGTCAGCGATGCATAAGTCGTTGCAAGCAGGTCCGCGCTCTTGGCTTCAAGGCGCGTAATCTCGCTCGCGATATCGACTTCATCGCCTTCTGACGCGCTGCGCAATTCGGCAATGCGTTCGTCAAGCTTGGCAACGGGTTTCTCAAATTCGAGGTAAGCAGTCATAAAATTGCGCTAGTCCGATGTGCTGCGGGTGGCAAGCGGGTGGCGCGAATTGACCAGAGCCACAAGCCTGGCTGCATCCACATGCGTGTATATCTGAGTGGTCGCTATATCGGCATGGCCGAGCAATGTTTGCAGCACGCGCAGGTCTGCCCCGCCTTCCAGCAGATGCGTCGCAAAAGCGTGGCGCAGAACATGCGGACTAATGCCCTTGGGGTCGAGTCCAGCGCGCGCCGCCAGCTCTTTCAGCAATTGGAACAGCCTCACCCGGCTAAGGTGTTTGCCGCTACGCGAGGGAAACAGGTACCTCGGCTCTTGCGGGCGCACCTCCAGCCACATCGACAAAGCCTCCTGCGCGCGCTGACTAATCGGAACCATCCGCGCCTGCCCGCCTTTACCCATGACAGTGAGCAACGGCGCATCTCGCGGGACCGCGCTGAGCGGGAGAGAGACTAGCTCGGTCGCGCGCAGCCCAGATCCATATAGCAGTTCTAGCAGCGCCAATTGCCTTACCTTGTCAGGCTTGCCGCTCTCGACCTCCATTTCGGCGCGGCCAAACAATGCCGCGATATCGTCATGCGAGAGCACTTTGGGCAAAGGCCGCCGAGTGCGCGGCTGAGGCAGAGCACCTGATGGATCATCTTCACGCCACCCCTCGTCCAACGCAAATCCAAAGAATTGCCGAACGGCTGAGGTTTTGCGCGCGACAGTGGATGGCGCAAGGCTGGCCCAAGCGCTGGCGAGCTGCGCGACATTGTGACGGCTGACCCTGGCCAGATCGCCAATCTCTTCCTCTGCGCCGTTCAAATCGCGCGCATAAGCAGACAAAGTGTTGGGCGCCGCGCCGCGCTCGGCCGCCAGCATATCAAGGAAGGCTTTTGTAGCGGCTGACATCGTATCAGCGCCTCGGCCTCAGCCGCGCGCCACCGCCTCCGCAGCGATCATACGCGCCTCTGCGTCAAGCCCTGCTGCGTTCAGCGCAGAGACAATATGATAGAGATGGCGCGGCGTCATTTGTTCCCAGCTTGAACCTTGCATCCCTAGCCCCGCGAGCAAGGAAACGAGAGCCTGATTCTCCACCTCACCAGCGCGAGCAATTAGGCGAGCCCATTTGCTCTGTCGGTTTAGGTCAAGGCTCAGCTCATCTTCATAGTCCGACTGATCAGCACTGCTGATCCGGCCAAGACCAGCAAGGCCGGCGATGAGAAACTGCGATTTGCGCTGTTGAGCGCTTGTATCATTGCCAACAAATTCGCCCAAATCATCGGACGAAGCTGGCACGCCGCGTTCTGCCTGTGACAGCACGATCAACGCCCAGCCGAGGCTCCCGCCGGGCACCACTTCGGCCCAGGCGAGCGCATCACGGTCCAACCCTGCGGCCAGCATAGATGCAATCAACCCGCCCGATTGATCAGCCAGGCTGCTGCTCGCGGGCATACGGGCCGCCGCATAAGCGGTCATGACATAGCCGCTGTAATCCGTAATCGCGCCGCCATCGGATGGCTCGCCCCAGATCGTTTGCATCGCCGCCAAGCGCGCAGACGGATCGCCGCCCACATAGGCCTCACGCAGGCGGGTTGCGGTATCTGCGGCCTCGCCAGTGATATTATCGTCGGCATAAATCTGACTGTAGAGGCCAACCATGGCCGAAGCGGATAAAATGCCTTCGCTGCTGGCGCGAGCGGCATATTTCGCCCGCTCCCCCAACGAAACCATTGGCCCGGTTGCCGCTGCGCGCTGATAGTACGCGCCCGACTGCTCGATCAGAGCCTCTGGCACGGCCTCACCAACCGCATTGGCCAAGGCAAAACGCCATGGGTTGAGGTCTTCCACCCCTTCCCAATCCACATCGACCGCTCTTCGGCCACTGCCCGCTGCGCCAGCATATCGGCGTGCCAGCAGGATATCGATTTCCGGCGCGATAGAATTGTCGAGAGCACGGTCAAGCTGCGATCCCGCAAGAGCGCTTTCCCCCGCATAAGCGTTGCAGATCGCCTGCCACATGACCCAGCGCGAATCTTCCCGCTCTGACCCCTGCAAGCGCACGGCTGGACATGCACCAACGAAGTCCGATGTGGCGACATAAGATTGCAAGGCCGCCGTCGTGAGCGGAGTGTTCCAATTTCCGGTGTCGACATCCTGCACCAGAGCGCGGGCCGCCGCGAACTCGCCCAAGCGATTGAGCAAGCCAGCACGCAAGGCTGCAAATTCGACCGGATTCATGCCGTCTGGCGCCTGGAGCCGACTCACCGCAGCGCGGCGCAGCAAAATATGGCCCCAGCGCGAGACCAATTGTCCTTTGGTCCCATCAATCGCTGCGCGCACCAGTCCGGCTGGCTGATTGGCCAGCGACGCGGTGGGCAAACCGCCTTCTTCTTCGTTCAGCACACCAACCCGCGTTAGAGTGCGACGAGCAGCAGGCGGAATATCATAACGCGGCTTCAACCCGAGCAGATCGTCTAGCTCGTCGGTCGACATGCCCTCCAGTTCCGCAACAGTCGGCAAATCACCTAGCGCGTCGCTCGAAATGCTCGGCACAGGCGGCAAGTCGCCGCCTCCGGGCAGTGGTGGCGGCGCAACCGGGCCAGAGGGCACCGGGCCGCTCAGTACGCCTGGACTTACACCAGCGGGCGGCGGTGGTGGAGGCGGCGGAGGTGGTGGAGGAGCCGGATCGTCGAACCCTGGCGGAAGCAGCGATTCAGGCGCATCCTGCGCCCCTGCGTAGCCGGCGGCCAGCGCTCCCGTCAGAACAGCCGCGCCCATTGCCGCAGCGACAACACGCGTGCGCTTGCCAACGGCATGCGCTGGAACACCGCGCGTAATCTTCAAACCATGCATCACTGCGCCTCCGGCACATCAATTTCTTGCACAATCGGATGCAGCGGTTCCTCACCGCCATCAACCCAGGCAAGCACTATCACCGCAATTATCACCGCTATCAAATACCATTTCCAGCGCCTGCCGCCACCGGGGCGACCTTCCGGTTTCTCCATAGGTCTAATCGTGCCATGTGTGCGAGCCATATTGCACGCGCCCTACCCCATCTATAGGCCATGCGGCAATGACTGAGCAGCCCATTACAAACCACGATGATTTTGCCACCGCGATTGCGCGCATAAAACGCGAGAGCACGCGCCCGATTGTGCTGGTCGGATTGATGGGTGTTGGCAAATCCACAGTAGGGCGAAGGCTTGCCAGCATGCTGTCGCGCGATTTCGTCGACGCCGATGATGCGATCGAAGAGGCAGCGCAGCGGAAAATCTCGGAAATTTTTGACGAGTTTGGCGAGGCTTACTTTCGCGATGGAGAGCGGCGGGTGATTGCGAGACTGATGGAGGAACACTCTGGCGTAATCGCAACCGGCGGCGGGGCCTTCGTCGATGATGACACCCGTGCGCTGATCTTGGACAAAGCAATCGCGGTCTGGATCGATTGCGATATCGACACTCTGGTGGCACGCACATCGCGGCGCAACACGCGGCCCTTGCTGCGCACGGGAGACCCAAAGGAAATTCTGACGCGCCTTTATAATGAGCGCGAACCCTTCTACTCGCAGGCCCAAATCCGGGTCCAAAGCATGGACGGCCCGCATAGCGACGTGGCCCACCGCATTATCGAGGCAATAGACCAATGCATGTAATTCCAGTCGAGCTGGGCGGGCGCAGCTACGATGTCACCATTGATCACGGACTGCTAAATAGTTTTGCGAGCGCCGCTGCGCCCTTTTTCAAGAGCTATGCAGCAGCCGGAAACGCACCGCAGCGCGCGGTGCCATTTGTCGCCGATACGGCCACCAAGCGGATTTACGGTGAAACCATCGAACGCTCGCTTCAATCGGCAGGCTTTGCCGCTGACTGGTTTGTGGTCGAGCCAGGTGAAGGCGCAAAAAGCTGGGCGGTGCTTGAGAAACTGACCGATTGGCTGCTTGAGCTTGGCATAGAGCGCGGAGACAATGTGTTTGCGCTCGGCGGCGGAGTTATCGGTGACCTCACTGGCTTTGCCTGCTCGGTGCTGAAGCGCGGATGCGGCTTTGTGCAGATCCCCACCACACTACTTGCTCAGGTCGACAGCTCGGTTGGTGGCAAAACCGCCATCAACACAGGCGCAGGAAAGAACCTGATCGGGGCTTTTCATCAGCCCAATGCGGTTCTGATCGACCCCGAAACACTCGCCACCTTGCCGCCGCGCGAGATGGGTGCAGGCTATGCCGAGGTGCTGAAATATGGCTTGCTAGGCGATGCAGAATTCTTTGACTGGCTGGAGGTGAATGGAGCGGATGTGATCGCCCGCGAGCCGGAGGCCCTTACCCATGCCATCGCCACCAGCATCCGAGCCAAGGCGCGCATCGTCGCCGAGGACGAACGTGAGCTGTCCGGCAGGCGCGCGCTGCTCAATCTTGGCCACACCTTTGGCCATGCATTGGAGGCAGAAACCGGCTTTTCACAAGAACTGCTCCACGGCGAAGGCGTCGCGCTCGGCATGGTTTTGGCCGCCCGATATTCCGCGCGGAGAGGCCATTTCACCATGCAGGATGCAGACCGCGCCAAACGGGCGTTGGTGAATGCCGGACTTCGGTCAGAAATCAGCGAACTTGGTCTCTCATGCGGCGGAGCAAAGCTCGTCGATCATATGCGGCATGACAAGAAGATGGCGGGCGGCACTTTGCCGTTCCTATTGCTCAATGCGATTGGCGACGCGTTTGTCGCGCGCGATGTCAACCTGACCGATGTCGCTGTGTTCCTGGATGAGCAGCTTGCATGACACAGTTTATCGACCTCTCGATCCCGATCACCAATGATGTGATTTCCGACCTTGAGGTCATGCGACCTAAGATCCAGTACATGACGCATGAGAGTACCTGGGAACAGATCGCGATGTTCTTCCCTGGGCTCGAAAAATCGGATCTGCCCGATGGCGAAGGCTGGGCGGTCGAGATGCTGGAACTTTCGACGCATAACGGCACGCATATGGATGCGCCATGGCATTACCACTCAACCACGAATGAGGGTGCCATCCCTGCTCCAAGCATCGACGAGGCACCGCTAGATCGGTTTTTGCGTCCGGGCGTGAAGCTTGATTTTTCATACCTGCCACATGGGCACGTTGTGAGCGCCGCCGAATTGGAAGAGGCGTTCGCCAAGATTGAATATGAGCTTCAACCGCTCGATATTGTGCTGATACAATCAGGCGCAATGTATGGCACTGACAACTTCACCGATCAGGGCGTCGGACTGGGCGCGGAGGCCACCTTGTGGCTCACCCAGCGCGGCGTTGAAGTGGTCGGCACGGATGCCTGGAGCTGGGATGCGCCGTTCAGTCACACAGCCAGACGCTGGGCCGAGAGCCGCGATCCCTCGATCATTTGGGAAGGCCATAAGGCTGGCCGCATCCGGCCATATTACCAGATTGAAAAGCTCACGAACTTAAAGTCGCTGCCATCGCACGGCTTCACCTTCAGCTGTTTTCCAGTGAAGATTGAACGAGCGAGCGCGGGGTGGATCCGCGCAGTCGCAATTATCGATGATTAAGCGAGACTGGCTCTGGTCAGCCCCGCGTAGGCAGTTTTGAGACTTTATCTGGTAGGCCTTCTAGCGCAGCTTTGATCCGCTCTTGCTCGATCAGCATGGCATCATGCTCCGTAAACAGCCGCTCAATATCCGCGCGCCGTTTTAGCAGTGTGTGCGCAATCCCTGGCGCCAAGCTCTCGCCATCGCCAATTTGCCCAAGCAAAGCGGCCAAGTCACTACACGTCGCCTCATCCGGCGAACGAAAATAGTGACCTTTGCTATCAAAAAATCCTGTGCCTTGCTTTGCCATTTCGACCCCTCGAATGGCCCCGCCGATTCGGGACGAGGTAAAAGCTTGCCACTAATATTCCAATTGGCCAGCAAATTCGAAAGATTGTCGTGTTCCGACAAGTGCTGCGTCCGAAATTGGTACAGTTAAACCAGACTTGTTTTATAAAAATGGAATAATCTTGCGTAGGAAAGCAAAAGAGGCAGTAAGTTTCCTAAAATGCAACACTCCGATTGTGTAAAGCGATCACGCTTTATTCAAGCTCAAGAATCACTGCATCCACTGCCAAGCTTTCGCCTTCGGCCGCATTGACCTTCGCAATTGTGCCTTCTTTTTCAGCGCGCAGGATGTTTTCCATCTTCATTGCTTCAACTGTGGCCAGTGGTTGTCCGGGTTGTACTTCGTCGCCCTCGCCTACATGCAGTTTCACGAGCAGCCCAGGCATTGGGCAGATCAGCATTTTCGACAGATCAGGCGGGATCTTTTCGATCATGTGTTCAGCCAGCGGGGCAATTTTCGCCGGTAGAACCAGCGCATCATGCGATGCTCCGCGTGTCGTGATCCGCCAGCGTACGCCGCTGCGCTCGATCTGTATGCCGATTTCATTCTCGCCAGTAACCTCGGCAGAGCGCATGCCCACTTCCCAGTCCCACGTGCCGCGAACTGCGACACCATCAACGGTTGCACCGCCTTCCTCCAGCAGCACATCAAACGAGCGATCGCCAATTTTCACCGACCAGCCTGAGGGCGGATTGGGTAGTGGCGCCATTTGTCCAGAAATCTGCTGAGCACGGACACGTTCGGTGAACTCAGCCCCGGCAAACAGCGCGGCAAGCTGGCGCATGAGCGCATCATCAGCCGGCGCACCGGTAAATCCATCGGGATATTCCTCCGCAATGAAGCCGGTGGTTAACTCGCCCGAGCGGAACCGCTCATGCTGCATAATCGCGCTAAGAAAATCGACATTGTGCCCCAACCCCTTGAGCCGGAAATTGTCGAGTGCTTTGATCTGCTTATCTGCCGCCTCATCGCGCGTCTTGCCCCATGTGATCAGCTTGGCGATCATCGGGTCATAAAACATCGAAACCTCGCCGCCTTCATAGACACCGTCATCGACCCGCACGCCGTCAACGCCGCGGCGACCGTTGGCACTGCCATCATCAGTCCACCCGGCAAGTGGGGGTTGATATTCGACCAACCGGCCCGTGCTGGGCAGGAACCCGCGATAGGGGTCTTCGGCATAGACCCGGTTCTCAATCGACCAGCCTTCAATGCCGATGTCATCCTGCGTCATCGCCAGCTCCTCGCCAGCGGCAACGCGGATCATCTGTTCAACCAGGTCAACGCCCGTAATCGCTTCTGTGACCGGATGCTCGACCTGCAAGCGGGTGTTCATTTCGAGGAAATAGAAGCTCTCACCGGTCGGGTCCGCTCCGCTCACGATCAGTTCAACTGTACCTGCTGAGTGGTAATCTACCGCGCGCGACAGAGCGACGCATTGCTCGCCCATGGCTTTACGCATTTTCGGCGTAACGAATGGCGACGGCGCTTCTTCCACAACCTTTTGATGACGGCGTTGAATGCTGCACTCACGCTCGTTCAGATAGAGGATATTGCCGTGCTTATCGCCCAATATCTGGATTTCGATATGGCGCGGATTCTCAATGAATTTCTCGATGAAGACGCGATCATCACCGAAGGAGTTGAACCCTTCACGCTTGGTGGCTTCAAACCCCTCTCGCACGTCCTTCTCAGACCATGCGAGGCGCATGCCCTTGCCTCCGCCGCCAGCGCTGGCCTTCATCATCACCGGATAAGTGATCTCATTGGCGATACGCACGGCATGCTCAGTGTCTTCGATCTCGCCGACAAAGCCGGGGACCACATTAACACCCGCTTCCATCGCGAGCTTCTTCGATTCGATCTTATCGCCCATCGCTGCGATCGCGCCAGCTGGCGGCCCGATAAAGGCGATGTTCTCTGCAGCGAGCGCCTCGACAAAGCTCGCTCGCTCAGACAAAAAGCCATAGCCGGGATGCACAGCCTCTGCTCCTGTCTCCTTGCACGCAGCGATGATCTTTTCCGGGATCAAATAGCTTTCCGCCGCCGGAGCAGGCCCAATATGGACCGCCTCATCCGCCATTTTTACAAACGGCGCGCGCGCATCTGCATCGGAATAGACGGCAACCGTCGCAATACCCATCCGGCGCGCAGTCTTGATAACTCGGCAAGCGATTTCACCGCGATTGGCAATCAGGATCTTGGAAAACAAATTAGGCCCCCGAGCGTGAACAATAATGACAGGCGCTATGCCGTCTTGTGCCGCGCCAAGCAAGACGGCGGCGGTGTTGTCTTATGCAGGTTCCTCTACAAGCGAGCGCAATTCCTGTGTTCGCGCTTCAGTCAGGCTGGTCTTACAAGTCGACACCAGCAACGGCTCCAACGAGCCACCGCGCGCCGCATATCCCTCCACCCGGCAATGCGCATCGCGATATTTCAACCAAGCGCGCTGAGATGCGAGCAAGCTATTGAAATACCCGGGGCGCTCATCCCATTCGGACTTCCAGCTTTCATCGCGCGATTTCATCACGGCTGAAGTAATCGCCCATTGCTCGTTGAGCTGTTTTTCGGCGGCAAGAAAGTCATTGAGCGCGCAGATATTCATCTCTTGCTGAATGCCTTGGTCGGCCTTTTCTTGGTCGCAAGCCGGGACGTAATCAGCCTGGAGCAGCATTAAGAGAGCTTCGATCATGTTCAGGCCGTAAACTCGTACACCACGCGATCGAGGCGTCTCAATGGCGCAGCTATCGCTTCGAAAGTCACGCAGGCAAGGCTGGCCGCCTTTCCAAGTGGATTTCGAAGTGAGAGCAAAATCATTGAGGCGTCCCGGCGGGATTTGGCCAAAATGGCCCATTCCTGCGTTAGAAAGTCTTGAAAGGTTGCCATATTCCTGCGTCTTTCTTCCTTGCACTGGGCCATTTTGCCTCCAACCTCGAACGTGTGGTGTACGAGTTTACGGCCTAATCCTTTCGCGCGGCGAATGCGCTGAGGCTTGCTGCATAATGCTGGGTGCCTCGGCGGTCACCCTCATTTGTCGTCAAGGTCTGAGCCGCCACCGCAAGGCGAGCGATATTGGCGTTGCTCAGCGCCCCAAGCGGCTCAACATAAACGCCAATGGTGAACAGGATCACGCCGGTCTTCGGCAGTCTACGCAGTGTCTGCCGCTCTGATCGGACAAACAAGGTTTCGCCGGCATTGTCCGGCGTAACATGGGCAAAAGCAATTGACGCGGGATTGTCCGCGAGCCAGCGTTTTTCACCCGTCGGCGCGATAAACCAATTGCATCGGCCATAAATTTGGCCCGGCTGGAGCTTCGCTATGAAGTGGTCGACGCCGCTAGATAGCTGCTCTTCATAGCCAGCAATCGGCGCATGCAGCGCGCGCAAAGGCAGCCCCATTTTGTTGGCAGGGCGCCAATCGCTAGGCCACGCTACCGCCGTTCCGATCAAGCGATAATACTCCTCACCATCAAACCGGGTGAGCAGGCACATATCCTCATGCTGGGCCATGGCCGCCTCGATCAGCCCGCCTTTGAGGCCCAGCATCTCGGCCAGTTCTTCGCCCGGCTCCAAAGCCTTTGCGGTCAGCTGAGCGCCTTCCGGAAACTCGACAAAGCCTTTGCGCCGCGCGGCTGTGTCAGGATTTGGTTGAAACCAGTCTTCTTCGGATAGTTTGCTAAGGCCCATCTTAAGCTGCCCGCCGCCGCGTGCCTTTTTAAGCAGCGAGTTGACCGAGAAGCCGAGGGTCAAATCTCTGCACGCGCTATTGCTTGCTCAAATTGCTCAGCTTTCCAACGAAATATATCGTTAAACTGGAGACAATTTTCCAGTTCAGCTTGTTCACGCCTTGCTAAAAAGCAGTCAACGATTGCTTCACATCTTAGATGAAGCCGATATCTCACTCCGCTGGCTCACTCACCTTACACGCTCTCAAAGGCTCCTCTTGCTGGAGCGCAGTCAGCCCAAGCTTCGCAAACAAAGCGCCATCGCTGTCATCGCCGGCATTGGGCGCGGTCAGCAGCTTGTCTCCGGTGAAGATCGAATTTGCGCCCGCGAGGAAGCACAAAGCCTGCGTCGCCTCGCTCATGCTTTCGCGCCCAGCAGACAGTCGCACCATGCTCATCGGCATCGTAATCCGGGCCACAGCAACCGTGCGAACAAATTCAATGTCATCAATCTTGGCGAGCGGCGTGTCCGCCAGCATATCGCCCAGCACTGTGCCCTTTACCGGGACCAGCGCATTTACTGGCACACTCTCAGGATGGGCTTCCAAAGTCGCCAAAGTGTGCACGAAGCCCACGCGATCTTCGCGCGTTTCGCCCATGCCGACGATCCCACCAGAGCAAACATTGATCCCAGCATTGCGGACATGATCCAGCGTCTCAATCCGCTCATCAAAGCCGCGCGTGCTAATCACTCGTTCGTAATATTCCGGGCTGCTGTCGATGTTGTGATTGTAATAATCGAGACCCGCCTCGGCCAGCATATCGGCCTGTTTCGGGGTTAGCATGCCCAGCGTCATGCAGGTTTCAAGGCCCATCTCCCGCACGCCTTTCACGATCTTGACAATCGCGGGCATGTCGCGGTCTTTGGGATTGCGCCACGCCGCGCCCATGCAGAATCGCTGGCTGCCGTGATCCTTGGCCTGAGCCGCAGATTGCAAGACCGCCTGCACATCCATCAACTTGGTCGCCTCTACCCCGCTTTTCGCATGCACCGACTGGCTGCAATAGCCGCAATCTTCCGGACATCCACCAGTCTTGATCGACAGCAAAGTGCACAGTTGCACCTGTTCTGGCGGATGGTTTTTACGGTGAACGCTAGCCGCTTGGAACAACAGCTCAGTAAATGGCAGGTCGAACAGGTTCGCGATCTCTTCGCGGGTCCAGTCGGTGCGTATCAGGGTCACTTATCTTACCTCACGGGTATAGGTTTGGAGCTGCGCGGTGCGCGCATCGGTAATTGAAATCATGCAGCCATTTTTGATCTGCGGCCATTCGGCAGAGCTGCCCTGTTGTGGGCCAGCCATCGCCGCGCAGTGAGCTTCGCGAAAGCGCGTCCATTGTTCTTGCGCTGCGGTCAATAGGCTTAGATCGGTGATTGCAATATCAATCTTGCCGCGCCGCCTGTCGTTCGAAACTGCCTGAGCAGCGGCATCACCGAACGCATTTTCAAGGTTTTCTTCCGCTTCGCCCAAATCGAAAAAAGAGCATGCGTTGAGAGCCTCCTGAACGCCCGCCTGCGCAGCCTCTCGGTCGCAGTCATTCGTTCCGATTAGCCCGGTGGTGCTGGCCAAAAGTGTTATCCAGATCATTCTGCAGCTTCCTCAAGTCCCTCGCCCAATGGCGGCATATTGTGGCCAAGCAGCGTCAGAATATCTGCTGCACATTCGACCACGTTTGAGCCAGGGCCATAGATGCCCTGCACGCCCGCTTCGCGCAGGAAGTCGTAATCCTGGGGCGGGATCACGCCGCCAGCGGTCACTTTGATATCGGCCCGGCCGGCCTCTTTCAGCAGGTTGATGAGTTCAGGGATCAACGTCTTGTGCCCAGCAGCAAGTGAACTCGCCCCGATCACATCAACGTCATGCTCCAGCGCCATATCGCGCGCCTCTGGCGGGGTTTGAAACAGCGGGCCGCTGATCACTTCGAACCCCATGTCATTAAAGGCGGATGCGATTACATTGGCCCCGCGATCGTGCCCGTCCTGCCCCATCTTCGCGACCATGATGCGCGGTTTACGGCCAAGGCGTCGTTCAACCGCCGACACTCCGTCCGTCACCTGCGCCCAGCGTTGGTCAAACTCATAGGCGCTGGCATAAACGCCGCTGACCGGCTTTGGCGTCGCATCGTGGCGACCAAACACTTGCTCCATAGCGGATGAAATCTCACCAAGCGTCGCATCGTGCCGAGCGGCTTCGACAGCAAGCCCCAGCACGTTGCCACCCGATGTGCAGCCTTCGGCAAGAGCTTTTAGCGCAGCCTGACAAGCGGCTTCATCCCGGCCAGCGCGCACCTGTTTCAGGCGTTCGATTTGCCCGGCTCGCACTTTCTGGTTGTCGATGTCGAGCGTTTCGATCTGCTGCTCTTCGGCCTGTCTGTATTTATTCACTCCGACAATGACGGTTTCACCCTTGTCGATGCCGGTCTGTTTCTCCGCCGCTGCGCGTTCAATCGCGGCCTTTGGCGCGCCGGTATCAACATAGGCGGTCATACCTCCCGCTTCGTCCACTTCGGCGATCAGTTTTTCCGCTTCGTCAACCAGGGTCGAGGTCAGCGCCTCGATGTAATGCGAGCCGCCCAGCGGATCGACGACATTGGTGATCCCGCTTTCTTCTTGCAGGACGAGCTGAGTGTTGCGCGCGATCCGGGCGGAAAAATCGGTCGGCAATGCAATCGCTTCATCCAGCGCATTGGTGTGCAGACTTTGCGTCCCACCCAGCGTAGCGGCCATCGCCTCAACAGTGGTGCGGATCACATTGTTGTACGGGTCTTGCTCTTGCAGGGATACGCCAGATGTCTGGCAATGCGTGCGCAGCATTTTGGAGCGTTCGGACTTCGCGTCCAGATCGTCCATCGTGCGATACCACAGGGTCCGCGCCGCGCGCAGTTTCGCGATCTCCATGAAGAAGTTCATGCCGATGCCGAAGAAGAACGACAGCCGCCCGGCAAACGCATCGACATCAAGGCCAGTCGCCATCGCGCGTTTCACATATTCCTTGCCGTCGGCGATTGTGAAGGCGAGCTCTTGCACCGCCGTGGCGCCCGCCTCATGCATGTGATAGCCGGAAATCGAAATGCTGTTGAATTTCGGCATATTGGCGCTGGTGTAGCCAATGATGTCCGACACGATCCGCATGCTCGGCTCGGGCGGATAGATGTAAGTGTTGCGGACCATGAACTCTTTCAGGATGTCGTTCTGGATGGTCCCTGAGAGCTTGTCCTGGCTCACGCCCTGACGCTCTCCTGCAACGATATAGAACGCCATCACCGGGATCACCGCGCCGTTCATCGTCATGGAGACCGACATGGTGTCGAGCGGGATCTGGTCGAACAGCACCTGCATGTCCGCAACCGTATCAATCGCGACGCCGGCCTTACCGACATCGCCGACGACGCGCGCGTGGTCGCTGTCATAACCGCGGTGGGTCGCAAGATCGAAAGCCACCGATAGACCCTTTTGGCCCGCCGCCAGATTGCGCCGGTAAAACGCATTCGATTCCTCGGCGGTGGAGAAGCCAGCATATTGCCGAATGGTCCATGGACGCCCGGCATACATACTGGCCTTTACCCCGCGCGTGAACGGCGCGAAGCCCGGCAGGCCGGGATCGAAATCGGCATGATCTTCGCCGGTATAAAGCGGCTTAATCGCAAAGCCCTCTGGCGTTTCCCACGTAAGATCGCGGCCCTTGGACTCTTTGTCCGCAAGCGCTTTCCAATCTTCGGTTGTTGGTTTGTTGGTCATACTCAATTCCGTCATGCTGAACTCGTTTCAGCATAACAATGTGCCTACAGGGAGGGCTATCCTGAAACAAGTTCAGGATGACGTGGAGAGGGTTACGCCCCCTTAAATTCGGCCTTGCGCTTTTCGAGGAAAGCCATGCCGCCCTCTTTCGCGTCTTCACTGACTCCGGCAATGCGCTGAGCCTCGGCCTCTTGGACAAACACCTGTTGGACTGTGCCATCAAGCGCCAGATTGAGGTTCTCTTTGATCATGCGGATCGCTTGAGTCGGCCCATTGGCGAGCTTTTCTGCCAAGGTGCGCGCTTCGCTCATCAGTTGATCCGGCTCCACAGCCTTATAGACTAGACCCCATTCTTCCGCCTGCTCACCGCCGATTTTTTCGCCCAGCATCATCATGCGCGTCGCGCGAGCGCGGCCAATCGCGCGGGACAGGAGCCAGGTCGAACCGCCGTCAGGCACCAGGCCGATATTGACGAAAGCCTGAAGGAAATAAGCGGACTTGCTGGCGATGGTAAAATCCGCTGCCAAAGCAAGCGAACAGCCGACGCCAGCCGCCGGACCATTGACCGCACAAATCACTGGCACAGGCGCGCGCAGCACTTGGCTGATCGCGGGGTTATAATGGTTTTGCAGCGCCTTGTGGCTACCGCCCTTAAGGTCCGCCTCGCTGCGATCGCCGCGTGCGGAAAGGTCTGCGCCAGAGCAAAAGCCCTTACCTTCACCCGTGATGAGCACCGCACGAGCATCGCCCAGATCGTAGAACACATCGCAAATCTCATCGGCCATTTGCGGCGGCATCGCGTTGAGCCGGTCTGGCCGATTGAGCGTGACCGTCAGCAATGGGCCATCACGGGTCACGAGGATTGTTTCGTAGGTCATATCGCTGCTCTCTCCGATTTTCCGTCATGCTGAACTTGTTTCAGCATAACGCGTTGTTTTGTGTGCTCGTTATCCTGAAACGAGTTCAGGATGACGAAGGAATTTCAATGCGCGCCCTTGGGCGTTTCCATAATCTCGGTCAGCATGCCTTGCATATCCTTAGGATGCACAAAGAAGATCGGCGTGCCGTGCGCTCCGGGAATGGTCGGGCCAAGGATGCGCTTGCCCTGCCCTTCAAGCCATACGCGAGCCTCGTCAATGTCATCGACCTCAAAACAGACGTGATGCTGTCCGCCCAAAGGATTTTTCGCCAGAAATGCACTGATCGCGGTCTCGCCGGGTTTCAGCTCTTCGATCAGCTCGATCTGGGTGCCATTCATGCCAGAGTGGGTGGGCGTATCGACAAACACGACTTTGAGGCCGCGATCTTCCAGAATGATTTCATCCGAGATCGAGGTCGCACCCATCACATCGCGATAGTGCGCGATGGAGTCGGCGATACTTGGCGTCGCAACGCCCACGTGATTAAGTCTGCCGAGTTTCATAGAATTCCTATTGTCCAATGCCCTTTTGGCTACAATTCGATCTTGATAATTCCAAAGGCACCCAAAACGGCTAGCAGCCCATAGATTGCAAGCAACATAGCAATAGCTGCAAGAAGCGAACGCCAAGCCACAATGGTCCAGAACCTTAACGGGGACGACTCCCGTTGCACCAAGTGGAGGCCCGCTTCCAACAATTGGTTCTGCCTTAAAGCCGAAATGGCTGTGGAACCGATAAGTCCAGACAGCAGCCCTGATGCCAACATCAGGAAAAGTGGGAGGATCGCAGCTTCAATCACAGCGGAATATTATCATGCTTCTTCCACGGGTTCTCGAGCTGCTTTGTACGCAGTTTTCTGAACCCCAGAGCAACCCGGCGCCGGGTTGAGTGCGGGTAGATCACTTCGTCAATATAGCCGCGCGATGCCGCTACGAATGGGTTCGCAAAGCGGTCTTCATATTCCTTGGTTTTCTCAGCGATCTTTTCCGCATCGCCGCGGTCCTGACGGAAGATAATTTCCACCGCGCCCTTCGCGCCCATCACTGCAATCTCTGCCGTAGGCCAGGCGTAATTGAGGTCTCCGCGCAAATGCTTTGACGCCATGACGTCATACGCTCCGCCATAGGCTTTGCGCGTGATAATAGTGATCTTCGGAACGGTCGCCTCGCCGTAAGCGAACAGCAGTTTCGCGCCGTGTTTGATGATGCCATTATGCTCCTGATCGGTGCCCGGCAGAAAGCCCGGGACGTCGACCAAAGTGAGGATCGGAATCTCGAACGCATCACAGAACCGCACAAAGCGCGCGGCCTTCTTCGACGCATTGATGTCGAGCACGCCGGCGAGCACCATTGGCTGGTTCGCGACCACACCAACGGTGCGCCCTTCCACCCGGCCAAACCCGCAAATGATGTTCGCCGCATGGGCGGGCTGAATCTCGAAAAAATCGCCCTCGTCCAGCGTCTTCGCGATCACCTCATGCATGTCATAGGGCTGGTTCGCATTGTCAGGGATCAGCGTATCAAGCGATGGTTCTTCGCGGTCCCATGGATCCCTGGTGACATATTCCGGCGCCTCTTCGCGGTTGGACAGCGGCAGGTAGTCAAAGAACTTGCGGGTCGCGAGCAGAGTCTCAATATCGTTTTCAAACGCATTGTCGGCAACGCTGGTCTTGGTCGTGTGCGTCACCGCACCGCCCAATTCCTCCTGCGTCACTTCCTCATTCGTCACCGTTTTGACCACGTCAGGCCCGGTCACAAACATATAGGAGCTGTCCTTCACCATAAAGATGAAGTCGGTCATCGCAGGCGAGTACACCGCCCCGCCTGCGCATGGCCCCATGATCAGCGAGAGCTGAGGCACAACGCCGCTTGCAAGAACGTTCTTTTGGAAGACATCCGCATATCCGCCGAGCGAGGCGACGCCTTCCTGAATACGTGCACCGCCGGAATCGTTGAGGCCGATGACAGGCGCGCCCACCTTCATCGCATTATCCATCACCTTGCAGATTTTCTCCGCATGGCGTTTCGACAGGCTACCGCCGAAAACGGTAAAATCCTGACTGTAAACATAAACCAGGCGGCCATTGATCGTGCCGCTGCCCGTCACCACACCGTCGCCCGGGATCTTTTGATCCGCCATGCCAAAATCGACGCAGTCATGCTCTACATAGGTGTCGAGCTCTTCAAAACTGCCTTCATCCAGCAGAACGTCCAGTCGTTCGCGTGCGGTCAATTTGCCCTTGGCATGCTGCGCGGCAATCCGCTTTTCCCCGCCACCCATTTTGGCGGCATCACGGCGACGTTCCATCTCAGCGATATTGGCAGACATCTCTTGCCCCTGAAGTTGCTTAAAATTACGCTGCGGTCGTTGCCGGAGCGGCGCGGCAGCGTCAACGTATCAAAACCGCAGCATCACTTTGCGAGCAAGTGCGGGGGAGATCGAGTCCACAATTCTGAGTGCTTTTGTCATGCCAACATTTGCCTCGTCCCGCCCGTTCTCCAGCGCGGCGATAATCTGAGCGGCGCATTCTTCTGGTGATAGCTTGCTCATATCATTGTCCGCATTCATTTGCGTATCAACAACCGGAGGCAGCGCCTCAATCACGGAAACATTGGTTCGAGACAGCTGCTTTCGCAGGGCAAGCGTGTAGGAGCGTAGCCCGGCCTTGGTCGCGCAATAAACCGGGGTGCGTGCGGCAGGGGCAATGGCAAGGCCGGAGGTGACGTTCACGATCGCCGCTTCCGTTTGCGTTTTCAGGCGCGGAGCAAGCGCAACCGTCAGGCGAATTGGCGCGTTGAGATTGGCGTAGATCGCATCATCTGCGGCATCGGCATTCGGCGTCCCAGCGCGAAAATCATGGTCAACCAATTGCCCGGCATTGTTGATCAAGACATCAAGATCGCGCTCACCCCATTCCGTCAGCAGCGCATCCACACCGCCAGCATTGGAAAGGTCAGCTGAGAGCACCTCAAAGCCCTCCCCCTGCATCGCCGCTATTCGCTCAGAATTGCGACCGGTGAGCACGGCATGCGCCCCCTTGCCTTTGAGCTGACGCGCCATTGCGCGTCCAATCCCAGCGGTCCCGCCGGTGAGTAATATGGTTTTGTTGTTCAGATCCATGAAACGCAGACTAGCGCGCCAATATCGGCAGCACCAGTTCCCGGCCTTACTTCAACAGCACCAATTCCTCAGCCATGGTCGGGTGGATAGCGACCGTTGCGTCGAAATCTGCCTTGGTCAAACCGGCTTTGATGGCCACTGCCGCTGCCTGCATGATTTCAGGCGATTCGGGTCCAATCATATGGATTCCAACAATCTGATCTGTCGCCGCATTGACGACCATCTTATAAAGGCCGCGCTCATTGCGACCAGCCACAACGTTTTTCATCGGGCGGAAATCAGACTGGAACACCTTGATGTTGCCAAGTGCGTTGCGCGCTTCGCCTTCCGTCATGCCAACTGCGGCAATCGGCGGGTGGCTGAAAACTGCGCTCGGGATGCAAGAATGATCGACCGTACGCGGATTGTCGCCGAAAACAGTGTCAGCAAATGCGTGCCCCTCACGAATGGCAACCGGGGTCAGCTGCACGCGGTCGGTCACATCACCCACCGCATAGATATAATCGACGTTGGTCTGACTGAAATCGTCGACCTTGATCGCCCCGCCCTTACCCGTTTCAACGCCGACCGTCTCTAGACCCAGCCCGTCAATATTCGGCCTGCGACCGGTCGCGAACATCACCATATCGACGTCGACATCATCGTCCCCGTTCAACTGAACATAAAGCGAGCCGTCATCGTTTTTGGTGATCGCCTCAAAGGTCGTGTTGAAGTGGAATTGAATGCCCTTCATCAGGCTGATCTGAAGCAAACGGTCACGCAGGCTTTCATCATAGCCACGCAGCAATTGGTCCGATCGATTGACGATGCACACCTTGCTGCCAAACTCGTTAAAGATGCCAGCAAACTCGTTCGCGATGTAACCGCCGCCAGCGATCATCACGCGTTTCGGCAGCGCGTCGAGATGGAACGCCTCATTGGAGGTGATCGCATGTTCAGCGCCTGGAAATTCCAATCGTTGCGGCGTCGCACCAGTGGCAATCAAGATGTATTTCGCGGTGACGACCTTGCCGCTCGCCAAAGTGATTTCGTGATCGCCCGAAATTTCGGCGCGCTCCCGGAACACTTCAACTCCATGATTGCCGAGCGTTTCGCCGTACAGGCCCTCAAGCCGGTCAATATCGGTCTGCACATTGTCGCGCAGCTTCACCCAGTCGAAGCTCTTGCCCTCAATGGTCCAGCCAAATTGCTGCGCATCCTCAAGGTCTTCGGCGAAATGCGCACCATAAACGAGCATCTTCTTCGGCACACACCCGCGAATAACGCAGGTGCCGCCGACGCGGTATTCTTCGGCAACGGCAACGCGCGCGCCATGCGCGGCGGCTATGCGGCTGGCGCGGACGCCTCCGGAACCCGCTCCGATGGTGAAGAGGTCGAAATCATACTCAGCCATTGCGGCGATACTCCTTTATGCTGCGCGCGATATGACGACCCACAAGGGTGTTGCCAAGCGTGCAATTCATTTGAGGAACTATTCGCGCACGAACGCCGCTTGGTTACCCTTACGAGGTGCGAGCGCCAGTGCGCCCACCACCGGGCCGACCGCCTCCGCCTGAGCGACCACGGCCACCACCACCCGGACGACCTCCGCCGCCACCGGGACGTCCGCCGCCACCACCGCCGCCGCTGCGATTAGGACGGCCTTTGCGCGCACCATGCTTTTGCTTGGGCTTGCCTTGTGGGCGGCCATCTCCGCCGCCTGCTGCGCCATCGCCCTGCGGCCTGCCGCCGCCGGAGCGCTGGCCACCAAAGGGTTTCGGACGCACCTTTTTCTTCGCCACCCGGTTTTGGCCGCGCGGCGCAGGCTTGGTCGGGCCAACGCCTTCCACGACAGCGCGAAAGTTTTCCGGCAGGTCGAGCCGCTCAAATTCGGCATCTGTCGTGCGAGTGATGTCTTTAAGGTAAGCGCGCTCATCCTCGGCGCAAAATGCGATCGCCACACCATCTTTGCCAGCGCGCGCGGTGCGCCCGATGCGGTGCACATATTGCTCAGGCACATTGGGCAATTCGTAGTTGATGACGTGGCTGACGCCCGGAATATCGATTCCGCGCGCGGCCACATCGGTCGCCACGAGCACAGGAGTTTTGGCGCGTTTGAATTCGCTAAGCGCCCGCTCCCGCTGAGGCTGAGACTTATTGCCGTGGATCGCGTTGGCGCCAATCCCGCACTGCGCCAGCTTCTTCACGACGCGGTCTGCACCGTGCTTTGTCCGGGTAAAGACCAGCACACGCTCAATCTTACCAGGCACCTGATGGCGACCAGACAGAACCATTTCGATCAGAGATTGCTTCTCATTCTGCTGCACCATGAAGAGGTACTGATCGATCCGCTCTGCCGTGGAGGATTCCGGGGTCACGGAAACCTGCACCGGGTTGTGGCAATAGCCCTTCACAAGCTCCTTGATCTGCTTCGGCATGGTGGCCGAGAAAAACAACGTCTGGCGCTCTTTCGGAACCAATTGGCTGATCCGGCGTAGGGCGTGGATAAAACCGAGGTCGAGCATCTGATCCGCTTCGTCGAGAACCAGGATTTCGACGCCGGACAGGTTGAACGCTTTTTGATCGATCAAATCGAGCAAGCGGCCAGGTGTCGCGACCAGAACATCGGTGCCACGGTGCAGCTTGTTCCGGTCTTTATTGACGCTGGTACCGCCGACAATGGAGTGGACTTTCATGCCCGCCATTGCGCCATAATCCTTGGCGCTTTGGGCGATTTGCCCGGCCAGCTCGCGGGTCGGCGCGAGCACCAACATGCGGCAGGACTTGAACGGGATTTGATTGTCGCTTGTCCGTAGCCGGTCGATGCTAGGCAGCATGAATGCCGCCGTTTTACCGGTGCCCGTTTGCGCAATGCCCAGCAGGTCGCGGCCTTCCAAAACGGGCGGGATCGCCTGCGCCTGGATCGGGGTTGGCGTGGTATAGCCCTTCAGGTCCAATGCCTGAAGAATGGGTTGTGACAGGTCGAGGTCTTCAAATTGGACCGACTGTTCAGATGGATTTGTCATTGATAATTCGCAATATATTTGCGGCGCGCAGAGACTTAGCTCGCGCGGCGCGGGGGTAAGGGAACCCACAAAAGTATTACTTTTGTGGGACCGGTAATAACCACCCGCGTGAAAAGGGAAGTCTGTGAAATAAACCGAGGCGCGGCCGGGGCGGATTGTTTAGTCCAATCGCCGCTTCACGCTGGCTCGCGCGCTTCGCTGGTGCAGCATTTGGGGGAGAAGGGGCGGAAAGTCAATCTTGAGGAAGGAAACTCATGTCTAATTCGGGAAAGAACCTCCCGGATGAACGTTCATCTGCGAGAGAAAGCAATAGACTACCAAGAACTGCCCGTCCTTTCTCAACATGCCAATGAATTTCATTTTTCTCGTCATATTCGCGATCCAACAGATCCTTGTCGAAATCGAAAGGAAATTCGCCTGAGAAGATGATTAGAGGAAGTAATCGCTTAATATACATAAAAATGGTTTCAGCAGAAACATCTGCCCGATCTCCCCAAATTCCCAGCCAAGCCTCATCCTCGCGCATCGCTTTAAAGGTGATCGCCGAAAAGTAACCTCCAGCCCAACTAGGGTGAGCAAGGCCACCAAGTATCTTCTCGTCTCTTCCACCCCAGTTCGACAGCCAATCAGCTAATTCGGCTTGATCATCACCCAGCACATCCTGCAAAACTCTACGAGTGGATTTTCTTAGTCGGCCACCCCTGATGTGCTTCTCCCAAAATTTCTGATTTTCCTCCGGTCCATCCGCGTCAATGAAGTCACTAGCGACCTTTGGCTCATGAATGAGCATCACCAAAAAATCTGCATATTCTATCAATGATCTCAAGACGAGACGGGCTGCCGTATCGAACCCCGCTAGCACGAGAGTACGAACTGCGAATGTGTCAGCGATAATTTTCTTAACTACGAGGCTTGAAGCCTTCTCAAAATCATTCAGAGAAGAGCTCCGACGCTCGCTGTAAATCACTACATCGAGGCTTATAAACCAGCTTTGGAATTCATCTAAAATGCCAATCCAAAGATCTACATAGGGCAGAACTTTGGTATCCCCACGGCGTCGAGATTCATCGACCATTTGCGCCACTTCTAATCCAGGTCTCTCGCTGGATTTGGAGTCAAACCCGTGTTTTTGCCACTGATCACTTAGTAAGCTCCGAAACTCTTCGAGCGTAAGAAAATTCTCTGACAATTTAACTACCTAACTCAAAGTGGTCCCCGTCACCCCATCCCAGCCGCTTCCATCAGCGCTTTAGTGCTGGCGTCGAAGTCGCCCTCGCCTGCATCAATGTCTTTCGCCATTTTCTTGCCCAGCTCCACGCCGAATTGATCGAACGGGTTGATGCCCATCAGCACTGCGTTGGCGAAAGTGCGATGCTCGTGAAACGCGATCAGCGCGCCCAGCGCCGCAGCATCCAGATCATCGACCAGGATCATCGCGCTGGGGCGGTCACCGGGGAATGCGCGCGCGGGATCTTTGCCATCGGCGGACATATTGCCACCCGCCATCAGAGCCGCGCCTTGCGCAAAGCAATTGATCAGCAGGCTCTTATGATGCGCCGGGTCTAGCTCGTCACCGGGCGCGATGCTGGCGATGAAATCGACCGGAATCAGATGCGTGCCCTGATGCAGCAATTGGAACACCGCGTGCTGCGCATCCGTGCCCACTCCGCCCCAAGTCACGGCCGCGGTCGGGCGGTCCACAGGTTCGCCCTTGGCCGTCACGCTCTTGCCGTTCGATTCCATTTCAAGTTGCTGCAAATAGTCGGGCAGCAGATCGAGCCGTTCGTCATAAGCGAACACAGCGCGCGTCTGGCATCCTCTGGCGCGGGTGTAATATTGGTCAGCAAAGGCGGCGAGCAGCGGCAGGTTCGCCCTACCCTGCGCCTCGCGAAAGTGCGTGTCGATCGCCCGCGCCCCGGCCAGCATCGCCTGAAAATCATCCATGCCGACCGCCAGCGCGACCGGAAAACCAATGCTCGACCACAATGAATAGCGTCCGCCGACGCTTTCCGGAAATGGCAGGATGCGCGTTTCATCAACGCCCCATTCCACCGCGCCTTCTGGGTTGGCGGTGAGCGCAATCACACGGCCGCTGGGGTCATCCACGCCATTGTCGCCGAGCCATTTCAGCGCGCTCGCCGCATTCGTCATGGTTTCGATTGTGGTGAAGGTCTTTGAGGCGATCGCAATCAGAGTGGTCGCTGGATCGCAGGCGGCAAAGGCTTGCTCCAAGGCGAGACCGTCGATGTTCGAGACAACGTGAACGTCCACCAGAGTGAGGTCGCGGGCCAAAGCATCGACCGCCAGGTCTGGCCCCAGGGCAGAGCCGCCAATCCCGATATGGATCAGATGGTTGACCTCTCCCAGAGCGCCTTGATGGATCGCCTCAACCAGCATGCCCATCCGCGCTGTCAGAGCCTCCGCTTCCTCTACATCCGCCTCGGTACCGCTGCCGCGCATTGCGCCGTGGATCGCCGCGCGGCCCTCGGTTGGGTTGACGATCCCGCCGCCAAACAATGCCTCGCGCTGGGCATCAAAATTCATCGCCTCGGCCAAAGCCTCAAACTGATTGAGGATTGCGTCATCGAGATGCGTTTTTGACCAGTCAAACTGAATGCCCAGATCGCCCAACTCACCAAACGACGCCTCTAGTCGCTGGCTCAGCTTCTCCAATCGATTGGGATCAGCGGCAAACAATTCGCTCAGTTTAGGTTGCGGCAGGGCGCAAATAGCATCCCAAGTGGTGGAAATCGGATCAGTCATGGGCAAATATCCTTGGCGTGATGGGCCACTCGCGACTAGGGACGCACGCGATGAATGTTAAGACCCAAACTGATGCTGCGCCCGGTTCTGGTGACGTATGCGCGGCCGCCAGCGATGGTGCTGGCGATGTTGCAGCCCCAAAAGCGCCCGCAGAGGAACAGCCGGAGAGCCTCGGAAGCTTTGCGTTTTTCCTGTTCAAGCTGGTTTTTGTCGTCCTGATCTTTCGCAGCCTGGTGTTCTCGCCGTTCTCGATTCCATCCGAGAGCATGCTGCCGCATCTGTGGAACGGCGACTATTTGCTCGCGGCCAAATGGCCATACGGCTATTCCGACAATTCCATGCCGTTTGGCGCACCGATTGTACCCGGACGGGTGCTCGCAAGCCCTCCGAAGCCAGGCGATGTCACGATTTTCAAACATCCGATTGATGGCACTGACTACATTAAACGCGTGATTGCCTTGCCCGGTGACAGTGTGGCGATGGTGGACGGTCAAATCGTGCTCAACGGCGAGACCGTGCCCAAGGTACAGATTGAAGACTTTGTCATTCCCGTATCAGGAAACACCAGCTGCGCCTGGGGCGCAGAAGTGCGGACGGACACGGATGGCCAGGATGTCTGCGTCTATTCCCGCTTTCGCGAAACCCTGCCCAATGGCGTCAGCTATGACGTACTCGATTTTGGCCTAACGGGGGCCGACAATATGGATGCAGTCATCGTGCCGGAAGGCCGGATGTTCGTGATGGGAGACAACCGCGACAATTCACAGGATAGCCGCTTTCCCGCCAGCGCTGGCGGCGGAGTTGGGCTGGTCCCGCAAGACAATCTGGTCGGGCGTGCGACGATCCTGATGTGGTCCACCGATGGCGGATCGGATTGGATCAAACCTTGGACATGGTTCAGCGCGGCGCGCTGGAACCGATTGGGCAAGACACTATGAGCGCCCCACCCCTTGATCGTCTTGGGCCAGAAACGACTGACTGGCTGAGCAAGCTTGGCCTGGACGTAGACAAAGAAGCGGCATGGCTGGAGGCGCTCACCCATGGCAGCGTGCAAGGCAATCTGCCAAATGGCGCGCCGGTGCCCAAGGATTACCAGCGGCTCGAATTTCTCGGCGACCGCGTGCTTGGCCTCTCGGTGGCCGATTGGCTTTACCGCGATGGTGATGCGCCGGAAGGCAAGCTGTCGCAGCGATTGAACGCCCTCGTCAGCGGCGCAACCTGCGCTCGCATTGCCCGCGCAATTGGCCTGCCCGATCATTTGCGTCTCGGCAAACAGGCGCGCGATGACGGCGGAGCAGACAGCGACAATATCCTGGGCGATGTGATGGAGGCGATGATCGGCGCGTGCTTTATCGAGCACGGGTTCGAGACCGCACGTGATTTCATCTATCGCGCATGGGCAGAGGAACTCACTGGAAAGGCTGGCGAGGCAAAGCACCCCAAATCGGCCCTACAAGAATGGGCCGCAGGCAACCGCCACCGCACGCCAGAATATGAAGTGATCGACCGCAGCGGGCCAGACCATGCCGCGCGCTTCACCGTCAAAGTCAGCGTGCACAAGGTGGGCGAAGCCGAGGCGATCGCTGCAAGCAAATCAGAGGCCGAAAAGCAGGCCGCAAAGGCATTTATGGAGCGCTTCGGATGAGCATTCGTACAAAAAACGCGGCGAGGAAGCAGTCCAATGACTAAGCAAAAATGCGGCGCCGTCGCCGTGATCGGCGCGCCCAACGCGGGCAAATCCACCTTGGTCAATCAATTGGTCGGCCAAAAGGTAGCGATTACATCATCCAAAGCGCAAACCACGCGTGCCCGCATGCTCGGCATCGCCTTGCATCAGGACGGGGATGAAAACACGCAGATGATCCTGGTCGATACGCCCGGCATTTTTGAGCCACGCCGTAGGCTGGACCGCGCGATGGTCAGCGCCGCATGGGAAGGGGCAGAGGCCGCCGATGCAGTGCTGCTGATCGTCGATCCAATCAAGCAGCGCCGGCATGAGCTTATGCCACTTCTAGAGGCGCTGGCAAAACGTCCCGAGCGCAAGATCCTGGTCCTCAACAAGGTTGATCGCGCGAAGAAAGAACCGCTGCTGGCACTTGCACAGGAGCTGGGCGAACTCGTTGATTTTGCAGAGATCTATTTCATCTCAGCTTTGAATGGCGAAGGCGTGGATGAGCTCAAATCAAAGCTCGCCGATATGATGCCAGAGGGGCCGTGGCATTACCCCGAAGACCAAGTCTCAGACGCATCAGAGCGCTTGCTTGCGGCAGAAATCACGCGCGAACAGCTCTATCTGCAACTGCACGAAGAGCTGCCCTATGACGCTGCGGTTCGGCCAGAAAGCTATGAAGTGCGCAAGGACGGTTCGGTGGAAGTGCGCCAGCAGATCGTTATCGCGCGCGACAGCCAAAAGCCTATCGTGCTCGGTAAAGGCGGCCAACGGATCAAAGCCATTGGCGAGGCAGCGCGCAAAGAGCTCGCGGAAATCCTCGGTGTGAAGGTCCATTTGTTCCTGCACGTGAAGGTCTCACAGGGCTGGTCCGAGGACAAAGAAGTGTTTGAAGAAATGGGGCTCGACTGGGTCAAATGAGCACGCGGCCCCTTAGGAAGTTTGTGAAGCGCTACACGACCTTGTCCAGCGCACTGCAAACCTTGAGGCAAGAGAAACTGGTCCTGCTCAGTCCGTCAAAATGGGACGATGCGAATGATGCCTATTTCATGGACCTCTATCGATCACAAATAGCATCGCAATCTGTGCTCGCGCTGTGCTGCACTATGGCGAAAGAGACCTATCATCACTGGCGGGTGTTTACCCAAGGCATGGATGGGATCGCAATAGAATTTCACCGCGAACCATTGGAACAAGCTGTTGAAAAACAAGAAGGGTTTTGCGCAGGAGCGGTGAACTATATGAGCGTGCAGGCGCTCAAAGACCAAGCATCATCTGGCATCAAAACACTGCCCTTCGCCAAACGCGAAGGCTATTCCGACGAGCGCGAGTGGCGGATAATCGCCGAATGCGAGGATGTGCGCGAATATGCCGATCTGGCAATCGAACTATCGTGGATCAGCAGCATCACCTTCAGCCCTTGGATGCCTCCAAGCCTGAGTGACAATTTGCGCAGCATCATCAAGGGAATCGTGCCCGATGCAAAGATTTCGCTGCGCGCCAGCAGCCTAACCAACAGCAAGGCATGGAAAGACGCAGGGCGGGATTTGACCGTTCGGTGAACGCTGATTGCTAACGCTTTTTCGCGATTTTGATCTTCTGCTGCTTGGCAAAGCTCTTGGTTGAATCTTCGCTGCGGTTCAGGGCCTTTGCAATCTGCTTTAAGCCCTGCCCCTTGGACGCAAGCAATTTCAACCGACCCGCCTCTTCAGCGTTCCAGGGTTGCTTGTGCCGTTCAAATCGTTCTTTGCCCATGACCGCTGACTAGCCGCATGCGCCCGCAATAGCGAGGGCCTGAGCGAAGGATTGAATTTCAGCGCTTACTTGGCAGCGAGCTGTTCGAGCTTGGCGCGCAGGCTTGGCTCGTCGAAAGGCTTGACGATGTAGTCATCCGCGCCCGCATTGATACCTTCGTGAATGTCGGCAACATCGCCTTTGGACGTGCAGAACACGATGGTCGGCGCATGCGGGGTTGGGATCGCGCGAAGCTTGGTAACAAACTCCAGCCCATCCATTTCCGGCATTTCCCAATCGGTCAGGACCAATTGCGGCATCGATTTCTTGCAGCGAGCGAGAGCTTCCTCGCCATTTTCAGCCTCAATCGGCGAATAGCCGAGGCTTTTGGCGATTTTGCTGGAAACCTTGCGGATCACGCGGCTGTCATCAACGATCAGACACGTTTTGGTTGCAACCTGCTGCGGTGCGGAGCCTTCGCGCTGGGCCTTGGCGGCCCGAACAATCGCAGCGGTATCGCTGGCGTCCTGCGCCGTAGGAGCCTCTGGTGCTGCAACAGCGGTGCTCGCTTCTGTAGGCACATCGGCCTCAACCTGGGGTTCGACTACGTCATCTTCAGACACAGAGGTGCCCTTGGCTTGCGCGAGCTTTTCAGCCAACGTTTTGCCTTCCATTGAGCGTTTAAGCCGTGCCTCGCCCGAAGGTGACTTCGGGCCGGTGGTGCGTTTGATTAGATTTTGAATGGCTCAAGCTCCCCGTCTTGCGCTGAGACGGCGCCTTGAAATTGCGCCTCCATCGAAGCGACAGCTGGCGCAGCGAGTGGAACACTGGCGGGTTCATCGGCGGAATCGCCTTCGCCCGGCGTCATGCAAACGTGCAGATAAGGCATCCAGACGTCGCCAAATTCAGCCTTTTGGTACCACACGTCCAGCACATCGTAGCTTGCCCAGATTCCATCGGGTTCGCGCAGGCGCAAACCCTCACCAATACGCGGCACAGCAGCGAAGCGCATGCGTTCCTGAGATTGATGCGTCTCGTTTTGAACTTCGATTTCGATCACGTGGTTCGGCCTCTAACTGTTGGCCTGTGCGCGCTCGCGCCTCGGCCGTTGAGACTCTGATAAGGGACAATACTTGACGATTTGCAAACGACGGATCGTAAACCAAAGTTTGTCCGTCACATCAGTGGGAATACGTGTTTAAACAGCGATTTACCCTATTTGCCGTTTACCAAAGGCGCGCAGCTGACTGGTAAACCGGCGGGAGACCAGCCCGTTTATTCTCAGAATCGACGATGGAGTGAGGCGCCGCAAGGGCGCGCGCCTCTCTACTTCGCAGCGGCTTTTACCGGCTTCTTCGCAGGAGCCTTCTTCTTCGCTTCTGCCTTCTTCTTTGGCGCGGCTTTCTTGCGCTTCTTCTTAGCCGGCCCTTTGGCCGCCCGCGCATCGATCAACTCAATCGCTTGAGCCGCCTCAATATCCTCTGGCTTCACGTCCTTTGGAATAGTCGCATTGACGTTTCCATCGGTCACATAGGGACCATAACGCCCCGGCATCACCTTGATCTCACCGCCGCTGGTCGGATGCTCACCTAGGGTCTTGATTGGCTCCGCTTTTTGCCGCCCGCCGCCCTTGCGATTGGCAGCCTCAGCCAGCAACGTCACCGCCGCGTTCATGCCGGTTTCAAACACATCGACCGTGCTTGTGAGCTTAGCGTATTTGCCATCGTGACGCAGGTAAGGACCATAGCGACCAATCGCCGCCTCGATTTCCTTGCCAGTTTCCGGATGCGCACCGATGATCCGCGGCAAATCGAGCAGTTTGATCGCCCATTCCAGATCGAAATCATCGAGATCTTTGGGAATGGAGGCACGCTTCTTCTTATCTTCGTGCTCCATCTCGACATAGGGGCCAAAGCGCCCCGTCTTGCGATGGATATCTTCACCCGTTTCCGGATGCTGCCCCATAACGCCATCGGCGCTGCCATCATCGCCATCACTGCCCGGTTGGGCAAAGCGGCGGGTGAACTTGCATTCGGGATAATTGACGCAGGCGATAAACGCGCCAAACCGGCCACCGCGCAGGTTCAGCTTGCCGTTTTCCCGTCCCTCTGTTGCGCAAAGCGGGCAACGGCGGGGATCTTCGCCATCGTCGGTTGGCGGGAAGAGATAGTCTGACAGATATTCGTCGAGTGCCTCGGTCACCTCAGAGGGCAGCTTCTCCATCACCTCTTCGGTTTTGGGTTTGAAATCCTTCCAGAACTTGGCAAGCAGCTCTTTGTAATCCTCACCGCCATCAGAAACGGTATCGAGCTCGTCTTCCATGCCAGCGGTGAAGTCATAGGCCACATAGGTGGGGAAAAAGCGCTCTAGAAACGCAGTTAAGAGACGGCCTGAATCCTCTGCATGAAAACGATTTTTCTCCATCCGAACATAGTCGCGATCACGGATCGTCTGGATCGTTGAAGCATAGGTAGAAGGACGGCCAATGCCGAGTTCTTCCAAACGTTTGACCAGCGACGCCTCGGAGAAGCGCGGCGGCGGCTGGGTGAAGTGCTGATTGGCCTCGACGCCCTTCTTGGCCGGAACATCGCCCTTCGACATGGAAGGCAGCAAGCCTTCTTCGTCATCTTCAGACTTATCATCGAAGCCTTCTTGATAGACTGCAAAGAAACCAGGGAATTTGACGACCTGGCCGGTCGCGCGCAGCTCATGCTGGCCCGTCGCATCGCGCAAAGTGATGGTCGTGCGCTCCAATTGCGCGGCCGACATCTGGCTCGCCATGGCACGCTTGAAGATCAGCGAATAAAGCTTCGCCTCATCGCCAGAACCAGCCTTATCTTTGGTGAAATTGGTTGGCCGGATCGCTTCGTGCGCTTCCTGAGCATTCTTCGCTTTAGTGCTGTAAAAGCGTGGTTTTTCTGGCTTGTAAGAGCTATCAAAGCGCTCATCGATCGCATCACGAGCGGCGGCAATCGCGCTGCCATCCATCTGCACACCGTCAGTCCGCATGTAAGTGATTGCGCCCGCCTCATAGAGCGATTGCGCGCACCGCATCGTGTGACTGGCTGAGAAGCCGAGCTTACGCGAGGCCTCTTGCTGCAGCGTTGACGTTGTGAATGGCGGCGATGGATTGCGCTTGAGCGGCTTGGTCTCAATATCTTCGACTGTGAAGCGCCCGGCCTCGACCGCTGTCTTAGCGGCCATTGCGGAACCTTCATTGCCAAGGTCGTGCTTACCCAGCTTCTTGCCATCAAACTTGACGAGGCGCGCGTCGAATGCGGTGCCGTCATGCTCCATCTTGGCCAGAACAGACCAATATTCGACCGGATTGAACGCTTCGATCTCACGCTCCCGGTCCACCACCAGCCGCAAGGCAACCGATTGCACCCGGCCGGCCGACTTTGCCCCAGGCAGCTTGCGCCACAGGACCGGCGACAGAGTGAAGCCAAACAAATAGTCCAGCGCGCGGCGCGCGAGATAGGCATCGATCAAATCGGTATCGAGCTCTCGCGGTGACTTCATTGCGGTCGTGACGGCAGACTTGGTGATCGCGTTGAATGTCACCCGGTCGACCTTGGTCGGCAGCGCCTTACGCTTCTTCAGCAGTTCCTGAACGTGCCAGCTGATCGCCTCCCCTTCCCGGTCAGGGTCAGTCGCGAGGACAAGGCGGCTCGCGCCTTTCGCTGCATCTGCGATTTCTTTGAACCGCTTCTGCTTATCGCGATACAGCTCCCAATCCATTGCGAAGTCTTCGTCGGGACGCACGCTGCCATCTTTGGGCGGCAAATCGCGGACGTGGCCATAGCTCGCCAAGACCTTGAAGTCTTTGCCGAGATACTTTTCGATAGTCTTCGCCTTGGCCGGCGATTCAACGATAACAAGCTGCATGGTGGTTCTGTCTAGTTCCTAGTCGGTGCCTTCACGTGTGCACGTACGCGCGAGGGTGGAGCCGCGCAATTAATTCCGTCAAGTGGGCAATTATTCGAAAACTTTGTTAAGCGAAGCCGAGTCGTCACGCAGCAGCGAATAGCTGGCGATGCCTATCGCGGTGACCGCCAGCGACCCAAGGCCGGAGAGCATTGTCGTCACAACGAGATAGATCGCTGGGGTTTCCACATAGTCTTCCGAGAATTCGTCGACGAAGATAGACAAGAGATCATAGTAGAACAGCGTAAAGAATGGGATGGCTAGCAACGTCATGGGCGCAAAGATCGCAACCAATAGGGGCCAGAACTTGCCCGATGTGGCCTCCCAAGATTTGCTGAGCGCTTCAGTGCCAGGCTCACCATCGGCCAAGACAACACCGTAAGCTGGCAGCCACCGAACCAGCAGAATGACTCCTGGGACAATGAGCAGGATAAAACCAAACGAAATCGCCAATCCGCTTATCAGTGAAACCAAGAAATACCCGCCAATGGTCCCCCTGAGGCCGCCGGGCGCCAATCCCCCCTTTGTAAGCAAGCCAATTGTCAGAAGATAGGCCAAGACAAAATCGACGATCATTGCCGGCACCAACAGGCCGTCGCCGAGCACTTGCAGATCAATGAGAGTCCAGACCGTCACCGTAACCGCAAAATAGGCAAGCGCCTCAGGCCACGCCGCCGCAAGCAGACGAATAGCTTCACTCCAAACCTGCTTCGCACCTTCAAATGCACCGTCTGATAGCTCCATAATTCCCTAACCCGCCAAGCTTACGCGGCCGCCGGAATGCCGCTCAAGATCGCCGGTGATTTCCAATTCCAACAACGCCATCTGCACCAGAGCCATCGGCGCGCCTGATTGCCGCACCAGCTCATCCACGGCGACAGGCGCGGTCGATAACAGGGCGGTTATCGCACCAGTGTCCTCCAGGCTGACATCCGCGCCGTCCAGCTCCGAGAAATCGTATTCCTCGCGCCCTTCTGCCACCATGTTGAAGCGCGAGCGCGGCGTGCCCTCGAAGCTTTCGAGCAACTCGGTCACGTCCTCAGGCGACTGGACCAGAACCGCGCCATCACGGATCAACTGGTTACAACCGAGGCTTCGCGTGTCGAGCGGCGAACCAGGGATCGCCATGACCTCACGTCCGGCCTCACCAGCCAACCTTGCCGTGATGAGCGAGCCGGACTTCGGCGCGGCTTCGACAACCAAAGTACCCGCCGCAAGCCCGGCGATAATGCGGTTGCGGCTGGGGAAATGGCTGCCACGCGGCTGGGTGGCGGGCGGCTGCTCAGCGATCAGCAGGCCTTCGCGCGCAATCTGTTCCTGCAAATCGGCATGCTGCGGAGGATAGGCGATGTCGATCCCGCTGGCGATCACACCGATGGTCGCGCCAGCACCCGCAGACAGCGCGCCCTCGTGGCTCGCACCGTCGATCCCGCGCGCAAGCCCTGACACCACTGAATACCCCCGCTCTGCCAGATCGCGCCCAAACTGCCGAGCAAGCTTCACCGCTGCGGCGGATGAATTGCGCGCGCCGACCATCGCCACGCAGGGCTTCGACGCCAGTTTCACGTCTCCGCGATAGGTGATGATTGGCGGTGCGCTTTCGATCTCCGCAAGCAGAGGCGGAAAGTCGGGCTGATCGTGGAACAGATAGCTGGCCCCTGCTCGCTGGATCCCTTCAATCTCTCGCTCAATTTTGTCGCGCGATGCCGGACGATAGCTGCGCTTTCCGCGCCCTCCCAGCTCTGGCAGAGCTTCGATCGCTGCGACCGCATTGCCGAACCGCGCCAGCAGCTGACGATAGCTGACCGGGCCGATATTGGGCGATCTGAGAAGACGAATGCGGGCAAATGCCTCAAGCTGGGTCAGCCCTTTGTCGCCGCCCCCAGACGCGTTCATTTTGAGTTGCCGATCTTGGGCTCCTCACCCTTCGCCAGACGCCCAATATTCTCGCGGTGGAGATAGATGATCAGGCCAGCAATCGCCGCCAGCACGGGAAAGAACTGAGGATAGCCAAACAATGGGGCAGCCGCAGCAGCAGCGACCACAGCGCTCATCCCTGCCAGCGAAGAAATGCGGAAAATTGCCAGCATCGCGATCCATATCCCGGCATATGCGAGGCCGATCGGCCAAGCGAGGCCGAACGCAACGCCTGCATTGGTGGCAACGCCCTTACCGCCCTTGAACTTCAGCCAGACGGGATAGCAATGACCGATCACCGCGCCCCCGGTCGCAAAGGCCATCGCGACCTGTCCGCTTTCACCCGGCCATAGCATTCCGGCGAGGAACACCGGGGCAAACCCTTTGAGCAGGTCGAGCAGCAATGTGCCCGCCGCCAGCCCTTTGTTGCCTGTGCGCAAAACATTGGTCGCGCCGATATTGCCGCTGCCAATATCGCGCACATCGCCCATGCCAGCCGCTTTGGTGAGCAACAAGCCAAATGGGATCGAGCCAAAGGCATATCCCAACAAGGCGGCTAGCAATGGTTCCATGGTCGTAGTGCCCCTTTTCACGAGCTTAAGTCGCCCGCCGCTTCCCTTTTCGCAAGGCCTAAGTAAAAGGCGGCAGTTCGACAAGCTATTGCAACAAGGTCCAATCCGATCACCAGTCCCGACGCCCCAATCCTCCTGTTCGACACCGGCGTTGGTGGGCTGACGATTTATGCCGCGGTGCGCCGCGCTTTGCCCGATGCCCCGATCATTCTGGCGGCTGATTACGCTGGCCTGCCTTACGGCAAGAAGACAGAGGCGGAGGTTGCCGCGCGGGTCGCCGGGCTACTTGGCCGGATGAGCGAACGCTATGAGCCGCGCCTCGCCTGTATCGCCTGCAACACCGCCAGCACGATTGCGCTCGATATGGTTCGCGATGTGCTGGAAATTCCAGTTGTTGGAACCGTCCCGGCGATCAAACCCGCTGCGCTCACCAGCAAGACCGGGGTGATCGGAATGCTGGGCACGCAAGGGACCGTGCGACAGCCCTATGTCGACCGGCTGGAGGCAGAATTTGTGCAAGACGGCAAGCTGCTGCGCTTTGCCGCCCCTGATCTGGTGGATGAGGCGGAAAGCAAGCTGCGCGGGGGACCGGTGAACCGCTCAGTGCTGGAAGCTGCACTCGAGGGGCTACGCGAAAACGACCACGAAATGAAGCTCGACCGGATTGTGCTCGGCTGCACCCACTTCCCCCTTCTCGAAGATGAGTTGATCGATGTCGCAGTCAACGATCTGGGAATGCCGCCGGATATTCGCTTTTTGGACGGAGCAGAAGGGATCGCGCGCCGCATCGTTCACCTACTCGATGGGCAAACATTCGAGCGCAGCGGCCCGAACCGCGCGGTGACGACCGGCAGCATCGAAACGCTAGAAGCTCTGCGCCCAGCTTTAAAGTCCTACAAAATCGATCAGATTGACCAGTTTTAATCGCGAATAGTTCGCAAAGATCGTGCTAGAAAAGTGCATTGAAAATCCCTAGATCACCGCGACCAATTGAGGCTAGCGATGGTCTCCACTGAACAGATGGGCACAACGCGTGAATTACGGAAACGTCTTCGATAAAGCGATAGACCGCCTTCATGAGGAAGGTCGCTACCGCGTGTTCATCGACATCATGCGGAACAAGGGCGCCTATCCCAACGCCCGCTGTTTCCACGGGCATAATGGACCGAAGCCGATCACGGTTTGGTGCTCCAATGA
Source organism: uncultured Erythrobacter sp. (assembly GCA_947488155.1). Taxonomy (GTDB): domain Bacteria; phylum Pseudomonadota; class Alphaproteobacteria; order Sphingomonadales; family Sphingomonadaceae; genus Erythrobacter. The sequence goes on along the minus strand of CANKYK010000002.1, from coordinate 718,737 downwards.
TTATCTGGCGATGGGGCAGCACGAAAAAGTTATCACCGCGATGGAAGACGCGCTGCACGATGTTGGCGCAGGCTCTGGCGGCACGCGCAATATCGGCGGCAACACTCACTTCCATGTCGAGCTGGAGCGAGAGCTTGCTGACCTTCATGGCAAGGAAGGCGCGCTGACCTTTACCAGCGGTTATGTCTCCAACGATGCGACATTATCCACGCTGGGCAAATTGCTGCCTGGCTGCGTGATTTTCTCAGACGCTCTGAACCATGCCAGCATGATCGCCGGCATCCGCAATTCCGGCTGTGAGAAGCGCGTATTCCGCCACAACGACATGGCGCATTTGGAAGAACTCCTGGCCGCTGAAGACACTGAAACGCCCAAGGTAATCGCGTTTGAAAGCGTCTATTCCATGGACGGTGATATCGCACCAATCCACGAGATCTGCGACCTCGCCGAAAAATACAACGCCCTCACCTACATCGACGAAGTGCATGCGGTGGGCATGTATGGAGAGCGTGGGGGCGGCATCTCGGAACGTGACAAGGCCGCGCACCGGATCGACATTATCGAAGGCACCTTAGGCAAGGCATTCGGTGTGATGGGCGGCTATATCGCGGCCGATACCCGCATTATCGATTGCATCCGCAGCTATGCCCCTGGCTTCATCTTCACCACGTCGCTGTCTCCAGTGCTGGTCGCGGGCGTGCTCGCCTCGGTGAAGCACCTCAAGAGTTCCAGCGAAGAACGTGATGCGCAGCAAGCCAATGCTGAGTTGCTGAAGCAAAAGATGCGCGATGCGGGCCTGCCAGTGATGGACAGTGTCACCCATATCGTTCCGCTTATGATTGGCGATCCTGTTCGCGCCAAGAAGATCAGCGACGTTCTGCTTGCTGAATATGGCGTATATGTACAGCCGATCAACTTCCCCACCGTGCCGCGCGGGACAGAGCGACTGCGCTTTACCCCTGGCCCGATGCACACGGTGGAAATGATGGACGAGCTGACCGAAGCCTTGGTCGAGATCTGGGATCGGTTGGAACTGGAGCTCAAAAAAGCGGCTTGATCGCCCTGCACGCTTCGCCCACACTCTCCATCAAGCTTTGGGAGAGGCATGTTGGCAACGGTTTTTGACGCCCCGTTAGACAAGAACGCATTGGATACTGGCGCGCTGGATATCCGTCCGATGACGCCTGCAATCGGTGCGGAGATCCTTAACATTGATCTCGGCGCGCCTGACATTGGCGAACGGATCGACGACATTCGCGCCGCCCTGCTCAAGCACGGCGTTATCTTCTTTCGTGATCAGGATTTAAGCCAAGAACAACACATCGCCTTCGCCCGGCATTTTGGCGATTTGGAAGTCCACCCCGCCACCCCCAAAGATCAACCCAATCGCGAAGTTCTGCGCATAGCCCATGGTCCCAAGAGCCGGGGCCAAGAGAACTATTGGCACTCCGATGTCACCTGGCGCGAAAAGCCCTCGCTCGGCTCTATCCTGCTGGCGCGCGAAGTGCCCGAATGCGGCGGCGACACCTGCTTTGCCAATATGCATATGGCGTATGAGCGGCTGTCCGATCAGATGAAGCGCATGTGCGAAGGTCTGACCGCGGTGCACGATATCGCCCGCGTGTTTGCAGGGCGCCTCGACAAGGCCCCGGAGGACCTGCACGAAAAATTCCCGCCGCAGCGCCATCCTGTAATCCGCACTCATCCCGAAACGGGTGAGCGAGTGATCTATGTCAACACCGCCTTCACCTCGCACATTGAGGGCTTGAGCGGCGAGGAAAGCCGCTGGCTGCTCGCGCATCTCTATAAGACCGCGATGGATGTAGAGGTGCAATGCCGACTGCGGTGGCGCAAAGGCACTATCGCCTTTTGGGACAATCGGGTGACACAGCACCTTGCGGTCTCCGACTATTTCCCGGCAAGGCGCGTGATGGAACGCGTAACGATTGCGGGCGACAAACCTTACTTCTCTGAGTGAAAGATCCAAACAATATGAATTATGATGATGTGGTGCTCGGCCGCCGCTCTATCCGTGGCTATCTTGATAAGCCGGTACCTCAAGAACTGATCGAAGAAGTTTTAGCGATGGCAATGCGTTCGCCCTCTTCGATGAACACCCAGCCGTATCATTTCCACGTGATCACTGGTGAGCCGCTTGACCGGATCCGCAAAGGCAACACCGAGCGTATTCTTGCTGGAGAGCCGGACAGCCGCGAGTTTCGCAAAGGCCGCGCATTCGCAGGTATTCACCGCGACCGGCAGGTTGGCTGCGCGATCCAATTGTTTGAAGCGATGGGAATCGAGCGCGACGATAAGGAAAAACGGCAAGACTGGGTGCTGCGCGGCTTCCGCCAATTCGATGCACCTGTTTGCGTTATCGTTACGTATGACAAAGAGCTGTCCGATGCGGACGACACCGTCTTTGATTGCGGAGCTGTTACCACAGCGCTCGTCAATGCGGCATGGAGCAGGGGCCTCGGCTGTGTGATCAACAGCCAGGGAATCATGCAATCGCCGGTCGTGCGCGAGCATGCCAGCATTCCAGATGATCAGATCATCATGAAGGCCGTGGCATTGGGCTGGCCTGATCCCGACTTTCCCGCCAATCCAGTGAAGATTACGCGCCGCAAGGTTTCAGATGCGGCGAGATTTGTTGGGTTTGAGTGAGCAGGAGCGCAGCTGTATGAATCCGAAATAACGCTTCGGAACATGCTCGTGCCAAAATGCAAAAGGAATTGCTTAAGTTTACTGGCGTAAGAACCAGCGTATGATCGCAAGATTCTTTAGAATTTTAGGTTTCAGGTACGCCTTCCCAATCGGCACTCTAGCGGTTCCGTATCATCCGCTTATCCTGCCTGCGATATTCGCCGCTTTAGCGGTTTGGGTCGGGTTTTCCTTTGCACCGAGCGAAGCTCCGATCGAACAGCTTGACCCTAAGTGGCCCTATCCCGCAATCATCGCAGTGCTGCTGGGAGTATGGCTTTCGATCCCAGTAATAAGCTGGTTCTTGCTACCTTTTGGTGGGCCAAGGCTACAAGGCCTTGTCATCGGCGCAACGATGGTCGTTATAGTTGGCGATGTTTGGACCGGGCGCGCCCACCCCGGTTTTCTGATCTTTCCCGCTCTTTTCGTTGGTCTTTTCCTCTACGAATTTGTTGGCGGCCCAATACGTCTGAGCTATCTGCGCAAAGCAAATGAACGGTTCATGCCTGTATCGGGTGGTGGAGTCTGGTTCGAAGTCGAAGAAAACTCACGCGATGCCTTGGCACTTCTTGAAGAAGGTAGGCTGGCGCGTGTCGCGAGCGAAAGTCCGAAAGGGTACTTCAACCTCACTTATCGTCTGCGTCCGGAGCAAGGGCATCGGCTGACTCACATCGCAAGGGGCAGGATTCCCAAAGGCTGGAAACTGGCAGACAAAAAGACCCACTGGATCCTACAACGAAAAGGCAAAAAACCAGCGGAGGCGATAAGGTTCTCGAATCGCCGTTTCAAAGACCCAACCCGGCTTATTAAAGGCAAGCTGCAAGAAACCCGTGTTGTCGATTGCTCTGGAAACACTCAGCGTATCTTCGCGGGCATCCCTACGCTCACTCGCATCCCAATCTTTGTAGCCTTTGCCTGGACTTCGATTGTCGAGAACTCGACCGAGAAGTATTTCGGATTCCTGCCCCGCGCACGCGAGCAATTGTGGCCGGGCGAAAAGTGGCGACCTGCACCACTCTCTGATCTGATCGCCGAACCGCAGGAGCCGCAATTTGCTGATGAAGACATGGAGGAACTGGAAGCCGAATTCAGCGCCTTCGAACAGGACACTCGAACAAGAGTGCAGTATTTCTGGACCTTAATGCGCTCAGGGCAAGACTATCGTGATCACTTAGATGACTTCGAGTTCCTTTGTGACAATGCCAAGCTTTTAACTCTGTCGGATCTCGATGAAGCGGTGGCTTGGCTTAAACGCTCGCGAGAAGCGAGCGATATGATGCATGTGCGAGCAGCTGCAAAACTATTCGACTGCTTCTCATTTGAGTTGTTAGAACGAGGCAAAGATACGGTACTTTTGGCCTTCAACTCCCGCGTTTTGGGCATGGCCTGGCCGAGAGGTGCGACTTATGAAGGTAAGTCAGTTTATCCAGCGGATACGCCTATATTCCAGAGTTTCATGGGCGAGCAGGCGGGCTTCGGGCTGCTGCGCGACTTCCCGTACCTCTACGCTAGACTGGCAAATGTCAGCCCAAGATTGCGCCACTTTGTGACCGCCCTCGTGAAAGAGTCGCGATGGATAGGAACGCCGCTGGCTCCTATCCTTGAGACCAATCTCAAAAACGACAATCCTAATGACAAGGCCTAGAAACCCTAACGCAAGCTCACCACATTATCGCTTTCAGGCCGCTGTCTGTCACCGCGGAACAGGCTCAGCATTGGTTCGTCAGCAACGGTGAATTCTTCCGCATTGCCAAAGCCGTTAAAGCCGGTTTTCATCGCGGCACCATAAGCCCCGATCATACCGATCTCGATATAATCGCCGGCCTGAATATCACCCGGCAGCGGGAATGGTCCCTGCATATAATCCGCGTCATCACAGGTCGGACCGTAAAAGGCGAAACCGACCTCTGGATCACGCAAATTATCGGCCAGCGCCTTCACTGGGAAACGCCAGTCAACATGAGCCGCGTCGTACAACGCGCCATATGCGCCATCATTGATGAACAGCTCTTCGCCACGACGCTTATCGACTTGCACGACAAGCGAGGAATACTCCGCCGCCAGCGCCCTCCCCGGCTCGCACCAAAGCTCCGCATTGTAAGCAATCGGCAGCGCTTCGAAGTGCTGAGCGATCAGAGCGAAGTAATCTTCCAAAGGAGGCGGTTCCATACCCGGATAGATGCTGGGAAAGCCTCCACCAACATCGATCATGTCGATCACCACGCTGGCATCGGCAATCGCGGCGCGGGTGCGGTCAAGCGCCTGGACAAAGGCAAACGGCGTCATCGCCTGACTGCCGACGTGGAAACACGCACCCAGCCAATCGCAATGCTGACGCACTTCCTGAAGCAAAGCCGGGGCCTCCAACAGGTCACAGCCAAACTTGCTCGCCAGGCTCAGCTCAGAAAACTCGCTGGAAACGCGCAAACGCACGCAGAGCCGCAAATCATCGGCGGCAGCACCCGTCTCCGGATTGCGGCAGGCCTCAACGATCTTATGCAGCTCTTCGGTGGTGTCGAGGCTGAATGTGCGCACCTTGTGCGCGTGGTAGGCCTCTGCAATCGCCCGCCGGGTCTTAATCGGATGCATGAAGCACAGCTCCGCCTCGGGCAGCTCTGCACGAACCAGACGCACTTCAGCAATCGATGCGACGTCGTAATGCGTAACATTCGCCTCCCACAGCACTCGCAAGAGCGAGGGCGCAGGATTGGCTTTCACAGCATAGAGCGTCTTGCCCGGAAACTTCTCTGTGAAGAAGCGAGCTGCGCGAAGGGCCGCATGCGGGCGATTAAGAATGATCGGTTCGTCAGGCGCAACCGCGCTGACTACCGCCGCCGCATCGGAAAATATCTCATCAGGATAGCTGTGCAACTCAAGGGACCCCCAGAAGGATGCGAGCCAAACCATCGACCTGGCCCAGGTTCTGAACAAGGCTGCCTTACGGTCTTGCGATCAAGAGTCCCCGCCCTCCTAAGAGGGATCGGCAGCGGAAGCGCGCATATAAGCCTAAATCGCGCTTCCGCAACTGAAAATGTGCACCTGAAGGGGCGATTTTGTCCACCCCATTGGCGGCAGTTTAAAACGCAATCTGCGGTGCCTGATCGACGGTACCCTTCTCGCTATCATCGAGGCGGTGGAAATCCGCCTCTTTAAAACCGAGCATTCCAGCGAACAGAACAGCTGGGAAGCTCTCACGCGCAGCGTTGAACTGAGCCGCGGCGGCATTCAATGCACGGCGAGCGGCGGCCAGCTTATCTTCCGTCTCAGCAAGCTCGCGCTGAAGCTCTTGAAAGTTGGTGTTCGCTTTAAGGTCTGGATAGGCCTCTCCCAGTGCCAGCAGGCGATCAAGCGAGAGTTTGAGCTGTTGCTCACTGCCAGAACTCGGCTCGCCAGATGCCGCGGCGTTGCGCGCGCTGATAACACTGTCGAGCGTCTCTTTCTCGTGGCTGGCATAACCCTGAACGGTGCTGACAAGATTCGGGATCAGATCGTGGCGTTGACGCAATTGGGCATCAATATCGGCCACGCCCTGGCGGACATTCTGACGCAACGCGACCAGCCGATTGTAAATCCCAATAAGAAGCAGAACCCCGCCAACCGCGAGGACCACAATTGCCGATGTCCAAAACCATCCAAAAATCTCGACCATCTCACACCTCTTTCTTAACTGTATATTCCTATACTAGCGTCAAATAGTTAAGGGATAGCGACGGAGCCACGGGGCCTCGCGCAAATATAGGTTAAGGGAGCCGAGCGTAGCGATGCGTGCCGATGTTAACAAGCTAATGGGTGGGGAGCTGGGGAGCTGGCTCGACGCGCAGCAAGGCATGCGCACCGACGCTAAAGAGAAAGCCTCAAACCGCGGCGTTAAATGCGCCTTTATCCTGCTGCCTTTGCTGGCATTGATGTGGTTTGGTCCCAGTTGGGATGGCAGCATCAAGTTCTTCATCACACTGTTTTTGGGGATTAGCGCTGGGTCTTGGATTTATGCTCCAATTCAAAAAGCGAAAAAAGAGATCAAGATCGGCATCAATTCCGCCATCGCAGGCGAATTGGGCGTGCATTACGACCATGACGTTGAGCCGGGCGATGAGTTTGAAGCCGCCAAGCAATATGGCCTAGTGCCGCACTACAATCGAGATGGCTTTGAAGACCAATGGTTTGGCGAGATCGAGGGCCATGACTTCCGCCTTTACGAGGCGCATTTGGAGCAGCGCAAAGGCTCTGGAAAGAACAAGCGCTGGGTGACAGTGTTTCGGGGTGCGATCATCCAAATGCAATTTGGCCGCCGGTTCCATTCAACCACGCTGCTGCAGCGAGCAGGCAAGCATAAGAAGTGGTTCGGCCTGGGCGGCCGCGCTGACCATGCGAACTTTGACGGACACCGGCTGGATTATGTGGATCAGGTCCACCCTGCCTTCGAAGACGTGTTCGAGGTGTGGAGCGATGATCAGGTTGAGGCACGAACGCTTGTCGATCCAACTTATGTCGAACACCTGATCGGAATTGAGCGAGCCTTCTCTGGCGATGCTGTTCGCGCGATCTTCCGTAAGGGCGAAATGATCATCGCGGTTGAAAGCGGAAACCTGTTTGAAAGCGGCAGCATCGACGCATCTGGCGACCGTGAGCGCGCGGAGGAAACCGCCAAGCAATTCGCCTCCCTCGCTCAGCTGGCCGTGGCCATCAACAAGACCGAGCGCGGCCATGAAAGCGCAGGTCCCAGCTCTAGCGGCATTGTTGTCGATGATGCGCGCAATCTGGGCGCTGGCGGCTCCGCGCTTGGTGGCGGGTTTGGTCGCAAGGGCATATAGGCCGTCAGCTCAACCGGTCTTTGAAGTCCTCGTACTCAAACCTCTTCACGCATTCCAAGTTGTCGGTCTCACTGTCCCACAGCCAAATGCTGGGCAGTTGCACGCCGTTGAAGGTGTTCGTCTTCACCATGGAATAATGCGCCTGATCAAGGAATGCGAAACGCGCGCCGGGATCGGCCTTTACCGGCAGGCGGTAGTCACCAATTACATCGCCCGCGAGGCAGGACGGCCCGCCAAGGCGAATGGGCACACCGTCATCCTGAAGCTCGCCCAGCATGGCCGGACGATAAGGCGCCTCCAGCACGTCGGGCATATGACAGGTTGCCGAAACATCTGTGATCCCGATTGGCACCTCGTTAAAGCCAGTATCAAGCAAGGTGCCGACCAATATTCCTGCATCAAGCGCAATAGCCTCGCCCGGCTCAACGTAAATCTCTGCGCCGGTGTCTTCGCGGGCGTCTTTTAGCAATTGGATCAACGCATCGCGCTCATAATCGGCGCGGGTGATGTGATGCCCACCGCCCATATTGATCCATTTGAGCTGCCCGAAAAACGGCTCAATCGCATCGAACACGCGGTCCCAAGTGCGCTGCAACGGCTCAAAGGTCTGCTCGCACAGGTTGTGAAAGTGGATGCCATCGACGCCCTCCATATGCTCTTCAGTCAGTTGGTCGATTGGAAAGCCAAGCCGCGAGCCGGGCGCGCTGGGGTCGTATTTGGCGACCTCGCCGGTTTGCACCAGTGGATTGATGCGCAGGCCTACATCAACATCGCCGCCCGTGTGCCGCGCATGCTCTAGGATTATAGCCGCACGGGCCATTTGGGTTGGCGAATTGAAGATCACATGATCGGAAAGTCGGCAGATTTCCTCAAGCTCATCCGGCTTGTAGGCCGGTGAGTAGGTGGCGATCTCACCATCGTAATACTCGCTCGCGAGCCGAGCTTCCCACAGTCCACTGCACGTCGCTCCATCGAGATATTCCCCGATCAACGGCGCAACGGCATGCATCGAGAACGCCTTTAGCGCCGCCAGCACTTTGATATCCGCCTCGTCGCGAATTTCCGCCAACACCTGGCAGTTCGCGCGCAGCTTTGCGGCATCCACGACGAACGCCGGGCTTTCCACGCGGCTCAAATCAAAATGGGCGAAAGCGCCCGGATCACCAGCTTGCGTTTGCATTGAAACTCCTGAACTTGTCTAACGCTGCAAGACTGTCAAAGTGGCATCCCAGCTTTGAAATGCGATAGGAGGAGAATCGGACGATGCGCAACTGGTTTGCTGCCATATCCATCATGTTGCTTACGCATTTCATGCCAAGTCTAACATGGGCAAAAGCACCTGTGCCGATTGTCGATGGCTATGTCGTTGAAGGTTTTGAAGGTTGGGAAAAACTGGAGCAGCGCACGGCTGATGGCAATGGCATGCAATATATGCACCGCCCTAAAGTCAGCAGCCCACATAAGGGAAGCGCCCTGTGGTTCTACGCTATGGAAGGTACCGATAAGCGCTCTGCCTTTATAGAATCAGCAAAAGCTGGCGGCATCACGGATCTCAAAGTTCTTGGCTCATACACAATGAAGAAAGCGGTCCTGCTCGACAATCGCGGCTCGGGCGAGGCCTTTATTGCGGAGGGCACGCGCAACGGAAAAGGACCATACAAAATCGCTGCGCTTGTCATCCATGGTTCGCTAGACAAGAGCGAGGAGCCCCGCCTTGGCGTACACATGTTTGTCGCCCCGAGAGAGCTGTATGGCGGAATGGGCGGTTGGGTTGTCCCGGCCAGCCTGTTCCTCAATCTGGACCCGCAAAAGGATGTGAGTGACACTCTGGCTCAAGGCAATGCCGCACCAGCTTTGCAGGCGCAGCGTTTGGCAGGTATAGCTGACGTGTGGGCGGAATGGGTACTCAACGAATATATCCGTATGGCTCAGAGTAACATACAAGCTCTTTCGAATGCGAGGCAATCCATCGTTTGTGCTGGAGACCCTTCTTGCGAGATCGTGCCCAGCAACTGACCCCTAAAACCCTACCGGCCCATCGAGCTCTTTCACATTCCATGGCAGGCCATGCAAATTCAGCATTTCCATAAAGGGATCGGGGTTCATTTGCTCCATGTTGAACACGCCCTCACCCGACCACGTGCCGCCAAGCATCATCGCGCTGCCAATCATCGCGGGCACGCCTGTGGTGTAGCTCACGCCTTGATTACCGGTCTCTTCGTAGGCCGCCTCATGGCTACAGATATTGTTGATATAGAATGTCTTTTCGCCTGAACCATCCAAGGCCTCGCCGGTCGCGATCACACCGATATTGGTGTTTCCTGTGGTGCTTTCACCCAGCGTTTCCGGCTTGGGCAAAACGGCCGCGAGGAATTGCAACGGGATGATTTCCTTGCCTTGATATTTGATCGGCTCAATCCCGGTCATGCCGACATTCTGTAGCACTGTGAGGTGCTTGATATATTCATCGCCGAACGTCATCCAGAACCGTGCTCTCTCCAGCTCTGGAATGAATTTGGAGAGGCTTTCCAGCTCCTCATGATACATCAAATAGGCGTTGCGCGGTCCAACCGCTTCAAAGTCGAACTCGGTCTTCACCTGCATCGCCGGGGTCTCGACCCAGCCGCCATTTTCCCCCGGTTTCTTCTCCCAATGCCGCGCGGGAGCGGTCACTTCGCGAATGTTGATCTCTGGATTGAAATTGGTCGCAAACGCCTGACCATGATCGCCGCCATTGCAATCCAGAATATCGAGCTGACGGATCGTCTTCAGCTTATGCTTGCGCAGCCACATCGTGAAAACGCTGGTCACGCCGGGGTCAAAGCCTGATCCGAGCAGCGCCATGATGCCCGCCTCTTTGAACCGGTTATGATAGGCCCATTGCCAATGGTATTCGAACTTGGCCTCGTCCTTCGGCTCGTAATTGGCGGTGTCGAGATAGTGCACGCCCGTTTCCAGGCAGGCATCCATGATTGGCAAATCCTGATAAGGCAGCGCAAGATTGACAACCAGGCTCGGTTTAATCTGATGGATCAGATTGACCAATGCGGGCACTTCTTCAGCGTCAATTTCATAGGTGTTGATGTCCGCGCCCTCGCGGGTTTTCACGCCTGCGGCGATGGCATCGCATTTCGATTTTGTGCGACTGGCCAAATGAATGTCTGTGAAGATATCGCCAAGTTGCGCCATCTTGTGAACACAAACAGAACTGACCCCGCCTGCCCCGATTACCAAAACTGTCGACATAATTCCGACCTTTCAAATTCGAATCTTGCGCTCACTAGGGCAATGCGAGAGCAGCGTAAATCGATCCCGCCCTTTCCTACTATGCCGCATCGGGCCATAGCGACAGGATGTGTAATTCCAGCCTTTACCTGTCCTCTTTCTCCACGAGAAATGCGGGCGCTCTTTCTTCCCCCAGGACTGTGTTCCAAGTGTTCCAGCGCATAGGGTTTGCCATATGACCGACGCTCTACGGATGCCGACCCGCGATGGAGTTTTGGACGCCGCTCGCAAGATCACCGCTATCCTGCCGCCGACACCGCTATTGCCGGTCGAGATCAATGGCACGCGGTGCTGGGTGAAGGCAGAGAATCTGCAGCCGGTAGGCGCCTTCAAAATCCGCGGCGGATGGCACCGGCTTTCGGCAATGACGAGCGAAGAGCGCGCTGGCGGCGTTGTGGCTGTGTCCAGCGGCAATCACGCGCAAGGCGTCTCATGGGCTGCGCGCAGACTTGGCATCAAAGCCACCATCGTCATGCCGCGCGATGCGCCTCAGATAAAGCTCGAAAACACGAGCGCGCTCGGCGCTGAAATTGTGCTGTATGAGCGCCCTGGTGAAGACCGTGATGAGGTCGCGGTCAAGCTGATTTCAGAGCGCGGTGGCACCTTGGTCCACGCCTTTGGCGACCCCTGGGTGATAGAGGGGCAAGGCAGCGCAGGCATTGAAATCACCGAGCAATTGGGCGGTGAGCCAAGCTCTGTTCTCGCCTGCTGCGGCGGCGGAGGGCTTGCGGCGGGCCTCGGTCTCGCCTGCCCAAAGACGAAGATCTACCCCGTTGAGCCGGTCGGATGGGACGTGGTCGGGCAAGCAATCTCCTCTGGTGAGCTGGTTACGGCCGCCGAGGATGCACCCAAGACGATCTGTGACGCGCTGAAACCCACCGCGACCAAGCGGATGAATCTCAATCTCTTATCTGGCCGAGCGGAGGCAGGTGTCACCGTCACCGATGACGAAGTGCGCAGCGCCCAGCGCTGGGCCTTCGCGAACCTGCGCCTCGTCTTGGAACCCGGTGGAGCAGCCGCTCTTGCTGCCGCTTTGGCAGGCAAAGTGCCGCTTGATGAGCGCACGATCATCATGCTGACCGGCGGCAATGCAGACCCAGTGGAATTCGCGAAGACTATCGCCGAATAGACCTCCCCCAACCGCCCAGCTCATCGCGCCACATTTGACAATCCGAATTGGCTCTCGCAGGTAGAGGTCAAGAGGGAGACTATCATGCAAGCGCAAATGCTCGCACCCGCCGCGGTCCTGGTGGTTTGGACATTGATCGTCCTGATCTGGATCATACCGCCGCGCTTTGGCTCACTTGCCAAGGTCGACAAGTCCAAACTATCCGGCAAGCCGGGTGGGCGCGGACAAGATCTCGAAGGGGTCATACCAGACAAAGCCAACTGGCCTGCTCACAATCACACTCACCTGCACGAGCAACCGACGTTGTTTTACGCAACGGTGATCATCCTTGCGATCATGGGAGCTGGCGCAATCGATATCCTGCTGGCCTGGGGCTATGTGGGAATCCGTATCCTGCATTCACTGTGGCAAATTCTGGTGAATAAACTGCCAGTTCGTTTTGGCCTGTTTTTCGTCAGCACGCTAATCTTGATAGCGCTCGCCATTAGAGCCGTCATGGCCACACTATTCTACAATCCCGGAGCTCTTCCCACATGATTGATACGATGATCCTTCAACCCGCTGTCGCGCTGATGATCTGGACGATGATCATGTGGGTATGGATGTATGCGACCCGCATTCCCGCGATGAACAAAGCGCCTGATATTGAGGCACCTGCCAAGCTGGTCGGCACCACCGGTTCAGAGCTGCGCTCCAAACTTCCAGAGAAGGTCAACTGGAAGGCAGACAATTACAATCACCTGCATGAACAACCGACCCTGTTTTACGCGGTCACAGTGGTTCTCGCCATTATAGGCGCGGGCGACGGCCCGAACGCCCTACTCGCGTGGATTTACGTCGGGTTGCGCGTTGCACACTCGCTGGTTCAGGTGACCGCTAACAAGGTGATGGTGCGTTTCGTGCTGTTCGCTCTGTCGAGCGTTGTGCTTATAGCCCTTATCGGAAAAGCGACACTGATCCTGTTGGTCTAAGCCGCCCACGTATCCACACAAAAAGGGGCTCCAATTGGAACCCCTTTTCGCTTGTCACTAGCCCCCGGCGGAGCGTGTGCTGTTTACTCAGCAGCTTCGCTGACGGCTTCCTCTGCATCCTCGCGTGCAGCCAAGAACCGCTCTCCATCCAATGCGGCCATGCAGCCCATTCCCGCTGCCGTCACAGCCTGGCGGTAGACGTGGTCGGTCACATCGCCTGCGGCAAACACACCGGGAATGGCGGTTTTCGGCGTGCCCGGTTCAACGTCAAGATAACCACTCTCATCCATCGCAAGTTTGCCCTTGAACAATTCGGTCGCGGGCGCGTGGCCAATCGCCACAAATGCACCATCGACTTGGAGTGTCGAGGTCTCGCCGGTCTGCGTGTCTTCCAGTACAAGGTGATGCAGCGCGCCATTCTCGCCCGCTTCGAAACTCTTCACGGTCTTGTTCCATAGCGTGGAGATCTTGGGCGACTTCATCAGACGATCTTGTAGGATCTTCTCTGCACGCAATTCGTCGCGGCGGTGGATCAGCGTCACGTCGTCAGAATGGTTGGTGAGGTAAAGCGCCTCTTCAACGGCGGTGTTGCCGCCGCCAATGACGGCGACCTTCTTGCCGCGATAGAAGAAACCGTCGCAAGTCGCGCAGGCAGACACACCCTTGCCGCCCAGCTCTTGCTCGCCCGGCGCACCCAGCCATTTGGCTTGAGCGCCGGTGCAAATCACCAGCGTCTCGCCGATATATTCATCGCCGCTGTCGCCAATGGCCTTGAACGGTGCGCCGCCTTCCAGATCGACCGAGACAATGGTGTCCCATATCATCCGCGTTCCGACATGCTCGGCCTGCGCCTTCATCTCTTCCATCAGCCATGGGCCCTGCACCACCTCGCGGTAGCCCGGATAGTTCTCCACATCGGTCGTGATGGTCAGCTGACCACCAGGTTGAAGCCCCTGCACCACAATCGGCTCCAGCATGGCCCGCGCGCCATAAATGGCTGCGCTGTATCCGGCAGGGCCTGAGCCAATGATCAGCATCTTTGTATGGTGGGTAGCCATGGTAATTTCCTATCTGTGTTTCGGCTGATCTAGGCGTTCAGCCCACTCGCTTCAATTCGCGAAGGCGAGGATTGTATTACACATCCACAAGCTGGGCTATCAACGCGCCGCGCATGGCGGCATCAACGCCGAGAACTTGTTCTAGATAAGCGTCCGTTTTTCCAAAGCGATCTTTGATCGAACTGCGCGCAGCATCCAAGAATTCTGCATCAACGCCCATCAGAACGCGCACAGTCTGCTCATCAATTCCGCCATATTTATCGCCCATCAATTCCATTCCGTGAGCAATGCGTTCTTCATTGCGCGGAGAGTGATTGGTCAGCAGGTAGTCGTGCATCGCATCATCTGGGTGAACGCCGAGCGCATGGTGGAGCAGGTCAGCAGCCATCCCGGTGCGGTCCTTGCCCGCTGCGCAATGAACCAAGCTTGCGCCTTCACCTTTCGATAGAGCCGCAAAATACTGCCTCAAAACCCAGGTCAGACCCTCTCTGTCAGGTAGAGCGCCGTAAAGACCGACCATCGCCTGATGCGCGGAATGTGCGTCTATACTGCCCTCAGCCGCTTCCAAATGCGGTGCAAGCCCAGCAGTTTCTCCTGCAAAACAAATGACTTCTCCACCGAAGCCCTCAGGCCTCCGGCAAGTGTGCCGAGCTCGCTCGCTGTCCCCGCGCATGTCGATCACGTGCTTCAAATCGACTTTCGCGACCATATCCAAATCTTCACGGCTCGCATCGGCGTGATGACCTGAACGAAACAATAAACCAGTCTTCACCCGGCCTCCGCCAGCGACGGCATAGCCGCCATAATCACGAAAATTATGGATGCCCTCAGTGGTAAGAAATGGCTCAGGATTGTCAGTTCGAATCATGACGCGGACAGTGGCAGGCGCGCTCACACACGGCAACGTCCATCCTCCCGATGAGCCTCGGAATCCAGGGCTTAGCGCCTCCGGCCAACCCCTTAGGTAGTATCTCTAGGAGGCACGCAAAGGCAGAATTGAGGACAGTGGATCTAAGCCAGAGCCTGACAGTATGAAACGACTGAACGGAACACACTATGGCTTATGTGCTAATCGCCGATGACGATGAAATCGTGGCTGGCCTTGCTTCAGAAGCGCTCATTGACGCTGGCCACCCGTGCGGATGGGTCACCAATGGAACGGAGGCCTGGGACCTTTTGCAAAAGCGCAGGCCGGACGTACTTCTGCTCGATCAGAACATGCCAGGCATGTCGGGCTGTGCCCTACTGCGGAAAATTCGCAGCTCTGCCTCCCTGTATGATCTGCCGGTGATTATGTTCACCGCGCTGACCGGTATCCGCGACGAAGAGCAGGCAATTTATGCTGGCGCGCAGGATTACATTCGCAAACCATTTCAACCCAGCAAGATCGCGAGGCGGATTGAGCGTCTGATCCAATTGCGCGCTGGACGCGGGCATACTGATCTACGGACATATCTTGAACAAAGTTCTGGTTGGGCACCAGAGCCAAATATGGCGGTGCGGCGAGCGATCTAGGCTATTTATGCATAGCCAGGAACTTGCCGCTGTTATTCGACGATATACCGGACGCGCAGAGTGAATGTGCTGTTGCCCAGCATCGCGCCGCTGGGGCTCAAGCGGAAATCAGTAACCGCGCTATCACAGCCATCTGTGTCCGCACTTGGCGTGTACCCATAATTGCTTCCGTCAGTGTCGGAAAATTCCAGATCGTCTGTTCCCGATCCGATGCTGCTAAAACTGTATGTGAGGCCAGTGCTTGCGCCAGGTTCAGAAAAGATAACTGGGCCGCTTCCCACTGAGATCAAACATATTTTTGCATCGGCTGGACCATCATCGGTCACAACAACGCTGTCCGCATCCGTCGCGCCTGGGCCAGTGTTGGAAACCGTGATCAAATACTCGACCAATGCGCCAGGAATAGCCTTGGGGTTGGTCGTGCCGTTCACTGGATCAGAAATGACCGAGCTGATTTTCGTCACCGAAAGATTGGGTAACGGCGGTGTACAGAATGTAAAATCATGGATCGCAATGCTCTGGTTGCCCGGATTGGCGGGCGCGCCGGAGCCCGAGCCGTATTCAATCACAATTGTATCAATTGGGTTGAGGAAGGTGAATGTGCCATCACCGTTGTTCGTGGTGTCACCCGCGCCCCCATTACCAATCAACGAAGGGCCGCTGATCGTGTTCGAATTACCATTGCTAAGCACGGCGTTCACAACCACACCGTTCAGTCGGCCGAAAACCGTGACGCGGTCTTGAAACGTTGACGCCTGATCGATGTCAAACACTGTGAATTGCGCCCCTGTGACCACGCGCGGCAGCGTGACAGTGGTAACAACTTCCTCGCTTTGATTGTCATTGTCCGCATTAAACGCCAGCGCATTTTGAGCCGGGCTGAGGCCGCCGGAGACTGCGGTGGTCAAGATCGGGGTCTGGCCGCCGAATGATGCACGCGAGGTGAGGTTGCCGGTGGAGACGATATCAAATTCAATCGTTCCCCACGTGCTAAGCGGATAGGTATTATTGAGGCTGCCAGCGGCCCATGCAACCGCATCCCAATCAAATACTGATTGGCCGGCCGGGCAGGCCAAAACGGGCGGCGTGCTGGGCGGATTGGCCGCAACAACAAAGCTCTCTGACGCAAAGTCATCTTCGCTCGTCACCCCATTGTTGACGGTTGAGTCCGGATCGGGGGCGCTACTCGCGATAATCTCGGCGGTGTTGGTGATGGTGCTGCCCGCAGCAGCAGAGACGAAGCCCTGAATATTGATCGTCGCGCTGGCCCCCGGGGCCAATGTTCCAACGGTCCACTCTCCCGTTCCGGAATCAAAACTGCCGTCTCCGCTAGCCCCATCAAAGGTAAAGCTCGCTGGCAAAGTATCATCCACTACGATTCCGCTAGCGGTTGTTTCTGATGAGCCAGAGTTGGCAACCGTCAATTGCCATGTGACGAAGCCGCCATTGCTTGGAGGTGAGCCGAGCAAAGTCTTAGTAAGCGACAAGTCCGCAGTGAGCTGATTGTATTCCAGATCAGAAACGGTCGAAAATTGACCGCCCGGATCACCTGTGCCCGTGTAGCTAAAGTAAACAATCTGGATCCGACGGACAGGCTGATTGTTAAAATCGAACAGCAGATCACCATTGGTGCTCGCGGTCGTAGAGTTGGAGGTCCCTATCCAACCGTTTAGTACGGCATCATTTGTGCGCGTCTGCGCCACCCCGGTTGTGTAGAATGCTGGGGTGTCTGCGGCATTGATGAACCCACCAGCCAAATCATCGTCGTAGAAGACTTCCATCGCATCGACGAAGTTCCCGTTGTCGAAATCATTGATGGAAAAAGTCAGATTTTCGACTGCCCGGCTAAGTGTGATGGTTACGACAACTCGGTCCAGTGGATCGAATTCGGAATTGTTGAAGCTCATCAACAACGGAGAAACGCCTGAGCCAACATTCCCACTGAAATAGCTCACAAAATCACCGCCGAACTGCGGCACAAATGTGCCAGGACCGACTGATTGCGTGGTGAAGTTCACTGTTGCGGTCGTGCCATCCGATCCGACAACCACCGTGCCATCGGGCATGGGCGTCAAGCTGGCAATACCGGCATCTTCCCAATCAATATCTGCATCCTGCGCCAAAGCCGCGCCAGGCATGAGCGCGAAGAATGCCACCATCAAGGCAAGCAATGTCAGCTTCGCGCGAGTGATCAAGCTCGCAGTGACGCTCATCGACCCAGCCCCAAGAAACTGAATGTATCGGCATCAAACTTCGCTTTGATCGACGCAAACACACCCTTGTCGGTGTTGCGCGCGGCCGAGAAATCTTCATCCCGGAAACCTTCGACATTGTAACCAACGGTCAACAAGATGCCATCTGCCGGAACAAAGCCAATGTGCGGGCCATATGAGAAACTGGTGACATCATCTTCCAAGTTTGCGCGAACGGTGCTGGTCGCACCGATCTCAAATCGCTCGCCGATACCGATGCGCGCATCAAGCCCGGCCAGTACACTTGTCCCAGAAAATTCTGTGCCTTCGAAACGATCGAGATTGTAGCGGCCGCCCACAAACAGCGAGAGTTCATCGCGGCGGGTCTGGTGCAGATTGCCATTGTCATCGCGGTCCCAGTCGCTTGGTGACCAATTGGTCGAGACGCTTGCAACCAAGCGACGCGAGCGCGCATCGCCAGTAACCGTCAATGCTGTACGGCCAGCAGCGCCCGCTTCACCAGCGATCGCTCCGCGAACGGTATCGCTGCGATATTCAAGCTTACCCAAGGTCGCGAATTCGGATGAGTCCGGACGGTGCGCAAAAGCCAGGCTTGCATCAAAGATTTCAGTGGTTGCACCGTTTTCAGCGGTCGCTTCGGTCCATGTCGCACCAGAGCCGACAATGCTACCTTGGCCAAGCTGACGGATTGCCCCGACTGTCAGGCCTTTGCGCTCAGCAAACTCACCATCACGATATTCGCCGCGAGCCGTCGCGCTCCAGCGATCCTTGCGCCATGCAGCGCCAAGGGTGACGGCAGTAAAGTCTTCGAACTGAGAATTGCCCGTCAGCTGACCGCCGCTGGCAACAGGTTGCTCAGGGTTGATCACATTGATCGCAGCCGGTTCACCGTTAAGCGTACGGCTGCCGTCAATCGTTGCGTCCAGCGTCAAGGCCGGGCTCACTTGCAATGACTGAGACAGGCCAAAGGCTGCAAAGCTGCGATTGCCAAACTCACCAATATTTTGCTGCCCCAGCGTCGTGACAACTTGCGCGCCCCGCCATGGGGTCACCTCGATGCCGCCGCGTACGGTACGTGCATTGATGTTCTCACCATTGGCGATCTCGTACTGACCGACCAGGCGAATATCACTTGTGATGGCGTAACGAACGCCAAACCGGTGACGGGTCGGCAGATCGATGCTCTCCGTCGCGTCCAGAGCGATGGCGCTGGTTGCGCTAAGCTCCAGCTTGTTATCCAGCAAGCGCTGACTGATGCCGCCTTCCAGAACGGTTGATTTGTTGCGCGTGCCATCGGCCAGGCGATCGTTGAAATGCGCCAGGCCCACAGTAAGGTCGGTGCTTTGCGTGGTATAGCCCAATTGCAGCTGGGCCGCACGGCGCCTGCTGTCGTCGGTCAGGCTATCATCTTGCCACACGCTGGCGACGAGATTGAGATCATCGCTGATCAACAGGCGTCCATCGGCGCCAAATTTGCGGCGGCCCTGCTCTGCGCCGTTTTGCTGGCCGACACCGTAATCGGCATCGAGCGAACGAGCATATGCCAGCAAGTCTACCTTGCCGGTTTGATGCTGCGCCTCAACCAACCAGCCATTCGAGGTCGTGCCCTCGGTACGGCTCAGGCCAAGCTCAGCGCGCAGTTCGGTGTTGTCGTCCAACTGAGCGCGCAAATCGATTGCGCCCAGATTGATGCGAGCACCCTCGCCCTTGTCAGTGATCGCGCTGGCGCCGACGCGGATGTTACCACTCTTGCTCGTCCAGTCGACCCGTACGCCAGCATTCAGTTCACCTTCACCAAAACCATCAATTTCATAATTAATTACAATGAATTGAGGGTTTAAGTTAAAGTCACGGCTAAGCACTGGTTCGGAGAAGGTGATCGTTCCCGACAACAGATCAATATCATAATCGATGAAACGAGATAGTTCTCTTGAAGAAACAACGAGTTCAGAACGGAACCTATCACGTACTTCAAGTGTGACGCGCTCGCTGTTCGCAAGAATGCTGCGGCTAGAGAGGCGATACGGACCGCTGATGCCCTGCCCTTGAATTTCGTCGCGGCGAAGCCGGGTTGAAATTTCAGCGGCAAAGGCCTGAGCTTTCACTTGGCCCAGGCGAGCCTCGCCTTTCAGGCCAGTTGCTGTGCGGTTGTAGCGTGCAAGCTGGGTCTGATCAAAGCCCGTTTCGAAATCGCCGTACAGCGCATAGAAGGTTGAGCTTTCAATGCGGACATAAAGGTTCTCGCGGCTGGCCGCATCAAACCGGCGGCTCGAGCCATCGGCGAAGACCGTGTAGTAAGCCTGCGGATCAATCGCGCCGAGCACGCGCTGATCGTCGCGCTGCTTTGCACTGTCATAGGCCAGCGTCAGCAAGTACCGGCCCAGCACCCGGCCCTTGGCATAGAGTGCGACACGTGCATCATCGCCCAGATCGCTGGCAAAGTTACCTGCCCGCTCCATGTTATCAGCCACGCTCTTCGCGCCAACGGTGCCCTCAGCAAGACCAATAATGGTCCATTCGATATCACCTGGCTCAATCCATGCTTCCAGCTCCTGAGTGCGAACAATGTCGCCATCATCGAAACGGAAATCCAAACGGAGCGAGCCAGAAACCATAGTCGGTGCCAGCTCGATATGTGCAATACCATCGCTGCCCTTAACGACCCAGCGCGCTGAGCTTGGCGCGAGACCGGTAAGCTGGTTCAATTGCTGGCGATCAATCTGCTCGGCGCTCTCATACGGCGCGTTCAACACAAATTCGCCTGAGACGCCTTCGCGCAGTGGGCGATTATTGCGGTCCAGCACGCGCACTGCGATGACAGGACGGGTCCGACCATCAGCAATCAGGTTCGATTGCTCTGGTACGAATTGAACTTTTGCAGGTGAGGTCGTGAAGAACACCTCGCGCGTGATCGTCTCATTGATCTCGCCAAAGGAATTGATCACATCCGCTTCCAACACTGTGCGCTCGCCGTCCAATGGGACGCCGCGCCAGGTGCTGACGGCAAACTTGCCGCGTTGAGGTTTCTTAGTACCGTCAAAGGTGAGCGGGCTCACAGGTTCGCCATCTACGCGCAGGACGATCTTCTGGCCCTTACGGTGGCGAATAGCCACACGGATGGCCGGTGCACGCGGGTTGTGACCGACTTCCGGCGTCAACCAGCCGTCTGGCCCATCGCCCAAGGCGATCCAATCGGTTACTGGCGAAGGAGCCGGTGTGCTTTCTTCTTGGACAGCGCCGAGCGTTGGGCGTTCTGCCCGCAGAGCACCGCCGCCATCGAGAGCGTCTTCGCCGCCAGTAAGCTGAGCTGTGCTCGCTGTATTCGCGTCAGAAGCCGCCTGCTCGTCAATTTCGCGTGCGATTGCGCCTTCTGGCGTCGTTTCAGCCAAAGGTGCAACTGGTTCGAGCGCTCCCTCGGGCACGATGGCATGGAAATCTGCGACCATCAGGCTGCCGCCTTGACCGATGATGAAGCGTGAATTGGCGCTGCCGGCGCTGCGGGTTGAGCGATGGCAATCAACGAAGCGCGCACCCTCAGGCAGCGTCATCCGTGAGGCTTGGACCACATGAGTGCCTGGAACAACACCCTCAAAGTGATAGCGGCCATCGGCATCCGTGATGGCGAAACTGCCGTCTTCAAGCATTACACGAACACCGGGAATGCCGCGGCGTGGATTGCGCAGCGAACATGGGCCAGCGGTGATGCGTCCGATGATTGTCATGCGGTCAGCAATGCCATCGCGCTCAATGTCAATGACAGCGCTTGCCCGTGCAATTCGGCCAAGTGAATCAATAGTTTGTGCATTGTTCGCGGCGCGTCCTGGGGACGCATCTGCGCGAACAACCATGGCATATGTTACGCGGCGTGAGCTGCCTGCGGCAATATCCCCCAAGGCGATGGACAGAGCGCTGCCATCAGGTGCGAATGTCACTGCATCGGGATCCTCAGCGCCATCAATCCGGACGCTATCCGGGCGCAGGCGCAGCGACGACGATGGAACATCGCTCAGCGTCACATCCCGCTTAATCCGCGCAGGATCAGGGTTGGTCGCTGTAAGCGTGTAGAACACAACATCGCCCGGCTGCACGCGCTGACGTGAAGCGGTTTTCGTAAGGCCTATATCAAGGCTTGGACGGTCGAGCGGAATGTCAATTTGAACCGGAGTTTGATCGACCAGTTCAAATGCACCGCCAAATGAGCCATCCTGGATCACAAATGTGCGGCCATCAGGCCGGGTCAACTGCGCGAGCGCATCGCGCGAGACCGCAGAAGGCGCTGTGAAAGACTCCGGCGGCTCTATAACTAGGCGATAGCGACCCAGCGCAGTCAGCGGGAACCAGTATTCGCCGGGTCCAACCGGGAACACATTGCCAGCGCCATCAGTGATTGGCTGTCCAGAAATTACCGTTGAAGGCCAAGCAGTTACACCATCCTCGGCAAACACCGTTGCCGGCAGACCGGTCGCATCATCAACCAAAGTGACTACTGCGCCATCGACTGGCTCACCGGTTTCGCTGTCGAACACTACACCAAATGGATCAGCCAGAACCTCGACATCGGTTTGAACGATAATATCGTCTTGCCCGATGAATGATGCGGCAATCTGGATCATCTCGCCATCAGCAATACTGAGACGGCAATCGCCTTGAACGGCAGCGGGCGGGGCCCGGCGCGTTGGGATCTGACCAACGAAAATGCCCGTATTTGGGCCAGTTTCGAAGATTGTTTCGGTCTCTCTGTCGCCAGAGCTGGTGGTAATCACGACATTTAGGCTGTCAATCGCGTTAGAATCGACGTTTGCAGCCGTCGCTTGGACCTCAAACAGCAGATCTTGGCCCGGACGCAGCACACTTGTGGGCTCTGCGCCGGTGATCTGCACCAGTGTTTGATTTTCACCACCAATGCCTTGCACCCCTTGACCAGCGACATTGCAAAGTGGCGCTTGGAAAGAGAGGTCGACCACGCCGCTCGGCGCAGACCTTAGAGCACGAATTTCTGGTGGTGCCTGTGTTACCTCAATGGTCACTTCGTTTGAGCTGATGCTCGCCGGCGTGCCATTAAATTGCCAAGTCGCCTCGGCGATATTGGTAATCGTATTGGTAGTGGTTGTGGCTGATTGCGCGCGTGCCCCCTCTCCAAGCACGACAAATGGCAGCAGCACTAACATGAGTGCTGCTGCCAGTCGGCTTAGAGAGAGGGTTACACGCAAAGTCTAAGTCCGCTCTATCAGTCGATTTCGACGCGGAAGTAGAGCGACCGCGTTTGACCAGCTGCGATGTCGCTCAGCGTGCCAGAGACTTCGTCTTCGCCGCTTGGGCCTGAGGCCGCGCTAAACGAAGCATCACCAAGCGGAACGCCGTTGGCGCCGCCGGTGCATGCCGCATCGCCGTCAACGAAGATGCCGAACGCTGGGACAAAGGTCACATCGCCTGGCAGCAAGTCGTTCACGTTGACGCTGGTGGCAGTCGCCGCGCCCGAACCGTTGGCCACGGTGATGCAATATTCAATAATTGCACCTGGGATGGCTTTCGGATTGGTCGTGTTGTTGACTGGATCGCTAATGATCGAGCTGGTCTTGGCGACAGTGACAGCGGCAGCAGCCACTTCATATATGCCAAGATCCGAGAAGTCGCCTTGGTTGGCGCCATCGGTTGTACCAGCACCGTCAGCCAGAACCGTATCGATGCCTGCTGTGTTTGCACCAGCAGTGGAAGTCAGTTCTGTGGCGCCAAGCGAGCCAACATCGCCGCTGTTGAAGGCATTTGCCGTAAGAACAACGTCAAATGTATCGCCGTCATCTGCAGCTAGTCCGATATCGGCAACCACAAGGACTTCGACGACCTCATCTTCAGCAACCTCGTCGAGGAAGGTGATAGGGCCAGCAGCAAGTTCAGCGGCACTCAATGCGCCGTTGCCGTCCGTATCGAGATAAATCTCGAAGTTGGCGATATTCGCGGCGGTACCTGCGTTCAGAGCAGTGCTCAGATCGAGGTCGACCACGTCGTTCGACAAGTTAGTCACATCAAATGCGAGCACAGCATTCTGCTCACCAGGCGACACGCCGGTGTTGCTGGTGCCCGTGAAATCAACAAGCACGTTGACCCTACGGTCGACCGTGAACGTGTCGGATGCGGTTGCTTCAGTTTGATCAACGCCGCCGACCTGATAGGCGACGGAGACGTTATTGGTGATCGTGTCACCAGCTGTCGTGCCTGCAGCAAAAGCTGGCGCGCTGCTCATCGCAACGAGCGCAACCGAACTGACGGCACCCAGCAATTGGGTGATTGGTCTCATTTTAGAGTTCCTCTGCGTGTGCCCCGCGTCAAAATTTCCGCCCGCAAGGCTTGGCGGTTATCGCTCGCTGTTCAGCGAATGATTGCTGGATATTCGAGGCGGCCTGTTTCGCCCGGTGCAACCGAGGCAAGCGTCCATCGAACATGTGTGACATCACCGTGCTGCGCAGCGCGGCTTGCGCCGTCCTCGCCAGTCACGGTCAAAGAGCTAAGCACTCCCCAAGTGTTGCCGCCGTCAACTGATACGGTCAGCGCGCTATCGGCATCAGATGCTAGCGCAACGGCGCCTGGGAGTGGGTTGGTGACAACAAAGTCAGTCACCGTCTCAGAGCCAGAATTGTTGTAATCGGTGCCGAAGATCAAACGATCGCCCGGTACGATAACATTAGGCTCGACCAATTCAGTCTGCTCGTTTCCAGCAGCGTCGGTGCTGGTTTTCACGGCCATAACGTCGCCAGACAAGACAATTGGGTTGCCTTGAGCGAATGCCGGAGCAGCTGGGACGGCAAGAACCATCAGAGCTGCGCAAATTTGTCCAAGAAATTTCATTATATCAGACCCTTGTCTATTTTCTTATTGATCGATGGTGACATCGAAAGTGATTGCCTGGGTGGTGCCGCCAGCGACTGTGCCCAAATCGACACTGATGCCGGTTGCGCTTGCCTCGCCCGCGTCGTCTCCGCTGGCGTCGGTCAAAGCGCCGCCTGCTAATGTGAGAGAGCCTGCCACGTAAGTTGTGTCCGCTGGGAAAGCGTCAGTGACGACCAGATCGTCGACAGAGCCGCTGCCGGTGACTTCAGCGGAAATGGTGAAGGTCACGACTGAACCTGGAACCGCGCTGGTGCCGCCAAATGGGTCAGCGATGGTCGCTGACTTGACGAGATCGACCGTTGTGATCCCGACCAGCAGTGAACCCGTTGCAGTTGCATCCGCGCCGGTGCTGCCGACGATGGCATCGCCGCCGCTCACACCTTGTCCAGAGAAGCTGGTGCCGGGTGCGCCCGTTCCGGTGACCGCCTCCGCCGTCAGCTCAACATCGCTCTCTTGTGTGTCGGTTGCGCCAGCAGGCACGGTGACCAGTACGAAAACCGTCAGCGTGTCATCCGCATTGAGCACAGCGGTTGTTTCTGGACCTGTTAGGATTTGATCGACGCCCGGATCGTACGTGCCATTGCCGTTCGTATCGACCGCAATGCCATCGACCGTCGTATCGAAGTCGTTGCCAGCAACCACTGGATCAGCGGTGAGTTCAAACGCCTCTGGGCCATTGCCCTGATTGGTGAGCTCAAACGTGAGCACCACATCGCCAGGCGTTGCACCCACCGGACCGGAGTCCAGCGAGGTGACAGTCACGTCGAGCAATTCATCGACCAACACCGTGACGGTGTTGGAATCGACCGTTTGCGGACCAGATCCGTCCTCGTAAGTCGCAGTCGCGGTGTTCTCAATCAGCGTGCCTGCATCGACGCCAGCAGCGTGCGCCGGCTCCAACGCAACAAGCGAGAATGCACCTAGGGCGAGAGCCGAGGTGAACGTGTTAGCCAAAGTAGGCTTAAATGGGTTCTGTGTATTCATACGTAGGACGAATACCCAGTAATGGTTAACGAACTGTTTGGAGTCCGCGAAAAACCGCGGTTTTTCGCCATTTGAAACAAGTTTTAACACTTTAGCGAAGCAGTTAATCTGGCGTTCAGCGCTTTGAGCCGGATCTTCATTCGGAATTTACCAAAACTCACCTGATATCCGGTGTTTGAGGTACATTTTCAGCGAGACTAACCGCGCCAATGGCCTTGCGCGCTCAAATCGCTTACAATCGAGGCAAATGGGGACCGCAGAAACTGAATCGCTACTGGGGCGAGCACGGAATATGCAAATCAAGCATAAACTCATGGTTTTGCTTGCTTTAGCTGTCACTTTGATAGGCTTTGGCGCGGCCTATCTCATTTGGTTCCACATTCGGATCATTGAAGCTCCTGCTCCGGCCCGTATGGAGCCTGCTGCACAATATCCGACCGAAGAATCCGTCTTGGTCACAGAACTTGGCGTTCCTCTGGAAACGATCCGCCGCTCGCTGGAACATGAGATATCTCGCACGCTCTACACGATCGATGAGCAGATCGAGGAGTGCATTCCGCGCGAAACGATCCGGGTGCTCGGCCGAGAGATCGGTAGAACTCCAAAGATCAGCTGTCAGTTGGTTGGACAAATTCAGCGCGGTCCGATGCGGTTGTCCGGGCGCGGCAACACCTTGAACGTTAGTTTTCCGGTCACAGCAGAAATACAGGCACGCGATGTCGGGGGGATCATCAAACGTGAGACTGCAACGGCTGCGGCCAATATTCGCCTGACTGCGCGGGTTGCGATCGCGCGCAACTGGCGTCTAAAACCTGATGTTCGCGTTTCTTATCAATGGTCTAAAGAGCCTGGAATTGATGTTTTGGGGCAACGCATCCGCTTTACCAGGCGCGCCAATGCCGAACTCGCCCCTATTCTCGCCAAAGCAGAGAAAACGCTCGAGCGTGAGCTTTCAGCGCTCAATCTGCGTCCCCAGGTGGCTCAGCTCTGGAATCAAGGTTTCACAACACTGTCGCTAAACGCCGATAACCCACCGGTTTGGATGCAGCTCAACCCCACCGCGATCGGAGCTGGCAATCTGCGTGTATCGGCTCGCCGCGTAACCGCTCAAGCAATGCTGCGTGCCAAGCTTGGAATTTTTATCGGCGATAAGCCATCCGTACCAGCGCCGAAAAATTTGGGCACCAACGCTGGTATCACTCGTGATACCGGCTTTGAGGTCACCTTGCCTGTGCTGGCCAATTACGATCAGCTTGAGCCAGTGATCCTGCGCGCGCTCAAACGAGTGGCTGAACGCGGCATAGCAAAAGAGGAACTCGGCAGGCTCGATCTCGAATTCGA
This sequence comes from uncultured Erythrobacter sp., assembly GCA_947488155.1. Taxonomy (GTDB): domain Bacteria; phylum Pseudomonadota; class Alphaproteobacteria; order Sphingomonadales; family Sphingomonadaceae; genus Erythrobacter. The sequence continues at coordinate 691,842 of CANKYK010000002.1, read as the reverse complement.
GCAGGTCACACTTTATGCAGCTAAAGGCGGCAGACTGGCAGTTGGGATAGAGGCTCAGGTGGAACCCGTCGGCAATTTGACCGACCGGATTTGGGGACGATCAAAAGGGACCGTTTGGCTAACCGGATTGCCGGTTAGTGAACCAGACAGCGAGGTCGTGAGGATTGAAGATCTGCAAGTGTTTGGAGACATGGATACAGCCGTTGGAGACTTGCTGGTCCGGATCATGGCCAGTAAGGACGTGAAAGAGGAGATAGAACGATCACTGATTGATGATTTTAGCAATGATTACAATTCTGTGATTAGCAAAGCTAAATTAGGCGTGAGATCGATTAGCGCTGGTGATTTCAACCTATCCTTCGATATCTCAAACCTATCCCATGGCCAAATTACGCCCACCGCAGAGGGGCTGTTTATGCCTGTCACCGCATCCGGATCGGTGACTACCGTTCTAACTCCTGAGTAAGCTTGGTTATCTAGTATTATCAAATACTAAATTCAATTATCTCTTAAGTCCTCAAAGAATCGACGCAACAGACGTTAGCTTGCGCTCGGATCGCTCAAAACCCCAACCGCATTGGCCCTGAGAAAGTTTTTGCAAGCCAAACTCCGAGAAGGCGCGTATGGGCAGACCCAACAGATTGCGGGCGCCATGCGCCCATTACCCACAATCCCCTCTTAACCGGCCAATCAGCGCCGCTGCGCGCGCCTTCGCGCGCATTTGCATTTGAGATCAATTCATGAGTTTTCCAAGTCTCCCAACCTGCCTCCAGGCAGCGCTATCCGAGCGCAATTATGATGCTCCAACCCCAGTGCAAGAGGCGGTCCTAAAGCCAGATGCGCAAGGCCGCGATCTCGTCGTCTCAGCGCAAACCGGCTCTGGCAAAACTGTTGCATTCGGCCTCGCGATGGCGGGCGAATTGCTTGACGAAAGCGGCGCATTGCGCAGCGTGCCCTCACCTCTGGCGCTTGTTATTGCCCCAACCCGCGAACTTGCGCTGCAGGTAAGCCGTGAGCTTGGCTGGCTCTACAGCAAGGCTGGCGCGCGCATCGCAACCTGCGTTGGCGGGATGAATCCATCGCAGGAACGCCGCTCCTTACGCGCAGGCGCAACCATTGTGGTTGGCACCCCTGGTCGCCTGCGCGATCATTTGGAGCGCGGCGCGCTTGACCTCTCAGCGCTGGCCACCATCGTCCTCGATGAGGCCGATGAAATGCTCGATATGGGCTTTCGTGAAGAGCTGGAAAGTATCCTCGACGCAACACCAACTTCGCGCCGTACTCTATTGTTTTCAGCGACAATGCCACGCCCAATCGAAACTTTGGCCAGGCGTTACCAAATCAATTCCTTGCGGATTGCAACCATTAGCCAACAACGCGGGCACGGCGATATTGAATATCAGGCGATCACCGTCTCTCCGACTGAAATTGAAAACGCAGTGGTCAATCTGCTCCGCTATCACGAAGCGGAAACGGCGATCCTTTTTTGTGCGACACGTGACAAGGTTCGGCATTTGCATGCCACCCTGCAAGAGCGTGGATTTGCCGTTGTTGCCCTATCAGGCGAACATTCGCAGCAGGAACGCAATCAGGCGCTTCAGGCACTGCGTGATAAGCGCGCCCGGGTCTGCGTCGCTACGGACGTAGCCGCACGCGGTATCGATCTTCCGACGCTCAGCCTGGTCGTTCACGTCGAAATACCGCGCGACGCACAGGCGCTACAGCATCGTTCTGGCCGCACAGGACGCGCCGGCAAGAAGGGTACGGCAGTCCTAATCGTGCCGTTCTCTCGCCGCCGCAGGGTCGATTCCATGCTGAAATCCGCCAAAATTGAAGCTGATTGGACCGACGCCCCTCGCCCAGAGGCAATCAGAGCGAAGGATCATGAACGTTTACTCAAGAAACTACTGCAACCCATTGAAATCGATGAGGTGAATAAAGATCTTGCGAGCAAGCTTCTGGCCGAACGCACCCCAGAAGAGATTGCAGCCATGCTGGTGCAGGCGCACCGTTCAAAGTTGCCCGAACCGGAGGACTTAATCGAGAACACCCCAGAGGCTCGCCGCGCCGCCCAGAAAGACACACATCGCCCCGGTTTCGAGGACACTGTCTGGTTTCGCATGAATATTGGCCGCAGGCAGAACGCTGGCCCCCGCTGGGTGATGCCCCTGATTTGCCGCCGCGGGCATGTCACACGCAACGAAATCGGAGCGATCCGTATAGGTCAAAGCGAGACGTTCTTCCAAATCCCTCGCGCTATTGCGGACAAATTCGCCTCAGCTGTGGCGCGTAGCGCTGACTCAGTGAACGATAACGGCGACGATCAAGACAACATTCTGATCGAGGCATCTGAACATGGGCCGCGAGACACCGCTCGGCGCAATCGCAAGTCACACTCTGGCCCACGCGACAGCGATCGCGGACCTCGGATCAAAGCGAAGCCTTCCCATGGCGGCAAAGAAAAGAACAAAGGCAAACCCAAGAAATTCCGCAAAGGCGGCGAAGACCGAAAGGCCGAGGGCTTTGACAAAAAGCTGAAAAATGACGGGAATGGAGCCTCAAACAAGGCTCGTAAGCCGGGTAAACCAAAACATGCCTCAAATGCGCCTGGAAAGCCGTCAAAGAGACAGAAGCGTCATAATAACGGTTGATTGAGCCCTTAGTAGGACCTCCAGCAATCGGCATTGCGCTTGCGCGTTCGCTTAGAGGCGAAAGACGTTTTGCTTGGGCTGAGTATCTTATGTCGAATGGAAATCGCAATTTACCAATCATCGAACAAATAACATTTGGTAGCGGAGGAGGGACTTGAACCCCCGACACGCGGATTATGATTCCGCTGCTCTAACCAGCTGAGCTACTCCGCCAGAACCAAAGCCTGGCTGGTCTCAAGGGCGTTTTCACCCGGACCGCAGGCGGCGCGTTTAGGCGGGGGCAGAGCCCGGGTCAACACCTGTTTGACACTGTTTGCGCTCGAACCGGCACTCTAGCTAGCGGCGCGGCGCCCTGCGAAAGGCAGCGCGCTTTATGAAAGTCCACGGCCCGCCTTCATACAGGTGCAATTCGAGCGCAGGAAAAGCGAAGCTGCGCGGCTCAATCTCCAACGCCAGGGCCGCTTGCAATGCCCGCGCCTCCTCTTTCGTGACCTTGTTTTGGATCGTGATATGCGGGCGCGGCTCGTACAAATCCTGATCCGTGAGGCTGCCATGGAAATGATCAGCGATTTCTGCACGAAGGCTAAGCAATTGCGGGCTCTCAAGGGCGATGGCTGTCCCCTTTCCCAGATCCATCACCCCGGTAACGCGGCCTTCGAGCGGCGAATATTGCGACGCTATGCGCGGCAAGTAGCTTTTTAGCTCCTCCAGCAAAGAAGGCGCAAAAGAATGGAACATGGTGACATGCGCATGCAAGTGGTTGCGATGGGCGGGATAATGCTCTCGCCGTAATCCTTCGGCCCAGGAAGCGATCTCAGGCGGCAAAGCGGCGGTGACGATAAACGGACGGGCCATAGCCTAAATCGCCTTCTGAGCCGCGTGGCTGAGCCCGACAGCCGTCTCATGCCCCAACGCCTTGATGCTACATCTCACCGCGTTCACGGCGGATCGCATACCATTTCTCAACATTGGCGTTGTGCTCGGCCAGGGTCTCGGCAAACCAATGGCCGCCGGTTCCGTCCGCCACCATGAATAGCGCGCTCGTCTGATCCGGGTTGAGCACGGCAGCGATGCTTTCCCGGCCCGGATTGGTGATCGGCCCAACCGGCAATCCGACGCGCGTGTAAGTGTTGTAGCCATTAACCGCCGCAATCTCAGACTGCCGAATGCGCCTGCCCAGTGGTTTGCCTTTGGTGATCGGATAGATGATCGTTGGATCTGCTTGCAGCAACATCCCCGTCTCGACCCTGTTGGAATAGAGGCCAGCGATCTTGCGGCGTTCGGACGCTTTACCGGTTTCTTTCTCAACGATGGCGGCAAGGATCAGCGCTTCTCGCATAGTCTCAACCGCAATATTGGGGCCGCGCTCCGCCCAGGCTTCCGCCAGGTAAAGATCCATCGCCGCTTGCATCCGCTCGACAACTTTTTGGCGGCTTTCCCCACGCTCAAAATCATAAGTGTCCGGCAAGATCGAACCCTCTACCGGAACTTCAATCTCACCGGTGAGCAGCTCTTCAGCCATCAGACGCTCGTGAACGAGGATCGAGGGCATCCCTTCTGGAATAGTGACGAAGCGCCGGATCACATCTCCGCTTTGAAAGGCGGAAAGGATCTGGCCCTGCGTCATGCCGGGGTTGAACATAAACTCACCCGCCTGGATTGGATCGCTGGAGCCAAACAACCGTGCGCGCATCACAAAACCATCAGAAGACGTAATGTGCCCTTCGTCCTCAAGCTTTCGCGCAACCGAGCTGAGCGAAGCGCCGGGCGGAATGATGAAGCTGCTGTCGACCTTTACCGTGGCCGAGCCAAGATAAAGGCTGCCCGCATAAGCGCCGGCCGCCAGCAATAGCGCGCAAATGAGGCCAGCGATCAGGCCGAGCCGCTTCATCTGCCTCAGTCGACCTTCTGCATGACGAGCGAGGCATTGGTGCCGCCAAAGCCGAAGCTGTTGTTGAGCACAGCGCGGACTTCGCGCTTACGCGCGGTGAGTGGGACCAGATCGATCCCCTCTGTGCCATCATCCGGATTCTGAAGGTTGAGCGTTGGTGGGACGATGCCGTCGCGCATTGCGAGAACGCAGAAGACAGCCTCAACCGCGCCTGCACCGCCCAGCAAGTGTCCAATCGCCGACTTGGTAGAGCTCATCGAAGCCCCGCCCAGATCATCGCCGAGCACGCGTTTCACCGCAGCAAGCTCAATCGTGTCCGCCATGGTCGATGTGCCGTGCGCGTTGACATAGTCGATGTCGCCAGCAGAAAGTCCAGCCTTCTTCAACGCCATGCGCATCGCCAGCTCTGCGCCCTTACCTTCTGGGTGAGGCGCCGTGACGTGATAGGCGTCGCCAGAGAGACCATAGCCGGTCACCTCAGCATAGATCTTTGCGCCGCGTGCCTTGGCGTGTTCGTATTCTTCGAGAACAACAACGCCGGCACCCTCACCCATCACAAAGCCCTCGCGATCTTTATCGTAAGGACGGCTCGCCTCGGTCGGGCGATCATTATAGCTGGTGTTTAGTGCGCGCGCCTGAGCAAAGCCTGCAATGCCCAGCGGGTTCACAGTGCTTTCCGCGCCGCCTGCAAGCATAACATCCGCATCATCGAGCATGATCATGCGGGCGGCATCGCCAATTGAGTGCGCGCCAGTGGAGCAGGCCGTCACAACGGCGTGGTTGGGGCCCATAAAGCCGTATTTGATCTGAACCTGACCGGTAACCAGATTGATCAAGCGGCCATGAACAAAGTGCGGGCTGACCCGGCCTGGGCCGCGCTCGTGCAGGTTAACGCTCTCTTTTTCGATGCCCGGAAGGCCGCCGATCCCGGCGCCTATCGAGCAACCTGTGCGCAATTTCAGCGCATCGTCCATGTCTTCCAGACCAGCGTCTTCTAGCGCCTGACCGGCGGCATCAATGCCGTAGACGATGAACGGATCAACCTGACGCTGAATTTTGCCATCAACGCGTTCGTCAGGATCGAACCCGTATTCGTGATCCTTGCCTTTGACCTCGCAGGCGATCTGACATTTCTGGTCAGAAGCATCAAAGCGGGTGATAGGCCCGGCGCCGCTCTTCCCAGCAATCAAATTCGCCCAAACGGTCTCGACATCTGCCCCCAGAGGCGTGACGAGGCCCAAACCGGTAACGACAACACGGCGCATTGCAGTCCTTTCGAGGCTCTTGGCCTTTCAAATACGCTACAGGCCCACGCCCACTTCGGGGCGCGGGCCTGTGATTTTGGCAAAGCTATGGAATGATCGGCGCGCGAATGCGAACCGTCAGCCTCAGCTGATTAGCCCTTATTGCCTTCGATATATTTGGTCGCATCACCAACGGTGGTGATCTTTTCGGCCGCATCGTCAGGGATTTCGACGCCGAATTCTTCTTCGAAAGCCATTACCAATTCAACAATGTCGAGGCTGTCTGCGCCCAGATCGTCGATAAAGCTCGCATCTTGCGAAACCTTGTCGGCTTCTACGCCGAGGTGTTCGACAACAATTTTCTGCACGCGGTCGGCAGTATCGCTCATAATGTTCCCTCTTAATTTTGGGGTGTAAAACTCGCATTCGCCCTAATGAACGGCGCGCATGAGTGCAAGGGGGGAAGATTGCCCGTCCCAAGCGGTGATGGATGCATCAATCGAACAGCGCCCGGGTGTCGAGCAATTCAATATCGCGGCGCGCAGCCATAGACCGCGCAATCATATATTTGTGCCAACTTCCGAAAGTTACAAGGGCACGCAACCCTTTGCCGGTGATGGAATCAAGCGCCAAGTTGATTAAGTCATTGTGAGCGCGGTTAATTTGCGTCCAACCGCCCGGCCCCAGATCGGCATCAAAATAACGCTGATAAGGCGTTTGGGCGCGCTCTACGATGGCATCATATTCCGCCGTGTGGATGAATTGTGGGTCATCGCCGTGCCCGGCCAGTTCCACCGAATACTGCCTGCGAGCGGCCAAATGCTCAGCCCATTGATCAGCTCGCGATGGATCATTTTCGATTGTTCTAAGCGCAGCGCTCCGATTATCGGCGATCTCCTGAGTCCAGCCCGCTCCAGCGAGAATGTCAAAGTTCATCTCCCGGCTCAGCGGAAAGACGACATCGGTATATTCAGGGAAAACTTTGGTCCGCGGTTCCGTCACTGCGCCTGTTTCGGCGAAACCAGCCTTCGCAGCCTCCAGCCGATCAGGCGGAATTTCCGTGATAATCACATCGGGTTTTGCCCGGAGTACCGCCTGGCGCAAAACATCGAGCGAATATTTGGTGCTGTTGCGGTGCCTTGAATGGATCGCACCCAACACATGCAGGCGCGTTTTGCCGGATGGTCTGACTGGATTGGGGGCACAAGCACTCAATGGCAGCGAAGTCGATATCGCAGCGGCCAGAGAGCCAAAGACAGCGGAACGGCGCGTGAATGTCATAGCGTGCTATTCGTAGCTCATTGCGGCGCAGTTACAACGCGCAAAGGCTGACACGGGCAGCAACCAGCCTGCGATCCCTATCCGCCGTCGGCCAGCGCCGTCTCTTCGGTAACCTCGCCTGCACCATCCACATCGGCATAACGCCGGTTTAGGATTTCGACACGCGCCGCGAGCTGATCCTCTGCGCGCATCCAGCCGTCAACGCGGTCTACAGATTCCAGCGCCATCAGTTTTTGCGGTTCAACCGCCAATGCGCGCTGCAAAGTCTCAAGCGATAACGCGAACTCACCATTGCGCTCGTGGCATATTGCAACGTTGAAAAGCACTGACACATGCTGTGGATTGCTCGCTTCCAACGACTTGAACGCATCGCAGGCCGCATCTTGATCACTTTTTGTCAGTTTGACCGCCTGCTTAAACGCCTTGCGATCCGCCTTTTCCAAGCCTTTGCGTCGTTCAAGAATTCGGTACTCCCGCTCAAGAAAGCGCGGCGCAAGAGCCGTTCTCACTCGCCATGCGAAGCCGGAGACGAGCGATTCCGACATTTCCGATATTGACGGAGGCGAACCCGTGTCTGCACACACTTCTTTGCTGCGACTAATTTCATCACGAGCAGCATAGAGTATCGCGCCATCCCGCCCGATGATCTCAATATCAGGGTAGAACGACACTTCCGTGCGACTGCAATCGTAATAGGTCGTTTTATAGCGGATGCATTTTTTATCCTCGTCCTTTTTAGCGCATTTGCGCTCACCTTTCGGCTCTAACTCGATGACGGAGGACTCGATTCCAGCGCTGCCCTGAATGACGGCATCGACAGACGTGGCACCAATCGCGACCACTTCAAACCAGGTCTCATTTTGAGCGCGCGCTTTTTGCAACGCATCTTTGAGCTCAAACGCGAGCTGTGCACCCTTGCTACCGCTCAGCGTATCGACCGAAATCGTTTCGATTTCGAGCCCAGCATCCGTGGACGCTGGCAGGTGCGCTCCAACTGTTAGCGTCTCAGCGTGCACAGACGTCGCGGCCAATGCGAGCCCAGCGCACAGTGCGCCAGCTCCTGTTGCATTTGTGAACTTCATGCCAATTCCCCCATTCCCGAAGGCACTGTATCGCGCATAAAGGATTAGGGGAAGATGAACCGGTTTTGCTGTCTACAGCTACAATTCCATCACTGAAGCAATGACTTGCCTATTCGGCTGCCTTTTGCGGGTTAGCCGTATCGCCCTGCTTCTTTGGCGACTCAATCACCCGCAAGGACAGCTCGCGCAATTGCGGCAGTTCGGCCTTACTTGGCGCACCCATCATCAGGTCTTCGCCCTTCTGGTTCATCGGGAATGCAATCACTTCACGGATCGCCTCTTCACCAGCCAGAAGCATCACGATCCGGTCAATACCCGGTGCAGATCCGCCATGCGGCGGCGCGCCCAGCTTGAATGCCTCAATCATACCGCCAAATTCGCGGTCGACGTCTTCCTTGGAATAACCAGCGATCTCAAACGCCTTGTACATGATGTCCGGGCGGTGGTTCCGGATCGCGCCGGACGACAGCTCATAACCGTTGCAAACAATGTCATATTGCCACGCTTTGATCTTGAGCGGATCCTGATTTTCCAGCGCCTCCATCTCACCTTGCGGCATGGAGAATGGGTTGTGCGAGAAGTCCACTTTCTTCGCGTCTTCGTCATACTCGAACATCGGGAAATCGACGATCCAGCAGAACTTGAAACAGCCCTCTTCGATCAGGCCGAGCTGTTCGCCCACCTGAGTGCGGGCGGCCCCTGCCAGTTTCGCCGCGTCCTTCTCCTTGCCCGCAGCAAAGAACAGCCCATCATCCGGGCCAAGACCCAGCTCGTCATAAAGTTGAGCCATGAGATCAGGGCCGTGGTTCTTGGCAATCGGGCCGCCGAATTCGCCGCCCTTGCGGGTGACATAGCCAAGGCCAGCAAAGCCTTCACCGCGCGCCCAATTGTTCATATCGTCGAAGAACTTGCGGCTCTTCTCATTCGTGTTTGGCGCAGGCACCACACGGACAACACCGCCGCCGCCCACGATCTTTTCAAACAGGCCAAAGCCTGACTTCTCAAAATGGCTGGTAACATCTGAAATAATCAGCGGGTTGCGAAGATCAGGCTTATCGCTGCCATATTTCAGCATCGCCTCAGCGTATGGAATACGCGGGAAGTCGCCCGAGGCGGTCACGCTTTTGCCATTGGCGAACTCAGCAAAGACGCCTGCAAGAACGGGTTCCAGCGTTTGGAACACATCTTCCTGCGTCACAAAGCTCATTTCAAAGTCGAGCTGATAGAACTCCAGGCTGCGATCAGCGCGCAGGTCTTCATCGCGGAAACATGGCGCAATCTGGAAATAGCGATCAAACCCGCTGACCATCAGCATTTGTTTGAACATCTGCGGGGCCTGCGGCAGGGCATAGAAATTGCCCGGATGCATCCGGCTTGGCACCAGGAAGTCGCGCGCGCCCTCTGGTGAGGAAGCCGTCAGGATCGGTGTCTGAAACTCCGTGAACCCTTGGTCGATCATGCGCCCACGGATCGAGGTGATCACCTGGCTGCGCAGGATGATGTTGCGGTGCATGGTTTCACGCCGCAAATCGAGGAAGCGATACTTCAGGCGGATATCCTCGGGATATTCCTGCTCGCCAGCGACCGGCATTGGCAATTCTTCAGCCGCACTTTGCACTTCGACCGCGCGGGCAAATACCTCAATCGCTCCGGTTGGCAGGCTGCCGTTCACAGTCTCGGCTGAACGCGCCTTCACCTCGCCATCAATTGTCACAACGCTCTCTGCGCGCAGCGAATCGAGAACTGGCAGGGCGAGAGAATCCTCGTCCGCCACGATTTGCGTGATGCCATAATGATCGCGCAGATCGACGAACAGCACTCCGCCATGGTCACGTTTGCGGTGAATCCAGCCAGAAAGGCGAACGGTTTCGCCGACATTGGCTTCACTTAACTGTGCGCAAGTATGGGAACGATAAGCGTGCATGCTAAACTCTTGTCCTGTTCGAGAGTATGGCGCTAAAGGCGCGCCAGCAATGATTGCATGGCGTGGCCTAGTTTAGAGCGCATATCAATATGCGCGCGCTAACAGGGCAAGCGCGGGGCTTTGTCAAGTTTCACGCACGCTAAGCAATCATCAATGGGCTAACGCCCGGAGGCGGTACTCCGCCTGACACACTGAAAAGACAGATATGAAAATACATGATCTGATTACAACAACCGACGCTTTGACTGACCTTTGCGAGCGTTTGGCGAAATCCGAATTCGTCACCATCGACACCGAGTTCATGCGCGAGAACACCTATTGGCCGGAACTGTGCCTGGTGCAGATCGCCAATGAGGAAGAAGCCGCGGCGATTGATCCGCTGGCCGATGGAATTGATCTTAAGCCGCTGCTCGATCTGATGTGTGAAAATGACGAAGTGCTCAAAGTCTTCCACGCGGGCGGGCAAGATGTAGAGATTATCGTCAATCTCACCGGCAAGACCCCCTTCCCCATTTTCGACACCCAGATTGCGATGATGGCCATCAGCCAGTCAGAACAGATCGGCTATGCCAATCTGGTCGACAGCTGGCTGGGCCTGCAAATCGATAAGGGCGCGCGCTTCACCGATTGGAGCCGCCGTCCGCTGACCGACAGGCAGATCGAATACGCCATCGGCGATGTAACGCATCTTTCCGAGATTTTCCCGAAGATGCTCAAGAAATTGATCAAAACCGGTCGCGGCGGCTGGCTCGATGCGGAAATGGAAAAGCTCGCCGATGCGAGCAATTACATCGTCAATCCTGACAATGCCTGGCGCCGCATTCGCCAACCGGGCCGCAATCCAGCGGTGCTGGGACGGATGAAGGGCCTCGCCGCATGGCGCGAAGGCGAAGCGCAGCACAAGAATATCCCGCGTGGCCGAATCATGCGCGATGAGACCTTGGCAGACATCGCCAGCCATCCGCCGAAAAAGCAGGCGGATCTGGCGAAAGTGCGCGGGCTATCCTCCGCATGGCGCGACAATGATATTGGAAAGCGCCTGATGCGGGTCATTGAAGAGGCAGAGCCGCTGCCCAAGAGCGAATTGCCAGAAAAGATGAAGCGCGGGGCGCCTCTGGGCAAAGAAGGTGCCTTGGTCGCTGACCTTCTAAAACTGCTGCTCAAAATTCGCGCGCGTGAAATTGATGTGGCCGCCCGCCTGCTAACGAGAGCAGACGAGATGGAGGCCCTCGCCGCCGGGGTCCGCGACCTCAAAGTGCTGCAAGGGTGGCGCTATGACGTATTTGGTAAGGACGCGCTGGAACTGGTCGAAGGCAAGCTCGGCTTTGCAGTAAAGAATGGCAAACTCGCCATGACCCATATCGACGATATGCAGGCGAGCATGGAGGAGGCCGCCGCCGCCAGCGATGATGCCGCAGAGGCGGAAGCCGAGGCCGGTGCCGAGACGGCAGCGGCCGAGTAAAACTCAGCCATGTCCACCTATCTCCCCACGATCAAACAGCTGCAATATCTCGTGTCTTTGCACGAACATAAGCACTTTGGCCGCGCAGCAGACGCGAGCTACGTCTCGCAATCGACACTGTCTGCGGGCATTCGCGAACTGGAATCGCTGCTGGGTGTGACACTGGTCGAGCGCAGCCGCCGCGTCGTGCGCTTTACTGCGCTGGGCGATCAGGTGGTGGAGAAGGCGCACCGATTGCTGCGCGAGGCAGAGGAGCTTTCCGACCTCGTCCAAGCCGCCGGAAAGCCACTGTCCGGCACGCTGCGCATGAGCGTTATCCCGACCATCGCGCCGTTTCTGCTGCCGCATTTGTTGCCACGACTAAAACGCGAGCGGCCTGATCTGAAACTGCTGCTGCGCGAGGAGACCAGCCAGGATGCGGTGGAATCGCTGCAACATGGCCGGGTTGATTGCGTGCTGCTCGCCCTGCCCTTTGGCACGGGCGAGGTTGAAGTGGAGCATATCAGTGACGACAGGCTGTTCGTCGCTTTCCCCCAGGATGATCCGCGCGATCCGCCAGACAGTATTCCGCCCAGCATGATTGATGAGGGCCGCCTGCTATTGCTCGAAGATGGGCATTGCCTGCGCGATCATGCGCTGGCGGCCTGCGCGCGCCCGGAGATGCGCGCAAATGCGGCGATTATTGGCACCTCGCTGCACACTCTGGTTCAGATGGTCGACAATGATTTGGGCCTGACGATGCTGCCTAAAATGGCGCTGGATGCCGGAATATTGAACGACACCAATGTGGTCGCGCGCCCGCTTAAGTCCGCGCAGGCCAGCCGCGAGATCGCTCTGATCTGGCGCAAAAACAGCCCGCGCGCGGAAGACTTTAAGCTGCTGGCCGAGGAATTGCGGGCGGGCTAATCATTGGCTGAGCCTCAATTGGAGGTGCCTGAAGCACATCAATCCATATGCTTGAGGCCCACGCGCAGATAGTCCCAGCCGGTGATGCAGGTTAGCACCGCAGCAGCCCACAAGGTTGTAAGGCCGATCAAGTGCAGCCAGGTCTGTTCAACCGAGGCGCAGGCATCGCCGGGCACTTGGCAAGGCTGGCCGTGCACTGCCCCGCCGCCAATCAGCGCAGCCAAAGCGATCAGTTGAAACGCAGTCTTCCATTTGGCCAGCTTGCTGACTGGCATCGACACCTGAATGCCTCCCAGAAACTCACGTAGGCCCGAGACGGCAATCTCTCGCATCAGAATAATCAATCCAGCGATCACATGGAAATCGCCCACATATGGCCCGCGCAAATATCCTTGCGCGGTCAGCACCAAAATAACGGTCGCAACCATGATCTTGTCAGCGATGGGATCGAGGAAAATGCCGAGCTTTGACACTGTCCCTTGCGCCCGGGCCAGATAGCCGTCGAAGAAATCGGTGATCGCAATCAAACCGTAAAGCACGAAGCCGATTGCATATCCCAACTGCCATTCCGGCCACCACAGAAAGAACGCGAGCAAAGGCAGAGCCAGAATCCGCGACAAAGTGAGAATGTTGGGCAATGTCATCATTATAAATGCCTCCTTAGCCGCCTTTGCCAATGCGCAAAAGATGAAACAGGCACCTTGTTAACCGCCGCGTATCGTCTATCTCGTGGGCCACGGGAGCGAACATCTTCATGACCACGACGACGCATCTTTTGCGCCGCAGGCGCTTCCTGCCCCTATTCTGCACGCAGTTGCTGAACGCGTTTAACGACAATTTGTATAAGACCGCGATGGTCCTGTTCGTCGTTTACCAGGTGTATAATGATGAAAGCACCGAGGCGATCTTTAGCGCGGTCGCCTCTGGCCTGTTCATTCTACCGTTCTTCATCCTGTCTGCGCTGGCTGGGCAACTGGCCGATATGCGCGACAAGGCGGCGATCATCCGCACGGTGAAAATGTGCGAGATTGGGCTGATGTTGATCGGCGCGACCGGCCTGTTTCTGGCCTGGCGCGGGATCGCCGTCGACAGTTTTGCCATACCGCTTTTAATGTTCGCCCTGTTCTTGACCGGGGTTCAGTCGACGTTTCTGGGCCCAATCAAATATGCGATTCTGCCGCAGCATTTGAAGAAAGACGAAGTGCTGGCCGGAACCGGGCTGGTAGAGGCAGGCACTTACATCGCCATTTTGCTGGGCACGATTTTGGCCGGGTGGATCCCGGTCGAATGGGCCGCTGGCGGGATCATCGTCACCTCGCTGATTGGCTATCTATCCAGCCGTCAAATTCCCTCAGCGCCTCCCTTGGGTAAGGTGGAAAAACTCGACTGGCACATCATCCGCGCGTCCGTCGCGCTCATTAAAAACACGATGCATGATCGCCAGATATTTTACGCGATCCTTTCGATCAGCTTCTTCTGGACGATTGGTGCTGTGCTGTTCATCCAATTCCCGCCACTCGCCAAAAACACCCTTATGGCCAGTAAGGAAGTCGCTAGCCTGTTCCTCGTCATCTTCTCAATCGGCGTCGCGATTGGGTCCGTTTCAGTCAACAAGCTGCTGAAAGGCAAAGTATCGGCGCGCTATTCGCCTGTCTCCGTCATCGCGATGGGCGCTTTCGTAGTCGCATTCTATCTGGTGTGCCGCATGTGGCAGGCGGATCAGCCGACAGAGCTACTGAATGTCACCGAATTCGTCGCATGGCCGCTGGCAGCCGTCATCTTGCTGTGCTTGCTTGGCATTGCGGTGGCAGGCGGCATGTTCGTGGTGCCGCTTTATGCGTTCCTCACCACCCGCTGCGCCCCAGACGAAGCGGCGCGTACAATCGCCGCCAATAACATAGTCAATTCAGGTGCAATGGTGGTCGGATCTCTGCTCGCTATTGGCCTCAGCGCACTAGGCGTGCCGGTGGTGGAGCAGGTGTTGCTGAGCGCGGGAATGTGCCTCGTATCCGCCTGGCTCGGCAAACGCCTGCACAATGCTGAGTTGGAGCATGCTGAAGCCGCTGTTTAGAGCGGGCGGAGGAGCTTTCGCTGACTTAAGCGATGAAGGCGATGATCGCCGCGAAAGTAGAGACATAGACCGTCGCGAAACCGCGTACATCGTCACGGGTCAATTGCCACAGGCTTTCCGCCGGTGCGGCCAATTCGTTGCTGCGCACATGCGGCGGCAGTGAAGCGCGAAACGAATGCTGCGCCGCTTCGTCCGTCAGCACCAATGCACGGCGACCGCCCCGCCTTTTCGGAGCCAAACCAAGCTCTGGCTGAGTGCGTTCAATGGCGACTGTTTTGAGACTCGCATATGTCATGGGAGCATTGTTAAGACTTTCTTAACCGTTTTGGCAGGGGCGATTTGTAAACTGTCGCGCTGCGGGACATTAAGTGTTTTTGTTCATTTGGACCTGTGGAAAATTCCGCCGGATTGCGCGCGTGCAGCGCCCCCGCTAAGCGCGGTCAGAGCGCAAACAATTGCGCCGCGAAGACGGGATACGGAATGATGGAAAAGACTGCTCAAACGGCGGCAGAGCTGTTGGTCGATTGCCTGATCGAACAAGGCACAGACCGGATATTCACCGTCCCGGGTGAGAGCTTTCTCGCCGTGCTGGATGCGCTGCATGCGAGTGAAGGTGTGGATGTTATCACGTGCCGGCAAGAAGGCGGCGCGGCCTTCATGGCATGCGCCGATGGGGCGATGACAGGCCGCCCTGGCATTGGCTTTGTCACCCGCGGCCCCGGCGCAACCAATGCCAGCATCGGAGTGCATGTCGCGCATCAGGATTCGCAGCCGATGATTTTGTTCGTTGGCGATGTCGCCCGCGGGATGAAAGACCGCGAAGGCTTTCAGGAAGTGGACTTCTCCGCCTTCTTTGGGCCGATCTGCAAATGGGCCGCACGGATTGATGATGCCGCGCGCATTCCGGAATATATCGCTCGCGCCTATTCAGTTGCGATTTCAGGCAGGCCTGGCCCGGTAGTCCTCGCTCTGCCGGAAGACATGCTGTGCGACCTGATCAATGATAAGGCGGGCGAACCACCCTTGCAGCCTCGCCCGGAGGTCACTCGACCAGCACAAGCTGTGTGCCCAGACGCCATGCAAGCGATGCTGGCAATGATCGGCGATGCGGCTAGCCCAATTGCGATTATCGGCGGGGCCGGTTGGAATGCCAAAGCGCGCGAGCATTTCCAGCAATTTGCTGAGAGCGTTGGCCTGCCAGTCGCGACCGCTTTTCGTCGGCAGGATGCAATCTCTCCTGGCTCACCGGTCTATGCCGGAAATCTTGGCTATGGCCCGAATCCAAAACTGGTCGAGCGGGTCAAAACCGCCGATCTGGTGCTTGCAGTTGGCGCCCGCCTTGGTGAGGCGACAACGGATGGCTACACTTTCCCAACCTTGGAACATCCCGATCAAACATTGATCCATGTTCATCCGGACCCTGACGAGTTGGGCAGAGTGTATCGAGCAGACCTCGCACTATGCTGCGCGGTGGATGAATTTGCCGAGGCCGCCGCGCTTTGGGAAGATCACAGTGTCATCCCATTCGATGCAGGCGCGCAGGCCAATGCGGAATGGCGCGAATGGTCAAGCTACGAACCCGGCGAACCTTCAGATCATGCGCTCGATATGGCCGCCTGCGTCGCCTTTATGCGGGAGGCCTATCCCGCCAATACGATCATCGCCAATGGTGCGGGCAATTTTGCCGGATGGTGGCACCGCTATTGGCGCTATGATGGCTATCCCACGCAGCTCGCGCCCACAGCTGGCGCGATGGGATATGGCGTCCCAGCCGGGATTGCCGCAGCCCTGCGTCATACGAACCGGCAAGTGGTCGCAGTTGCGGGCGACGGCGATTTCCTGATGAATGGCCAAGAGCTGGCCACCGCGGCTCAGCACGGTGCGAACCTCACCGTTCTGGTGGTCGACAACAGCGCCTATGGCACCATTCGCATGCATCAGGAACGCGACTATCCCGGCCGCGTCTCAGCCACTAAACTCGCCAATCCAGACTTCGCAGCCTTCGGCGCGGCCTTTGGCGCGTGGAGCGCCCATGCAAGCACAACGGAAGAGTTCAAATCTGCTCTGACAGAAGCGCGCGGAAAGAACGGCCTAAGGCTTATCCATATGTCGATTGATATCGAGCAACTTGCCGCAAGTGGAGCGAGCGTTAGCGGACTGCGTGCAAAAGCCTCGGCAAAGGGCTGACGCTAACCCTCAGCCATCTCGCAAATGACCTGCCAATCTTCTGGCGTGATCTGCGCGACAGACAGTCTCGACAGCTTCACCAGCTGGCATTCGGCAAGCTTCGGCTCCGCCTTGATCTGCTTCAGTGAAACTGGATTTTTAAACTTGCGTTTCGGCTTCACTTTCACCGCCGCCCATTTCCCGGTCTCATCGGTAGGATCAAGAATATCGGCCACGCTGACCGTGCAAATGCCGACAATCTCCAGCCCCTCTCGCGAGTGGTAGAAGAAGCACTCATCGCCAACCTCCATCGCCTTGAGATTGTTCTTCGCCAAGTGATTACGCACCCCGTCCCAAACACCCTCTTCCTCAGCGATCAAATCATCCCAGCCATATTTGAACGGTTCCGATTTTATGAGCCAGTAATTGGGCACAGGTTCGCTCCCCAGTTTAGTGCGGTCAGACGGGCATTGTTCTGCCGATAGAAACGCGCCACGCCAAGCGCCAAATTGGCAGCGCAGGCGTCTTAACCTGATATTTAATATGTGGTCCCATTACGGGCGAGACTGAAATCGCTGGGGGCACAGCCGATTATGGCTGAAGAGAAAACTGAGCAACGGATCGGTAAGGCTGAGCGCGACATAGTTGCGCTAGGAATTGCAACCGCTGCGATCATTATTTTTGTTGGTATCGGCGGCTCTGTAATGGGCGACGTTGTCGAGGCAACGTTTGGCGAGGGCAAAGGTCCTGACCGCTTGCTAGTCAACGCCATGCTGCTGAACATTGCGTTGATAATTTTCGGCTGGCGCCGCTACCGCGAACTCAGCTCTGAAATTCAACAGCGCCGCGCCGCCGAAGAACAAGCGCGCAGACTGTCCGAAATTGATCCCCTCACCGGCTGCCTCAATCGCCGCTCCATGGCGAAAGCGACCGAAGAACTGCGCAATGGATCAAACCGTCATGGCCAGGCACTCGCCTATGTCATGATTGATCTCGATAACTTTAAGCAAGTCAATGACATGAACGGCCATGCGATCGGCGACAAATTGCTGATCGAACTCGCCGCACGGCTTAAAGAAAAACTTCCCAAAGACGCTCTGCTGGCGCGTCTGGGCGGCGATGAATTTGCATTCGTCATGCCCTATGATGGCAAGCACCCTGAACGCATTGATGATCAGGTCATCCGCCTGTTTGAAACCGCAACGGCCATGTATCAGGTGGACGATATGGCGGTTGAGCTGACCATGTCGATTGGCATTGCCACAGATCATGACGAGCAAGGATTCAACCCGCTTGTCAGCGACGCACAAACACTGATGCATCACGCCGATATCGCGATGTATCACGCCAAGAATCAAGGCAAGAACCGCTATTATTGGTTTGAGCCAACGATGGAAAATGAGCTGCGCTTCCGCAATGAACTGGAAACGGGCATTCGCCGAGGGCTTTCAGTTGGTGAGTTTGTGCCATTTTATGAGCAGCAGATTGACCTGGAAAGCGGCGATCTGGTCGGCTTTGAAATGCTTGCACGCTGGCAGTCGCCTCAGCTGGGTCTCGTCAGCCCCGACATCTTTATTCCAATCGCTGAAGACATCGGCGTGATCGGTGATCTGTCTGAGAAACTGATGGTTGAGGCCTTTGCCGATGCCCGCGATTGGGACCCGGATCTGACATTGTCGGTGAACATCTCGCCGATCCAAATGCGCGATCCATGGTTTGCGCAAAAGCTGCTGAAACTGCTGGTCGAGCACAATTTCCCCGCGCACCGGCTTGAGATTGAAATCACTGAGAGCTGCCTGCACGACAATGTCGGCATGGTCCGCTCCATGATCGCCAGCCTGCGCAACCAGGGCGTCAAGGTCAGCCTCGACGACTTTGGCACAGGCTATTCAAGCCTTGAGCAGCTGCGTTCTCTGCCGTTCGACCGGCTCAAAATTGATCGTAGCTTCATCAGCGAGCTGCGTAATCCGGATGCAAGTTCCAAGATCGTCGATGCGATTGTCTCGCTCGGCAATGGTCTGGACATGCCGATCACCGCCGAGGGCATCGAAGATGAAAACATCCTCGACCTGCTCAAAACTATGGGCCGCTTGAAAGGCCAAGGCTACCTCTATGGCCGCCCAGAAACCGCCGACCAGGTGCGTATGCGCCTGAAAGCTGCTGGTCGCCTGGTTGAGCAGCCAGACGTCGTTCCTGCAGCGCAGGACAGCGCCGTTGAAAGCAGAGTGGACCCTGAGAACCTGAGGCGTATTGCCGAATAAGGCAGCTGCCCTAAGGCACCAGCAGGACCAACACTCAGACAAATCACTGACGCAAAACTGGACGTAGAGCCTGCGCGTGCATAAATGCGCTCCAGATCATGCGCACTCCCTTCATCAAGATGCACGGCCTCGGCAATGACTTCGTGGTGCTCGACGCCCGCGAAACCGAATTGCCAAGCGTGACGAACGCTCTCGCAAAGGCGATCGCGGATCGGCGCACCGGCATTGGCTGCGATCAGCTTGTCCTACTGGAACCCAGCGTGTCGCATGATTTCAAAATGCGCTTCTTCAACAACGATGGGGGCGAAGTGGGCGCGTGCGGCAATGCCAGCCGCGCTGTTGCAATGCTGCATGGCCAGCCAGCAAATGTAGAGACCGCAGGCGGCACTTTGTCACTGCATCCCAGTGAAGGCGGCGCTAGCGTCGATATGGGCACGCCCCGCTTCGATTGGGACGCGATCCCGCTCGACTATCCAATGGACACGTTGTCGATGCCGCTTGGTTGGCCGATGGACGATGGGGCACTCGAAAACCCAACCGCCGTCAATGTCGGTAATCCGCATGCGGTGTTCTTCGTCGAGGACGCCGATGCGGTCGACCTTGCGACTTACGGGCCTATCATCGAGCATGATGCAGTCTTCCCCGAACGCGTGAATGTGAATGTCACGAGCCTAATCGCGCCGGATCATCTGCGCCTGCATGTGTGGGAACGCGGCGCGGGCATCACCCGCGCATGCGGCACCGGGGCATGCGCTACGGCGGTTGCAGCCGCGCGGCGCGGGATCACCGGACGTGACGTCATGGTGTCATTGCCGGGCGGTGATTTGCGGATCGAATGGCGCGACGATGACACTGTCTTGATGACGGGCCCCGCGACCGAAGCCTTTAGCGGCACATTCGAGTGGGACGATTTCGCGTGAGCGCTCCCCTCGCAAATCAGCCCGACGTGATTTCACTCGGCTGCCGTCTCAACATTGCTGAGAGCGAAAAGCTGCGCGCGATGTTGCCAGAGGACGAGAATGTCGTCGTCGTCAACAGCTGCGCCGTGACCAATGAAGCGGTGCGCCAGACGCGCCAAGCCATCCGCAAGGCTCGCCGCGCCAGGCCCGATGCGCGGCTTATTGTGACCGGATGCGCTGCCGATATCGAGCGTGAGCAGCTTGCTGATATGCCGGAGATCGACGGGCTTATCTCCAACCAGTCAAAGCTTGATCCGCGCGCATGGAACCTGCCCAGCGATCACGCGCCGCTTGCCCCGACAAAAACCCGCGCCTTTATCGCGGTCCAAAATGGCTGCGATCACGCCTGCACCTTCTGCATTATCCCACAAGGGCGCGGCACCAGTCGTTCCATGACCATTGCTGAGGTGCTGCGCGAGGTGGAGCGGCATCTGGAGCTAGGCGCACGCGAAGTTGTGCTGACTGGCGTGGATGTCACCAGCTGGGGGCACGATCTGCCCGGCACCCCGCCGCTGGGTGCGCTGGTCGGCGCGATCCTGGACCGCTTCCCACAGCTCGTGCGCCTGCGCATGTCATCACTCGATGGCATTGAGATTGACGAGTCTCTGTTTGAGCTCTTCGCCAGCGAGCCGCGCCTGATGCCGCATCTGCACCTATCCCTGCAGCATGGCCATGATCTAATCCTGAAACGCATGAAGCGGCGGCACCTGCGCGGCGACGCGGTCGATCTGGTGCAGCGTCTAAAGGCACGCCGGCCGGATATAGCCATTGGCGCAGACCTGATCGCGGGCTTCCCGACCGAAACCCCTGAGCACCATCAGGCGAACCTCTCGATCATTCGCGAGCTGGACATCGTCCATGGCCATATCTTCCCTTTCTCCCCGCGAGAGGGGACGCCAGCAGCCCGCATGCCTCAGCAGCCCCGCGCCCTTATCAAGGAGCGCGCCGCTGAACTGCGCGCGCTCGCGGCGGAAACGCGCACCAGATGGCTCAATAGCCTTGTGGGCGAACCGCTTCAGGTCCTCGCCGAGGGCGACAACAGCGGCTACAGCGAGAGCTACGCCCGCGTCGCCCTGCCCAGCGGCACAGAGCGCGGCACAATTTTGACCATCACACCGACTGCCCATGAGAAAGGCCTGCTGCAATGAGCGATCCCGAGAATGCGGGCTCTAGCTGGAGTGATCGGCTGTTCGGGGGGTTTCGTAAGACCTCAGAGCGTCTGTCCACCAATCTCACGGGCGTGGTCGGCACTGCGAAGCTTGATGACGCCACCTTGGACGAGGTGGAAGACGCGCTGATCATCTCTGACCTTGGCCCATCGGCCGCCGGACGGATCCGCGCAAAACTGTCTGAAAAGCGTTTTGGCCTGGAAATCACTGAGCAGGAATTGAAAGAGGCCGTCGCTGAGGAAATCGCCGAAATCCTCCGCCCGGTGGCGAAGCCACTCGACATAGTTGCCTTCCCCCGCCCGCAAGTGATCCTGGTGATCGGCGTCAACGGGTCCGGCAAGACAACAACCATCGCCAAGCTAGCACACCTCTTTCAAGAGGATGATTACGGCGTGATGCTGGCCGCGGGCGATACCTTCCGCGCCGCCGCAATCGGCCAATTGGCGACCTGGGCAGAACGTGTTGGCGTACCCATCGTTCGCGGACCAGAGGGCGGCGATCCGGCCTCCATCGTATTCGATGCGGTGAAAGAAGCGACAGACACGGGCATTGACGCACTGATCGTCGACACCGCCGGACGACTCCAAAACAAGCGCGAGTTGATGGACGAGCTGGAGAAAATCCGCCGCGTCCTGGGCCGCCTCAATCCAGAGGCGCCGCATGATGTCGTGCTCGTTTTGGATGCGACCAATGGTCAAAACGCTTTGTCCCAGATCGATGTGTTCAAAGAGGTCGCGGGCGTGACCGGTCTGATCATGACGAAGCTGGATGGCACCGCGCGCGGCGGGGTGCTGGTGGCGGCGGCGGAGCAATATGGCCTGCCAATCCACGCGATTGGTGTTGGCGAGACAATGGACGATTTGCGCCCGTTCGACCCCGATCTGGTCGCCAAAGTTATCGCAGGAGTGGCGTAACAACCCATTCCTCGTCATTGCGAGGAGCCACGGCGACGAAGCAATCCATGGTGCTTCTCTTCCGCCAATTTCACCGCCATGGATTGCCGCGCTGCTTCGCAGCTCGCAATGACGGTTGAAAGAAATGAACGACAGTATCAAAACCGAGAAAAAGCAAGGCTCTGGCTGGCTCAACGTAGCGGTTGATTACGGCCCGCTCCTGGTCTTCCTAAGCGTCTACAAATATTTCTCTCCCGAAGAGCCTGAGCCTGCGGGCGAGCTGTTTGCGATCATTCGCGGCACGGCGGCCTTTATGCTGGCGGCAATCGTCGCGCTTGCGGTGTCGAAATGGCGGCTTGGCAAGGTGTCACCGATGTTGTGGTTTTCGACTGCACTCATTGTTGGTTTTGGCGCGCTTACAATCTTGTTTGGCGATCCGACCTTTGTGCAATTGAAGCCTACACTGATTTACGGTGTGTTTGGCGTCGCACTACTCGCGGGTTGGAAGATGGGTAAGGCGCTGCTCAAAATCCTGCTGGAGGCCGCATTTGAGGGTCTGACAGACGAAGGCTGGCTGAAACTGTCGCGCAATTGGGGCGTGTTCTTCCTCGCGCTGGCAGCGCTCAACGAGGGCCTGCGCGCCTATATGACCTTTGAGGGCTGGTTGTGGGCGAAGCTGTGGGTGTTCCTGCCGCTCACGTTCCTGTTCACCTTCGCCAATATCCCGATGCTGCTGAAGCATGGGCTGGACCTAGGTGAGGAAGAAGAAGCCGAGGCGAAGGACTAAACGCCTTAGGCGGCGCAGTCTTCCCAACCAAGCGGCGCACGGTCACAATTGGCATAGAGCGCACGGCGAGCGCGCTCTTGCAAGACGTCGCGCACGACCTGCTTTTGATTGTCGGTAGAACGGCTGGTGGTGATGACATTGAGATAGCCACCATGGCCATGTTTGGCCTCACTACGTCCTGATGCGAAAATGCGATGTGCAGTCATTTGCCTTCTCTTTCGTTGGTGACTGCGGCCTACGCCCCTTTCCCAGATTCGTTCAACCTACGGGCATGTAACATCTTGTTACGTCCAACAGGTGTGATCACCTGTGCGCCATCCATGCCACCTAAATCTCGACCTGACTGCCTAGCTCCACCACACGGTTAGTCGGCAATCGGAAGAACTCCATTGCGGTCGCCGCGTTTCTCAGCATCCACGCAAAGATCTTCTCACGCCAGATCGGCATGCCCGGCTTGTCGCTCGCCAGAAGTGTCTGCCGCGAAAGGAAGAAGCTGGTGTGCATCATGTCAAACTCGCCGCCGCACTGTTCCATCTGCTTCAGGCCCAGCGGGACGTTCGTTTCTTCCATAAAGCCATAGCGTAGCACCGCGCGGTAGAACCCGTCGCCCATATCCGTGTATTCGCAGCGGTTGCTCGGATCGACATAGGGCACGTCCTGAATATCGACCGTCAAGATCACCACGCGTTCGTGCAGCACCTTGTTGTGCTTGATGTTATGCAGCAGCGCAGAGGGCACGCCAGCCGTGCTGGACGCCATGAAGATCGCCGTACCCGGCACGCGAGTGGCGGAATTCTTAGCAGATTTGGCGAAGATCTCCATCGGCAGAGCAACTTCACTCATCCGGTCGCGCATCAGCTTGCGCCCACGCGCCCATGTCGTGAGCAGCAGGAAGGCGATAAAGCCCACCATCAGCGGGAACCAGCCGCCGTCCGGCACCTTAGTAAGGTTCGCCGCGAAGTAAGCGCCATCCACGATCAGGAACAGGATCACGACAGGCGCAGCGTACCACCACTTCCATTTCCACACGCCAATCAGCAGCACCGCCATCAGCAGCGTGTCAATCGTGACCGCGCCGGTCACCGCAATGCCATAGGCGCTGGCGAGATTAGAGGAGTTCTGGAACGTTAGCACCAGAATGATCACCGCCACCATCAGCGCCCAGTTCACCACTGGAATGTAAATCTGGCCGCCTTCGGTTTCGCTGGTGTGGCGGATTGAAAGGCGCGGAATATAGCCCATCTGAATGGCTTGGTGCGTAATCGAGAACGCGCCGGAGATGACCGCTTGGCTGGCGATAAAGGTCGCGACCGTGGCCAAGAACACCAACGGCAAACGCCATTCCTCGCTGGCGAGGAAGAAGAACGGGCTCTGGATGGCTTCGGCGGCTTGTTCCGGCGGCAAGCCAATGATCATCGCCCCCTGCCCAAAGTAATTGAGCAGCAGGCAGGGCATAACGAAGCCAAACCACGAAAGCCGCATCGGACCACGGCCAAAGTGCCCCATATCAGAATAGAGCGCCTCTGAACCGGTAACCGCCAGAACGACTGAGCCCAACGCCAGAAACGCCAGCCAGCCATCAAGGACAAAGAAATTCACCGCGTGATAAGGGTTAAGCGCCCACAAGATCTCTGGCGTGTTGAATATCTGCCACGCGCCCATGCTGGCGATGACCGTGAAGTAAACGATCATGACCGGGGCAAACAGCGCCCCTACCTTCGCCGTTCCGCGCTTTTGCAGCATGAACAGAAAGACGAGTAGGCCCAGCGCAATCGGAATAACAAAACGCTGCAATCCGGGGTCCACAACCGTCAGGCCCTCGACCGCAGACAGGACCGAAATTGCAGGCGTAATCATGCTGTCGCCGTAGAATAGCGAGGTCGCAAACACGCCGAGCAACAGCGCCACCCAACCATATTTCGACTTGCTAAGCTGACTAGAAATGAGCGCGACCAACGCGAGTGAACCGCCCTGCCCCTTGTTATCGGCGCGCATCAGGATCGTGACATATTGGATCGAAACGACCAGCGTCATCGACCAGAAGATCAGGCTGATGACGCCCAGAACATGCGCCGTATCAACCGCAAGCGGGTGCGGACCAACAAATGTTTCGCGGAACGCATAAAGCGGACTGGTGCCGATATCGCCAAAGACGATACCAATCGCGCCAACCGCAAGCGCCTTTTTAGACGCGCTATGGCCCTTGCCGCCTTGGGGCGGCTGGTGTGCTGGCGCTGCTGTATCGCTCATGCGTAATGGATTTCCCGAAGTAGAGCCGCGGCCCTATCGATACTGCCCTCGTAAATAAGCCGCCCGATTTGGCGACTCTGCCCCCTCACGAACCATGTGAGGTGGGCGCGCTTAGCACCGCCTTAGCGCCCCTGCAACTCAGGCGTTGGATGCGCGCCTTATTGGGCCGCTGGATTGGGCGCACCAGACAGCATGGCATCAATGACCTCTAGCCTTTGGGTCAGCTCTCCGTGCCATGGCGCGTCCTCTGGCGTGCGCTCCAGCAATTCGGCCCAGACGGCGCGCGCCTCACGCACCTGACGAGTGCGAAAATAGGCCGCTCCAAGGAAGAAACCCGCTGCGGGATTAGCAGGATCGGCCTTGCTTGCCCGGTCATAGGCGTTGTGCGCCGCAGGTGTAACTCTACCATCGGCGTGCTCAACCAAAGCCATACCGAGCGCTAACCAGCCCTCTGCGTGCCTCGGATTGTCTGCGAGGCCGCCACGCAGCAAGCCAGCAGCATCAGAGAACCGCCCGCGCCGGGCAAAGCCATCAGACACAGTAAGGTAGTTGGGTTTGGGCACGCCTGCGTCAAACAAGGCGCGGCGCGCCTCGACCATCTGTTCGCCAGAGCGAGGTTCCTGCACCATCGCTGCCTTGGGACTGCCCGGTTGGCTAGCGCTGCCCTGCCATGCGTAGCCGGTAAGACCGAAGACCAAGACCGCGCCAAACAGCGTCCAGCTCGATTTCGGCAGACGCAGCACGAATGCAGCAAAGCCGAACGCGGCAAGCGCGAGGAGTGAGACAGCGATCCACCCCATTATGCGCTTTCCTCTGAAGTCGGCGCCCTGTCCGTACCTTCGCCATCGGAGCGTTTGCGCCCCAGACGGCGGAACAGCAGCAACAAGCCAAAACCAAAGATGATCGCTGGCACCAGAAACAGCGGCCAGGTCGTGGAGCTGACCTCTGGCTGGTAACTGACATAATCGCCATAACGCACGATCAGCCATTGGCGGATCGCCTCCGGTTCCTCCCCAGCGGCAAGGCGCGAGCGGACCTGATGGCGCATATCGCCAGCCATCGGAGCATCGCTATCGTGGATATTCTGGCTCTGACAGGTGAGGCAACGCAGCGTCGCCATCAGCTCCACGGCTTGCGCCTCCAGCGCTGGGTCTTCCAATTGGGTGTAGGCATAGGGTGCCGGCGGCAGCGAATCTTGCGCGGTCAGCGGCACACCGAGCATGGCCAAAGGCGCAAGCACGGCGGCCAGCAGAGCAATGGAGAGCGCCCTCACGTTTCCGCCTTCTTGAGCTCTTCCAGAAGAAGCGGAATATGCTCCAGCCTGATGTCGCCAATATGCTGATAACGGATCACACCCTCGGCATCGATCACATAGGTTTCCGGCACGCCTGACGCACCAATCTCCAGCATCAGCGACGAGATATCGTCCTTACCGATGCGGGTGTAGGGATTGCCGTAGCGCTCTAGGAAATTCGCCACATCCTCCGGTTTATCCCGGATTGCGACGCCGATGATCTCCACGCCCTGCCCTTCGAGCACTTCGAGTTGCTTTGCCTCCGCAATGCACGGCAGGCACCAGCTCGCCCAGATGTTGAGCAGTTTTGGCTTTCCGCCGATGAAGTTCGCACGCGATGCACCGGGCATTGTCTCAACCGCCGCAGGCAGTTCAAACTCTGGCAGAGCTTTCTCAACCATGGCGGAGGGGATTTGATCATCCTTCGGCTGGGTCAGCTGATATCCGGCCACGCCCAGAAAGAAGACAAACAGCCCCAAAGGTATCCATAAGGTCCAGCGCATCAGAACGTCCCGTATCCGTCGATTTTTTCCATTTTGAGCTGCTCAGCTTCCGCGCGCTTTTCGGTGCCTCGCAGCACCGCACGGCGGCGTTTCAGGTCTGTGCTCACTCGGCCAATAATCGCCAGCGCGCCGCCCAGCGCAATCAAGAGGCCGCCGTACCAGATGAAGGTCACAAATGGCTTCCACCATACGCGCAGCTGCCAGCGCTGATTGCCATTGGCATCAACCCCGGCGGAATCGCCAATCACCGCGTAGAGCTGCCCATCCCAGCGTGTGAGCAGAGCGCTCTCGCTGGTGGCTTGCGCGGGCGCCCAGAAATTGCGCGCCTGCGGGACCATAACGGAGGCCTCGCCCTTGCCCCGCTGCGCAATCACGCGGGCTTCCATCGCGGTCCAGTTCGGCCCGGCAATCGGATCAACGCTTTCCAAGGTAATGTTCCATCCGGCAACCTGCTGGCTTTCGCCCGCGGTCACCGCCGACAAGCGCTCTGTTGTAAACGCGCTCTCGCTGGCCATACCGAACAGCGACACGGCGACACCGAAATGCGCCAGTACCATGCCCCATGTCGCCAACGGCACGCGCGCTAGTTTGCGGCCACGCAGTGGCATGAAAGAGGCAATCGCGAGGCCTGCCGACAATGCAAGGCCGAGGATTGCCAAGATTGAATAATCACCCAGCACCGCGACTACCGCCAGCACGCCAAGAATGATCGCGCCGACAATCGCCAGTTCCAACTGAATGCGCGCAGGTTTATCCTCGCGCCAACGCATCAATGGCCCGGCGGCCATCACAAGGAACATTGGAACGGCAAAAATCGCGCTGACCGGATTGAAATATGGCGGGCCAACGGACACGCGAATATCAAACGCCTCAGTCAGCAACGGATAAAGCGTGCCGAGCAGCACAATCCCGAGGATCGCGGACAACATCACATTGTTGAATACAAGTGCGCCTTCGCGGCTGGTCATGGCAAAGCGCTTGCCCTCTGCCACGGTCCCTGCGCGCAAAGCAAAGATCGCTAGGCTACCGCCAATGTAAATCGCCAGCAGCGCGAGGATAAAGCTGCCCCGTTCTGGATCGACGGCGAACGCATGCACGCTGGTCAGCACGCCAGAGCGCACCAGAAATGTGCCCAGCATGCTCATCGAGAAGGCGACCACGCCGAGCATAATCGTCCAGGTGCGCAAGGCATCACGCGCGGCCAGTACGCTGGTCGAATGCAGCAATGCGGTCGCTGCGAGCCACGGCATTAGAGAAGCGTTCTCAACTGGATCCCAAAACCACCAGCCGCCCCAACCAAGCTCGTAGTAAGCCCAGTAACTGCCAGCGGTAATACCCAGCGTCAGGAATACCCAAGCGCCCAGCACCCATGGCCGCATCACCCGCGCAAATTCGGGCGTCACATTTCGCGTAAGCAGCGCACCAATCGCGAAGCTAAAGGCGACCGACAGGCCAACATAGCCAATGTAGAGCGTCGGCGGATGCAGCGCCAAACCAATGTCTTGCAGCAACGGGTTCAGCCCCTGCCCCTCTGGAGCAGGGATTGGCAGGCGCTCAAACGGGTTCGAGCTGAGCAATAGGAAAGCGTAAAAGCCAAGCGCAACAAAACCCTGCGTCGCCAGCGTAGCCTGCATCGTGCGCACGGGCAGGCGTTTCTCAAGCCAGCCGATCAACCCGCCGGACATCGCCATCACAGCGACCCACAGCAGCATGGAGCCTTCGTGATTGCCCCAGGTGCCGGTCACTTTGTAAAGTATCGGCTTTAGTGAATGCGAATTCGCCGCGACCAGTTTCACCGACAGATCAGTGATCGCAAAACACCACATCAGCATGAGAAATGCGAGGCTCGCCAAAAGCGCCTGAACCATCGCCGCTGGGCGCACCAAGCGCGCTAGCTCGCCATCTTCATCCTGATTCTGGCGCAGCGCCAAAACGCCCGCGAACAATTGCAGCGCGGCAAGCGCAGCGGCGAGCCACAGGGCGGCCAGGCCAATCTCTGCGATCATCCTATGGCCTTAATCCGTGTACATCGTGGTGGTGTAGGATTGCTCAGGTGACTTATGCTGCTCCAATCCTTCCAACTCGCGCGGCACGTAATTCTCATCGTGCTTCGCCAACAGGTTCGTGGCGAGGAAGGTGCCATTTTCTTGCAGGCTGCCATCGGCGACCACGCCAGAACCCTCCACGAACAGATCAGGCAAAATACCGCTGTAGCGGACCGGGATAGTCGCCGCTTCATTACCTGTGACGACAAAGGCCACGGTAATCCCATCATCAAGCGTTTGGAGCGAGCCGGGCTGCACCATTCCGCCAAGCCGCACCGCTTTGCCTGTCTCAGGCGGATTCGCGCTCATTTGCTCTGGCAGATAGAAGAAGTTCGCCTGATTGCGCAGCGCATAGGCCGCCAGCAGGCCCGCTGCGATAACCGCGACAATGGCGATCACGACCAGCACCATTCGTTGATGCTTTGCGCGTAGTCCCGTGCTTATCTCAGTCATCGCCGCTTTACCTCATCCCGGCGGCGTTCGGCCCGCCGCATGCTTTGCCACGCCCAAATCGTCACCGCGATCAAGGCGCCAATCCCGATCACATAGGCTGCAATCACATAGTCCCACTGGTTGAGTGCCTCGCGCATCAGCTGGCTCCCATCGAAGCGGAAGCAGGTACATCATCTTCGAGCGCGCGGCGGCGTAGGCGCGCCTCAACCTGCATTTCTGCGATCAATGCGCGCATCCGCATCAGCACAATTCCGCCAAACAACAGCGAAAAACCAAGCACGGCAACCAACAGCGGGACCAGAAACTCACCCGCAATCGCACTCTTACCAACGGTAATGCTGGGCGGTTGGTGCAACGAATTCCACCACACGACTGAGCGGTTGATGATCGGAATATTGATCGCGCCAACAAGGCCAAAGATCGCTGGGATCTTGCTCGACCCGCCGTCGCGTGCGCTGGCCTGGGCCAAGGCTATATAGCCCGCATAAAGGAAGAGCAGCACCAGCATGCTCGTCAGCCGCCCATCCCAAACCCACCAGGTGCCCCAGGTTGGGCGCCCCCAGATTGAGCCGGTGGCCAGGCAGATCGCCGTAAATACCATCCCCGGCACCGCAACCGCGCGTGCACCAATCGCCGCGAGCGGATGCTTCCAGATCAGCAGCGCCGCGCTGGATAGCGCTATACCGGTCCAACCGCCCATGCCGAGCCACGCCGATGGTACGTGAATATAGAGAATGCGCACCGTCTCACCCATCAGCCGATCAGCTGGAACGACGAGCAGTCCCCACGCCACCGCACCCGCAGACAGCACAATGCCGCTCAGCAACAGCGCCGGCGCGAGCCAGCGGGCGAGTGAGAGAAAACGGGTTGGATTGGCGTAGCCGTGCATAAATACCGTTGCTTGTTCGTCGCTGATTAAGCGCACCCTCGCTGCGCGGCAAGGGCACAAAACAAACAACACCCTGCAACTGTCATGAACAACAGGCAATTCGCGGAGCAAAAAAGCCCAACTGGGTGGGCGAAAAACTTAGCGGCGACCGATCAACTCTTGCGCCATGCGATCAGCAACCACGTCAGATGAGACACCAGTTTCCTCACTTTTGAGCCAGATTTCCTCAAGCCGTTCAGGTATCTGCGCAATCCGTTTGCGAACGTCATTGATGTCGCCCGGCGTGCCATTACGACGTGCGAGATATTCCAGCGCGACCGAGATAATGCCGCCCGCGTTGATGACATAGTCCGGGGCATAGAGAATTCCGCGCTCTGCCAGCGCTTTACCGTGTTCTGCGCGGGCAAGCTGGTTATTCGCGCCGCCGGCGACGATTGGCGTATCCAAGCGAGCAATACCCTCCTCATCCAAGATCGCGCCGAGCGCATTGGGGCTAAAGACATCGCAGGACGTGCTCATGATGGCATCCGCGCTAACGGCTTCTCCGCCCAGTTCGCGCGCCAATTCCGCTGCGCGATCAGCGTGAATATCCGCCAAGGTCAGCTTCGCTCCATCCTTCGCCAACAGCCGCGCAACGCCCGCGCCGACGCTGCCAGTGCCCTGCACCGCAACATGCACGCCATCGACGTTATCTTTACCGAGCTTATGGCGAACAGCGGCCTTGATGCCGTGATAAATGCCCATTGCGGTAAACGGGCCGGGATCACCGCCCGCATTACCCTCGCCCTCAACTGGGAGGCCAGAGACATGCGCCGTTTGCTTGGCCACGGCGACCATATCAGCTTCGGTGATACCGACATCTTCTGCCGTCACATAGCGGCCGCCGAGTGCTTCGACGGCATCGCCAAACGCAGCCAGCATTTCAGGCGTCTTAGTGCGCGCATCATTGGCCAGGATCACCGCTTTGCCGCCACCCATCGGCAGACCCGCCATTGCATTCTTATAGCTCATCCCGCGGCTAAGGCGCAGCGCATCGGATAGGCCATCTTTGGGATTGGGATAATGCCAGAAGCGTGTGCCGCCTGCGCCTGGGCCGAGATGCGATGAATGCACGGCAATAATCGCGGTCAGACCGCTCTTGCGCTCATGCACAAGCTGCACGAGTTCGTGTTCATCAAAGTCCGGTTCGGTCCAGAATGCGGTCATCAGCGATCAAGCCCCAGTTCAATTGGCGGTGCGCTTTGCAAGACCGCGCATCGAAAGGGGGCATTGAAGGGGGAAATGGGGCGACCGAGGGAGCTCGAATCCCCGACCTCCGGTACCACAAACCGGCGCTCTAACCAACTGAGCTACGATCGCCATATGCCCCGTCTCAACGCAACCTAAGTCGCTGCCAAGCCTACGCAAGGGGGGCGTGTTACGCGTGCTGACGGCCTGGTCAAGGCCGCTTGCGTGCGGGGCGAGCCTGTTGCACAAACACAGACCCGTGTGAAGCGAAAACTGCGCGAAAATCGCTTTTGCGCAAGAATATTTCGCTCCGTACTTGGGATCGCTCTGGCCTCGCGCAGATTAGTCAGACTGTGTGCGAATCTTGAGGCGTCTATTGTTGAGGTCCTCGCCCCGCAAACGAACACTTCCGATGCGCCCTGCACGAGCTGGCCAACGCGAGCCGCGCGCTGAAACTAACGCTCACAGCCACTATGACCGAGCCAATAGGCAAGCAAAAAGGGCGGCCCCGCAGGACCGCCCCATTGGTACGATGTTACCATCGCAAATCTCGTTAAACGCTTACTTCTTAAGCGAAAGACCGCCAAAACGTTTGTTAAACGCAGCAACACGGCCGCCTTCTTGAATTTGCTGCTTACCGCCAGTCCAAGCCGGGTGGCTGGTCGGGTCAATATCAAGCGCCAAAGTGTCGCCTTCTTTACCCCAAGTGGAGCGTGTCTGAAACTCTGTACCATCGGTCATCTTGACCGTGATCATGTGATAATCGGGGTGTGTATCGGCCTTCATGGCGGTATATCCTTCGTAGCTTTCGCCGGTACCGACCGGCTGCGCTGTTGAATTGAGAAGCGGCGCGTTTAGCCGTCTTCCCCAAAAATGCAAGCGTTATTGGGTCACGCTGGCGGGTCAGCAATCATCGCGGTGAACTCAACTTCGCACGAGGTTTTGCCCTCGACGCTCGCCTTGCCTTGGAACTTATAGACCCGGCTGCGCTTCTGAACGAATTCAACATTGAGATCGAGCAAGCATCCCGGTGTCACCGGGGCACGGAATTTCGCATTCTCGATCCCCATAAAGATCACCAGCTTACCCGTGCCCGAAAGCTCTAGCGTCTCAATCCCCAGGATTGCCGCCGCCTGCGCCAAGGCCTCAATCTGAAGCACGCCTGGCATGATCGGAGCGCCAGGGAAATGCCCCTGAAAGAACTCTTCATTCATGCTGACAGCTTTCACCGCATGGATGCGTTCGCCCAAATCAATCGTGCGAACCCGATCAACCAGCAGCAATGGATAACGGTGCGGCAGGGCTTTGAGGATCTTGTGGATGTCGTAATCCACGATCTGTTCTGCGCTGGCCGGTGCTTCCGAACCCTCACTCATGCCTTGCCCCCTGTGTTATCTATCGCTGCTGCTTTGCCCAGGTAGGCTTAGCGTCCCTCGGGAGCCTGCGCTGCTGGTTGCTGTTGCTGCTGTTGAGCGGCCTGCGCCTGCTGAATGGCCTGAGCCTGGAGCAGCACCTGCTGGATTTGCTGGAACACGCCGACTGAATTGCGGTTTGGTTGCCATCCTTGAGCAGGGACAATGGTGACGCTTGGAACTTTTGCGTTAAGCGCGGCGGTCACTTGCTGGCTAATGTCAGCTTGTGGCGGCGCATAGATAATCGCATCAGGCGAAACGATCATTTGGATCGATTGCGCTTGCACCACTTCTTGCAGCGATGACGAATATTGCATGAGAATTTGCTCAACCGCATAGACACGCGCACCATCGATTTGCGCGGTCAGCGTTTGAATTTCCTGATCAATCGCCTGAATACGAATGGTTTGTGCCGCGTTCGCCGCGGCAGCCTGTTCAGCTTCATCCAGCTGATTGTCGTTATTCGTATCGAGCTGTTGCAGCAGCGTCTGACGTTCTTGATTGCGCGCGCGGCGGGTGTCGATTTGCGACTGATAAGTGGTCGAAATCTGCTGATAAGCGGTTTGGAACGCGGTGGTGCCGATAACAACACGCGCGGTGTCGACTGTCGCGACATTGCCCTGCACCTGTGCGGTGGCAGGCACAGCAACAGCGGTGGACATAGCGAGGCCCGCAATCGCGAGCGACTTAGCAAAGAGTTTCATTAGAACTGAGTTCCTACATTGAATGAAAATGTTTTGGTCTCATCGCCTTCGACGCTGCGCAATGCATGCGCAAAGTCGATGCGGAATGGCCCAAAGGGTGAATTCCAATTTACGCCGATACCGACGGTTATACGAGGTGATGGCGAGTCGCCCAAGAAGACTTCTTGGAAGCCTCCTCCACCAACGGGAGTATTCGGTGTGCCATCCGGCGCAACGGGATTAGACGTGATCGTACCATCGGCCTGCTGAAACAGTTGCGGTGATGAAACAAGCAGCGGATCAGTGATGCCCCACAATGCGCCAACATCAGCGAAGATTGATGGGCGAAGCCCAAGCTCACGGGCCCCCGTTCCAAGCGGGATTTCGAGCTCAGCACGGCCAAGATAGAATTTGCGACCGCCGAGCGCGTCATCGCGTGCCTGATCCCGGTCAAGAATAGGATTTCCATCACCATCTAGCGGACGGCGCAAAATACGCGGGCCAACACCGCGAATATCAAATCCGCGAATTTGCGGCTCCCCCAGGAAGAAACGATCAGTCAACAAGACATCGTCAACACCCGCGCCTGGGCGATTTTCAAGCGGAATGATTGATCCACCCTCTGCGCTAAGCGAGAAGATAAAACCGCTACCGACATTGAAATATTGCGTCCCCTTTGCACGAAGCCGGAGATATTTCACATCGCCACCAAGACCGGCAAACTCTGTCGTGAAGTTGATATTGGCGCCACGTGATGGCCGGATCCGCGAGTTCAGCGTGTTGTACGCCAGACTTACCCCGAGGATTGAACTCAACCGCTCGCCCAATGCATCGCACAGGAAACGTCCAGCAAGATTTGGATCGCAAGTCTCGATGCCATCGCCGTTTTGATCGGAAAAGAACTGATTACCCAGATTCACATCGTCATAATTGAGCGTGTAACTGCCAACGAGCGACAGAAATTCCGTCAATGGTACACCAGCACGAAGCGAAAAGCCTGTTGTGGATTGTTCGAACGATGGAGCACGGTTATTTTGAAGAAAGCTTGGATTCTCAAAATCACGCCGGAAGATATCAATCCCCGCCGAGATATTGCGATCAAACACATATGGGTCTGAGAAGCTAAGCTGAGCAGAACGCGAGAAACGCGAGAAGTTCAGACTCAATCCGACTGTCTGGCCGCGCCCGCGGAAGTTCCGCTGACGAATGCTACCAGAGAGAATGAAGCTTTCAATCGAAGAGAAACCAGCGGAGAATTGCAATTCCCCGGTCGGTTGCTCTTGCACGTTTGCTTCCAGCACGATCCGATCAGGCTGACTGCCCTCAACCTGATTGACCTGAAAGTTCTCTTGGAAATATCCAAGCGATGCAATCCGGGCAGTTGTCCGCTGGACACCAATCGAGTTGAATGCATCGCCTTCGCTGATCCGAAATTCGCGGCGGACAACTTTATCTTGGGTCAGCGTGTTGCCATTTACGTCCACGCGTTCCACATAAACACGCGGTGCCTGGCGCAGCACGAAGTTGATGTTCATCGCCAGATTGTCTTTGTCGCGGTCAAAGCGCGGCTGAACATCTGCGAAGGCATAGCCAAAGGTTCCGGCCAAATCAGACAATTGCTCAACCGTGTCTTCGACCGATTTTGCATCGTACCAGTCGCCGGTCTTCATCGGCAGGCGGCCCGCCAACGCGTCGCCGTCAAAATCGCGCAACTGGCTCTCAACTTCCACATTGCCAAATTTGTAGCGTTCGCCCTCTTCCACCACATAGGTGATGATGAAGTCTTCTTTGTCAGGCGTCAGCTCAGCCACGGCCGACACAACGCGGAAATCGGCATAGCCCTCGGTAAGGTAGAACTGGCGCAGCTTCTGCTGGTCAAAGGCAAGCCGGTCAGGGTCATAGCTGGTGTTGGAACTGAAGAAACGGGTGAAGCGCGCCTGCTTCGTCACCATTTCGCTGCGCAACTCGCCGTCGGAAAACTCTTCGTTTCCGATGATATTGATCTGGCGAACCTTGGACTTTGGCCCTTCACTGATCTCAAATACAATATCGACGCGGTTTTGCGGCAACTGGACCATCTTCGGCTCAACTGTGGCGGCAAACCGTCCCTGACGCTTATACAGCTCGATAATCCGAGCCACGTCGGCGCGCACCTTCGAGCGGGTGAATATCTGCCGCGGCGCAAGCTTGATCTCGGGGATGATCTTGTCGTTCTTAATCCGCTCGTTGCCTTCGAGCACGATGCGGTTGATCACCGGGCTTTCCGTCACATTGATTACGACATTGCCGCCATCATTGCGGATCGAAAAGTTCGAAAATAGCTCGGTTGCGCCTAAGTCCTTAAGCGCCGCATCAGCGCCCGCCGTGGTGTATGGCTGGCCCACGCGCAGACGAATGTAGCTTAGGATAGTTGTCGGCTCTAGCCGCTCTGAACCGACCACGCTGATCGACCGGATCGTATCGGTCGCTGGCGCGGGCTCTGGAGCCTGTTCCGTCGAACTTTCAGCCTGCTGCGCGGTGGCGGCATTGCTGGTCTCGGTCTGATCCTGCGCCACGGCCGCCTGTGGAAGGCTGACAAGAGCGCTCGTGCACAAAAGTGCAATGGAGAGCCGCCCGGCTGACTTAGCAGACACGGCGTCTGTCTCGCTGCATCGATTCATTGAGTAAGTGTTCCCGTCTAACCCGTATCTAATCACGCACGCCTGCCCCGGGGCATGATCCCATCATAGGCTGTTACAGCACAGATTTGCCTGTGCCCGATGCTGCCTGCGCAATCAAGCGGAGAGACCCACCAATTGCCGTTCACCGGACCCCTTTCCCCGGTTAACTGCCAAATAGTGGTCCAAAGACCGGCAGCGAAACGAGGTCGTTTACCGTCACGACCACCATGAATACCAGCACCAAACCTATCCCGGTACGATATGCATATTCGGTCGCTCGTGGTCCCACCGGCTTCTTTCGAACCGCTTCCGCAGCATAAAATGCCAAATGGCCACCATCGAGTGCAGGGATTGGCAAGACGTTGATGAATGCCAAATTAAGCGAGATCAAAGCTGCGAAGTTCACGAATGCGACCAGACCTAGACTCAATTGCTCGCCAGAGAATTTGGCAATCTTTACAGGCCCGCCCAGCTCTTTGATCGAGCGGTCGCCGACCACAATCTGTTTTATCCCGGTCACCATCATCTTGGTGATTTCCCAGCATTGGCTGGCTGCGAGCGGGATGGATTCCAGAATGCCGACGTCATTAAAGACATATTCAGCCTCAACCGGGGCAACCCCGATCAGGCCAATCGTGCCTGTGTTTCCGAAATTATCGGTCTGCTCAACGCTAGCGATCGTCACCGGAATATCCAGCTCGGCGCCATCGCGCTCCACACCGATGACAATCGATCTATTTGGATAAAGCGCGACATTCTCGCGGATACCTTCAAAGTCTGTGATCGCTTCCCCATCAATCTCGACGATTAGATCACCGACTTCGAGGCCAGCATCGCGCGCGGCGGATTCTTCAGCAAATTCCCCGATTTGCCGGGTGTCGACTTCGCTTTCGATCTTTGGCTGACCATAGATAGTGAAGAATGCAGCAAAAATCGCGATTGCCACCAGCAGGTTTGTGACCGGGCCAGCGGCGACAATCAGCGCGCGCTTCCACAGAGCCGCGCTCTGAAAGTTTCCCGGCTCCACCGGCGCATTGGGATCAGGCACACTCGCCGGGTTCATATCACCCTTAAACTGGACATAGCCGCCGAGCGGCAATGCCGAGAGCTTCCAACGCGTGCCATGCTTGTCCGTGCCGCCAAACAGCTCTTTGCCAAAGCCGACCGAAAACGCCTCTGCCTTCACGCCGAACCATCGGCCGACCAGATAATGCCCCAGTTCGTGCACTGTGACGAGCGGCCCCAGCAGCAATATGAAGCCGGCGGCGTACATCCAGAAAGGGGGCGATTCAAACAAGAGCAGAGCTTTCCAATAATTCGCGGGCGCGCACGCGGGCCTCGGTATCGATGCTCAACACATCATCCAATCCTTGCGGCGCCGCCACGCTATAGCGATTTAAGACATCCTCGACCACTAAGGCAATCCGGGTGAACCCAATCTGACCAGCCAGAAACGCGGCGACCGCCACTTCGTTCGCAGCATTCAGCGTTGCCGGAGCCCCGCCGCCAGCATGGATCGCCTCACGCGCCAACCGGGTGGCAGGAAAACGGGCCTCGTCTGTGGTGAAGAAAGTCAGCTCGCCAATGCTTGGCAGATCGAGCGGCTCCATCGGCGTTTCCATTCGTACGGGATAGGCCAGGCAAGATGCGATCGGCACGCGCATGTCGGAGGGGCCGAGCTGCGCGAGCGTGGAGCGGTCTTTATACTCAACCATGGAGTGAATAACGCTTTGCGGGTGCACAACGATCCCGAGCCGGTCCAGCCCAACGGGAAACAGGTGGTGCGCCTCGATGAACTCCAGTCCCTTGTTCATCATGGTCGCGCTGTCGACGCTGATCTTCGCGCCCATATCCCAATTGGGGTGTGCGACGGCTTGCTCTGGCGTTGCCGCATCCAGCTGAGCCTGCGTCCATTCGCGAAAGGGCCCGCCGCTAGCCGTGAGAGTAATGCGCGCGACATCGGCGATGTCATTGCCGGCCAAGCATTGGAAGATCGCATTGTGCTCGCTGTCGACGGGCAGCAAGTTCGCGCCATATTTCGCAACTGCTACCGTCATGACGTCACCAGCGGAAACAAGCGCTTCCTTATTGGCGAGCGCGACCACCCCGCCCTGCTCTATCGCTGCCATCGTTGGAGCGAGCCCAGCGCAGCCAACAATCGCCGCCACCGTCAGATCGGCTCCGCGCGCCGCCGCATCGCATAGTGCCTGCGCGCCGCCTGCCGCCTCGATCCCGCTATCGCCAAGAGCCGCGCGCAGATCGCCAAGGCAGCTCTCATCGCCGACAACCGCGATCCGCGCATCAAACTCGCGCGCCAGAGCGGCGAGTTCGCCTGCCGAGCAATTCGCGGTGAGCGCTTCAACCTGCCAGTCATCGCGATTGCGCCGGATCAAATCGAGCGTTGAGGCCCCCACGGACCCCGTTGCACCAAGAATTGTGATCGAGCGGGTCACCGATGCTACCCTAAGAAGATTCGCGTACAAGCGAGCACAAAGAACACGGCGATAAAGCCATCGAGCCGGTCAAACACACCGCCATGGCCAGGGATGAGCTTGCCGGAATCCTTTGCGCCTGCGCGCCGTTTCATCCAGCTTTCAAAGAAATCGCCTGCCTGCGCGAGCACCGCGATTAACGTGCCAGCCGCCAGAGGACCGACCAGGTTTGCGAATCCAAAGCCGTCCGGCGACACCTCGCCAAAATGCCCGGCCTCTGGGAAGAAATACTGCACACAGATCGCAACCACGCTGGCCGCGACGATCCCGCCACCTAAGCCCGCCCAAGTCTTTGATGGGCTGATTTTAGGCGCAATCTTGGGTCCGCCAATCGCGCGGCCCGCGAAATAGGCTCCAACATCAACCGCAATAACCGGCAGGATAAAGCCAATGAGCATAAAAAACGGCACATAGCTTTGCCGGACTTCAACCATAGCCAGCGCCGCGCCGCCGACATAGATCGCGCCAAAGAACAGCCAAAGCACCTCGGTTAGTGGCGATTTCGCAAATGCCTTTGCCAGCAGATTCCATTCCCACAGAACCAATCCCGCGAGCAGCGCAACAAACGCGATCCAGAACCAGCCGCCGAGCCACAGCGCGATACAGGACACGCCCACCATCACGGCGGCTGAGGCAAGCCGCACCGGCAGGTCTGTGTTTTTAGAGACTGGCTTATCCGCCTCTTCGCCAGTCGTACTATCAGCGTCCGCCAAAGCGTCTCTCCCGCTGCGCGAAGTTATCCAACGCTTCTTGCAAATGCGCCGGTTTGAAGTCCGGCCAAAGCGTATCGATGAACAGCATTTCGGCATAGGCCGATTGCCACAATAGGAAGTTCGATAGGCGAACCTCGCCGCTGGTGCGGATCAATAGGTCGAGCGGCGGCAAATCAGCCGTGTCGAGATGCGCTGCAATCGCCTCTGGCGTAACATCGCCAATCGCCGCAGCCTTTGCTGCAGCGCGCGCAATCTCATTTTGCGAACCATAATTGAGTGCAACCGCCAGCGTGTTTGATCCGCCAGAGGTTTGCTCCAAGGCGTCTTCAAGCATGGCGACGATATCCGGCGCCAGACCTCGCCAATCACCGATGATTTTGAGGCGCACATCATTGGCGACAAATTCGGGCAAGTCTGATTTGATGAACTTGCGCATCAGGTTCATCAGATCGTCGACCTCTTCATCGGGCCGCTTCCAATTCTCCGATGAAAACGCATAGAGCGTGAGACAATCGAGTCCCATTCCGCCAACATTGCGCACCAGTTCGCGCACCGCCTCAACACCGCGCTGATGGCCAACGGCGCGCGGCAACGCACGCTTCTTCGCCCACCGGCCATTGCCATCCATAATGATCGCGACATGCCGGGCGCGACTGGCCTCTGATTGCTTCCCCATCAGAGCCTGACCTTACTGGGTCAGGATCTCCTGTTCTTTCTTGGCCGCTGCCTCGTCGGCTTCGGCGACGTATTTATCGGTCAGCTTCTGCACGTCTTCTTCATGCCGCTTGCGCTCGTCCTCTGAGATGTCTTTGCTCTTCTCATCCGCTTTGAGCGATTCCATCCCATCGCGGCGGACATTGCGGATCGCAATCTTGGCATTTTCAGAATATTGACCAGCCAGCTTGGCGAGTTCCTTGCGGCGCTCCTCGGTCAGGTCTGGCATTGGCAGACGCACGGTCTGGCCATCAGTCATCGGGTTGAGGCCAAGGTTCGCCTTGGTGATGCCCTTCTCAACCGCGCTCACGTTCGCCTTGTCCCACACTTGCACGCTCAGCATGCGCGGCTCTGGTGCAGACACGGTCGCTACTTGGCTCAGCGGCATCATCGCGCCGTAGACTTCGCAAACCACTGGATCGAGCAGGCTGACATTGGCCCGGCCCGTGCGCAAACCGCCCAGATCGCCCTTCAGTGATTCCACTGCGCCGTTCATCCGGCGCTCGATATCGGCCTTGTCATATTGAGCCATAGGTCAGGCTTCCTCTTTCACAATTGTTTGTACGCCGCCGCCGTCAAGCACGCGCACGACGTTCCCTTTTTCACGGATTGAGAACACCACTATCGGGATATTGTTCTCGCGGCAAAGGGCAACGGCGGTTGCATCCATCACCTTCAAATTGTCAGACAGCACTTTGTCATAAGAAATCGCATCGAAGCGCGCGGCATCCGAGTTTGTCTTCGGGTCGCTATCATATACCCCGTCGACACTGGTGCCCTTCAGCAGCGCGTCGCAATTCATCTCTGCTGCGCGCAAGGCAGCGCCGGTGTCTGTCGTGAAGAATGGGTTGCCGGTGCCCGCTGCGAAGATCACCACGCGGTCCTTCTCAAGATGGCGCTCTGCCCGCCTGCGAATGTAGGGCTCGCACACGGTGCTCATCGGGATCGCCGATTGGACACGGGTCGGCACGCCCGCTTGCTCCAGCGCGTTTTGCATCGCCAGCGCATTCATGATCGTCGCCAGCATGCCCATGTAATCACCGGTGGTCCGGTCGAGCCCGCGCGCAGCGCCTGCAACACCACGAAAGATATTGCCGCCACCGATGACCAGGCAAATCTCCAAACCAGTGTCTTTTGCCGCCTTCACTTCCTCAGCCAGCCGCGCGACATAGGCGGGGTCAATCCCGTAATCCTGCTCCCCCATCAACACCTCGCCTGAGAGCTTCAAGAGAACGCGTTTCATTTCGGGAAGGGCCATGGGTCGTTTGCTTTCTGGCATAATGTGTCTTTGCCCCTCGCCCTTATCCGGCAGGCGCTATGATGCCAAGAGCATTAGCAGTAATTGCGCCGCCTATGGGTTTGCATGAGCGTGTAAAAGCTGTGAATGCTGCGTTTCGATGATTGGCGACAGGCCGACAAAGGGACCCCAATGATCCGCCGATTGTTCTTGCTTGCTCTAATGATTGGCCTCGCGATGGCCGTAAAGGCGTGGTTCGACACAATGGGCGCGCCCGCTGTTGAGCGCCACGTTGTAGAGAGCGATGAACTGGCCGCCGGCGCGGCGCCGATCACCATTGCTTTGATCAGCGATATTCACGTCGCCGGGCCAGATATGCCGCCCAGCCGACTGCGCGAAATCGTCGCCCAGATCAACGCGCTGGAGCCGGATCTGGTCGCGATCGCGGGCGATCTGGTGAGCGAGAAACGCACTGCAACGCACATTTACAGTGCCGAGGAAATCGTCGCTCCGCTCAGTGAGCTAAGCGCGCCGCTAGGCACCGTTCTGGTGCCAGGCAATCATGATCATTGGTTCGACTGGCCTAGACTTGAAAGCGAGCTTGCCAAAATTGAGAATATGACAGTGCTGGCCAATGAAGCGGCCCAAATCGGACCGCTCGCCATCGCTGGTGTCGATGATGACTTTACCGGCAAAGCCAATCTGCCGCTGGCTTTGGAGGGGATGGCGGCGCTGACCGGCCCGCGCATCGCCCTCACCCATAGCCCGGACATCTTCCCGCAGGTTCCGGTGAATTTCGACCTCGTGCTGGCCGGACATACTCACTGTGGACAGATCGCCTACCCCTGGGGCGGCGCGCCCGCGACCATGTCAGACTACGGCGATCTCTACGCCTGCGGCGTGGTGAAGCAGCACGGCAAAACACTGATCACCGGCGCGGGTCTAGGCACCAGCCTGCTACCAATACGCCTGTTCACGAGGCCGGAAATTTGGCTGATCGAGGTTAGAGCAATGCAGCGATGAGACTTTGCTAATCGCCCCGACCTAGACCAGTCAGGTTCCTGACGGCACTAGGGAAAAACTTCGCCATCTCGGGATCTTTTTCAACTGCGAGTTTCTGGAGATCTAGCTTCATCTCGTTAAAACCCGCCTTGCTAGAACAGAAGAACCGTCTCGCTACTATTTTTGGGTCTGATCCTGTTTGTAAATCTGAACCTTTTATGCCGATGGTAAAGCTCGCACCATCAAGGCAAATTTTTGGGCGTTGGGCAGGTTTGGATTCCTGTTCCTTATCGCCTCGCCACGCTTGTGACGCATAGAATTTCGCCATCATTTCAGTTGAAATCCGTCGGGTGACTGCGCGAGTCTCCGTTGTCCAAGAACCTTCTACGTCCTGCGAAGGATGACGAAAAACACCGCGAGCATATATACTCCAGTCGTCGTCATATCTGGCTAGCACGACATAGGAATTCGGATCTCCGGTCAGACTTACCGTCTCTTCAAACCCAATCACCTCGTCAGCATTTTCCAAGAAATTGCATAGCTTCAAGTAAGGACGGCTTTCGGCATCACAGAGTTTCTCAAAGGGAACGACCTCGGAGTTTGTTTCTTTGGCGCTAACTGTAGCTGGCAACAAAGCCGCGTAGGCAAGTCCGAAAGAAAGCAAACCCATTTTGACGTTTTTCATTGCGTTAAACCCCTCATTTATATCGAATAAGATAGTCGGACTATCTTTCGCGGCACTGAACAGGAGACGAGTTTGGAACGTCAACGGCCGTTCGCATTCGACGTCCAAAACAATTCGACCGCCGAACCCGTGAGAGGTCCGACGGCCAGAAATTGTATGGCCGCATGGGCCAATGAAGCGATTGAAGCTTAGCCCTTAAGCGTCGCAGCGACTTCTGCGGCGAAGTCTTCTTCTTCCTTCTCGATGCCTTCACCGAGTTGGAAGCGGACGTAATCCTTCAGGACGATCTCAGAACCGGCTTCTTTACCGGTGCGAGAAACGACTTCTTCGACCGTGGCCTTGTTGTCCATTACGAACATCTGGCTGAGCAGCGCGTTCTCTTTAGCGAACTTCTTGATCGCGCCTTCGACCATCTTTTCCTGCACGTTCTCAGGCTTGCCGCTTTCAGCCGCTTTTTCCTGAGCGATTGCGCGTTCGCGAGCGATCACGTCGGCATCGAGGCCTTCAGCATTGAGCGCCTGCGGGAACATCGAGGCGATGTGCATCGCCAGCTGCTTGCCAAGCGGCTCAAGCACGTCTGCGCCTGCTTCGCTTTCCAGAGCAACCAGAACGCCGATCTTGCCGAGATTGTCGGCTGCGGCGTTGTGCATGTAGGCCACGACAGAGCCCTTCTCGACAGAAACGCTCTTCATCCGGCGAACCTGCTGGTTCTCACCAATGGTCGCGACATTGTCGGTCAGCTTGTCAGAGACGGTGCCGCCATCCGGGTAAGCTGCGCCTTTCAGCGCTTCGACATCGTCGCTGCCTAGCGTCAGAGCAACGCCTGTGGTCTTGCGAACGAAGTCTTGGAACTGATCGTTCTTCGCAACGAAGTCCGTCTCAGAGTTCACTTCAACAGCAACGCCCGACGTGCCGGATACGGCGACGCCGACTAGGCCCTCTGCCGCGGTGCGGCTGGACTTCTTCTGTGCGGTTGCAAGGCCCTTGGCGCGCAATGCGTCAACAGCTGCTTCAATATCGCCGCCCGCTTCAACGAGGGCTTTTTTGGCGTCCATCATGCCTGCGCCCGTTTTTTCGCGCAGTGTCTTCACGTCAGCGACGGTGAAATCGGCCATTTCTGAATTCCTTCAAAAAATAAATTGGTCGCCGGGCCCCAATCAGGATGCCCGGCGCGTGTATTAGTGAGTGTGCCAGCGCGTTTGGTGCGTTGACGAGGCGACCTGTGATTAGGCTGCCGGTGCTTCTGCAGGTGGCTGCTCCATAGAGCCAATGTCTGCGCCAGACGCCGCAGCTGCGCCGCCGCGGCCAGCAACAGCCGCATCGCCAATCGCTTGGC
Source organism: uncultured Erythrobacter sp. (assembly GCA_947488155.1). GTDB lineage: Bacteria > Pseudomonadota > Alphaproteobacteria > Sphingomonadales > Sphingomonadaceae > Erythrobacter. The sequence continues at coordinate 647,500 of CANKYK010000002.1, read as the reverse complement.
AATACAGGCGCACTGCGCGGGTTGCATCGTCATTGCCCGGTACAGGGAATGCGATGTTGGAAGGATCGACATTGGTGTCGAGCACAGCGATAACAGGGATGCCCAGAACAGCGGCTTCTTTAATGGCCAGCTCTTCTTTGTTGGCATCGATCACGAACATTACGTCCGGAATGCCGCCCATATCGCGGATTCCGCCAAGTGACAGTTCCAGCTTGTCGCGCTTACGCGTGAGCTGCAGAACTTCTTTCTTGGTGAAACCGCTGGTGTCGCCCGAAAGCTTTTCCTCAAGCGACTTCATTTCCTTGATCGAACCGCTGATGGTTTTCCAGTTGGTCAGCATGCCGCCGAGCCAGCGGTGGTTTACAAAGTGCTGGCCGCACGCGCGGGCGATCTCAGCGATCGGCTCTTGCGCCTGACGCTTTGTACCAACGAACAGAACCTTGCCGCCTGCGCGGGTGGTTTGTTCAACAAAGTCGAGCGCACGTGCGAACAATGGCACGGTTTGCGACAGATCAATGATGTGAACACCGTTGCGGGCGCCGAAGATATACGGCTTCATCCGCGGGTTCCAGCGGTGGGTCTGGTGGCCGAAGTGTGCGCCGGCCTCAATCAATTGCTGCATCGTGACGGTAGTGGCCGCCATAGGTAATTCCTTTCCGGTTAGTCCTCTGGAAGGCAAGGAACCTGCTGGTGGAGAGCCCTCCAGCGGCACCGGTATGAAGCGCCTTCCATGTGAATTTCGCACAATCAGAACGAGACGATTCGCCTCATATGTTCCTGCGATGGAGGGGCCATTAGCGCCCATCTCCCACAAAATCTAGTGTAAAGAGTGCATTTAGAACACAAGTGGAACAAAAGTGCTTGACGCAGCGGAACACCTAGTGAACAAGGCATTCAGAACAAATATGGAACGACAGGATATGTAACCTGATCATGCGTTCCAACGAATGAAGGCGTGAAGGAGCAATTCCATGATTTTCTATCTGCTGGCCAGCCTGTTTGTCGCAGCGACCCTGAGCGTTTTTGTGAGCCTTACAGACAGCGGCCTGCGCCTGCGCAACGCCTTTATTGGACTTAAGCGTGAACGCAGCCTAGCCGATGCGGGCTTTGTTCCTCACGTGGAGGCTACTGAAGTTCGTTTGCGTCCTGCCGCATCGGGCTATCGCGGGTCAGCAACTCGGTCGTTTGCGCGCCGCCTGCCTAACCGTCTGTCTGTGCTGCAAGACGTCGCTGCCGCTTAATCCGCCCATATTTGATTAGTCCGTAAGGCATCAGCGCCAGATAGCCGATGCTGATCGTGATCAGCAGCCACCATGGCTCCAACAGCAGCGCGGCAAACGCCATCGCCGAAATCACAATCACCGACAGCCTGATCGCCCGGCGCGGACGCAGCGACCCCCAGCTGAGCGTCGCCATGTTGGAAATCAGCAGAAATGCGATGACCGTCAGCCAGATCGCAATCAGCAATGGATCGCGAAACGCCTCATTGCCCGTCTCGATCCAGAAATAGAATGGCAAAAAGGCCAGCCCTGCCCCAACGGGCGCAGGAACTCCGGTAAGAAAGCCAGCTGACTTGTGGGGCTGATCATCGACATCAATTTGCGCATTAAAGCGCGCCAGACGAACTGCACAGCAGATCGCAAAGGCGAGTGAGGCAAACCAGCCGAAACGCGGCAGGTCTTGCAACACCCACAAATACAAAATGATCGCTGGTGCCATGCCGAATGAAAGCGAATCGGCTAGACTGTCGAGTTCAGCGCCGAAGCGCGACTGAGCGTTGAGCAGCCGTGCAATACGCCCATCGACACCGTCAAGCACGCCCGCCAGGATCACAGCCAGGATCGCCAGCGCCCATTGCTCTGTGATGGCAAGGCGTATCCCGGTCAGGCCCGCACACAATGCGCCAGCCGTGATTGCATTGGGTAGCATCGCCCTAAGCGACAAGCCCTTGGGATCGGCCGCGCCAGGCAACCCTTCGTCCTCTGCAGCTTTCGGGCCGACACGCGGTGCCCCTTTAGCTATCTCGGCCTGATTGTCATCCTGCCCAGATAGGCCAGTGGGTTCGCTCACTGAGAAATGCCTTCGAGCAATTTCTGCTCGCCGAGTTCAGCCAAAATCGTTTCGCCGGCGATGATTTTCTGACCCAGCAGAACCTTGGGCGCTGTGCCCGCAGGCAGATAGACATCGACCCGGCTACCAAAGCGGATCAGACCCACGCGCTGCCCTTTGGCAACGGTGTCGCCGGGTTTCACGAATGGCACAATCCGGCGCGCAACAAGCCCGGCGATCTGAGTGAAGCCGATCTGCACGCCGTCGCCGCGATCCACCAGAATATGCTGGCGTTCGTTCTCTTCACTCGCCTTATCAAGGTCTGCGTTCACGAACTTACCCGGAATGTAGATCACGCGGCGAATGGCGCCCGCAATGGGTGCGCGATTGATGTGAACATCAAACACACTCATGAAAATCGAAATTCGGGTGACCGGCCCTTCAGGCAGGCCTGGCGTACCCGACCCGTCATCAATGGTCAGCTCAGGCGGAGGCTCTGTCTGCGTGATCAACGAGACGAGGCCATCAGCGGGCGCGACAATCGAATTGTCCGATTGCGGCACGACCCGCTCTGGATCGCGGAAGAATGCGAACACCCCGGCGGATAAGGCCAAGAGCGGCCAACCGATGATCTCCCAATCAACCCATGGGCTTAGGAAGAAGAGGCTGATCACAACCGCAATCACGCCATATTTGCGTCCTTCGGGGTGGATCGGCGGCCAGCTCCAGCTGACATCACCGCGTCCTTCGTTATCGAGTATTTCTCCGGCCATCCGAGCCATCTAGGAGCTGAGCTGCGCCCTCGCAAGCAATGCCGCGATTTCTGCACCCAGCTTTATCGCGCAGTTGCGATGGATTGGCGCATTCCAAAACCCCACTAAGCACGCGCATTCATTCACTCTTTAGTGATCTATTTACCGTAAATCGCGCAGCCATGATTGAGATGAGGGATATCATTTTGCCGCGCTGGCGCAGTGAAACACCGATCTATGTGATTGGTTTGGCGTTGATGGCGCTGTGCATTGGGCTGCTCGCTGCGCGGGGAATCGCGCCGAGCTTCATTGGCATATGGGTCAACCTGCGCCTGTTCGGCATGTTCCTGATCGTCATCGCGGCGGTTGATGCAGGACGTCAGCTCTATAAACATCGCCCGGACAGCCCGGTGGCCTTTCTCAAAGCGCGCTATTCCACGCCGGAATTTAAACGCACTGCTCTGGCTGGCCTACCGATGCTGACGGTTGCAATTGTGTTGCTGCCGTTCTTTTCGAAGATGAAGGCCGCCATCCCACTGTTCAATGACTACACTTGGGATGACACTTTCGTCGATTGGGACCGCGCGATCTTCTTTGGCAATGATGCTTGGGAAGTGCTCCAACCAGCGCTGGGTTTCCCGGTCGTCACGGCATTCCTCGCGCTGCTCTATCAGCTGTGGTTTCTGCTGCTCTATCCCGGCGTGCTCTACTTTGCCTTTACCAAGGTCGACAGCCGACTGCGCAGGCGCTTCTTCCTATCCTATGTGCTCAGCTGGACTTTAGTGGGCGGAGCGATGGCGACCTGGCTTGCCTCTGTCGGCCCCGTATTCGTCGGTCCCTTGCTGGGCGACACCCGCTTTGATGAGCAAATGGCCTATCTCAACGCCGCGAACGAGCAGATCCCGGTTATGACCCTCAGGGTACAAGACATGTTGATCGAATGGTTCCACGCTGATGCAAATGGCCTGGGCAGCGGGATTACCGCCATGCCATCCATGCATGTTGCAATTGCGTTTCTGTACTGGCTCGCCATGCGCCAAATTTCACCGCGCCTCGGCCTATTCTTCGCCGCGTTCTTCGTGATCACCTGGATCAGCAGCGTCCACCTCGCGTATCACTACGCGGTCGACGGACTTGTGTCGGTAATCGCTGTATCTGCAATCTGGTGGGGCGCCCAGCAGATCATTGCCGCCTGGGACCGCTTCCTCGAAGCTCGTGATCAGGCCGCCTTACGCACGAACACTGTTCCAGCGGAATAGCCCGCGCCAAAGCTGCAGATGAGGCCGGTGTCATCCGCCTTCATATCCTCGCTGTGCAAATGAAAGGCGATGATCGAACCTGCGCTTGATGTGTTGCCATAGGTGTCTAGCACCGTAGGGCTTTCATCATCGCTCGCCTCATGACCCAGCACTTTTTGCGCGATCAGCCGGTTCATGCCGGAGTTAGCCTGGTGCAGCCACATCCGGCGCAGCGTCTTGGGATCAATCTTAAGCCGCTCTGCTTCGTCCAGGATCATCTGCGCAACCATCGGCACGACTTCCTTGAACACCTTGCGCCCTTCTTGCACGAACAGCTTGTCTGCGGTGCTTGCAGTCTCCGGCGTCGCCCGATTGAGAAAGCCGAAATTGTTGCGAATATTGTTGGAGAACACTGTCTTCAGTTTTGTGCCGAGAATGTCCCAATGCTCTGTCGGAGCAATCGCCGCATCCTCGACCAGCACGGCGGTGGCGACGTCGCCAAAGATGAAGTGGCTGTCACGGTCCCGCCAATTGAGGTGGCCGGAGGTGATCTCGGGGCTGACGACCAGCACGCTTTTCGCATTGCCCGCGCGGACATAATCCGCTGCGGTTTGAATACCAAAAGTCGCCGATGAGCACGCGACATTCATATCAAAACCGAACCCATCAATGCCCAGCGCCTGCTGGATCTCGATTGCCATCGCCGGATAGGCGCGCTGCATGTTGGAGGCCGCGCACAGCACCGCGTCCACATCTTTGGCCTCGCGTCCTGCCCTTGCCAGGGCCTCACGCGCCGCGATCACACCGATCTCTGCCATGACCGACAATTCACCATCGGGCCGCTCGTCCCAGCGCGGCGACATGGTGTCTGGCGCAAGAATTGGGGCCTTGCTCAGCACATGCCGCGCTTTGATCCCGCTCGCCTTTTCGATGAACTCGACCGAGCTGTAGGTCAGCGCTTCCGCTTCACCCGCGGCAATCGCCTCAGCATGCTCTGCATTGTGGCGGTCAACAAAGGCGTTGAAGCTTGCAACCAGCTCTTCATTGGTGATCGATTCTTCCGGCGTATACAGGCCAGTGCCTGAAATGACGGGGCGATGGGTCATATCTGGGGAGTTGTGCATTCCAGTGCAATTAGGCAGGCAGATGTGTTGGGGCAAGAGCAAGCAGACGAACGTCCACGGTGCGCGATGCGAAAACCTGGCCATCAGCGAAGTAAGGTTTTAATTTATCGTACTTTTTGCAGTGCCTCGATATCGCGACGCGGGAGCCGTTCTTCTCGTACTCGCCCCGCCAGCTTGGATGTAGTTTTCCTACCAAGCTGGGCATTGCTAACCCGATTTCGGCTCTTTTCCATTGTGAGTGTCAGTCAGCATCGGCGGCGTGTTCGCGTTGTTCGGGGTCACTATTGCGCGCAGAGTAAGCACCCCAAAAACGCGTCAATCCCAAAAGTAACAACGTCACGTTGCATTTTGCGCGTAAACCAATGGAAACGCGTGCTTTCCCGCAAAAGTCACGGATTTGAAAAACGCAAACGTATTCCAGCGCCCACTGGGATCACGATAAGGTACGCAGTTTCGCAACTATGAGAGACAAGGCAGGTGGTGGACAGGATAGGATTCGAACCTATGTACGCTTGCGCGGGCAGATTTACAGTCTGCTGCCTTTAACCACTCGGCCACCTGTCCACATACCTTGCGGGAAATTGAGCGTGCCCTAATGGGCTCGTCATGCCGAGAGGCGCCCCAATGGCGAAGCGGCGCTTGCCTGTCAATGGGGCTGCTGGCAGGGGAGCAAACTAAGTCAGGAAACAGGAGCCATCATGGCGCGACCAGAACGCAAAAAAGCGCTGAGAGGCAGAGCGGGACGAATGAAGGGCGGACGCGGGTCTGGCCGGGCATCGGCCGGTCAAACGCGGCTGTGGGGGCGGCATCCGGTCGAGGCGGCGCTCAAGAACCCAGAGCGCAAGCATCGCAAACTGTGGGCAACGCGCGAAGCGATTGAGGGGCTAGACGGTGAACTGCCAGCGGACTTCCCAGTGGAATATGCCGATGTCAGCGATCTCGCCCGCTTGGTCGCCAAAGACGCGCCGCACCAAGGTCTGGTGCTGGAATGCGAGGCGCTGGAGACGGTGTTCATCGACGAGGTGGCGCTGGGCGACCCTGAGAGGCCAATTTTGGTGCTCGACCAGGTAACGGACCCGCACAATGTCGGTGCGATCTTGCGCTCTGCCGCCGCCTTTGGTGCCGCCGCAATCGTCACTCAAGATCGCCACACGCCGCCGGAATCGGGCGTGCTGGCAAAGTCCGCATCTGGCGCTTTGGAGACGGTGCCATGGGTACGGGTCGTCAATCTGGCGCGAACTTTGGAAGACCTCGCCGAAGCTGGCTATTGGCGTATTGGCCTGACCGGCGAGGCTGACGAACCTTTGGCCGATGCCCTGCCTACCGGGCCGGTGGCGCTGGTGCTGGGCGCAGAGGGCGAAGGGATGCGCCACAATATCCAAGGTCACTGCGATGCACTGGCGAAGCTGCCGATCAGCTCAGCGATCGAAAGCCTCAACGTTTCAAACGCCGCTGCAATTGCGCTATATGCGACGGCAACGCGGGCCTAAGGGCCTTGCAACAGGGAGCACAGACTGATGACTGACAACTCACCGGGCCGCCTGCCCATCCGCGCGAAAGCCGCCGCAATGCTGGCCGGCCTCTCATTGCTGCTCAGCGCATGCTTCATCACACCGGGCAAGTTCAGCTCTGAGCTGGAGCTCACCGGTGAGGACAGCTTCACCTTTACATACGAAGGCGAGATCTTCTTCCTAGGCTTGTCTGACCTTGCTCAGATGGGCGCAGCTGGCGGAGAGTTTGAGCCCACCGAATGCTATGATGAAGAGGACTATTCTGACCGTGAATGCACGGAAGCAGAGCTGGCACAGCAACGCGAGGATTGGGAAGCTGGCGCAGAGGCACGCGCTGCGAAGGCAAAGAAGGATGCCGAAGCAATGGCGGTCTTCATGGGCGGTATTGATGTGACTGATCCAGAAGCCTCAGAAGAATTGCGGCAATTGCTGCTGCGTCAAAAAGGGTGGAACCGTGTCGAGGACAAAGGCGACGGAGTTTACGACGTCTCATACACCGTTTCAGGCAAGCTCTCACATGACTTCCTATTCCCAACCATCGAAGAGGTGCCGACCACCAATCCATTCGTTCAGATCGTGCTGCGCGATGACAATGTTGTTCGCGTGAATGCTCCGGGCTTCTCCGCCCAAAGCGACACGAACCCAATGGCAGCAATGTTTGGCGGAATGGGCAGCTTGGCAGGATTAGCGGCGCTGGGCGATGAGGGGGCCGCGCCGAGCGGCGAGATGCCCAACATTCCGGCGGTTGAGGGAACATTCAGCATTGTCACAGATGGCCGGATCCTGGCGAACAACACAGATACAGGACCGGTCGCCGAAGCTTCCGACACCTCGGGCATTCAGACGCTAGAGTGGGAAATCACACCGCGCACAAAGGCCGCGCCAACTGCATTGGTCGATCTGTCCCGTTGATCAATGAAGGTATGTGCATCCCGCGGCGGCATGCAGGTCATGAAGCAATCTCTACGACGTGCGTACGGCGCATAGAAGAAAGGCCCCGCCAGATCGCTCTGGTGGGGCCCAATTTCGTAAAACGCGGCGATGCGTGCTGCGAACAGTCAGCCTTAGTTGACCGCGTCCTTCAAGCCCTTGCCAGCCTTGAACTTAGGTTGGTTGGAAGCCTTGATCGTCATTGGCTCGCCAGTGCGCGGGTTGCGGCCAGTCGAAGCCTTACGCTTAGCGACTGAGAATGTGCCGAAGCCGATCAGGCGCACTTCCTCACCACCGGAAAGCGACTTGGTAATTGCGTTAAAAACGCTCTCAACGGCGTTAGACGCGTCACTTTTAGAAAGGCCACTGGTTTCGGCAACTGCACTGATCAGATCGTTCTTATTCATTCTGGGAACCCCCTCATTCGCAATTCAAACTGGTTTTCGGTGAATCGCCTCTCCGAAAGCGCGCAAATGATACCTTTTTGACGGTTCTGTCAAAGGCAAATCGCGCAGAAAAACGCCATTTTTGGACAAATGTTGGCCATTTGCGGCGAATCGATGCCGGAATACGCAAATGCTGCGTCGCAGCATTGAAAAGCTGTCGCATTTATACAAGTCTGGATTGATCCAATACTTTGTCAGTGCGCGGTTGCGCCGCCCGTTCCCGCTGGATTCGGTTGGCTCGCCAAATCATCCGCCTCAGTCCATTCGATCGCCTCCGGCTTCTCGACCAGAGCCTGCTCCAGAACCTGATCAACGTGGCTAACCGGGATGATCTCCAACCCTTCCTTCACATTGTCTGGAATTTCGACCAGGTCTTTGACGTTATCCTCTGGAATGAGGACGGTTTTGATCCCGCCTCGCAGCGCCGCCAGAAGCTTCTCTTTAAGCCCGCCAATGGGCAGCACACGGCCGCGCAGCGTTACTTCACCGGTCATTGCAATATCTGGGCGAACGGCAACGCCCGACAGCGTTGAAACGATCGACGTGACCATGCCGATGCCCGCGCTTGGGCCATCCTTCGGCACTGCCCCCTCCGGCAAGTGAATATGGATATTCTTACGCTGAAAGATCGACGGTTTGATGCCGTAAACGGGCGCCCTCGCCTTCACAAAACTGAACGCGGCTGCGACACTCTCGGTCATTACTTCGCCGAGCTTACCGGTGGTCTTTATCTCGCCCTTGCCCGGTGTCGTGACGCTTTCAATGGTCAGCAATTCCCCGCCCACGCTAGTCCATGCAAGACCTGTGACAGCGCCCACCTGAGCCTCGTCCTCAGACATGCCATGCTTGAATTTGCGCACCCCGGCAAAGTCGCCAAGATTATCCGGGGTAATCACCACACTGGTGGCGTCTTTTTCCAGTATTTTCCGGAGGCTCTTACGAGCCAAACGAGCGACCTCACGCTCCAACGTCCGCACTCCAGCCTCGCGAGTGTAATATCGGATCAGGTCGCGAAGACCCGCTTCGGTCAGCTCAAATTCGCCGTCCTTCAGGCCGTGCGCGTCGATCTGTTTCGCAATCAAATGGCGTTGAGCAATCTCAACCTTTTCGTCTTCGGTGTAGCCTTCGAGGCGTATGATCTCCATCCGGTCCAGTAGCGGCTGCGGCAGATCAAGCGAGTTTGCCGTCGTAACAAACATGATATCGCTAAGATCAAGATCGAGCTCAAGGTAGTGATCCTGGAACTTACCATTTTGCTCTGGGTCGAGCACTTCGAGCAGAGCCGATGCAGGATCGCCACGGAAATCCTGGCCCAGCTTGTCGATCTCATCGAGCAGGAACAACGGATTGCTGCTCCCCGCCTTCTTCAGATTGTTCACGATCTTACCCGGCATCGAGCCAATATACGTCCGGCGGTGACCGCGAATCTCGGCCTCGTCCCGCACGCCGCCAAGCGACTGGCGCACGAACTCGCGGCCCGTTGCCTTGGCAATTGACTTGCCCAGCGACGTCTTACCCACGCCGGGCGGCCCGACGAGGCACAGGATTGGCCCCTTCAGCTTGTTGGTGCGCGCCTGAACGGCAAGATATTCGATAATCCGATCCTTGACCTTCTCCAGGCCGTAATGATCGGCGTCGAGGATCTCCTGCGCCTTACCAATATCCTTTTTGAGCCGAGACTTCTTGCCCCATGGCAGGCCGAGTAGCACATCCAGATAATTGCGGATGACGGTCGCCTCTGCGCTCATCGGCTGCATGGCCTTGAGTTTCTTTAGTTCTGCCTTCGACTTCGTCTTCGCCTCTTTGGAAAGCTTGGTCTCTTCGATCTTCTCGGTCAACTCAGCGATCTCATCGACTTCTTCGCCGTCGCTGCCACCCAGCTCGCTTTGGATCGCCTTGAGCTGTTCATTGAGGTAATATTCGCGCTGGGTCTTTTCCATCTGACGCTTCACACGCCCGCGGATTTTCCGCTCAACCTGAAGAACCGACAGCTCACCTTCCATAAAGGCGATCACCAGTTCCAAACGGCGCAGAGGATCAGCTTCAGTCAGCAGGCCTTGCTTGTCAGAAACCTTGGCATTGATTGCGGCCGCGATTGTATCCGCCAGAGTGCCTGCATCATCGACATCGCTGAGATCAACATCAGCATCATCACCCAGCTTCTTGTTAAGCTTGCTGTATTCCGCAAATTGTTCCGTAACTTGCCGCATCAAAGCAGTGACTTCGCTGCCGCCGACCGTTTGCGGTTCCTGCAGAACCACTTCAGCCAAAACATAATCACCCTCTTCGCGGAACGTTTCAAGCTTAGCCCGCGCTGTCCCTTCAACCAGAACGCGGACGGTGCCGTCCGGCAATTTCAGCAATTGCAGCACTTGGGCGACGACGCCGACGTCATAAAGGTCATCGCCAACCGGATCATCACAGCCCGGATCAAGCTGGGCGAGCAGGAAGATATCCTTGCTGGCTTCCATTGCGGCCTCGAGCGCGGCAACGGATTTGTCACGGCCCACGAAAAGGGGCACGACCATACCGGGAAACACCACGATGTCGCGCAAAGGCAGGAGAGGGAATTGCTGTGTCATTGAATTTGCCGTTTATCTTTATGAGCGCCAATTGAGCGCATTTTTGGAGCTGTCGTATCGGCTCAGGATATGGGAACGCTCAATGCGCGCCGCAATGGCAACGCTCAGGATACCTCAACCCATACCGGGTAGGTTGAAACCTTCTGGCAGGCCCATGCCGCCTTGCATCTGCTTCATTTCCTCGGCGGAAACGCGGTCAGCCTTGTCCCGGGCATCGTTAAAAGCAGCCGTCACAAGGTCTTCGACCATGTGCTTTTCTTCCAGCTTCATTAGGCTGTCGTCGATCTCAACCTTCAAGATTCGGCCCTTTGCCGTGGCGCGCACCTTTACCAAGCCGCCGCCGGCTTGACCCTCAACCTCCATGCCGTCCAATTTGGCCTGCATGTCGTTCATTTGGGTTTGGATCGTCTCTGCGGCCTTTTGAGCGGCCTGCATCATTTCTTCCATCGATTTCATAGCTTCATCAGCTCCATTTGCTGCCGCTGGCGCGCAAAGCGCTGGGTGCGGCTTGGTCTTTCGGGTCGAGCAATTCCGCCTCTGGGAAGGCTTCGAACGCGGCCTTCACCAGCGGATCGGACCGGGTGCGCTCGGCTGCTGCTTCGCGTTCCGCGTCTTCCTGCTCTCGTAAGCTAGGTTGGGCATCACCTGCACCTGTTTCAACCAGCCAGCGCTTGCCAGTGAGCTTAAACAAGGCCTCGCGGATCTCTGGCGCCGGGTCATCGGCAAAGTTATCGGCCCGCTGATACACGAGCTTTTCCGGCGCGAGCTCGATCACTCGAACTCGGTCTCGCATAATTTGCGCCACGCGCAATTGCCCGGAATCGTCGACTTGTCGCACCACGTTTGCCCAGTCGAGCGCGCTGGTTGCCGACTGCATGGCAGGGGCAGGTTCTCCGGCGTGCGCTTCATTCGGCGCAGCAGGCGCAGGCCCCGCCTTGGCAATCTCCTCTATCCGCTTTGCAAGCTTGCCAGGGTCCGGCATGTCAGAGGCGTGAAGCACGCGCAGCAAGGCCATCTGCACGGAAACCAACGGATCGGGCGCCTGGCGCACTTCCTCATGACCCTTCAGCATTAACTGCCAAAGCCGGTGCAGCTGACCCGCGCTTAACTCCTGCGCAAATTTGCTAAGCGCTGCGCGCTCTTCTTCGGTTGGCGCATCAGCCTCAGCACCGGAAACCTGCGCCACCGTAATTTTGTGAACCAGATCCATCAATGCCCGCATCAAAGCGAGCGGTTCGACGCCCAGCGCATATTGCTCATCAATTGCTGCCAGCAAGGCCGGCGCATCGCCCGCCAGCAACCGCTCCAACAGCTTCCGCTGAGCGCTCTTATCCGCAAGGCCAAGCATGTCGCGGACACGCTCACCAGTTACCTGCCCGCCTTCTTCAAGATCGGCATGCGCAATCGCTTGGTCGAGGATCGAAAGACCATCGCGAACCGAACCCTCTGCCGCTCCCGCTATAATGTGCAGCGCCTCTGCCTCAGCCTCGACACCCTCTTTCGCGCAGACATTGCCGAAATGCGTCGCCAGCAATTCCGCCGGAATGCGCCGCAAGTCGAACCGCTGCGTCCGGCTGAGCACGGTAACCGGTAGCTTTTCAACTTCAGTCGTCGCGAACAGGAATTTTACATGCGCAGGCGGTTCCTCAAGCGTCTTCAGCAATGCGTTGAAGGCATTGCGCGAGAGCATGTGAACCTCGTCAATGATGTAGATTTTGTAGCGCGCAGAGACCGCTGCATAGCGCACCGCCTCGATAATCTCGCGTACATCGTCGACTCCAGTGTGCGAGGCCGCATCCATCTCGATCACATCGATATGCTGACCCTGAGCGATCGCCGTGCAAGGCTCACATTGCCCGCACGGATCAATGGTAGGTCCGCCCTCGCCATCCGCGCCGATGCAGTTGAGCGCTTTGGCAATTAGCCTGGCGGTCGACGTTTTACCGACACCGCGAACGCCGGTCATCAAAAACGCATGCGCCAGCCGGTCTCGCTCGATCGCATTGGCGAGCGTGCGGACCATAGGCTCTTGCCCGATCAGCTCAGAGAAGGTTTGCGGGCGGTATTTGCGCGCCAGTACGCGGTAAGGCTGGTTATCGGCAGCCTCCGCTGGCTTCGCGGGTTTCTCCGCAGGAGCCGCAGTGGGCGGCGAGACTTCAGCCGCAGGGGCAGGTTCGACCGAAGCAGTCTGTTCACTAGCGGACGGCTTGTCCTGAACCGCAATAGGCGGTGCAGGCTCAGGATCGCCAAACATAGAGTTCTGGCCTGCGGCCTCTAACTCAGCAGCGCTTGGCTTGTCCTCTTCGCCTTCGGGTATTTCTGGATCGGAATCAGTCACGCGCGCAAACTACGCGTTGGCGCAGCATTTGTCATCGCGGCGTTTGGAGAAAATCGGCATGAAATCGCTCCCGGACCAAACCACCGTATTTTCATGGAAAAGGAGCCGAGCGACCCGTCGCAATTCACCTGGGCTGCTTCCTTCCGGACCTGACCCAGTGAGCGAACGCAAACGTCCACCCGACTCCCGGATGGCCATATGGCGATCATGCCCTCGGTTGGCAAGATAGGATCTTAGAGACGCGCCAATCGCGCACCAATCTTTTAGCGGAAATTGTCGGCGTAAGCCTGTAGTTTGAGTCCCTTAGCCGGGGTCGAATGGACCCGCGCCGGAATTCCGTATTTCTCGGCATAGGCTTTCCCCGCATCCTTGTCGGGGAAGGTCAAACGCACCTGACTCTGCGTGTCGCCGCTGCCGCTCCAACCCATCAGCGGATCTGGGCGCAGTGCCTCTGACCGCTCAAATTCGAGCACCCAAGTGTCGGTCTTGGCTTTACCCGATTGCATCGCGCTTTTCGGGGTCTGGAAAATACGTGCTGACATTGTGTCCTAGTCCATCAATTCATTGGCCGCGTCGTCATCTGGCAAGCTGCAGCGCTAACTTGCCTTTGCGATAGTCCAAACTCATTCGCGATTGAAGGCGTTTTTCGTCTTTAGGCTCGGTTTTTCGCTCCACGGTTGTTCAGGCCAGCGATGCTTTGGATACCTGCCCTTCATATCCTTTGCCACATCGGCCCAGCTACCGCGCCAAAATCCCGGTAAATCGCGGGTCGATTGGATTGGACGTCCCGCAGGGCTGGTGAGCTTTAGCAGCAGCGGCGTTTTGCCAATCATTGGCTGGCTATCGAGGCCAAACAAAGCCTGCACACGCACCTCAACGCTGGGCGCATCATCACTGGCATAGTCAATCGCGTGGCGTGTCTGTGCGGGCGAAATGAAATGGGTGGGCGCGTCTTTATCGAGCCTTTGCTGCTCGCCCCAATTGAGCTGTCCCAAAACCGCCTCGGTCAGCTGCGCTGGCTTCAGGTTCAAATCGCGCCGCCCGGTCAGTAGTGGGACGAGCCACATCTCCACCGTCCCTGCCAAACCCTCCTCAGACAGGCTATTCACTCCCGCGTATTTACCACGCGCAAGCAGGGGCGCAGGCAGCAGTTCCCCCAGCCTTTCCAGAGCTTTCTCCACAAGGATGTCCACAAGTGCCTGTTCATCAGGATTTTCATCGGGACCGCTTGCCAAGGTAATCGCCCCAAGCCGGGTTTCCCGTCGCGGCATCGCCCGGTTTTTGGCTGCATCCCAATGGATGATACGGCGTTCCTCAATTTTGGATTGGATCGGTCCGCCGCTGTCTGGTGGGGGCAGGACCGCCGCCGACATGATCCGCGCGCCCTTGGCCTGTCCGCTGGCTGCACCAATCACGATCCATTCAGCCCGCGCAATTGGTGAGGCCGGGTCGAGTACGAAGCCCCGCCCGCCTGCGGACAGCCAATGCTCTCCGCTCCGATCGCGGCGTTTCGCGATCATATCTGGCCGGGCAAGAGCAAGGCATTCCTCTGCGGTTGCTTCACCAGCACTTCCCTCGCCCACCAGCACCGCTGCCTTGCGCGCCCAACCATCAGCTATCTTGCGAGCAGAGCTCGCGCGTTTGCTATTGTCGTTATTCCAGCGTGATAGCCTCTGGAGCAGGTCTTCGCCGCGCGCGCCCAATCCACGTTCTTGCAACAACATGACCAGCCGCGCGCTCGCCTCACCGGCACCTCTTGTAGCACCATAAAGCACCGCTGCGGCCTGGTCGGGTGACATCGGCATTGCGGCAATTTTCTCGCCCCAGTCGGTGATTGAGCCTTCGTTATCAATCGCGCCCATCGCCTCTAGCCGCTGGCGTGCGCTCGCGATTGCCGCCTCTGGCGGAGCATCCAGCCAAGTCAGCGACGCAGGGTCGCGCGTGCCCCATGCGGCGAGCGACAGAACAAGCGGGGCAAGATCGGCACTGGTTATCTCAGGAGGCGCAAATGCTTGCCGTCCCGCATGCCCATGCTCCTCCCACAAACGATATGCAACTCCGGCCCGCTGCCGCGCCGCACGGCCCGCACGTTGGGTCGCCGCCGCTTGGCTTGCAGCTCTTGTCACCAACCGCTGCGTTCCTGCGGCCGCGTCAAACTCAGCGTAGCGAGCGAGGCCAGAATCGACGACAATCGACACGCCATCCAGCGTCAGCGATGTTTCAGCAATAGCGCTCGCCAGCACAATACGGCGGCGGCCTTGCGGATCGCGCTTAATCGCAGCTCGCTGGCTCGCTGGATCAACCTGTCCGTGAAGCGGCAATATCGGCGTATCTGGCAAGCGCTCCACAAGCCTTTCACGAACACGCTCAATCTCGCGCACCCCGGGTAGAAAGGCGAGAATATCGCCCTCATCATTCTCACGCCGCGCGGTGAGCACCGCCTCAATCGTTTGTGCTTCAATGGGCTGCGCGGGATTGGTGCCCAGCCATCTGAGAGTGAGTGGGAAGCTGCGCCCTTCGCTCTCGATAACCGGCGCATCTTTGCCCAGCAACTCTGAAAAACGCGCTCCATCAATCGTCGCTGACATGGCAAGAACACGCAAATCTTCGCGCAATACGCTGCGCGCCTCGAGCGCGAGTGCCAGCCCAAGATCGCAATCCAAATGCCGTTCATGCACCTCATCAAACAGCACGGCTGAAACGCCGGGCAACTCCGGATCGGCAAGCACGCGGTTGACGAATATGCCCTCGGTCACGACCAGAATCCGGGTTCGCGCAGAGCTCTTGCTGTCGAGCCGGGTGGAATACCCGATGGTTTCGCCCGGCTTCTCACCCAGTATTTGCGCCATCCGCTCTGCCGCTGCGCGCGCAGCAACACGGCGCGGACTGGTCAGGATGATTTGTCCAGTGCACCATTCCTCTTCCAGCAGAGCTGGCGCAACCGCGGTGGTCTTCCCCGCCCCTGGCGGCGCGATTAGCACACCCGCCCCGCTCGCAGCCAAGGCTGCGCGCAGGTCTGGCAACACATGGTTTATGGGTAGTTGCGGGTCCAAGACCCTGCTCAATATCCCCGCGCGACAGCAAAGTTAGCTGCTTCCGCCATTGCCGCGCGCGCTTTGCCATCTGGGAAGATCGAGATTGCATCGATGGCGCGCTGGGCAAAATGCTTCGCCCGCTCGCGCGTGTCATTAAGAGCATTGTGGCGCTCAATCAGCTCAATCGCGTGGGCCAAATCCTCGTCCGATGTGCGGTGCCCACCAATCGCTGCTTTCCAGAACGAGCGCTCTTCTTCATCGCCGCGCGCAAAGGCCAGAATTACCGGCAGGGTCATCTTCCCCTCACGGAAATCATCGCCCTGATCTTTGCCCATTTGGGCCGCATCAGAATCGTAATCAATCGCATCATCGACGAGTTGAAACGCAACGCCCAGATTGCGGCCATAATCTTCCAAAGCGCGCTCTTGCTCTTCACTACACTCGGCGACCACGGCGCTGATCTGACTGGCAGCGGCAAATAGAGCAGCGGTCTTTGCGCCGATAATGTGCAGATATTGCTCTTCGCTGGTCTTGATCTGGCGCTGAGCAGTCAGCTGCGAAACTTCACCCTCGGCGATCACCGCACTGGCGTGGCTCAAGATCTTGAGCACTTTCAAGCTGCCGTCCTCGGTCATCAATTCAAACGCGCGGCTGAACAAGAAATCGCCGACCAAGACGGTCGCCGGATTGCCGAAAATAATGTTGGCGGCGGCCTTGCCTCTGCGCAGCTCGCTGCCGTCGACCACATCATCGTGGAGAAGTGTGGCGGTGTGAATGAATTCCACAGCGGCGGCGAGCTTGTGATGGCGATCGCCCTGATAACCAACCAGCTCAGCGCCCGCGAGCGTCAACATCGGGCGCAGGCGCTTGCCTCCACCGGAGATCAAATGGCCTGCAAGGCGCGGAATCAAGGGGATCTCGCTCTGCATCCGTTCCAAGATCACGGTGTTAACGGAATTCATGCCCGGCGCTGTCAAAGACAGCATCGGATCAAGCGTAGGCCGCTTTCCGCGCGGCAATTGAACCACTTCAGCGCTCATATTTGCGCTGTGGGCGAGGCTCACGCGCTTGGCAAGCGCTCAATTGCTGCTAGTTTTGCACGATATGTCCAATGATACGCACCTGCCGAACGAGCCCGATCCCATCCTTGCCGGATTTCGCAAGAGTATCGACAATATCGATGCGGCTTTGATCCATATTCTCGCTGAGCGATTTCGGATCACTCAGGCAGTTGGGGAATATAAGGCGAAAGTGACTTTGCCGCCCGCTGATCCTGATCGCGAACAACGCCAGATTGATCGCCTGCGCGCGCTGTCAGAAGACGCCAATCTTGACCCAGAATTTAGCGAGAAATTTCTGCGCTTCATAATCGATGAGGTTATTCGCCACCACGAGCAAGCACGCGAAGACAGGCACGGCTGAGATTTCGCTCCACGCTATGCGCGCGGCAGGCTCAGCTTGATGAGCACCCCGCCCAGGTCTTCGCTTTCCTCAATCTCTACTCCGCCGCCGTAAATTTCGGCAACATCGCGCACGATAGCTAGGCCTAGTCCAGTGCCTGGCTTGCCCGTGTCCAGGCGCGCACCGCGATCAAAAATGCGCTCACGCTCAGCCTCAGGAATGCCCATTCCATCGTCTTCGACCCAGATGACGCATGGCGCGCCTTTGGTCTCGTCTTCGCTTTCGGCATCGACCGTAACGAAGACACTGCCGCCGCCATATTTCGCGGCGTTTTCGATCAGATTGCCAAGGATCTCATCCAAGTCCTGACGCTCAATCGCAACGATGGCGGTGCGATTGCCAGCGATATCAATGCGCGCTTGCGGATAGAGGCGTTCAACCGCGCGACGCACCGCCTCTGCACTGTCAAAAATACTGGTCCGCGCATGGCCAACGGCCCGCCTGCCAACCGCCCGAGCCCGGGCGAGATGGTGATCAACGTGCCGCTGCATTGTGCGCGTTTCGCGGATCACCGCGTCGCCTAAATCCGGCGCACGGGCAGTTGCGGCGTTGGTAAGAACCGTTAGCGGCGTCTTCAGCGCATGGGCCAAATTGCCAGCATGTGTACGCGCTTCTTCAGCCTGCTTTTCTGAATGTTCGAGTAGACCATTGAGCTCTTGAACCAATGGTTGGACCTCGGTTGGCAGAGGCTCTGAAATCCTGTTTTCGCCCGTTGAGCGCAAATTCTGAATAGCCGCACGCACACGGCGAAGCGGGGATAGACCGACGCGGATTTGCAGCAGAGCCATTGCGAGTAAGCCAAAGCCGAGAACGGCAAAGCTCCATGCCAGAATTGAGCGGATGTTGGTGACCTGCGCTTCGAGTTCTTCCGTTGCGGAGGCAACCGCAAAGGTCCACTGCGTCTCGCTCGCTGGCAGAATCACCGTGCGCTCAACAATGCGCAGCGGCTCCCCTTCGAACTGATCAGAGTCGTAGAAATGCGGATTATTGTCGAAGTGATCCGCCTTCAGTTCCAGCGGGCTGTCCCACAGACTGCGCGAGGTAAAGGGCGCAAACCCCTCCCCGCTCACCTGCCAATAGACGCCGCTATTGGGCTCAAAAAAGCGCTGGTCGCCCAGCTCATTGTAGAGATAGACATCACCCTGTGGATCGATTTCGGCAGAAGCGATCAGAGCGGTCAGAACATATTCGAGTTGGTTATCAAAATTTTGCTCAACCTGACTGGTCAGTGTGCGATCCAGCGCAATGCCGCCGACCAGCAGCAGCATAAAAATCCAGCCAGCCGCGATGAGACCCATGCGGCGCGCCAGACTGCCCGTTTGGAGCCGAGCTTGAACAGCATCTGCCGCTTTCGCAGGAACAGCGCTTACCTCATCCGAAGTTTGCGTATTACCCGCGTCAGCCGCAGTCACCGTCTCCGCCTCGCTGGTGTGCGAAGCAGAATCGGTGTCCTGCGGACTAAGCGCGGGGCGCGTCTGCGGGATCGTCGAGGCTATAACCAAGGCCACGGATCGTCGTTATCACTTCTGCGCCGAGTTTCTTGCGAATACGCGTCACGAACACTTCAATCGTGTTTGAATCGCGATCAAAGTCCTGATCATAGATATGCTCGATCAGCTCGGTCCGGCTTACCACCTTGCCTTTGTGATGCATCAAATAGCTCAGGAGTTTGTATTCTTGGGCCGTCAGCTTCACCGGCTCTCCTTTAAGAGTCACCCGCCCAGACCGGGTGTCCAGCCGCACTTGACCAGCCGTCAGCTCAGAAGAGGTGTTGCCCGACGCACGCCTGATCAACGCGCGAAGACGGGCAATGAGTTCTTCGGTCTGGAATGGTTTGGCAAGATAATCATCCGCGCCCGCATCCAGCCCGGCGACCTTATCAGACCAACTGTCCCGCGCGGTCAGCACCAGTACAGGAAATTCTCGGCCTTCCTTGCGCCACATACCCAGCACTGACAGGCCATCAATTTCTGGCAGGCCCAGATCGAGAATTACGGCGTCGTAATCCTCTGTGCTGCCCAAAAAGTGGCCATCTTCGCCATCGGTAGAAAGATCGACTGCATAGCCAGTCTGCTCCAATGTGGATTTCAATTGCTGGCCAAGTGTCGGTTCGTCTTCGACAATCAGAATGCGCATATTTCTGTCTGGTCCCTGGATCGGTGCCTGAAAGGTGAAATGATCTGGTGCGCCTTTACGCAAAACGCGTCAAGCGAGCGGAGCGAATTGCACCCCGATTGCACCTGATCCTGAGAGGAAAATCCGTCAGCGAGAGCGATTGATGATGCGCCCAGTGCGAGCGTCGACATCGACGAAAGTAACGCGGCCGTCTTTGATGAATTTCAACCGATAGGCGCGCGCAATGGAATCGTAAGCCGGGCCGAGATATTCGCTGCCCTTCATCCGGGGCAGTACCCGCGCCTCGATCTGGCGCAGCGACATTTGATTGCCTGCCCGCATTTCCTTGCGCGCATTGCTTTGATCGGTCTGCACCTGCGCAGATGCGGCAAGCGAGGGAGCGACCGGAATTCCAGCCATAGCCAGGGCGACAAAAGCGCCAAAAAGAGAGATACCGCGTTTCATGATGCTACCCTGTTTAATGATCACGCGTTGAACATGCAGTGAATAAAGCCTCTGATCAGCGTTCAGGCAAGAAAATTGCAACAGGCTTCTCAAGACAAACGCATGCAAAGCGCTTGCCCGTGCTTTGCCAAGCCCCTACCGCCCGCCCGTTATGGCACAACCACCAATTCTATCCTGGGAAGGGCTAGGCCTTCAGCAAGGCGGCCGCTGGCTGTTTGGCGGCCCGGGCACGGATGGGATTGACCTGCATGTCGCCCCGCGTGACCGCTTGGCACTGATCGGGCGCAATGGCGCTGGCAAGACCACTCTGCTCAAACTGATCGATGATCGGATTGAGGCGGACCGCGGCCTGCGCCGGATTAAGCCGGGCGCGCGGATCGTGTTCCTGGAGCAGGAACCTGACCTCAGCGCCTACGCCACACTGATGGACTTCGCGCTGTCCGGCGATGATGCACCAGAAGCCTATGAAGTAGAATCCATTGCTGGCCAACTCGGCATCGCCATGGACCGCCCAGCTGACACCGCCAGCGGAGGTGAACGTCGCCGCGCTGCGATTGCCCGTGCGCTCGCTCAAGACCCTGATATTCTGCTGCTAGATGAGCCAACCAACCACCTTGATCTGGGCGCGATCGACTGGTTGGAAGATTGGCTGAACCGGTACAAAGGCGCCTTCATCACGATCAGCCACGACCGGACCTTCCTAAAGCGTTTGACCCGCGCGACCCTCTGGCTGGATCGCGGCAATCTGCGTCGCAAAGAAGTTGGCTTTGGCGGGTATGAAGCGTGGGAGGCAAGCGTCTATGCTGAGGAAACCCGCGCCGCAGAAAAGCTGGATGCGAAACTCAAGCTTGAGGCGCACTGGCTGGAGCGCGGAGTAACCGCGCGTCGCAAGCGCAACCAAGGTCGGCTGGAAAAACTGCATCAGATGCGAGCTGCGCGCGCGGCGATGATTTCCGACACCAGTTCGGCAAAACTAAAACTCGCCAATGACGACGATTTCAAATCGAAGTCGGTCATTGTGGCTGAAAAAGTCTCAAAATCCTTTGGCGAGCGCGAAGTCATCAAGAACTTCTCGTTGCGCATTCAGCGTGGGGACCGGATCGGCATCGTCGGGGCGAATGGCGCAGGCAAGACCACACTGCTCAAAATGCTCACTGGCGAGCTAGAGCCAGACAGCGGGACGGTTGAGCGCGCCCGCACACTGACCGGCGTCATGATTGATCAACAACGCAAATTGCTGAGCCCAGAGGCAAGCGTGCGCGACATTCTGGCCGAGGGCGGTGATTGGATCGATGTACGCGGCGCGCGCAAACACGTGCAAGCCTATCTCAAGGACTTCCTGTTCGATCCTGGACTGGTCGACACCAAAGTCGCCAATTTGTCCGGCGGTGAGCGTTCGCGCCTGCTGCTCGCACGCGAATTTGCTCGCACCGCAAATTTGCTCGTGCTTGATGAGCCAACCAACGACCTCGATCTGGAAACACTCGATCTGCTGCAAGAGGTGATCGCCGATTTCGATGGAACCGTCCTGATTGTTAGCCACGATCGCGATTTTCTTGACCGGACCGTTACCGTAACCCTGGGCCTAGATGGGTCGGGGCGCGTTGACGTTGTCGCAGGCGGTTATGAGGATTGGGAGCGCAAGCGCCGCAAGCCGATCACTACGGGTACCAAGAAGAGCAAGCCAACCGCTGCGCCCGCGCCGGAAAAGCCTGCTCAGGCAAAGCCAGCGGGTAAGCTTAGCTTCAAAGATCAGCGAGACTATGAGCTGCTGCCAGCCCGCATCGAGGAGCTGGAGACGGCCATCACCAAGGGTGAGAACATTCTCTCAGACCCCGATCTGTTCAACACGGATCCGCAGCGCTTCACCAATATCTCCAAAGGTATTGAGAATGCCCGCACTGAAAAGGATCAAGCGGAGGAACGCTGGCTGATGCTGGCAGAAATGGCTGAGGAATGAGCGCGGCTGAACTTCACAAAGAAATCACCGCCTGCACAATTTGTGCAGAACACTTGCCGCTTGGCCCACGCCCGGTGGTCCAGTTCTCTGAAAACAGCCGCGTGCTAATCATCGGCCAGGCACCGGGCACAAAGGTTCATGCCAGCGGCGTGCCATGGGACGATGACAGCGGCGACCGACTGCGTAGCTGGCTCGGTTTTGAGAAATCCGACTTTTACGATGCCGACAAAATCGCGCTGATGCCGATGGGCTTTTGCTATCCGGGCAAGGCATCTGGCGGAGATCAACCGCCCCGCAAGGAGTGCGCGCCTGAGTGGCACGATCGGATGCTGGACGTGTTGCCGACAGAGCGTCTGACCCTACTCGTCGGGGCCTACGCTCAGGCCTATTATCTGCCGAAGGCAAAGAAACTTTCCATGACAGAGCGTGTCAGGCGCTTCGCCGATTATGCTCCATTCTTTCCTCTGCCTCATCCGGCCTGGCGATCGGCCATCTGGATGCGCAAGAACCCATGGTTTGAGGAAGATGTGCTGCCCGAATTGCGCCGGCAAGTGGACGCGCTGCTGACATAATTCTCGGCTACTGATAATCTAAGGACACTTAGGAGAGCTGAGATGACGATTGAACAGACTGCCCAAGATTTCTTCAACGCGGTGAAAGAAGATCGCGAAGCCGATTACCAAGCCATGTGGTCCGATGATATTGTGAGCATGGAACCCGGCGATGGCCCCATGTCACACGTGCAAGGACGCGAGCAATTGCTCGAAAAGCACAAATGGTGGAACGAAAATGCCGAAATGCACGGCTTTGATATGGCCGGACCCTTTGTTGTGGGAGAGCAATTCGCCGTGAACTATTCGATGGACGTAACGATGATGGGCGAACGCACCCAATCGTCTGAAACGGCTGTCTACACTGTCAAAGATGGCAGAATCGCCGAAGAACGGTTCTTCTACGGCGGATAATAGCGCGGCGCCCGCGCCCGGCACTAATTGATCCGATAATAATCAGCGACACGGTCTAGAGCGAGCTTCAGGACCAGCTTGCCGCTGCGCGCGGGCCAACCCAGGGTCCTTTCCGCCACTGGCAGGCCCTCACCTGCGCAGACAACGCGCCACAGGATATCCTCCAGACCCTTGCCAGCCTGCTGCAAAGCTTCATCAAAGCGGCGCTTGGCCGATATCTGCTTCTCTCCGCTCGAAAGCCCCTGCTCGCCAGTGGTTTTGATCCGCACCGGATCCCAGCGCATGGTGAGGTTCGCTGGCAGCTGCGCTCGCTCATAATCAGCTCGCAGTCGCTCGCCCGCATCGTACAGGCGGTCCGAAATATGACCGCGCGAATGCAGCCAACTGAGCGGAGATTCCGCCAGGTTCATCGTCACGCTGCGGCGTTTACCCTTCGCCGTGCTCTTGTTCGACTGTTCCCGCCTCGGTCCTTCGCGCGTTAGCTCGCGCTCAACCAATTCTCTTCCCATCGAATCCCTCCTTGTGCGTATTCTCTCCACAGGGCTTGCAATGCATTGGTTCGTGTAGGAAAGGTAAAATTACCAATTTGGTTCATTTTATAGGTAAAACATGATCAACCGCATTCGCGACATCCGCAAAAGCAAGGGGCTGACGCTAGCAGAACTGGCAGAGGCTTGTGATCCGCCAACCACGGCACAAACCATTGGCCGACTAGAGACGGGGATGCGCAACCTCTCGCTCAAATGGATGGAGCGGATCGCTGGCGCGCTTGGTGTGGATGCAGAGGCACTGGTTCGCTCTGAAGAGACCCCGCAAGCACAGATCGTCGCGGAGCTAACTACGGCTGGCGCGGAAGCGCTCGAACGCCCGCGCGAGGCCATTCTGCCGACAGATCTCGCTTCCAGTGAAGAGGGCGTAGCGCGCATGGTGCTCAGCGTCTCTGCCAGCATTGGAGAGTTTCGCCCTGGTGACTTGGTATGGTTACGGCAGTTATCGCCCGAGGATGCCGGAAGCGCGATCAATCGCGACTGCCTCGTGCCAAGACCAGGCGGACGTTTTACCTTTGGGCGCTTAATTGACCGCCGAGGCACTCTGGTTGGCATTCTTCCACCCGGCGCGGGTGAGAAACAGCAGGTCGTCGACAACCCGCCATGGATCGCGGTTGCTGACATGCTGGTGCGCCGTTTGTGAGCGATCCAGTGAGCGAAGCGTCCAAACATGTCGTCTCTATATCCACCCTATTCCCAAACGCGGCAAACCCGCGTTTCGGAACGTTCGTTGCACGCTCACTGGAGGCGCTGGCCAAGCGCGGCGACTGGCGTGTTACCGTAATCAATCCGCTCGGCATTCCGCCGATTGCGCTCGGCCGTTACCGTGCGCTCGCCAACTTGCCGGCGCATTCTCTCGAAGGTGGAATTGAGGTTTATCGGCCTCGCTTCACCTTGATCCCAAAGATGGGTGCACGCCGAAATGCCAGCGCCATCGCGAAGGCTGCTCTGCCGCTGATCAAGCGTATCCATGCGAGCGATCCGGTCCACGTAATCGACGCGCAATTCTTCTTTCCAGACGGCCCAGCGGCAGCCTGGATCGCGGAGCAAATGCAATTGCCCCTATCGATCAAAGCGCGCGGTGCCGACATTAGCTATTGGTGCGGCCGCGACTTCGCCCGTGAGCAAATTCTCGAGGCCGCAGAGCGCGCCGCCGGCATCCTGTCGGTCAGTGAGGCACTACGCGAAGACATGGTGGGCTTGGGCATGAAGCGCAGCAAGATCCGCCTGCATTACACCGGGCTCGACCGTGACCGTTTTCGTCCGCTTGATCACACTGGCTTGAGGGCAAAGCTGGCACAGGAACTGCGCTTTGATCTGCCGGAGAAAGTGCCACTGCTCAGCTGCGTTGGTGCCTTGGTGGAACGCAAGGGACAAGACATCGCGATTGGCGCCTTGCCCTCGTTGCCAGAGGCGCGCTTAATCCTGATCGGTAAGGGCGAGGACGAGCGGCATTTGCGCAGCCTCGCCAGCGATCTGGGTGTGGCAGACCGCGTTCACTTCGCTGGGTCAATCGACCATGATTTGCTGCCCATCGTACTCTCGGCCTCCGATGCGATGGTTTTGCCCACACGCAGTGAAGGCCTCGCCAATGCATGGGTTGAGGCGCTAGCCTGCGGTACCCGCGTGATCACCTGCGATGTCGGCGGCGCGCGCGAGATCATAACCAGCGATGTGGCAGGCTATTTAATCGAGCGCACGCCAGAGTCGGTGGTGGGCGCGGTTCAGTCCCTGATGGCAAAGCCAGCCGACAGACAGCAGGTTGCATTCATGGCGGAGCGTTTCAATTGGACAACCAACGGAGCGCAGTTGGCCGAGCATTACGCCAAGCTAGCAGAAAACAGAGCCTAGCGAGCGCAGTTACGCCTCGCCGCGAGCGATCTTTTCCTGCCGCTCTTCCTTGGTTTCCTGAGGTACAAAGCTGTTCGAAGTAACACCCATCCAAATCAACACCGGCGCCGCCAAATAGACGCTCGAATAGGTGCCGATGAACAGACCAGCGGTGATCGCCGCGACCAGGCCAAACAGACTTGCCGGACCGATTAGCAGCAGCGGAACAAGCGCAACCAGCAAGGTCAAAGAGGTCATCACCGTCCGGGCCAAGGTCTCATTGACCGACAGATCGAGCAGCTCCGGCAGAGGCATCTTGCGATACTTCTTCAAGTTCTCCCTGATGCGGTCGTAGACCACGATTGTATCGTTCAAGGAATAGCCGATGATCGCCAAAATCGCGGCGATAATCTGGAGACTGAATTCGAGCTGGAACAGCGCGAACATGCCCAAGGTTACCGAGACATCGTGGAACAGTGCGAACAGCGCGCCAACGCCAAACTGCCACTCAAACCGAATCCAAATATAGAGCGCGACAGCGAGCATAGCCGCCAGCAAAGCCAGCACAGCATCCTGGCGGAACTCGCCGGAAACCTTGCCGGATACCGAATCCACGCCATCAATCCGAATGTCCGAATAGTCTGACTTCAGACTGTCGGTAATCGCCGTTGTCATCTCGGCGGCGAACTCTGGATTGCCTTCCGCCTCAGGCGGCAGCTTCACCCGGATTGACACCTCGTTGGGTGCGCCAAAGGTTTGTACGACCGGCGAGCCAACATTTTCCAAAGCACCAACACTCTCGCGCAGCTCCGCAATCGGAGCCTCTTCGGTCTGAGTGAAGGTCGCGCGGATTTCCTGACCACCGGCGAAATCGACACCGTAATTGAGGCCGTTGACCAGCACCAATGCCCAGCTCGCCGCGATCAGCAGCAGACTGAAAATGAAAAACGGCACCCGCAAACGCAGAAATTTGATGTTGGTCGCTTCAGGGACGAGTTTGAGCAGTTTCATGTCGATTCGCCCTTTAAATGTTAATGTCGCTGGGGCGCGTTTTACGCAGCCATCCGGCGACCCACATGCGGGTTAGGACAAGCGCGGTGAAGACGCTGGTGAACAGGCCAATCACCAGGACGACGGCAAAGCCGCGCACCGGACCAGAGCCGAACAGGAACAGCAAAACACCGGCGATGAAGTTCGTGATATTCGCGTCGTAAATAGCGCGGCTGGCCTCTTTGTAGCCGTTTTCAACCGCTGCCACGACACGCCTACCGCGCTTTCTCTCTTCGCGTATTCGCTCGTTAATCAGAACGTTGGCGTCCACCGCCGCGCCTACGGTGATAACAAAGCCAGCGATACCGGGCAGGGTCAGCGTGGTGTTCAACCCAGCCATCAGGCCGAGGATAATCAGCACGTTGAAGACCAAAGCGATGGTCGCATAAATGCCGAATCGGCCATATGTCGCGACCATCAAAGCGATCACCGCAACCGAACCGATCAACATGGCGAGCAAACCCTTGCGGATTGAATCTGCGCCAAGGTCTGGGCCGACCGTGCGTTCTTCAATCACAGCAAGCTCGACCGGAAGCGCGCCTGAATTCAGCGCAATCGCCAAGTCAGCTGCGCTTTGAGCGGTGAATGTGCCAGAGATCTGAGCTGAACCACCACAAATTGGCTCATTGAAATTCGGCGCCGAGATAACCTTCTCATCGAGAATGATCGCGAATGGGCGATCGACATTTTCCGTGCTCAAGGTGCAGAACTTCGATGCGCCCTGCTGATCAAACTGAATGTTGACGACATTCTCATTGTTCTGCGGGTTCACACCAGCCTGTGCGTTCGTCAAACTATCTCCGCGAATGCCGCCCAACCGCCGAACGGCGACCATCTGTCCTGCTTGCGGCGTCTCGTCAGAATAAGGAAACGCTTGGCTGCCCGGAGGTACGATTCCCGCCTGTACGTCTGTGGGCAGAGCGTTGAGATCAACCAGTTTGAATTCAAGCTTGGCAGTTTTACCCAGTAGCTCTTTCAATTGGTCGGGATCTTGGAGGCCCGGCACCTGAACAACAATACGGGTATCGCCCTGGCGAATAATCGTCGGCTCGCGTGTACCCAATCCATCGATACGTTTGCGAACCACCTCGGTCGCGCTGTCCATTGCATCGGTAACAGCTTGATCGACACCGTCTTCGGTCGGGGTCAACACCATGCGCTGGCCATCGACCACTCTTAGATCCCATTCGCGCACCAGATTATTGCCCATCATCACCGGCTCAAGCAGTCCGCGCGCGCGGTCGATGTCCGTTGGCGTGTCGAGCATGAAGGAAAGCTCGCCGCCCGATGTTGAAATGTCCCCGATCCGAATACGCGGTTCTGCTCGGCGCATTTCACCGCGAACGGTTTCCTCCATATTCTCCAGCCGCTGCACGGCAACTTCGGCGGGATCCGCCTCGAGGAGAATGTGGCTACCGCCGGCCAAATCCAGGCCAAGGTTGACCTGAGGATTAGGCAGTGCCTCTGGCCACTCCACATTGGCGGCAGCAAACAGCGATGGCATCGCCGCCAGCACTGCGACAAGTGTCAGGCCCCAGAGCCAGAACTTCTTCCATGTCGGAAAATCGAGCATTTTGGTTTCGTTCTAATCCGCGTGACAATAAATGGTAATGCGAGGGAATGGCCCAGCGGCCAAAGATCAATCGTTGGCTGGCTTGCCGCCTGGTTGGAGCACATCACCAATGGTGTGCTTCACAGCTTTCACACGGACATCTTTGGCCAGCTCAAGCTCGACATTGTCGTCGTTCACCTTGAGCACTTTGCCGATCAGGCCGCCTGCGGTGACCACTTGATCGCCCTTCTTCAGGCCTTCGACCTTTTGCTGATGCTCTTTTTGCCGCTTCATTTGCGGACGGATAATCAAGAACCAAAAGATCAGGATCATGCCAAGGATTGGCAGCCATTGAAGCCATCCCGGAGGCGCATCCCCAGCGCCAGCAGCAGCAAGAATATCAAGCATGTCGAATTAGCCCGTCAAAAATACAAAATCGCAATCATGAAGGTGGAAACTAGCGGTGCAACTGCCTCGCATTTTCCCTGCCCTCATGGGTCAAGTGGGCGCGCCTAGCAGCAATGCAAGGACCTCGCAATCGAAGCCCTTATAATCTGGCCCATGTGCGAACAACTTTAACCGTCCGATATGGGCGCTTGCATGCCCCATAGCCTCGCCCTATAGCGCCGCCTTCCACTGGTTCCGGGACGTAGCGCAGTCTGGTAGCGCATCACACTGGGGGTGTGGGGGTCGCTGGTTCGAATCCAGTCGTCCCGACCAGTGGAACGTTCGTCGAATTTTTGACGATTCCGCTTTCCAATCTGAAATCTCCATTCATGGGCCTTTTCGGAACTTGCGTTGGAAAGGCGCGTTTGATGCACCCTATGGGCTTTCGTTTTCTTTTTTTATGCGGTGCTGCGAGCGCTATCTGCGCAGCCCCAACTGCTGCACAAAACGCGGCTGAGGAAATCGTACCGTCTGGTTCGGTCCCGTCTTCCACCGCTGCCAGTTCAGATGAAACGGCCGTTGATTCAGACGCCCGGGCCACATTCACACCTGCTGATTTCGAACGTTTCGCACCGCGCAACGCGCTCGACATGGCGCAGCAAGTTCCAGGCTTCACCATTCGTGAGGGCGGCAATGACCGAGGACTTGGCCAAGCCGACACTAACGTCCTGATCAATGGCCGCCGGATATCTGGAAAATCGAACGGCCCGGTTGATGCACTTCAACGCATCCCAGTCGAAGATGTCGTACGACTGGAGCTGGTGGACGGGGCCAGTCTCGATATCGGCGGCTTGTCAGGTCAAGTCCTGAATGTCATCACCCAGAGCACTGGCCGCGTCACCGGGCAGTTTCGCTATTCGGCAGAATGGCGCTCCTCTGGCGCCCCATTTCGCTGGGGCGATGGCCAGGTTTCGTTGGCCGGTGGCGGCGAGAAGACGGGTTGGACCCTCGCCCTTGAGAACGATTCTGGGCGGCGCGGCGATGCCGGGATTGAGCGCGTGTTCGATGGCGCGGGAAATTTGATCGACACCCGCCAAGAACAATCGAATTTCAACGGTGACCGGATAACCCTGTCGGGTTCTTTCGCGCGCACTGCAAATAATGGAAATGTCCTCAATCTCACCGGTGAGGTCGGCGGCAATCTGTTCGACCAACGTGAAACTTCTGAACGCACCGGGACAATCTCTGTCAGCGACCGGCTGCGCGAATTCACCTCCAGCGAAGATGAATTCAACTATGAGCTAAGCGCGGATTACAGCTTCGCGCTGGGTGGTGGACAGCTCAAATTGATCGGCTTCACCCGCTACGAGGACAGCCCCACCCGCTCTGAAGTTCTGACCATTTTCGCCGATGGTTCTGCGTCAGATGGCTCCGTTTTCACCCGCGATGCCGACGAAGGCGAGACGATCATTCGCTCTGAATACAGTTTTGCGGGTCTGGGCGGCGATTTCCAATTAGCGTTGGAGGGCGTCCGGAACTTCCTGGACATCAATTCCGCCTTTGAAGAACGTGATGACAACGGCGTTCTCCAACCAGTCGACTTTGAGGGCGCAACGGCTCGGGTAGAGGAAGACCGCGCTGAAACCAGCCTGACCTACAGCCGCGCGCTTTCGCCCCGCGTTCAATTGCAGGTCTCCGTCGGCGGCGAATATTCGAAGATCAGCCAATCGGGCGCCTTGGGCCAAACTCGCAGTTTCCAGCGACCCAAAGGTTTTGTCGCTCTCGACTGGAATGCCAATTCGAGGCTCGATCTATCAGGGCGGATCGAACGCAAGGTTGGCCAGCTGAGTTTCTTTGACTTCATCGCCACAACCAATCTTGATCAAGACCGCACCAACGTGACCAATTCCGATCTGGTCCCGCCGCAAAGCTGGCTGTTCGAGGTGGAGGCGAGCCAAAGCTTTGGCGATCTG
Source organism: uncultured Erythrobacter sp. (assembly GCA_947488155.1). Classification (GTDB taxonomy): domain Bacteria; phylum Pseudomonadota; class Alphaproteobacteria; order Sphingomonadales; family Sphingomonadaceae; genus Erythrobacter. The sequence goes on along the minus strand of CANKYK010000002.1, from coordinate 617,189 downwards.
GGCTCGCTGAACCTGCGCGGTTTTTACGAAGACATCAGTGATATTGTCGACCTGATTCCTATTGATGGCGGCGGACAGGCACCTGGCAATATCGATTCCGCCTCGATCTACGGCCTGTCAGGCGAGCTTACGCTGCTGTTCGATCCGATAGGCATCAAAGGCCTCAGATTTGATACGGAGATCGAATATTCGGAGAGCGAAGTGCTTGACCCTCTACTTGGCACAGCACGAGAGATTTCCAATCAACGTTACATCGAATTTGAGGCCGAGCTGCGCCAGGACTTTGTCGGCTCCCCTTGGGCGATAGGCACTGCATTCTTTGCTGGAGACAACAGAGCCACAGTTCGATTGGACGAAATTGCGGACCGCACGGAAAGTCCAGGTTTCCTGCGTTTATTCGTTGAGCATAAAGACGTCTTTGGGCTGACTTTGCGCGGACGCATTGCCAATTTGCTCGACCGCCGCAACAATCTCGACCGGACGATTTTTACCGACCGTGCCGCTGGCATTGTGGAGTTCCGTGAGGAGCGCCGCCGCCGCTTTGGCACGATATTTTCAGTCGATATTGAGGGTTCTTTTTAGCGTAAGCGTGCGCCTAGCTCATATGCTTGCGCCGTATCGCTGCCCAGCCTAACGATGCTGGAGCAAAGGGGAAAGATCGATGACACTGCGAATGCGCTCTTGGCTGTTCGCCCCAGGTGATAGCGAGAAAAAGATGATCAAGGCCGCCGACAGCGCGGCCGACATCGCTTTGCTTGATCTGGAAGATTCAGTCACCCCGGAGAACAAGCCTGCTGCGCGGAACTTAGTACGCGATATGATCGCCAGCCGCGAAGACAAGGCGCGCATTTGGGTGCGAATTAATCCGCTGTCGAGTGGCGAAACGGAACGCGATCTTGATACCATCATGCCTTCCGGCCCAGGCGGCATCTTCCTGCCCAAGGCAGAGGGCGGACACGACGTTGCAACCTTGGACGCTATTTTGAGCGAGCGCGAGACGAAGGCAGGGCTGGAACCTGGCTCAACCCGTATCGCCGCACTGGTAACTGAAACTGCCGCCGCGATGTTCACCACCGGCACCTATGACGGAGCACCGCGGCTCGTCGCGATGAGCTGGGGCGCGGAGGATCTCTCTTCAGAACTCGGCGCTCAGGAACAGCGCGGACCGGACGGTGAATATTCCCACGTCTATGAAATGGCTCGCAGCCTCTGCTTACTTGGCGCGGTGAAAGCTCAGGTGGCACCGATCGAAACCGTTCAGCCGGAATTCCGCGACCTTGATGCGCTACGGACACGAGCCTTGATGGTCAGAAGGCAAGGTTTTCGCGGTATGCTCGCGATCCATCCCGCTCAAATCGAGCCGATCAACAGCGCCTTCACACCCAGTGAAGAAGAGCTATCCCATGCCCGCGCGGTGGTGCAATTGTTTGCCGACAATCCTGGCGCAGGTACCCTCGCCTTGGATGGCAATATGCTTGATCGCCCGCATTTGGCACTTGCTCAGCGGATATTGACGGAAGCCGGAGAATAGCTGATTAGGAAATATATTTTTCCTACTTGAACCTTTTTGGTTATTTATTGTGCAACTCATGATAAGGAGCTGCATTAATGGCCATTTTGGAAACGTTGATCGGTCCGATCACATCAATCATCGACAAGATCATTCCTGACAAGGAAGCACGTGCCAAGGCCAAACTTGAACTCTTGAAGCTAGAAGGCTCGCAGGAAATGCGGCTGATCGAGACTCAGATCTCAGCCATCATTGCTGAGGCAAAATCAGCCGACCCCTGGACCAGCCGTGCACGCCCCAGTTTTCTTTATGTGATGTACGCTATGATATTGTGGGCACTACCGATGGGGGTGCTCGCCGCCTTCAACCCTGGCGCGGCCACGAATATCGCGGCGGGCATGAACGCCTATCTCAACGGCCTGCCTGAACCGCTCTATGCGCTGTTTGGCACTGGCTATCTAGGCTACACCGCCGCCCGCCAATGGGGCAAAGTTAAGGGCGTAGATCAGTAGTTTTCCTGGGTCGGCCACTGATGCAGACTTGAGCTTGCCAATTACCCCGCGCTAAACGGCCTGCATGACAGACAATTCTGCAACGCCATCCGGCACCGTCTACGTCCTCAACGGCCCCAATCTCAACCTGCTCGGTCTACGCGAGCCTGAGATATATGGCTCTGACACACTCGATGATATCGCAGCCATGCTTGAGGACAAAGCTCGTGAGCACGGCCTAACCATTGAAATGCGCCAAACCAATTATGAAGGCATGCTCGTCGATTGGCTGCACGAAGCGCAGGCGGAGGGCGCGCGCGCCGTTCTACTGAATGCGGCTGCATGCACTCACACATCTATTGCCCTGCTCGATGCCATTCGCGCGATAACCATTCCGGTTATAGAGGTACACCTCTCTGATCCAAAGGCGCGAGAAGACTTTCGCCACCTTTCCTATGTCGGGATGGCGGCCGCGAAAACGATCGAGGGGCATGGCGCAGCGAGCTACACAATCGCTCTTGATGCGGTGATTGGCGACGAGGTCTAGTCCCTCAAGGCAAGCGACTCCTTACGGTGCTCGGGGTAACTTGGCAGTCTGCGCAGCATTAGACGCACGCATCGCAAGGTCCGCTTGGCCGACTGGGACGGCAAAACCCGTCCATGCCACTTGCCAGCCGCAATTTGCGGGAATAATCACCCCCACAATCACGCTGCACCTCAGTTTGCGATCCCGCAAATGACCGCAGCAGACACAATAAGGGGCCCCCATGGCGACCAGCAAAACAAATGGCGGACGCAAATCCGGCATGGATGTTGACACCAAACTCGTTCGCGAACTCGCGGAGCTTTTGAACGAAACCGGCTTAACCGAAATCGAAGTTGAAGAGGATGATCGCAAGATCCGCGTCGCGCGCGGCGGCTTCGCACCTGCGCCGATCAGCGCGCCAGTTGCGGCGGCTCCTATCCCGGCCTCAGCCACCGCTGCCCCAGCCGCGGCGCTTAGCGCGGTCGAGGCTCCAGCAGACGCCAACGACGGTGCTATGCTCTCGCCAATGGTGGGCACAGCCTATCTCGCACCGGAACCCGGCGCAGATGACTTCATTAAGGTCGGTTCTGCCGTCAAAGAAGGCGACACGCTGCTGATTATCGAGGCGATGAAGGTCATGAACCCGATCCCTGCCGATAAATCAGGCACGATCAAAGCTATCCTGGTCGAAAACGCGCAGCCGGTCGAATTTGACCAGCCGCTCGTAGTGATAGCGTAAAGCGCGCGAGGACAACAGGCTATGGCCATTACCCGCATCCTGATCGCCAATCGCGGCGAAATCGCTCTGCGCATCCACCGCGCGGCCCACGAAATGGGCATCGAGACAGTTGCAGTGCACTCCACTGCCGATGCTGATGCAATGCATGTGCGCCTTGCTGACCATGCGGTCTGCATCGGTCCGCCATCTGCAACCGACAGTTACCTGAATGTCGCAGCGATCATCTCCGCCGCTGAGGTGGCGCAGTGCGATGCGATCCACCCGGGCTATGGTTTTCTGTCAGAGAACGCCAAGTTCGCCGAAATCGTCGAAGCGCATGACATCAAGTGGATCGGGCCAAAGCCTGAACACATCGTCACGATGGGCGATAAGGTTCAGGCGAAGAAGACCGCTGGTGAGCTGGGCTTGCCGCTGGTCCCAGGCTCTGACGGCGCGGTGTCCGACCCGGAAGAAGGCAAGAAGATCGCCGCAGAGATCGGCTATCCGGTGATTATCAAGGCCGCATCCGGCGGTGGCGGCCGGGGTATGAAAGTCTGTGAGAGCGAGGATCAGCTCGAAACTCTTATGCAGCAAGCGGGCAGCGAAGCGAAGGCCGCGTTTGGCGACGCCACAGTCTACATTGAAAAATACCTCGGTAATCCGCGCCACATCGAATTTCAGGTGTTCGGCGACGGCAATGGCAATGCGATCCATTTGGGAGAGCGCGATTGCTCGCTGCAACGCCGCCACCAAAAGGTTCTGGAAGAGGCCCCCTCCCCGATCATCAGCCACGAAGAGCGGATGCACATGGGCGAGGTATGCTCAAAGGCGATGCGCGATATGAGCTATCGCGGTGCGGGCACGATCGAATTCCTATGGGAAGACGGCGAGTTCTACTTCATTGAAATGAACACCCGGCTTCAGGTGGAGCATCCCGTTACCGAGGCCATCACCGGCGTCGACCTGGTCCGTGAGCAAATCCGCATCGCGGCTGGCAAGCCGTTGTCCGTGAAGCAGGAAGAGTTGGAGTTTAACGGCCACGCGATCGAGTGCAGGATCAATGCAGAGGATCCCTTCACCTTCGCGCCCTCACCTGGTCAGGTGACCTATTACCACCCGGCTGGCGGCATGCATGTGCGGGTCGATAGCGGGCTTTATGCCGGTTATAAAATCCCGCCCTATTACGACAGCATGATTGCCAAGCTTATCGTCTATGGCCGCAACCGCGAAGGGTGCATCATGCGCCTACGACGCGCGCTTGAGGAAATGGTGGTTGAGGGACCGAAGACCAACATTCCGCTGCACCAGGAATTGCTCAAGCAAAACGATGTGCTGTCCGGCGACTACTCGATCAAGTGGCTCGAAAACTGGCTGGAAGAACGCGAGAGCTAAGCCGCGGTCACACTCAAACCAGCAAGGATACACAATGCGCTTATCGCCCGGAATTCTGTTGATCGTTATTGGCTTGATCGTTTTCTTCTTCCCTCATTGGGTCCCGCTGATTTCCGATGCGCGGGGTGAACCAGAGGCCTTTAGAACCGCCGGCCAAATTGGTGGCGGATTAATCGGCGTCGGCCTTTTCACGCTGATTTTGGCCTTGGTAAAAAACCGCAGCAAACGCTGAGCAGGTTGTCGTGCAAGCGCAGCCTGGGCGCGCCCAGCGCAAATGGCGGCGGGCGCAGCAGCTATGACAATATCTTCATCGATGGCGAACATTACTGGGATCGCAAGAAGTGAACGTTTTCAAAGCGTGCGCTAATCAAATTTGAAGCCCGCCGCCTCTGCCTCTGCGATCACTTCAGCGCCCGTCTTCATCGGGCTTTGTTGCACCAGATCGTACCAATCAGGTTTTTCATCGACGAAGATCTGTTGCAGAATGCCCAGCCCGGCTGGGACGTCAAACAGACCAGCGAGGAAGCTGTAATGGTCGCCGGGCACAAAGCGATACCAGAGATTGCTGCCGCAAATGGAGCAGAAACAGCGCTCTGCCCAATCGCTTGAGCGATATGTTGATACCGCGTCCTGGCCAGTGATCGTGAAGCACTTACCACTCAATCCGCCCAAGAACGTACCGCTCCAACGCACACACATTTCACAGTGGCAAATATCGACCAACGGTCGTGCCGCATTAAGCGTAATCGTAACTGCACCGCACAGGCAACGGCCTTTGAGCGGCTCAGACAATGGGGCTGGCTGCGTATCGCCATCGCTGGGTCCAAACAATTCGCTCATTGGTTGATCTCCGGCTTTAGCGTGCTAGAGGGGCACTCCCGGTGCGTATTTCGCGGTACGGATGGTCAGAGAGGTTTTCACACTGTCCACATTCGGTGCCGGTGTCAGCTTGCTAGTCAGGAATTCCTGAAAGCTTTGCAGATCATTGCTCACGATCTTCAAAATAAAATCGATCTCGCCGTTGAGCATGTGCACTTCGCGGACCTCTGGTAGATCGCGCATCGCGTCTTCAAACTCGCGCAGGCTCGATTCGGCCTGGCTTTTCAGGCTCACCATGGCGAACACGGTGATCGCAAAACCCAGTTTCGACGGATCCAGATCCGCGTGATAGCCGCGAATAACACCATCTTCCTCCAGCCCGCGCACTCTGCGGAGGCACGGCGGCGCAGTTAACCCCACCCGCTGTGCGAGCTCAACGTTGGTTACACGCCCTTCCGCCTGCAATTCAGAAAGCAGGCGTTTATCGATTTCATCCAAATTCGCCATACGGCGTAAGCTCCCATTTGGCCTTCATTTATGACTAGCAACGTTCCTAGGAGAACAAGAGCCAGCAAGTATTCGCCCTCAGATCGATGCACAAAACTAATTTTATTATGTTTGCCAGCAATTGTCCCGCTTTGCAACGCAGCCGAAAGCCATGTGTGAATGTTAGAAAGGCTTGGTATGAAACTTTTGGCCCCACTAGCGCCTGATGGCCGTGTGTGTGTATCGGAGCAGATATGTTTTTTGACGACCGCCTTGCGACTGTGCTGCGCCAACGCGCAGACACCGACGTGGGCGCTCGCACGCAATTTCGCCAGCTGCTTGATATCCTTGGTAACCGCAAATTTGGCATCCTTGATGGTCGACGGCAGAGTCTGGTTGCGGCATCTTGGCTGCGGATGGATGCACTGGCTGAGAAGATCCCTGCGCACGAGAGAGCAGCGGCGATTCGCGAGCGCGGCTGGCGGTTTCGCAGCGCGGATCTGGCCGCTCATCTAGCCGATTTTGAGCCTGAGGTAGCGGCCGCAGCACTTAACCGTGCAGATTTGAGCGATGACGACTGGACTGCGCTGATCCCAAGACTGCCCGTGAGAGCGCGCGGTTTTTTGCGGCGCAGAGACGATCTACCGGTCGATGCTGAGCGCTTGCTCGACCAGCTTGGCGTTCATGACCGTGGGTTACCCCGTCCTAACGGGCATGACGGTGCAGAGGGCTTGGAGACCCCACCAACTTCCTTTGATATCTCTGCTGAGCCAAGCAATACTCCAGCGGAAGTGCCCTATGCATCGCTGATGGGGGCGAGCGCTCCGGACACGATAATGCCGCTCCGCAACAGGCCTGCGGACGATCCACTTTCACCAAACAATGAGCCTTATGAGCTGAGCGATGAGGTGAGAGCGGAGGATGAGAAAGAAGAAAGTTCTGCGGCGGAGAAGCTGGCGGAAGAAACTCCAGCCGAAGCTGAGCCTCAGGAAGCCCAAGCACCCGAGCTAGAGCAAGCGGTAGAGCCTGAGGAGCTCCCGAGGCCCGAGACTGACACAGCCTCCTACGATCCGTTCGGTCTCACCGACCAAACAGGTATCGCGTCAAACCCTATTGCGGGCGCTGAAGTCGATGCCAATCGCAGCGAAATTTCCGCTCTTGTCGAGCGGATTGCGCAGTTTAAACGCGACCGGGAAAGCGGCGCACAGGCGATCGACAGCGCCCCGCGACTGCCACTAGATGAACAACCACGCCAGTCAGAGCGCGAGGTGCGCGGCTTTGGCTTTGCTACAGATGCGAACGGCCGGATCGAATGGGCTGAACCAGAAGCCGCTCCGATGGTCATTGGCAAACGATTGGTCCCAGCGCAGGCCTTCACCAATCCCGCCGCACAAACACTGATCGAACGCGCCTTTGACCGCAGGCAGCCGATTGCGTACGCGCCATTAGCCCTGGCAGGAGCGGAGGCTATCGCGGGCGACTGGATTGTCGATGCGCAGCCTAACTTTGCCGATGAAGGCAACTTTACCGGCTATGTTGGCCGATGCCGCCGCCCAGCGAAAGCCGCCAGCATGCCCGGCCAAGGCGGCAGCGAGGGCGACCGCATCCGTCAATTGCTGCATGAGCTGCGCACACCGGTCACCGCCGTTCAGGGCTATGCCGAGGTCATTCAGCAGCAATTGTTTGGTCCTGCCCCGCATGAATATCGCGCTTTGGCCGCGGCGGTCGCGGCGGATGCCGCACGTATTCTCGCAGGATTTGAAGAACTCGACCGGCTGGCCAAGCTGGAAACCGGCGCTGCTGAAATGATACCGGGCGAAACTGACCTGGGCGCCGTGATTGCCAAAACCGCCCAGCAATTGGCGCAGGTACTTGGACCACGGATGGCAGGCGTTGAATTTGTCCAGCCCGAAGGTCCGCCGATCATGGTTGCGATGGACACTGGCGAGACAGAAGCGCTCATTTGGCGCGTTCTGGCAACTCTTGGCGGGGCCTGCGCCTCTGGTGAAATGATCACTTGTCAATTGCGCCGCGACGATCGTCTGGTGCGGCTGATTTGCGAATTGCCGGCACAACTGATCTCCGAAGACGATTTATTCGCTGCGCAGGTTAAGCCGGCCAACACCGTGCTCAACGCAGGGCTATTTGGCGCGGGCTTCACCTTCCGCCTGGCCCGGGCTGAGGCGCGCGCAGCCAAAGGCGGACTATCCCACGAAGGTGAACATCTGGCATTGATGCTCCCACTCTTGACCGCTCAGCAGGGCCTGCCTAGCCATGACGCGTCGGACGCTGGCGCATCAGTACAGGTAAGCAATCTTCAAGACGTGCCTGCTAATTCCGAACATGAGAAAGCTGCTTCAATCAGCGGCAAACGTGGCGGCGGGAAAGCATAAGCTCCAGCGATCCCGCTGAATTGGCAATCAGGGAGGGAGCCGACATGCAACCCCTTTCTGAATCAGCAGCTGCGGGTGAAGCACGGTCCATTCTTGATCCGCCTGCGCAAAGCGCCAGAGCGAAGTTCGCGGATGACTTTGGCCAACGCGCTCTGCTGACGGTTGACACCGAAGAGGAATTTGACTGGGAAGCGCCCTTTTGCAGAGATGGCTTTGGACTGGAGCATATCCCTGAACTGCGCCGATTTCAGCAATTCTGCGAGCGGCTGGGCATCATCCCACTCTATTTGGTCGATTGGCCAATCGTAAATTCGCCAGCCGCAGCCGAGATCATCGGCGACGCAGTCAAACACGGCACAGCCGAAGTTGGCGTGCAATTGCATCCATGGGTCAACCCGCCGTTCGATGAAGAGGTGAGCGCACACAATTCCTATGCCGGGAACCTGCCGCCCGCATTGGAAGCGGCCAAGTTCATGCAGTTGCGGGATCGGATTGAGGTGGTGTTTGGCGCGCCTCCGCTGATCTACCGCGCTGGTCGATACGGTTTGGGCCCGCAAACCCCGGGCTTGCTTAAGTCGGCGGGAATCGCGGTCGACACCTCTGTCAGGTCTCTGTTCGATTATTCCGGCCAGCACGGCCCTGATTACTCAGCCCATCCGCTGTGGCCCTATTGGGCCGATGCAGAGCGCCAATTGCTCGAACTGCCTGTGACCAGCGCCTATTGGGGCATGCTGAGACGGCAAGGCGGCATGGTGCGCCGCCTGCAAGAGCGCTTCCCCTCTCTGGGCCGAATCCTATCGCGCCTGGGCATGATGGAACGGATTGCCTTGACGCCAGAAGGTGTGAGCGTGGAGGAGGCAATCCGCGGTATTGATATGGTTCTGGACGACGACGTGCCTGTATTGACGTTGTCGTTTCACAGCCCCTCTCTGGCACCTGGTCACACGCCCTATGTCGAGACGCCGGCTGAGGTTGAGGGCATTTATGATTGGTTTGAAAGGGTTTACGCCTATCTCGACCACCGAAACATCCCCAGCACCAGCGTGGCCGAGATCATGCAAAATGTGATCAGATAGGTTCTTTTCAAAAATAGACGAAACGGGTGCTTGTTTCATTCCCAAGTGCAATGTAGAGGCTCGGCCTGCATCTTGGCTAGACCAGAGGGGCCTGTAGCTCAGTTGGTTAGAGCTGGCCGCTCATAACGGCTAGGTCGCGGGTTCGAGTCCTGCCGGGCCCACCACTAGCGATGATGCTTCCACCCTGTCGTGCTGCACGCAAGACAGGCGAAAATCGGTCGGGGAGTGGCGCAGCCAGGTAGCGCACCTGTTTTGGGTACAGGGGGTCGGAGGTTCGAATCCTCTCTCCCCGACCAGATTTTCGAGCTTCCGAAATTTCTGCTCGCACAAGCAAGGCATCCTCGCTTGCCGCGTTCCTCTTACTCTTCCATAACCGCCGGAGCGCTGGGCACAGGTTCGCCGGTCTTGATCGCGCGTTCTTCCCGCGCAAGAGTGCCTGCGACCATAGTCCACACCGCTACATTCTGACGCAGTTGGACGATGTCGATCTTATCGAGCGTGTCATCCGGAGTGTGATGCAAATCGAAATAGCGTGTTCCGTCCTGCTGTAGATCAATGATCGCCCCATTCTGATCACGCGAAATGTTCAGGTCTGCCCCGCCCCGCGCCGCAATGGTTGAATTGGCAACGCCAAACGGTTCGACTGCGGCCGCCAGCTTTGCGTGAAGTTCAGGGTTGGATTCACGGAAATTGCTCTCAAAACGCCAGACACGATCTGCGCCAAAATCGCTTTCGAGACCCACGCCAATCGGTTCATCGATGTGAGCTGCGCTGTATGCGCGAGAACCCCACAGCCCCACTTCCTCCGCGCCTGCGAATAGCACGCGAACAGTGCGCAGTTGATTGCCAGTGCGCGCGACATTGATCGCAGCAGCGGCAATGATGCCGCAGCCCGCCCCATCATCAAACGCACCGGGCGCGTTCCACCAACTATCCAAATGGCACGCCAGCAGTACAGGTGGCAGATCCGGATTGCGGCCAACAAATTCACCAACGACATTGCCGCTCATCGTGGTGCCGATACGCCTCGGGTTCATTTCCAGTTTGAGTGTGATTGGCTCGGAGCGTGGACGATTGAACATCCGTTCCAAATTTTCTGCATCGGGCAGAGACAATGCGCCCGCAGGGATTGGCTCAACCCCTTCCGGGAAATTGGTGCCGCCGGTGTGCGGGTTGCGGTGATGATCGGTACCAACTGATTTTATCACAACGCCAATCGCGCCTTTGCCGGCGGCGAGTCCTGGTCCGACCCAGCGCGTCGGGCCGGCAAAGCCATAGTGCGAGCCATCCTGAGCGCGGCGCATCTGGTGGCTGATATAGGCGATCTTGCCTGTTAGGCTGCCTTCCGGTGCGGCGCGAACGGCCTCGGCATTGGCAAAGAAGACCACTTCGGCTTCGATCCCACCTTCTGGCGTCGCTGCGCTGTTGCCAAGCGGCTGAACCACAAGATTTTGCGGAAAAGGTCCGATCACCGAAGCGCGAGCGATATCGCCGGGTACCCAAGTGTCCATTTCAAACGGTTCGTCCGCCACATTTTGAAAGCCGTGCTTCTTGAGCCACGCCATCGCCCAAACGCGCCCGCGTGTCTCGGCCTCCGTACCGGCCTGCCTAGGGCCGACCTCTGTAGTCACCCCTTCGACAAAATCCCAAGCGATTTCATCGCGCTCCAACGCCACCTCGGCAAGTTCCGAAAGGCCCGGGGCTGCGTGCGCGGTAACAGAGATGGAAACGGCGGAGAGCGCGGTCAGCGCGAGGAGTGCGTTTTTCATAGCTGCGCTGCTATCGAGCCATGCGGGCCAAGTCCAGCGTTAGGCTTGCTGGGCGCAGCTGCTTCTCATGTGATCGGCCGGAAGGAGAATTGAGGCGGCCTAGCCTCCAATCGCAGATTAGTTTGAAACAGCTTGTTTCAGTTCAACTAGCTTTGGCTTTGAAGCAAGCTTCTCTTCATCCTGAGGCGCACGCTCGGCATTTTCCACACGGTTTCGGCCATTGGACTTCGCCCGGTAGAGCGCAGCATCAGCCCGCGCAAACAGGCTCTCATAGGTTTCGCCTTCACGCGCGGTGGCCACACCAAAACTTGCTGTGAGGCGAATATCCTTATTAAGGTCGGCGTGCTCCAAACGGGTGAATGCCCATCTGATCCGTTCAGCCAACCGTTCCGCCGGTTCATTTTCGCAATTCCAGGCCGCGATGCAGAATTCTTCGCCACCAATCCGGCCTGAGGTATCGCATGCGCGCACCATCTTACCAATGATCTCGCCAAAGCCTGCGATGGCTAGGTCCCCGGCCTGGTGCCCCCAAAAATCGTTCACCTGCTTGAAGTGGTCAATATCAGCCACGACTAGGCTTAGTGGGCGCCCCTCGGTCTGAGCGCGCGGCAGCAAAGCTCGGATCGATTGCTCAAACGAGCCGCGATTGCGCAGGCCAGTGAGAGCGTCCCGCTCGCTGCTTTCGCGCAGGGCCTTGGTCCACTCGGCAATGGTCGCTCCAATCAGTACCAATGCACTGCTCATGCCCTTCACCGCTAGGACCAGCCCAATCAGCGAATAGTAGATCGAATCGCGATAAGCCTCTGCCGGGATTGTTCGCTCAAACAACAAGGTCAGCGTGGGCCGGACGAGAAAGTCAGCAGCCTGGAACGCCATGACCAGAATGATCAACAGATCGATCATATTGCGGCGACGAGCCGTGAGCAGCGTCGTCACGCCCATGGCGAACATCACGCCGTAGCCCATGTTGACGATAATCAATCGTGGGCCGACATCGTTGGAGAAATTCACGGCCAGAGCCAAGGTCAAAGCGGAGATAAGGTAGACAATGGCAATGCTGCCGAGATGAAGCCGCTGACCCACGCGCTCGCACACGGACGCCAGTAAGAATGCCGAGCCGAGGGTGTAAAAAACCTGGGTCGCGTGGAACAGATAGAACGCGTCCGCTGGCATGAAATGGGTGATTAGAAAGCCAATCGCCGACAGGGCAAAGGCAATGCCGAAGCCAAGCACATGACGTTTCATTCGGCCTGCGCGCCACAGCACTACAAATGTCGCTGCGAAAAACAGCGCCATCATCGGCGTCACCAATCCAAGAATTTGCGTTTGCATCGACCCGTACGACCCCCGTTCGAACGGGTTAGGTCAATATGGTTAACACCGGCTTTAGGGAACCCACTTAAGCGACAATATCTCTACCGCTCGTGTTCGATTGTCTACTGACGAATGGAGGACAGCGCCCGCTCGGTCAACCTGCTCCAAGGCCGTGCCTTTGGGACATACGCGATGCGAACGGAACGACCGAACCGCCGCCATCTGGAAATGCACCGTTCTCTGTAAAGACCTGATTACGGCCTGCCTCTTTCGCCCGGTAAAGAGCGCTGTCGGCGCGTTCGAACAAGGCTTTATAGCTTTCCATGTTGCGCCACTCGGCCACCCCAAAGCTGACTTTATAGGGGCTGATCTCGTCCTTTTCTGACTTGCCTTGGCGGGCAGCAGCCTGGCGGATGCGCTCAGCCAGTTGCGCAGCATCTTCCAATGAGCAATCCCAAATCAAAACGCAGAATTCTTCGCCGCCGATCCGTCCAGCCATATCACCGCTACGCACCAGTGAGCTAATTTGCTCCCCAAAAACAGCGATTACTCGGTCGCCAGCAAGGTGACCAAACGTATCATTGATGTTTTTGAAGTGGTCGATATCGGCCATAATTAGACTTAGCGGCTTGTTTCTCGCGCTCGCTCGATCAAGCATGAGTTGCGCCTCGGCTTCGAACGCTCCGCGCGTTCGCAAGCCCGATAGCTGGTCGATGGCCGCTTCATACCGCGTGTTTCGGACATCTTCAAAGATGACCGTTGCAATCAAACTGAGCGCCATCAGGGTAAGCAAGACTGCAAGTATCAGAACGTGCAAAGAGGTAAGCATTACTGCCGCACCCTCGCCAGCGCCGAAAATGAAGTCCGAAAGCATTGTCAGGAATGGACGCAGAAACCCGAAACCGGAAAGCAGGATCAGCACCCAAATTAGTGACCGATCACTCCAATGGCGACCTGACGTATGCCAAAGGTTGATAGCGGTTATCGCAACCAGCAAAGCGGAATTGGTATTTTGAGCCATGCGAGCTGCGTCTTGCGAGCCAGCTGCCATCGCAGCCCACAGGATTATGCAGGTAAACGCCACTGTCGCTGCGGAGGCCACAAGTGGGGCCTTCTTTCCATTGCGGACGGCCGTGCCCCACATCAGAGCCAGCACTCCCGCCATCGAGAATACGTGGTAGGAAATAATCCCCATTAGGCCAAAGGACCCTAGGATCCAGATATTGATCAGCACGCCAAGGGCCATCGATCCGAAACAAGCGGAATAGGCAAGAACATGGAGGCGGCGCTTGTTACCCCACCAAAACACAAAGAAAATCACGTTGAAAATCAACGCGATGATCGGTATGATGAAGGTCATTATCTGAGTTTGCATGGTCTAGCTTTTCTTACACCCTTTAGTCCTAGATGAATTTTCGTAACGACCTCTTAATTTGCGTTACGAATGTCACCACGTAGCTGACGCTTGCCCCACCACGTTCGCGCGACTATCTGGCACCCAAGTTCAATTTCCGAATAGATTCACCCAAAGGAAACGCCCGATGGCCGCGCAATATGCCTATGTCATGAAAAACATGACCAAGACCTTCCCCGGCGCTCAAAAGCCGGTGCTGAGCAATATTAATTTACAATTCTATCAAGGCGCAAAGATCGGTATTGTTGGCCCGAATGGCGCGGGCAAATCGACCCTGATGAAGATCATGGCCGGGATCGATTCCGACATAACTGGCGAAGCTTGGGCAGGTGAGAACATCACCGTCGGCTATCTGCCGCAGGAACCGCAGCTTGATGAGAGCAAGACAGTGCTGGAGAACGTCCGCGAAGGTGCTGGCGAGACAGCAGCGATGGTGGAGCGCTTCAACGCGATCTCCGCTGAAATGGCTGAGCCGGATGCTGATTTTGAAGCTCTGGGCGAGCAAATGTCCGAGTTGCAGGAGAAGATCGATGCGGTCGACGGCTGGACCCTCGACAACCAGCTCGAGATCGCGATGGAGGCCCTGCGCTGCCCGCCATCAGACAGCCCGGTCAACAATCTTTCCGGCGGTGAGAAACGCCGCGTTGCCCTAACCCGGTTGCTCATCCAAAAGCCTGGCATTCTGCTGCTCGATGAGCCGACCAACCACCTCGACGCTGAATCGGTCGAGTGGCTGGAAAACCACCTTAAAGAATACGCTGGCGCCGTGCTGATGATCACCCACGATCGCTACTTCCTCGACAATGTCGTTGAGTGGATCCTTGAGCTCGACCGGGCGTCCTACTACCCGTATGAGGGCAATTATTCGACCTATCTGGAGAAGAAGGCGAAACGTCTGGAGCAGGAAAGCCGCGAGGAGTCAGGCCGCCAGAAAGCGCTCTCTCGAGAGCTGGAATGGATCAAGCAAACCCCCGCCGCGCGTCAGACCAAATCTAAAGCCCGCGTGCGCAAGTTTGAACAATTGCAGGACGCTCAGGGCGACCGCAAACCGGGCAAGGCGCAGATCGTTATCCAGGTACCAGAGCGCCTGGGTGGTAAGGTGATCGAGGCTAAGAATCTCTCTAAGGCTTACGGCGACAAGCTGCTCTTCGAAAATCTGTCTTTCATGATGCCACCAGGCGGCATTGTTGGCGTAATCGGCCCTAACGGCGCTGGTAAATCCACCCTGTTCAAGATGATCACCGGTCAGGAAACACCGGACACCGGATCGATCGAAATCGGCGACACTGTTCACCTCGGCTATGTCGACCAATCTCGCGACGACCTGACGCCGACCAACAATGTCTGGGAGGAAATCTCCGACGGGCTCGATTACATGCAAGTCAACGGTCACGACACCTCGACACGCGCCTATGTCGGCGCGTTCAACTTCAAAGGCAGCGACCAACAGAAAAACGTCGGCAAGCTGTCCGGTGGTGAACGCAACCGCGTGCACATGGCGAAAATGCTCAAGCAAGGCGGCAACGTGCTGCTGCTGGACGAACCAACCAACGATCTCGACGTCGAGACCCTGGGCGCGCTTGAAGAAGCCATTGAGAACTTTGCCGGCTGCGCCGTAGTGATCTCGCACGACCGCTTCTTCCTGGATCGCCTCGCGACGCATATTCTGGCGTTTGAAGGCAATTCTCATGTCGAATGGTTTGAAGGCAATTTTGAGGCGTACGAAGAAGACAAACGCCGCCGTCTAGGCGATGCTGCGGATCGTCCGACACGCTTGGCGTATAAGAAGCTGACTAGGTGAGGCCGCTACTTCGGCACACGCTCCTAGCTTCCTCGTCACCCCAAACCTGATCCGGGGTCCCGCTTCTTAAGGTTAAGGGGAAGATCAGAGGTAAGCGGGGTCGCCAGTCAACGCCGGAAAAGCCGCTTCAATAATCCCCCTCGCTTCCAATCCGCACACACGCTAAGGGACATCCCCTATTTACAAGAAGGGTCCCCGGGAATGAATTTGTCCACTCGTAATATTGTATTGATCGCTGGTGCGGTCGTCGTCGGCCTCGTCATCGGACTTATGTATCCCATCGTCGGCTTGCTTTTGATGTTCCCGGTATTGGGCTATGTCGTGTTCGTGCTGCTTAAAAACAAAGGCGGCGCAGAAGCGGACGAGGCGACCACGTCGGCGGCCAAGCAATTCATCGCGGCGGAAGGCAAAGGGGCGATCTATGTCATGCGCGATGCCTTTATCGCCGGGCAGCAGGGCATGAACATCACTATTGATGACGCCATGACGGCACAATTTCGCACGGGCCGTTTCGTAAAAGCGGATGTAGAACCGGGCGAGCATAGTGTGCTGGCACAAATGGCCAGCCAGACAAAAGGTACGGCAAAGACGTACACTTTAAGCGTGGCGGCGGGCGAATGCGTGCTGCTGGATGCAAAGATCGCCATGGGCGCACTGCAGGGTTCGGTCGAGTTCGAGGAGCAGCGCGATGCAGGACTGGCCCGCGCGAAACTGGGCAAGCTGAAACTCGTCGAGTGGTCAACGCCAGAGGCCTAGACCTCTACCAAACAGTGGTGATTAGGGTGAGACCCAGCGGGCATCCCAAGTGGGTTCTCGCCCCTCACCCACACCGCCTGTCCGCACGAACTGCGCCCGTAAATGACCAGTGTGCGCTAGGTAGAACCAGTCGGCTTCTATGATGTCGAACAACACCACCGCGAAATTAGGCCTCGCGGGCACCACCTGTTCGTCCGTAGGCTCTACGCCTTCAAACTCTGCTGGAAGCCCGCTGGTTGGCTCGCTCGATACGGCGCCTGGCCCCTCTCCCAGGTAGCAACGCTTGGCAAAGTTGATGCTGCTTTCCCATGCGCGATCGACCACATCGCCTTCGCGAACGATGCGCCCTGTCCCGCGCAACCGGACCTGAATCTTCGCACCCCTATCGTAAAGTAGCACCGCCATGCGCGGGTCCGCTTCAATCGCGGCAACTTTTGGAGCGCGATTGTCAGTGTGAAACCTAAGCGTCCAAGCATCGCCATCAAATTCCCGCAAGACCATTGTGCGTGCGTCGACGTCGCCGGTCACAACGCAGGGCGTGTGCATAGCGTGCCTTCGATCCTTGCCAGCTCTCACCAATTGGCGTCTTAAGTCATTGCGGACATCATCGAGCGTTTCAAACATGCGTCGCATTTGAGGGAAATGTGCGCGAGGTCAATCCCCCTCGCTGTTCATTTTCAGAACTTTGAACATGAACATAAGCCTAAACGAGTGGTTAAGTTATGATACAGCGACTCGTCGGTACAAGAGGGCATATCAACTTAGCCGTTGGTGGTGGAACGGCGACCAAGGAGGCATTTATGTACCTGACAAAATTGCTCAAAGGTAGCGCACTTTCCGCCCTCGCCACCGCGATGGCTGTAACTGCTCTACCTGCTGAGGCCGAAGCGCAAAACCGCGGCTTTGAAAATCGCGGGCAGCAGATACAAGCTCGCCAAAGCCAGCGCAGTGAGCGCCGCGCAAACCGTGGCCAAGCTCGCGATGAACGACGCGCCAACCGCCAGCAAGCAAGAAGCGAACGCCGTGCCAATCGCCAGGAAACACGCGGTGAGCGCCGAGGCAATCGTCAAGAAGCTCGCACTGAGCGACGCGGTGATCGCCGGGAAGCACGGCGTGAAGGTCGCGCGGGTAACCGCGGGTTTAGCCAGACACAGCGCCAAGCACGTGAAGCGCCTGCAAGGGTTCGAAACGAGCGCCGTGGTGAGCGACGCGGAGAGCGACGTGCTGAAAGGCGCGATGAACGCCGGGCAGAACGCAGGCAGGATCGCCGCGTAGAGCGTCGCGCTGAACGCAGAGCGGATCGCCGCGTAGACCGTAGGGCTGATCGCAGAGCAGAACGTCGCGGCGCATATCGTGATGGTCGGCGCGATGGCCGCCGGGCAGAGCGCCGTGAGTACCGGGACAATCGCCGTGGTTACCGCGATGGCCGCAGAGGCTATCGGGACGGACGTCGCAATGGCTACCGTGATGGTCGGCGCGGATATCGCAACGAACGCCGCGGATATCGCAATGGCTACCGCGCTGGAGTTCGCGATCACCGCCGGTGGAACCGCCAGTGGCGCAAGCACAATCGCTACAATTGGTACAACCACAGGCGCGCCAACCGCAGCATCTTTCGCCTGGGTCGGTACTATTCGCCCTATCGCAGCTATCGTTATAACCGCTTGAGCATTGGTTTTCACCTCGACAGCCTGTTCTTCTCATCGCGGTATTACATCAACGATCCATGGCGCTATCGCCTGCCAGAGGTCTACGGCCCGTATCGCTGGGTCCGCTATTATGACGATGCGGTTTTGGTCGACACCTACACCGGCGAAGTCGTCGATGTGATCTACGACATCTTCTGGTGATCGCCTGACACAGCAGACTTTCTGCTAACTTTAGAGCCCCCGCTCGCAGCAATGCCAGCGGGGGTTTTCTTGTGCGGCATTGGCTGGCAAATAGCCGTTTCACGAACGAGCAAAGCAATGACACTAGCAAGCACCATTCCCGATCAAGACGCCCTTAAACGAGTTGGCGAAAGCGTTCGCCAGCGCTTGGCTTCCGATCCTGGCGTTTACCCAATCGAGACCGACAAACTCGAACTGTTTGCTGTCGGCGATTTTCTGACGAAGGCGGAATGCGACCGCCTGTGCATGATGATCGACATGATTGCACGGCCTTCGGCGCTACATGAGCAAGACTATGCCAGCGGGTTTCGCACCTCTTATTCCGGCGATCTTGATCCCTATGACAGCTTCGTCAAAGGGATTAGCCGAAGGATCGACGACCTTATAGGCTTAAAGCCGGAAATCGGCGAAGCGATTCAAGGCCAGCGCTACCTCGAAGGCCAACAGTTCAAACCGCATAACGATTGGTTCTACAGCTCGGAGCCGTACTGGCAGAACGAGCGTAAGCGCGGCGGTCAGCGCAGCTGGACGTCGATGGTCTTCCTCAACACGGTCGAGGAGGGGGGAGAGACACACTTCACCGAAGCCGGTTTGAGGATTGAGCCGAAGCCCGGCGTCCTGCTGCTGTGGAACAACGCATTAGCTGATGGCAGTCCGAACGAAGGGACAATGCACGCGGGAACCCCTGTGACCAAAGGCTCCAAATACATCATCACCAAATGGTATCGCACACGCACTTGGAAGTAGGAAAGACGTCTTAATGTAATGCCTAGCCACCCAGAACCTGCCGGGACACAATCCGGGCGGAAGGGCGGAGAGCGCGGGCGGCTATGGCCGGCTCAAGAACGCGCCAGAGCCTCTGCGATCAGCTTTCGACTGTTCTCTATCCCATACAGCGCGATAAAGCTGCCCATGCGCGGCCCCTGCTCACTGCCCAGCAGCGTCTCATACAAGGCCCGAAACCAATCGCGTAGGTTCTCAAACCCGAACTCTTCGCGTTTACCGATCTCATAGACGTTGGTCTGTAAGTCTTCCGCGCTGCTGCCCTTAGCTGCTGCTGCCAAAGCCTCGTCGAGCGCCCGCAAGGCCTCAGCCTCATTCGCCGATGGCGCGCGCTTGTTCAGCGTCGGCACGATGAAGTCGCGCGTGTAAGCAACTGCGGCATCGATCATCGCATCAATCGCCGGGTTCGCAACAGGTTCGCCCAGATAGCTTTCGAGATATTCCGCAACGTTTTGCGCGCTTGCCTCTGCGCCCAGCACGCTGGCAAGGTTCAGCAGCAAGCCGAACGTCACCGGCACGGTGTCGCCCGCACCCGGCGCATCGGGAGCCGAGAGGCTCTCATTCGCGCGCAGCAAATGCCACGCCGGATTGCCGAGCTGTTTGTCCAGAGGCTGTTCGGCCAGACGTTCACGGAACTGCCAATAGTCGTCGACCGCGCGCGGGATCACTCCAACGTGCAGCTGCTTGGCGCTCTTGGGATTGGGGAAGATGTAGAAGCCGAGGCTCTCCTCCGTCCCATATTCCAGCCATTGCTCAATCGTCAGGCCATTGCCTTTGGACTTCGAGATCTTCTCGCCATTCTCGTCGAGAAACAGCTCGTAGATCAACCCTTCTGGCTTGTTCCCGCCCAGCACGCGCGCAATCTTGCCCGATTGCACGCCTGTGTCGGTCAAGTCCTTGCCGTACATCTCATAGTCGACGCCTTGTGCGACCCAGCGCATGGCAAAGTCGACCTTCCATTGCAGCTTGGCTTTGCCGCCAAGCGCGCTTTGCTCAATCACGCTGCCGTCTTCATCCGTGAAGCGGATCAGCCCCGCCCCCGCATCGACCACTTCGACCGGCACTTGCAGCACCACGCCAGTCGTCGGGCTGATCGGCATGATCGGCGAATAGGTCGCCGCTCGCTCTGCCCGCAAAGTCGGCAACATGATGTCGAGAATATCCTGATTGTGCGCCAGCACGTTCTTCAACGCATCGTCAAACGCGCCGCTGTTATATCGGTCAGAGGCAGCCACAAACTCGTACTCAAACCCGAACCGGTCCAGAAACGCGCGCAACATCGCATTGTTATGGTGGGCAAAGCTCTCATACTTCTCAAACGGATCGGGAATCCGCGACAGTGGCTTACCCAAATGCTCAGTCAGCATCGCCTGATTGGGCAGATTGTCAGGCACCTTGCGCAGGCCGTCCATGTCATCTGAGAACGCGACCAGCCGCGTCGCCTGCCCGGTCAGCGCCTCGTATGCGCGCCGCACGAAGGTGGTACGCAGCACCTCCTGGAACGTGCCGATATGCGGCAAGCCTGACGGCCCATAGCCCGTTTCAAACAGCACTGGCTCGCCGTTTGGTTTGCCATTCCTCAGCCGTTTAGCGAGGCGTTGAGCCTCTTGAAATGGCCAAGCCTTGGAGGAACGAGCGGCGTCTTGAAGTACAGTATCTGTCATAGCACGCCCGCATATGAGGATGGCGCCAGACAACGCAAGCGATTGTGCAGTTTGACGTGTAGGGCTTGGAACACATTTGCGAATTCCAAAAGTGTGACTTTTGACGCAAACACATGAAAACAAGCAACTTTCAAGCACCGCATGTTCAAAATGTGTGACTTTCGCATGTTTCGCGCTGTTCCAAGGAATCTGTGCCCGCCTTAGCGGAGGCAGTTACTGGTCTAAGCACGCAGGATTATAGCGATCTTCGCATGTAGGACAGGCCGACAAAACGCGCCCCCTCCCAGCAACAATTTTCACCGCAGTAACCTCTAATTTACCACGATAGCTGGTCATCTTCGCAACGAAACAGGCTTATGCATGTTGCCATGTCGGGAACGAGTGCATTCTTCATTCTGATCCCAGCGATGTATCTGTTGTTCACGCTGGCTCTGGCGGTGATCGGTTTTGCCGAGCGCCGGCTCGTTGCTGCGCGCTGGGCAGCCCTGGGTTTTTTCGTCGCCTTCACCTCGATCCTGGTCGATGGTTACCGCGATCCCACAGGCAGCGAATGGCTCGGCTGGTATGCGGTTGCCACCCATTACCTACCGCTGCTAATCATGACCCAGGCGTTCCTGTCGCGCCATGGCCGCAGAACCACGAATTTCGCGATTGCACTGACGATCTTTGGCGCGATTTACGTCATGCCCGGCATGGCATGGACACCGCCAAACTGGCTGCGCGGAGTATTCGTACAGGGAGCCTGCGCCACGATCATCGCTGCTGCGCTACCTCAGCTGTGGCAGTACCGCAAAAAATCACTGGTCGATGTGATCGCGTTTTTTACGATTTTGGCCGCCGCGCTCTCCTATGCGGGACGCACGGTCGCGGTCGGCCTTAACCCGATTGGCGAGACGCCGGATGAGATGATCGCCTTTTACGAAGGACTCAATCTGATCTTCCAATCGGCCAGCGCGCTGATGGGAATGTTGCTCGGAATCGTGCTGGTCATGATGATTGGATACGATATGGTCCTTGGCCGGGTGGAAGAGGGCGAGATTGATCCTCTCACCATGCTTGGCAATCGCCGCAAGCTTGATCGAAAGATCGCGCTCGATAAGGCCGGTCGCCGGTCCTTCGGCGCGGTGATGGTGATCGACCTGGATCACTTTAAAAGGATCAATGACCGGTTCGGTCATGATGGCGGCGATGATGTGCTGCGCGCGGTTGGTAAACGGCTCAGCAGCCTGTTTGACGGATTCGGTTATGTCTTTCGGGTAGGCGGAGAAGAGTTTGTCGTACTGATTGATGAGCAGCACGCGCGGGGCGTTTCATCGCTGGCTCTGTCCGCTCGGAAAGCCATTTCAGAGCTGGAGTTTGACGGCTACCTCGCCCGCGCAAAAGTGACCGCCAGCGTCGGTTTCCACGTGCGCGTGGGCAAGGACGGCGTGCAGGACACGATGCAATGCGCCGATCAGGCGCTCTATTGCGCGAAGAATGACGGACGTGATCGAGTGGTTGGCGCGGTCTACGAACGCGGTCTGCAAATCATGAAGGCTGTGGCTTAAGCCGATGCTTCGCCACTTTGCGGCCAACCTCAGAGGTTTGTATATATTTGGCCCGCAAGACGCAAAACTGTGGCGAGCCTGAGGCCCGCACATTTACTTTCCGTTCTCGCTCAGACATTTCTCTGATCCGTGACCTCCGACGCCCCTACCCCGCTTAGCCTGCCAGCTTTGCATGCAAGCCACTCCGGCAATTGGCTGCGCTCACCCGGTGGTGAGACAGGGGCAGTGTCAAAAGGCGATGCGATCATGGCCGCGGCTGACACGCCAGTGCTGATCCTCAACGCGCCGCTGGTCGCCAATCGGCTGGGCTATCCCGATCTGTCCGGCCTCGATCTGCTAGAACTTTTCGCATTTGTGCATCCGGCGCGGTTTTGCGTGCCAACCCCGCGCGGGCTCGCCCAGGCATTGGAAATCGAAGAGCCAGCGGGCGACGAAGATGTACCTGCATTCTTGCAGATTGCCGGAGCCGCTTTGATCGCTGCTTGCGAGGATCCCGAATGGTTTGAGCGCGAAGGCGCGTGGAGTGTTTTGCAATCGCTGGAGCGGCTACGCTGGCAATGGGCAGGTGTGATCAAGCCGCATATTGCTCGCCCGCAAAAGGCGGAAAAATGGTTGTTCGCAAAGCTGCCCGAATGGGAGGAAACCGCTGAGCGCGCGCCGCCGCGTCAGGTCGATCTGCCTGCAGAGGCAGTGCTTGAGCAGCTCGATCAGTTAACCGGCGAAGGCTCCGAGCAACGCGAGGGCCAACAGGCTTACGCAAAGGATGCAGCGCGCATTTTTTCCCCGCGTGACAAGCGTGAGGTCCCGCATCTGGCGCTAGCCCAGGCGGGCACCGGCATCGGCAAAACTTTGGGTTACCTCGCGCCAGCTTCCCTTTGGGCAGGCGCAGCAGGCGGAACCGTTTGGGTCTCTACCTTTACAAAGAACCTCCAGCGGCAATTGCGCAGCGAAAGCCGGCGCGCATGGCCCGCAAAACGTCCTGACGGAACCCCGCCCGTCGTGGTGCGCAAGGGGCGCGAGAATTACCTTTGCCTGCTCAATCTGGAGGATGCACTGCAGGGCGGGTTTTCCGGCAGGCCAGCAATCCTGGCGCAATTGGTTGGGCGTTGGGCCGCTTTCAGCCAAGACGGCGATATGATCGGCGGGGATTTGCCCGGCTGGCTCGGCACATTGTTCCGTAAGCGCGGGATCGCAGCCCTGACCGATCAGCGCGGTGAATGCGTCTATGCCGGGTGCCCGCACTACCGCAAATGCTTCATTGAACGCGCCAGCCGCAACAGCGCGCAGGCCGATCTCGTCATCGCCAACCATGCGCTGGTCATGGTCAATGCCGCGCGCGGCCGCGATCACGCCATGCGTCCCACACGTATCGTCTTTGACGAGGGGCACCATGTGTTTGAGGCGGCGGATTCAACCTTCGCCGCCGTATTGTCCGGGCAGGAGGCGATTGAGCTGCGCCGCTGGATCCTGGGCCCCGAACGCAAGAATCGAGGACGCAGGCGCGGTCTGTCCGCTCGCCTTGCCGACGTCGCCAGCTATGATGACGAAGGCGGCATCGCGATTGAAGACGCAGTAGAGGCGGCGACGTTGCTGCCTTCAGACGGCTGGCTCCAACGCCTTAATGAAAGCGAACCTGCCGGCCCGCTGGAGACTCTGCTCGCTCAAGTGCGCGCGGCGACCTATGCGCGCGATGAAAGCGGCGGGGTTGATGCGGGCTATGGGATTGAGACCGAGGCTTCGGGCCTGCCGGGCGAATTGATCGAGGCCGCCGGAGTTGCAAGCGAGGCGCTGGCGAACATTCGCACTCCGCTGATCAAGCTGGGCACCCGGCTGGAGGCGATCATGGCCGACCCACCCGACTGGCTTGATGGACAGGGTCGCCAGCGGATCGAAGGCGCGCGTTTCTCCTTAAGCTGGCGGGTGGATCTGCTCGGCGCATGGGCGTCTTTGCTGGAGCGGCTGGGTGGACCAGCCGACCCCGAATTCGTCGATTGGCTGTCGGTCGAACGCAGCGATGCGCGCGAGTTCGACATTGGCATTCACCGCCGCTGGCTGGACCCGATGAAGCCCTTTGCCAAGACCGTGTTGGAGCCTGCGCACGGCGTTATGCTGACCAGTGCGACGCTGACGGACCGGGTCGGCGAAGAGGCGAGCGACACCGAGGCATGGGCGCCTGCCATCGCCCGGTCGGGCGCAGATTATATCGAGAGCGAGCCGCTGATGTCGGCGGCGACCAGCCCGTTTGACTATGCCAACCGCGCCGAAGTCTTGATCGTCACCGACATCAAGAAAGGCGATTTGCCGGGGCTTGCCGGCGCGTACTCAAAACTGATCGAGGCATCGGATGGCGGCGTGCTTGGCCTGTTTACCGCGATCCGCCGAATGCGCGCAGTGCATGGCCGCATTGCGGACCGGCTCGCCCGCGCTGGCCTGCCGATCTATGCTCAGCATGTCGATCCGATCGACACGGGCACTTTGGTCGATATCTTTCGCGATGATCCGCGCGCCAGCCTGCTCGGCACAGATGCCTTGCGCGATGGCGTGGACGTGCCAGGGCGCTCCCTCAGGTGTGTGGTAATGGAGCAAGTGCCATGGCCGCGGCCTGACATCTTGCACAAAGCCCGCCGAGCCGCCGGACAGGGGAGCAAATATGACGACCGGATCATCCGCGCACGTCTGGCCCAGGCCTTCGGCCGCCTAATCAGGGGCAAGGATGATGCGGGCCACTTCGTTGTGCTCTCCGCTGCCTTCCCCAGCCGCCTGCTCAGCGCCTTTCCCGAAGGCACGCCCATCACGCGCCTGACACTGGACGAGGCATTGGAGCGGATCAAAGCCGGCGCACCGAGCGGCGACACTGCGCCCGAGGCGGCACCCTCCCCAGCTTCCGATGATATTGGCGACGACTACATCCCGTTCGGCTGAAGCCCCGCATACGAATGCGAGTGCGAATTTCCTGAGGCAAGGCCAACCAGCGACGCGCAATTGCTTTACACAGGCGTGATTGCCGTGTTGAGAGGAACCCATGAAACTGCTCGGGCTACTCCGCCATGCAAAGTCTGATTGGGACGACATGGCCAAGCGTGATTTTGACCGCACACTCAATGATCGCGGGCGCAAGGGCGCAGGTGTGATCGGTGCGCATATCAAGGGCCACGGGATCGCATGGGACGCCCTGATCGCCAGCCCAGCGGAGCGGGTCAAACGCACGATTGAGGTTTCACTCCCCACGCTGGAGCCCGTGTTTGACGACCGACTCTATCTCGCCAGCTCTGAAACCATTTTGGAAGTGGTCGAGGAACACGGCGGTGCGCATGACAAAGTGCTCATCTCCGGACACAATCCCGGCCTGCAAGAAGTGCTGTTCGACCTCGTTTCTCCTGCGCGCGAGAACGACCTGTTCAAAGAAGCCTCGGTGAAATTTCCAACCGCGACCTATGCCGTGCTCGAATGCGCGATTGACGATTGGTCAGACCTGAAAAAGCACTGCGCGACGCTGGTCCATTTCGCCCGCCCGCGCGATCTAGACCCGGACCTCGGGCCGGAGTTTTAGGACGTATTTTGGGGGTAAAAGCGGAAGGTCCGTTAAGATCTTGGGCGATGTTCCGGATTTGAGTTTATCACAGCCGACGACACACAGAGAGAATTGGGTTCTTCAACCTCAAAGGTCAGAATTCCCCAGGAGTGCTGTGCCTCTGTGTACCAGCACACTGCGTCGAAACAGGAAGGTGTCGGTTCGCTAGTATGATAGTATGATCTGACACGATCCGATCTGATGCACTTGTTATCGAAGCCTTCCAAAACGAGGATCAAGTTTTCCGGGCCATGCCTAAGGTTCCCTCGCTCAACACCAAGGCCACCGAAATTCTGGTCTCGAAAGTAGCAATTCTCTTCGCGGCACTCATCGGGTAGATCGAATGCTTCGATTACATCAACCGCTCTGGGCGGTTCATGGACTAGCGCAGCATCAAGCTTTGAGAACAGAAGATGTTCCTCAGCATTGAGAGACCGGTTTTGCGACCACCAAAGCCCACCAACCGCAATTGCTGCAAGACCCATTGAACTCAAAAGACCATAATTCCGCATGCGTCCGATATGCATCAGGGATACAATGTCAGCAACTGGGGGGGAAGCGTGCCTTACCTATAATTTGAGAACTCTCCCACAACTAGGCCTTCCCAGAGATAGAACTTTTCTGCGTTTCGCATAGCCTCTGCGCCTTCTTTGGTGAGGAACACAAAGCCAATTTTTTCACGCACATCCCCAGGCTCAAGCGGCTCGCCGAGTAAAGGCCAACCATCAAAGAGGGCGACAGGTTCTGTTCGGTCAACGGCGCAAGGACAGCCCCAACCAGGAAAGGACGGATACCTTTTCCCTTCTTTGTCGCTCCCATAAAGAAACAATGTCCCGATGAGATCAGGACGCTTAGATCTCAGGCTTTCGGCGCGGCTAGCGTATGGGCTGGAGAAATTCCTAGTCACCTGCGTCTTATTCAACATTCCTCCAAACTCGGCTAATGGGTCGTTAGCCGAATTTCGCATTTAACCCAGCACCTGACGCGGCCCCGGCCCCCTCGCGGCCAAGTGATCGCCGCGATTGTAGAGCTCGCATTTCTTCAGGCTCAAGCAGCCGCAGCCAATACAGCCATCCAGCGTATCGCGCGTCCGCTCTAGCTGAGCGATCTTGGCATCCAGCTCAGCGCGAATGGACTTACTGATCGCATTCCAATCGCGCGCATTCGGTGTGCGCCCCATCGGCAATTTTGCAAGCTGATGCTCAATGTCCCCTAACGCCAGGCCCAATTGCTGAGCGATCAGAATGAAGCTCAGGCGGCGAATGTCAGAGCGCAGAAAGCGGCGCTGATTGCCGCTGGTCCGGATCGGCTCCACCAGCCCTCGCTCCTCATAAAACCGGATCGCTGACACCGACAGGCCTGTGCGGCGCGCCATCTCGCCGATTGGGATCAGATCGCTTTTGCGCAGCGCCTTGGCGCTTGTTTGACCGGTCATATTCAACCCTTCTCAAAATAGCTTGACCTCAACTTAGCTTGAGGTTGCAGAATTGTGAAGTTCAGTGATTCGGATGTCGCTGCATTGGCGCAGTCGGCACCCCCATCACCCGCAAAAACCACGGCCGCATACGCCCATATCAATAGGAGGCATTCATGCCAAAAGGACAAATTGAACACGCCAATCTCTCGGTAACGGATCCCGAACGCAGCGCCGATCTGTTTAAGCAATTGCTCGGTTGGCGCGAACGGTGGCGCGGCCCCAGCCAAAAATATGGCCGCACGATCCACGTTGGCGACCCCGAAAATGGCCAGACCTATCTGGCGCTTTACACCGGCGATCATGTGACCGGCGATTACTCCAAGGGGCAACCATTAAATCATGTTGGCCTGATGGTGGATGATCTGGATGCAGCGGAGAAAGTGGTCGTGGATGTTGGCCTCAAACCCTTTGGCCATGATGATTATGAGCCTGGAAAAAGGTTCTATTTTTTCGACTGGGACGGGATCGAGTTTGAAGTGGTCAGCTATGCAGCGGAGGCTGCGTCATGAACGAGCCAATGCTGCGCGAACCGATGTTTGGCCCGCCGTCCAACCGTCAGAACAGGCTCGATTGTGTGGGCCTAGATACAGCGCCCCCGCCGCCCACCTTCCGAGTCCAGCTCTCATCCGTGTGGTCGATAGTAATCGCCCCATTCCAAGCCCGGCAAAGGTCAAAAGCCTCCGCCGGAGAACCGGACAGCCAGACAGTGTAGTCTTCGGGCCTCAGCAACACAGGCATTCGGCTGTGCACCGCTGCGGCGGGTCCGGCGCTGTCGGTCATCACCATGGAGTAGCAATTGCCCCACTGATCGCTGGGCCGCCACAGGCCCGCACAGGCGAACAGCTCGCTATTGGGCAGAGACATCCACGTGCGCGTCATCGCCCCTTTGGCCCCTTGTGCCTCCGCCCACGCCGTGACCGGGATAAGACAGCGGCGCTCTTCAAACGATGCCCGCCAGAAAGTGCTTTTGAGCTTATCTTGGCGGGCATTGTTCACCGGCTTGGGCTTTAACGGTTGGCCGCTCTTGCCCTTCATCACCAATGGGAAACCCCAGCTCATCTGCGTGAGCTTCCCCTCGGCCACCACCGCACCTGGATATCCGGGATAGACTTCGCTGACAAAGTTCGCGCCGCCCAAAGCTTCGATTGCGACGAACCAATCGGCGAGCTCATCCTTGGGCTTAGTCATACGGTAGAGGTTGCACATTACGTGCGCGCCTCAGGCATTGCCGACCACAAAGCAAGCCGCCGCCATCAAAGCGCCAGCCCAGCGATTGGAGCGAAACCGGGCCAGCGGATTGTCGGGATCATTGGGATCGAGGGTGGAGACCTGCCACAGCAGATGGAGCGCGACGGGAAGCAGGGCGAGCAAGGCAATCCAGTCGGGTCGGTACAGCCAGAACCCGAGCGCCCACAGCACGATGGTAGCAGCGTAAAATCCTGCGACCCCGCCCCTAACCCTTGCACCCATGCGCAGCGCGGATGAGCGGATGCCGACCAGCGCATCGTCCTCCCGGTCTTGCAAGGCATAGATCGTATCGAATCCGATCACCCAGGCGATGCACCCCGCATAGACGGCAGCCAGCATGTCCCAATTGTCAAAGCGCAGGTTGACCCAACCAACCAGCAGACCCCAGGTAAACACCATGCCCAGCCACGCCTGCGGCCACCATGTAATCCGCTTCATAAATGGATAGGCCGCGACCAGAGCAAGACTGGCCAAGGCCACCATTTGCGCCTCGAACCTCAGTTGAAGCAGCACTACAAGCCCAACCAGACACAGTGCGATCAGCCAGGCCCATGCTGCCCTTTTTGAAATGCGGCCACTCGCCACCGGGCGCAGAGCCGTACGCTCAACCTGCTTATCCAGATCGGCATCGACAATATCGTTGTAGACACAGCCCGCGCCGCGCATCGCAATCGCACCCAGCAGCATCCATCCGAGCAGCGCAAACTGCGCTCCCGCCCCGGCCAGCCAAACGCCAAACACGCACGGCCAGAATAACAGCCACCAACCGATTGGCCGGTCAAAACGCGCCAGCTGCGCCAGATCGCGCGGCAATTGCGGCAGGCGGGCGATTAGGCCGCCCGAGATACTATTGCGCTCGCTATCAGGGACGATCTGCTCGCTCATGTCTCAGCCGTTCTCCACCCGTGCCAACACAGCGCCAGCATGATGGAATTGCCCGCAAAATCGACCAAACCAACCTCTGTCAGCAGCGGCACCTTGAAATAGAACCAGTAATTGAACACGAAGAAGGGCAGCAGGGCGATCCCATAAGCCAGGAAGGTCCGCTTTGTGAAAATGGCTGTGAAAGCGACCAATGCAAACAGGCAGGCCTGCGCGCCGAAACATGCCATGGCGAATGTCGCCAAATAGTCATCGCTTTGAAATTCGGGTCGCACGGCCAGATCGATCACAGACTGGGGAAAGAGCAGCGCCCAACCGCCCAGTACGGCGAACACAGCGCCGATAAGATATTGGGTCGTCCTTGCAGTCATACTCACCCCCTAGCGGGCCTTCACCCGCTCGTCTAATGCGCTGATTATGGCATCAACACATGATCCGAAAACCCCCGCTTGGCCACCGCGCAGCGCGCCGCGCCTGTTCGTGGAGGACACGCTTTCCATAGGAGCGATATTGAGGCTGGATGGCAATCAGGGCCACTACCTCGCCCGGGTCATGCGTGTGGCCGCAGGCGACGCGGTGATCCTGTGCGACAATGTGACCGGTGAATGGGCCGCACGAGTCGCAAATGCTGGCAAACGCGATGTTACACTGGAAGTGGCCGAGCAGCTGAGCGAGCGTGAGGACGTGCCAGATCTCTGGCTGTGCCCGGCGCTGCTGAAGAAAGACCGTTTCGACATGGTGCTGGAGAAAGCGACAGAGTTGGGCGCGGCGCGGATCCAGCCGGTTATTACGCGTCGCTGCGTCGCAGATAAGCTTAACCTGGACCGGGCGCGGGCACTCACGATTGAGGCGGCGGAACAATGCGCTCGCACCGCCCTGCCTGAATTGCACGCGCCGATGAAACTGGAGCCGATGCTGCGCGATTGGCCATCGGATCGCGCGCTGTTCTTTGCCGATGAAATGGGCGGTGAATTGGCGGCCGATGCCTTCGTATACACCGAGGGACCAGCCGCCATCTTAGTCGGTCCAGAAGGCGGATTTGACGATGCCGAGCGGGAGACCATTCGCACCCACCCACAGGCCAAAGCGATCAGTCTAGGCCCGCGCATTTTGCGCGGAGAAACCGCCGCAATCGCAGCGCTATCAGTGTGGATGGCGGAGGCCGGTGACTGGAACGATGTAGAATGACTTGCTTGCACAAAACTCAATTTTATCTTCCCAGCGGCAATCGGGTTTTCTAAGGCAACTCGCATGAGCACGCGCGAGGCCAGTGGGGAACACGACCCCATCATCGAATCCATCGACCAATTGGTTGCCCCAATGCTTGGAGGGGAGAAGCCAAAAAGCGATTGGCGGATCGGCACCGAGCACGAGAAACTGGTCTTCAAGCGCGACGATTTCCGCGCGCCGTCCTATGATGAACCCTGCGGCATCCGTGACATGCTGATGAATATGCGGGAGTTCGACTGGGAGCCGGTTGAGGAAAATGGCAATGTCATCGCGCTGAAAGGCGAAGATGGCGCAGTCAGCCTGGAGCCTGCTGGACAGCTGGAATTATCAGGCGCACCGCTGAGCAATCTGCACCAGACCTGCGCGGAAACGGGCCGCCACCTAGAGCAAGTTAAGGAAGTGGGCGAGCGCTGCGGCGTTGGCTTCCTCGGCCTTGGTATGTGGGCGGATAAGACCCGCGAGGAACTGCCCGTGATGCCTAAGGGCCGCTATGGCATCATGATGCGGCACATGCCGAAAGTCGGCAATCTTGGCCTCGATATGATGCTGAGAACCTGCACCATTCAAGTCAATCTCGACTATTCGTCAGAGGCGGATATGGCGCAGAAATTCCGCACCGGTCTGGCGTTGCAACCGTTGGCGACGGCGCTGTTTGCAAACTCGCCATTCACCGAGGGCAAACCTAACGGATACCTGTCCTATCGCAGCCATATCTGGTCCGATACCGATCCGCATCGCACCGGCATGCTGCCATTCGTATTTGAGGACGGCTTTGGCTATGAGCGCTGGGCGGAATATATGCTCGATGTGCCGATGTATTTCGTGTTCCGCGATGGCCAATACATCGATGCGGCGGGCCAGTCCTTCCGCGATTTTCTAGACGGTAAACTGCCGGCACTGCCCAGTGAGCGCCCGACGCAAAGCGATTGGTGGGACCATCTCTCCACCGCATTCCCAGAAGTGCGCCTGAAGAGCTTCCTTGAAATGCGCGGCGCAGATGGCGGCCCATGGAGCCGTATTTGCGCCCTGCCCGCGTTTTGGGTCGGCTTGCTGTACGATCAAGGAGCGCTGGATGCCGCATGGGATCTGGTCAAAGACTGGTCGATGGAAGAGCGCGCGGCGCTGCGCGATGGCGCACCAAAATTGGCGCTCGACACCCCGCTGCCTGGCGGAAAGGGAACGATGCAGGATCTGGGCCGCGATGTTCTGGCGATTGCCCGGCAGGGTCTCAAATCCCGCGCGGCGCTCAATTCCAGCGGTGACAATGAAACCGGTTTCCTCGAAACGCTCGATGAAATCGTCGCCAGCGGCAAAGTGCCAGCCCAGCGCCTGCTCGATCTGTATAACGGCGAGTGGAACGGTGACATCACCCGCGTCTACGAACACAGCTTCTAACGCTACCCCTCAACTAAGGAATTAATCATGCTGATCGTCATCGGTAAAGCCACAGTCGGAAACGGCGCGATTGATGCCGCGCGCGATGCCCTTGCAGCAATGGTAACGGCCTCCAACGCAGAGGAAGGCTGCATCGAATATTCCTATGCGCTCGACGTCCTCGATCCCAGCGTGATGCACATCGTTGAAAAATGGCAAGATGACGCCGCGCTCACTGCCCATTTTCAGACCCCGCATATGGCCGAGTTTCAGGCTGCGATTGCGTCGCTCGACGTGAAAGTCAGCGAGGTGGTCAAATACCAGTCTGACGAGGGCAGTTCGCTGATTTAGTGGCTACTCCGCGGGTTCCGCGACAGCATCGCTAACATCGCGCCGACCACGGCGAAGAGCAAAACGTTTCAGCTTTGCAAGGCGCGAGGTGATGCCCCCGTGCTCTTCCATCCAATCGTAATATTCACGGTATTTCGGATCCTCGGCCAGCAGATGCGCCTCCTCCGTGCGTGCACGCCAATAATAGATCGCGTTCACCGCCAGTAGGAAGAACGTGTTGCGGATCGCATCCGTCATCGATCCATTGGTGACCAGAAACGGCATTACAGAGCACCACCAGAACAGGTTCTTGCTGAGATACGCCGGATGCCGGGTAAAGCGATACGGCCCATTGGTCAGTACGCCGCGATAGGTGAGATTGGAAAAGCGGATGCCAAACGCGACCGTCGCCCAGGCGTAAACCCCGGTGAGGAAGACGAGCCATACTGCCCAAGCCCACAGCATTGCCGAATTGCCATCGAACCAGTGCCCCCAACCTGCGACATTGTGTTCATAGCTGAGCACCTGGCCATTGCCGATGATGCCCCATACAAATGGTGGATAGCAGATCAATGCCGCCAGCCAGCCCGCCAGAAACGGATTGCCAGAGCGGATATGCGCATCCAGCGGCCGCATGGTGAAGAGATAGCCAACCGTGCCGATCTGCACGTCGATCACAAACAGCAGGGCGATCAGGATCAGGCCCAGCTCCACCGGATTGCTGACAATCGCGGCAAGATCTGCCTCAACAATCTGCGCCCAGCCGCCCGGCAGAATGGAGATCATAAAGGCCCCGAAGAACCCTTTGATGACCCACGCACGCCAGTGCTTTTTAACCTGCTCAAGGTCAGACGCCTCACGCCCGATCAGCATTGCTCCAAAATGCCACGCGCCGTCACGCGGATTGACCATGTAGCGATCCAGCCAGATCACATAGGGCACAGACAGCACAAACAGCGGGATTGCAGCGAGTGCCAGCACCTCCATTGCAAAGAGATATTGGCCGCTCCAATACCACCGAGCAAGGCAGTACAATCCGCCGATAATGGCCCAGGTTGCCCACAGCCCGGCGATTTTGACAACCGAAACATCAATCACGTCGGCCACCGAACGTTTGCTCGACCAATCAAGTCCGGTCGAAGGGCGCAAATGCACACGATCAACCAAGATTGACCAAATCGCCATTGGTCCGGCGGTGAACAGCATGGCAGTCAGCGCAGCATAGGGACCAGACAACACATCGCGCTGGCCGGGAAGGTCGAGAAATTCAGCGGTGATCGGGTAAGTGCGGCAAAACAGCAGCCATACGAACAGGCCCAGCAGACCGGCCAGCCCCACGCCAGCGGATACATCGCTGGCAGGCAAAACTTTGACCTGCGTCATGGCGCTATCGCCGGTATTGTGTGTGGTCGCACTCATAGAGCTTCGGCCCTAGCGCGAATGGGTTAACAGCTTCGATAGATTGAGCGCGCCGTCCCGGACAGGAACAGCGCGCCTCAAATGGTAAATTTGCTTGCCGCTGGTGTGCGACAGTGCTGCTTACCGCCAGGCGTGGATTGTGCCGCTGTCGTCGAGCAAATATAGCATGTTATCGGCTACGATAGGAGGCAGGCTGACTGGGTCCTTAAGCTCCGCAAAAGTCTGAGCTGAGCCCTCACCGCTGCTGACCCGGTAAAGCGCACCGCGAGAGCTTGCGACCCACAATTGACCGCCGGCCAAAACCGGGCCGGTCCAGAAGATAGCGTCTTTCTTCTTTTCCTCATTGCGGAAGCTTTGCAGCTGGGTGATCCAGCGCACGCGCCCAGTTGAGCGCGCAATCGCCAGGAGGCGCGCGTCATCGGTCAGTGTGAATATCCACTCGCCCGCAATCGCCGGGGTGGAAATACCGGCTAGGTTCAATTCCCAAATCCGCTGTCCGGTGACCAGCTCATACGCAGCCATCCGACCGCCCTGGCCAAGCGCGTATACCCGGCCTGAATCGATGATCGGATCGGCATCAATATCGGTCAGCGAGCCAACCTGGGTCGAGATATTGGTGCGTGACAGCGCATCGGACCACAAAGTGCGACCATTCTCATAACGATAGGCCGACAATTCACCGCTGGAATAGCCAGCGATCACGGTGCCTTGGCCAGCCG
Organism: uncultured Erythrobacter sp.; assembly: GCA_947488155.1. Classification (GTDB taxonomy): domain Bacteria; phylum Pseudomonadota; class Alphaproteobacteria; order Sphingomonadales; family Sphingomonadaceae; genus Erythrobacter. Next base: position 582,591 of record CANKYK010000002.1, on the reverse strand, counting down.
CAGGGGCCGCCACGCCGAACACGCCGGCCTGTGTTGCCGATCCCGAATCGTTCCACAACAGCTCGCCGGAATTCGCATCAAGCGCGATTACCTGGTTGTCCTGCGTCATCACATAAACTTGGCCGAAGGCAATCGTTGGCGAACCGCGCAGCGGGCCGGAGGGTTTAACGCTCCAAATCTCTTCGCCGGTATCGGCATTCAATGCCTTTACATCGCCGGTACCATTGGTCGCATAGACCCGGCCACCAGCATAGCTGACGCCGCCGCCAAAGGCCGCAGAGCGCAGATTGTCTTCCATCGATGGCGCGACTTCCCAACGCTGAGCGCCGGTCTTCGCGTCAAAGCTGTGGATCGCTCCGTCAGAACCAACAGCGAACAGCGAACCGCCGCCAACAACCGGGGTTGCGGCAAGACGCACTCGGTCGGTCGCGCCAGCAATCTTCGCAGTCCAGGCCTTCGTCGGCGTGTCAGACAAGGTGAGGTGCCCGTATGATTTCGCTGCAGAGCCGCCAACTTGCGCCCATTCGGTGTTCGTCTGCGCCGGAGGCAGCACCACGGTCACTTGAGCCAAGGTCGGATCAACGCTCGCACCGCTTTCAATTCGCGAAAGGATCGGAGTGCGCGCACCAATAGTTGGGGTCGCCTTTGTTTCACCGCCGCCAAACAGGCCGCCGCCGCAACCGCTCAGTACAGCAGCCATTGCGCCGCCAAGAAGAGCCATGCGTGTTGTATGTTTAACCGTCGTCATCATTCGTCCAATCAGACCATTTGTGCCGCGAAAATCCGCGCGCTGTATCCCCAAGGTTTGCAACCCTATTGCAATTCACTTACGGCCCCGTTGGTGCACCAGCAGGCGCGCCCACTGGGGCTCCATCGGCATCCAGAACGCCTTCTTCTACGAGCAGCTCTTCTGGATCTTCGATTGCGTCCACACCCAGCAGACCGGCCATTTGCCGGGCGCGGGCTTGCAGTGTTTCCGGCACGCCTTCTTGCTTGGCAATCGCCGCGAACATCGCGCCGGCGGCCGCATCATTGCCGGCCTTCATATGCGCCATCGCGGTCAGCTCACCTGCACTGCCAAAAAATGCATTGCCGGGCACCGCCAAATCGCTGAGCTTGGCGATAACATCAGCCGGCTCACGCTCGTCAAAATTGCTCGCGACCTCGCGAATGGTGGCAAGATCGCGCAAAGCAGGCGGCGCGTCTGCGTCACCGGCCAATTGACCGAACAACTCAACCGCTTTGGCTGTCTCGCCTTGCTCCAATGCCGCGCTTGCTTGCAGCATCAGCGCACTTGCCTGCGCACCGGCGCCGCTATCAGCGGGCAGCTCCGATGCCACTTCGCTTGCCGCAGCGAATTCTCCAGCTTCGGCCTGATCCAGCGCCCTAGTCAGCAATTCTGATTGCTCTTCGCGCGCCTTTTCCTGCTGGCCATCCCAATACAGATAGCCGCCAAAGGCGAGCAAAATCGCAGTCACACCGCCGATTAGAACGGTGCCATATTTCTTGCCGAATTGCTCCAAATCATCCTTGCGAACGGCTTCATCGATTTCGCGCAGAATGACTTCGTCTTCTGCCGCCTTCTTTGCTGCCTTATCGTCTTTGGGAGATTTTCCGTCAGTGGGGTTCAGCGCCACGGGGGCCCTTTCCAAAATGCGTTGGTTCTTAATGCTGCCCGCGCTTTTAGGGGCGCATTGCGGCAACCGCAATGGCCGTTGCAGCCTGTCCCCATAGTTGAGCGGATTGGAGTTGAACCGCAGGTTAAGCGAATGAGATTCTCAATGTCTAAATCTCGCGCCCCATCGCGCTGGAATAGAGCGCGCGGTAGCTTTCGATCATGCGTGTCCGGTCAAACTGAGCGAGCGCCTTCTTGCGGTTTGCCTCGCCAATTTCGCTGCGCAATTCGGGATTTTCGGCTAGTTCTTTGAGCATATGGCCGAGCGCAGTCGCGTTACCCGGCACGCAGACAAAGGGATGATTGGCCTCGCTCACAATGCTGCGAATATCGCCAACATTGGGTGCAGCAACGGGCACTCCCGCAGCCATTGCCTCCACCACTGACAATGGAAATTGCTCACTCTTGGAGGATAGCGCGAAGATATCGAACAACCCGACTGCGCTTGCCGGATCGGCCACCTTTCCGGGCAGATGCACGCGGTGGCTGATCTCTAACTTATCCGCGGCGGCGCGGATCGCGTCTTTGTCTGGCCCCTCGCCTAAGATCACCAGTTGCCAGTTTTCAGGCAGGCCGGAAAACGCTTCAACCAGCATCGCCAGTTGTTTGACCGGGCGAAGTCCAGCGAGCGTTCCGACCCATTGCTCGCCTTTGTGCTTCACCACGCGCAGCGCGTCGGCACGCGGCGTCTTAGCAAAAGCTAAGGTGTCCACACCATTCGGGATGCGGACGATGCGAGAGGCAGGCTGGTCCCAAACTTCGACTGCGATTTTCTCCAACGTGCGCGAAGGGACGACCAGCCCTGCCGCCTTGCCCAAGCCAATCCGCCGGTACCAATTGCGCCGCGTCTTCAGCTCTTTCGCCTCATCTTCGTTAAAGCCATCTTCGTGATGGATCAACGGCGGCAAATCGAACGCATTGCTGAACGCGGTGCGCGCCATCACCACATCCATCGCCCCCCAATTGTATGTCAGTACAAGATCATAGGGCAGCATCGCGCGAGCTATCTTTTGCAAGCGCGACGGCGATGGCCAGCCGGTGAGCGATGGGAAATCTTTCGGAAAGTCGACAGCCACGTCTTTGGCGATGTTGTCCTTCGCGCCCAGCTGGCCCGGCATGCCTGAGACAATCGAATGCCTCAACTTGCCGCCAAAGGCATTCATTAGGCCAGCCGCGCGCAGCTCTTTGCCGCCGGGTGCAAATGTTGAATGGCAATGAAGGACGCGCGGCACGCCACTGTTTTTACTTGCTTTCTCGCTCATACGATTTGCCCCAGTAGAGCATCAATCGCAGCCCGTGCCTCTGGCTCGTCCAGCGTGGGCGCATGGCCCACACGCGGCACCGTGACGGAGGTCATCACCGGGTGTTTAGCTGCCATTTTGGATACCGTCTCCACCGATAGCAGGTCGGACAATTCACCGCGCACCAGCACCATCGGCACACCGCTTAACGCCTCAAAGGCCGGCCACAGATCAGCCGGGGCGGCATTGCCCGGCTCACTGAAAGGTTCTGCAATCGCCATGTCGTAATCATAGCTGATCCGTCCATTCTGGCTCACCACCATGGTGCGCTTCGCCATCGCCAGCCATTGGTCGAGGTCATAGTCGGGGAAGGTGGCGCTGTGCACGCTCTGCATCGAGCGCGCAGCGTGCATCCATGTGGGATAGCTGCGCTGCTGTCCGACATAACCGCCGATCCGGTCCAGACCTGCCGGATCAATCTCTGGCCCTATATCATTCAGCACAGCAGCCGCTATCCGACTGGCATCTTTGCTAGCCATCAACATCGTCATCAGCCCGCCCATCGAGGTGCCGATGGCGACGAAGCTCCCAATCCCCTCCTCATCCAGCAGTTTTTCCACGTCGGCGACATAGGTAACGGGCCTGTAAGTGGTGGAGTCAGGTGCATGATCACTCATCCCCCGCCCGCGCATTTCCGGCACGATCACGCGGTGTGTGGCCGCCAAATGCTCAGCCAAGCTTTCAAAATCGCGGGCATTGCGGGTGAGGCCATGCATGCACACAATTGGTGGGGGAGCGTTGTCGCTGCCTACTCCATCAGGGCCAGCATAATCGCGGTAATGCAGGGTGAGACCATCGCTGCTGGTCCAGTAGCGGTCCTGATAAAGGCTCTCCATGAGCGGGCATTAATCCTTCAAATACAGTCTTTATTGCCAACTGACGCTTGCACCGCTGGCTGCTTGCGCCCACTTATCGCGGCATGAGAGCCGAACCGCAAGCCGCCGATTATCGGCCCGAACCTGCGATTGACGCACTGGCCGATTGGCTTGGCTCTCCGGTGCGCCCCGCTGACTTTCCCAAGACAGAGACGCGCTTTCGCAATAATCGCTGGGTGGCAGCGGTTGGATTGTCGGATCTGAGCGAGGATCAATGGACTGCGCATTTCGCCCGGTTTGAACCGCTCGAGGGCAATCTGAATCAGCCACTTGCGCTGAAGTATCACGGGCACCAGTTTCGCAACTACAATCCTGACATCGGCGATGGCCGCGGGTTTTTGGCCGCGCAAATGCGCAGCGGCGATGGCCGGCTGCTCGATCTGGGGACCAAAGGCACAGGCCCCACCCCATACAGCCGCAATGGCGATGGGCGGCTGACGCTGAAAGGTGCAGTGCGCGAGGTTTTGGCGACCGAAATGCTAGAGGCGCTGGGTGTTAACACATCGAAGACCTTCTCGGTGATTGAGACTGGCGAACAGCTCTGGCGCGATGATGAACCTTCACCCGCTCGCTCTGCAGTGATGGTGCGGCTGTCGCATTCACACATCCGCATCGGCACGTTTCAGCGATTGCTTACCCATGAAGAAACCGAGCAAATGCAGGCACTTATCAGCTATTGCTTGGAGCATTTCCCCGGGCCAATGCCGCCGGATGATGCGCCTAACCGTGACGAGCCAGCGATCATCTTAATGCACCAGGTGGTCGAGCGGATGGCGGATTTGGCCGCGAGCTATATGACCAGCGGCTTCGTGCATGGTGTGCTCAACACCGACAATATGAATGTCACGGGCGAGAGCTTTGACTATGGCCCATGGCGCTGGCTGCCAACATGGGATCCGAGCTTCACAGCGGCCTATTTCGACCAAGGAGGGCTCTATGCCTTTGGCCGCCAGCCAGAGGCCTTGCATTGGAATTGCGGACAATTGGCGGTTGCATTGCGGCTAGTCGCGGAAAGTGAGCCGCTGATCGCGGCGCTCAATCGCTATGGCGAGCTCTACATGGAAGCGGTCGCGCGCCGCTGGTGCTGGCGCTTAGGCATTGAGCCACGCGGGACGGAGACCGACACTCAGCTTATCGCGGCATGCGAGAAGGCAATGCGCGACCAGAACGCACAGCCTGACGCATTCTTCTTTGCGCACCGCGGCGGACGCGGAGCCGACGGCGAATTGGCCGAGGCCTTTGCGGGCTATCAACCAACCGGCAGCGGCCATTCCTATTGGCAAGGCGAGGCTGCGCAGACCATGCTGGTGGATGATGTTGAAGCCATTTGGGCTGCGATCGACGAAGGTAACGACTGGGGGCCATTCCACGCCAAAGTTGCGGCGCTGCGTGAGATAGGAAGCGCCCACGGTGAAGCGCCACGACCGGCCGGCCAGTAACAATTTGCAACGTTTTCGCGGACGCCACCAAGCCACTATAAATTCATGATTACCCGATGCGTATTGCCCCTAAGGCCTGTGCTTTGATGAGTTTCACCTGTCTTCGACTAACGGTACTGTGCTTGAAATGCGCCTGCCCCCTATCTTTTCGTGTGTATTGCAATTAACTGACGGCACGAGCTTGGGGAAGCCAGGGTATCGCAGTGTGAAAGGGCATGTAAAAAGCCTGACATGGTGCGATAAAGTAAAATCTGGACGTGAGTAAAAGTCTACACTGTGACTGACAGCACCTACACATCATATGCGCCGGCCACGGGCGAGGAAATCTGGAGCGGCGCAGCGAGTGACGTTGATGAGGCGGTAAGCCGCGCGAGGCGAGCATGGCCGGAATGGGCGGCAACACCGCTAGCCGTGCGAATTGAGACCATGCGCCGTTTCGTAAACGAAATGCGGACCCGCGCCGATGATATGGCGACCCTGATCGCCAAAGAAACCGGCAAACCCATGTGGGAAGCGCGCACCGAAGTTGATGCGGTGATGAACAAGGTCGAGATTTCGGCCAATGCCTATAGCGAGCGCACAGGACGCAAGCGCTTGGACAGCGCGCTGCAAGGCACCTCTGCCGTTCGGCACAAGCCCCACGGCGTGATGACCGTGCTGGGCCCATATAATTTCCCGGCACATTTGCCCAATGGCCATATCGTGCCCGCCCTGATCGCGGGCAATGTGATCATATTCAAACCTTCGGAAAAGACCCCCGCTGTTGGCCAAGCCTTGGTCGACTGCTTCCATGCTGCGGGCGTTCCAGAGGACGTGCTACAAATGGTTGTCGGCGGGCCAGATGAAGGTAAAGCATTGGTTGGCCACGGCGGCGTGGACGGCGTGCTGTTCACCGGCTCTGCGCAGGTTGGAATTGCGATCAATCGCCGCCTTGCTTCCAACCCTGGCAAAATTGTCGCGTTGGAAATGGGCGGCAATAATCCTCTGGTTGTCGCCGATACGCCGCTGCTTACAGATGCAGCCTCGCTGATCGTGCAAAGCGCCTTCACCACCGCTGGGCAAAGGTGCACGGCGGCGCGGCGGCTGATTATTACCGAGAGCATGTACGATCCAATGATGGAGGAGCTGCTGAAGCTCACCCGCAAGCTGATCGTTGATGAGCCGTTCGCTGATCCACAACCCTTCATGGGCTGCGTGATCGACAACGATATCGCAGATAAGCTGAACCGAGGCTTTTTGGCTTTGGTCACGCAGGGCGGCATACCGCTCGCGCATTTAAAGCGCCCGGACGCGAAGAAGCCTTTCCTGACCCCGGGTATTATCGACACGACCGAGGTCGAGGATCGTCCGGATATCGAGATGTTTGGCCCGATATTGCAAGTGATCAAAGTGCCAGATCTTGATCTCGCCATTGCGGAGGCAAACAACACCCGCTTTGGCTTATCAGCCTCTCTGATTGGCGGCAGTCCGGATGATTTTGGCCGGTTCTGGGCCAATGTCCGGGCCGGGATTATCAATTGGAACCGCCCGACCAATGGCGCTTCTTCGTCTCAGCCATTTGGCGGGATTGGCCTGTCCGGCAACCACCGCCCAGCGGCATTTTATGCGGCGGATTATTGCGCCTATCCCGTGGCGAGCACAGAAATGGAGCAGCCGCGCGCCAATGTCGCCATCGGGCTTAAGGATTAGCGCAAAGAGCCTGCGGTAGGCGCTGCTATTGCGGCGTTTTCCAATAGATCAGGTCGACGACTCGCATCGCGTCATTACCATTGCGAATATTCACCGCGAGGCGCGCACCGTCCGAAGCGGCGGTTAGCGCCAATTCGGGCTCTGCAAACACCTTTGTTTCCATTTCCGCACGCCGCGCCAGATTGTAGTGATATTGTAGTGTATCTTCGCCCTCGGCTGCCGTTAGGTAAGAAACCGCGCGGATAGAGCATTTTCCTCGCTGCGCCCCGGCCGCCGCACGGACATGACCAAATGGCATGAGGTTAGCCGCATCATCCAATCGCGCCGCCCAGATAAAGCCTGCGCGCAATTGCTTCGCGCAATCTTCAGGGACGCCGTGGGTCAACGCCATTTGCTCTGCGCTGCCAATGCCTGACAGCGAGAGGCCTTCCGCATCCTCGTCCGAATCTGGCAAGTCAAGGATCGTGCCATCTTCGAGCAATGCAAGTCGCATTTCATCGCGAACTCTCCGCGCCTTCGCCGCATTGCCAGACAGCACTGGCAGAGCATGATCCGCGCCGGTTGAGAGTGCAGCCGCAGCCTGATTACGATAAGCAAGGTCTGGATCAACCATCAGTGGATCATTGAGCGCGCGGGCAATCAGCGGATCTGGCATCGCCGGGCTCTCTGTTGGCTCGACCTCTCCGGCGCATGCCGACAGCACCAACACGCCAGGCAGCAGCATCAGGATACTGGCGAAGCGGCTTTTGACAGGTGAAGGGCAGAATATGCGCATCCTCACCCCATGGCTGATCTTGGTTAATTTTCACCTTCCACTCGGCATTTCTGCGACCAATCGGAAGATTATGCCGCCACAAATGAAAACGCCCTCAAGCCGGGTGGCAAGAGAGCGCTTTCCGTAGCCGCAACGGACCACGCCAGAGCCATTGGTGGGAATGGCTCAAGTCTGTTCATTTCGGAGTGTGAGATGCGCCCCCACGCGATACCGCGCTGCACCTCACATGCCCCATGTTTGCTTGTTCATCTATAGGGTATGAAACCTGAATGACCTGCAACAACACAAGTACTCTGGCAGGTTTTTGCGCAGCGCGTTGTAAAATGATGCAAACACTTATCCGATCCGCTTTGCTTGCGCGGCAACGGCACCCGGACTAGGGGCGAACCAGTTATGAACGCCCCAGATCCAAACCCGGCGCCGTCTGGTCTGCCCGCTGCGCTCGGTGCCTATCTGATGTGGGGGTTCCTGCCGCTGTACCTGATGCTGGTCGCCAGCGTTCCGGCGTTTGAATTTGTCGGTTGGCGGATCATTTGGACTGTACCGCTGTGCCTGATCATTGTTGGAGTTCGCGGCCAGTTTCCCGCCATCAAGGCCGCGCTCGGCAGCGCAAAGGCCGTGGGTATGCTGTTCTTGAGCGCGGCGCTGATTGCGATCAATTGGTTGGTTTATATCTGGGCTATTCAGGAGGGGCAGGTGTATGCCGCCAGCCTCGGTTATTACCTCAATCCGCTGATCAATGTGCTGCTAGGCACTCTCTTTTTGGGTGAGCGCCTGACCCGGTGGCAATGGCTCGCGGTGGCGATTGCAGCGAGTGCAGTCGCCCTGCTGCTGGCCGGTGCCATCATGACGCTGTGGATCAGCCTGAGCCTGGCGATGAGCTTCGCCTTTTACGGCATGGTCCGCAAACAGGTGGCGGTCACATCCCTGCCCGGCCTCACCATCGAATCTGCGATCTTGCTGGTGCCAGCCTCAGCCATCGTTATGTGGTATGCTGGCAGTCCGGCAGGGTCTGCCTTTGGACAAGACTTGGGTCTCAGCCTCGCTATCATGGCCGGAGGCGTGGTGACTGCGGTGCCGCTGTTGCTGTTTGCAATTGCTGCACGGCGAATGGCCTATTCAACGCTTGGGTTTATCCAATATCTCGCGCCGACGATTGTCTTCATCCTCGGGCTGACCGTGTTCGAGCAGGAACTGCAACTGGTCCAATTGGGCAGTTTCATCCTGATCTGGATTGCCATCGCGATCTTTGTTGGCGATCTGATCGCCCGCACGCGCCGCGCCGCTGCTCCGAAGGCCGCTTAGCCCGGCCCTCTACTCAGCGATCCGCCAATTCAGCGTCTCACCAGCATGGAAGGGTACGATTTCCTCACCCGCCATTTCGATCGAGTCTGGAACCATGATCGGCTCACGCCGCAAAGTCATGGTCTCATCGCTGACAGGCAGATTATAGAAGCGCGGACCATTGAGCGAGGCGAAGGCCTCGAAATGCTCCAGCGCGCCCTCTTCCTCAAACACGGCAAGATAGCTCTCCAGCGCGAATGGCGCGTTAAAAATGCCGGCACAACCACAGGAGCTTTCTTTTGCGCTGCGCAAATGCGGCGCGCTGTCGGTGCCCAGGAAAAACTTCGGCGAGCCTGAGGTAGCGGCTTTGCGCAGAGCCAGACGATGCGCCTCGCGCTTTGCCACCGGCAGGCAATAATTGTGCGGCTGCATCCCGCCAACGAGCATCGCGTTGCGATTGATATGGAGGTGCTGCGGCGTGATGGTCGCGGCGACCTGATCACCCTCGCTCAATACGAAATCCACCGCATCGGATGTGGTGATATGCTCAAACACAACGCGCAATTTGGGAAAGTCGCGCACGATGCTGCGCATGTGGCGTTCGATGAATTCCGCCTCGCGGTCAAACACGTCGATATGGCTTTCGGTCACCTCGCCATGGACACACAAGACAACATCCGATGCTTCCATCGCCTCCAGCACGGGATAGATCTTCGCCACATCGCTGACCCCGTGGGCGGAATTGGTCGTGGCATTGGCGGGATAGAGCTTCGCGGCGGTGAACACGCCCTCTGCCGCCCCGCGTACTAGGTCTGCCGGATCAGTCCCATCGGTTAGATAGCAGGTCATCAGCGGCGTGAAGTTCACGCCTGCTGGCACTGCCGCCAAAATCCGATCCCGGTATGCCGCACCGCTCGCCGTATCAGTGACCGGCGGCGAGAGATTAGGCATCACAATCGCGCGGCCAAACTGGCGCGCGGTATAAGGCACAACCTGCTCCATTATCTCGCCATCGCGAAAATGCAGGTGCCAGTCATCCGGGCGGCGAATTGTGATTGTCTGTTCGGTCATATCGGCTTTGTGACCTAGCGCCGCATTCAGGCTCTTTCCACCCCGCTTTCGCTCAACTAGGGGCACGGTATGACTGGTTCCGCACCCATAATTGCATTCCTTGCGTGCAAGACCACTATGCCAGGTAGGGGAGAGCGCCGGGGTGACGCCTACGAATCCGATCTGATGACCGATGCGATCTCACAGGCGCTTGCTGATCATGGGCTTGAGATGCGCATTGTGGATTGGGAAGCGGACCTAGCTGAATTCGACGGCGTATCGCTCGCGCTACTCGGCTCCAGTTGGAATTATCAGGACAAACCGCAAGAGTTCATTGCCAAGCTCGACGCACTCGAAGCGCGCGGCATCCAACTGTGCAACTCGGCTGAGATCGTGCGCTGGAATGCGCGCAAGACCTATTTGCGCGAGCTTGCAGACAAGGGCGCGGCGACCATTCCCACCATCTGGCTGGACGATGTGAGCGGCGATGACGTCATGGCGGCAATAGAGGCCTTCGACTGCGAGAGGCTGGTCGTAAAACGGCAGATCGGCGCCGGGGCAGAAGGCCAGGAGATGTTCGCCCGCACTCAAATGCCCGATACGAGCTGGCGTTTCGGCCACAAGGCGATGCTGCAGCCATTTCTGCCCACAATTCAAAGCGAGGGCGAGCTTTCCTTCATCTTCATCCAGGGCGAGTTGAGCCACGCTCTGTGCAAGAAAGCGGCCGAGGGCGAATACCGTATCCAATCGCTGTATGGCGGGACGGAAAGCCACCACAGCCCAAGCGATGACGAGGCAGCTCAGGCGCAGAAGATCATCGCCGCCCTGCCCTTTTCACCCCCGCTCTATGCCCGCATTGATATGGTGCGCGGCGAACGCGGCCAACTCTTGCTTATGGAAGCGGAGATGATCGAACCCTATCTCTATCCTGTGCAAGGGCCTGAGCTGGGTCCGCGCATCGCTTCTGCTATTACCAATCGCCTCGCCGAGAAAGTCCCTGCATCATGACCGCAACCCACCTTAACGACCGCGCGATTGTGCGTCTCGCCGCAACCGAGGCTGGAGAGGACGTCGCCGAGTTTCTGCAAGGCTTGGTGACGAATGATGTGAGCGGCGATCTGCCGACCTATGCCGCTTTGCTGTCGGCGCAGGGCAAGACCATGTTCGACTTTTTCGTCTGGCCAGGTGAAGACGGCGCGCTGCTACTCGATTGCGAGGCGGATGCCGCCGATGAACTTGCCAAACGCCTCAGCCTCTACCGCCTGCGTCGCAAGATCGACATTGCGCGCGATGAAAACCTGTCGGTGCACTGGAGCGCTACGGGCAATCAGGGCATGCCCGACCCGCGCCTTCCTGAACTTGGCCAGCGTTGGCTCGCGCCAGCAGGAGACAGCGGCGAGCCCGCTGACGCAGCCTATCTCGCCCACCGCCTGTCCCGCGGCGTGCCGGAGGGCCGCGCAGAAATGGGCGATATTCTGTGGCTAGAGGCGAACGCCGTCGAGCTAAACGGGGTGAGTTTTGAGAAGGGTTGCTACATCGGGCAGGAAAACACCGCCCGTATGAATTGGCGGCAAAAGGTTAACAGGCGGCTGGTTGTGGTGCCGCTTGATCAGTCACAGGAAAAGCGCCGCCGGACAGCGCATGCTGAGCTTGGTTTCGCCATCGATCACCTGCGCCTGGCGGATTTGGATGCAAATGCCTTGCCCGATTGGCAACGCGGCGCGCTCAGCGAATAGTCCTACTGATATTCGGCGAGCGAGGCCTCGAGCATGTCTTGCGCCCGTGCCCGCGCGGCATCACGCGGCAGGCTGAGCGATTTCGCCAATGCCCCGCCGATCAGCGCATCGCCAAGCGCCAGTAAAACCAGGCTGAGCGTATCGCGGTGCACCCGCATATCATTGCTCTGATGATCGGCCTCTTCAGGCGCAATTTCATCAACAAGCTCATGAATTGTCTCAATAATGGGATGAAGCGCGTCCTCATTACCCGTCAGCAGCATCCAGCTGGTGAGCGCGCCCGCGCCTTCGCGGTCAAACGCATCAAAGGCCAGATCCACCACCTCACGTGCGGAGCCGAGTCCAGCGCGACTCGCACGCACTGCCTCGATAATTGTCTCACAAACGGTGCGCGCAAGATGCTCTGCCAACGCCTTTTGTAGACCAGAAGCTGACCCAAAATGGTGCAGTAGATTTGCGTGGGTGCGGCCAATACGTGCGGCAACCGCCTTCAAAGTGACGGATTGCGGCCCTGTTTCAATAAGTAAGCCACGCGCCGCTTCTAAGGCGGAACTTCGCGACTCTTCAGGCGTTAAGCGCTTGCGACTTGTCATTAAGGGAAAGCCCTAATAGTTTCTTAAATTATGACCGAACATTCAAAAATTGACCTAGAGCGCGCGGAGCCGATCGACAAGCCCGCTAAGGACGCTGGCATTGCCCGCGCCAGCGCAACGCCAGCAGAGCATGAGTTGATCATTCGCAATGAGCGGTTTGATCGCAAGGCAATGGTTCCGCGTCATTGGCATTCCGGCGATCCAGTTGCAACGGCTTGGTACAATTCGGTTTCGGCCAGCCTGCCGCGCGGTGAGGCCTTCTTTATCGACACCCTGCGCCTATTCCGTGACGAAATCCCAGAGAAGCTGGCGCGCGAGGTGAAGGCCTTTTCAACGCAGGAAATCAATCACACGCGTGAACACGTTGCCTTCAATCGGCTGGTTTCCGACCACGGCTATAACGTCGAAAGCATCGATCAGGGCATTCAGGCCATGCTCGAGCTGACCGCTGGACGACCAAAGGAGTTCAACCTCGCGATCACCATCGCGCTGGAGCATTTTGCCGCGATCATCAGCCGCCATTTGCTGCAACATCCAGAATACCTTGAAGGTGCCGATCCGGTCGCCGCAGAGGTTTGGCGCTGGCATGCGACCGAAGAGATTGAGCACAAGGGCCTCGTCTACGATGTCTGGGAACATGTAACGAAGGACTGGAGCGCCTGGAAACGGTATAAGACCCGCGCTCTGATCGCTGCTCTGATCACCAAAAAGTATTTCGGAAACCGAATTCGCGACGCGATCGGTCTGCTTGAACAAGACGGATACACCAGGCGGCAAGCCAAATGGAAACTCTATGCATTCCTGTGGTGGAAGCCCGGCATGATGCGGCGGATGTTCATCGAATGGGCGGCAATTCTAAAACCCAGCTTCCACCCGTGGGATCACGATGACCGCGAGCTGATCCAGAAATGGGAAAGCCCGTACGCTGATGCGGTTATGCCCGCCGAATAGGATTGCTCAGCGAATAGCTAGAGCTCTTTAGCGTCAAGCCTATCGAATACAAAACCCCGGCACCTGTTAATGGACGCCGGGGTTTTGTTTGCTCAGTACGGCCAACAGCGCTCGATTGCAGGTGCCTCGAGCGCGGCTTATGACCTAAGCCGCCTCGCTAATCATCGACGGCTCTTCGTCCAACTCCAGCGCATATTCCGCCACCTTTGCTGCTTCTCCGCGTCCGCACGAATGCCGGGTCGATACTTGGCCAGTGGGCTGAAAGCCTATCTTGCGCAAAACAGCGCCAGAGGCTGGATTGTCGAGAAAGTGTGAGGCAACCAGCGACTTATGCCCCAAAGAGGCTGCGACCTCGAGCATGGCGCGTCCTGCTTCGGTGGCGATGCCTTGCCCCCAAAACGGCCGTGCAATCCAATAGCCAAGCTCAACATGTTCACCTGACTTGCCAGCATCCATCACGTCAATCCCGATGCATCCGACAACCACTGCGTCGCGAGCCCTAGTAATCAGGAAACGCGGACAAAGCGGACTGATCGGAAGCTTCGCAAATTCGCGCGCGTCCTTTTCCTCATAGGGCCAGGGAGCGCGCGCCAAATTGCGCACAACCCCTTCATCGGCAATGCCGGCAAAGACACCTTGCCAATCCTCTGGCCAGATCGGTCTCAACAGCAATCTTTGGCTGCGATGGAACATGAGATCTCTCCTCTCAATCCGTCCTGCCCTGCGCCGCCCCATTATGGACCGGACATGACAGTTTCGTGGCCGCGGAATTCATCTTCCGCGTGTTTGTGAGGGAGAAACAAGAAGAGGGAGATGGCTCCCCCAAACTGGGGTGGCCCTTCTCCCTCTACATCGCCGATTGTGTCATCGGCTGGGACCGCCCCGTGGGACGATCCTGTTTTTGAACCGTCCGGTTATTCAGCTGCTTCCGCTAGCATGTCGACAGACACGTATTTGCGGCCGAGTTTTCCCTTATGGAATCGCACCACACCATTTTCTGTCGCGAACAGGGTGTGATCCTTGCCCATGCCGACATTGGTGCCCGGATAGAACTTCGTACCGCGCTGACGCACAATAATGTTGCCACCAACCACGTCCTGGCCGCCGTACTTTTTCACGCCAAGGCGGCGACCCGCTGAGTCGCGACCGTTACGGGATGAACCACCTGCTTTTTTATGTGCCATGGTGTGTGTTCCTTACTTCTTGTCAGCTTTAGGCGCGGCTTTCTTAGCCGGTGCCTTCTTCGCAGGAGCTTTTTTCGCGGCTGGCTTCTTAGCAGCTGCGGCCTTCTTTGGCGCGGCTGCTTTCTTGGCCGGAGCCTTCTTCTCAGCTGCTGGCTTCTTTGCAGGAGCCGCTTTCTTTTCAGCCGCTGGCTTAGCGTCTGCCTTTGGAGCAGCAGCCTTCTTAGCCGGTGCCTTCTTCGCAGCGCCCGCGCCCACATCCGTGATGCGCAGCAGCGTCATTTGCTGACGATGGCCAGCCTTGCGGCGATAGTTGTGACGGCGACGCTTTTTGAAAACGACGACCTTCTTACTCTTGGCTTGTGCGATGATCTCCGCTGAAACGGTGACCTTCGACGCGTCAGCGATTGTCTCGCCTTCGCCCGCCAGCAGGACGTCGCCCAGCGTAACGGTGTCGCCGGCTTCACCAGCGAGCTTCTCAACGGCAATCTTGTCTCCGGCGGCAACCCGATATTGCTTGCCGCCCGTGCGCACTACTGCGAACATGGCTTGTTACTCTCGATCTAAAGCTGTGCCTTAACCCATGCGAATACACACACAGACAAGACGCAAAATACCGCGCCGCAATTTTGCAGCGCTGGAAAGAGGCACGCCGTTAAGGGATCGATGCCACCAAGTCAACGCAAGAACCGGCAATGAGAGAGTTGTTTTTTGCCAGACTGGCGCTGGCGCAAACCTAAATGCGTGGTAAAACCCGCGCAATGCCGGGACATGACGTAAAATTGACAAGAGTTGCCAAGGTGAAAGAACGCGCTCAACTATTTGGGATCGCCGCAGTGTTTGCTGCGTCTTTGTCCGCTTGCGCAGGCGGCGGAGACAAATATCCATCGCTGGCGGTGCGCGATGCAGAGCGATTCGCTGGTAGTTTTCAACCGGCCCCCAGTACAGACCCGGCGCCAGTTGCGGACCCCGCCATTATGGCTGGTTTGCCTGCAATCAAAGCACGCGCGGATGCAGCCTATGCAGCGTTTCAATCTGCGCTACCATCCGCTGAGACGTCCTTGAGGTCAGCAAGAGGCACCTCGCAATCGAGCAACCAATGGTCGGCGGCTCAAGTCGCTTTGGCTGACCTAATCGCCAAACGCAGCGCGTCGGCCATTGCCCTGGTGGACATTGATCTGATCTATGCCCAGACCTCCAGCGAATTTACCGTGAACCAGGAAATCGCCGAGCTGCGTGGGCGCATAGCGGCGCAGGTGGATGCGCAGGACAGAATTCTGGGCGAGCTCAGCACGCTTATCCAACAATGAAACTGGCCTGCGCATCCTGCCCGGTCAGGGATAGCGCAGCCTGCTCTGTCTTAAGCGAAGAGGAACGTGATGCTCTGGCCGCCGCGGGGCGCACACGGGTGCTCAAACGTGGAGAAATGCTGTTCGCTGCCGGCGATGAGGATGTTGCCTGCGCAACGCTCGTCTCTGGCGCACTCAAGGTGTCCGCCGTTGATATGGACGGCAATGAGCAAATCCTCGCGCTGGTCCATCCATCGGGCTTTGTCGGAGAACTGTTTTCCCCCTTTGCCCATCACGATGTGGTTGCCTTGACCGAGAGCAAGCTGTGCACCTTTGCAAAGCTCGATATCAATCGCGCAATTGATGAATATCCGGCTCTGGCCATAGCTTTGCTGCGCCGATCACAGGAAGACCTGCATTCTACCCGCAGCCTGCTTGAGCTAACCGCTCATGCCAGCGCAGAGGCAAGGCTTGCCTGTCTGCTGCATGATTTTGCGCAGGCGGCCAGCCAATCCCCTTGCCATCCGGCGGACCATTTCGATCTGCCGCTAACTCGCGGGGAAATCGCCAATATGCTAGGCCTGACCATTGAAACCGTCAGCCGCAAATTCAGCGAGTTGGAAAAGGTCGGAGCGATCCGGCGCACAGGCAAACGCGGGATCGAACTGGTCGACCCCGCGCACCTGCAGGCCCTCTCCGCAAGGAAGGTTGGCTAAAATACCAGCGCAGCTATGGTCACCGCCGCGAGGCCCCAAAGCACGATGAGAACCGGCAGAATTAGAACTTGAATGGCGGCGTCGCGCGGGGCGAGACGGCCTGTATTGGTCATGATCCCTTCGCGGGCAAACTTGCCCATATCCATTGGTTTGGAGGGGTTATCCGGCGAGAGCCGCGTCCAAATCGCAGGCACGCCGAACATACCGAAGATAAAGACGGTGAAGATGGCCATCGGGATGACCAGTCCCGGTGTGCTAAATGCAGCAAAAGTGATTGCGATAAAGGCCAAGTAACAGGCGACGGTCGCAATATGCAGGCTGATGGGCAGCTCAAAACTGCGATCAACCTCAACTTGGTGGCGGACTTGCGCCCGCTCCTGCTCAGGTCCCTCAACAATGGCCGCGTTGCCAGCCTCGATTTGTTCTTGAATATGTTTGCTCATGGGTATTCTCCTTCCTTGAGAAGGGAATTATCCCGATAGCCTCCTCGCGACTTTGATCTGGATCAAACCGCGAAATTTTTTACGAAGAAATCAGTCGGACCAGCGCGCGAGATCTGCGTAATCGTCCGCGCGCGGCTCAATCCAATGCCATTCGCCGTTTCGCTTCTCGCGCTTCCAAAACCAGGCGGCACTCTTCAAATGGTCCATCGCAAAATCGACCGCATCAATTGCTCCGCGCCGGTGCTTTGCCGCGGCGGAGACACATACGATCGGCTCACCCGGATGCATCGGGCCGACCCGGTGCACCATCAGCATGCCCATCAGATCGAAGTGCGCGATGGCCTGTTCGGCCAATTCCTCCATGCTTGGTAATGTCAGCGGCTCGTAATGCGACAGCTCCAGCAGTTCGACATCGACCTCGCCGCGCACTTCACCAACAAAGGTGCAAACACCGCCGAGACCCGGGTGGGCATTGGTGAATGGTCCGATCAGAACACCGGGAATGAATGGTGAGTTGAGGAGGCGAATGTCTTTCACCGCGCCCTACCCGCCAGAAACAGGCGGCAGCAGCGCAACCTCATCGCCGTCCTGCGCGTTCAGCGCGGTTTTATCGCCCAGCACCTTTCCCGCGCAGGCAACATTGACCCGCTGCTCGTTCAATTGCTCGGCGACCTCCGGCCCGACTGCGTCAAGCAGACCCGCCCAACCGAGCGGCGCTGGCACTTCGCGGCTGTCTTCGCCTGCGAGATCACGCAAAGGCCCCAGGAACACAATTCGCACCGTCATGCTCAGCCTCCGGTCATCGACATATGGCGGGCCAGATGCGGCTCTGCCCCGCGCGTATCAATCCGAAAGTGATGCTTTTCCGGTTTGATCGCCATCGCCTCGCCCAGCGCACGCTCCAGATTTGATGCCGGGTCATCCGACCGCAGCGCCGCGCGCAAATCGACCCGTTCGCCGCCGCCAAGGCAGGGGTAAAGCTGGCCCGTGGCGGTCACACGCAAGCGGTTGCATCCAGCGCAGAAATTGTTGGTCAGCGGGGTGATCAGGCCCAGCCTGCCGCCCGTTTCCGCTATATCGACATAGCGCGCCGGACCGCCTGTGGAATGGCTGTTATCGGCCAATGTCCAGCGCCGCTCCAGCTCTGCTCGGACCTCAGTGAGCGGCAGATAATGATCGATCCGGTCTTCTTCGACATCACCCAGCGGCATCACTTCGATCAAGGTCACATCATGGCCCTCACCATGCGCCCAGGCGATGAGATCAGGCAACTCGCCTTCATTGATGCCTTTCAGCGCCACCGCGTTCAGCTTAACCTTCAGCCCCGCTTCTTTGGCAGCGGCAATCCCCTCTAGCACCTGCGGCAAGGCATCGCGCCGGGTCAGCTCAGCAAACCGAGCTCGGTCCAATGTGTCGAGCGAGACATTGACCCTTTTGACCCCAGCCTTCGCCAGCCCCTCTGCATAACGCGCCAGCTGCGTCGCGTTGGTCGTCAGGGTCAGTTCTTCGAGACCACTGCCGATCCGCTTTCCAAGCGCGCTGAACAGGTCAATGATATCGCGGCGCACCAATGGCTCACCGCCGGTAATCCTCAGCTTCGTCACGCCGCGTTCGATAAAGCCTGTGCTTAGCTGATAGAGCTCTTCCAACGTCAGCACTTCGCGGCGCGGCAGGAATTTCATCTGCTCTGGCATGCAATAGGAACAGCGCAAATCGCAGCGATCTGTCACAGACAGGCGTAAATAGGTGATCCGCCGTTGGAATGCATCGACCAGTGGCGCAGACGAACCCAGCGCCAATACATCGCGAGCCCGCGCGCGATTCGAAGCGGAAATCTCAGTCATGCGCCTCAAGATAGTGCCCCGTTACGCCGGGTGCACCCTCTAAATAGACCAGCAAGGCCTGCGTCGCCGCCTCGTTACCGCGCGCAACCACGTTCACTCGCTGTGGCGCAAATTCGCGGGCCAAGTCCCGTGCAAACGCCAAACGCCAGTCGGAATGCTCCGGGCCTGCACCGGGCAAGACAATCGCCAGCGCACTGATGCCGTCTTCGCTCAGAACTGCGCGCACAGCATCCAACTGCTCATTCAGGACATAAGCGCTCGCATCCAAAGCGCTATCAGGCAGTTCTGCGATGTGCTGAACCGCCTGAATGCATGCATCGCTCATGCCTTGCGGCTTTCCCAAGCGGCGCGTTCGCGGTGCAAGGTGATACCGATTTTCTCATTCGCCTCTGCAATGGCGAGCTTCACGATCTTCACCGTGACGGCCTGCACACGCACGTCCTGCACAAACAGGGTCTCGCAGATATGATCGGCAACCGCCTCAATCAGCTTGAAATGCACGCCAGCGGGCAGGCCTTCCCCTGCTGCATGCTTCAAATCCATATAGTTCTTGCTCGCCTCAAGCGGCGTGTCGGCATCGTAATGATCGGCGACATCATAGCGTGCATTGATAGTAATGCGCAGCGGCTGCGGCTTGCCGGTCTCTTCGGAATAGATTCCAGTGAGGACATCCGTCTCCAGATCGGCAACTTCCAGGATCAGCGAATCGTTCATATCACCGTGCGACTTAGCCATCATTCCGCCACCGGGCAAAAATCGCGGTGGGAAGAAGGCGCGGATTGTCGCCTTCTTCCCGCACGGCCAAATCACCATATTCGATAGTACCGGGCAGATCGCGCGTCGCCTCTTCGAGCAGACCCGCAATTGCAAGGCTGCTCATCCGTACAGCATAGACGGTCAGGAAGAGGAAGCGGCTGTCGTTATCGAGCAGCTTTGCACAGTCCGTGATCAGGCCGGGCAGGTTCTCCTCCAAACGCCAGGTTTCACTTTTTGGACCGCGGCCGAACTTGGGTGGGTCGAGAATGATCCCGTCATAACGCTTCTCACGTCGAACCTCGCGTGCAGCAAATTTTGCTGCATCATCCACTAGCCAGCGAATTGGCCGCTCCTCCATGCCAGAAAGCGCGGCGTTCTCGCGCGCCTGAGCAACCGATTTCTTCGAGGCATCAACATGCGTCACCCGGCCGTGCTGGCTCAGAGCGAGGCTACCTACCCCGGTGTAGCCAAACAGATTGAGCGTCTCCGCCTCTGTCTGTTCACCGAGCATTCCGCGCATCCAATCCCACACCGGGGCCATGTCGGGGAAGAACTGCAAATGGCGAAACGGGGTCGGGCGAGCGGTAAAGCGCGCTTCATTCCAACCAAGCTCCCAGCCATCCTCAGGCACTTCGCGGGCGAAACTCCAGCGACCGCCACCATCCTCGTCCGAGCCAGGCACAAATTCGCCGTCGGCATCCCATTCACTCATCCGCGGGCGCCACATGGCCTGCGGTTCTGGCCGTATGAAGGAATGCGGGCCGAACGCCTCAAATTTGCGCCCATCCCCGCTGTCGAGCAGACGGTAAGCATCCCACCCGGCGCATTCCATCACCAGCGGATCACGGGCAAGCTGCGCCATCAGTCGGTCGCAGCAGTCTCTGAAACGAAATCGCGCACCGCCTCATAATCACCGGGCAGCTCGGTGTAATGTTCCTCGCGGGAGAACAGATCGCCGACGCGCGCGGGCAGCGCAGGACGCATTCCCGTGGCCCGCTCCACCGCATCGCTGAATTTCGCCGGATGGGCTGTCGCCAGGGTTACGATCGGAACCGACGGATCAAGATCGCTTATGCGCGCAGCATGCAGTCCAATCGCTGTATGCGGATCCAGCACTTGCCCAGCACGCTCATGCGCCCAGCGCAGAGCCTGCGCCATCTCGTCGCCATCGGTGCGTGCGCTCACGAATAGCCCGCTTGCGCCCTCTCGCTGAGCATTGGTTAGTTGCATCGAACGCGCGCCTTCAAACCCGCGCATTTGCTCCGCCAAGGCCGCGCCATCGCGTCCTCCGCAATCAAACAACAGCCGTTCAAAGTTCGAACTGACCTGAATATCCATCGACGGGGTGGCGGTCGGCGTGACCGTGCCTGCTGAATAATCCCCGCTGGTCAGCGCACGATGGAGAATATCGTTCACATTGGTCGCAACAATCAGCTGCTTGATCGGCAGACCCATCTTGTGCGCCACATAGCCCGCGAACACATCGCCGAAATTGCCGGTCGGCACGCTGTAAGCGGCGGCCCGCCGCGGCGCGCCTAGCTGAAGCCCGGCGGCGAAATAATACACCACCTGAGCCATCAGCCGCGCCCAGTTGATCGAATTGACCGCGCCGATCTGCATCCGGCTGGTCAGCGCCTCGTCCACGAACATGCGCTTCACCATCGCCTGAGCATCATCAAAGCTGCCCTCGATCGCAATGTTGTGAACATTGGGGGCACGCACTGTCGTCATCTGGCGGCGCTGCACTTCGCTGACCCGGCCCTTTGGGTGGAGCATGAAAATCTCCACGCCTTCGCGCCCAGCAACCGCATCAATCGCGGCCGATCCTGTATCACCGCTGGTCGCGCCAACGATGGTTAAGCGTTTACCCGAGCGGCCCAGGAAGGTCTCAAACAGCAGGCCCAGCAATTGCAGCGCAACGTCTTTGAATGCCAGCGTGGGTCCGTGAAACAATTCGAGCAGCCATTGCCGCTGATCCAGCTGGACCAGTGGCGTCACCGCGTCATGGGCAAACCGACCATAGGCCTGCTCGCACAAGCTGCGCAGCCCCTCTTCATTCAGGCTGTCACCGACGAACGGCATCATCACGCGGGTGGCGAGCTCTGGATAGGACAGCCCAGCCATTTCGGCGATTTCGGCTTCGCTGAAACGCGGCCATTCGGTTGGCAGATACAGTCCACCGTCCTTGGCGAGCCCCGCCAAAGTGACGCCTTCGAAATCGAGCGCGGGTGCGCTGCCTCTGGTCGATACATATTGCATGGTGCTGACGCGGTTAGCGGCGTCAGCTAGCAGAGGCAAGAAAGCTTCCCTTACTTCACGCCTCGACTTCCTTTGATTGCTCAAGCTCCGTTTTCATCGCCGATAACATCGAAGCAGCGCGAGCTGCGTGCGGACCGATCCATCGTTCGTGAATAGATTGGATTGGCATCGCATTGAGATAGTTGAAGCGTTCTCTCCCCTTGCGGACAGATACGAGCAGTCCCGCGCCTTCAAGAACCCGCAAATGCTGCATCACTGTGCAGCGATTGAGCGCAGGGAAGCACTCGCAAAGCTGCTTGGTAGTGAGTGGCCGCAGCTTTAGCTCATCACACATCTCTCTTCGGATTGGATTGGCGAGCGCTTTGAAGACTGGGTTCAGATCTATTGACATGTTATATTTTTATAACATAATGTGTATTCATTCAAGGAGAGATTCGTGATGGAGATCAACTTTCGGGTCGCTGGCCGAATTGCCAAACCCATCGACGAGGTGTTCGAGGCAATAGTTGATCCAGCCAGCTTG
Source organism: uncultured Erythrobacter sp. (assembly GCA_947488155.1). Lineage (GTDB taxonomy): Bacteria > Pseudomonadota > Alphaproteobacteria > Sphingomonadales > Sphingomonadaceae > Erythrobacter. The sequence continues at coordinate 560,212 of CANKYK010000002.1, read as the reverse complement.
ACCGAATTCTTCACCACGGGCGGTGCAAAGGGTAGGCTGGAGGAAGGCGCGACAGTTCTTTGGAGTTTTGCCGAAGAGCCAGGCGAATTCCCGGTTAAAGTCGTAGAACTGATACCCAACGAAAAGATCGTCTTCGAATGGAACGGCTATGAGGGGAAGGACGGCAAGATCGGGACCGAAATGATCGTTGCCGACTATATGACCACCGTCACCATGCTGTTTAAGGCGACCGACGACGGCCGAACCTTGTTAGAAATCATAGAAGAGGGCTGGCCCGAAACGCCTGGCGGTCTGCGCGGCTCATACACCAATTGCGAAGGGTGGACGATCATGCTGCTATCGATGAAATCGTGGCTCGAACATCGTATCGACATCAGCAGCGATCTCTATCGCTAGTCGCGCCTTCTAACGCGGCTCTTAAGCGCAAACCAATAGATCACCAACGCAGTCAAAGCGAAGAAGAACCACTGCCCTGCATAGGCGAGATGATTGTTGGGCAAGTCCTTTGGATCAGGCTTGGCGAGCGGCTCTAAGCCAGCAACCGGCTCATCCAATTGCAGCCTAGCGCCAAACCGGCCACCGGGCGCAATCCGCCCAGTGACTGCGCCGCCGCCCCATTCCGGAGTGTTGGGATTGCGCGAATATCCAAGCTTCACCTCCGTCGGGCCAAAACCTGTTTGGCAGGTCGCGATATGAGCATAGCCACTTTGCCCGCGCTCGCTTTTACCCGAAATCGACGTAGCCTCGGTCACTTCCGCACAGTCGAAGGCCGCAACACGGAACAATGTGTCTGGATCATAGGCGCCGTCTTCCATGCCCTCAGGATTCCTGGGAAACGTAAGCGGATCACTCGTCGTAAGCGCCGCCTCGTAACGCGCGATCAGATCAGCCTTCTCGTCCATCCGGCCCAATTGCCAGAAGCCCAGCGCGACCATGGTCGCCGCCGCAGCAAGCACGAGAACCGTAGGAATGATGGGGAGGTCACGAAGTGTCATTCTGCCCCATCCCGTCGCTTACCGCCTTCGCCATATCGCTCTTCATAGACTTCCATTGCGGGAAGCACCTTAAGCACTCGCAATGTGCCGATCACAACAATCACTGTGAGCGGTGCCCACACGGCAAACTGCAGCAGCAGAGGTGGACGAAAGACACTCTCGATCCCAACTGCAACGAGTATCAAGACAACCGCGATCACCATGGTGATGAACCCGGCTATACGTCCGCCGCGCTCTAGCTCAGCGAAAGGCAAATCGCATGATGTGCATCGCATCGCGAATTGCGCAGGCGTTTCGAACAGTGTCCGCTCGCCGCACCTTGGGCACAAACCGAAAAGGGCAGCCCGGCGCCAAGTAACTGGTGTGCCGTGCTGCCCCTTTTCATTCGGCAGTTTTTTGCCTGATTGCATCAGTGGACCGGTGCGCCCCAACCGCCCCAGATGTAAACGGCGATGAACAGGAACAGCCACACGACATCGACAAAATGCCAATACCAAGCCGCCGCTTCAAAACCGAAGTGCTGGCGCGAGGTGAAGTGGCCGATGTATGTCCGATAGAGGCATACCCCGAGGAAAATCGTACCGATCAGAACGTGGAACCCGTGAAAGCCGGTCGCCATATAGAAGGCGGAGCTATACGTGTTCTGGCCGAAGTTGAACGGAGCGATGCTATACTCATAAGCCTGAATTCCACTGAACAGCACGCCAAGCGCGATGGTCGCCCAAAGGCCATGTTTCAGACCTTCGCGATCGCCGTGGATCAGCGAGTGGTGCGCCCAGGTTACCGTGGTGCCAGAGCACAACAGGATCAGCGTATTCAGCAGCGGCAGCGAGAACGCATCGAGCACTTCCATGCCCTCTGGCACAAGCGCGCTACCTGTCGCTGTATTATCAGTGAGGAAAAGGTTTTCGGTAATTTGCTCCGCAGTGCCTGCCGCGGTGACTACGAGCGGCTCTGGGAACAGAGCAAAGTCAAAGAAGCTCCAGAACCAACCGACAAAGAACATCACCTCAGAGGCGATGAACAGGATCATTCCGTAGCGCATGTGCAGTTGAACCACGGGTGTGTGATCGCCGCGCTCGGCCTCACCCACAACATTCTTGAACCACATGAAGAACGTGGCAAGCAGGCCAGCAAGACCGAGGCCCATAACGACCCAGCCTGAATTTCCGAACACATCAGGGTTGAGCCACAGGATCATTCCCGAGGTGAATGCGAGCGCCGACATAGAGCCAATCAGTGGCCAAATATCCGGTTCCAGAATGTGATAGTCGTGGTTGACGTTGCCAGCCATGGAAAAATCCCGTCTTAAAATGCTAGGTTTGTACGTTTACGAGTCTTCGCTCGCTTGGTCTAGTGAACCGCTCGCCGCCGTTTTTACGGGCTCGCTTGCGCGGTGGAAAGTGTAGCTCAAGGTGATCTGCTCAACATCGGCCATAAACTCGTCTTCGAGCATCGCTGGATCGACGTAATAGAGCACAGGCATGTGCACTTCCTCACCCGGCTGCAAAGTTTGCTGGGTGAAGCAGAAGCACTGAATCTTATGAAAGTACTTGCCCGCCTGCGAAGGCTCCACGTTAAATGTCGCCATGCCAGTGATCGGCACGCGGCTGTTGTTCTTGGCCACATAGGTCGCCATATCGCGCACGCCGATTTGAACCTCATCGGTCGCCTGTGACGGGCGGAATTCCCATGGGACGTCGCGCGCTGTCGAGCCATCAAAGCGGATCGACATGGTCCGAGTGCCGGCCAGCGCTGCGGCTTTGTCAGCCTCAGCGAAGGTGGCAACTTGCGTTGTGCCGCCAAAACCAGTCACCCGGCAAAACAGATCATACAGTGGGACCGCCGCATAGCCGAGACCGAGCATGGCCAGCGCGCCTGCGAAGGCAAAGATACCAACGCGAATATTCTCGCGTTCAACCGATGGGTTTGCGGCTGCACTCATCCAGCCTGTCCTCCAATACGAGCGATCGTAATCGCGTAAAACAGAACAACGAAAAACAGCAGAGTGCCGCCGACAACCCAATTGCGGGCCTTCTGGCGGCGTTTGGTTTCGGCTTCTTCATCAGGGGTCATGCGAACCACCCCAAACCGGCAAAGCCTTGCGCGGCCGCAACACGGTCGGCCACCAACGCGCCGAACAGCACGAAGAGATAGAGGATGCTGAACTTAAACAGGCGCTTTTCTGGCACCATGTCATCATTGTCGCTCTTGGTGCGCGTACCCACCTTCCAGGCATAGGCGAAGAAGATCGCGGAAAGCACAACCGAGGTGACACCGTAAATCGCATCCGTCCCGCCGATCAGCCACGGCGCAATCACGATTGGGGTCAGCACGATGGTGTAGATCAGGATCTGACGACGAGTAGCCTGCTCGCCAGCAACCACAGGCAACATCGGAATGCCAACCTTGGCATAGTCCGACTTCATGAACAGCGCGAGCGCCCAAAAGTGTGGCGGCGTCCAAAAGAAGATGATCGCGAACAGCAGCACCGGCATCATGGTGATCTCACCGGTTACCGCAACCCAGCCAATCATCGGTGGGAACGCGCCGGCACCGCCGCCAATAACGATATTTTGCGGAGTGCGCGGCTTCAGCCACATGGTGTAAATCACCGCGTAATAGACGACCGCCACGGCAAGGATTGCCGCCGCCAGCCAGCCAATTGCAACGCCCATTAAGCCAATCGCGACAAGTGACAGGAAAATGCCAAAATCGCGCGCATCATCACGCCGCATCCGCCCGCTGGGCAGAGGACGATTGGCCGTACGCTTCATCCCGGCATCAATGTCCGCTTCCCACCAGTGGTTGATCGCAGCAGAACCGCCGGCCCCCATCGCAATCGCGAGGATAGCGGTGAAGCCAAGAACAGGGTGGATCGTTCCCGGCGCGGCAAGAAGCCCGCAGATACCCGTGAAGATAACCAGAGTGAGCACGCGCGGTTTGGTAAGCGCGAAGAAGTCGCGCCAATCAGTCGGCATAGGGCGCGCAGCAGCGGGCATGACCGTAGCCTCGTCGACACCTGTACCCACAGAGCTGTTTGCGCTTGCATTCATATCAAAAACAGATCGCTGTTCGCGGCTCTCTTAATTTTGAAAGAAGCGCACCGTCATGGCGCGCCCCTTCCCGTTTCCTTTGTCTTTCCAGCGGCGCGCCCAAAGAACTGCGCGCCGTCAAATAGCCAGCCTTAAGCCGTCGCCGGCTTGTCTTCGCGCGGCATGTGATCGTGATAATCGTGATGATCCTCAATCACTGGCAACGTTTCAAACTGGTGGAATGGCGGCGGGCTGGACAGCGTCCATTCGAGCGTTGTCGCACCCTCGCCCCATGGGTTGTTGCCGACCTTCTTGCCTGCCGTGAAAGCATAGACGAGGTTCGCGAAGAACAGCAGCATCGATGCCGCCATGATGGCGTAACCCAAGGTCGAGACTTCGTTCCAGTAGGTGTAGGCTTCCACATAATCAGGATAGCGGCGCGGCATACCCTGCATCCCCAGGAAGTGCTGCGGGAAGAAGATCACGTTCACACCGATGAAGAAGCCCCAGAAGTGCAGGTGCGAAAGCAATTCGGAATGCATCCGGCCGCTCATCTTCGGGAACCAGTAGTAGAAGCCTGCGAAGAGCGAGAACACCGCACCCATCGACAGCACGTAGTGGAAGTGAGCAACCACGTAGTAGGTGTCGTGCAGGTTATCATCGATGCCGCCATTGGCGAGCACAACGCCGGTCACACCGCCAACAGTGAACAGGAAGATAAAGCCCATTGCCCAGACCATTGGTGATTTGAACTCCAGGCTGCCGCCCCACATTGTGGCAATCCAGCTGAAGATCTTCACGCCGGTTGGCACTGCGATCACCATGGTGGCAGCGGTGAAGTACATCTTCGTGTTTACGTCGAGACCGACTGTGTACATGTGGTGCGCCCACACGATGAAGCCGACGACGCCGATTGCGACCATGGCATAGGCCATGCCGAGGTAGCCAAACACAGGCTTGCGGCTGAAAGTTGCAACGATCTGAGAGATCATGCCGAAGCCCGGCAGGATCATGATGTAAACCTCTGGGTGACCGAAGAACCAGAACAGGTGCTGATAGAGAACAGGGTCCCCGCCGCCCGCTGGGTCGAAGAATGTCGTACCAAAGTTACGATCGGTCAGCAGCATCGTGATCGCCGCAGCCAGCACCGGAAGCGCGAGCAGCAACAGGAATGCCGTGACCAGCACCGACCATACGAACAGCGGCATTTTGTGCAGGGTCATACCCGGCGCGCGCATATTGAAAATGGTGGTGATGAAGTTTGTCGCACCAAGGATCGAGCCTGCGCCTGCCAAGTGCAAAGAGAAGATCGCGAAATCGACCGCTGGCCCTTGAGAGCCGGTCGTCGAGAGCGGCGCATAGACCGTCCAGCCCACGCCTGCACCCTGCCCGGTTCCGCCCGGCACAAACAGCGAGAAGACGAGGCTCAGGAAACCAGCAACCGTCAGCCAGAACGAGATGTTATTCATCCGCGGGAACGCCATATCCGGCGCGCCGATCATCAGCGGCACGAACCAGTTACCGAAACCACCGATCATCGCTGGCATGACCATGAAGAAGACCATGATCAGACCGTGGGCGGTGATGAACACGTTCCACATATGAAGGTTCGCATTCTCGGACGGCTCACCGCCCATGAATGCCACGGCATCGCCAAGATATTGGATGCCTGGCGCGGCCAGCTCCATCCGCATAACGCCAGAAATGGCGCCGCCCACGATCCCTGCGATAATCGCAAAGATCAAATAGAGCGTGCCGATATCCTTGTGGTTGGTCGACATAAACCAACGCTTGAAAAAGCCTGGCTTATGATCCGCATCATGTGCGTGATCATCGGTGTGAATGTCGAAACCTTCAGCGGTGGTTGCCATGGTTCAAATTCTCTCGGACTGTTTAATTCGTTAACTTCGTATTCTTAGGACGCAGCGTCTTCAGCAGCGGCTTCTTCGGCCAGTGCCTCAGCAACAACATCACCAGGCACCTCGCCGCCTTTGCTGCGGACCCACGCCTCAAATTGCTCCATTGGCAGCGCCTCTACCGTGATCGGCATGTAAGCGTGACGCGCACCGCACAGCTCTGAGCACTGGCCATAATACACGCCAGGCTCCTCAATCGTCAGCAATTTTTCATTGAGGCGACCAGGGACCGCATCCATTTTGAACCACAGCGACGGTACGGCAAATGCGTGGATCACGTCAGCAGCGGTTGTTTGCACGCGCAGCGGAACGCCGGCTGGCACAACCATGCGGTTATCAACGGCCAGTTGAAAGGGCTCGCCACTTTCTTCAGCTTGCTCTTCGGTTAGCATGTTTGAGATGACCTCAAACTCGCCGTAATCAGGATAGTTGTAACCCCAATACCACTGATATCCGGTCGCCTTGATCGTCACGGCATTTTCCGGCGGCGTTTCATATTGCCGCGCCAGCAGCGAAATCGATGGCACCGCGATCACCACCAAAATGATGACCGGCACAATCGTCCAGATCACTTCGATGGCGGTGTTATGAGTCGTTTTTGAGGGGACCGGGTTGGCTGCCTTGCGGTAGCGGACCACAACCCAAAGGAGCAGCGCAAGCACAAACAGGCTGATGATGGTGATGACAGGCATCAAGATCACATCATGCATCCACAGCGCATATTTGCCGTCGGCAGAATACTGATCCTGGAAGGTCAGGCTCTTCCAAGCGTCGTCTTCATACGACGTCGGCATACCCTTGCCTTCGGTTGGCGCCATCGGCGTGTAAGCTGAATTGGCATCCACTGTCGGGACGCCTGCCTCAGCAACTTCGCCAGCATCGGCTTCTTGTGCAACCGTCGTTTGAGGCATTAGTGCAATCGAAAGGGCTGCAAACAAAGCAACCATCGCAAGCGACGCACGGTCGAAAATATGACCCAGTTTCATGTGTCTAATCTATCCGCTACTATTCCCATGCTGCCTTGACACGCAGCGCCCTTTAACAGGCACTGCCGACAGCTTGTGCGCTGACACTCCTGCCAACGTTGGGTGCCTCTTAGCTGCGCTTGCTCACTGCCTCAAGCGCTTCTAGGGAGAAAATTATGCAAGCCACCATGTTTGGGGCGCAAGTTTGTAAAAAAGGTAGTGTTTTTACGCATGACTGAAGAAGAAGTTCTGGCCGAGTTTCGTGGTTCTGGCGCTTTGTTGGAGGGGCATTTCAAGCTATCCTCGGGCCGTCACAGCGCGCATTATCTGCAATGCGCCCGAGTCCTTATGAATCCAGAACGCGCCGGACGCTTGGCCCGCGCGGTGTGCACCAACATCCCCAGAGAGGTCCGCGCGGCTGTGGATACTGTAGTCTCACCGGCCATGGGCGGCATTATTATCGGCCATGAAGTTGGACGATACATGGAAAAAGACGCGCTTTTTCTTGAGCGTCCCGATGGCGAGTTTCATTTCCGCCGGGGATTCGCACTAGAACCGGGTGCCAAAGTGCTGATGGTTGAAGATGTCGTGACCACCGGCCTTTCCAGCCGCGAAGCGATTGCTGCGGTTGCGCGTGAGGGTGGTGAGGTTATCGCAGAATGCTCTCTGGTTGATCGCTCTGGCGGAGAGGTCGATCTGGGCGTGCCCTTCTACCCATTGATTGCGATCAATTTCCCCACATATTCGGATGATGAAGTTCCCGCAGAACTTGCCGCTATCGCGGTGACAAAGCCGGGCAGCCGCAAGGAATAGGCACCCACTTATGACCGCGAAGCTCAGACTGGGCGTTAATATCGATCACGTCGCCACCATCCGCAATGCGCGCGGCGGCGACCACCCTGATCCTGTGCGCGCGGCCGAAATTGTCGCCAGAGTCGGCGGCGATGGGATTACCGCTCATTTGCGCGAAGACCGCCGTCATATCCGCGATGAAGACTTGGCCCGGATCCAAACCGCGACTGAGCTACCGCTCAATCTTGAAATGGCTGCGACCCCGGAAATGCTTGAAATTGCGCTGCGGCATAAACCGCACGCGGCCTGCATCGTCCCGGAAAAGCGCGAGGAACGCACCACAGAGGGCGGTCTGGACGCTGCCGGATTGCACAATACTCTGGCACCGATTGTTGAGGAATTGAGAGCGGCGGGGATTCGCGTGTCGCTGTTCATTGAAGCAACGGATCGCCAGCTCGATGCGTCTTTGCGCCTCGGCGTGCCTGTCGTTGAGTTTCACACTGGCGAATATGCACATGCCTTCCTAGACGGTGACAATGCAAAGGTCGAAGCCGAGCTGAAACGGATATCCGACATGGCCGCATTGGCCGCAAAGAACGGGATTGAGCCGCATGCGGGCCACGGGCTGACCTTTGAAAATGTTCAACCAATCGCCGCCATTCCCCAGATCGCAGAGCTCAACATTGGGCATTATTTAATTGGCGAAGCAGTCTTCACTGGTCTCGAACCGGCGATCCGCAGGATGCGCGAACTGATGGACGAGGCACGTTGATGTGGCCGATGCCGACCGCCCGGACTCTCCCGATCTGACTGCTGAACAAAAACGCTGGGCCTTTGGCGCAGCAGGCCTGTTCATCCTCAGCATCGGCTTTCTGGGATATGCTCTGTCGAATGGCATACTGATCGCCTTCGCAATTGGCTGGGTGGCCTTACAAATTTTTGGTTATGTTGGGTCGCTGAAACGTGGGAATGGCGACTTTGCCCACCCCTTGTTCAAGACTCAGGTGATGCTGCACGCGGCAGCTTTCGGCCTGTTGGTGATGGTTATGACGCGGGCTTTGGGCGGATGAGAACGACACATGGACGATAGCACTGAGCAGAAAAAGCCGGTCTGGCTGCTTGCCATCATGGTCTGCTGGTATGCGCTGTGCCTGCTTGGAACGGGCTTAATCGCGCTGATCGGTATGGCCTTCGGTTCAGAGGTTCACCGAGGCGATCCAATCCCATTGCTCGATATGTTAGTGGTACTTGGCCCGTTCCTGATCACTCTTGCGTTTCTAGTTGCGACCGTCGTGTTGTGGACCAAGGACAAGGTTCGTGAGACAACTCTGCTTTGGGGCGCGAGTTTCCTAGTCGCGCTGTTGGCAATGGCGTTCTTCAGCGGAGTTGCAATATGATCATCGGCACAGGATCGGACCTCTGTAACATTGAGCGGATACAGAATTCGCTCGACCGTTTCGGCGAGCGTTTTGAAAACCGCGTGTTCACTGAAAAAGAGCGGGCCAAAGCTCAGCGCCGTCCCTTCACCATCGCAGGCACCTATGCAAAGCGATTCGCCGCTAAAGAAGCCTTCAGCAAGGCGGTCGGCACCGGATTTCGGCGCGGCGTTTTTATGAAAGACATCGGCGTAGTCAACGCCCCCTCTGGCGCGCCGACACTGGCACTAACCGGCGGCGCGGCGAAGCGTCTTGCGGAAATGGTCCCGGAAGGCCATGAGGCGCATGTTCATATAACCCTAACCGACGATCATCCATGGGCGCAGGCCTTCGTTATTATCGAAGCGCTGCCCCTTCTCCAGACCTAAACGAGCATTATGACCGAAGCCACGACAGTGACAGACACCAGCATCAAAACTGACGAAACGGCCGAAGAAAAGGTCAATTGGTTCGCGGAGCTACGCGGACTTCTGCTGATGCTGCTAGCGGTGCTTGCGTTTCATAGCCTGGTCGCAAAGCCGTTCTATATTCCATCGACCTCGATGATGCCGACGCTACATGTTGGCGATCGGTTGGTGGTGAGCAAATATCCCTATGGCTGGTCATGGGCGTCGGCGAGTTTTCACCTGCTACCGCGCGGCGAATGGCGCGTCTTCGGCAGCACGCCAGAATATGGCGATATCGTCATCCCAGTGCACCCGGTGCGCGACGAGGACTACATCAAGCGCGTGGTTGCCCTGCCCGGTGATACAATTGAAGTGCGCGAGGGGCTGATCATTCTCAATGGCGAGGCGATCAAACGTGAAGTTGTACCAGCGGTGCGCATCCCGTTTGAGGAAGAGCTGATCTGCGATGATCGCCCGTGCCTAACCGCCTTCGAGCCTTACCGGGCTCGCGAAGCCAGCGGCGTTCAGTTCTACGAACCGCCGACCTACCGCGAGACGCTGCCCAATGGCGCGACGTACCTTACGATTGACCACATAGAAGGCCAGCCGCACGATAATTTCGGGCCTCTGATGATCCCAGAAGGTGCGGTGTTCGTGATGGGCGACAACCGCGATCACTCCGCAGACAGCCGCGCCACAATCCCGCAACGCGGCCTTGGCGGCGCGATCCCGCTTGAAAACATCGGCGGGCGCGCAGAATTCATCACCTTCTCGCTGGACGGCTCAACCACTTGGAACCCGGGTAGCTGGTGGAGCTCGCTGCGCGGTGACCGCGCCTGGACCACATTGCGTCCTGCCATTGCCGAACGCAGCGCAGCCAGCAGCGATTAGGCGAGCCAGCACATGGCTAAGAAATTCCTCTATTTCATTGCGTTTTGCATTGTTGCAGCTTTGGTGGGCCGCATCGGTTGGGAGATGTTCAAGGGCGAATTGGCAGCCTTTGCCCTAGTGCCCGACACGGAATTCATCGAACAAGAGGCCTTGGCTGACAATGCCTATGAAGACCCGTCGCTTTGGTATTCGCGCCCGGGTATCGGCGTTAGCGATCCTGCACGCTGGCAACCGGTCTATGCGCCAGCATCAAGCGAGGGTGAAACCACCGCAGAGCGCGCGCCCGCGCAGCGCCCCAGTGACGTCACGACGTCAGATATGTCTGATTTCGCGGTCTTCTTCATCCACCCAACCAGCTATCTCGAGCGTGCAAACTGGAACGCACCGATTGGCTCTGAAGAGGCTGAGCGCATTGCAAGCCTCTATGTGCGCGGTATGGCCAGCCCCTTTAGCGCAGCGTCAGAGATCTGGGCCCCGCGTTATCGCCAGGCGACCATGGGTGCATTCCTGACCGATGCACCCGAAGGGCAACAGGCCATCGATGCCGCCTATGCCGACGTGCTAGAGGCCTATCGCTATTTCCTCAGCTCACTCGATGACGATTCGCCCATCGCCCTTGTCGGGCACAGCCAAGGCTCGTTGCATTTGCTGCGTCTGCTGCGCGAGGAAGTGAGCGGATCAGAGATCGCGCCGCGCATCATCGCTGTTTACGCAGTCGGCTGGCCGATCTCGATCAAGCATGATTTGCTCTCCCTTGGTATGCCCGCGTGTACCAGGGCCGACCAGGCAGGCTGCGTTTTATCATGGTCTAGCTTTGCCGAACCTGCCGACCCGTCGGACGTGATGGAAACCTATGCCAAATCAACCGGCTTCGACGGGAGCCTGCGCGGGGATAGTAAAATTCTGTGCACCAACCCACTGACCGGGACGATTGGCGCAGAGGCTGCGATGGAGGCCAACCTCGGCACTCTTGTGCCAAACAATGATATCAGCGATGGCGAGCTGGTGCCCGGCGCAGTTCCTGCGCGCTGTGATGAGCGCGGCCTACTGCTGATCGGTGATCCGCCAGAAATGGGGTCGTACGTGCTGCCCGGCAACAATTACCACGTCTATGACATCCCCTTGTTCTGGGCCAACACGCAGGCAGACATCGCCCGCCGAGTTCTGGCATGGCAAACAGCACGCTGATCACCGAAGACGCTGGCGAATTTCGCAGCGCACTGCCTGACGGCGGAGCATTACTGGGCCTTGACCTTGGCACCAAAACCATCGGCACCGCAACCTGCGATGGCGGATGGCGGTTTGCGACCAATCACACCACCTTGCCGCGCGGCAAATTTGGCCGTGACCGCGAGGAACTGCGCAAAGTCATCAAGGATCGCAGCAGCGCCGGGATTGTTATTGGCCTGCCGCGCAATATGGATGGCAGCGAGGGACCGCGTGCGCAAAGCAGCCGCGCCTATGCCCGCAATCTTGCTGCGAGTTTTGAGTTGCCGATCCTGCTGTGGGACGAGCGCTGGTCCACACAAAGCGCAGAGGCGGCGATGATCGGTCAGGATATGAGCCGCGCGAAACGCGCCGAAGCGATCGATAGCCACGCCGCCGCCGTGATCTTGCAAGGCGCGATCGACCGGCTCGCAGGCGGGGTGCTTTAACGCGCGCGCGCGGCCAACTCCTCCCGTTTGCCGCGTGCGATTGCTGTTAGCATCCGGCTGCCCGCCCCTTCCGCTTCTCGCCACAGAGCATCGCGATCGTGCTGCTGGGTCAACCGCACACAACGTGCCTCAAAACTGGCCTGGCGCAGGCGTTCGCTCGGGTGATGGCGTCCCACCCACTCGGCATAATCCTGCGCCTTGTCGCTGCCGGTGGCCACCGCGATCCGCAAGAACGCCTCGGTCGAATTCGGGCTGAGCACGCGCTCGATCCGTTCTTCTTCAAGGTCAAAGCCATATTGATCGTACCAATGCTGAGCCGGGTCGACATGCATAACATTGAGCGAGACCGAGAGGCTTTCCGGCGGTAGCTGGCTATGGATGTCGTGGTGCGCCCGGTACAGCATCAGCTTCTTTTCAGACAGAGCGCTGCGCTCCACAAAGGTCAGCTTCGCGCGCTCACCGGGATAGCCCGCGTGATCCGCATAATCATATTCGTAATAGTCGCTACGATAGCCCGGCCCTAGGTAGCCGCTGGTTAGAAACGAGAAATTGTGATCGTGCGGAATGCCATAGACGAAGCTCTTGGCCCCGCTCGCCTTGAAACACAGATCATCCTCTGCCGGCCAGATATTAGCGCGCAGCAGGGCATTGCCCGTCAGTGAGCTTAGCACAATCGACTGCGGTCCATAACCGCTCTCTTGGCCGACTTCGCGGTGACGGTGCTTGATCTGATCAAGCAGCATATCGCCCAAAAACGTGCGATTGTTAGTCAGCGCGCGCAGGCACTTCGCTGCCTGCTGCGTCCGTTCATCGCAGGTGGGGTCAAAGTCAATGCCAGCAAGCGCTTCGATTGTCTCCTCAAGGGTAGCGGAGGTATCCGTGGAGACTTCTATGATACGGGGCATGGTTCGGCCTCTTTCGCCAGATCGGCAAGCCGCGCATTCGCGGCGATCAAGCTTTGCATTAACGAAGCGGCAGGCTGAGCAATCGGATCATCCAGCCGGGCGGAGAGCCTGCCAAGCAAGGCCATTCCCTGCGCTGCGTCCAGCGCCAAGGTCTGGCGTACCGCTTCCCAGCGCAAGTCCGCATCATCGCCGAGGGACAAGGCCAGTTCGCGCATCACCGGCACCGCATCACCGCGCTCCATAGCGCCCAACACATCCACCGCCATGAAGTGCTGGCTGGCGCGTTTGTTGGCGCTAACTTGATGGATCAACGTACCATCAGGCAACAGATACTCGCGCGAAGGTTCAGGCTTTGCTGGAACACGGGTCAGCTGCAGCAACAGCATCGACCCTTCAACCTTGAGGAAGTCCCGCGTTTGCACACCTGCTGACTGCGACACGCAATTGCCCGCCTCATAGGTTCTAGAGCTAGAAACGATATGCGCGCGGCCCGAATGAATCTCGGTGAGCTGATGCTGAACCCCGTGCGCCCTGCCCGCCAAGACGATCTCATGAGCCTCACGGTCAGCAAAAACCGCACTTTGCGGCTCGGCGATGGAGCCAAGCTCGCTGTAGACAAACAGCGAGAGCGCCGTGCCGCCTGTATTCATCAATTGCAGCGTCGCTAAGCCCGGCGCGACATTATGTCGCAGCGGCACTTGGCCAAGTGGCTGAGCCATCATTGGGGTCAGCAACGCATCGCACCAATCGGCGATGAAACGCGACGCAACTTCATGATTGCCGATCAGTCCGGACAAAGTGTGGCACGAGCAGAGGTGATCTCCTGCGTCATAAGCCGCGAGCTCCTGTGCTAGAGTGATTACATCACTCCTCGACTGCCATTCTGCCACCGCCTGCGTCATTGGCGTTTGTGCATGGCGCTGCAGAGTGGGGTCACTCCGCAGCGCCGCGATATCAGGATGAATCTGCATCGCTTACACTACCTGCTTAGACGATCGCAGCAGGTGGGATGGTGTCATAGAGATAGACCATGATGACAACGATCCGGTCGTCATATGTCGCCCCTGATTGCATCGCCGAACCGAACAAGCCGTTCGCGGTTTCCAGTCCTGGCAGTGAAGCGAGATCAATTTTAGCAAGGTCCATTTTTGCCCTCCAAGGTTGCACCGAAACGGAATTGCCGCGGTGCAAGATCAAGAATGACCGGGCAGGAGGATTCGCTGAAATTAAAACATTGTAATGTTGCAGCAGCCGCGACACAGGTCTGTCTATGAGCTCGTCCAAAGCCCGATTTGACCCTGCGCAGGCGTCCAAATTTTTCACCAAGCACGGCCATTCAGGCTGGCTGGGGCTACGTTATCGTGCCCACGGTGAGAATTGGGTGGAGCTGGAATTGCCCTGGCGAGAGGACTTGTTGGGCGAAGAGGATCGCGCCGTCCTAGCCTCCGGCCCGATCGTCAGCCTGATGGACATGGCCAGCGGGATGAGCATCTGGACGACGAAGGGTGATTTCACCCCGATTGCGACGCTTGATCTGAGGGTCGATTATCAGCGCCCAGCGAAGGAATGCGCCGCAGTCATCGGCCGGGTTGAATGCTATCGCACGACCAAATCGGCAGCATTCGTGCGGGGGATTGCACATGACGGTGATCCAGATGATCCGGTCGCACATGTCGCCGGTGTGTTCATGACCATTGACCGCGATCCTCGCCAAGGCAAAGTTCCAATGGGCCAAGATGCAGCCAGCTCTGCGGGGACCGGCGATGAGTGACACACAATCCGATCCGGCGGTTGATCTGATACTGCCTCCCTATGCCCGCGCTTTGGGCATTTCGCTCCATGGGTTGGAAGGCGATATGCCGGTTCTAACGGTTGGGTTTAGCTCCGTTATCGAGGGCAGACCGGGTGCCTTTCATGGCGGCGCAACAGCCGGATTGCTCGAGAATGCTGGCTATGCGGCTTTGCGCACTGTGCTGGTGCGCGAGGGCCGCAACCCTCAGCTCAAACCGGTTAATATCACGGTGCAATATCTCGCGGCTGGCAAGCAAAAGCAGACCTACGCCGTGGGGCGGATCACCCGGCTTGGCCGGCGCAATGCCAATATTGCGGTCGAGGCCTGGCAAGATGATCGTGGGCGTCCGATTGCCACCGCAATCCTCAATATTCTGATGGCGGAGCGGGATTAAATTACCCTGCTAACGGCTGGGCGGCGCAGGCTCCAGATTGAGTCCGTCCTCGTCAATCCTCAGCTCCAACGGAACGCCTTCCACTTCGGTTGAGAAGGTAATCCCTTCCTCGTCAAAGCTGATTTCTGAGCCGTTTTCATCGATCACGATTGTCTCGCCTTCGCCGATATCAAGCGGCTGCACAGGCCCCTCTGGATCAGGCGCGCTGGTGGGCTTCGGCGGTGCAAGCGACAAGGCGCCGCGCATAAAATCGCGCCAGATACGGGCTGGTGTCCCCCCGCCCGTCACGCCGCCAAGCGAGGAATTGTCGTCATTGCCGACCCACACGCCGACCACAAGATCGCCAGCATAGCCGACGAACAAAGCGTCGCGATAATTCTGGGTCGTGCCGGTTTTGCCGTAATTCGCAATGGGCAAAGTGGCCGCTCGGCCCGTCCCGCGATTGATCGCGGCGCGCAGCATTTGTTCAATGTTTTCATGCGTGCGCTCCGACAGGCTGTCCTCGCCAGAGGTCAACCAATCGAGCCAGCCTTCCTCCTCTTCCTCAAATGCATGGGGTTCAATCGGGAAGGTATTGCCAGCGAGGCCTGCATAGGCGGAGGTGAGTTCAAGCAAGGTCATGGATGACGTGCCGAGCGCGAGGCTGGGATCACCCACGGGTAGGCTGGATTCGACCCCCAGTGAGCGCGCGGTTGCGATCACTTGCTCGCTACCAATCGCCTGGAACAGCCGAACTGTAGCGACATTGCTGGAGCTTGCGAATGCCTGCTCCAGGGTCAGCTCGTCGGAATATTTCTCGCCGGAGTTTTTGGGGCGATAGCTGCCTTGTTCGATGGCCGTGTTCGGAATGGTGTCGTCCGGCTGCCACCCAGCCTCAAGTGCGGCGAGATAGACGAACAATTTAAAGGTCGAGCCTGGTTGCCTGCGCGCCTGCGTCGCCCGGTTAAATGGAGACTTCGCATAATCCTTGCCGCCAACCATCGCCACAACTTCGCCCGAGTGGCGCATCGCCACCAAGGCAACCTGCGCCTCGCCAAGCCTCGCCCGGCCAACCACCCGGCTCGCGAGCGCTTGAAGGCGCGCATCCAGGGTCGTCGTGAGCGCCTGCTTGGCATAGCTCGCCTCTGCATTCTTGCGCGCAATCGGCAGCGCCCAATCGGCAAAATATGTGCCCGTTGGCAGGTTATTACGAGCCCGCACATCCAGCTTTGGTGAAGGAAGGCTCGCGGCATCCTCCGCCGTCAAATAGCCCTCTTCCACCATGGAGGAGATCACCAAGCCCATGCGCTCTTTCGCAAGGTCATAGTTCTTTGTCGGTGCGAGCCTGCTCGGGGCCTTCAACAAACCCGCGAGCATGGCTGCCTGCTCAGGCTTCAGGTTTTCGGGATGGCGATAGAAGTAATGCAGGCTGGCCGCGCGAAGCCCGTACTGATTGTCACCGAAATAGGCGTTGGACAAATACCGCTCCAGGATTTCGTCCTTGGTCAGCCACGTCTCCAGCCACAGAGCGATCAACGCCTCGCGAGCCTTGCGTGTCATGCTCTGCTCAGGCGTTAGGAACGTGAATTTCGCCAGCTGCTGAGTGATAGTGCTGCCGCCCTGCCGGGGGCCGCCGGACAGGTTTGACCACGCCGCCCGCGCAATGCCGCGCGGATCGATCCCCCAGTGCGAATAAAACCGCCGATCCTCGATCGATAGGAACGCACCGACCACATGTTCGGGCAGCTCCTCGATCTCCACCGGCGCATCCACCACTGCTCCGCTGCGGGCTATCGGCGTGCCATCGCTAGCAAGCAGAGTGATCTGAGGCGGCGCAATTGGCTCAAGCGATTTTGACAGTGGCGCGGTGAACGCAAGCCAACCAACGATCAGAATGAAACCGAGCAGGCAAAGTGCAATGCCACGCACAAACCATTTGCGGCGTTTCTGCCACTTGGTCGCTGGTATAGCCGGCGGGGGGTAATTGCCGGGTTCAATATCGGGCGCAACACCGCCGCCGCCATCACGCTTTGACCTGCGTCTCCAGCTTGGCAGGCTGGGCCATTTCAGCCATCTGCGCTTCGGCTTCTGCCCGTGTTGCCCCCAGTCAAACTTATTATCGAATTCATCCAGCGCGCTGCCATAGGGATCTTGCAGCGAGTAATAGCCCGCCTCTCGGCGGTTTCCCGGCCTATGGCTTATGCCATCGTCATCGTCTGGTCGTTGCCGCCGAAACATACTCGCTGTGTTATACCATTAACACAGCGCTTGCGAGCATTTTTTGTGAACCAGGCAAGGTCTAAGCTATCGAGCCAACCAGCTACAAATGTCTCTAACCGGTCTTCGCGATGCCCTCTGGCAGATCTTCGTTGAAGACCCGCTGGTAATATTCGCTCACCAGCACCCGCTCTGCCTCATCACATTTGTTGAGGAATGAGAGGCGGAACGCAAAGCCGAGATTCTTAAAAATCTCGGCATTTTGCGCCCAAGTGATGACCGTGCGCGGGCTCATGACGGTTGAGATATCGCCGTTCATAAAACCTTGGCGGGTCAGATCTGCAACCTTCACCATATCCGCGATCACCGCGTCATCGGTTTCTGGCGTTTTCGATTTGACGATCTTCTGCTCAGTTTCAGCAGGCAGGTAATTGAGCGCGACCACGATGTTCCACCGGTCCATCTGCGCTTGGTTGATCGCCTGCGTCCCATGATACAGCCCGCTGGTATCACCGAGGCCAACCGTGTTGGTTGTCGCGAATAGACGGAAATAGGGGTTCGGCGTGATCACCCGGTTCTGATCAAGCAGGGTCAGGCGGCCATCAAATTCCAGAATACGCTGGATTACGAACATTACGTCCGGGCGGCCCGCATCATATTCATCAAATGTCAGCGCAACCGGGTGTTGCAGCGCCCAAGGCAGGATGCCTTCTTTGAATTCTGTGACTTGCAAGCCGTCTTTAAGCACGATGGCATCGCGCCCAATCAAATCGATCCGGCTGATATGCGCGTCCAAGTTCACACGGATGCTGGGCCAATTGAGCCGCGCGGCCACTTGCTCAATGTGCGTCGACTTGCCCGTGCCGTGATAGCCCTGAACCATCACGCGGCGGTTGTGCTCAAATCCGGCAAGAATCGCTAGCGTCGTATCAGGATCGAAAACATAGCTTTCGTCGATCTCTGGCACATGCGCCTCTGCCACGCTGAAGGCGGGAACTTGCCAATCGACATCAATGCCGAATGCGTCGCGCACGTCGACCGTCGTGTCGGGCTGAGGGGGAAGCGCGCTGCCGGCGCTGTCGAAGCTGGTGTCTGCAGGAGAATTCATCGCGTCAAACGGTTAGAGCGCGATTGGCGCGGCTGCAAGAAGCTGCACACTGCTAATTTCACTAGGTCACAGGAATTTGCGCAGATTATTGGCTCGGAATGGTGATTTTATTCAAATGCCCGCACTTCATCCAGAACCGTGCGCCCTCTGCGCCTGCTGTGAATTCGGCGGTTTTACCTGCTGGCAGCCTGATCCAATCATGACGCTGATAGCTTTCGCCCGCATGGATCAGTTTACCTTCCAAGATCAGAATCTCCGCGCCCCCGGCATCGGACAATTCAGCCGCAATGCCCGGCTCCCAAGCCTCTAAGAATACCGCCTCTTGCGGTCGATCGACGATCTGCGCGCGGCTGACGCCTTGAATATTGTCATCTGATGACAGCTCCAAGGCATTTAAATTCAGCGAGAATTGATCCGCATCGTCCTTTGCGAATTGCCACAGCTTCACAAAGATAGTGCAGCCCGGATCGGAGCGCGGGATGTGGTGCGTACCGATTGGATTGCGCACATAGGTGCCCGCAGGATAATCGCCATGCTCATCCTGAAACACGCCGTCCAAGACGATGAATTCCTCACCTCCGGAATGGGTGTGCTCAGAGAAATGACTGCCCGCAGCATAGCGTACAATGCTGGTTGCGCGCGCAACCTCATCGCCAATCCGGTCCAGCATTCTGCGATCGACCCCGGCCATGGGCGACGGCACCCATTCCATGTCGCCGGTATGGATCATCACGACTTCATCAAATTCTGCGTTAATTCTCATGGCGCTAAAATGGGCATTGGCGGCGATATTTGAAGTGCAACTTGAACTCGCAATCGGGCAACACACTGACTACATTGCCCATAATGGCTGATCCGATCGAAAAACTACGACTGAAACTGGTTCAGCAGGTTCGCGATGTCTTTAACGATGCCAGCGCCGGGCAGAAGCCAGAGCCGCCATCAGACGAGGCCTTGTTTGAGCGTGATACCCCAATCCGTATGGTCCATGCCGATCTGGTTGGAATGATGACCGGCGGTATTCGCAGCCTTCTGCTGCAAATGCTCCATCCGCACGCGCTCCAAGGCGTGCTCGATCATTCGAACTTTCGCGAGGATATGCATGGCCGCCTGCGCCGCACGGCTAAGTTCATTGCGGTGACCACCTTCGGCCACCGTGACCGCGCGATGGCGGCGATTGAGTGGGTTAATGGCATCCATGCGCAGGTGACCGGAACTCTGCCTGATGGATCATCTTACATCGCGAACGATCCGCGCACGCTCGCTTGGGTGCATGTGGCCGAGGCGCAAAGCTTCCTGGCGGGATATATGCGCCATGTGCAGCCGAATATGCCGCGCAGCGAGCAGGATGAGTATTACCGCCAGTTTGCTGTGATTGCCCGCGCTCTGGGTGCGGATCCAGTCCCGGAAACCCGGGCAGAGGCCGATGCGATTTTCCGCGAGCTGCGCGTTGATTTGCGGCCTTCGCCAGAGGCTCGCGAGATCGCAAACCTGGTGCTCAACCAGAAGCCTGAAGGCACGCCGCCGGGCGTCCAAGCCATGCTGGGCGGAGATGCGGTGGCCATGTTGCCACCATGGGGTAGAAGCATGCTGGGGCTTAATGCGCCCGGCCTCAGCGCGATCCCTGCACGGGCCGCGACATGGGGCATGGGCCGGACCTTGCGTTGGGCATTTCGGCAGACCTGACCCGAAATCGCCAAATTGCTGCCATATGAGATCCGACAGATTTGAGGGAGGATTGAAATGTACGTAGCAGTAGCAGCACTCTCAGTGCCTGAGGAAAACCGTGAAAAGTACGTCGAAGCTGCCGAGTTCATGGCCAATTGGTCGATGGAACACGGCGCATTGGAAGTCATGGAAGCGTGGGAACTTGATGTTCCCAACGGCAAAACCACCGACTTTCGCAAGGCTGTGAAGGCACCTAATGGAGAAAAAATCGTCACCGGTTGGGTAATCTGGCCGGACAAGGCCACCTTCGAGAAAGCCAACCAAGCAATGATGGTAGGCGAAGGTTTTGAAGGCCACTCCGGCGAGATGCCATTTGATGGTTCGAGGATCATTTATGGCGGATTCGAGCCGATCCTAACCAGGGGTCGCTAACGCAGCTCAGGCGCACGCTCTTTCGCAGCAATTGATAGGTCTCCACCACCTTGCCGAGAGGCGCAAAGCCATCACAACATGCTATTTATCAATCTCGCTTCCGAGCCGAGGATGATAGTATGCGAACAGCAATGGCCACACCAAATTGATAGACCCAAAGAAGCGCTGGAAGAGGCCCGAATACCCTTCGGGTTCAAAGCCTGTGAGCAACAGCCAAAGGTATGTCACTCCGGCCAAACTGACGAACACAGTTACGGCGTATAGTTTCGATCGCAATTCGGCCGATTGCACATCAAGCAAAGACAGCGCAGGCGCCAAGATGTTGAAAATTCCGATCACGTAAAAGCCGTGCATTGGGGTACCCATGGGCCAAATGCCATTGCTGATCATTGCGACGCCAAAAATCATCCAGCACGCGGCACCGGCAGAGAAGACCCTACCCGAAATTGCCCACACAGCCGTTCCAAAGACGAGCAAACTAAGCCCAACAGCCAAGGCGGCGATATTCGCTAAGGTGTGCGACAAATTGTCTTCCAAGGTCATCACACTGACGTGCGAAGCAATTGGATCATAACCAACTGCAAGAAGGCCAGCCAATGTTGACAGCCCCAACCAGGCTGGCAGAGGGATAAAACCCGCTTTTGCCAGCAAAGCACTCGTCTTCTCACTCATCATTTCGAACAGCCCCCGGTTTGATCCCGCAAGATTGCACTCGAAATGCCATGGTTGGCAACGGCTAAGTAAGGGCGCGCGCTTTCCGCAACAATTGATAGGCCTCCACCACCTTGCCGAGGCGTGCTTCGTATTTGCGGTCCCCGCCATTGCGGTCTGGATGATAACGACGCACCAGCTCCGAATACCGCTGGCGCAGGCGCGGTCGGTCGGTATCTCGTCCCAGGCCCATAGTCTCAAGCGCGCCGATCTCTTCCGCAGAGAAACGTGATCCGCCAAAGCCGGTGGGAGCAGCCTCTGCATCCCGCCTGGCGCGCCCTTTTATCCCCGCGGCCCGCGCGGAGATCGCGTCCAAGGGATCATCGAAATCGGCCCAGCGCGGCATGCCATCGATGCCGGCGGTTGGCTCAAAACTCGGGCTTTCGGTCTTCCAACCGGATGCTGGCGATTGAGCGGCGAGAATTTCCTCTGCATTCATGCCTTCGAACCAATCGTAGCCCGAATTGAACTGACGCACATGTTCCAGACACATCCAGCGCCATTCCCCTGGTCCGTCAAAGCCATTGGGGCGACCGCCAGGCGCGCGAAACTCGCCAGCCTCCTCGCAGCCCGGAGCTTCGCAATCGCGTGCAGCGTCTTCGTGACGTCCATGAAACTTGGCAGAGCGCATGAAAATAGAGCATGGGGTCTGCGAACCCTAAATCCAAGAGAGAGAACGCGATGAACGGCTCAATTGCCCAAGAAATGTCACAGCTGCTGACCGAGGCTTTTTCGCCAAGCAAGCTCGATATCATCAATGACAGCGCACAGCACTCTGGGCACGCTGGCGATGATGGCAGCGGCGAATCGCACTTCACCATTGTGATTGAGGCAGCACAGTTTGCCGATATGAACCGGCTAGCCCGGCAGCGCGCTGTTATCGCTGCATTGGGTGACATTGTCGGAGAACGGGTGCATGCTGTTGCAATAAAGGCAAGCGCGCCGGAGAGTTAGAGCGAGCCAATCGCCGCGATTGCACAGGGAAGCTGGGGAGCAAAGACGATGCGAGCTTATGGTCAGGCCGACTGATGTTGCTGTCTCGCACCTATCACCCTTCGGCCGCAGTCGCGCCCTACATCAGGCGATTTTATGTGTTTCAAGCACAACTGCCCGATGCCATGGTGATCGAGGATTTTCTGCTGGCAGAAACTGCATTTGTTCGCTGTCTAGTCGAAGGCGATTGGTCTGGCGAGGTTGCACCCGGCGAATGGTCGCGGCCAAGCGACACATTGCTTTTCGGGGCCAATTCAGGACCGTTTAAGGTCCGGGTAAAGGGCAGCTTCAACGTTGTCGGCTTTGCCATTCGGCCCAGCGCATGGCGCGCTTTATTCGCCAAGCCCCACCCTGAATATTTTGATCGGCTGCTACCTTTGGCTGACGAGTGGGGTGATTTGGCCAATCAATTGCAGCGCGGCATCAGTGCTGCGAGCGATGATCAGGCGAAGGTTGCCGCGATGGAGGCCATTGTCTTGCAGCGGGTCAAGGAGCGCGGGCACCCAGAAGTCGACACGCAGCTCGCCAAGTTTGAGGTGTTTGCCCGCAGAGACAGCACGATCAGGATTGATCTGGCCGCTGAAGAAATTGGCATATCCATCCGCCAGCTTGAGCGCCGCTGCAAGGATGCATTTGGGCTGACGCCGAAGGGCGTTTTGAGGCGCAGTAAGTTCCTGGACATGGCGGCCGCAATGCGCGGATTTGGCAATGCCAGCGAGAAAGACCTGGCGGAATTGCGCTATTTCGATCAGTCGCACCTCAACCGCGAATTTCGTAAATTCACACGGATGACACCGGGGCAGTTCAAAAATGCCGTCACGCCTTTGCAGACCGCTGGCCTGAAACTGCGCGAAGAAAGCCGGAACGAGGACTAGGTCGCATGCGTAATCCAGGCCAAAAGCGCGTCCGGCGCGCGGCGAGAGTTATTGTTCTCAACCCGCAGGGTCGCGCCCTGATGTTTCGGTTCGACGTCGCAAAGCGGCCGCCATTCTGGGTGACCGCAGGCGGCGAATGCGACGCTGGCGAGAGCTTTGAAGAGGCGGCAAAGCGCGAATTGCTCGAGGAGACCGGAATAGTCGCCAACCCAGGCCCGCAAATCGCCCAGATCGAACCGGAATTCATCACCGTTGAGGGCGAACCCGTTCGGGCGGATGAGCGCTATTTCCTAGTGCACAGCGAAAGCGAACTAATCGACACATCCCGCCATACGGATCTTGAGCGCAAAGTGATGACGCAGCACCGCTGGTTCAAATTGAGTGAGCTTAAGGGCTGGCACGAAGCGATCTACCCAGAGAATATTGCCGAGGTAATCCAGATCGGGCTCGGCAACTTCGACTAAAGCAGCTCGAACTCAACCAAGTGTAAAAAACATCGTGTAGATCAACCGGCCATTCTCGATCGAGGTGCCAAAGCCTTTGCCGGAAGTGTGGAACAACCAAGGACGCAGTAACAATAACCGATTGTAACGCATCGGTATTTCCATAGTCTTTTCCCAGGCATCATGGTTCAACGCATCGGCGTCAATCGTTTGCTTTATCGCATCAGCCTGCGAAGCAAAGCCTGCAGCATGCGCCGCCGCATCATTGAATGGTGTGCTCTCAAGTCCCGTTTTCTTGTGCCGGAAAAACTCAGTTCCTCCTTGGCAGTGTTCTGTCTTGGTCAAATACAATATGCCCGACCATTGCGACAGATCATTGTGGATCGCTGGCACATCATCGTGCTCTGCCAGAGTGACGCGAAACTTGCCGTGCGATTGGGGCGGGTCGACTGGCTTAAGCCTCTCACCGACGAGCTGCGAGACATACTGATCCAAACCCGGCAAGTCTGCGCGTTCTTTAGAGTTACGGCCTACGTACGGCCCCTCCAGCTCAGGATACTCCAGCCCTAGCGCTTGTTTACGCATTCCATCCGGGTTCTCCAGGAAATCATCAACCACAAGAAACGAAATGGCCATCAAACAACTTTCCGTAAAAGCGGCGCAAACCGCCATGCCTAGGGATTGCAGGTCGCTGTAAGCTGTAGGGAAAAATTTTCAATTCCGCACTTGGCGCGCGCAACTCAGCATTCGCATGGCAATCATCTGTGAGGGCTTGCCAGCCTGCTGATACTCAATCATCTTTCCCGTGAGGGAGCATAGAATGGACTACACCAGCAAAACCGTTTGGATCACTGGCGCATCATCGGGGATTGGCGCCGCACTGTCGCGCGAGTTGGCGCGGCGCGGTGCACATTTGGTGCTGTCGGGCCGCGATGAAACGCGGCTGGCCGAGGTCGCGAAGGATTGCGGCGAGACATTACTTCTGCCCTTTGACGTGCGCGACGACGCTGCGCTTGCTGATGCCACAACCAAAGCAATCGCCTGGAAAGGCGGGGTCGACCTGGCATTTGCCAATGCTGGCGTGTCTCAGCGTAGCCGCGCGCTCAACACCGATATGCAGGTCTACCGCGATATCATAGATATAGACCTCACCGCGCAGATCGCATTCTCACAAGGGCTGATCGGCCACATGGTCGAGCGAGGCTCCGGCGGCATCGCCTTTATCTCATCCATCGCGGGCAAAGTCGGTGTGCCGATGCGCACAGCCTATAGCGCCGTGAAATTTGGCCTCGCCGGCTATGGCGATGCATTGCGCGGCGAACTGTCGCAGTCCGGCGTCAACGTGCATATGATCTATCCCGGCTCCGTCGCCACCAATGTCGCGCGCAACGCCCTGACGGCTGATGGCGCGAAACGCGGCCGCTCCGATGATGTGATCGACAATGGCATTTCAGCTGAAGATGCAGCGAACACCATGCTCGACGGAATTGCCGCCGGCGAGCGCGAGATCATCGTTGCGCAAGGGGCAGAGCTGGCGATGGGTGAGATGCGCCGCACGCCCGATGCTCTGTTCGACCAGATCGCTGGTATGGTCGCCAGCGGCTATATGGAAAAAATGGAAGCAGAGGATTGAACGCGATTCCGCACCCATCGCACAATCAAGCAAGCAATCGCCTGCTCTATCCATGCAAGCGGCAGGGCAACGGCGATCATCGTATATGGGGCCAGCCCCATGTTGGCGACGCCGAGCCATAGCAGCCCGAATACAGTTAGCGTGAACGCTGTGGACGCCAGCAAAACCTGGCGGACAGAGTCGCCAAACCGTTCAAGCCACATCCAGTAAAACCCAGTCGCCGCGGCAATCAGCACAAGATCCCATACACCCCAGATCACAAAGATGCCCCAATCCATAGGCGCCACCTGCGACTCGCCAGGGAAAGCCTTGTGCAGCATCGGTCTCACTACCAAGAAATAGCGCGCGATTTCCGACACATTGATCCAAACGAAGTTCAGCCCAAAGGCGATCCAGAATCTGTCTCTATCAGATCGATCACTCGTCATCTTGCAAGTCCTTTTCAAGCAGCCTCAAGATAGTCGCCGCCTGCATTCGTAGTTCATCGGCAGAAGAGGTAACGCGTGACATGGCCCAAAGGCCCTGAGCGGCGAGGACTAGAAATCGCGCCAGTTCGACGCTTCTTTCCGATGCCAGATGCTCGGAAAGCGCAGCTGCAAAGGCCTTTTCCAGCTCAGCATTGTGTCGCCGAACCCGCTCAACAACTGCTGAATCGCTGGAGGCTATTTCGGTCATTGCGTTGCCAACGAGACAGCCTGGACCTGGAAGTCCAACCTCTTCGGCAAGAGAAATTTGAATTTCGAAATAGCGCGCAATCGCCTCGACTCCATCTTTCGCCTCGGCAAACGGGGCAAGTGCTGGCGAAACGACCAGGTCTCGATAGGTATCAAAACACGCCAAATAGAGCCCGTGCTTGCTACCAAAATCACCATAGATCGATTGCCGGGTCGATCCGGTCGCGGCGACCAGTTCGGCCATTGAAGTCGCCGAATAGCCATTCGCCCAAAAGACGCGCATCGCATCGTCGAGCACTTGTTTTGGTGGGGAGGAACGCGGCCTTGGCATTTTTTCGTTTTATCAGAACGATCATTCTAATACAAGTCACATGTAGGACTGGCATATCTGGCCGGTTCACGGCAAAAGCGGGCTATGGAACAAAAACCTGTCACGCTCGCCAATGGCATTCATCTGGATGTGGTCGATGAAGGCCCAGTCGATGCCCCAGTCCTGATTTTCCTGCATGGATTTCCAGAAAGCCATCGGACCTGGCGCAATCAGATCGCGCATTTCAAAGATCGCTTCCGCTGCATTGCGCCCGATCAGCGCGGCTATCGCGGCTCATCCAAACCACAAGAGGTCGATGCCTACACGCCGGATAAGCTGATCGGCGACATCTTCTTACTCGCTGATGCGCTGAGCATTCCGAAATTCACGATCGTTGGCCATGATTGGGGCGGCGCGATTGCCTGGGGCGTCGCATTAGGCGGCCAACATATGCGGGTAGAGCGCGCGGTGATCGCCAATGCCCCGCACCCCTCGATCTTCCAGAAATTGCTCTACACCCATCCAGGTCAGCGCGAGGCAAGCCAGTACATTCGCGGGTTTAAGGACAGCGCGAATGACGCGCTGATCAAGGATCAAGGCCTGACCGGCCTGATGCTGCAAGAGGTAAAATGGGACCGCCCAGCCGCGATGGAGCCAGAAGAACGCGAGGCTTTGCTGCGCGATTGGCAAAACCGCGATGCCGCCTTTGGGATGATCAATTATTACCGCGCCAGCCCGATTACTGTACCGACCATGGACGAACCCTTCGCAGTACCATCGGACTACACCGGACCGGTCCTACCGCAATTGACGATCCCGACACTGGTGATTTGGGCAATGGACGACTTGGCTTTGCCTGCGGAAAATCTCGAAGGGCTCGACGAGCTCATTGACGATCTAACCATCGAGCAAGTGCGTAATTGCGGGCATTTCGTACCTTGGGAGGCGCCCAGTGCCGTCAATGCGGCAATGGAGAGATTCCTGGCCAGTTAGTCCGCTCTAGCTGGCGCTCCACTCTACCCAAGCGCCATGGGCGTGCGCGTGAGCAAGACACACTTCGTTCTCGCCGTCCGGCCAATACCGAACCCGAAGTTCGTGGCGAAATGTCGCGGGATCTGTTTCGAGCGCGATCCATGCCAGCGGCTTTTCGGTGGTGGCGCGCGCGCCAGCCTGCTCCATCGCTTTCGTGATCACCGATTGCGTTTCAGCCGGCATATATTGCCACATGATTGAGTGAAACATCACGCGGGTCGTTTCATCCGCTTGCGGCTTAGCCAATTGCTCACGCACGAATTTGCCCGCGTCCATCTGCGTTAGATCGGGCGCGCGTTCCCCGGCGAGCTGGATAGCAGCATCAATCCGCTGCATCCGTTCCTGCGCGTCTGGCCAGACATAGCTTTTGAGCCGAAGCGCCGCGTCCGCATCGCTGAGATCAATCGGCCCGATGTCGCAGCCGCAAATCGAGGCAATCTCGATGTCTGCGACAGGCGGCGAGGCCCCGCGCCATTCAGGTATGATCTGCATTGGAGAACTTGGCGGCCCACTTTCCGTCGCGCCTAAACGGTAAAAGTAGCGATCCATCATAGTGTTGACCCCGGCACTTGCGCCGAGTTCAAACATATCGAACCTCGCCGGTACGCGCTGAGCCAGCCACAACAGGCCAGCGATGAAGCTAGCGGAGCGCCCGGCCTCATTGGTTTGCGGCGGCCCATCAAACCACGGGATCAGAGCGACATCGTGCGCCTCCACCACCGCGCAAACCAGCGCATCGACCTCCGCCTGATCTGTGACCTCGCCATGATAAACAGGGGCCAGACGATCATCCGCCCCGCTTAGTAGTAAGTAATGCAAGCCACCTGCAATTCGGAGTGGCATCGCATCCTTCAGCGTAAGCCCCGGCCAGTTCGTCATCCGCTGGGCAGTGACGGTGTCACCCGTTGCGGCGGCGGTCAAAGCGCGAACAATCCGCGCGGTGCAAGGCGCTCCATTCTGCT
Organism: uncultured Erythrobacter sp.; assembly: GCA_947488155.1. Taxonomy (GTDB): domain Bacteria; phylum Pseudomonadota; class Alphaproteobacteria; order Sphingomonadales; family Sphingomonadaceae; genus Erythrobacter. The sequence goes on along the minus strand of CANKYK010000002.1, from coordinate 532,013 downwards.
CAGCATGGGTCGCCTGCCAGTCCAAGGCCGCGTCAAAATCTGAGGTGTCCATAATTGCGCCGTCACCCATGTAACGTGTCTCCTCGCTATGTTGGTCACGCGATCAAAGGCAGGTTTACCTGATCGTCCGTGTTGCCCTTTGGCAGTGCAATGCCTAAGTGCGGCTCCGCAATGACTACGGACAATTCAGGCCAGCTCACCTTTGCCATTCCCAAGGGGCGGATCCTCGATGAGGCTCTGCCTGTAATGGTGCGCGCCGGTGTTGAGCCAGAGGCCGCGTTTCACGACAAGAGCAACCGCGCGCTCAGCTTTGGCACAAATCGCGCCGATATGCGACTCATCCGGGTCCGCGCATTTGATGTGGCAACCTTCGTGGCGCATGGTGCCGCTCAAGTTGGGATTGTTGGTTCTGACGTGATTGAAGAGTTTGATTACGCTGATCTTTACGCACCAGTGGACCTCGATATTGGCCATTGCCGCCTGTCGGTTGCGCAGCGTGTTGATGACACGGCGGAGCAATCCAGCGCGAGCCACCTGCGGGTCGCGACCAAATATCCCAGCCTGACCCGACGCCATTTCGAAGCGCAAGGCATTCAGGCCGAATGCGTGAAGCTCAATGGCGCGATGGAACTCGCCCCCTCACTTGGTCTCGCGCGCCAGATTGTTGACCTCGTGTCGACTGGACGGACGCTGAAGGACAATGGCTTGGTAGAGACATCGAAGATCATCGATATCTCTGCCCGGCTGATCGTGAACCGCGCAGCGCTGAAAACCGATCCGCGCGTGGCAGAGCTTGTCGCCGCATTCCGCGCAGATATGGAGGCGCAAGCCGCCGAAAAGCAGGTCGTATAATGCAAAAGCTGTCGACCAAAGATGCCGATTTTGAGCAGCGCTTTGCCAAGATCGTCAATTCCCGGCGCGAAAGCGGCGAGAACGTCTCTGGCAAAGTCAGCGACATTCTGGCGCGCGTTAAAGCAAAGGGCGATGCAGCGCTGGTCGAATACAGCCAGCGCTTCGATGGGCACAGCCTGAGCACCGACGAAGACTGGTCGATTTCGCCCGAAAGCTGCGAGGCAGCGTATAACGCTCTTGAGCCGGAATTGCGCGACGCCCTAAACCTCGCCGCTGCCCGTATTGAGGCCTATCACCGCGATCAAATCCCTGCGAACCGCGACTTCACCGATGAAGCCGGCGTGCGCCAAGGTGCCGTATGGCGCAGCGTCGATGCCGCCGGGCTCTATGTGCCGGGCGGGCGGGCGGCCTATCCCTCTTCGTTGTTGATGAATGCGATCCCGGCAAAGGTTGCGGGTGTGGAGCGGATTGTTGTGGTCACGCCGACGCCCAAGGGCAATTCCAACCCGCTGGTTCTTGCCGCCGCACATGTCGCGGGCGTTAGTGAGATTTGGCGCGTTGGCGGAGCGCAAGCAGTCGGCGCGCTGGCCTATGGCACCGAGCGGATCAGGCCGGTCGATGTGATCACCGGCCCCGGCAATGCCTATGTCGCGGAGGCCAAACGCCAGCTTTACGGTGTGGTCGGCATCGATATGGTCGCGGGGCCAAGCGAAATTCTGGTCATCGCCGATTGCGACAATGATCCGGATTGGATCGCCGCTGACTTGCTGAGCCAGGCAGAGCATGACCCAACCTCGCAATCGATTCTGATCACCAATGACGCGACCTGCGCCGCTCAGGTTGAAGACCGCGTGACCGTCCAACTGTCGCAGCTCACCACCGGCAAAACCGCCAAGCAAAGCTGGGACGATCACGGTGTGATCATTCTGGTCGAAGATTTGGACGAAGCGCCTGCGCTCGCAGACCGACTGGCCGCTGAACACGTCGAACTCGCTGTGGCTAATCCAGAGGCACTGTTTTCAAAGATCAATCACGCGGGCAGCGTGTTCCTGGGCCGCATGACGCCAGAGGCCGTGGGCGATTACGTCGCCGGGCCCAATCACGTATTGCCAACCGGCCGGCGCGCACGCTTTTCCAGCGGGCTGTCCGTGCTCGACTTCATGAAACGCACCAGCTTTATCGCGCTGGATGACGACGCCTTTGCCGCGATCGGCCCGGCGGCGGCCACCCTCGCCCATGCAGAGGGATTGCCCGCGCATGCCAAATCAGTGGAACTTCGCCTCAAATGAACACGCCCGCTCGCTCTCAAGCCCGCTCAACCGCGCGGCTCGCCGCTGTCCAGGCGCTCTATCAACTGCAGATGGAGGGCACTGCGCTCGCCAAACTGCTTGATGAGTTTCATCAGCATCGCTTGGGCAAAACGATCGATGAAGACGAATTCGCCGATGCCGAAGTTGAGTTCTTCGATGATGTCGTGCGCGGGGTTGAAGCGCGCGGTGAAGAGATCGACGCTTTGCTTACCTCGAAACTGGCCGATGGCTGGACACTGAAGCGCCTCGACAAGACCATGCTGCAAATCCTTCGCGCCGGCACTTACGAGCTGCTCGCGCGCAATGATGTGCCAGCGGCAGCCGCGATCAACGAATATGTCGATGTGGCGAAGGCATTCTTCGATGACCGCGAAGCGAAGTTTGTGAACGGCATTCTTGATGCCGCATCAAAGGACGCGCGTTCGTAAGAGCTAGGTCATGCTGAGCATTTCGATGCAAGAGCGCTGTCAGATCCGTTGCCCTTCGACAGGCTCAGGACGAACGGATAGGGTTGCTCAATGAACGAAGCCGATTTCATCGCTGCATTGCGCACGCTGCCGCTTCACTCTGGTGCGCGCGGGTTGAGCGATGACTGTGCCGTTTTGGAAATCGGCGGCGAAACTCTGATCCTGACCCATGATATGATGGCTGAGGGTACGCATTTCCGCCCCGATGCCGAGATGGCCGATGTCGCTTGGAAACTAGTCGCCTCCAACCTGTCTGACCTAGCCGCAAAGGGCGCGGAGCCAATTGGAGTGCTGCTGGGCCATTCGCTAGGGCAAGATGATGAGCGTTTTCTTGCAGGCCTCAGCGAAGCGCTCAGCCGCTACGATGTGCCAATTCTAGGCGGGGACACCGTTTCCGCCACAGGACCGCGCACCTTTGGACTAACCGCCATTGGTCGTGCCTCGCACACGCCAGTACCTTCGCGCAGCGGTGCTTCACTCGGCGATGCATTGTATGTCACGGGCATGCTCGGTGCCGCTATGCTCGGCTTTGAAGGCACGCCTGAGCACCTCGAGGCATTCAACCGCCCTCGCCCGCTGTTGCAGCAAGGCCAATCGCTAGCGCCGCGTGTAAGCGCGATGATGGATGTTTCAGATGGTCTGCTGCTCGACGCCTTTCGATTGGCGGAGGCGAGCGAAGTCACCCTAGCACTCGAGACCAAGAACGTTCCGGTCGCTGATACCGAGCGCCGCGAGGACTGCATGCGCTGGGGCGATGATTACGAGCTACTGTTCACCGCGCCAGAGGGGCTGACCCTGCCCGTTTCAGCAACGCAGATTGGCACAGTTCAACCGCTTGGCTTCGCCCCGCTTACGCTCGATGGCAATCCAATCGTCAATGCACAAGGCCTCGGCCATCAGCACGGCTGATCGTACATCGATCAAGAACAAACTGATAATTGGCACGTCAGCCCACCGACAATCGGTGGAGAGCGGGCTTGTCACTTCCCCACAATCGCGATAGCCAATGCGCCAAGCGCTCCCACCGTAAACGAGGAGCGCATTTCCACACGTTCAAGAGGGGATTTTTTGGTGGATCTGATTCTGATTTCAATCGGGCTGGGACTGCTCGCCGTGATTTACGGCTTTGTCACCAGTCGGCAAGTTCTCGGCGCGAGTGCCGGGAACACCAAAATGCAAGAAATTGCTGGCGCCGTTCAAGAGGGCGCACAAGCCTATCTCAAACGGCAATACACCGCGATCGGCATAGTCGGTGTGGTTGTTGCCATTCTCGTTTTCATCTTTCTTGGAGAGGTTTCTGCGATCGGCTTCGTGATCGGTGCGCTGCTTTCCGGTGTTGCTGGCTTTATCGGGATGAATATCTCGGTACGTGCCAATGTGCGCACAGCGGCGGCGGCTGAAACGGGCCTGCAAGAAGGCCTGACCGTGGCGTTCCGCGCTGGTGCCGTCACCGGCATGTTGGTCGCAGGCCTCGCGCTACTGGCCATTGCCGGGTTCTTCTATGTGCTGGTCGGCACAATGGGCATGGACCTCACCGTTCTCGCTGAGAAGCGCGAAGTCATCGACGCGCTCGTGGGCCTCGCCTTTGGCGCTTCGCTGATTTCGATCTTTGCGCGTTTGGGCGGCGGTATCTTTACCAAAGCTGCTGACGTTGGTGCCGATTTGGTCGGCAAGGTCGAAGCTGGCATTCCAGAGGATGACCCCCGCAACCCGGCGACCATCGCCGATAACGTGGGCGACAATGTTGGCGATTGTGCCGGCATGGCCGCTGACTTGTTCGAGACCTATGTCGTCACCGTTGGTGCAACCATGGTTCTGACCGCGCTGCTGTTCACCGGCCTTGCCGCTGACAGCCTGCTTGCGCTGATGAGCCTGCCGCTGATTATTGGCGGTGTTTGCATCGTGACCTCGATCATTGGGACGTACTTTGTCCGTCTAGGTTCTTCGAACAACATCATGGGCGCGCTCTACAAGGGCTTTATCGTCACCACGGTGCTATCCGCTGTCGCGATCTACTTTGCGACTGATTATGCGGTTGGCATAGCCACGGAATACACGCTGGGGGATCAAACCTTCACCGGCATGTCGCTGTTCCTGGCGATGATGGTTGGTCTGGTTATCACTGGCCTGATCATCTGGATCACCGAATATTACACCGGCACAGAATACCGCCCGGTCCGCTCGATTGCGAAATCGTCTGAGACTGGACACGGCACCAACGTCATTCAAGGACTGGCTATCAGCCTTGAATCGACCGCACTGCCAACCATTGTGATCGTGATCGGTATCATCGTGACATACCAGCTTGCTGGTCTGATGGGCATCGCCTTCGCGGCGACTTCGATGCTGGCTCTGGCCGGTATGGTTGTTGCTTTGGACGCCTACGGTCCTGTCACCGATAACGCTGGCGGCATCGCTGAAATGGCTGAGATGGAGGAAAGCGTTCGGGAGAAAACCGATGCGCTGGACGCCGTTGGCAACACCACGAAAGCTGTGACCAAGGGTTATGCAATCGGCTCTGCTGGTCTCGCGGCTTTGGTGCTGTTCTCGGCTTACACCGCTGACCTCAAAGAGTTCTTCCCAGATCTCGCAGTCAGCTTCAGCCTTGAAAACCCGTATGTCATTGTTGGCTTGCTGCTCGGCGCACTGCTCCCGTACCTGTTCGGTGCGATGGGCATGACCGCCGTTGGCCGCGCCGCTGGTGATGTTGTGATCGACGTTCGTGACCAGTTCTCGAAAGATCCTGGCATTATGGCCGGGACTAGCCGTCCTAACTATGCGCGAACGGTCGATCTGGTAACGAAAGCGGCGATCAAGGAAATGATCCTGCCTTCGATGCTGCCGCTGCTGGCACCAATCGTGGTCTACTTCGCGATTACCGCTGTTGCAGGCCAAGCGAACGGTTTTGCCGCTCTTGGCGCGCTGCTGCTGGGTGTGATCGTATCAGGCATCTTCGTGGCGCTTTCCATGACCGCTGGCGGCGGCGCATGGGACAATGCCAAGAAGTACATCGAAGATGGCAATCACGGCGGCAAAGGCTCAGAGGCTCACAAGGCCGCTGTGACCGGCGACACCGTTGGCGATCCCTACAAGGACACCGCTGGCCCAGCCGTTAACCCAATGATCAAGATCACCAACATCGTCGCGCTGCTTCTGCTCGCGGCGCTGGCTGGTGGGCATTGATCCGACACTAGTCGTCAGCTGAGCAATCGGCTGCACACAGTTCAAAACCCCGTCAGGCGCAGGTCTGGCGGGGTTTTTTGTGGTCCGACGCCACGTTCAAACACACACACCCAAAACGCGCCATAAAAACACTTCCTTAACGTCATCCAGCCTACACCACGCCCCGCGCGCGATTCTGCGCGCTCGAAAAAGGTTAACGGATGGACATGGCAAGCGCGCCTGCAATGCCCAGCGCCCCTTCTCACTCTGGCCCGCTTGCGGGTTGGAGCGATGGGATGCATGCCCTGACGCCTGCCCAAATCAGCCGCACTGCCTTCCTTGCCGCATGGGATGAGCTGACCAATTGCGCATCCGAACCCAACCCCTTCTTCGAAGAATGGTTTCTCTCCGCCTCGCTCGCCAATTTGCCAGAAAGCGCGAAGGTTGAAGTGTTCGCCTATATCCTTGGTGGCGACCTGCTCGGCCTCATGCCGCTCGAACAATCCCGCCAATATTACGGCTATCCCGTTCCGCATTGCGGCGCAGCGTTGCACGCGAACAGCTTTTGCGGTGCGCCCCTGATCGCCAAGGGCCATGAGATCGATTTCTGGCGCACCTTGTTCACCGCGCTCGACCACAAGCCGCGCCATGCGCTGTTCCTGCATTTGCCGCAATTGCCCGCCGATGGCCCGGTGGCCGAGGGCCTGCGCGAAGCATTGGCCGAGCACGATCGCCCGAGCGCCATTGTGCACCGGGAAGAGCGCGCCATGCTGGACGCCGAAATCTCGCCCGAGGAATATCTTGAGGCATCCATGACCAAGAAACGGCGCAAAGAACTGCGCCGCCTGCGCAAACGCCTCGCGGAAGAAGGCGCATTGAGCGTGGAGCGGACCGAAGGCGAAGAAGGCATCGCCGAATGGACCTGCGAATTTCTCTCCGTAGAACGCGCAGGCTGGAAGGGGGCGGAAGGCTCCGCTCTCGCCAGCGCAGCCCATACAGAACAATTCTTCACCGACGCCATGGCTGGCGCAGCGCGGTCAGGCCGGCTTGAACGGCTCGCATTGAGGGTCGACGGGCGAGCCATCGCCATGCTCGCAAACTTCATCACACCGCCCGGCGCCTACAGCTTCAAGACCGCGTTTGATGAACGCTATGCCAAATACTCACCCGGCCTCTTGCTCCAGCTCGACAATCTGGAGCTGCTGGGCAACGAATTTATTGAATGGGTCGACAGCTGTGCAGCCGAAGGACACTCGATGATCGAGCGCTTGTGGCGCGAGAAGCGCAGCATGCAAAGCATCAACGTCGCAATCGGAGGGAAACTGCGCCGCACGCTATTTGAGCGATTGATGCGCCGCGAGCTGCGCAAAGGGAACCTGCAATGAATGCGCCCATCACAGATGCGACCGACTGGCAAAGCGCACGCGCTTCTGCGCCGTTGATCTTTGATACGAATGCGCGAGATCAGTTCGCAGTTCACTATCCTGAAACACCGCACACATTGCGCCATGCCCTCGATCAGCATCCACTGCTGGAGATTGAAGCACTGGCCAGCATGGCGCAGCGCCTTCCAGAAAGCTCGGTCGAATACAATCGCGGCGACTTGCCGATTGGCGTCGATGGCAAACCGGATAGCAATGGCCTGACCATCGCGGAGACAATTCGCAAAGTGCACGAAGCGAACAGTTGGGCCGTGCTCAAGAATGTTGAGCAAGTGCCATCCTATCAGGCTTTGTTGCATGATCTGCTGGGCGAATTGCAGGCGGAGATTGAAGCCAAGACCGGCGAGATGTTGACCCCGCAAGGGTTCATCTTCATCTCCAGCCCGAATGCCGTCACCCCGTATCATTTCGACCCGGAGCACAATATTCTGTTGCAAGTGACGGGCAGTAAAGTGATGACCCAATTCCCCGCTGGCGATACGCGCTTTGCCAAGGATAACGAGCATGAGGCCTATCATGCAGGCGGCGCGCGCGAACTTAAATGGAACGATGAATTTGCCAGCCAGTGCCGCGAGTTTCCGCTTGGACCGGGTGATGCCGTTTACGTGCCAGTGATGGCCCCGCATTTTGTCTGCAACGGACCGCACTGCTCGATTTCGCTGTCGATCACCTGGCGCTCCAACTGGAGCTATGATGAGAGCGATGCGCGCTGCGCCAATGTGCTGATGCGCCGGATTGGCCTAGTGCCGAATGCACCAAGGCGCTGGCCCACCAGCAATCGCGCAAAGGCGCTGAGCTTTCGCGTGTGGCGCCGCCTGTTTGGACGCGCTGGATTGCCACCACTATCATGAACACCCCCTTCCCTATCGACACGCAGCCCCGATCGGAGCTGGACCGGCTTGCCGAGGCCGACGATCCTCGCCGTTCCTTCCTAAGGGCGCAGTGGTTTGCATCGGGCCGCGATCCGGCAACGGCAAACCTTGTCGCGCGCGGCAATGATGGCAAAGCGATTGCAGCCTTCCCTATTTGCAAAAAAAAGCTCGGCCCCATTGCGATCAAGCAGGTCGCGGGCGCCTATTGGCCGTTTCGTGGTGCACCATTGGACAGCAAATCCACGGCGGCAGAGCTCGCAGCTGCTCTCAATGACAAGGCCTTCGCAAAGCAGCTCGGCAATGTCTGGCGCATGGGTCCGGTGGTCGATGACGACCCATCGCTCGATGTACTCAAAGCCGCCGCTCTCGACGCAGGCTGGCGCGTGCTTTCGCGCCCGATTGGCCAACTGTTCGTGCTCGATCTTGTCGCGCTAACGGCTTCGGGCAATTGGCCTTCGACCAAAGGCCAGCAGAAAGACCGCTGGCGGGTTCGCCAGTTGGAGAAAACCGGCCCCGTCACCATTTCGCACTTCACCGGCGAGGATTGGACCGATGAAACCCGCGACGCCATCGCCGCGATTGAGAGCAATTCCTGGGTCGGCCAGTTGGAACAGGGCGGCGACACCAAGTTCCACGATCCGGCGCTGCGCTCATTCTGGGAAGGCATAGGTCAAGATCCTGCAATCGCTGCGATCATCCGGGGCAGCCTGCTGCATGTTGGCGACATCCCAGCCGCCTTCACCTTTGGCCTCGATTGCGGCGATACGCGCTACGCAATCGCCAATAATTTCGACCAACAATTCCAGAAGTTCTCGCCAGGTCGAGTGCTGCTGTATGACGATTTCACCAGCGCCGCAAAGCGCGGCCTTGCTCGCATTGACTGGGGCCTTGGCGACGGCGGATACAAGCGGCAAATGGGTGCGGAAGAGGCCTCCGGCGTCTCTGACCTGCTGTTTGTGCGCGGCGCATTGCCAGCCGCTCTGCTGCGCCGGGTGTGGGAACGCTAAGCCCGCTTGACCTTACCGCCATCGCGCCGCATTGCGAGCGGCGAAATGAGCGACACTCCAGACAATATTCCGACCAATGAGCAGCTCGTCGATGGGCTGATCAAACTGCTTACAGTCGAGCAGAATTCAGAAGAGAACTTCACGGGCCGTCCGCAAAAAGGCGGCATGGGCCGGGTGTTTGGCGGCCAGGTGCTGGCGCAGGCTATTCAGGCCGCACAAGCAACCGTGGATCATCTCAAGCAGGCGCACTCACTGCACGCCTATTTTCTGCGCGGCGGCAAAGAAGGACCGCCGATTGACTACCGGATCGCGCGCGATTTCGATGGTCGCAGCTTCTCCAACCGCCGGGTCGTCGCCAGCCAGACCAACGAAGCAGGCGAAAGCAAACCGATCCTCAATCTCACCGCGAGCTTCCAAACGCCCGAAACCGGACTGGAGCACAGCGATGCTGAGATGCCCGATGTCGAAGGACCGGATAAACTGCGCAGCGATATGGATGTGCGCCGCGAGATGGCATCAAAGCTGGGCGACAAGCTGAGCGAAGATCAGCGCCGCATCATGCTACGCCCGCGCGCCATTGAAATGCGCACCATCGACCGGCTGCATTGGATGAATTCAGAGCCGCGCGAACCGAAAGCGCACACCTGGTTTCGCACCGGCGCGCCGCTGCCCGCGATTGAGGACAACCCAGGCCTGCACCGCGCCGTGATCACCTATGCCAGCGACTTCACATTGCTTGGTACCAGCGCGCTGCCCCACGGGCTCAGCTGGATGCGCGGCGAACTGGTCGGTGCAAGCCTGGACCACACGATCTGGTTCCACCGTGAAGCGCGCGCGGATGAATGGCTGCTCTATGCTACCGATAGCCCGTGGTCCGGCCATGGGCGCGGGTTCAACCGAGGCCGTGTGTTCAACCAATCAGGCGAATTGGTCGCCAGCATCGCGCAAGAAGGCATGATCCGGCGCCGCAAAGCGAAGTAGAGCAGCTTCCTTTCATTGGCGAGCCACCTGCACCCTCCAACTCAATGCGCTAGCAAGATTGGTAGATCCGGATTGGTAAGCGCACGGCGCGTGACCCCGCCCAGTAGCATCTCCGACAAGCGTGAATGGCCGTAGGCCCCCATCACGATCAGACCACATTCCCGCAATTGCGCAGCCGATGAGAGCAAGTCCGCGATTTTCCTACCATCAGCCGGGATCTCAACAATTTCGCATTCAATCCCATGGCGGCTGAGATATTGCGCGCCCTTGAATGCAGGGACATCAAAGCGGTCCTTATCCAGCTTCTCCTCCACGCTGGCGAGAAAGACATTGCTGGCTTTGGCGAGCAAAGGCACGGCGCTGCGCAAGGCGACACTGGCCTCAGAAGAACCATTCCACGCCACCAAGATCGGCGCAGAACTGTCAAAACTCGTGGCCGTCTCTGGCACGATCATAACCGGGCATGGAGCCTTCAATGCAAGCTCCCCTGCCATGCGCGAAGGCCCTTTGCGTTCGCCAACGTCATGCGGGCCAACGATGATGAGATCATGCAGGGCCGATTGCTCCAGCAGCCGCGTTTCCGGCATTCCGTGCAGGAACAGCCAATCCCAAACGACATCCTCATTGGCCAGATCCACCTCCAGTTTCGCGCGCTGTTCTTCCGCTGCCTCTTTGATTTTAGGCAGTGCGGCGGCCATGGCAGAGCCATAGAAGTCGCCGGGCGCAAAGACCTCAAAGCTCACCGCCTGAAGGCATGTGATGTGGGCGCCGTGTGCGCGGGCCAGATCAAGCGCGATCTGCAGGCGCGCCTCCATTCCCGGATCGGTGCTGATGTGCAGTAATATCGATTTCATCGGTATTCTCCTTCCTAAATGCGGGATGGAGGGCACCGTCGGCAGCGTCATTGATCAGGATCAAATTGACCGCAGTTTGCAGGGCAATGCGCTTGATATCACTGCCCTCGCCGCTAGGCTGAACCGTCAGGAGATTACCACGATGCAAATCACTCGCCAACCACCGGTCAAGACGACGCTTGAACCCAGCAATCACCCGTATCTCTCCGGGCCATGGACGCCGGTTCATGAAGAAGTGGATGTGGATGAGTTGGAAGTGATTGAGGGCGAAATTCCAGCCGATATCGATGGTATTTACCTTCGCAATACAGAGAACCCCGCGCACCAGCCGCTGGGCCGGCATCACCCATTTGATGGCGATGCAATGGTTCATCAGGTGAACATTTCCGGCGGCAAGGTCAGCTATCGCAACCGCTTTGTGCGCACCCAGTGCTTTGAGGCAGAACAGATCGCCGGCCAGGCGCTGTGGGGCGGGTTGATGGACCCTCCCGGTACTTCGCTGCGCCCAGGTTTTGGCGCGCATGGCGGGCTTAAGGACACCGCCTCGACCGACATTCTGGTCCACGCCGGGGCTGCGCTGGCGACGCTCTATCAATGCGGTGAGGCATGGCAGATGGACCCTGTTAGTTTGGAGAACCTGGGCAAAGCGCCTTGGGGGCCGATTGATGGGGTCTCTGCGCATCCCAAGGTGGATGAGAGCACCGGCGAGCTGATGTTTTTCAACTATTCCGTCCACGCGCCTTACATGCACTACGGCGTGGTCGATCGCGCGGGTAAGCTTGTCCATTACACGCCGGTCCCACTCGATGGCCCGCGTCTGCCGCATGACATGGCGATCACGCCGAACTGGTCGATCCTCAACGACATGCCTCTGTTCTGGGATGCAAAGCTGCTGGAGAGAGGCATTCACGCCGCTCGCCTGCATGAAGGCGTGCCGACCCGCTTTGCTCTCATCCCGCGCCACGGCAGTGCACAGGACATCCGCTGGTTTGAGGCCTCGCCAACCTATGTGCTGCACTGGACGAACGCTTGGGAAGAGAGCGGGCCAGACGGCGATGAGGTCGTGATGGAAGGCTATTATCAGGACGAACCCATGCCCGAACCGCTGGAGGAGCAAGGCGAGCACGGGCGGATGATGGCCTATGTTGACGAACACAGCTTCAAGAGCCGCCTGCATCGCTGGCGCTTCAACCTGACCACCGGAGAGTGCCATGAAGAGCGCCTGTCGGACCGGATCGTCGAGTTTGGCATGATCAACCCGGCCTTTGCGATGCGCAAATCGCGCTACATCTGGTCGACGACGACCCGGCCCGGTTGGTTCCTGTTCAACGGCTATGTCCGGCAAGACACCGAGACCGGCGAAGAGCAGATCTTCACCCTGCCAGACGGCGTCTATGCCAGCGAGAGCCCGATGATCCCGCGCAAAGCCGCGGACGGCGGGAAACTGGCGGAGGACGACGGCTATCTCATCACCTTCCTGATCGACGAGAACAGCGGCACATCTGAGCTCGCCATTCTGGACGCCAGCGACGTGGCGAAAGGTCCGATTTGCCGCCTCGCCTTGCCGCACAAGATCAGCAGCGGAGTGCACTCTACCTGGGTCGAGCACTCGCAGCTCGCAAGCGACCGCGCCTTCAAGCTTCGCCAGTTGCAAGAGGCCGCAGCCTGATCGCGCGAGCACGCGCCGCCCTATACGTTTTGCAGATGCCGCGCCTGTCCGCCTCCTGATAACGCTGTTTCTAAGCATCAGTGCAATCAGGAGCATGACACGTGGCAAGCATCGAAGGCGGCAATAACGGCGTATCGGGGGTCGGTGCGGGCCAATCCGGTTCTGGCTCTGATGGGATCAGCGCCGCCGAGATGGCCAGCAATCTGATCGGCTCCTCCACCGGCCCGGCGGGCTTGGAGACCGACCGCCTCGCCGCCAGCGTCGATATGGCGATGCAGAGCATTTCGGCCGGGACGTATCAGGGCACCGGCATGACCGACGGCTTCAGCGCCGCCGACCTCCAGGCTGCTGTGATGAGCCAGCTTGGCCCGCGCCAACAAGGGCAGTTCCAAAGCTCGCTTGATACTTACAAAGCTTCTCCTTTCACCACTGCTGCTCAGCAGCTTGCGGTTGATCTTCCGCTGCGTCAGCCCACGGGCCAACCTGGCATGAACACTGCGCAGGACCCCTATGGCACCGAGGTCCCCACTGAGCTTCCACAGTTCACCATGAGTTCGACTGATACCGCAGCCCACAGGTTTGCAGAGCTGCAACGGCAGCAACGCGCGGATGGTATGCGTCAGGTTGAGTTGATCACCAGCGGCCCGTTTTCCGGTCTGTTTGCGGCTGGCGGCGTGATTGCAGGCGCTGAGATGCATACGATCGAAGGACTGGCAAAGCTGGGGGAGATGGCCGATGGATTTACCACTCCGCTCAGCCCTTGAACCAACGTCTGGACGGTTACATCCGCCACCAATCCAATTGCGATTGACCATCCGATCAGTTTCCTGATCCGGCGCTAGCTTCCCTCTTCGCTCAGCATGGGCTGGTGCGACTAGCCGCTGCTGCCCGCACCGCAGGCATCCAATTCCAATTGCGATGCAACCTTTACCCATGCCGTGCATTGTCCCTATAGCGATCCAGATTCCATAAGAGAGGGACCAAAGTGGCTTTCAAACTCATCGATTTACCTTACGCAGACACCGCACTCGCACCCGCCGTTTCGGCCGAGACACTGTCGTTTCACCATGGCAAGCACCATCAGACCTACATCGACAAGATGAACGCTGCGATTGACGGCACTGATCACGCCAATGCCTCGCTTGAGGCGATTGTTGGGGCCGCCCGCGGCAGCAACCAAGGCCTGTTCAACAACGCCGCGCAAACCTGGAACCACGGGTTCTACTGGCACTCCATGGCGGCATCCGAAACCGCTCCATCGGATGAACTCAAGGCCAAGATCGACGCCGCATTCGGCTCTGTCGACGAGCTTAAGGAACAGCTGAAAGCACGCGGCGCGGGTCACTTCGCCAGCGGCTGGGTCTGGCTGGCAGAGAAGGACGGCGCGCTCACCATCGAGGAAACCCACGATGGCGACACACTGGCTGACCAAACCGGCGTGAACCCGCTGCTGGTCGTCGACGTGTGGGAGCATGCCTATTACCTCGACCACCAGAACAAGCGTCCCGCCTATCTCGACGCGGTTGTCGGCTCGAAGCTCAACTGGGCCTTCGCATCTGAGAACCTGGCGCGCGGCACAGCCTGGGTTTACCCGGCCTAAGCCGATCACGATCACAGCAATGTGAGCGAAACAGCCCCTGCTCCGCCCCGCGCGGAGTGGGGGCTTTTCTGGAACGCAGATACGCTTTTCAAAAGTGTGACTTTTCATCGTGACGCTGCCTGCTCGCGGTATTCGGCCAGCGAGACGGGACAGCGCGCAAGATGCGCCAGAACCGCAGAATTGTCCGGCTTTTGGCGCACACCTGCATATTTGCCGCCGCGCAAGATAACCCACCAAATCCCGCTTTCAATGCGCCATTCCAGCTCACGAAGTGTGACTTTTGGCAGCCTACCCAAAACTGCATCGGGCGCCTTACCAATATCGCGCGGCTGCCAGTCCTTCGCGAGCGCCGCATCCCACGCCGCGCAGAAACTCTCCGACCACAAATGCGCGCGCAGCCGGTAAGCACTTTCGCGCGCCATAGAGACCCTGCGCGCCGCCCCCGTCACTGAGCGTGTCTGCGCAAGCCAGCCGATAAACTCCGCCTGCCTCAGCGGCGTCCAACCATCCACACGCTGTTTAACCGGTACGGCATAGAAAGGCGGAATGCGCCTGGGCGGCTTGCGAGGCTTAGAAACGCGCGGCGGATAGAACTTCATGCATGCTGGGATAGGCGCGTGAGTGATGTGTAGGAAAGGCGCTCAGTTAAGGAAGCTTGCAGAAAACAATTCCTGATGTATGCCTAAAGTAATACATGGGGGAATACATGCATAACTTACCTTTTTTCGATGCTTTCGGTGAAAAATCACGCCTATTTCCAGTTTTGTCCGAAAAATCGAAAGAGGGGAGAACTCTGTCAGCCTTCTTGTCAGTTTTCGCACAGGTAAAGGAGCTCTCAAATGAAATTCTTGGAGCGGTTGGAAACCCTGTCGGCACAAGAGCAACAGTTTCGACCTTTACTGAAGTTTCGTTCCCAAAGTCTAAGCAGCCGAAAATTCGCCCAGATGGGCTAATCGTTTTACAAACAGGTAAACGAACTTGGAGCGCCCTTGTCGAAGCCAAAATTGGCAATGATGATCTTAAAGCAGATCAAATCGAGTCATATCTAAGTCTCGCGCGAGAGGTTGGAATTGACGCCGTAATTACACTCTCAAACCAGTTCACTACCACGCGCGACCAGAGCCCTGTTACAGTCAACGGCCATTTACTGAGGACTGTTAGTTTATACCACTATTCTTGGTTCTCAATCCTGACATATCTGAGCGTTCTTAGCGGGAATGATCGAGTTGAAGACCCCGATCATAACTTCTTGCTTGAAGAGTTAGAGCGATTCTTGATCCACCAAAGCGCTGGACTCAAGCGCTTCACCCAAATGACGCCGTCATGGACATCAGTGGTCGACAACGTTCGAAGTGGATTATCACTAAGTAAGTCTGGGGCTGACGAAAGAGCTGTAGTTGAAAGCTGGCAAGCAGAGATAAGAGACCTAGCCCTGTACCTCACACGGAAAACGGGTGAAACGGTTGCGGAGAAAGTCTCCAAAAAGGTAATGAATGATCCGACGGCGATCTTCGATAGACATCTCAAATCGCTGGTAGAGGAACGGCGACTGACTGTTGATTTTGCTATTCCGAATGCAGCAGCCCCATTGTCAATAGAGGTAGATCTGACGACCCGGACCATCCACTTCAGCGCTCAGCTTGCGGCTCCGAAGGATAAAAAACGACAAGCGTCGAGGCTAAACTGGCTTTTAGTGCAATTGCCTGACGACAAAGAACAGACAACCAAAGTCAGGACATTGTGGCCGGGCCGAGCCTCACCAATCGAGACAACAGTATTTGAGGCGAGAAGTGACGACATGCTTCATAGCCATCCCGACAGATCTCTCTTGCCTCACAAATTTGTCTTGATCGACCAAATGACTGACGGAAGGAAATTTGGTGGTCGGTCCACCTTCATCAATGAGTTAGAGTCGGGTGCTATTGGCTTTTATGAAAATGTATTGAGCCACCTCAAAGCATGGACGCCGCCTGCCCCAAAGATACGTAAGGCGATCGAAGAAGAACGTGATAACGAATTGCCTGAAGAGAATACCGATCAGAGCACTCATCACGAAGACACATCATCGAACCACTAACCCCCACATTTGGTCAATCGCCGCCCATGCCGTATCCTAACACAATAGGAGCTCAGCATGATCGAATGGTTTCGCCGGCGCTATCTGGATCTTTTGGGATCGATCTACATCTATAACGAGCATCGCGGCTACACCGCGCTCGACCGCGTGCTGGAGGCTGTCCGGGCGCGCTGCGGGCCGGACGATCCACTGATCGTCAAGATCGAGAAACACCGGGCGGATGAGCGCAAGCATTACCTCATGTTCAAGCGCTGGTTCGAAATCCAAGGCAAGCATCCGATCCACCTCGACCGGACCTTTGGCCATATTGATCGTTTTATCGAGATCATGTTCGGCACCTCGATTGATAAGCTCGACACTCAGGCCGTGATTGAACGTGATGAGCTGTTTGAGCGGCTGTGTCGGGTCATCTCGCTGACAGAGAAGCGCGGATATAAACAAATCGAAACCCTGCTGGCGAACCGCTTTGTGCAATCTGACCCAGCTCTAGTGAAGATTTTTAAGGTGATCGAACGGGACGAGCCAAGCCATTGGGCGCCGTATGACGGGTGGTTGCGCGACAATGCCAAGCGCGAGCCGAAGTGGTGGGAGCGCACCGTTGACGGCTTCATTCATTCAGAGCTGCTGTTTCTGAAATTACCAATCCTGTTTCTCAATCCGTTTGTGACGCGCAAAGATGTGTGGGCGGATCATGCCGAGCAAGACCCGGATCGCTATTCCGACCGGCTGCGCTCTGCGACCTAGCGGATTGCACTCATCATGAGCGCATCGGCAAAGCCCACAAGCGATATGGCTGAGGAGCGAACACGCGGTAGCCTGATCACGCGCCTGCTTAAGGTCCGGGTCGGCTGGATGCTGGCGCGCAACACAGTGGTCAGCATCGGAGCGTTCCTGATCGGATTGGGTGTGCTGTGGCTGCTCGTTGAGCGCGCCGGGATGGGAGAGGTGATCGCCTCTGGCATCGGCTTCGCCATCGCCAACACTTTGCATTATATCTTGGGCCGGAGCTGGATTTTCCGCGGGACGGACCGCGCAATGGCCAGTGGATACGCCCTGTTTCTGATCAACGGTGCGATTGGCCTGGCCGCCACCATGGCGTTGATGGCCGTTATGCTGGCGCTGACACCCATCGACTATATCGTCGCGCGCATTCTGGTATCCGTCATCGCAGGGTTATTGGTGTTCGTGCTCAACGCCGTGTGGAACTTCCGCCGGGTCTAGCATTGGCTGAAGCAGACGCGTTCAAGAGCGATTCTCTCTCAGCGTGCACGCTTGCGAGGTTAACCTTACTAAAGCCATTCCAATCGCTGATCCCGCAACGGTTCGTCGCAACGGTTCGTCGCAGCAAGCGGTCAAACGACCCGTACAACTAACGAAACTGACCAATCCGTTCATCTGACAGAAAGGTTTGACTGACACTCAGACCCCACATGCCGCCCAAACACGGCATCCGAACGCACATGTTGTGCAAGAATTTTCGAGGGGGCTTCAGCGGCCAGACACGCCATCACAGGGGGCGGTCTAGCAAATGCCGAGACGACGAACGGTTGGCTGTTGTAGTTTTGAGGAGTAATTTAATGAGTGCCATTTCAAAGAAGCATACCGCTCTTTTCCTGTCGGCTGTGATCGCCCTGCCCATGGCAAGCGGCGCAATCGGCCAGGAGCCTATGCCTGTTCCTGCCCAGCAGGGCGAAGTGCTGACCACGGTCACTGGCTCACCGCCTGCGGATCTGTCCGGCATGGCTGAAGGTCCAGAAATTGATGGCTTTATTTCGGCCCGCCGCGATGGCGAGTTTCAAGTCACGGCGGTTGATGGTTCACGCACAGCGATCAAGCTGAGCGATGGCACCGAGATCCGCGCCAAAGGCGGCTTCCTCGGCCTAAACCGTGACAAGCTGGGTTCTGAGCAATTGCTAAACGGCCTGCCAGTATCGGTTAAGACGGTTGAATGGGCTGGCGGACTTGTCGCCACCCGGGTTAACCTGAAGAATAAGGACCTGCGCACCGCATCGATGATCCGCAACGGCACCGAACAGCAGTTCGGCGAGCAAGGCGCGGCGATTACGAAGAACGCCGCCGCAACTGAGGCGCTGCGCGGCCGCTTTGGTGACATCGATCAATACAACATCAAAGGCACCACCAATGTCTATTTTGACACTGGCCGGTACAACCTTTCCAGCCAAGCCCGTGCAGAGCTGTGCAGCGCAGCTGAGCAAGCCAATGCAACCGAAAACGCTCTGCTTCTGGTGGTCGGCTACACCGACTCCACGGGCAGCTATGAGATCAACCAAGAGCTGAGCGAGAAGCGCGCCAGCCGCGTTGTGAACTATCTGCAACAGCAATGCGGTTGGAAGCCCTATCGCATGCTGACCCCAACCGGAATGGCAGAAGCCGATCCTGCAGCTGACAACTCAACCCCTCAGGGTAAGGCGCAGAACCGCCGTGTTGCGGTGAACGTCTTGGTCAGCAAGAGCGTCGAAGGCCTTTAATCCAGGCCACACTCTCTCCGATTGAAAATGCGGGGCGGGCTTTGCGGCCTGCCCCGTTTTTTATGGGGTGTAGAAGGTGGGCGAGCCCGGTCCCACTGGCAGTCCGAACACGAAGGTCCAGAGGTAGAAAAATACCGACCAGAACGCGATGAAGAAGATCGAATAGGGCAGCATCATCGCAATCATCGTGCCCACGCCCAGATCGCTCTTATACCGCGTTGCCCAGGCCAAGATTAGCCCGAAATAGCTCATCATCGGAGTGATGATATTGGTGGTGCTGTCACCGATCCGATAGGCTGCCTGGATCGCCTCAGGCGAATAGCCGATTAGCATCAGCATCGGCACAAAAATCGGCGCGGTTACGGCCCATTGCGCCGAGGCAGAGCCGAGCGACAGATTGATCAGCGCGCACAGCAGGATGAACATGAAGAAGATGCCCGGGCCGGTCATCCCGGTCTCAACCAGGAAATTCGCGCCCGTCACGGCTGTGATCGCGCCCAGATTGGTCCAACCAAAGAAGGCGACAAACTGCGCCGCGAAGAACACCAGCACGATGTACAGGCCGAGTGAGGCAAGCGCCGCGGCCATCGCGGCGATAATATCGCGGTCGGTCTTCATCGTCCCAACCGCGCGGCCATAGGCATAGCCGAGAGCGACGAAGAAGATCAGGATCCACACGACGAATCCATCGAAAAATGGGCTATCGATCCGATCACCATTGTCGGGATTGCGCAGCACACCCCAATCCGGCAGCAGCGTCAACGCCATCAGCCCAAGCACACCGAGCAGCGCCAGGCCAGCCCAGCGCAGGCCCTTGCGCTCATCATCACTTACCTGCTCCATCATCCGATCATCCAGGATCGTCGGATCAGCTGCTGAGGAATCATATTTGCCGAGCTTTGGCTCCACGATGTAAATCGTCACCAGCGAACCGATCAGCGTGATGAGGAAGGTTGAGGCCATCATGAAGTACCAATTGGCCGTGGCGACCACAGTGTAATCAGGGGCAATCAGGCGGGCGGCCTCTTGCGTGATGCCGGCCAGTAGCGGATCGATCGTACCGATCAGCAGGTTCGCGCTATAGCCGCCAGACACCCCGGCAAAGGCGGCGGCCATACCGGCCAGCGGATGGCGACCCAGCGCGTAGAATATCGCGCCCGCTAGCGGGATCAGGACAACATAACCGACCTCGGATGCGGTGTTGGAAATAATGCCTGCAAACACAATGGCGACCGTCACCAGCTTCGGCGGCGCGTTTAACACCATGCTGCGCACGGCGGCGGACAGCAGGCCCGATTTCTCCGCCACCCCGACGCCCAGCATCGCGACCAACACCACACCCAGCGGGGCAAAGCCGGTGAAATTGTCGACCAGGCCGGTAAAGATGCGGCGGATACCATCGCCGTCCATCAGGCTGACCGCGCGGATCATCCCGTCCTCGGCGACGCCCTTTGCGCCCAGCGGACGCGGGTCCTCCACCGCGACACCCATCCAGCCGAGCAGGCCGGACAGCAGCACAATCCCGATCGCCAGAACCGCAAACAAAGTGACCGGATGCGGCAGGAGATTGCCTAGCCATTCGACCCCATCAAGAAAACGGGTGAAGGCGTTGCGCTTACCTTGGCTGTATTCGTCGGTGGTCGCGGGAAGCTCGCTCATGGATTGCTCCGGTCAGTTGGGATTACCCGTGATAATCAGGCGAAGATGAACGCAAGATCGATAGGGGCTTGGGTGCACATGGCAAGGGCGATGTAGGAAAGAAGCACTTCTTTCGTCATTCGTGTGAAGGCGGGAATCCATAAACCACCCAGTGACGTCCCCCTCACCCACCCGCGTGGTAAAAATCATAGATCGTCTGCGCGACGGCATCGCTGACGCCGGGTGCGCGCTGGAGGTCTTGCAGCGAAGCCGCCCTCACCTTGCTGGCCGTGCCAAAATGCAGCAGCAGCGCGCGCTTTCTCGCGGGGCCAATGCCGGGGATCTCATCCAAAGGGCTCGCCGTGATCGCTTTCGATCGCTTCGCCCGGTGCGCGCCGATGGCATAGCGGTGAACCTCGTCGCGCAGGTTTTGCAAATGATACAGCACCGGCGAATTGGTCGGTAGCATCTTCTCGCGCCCGTCGGGGAAGTGGAACACCTCGCGCCCTTCGCGGCCGTGATGCGGGCCCTTGGCAATCGCGATCACGGCCAGGTCTTCAATGCCGAGCTCACCCAGAACCTCCTGCACGCTCGACATCTGCCCTTTGCCGCCATCCAGCAGGACGAGGTCAGGCCACACGCCTTCGCGCTCCCGGTCCGGGTCGTCTTTCATTGCGCGGGTGAAGCGTCGCTCCATCACCTCACGCATCATCGCATAGTCATCATTGCTCTGCGCCGACTTGATGTTAAACTTGCGATATTGCGACTTTTCAAAGCCTTCCGGCCCGGCCACCACCATCGCGCCGACCGCCTTCGCGCCCTGGATATGGCTGTTGTCGTAAATCTCCACCCGCTTTGGCGGGGCGTCCAGTTCCAGGAATTCGGCCATTTCGCGATTGGTCTTGGCGCGCGTGCCGGTCTCCGCTAGCCGCCGCTCCAGCGCCTCCACTGCATTGCGGCTAGCCTGCTCCATCAGCTTGCGCCGGTCGCCGCGCTGCGGGACGGAGAGTGCAACCCTCTTGTCCGCCACTTCAGACAACGCCGCTTCGATCAGCTCGCTTTCCGGCAGCTCCCGGTCGACCAGGATCATCGGCGGCGGCGGCACTTCCTCATAGAATTGCAGGATGACGTTGGAGAGGATCTGGTCCTCCTCCACGCCCTTGGTATGGGTCGGGAAGAATGCGCGGTGCCCCCAATTCTGCCCGCCGCGAATGAAGAAGGCCTGGATGCCGACCTGCCCGCCCTTGGCATGCAGCGCGAAGACATCCGCATCGCCCACGCCGCTGGCGTTGATCGCCTGTGACCCTTGAATGAAGGTCGCCGCGCGCAATCGGTCGCGCAGGATCGCGGCAGTCTCAAAATCGAGCTCTTCGGCGGCCTTCGCCATTTGCTTTTCCAGGTCTTGCTGAACCTGCCCAGATTTACCCGCTAGGAAGTTCTTCGCCTGATCAACCAGTCTGTCATAATCCGGTTCGCTGATCCGCCCAACGCACGGCGCAGAGCACCGCTTGATCTGGTACAGCAAGCATGGCCGATCACGGTTCTTGAAAAAGCTGTCGGTGCAAGACCGCAGCAAGAACAGCTTTTGCAGCGCATTGAGCGTCGTGTTCACACTGCCCGCGCTGGCGAACGGCCCGTAATAATTGCCCTTCGCCTTGCGCGCGCCGCGATGCTTGTGAATGCGCGGAAACTCATGATCGCTGCGCAGCAGGATAAAGGGAAAGCTCTTATCATCGCGCAGCAGCACGTTGAACGGCGGGCGAAACCGTTTGATTAGCTGCGCCTCGAGCAGCAGCGCCTCAGCCTCTGAATTGGTGGTGATAATCTCCATCGCGCGGCACTGGCTGACCATGCGTTGCAGGCGGCCGGAGAGGCCGTTGACCTGAGTGTAGTTCGCCACCCGCGCCTTTAGGCTGCGCGCTTTGCCTACATACAGCACATCACCGCGCGTATCGAGCATACGGTATACGCCGGGCACCGGCTTCAGCGTCTTCACCGTCTCGCGGATCGCCGTGATGCCAGCCTCCAGATTCGGTTGCGCACTCGCAACCGTATAGGCCGCCCGTTCCTCGTTAAAGCGGTCCGCCCCATGGGGATTGTCAGAGGTGCCAGCAGGTGTCCGGGCCATGCCCATCAGATAGGGACCGTGCGCCGTGCTTGGCAATGTGTGATTGGCATTGCGTGCACACCCGCCTATCGATGCGGCCATGCAAGAATATGATGTGATCGTTCTGGGCGCGGGCGCCGCCGGGCTGATGTGCGCGGCAGAGGCGGGCAAGCGCGGCAAGCGCGTGGCCGTGTTGGAAAAGGCGAATGCGCCGGGCAAGAAGATCCTGATTAGCGGCGGCGGACGCTGCAATTTTACCAATTCACGCACGACAGCGGCGAATTACCTCTCCGCCAATCCGCATTTCGCGAAATCCGCGCTCAGCCGCTACTCGCCGCAGGACTTCATCGATCTGGTGAACAGCTATGGCATTGCCTGGCACGAGAAGACTTTGGGGCAATTGTTCTGCGATGGCTCCGCCAAGCAGATCGTGGAAATGCTGCTGGATGAATGCGGCAAAGCGGCGAAGCACGGCGGACAGGTTGATGTGCTGTGCGATGCGCATGTTAGCGATGTGGTGAGAGTGTCTTTTGAAGATGTCGGAGCCGCCCGCGCCCTCCACCCTTCCGCCCGGAGCCTACCGGACACTAATCCGGGCGGAAGGGTGGAGGGCGCGGGCGGCCAGCCAAACGAAGAGAGTTACGAATTCGCAGTCAAGGCGAACGGTCAGGCGATGCGCGCAAAATCGCTGGTGGTGGCGACCGGCGGGCCATCGATCCCGAAAATGGGGGCGACGGATTACGCTTATGAGCTCGCGCGGCAATTTGGCTTAAAAGTCGTGGAGCCGCGCCCTGCCCTCGTCCCGCTGACACTCGGCGGCGAGGACGTGTTGTTCCGCGAATTGTCGGGTGTTTCAGCGCCAGTGACCGCGCGCACTGGCGTCAAGAAGTCGAAGGTTGAATTCGAAGAAGCCGCGCTGTTCACTCACCGCGGCCTGTCCGGCCCGGCGATCCTGCAAATCTCATCCTATTGGAAGCATGGCGAGGAAATCGGAATCGAATTCCTGCCAGCGATTGACGACAATTGGCTGGTCGATCTGAAGGCCAAGAACCCGCGCGCCACCATCCGTAGCGCCCTGCGCGAGCACTTACCCGCCCGCCTTGCCGATGCCTTGGCTGAACGGCTTAAGATTGAGCGCGAATTTGGCAATGTGCCGGACAAGGTGCTGCAAGAGGCTCAGCGCAAACTCGCCGATTGGCGCTTTACCCCCAATGGCACCGAAGGCTTTGCCAAGGCGGAGGTAACGATTGGCGGCGTCGCCACCGGTGAACTGTCCTCCAAGACGCTGGAGGCAAAAAACGTGCCCGGATTGTATTTCATCGGAGAGGCGGTGGACGTCACCGGCTGGCTCGGCGGGTATAATTTCCAATGGGCCTGGGCCAGCGGGGTTGCTGCGGCAGAAGCAATCGCAGAGTTATAATATTACAAAACCACCTTACCTAGGGGCAAGACCTACCGCGCGCGTTAGCTTGTCTCGCATCGGAAATGTCTATAGCGCTTGTTCCCAGAGCCTAAAAATGGGTCGAAGCCGCCCGGTTTTGGGTTGGCTGTCCTCAAGCAGCGAAGCGATAGGACAAGTAAAAGCGGGAGAACACCTTGCGCCAATTGCAAGGCATGGATTCATCGTTCGTGGCGCTGGAATCGCCGAACTCGCCGATGCACATCGGCAGCGTGTTGATCTACAATCCGGCAACCGCGCCGGGCGGGTTCGTACGCTTTAAAGATATCCTCGGCTTCATCGAAGGCCGGATGCAGCTCTCCAAAACCATGCGCCAGCGGCTCGTGCGCGTGCCGTTTGACCTCGATTATCCTTACTGGATCGAGGATCCCGATTTCGATCTGGAATATCATGTGCGCCACGTCGCCCTGCCCAAGCCCGGCGATTGGCGCCAACTGTGCATTCAGGCGGCGCGGATTCACGCTCGTCCGCTCGACCTCAATCGCCCGCCATGGGAGTTCACCGTGGTCGAGGGGCTAGATAATGTTCGCGGCTATCCGCCCGGCTGCTTCGCCTTTGTGACGAAGGTGCATCACGCCGCGATTGACGGGATGAGCGGGATTGATCTGATGGAGGCGCTCCATACGATGACGCCCGATGTCGAGCCGCTGAAAAAGCCCGACACATGGAAACCGGAAAAGGTACCAGGCCCGGCTGAGCTACTCGGCAAATCCTATATCAATGCGCTGCTTAACCCGCTGAAACAGGCGCAGGTCGCCGCGCAGTCCCTCCCCGGTGTGGCCAGCGCGATTAAGGGACTGATCGCGCGCGATTTCAAGCTCAGCACCGACATGGTGCCCCCGCGAACGCGCTTTAACCGCTCAATATCGCCGCACCGCGTCGTTGAAGGTTGCGCATTCCCGCTCGACAAATTTAAGTCGATCCGCGCGCTCGTGCCCGATGCCAAGGTTAATGATGTGGCGATCGCGGTAATCGGCGGCGCGCTCCACAAATATCTCACATCCAAAGGCGACCTACCAAAATCGACAATGACGGCGATGGCGCCGATCTCTGTCCGCTCCAAAGATGAAAAGGGCGACATGGGCAATCAGGTGGCAGCCATGGTTGCCCCGCTGGGCACGCACATCGCCGACCCGAAGGAACGGCTGGAATATGTCTATGGCCAGACCAGCAATTCCAAAGCCATGACGAACGCGCTGGGCGCGCGTACCATGACCGAGGTGAGCAAGGTCAATCCGGCGCTTTACATGGCGCTGGGCGCGCAATTGTTCAGCCGGGTCAGCATCGCGCATAAGCTCGCCATGCCGTTCAACACGGTGGTGACCAATGTGCCCGGGCCGCCGGTGCATATCTACTCATCAGGCGCGCGGATGGAGAGCATGGCCCTCTCTCTCATTTGCCTGACAGACGGATTGGGCCTGGCCCATGTCGTACAAAGCTATGTCGATGAAGCCTATATCAGCTTCACCGCATGCCGCGACATCATGCCGGACCCAGAGTTTTACTCGCGGTGCCTGCAAGACAGCTATGACGAACTGCTGGCGGCGGCATCTGCGGCCAGCAAACCGGCACCAAAGAAGAAGGCGGCGAAACGAGCACCGGCCAAAAAGAATGCGGCGAAACGAGCGCCGGCCAAGAAAACGGCAACAAAAACAAAACGCAAAACACCAAAAAAACGGGTTGGGAAGAAAAGATAATGGCGAGCATCGCACCAAATTCAGCCATGGAAGCTGATCGATTTCTTGAGGAAACGAAGGCGAAGCCCCCACACCGCTTCTGGACGCTGACCGAAGGCCGCGCCTTCTTCGAGCTTGGCGCGTTTTACGCCTCGCGTCCGATGCTGTCACAGTTACCCAAAGGCGATGGTCATGCTGTCATGGTCCTGCCGGGGTTCATGGCAACCAACAGCTCAACCGTGCCGATGCGCCGCCTGCTGAGGGACTTGGGTTACGATGCACATGGCTGGGATGCGGGCCGCAATGTCCGCGTCAATGAAGAGCTGCTGCAAGTAATCGAGGCGCAGTTGAATGAGCTGTATGAAAACACCGGTTGCAAGGTTTCCCTGATCGGCTGGAGCCTTGGCGGTGTGCTCGCGCGCGAGCTTGCGAAGCTGCATCCGGAGAAGGTGCGCCTGGTGATCAGCCTGGGCAGCCCGATCTCTGATGATCGAGGCCACACCAGCGCGGCGCGCCTGTTCAAGTTCTTCAACGGAGATGAGCCCGAGCAATTACGGGACGGCCAGTTCCAGGGGTTGGACGTTGCCCCGCCTGTGCCGACGACTTCAATCCTGACCAAGACCGACGGTGTGGTCCACTGGCGCGGCTCCGTGCAGAAGAAGGGCGAATACCCGACCGAAAACATCGAGGTCTACGCCAGCCATCTAGGGCTGGGCGTGAACCCATCGGTGATGATAGCCATAGCTGACCGGCTGGCTCAGAAAGAGGGCACTTGGAAGCCCTTCAAGCCGAGCGCGATGCGTCGCTGGATGTTTCCCAAGCTCGACGTTTAGAACACTTTCCTAAGGTCGATCCCAAGGAACCTGCCTGTGGGATCGATTAGCTGCGGCTGGAAATTAATCGGTGTATTGCCGTTGCCGTCGGTGACCCTGCGGCGCGCATCAAAGATATTGTCTGCGCGCAGGGCGATGCGGAAGCCTTTAAGGAAGCCCTTATCCTTGCCAAGCATCCGGCCAAGATCGCCGAACACCCGCAAATCGACGGTCGCAAGATCATCGAAGAACAGGTCTGGCGATCCGAGTAGAGCCGAGCCATCAATCCGCGCGCTGCCGGTGTAACGGCCTGAAATGCGCATCCCCATACCATTGCGAAAGATACCCGCCTCCAGCCGGGTCGCATTGCGCGCCTGGCCAAAGGAGCCGGTGGCATCTCCGTCTAGCAGATCGAGCGGCTCCAACCCCGGTGCGATCAAGATCTCGTTCGCCAGCTCAAGCGTGTGGGTGAGGTTCACAAAATAGCGCCCGCGCCCATCACGGCCAAAGCCGCTGGCGAGCGGATTGCCGGGAGGTCGGCCCGCGCCTGATGGACGGCCACCCTGCCCCGCGCCTGCTTGTTCGCCGCCGCCACCGCGCCCACGCATCATCGCCGGGTCCATGCTGCAAAAGCGCGTGTGGAACTGAGCAATCCGCTCTGGTGTGATCTCGCCATTTTCATCGCGAGCGCGGGACAGCATCCGGCCGAAACGCTCTGGATTGAAGCTGGGTAAAATGCCCGAAGTATCCTCGCCAGCCTCCACCGCCGCGACCAGGCGGGTCAGCACATCCAAGCCGTCATCGGCGCAGATCCGAGTTCGGAACGCCATGAATTGCTCGCGCTGCTCAGCAGTCGGTGGGCCGCCCGCGCGCGCGCCTCTGCGTCCTGCACCATCGGGCCTTCCGCCACCTGGAGGCCCGCCCGCTCCTGGAGGTCCGCCGCGACCGCCTCGACCAGCGCCCGGACGGGCACCGCCCCAACTGCCTCGAGTCGATAACGAGAATTGCAGCCGCTCTGCACGGGTCTCAGCAAAGGTTACCGCGCGGCGATCCAGCGCCACCAGAGTGCCGCCTGCATCGCGCGTAACGCGGTCAGCAAATGCGTTCTCAATCTCCTCGGTCAGCACCGGAAAATTGCTGGTCACATCATCGGAGCGATTGCGGATGTATTCCACGCCCAACCGTGTGCCGCGCCAGAATGGCAGCGACCAATTGGCCGCAAAGCGCCAGTCGCGCTGCGTCTCAGCCAGCAGATCGGGATTGCCACCCGTGGTAACACTCGCCAGCACGGTCTCACCGTTCACAAAGTCGAATACGGGCGTGTTGAGCGTGATTATCTCAGGATTGCCCAGATTGCCCAGCGACGGGGCAACTTCGCGCTCAATATAGGTGGCTGTGAGGTCGAGCCTGCTGGTCGGTGCCCACGTGATGCCCGCGTTCCAATCGGTCAAAGTGCCGAAGTCTGACAGGTAATCCGCACCAATTTGAGCATTGAGGGTAAAGCTTCCGAGATCATCAGCGAAGCCTGTTCGGGTGCTGGTAAGTGGGATGACGAGATTGAGTCCGCCCTCCAGATCGCCGCGCGTCAGGCGGCTATCCACTAGCGAACGAGTGTCACTGCTTTCAATGCGGTTCCAGCTGTATCCGGCGTCGAAGGTCGCGAGCAATTCGCCGCCGGGCAAATCCGCCAACGGACCGCGCGCGGTCACTTTCGATGTCGCAGCCCAATTGCGTGACCTGGCCGTTTCAAAACCCGCCTCTGCCGAAGTTGGCAAGGCTCCATCGAGCGCCAGCGCACCTGCCAAAGCAGCGTCCTGAAGCGCCTGTGTGTCAAAGCGCTGGTCGATCTCCGTCTCGTTATCAATGCGGCTGCCATCGAATGTCGCGGTCAGGCGGAATGCGCCAAGCGGGCGGGTCAAGGAGCCAGAGGCCGAATGGGTATCAGTCGAGTTTCGCTGTTCCAGCGGATCATCTTCACCAAAGGTTCGCAGCAAACTGCCCCCGGCCCCATCATCCAGCTCTACGATGTTGAGACCAAACAGGCTGCGGTTCTGATTGCGGGTGTAGTTGATATTGGCGCTGAGCGACGTGCCGCTACCCACGATGGCTTTGGCCCAGCTGAGGCTGCCCTCCAGTTGCAGGCTGTCCGCAATCAAAGAACGAAACTCGGCCTGATCAGGATCGCTCGCCAGCTCTGAGCTAGAGCCCGGCGTTTGGATAATATCGCGTTCACTTTCTGTAAGTAGCGACAGATCGCGCGCTTCAAAATTGGCATTGAACCGCCCGCCATCGGCAATCTTCAGATAGCCAAACTCTTGCTCCAGAGCGATATATCCACCGCTAGAAGGCCCTTCAAATTCCAGCTCAATCTCGCGGCTAGAGTAGTTCTCTTTCAGGATCAGATTGATGACCCGGCGATCTGGCGAAAAGCCAAATCGCTGCGCCACTTCCTCTGGGAATACCTCAACCTTTTCCAGCGCCTCTGGCGGATAGGATCGCAGCTCGCGGAAGCTGCCGATACGGATCCCATTCACCAGGATGATCGGACGCCCGCCCCCGCCGCGCCCGCGCGCGGAACCAGTCTGATTGCTAACCTGCGTCACCAGATCGGCGACTGAGGTCACACCCTCGCCAGCGATGTCCTCCGTGTTCAGTTCCAACAGCGGGGCTTGTTCAACATCCAATTGACCGCGCAGCCGCCGCCCTTGAACCAGGATTTCACCACCAGTCGGCGTGCCGCTGGTCGTGCCAAGCTCAATATCGGACTGTTCGCGCTCAGGAACATCACGCTGCTGCTGAGCCAATGCGGGAGAGGCCGCCAAACTGGCCAGTCCGGCAAGACTAGCCCCGGACGAAAGGAATTGGGAGAATTTCACAAGGACCTCTTCAGGCATAAGGTGCTATTGAACAAGCACCTGAATTGTATCGATTTGCATCACAATGTGTCGCGTAAAAGACGCACACAGCGGGCATCCTCTTGCCGCCCCTAACGCACGAGACTTCCATTTTGTTCTCGGCGGGGTTAAAGCGCGCGCCTGAACGAGTGATTTTACTCAGAAAAGCTGTTTGCATAAGGATATACATGGCCAAAGAAGAACTCCTCGAAATGCGCGGGAAGGTCGTCGAACTGCTTCCCAATGCGATGTTCCGGGTCGAGCTTGAAAACGGTCACGAAGTGTTGGGCCACACAGCTGGCAAAATGCGTAAGAACCGTATCCGCGTGCTGGTGGGCGATGAAGTGTTGTGCGAGCTGACGCCGTATGACCTCACCAAGGCCCGCATCACCTATCGCTTTATGCCAGGACGCGGCGGCCCCGGCCAAGGCCCCGGCCCAGCATAACGCCTAGCGGGTCCCTCGCATGAGCGCGCCCAAACTCATTTTAGCTTCGGCCAGTCCGCGCAGGCGCGATCTGCTCGCGCGTCTCGGTATTGCGCCCGATGATGTGGCCCCGGCTGACATCGATGAAACACCGCATAAAGGCGAGCTTCCGCGCGAGTATGCTGCACGCATGGCCCTTGAAAAGGCACAGGCGGTCAGCGCCCATGATGATGCCCACATTCTCGCTGGCGACACCGTTGTGGCCGTTGGTCGCCGCATCCTGCCCAAGACCGAAACTGAAGACGAAGCGCGCACTTGCCTCAAGCTGATGAGCGGGCGGCGGCATGTCGTCCTTTCCGCGATTGCCCTGCGCTCGCCCGATGGCAACATCCGCACGCGGTTAAGCGAGAATGTTGTGCGTTTCAAAGTCCTGTCTGAAGAGGAAATCGCAAGCTATCTGGCCGGCGGCGAATGGCGCGGCAAAGCAGGCGGATACGCGATCCAAGGCGCAGCCGAAGGGCTGATCCAATGGATCAAGGGCAGCCATTCCAGCGTGATGGGCCTGCCGCTTTATGAGGCACGGGCGCTGCTGAAATCGGCAGGGTTTGCCATTGGCTGAGTGGCTTGTCGAAGAAGGTATTGGCGAGACCCGCGCGCTCTTGGTCGAGAACGATCAAATTCTAGCGGCTAAGCTGTTTTGGCTGAGCAAAGATTGCGCGCGAACGATTTTGTTGGCCAAAATTGTCTCTCGCAAGGCCGGATCATCGCGCGCCTTGTGCGTCAGCCCGCGCGGGGTTGAAATCAACGCAGACGGCCTTCCGCGCGATGTAAGCGAGGGCAGCGAGGTCCGCTTGATCATAACCCGCGAGGCGATGGCGGAACGGGGCCGTCTGAAACGGGCTCAGGCGCGATATTTCGCCGATGACAATCCGCATATCCCGCCACCTTCCGTGTTTGCGACGGGCAAGCATGTGCGCTGTTTCCCCTCAGGCCTTTGGGACGAGATCTGGGATACGGCCAGTTCTGGCCAAATCGATTTCGCCAGCGGCTCGCTGATCATAAGTGTTACGCCTGCTATGACCCTGATCGATATTGACGGTGAAGGCAGCCCTCTGGAGCTGTCATTGGCCGCTGTTCCTGCCATCGCGCAGGCGCTGCGCTGGTTCGATCTGGCAGGGAATATCGGGATCGATTTCCCGACCATTCAGGACAAAGCGGGCCGTAAGGCAGTGGATGCGGCCTTGGAAGAAGCACTCGACGATTGGCCGCATGAGCGCACGGCGATGAATGGCTTTGGCTTTGTGCAGATCGTTGCGCGGCTCGAAGGGCCATCGCTGCTCCACCGATTCTCGACCTCGCGGGTCGGGGCATGTGCTCGGATGGCCTTGCGCGGGGCGGAAAACGCTGAGGGATCGGGCGTTATATTGCTGCTTACCGTCCACCCGGCGCTCAAATCAAAGCTCAAGGAAGAATGGTTGGTGGAACTCGCAAGGCGCACAGGCAAAGAAGTGCGGATTGAGACCGATCCCAAGCTTGCACTTGAAGCCCCGCACGCCCAAATCATAAGCGCTTAACACTGGCATCAATCGGCCACCGTGTGGCCGCAAGCCCGACCGGGCGTCTGCAGCAGTGCGGGCTTGCCCGCAAACTGCGAGGATATCGCACACCGGATGGTGTGCGGAAAACTAAATGACCAAAACCAAAGCTTGCCCCATTTGTAAGAATACCCGCGCTGAAGACTTCACTCCGTTTTGCTCTCAGCGCTGCAAAGATCTCGACCTCGCTAAGTGGTTTGGCGATGGCTACGCCCTGCCCAGCCGTCCAGCGTCCCCAGAAGAGATTGCGCGCGAAGATTGGGAACAACACAGCTAAGCCCAAAAGAACCTGTGCCTGACGCTATTTCCCTCTTGCCAAACATCGCCGCCCGCGCCATAGGCCCGCTCTCATTTGCTCGCCGGTCAAAGCGTATTGAACGCAAACCCGTCGCCGCAGCGAATGCCCGGGTAGCTCAGGGGTAGAGCAGCGGATTGAAAATCCGCGTGTCGGTGGTTCAAATCCGCCCCCGGGCACCATTCGCTTAAGCAGCGGTTTATCCCCGCGAGCCAGGAGGCCCAGCATGACCCGTCGCCGCCAAATCTATGAAGGCAAGGCCAAGATCCTTTATGAGGGTCCAGAACCGGGCACGATTATCCAATATTTCAAGGATGATGCGACCGCATTCAATGCGGAGAAAAAGGGCAGCATCAACGGCAAAGGCGTGATCAACAATCGCATCAGCGAGCATGTTTTTACCCGGCTTGCCCATATCGGCATTCCAACGCATTTCATCCGCCGCCTGAACATGCGCGAGCAATTGGTGCGTCAGGTCGAAATCATCCCAATCGAAGTTGTGGTGCGCAATGTCGCCGCCGGTTCGATTTGCAAGCGTTTGGGCCTGGAAGAAGGCGAACCACTACCGCACACCTTGATCGAGTATTATTACAAGGATGATGCGCTGGGCGATCCGCTGATCTCAGAGGAACACATTGCGTGCTTCAACTGGGCCAGCATCGAAGAGATGCACGACATGTCGTCCATGGCGATCCGTGTGAATGATTTCCTATGCGGGATGTTCGCTGGGATCGACATTCGCCTGGTCGATTTCAAACTGGAATTTGGCCGCCTGTTCGATGGTGATTTCAGCCGTGTTATTCTGGCCGATGAAGTCAGCCCGGATGGCTGCCGCCTGTGGGACATGAAGACAGGTGAGAAGTTGGATAAGGACCGCTTCCGCCGCGATCTGGGCGGCGAAGAGGACGCTTACCGCGAGGTTGCCCGGCGTCTGGGTCTGTTGCAAGACGAAGACAATGGCCCTGGTGAAGTTCTGGACCTGTCGAGCCATCGCAACCGGCTGCGCGGCAAAACCTCGCCAAAAAAGTAAGCATTCGGCTTTCCGCACGCCCATCCGGGCATGCGATTTCCTCGCGGTTTACGGGCAAGCCCGAACCGGTGCGGGCGGGCACGAGGCCCTTGCGGCGCCGATTAAAATGCCACGTTCAGTTTCAATGCGCTATGAAGCTATCATTAAATGATTACAGGGCACACCTTCAGCATATGAATCTCACCTCACGCGCGCTCATCGCAGGAGCGCTGCTTGCGCTTCCCAACCTTGTTCTGGTTCAGGCGCTTGCTGCGCAAGACACTGGATCGCAAGCAGAAATAACAGCTGACACAGCTGAGGCCCAAGACATTCATTGGGCGTTCGAAACCAGCGACGTTCCCGTCGACCCTGGATTTGTATTCGGCGTGCTGGACAACGGCATGCGCTATATCATCCGAGAAAACTCCACGCCCGAAGGCACCGCTTTGGTGCGGATGCAGATCGGCTCTGGCTCGCTCGATGAGACCGACAGCGAGCGCGGCCTTGCGCACTTCATTGAGCATATGGCCTTCAACGGATCGACCAACATTCCCGAAGGCGAGATGATCAAATTGCTGGAGCGCAAGGGTCTTGCCTTTGGCGCGGACACCAATGCCTCGACCGGGTTTGAGACCACCACCTACATGCTCAACCTGCCCAAGAACGAGGAAGACCTGCTCGACACAGCATTGATGCTGATGCGCGAAACCGCGAGCGAGTTGACCATTGCGCAGGATGCCGTGGACCGCGAGCGCGGCGTTATCTTGGCGGAGCGGCGCGACCGGCGCGGCTTCCAGCAAAGGGCAACAGAAGATCAGTTGGCGTTCTTTGCCCCCGGCGCGCGATTTGTGGACCGCTTGCCGATTGGGACACTCGATGTGCTTGAAAATGCCAGCGCGGATGATCTGCGCAGCTTTTATAAACGCACTTATGTGCCCGCCAACACCGTCGTCGTGATCGTAGGCGATTTTCCCGCGGCAATGATGGAGGCCAAGGTGCGCGAGGTGTTCGCCAATTGGCAAGGCGGGCCAGCCCCGACCGAACCCGTCACCGGTCCGGTCGCAATTGAACGACCATCAGAGGTGGACATCTACACCGACCCCGCTCTGTCAGAGAGCGTGACCCTGACCAATTTTTCTGAGTGGGAAGATCGGCCTGATACCGCTGAAAATCGCGATATCGCTCTGCTACGGAGCATTGGCTACCAAATTATCGGGCGCCGATTGTCCCGTCTCGCGCGCGGTGAAAATGCGCCGTTTCGCGGTGCGGGGTTCAACAGCAGCGATCTGTTTGAAGACGCGCGCTCTACCAGCCTTTCCATCAGCAGCGCCGATGGGGAATGGCGCAAAGGCATGATTGCGGCCTTGCGCGAAGTGCGTCAGGCCATTGAATTTGGCTTCACCCAGGCTGAGATTAATGAACAGATCGCAAATGTACGCACCGCACTGGAAAACGGCGTGGCATCCGCTGATACGCGCGGCAATGGTGCCTTCGCCAGCGCTGCCTTGCGACTGGTAGGCTCTGAACGCATTCCCACCGATCCCCAATACCGGCTGGAGCGGTTTGAAGCGCTTTTGCCGCATATAACGCAAGAGCGAGTGGGCGTTGCACTGTTCCTAGACACGCTCGGCTTTAAGGATCTGCTGATCCGGTTCCAAGGGCGCAGCGCGCCTGAGGGCGGCGAAGAGGCCCTTCGCGCAGCCCTTGCCGAAGGTATGGCGGCACCAATTGCCGCGCCCGAAGACGCTGGCGAGCTGAGCTTTGCCTACAGTGATTTTGGCGCCCCGGGAGAGATCGTCTCCGACACAGTCGATGATCGGTTCGATTTCCGCCTGGTCCGCTTTGCCAATGGCGTACGGTTGAACCTGAAAACAACCGATATTCGCAAGGACCGCGTGAGTTACCGCGTCAGCCTGGATGGCGGCACCTTGCTCGACACGGCAGACGATCCGCTGCGCACCGCAATGGTCAGCGTGCTGGCAACCGGCGGCCTTGGCCAGCACAGCCAAGACGAATTGCAAAGCGTGCTCGCCGGACGAAGCGTCGGCTTCAATATCGGATCAAGCGCGGACGCATTCCGCATGTCGGGCAGCACCACGCCGCGCGACCTGCAATTACAGATGCAATTGCTCGCCGCTGCGCTGACCGATCCGGGTTACCGACGCGAGGGCGAAGAGCGCTATGCCAAGAATATCGAGAATTACTTTGCCAATCTGGATGCGACACCCGGGCGTTCGCTGAGCAATCGGCTGGGCGGAATTTTGTCTGATGGCGATCCGCGTTTCAGCCTGCAGCCGCAAGAGGCGTTTCTCTCACGCAGTTTCGCGCAGTTGAAAGCGGATATTGGCGACCGCCTGGAAAGCGGCGCGATTGAGATTGCGCTGGTGGGCGATTTTGATCCGGACGCAGCAATCGCAGCGGTGGCCAGCACCCTGGGCGCTTTGCCGCCGCGTGAGGCTGAATTCCAGTCACGCGCTGAGGCTCGTAAGCGCAGCTTCACGCAAATACGCGGCCTGCATACGCTTACTCATACTGGTGAAACCGACCAGGCGCTGGTCCGTATGGTCTGGCCGACAACCGATGACAGCGACTTGTCCGAGGCGCTGCGGCTGTCCCTTCTGAGCCGCGTGGTGCGCATCCAATTGCAGGAGCGGCTGCGCGAAGAATTGGGCAAGGCCTATTCACCCTCTGCAGGCAGCTCGACCAGTCGCATTTACGAAGGCTATGGCACTTTCAGTGTGACGGCGTCGGTCGATTTTGCTGAGCTGGAGCCAACCCGCGCGGCGATCCGCACCATGCTAAGCGAACTCGCCGCAGCACCGCTGGAATTGGATTTCATCGACCGTGCGCGTCAGCCGATGCTGGAAGGCTATGACAATGCGTTGAAATCGCTCGGCGGTTGGATGGGGCTGGCGGACAACGCGCAAAGTCAGTCTGGCCGCTTGCAGCGTTTCCTCGATGCGCCCGATGCTCTGAAAGCCATCACACCGGCTGATATTCAGGCGGCGGCTGCAAAGTACCTCGGGGCTGATGAGGCGGTCGAGGTGCTGGTCGTACATGAGGACGCCGAACCACCCGGTAGAATCGCGCCGTAACGGCGCCTTCAACCTGCCAACAAAGGCACTCACGATAGTGGGCAAGCCGCCCTGCAATGATTGCACCTGCATGCGGCTGCGCTATAGGCTGCGGTCACATCG
Source organism: uncultured Erythrobacter sp. (assembly GCA_947488155.1). Taxonomy (GTDB): domain Bacteria; phylum Pseudomonadota; class Alphaproteobacteria; order Sphingomonadales; family Sphingomonadaceae; genus Erythrobacter. Next base: position 496,124 of record CANKYK010000002.1, on the reverse strand, counting down.
CCCATCCACGCGCTTAATCAGGTGAGCCGCCCATGAAAGTCCGTATTCTCGTCCGCCTTAAACCCGGAGTGCTCGACCCACAGGGCCGCGCCGTTCACCATTCATTGGATGGCATGGGCTTTGAAGGGGTCGAAGACGTTCGCATTGGCCGGATGATCGAAATGGACGTGGCCGACGGCACCAGCGACGAAGCGCTCAATTCGATGTGTGAAAAACTACTCGCCAATATGGTGATCGAGAACTTCACGATTGAGAAGCTGGAAACAGCAGGAGCAGCCTGATGGGTTTCCGCGCCGCTGTGATCACTTTCCCAGGTTCCAATTGCGACCGGGATATGGCCTGCGCTTTGGAACTCGTATCGGGCACCGCGCCGATCCGGGTGTGGCACGGTGATGCAGAGCTGCCTGAAAATCTCGACTTTATCGCCTTGCCCGGCGGGTTTTCCTATGGCGACTATCTGCGCTCTGGCGCGATGGCCGCAAACAGCCCGATCATGCGCAGCGTGATTGCTGCGGCGACGCGCGGCGTACCCGTACTGGGCGTGTGCAACGGCTTTCAGGTGCTGACCGAGAGCGGCCTCTTGCCCGGCGCATTGATGCGCAACGCCAGCCAGAATTTCATCTGTCGCACCGTGCCGCTGATCGCGGAGAACACGCAGTCCACCTTTACACACGCCTATGCTGGTAAAGGCACCGTCCACATTCCCGTGGCGCATCACGATGGCAATTACTTCGCTGATGAAGAAACGCTCGACCGGATCGAAGGCGATGGCCGGGTCGCGTTTCGCTATACAGAACCCTGCAATGGCTCACGCCGCGATATCGCTGGTGTCCTCAGCGCAGGCGGCAATGTGCTGGGCATGATGCCGCACCCAGAGCGCGCGGTTGAAGACGCCCAAGGCGGCACCGATGGTCGTTTTCTTTTTGAAAGCGCTATCGCCGCGCTCGTTTAGAGTCAGGCACCTAAAACCGCTTAGGCGATCTGGCGTTCGCCGCTGCCACCGCTTGCATCGAACAGGCGCAGCGCCTCGTGCTTCGGCATTGGGCGGCCAAAGTAAAACCCCTGGATCTTGTCACAGCCCATCTCGCGAATGAGCTTGGCTTCCTCAATAGTCTCAACGCCTTCCGCCGTCGTCGTCATATCGAGGCTTTTCGCCATCGCCACCACGGCATTGATGATCGCCAAGCTTTCGGAGCTGTTTTGCGCCGCACCTTGCACAAAGGTGCGGTCGACCTTGATGGTGGAGAAGCTGAGCTTGCGGATGTATCCCAGCGATGAGTAGCCCGTGCCAAAGTCATCGAGCGCAACGCTGCAGCCCAGCGCCATGATTTGCTCCAGAGCCTTGCGAGCAATCGAGGCATCACGCAGGAAGATGCTCTCGGTCACCTCGACCTCGAGCCGGTCTGCGTGCAGCCCCGTCTCGGCAAGAACCGCGACAACATCCTCATAGAAGTCCGGCTCCAGCAATTGCTCAGGCGATACGTTCACATTGACCCGCACATGCTTGGGCCAATTGCACGCCTCACGGCATGCCTCGCGCAGGACCCATTTGCCTATCGGCACGATCAGGCGTGTTTCCTCAGCCAGTGGAATGAACTTGCCTGGACTCACAAACCCATGGTCTGCGCTGTCCCAGCGAACCAGAGCCTCAAAACTGACGATGTTCTCGCTGTTGGCATCGACGACCGGCTGATAGTGCAGCACCATCTCATCACGGTCGAGCGCTTTGCGCAGGCTTACCTCAAGCTGGCGGCGTTCTTCGGCAGAGGCATGGAGCACAGGCTCAAAGTCAAAGTGCTCGCCGCCGCCGGCATCTTTCGCGCGGTAGAGCGCAAGGTCAGCATTGCGCATCAGTTCTTCGACCGACTTTCCGTCGCGCGGGCCCAGCGCTGACCCGACGCTGGCGCCGACATAGAGCGTGTGCTGATCGACCTGATACGGTTCTGTCAGCGCCTCAATCACGCGGTTGGCTGTTGTGCGAATAATTTCACGATCGCTGACATCGCGCAGCACAATCGCAAATTCATCGCCGCCCAAACGGCCGCACATCTGATCTTGACCCATTAGGGCCTGCAGACGCGCGGACACCTGCGCCAGCAGCTTGTCACCAACCATATGGCCGAGCGAATCGTTCACCGATTTAAATCGGTCGAGATCCACCATCAGCAGCGCGCAGCGCGTGCGCCATTGCTCGGCAAAGACCAGCGCATCGCCCAGCGCCTCGGTCAACTGTAAGCGGTTGGGCAAAGAGGTGAGCGTGTCATAGCGCGCCAGGTAAGCAATTTTCTCAGACGAAGCGCGCGCCTCAGTCACATCGGAGCCAACCCCGCGGAAACCAACGAAGCGGTTCTGATCGTCGCGCATTGGCGTGCCAGACAGCTCCCACCAGCGCTTCTCACCCCGGATCGTGACATGAACCAGAAGGTTAGAGAAGTTCTCGCAATGCTTCAGCCGCTCTGCCAAATCATGCAGGCTGGTAGGAAACTTGCCGCTTTCCCAACTGTCACCAGCGATCAATTCGAGCAATGGGCGGCGCTCCGCCTCCGACTGCGGACAGCCAAGTGCATAGGCGAAACGCGGGCTAACACCGCGCAGACGCCGCGCGGTATCGACCTCCCACAACCAATCGGCCTCGTTTTCCTCAAACTCGCGCAGCAACAAGGAGACGACCTGCTCTTTTTCAGCAACGCTGCTTTCCGCGATCCGTGCAGTCAGATAGGTGCGCGCCACCTCGATCGTGCCAAACAGGCAGCTAATGCCGTAAAACGCGCCTGCCAGCGCAACCGTCCACAGCTCTTGCAGCGCCAGATGCGTGACCGCTGCCACGCCCACTGTGAGTGTAAAGACGAAGATCCCGAGCGGGGCGGCAGCGTAAAAATAGATTGAGGCCGCCGCCAATGTCGCCAACACCACGAGCAGCGTCATTAGGTCTGGCAGCGAACCATATGGCGCAAACACCAGGACCGGCACCGCCCACAGCACCCCAGAGAGCAGCGGCGTCAGAGCCTGTCCGTAAAATTCCTTGCGTGACAGCTTGCGGTGTTCAGCATCGGCCAGCGTGCGGTCAAACCGCACACCGCGGATCTGGAGCAGCACCAATGCGACCAGCCAAAACGCCAGCCACACAAGGCTGATGCTGCTCGAGTAAATATGGACCGTGAACAAGCCCATAATCGCATGAATGTAAGTTCTGAAGAAGGTTAGCGCCGACAATCCCGAATATTGCAGACCGCGAAGCCGCGCCCAATCATTATCGCCTGCACCGGTTAATCCCAGCACAGCGAGCATAGACAACCGGCGATTGGCAGGCTGCGGAGGGACATCATCTTCAATCACACCCCCGCGGCTATCCAGCAAAGGTTAGTATGACGTAAATTACTCGCCAGCTCAGGGAGAATTGCGGCCTGACGAGCCGGATGCGCTATGAACTGCAAATGCTTGTTACAGCTTGCTTCGGTCCCAATTTCGGCCATCAAAATCACGAATTTCGGGTGTTAATTCGCTGCTGTCGTCAAGGCAGGCAAGATGCACGCTCCACGCCTCGGGATGAGATCGAGGTTGATAGAAGCTCTTCGTACCGCAAATCTTGCAAAACAAATGCTCTGCTTCGCCGGAGCCAAAGCGGTATGAGGTGAGCGCCTCTTCGCCGGATAGAAGGGTGAACCGGCCATGCGGGATGAAAAGGTGGAGATAGCCGGACACCGCGCAGATCGAGCAATTGCAGCGCAGCATTTTGGGCGCGCGCTCGGATTGCACCCGGAAGCGGACGGCGCGGCAATGACAGCCGCCCTCGACGGTTACGAGGTCTTGGCTATCATCAGCGCCCGCCGCCATCACTCAACCGTCACGGATTTGGCCAAATTGCGAGGTTGATCAACGTCAGTGCCCTTCACCACGGCGACGTGATAAGCCAGCAATTGCACCGGAATGGCGTAAACCAAAGGCGCGATCAGCGGGTGAACAACCGGCATTTCGATCGTGGCGATGCAGCCCTCGCCCGCCTGCGCCAGGCCCTCCGCATCAGAGATCAGCACCACTTGCCCGCCGCGTGCGCGCACTTCCTCCATATTGGAAACCGTTTTTTCAAACAGCGGGCCGGATGGGGCAATCACCACCACCGGAACGTCTTTGTCGATGAGCGCGATTGGGCCGTGCTTCATCTCACCCGAGGCATAGCCTTCAGCATGAATATAGCTGATTTCTTTGAGTTTTAGCGCGCCTTCTAGTGCAAGCGGATAGTCCTGTCCGCGCCCCAGATAAAGCACATCGCGTGCTGGCGCGATCAAATGCGCCATGCTGGCAATGTCTTGGTCATGATCCAGCGCCTCATTGAGCGCTGCGGGAGCTTCCAGCAGATGGGTCACCACCTCGGCCTCTTCCTCGCGGCTCATCAGGCCCTTCTTCACCGCCATATGCGCGGCCAGCGCGGCCAATACAGCGAGCTGACAGGTGAAGGCCTTGGTCGAGGCAACCCCGATTTCCGGCCCGGCGTGACTGGGCAACAGCAAGTCCGCCTCACGCGCCATTGAGCTGGTCGGTACGTTGACGACGACGCCAATAGTCTGCCCCTCGGCCTTGCAATGGCGCAGAGCCGCGAGCGTATCGGCGGTTTCCCCGCTTTGCGAGATAAACAGCGCCAGGCCGCCTTCCTCCAGCACCGGATTGCGATAGCGAAATTCGCTGGCCACATCGATATCAACCGGTACGCGGGCAAATTGCTCAAACCAATATTTCGCTACCATACCGGCGTAAAAAGAGGTGCCGCAGGCAACGATGGTCAGGCGCTTAATCTTCGAAATGTCGAAATCAAGCTGAGGCAGAGCTACGGTGTTGTCCGCTTGGCGCAGGTAAGAGCTGAGCGTTTGCGCCACCACGGTTGGCTGCTCAAAAATCTCTTTCTGCATGAAGTGGTGGAAATTGCCCTTTTCAACCGCCGCCGCCGTCGCGCCGGATGCTTGGATATCGCGGGTAACGGGCTTATTCTCTACGTTATAGACCTGCGCACTGTCGCGCTTAATCACCACCCAGTCGCCCTCTTCGAGATAGGCGATCCGCTGCGTCAGCGGGGCCAGCGCAAGCGCATCTGACCCCAGATACATTTCTGCATCATCACCCTCTGGCCCGTAACCGACCACCAGCGGAGAGCCGAGGCGTGCACCGATCAGCATGTCTGGGTGCTGGCGGAATGTCATCGCCAGTGCGAAGGCTCCGCGCAGACGCGGCAAGGCATCTTTGACGGCGTCCTCTGGTGAAAGGCCCGCTTCAATCCGCGAGGAAACCAGATGCGCGACGACTTCGCTGTCGGTTTCGCTTTCGAACACCCGGCCTTCGCCTGCGAGTTCGGCGCGCAATTCCTTGAAATTCTCGATGATGCCATTGTGCACGATTGCAACCTCGGCGGTGGCATGGGGGTGTGCATTGCTGGCGGTTGGGGCGCCATGTGTGGCCCAGCGTGTGTGTGCGATGCCGACATTGCCCGGTGCAGGATCGCCGTTCAAAACTCCAACGAGATTGGCGAGCTTGCCTTCCGCGCGGCGGCGCACCAACTGGCCATCATCGATGGTACAGACACCGGAGCTGTCATAGCCGCGATATTCCATGCGTTTGAGGCCATCGACCAACCGGTCAGCGACCGGCTCATTCCCAACAATTCCGATGATTCCGCACATAATCTTGTCTCTTACCCCTGCTGGCGCGCCCGGCCCACATCGCGCGCTCTACCGGGCGCAGGAACTAGGCGGCAGTGGATGAATATCGTCTTGCCAAAAGCATTGATGCATCTGGCCAGTATCTGCTGCTTGCCTCGCTCCTGTAACGGGTCATGGCTCAGCTTCAAGAGCTTGTCTGCTCAGTGCGGCCGTTTGGCTGTTTGCGCGGGCGCGCTTTGGCTGTCCCGCCACAGGAACAATCCAGCCGCGATTATCATCCCTGCACCGCCCAATGTTAAGAGATCAGGCACATCGCCGAACCACCACCAGCCCAGCGCAATAGCGACCAGCATCTGGACATAAATCGCCGGGGCCACTTGCGACGCGCCTGCTTTCGATGTGCCAATATAGGCGAGCCAATGGGCGGCGCTGGCGGTTATGGCCACAATAGTGCAGCGCAAGGCAACATCCCAGCTGGGCCAGCCGAAATCGAGCTCTGGAATGCCAGAGAATTTTGCTCCGATCGCCGCCAGGATCAGGATCGGGGATGCAAGGCCAGCCACGAACACTTGCATGGACAAGGCGCTGCCTTGGCCGGCGCTGGCGCGATTGGCGACCATCATCAGGGCAAAGAATGTCGCCGATACCAGAGGCAGCAAAGCGCCAAGCCCAAGCTCGGCCAGATTAGGCCGCAAGATCATCACCACACCGGCAAAAGCGATGACTGAGACGGCCCATGCAGCGGGACGAATTTTCTCTCCTAGAATCAGACCGCCCAGAACTTGAGTTAGCACCGGCGCGAGAAAACCAATCGCCATCGCCTCGGCCAAGGGCATGATGTAAATCGCTGAAAAGAAACACAGGCTCGCCAAGGCCAGACACAGCCCGCGCGCCGCCTGAAGCCAGGGTTTTTGCGGTACGAATGCACTCGCCCCCTCGCTGCGCCACAGCAGAACCGACAGGCCCAATGCCCCGATGGAAAAGCGCAAGGCGGCGACCGCAACAGCGGGCCATTCATCCGCCATGCTTTTGATCACAGCATCGCCAATCGACAAAATGACAAAGCCGGTCGCCGCATAGGCCAGTCCAGCTCTTTGATCGTGCTGCATTGCCCAGAGGCCTCACTTATCCAACAAAGCCGCCGCGCTAGGCCCTTATGGCCAGAATGGAAAGGCGATTGTCGTTTGGTAAGGGGCCGCAAAATACAGCCGCACTTGGCGCGCACCATCCCTGCGACAAATACTCAGCTCTTGATCAATCATTAACCATTATTCGCCATGCCCAATCCAAGGAATTATCGGGGGCACCAATGGACCTTACACAGTCCAAATATTCAGCATTTGTCGAAGGCCGCGAGCTTGATCCGGACGTGACGATTGTCATGCCGTGTTTGAACGAGACCGAAAGTCTGGAACATTGCATTGCAAATGCGCTGGATGCACTGGCCCGGATGCAGTCCGAGCTGGGCCTGTCTGGCGAGATCGTGATTGCCGACAATGGCTCCACCGACGGCAGCCAGAAAATGGCCACAGAATTGGGCGCGCGCGTCGTCGATGTTGAAGACCGCGGTTATGGCGCGGCGCTGATCGGTGGATGCCGGGCAGCGTTTGGTCGCTATATCGTCATGGGCGACTGCGATGGCAGCTATAACTTTACCGAAGGCGTGGCGATGGTTGCCAAGCTCGAGGAAGGCTATGACCTGTGCATGGGCAACCGCTTCAAAGGCGGGATCGAACCCGGCGCGATGCCTTGGAAAAACAAACATATCGGCAATCCCGGCCTCACCGGCGTGCTCAACATCCTGTTCCGTTCAGGGATCGGAGATGCGCATTGCGGGCTGAGGGCCATCCGTAAGGAAACCTTTGAGCAGCTCAAGCTGAGCGGTTCTGGCATGGAATTCGCCAGCGAAATGGTGATCAAGGCGGCGCTGCTAAAAGTGCGCATGACCGAAATCCCCGCGACGCTTTCTGCCGATCTGCGCGACCGTGCGCCGCACCTGCGCCCGCTGCGCGATGGCTGGCGCCATTTGCGCTATCTCTTCATGCTCAGCCCGACTTGGGTGTTTGGCCTACCAGCGCTCGCCGCATTGATGCTCGCCAGCATCATCTTCGGCTCGGGCCTTGCGCATTACACTGGCCTGATTTCCGGCCCGTCTTTCTTCGGCGTCAGCTGGAGCATCGTTGGCGGTTTCCTCGCCACAACCGGTCACTTTGCTTTGATCATGGCGCTCGCGGCACACTTTCACGGGGTCAGCAAGGGGTATCGCCTGCTGCGTCCTGTGCTTAAGAAAAACGCCAGTTGGCTAACGCTGGAAACCATGCTGATCACCGGCATCGCGCTGGTTCTGCTCGGCATTGGCGGCCTCACGGCGGTTGGTATTGATTGGAGCCAAGGCGGATTTGCCGCGCTCGACAATCCGCTGCCATTGATCCTGTCTGCAACGATTGGCGCGCTAGGCTTGCAAAACATCTTTGGCGGATTCCTGCTATCAGTGATTGCTGGCAACGACAGCCAGCTCGCGCCTAAGGAAGGGTGATCCCCCGTGACTAAGCCGTGGCTGACAGTCGTGATGCCTGTGCATCGCGGCGGCGACTGGCTGGATGAGGCCTTGGCCAGCATCCCGGCGGCTGACGAAGCAGGCTCTATTGCCGTTATCATTCGCGATTCGACCCCAGAGGGGCCGTGCGAGGCACCGATTGCCCGTCACCGTGATCGCTTGGACATAGATTACGAATATTGGCCTGAAATGCCGAGCTGGCCCGGCAAGACCAATGCCGGGGTCGAAGCCGCACAAAGCGAGCACGTGTGCACCTTGCATCAGGATGATATCTGGCTGCCTGGACGAGCTGAGCTCATTCGAAGCATGATCGCCGAGCATCCGGACGCCGCGCTTTACCTGACCGGCGCACAGATCATTGATGGCCACGGTGAGACGCTCGGCCAATGGCAACCGCCCTTCCCGCGCGGTGAACAAGATCGGAGCACCTACCTCGACCGTCTGCTGGTCCAAAACTCCATCGCCATGCCCAGCCCGGTGTGGCGCCGCGATGCCTATCTGGCCGCTGGCGGGATGGACGATAGCTTGTGGTACGCAACCGACTGGGACCTGTGGCTGAAGCTCTCCGAGCAGGGGCCAGTTGTCTTTGAACCGCAAGCAAGCGCCGCATTCCGCATTCACGCCAATTCGCTGACCATGACCGGAGACAAGGTTGAGATGGAACGCGAGCTGGAGCAAATTCTCACGCGCTATGCCTCGGCAGACCGCGAGCTAGAGCCGCTCAGCCGCGCCTCGGTTAGCATCAACACTGCGCTGGCTCAGGCCTCTACGGGCGAAGGCAGCGCGTTGTGGCCTGCCGTAAAGGCATTGACCAAGCTAGGCCCACTGGGCGCTGTACGTTACCTGCGCTATTCAAGGCTAATTGAGCGTCTCTTGCCGCGCCTCCGGCTGCGCCTGAAAGGAGCGATGTGAGCGTTCAGTTGCCCTTTCTGCGCACCATTTCGCGCTACACAATCGTCGGATTGGTATGTGTTGCGCTGAACAATGTGATTCTGATCGGCGGTGAGGCCATGGGCATTCACTATGCAATCGCGACGGTCATCTGCTTCTTTTTTGTGGGCGGCCTCGCCTATGCAACGCATGCCGATTACACCTTCGAGGCAGGTCGCTCATGGCTTGGCTATGGCCGGTTCCTCGGCACGCAAACCTTGGGCCTGGTGCTGACGCTGGCGATCCTGTTCGTGCTGAGCGATGGATTGGGACTATCGATCTGGATCGCAGCGCCTACCGTTACGATCATCATGTTCATCTATCAGTTTCTGGCGACACGTTGGGCCGTTGGCGCGCGCCAAGGGCAATAAGCACCCGGTCAAGGGTTCTGCTCAATCAGGCTTTCGCGCGATGATCCGAAGCGCCGATGGCTCCCCGGTCAGCACCTCACCAATCCATTGCAGCGGCTGAAGCGCGGCCGACAATCCGACAAAGATCAGGCTGTTGGGCTGGCCCAATAACCGAGCGACCGAACGCCCCATCACTGGCACGTGATTGGCATGCTCTGATTGCACCGTCATCCCGGCCTGCTCTAACAGTGCGCGCAAAGAGCCGCGCGTGAAATGCAGGCGGTGATAGGGCAAATACCAATTGTCCCAAAAGCGGCCAAACACCTTGCGCCAGCCGCAATTGGCATTTGGCACTTCGATCACCAAAGTGCCTCCAGGTTTCAGCATTTCGAGCAACCTTGCCAGGAATGCCTGCGGATTATCATCATGCTCCACGGCGTGAAAGCACGTCACCAAATCGGCCGATCCGGCCAGACGCTCTTTTTGCTCAAATGGCACGTAGGTCACATTCTCAAGCAGCTCTGGCGGGTCTTCAAAGAAATCGAGCGCATGCACCTGCGATCCTGCTGGTGCGGCGGCAGCAATAGCATTTGTATAAAGGCCGCTGCCGCACCCAAAATCGGCGATCACACCGCCGCAAAAGCGAGTTTGGGCCATCAATTTCTTGGTCTGGCGTAGGAATGCCGTCTTCTTAATGAATGTCGCAACTGCGCCGTCTTTGCCCTGATAATCCTGGCTCTCGCGTCCCTCATACAAGACGCCGACATTCGGCATTGCGGGCCGCGATACGCCATGCCCACATCGCCCGCAGCGGAAAACGCTGCAATCATTGTAAGGGCCGGGCACATCGGGCTCGGTCACTTCTGGAAAGGCTGAGAAGCGGCATTCCCCCGGCGTGCCGGATGGACACTGCGCATAGGGGCTAAGCCCCGTGTCGTGCGGCGTCATCTCATCCATGGAACAATCAGAACTCAGCGAAGCGCTCATTTGTCGAGCGGCTTTTCCCAGCACGCAACGAAGGTAGAAAACGGCATCTTGCCTGGCAGCATATGGTAGAGCCGCTCCATCACCATCAGCGCCGGGGCGATAAATTTCTTGGCGCCGTTTGGCACCCGCAAAACCCAATTTTGCAGCAACAAAAAGTAAGCCGGACCGCCAACATATCTGAGGCTGGTCGGAACCAGTGAACCAGCATGCTCTTTCGCCAATTTTGGATGCGACAAAGCATGCTCATTTTCGGCATCGAAATGGTCAGTGTCGAGCTTGTACCAAAGCTTGCGGATTGGCTCGAGAATGAAGTCCGAATTTGGCTCTGTCATAATCAGCTTACCGCCCGGATTGAGCATGCGCGAAATATTGGCAAAGGCCGTTGGCAAATCCGCAACCAGATGGTGGATCCCGCCCATAACCAATACTGCATCATAGGTCTCTTCCGGCTCAATTGGCTTGGTCAGATCCCAAACATAGCACGGGCGGTCATGGCGCGCGGTGAAATCGCGGGTCGCCGATTCTGAAATATCACAGCCGGAAATTTCCAAACCTGGGTGGTGATCCCTCATCCAACCGGATGCTGAACCCACTCCGCTGGCCAGCTCCATCAGCGAACTTGCGCTTTCCAGCTCTGCCAGAATCGGGTTGTAGATGAATTCTTCTTTGTACGCCTCTGCGTATTTATCCGTGGTGGCCTCTGAATAACGATCATGGATCGCCTCGAAGAGTTCCTTTTGACGGGCGACCTCGGCCTCGTTCAAATTTGTCGCATTCATTTCGAGGCACCTTCCCTGAGATCCATAAAACAGCCGCTTAAGAAGGAAATCTCAAGATCGAAGCCGAGTAACGCGCGCTCAATTGAGGTTCTTGGTTGAACCCATTGGCGCGCCCGCCTGCAAAATGACCCTCTGTAGCCCACCCGATGTGACGATTTATGGCTAAGAAAGCGTTAATTTGCCCCGCTGCACGGATCTTTTGGTAACAGCCCATCAGTTCGCACTGGCCCGCGCAAATTCACGCTCTGTGTTTCCTCAGGCCCTACAACAGACACCGTGCCCCGCTCGCATAGTAATGCGATTTGATTGTCGCTGAGCTTGCTGCGGGCAAACACCAATGGCGTGTTGGACAGATCAGCGCGGTTGCGCGCCTCATCAACCGCCAAGGGCACGCTGACATTATCGACGATAACGAAATCGGTTGCCTGGTCCGTGATGATCGCGTGCAGCTCCGCATGCGGCTTTACGAAATTGTATGCCGACCACAGCGAGGCCGGAAGCATTATGAAAGCCGTGATCGCGCCAAGAACTACAACCGCGCCATCGGCCTCTTTGCGATCCTGTTTCGCAATCTCTCGGTAGCCATAACCTGCCAGCAATGCCGCACTGCCCAACAGCCCGTGTAGATAGCGATAGCCCCATCCGTGCCCCTGATATGGCAGCAGCACCGCCATCGCGAGGATGGTGAGGATGATGCCACCAAATAGCGCCAGCACGATGGGCGTCTCAGCGGGGTCTCTGCGCCGCACCAATACCCACGCACAGCCCATCAGCGGCAGCACAAAAACAGCGTTCCAGGTCAGCGTGCGAAGCAGGTTAAACACCATCAACGCGAAGCCATGCGGGTGGCCATTCACTATCAATGGCAGAATTCGCTCCGACACGAAATCAGCCAACCCGCCAGATCCAGCCGGCCCCGCGCCTGGGTCAATCCCAGCCCAACTCATGACAATCGCGCCCCAGCTGATCCACAGCAGTGTGCCCGCCGCATAGACTGCGCCGTAGCCGAGGAACATGAGCCATTGCCTGCGCCATGCGAGCAACAGAATAAATGGCCCCGCAAACAGAGGATGAAACACAAATTGGTGAAGGCCCATGGCCGCAACGCCTACCAGCATAGCCAACCCATGGCTCCACCAGCGATCCTTCAGGAACAGCGCCAACCAGACGAGATTGAGCGCCAGATGAGCGGTCATTGCATAGGCTGTCATTGCGGTGACAAGCACTTGAGCCGAAAGCAGGTAAGCGGCCAGCACCACCAAGATAGCACTTGGCATCTCTGACAGCAAATGACGCGCGCAGAAATAGAGTGCGCAGCAGCCAATCGCCGCCAAGATCGGCCCCGTAAGCGCAGGATCTGCGATCAAGCTAACGCCGCCCCTGATCGCGGCATTTACAGGCAGATAGCTCGACACCATCAGCGATTGATCAGGGGTTTGGAGCAGAAATGAAGCGGCAAAACTGTCTGCAAATCCCGCCCATTGCTCAGGCAAAGGTTCAGCCAGCAATCCCTTGGCAAAAATCCCGCTGTCAAACACGGCCATGTGCTCGTCGCGGGACACGGGATAGTTGAACATCACCGCATAGGTACCTGCCCACAGCAGTGCCGAGATAAACCCCGCGATAATGCATACCTTCAGCAGTGAGGGCTGATTATCAGGCAGCGTGAAACGCGGCTTCACAACCAGCACGGCACCCCAACCGATCAGAATGGCCAGCGCCGCAAAAACATCGTGGCTCACAAAGTAATAGCGCGACAGGCTGTAGAAACTTTGGATGGACGCAAAGCCGACCATCACCACCAGGACAATCGCCGATACCAGTAAGGGTTTTCTGAAACTGCCTGAGCCGCTTAATGTCATGCCTCATGCTTTAGACACTCAGTCAGACAAACCAAACCCCCATTGCCTCGTCTATACCGCCAAAGTGATGGCGTCATGACTAGTCATGCACACTCACATCTTCGAAGCGTATTGGGCCTGGGAAATGATACGAGAAAACCGCTCAAACCTGGGTTTCTTTGGCATCCAAAATCGCTCTGAGCAATCGGTAGGGTTGAAGGAAAATTAACCATTATTGGCCATGAACTGTACGCTTCGCGAAGAAGGGCTGATAATGGATCTAAATGAGGGAAAAGGCGGCGCAACTGCGCCCGCTGCTGCGCAGTCAGAACCGCGCGGGACTGAGCCTGCATTATCACCTCAATTAGCCGCGAAGCTAGCCTGCTTCGCACTAATACTCGCTGCGCCGGTATTCGCACTGACGACTTGGCAAGTCGATTACAGCTTTCTGGCAATACGGCATTTTTCGGTTCCGATCATAGTCGCCGAGCTAATTGTCATTTTCTTAGGGCTCACGTCTGGCGCGGATTTACGCAAGTTTGTTGGCGCATTTGGCTTGGCAGGCAAACTGTCACTCGCCACCTTTGTCTTCGTTGTCCTTGCGTCAACCGTACTTGCTGATGCAGCTCCGGGCATGGCACGTCCATTCGCATTATCGACCTTTATCCATATGCTGTTCCTGGGCGTTCTATGCGAACGGTTCTCGAATGCATGGCGCGGTATGCAGAGGAACTTGCTGGCCTCTATTGCCGCAGGCGGGGCGATCTATTTTGTGCTCGCCTTCAGCTTGGCCCTTAGCGTCATTGATAAGCCAGACTTTAACTGGAAACAATTTAGTGCAGGGGTCTCCAACGTTCGCCAGATCGGATATTATGGTTTGGCAACCGCCGGTATCGCGATTGGCCTTCTCGCAAATGCACAAAAACGCTCTGAAACCGTCTTTGCTCACCTGCTTTTGATCTTGGGTGCGTGGTGCATCTTTTGGAGTGGCGGTCGAGCTGCTTTCTTGGGGCTTTTGGCAACTGCTCTTATCGTCGCGCTATATAAGCGATACAGCGAATTGCCGCGGTACGCTTTGAACCTATTCGCAAACCTGTTTTCTGCTGCACTTCTTTCTATAATCTTTGTCCCCGGTCCCTTGTGGGGCCTACAATCGATAATTGGCCGATTGATAACCAACGATCATGGATCAGAGTATACATCTGGACGGCTCACCATATGGTGGGAAACAGCAAATTGGAGCCTGCAGAAGCCAATTCTTGGTCACGGCCAGGGCCAATTTCGATTCACAGTCGAAGCAGCCGGAGAGGTGTTGAACCACCCACATAACTCCGCCCTTCAAATTCTTTTCGATTGGGGCGTGCTCGGGCTAGTCTGTATTGCATTTTTCGCCTGGGTCATCTGGAAAAAAATCTGGATTCACTCACCGTCAAACCCTAATCTTGCACTGCCTTGTATAGGGGTGTTGGCTGGCTTGCTAACGATGTCCATGCTCGATGGCGCACTCTATTACGCATATCCGATCACCGTAATTTTATGCGCCTGCGCGGTTCTGTTTACCATTGACTCCAAGCAGACTAAAAATGTCTAATTCGCTCGCTTCAAACCCTCCCATTCTGGGCAAGTTCAGTGCGGTCTTCATAGATAAGGTGGGCCGAACCGAGATAACGGTGCTTGGGTTGGCGCTGATCATTTGCTTGTTTGCGAATATCACCTTGAACAGCGTCGGTGTAACGGTCGACTGGCTCAGCGCAATCATCCTCAACAGCCGCTTTCTGGCGCTTGTATTGATTATGTTCCTCGCCGCAGAATTCTCGATGCTGCTGATGCGCCATCGCCCAAGTAGCCCGGTCGGATTTTTCTTAAAGGACGCCCGCGCCCATCCGGCCTATGCGCGTCTATTACCGGCGCTGTGCATCATCATCGCGCTTGGCACGCTGATGCCTGCGTTCAGCCGTATCAAGAGCGCTATTCCTTTGCTCAATGACTACACCTGGGACCAGACCTTTATCGCCTGGGACATCGCCATTCATGGCACCGACCCATGGCGCCTATTGCAACCTGTGCTTGGCTATCCTGAGGTCTCGGCCGCGCTGGGTTATCTTTATCATTTCTGGTTTGCGCTGATCTATATTGGTCCGCTGTGCTTTGCACTCTACGTCACCGATAAGCAGCTGCGTTTGCGTTTCTTCCTTGGCTATTTCCTGACCTGGACAATTGTCGGCATGATTGGAGCGATTTCGCTTGCTTCGGTCGGTCCGGTATTTCTGGAACCCTTGCTGGGCGGGGATCACTTCGCTGAGCAAATGGCCTATCTGCATGCCGCCAATGCCGTACAGACAATCCCAGTTATCGAGGTCCAGCAATTGCTGCTCGAGTGGTATAAGAGCGGTGATTACGGACTTGGCCGCGGGATCACCGCCATGCCATCCATGCACGTTGCACTAACGTCTCTATACGTATTCGCCACCTGGAAGATCGATAAACGCCTGTGGGCTGCCTTCGGCATTTTCTGGCTTTTGATTATGCTCGGCTCCGTCCATCTTGCCTATCACTATGCGGTCGATGGCTATGTTGCCTTGGTCATGGTCGCCGTGATTTGGGCCGCGACAAAGCCGGTGGCCAACTTCATTTTGAATATCGGGAAATCCCCTGAGGCCAGCGCTGCAACATAGATCATTTTTTGCATCGCCAACCTTAGGGAAAAAATAAGGTTTCCAGACTATTCACCATTTTGAGAGAGGCAGTCTTCGTTATCTTACGTTGATCTGCAGTGTATGTTTTTGAGCCTAGGGGGCTTGCGATGAGCGCATTCGGTAAAAAAGGTGGCGCAGGCGGAGGGGGAGCCGGTGGGCGTCCCGCGTTTGGAGTTGCCCGGCCGATGAAAACGGGCGGAAGCGCGGATCAAGGTGGTGAGCAATTCCCACCTCTGCCCGACGAAGAGCCTGAGAAAAAGGAAGAGCCAAAGGCTGCTCCTGTAAGTTCTGGCAATGCCACCGAAGATGCAATGAACCGGCTCGCAGAGCGGGCCGCAAGCATCAACGATGGTCCAGGCGAAGCTGGCGGTTTTGAAGCCAGCGTTCACAAAATCAAAGAACAAGTGCTTCCGCGCCTGCTGGAACGTGTCGACCCAGAAGCGGCCGCGACGCTTTCCAAAGAAGAGCTGTCGGAAGAATTCCGCCCTATTATCATGGAAGTGTTGGCCGAACTTAAGGTCACACTGAACCGCCGCGAGCAATTCGCGCTGGAAAAAGTTCTGATCGACGAGCTGCTCGGCTTCGGCCCGCTCGAAGAGCTGCTGAACGATCCAGACGTGTCTGATATCATGGTCAACGGCCCTGATCAGACCTATATTGAAAAAGGCGGTAAGCTGACCATTGCACCGATCCGGTTCCGCGATGAACAGCACCTATTCCAGATTGCTCAGCGCATCGTGAACCAGGTTGGCCGCCGCGTCGACCAAACCACGCCGCTGGCCGATGCTCGCTTGAAAGATGGCTCACGTGTTAACGTGATCGTGCCGCCTTTGAGCCTCAAAGGCACCGCAATCTCCATTCGTAAGTTCTCCGAGAAGCCAATCACCTTGGACATGCTCAAGGACTTCGGTTCGATGGATGAGAAGATGTGTACGGCGTTGAAAATCGCTGGTGCATGCCGGATGAACATCGTGATCTCTGGCGGTACGGGTTCGGGTAAAACCACCATGCTCAACGCCCTGTCGAAAATGATCGATCCGGGCGAACGCGTGCTGACCATCGAGGATGCCGCCGAGCTTCGCTTGCAGCAGCCGCACTGGCTCCCGCTGGAAACACGTCCGCCTAACCTTGAAGGTCAAGGCGCGATTACCATCGGTGACCTTGTTAAGAACGCCCTGCGTATGCGTCCAGACCGCATTATCCTGGGTGAGATTCGTGGCGCGGAATGTTTCGACCTTCTCGCCGCCATGAACACCGGCCACGATGGCTCTATGTGTACGCTTCACGCCAACTCACCGCGTGAGTGCCTGGGCCGTATGGAAAACATGATCCTGATGGGCGACATCAAGATCCCGAAACAAGCGATCTCCACCCAGATCGCCGAATCGGTCGACCTTATCGTTCAGGTAAAACGTCTGCGTGATGGTTCACGCCGCACCACCGACATCACGGAGGTTATCGGGATGGAAGGCGATGTGATCGTGACCCAGAACCTGTTCAAGTTCGAGTATCTCGACGAGAGCGAAGACGGTAAGATCCTGGGCGAATTCCGCGCCTCTGGCCTGCGTCCTTACACGCTTGAAAAAGCGCGTCAGTACGGCTTTGACCAGGCGTATTTGGAAGCTTGTTTGTAGTCGGGTGCTCGCGGCTCCTTACAGCCGCGAAACTCTCTAGCTATTCAGCAAGACGGGCAGCGACAGCGTCAGCAGTCCCATGCCCATAATCGCAGACAGCACAAACACGGTCGTCCACGGCACCCAGCCCACTCTTTCGAGCTGATCGATTGGGCGCTCCTTGCTGCGCCGCCGGTCCATCCACGATGCAAACCCGGCAAACACCATCAATGCACCGCCCGTAAGCGCGAGGATCAGCGCATCGCTGGCGAACAGCAGATCGTGTACAAACTCCATCATAGCGGGCGCGGCTATAGCCGCGGTGCGCTTCATGGCAATGCTATGCTTGTGAAACGCGGCGATCCGCTTACACGCAGGCCCTATGGATGGTTCGATTGCCCGCCCTCGCCCGATGCTTGCTCTTGGAGTGCGCTTGCTAGCAGCAGCAGCACTGGCAACCATGGCGATGCTGGTGAAGCTGGCCAGTGAAAAAGGCGTGCATCTGGCCGAGCTTATATTTTGGCGTCAGGCGCTGACCTTTATCGCGGTGGCCGCCATTCTATGGGCGACTGGGCGGCTTACACAGACCAAGACCAAACGAATGGGCGCCCATATCCGCCGCGCTATTGCCGGGCTTACTGGCATGTTCTGCGTTTATGGCGCGGTGACATTATTGCCGCTGGCAGAAGCAACCGCGATCAGCTTCACCACACCGTTTTTCGCGGTGATGATGTCCGTGATCCTGTTTGGTGAGACAGTGGGCAAATATCGCTGGGGCGCGGTGATCCTTGGCTTTGCCGGAGTGCTGGTGATCGTTCAGCCGGGTGCATCGGGCATGATCGACCCCATTGGCGCAGCAGTTGGCCTAGTCGCGGCCTTGCTCGTCGCTTTGATTTCGTTCCAGATTCAAGACCTCAACAAGAGCGAAAATCCCTGGACGATTGTGTTCTGGTTCACCGCCATCACAGCCCCATTCATGGCGCTGTTTATGCCATTTGTCATCGCACCGCATGACGGCGAAACCTGGGCCATCATCTTTGCCATGGCGGCGGCGGGAGCGCTCGGACAGATCCTGCTCACCACATCGCTGCGCTTCGGCTCTGCGGCGGTGATCATAGTGATGGACTACACCTCGCTGCTGTGGGCGACGCTATATGGCACGCTGATCTTTGCGAGTGCGCCCTCAGCCAATTTGTGGCTCGGCGCTCCACTTATCATTACTGCGGGGCTGCTCATCGCATATCGCGAACGAAAGCTGGCAAGTGGCAAGACAGGTTCATCTGCCGCGAGCTAGTGAGACGACGAAACCACACGAAAGGCAGACATAATGGTCCGCAAAACTTTGATTGCCGCTGCGATGGCCGCGCTCACACTCACCTCCGCCGCCTGCAACACCGTGAAAGGCTTGGGTGAGGACATCCAATCAGTCGGCCAGGCAGGCGAAGACGCCATCGATTGATTGGGCGATTGATGGTTCGAAGCTGAGCCTCAGCCTCTTCGATAAATCAACATCAGATTGTTCGCGGGCATTTCATAACGGCCTGACCGCGCAAATCCGTTATCGCTGGCGGCCTTATCAACATTAGGGACTTCGCGAAGCCCCCACTCCGGATTGCGCTCGCGAAGGCTCGCATCAAACGCCAGATTTGACGGGGATGGTTCCCTATCCGCTTCGAAATACGGTCCGTAGAGGATCAGTGGTGCGCCCTCGCCCAGAATGTGCGTGGCACCTGCAAACAGCCCAAGTGTGGCCGCCCAAGGGCTGATGTGGACCATATTGATGCACAGCATCGCATCGGCACTCTCAACCGGCCAATCCGCAGGCGCGCTGGCATCGAGATGCATCGACATGCGCAGGTTTTCGGCCTCATATTCCGAGCCATAGGCGGTGATCGATTCCAAAGCCTCTGGCGAAGGATCGCTGGGTTGCCAGATCAGCTGCGGAAACGCCTCGGCGAAATGGACCGCATGTTCGCCGCTACCACTGGCCACCTCCACCACCGTTCCTGCCGAAGGCAGTTCGCGAGCAAGCACGCCGGCAATCGCCTCTCGATTGCGCAAGGTCGCGGGCGCATGCTTCTTCACCGATCAGTTGACCTGCCGGTCTTGCCCCTCCCAATAAGGCGCGCGCAAATGGCGACGCAGGATCTTGCCAGTTGGATTGCGCGGCATAACTTCGATCACATCAATGCTCTTGGGCACTTTGAAACCGGCCAACTGCTCGCGCGCATAGGCGATCACATCATCGGGATCGACTGTCTGCCCGGGCTTGGGAACGATGCAGGCCTTCACCGCCTCGCCCCACTTGTCATCCGGCACGCCGATCACTGCGACCTCGCCAACGGCAGGGTGGCCGTAAATCGCGCTTTCAACCTGCGCAGGATAGACGTTTTCCCCGCCAGAGATGATCATGTCTTTGATGCGGTCCTGAATGTAGATGTAGCCATCATCATCCATAATCGCAGCATCGCCGGTGTAGAGCCAGCCATCGCGGATCGTCTTTTCGGTCGCATCTGGCAAGTTCCAATAACCGAGCATGTTCGACGGCGATTTGACGACGATCTCGCCAATTGTGCCACGCGGCACTTCGTTGCTGTTCTCGTCAAAAATGCGAATTTCCGTGCCAGGCATGGCGCACCCGACGGAGCGCATACGGTCGTTGCCTTCAATCGAGTGATCCTCTGGCCTCAGCATGGTCACCGTGCCGGATGTTTCCGTCATGCCGAACACTTGCAGGAAACCCGCCTGCGGCATGGTGCGCACAGCCTCTTTTAGCAACTCGAGCGGCATCGGCGCGGCACCATACATAATGTATTTGACGCCGCTGAAATCGGTGTCTTTCGCATGCGGATGCTGGATCACCATTTGCAGGGCGGCAGGCACAATAAAAGCCTGCGTGGCACCCGCCGAAATCCCTTTCAAGAACTCGCCGGGGTCAAACTCTTCCTGGATCAGCGCGCGGATACCGTTAGCGATCGAGGCGATTACAATGCCTGTGCCGCCAATATGGGCGCATGGCATTGCAACCAGCATGCAATCACTCGGACCAGGGCTGTTCCATGGGTCACCCGCTTCTTTGGAGGCATTGCGCAAAGCAACCAGCGCGGCATTGCTCAGCTCGGCTCCCTTGGGATTGCCGGTCGTGCCACTGGTGTACAGCTGAAGCACCGCATCATCGGGCCCGGATGGTGTGAAATTGGCAGGAGCGGCCGCCTCAATCGCGGCGTACATCTCAGGCTCTTCGATAATTTTCACTGTCGCGGCGATTTCTGGCGCGAGCTTCGCAACAACATCGGAAAAGCCAGTGCCTGTGATCATCAGCTTCGCGCCGGTGTCTTTCAGAATATAGGCAACCTCTGGCGGGGCAAGCCGCCAGCCAATCGGCGCCATCACCGCGCCCATGCGCGCCGCAGCCAGAAACATCGCGTAATAGATCGTACGGTTTTTACCCAGCCACGCGATCCGGTCTCCCTTGGAGATGCCGTTCGCTTCAAACACGCTGATCATCCGCCGGGTCAGATCATCCAGCTCAGCAAATGTTACCGTATCGCCGTCCTGTTCAAAGGCGGTCTGGTTTGGGCGTTCGCTGGCCCAATGGGAAACGAATGCATCAAAGGTGCAATGCGCCTGTGCGGTCACCAATCTCTCTCCGATTTATCTGTTTTGTTTATCGCGCAGTTTACGCACGGCAGCGCGCATTTGCCAAGCAGATTGCGGGATTGGCTGGGATCAGCTCCAACGGCCATTGGCGCGCGCTGCCGGCTCTCGCACGATCAGCCAGATCAGCAGACCCAGCGGCCCCGCCATCAAAGTCGCGAATAGGATCGGCACTTGGACAATGCGGGAAATGCTCTTTGCATCGGCATCGCGGGCAATCCACAGGCCGACGAACAGGTCAAAGGCGAGATAATGCGTCCAGCCAATCGTCACGCCCGCATCGCTCGCAAAGATCGCGCGCACGCCCTCAATGGTGTTGAAATTCGCGCCCGCACCGCTTTCATTCGGCAGCAATCCGGTCAGCACCCCGATCAGCGACGCGCCGTAGACGAGGCACAATATCCCAACGCCCACATACATCACAGCGGCCAGGATTGCTGGGCTACGCGGCAGGAAAGCGAGCGCGATCCAAGCGACAATGGCCAGCAGGTTCACCGCACCAAAAACTGCATTCCAATCCATCGCCAATGCTCCCTTAAACCCGCGCGGGCCAGATCAGTCTTGCTCGGCCTGCTGCTCCAGCCGCTCCAGACGCTGGCGCCATTCGCGCGCAGCCCGTTTCATCGCGTCATTATCATGAATGAACCGCCCGGCGGCCTTGCGCATCGCCAGACCAAGGGCCGCCTCTGACACCACTCGCGCATCAATGGAACGATAGGACGCCCATTTCCCGCCCAGCATCGGATCGAGCACGGGGCTGGCGATCATCGCCAGCTTCTCCCCGACCCTCAGATCATTGGTGCGCGGTCCGCGCAGCAGACCGGGACGCAGAATATCGAGCCGCTTAAACCCAACTTTGGATAGCGCCGTCTCGGTCTCGCCTTTGACTTTGAGATAGAAGGTTTTGGAGCGCCAGTCGGCCCCTGCTGAGCTGACCATCACCATATTGGGAATGCCGGCCTCAACCGCCGCCTCTGCGGTGGCGAGCACCAAGTCATGATCGACCTTGCGAAACGCTTCTTCATCGCGGCCTGACTTCTTCCAGGTGGTACCCAAGGAACAGATCAGAGTTCGCGGCTTGATCGTTTCAAACACCTCGCCCCATTTGTCCGGCGTGGCGACATACATTTCCATGCGGGCGCCATCGGGCAATGGAGCCTCGCGCCGCGAGACGCCAATGATGCGAACGTCATCGACATCATTGCTGGTCTCGATCACGCGCCGACCAATCAGGCCGGTCGCACCGACAAGGGCAATGCGGCACAGGTCAGACATTGGCCACCTCAAACATTAGAAAGCCCCTGCGGCGCTTCGCCATAGATTTTGGTGCAGGCCTCCATCGCAAAGCGGTCGCTCATCCCGGCGATGAAATCTGCTATGGAGCGGGCGCGCTGCGGATCGTCTTTGGGCAGCCGCGCCTGCCATTCTGCTGGCATCAGGCGGTGATCCTGAGAATAGGCGGCGAACAAGCGCGCCACCACATCGCGCGCGCGGCCTGCGGCGGCAACTTGTTCCGGGTGGTAATAGAGCTTGTCGTACATGAAGGTCTTTAGCGATCGTTCCTGAACAGCGAAACCGGGAGAGAACCCGGCCAGCTGAGTTCCCGCCGCACGCACCTCGTCCACCGAGGCAATACCGGCGATATTGGCGCGCGTGTGCTCTAACACATCATTGACCATCAGGCCGATCTGATCGCGCACCAGTTCGCGCAATTGCCGCTCTCGCGGAGCATTGGGAAAGCGTTTTTCGACCGCACGCCACTGATGTTCGAGGAAATCCAATTCCAGTAGGTCATCAAGGCCCAAAAACCCGGCGCGCAAACCGTCATCAATATCGTGATTGTCATAGGCGATGTCGTCGGCGACGGCCGCGATCTGCGCCTCCAATGATGGCCACGCGCCCAGATCAAATGGGAATGCCGCGTCGAGCTCTGCCAAGGCCCAATTGGGCGCCTCGACCGGGCCGTTGTGCTTGGCCAGCCCCTCCAGCAGATCCCATGTCAGATTGAGCCCATCATAATCGGGATAGGGCGATTCCAGGCGCATCAGCGTGCGCATCGATTGCGCATTGTGGCAAAACCCGCCGTGCCGCTGCATCGCCTCTGACAGCGCCGCCTCACCGGCATGGCCAAAGGGCGGATGACCCATGTCATGCGCCAGACACAGCGCCTCGGTCAGATCTTCGTCCAAGCCCAGAGCGCGGGCCAAAACGCGGCCAATCTGCGCCACTTCAAGGCTGTGGGTGAGCCGCGTGCGGTAATGATCGCCCTCTGGCGCGATAAAGACCTGGGTTTTCGATTTGAGCCTGCGAAAACTCATCGAGTGGATGATTCGGTCGCGGTCGCGTTGAAACTCGCTGCGCGGCCCCCTCACCTCAGCGCGCGCAGAGCCAGAGCGATTGTCAAATTCGCGGCCGCGCGGTGCGGCGGGGTCAGCGGCGTAAGGGGCGCGTGTCATATCGATCCCCGTGCGCTTAAGTCAGCACACCGTTCACCACAACCTGAACAGAGAGCGAACGCATTCATAAAGATAGATATTCGCCAGACATGTTAGGGTCAGGACCCACTAAGCTCGTGGGGCCGCTCGTTGTTTCAACTGAGCAGCCCCTCAGCCTGTCGGTTAGCGACCCGATGGCTCGGACGGCAGCGCGTCATCGACAGTGGTAAGAACTTACATCGATGTGAATAGTGCGCGACTTGTAAGAACGCGACAAATCGTGGGTGAGGCGGGGTCGGCTGCCGCTTATCCCGGTAAATCCGCGCTAAGCAGCCAGTTCGCCGCCGCTTCGCAGTGAATTCGCGTCGAATCGAACACTGGCAAGATGTTAGCGTCGGCATCCACGACCAGATTCATCTCAGTGCAGGCCAAAACAATCGCTTTAGCGCCCTCTTGCTCTTTATTCGTGATGATGGTGCGGATGGAACGCTCGGCATCGCGGGTCGCCTTGCCGACCATCAATTGTTCATAAATGATCCGGTCGAGCAGCTCTACATTGTCCATATTCGGCGGAAGCAGATCGACCCCATGCGCGACCAGCCGTTTGCGATAAAAGCTCTCGGTCATCACATTGCGGGTGCCAATCAGCGCCGCATTCTTGCAACCAGCCGCTTGCATTGCCGCACCAACCGTCTCTGCAATATGCAGGATCGGAATGCCCACCGCGCTCGCAACATCCTCATAAAGCTTATGCATTGAATTCGCGCAGATGATCAGCGCCCCGGCACCCGCGCCCTCCAATCGCTTTGCACTTTCAGACAGCACGCCTGCTGCGCGTTTCCAATCAGCCTCTTCGCGCAGGCCATATAGCTCGCAAAAGTCAAGGCTTTCGATCAGCAGCGGCGCGCTCGCCATAGGGCGGCCATGCTTTTGCCCGTCCTTTTGGATGATGCGATTGATGCGGTCGTAATACATGGCGGTCGAAACCCAGCTCATGCCGCCAATCAGGCCCAATTTACGCAATCAATATCTCCGAATCCGAATAGAGCCCTGTTGCCGCCGTTCTTAGCGAGCGGCATCGCGGGGCGTCTACAGACTTTACAACAATTGATGGTTTAAGGTTGGGGCCGGATAGATGGCAGGTTGAGCAGCCAGCTTTTGAGATCGGACAGCGTTGGCTGCGCGGCTTCTTCATGCGGCAAATGGCCGATCTCTTCATATTCGACCAGCGTGGAATTGGGCAGCTGCTCATCATACCAGCGCCCTGCCTCCGGCGGAATCAGCGCATCTTCGGTGCCCCAGATAATCAGAGCTGGCACGTCGATGGCGCTTACGCTTTGCGCATCGAAACCGGCCCAACCTCGCGAGAAACGCGCGATGGTTGCTCTGCGATTTCCGGGGTAACGCAGCATCTCCCAATAGCGATCAACCGCGTCTTCAGTCACGATGGATTGGTTGAAAACGCTTTGCTCAAACGACTGTTTGACCAAAGATCGCGGGGTGATGTGCTCCATGAGCAAGTTAAGCACGGGCGTGCGCGCAATCGAGAATCCGATATTGCCGCCGCCTTCTTTCTTGATGTCCGCCCCGCCCGCATCGACCAGGATAATCCCATCGAGCCGTGCGGCATGTTTCATCGCATAGGCAACCGTGTGCGATCCGCCCATTGAATTGCCGCCGAGAATGAACCGATCAAGGCCCAAAGCATCGGCGACCTCATCAATGTCGGCCACAAACGCATCGGTGGAATAGTCGCCATCGGGTGCCGCCCCGGTCAGCCCATGTCCGACCTGGTCAAAGCGGATGACCCGGTAGGTCTCTTTAAGGCCATCCACCCATGGCCCCCAAGTGTGCAGATCGGCATTGGAGCCATGCAGCAGGATGATCGCAGGCGCGTCCCGCGGTCCCTCATCGCGCAAATGCACATTTACCCCATCGCCAATCTCGACAAACTGCGAGGGTTCAGCGGCATATTTAGCGCGCATCTCCGTCGGATCGGTATCCGGCGTACGAAACACCACAAATGCCAGCATCAGCAGCGCGATCAGCACGGCCAGAACTTTAAACAGGCGCTTCATTGTCGAATTCCTATGTTGTGAGCGGCTTATTGCGCGGACGGCGGCGCGGGCATCTCTTCGATCCATTGGCGGATCACGGCAAGACCTTCGGCATCAATGGTCGATTTGCCCAGCTCCGGCATGGCAACGCCGGGATCGACCGAGTTCATCCGGTGGACGAGGATCGATTTATCCGGTGCGCCCGGCTCAATCGAAACCAGTAGCCCCCCTGCCCCGCGTCCCGCCGCGACCGGCGGCTTACGGATACCCAGAGCGTGGCTGTCGTCTTGTTCCCAGCGCAGATCGAGCCCGGAATTTGACGCCATGCCGCCAGGCTGATGGCAATGCGCGCAGTTCACATCGAGATAGGCGCGGGCACGCGCATCGACACTCGAATGTTCGATGTCATTCCAGTCGGGCATACGCCGGCCGCCGGCAACAGCCGGACCGAACGGTAAATCTGCTGTATCAAGGCCAAGATCACCGGTGCGTATGGCAATAGCTAGCCAACTTAGCGGAAGGTTTCGCACCTTCGGACCGATCGGCGTGACCTCGCCATCTTTCACATGACATTGCTTGCATTGGTTCTTGTTGGGCACACGGTATGAGATATTCTCGCCAGCCGGTGTCATCACCGGGATACGCGCACCCGCCACCGCCAACCGCGCATCGGTCTGTTCCTCGTTCCAAACATAAGGGAGCGCGACCCAGCCCTCTGCCCGGTGCAGCAACACGCGCGTTTCAATAAGACGGCGGTCCCCGCCCTCACCAAAGGCGAAGGTTTTGATCAGCGCGCTGCCCACGGGAAATTCGAGCAGCCCATCGCCGTTCGCCTGAATCGTTTCGCCGTGGGGGACATAGGCAAAGCGCAGCTTATCCGCGCCGTCAGAATAGAGCGGAGTGTTGAGTTCATAAGCGACTGCGCTCAGCGATTCCTGCGACCGGGGGCGGTAGAAAAAGCCAAACTCGGAGAGCTTCTTTGGCATCCCTTCCATGATCGCCAGATCATTGACTGACACCGGCGTGCGTGCCTCCGAATGAGAGACCGCGCCCGCCAGCGCAAGTGAAGCCAGACCTAAAAGGATGCCCCCGCGGATCACTTAAGCCGGGCCTCCATGCCTTCAGGCAGAGCAACCGGATCATTCGTCCATGTGGAGGTGATTGGAACGGGAGGTAGCAAACTCGGTTGAGCTTCACTGAAGGGTTGACCAACTTTGGTAAGGCCCAGGGTCAGGATCGGCACATTATCGCCTCTTCCCAGGCCCTGATGCAGGCCATCAGTGAGTATCGGAGGTAACGTGCCCCCCATGGCTGCAGCTATCAAATCACCCCCGGCGAAATCTGGTGCATTGCCGCCCGATCCATAGATGTTACCTCGTACCTCCACCTGCACAGGGCGCGGTTGGTAACGGTCGTCATCAAATTCTTGCGTATAAGCGACCAACATCACATGGCTGGTCGAATTGTTGACGAGTGCATTGTCGAGCACTTGCACCTTGGTATTTGCCATCACCATCACTCCCGTGCCCGCAGGGACGTTCGCGACGATATTGCCTTCGGGCGCAAAATTATCGGTGTTGTTGTCGATCACCGCATTGCGCGCGACCAGCACATTGCCGCCGCCGACCTTAGGTAGGCCAGGCAGATCAAACACCAGAATGCCGCCGGTGTTCCTGGTCGCGAGGTTCTCAGTCACCTCAGCGAAATTGCTGTTCTCGATCTCGATCCCGGCGACATTTTCCACCACGCGGTTGCGGCGCACGATGATGTTTTCAGATTGCCCGACATAAATGCCCGCATCCGATGCCCCGCGAATATAGCTGTCTTGCACCAGTACATTGCTCGCCTCGACCGGATAAATGCCATAGGCGCCATTGCTGGCGTCCGGGCCATTCGTCCATTCCACCCGGATCGCGTGGTAGATGATCTGATCCGCGCCCTTGGATTTGATCCCGTCTCCCTTGGCGTTCTCGATCCCGAAATCACGCAAGGTGACATCGTCAGACGTCACCAGAAGGCCTTCACCCGCACCCTCTTGCGTCGTGAAATCGAGCACGGATGCATCCATCCCTGCACCGCGCAAAGTTACTCCATCGACATCCAGACTGAGGCCATCGGTCAGCGCATAGCGGCCTGCGGCAAGCACAATCTCATCGCCCGGTTCAGCTAGGATCAGCGCCTCTTGCAAGCGCTCCTGAACGCCCTCGCCAGGCTCAATAGTGTGCGTCTCTGCCCAAGCTGGCGCAGCTGATGCAAGCAGCAATGCCGCAGCGGTCAATCTGATCATATGTGGTCTCCCTATATCGCGCAGTGTGGCGCAAGAGGGGGCGTTATTGCAAGCGGGAGAATTGTGCGGAGTTAAAGGCCCAGCTCTGCACCAATCGTATCACGCAGGGAGCTGAGACCGCATGTCGTGCCGGTTCCAACCAGCACCCGCACAGCTTCATCATCGTCGACCCGACGCAGCCGCGCCAACGCCTCGGCCGGACTGGTGGGCAAACTCCCCTCGCCCTCTTCAGGTGCCAGAAGTTCCAGCTTTCTCAGCTGACTTATGCTCAGCCGGTCTGTCATTTTCGGAGCCATGCATGAAGCAAGGCTTGCAGGAACGCGATTATCGAGCAGCGCTTGCTCCACCCGCTCCTCGGTCACCTGTTCAAGCAAGCCGTCTTCGCGCAGCACGAAATAGGTGCCAACGCCGCTAGCGAGCACAAGCAAGAGAACAATGATCCGTTTCATCGCGGCCTAGTCCAGCGCCTTCACGATCTCTTCGACCATCTTCTTCGCGTCGCTGAGCAGCATCATCGTCTGATCCATATAGAATACATCATTGTCGACCCCGGCATAACCGACCCCGCCCATGCTCCGCTTGATGAAGAACACCTGCTTCGCCTTGTCGACGTCAAACACAGGCATGCCATAGATCGGTGAACTCTTGTCCGTCTTCGCCGCCGGATTCACCACATCATTCGCCCCGATGATGAAGGCGACATCGGCCTGCGCAAATTCGCTATTGATGTCTTCCAGTTCGAACACTTCATCATAGGGGACGTTCGCCTCGGCCAGCAGCACATTCATGTGCCCCGGCATCCGCCCGGCAACCGGGTGGATGGCGTATTTCACCTCGACGCCCTTTTCCTTGAGCGTGTCGGCCATCTCGCGCAGCACGTGCTGTGCCTGAGCCACCGCCATGCCGTAACCAGGAATGATGATGACCTTTTCCGCCTGCTCCAGCATGAAGGCCGCGTCGTCTGCGCTGCCTTGCTTATAGGGGCGCTGCTCGCGCGCCTCACCATCGCCGCCGCCTGAGCTGTCCGCGCCAAAGCCGCCCGCGATCACGCTGATGAAGCTGCGGTTCATGGCCTTGCACATGATGTAGCTAAGGATTGCGCCGGACGAGCCAACCAAAGCGCCGGTGATGATCATCGCCGTGTTGCCCAATGTGAAGCCCATCGCCGCCGCCGCCCAGCCGGAATAGCTGTTCAGCATGGAAACGACGACCGGCATGTCCGCGCCGCCGATTGGGATGATCAGCAGGAAGCCGATGATGAAGGCGAGGATCGTGACGGCGAGGATCAACTGCCCTTCGCCGGCGCCAGCCTCGGTCGACATCGCGTAATAGGCAATCAGGCCAAGGATCGCGGCCAAAGTGCCGAGATTGATCACGTGCCGCCCGGGCAGCATGATCGGCGATCCACTCATCCGGCCAGACAGTTTGAGGAAGGCTATGACCGAGCCGGAGAAGGTGATCGCACCAATCGCGATGCCCAGGCCCAGCTCAATCCGGCTGACGACCAGGATTTGCCCGGCGGCGTCCGTGATCCCGAAACTTGCCGGGTCTAGCCATGCGGCGAGGCCCACGACAACGGCGGTCAAACCGACCAGCGAGTGAAAACCCGCGACCAGTTCTGGCATCGCCGTCATGGCGATTTTGCGAGCGACGGTGACGCCGACAATCCCGCCCAGGAACATCGCAATGCCGATCTCTGGCAGGGTCGCGATGCTGTGCGTCACCAAAGTGGTGACCACGGCGATCAACATGCCGAGCATGCCATAACGGTTGCCCGCGCGGCTGGTCGCCGGCGAGGAAAGCCCGCGCAATGCGAGGATGAAGAACACGCCGGAGATAAGATAGGCGAGCATCGCCCATGCGGGAGTTCCGGTGTCGCCTGTGGCCGCGTGCGCCGGGGTCGCAGAAAAGAACATCGTCATCGCGAGGAGCGAAGTGACGAAGCGATCCATCGACCGACCGAAAAGCCGTAAGAGCAGGTGATGGATTGCCGCAGCGACTGCGTCGCCTCGCAATGACGAAAAAGGAGTTGAAGTGTACATCCTTACTTCTCCTTCTTCTTGTACATGGCGAGCATTCGCTCCGTCACGGCAAAGCCGCCGAAGATGTTGATACTAGCCAGCACAACGCCGAACAGGCCGAGATATTTCGCCGTAGGACTGCCCGCCTCAGCCGCCGCGATCAGCGCGCCGACGATGATCACCGAGGAGATCGCATTGGTCACCGCCATCAGCGGCGTGTGCAGCGCCGGGGTGACCGACCAGACAACGTAATAGCCTACGAAACAGGCCAGTACGAAAATCGATAGGATTGAGATAAAGTCCATTGGCTATGTAACCTCCCCGGCACGGGGAGGGGGACCAGCCGCAGGCTGGTGGAGGGGACCCGCCGCACGCGCGACGATTGCCTCTGCGGTCGCATCGGCATCCGCCAACACGCGGCGCGCAGCCACCCGCAAAACCCTGAACCCGTTTTCTTTCATGAATGCGATACGCCTGTCGTCAAACTTGGCGCGATCAAGTGAATCGTGTGTGCTGCCATCGACTTCGACGACCAGCTTTTCGGACATGCAGCAGAAATCAGCGACATATGGGCCTATCGGATGCTGTCTGCGGAACTTGAAGCCCTGTGGACGAGCGCGAAGGCGCTGCCACAGCATACGTTCGGGCATCGTCATCTTTTTTCGGAGTTCACGGGCGCGCATGACTTCCGGTCTGGCGACGAACCGCGCGCCCCCTCCACCGCGCTGCGCGCGGTCCCCCTCCCCGTAGCGGGGAGGATTTGGGATGCTCAAACTCAACCCTTCAGCCTCTCGTTCACCACCTTGCCGCCCCGCGTCAGGCGGATCGCATCGCCGATCTCTTCGTCGAGTTCGGGCTTGCCCGCTTCCTTGTCCCAGAACGCGCTTAGGAAGTTGAAGTGGTTGCGCGCAAACAGGGCCGAGGCATCGGCGGGCAATTGCGCGGGCGTGTTGGCATAGCCGATGATTTTGACGCCGTGCTTCTCAACCGTCTCATCGGGCTTGGAGCCCTCGACATTGCCGACTTGCGCCACTGCAAGGTCGAAGATCACGCTGCCCGGCTTCATCGTCGCGATTTGCGCATCGGTGATCAGCACCGGCGCAGCGCGTCCGGGGATCAGCGCGGTGGTGATGACAATGTCCTGTTTCGCGATGTGCTCTGAGACAAGCTTGGCCTGAGCCGCCTTATACTCATCGCTCATTTCCGTAGCGTATCCGCCCGAGCCTTCGCCCTCAATTCCAGCCACATCCTCAACAAAAATCGCTTTTGCGCCAAGGCTTTCGATCTGTTCCTTGGTAGCGGATCTGACGTCGGTCGCGGAAACTTGGGCGCCCAGCCGCCGCGCGGTGGCAATCGCTTGGAGGCCAGCAACGCCGACGCCCATTACGAAAGCTTTCGCGGCTTGAACCGTACCAGCGGCCGTCATCATCATGGGAAAAGCGCGGCCATAGGTGTCCGCCGCAGCCAGCACCGCCTTATAGCCGGACAGGTTCGATTGGCTGGAGAGCACATCCATGCTCTGCGCGCGGGTGATGCGCGGCATGAACTCCATGCTCAGCGCCTCGAGCCCCGCGCTCGCATAGGCCTCTACCCGCGCTTTATCGCTGAACGGATCAAACAGGGCCGCGACCCATGCGCCGCCTTTCGCGCCTTTAAGCGCTTTTACATCGGGCGCTTGAATGCCCAGAACGATGTCCGCATCTTTTATGGTAGCAGCCGCACTGCCGACACTGGCGCCGGCTTCTGCAAACGCCTCGTCCGTGATGGACGCGTGCAGTCCCGCCCCGCTTTCGATCGCCACTTCGTTGCCTAAGCCAATGAACTTTTTGACTGTTTCCGGTGTCGCGGCAACACGCGTTTCACCGGCGGCTTGCTCCTTAAGAACAGCGATCTTCATGCAGGCGTCCTATTCAGCGATCATCAAGATGACGAACAGAGTAATCACGCAAATCAGGGGAACGGTCCATTTCAGCGAAGCAATGAAGCTGTCATAGGTTGATTTAGCATGGTCCATATCGTTGGTTGCCATCGCGCATATTCCTTCAAATCTTTGTCTAGTCTCACAAAAACCCACTGCGTGAGACATTCTGAATATGCCCTATCGAAGCGCGGGGGCAAGCTCAAGCCCGCGCAATTGCGGGGGGCGGGAAAAGCACGATTGAACGCTATGGTTAGGGAATTTGCGAAAGGAACATCGAACAGCCTTAATCGGGTCTTTACCCCTGCTCGCTATGGCGGTTGCTCAATTGACCTTGGGGGAAGGCTCTCAAGGCGTTTTGGGATGGTAAACGTCGATGTCCGAACTGGAAACGCGCCTGGTAATGCTGATTGATGACGAGCCGGCGCAAAGCCGCTTGATCTCAGCTATTGCAGCGCGTGAAGGCTGGCGGATTATCGTTGCGAGCGACGCGGAAGAAGCGATCGCCATTCTGGGCACGCGTGAGGGCATGCAATTGTCCGCAATTCTGCTGGATCAGTGGGTACCCGGCGATGATGCCTGCGCTCTTATCCAAGAGTTGAAGTCGCGCCGCCCCGCCCTACCGATCCTGATGTTAACGACCAGCGCCTCGCCGCTGCTGGCCGTGGAGGCCATGCGTGCAGGCGCGAGCGATTATCTGGTCAAACCGGTTTCACCTGACCGCCTGATGGAGGCGCTGCGCAGCGTCACCACCCGCGAAACTCCTAAAAAAGAACTCGCCCCGCTGACCGAGAAAATGTCGGCAACGCTCGACTTCGATGCGATGATCGGCACAGCGCCAAAATTCCGCACCGCTTTGGCTCAGGCTGCCAAGGCCGCGCGCGGCCATGGCCATGTCCTGATCGAAGGCGAAAGCGGCACCGGCAAGGAAATGCTGATGCGCGCGATGCACGCCGCCAGCCCGCGCAGCAAAGCGCCACTGCGCGTAATCAACATCGGCAGTGTGCCGCCCAATTCGGTCGAATCTGTCCTGTTCGGGCATGAGCCAGACGCCTTTCCCGGCGCGTTTGATCGCCAGATCGGCGCGATGCAGCATTGCGACGGAGGCACGCTGCTGCTCGATGAGGTCGACCGCCTGCCCAATGAAATGCAGGCCCGCTTAGCTGAAACGCTGGAAAGTGGGATCGTCCGCCCGGTTGGCGCAGCCCACGGTTTCCACGTCGATGTCCGCCTGCTGTCAGCAAGCAATTATTCGCTCGAGCGGTTGACCAAGACCAAGCATTTTGACCAGAAACTGGCCAATAAGTTGGGCGGGACCAAGATCGAACTGCCGCCGCTGCGCGAGCGGACGGGTGATATTTCAGCCCTGACCCGGCATTTCCTGACCCGCATTGGCGAACAGCCCGGCCTCAACCACCTCTCGATTAGTGACAGCGCGCTAACTTTACTCGCGGCGTTCGATTGGCCTGGTAACGTCCGGCAATTGCAATCCGTCCTATTCCGCGCGGCGGTCTATTGCGAAGATCAAACACTCACCGCTGACAGCTTCCCTCAGCTGTCCGAAATGCTGGGCGAGCTGGAACAACTCACCTCGCCTCAGCATGAAGGCGTAGGCGTGATGCTCTATACCGAGGACGGCAATCTGCGGCCACTCGAAGAAATTGAGGCTGACGTTATTCGCCTCGCCATCGGCCATTATCGCGGCCGCATGACCGAGGTTGCGCGCCGGCTCGGGATTGGCCGCTCTACATTGTATCGCAAGCTGTCCGACCTTGGGATCGACAACGCCGCTTAATCGGCCTACAAGTCGTCCACCAATTGGGAGTAAGATACATGGGCAAGCGCAACCGCTAACTAGCGGCAAATATGCGACACGAGACAGGCGGCCAGTGGCTGAGCCTGCGCCCATATATTATCTACCCTGAGGTAACTCATGCAAAAATTGAAGAATATGCGCTGCGTCGTAACTGGCGGAGCTCAAGGTATCGGCTATGCTGTTTGCGCTGCATTCAAAGCGGAAGGTGCAGCTGTGCTGCTAACCGATATTGACGAAGCAAAAGGCAGGGCCGCAGCAACCAAGATTGGCTGTGACTTTGCTGTGCTGGATGTGCGCGAAGAGGGCGATTGGGCGGCGCTCGAACAAAGCTGGCCGCAGATCGATGTGCTGGTCAACAATGCCGGGATCACTGGCTTTGAAGAAAGCGCAAACCCACACGATCCCGAAAATGCCTCACTTGCGGACTGGCGTGCGGTACATGCCGTCAACACTGACGGCACATTCCTTGGCTGCCGCTACGCCTTGCGGGCAATGAAGGCTGCGGCGCGTGGCTCAATCATCAATATGTCATCGCGATCGGGCCTGGTCGGCATTCCCGGCGCATCGGCCTATGCTGCGTCGAAGGCTGCGATCCGTAACCACAGCAAATCAGTGGCGCTCTATGCGGCGCAAAATGACTGGCAGATCCGCTGCAATTCCATCCATCCTGCCGCGATCCTCACTCCGATTTGGGAGCCAATGCTGGGCGATGGACCAGATCGCGATGCGAAGATGGCGGCATTGGTCGCTGACACCCCGCTCAAACGCTTCGGCACGCCAGAGGAAGTCGCGGCCATATGCGTCTTTCTAGCCAGCGATGACAGCGCCTATATGACTGGCGCAGAGCTTACGCTCGACGGCGGATTGCTCGCTGGATCCGCCGCCTCTCCGGGCTAAAAAAGAGGTCCCATAGCCGTGATGCAGGCAGTACGCTGACTACCAGCTGACCGTCTGCGTCACGCGGGTCTCACCCTCGCTGCCGCGCATGCTCATGGTGAAGCTCTTCGCGTCCCAGTCGATCTCGACCAGGCCGAAGTTCTCTTCAGAGATGAAGTCCGTGATACGCTTCGCATCGGGTTCACGCGCGGTATTGCGCTCCGTGCTGGAGAACGAATAGTTCATCGAGGAGCTGGTCAGCTCCCACAATTGCTCACCCGCTTCCGCCGGAGTGTCGCGGTAAATACCGCCTGCATGCCGATCACCAGACAGCATCACAACGCCGCTTTCTTCGCGGTTCGCCAGCATGGAATAGAGCTTGGCTCGCTCCAGCGGTAGCGCCTCCCAGCTTTCGTAATTGTGCGCATCGGTGATCACTTGGATCGAAGATACCACCACCCGCAGGTCGGCTGGCTTGGCAAGCTCTGCGGCGAGCCATTGCCACTGCGCATCGCCAAGCATGGTCTTGCTGGCATCATTGCCCGGCACATAGGGGCCAAGTGGCGGGCGCTCTGGCGAATAGGCCATCGCGTCAAAGTCTGACCGGAAAAAGCGCGTATCGAGCATTAAGATCTGCACGCGCTTGCCATCTGCGCCAAACATGCGGCTTTCATAGATCCCTGGGCGCGATTTCACTTCATCGGAGGATCCCCAAAAGGTTTCGAAAATCGTCTCTGACCAACCGCGGAACGCAAAGTTTGCGCCGCCATCGTTGAAGCCAAAATCATGATCATCCCAGGTGATCATCATCGGCACCTTGGTGCGAAACTCAGTCAGCTCAGGTGTCTCTGCCTGTAATTGATAGGCAGCGCGCAGAGTGCTGAGCGAAGCGTCACCTTTCCAAAATTGATCGCCGTAATTATTGTCGCCAATAAACAGAAACAGATCGGGGTTCGCCGCCGCAATTTGCGCCCACATATGTTGACTGCGCGATTGGTGATTGCAGCTACCAAAGGCGATCCGCGTAATCACGCTGTCCGGCAAGAGCGACACATTCGCGGGCGCCACGGGCAGATCGATCTTCGACTGGAGTTTCGCGTAATATGGCGCAAGCAGCTCATCCGCGCTCAGAGCGACTTCGGTCTCTCCGTCAGCGTGGCCATTTCCGTCAGCCAGCGCGGGCGTGGCCACTGAAACAAGCAATCCGGCGATGAAGGGCGAGAATACGCGCATAGGTAAGCTCCACAATGGCAATCTGAATCGTCAAATGGGCGCTTGCCATGACCTTTCTATGACACGCAAACAAAATCCCCCTCCAGCCAGGGCCAGAGAGGGATTTTATGGTGTTTGGTTCGCCAACAAATGGCGAAGGGGTCAACGCTCAGAAACGGTAGCGGATACCAGCGAGCAGGCTGACCGTTTCAAAACGGCCACTCACATCAGAGTTAAAATCGTTCGCGCCGCCAGCAACAAAGGTCCGCTCAAAATCGAGGCCGGATACGCGCTGATAACGCAGGCGTGTCTGAAGTTCGATATTGTCAGTGAGGACAAACTGAACGCCCAAATTGCTTTGCAATGAGAGGCCTGTGTCTGAACCTGTCACCGCGAATGTCGGCGCGGTCGCAACGCCATTGTTCGGGAAATAGGTGGCATTGGAGTCCACTTCAGCAACGCCGATGCCGCCGCCCCAGAACGGGATAACCTTCTGGTTATCTGACCACCGAACATCTGACTGGTAATTGATAGAGAAGGTGTTGACCTCGGTCTCGCCTCCGAAGGTCTGGCTGCCACCGTTGAAGCTGCCGCCGCTCACATCGGCTTCGGCATAGGAATATTCAACTTCAACGCTTGGTTGGAAAAGACCGAAAATACGCCTTGGAATGCGGTAACCAACAGCAACCGTGCCAACAAAGCCTTCGTCGGATTCCACCTCTACACTGGCGGGCGCGCCAGCAACACCCGGCGAGGCGCCTTGCGGGTCCTGGATACCGGTGAACGTTTCATCACTCGGCGAGGTCACGCCAGCTTGAAGTGACACATATGGACCCCCTTCTGGATCGAAATCATTCGACTGAGCGGCAGCGGGTGCAGCAAGCACAAAAACGGGAAGAGCCAGCGCAATGGCAAGCGTGCGGGGGGCGGTTAAGAGCGTCATTTTCGGGGGCATCCATTTATCAAAGGGGATACCGGCCCTTTCGCGCCCCTTCCTTAAGTGGTTACACAAACCCAGGAATTTTATTCCGTAGCTGGCAAATTTTCATGCCTGCAACGGGCCGTTACAACGGCGGTAAATGCGCAAAATCCGTCAGCGCCGCATCGCGCATCCCGCGCCAGGCGTTGCGCGCTTGAACCGTCTCAGCAACATCATGAACGCGTAGGATATGCACACCCGCATTCATGCCCAGCGTCGCCAGCGCAATCGATCCACCAAGCCGCTCATGAGCGGCTGCCTCATTAGACAATGCGCCGATCATCCGCTTGCGGCTGACCCCCAGCAAGATTGGCGAACCCAGCGCATGGAACAGTGGTAACGCATTCAGCAAAGCGAGATTTTCAGCCAGGCTTTTGCCAAACCCGATGCCGGGATCGAGGATGATCTTATCCTCCGCAATACCAGCTGCAATGGCGTTTGAGCGCACTTCGTAGAGGAAATCGAACACATCAAAAACGACATCCGTGTAAGTGCCGCCTTCGTGTAAATCCTCGCCGCTGCCGGGTGCATGCATCAAGATCACTGGACAGCGCGCGCCCGCCACCAATTCGGCGGTGCGCGGGTCATAGCGCATGGCCGAGACGTCGTTCGCGGCATGTGCGCCAGCGGCCAGCGCCGCCTCCAGCACGCCCGCTCTGCGTGTATCAACGGTGATCGCCGCGCCCATACTGGCGCAATATTCCACCGCGGGCAGGACGCGGTCTTTCTCGTCCCCCTCCCACGTCGCGGCGGCGCCTGGGCGGGTGCTTTCCCCGCCAATATCGATGATGCTCGCACCCGCTTCGAGCATAGCGGAGGCATGGGCGCGGCCCACATCCGGCTTTTCCAGAAACTCGCCGCCATCTGAAAAACTGTCCGGCGTAACATTGAGAATGCCCATAACCTGCGGCTGATCGAGGCGGATTGTACGCTCGCCCAACTCCAAGGGCGCATGAACCTTTTGCAGGTTTGCCCATTGCCCGCGCGCCTCAGTCTCCAGCTCACCGCCGAGCTGCGTAAAGGCTTCCTCCGCCTCTCGCATGCCGAACAGATGCCGCGCCGTGACCCTGCCGTCCTGGCGCACGACGCAGGCAAA
Source organism: uncultured Erythrobacter sp. (assembly GCA_947488155.1). Lineage (GTDB taxonomy): Bacteria > Pseudomonadota > Alphaproteobacteria > Sphingomonadales > Sphingomonadaceae > Erythrobacter. The sequence goes on along the minus strand of CANKYK010000002.1, from coordinate 458,369 downwards.
ACGGCTGGCATAGACCATCGAACCGGCAAGCTGGATCGCGGCCCCATCATTGTGCTGAGGACCCGGCGCAAAGCCGATCGGGCAGATATAAACGCTCTCACTCATAGCCAGCAGGACTAGGCGGCAAATCGCTTAGCGGGAAGCCTTTGCGCGTCCCCAGCACACAAAAAAGGGGCCATGCCTGCTGGCACGGCCCCTCTCCCGAGAATGATTGACGATTATTCGCCGCCGAACTTAAACCTCACGCCGGCCGAGACAATGGATTGCTCTGACTCGATACCCAGGGTTGCTGGAACCAGGTTCAGCTCCACATCGCTGTCCTCTGTGGTGGCGCGGTAGGTATATTGGCCGAAAACCTCGGCGCGCGGTGAGAGCGCAAAGCTCGCGCCAGCCATCAGCTGATAGGCAAAGCCGCCATCGTCATCATTGGCAACGTCCACGCCTGAGGGTGAGAATTCTGCATCGACCCATTGGTAGCCAAGGCCTGCGCCAATATAGGGCTTGAACGACCCGCCGGTGCTGATGTCGTAAAAGACATTACCGAACACACCGAAATTGCTGACATCGCCCTGGCCATCGGCGATCACTGCGCCAACGGTTGGGTTTGCCGGATCGGCGGCGGCGCGGGTCAGAACAGCAACGTCAACGCCGTCAATGTCTGTGCCGTTCACCGTCAGGCCGGAATGGCCCGATACGTCATATTCGGAATAGGCCCCTTCGAGCTCCACGCGGAAGCCATTTTCAAAGGCGTATCCAACCTGCCCGCTCAGCGCGAGGCCATTGTCGAACTGCGTGTTCCATTCCAGCGGCGTTTCAGCAGCAATCGCGTCAAAATCAGCGGTGGCCGCGACATCGGCATCAAATTCTCCGGAGTTTTGGCTGTCACTTGGCAGGCTGATCCCGCCGCTGACGCCAACATAAGGCCCCTCGGCCAAAGCCGTAGAGGGAACCGCGAGTGCGCCAATTGCCGCACCGGTAAAAGCGATGTATTTAAAGGACTTTGTCATGATTTCCTCAAATTAGGTTACGCCCCCGAACACGCAAAATCGCGCTGGAAACATGAACCTAAGCTGCGGAAATCTGGTGCCTTGCGGCGAGTTGCCTTTAGTCTTCGTTGGCCAGCAAGAAGCGTTGCCTGGCTGCGTCGATTGGATTCACATCCGCGCCGTCATCAAAGTACCAGAAGGTCCAGCCGTTGCAGCTGGGGGCCTCTTGCAGGTCTTTGCCCAGCCCGTGGATCGAGCCGATCTGTTTGCCCTTCGCACCGTCCAGCTCCAGCGAGCCATCGGCGCGCACTGTTGCGATCCAGCGGCGTTTCTTGTCGAACACCTTCGTGCCCGGTTTGATATAGCCATTTTCCACCAAAGTCCCGAAGGCGACGCGCGGTGCGGCCTTCTTGCTTTGCATGGTCTCAATCACGCTTTCGTCCAGCGGCAGTTCTTTTTCGATCCGCTTCATCGCAACACCGCGATAGAAATCCTCGCGCTCGCACCCGATCCATTCGCGGCCAAGGCGCTTTGCCACCGCGCCGGTGGTGCCCGTGCCAAAGAACGGGTCGAGCACGACATCGCCCTTTTCCGTGGTCGCCAGCAGCACGCGGTAGAGCAGCGCCTCGGGCTTTTGCGTTGGATGAGCTTTCTTGCCGTTTTCCTTCAGCCGTTCCTGCCCGGCACAGATCGGCATCACCCAATCGCTGCGCATTTGCAGCTCGTCATTGAGAGTCTTCATCGCGCGGTAATTGAACTGATAGCGGGCCTTTTCGCCCATGCTAGCCCAGATCAAGGTCTCATGCGCATTGGTGAAACGCGTGCCTTTGAAATTCGGCATCGGATTGGTCTTGCGCCAGACGATATCGTTGAGGATCCAAAAGCCGAGATCCTGAAGAATTGAGCCAACGCGGAAGATATTGTGATAGCTGCCGATGACCCACAGGGCGCCGTCCGGCTTCAGCACGCGGCGCGCCTCGGTCAGCCAGTCACGGGTGAATTTGTCGTATAGCTGAAAGCTGTCGAACTGGTCCCAGTGATCGGTGACGGCATCGACCTGACTGCCATCGGGGCGGTTGAGATCGCCACCCAATTGCAAATTGTAAGGCGGGTCGGCGAACACGCAATCAACGCTGTTATCGGGCAGCGAGCGCATGGCCTCTACACAGTCGCCAGACAGTATCTGGCCAACCGGCACGTCAGCAGCAGACGCGGCTTTCGATTTGCCCGCCTGCCTCGGCGTTTTCGCAATTACTGTCCCTGCCCGCAATTTTGCGGTTTCCATCACACCCATCATTGTTCCCCGAACCGCGTTCCAGCGCGCAAAGTTATCCACAGGGTGAGTCCAAGCGGACTCCACGTCAAGACAAACTTGATCGGCTTTTATGGTTAACAAGTAGTTAGCAGGGCAAGTTCACATGCGGAACGAAACAAGGCCCCACTAGATATGGAGTCTCGCGCGGCAACGGGGGGCCGAAATAGAGGGGGTGTGGCGCGAAAGACTCAAAACCTGTCTTTGCGCCAAACTAACTCACGTAAACACAAACACGACATTGCCGAGGAACGCGGCGAGCAGGATCAGGCCCATGACCCGCCCGATCGACTTTGCGAACCACAGCAGGCCGAGCAATGCGACCGCGCTGGCGATCAGCAGGCCCATTTGAACGCCCAGCAAATTTTCTGGCAGCGCAAATGGGGCGATACTCATCGTGACGCCGCCGATCAGCAGAATGTTGTAGATGTTTGAGCCAACGACATTGCCAATCGCGAGGCCTGGCTTGCCGCGCAGCGCCGCCGCAACGGAGGCCGCGAGTTCAGGCAGCGAGGTGCCAAAGGCGACCACGGTGAGACCAATCGCGGTCTCGCTGACCCCGAACAGGGTCGCCAAATCAATCGCGCCGGTCACCAAGATCTGACCGCTGAACACCAAGACCGCGAGGCCAACGGCGAACAAAGCAGAGGCGACATAGCCGTTCTCTGGCGCGTCATCATCATCGTCGTCTTCCTGCGCCGCGCCGGGATAGCGATAGCGCCAGACGATGTAGCTGACGATGCCGACCAGCAGCGCGCCGCCAATCCAGCGTGCGCCAAGCTGCGAATAAGCCAGAGCCGCAAGGCCAATTGTGGCGATCAAGGCGACCACGGCATCGCGCCGCCCGCCCCCGGTCAGCGCAATCGGCATGACCAGCGCGGTCGCGCCCAGAATCAACAGGGTGTTTGCAAGGTTGGAGCCAACGATATTGCCCCAGGCAATGCCCGGCGATCCTTCAAGCGCGGCCTGAACGCTGGCGACCATTTCCGGCATGCTGGTGGCAAAACCAACGATCACCAAACCGGTGACCAGAGTGGAGATGCCGAGCTTTTGCGCAATGCCCACCGCACCGCGCACCAAGAGTTCGCCGCCAATTGCCAGACCAACCAGGCCCGCAAGGCTCAAAAGAATCGCGTTCAACATCCGCGGCGCTTAAGCGAACGGCAGGAAACTTAAAAGCGAATAGAGATTTTGCAGGGAGCGGGTGGCTACAGCGCGCGTAACAGCGCGCTCAAAGCAAAGAAGCCTGAGCAACAGGTGCAAAACTGTAGCGGTGCAGCGGCGTAGGCCCGTGCTTGCTCAGCGCCTCCATATGCGCAGCCGAGCCGTAGCCCTTGTTCCGCTCCCAGCCATATTCCGGGTATTTTTCCGCAGCCTCAATCATAATTCGGTCGCGCCATTCCTTCGCCACGATGGACGCAGCCGAAATCGCGGGCTCTATCCCGTCGCCGCCTACAATGGAGCGCGCGGGCCAGCGCCAGCCATCGCGCCTGCCCGCTGGCGTCATATTGCCATCGATAATCACCTCGGTGACGGTCTCGATCCCGCGCTCAGCCAGCGCCGCGCACAGCCGCGCGGTCGCATCCGTCATCGCCTGAAAGGTCGCTTGCAGGATATTGATCTCGTCAATCTGAGGCGGCTCAATCACGCCCACGGCCCAGGCGCAGCTCTCGCGGATTTCCAGATCAAGCCGAGCGCGTTTTTTCGGCGAAAGTACCTTGGAATCCGCCAAACCTTCAGGTGGTGACTTGCACAACACGACGGCTCCCGCCACTACCGGCCCAGCCAGCGGGCCCCGCCCCGCCTCATCAACACCAATTATGACCCCTGATTCCAAAAAATCCGGGGCACCAAATTCTGTTTTGGGAGTTCCAGAGACCATGATGAAATTTTCCAAGCTCGCTTTCGCCCTATCCCTCCCCGCATTCACGCTCGCAAGTTGCGGCAATGCAAATTCCGTGGACGAGACCGCCGCTGATGGCGCGGCCGATCCCACGAACGTCAGCTACACCGTGGAGCCGATGGGTGAATTCAGCGAACCCTGGGCAGTCGCCTTTGCCCCCGGCACAGACACTATCTTTCTGACCGAGAAGCCCGGCACCATGCGCGCGGTAGACACGGCCAGTGGCAAAGTGATGGAAGTCACCGGGATGCCAGAGGTTGCCTATGCTGGCCAAGGCGGCCTTGGCGACATTGCGTTCCTGCCATCGGAAACAGGCCTGGACAGCCGCACGATCTATCTGAGCTGGGCCGAAGCGGGCAATGGTGGAAACACTGGCGCAGCGGTGGGACGCGGCACCTTGTCTTGCGAGGCGGAGGCCTGCGCAGTTTCAGACCTTGAAGTGATCTGGCGGCAGTCCCTTAAGACAGGCAAACGTGGCCACTATTCGCACCGCATTGCTGTTTCACCTGACGAGCAATTCCTGTTTATTTCCAGCGGCGACCGCCAAGAGCTGGAGCCTGCGCAGGACAAAACCAACAATTTGGGCACAGTCGTGCGCCTCAATCTCGATGGCACGTCAGCAGAGGGCAATCCTTTTGCCGATGAGGGCGAAGTGCAATCACAGATTTGGTCCTATGGCCATCGCAACGTCTTGGGTCTGGCGTTCGATCCAGACGGCCAATTGTGGGATCTGGAACACGGGCCAGCAGGCGGCGATGAGTTTAACAAGGTCACGCGCGGCACCAATTACGGCTGGCCAACGGTTTCCGACGGCGAGCATTACAATGGCGACCCGATCCCGAACCACTCGACCCGTCCCGAATTTCAGACCGCAGCGATTGGTTGGACCCCGGTGATCGCACCGGGTGACTTCCTATTTTATACTGGTGACGCCTTCCCAGCGTGGAAAGGTGATCCGCTGATGGTGGGCCTCGCCGCGCAAGGCATCGTGCATGTTGAAATTGATGGTGAAACCGCGAACGAAGTTGCGCGCCACAATTTCGACGCACGCATTCGGGGGATTGAGCAAGGCCCGGACGGTGCGATCTGGCTGATCGAAGACGGCGAAGGCGGCAAGCTGCTCAAAGTTTCGCCTAATTGAGCGGACTTAGATCAGGACATCGGTCCTCATCTTGCTTAACCAGCCAGTGCCCTTGCGGTCGGCTATCGCCGACCGTGCTCTGCCGCGTCATCTGCTTGCTTGGCTTTGACAACCAAAACCCCTAAGCGCCCGGCGAGATGGCAACACTGATCCCCCTTGCCGCGGTAGAGACCGCGATGATCGAGCAATTGCTCGATCGCGCGTTTGGCCCGGATCGCCATGCGCGTACCGCCTATCGTATTCGCGAAGGCGTTGAATGGCTGGACGGTCTAAGCTTCGCCGCGCTTGACGAAAGTGAGCTGCTGGTCGGCACGATCCAGGTCTGGCCGGTGGCGCTAACGGATCCCGACGGGCGCAACTATCCGCTACTGATGATCGGCCCGGTTGCCGTGCTGCCAGAGCATCAGCGCGAGGGGTATGGCAAGGCGCTGATGCTCGCCAGTCTGGAGGCGATTGCCAATATGGGCGGGAATGCTCCGGCGCTGCCGCAAGTGATGATCGGCGATCCGGAATATTATGGCCGCTTCTTTGGCTTCAGCGCTGAGCCAACGGCTCTATGGCGCGCGCCCGGCCCGAATGATCCGGCGCGGCTGTTGGTGCGCTGTGACAATCCGGCAGTGTTACCGACCAAGGGCAATCTTGGCCCATGGGGTTCTTTTAAGACGGCAAGTAACAGCTCAGACTTGGCGAAGTGATCGACATCTGGCATCGCGGACATCGTAAATGCCTTACGAACCACCCCCTTATCTCGCCGACCTGACGCTGGCCCAGATCGCTGAGCAGGTCGCGCTGCGCAAATTACCCCCGGTTGAAGGCTGGGCACCCACAAAAATGGGCGACAGCCGAATGCGCATCGCGGCCGATGGCACGTGGTATCACGATGGCGATCCGATCCGGCGCGAGGCGATGGTGAGAGCTTTCTCCGGCCTGCTAACCCGCGATGCATCGGGCGAACACTTCCTGGTCAGCCCGTTCGAAAAACTCAGCATCGAGGTCGAGGACGCAGCCTTTATCACCACCGATTGCGCTCAGCGTGAGGGCGGTCTCGCCTTTCTCCTGAACACCGATGAGCTGGTGATTGCTGGGTCAGACCATCGCCTGCACGCCACGGGCAGCGAGGAAACCCCGGCGATTTATCTGCACGTGCGGCGCGGCTGTGAGGCGCGGCTCAATCGCTCCACCTACGCGCAACTCGCTGAAATCGCGATTGCAAACAGCGATGATTGGACCGTTTCGAGCGGAGGCGAGACCTTCTCGCTCCTACCTTGAGGCGCCCGTCAAGATGAGCTCGCTCTTCGCTCACCTCAGCCGCCTTTACGAAGACGGGCACAGGCAAGAAATCACCGACCTGCTGAGCGATAAGAGCTTTCTGGAGGGAGGGCGCACAGCAGAGGCCGCGGTGCTAATTGCGGTCACGGACCGAGCGGAACCGGGCGTGATCCTGACCCAGCGCCCACAGGATATGCGCGACCACCCGGGGCAAGTCGCCTTTCCCGGCGGCAAGTTGGACCCCGGCGAAGACGCGATCACGGCCGCCCTGCGAGAGGCGCAGGAAGAACTCGCGATTGACCCAGTCGATGTGCAAGTGATCGGGGAAACCGATTGCTATCAAACTGGCACCGGCTTCAAAGTGACCCCAGTCCTGGCCGTGGTGCCGCCGGACCTTGATCTGACCCCCAGCCCGGCAGAGGTTGAGGCATGGTTTGAAGTGCCTCTGGCAATTTTGCTGGAACAGGACAATTGGAAAAGCCATGAGGTTTTCTGGCGCGGGCAAATGCGGCACTATCTTGAAATGCATTATGATGGCTTTCGCATCTGGGGCGTGACGGCGGCGATTATCGCCAATCTGTCGCGGCGTATTACGCCAGAAAGGCTGGCGAGCGGTGTCTGATCTCGCCGCAGCAGACTGGCCCAAGCGCACCGATTTGCGCGCGCTGACAGAGGCCCTGGGCGCGGACAATATTCGCTGGGTTGGCGGGGCGGTGCGCGACACGTTGCTCAGCATGCCGGTCCACGATGTCGATTGCGCAACTAAGTTGACGCCCGACGTGGTGATCGATCGCTGCCGCGAGGCCGGCATTCGCACGGTCCCCACTGGGCTAGACCATGGCACGATCACCGCCGTGCTGGAGGGCGGCCCGGTTGAGGTCACGACCCTGCGCCGCGATGTCGCAACCGACGGCAGGCGCGCGACCATCGCCTTTGCGCAGGATTGGCAAGAGGATGCGGCGAGGCGCGATTTTACGATTAATGCGCTGTTCGCTCACCCGGAAACACTCGAAATCTCTGACTATTTCGGCGGGCTGGATGATCTCGCCGCGCGCCGCGTGCGTTTTATCGGCGATGCCCGCACCCGCATTCGCGAGGATCACTTACGGATCCTGCGTTATTACCGTTTTCAGGCGCGCTTTGGCGCGGACTTGGATGCGGAGGCAGAGGAAGCCTGCGAGGAACTCGCCGGGACGCTCAAGGGCCTCAGCCGGGAACGGGTGTCTGGCGAATTGCTCGGCATTCTTGCCCTGCCCGATCCGCACCCCACCGCCGCACGCATGCATACAAAAGGCGTGCTGGGCGTGATCCTGCCAGAGGCGTGCAAAGCCCATCTTGCTTCGCTTCAACACCTGATCGCAGCAGAGATCACGCAAGGCTTTGCGCCCGATCCGCTGAGACGTTTGGCCGCTCTACTGCCGCCCATTCGCGAGGTTTCGGAGGCTGTGGCGGCGCGGCTGCGATTGTCGCGGGCGCAGCGCGCGCGCCTGATCTGCGCGGCAGAGCGGACTGAAGGTGATGGCGCGAACCCGCTGGCGCTTGCCTATTATGAGGGAACACAAGGCGCAGCTGACCGCCTGCTGCTGCTGAGCCAGGATGCGACCGCAGTGAAAGATTGGGAGCGGCCGCAATTCCCGCTCAAAGGCGGAGAGGTTGTCGCGCGCGGCGTGCAGGCTGGTCCAGAGGTTGCGCGCTTGTTGCAAACGGTGGAGGCGCGCTGGGTTTCAGAAGTCTTCCCGGACGAGGCCCGCGTTCAAGAGCTGCTTAGCAATGCGCTAGATGATTTGAACTAATACCCGCCTGCCCTGAGCTTGTCGAAGGGCTGCACTTCTTACTTCAACGCAGCAATCAAAAGAGCAGTGCTTCGACAAGCTCAGCGCGAACGGAATTGAGGTGAGTTGTTTTTGTCTAACGGCCATTGCCACCCGCACCCTCCACCCTTCCACCCGGATTTTCACACCGGGCTAGGATCCGGGTGGAAGGGTGGAGGGTGCGGGTGGCTAGGAACCGAGCATCAGCGAGCCCGAAACGCCCTTAACCTCCGAAACTGTTATCCTTCGGGAAGCCTTGCGGCGGCATCCGCCCGGCCCCGCCGCGCGCGACCTTCCACAGATGGATCTCCGTCTCGGTCCGGGTCCGCTCTCCCGATCCGCCCATCTGCCAGCTTAGCCCTTCGCCCAGCACAAAGGTGATCGCGTCCGACAGCCCGCCATCGCGGTACCGCTGAAGCATCACGCCCTGCCCACGTGCCATCACTGGCATTTCTTCCAGGTTGAAGACGACCAGCTTGCGATTGTCACCGACACAGGCAACGTGATCGTGCTCTGGCGAAATCTCCCGCATCACTTGCAGCTGCGCATTGCCCTTCAAGTTCACGACCTGCTTGCCCTTCTTGGTCTCGGCCAGCAGTTCAGAGGTCTCCGCTACGAAACCCTTACCAATGCTGGAGGCGAGCAGCAGACGGCCGCCTTCCTTATGCACCAGCATTTTCGCGATATTGGTGTCGGCCTCCAGGTCGATCATGGTCCGTACCGGCTCACCAAAGCCGCGCGCGCCAGGCAATTTGTCACAGCCGAGCGTGTAGAACCGCCCGTTTTCTGCCGCGATCAGCAATTTATCGGTCGTCTGCGCGTGCAAAATATAGGCGAGCGCATCGCCCTCTTTATATTTGAACTCTTGCGCCAGATCGACATGGCCCTTCGCCGCGCGGATCCAGCCCTTTTGCGACAGGATGATCGTCACCGGCTCTTTCTCGATCATCGCATCCATCGAAAACTCGACCGCCGGGGCCGCTTCTTCGATCCGCGTGCGACGTTTGCCAAGCGGTGTGTCCTCGCCATATTCCTTGCGCAGCGCACGCAGGTCTTTCTTCAGCAGGGTCCGCTGGCGCGCTGGCGAGGCGAGCAATTTCTCAAGCCCGTCTTGTTCTTCGAGCAGCGCGGTCTTCTCATCGCGCAGCTGCATTTCTTCCAGCTTGCGCAGGCTCCGCAGACGCATGTTGAGGATCGCCTCGACCTGACGATCAGTAAGCTTAAACTCGGCGATCATCACCGGCTTAGGCTCGTCCTCTGTACGGATGATCTCAATCACACGGTCGAGATTGAGGAAGGCAGTGATATAGCCTTCGACCAGTTCCAACCGGGCGGCGATCTTATCCAGCCGGTGTTGAGCGCGGCGCTGCAAGATATCGATCTGCGCCCGCGTCCAATTTTCCAGCAGCTCTTTAAGGCCCATCACCATCGGGGTGCGGGTGCTATCCAAAACGTTCAGATTTAGGCCAAAGCGGGTCTCAAGATCGGTCAGCTTAAACAGCGATTCCTTGAGCAGTTCCGGGTCCACATTGCGGCTGCGCGGGACCAGAACGATGCGGATCTGTTCGTCGCTTTCGTCGCGCACATCTTCGAGGATCGGCAGCTTCTTATCGGCAATCGCCTGAGCGATCTGTTCGATCAGCTTGCCCTTGGCGACCTGATACGGAATTTCCGAAATGACCAGCTGCCATTGCCCGCCGCCCAGCCGCTCAATCCCGGCATCGCGGTCGTCAGCCTTTTCTGCTTCTTCAGCATGAAACCGCCCGCGCAGGCGGAAGCTGCCCCGTCCAGTGGCATAGGCCTCACTGATCGCCTCACGGCTGTCGACCACCTGGCCGCCGGTGGCAAAATCGGGGCCATGGAACAGCTCCATGAGCCGCTCGTGCTCGACATGTGGATTGTCGATCAGCTCCAGCGTGGCATCGATCACTTCGGCGACATTGTGCGATGGGATATTGGTCGCCATGCCCACCGCAATCCCGCTCGCCCCATTGGCCAGCAGATTGGGGAACAGGCCGGGCATCAGCTCAGGCTCTTCTTCCTCACCGTTGTAGGTCGGGATGAAATCAACCGTGCCCTCGTCCAGACCCTGCATCAATTGCATCGCGGTCTTGGTTAGGCGCGCCTCAGTGTAACGATAGGCGGCGGCATTATCGCCATCGACATTGCCGAAATTGCCCTGCCCCTCGACCAGCGGATAGCGCAGCGAGAAATCCTGAGCGAGCCGGACCATCGCATCATACGCGGCGGTGTCGCCATGCGGGTGATATTTACCGATCACCTCGCCCACAACGCGGGCGGATTTCTTGAACGTATTGCTTGGGTCCAGCTTGAGCTGACGCATGGTCCACAGCAGGCGGCGATGAACCGGTTTCAAGCCATCGCGCAGATCCGGCAAAGACCGTGCCGTAATCGTCGACAGTGCATATACGAGATAACGTTCTTCGAGCGCGCTATCGAACGGCGCATCGACGATTGCATCAAACGGATCGGGTTCGTCGGTTAGAGTCGTGTCTTTGGTATCAGCCATCACTCGACGGCTTAGCAAGCAAGTACGCGCCGTGGGAGAGGCGTTTCCACAGGGTTGGACGCAAAAACCGGACTTTCAGCTCACGCCCCACATGCAGTCGTTGCATTTGCTTACTCGCGCCCTAACTGAGTTCACCATGAAACAATCAATCAACTGCGAGCCTCGCCTATGAAGCGGCTGGTAATGGCGGTGCTTGCCCTAATTTTGACCTTGGGCCTGGCAACCGCTTGGATTGGATATGGCAACCCGTTTCGCGAAGTGCCTTTTTACAAGTACGAACCGGACGGCAGTGACATTAGCCACTTGTTCTATGTAGATCATTGCAACGAAGGTGGTACTTGCGAGCTAAAACCCACGCACGAAAGGGTGATGCATTTCAGCTTCGGCGATGGCCGCAGGGGGCACCCTGGTAGAATTGATGGAGAGGGAAGAAACCCGATCGCTATGCTGCGAGGGATTGGTTTGTCCGCAATCCCACGCCCTGATTATGCCAAGGCTGCGCTCAAGTGGTGTACAAGCAGCGAGATACTGCAAGAATTTAGATACCATGGTCGCCGTTTCGTTGTCCCACTTACGAGCGATCCATTAGGTACTGCTAAGTGCGTGCAACGCTATATTCCACGACGATTCACAGTTTGTATCGCCGATCCAATTGGCAGAGGTGAGGATTGCGATCAGTTCGCATCACTTGAAGATCGTTGGCAGTAGGCTCATCTGCAGCGACAACAAAAGGTCCGCTGCCACTCCTAAAAACGCGCATTAAACCGAAATCGCGATCTTGCGGTAAGCAGACTTCAGTTCATTGTTTGCTGCCGTCCCTCAGCGCCGCCATGTCCTCTCGCAAAGCGCGCAATTGGATCAGGATTTCTTCACGTTCGCTATGCGCGTCATCTTCCGTCGCCTCTGACATCGCGTTGACGATCACACCAATGAACAGGTTGAGCACGATAAAGCTCGTCATCAAAATGAACGGCACGAAGAACGCCCAGGCGTAAGGGTATTCCTCCATCACCGGACGCACGATCCCCATCGACCAGCTTTCCAGCGTCATGATCTGGAACAGCGAATAGAGCGAGGCGCCGAGCGTTCCGAACCATTCGGGGAAGCTCTCGCCAAACAGCTTCGTCGCCATCACCGCGCTGATGTAAAACAGCAGCAACAGCATGACGATCACGGTCCCGATGCTGGGGATCGCCTTAAACAGGCCGACGATGACCCGCCGCATGCTGGGCACGACCGAAATCAGGCGCAGCGCCCGCAGGATGCGCAGCGCGCGAAGCACAGAGAATTGCTGGCTCGCCGGGACGAGCGCGACGCTGACGATCACCAAGTCAAAGATATTCCAGCCGTTTTTGAAAAAGGCAAAGCGGTAAGCGAAGAGCTTGATCAACAATTCGATCACAAAAATCGTCAGAGCGATCGTGTCGAGCATGTGCACGATCCCGCCCACTTTCGACATGACCCAGGGCGATGTCTCCATCCCCAAACCGATCGCATTGATCACGATCACGGCAATGATGACGCGCTCAAAAGAGGCGGATTCGACCAAGTTTTGGGCGCGCTCTCGCAGCGTCATTAGCGTTACTCCAACGGCAATTAAGGCAATGAAATTGTGACTTTGAGCGCGGCCTTAACACCGCATTTCCCGCCTCGCCAGAAGGCAGCGCGGGCCATGCTCAGAAAAGAAGGGGCTTGCAACGAAATTAAAATGTGGCACAATTATGGCGAAACTTAGGCGCAAATGAGGCACTCCGCCACAATTCGCCTCTTTTTCAGGAGAGTGATCATGAAAGTGACAATGCGATTCGATAAAAGACTTGGAGTGATTTTGAGCCTTGGCGCAGCCAGTATGGCGCTGGCCGCATGCAGCGAAACATATGATGGTGAGGCGGCAAGCGTGGATTATGCCGAGGCAGAGGCCTCCGCAGATGCCATCGCACCAACCAGCATCATAGCCGCCGAGGAAGTGGCCGCAGATCAAGCGGCGAGCGACACCGTCACTGGCGATGACGCGGTCCCAGTCCCGGCATTGGAGACCCCCGGCCTACTCCCCAAGATCGCCTACACTTACAACTATGGTTTCAGCCTGCCGGGTGAGAAAATCGTGCCTCTGCAACAGCGCCACGCCGATATGTGCGAGGCGAAAGGCGCGGGCACCTGCCGCATTTTATCCATGCAAGGCGCAAATGTGGCCGATGGCATTGGCAGCGGCCGCCTGGAACTCGCGATCCGATCTGACATCGCGCGCGGCTTTGGCTCTGAGCTGAGCGGCGCCGCGACCGAAAGCGAGGCCGAGGCAACCAAGGTCGCCATCAATGGCGAAGATCTGTCGAAACAGATGATCGACACCGAGGCGCGCCTCAAAGCACGCACTGTCCTGCGTGACCGTTTGCTAGAGACCTTGCGCACCCGGCGCGGCACCGTTGCGGAACTGGTGGAGGCAGAGCGCAGTGTTGCGCAGGTCAACGAAGAGATTGATCAGGCGCGCAGCTGGCTCACCGAAATGCGCGGGCGCGTCGCCTTCAGCCGGATGACGTTGGATTACGAGTCCTCCACGCCTGTCGGCGGCAATTTTTCCAAGCCGATTGGCGATGCGTTCGGCAATGTTGGCGGGATCATGGGCACTGTTATTGCCTGGCTGATGATGCTGGGCGCAGTGGTGCTGCCCATCGGTATGCTCGTATGGCTCGCCATGCGGATCAACAGCTGGGCAATCGTCCGCCGCGAAGTGCCAGCCGCCAGCGAGGGTTAAGCCGACATATCATGCGCGTCGGACGGGATGGTTACGGCCAACCCGTCCAGCGCTTCGGTCAGCTCGATCTGACATGACAGGCGACTGGTACGGCGCACACCGGCGGCAAAGTCGAGCATATCCTCTTCTTCTTCGCTCGCCTGGTCGAGCCGGTCAAACCATTCCGCGGCGACGATCACATGGCAGGTTGAGCACGCCATTTGCCCCTCGCACGTTCCCTCCAGCGGCAGGCCATGCGCTTGTCCGACCTTCAGCAGGCTGCCACCCGCCTCCCCCTCGGCCTCAACAGATCCGCCTTTGGCATCGGTAAAGTGGATTTTCACACCCATCAAAGCTGCTCCTTAGCGGCCGCATTGATGGCCTCTGCCGCCGCTTCTATCTGTTCCATCGTTGTATAGCGCCCGAAGCCGAGCCGGATCGAGGATTTCGCCTGTTTATCGCTCAGGCCAATGGCTTTCAGCACATGGCTGGGCCGTCCCGACCCGCTGGCGCAGGCGGACCCGGCGCTGAACATGATCGTGCGGCAATCAGACATCAGCCGGGCGACATCCAGCCCCTCACGTCTGATATTGAGATTGCCGTGCCAGCGCGCCTCTTCGCTGCCGTTCACAGTCCAATCGGCAAACAGCTCCCGCACCCGGTTCCACAGCGTTTCGACATGCTGCGCGTCCTCTGCCATCCGCTCCGCTGCGAGTTGTGCCGCGGCGCCCATGCCCGCGATCAAGGCCGGCGCCAAAGTGCCGGAGCGGATGCCATGCTCCTGCCCCCCGCCGGTCTGCACTTCGTTCAGGTCCACGCCGTCACGCACCCACAAAGCGCCCACGCCCTTCGGACCGTGAAACTTATGCGCGCTGATCGCGATCATATCCGCACTGGTTACCTGGGTCTTGCCGTAAGCCTGCACGGCATCGACCAGAAACAGCGCGTTCGCTTCTTTGGCGCGAGCGTGCCATTCCGATGCCGGCTGCACCGTGCCGATCTCATTGTTGACCTGCATCACCGCGACCATGCGCGTGTCCTTAGGCAGATCTTGCATGGGATCGCACAGCCCCTGATCATCCACGCTTAGCATATGATGCTCGCCCGCCGCCTTGGCCGTGTCGCCAACCGCGGAATGCTCAATCGCGGAGAACGCCACCGCGCCGTCGCCCGTCGTGCCCCGGATCGCGAGGTTGAGCGCCTCGGTCGCCCCGCTGGTGAAGATCACTTTGCCGCCAGTGGGAAACAAGGCCGCCACCCGGTCGCGCGCCAGCTCAATTGCTGCCGCCGCCTGACGGCCCATCCGATGCGGTGAATGCGGATTGCCAAAGCCGGTGCCATCCGGCCCATCGAGCCAGCGCAGCATAGCATCGCGCGCCTCGGGCGCGAGCGGGGTTGTAGCTTGGTAATCGAGGTAGATCATTGGTTGGTCTTATGGCGCACTCTACTTGGCTCGTCATCCTGAACTTATTTCAGGATAACCCTCTCAACTTGCTCCAGTTGTTATCCCGAAATGAATTCGGGATGACGGTTGTGATTAGGCGAGGCTGCTCCAAGCCTCCGCGAACGCATCAAGCTCCTCCGGTGTCGTATTCCATCCAAGGCTAACCCGAATAGTGCGCGCGGCGACGTCATCAGAGACACCAAACGCATCGAGCACGCGGCTTTTCTTCAGCGTGCCAGAGGAACACGCGCTGCCCGCAGACACCGCAAAGCCCATAGCATCGAGCCGGATGAGTAGCGCCTGCGCGCTCATGCCCGGATGGGTCACGGCAAAGATGTAATCCGCCTGGTCGCCAATCGTCAGAACCCCCTCGCCCAGCCGCTCTGCAAAGCTCCGCCGTTGCGCCGTAGTGGTTTGCCAATCGCCTGCTTCCAACGCCGCGGCCATGCCCAGCGCGCCAGGTACGTTTTCCGTGCCTTGGCGATAGCCGCGCTCATGCCCGCCAATGGGATTGAGCAGATTGAATTCGCGCAGCAGCAGCGCGCCAATCCCAATGGGTCCGCCAAATTTATGCGCAGAGACCACCAGCATATCCGCATCGGGCAGCGCCATTTTGCCCGCGCTTTGGGAGCAGTCCGACAGCACGACTGTGCCACCAGACCTTACCGTCTCCGCCATCTGAGCAACCGGATTGATGACCCCGGTTTCTGAGTTCACATGCTGGACGGCCAATATCGCATTATCGCCAAAGGTGGTTTCGTCAGAGACCACTTCTGCATCCGGCGCCGCGCGAAACACCGCATCATGCTCCACAGCGCTCACTATCCTACGATCAGCCTTGCTGCGATTGAGCGCGATCCACAGCGCCTCACTCGCGCCGCTGGTAAAGATCATTTCTCCGTCCCAGTTTAGCGCCCGCTTAATCCGTGCCCGCGCATCCTCCAGCGCGGCCTTTGCCTTGCGGCCCTCGCCATGCGGAGAGGACGGATTTGCCCAAATCGCAAACCCCTCTTCCATCGCCGCGCGCGCCTCTGGCCTCAGCGGCGTAGTGGCCGCATGATCGAGATAAATGCGTGTCTTAATGAGAACCCCTCACAAAAAATTGCGATTCTTGCATCTTTTCCTATATAGGCCCCGTCTTCGCATGCACCAGCCGGTGATACGCGCACATACTATTTCACAAGGTTTCCGATGCCATCAGTCATCTTTCCCGGTCCAGAAGGCCGTCTCGAAGGTCGTTTTTCCCCGCCACCGCGTCCGCGCGCTCCGGTCGCGATGATTCTGCATCCGCACCCAGAGGGCGGCGGCACCATGAACGACCGGATTGTACAGCGGATGTACAAGACCTTCGTGGATCGCGGCTTTGCGGTTTTGCGGTTCAACTTTCGCGGCGTTGGCCGCAGCCAGGGCAGCTTTGACAGCGGCATTGGTGAATTGTCCGATGCGGCGAGCGCGCTGGATTGGGTGCAATCGATCCACCCAGAGGCGCAGACCACCTGGGTTGCTGGCTATTCTTTTGGCGCGCTAATCGGCATGCAATTGCTGATGCGCCGCCCAGAAGTTCGCGGGTTCATCTCTGTCGCACCGCCAGCGAATATGTATGACTTTTCGTTTCTAGCCCCGTGTCCGGCCAGCGGCATTTTTGTCCAAGGCGCATCTGACACGGTGGTTCAGCCAAGCGCGGTGCAGAAGCTGGTCGATAAGCTGCGCACGCAAAAGCACATCACGATCCACCACGAAGAGATCCCGCGCGCGAACCACTTCTTTGAGAACGAGACCGATGATCTGATGGCCTCAGTCGACAATTATCTCGATTTCCGCCTGTCGCCGGATTGCCCGATTAAGTGAGTTGAATGGGTATGGCGCTCGCCGATCCAGGTGAGCGCGCCCATGTTTTTTGTTACGCCCTCAAACGCCGGGCGCTCACATCCGTTCGCTTGGCTTCCGCGCCATAAGGCGCGACTGCGCGCCCGTAGCGACGCGAGCTTTAGCTCGTATGAGCGAGGAAATCGCACCCCGGATGGGGTGCGCAACCAATAAAGTTCTGAAACGCAACTCGAAAGTTCTTGTCACATAAATGTAATGTTGTAACATGACTCATGAGCGGCACCATTGACGGTTAAGCGCTCAAGGTTGTCGCTCCTTGAAGAGAGGAGCCTTGCAATGAGTTACATCACGCAAAAACAGACAGGCCAACCGGTCGCAATAATCGGAGCAATCGGCATTCCTGCCGCGTTCGCCGGCTTGCTAATTATCGGATTGGCAGTGAAAGCCGTCATCCCGGCGGAGCCTGACAATTTCGGTGCCGTCACGATAACACCAACCGTCCCGCCTCCGCCGCCTGAGCCAACCGCCGAACCGGATACCTCACCGAAAACGAGTCCAACTCTGCCGGAGGTCTATATCCCGCCGACACCCACCAACTTTCCGACCGAACCGACGTTCACAAACACCACGGATAAGCTGCCGCCGGTTGGCGGTGACATTAACCTCGGCCCGATTCCGGGAACAGAGCTGGGTAACGGCCTAGGCGATGTAACGCCCAGCATGCCAACATTCGATCCGATCGGGGCCAAACCTGCCAATGATGCCTCGCGCTGGGTCATAGACAGTGACTACCGCTCGGCTTGGATCCGCCGCGGCTATTCCGGCAAAGCGAGCTTCAGCCTGGAGGTCAGCGCCTCTGGCCGGGTCACCAATTGCTCGATCACACGCTCCACAGGGCACAGCGCGCTCGACACGGCGACCTGTTCGCTGATCACCGAACGCGCGCGGTTTGATCCTGCGATGGATTCAAGCGGCGCACCGACAGCAGGGATCTACACCAGCGCAATCAACTGGCAATTGCCGAATTGAGGTCGTGCGAGGCCGGAGCCCTATTGCGCTCCGGCTTCATCCCGCGCTTGTTGCACCTTATCTATTGGCGCACCTCCGCTCGTCGTCGGCACAGTCCAAATGAGCACATTAATGAATGCCACAATGGCAAGGACGACCATTAAAGTCGGCTTTTCCAAAGATTTCGTCCTGCGCCATAAAGCGAATGCTGCGATAAGCAGGGCAAATGCTGCGAGCATAACCAGAGCCAACACGAGGTCCACATTCGTCGCAAAAAACTCGATGATGGCTTCGAATATCTCTGTCATCGGCTCATTTCCCGATCTTCGGCCTTGGCGTTATTACGCTGGTATACCCAGCCCTCATCCGATAGGCAGTAAGAAAATCCACAAAGGGAGGACAAAATGGGTATTTTCAGTTCAATCAAAGGCGCGATCTTCGGCAAAGACGAAGATGAAAAGAAATCACCAGGCGCCGCCGCAGGAGCCGCCGCCGGTGCAGCGGCAGCGGTCGCCGCAGCAGCCGCAGCGAAGCCCGCCGCGATCAGCGATGTTGATGTCGCCGCCCGACTCGACGCAATGGACGGCGCAGACACGCTCAACTGGCGCACATCGATTGTCGATCTGATGAAGCTGATCGGGGTTGATCCCAGCTTTGGCAACCGCAAGGAATTGGCCGGGGAGCTAGGCGATACCGATTATTCCGGCACGGCTGAGGAAAACATCTGGCTGCATAAGAAAACCATGCAGGAACTCGCCAAAAACGGCGGAACCGTGCCAGCCGAGTTTCTCGACTGATTGACCCATTGTTCAGATTGACAGCGGCCTGCCGCGCGGTAACACCGCCTGCATGACCCATTCAAACATGAACATCACGCGCCGTCAGGCCCTTAGCGGGCTTGGCGGCGTTTCTGCATTGGCACTGCTGCCGGCCTGTAAACAGCTGGGCATTGGTGGGGCAAGCGGCGGCGAATTTGCCGCGCTGAAGCCTGACGCGGCGCTGGAGAAGATCGGCTATGAAATGCTTAGCCATGAGCCTGGCCGCGCAACCGGACTGGGTGTGGACACCGGCGATTATGCCGCATGGCGCGGCACCTTTGGCACACCGGGCCTGCAAGGCCGCGCCGATTATGCCGCCACTTTGGAGCGCCTGCGCGAGGGCGCGAGGGACTATCCCAAGGACGGGCTGACACCCGATCAGCTCACCAGTTTTGAAGTTGTCGAAAGCGCATTTGCCAAGGCGCTCGAAGGATTCGCCCTCCCCTACGGCGATGTCGCAGTCGGAAGTTGGCGCAACGCGCCTTACGTGGTGATCCAGAACGTCGGCGCCTATATCGATATGCCGCGCGCGATGGGCTCCAGCCAGCCGCTGAGCAATGAGCAGAACGTCGAATATTACCTCAGCCGCTTGAGCGAGATCCCGGCGGTGCTGGATGGCGAGATTGAGCGCATGCAAGAAGCCCGCGCCATGGGCGTCGTGCCGCCAGACTTCCTGCTCGACAAAGCCATCGGACAGATGGAATCGAGCCTCGCGGCGGCTGCCGATGGCACCGCATACACCGGCGATCTGGCCGCCAATCTTGAGAAAGCGGGCCTGCCTGCCGATGCGGTGGACCGCGCCAAAGCGATTGTCACCGGCGACATCGCCGCCGCGCTGGAACGTCAGCTAGAAGAACTCAAAACCCAGCGCGCCGAGGCGGATAGCGATCCCGGCATGTGGAGCCAGCCGCAGGGCGAGGAATATTACGCCTGGGCCACCAGCGCCTCAACCACGACCTCACTCTCACCCGATGAGATCCACGAACAGGGGCTGGAAGAACTCGCCGAATTGCACGGCCAGATGGACCCGATCCTGAAAGAAATCGGCTTTACCCAGGGCACAGTAGGCGAGCGCATGCAGGCACTCAGCCAGGATCCACGCTACAAATTTGCCGAAGGCGATCCGGGCCGCGAGGAAATCTTCGCCTTCATCGATGAACGGATCGAATGGATCAAAGCGCAAATGCCGCGCGCCTTTAACGAGCTGGTCGATCCCAATATGGAGGTCCGCCGGATCCCCATTAATGAAGAGCCTGGCGCCCCCGGTGCCTATGGCGGCGCGGGCAGCAAGGATGGCAGCATCCCAGGCCGGTTCTGGATCAATTTGCGCACCACCGATCTGCACCGCAAGTATGATCTCGCGGACCTCACATTCCACGAGGCGGTCCCAGGCCACGTTTGGGAAGGTGAATATTCCAATCGTCTGCCGCTGATCCGCTCCATCCTGGCCTTTGGCGCATTCAGCGAAGGTTGGGCGCTCTACGGCGAACAGCTCGCCGATGAACTTGGCGCCTATGACGACTTTAAGGTCGGGCGGCTGGGCTATTTGCAAAGCCTCGCCTTCCGCGCCTGCCGTCTGGTGGTCGACACCGGCCTGCACTCCAAACGCTGGAGCCGCGATCAGGCCCGCCAGTTCTTTGTTGAGCGGAATGGTAGCAAGTTTGAAGAAGTCGTTGGCGAAGTGGACCGCTATTGTAGCTGGCCGGGCCAGGCCTGCAGCTACAAGATCGGGCACAGCGAAATCGTGCGCCAACGCGCACGGGCAGAGGCTGAGCTGGGCGAGGCCTATGACTTTAAGGCGTTCAACACCGCGGTGATCCTGGGCGGCAATGCGCCGCTGGATGTGGTCGCCAAGAATGTCGACCGCTATATCGCGGGAGCGCGCGGCTAAGGAGGCACCGAATGGGAATTTCCTGGAAAGTGCTGTTGGTTGTGATCGGGGTCTCGACCCTGACCTTGCGCTTTCTGCTGGATAGCCAGTTTGGCACCACGACCTTAGTCTACATTCTGGTCCCGTTCGTCATCTCGGTTGCGCTCGCATTCCTGACCAAATCGAGCGAGAGCACCCGATACCGCTACCG
The DNA here is from genome assembly GCA_947488155.1 of uncultured Erythrobacter sp. GTDB lineage: Bacteria > Pseudomonadota > Alphaproteobacteria > Sphingomonadales > Sphingomonadaceae > Erythrobacter. The sequence continues at coordinate 437,508 of CANKYK010000002.1, read as the reverse complement.
CTATCTCAACCATATGCGGATTATGACGATCGTCTTTCTGGCAACCTCGGTGTTGCTGTTTGAAGGCTTCATCTGCGTGCTAATGTTCATGCCGATCTACTACGGCTTTGCAACGATTGGCTTTTTCTTCTCTTGGCTGGCGAGAGACAAAAGCCTGGATGACCAAGGCAGCAGCGATCTGACCAACACGTTCAAGGTCGCGGCCATTCCTATTCTGGTCCTAATGCTGGTGAGCGAGGGTCTATTTTCGGCAACCACGGTGCCGCGTCCGGCGACCGCCACTTTGGTCGCGGACACCCCGCTTAGCGTGGCTGAGCTGCAAGCCAATATGGCTCAGCCGATCAGTTTTGAAAGCGACCGGCACTGGTTCCTGGAACTGTTCCCCATGCCCGACAGCATTCAGGCGGGCAGCCTGGCGCCGGGAGATATGCATACGCTGCATTTCACCTATAAACGCTGGCTGTTCACCAACACCCATCAGGGCGAGATGCATGTTCGCATCGACAAGGTCAGCGCCGATCATATCCGCACAAAGATCACCCGCAACGACAGCTATCTTGGCAATTACATGGATATCGACGGCACCGATATTCGCTTCACGCCAAACGCGGATGGCGGCACGCGTGTGGCTCTAACCATTCGCTATGACCGGCTGCTCGATCCGGCGTGGTATTTCGGCCCGATGCAGCAACTCGCGGCTAAGGAAAGCGCGCGGCTGTTCCTATCAGACATCATCATGAGGCACCCGGTGGAGGAAGTCGCCAATGGGCAGTGATCTACAAAGCGGCAGCGCCTTCAGCATATACATCACCTGATTTTCCTACCCGGCGGGTTTGGATTACCTTGGCGTGATGTTTCGCTTTGATCTCTTGGCTTCGTGCGAATGGGCCTGTTTTTCGCTCACAGCGCCGGGAGATTTGCGCACGGTTTATGATCGAAAAAAGCGATCAATCAACAGCTCTGTGATCGATTGGTTTTTCTCCCCTGAACACTGTTCCAGCTGTTCCAAGCGTGCATGGCGCGCGGCGAACCGACGGGGCGCGACGAGGCTTCGCAGGATTGCAGCAACACCCCGGCGACCCCATGTTGTAGCATTACCGGTTCAGGAGAGGCACGCATGGAACAGCTAGGACAAGACCTTGAGACCCTGCGGCGTGTGCCGCTGGCCGATGCGCATGTCGAGGAGCTCTGCAAAATCGGGGCCGAGCGCACCTATCCCAAGGGGCACATCTTCGCCGAGGTCGGCCAGCCGATGGACACCTTCACCTACGTGCTTGATGGCGAGATTGAGGTAATCGATCCCTACTCGCGTGAGCGGATGTTCGAGCACAGCCTCGGTCCGACGCAGTTCATGGGCGAGATTGCCTTCATGAATGGTGGGAACTGGTTCCTGCCGATGCGGGCAGCGAAAGACACTCGGGTGATTGAGGCCCCGCGCGAGGCGATGCTGGAACTGATGAGCCGGGTGCCGGAGCTGTCCGACCACATCATCACCGTGTTCGCAGCGCGCAGACAGCGACAGTTTGAGCTGAAGAACAGCTCTGTCAAAGTGATCGGCGCAGACCGCGATCCGGCGGTGCAAAAGGTAGAGGGCTTCCTCTCCCGCAATCGGATCCCCTTCCAAAGCTTCGACATGGATGCCTCTGACGAGGAAACCGCGCAGGTCTGCGACCTCAGCGGACATCAGCCATCCGTGATCGTTGGCAGAGCCGAAAAGATGGATGATCCGACCCCCCGCAAGGTCGCCCAGCACCTCGGATTGGACCTCAGCATCTGTTCAAAGCGCACCTTCGACTTGCTGATCGTCGGCGGCGGACCAGCCGGCGTCGCCGCAGCGGTCTATGCTGGAGCAGAGGGGATTGAGGCTCTTCTGATCGAGGACATGGCGATTGGCGGGCAGGCGGGCACATCGAGCCGGATTGAGAATTACATGGGCTTTCCCACAGGCATCAGCGGGACGGACCTGACCTATCGCGGACAGATCCAGGCGCTGAAGTTCGGCACGCGTTTCGCGATGCCGCGCCGGGTTGAGAATCTGGAGCGGCGCAGCGACGGCTCGTTCTGCGCGATACTGGATGACGGCGACGAGATATGCGCGCGTGCTGTGCTCGTCAGCACTGGCGTGCAATACAACCGCTTGCCGTTGGACCGGCTTCAGGAGCTGGAGGGCGCAGGCGTGTTCTACGCAGCAACCGAGATGGAAGCACGCTTTTGCAGGAAAACCGAAGCGGTTGTGATCGGTGGCGGCAATTCCGCTGGGCAAGCGGCCATGTACCTCTCGCGCAGCGCAGCGCATGTGCATCTGGTCGTGCGTTCTGGCAGCCTCGCTGCAAGCATGTCGAGCTATCTCTCTAGCCGGTTGGAAGCCGATCCGCGCATCACGATCCACCACAACACCAGCGTCACAGAGCTTCACGGAGAGGAGCACCTAGAGGCGGTGACCTTCAACACGCCTGAGGGCGATACCCGTCAGGACACGCGCGCGCTCTTCATCATGATCGGTGCTGCACCGAACACCAAATGGCTCTCTGGCCATGTCGACACGGACGAGCGCGGGTTTGTGCTAACCGGCGCAGAGGTGGGCCGCCCCTTCCCCTTTGAAACGGGCACGGACGGTGTCTTTGCGGTGGGTGATGTGCGCTCTGGATCGGTGAAACGCGTGGCCAGCGCAGTGGGTGAAGGGTCAGTCGTCGTCTCGCAAATCTGGAGCTATCTTGACGGTCTTGAAAGCTAAACAAAGCACTAGAAACCCAAATAAACGGCGTTATGCTTGCGATATGAGCACTTCTGAAGTGCTCGATCGCATTAGCGGGGCAATCACAATGGTATTCGCGCGTCTATTCGCATCTCTTTTACTGACATTCGCATTTCTAGGCACCGTGCCGGCAAGGGCTGATTGGTACGAAGCATCGAGCGATCATTTCGTGATTTACGCTGACGACAGCGAGAAAGACATTCGCCGCTATGCGCAAAACCTTGAGCGGTTCCACGCAGCGATGGAATTGCTCACAAAGCGGAAAGTCGAAAAACCCAGTCCTTCAAACCGAGTGGTGATCTTTGCCGTTGGCAGTCAAAGAGACATTCGCAAGCTTTCGGCCAGCAAGAGCCGCTATGTTGCGGGCTTCTATCTTCCAAGAGCAGGTGCGAGCCGGGCATTTGTGCAGGATATTCGTCATAAGAGCGGCTATCCGGATTTCTCGACTATCGTCCTGCTTCACGAATACGCACACCATTACCTGATCTCTGGATCACGCTTCGGCATGCCGCGTTGGCTCAATGAAGGTGCGGCTGAATTTTTCGCGTCAGCATCGTTCCCAAGCAACGGCGGCATTCAAATTGGGCTCCCGGCGCAACACCGTGCCAATGAGTTGTTCAATTCCGCTGATGTCAGCATTTATGAGCTGCTTGATCATGAATTGTATGAACGCAATCGCGGCAAACGCCATGATGCGTTTTATGGGCGCAGCTGGCTGCTCTACCACTACCTGATCTTCAATCAGGACCGGATGGGACAGCTCGACAAATACCAAGCAGAGATGTTCTCTGGCCTATCCTCACTTGAGGCAGGCAAGAAGGCGTTTGGTGATCTGGATCAACTGGAAAAAGAGCTAAGATCCTATCTGCGGAAACGCATGTCTGGATTCAGTCTGACGCCTGAAATGCTCCCAATTGGCGAAGTGACCCTGCGCAAGCTGCCCAAGGGCGAGGCAGAGATGATGCCGGTCCGCATCCGCTCACAACGCGGAGTTGACGAAGAGACAGCTGCCGAGTTGCTCGAGGACGCACGAAAAATTGCTGTAAAGTACCCCAGTGATGCCGGAGTACTTTCAGCTCTTTCAGAAGCGGAATATGACGCAGGCAATGATGCGGAAGCCATCGCCGCTGCCGATGCAGCCATTGCGATCGAGCCAGCTCGAACCAACCCCTATGTGCAAAAGGGCTATGCCCTGTTCCGCATGGCGCGCGATGCGGAGGACAAGAAGGCTGCGATCGATCTGGCGATGAAGCCATTTTCGCAACTCAACCAAATCGAGAACAATCATCCACTGCCACTGATTTACTACTATCGCAGCTTCGTTCAGCGCGGCATCAAGCCGCCCGAAAACGCCAAGCATGCGCTGGAACGCGCCGCACAGCTCGCGCCATTCGATAAAGGTCTGTGGATGCGAGCTGCGATGATGCAGCTACAGGAAGGCAAGATTGCCATCGCAAGAGACTCGTTACGGCCTATCGCCAATGATCCGCATGGCGGAAAACGAGCAGAGCGGGTGAAGAACATCATCGCGCTGCTCGACAAAACCGAAGAAGGCACCGTGATAACCAGCCGCGATTTGGCGGCAACCGCGCCGGTTGCTCAGGTCAGCGTTCCAGCGGTACCCGGTGAGGATAACGATGAGGGTGGGGCGGAGGAGTAGACCTCCCCCGCCCATTCATGCGCCTTAAGTCAGCGGCTCATCATCCCGGTCACGATCGAGCCCAGGATGCCTCCCAGCGCTCCGCCACCTGTTGATCCACTAGGTGAGGTAGTGCCGCCGCCAGTAGCCTGTTTCGCCATATAACCGGCAGCGGCCATCGCGAGGATCGGCAGCATCTTTTTCAAAATGCCTTCGTCAATCCCGGTCATAGAGGCAACTTCCCCGGCGACCGAGCGACTCACATCCTTGCTGCCAAAGATGTTGCCAAGGATATCATTACCTTGATTGATAGGCGTCGCCTGAGTGCCCAGCACCACATCGAGCAAGCCTCCGCCCAGACCGCCACCGCCTGAACCGCCGCCCAGGATAGCGCCAGCAAGTCCGCCCAGCCCGCCCATTGGATCAGGGGTCGACGTGCCGCCGGTTGCGCTGCGCCCCATCCCGGCGACAATCGCCGGGAGCAAAGCGCCAGCGGCCTTCTTGGCCGTGCTCTCATCGATACCAAGCTCGCGCGCCATCGATGAAATCGCGCCGGTTTGCTGTAAAATTTGGCCTAAGCTCATGGCTATTCCCTTCGATCAAATATCGCGATCACTTCTTCCCGAAGAGGCCCTTGGCCATGCCCATCACGTCGTTGATCGGGTTTCCGTCGCCATCACGGTCAAGCATCGAGGCTAGACCTGCGAGGCCGCCTTCACCGCCCTGCAATTTGGAGGAAAGGTCGCCCAATGCGCCTTCTCCGCCCATTTGTTCCATGATTGAGCCAAGCATGCCGGTGTCGATGCCCGTTTTCTCTGCAGCGAGTTCTACCGTGTCGCCATCTTCTGCGTGCGATTGGCCCAGTGCGGCAACGGCTTTTTCAGCCATTGCAGGATCAATTCCAACCTTTTCTGCAAGGTTCGCAACCGTGTCTGGTGAGCCTGAAACTTGCTGCATGATGCTGTCGAGAATGCTCATATTGGTGATCCTTCTTTAGTGATTCTTGATTGCGGCAGTCTGCGCGCAAAGGCCGCAAATGAAAAGGCCCCGCTCGGCTGTCTCGCCGGGCGGGACCCTCCTCTCCAATTGTAAAATTGTGTTATGCGGCGACCGGTGCATCCGGTGCGGCCTGCCTCACGCCTTCGTCAACATGGGCTTCGAATTCTGCGAAATTGTCGATGAACAGTTGCACGAGTTTGTGAGCAGTCGCATCATATTCGCGTTTGTCAGCCCATGTCTCGCGCGGGTTGAGGATCGTTTGATTGATCCCAGCTTCGGCCAACACTGGCACGTGGACGGGCACATCAAAGCCAAAATTGTCGTCACGGCGATATTCGACATTATCGAGATCGCCGTTCAGCGCCGCGTTAAGCAATGCACGCGTCGCCTTGATCGGCATGCGGTTGCCAATGCCATATTTGCCGCCGGTCCAACCTGTGTTGAGAAGCCAGCATTGCACGCCCCCTTTGGCAATACGTTCTTTCAGCAGATTGCCATAGACGCTCGGGTGACGCGGCATGAACGGTGCGCCAAAACAGGTGCTGAAGGTCGCCTCTGGCTCGGTCACGCCAATCTCTGTGCCAGCAACCTTAGCCGTGTAGCCAGACAGGAAGTGATACATCGCCTGTTCCGGTGTCAGCCGCGCAATCGGAGGCAGCACACCGAACGCATCCGCTGTCAGCATCACGACATTGCTGGGCACTGGCCCAAGATTGTCCGCGCTGGTATTGGGTATGTAATCAATTGGATAGGCACCGCGCGTATTCTCGGCCAGTGAGTTGTCGTCAAAGTCGAGTGTGCGAGTCTGCTCGTCCATCACTACGTTTTCGAGCACGGTTCCAAAGCGTTTGGTGGTCGCGTAGATTTCTGGCTCAGCCTCTTCGGACAGGCGGATCATCTTTGCATAGCAACCGCCCTCAAAATTGAAGACTGCAGTATCGGACCAGCCATGCTCATCATCACCGATCAGAGTGCGAGAAGCATCCGCGCTGAGCGTTGTTTTGCCGGTGCCAGATAGGCCAAAGAACACCGCCGTTTTATTGTCCTGTCCGATATTGGCCGAGCAATGCATCGGCATCACACCTTTGGTCGGCAGCAGATAGTTGAGAATACCAAAGACGCTCTTCTTCATCTCGCCTGCGTACTTCGTCCCACCAATCAGGATCAGCTTTTCAGAGAGATTGACCGCAATCACCGTCTCACCGCGCGTGCCATGACGCACTGGATCGGCCCGGAAACTGGGCAGATCAATGATCGTGTATTCAGGCGCGAAATCTTCAAGTTCGTCGGCGTTTGGACGGACCAGCAGAGTGCGGATGAACAGATTGTGCCACGCAAGCTCGTTGATCACACGCACATTGACGCGGTGCTCCGCTTGCGATCCGCCAAATAGATCCGCGACATAGAGAGTCTCTTTCTCTCCGAGCGCCGTGAGGAAATCTTGCTTCAAAGCAGCAAAGTGCTCTGGCGTCATAGAGGCATTGACCTTGCCCCACCACACCGTGTCCTCAGTAACAGAATCGCGCACGATGAACTTGTCTTTGGCGCTGCGGCCAGTGTGTGCACCAGTTTTCACAACCAATGCGCCATCTTTGGACAGAGCGCCTTCGCCGCTGGAAATCGAGGCTTCGACAAGCTCCGGAGTGCCAAAGTTAGGGCGGATTTCAGCTGAGGTTTCAATACCCTGTGATGACAGAGGGTGGGCAAGCGGGGTCAACGCATTTCTCCTGAACCAATATGGTTGTGCAATTTATGAAACCGGAAACATTGCTTCCCCGGCAACCGCATTTGAATGTCCTGCGGTGCGCCAGTGGCTCGCGCTGGTCCGTTATGCATACGTGTGCATAGATGCGTGTGGCAGCATCGTCAAACGCGGTAAGCGCAATATCTACTGCCATCTATGCAAGCTGCGCTTGCGCTCAAAACGCCCGCGTTGTTTATGGCGCTTGATGCGGCTATTCATGGCGTGACGCCCGCACTGCAAAGGCAGTATAACCAAGCACGGGCTAAACAGACTAAGTAGCTGGGAGACATGACGAATGAGCGATAGCACCAGCGATATGATGACCAAGGCAGAGCCTACCAAAGGCGATGAAGTGACCATCGCTCTGGTCGATGATGATCGCAATATCCTCACCACTGTCTCGATTGCGCTGCAGGCAGAAGGGTTCGTGACCCGGCTCTATTCAGATGGCGAAACTGCGCTCAAGGCGCTGCTCGATAACCCCCCTGATCTGGCCGTGTTCGACATTAAGATGCCGAAAATGGACGGTCTGGAATTGCTCAGCAAAGTGCGAGAACACACCGCTCTGCCGGTTATCTTCCTCACTTCCAAAGACGATGAGCTGGACGAGGAAGTTGGTCTGGAACTGGGTGCGGATGACTACATCGCCAAGCCGTTCAGCCTGCGCCTGCTGATCGCGCGTATCCGTGCGATCTTGCGCCGCGCCGACCCTAGCAAAGCGATCGGGATAGAGACGCAGGAAATTGAACCGGTCAATCCCAGCATTTCAACCGGGCGGCTGTATATGGATCCCGCGCGCCACCACGTCACTTGGGATGAGAAGCCGGTTAGCCTGACGGTCACAGAGTTCCTGATCCTCGAAGCGCTGGCTGCGCGCCCCGGCGTGATCAAGAGCCGCAACCAATTGATGGACGCAGCCTATCCCGATGATATCTTCGTGGATGACCGAACGGTCGACAGCCATATCAAGCGCATGCGGCGCAAATTCCGCGTCGTCGATACGCAGTTTGGCGCAATCGATACACTCTATGGGGCAGGCTACAGCTTCACCGATGGTTGAAGATGATGCTCCAACTTTGGATCAAGGAGTGGAACGTCTCAGTCTAACGGGCCGTTTCTCGCTCACCGCCCGCATATTGATCGTGAACCTATTGCCATTGCTGTTCCTGGGCGGCGGACTGTTTTACATCGATAGCTACCGCACTCAGCTGCTCGATGAACGCTTTAAGCTGGCCCGGATCGAAGCTCAGATTGCCGCCGAAGCGCTAGCTGGCGTCACTCGCGAACGACAAGAGGCCTTGCTGGTGCAAATCGGCAAAGAGCAGCGGATGCGGATGCGCATGTTCGATTCAGAAGGGTTGCTTTGGGCGGACAGCTTCGCGCTTGACGAAGATGGCCCTGCATTTGAATTTGATGACATCAGCGACGATGATTGGAACCTGCGCTTTGCCCGCTGGCTAGACCGTGCGGTCGATACCGTCGTCAGCGCCAAGCCAGTCACTGATTATGTAGAGAAGGAATCGGACCAGGCCGACGACTGGCCAGAATTGGTCGCTGCACGCGAAGAAGGGATCAGCCAGATCACTTTGTATGATTGGCGCGATGGCACACCCGTTATCACGGCGGCCGCTCCGGTTGGGTTGAATGGTGCAACCCTGCTCACCACGCGCAACGCGGTCGATATTACGGAGGCAGTACGCGCGGCTCGTTCGACCCTGGTCGTGGCGGTCCTGTTCGTATTGTTTGCGTCTTTCCTTTTGTCGTTGTTCCTCGCTCGCACAATCGTCACCCCGCTGCGTCTGCTATCCAAAGCGGCGGTGAGAGTACGCCAAGGCCGAGAGCGCGAAGTCGAAGTCCCTCGATTGCCAGAGCGCGGGGATGAGATCGGCCTGCTCGCCCGCGCGGTTTCCGACATGACCGGGGCACTGCGCCACAGGATCGATGCGGTCGACAGCTTTGCCGCCGATGTCGCGCATGAGATCAAGAACCCGCTTGCCAGCCTGCGCAGCGCAATCGAAGCGCTGCCGCGCGTTGAGGACGCGGAAACGCGCGAGAAACTCACTGATATTGCGACCCATGATGTGCGCCGGATCGACCGCCTGGTCAGCGAAATTTCCGACGCAAGTCGGATCGACTCCGAGATGTCGCGCGCCACATTGGAGCGGATCGATCTGTCTGATCTGGTACAAGCCATCATCGGTAGCCGCGAAGACCGCGCTGAGAACCGCAATCGCGAAATCATCCTGAGAACACGCGGATTTTCTGCCAATGTGATCGGTGTTGGCCCGCGCCTGGAACGGGTGGTCGAGAACTTGCTGGACAATGCCGTGTCATTCTCACCGCCTAAGGCCCCGATATTGGTCGAGATTGAGAATGACGGCGAATGCGTCGCCCTGACCGTTTGCGACGAAGGCCCGGGCATTCCAGAAGACGCGCGTGAAAAGGTGTTCACGCGGTTCCATTCCATCCGTCCAGACAACGAGGATTTCGGGAATCATTCCGGCCTCGGGCTCGCGATCGCAAGGGCCATCGCCGAAGCACACGACGGCTCCCTAGTAGCGGAAAGCCGCTCTGACGGGCAAAGCGGTGCTTGCCTGCGACTCCATCTGCCGGCGGCGGTTTGACGAAAATGAAGCCGCTGCTTGTCCAGGCCAGCGCTGTCGCCATTGATGGGCAGGCATTGCTGATCGAAGGCGAGCCAGGCAGCGGCAAATCCTCTCTTACACTCGCTCTGATCGAACGTGGAGCGAAGCTGATCGGTGATGATGGCGTCACGCTTACTCGGGAGGGCGAACAGGTGCTTGCTACGCCCCCGCACAACATTGTCGGAAAGCTGGAGATCAGAGGCGTGGGAATCGTCGATCTGCCTGCGGCTAGCGCACCGCTCGCGCTTATCCTGACCTTAACTGATGACGCACCGCGCTATCGCGAAGTCGCCCACACCCGTGATCTGCTTGGTTACGCCATACCAACCCTGCCGTTCGTACCTGGTACAATCGCTCCAGCAGAACGCGCGCTATGGGCGCTCAAGCTCTATGGACGACAGAGCGAGCTTGCAATCCGATGAGACGGGCGCGAAGAACGCACCTGAGGGTCGCAAACGCAAAGGCAATTATTCGCGCATGAACCAGCCGAACCCACAAAGCGATCAACGCCAGCAAATCCTGCTCGTCACAGGCCTTTCAGGCGCGGGCAAGTCGACCACACTCGACGTGCTGGAGGATATGGGCTGGGAAACGATTGATAACTTCCCGGTTCGTCTGCTGAAACGTCTCATTTCCAACCCAGATCAACAAGGCGCGCCACTGGCAATCGGGTTCGATTCGCGGACGCGCGGATTTGTGCCAGGCAACATCATAGAGCTCGTTAAAGAGCTGGCGAAACGTCAGGACATCTCGATCACCTTCATGTTCCTCGATTGCGCCAGCGGAGAGCTGGAGCGGCGTTACAATGAGACCCGCCGCCGTCACCCAATGGCGCAAGGCCGCCCGCTGCAAGAGGGCATCAAGGCAGAGCGTGAATTGCTCGACCCGCTGCGGCGCTGGGCCGATATCGTGATCGACACCAGCGAACTCGCCAGCAATCAATTGCAAAACCATGTGCGCGACCTGTTCAGCAAAGAGACTGGCAAACCGACAACGCTCACCATCTCGAGTTTTGGCTTTGCGCGCGGAATGCCGCCGCTTGCCGATCTGGTGTTTGATATGCGTTTTCTCGACAATCCGCACTGGGTTGACGGGCTGCGCGAGCTAACCGGCCAAGACGAACCCGTCGCCAAACATGTCGCCAGCGATCCCGCATTTGCTCAGGCTTTTGCGCAGATCCGCGACCTCCTGCTGACCTTGCTGCCGCGCTATGAGGCGCAAGGCAAAGCCTATGTTCACGTCGCCTTTGGTTGCACCGGAGGGAGACACCGCTCAGTTTTCACCGCTGAAGAGATGGCCAAAGGCTTGCGCGAGGCAGGGTTTTCGCCCACTGTCCGGCACCGCAATTTGGGCTCTCGCGCCGCCGACGAAATCGAACGTGGGTGACGCATTTGAACCTTCTCGCAACGATTGGGCCTCGGCATTGCTGTCTCAATGCCCCGCGCCGCAGGTAACGAACGGACCCGGACTTCACACATGATTGGTTTGATTCTGGTCACCCATGGCCGCCTTGCGGAGCAATTTGTCGATGCGATGGAGCACGTCGTTGGTCCTCAGGAAAACATCGCGACAGTCTGCATTGGCCCCAATGATGATATGGAGCAGCGGCGTCAGGATATTGCCGAGGCGATCACGGCAGTTGAAAGCGGAAGCGGCGTAATCATCCTAACCGATTTGTTCGGCGGAACACCTTCCAATCTCGCCATCTCTTTGCTTGATAGCGGCAAGGTTGAAGTGATTGCAGGGATCAATTTGCCAATGCTAATCCGCCTGGCCGGTGCACGCAGCAAGATGGGCGTGCGGGAAGCGGTGGATGCGGCGCAGCACGCCGGCAAGAACTACATCACCGTCGCCAGCGAGCTTCTCGGGGATGATGCCAAACCCAGCAAGGCCCAGGTATGACGGAAACGCGCCGGACCATGGAAATCGTCAATCAACGGGGTCTGCACGCGCGGGCGAGCGCCAAGTTTGTCGGGGCGGTTGCTGCCCTTCCTGAGAGTGTCAAAGTGCGCGTTGCGAAGGACGGCAATGAAGCCGCCGGCGGCTCTATCCTCGGCCTAATGATGCTGGGCGCAGCGAAAGGCGACAGCGTCGATCTGATCGTTGAAGGCGATGGGGCGGAGACTGTGCTTGAAGAATTGTGCGCACTCGTCGGAGATGGCTTTGGCGAGGAGTGAGCGGGCCGATGCCTGACACCTCAAATGACACGTTCGAGCCCGGACGCAAGAATATCACCGGGTTCTCCAACGCCACGGTCAAATATCTGCGCTCACTGCGCGATAAGAAACATCGCAAGCGCGCAGGGCAATTCCTGGCCGAGGGTCTGCGCCTGCTGACCGATGCGCGCGAATGCGGTCATATCCCCCGAACATTGGTGATGGCGGCGGTGCGTGATCAACACAGCCTGCTCGATGCGCTGGAGAATGAGGTGCTGACCGCCGGCGGCGAGGTTATCACCACCACGCCCGACATCCTGACCAAAATCACTGGTAAGTCGAACGCGCAAAGCGTCGTTGGTGTGTTTGACGAATTTAACACCTCACTCGGCGCTCTGGACCGGACGGCTGCGCCGATCTGGATGGTGGCGCAGGACCTTCGTGACCCCGGCAATTTGGGCACTATGCTGAGAACCTGTGACGCCGTTGGTGCAGGTGGCTTGATCCTGATTGACGATTGCGCCGACCCTTTCAGCGCAGAGGCCGTACGCGCGAGTATGGGCGCGGTGTTCACACAAGGTATTGCCCAAGCGCGTTGGGAGGAGTTTCTGTCCTGGCTGAGAGACGGGGATGGCCAATTGGTCGCTGCTTCCCTTAGAGATGCCGTGCCTTATCGCGATGCCGATTATAGTGCACCATGCTTCATCCTGGTCGGCAATGAATCACAAGGCCTGCCCGAAGCTTACGAGGCGGAGTGCGACTTGCGTGTGACGATGCCTATGCGGGGCCGCGCGGATTCGCTCAACGCGGCGGTGGCGGGGGCGGTGCTCGCCTATGAAGTGCTGGCCGGGTTAGAGGGTTAAATCCGAACTAAGTAAGCGCCTCTCCGAACGCGCACCCTCCTCCAAAGCAAATCGGCGAGACAGAGCCTAGCCCTGCCTCGCCGATCGAATACTCAATGTGATGAGCGCTTAGCCTTCAGCAAGCATCTCGTCGTAAACTGCGCATGCAGCAGCTACATCGTAGCCTTCTTCCTGAGCTTGCGCCTGAACTTCTTGAAGCTTGGCAGCCATGGCTTGCATTGCTTCTGGATCGTTAGCGAGCTCTTTCATTTTCTCGCCAACTTCGGTTGCCTTGGCGACCAGGGTCTCTTCGTTGCAATCTTCAACCGCTGCGGTTTCGGTGGTTTCTTCCGCTGCGCCTTCTGCGGCCGCGTCGGTTGCTTCGCCGCCACACGCTGAAAGCGTTAGAGCTGCTGCAGTTGCTACTGCAAAAAGATTTGTCTTTTTCATTATTTAGTCCCCTTCAGTACCCATCTTTGGGCGTGCAGAGGCCTAGGCAGATCTTGAAAAAATGGCAACACACTCTGTTGTTTTTCAAGCAAGTGTCCATGAACAAGATGGTGGCGTTGAGCAGGAAGGCTCAGCTACTCCGCCGCATCACGCTTTTCATCGAGCGCGCCAAGATCATCCGGCACCTCGGCAGCGTCCTGTGCGTTGTAGCGCGGCGCGCTTTCGACCAGCGGCACTTCTTCGATCTCGCGCTTGCCGATCTCAATGCCTTTATCGGCCAGGCGCTTGCCCGATGTGAGCACGTTGCGCTCAAAACTGCCGACAAACTTGTTGTAGTTCGCGACCGCCGTTTCAAGGCCTCCGCCAACGCGCTTCATATGCTCTGCCGCAACCCGCAGCCGGTCATACAACTCCGCGCCAAGCTTGCCGATTTCCTGCGCTTCTCCGGCCATTTTATCCTGCCGCCAGACCTGCGCGACAGTACGAGCGATCGCCACCAAATTGGTCGGCGTGGCAAGCAGGACCTTATTGCTGAAGGCAAAATCCCACAGCTCTGGATCGTGCTCTAACGCGGCAGCAACGAAGTGCTCGCCCGGCACGAACATCACAACATAGTCGGGCGCGTCCTCGAACTGGCTCTGATAGCTCTTCGAGCCAAGCGTCTGCACGTGATTGCGCATGCTCTTGGTGTGCAGATCGAGATGACGCGCGCGTTCGCCGTCGTCCTCCGCCTCAAATGCGGCCTGATAAGCATTGAGCGACACTTTCGCATCGATCACCAGCTTCTTTTGCCCCGGCACATTGATAATCGCATCGGGACGCAGACGTCCGCTATCGGTCTCCATCGATTGCTCAAGATGAAAGTCTGTGTGCTCCGCGAGCCCGCATTGCTCCAACACATTTTGCAGCGCTCGCTCACCCCAGCGCCCGCGCGCTTTCGGAGCATTGGTGAGTGAATTGCCGAGCCGCTGAGCCTCACGCCGGACCTCTTCCTGCCCTTCCCGCATGGATTGGATCAGGCCGTTTAACTGCCCAAAGGCGTCAACCCGCTGCTTCTCCAGCGTCTCCACCTGACGCTCGTATTTTTCGAGCCGCTCACCAACCGGTTGCAACAGCGATTTGATCTTGGCCTCACCGGTTTCTTCTGATTGCTTAAAGCGCTCCTCCGCGCGGCGCAGAAATGCCTCCTGCGCCTTGCCCAGCACAGCGGCGCCGGTGTTCTCGAACTCCTTCAGCAGAGCCCCGCGCGATTCCTCCAGCAGGCGTTTCTGCTCAGCAAAGGTCGCGGCCTGCGCCTTTAGCCCTGAGTTTTCCTCGCGCGCCTTGTCCAGATCGCTCGCAAGACTGTCTGCTCGCGCAGCCCTTTCGCCAAGCGCGGAGACTTCAATGCGAGCCTCGCCCAGTTCCGCGATTGCCTGCTTAAACTCGCCCTCTTTCTCGCTCAGCCGCTCACGCAAATCCGCCGCTGGACGCGAGGCAAAGAACCACGCCGCGCCGCCGCCGACGAGCAGGCCGAGAATGAGTGTAATGATCGCGAGAAGGGTCGTATCCATGTTATTTCCCCCAGTGCTCCGGCGGTTGCAACACAATCGCAGCCGCCGGAAACAAAGGTCGTTACTCTCCGTCCGATACTCCGATATCGCATAATGCTTGCTCGGCGGTTGGAAAACCAACATCCGATACGGCATAAATTGCGCCATCAGGCCTCACCAGCAACCAATGGGTGCCGTCAGAGAGACGACAGGTAGAATAAAGCCATGACATGGCTCATCTCCTGTCAAATTTTTTGAATGTTGGAGCTTGCTATGGGAGCAGTCTAACCGAGCTTGGTCCTCTCGTCCCGCAACGCGAAACTCATACCAAATGTCGGCTAAGTCGTCCTAACAGCGAGAGCTCTTACCGTACTATTCGCCCGTCGGCGTTTTAGGCAATCGAATGGCACCTCCATCATTGGAACGGAGGTAGAACCTACCATACTGCAACACTCAATCCAACAGGGGTATGTGACCTAGTTGGGGAAAGCTTTGGTTACGCCGCCTGCCTGATCTTCTTCAGCTTCTTCAGCGCCATGCTGCGCTTCAAACGCGACAGGTGATCGATAAACAGGATGCCTTCGAGGTGGTCCATCTCGTGCTGAATGCAGGTCGCCATCATGCCTTCAAGCGATTCCTCGTGGGTCTTGCCCTCGACATCCTGATAACGCACGCGGCATGTCGCCGGACGGTCTACATCGGCGTAAATCTCTGGAACGGAAAGGCAGCCTTCTTGATAAGTGGCCAGCTCCTCTGCCGGATCGAGAATTTCGGGATTTACGAAAACGCGCGGCTCTTTCTTCACCGGATAGTGCTTATGCGCGCCCTGGCCATCGCCGTGATCGTGGCCGCATTCCTCTGGCTCTGCGTCCATATCCGGCTCTTGCAGATCAATCACCAGCAAGCGTTTGGGCACACCCACTTGGATTGCGGCTAGGCCAATGCCCGGCGCATCATACATCGTCTCGAACATGTCAGCGACGAGGGTTTTCAATTCGTCATCGAACTCTGTGACAGGTTCAGACACAATTTTGAGCCGGGGATCCGGCACTTCTAAGATTTCACGAATAGCCATGGGAATGATTTAGTGCGTGATGCCTGCGCCCGCAAGCAGAAGGGTCCGATCAGTGTGATTGGATGTTCATTGGTCGCGTTGCCGGAGCCAACCCGCGCCCTCCACCCTTCCACCCGGATGGTATCCGAAACTGCTCCGGGTGGAAGGGTGGAGGGCGCGGGCTGGCTAGGCCTTAAACAAGAACGATCAATCCACCGGCCTTCTCGCCCTGAGCGCCTGAGCCAGCGTCCCTTCGTCTAGATAATCCAACTCTCCGCCCACGGGCAGGCCATGCGCGAGCTGTGTGATGCGCAGGCCAAAGGGCTCCAACCGCTCCGCAATGTAATGCGCGGTGGTTTGCCCCTCCAGCGTCGCATTCATCGCCAGCACAACCTCGTCAACTTCACCGCCTTCCACACGGGTGAGCAGATCGGTGATGTTGAGGTCTTCTGGGCCGATGCCGTCAAGCGCCGACAAACGACCGCCGAGCACGTGATAGCGCCCTGAAAACAGCCGCGCTCGGTCCAGCGCCCAGACATCGGCGACGTCCTCCACCACGCAAAGCGATTTTGCATCGCGCCGGTGATCTGCGCAGATACCACATGGATCACTCGTATCGACATTGCCGCAGGTCGCGCATTCAACCAATGTCTCGCTGACCGCGCCAAGCGCATCGAGCAGAGCAGGCAGCGCCTGTTCCCGGTTCTTCACCAGCCAAAGCACAGCCCGCCGGGCAGAGCGCGGCCCAAGCCCGGGAAGCCGGGCCAATGTGCTGGAGAGCGCTTCGATCTCTTGCGATGCCATGGGCAGAGAGATAGGGGCTTGGCGAAGTTTGAGAAAGGCCGGGGTCAGGCGTTATGCGCCCAAAACTGAAAATTGCTTTTATGGGAACGCCTGATTTTGCAATGCCGGCCTTGGCCGCTCTGCATGAAGCGGGTCACGAAGTGGCGTGTGTTTACACTCAGCCGCCTCGTCCGGCGGGCCGGGGTAAAAAGCTGCGTCCATCGCCTGTGCAACAGAAGGCGGAAGCTCTGGGCCTACCCGTACGTCATCCCAAATCGCTGAAATCGGACGAAGCACGCGCAGAGTTTGCGGCAATCGACGCAGATGTAGCCGTGGTGGCGGCCTACGGTCTGATCCTGCCGCAAATTGTACTGGATGCACCGACGCATGGCTGCCTCAATATTCATGCCTCGCTGCTGCCGCGTTGGCGCGGGGCTGCGCCGATCCACCGTGCGGTGATGGCTGGCGACGAGCAAACCGGCGTAACAATCATGCAGATGGAGGCCGGGCTCGACACCGGCCCAATGCTTTCCAAAGTGGCCACGCCTGTTCTGGACAAGACGACCGGCGAACTGACCGAGGAACTGGCCGAGCTTGGCGCCAATGCGATGATCGAAGTGCTCGCTGACCTGCCGAACATCACGCCCCAAGTGCAGGATGATGATGCGGCGATTTATGCACCGAAGATCGACAAGGCGGAGGCGCGGATCGACTGGTCGAGACAAGCCACAGAATTGGCAAACCATGTTCACGGGCTTGCACCCTTCCCCGGCGCTTGGTTTGAGCTGAACGGGGAGCGTGTGAAATTGCTGCGAGCAGAGGCATGCGAAGGCTCAGGAGCAGTAGGCGAAGTTCTGGACGATAACCTCACGGTCGCCTGCGGAAACGGAGCATTGCGCCCGATCCGCCTCCAACGAGCCGGCAAGCCAGCGATGGACCGCGCGGATTTTCTGCGCGGTCACGCGGTGGCAAAAGGCACAATCCTGACGTGACCCGCTTTGCGCTTACTCTGGAATTTGATGGTTCGCCCTACCAAGGCCTTCAGCGGCAAAAACATGGGCCGAGCGTACAGCAGGCCGTCGAAGAGGCCGCGCACAGGATCACCGGTGAAGACGCGCAATTGCTCAGCGCGGGACGGACCGACACCGGCGTCCACGCACTCGCCATGCGCAGCCACATGGATATCGAGAAAGATTTCACTCCGTTCCGATTTATGGAGGCGTTGAATGGGCAATTGCGGCCTCACCCGATTGCCGTCACCGCCTGCGAGAAAGTAGACGAGGATTGGCATGCACGCTTTTCCTGCACCGGACGGCGCTATCTTTACCGCATCATCAATCGCCGAGCGCCTCTGACATTTGGGAGAAACCGCGCGTGGCAGGTTGGCCCCGAGCTCGATGTGGACGCGATGCAGCGAGCTGCCCAAGCTCTGATCGGCAAGCATGATTTCACCACATTTCGCTCGGTTAGGTGCCAAGCGAAGGACCCGGTGAAGACGCTCGATTTGCTCGAAGTGAAGCAAACCACGACCGAGTTAGGCACGGAGATTCATGTACATGCAGCGGCGCGCAGCTTCCTCCATCATCAAGTCCGCTCCATGGTCGGCTGTCTGAAATTGGTCGGCATGGGCACCTGGGCAGAGAGCGAAGTCGCCGAAGCGCTTGCCGCGCGGGACCGCCAGAGATTGGGCTACAACGCGCCGCCGCATGGTCTGTATTTCGTAGAGGCGATCTATCCCAGCAACGCTTGAGGCCTCTACGTTGCCTTACGCAACGTCACCCTAGCCAAGCGTGGATCGCTGGCCTAGCCAAGGCATCAAAGCAATCTAGGAGAGACCCCCATGACGACTACTGGTAAGCAGCTTTTCACCACGCTTGATGTTGGCGGTGCACTGACCGTTGAAATCGCCGACGCAACCTTCCCGGAGCCAACCGGCAATCAAGTGCTGGTTAAAATGGAAGCAGCCCCGATCAATCCATCGGACCTCGCGATCCTGACCAGTGCAGCTGATTTTGAGAATGCGGAGTATTCCCATGGCAAGGTCGTGGCGCAAATGCCGGAGCCCTTCCTGTCGGGTCAGCGTGGCCGCCATGGTCAACGTCTGCCAGCGGGCAATGAAGGCGCAGGCACCGTGATCGCGACCGGCGACAGCGATATGGCAAAGGCCCTTATGGGCCAACGCGTGTCTTGCGTACCCGGAAATGCCTTCAGCCAATATGCGATTGCCGATGCGATGATGTGCCTGCCGCTTGGCGATCACAGCGCAGAGGCCGGCGCATCCAGCTTCGTCAATCCGATGACTGCGCTTGCATTCGTTGAGACCGCCAGGATGGAAGGTCACGAGGCGATTATCCATTTGGCGGCTGCGTCAAACTTGGGTCAAATGTTGAACAAGATCTGCATTGGAGACGACATGAAACTGGTCAATATCGTGCGTAAGCAAGAGCATGTAGACCTGCTGAAGGGCCTCGGCGCGAAGTACGTCGTCAACTCTTCCGACGACGATTACATGAAGCAATTGCGCGCAGCGATTGATGAAACAGACGCCTATCTGGGCTTTGACCCGATCGGCGGCGGCCAGGCCAGCGACGGCGTGCTGAAAGCCATGGAGCAGGTTGCATCCTCGAAGATGGACGAGTTCTCTCGCTACGGCTCTAACCAAGACAAGAAGATGTACATGTATGGGCGGCTTGATCTGGGCCCAACCATCCTGACCCCTTCATACGGTCTGCAATGGACAGTCTCTGGCTTCTTGCTCACGCCATTCCTCGCGAAAGCCGGAATGGAGACCGTCGTTAAGATGCGCACCCGCGTTCAGCAGAACCTGACCACCACATTCGCCAGCCACTACAAGGCGAAGGTCAATCTGGAAGAGATGCTGACCAAAGAAGCGATCCTTGATTATCGCCAGATGAAAACTGGCGAGAAGTATCTGGTCACGCCGCATTCTTGATTCGAGTGGACCGCACCTCAACCGGGGTGCGGTTTCCTCGCTCATGCGACCTAAAGGTCGCGTCGCTGCGGGCGAACAGGTTCGCTACCGACCATCATACTCAGCTTGGATCGCGGCGGGATCAGTCGTCCCTGCCGCGATTACCATTTGCAGCAGTATCCGCGCTTTTTGCGGATTGAGCGCGCGCGCAGCGATAAATTTGTTCGCATTATCCTCAGGCTCGCGGTCGACCAAGCCTTCGTCCAGACGACTCGCACGGACAATCGGCAGGCCCTTCGCCGCAAGCTGCGCCAAGGCGCTGCGCACGGCGTCCGGCATATTGCCCTCACCCAACCCGGCGACGACTACGCCGCGTGTCTTGTCGCTGACCAATCGCTCGACATAGTCAGCCGTCATGGCGGCATGCACAAACAGGATTGGCACATCTGGCAAATCGGTGGTGAAGGTAAAACGAGCGTCTGCGCCCACACGCCAGGGCGCACCAAACCAATCAAGCGCACTAGGCGTGACCAGCGCAATCGATCCGCGCGGAAAGCCCTGAAATGCGTCGGTGCCTCGCGTGCGGCTCTTGCGGATATCGCGCGCCGCAAACACCCGGTCTCCCATCACTACCAGAACCCCGCGTCCAGCCGCGTCAGGATCGGTCGCCACCCGCATCGCATTGGCGAAATTGCGCAGGCCGTCATAGCCAACCGCATTGGCGGGCCGCATCGCGCCAACCAGAACCACCGGTTTGTGCGTTGGCAATGTCAGATCGAGCAGGAAGGCGGTTTCCTCAACCGTGTCGGTGCCATGAGTGATAATTACCCCGGTGCAATCTGGATCACCCATTGCGGCCAAACAAGCGGTGTGCAGATGAGTCCAGATCGCGGGACTCATATCCTCAGAGCCGATATTGGCGATCTGCTTGCCCGTCAGCTGCGCATCAATGCCCAAGGTTTCGACTCGGGCCAGAAAATCGCCGATCCCGATCTGACCAGGGCGATAATCATGCCGAGTCGCGCTATCTGCCTCTCCAGCGATCGTACCGCCGGTGGCCAAAACAGTGATATTTGGGGTGCTCATACCGGGGGCAAATAGCGCTAGATGCATTTTCACGCCACATAGCAATTGATTTTCAAGAAACGCCCGCTAGAAGCGCCTCTTCCGTTCAACGGAACGGGCGATTAGCTCAGTTGGTAGAGCATCTCGTTTACACACCGAAAATACCACCCCTTAAATTATTGAAATTAAATGATTTTTTCTCTCATTTTGAGAGAGGGAGTGTGAAAAGAGTGGAACTCTGCCTAGCGTCAGCTCACCAAGAAGTCACTTTGATTAGCTTGTATTTCTTCAAAGTTAGGGCGACTTCACCAGTCAACCAGCCTGAACATTTTTGTGAGCGACAGT
Source organism: uncultured Erythrobacter sp. (assembly GCA_947488155.1). Classification (GTDB taxonomy): domain Bacteria; phylum Pseudomonadota; class Alphaproteobacteria; order Sphingomonadales; family Sphingomonadaceae; genus Erythrobacter. The sequence goes on along the minus strand of CANKYK010000002.1, from coordinate 416,567 downwards.
GACCCAGCTCATATGGATAAGTTGCCGACAGGCGATCACATCTTCAGGATGTCATACTCTTCCGATGGATGGGCCGCACTTGGTCGGGTAGCCAAGTGGATAGCTGGAACATGCTTTTGATACCGTCGAGCGACGAAGTCCTCCAGTTCCTCTTCGAGAAGCCGAATATGTGGCCTCAGGCTTCCTCGGCCAACATTGATCGTGCCAAACTCTCCATCCCGGATGTGGCGTTCAATCGTGGCTCGACTCACACCAAGCCTACGAGCGGCTTCTTCTACAGTCAGCAATTGAGATGATTGCATATTAAAATCTCCTTCGTGTTGAGGAGATTTTGACGCGAGGGTTGTGTGAATTGGAAGGGCAGAACGATAAGCGGCGGGGGACAAAAAGTGCCCACTCGACCTGCCTTCCGGCAGACTGTTGGTGCAGCACCGCTCAAATGCGCCTAGCCACACGCCAGCAGCCTAACACAACATTGACAAAACTAACCATATTGGTTATATTTTGGCTATAAATTGAGATGAGTGATTCGTATAAATGAAGCGAATTTCAATTTAGCAATGGCCGCATTCGAGCGGTCATTTTGACTAGACAAACATATTTTCTACGACTACTGCGGTTCAGCGCAGTAGTCGTCAGGTTGACGACTTCGTCAAGTTATTGTTGAATCGTTTACCTGTTGGGCCTAATTAGAGGTCACGTTGCAGGCGATGAAAAACAACGTTCCTGCCCTTTCGGGGGTTCTGCGATTGCAGGCGTAAGAGGATTTCGTGAGGGGTTCGGCCCCGGAAATGGCTCCTTAGGGAGCCATTTTTTTTACCTCTTCCAGCGCGTATTCTGACCAACAAGAGCGTTATGAACAACAACTGGAAATTTTGCCCTGCGCATATTAGCAGGCATACGATCTCGTCGATAAGCTGAGCGAATGTGCAGTCTGCCCTCAAACCTTTTGGCACGAACCGGTCGAATTCCAAATGCCACGAGGTAGTTCCCAGACAGCCCCGGCAAGACAGCATCGAGAACAAGGCGATTACCGTTATTGAAGGCTTCACCGTGGATTGCCTGCGCTATAACTGCGGGCAATTGAAGTGAATGTCCGTATCTATCGACGCAAAACGTCCGCTGAGTCTTGCCATCCATAAAAATTAGATCGGGATCATCACCCTGCTGATGCTCTCGAGTGAAGACATGCGCACCAAAACTCACCTGAAGTAAATGCCCGTGCTCACCACACGGAACCGCAAGCCTGAAGGCATCGAGGTGTGTAAGATTGTATTCAGTGCCCCGTATAAGCTTTTTGCCCCAGCCCATATAGTCTTTCTATGTATATGCAGCGGATCAGTGAGGCGAAAGCCTCCTTCTTGCCGCGCTTAGCTTAATCTGTTCAATCAAATATTCTGCAACATCATGCTCAACGCGTAAAGATGCAAGAACATCATCAATTAAGCACAATCAGATAATAAACTCTAACTTACCAGATCTAACCATATGTTTTGTCACAAGCAGGGCATTCCCATTTGCCAAATGCGGTAAATGCACCAGACAGCTGGTTTAGTAAGATTTTTTGTCCGCGTATATCGTAGCAACCCGTGCAGTAGTGTCGCGATCTATCTTCGAAGACGTAAGCGTGGTCATGAATTTCTGGTAATGCTGCCTCACGCTTCGCAACAGCTGATTTAAGCGCTTGAACCTCTTCCTCGGCCTCTGCCAGCTGCATCTTAAGGTCAGCCGCTTCTAATTTCGCATCTCCTAATGCATCGGTCAGCTCTGCGAGCATTATCTTAAAGTCTGCGTCGCTAACCTTCTTACCAAGTTCATGAAGCTTCTTCGCGACGCCTATGGCGGTTCCCAGACTTGTTACGATATCCATAATCAGACTCCATCCTTCGGAGCAGTCCTGACATACGTACCCGACTTGTTCTATACTTCGTTGGCACGACTCTTGGGCAAATCCACGGTTAATTCGGCAGCATCACAGCCCATCGCCCGACATAGCTTCATCAATGAGACAAACGTCAGGTTGTGTTCGCCGCGCTCAATGCGGCCCACATAGCTGCGATCCAGACCAGCTTCATTCGCCAATCCCTCTTGTGACATGCTCAGCTCGCGTCGCTTGGCACGTATTCGTTGGCCGAGGATGTCTAGATACGGGTCCACTCCTCCAATTCGCGGATAGGAGGAGTATCAGTCCACGGAGTATGAATCCCATTGTTAACCTTTTGAGACTATTTCTTTGCCTGAATTTCAGGAGGGAAACGTGAAGACATTCATCAATCTAGCTTTCGGTGGAATCGTAGTGCTGTTCGGAATTGTCTTTCTATTTCAGCCGGTGGGGCAAGTACCGCCTCCTACAGATAGCGCGCAGGTCGCACAGGCGTCGTCTGTGCAGCCAACAGCCACTGAGAACGCCGACGAGGAAGCAGTTGATGGCACAACTCAGAAAGAGCCGACAATCTACGAGACTGCGATACTGACCGCCTTCGGCGAGCAAACCCGTGATACTGAGAAAGGCTCTGATGCTGCTGACTTCGTTGCCATGACGATCAACATGGGCGGACACCTATGTGCTCAACCGGTTGAAGCAAAAAAGGCATCGGGACATCAGTACGGGATCGGATGCCTAACTCGCAATGGATCGTCGCACCGTTCAAACTACCTTCTCGACATAGATAACGGAGACGTGACAGCGTTATAGGTTGGGAAGACAATCATCATGATGGTAGCTGTCGCTGCCGAAACGCAATTTATGCGGCTAAAATTTCGGTTCTTTAGCCTTGAAGTGCAGTATCGGGTTGACCAACGAATAATCGTTGGGTAGGCGCCCTCGGACCGAGAAGATCAGCAGGTTTGCATAAACCTCCTCTTTCCTTGCACAGATGGTTTTGACGTTATTTCAATAACTTATCCGTGCAATTTGGGATGAATGTGCATTCGTGAGGGACTTTGAGACCAATTTTTCGCCAAGAAATAGGCGGAAAACTAAACGTTTTCAAGCGTTTGGGCGATTAGCTCAGTTGGTAGAGCATCTCGTTTACACCGAGAGGGTCGGCAGTTCGAGCCTGTCATCGCCCACCATCATTTTGCGGCCCAAAATGATGCGGACCCATCCAAAATTTCCCCACCTAAAACCCTCGACCTGAACGCCAATTGGCGGCAAGGCGTGTTCCCATGATGGGGCACACAATTGCGATTGCGGGATGCGGGCCAGCGGGCCTGGCCGCCGCGCTAATGCTGCACCGCGATGGGCACCGCGTTTGCCTGTTTGATCAATTCGATGAGCCCGGCCCAGTTGGCTCTGGCCTGATGATCCAGCCCACGGGGCTAGCGGTGCTGGCGCAGCTTGGACTGGCCGACGAAGTCGCAGCCCGCGGATCGCGTATTCATGCACTGAAGGGCTTGGAAGAGCATGGCCGCAACGCGCTGGATGCGCATTATGATCAATTGGGTCTGCCAGGCGCATTTGGCATCGGTATCCACCGCGCCAGCCTGTTCAATGTGCTTTACCGCGCCGTTCAGAACGACCGCATTGAAATCAAAACTGGGCGCGCAATTACCGGCAGCACACTCAGCAATAAAGCGCGGCGCCTGACGTTTGAAGATGGCAGCGAATCGGAAGAATTCGATCTTGTTGTCGATGCCAGCGGTTGGTCGAGCGTGTTTGATCCAGCGCCTAAGAACATCCTAGAATTTGGTGCATTGTGGGCGAGCCTGCCGTTACAACCGGACGATCCATTCAATACAGGCCTGTTGGAGCAGCGTTATCGCCGGGCGGCGCAAATGGTCGGTGTTCTCCCGATCGGCTCGCGCAGCGCTGACACCTCGCCTGAAGCTGCCTTTTTCTGGTCGCTCAAGGTCTCAGACTATCAAAGATGGCGCGACACTCCGCTGGAAGAATGGAAGGCCGACGTTATCGCGCTCTGGCCGGAGACCGAGGCTTTGCTGGCGCGCATCACATCGCGAGATCAGCTGACCTTTGCGCGCTATGCCCATCGCACAGCCAAGCGCCCGGTTCATAAGCGATTGATCATGATTGGCGACGCATGGCATTCCGCCAGCCCGCAATTGGGCCAGGGTGCGAATATGGCATTGCTAGATGCGTGGTCGCTTAAACGCGGGCTGGCCGAAGGGCGCACGCTTGGCGAAAAACTGCGGCTCGCCGCGTCATGGCGCCGCGATCATGTTGATCTATATCAGTGGATCACAGCGTTCTTCACGCCGCTGTATCAATCGGATGGTGTGTATAAACCGCTGCTGCGTGACAGAGTGCTTGCGCCAATTTCTCAAATCTGGCCGATTTCGCGCATCCAATCGCTCTTGATGTCGGGGCTGTTTGGCTGGCCGCTCGCATCGCTGGGTCTCTCCGCTCCTGATTATTCGGCAATTTCCTCAGAGATCAACGCCAACGCATCTTCGCTGTCCCAGTGATAGCCACCTTTAACGCGCAATATCTCGCGCCCCTCCCCATCGAACAGGATTGTCAGCGGCAAGACCCCGCCATTATCGAGTCCGCGGTCGAGAGTGCCCTGCGGATCAAGCCAGGGTTCGAGCATCTCAAAGCCTTGCTCGGAAAAAAATGGCTTCACAACCTCGGCAGCACGAATGTCCTGACTCACTGTAATTACACGCAAATCACTGCCCATTTTTTGGGCAAGCCGGTCCAGAGAAGGCATCTCAACCTTGCACGGCGCGCACCACGTCGCCCAAAGGTTGAGCAATACGGGCTGTCCCTTAAGTGCTGAAAATTCGATCACTTCTCCATCAGGATCGATGAACGTCAAATCGGGTAGCAGAGTGCCCGCTTGCGCGCGGTCAATCTCGCCCACTTCGGCTTCGGTTGAATTCTGCTTTTCGCCCGCCAATCCACCCTGTTGTTGCGCGCCATCGCCCTGCGCCCTATCGCAGGCTGCAAGAGGCAGCATCAATGGTATCAGTGCGGCCAAAGCAAAGAACGGCGAACGAAGCGACATGAGCAAATCCAACACGATGTGGGGCGGCAGGTTCTCAGATGGACCTAGTGCGATCATGCGCGAAATCAATGCCTCGATCCCGTTCGACAAGGTGTTGTGGCGGCAAGACATCGTCGGCAGCCGCGCCCATATCGCCATGCTGGCGGCGCAAGGCATCGTCAGCGCCGAAGACGCCGAGGCGATTGACGATGGCCTGCAAACCATCGCGGCAGAATATGAGCGCGACGGGGTTCCAGAGGACTGGAGCCTGGAAGACATCCACATGACGGTGGAAGCGCGCCTGACCGAGCTGATCGGACCAGTCGCTGGCCGCCTGCACACCGCGCGAAGCCGCAATGATCAGGTCGCAACCGATTTTAAGCTATGGGTGCGTGAGGCATTTGATCAAATAGACGCCGGGCTAGCCGAATTGCAGCGCGCTCTGGTGACCCGCGCCGATGAGCATTCTAGCAGTGTGATGCCCGGCTTCACCCATTTGCAAACCGCGCAACCTGTAACGCTTGGTCACCACCTGATGGCCTATTACGAGATGCTGCGGCGGGATCGCTCTCGCTTGGCGGACGCCCGCGTTCGCCTGAATGAGAGCCCGCTTGGCTCGGCCGCTCTGGCTGGCACAGGCTTCCCGCTCGACCGCGAAATGACCGCCAAGGCGCTAGGCTTTGACCGGCCCACAGCCAATTCGCTCGATGCGGTGTCGGACCGCGATTTTGCAATGGATTTCCTGTTTGCCGCATCAACCTGCGCCGTGCATCTCTCACGCCTTGCAGAGGAATTCATCCTATGGGCGAGCCAACCTTTTGGCTTTGTCACCATGGCGGATGCGCTCTCCACAGGCAGTTCCATCATGCCGCAAAAGAAGAACCCCGATGCCGCAGAGCTGGTGCGCGGCCATGCGGGCCGGGTGATCGGTTGTACCACGGCCTTAATGGTCACGATGAAGGGCCTTCCGCTCGCCTATTCCAAGGATATGCAGGACGACAAACCGCCCGTATTCGAGGCCGCCAGCCTGATGGGCTTAAGCATTGCGGCGATGACCGGCATGGTCGCAGGCAGCACGTTCAAGACCGAGCGGATGCGCCAGGCCGCCGAGCTCGGTTATGCCACGGCGACCGATCTGGCCGATTGGCTGGTGACAGAGGCCGACATTCCATTTCGCGAGGCGCATCATATCACCGGTGCGGCGGTCAAGCTGGCTGAGACGCGTGGCTGCGCGCTCGATGAGCTGCCACTTGAGGACCTTCGTGAAATTGACGCGCGGATCGATGAGCGAGTGTTTGCGGCCCTCTCGGTCGACGCTTCGGTCGCCGCGCGCGCTTCCTATGGCGGGACCGCGCCGGAGCAGGTAAAGGCTCAGGTGAAACGCGCCCGCGCCGAGCTAGGGATGGATGGATAATGCGAAAATTGATCATGATCCCACTACTGGTTGCAATCAGCGCATGCGGTGCCCGCGGGGACCTGAATCCCCCACAAGGTGCGAGCCTGCCGGTGGCCCCGCGCGGCGCCGAGACTCCGCCGAACGCAGAAGAATTGCTGGAACGCGACGCCCTCGCCGCGCCAGAACGCAGCGTGGAGCTGCGCCGCCGCTCTGAAGAGCGCGAAGACGACCCGTTTGATCTCCCCCCTGAATAAAGCACACGAAATATGGACCATTTTGCCCTCAAAGACGGCGTCATGCATGCCGAAGACGTACCCTTGCCGCGTATCGCGGATGAGGTTGGTACGCCCGTCTATGTCTATTCACGCGCCACGTTGGAGCGCCACGCACGCGTCTTTCGCGAGGCATTGGACGGCGTACCGGACAAACTGATTGCCTTCGCGGTCAAAGCCAATCCCAACCTCGCTGTGCTCAAAGTGTTGCAACGCCAGGGGTACGGCGCGGATGTCGTATCCGGCGGGGAAATGCGCCGGGCCATTGCAGCCGGAATTGCGCCCGAGAAGATCGTCTTTTCCGGCGTCGGCAAAACCCGTGCAGAACTGGCCGCCGCGCTCGAGGCAAACATTGGACAGTTCAATATTGAAAGCGAAGAAGAGGGTCTGGAGCTCGCCGAAGTCGCTGAAAGTATGGGGATGACGGCGGACTGCGCGCTGCGCATCAATCCGGATGTCGATGCTGGAACACATGACAAGATTTCCACCGGCAAGGCGGATAACAAATTTGGCGTACCGATTGATCAAGCCGGTCAAATCTTTGGCAAACTCGCCCATTCGCCCGGCGTGAACATGCGCGGTGTCGCGGTGCACATCGGCAGCCAATTGGCAGATATAGCCCCGCTGGAGCGCGCTTTTGAAAAATTGGGTCGGCTGGTCACAGCGCTGCGCGGTGCGGGCCATAATATCACCCATGTCGACCTAGGCGGTGGCCTGGGCGTTCCATACAGAAAAGGCGAGAAACTGCCCCCACCGTCTGAATATGGCGCGATGGTTGCGCGAGTGACGAAGGATTGGGGCGTAAAGCTGATCTTCGAGCCGGGCCGAGTGATTGCAGGCAATGCAGGCGTTTTGCTGACCCGTGTGGTGCGCGTGAAACGCGGGCTCAACAATCCGTTCGTGATCGTCGATGCGGCGATGAATGACCTCGCGCGGCCTGCGCTGTACGGCGCCTATCATCACTTCGAAGCAGTTGAGCCAGGCGGATCTCAAATGACCGCAAACATCGTCGGGCCGATCTGCGAAACCGGCGATACATTCGCGATGGGGCGCGAATGCGACGAACTGGCAAGCGGCGAGCTCGCCGTGTTCCGCACCGCAGGTGCCTATGGCGCGACGATGGCCTCCAGCTACAATTCGCGCGGATTTGTGGCCGAAGTTTTGGTGGACGGCGACAAGTTCGCGGTGGTCGCGGACCGGATCGATGCGGGCGCGATTATGGATGCCGAGCGCGTGCCCGACTGGCTTGCTTGAGTAGCTAAAGCCAGATGAGCGAACTTCAGAGCCTTCCACTATTTCACCGGATTGCCGGGCAAAAGGTATTGGTTCTGGGCGAAGGCGAAGCGGCAGAACCCAAACGCCGGCTGGTCGAGCGAGCGGGTGGAGTCATCGTGGATGATATGGCCCAGGCGGTGGATGAAGGGGTGCGCATTGCCTTTGTCGCTTACGATGACGCAAAGGCGTGCGAAGTGGCAGCGATCAACCTGCGATGCGCCGGGATGATCGTGAATGTGGTCGACAAGCCTGACCTGTGCGATTTCACAACGCCGAGCATACTTGACCGCAACCCGGTCTTAATTGCGGTTGGAACGGGCGGCGCATCAGCGGGCTTAGCGAAACACATCAGGCTGAGGCTGGAGCGGATCTTGCCGCAAAGCCTTGGAAAGTTAGCGGAGGCCTTATTCGCGGCGCGAGCAAAACTGCGGGCCCGCTTTCCCGATGGCGGCGACAGACGACGGGCCTTGGACGAGGCCCTGAGAGAAGGCGGTGCATTGGACGCCTTGGTCGCGGAATCACCCGGCGGTGTGACCGACTGGCTCGATGGTGCATTGGAGGCGCAAAGCAGCGAAACGGCGGAGTTCGTCATTTCCAGTGCAGACCCGGAAGACCTGACTGTTCGGCAATCACGCATGCTGGGCGAAGCGGACGCGGTCTGCACAATCGGCAATATTCCCGCCGCCATCCTAGCCCGCGCACGGGCCGATGCCATTCGCATTGATTGCGATGTCAGCACTTGCCCCAACGCGCGGCAAGGTAGTGCTAGTAACGGCGACGGCAGCTCACCACCGCTCTGTCCCAGCGCTGCTGAGCAATTTGCGCTCAGCGAGAGCCGCAATACACTCACCGTGATCCTACGCTGGCAAAACGACGGCTAACCAGCAGGCTTAAGTCGCCAACTCAGGCCGCCAGGTTCAGCGGGGCGTCTATCGCCGCAAAATAGCTCGCCATGCCATCGGCGCTCGCCTCGCTAAGGGCGACGAATGCCCGACGTTTATCCGTGGAATCAGCGATCCGCACGAAAATGCCGCTATCAACCATCTGCCGGACCCAGCGCAAAGCCGTCGTCGCCGGAACCCCAGCTGCAATACACAGCGAGGTAACCGAGACACGGCGATGCTCAGCGTGAGCCGCAGTTAGATCCAGCAGCATATCCCAGGCCGGATCGGCGAACAGTTCCGCATCAAAGAATCGAGCACGAGTCTGACGATTGGCGATAATCTGACGCACCAACCGAGGATCAGGCAACGATGGACGGGCACAATCTTGTCTACCCCAACCATTCTCATTGCTCTCAACCCCGCGAAAATCTCTCTTCACGTCACTCAAGCTCTGAGACTGTTTTTCACCGGACTCCCAAGGTTCATGCGATAACCCTTCAAGTTTGTTCGCAATCACATCAACCTGCTCCGAAAGGCGCAGTAGGGTAAGTCGATCCTCCTCACTCATCTCTCGCACGCGAGCATTCGGCACATGCGAAAGTATACGGCCTATCGCCACAATACGATCAGCCCGAGATGGGTTCACCAGCAATTGAGCATCTGACTGATCAAGAGCTGCAAACACATCATCAAGCGCCTCAAGCGAGGTAGAAACGATCAATTGTGATCCACATTCCGCTGCCCGCATATCCAATCGCGCCAGCACGGCCAAAGTACGCGCATCGACCTCCGGGCAATCGATCATTACGACGTCGCTGAGCAACCGAATTTGCCCCTCCAGCAGATCAGCGATCGGACCACGGTCGGCCACGCGAAACCCTGCACCAACCAAATCCTCGGCGATCTGACCGCGCATCGCGGGCCGATCAGCAAACACCGCGATACTGGCGGGTTCTGCAGTCGGATCAGGTGCCACATCGTACGAAAAATCTGCTTGAGCCATCGAGTCGCCTCCTTGATTAGGTGAAACACAAGTAGAACAAAACATGTTCAAGTCAAGAATTCTTGCAGATATGAAGCAATTTGATCGAAGTCATTGAACCTTTCGCGCCTATTGAGCGACTACTCCAGTAATGACCAAACAAACTCGCCCTGCCCCGCCGAAACCCGGCATTCTGTTCGACGAACTGCTCGTCGTGATGGTGCAGCAAGGCGACCTCAAAGCGCTAAACCGGCTACATAAGCGCTGGAATACTCGGCTGATCCGAGCGGCCTATCGTTACACCGGCGACCGCGAATTGGCGTGCGATCTGGCACAAGAATGCTGGATCGGGATTTGGAAAGGAATTAATGGTCTGCGCGATCCGGCGCGGTTTCGCAGCTATGCCTTTGCGATCCTGCACCGACGCGGAGCGACCCATCTGAGCAAGCGCATTCGCGAGCGGGATAGGACAGCGCAAGCTGAATCAGAAGAAGCGCAAGGGGCTACTCAGGGCGACGCGCTCGCGCTGCGGCAAGCCTTTGCCAGTCTGCCGCCGGATCAGAGGTTTGCGGCGCATCTGCACTTTGCGGAGGGGCTGACGCTCAATGAAATCGCCGCGGTGCAATCGATCCCGATGGGCACCGCCAAAAGCCGCCTGTTTCACGCGCGCCGCAAATTGAAGGCGGCGCTATCCGAACCGACTGAAGGAGACATATGATGACCAGCACTGATAACCGCATCAAAGACGCGCTTGACGATGACGATCAAGCCTTTCTCGGCCAGCTTGAAGAAGATCGCGGCCTGTTCGAAATGATCGGCGACAGCATGAGCGGTAATTTAGGAGGCTGGGCTAAGCTGGTTTTTGCAGTCGCAGTCGTAGTCGGCATTGCAATACTCTATGCAGTCTATCGTGCAGTCACGGCCGACGGCTTCGAACCCATGGTTGGATGGGGCCTGCTTTCGATAGGGCTCGTTGTGATGCAAGGCTTTGTCAAAGAATGGATGTTTGCCCGCATGAACATGCTGACGATCCTACGCGAAGTGAAGAAGCTGCAAGTGCAAGTCGCGCTGCTTGCCGAAGAGCGCGATAGCTAACCACGTTTAGGGCCGGATCTCGATCGGGGTGCCATCGGGTACGAGACGCCACAGCTCCTCAATCTCTGCGTTAGAGAGCGCGATGCACCCATCGGTCCAATCCCCGCGCATCCGCCGGCCCGCGCCATTAGGCTGGCCATGGATGAAGATGTCACCGCCCGCCGAACGGCCATATTGCGCGGCAAAGTTGCGGTCATTTGCGTTGGGGTAGTTGATCCGCAGGCTGAGGTGATAGCTGCTTTGCGGGTTGCGCGTGTCGATGGTGTAGAGGCCCTCTGGCGTGCGCTCATCGCCCTCAAAGCGTTTGTGCCCCGCTGGCGCATCGCCAAACTGCAATCCGTAATAGGCGCGGATCGGGCGGCCATTGTTGTAGGCGACCAGCATCCGCTTTGACTTGTCGACAATGAGGTAGTCGGCCAAGCGCGCGCCGCGCCTCGGCACACTGCGCGATGCGCCCGCAGGTGGTATCGGATAGGCTCCGGTATGCACCCGAGCATCCGGCGTAGCATCCGCTGAAGTTTCGCTCGATGGGCCAACGCAGGACGCGGTAAGCATCAGAGCAATCAAGGCAAACAGGCGCTTCATACGGATCCAGAGTAACGCGAGGTCACCCCACGCGCAATTGCGCATCGCTTCCCATGTCCCAAGCAGGGACGCAGTTGCTGCGCCAGCCGGACTAACCTAGTCCTCAAAGGGATCCTTCATCAGGATCGTATCGTCACGCTCTGGGCTGGTCGACACCAGCGACACAGGCGTCTCGATCAGCTCCTGCACGCGCTGAATGTACTTGATCGCATTGGCGGGCAGATCGACATAAGAGCGCGCACCAACCGTGCTCTCGCTCCACCCTTCCATCTCTTCATAGATCGGCTCGACCTCGGCCTGATCCGCCGAATGGCTGGGGAAGTAGTCGAGCACATTGCCGCGCAGCCGGTATCCGGTGCAGATCTTCACCGTTTCCAGCCCGTCGAGCACGTCGATCTTAGTCAGCGCAATCCCGGTCACGCCGCTGATCGCGCAGGTTTGCCGCACCAACACTGCATCGAACCAGCCGACTCGCCGCTGGCGCCCGGTGACGGTGCCAAACTCATGGCCACGCTCGCCAATGCCCTGGCCGATCTCGTCATCAAGCTCGGTCGGGAACGGTCCGCTGCCAACCCGCGTCGTGTAAGCCTTCACAATGCCCAGCACAAAGCCGGTGGCATTCGGGCCAAGCCCGCTGCCGCTGGCGGCCGTACCGCTGACAGTGTTGGAGCTGGTGACGAACGGATAGGTGCCGTGATCGACATCCAGCAGCACGCCCTGCGCGCCTTCGAACAGGATCTTCGCGCCTGCCTTGCGCACCTTCTTGAGGCGCTTCCACACAGGCTGCGCAAAGCGCAGGACGAAGTCGGCAACATCGGCCAGCTCCGCCAGGATCGCCTCACGGTCGACGGGCGGCTGGTCAAAGCCTGCGCGCAGCGCGTCATGGTGCGCGCACAGCCGGTCGAGCTGCGGCTCCAACCGGTCGAGATGCGCCAGATCGCACACGCGGATCGCGCGGCGTCCGACCTTGTCTTCGTAAGCCGGGCCAATCCCGCGCCCGGTGGTGCCGATCTTGCCCTTGCCCGCCGCGGTCTCGCGCAACGCGTCGAGATCGCGGTGCACCGACAGGATCAGCGGGCAATTGTCCGCAATCGCCAGATTGTCGTCATTGATCGCAACGCCCTGGCCTTCCAGCTTCTGCACTTCCTCGCGCAAAGCCCACGGGTCCAGCACCACGCCATTGCCGATCATGCTCATCGTGCCGCTGACGATGCCCGATGGCAGCAGGCTGAGCTTGTAGACCTCGCCATCGATCACCAGCGTATGGCCGGCGTTATGACCGCCCTGGAAGCGGACAACGGCGTCGGCGCGGCTGGCGAGCCAATCGACGATCTTGCCTTTGCCTTCATCGCCCCATTGGGCGCCGATTACGGTGACGTTAGCCATGCTCTACTTTCATGCTGATTCGGTAGGGAAGGTGTGACCCGACAAACCGCGCGGACCTAGGGCGTCGCGCAGGCAAGAGCAAGGGAGTATCACGGACCATACCCAGTGGCTTGATCGCGGAGCACGGCGCGAAGCGCCGCAAGGCCGACTGGCCGCCCGCAGCGGCGCGGACTTGTCCGCAAGCCGCGAGGACATCGCACGCTGGATAGCGTGCGGAACCACAAGAACGCCTCCGTCCGTCGCTAGTGAAGCACGCTTGGAACGGCTGGAACGCAGTACTGGGCCAAAAAACCAATCGATCACAGACGCGCCGATTGATCGAGTTAGTCGATTAGTGGGAGGTTGGGGAATGGGGAGCAAAAGCATGGGTCATCCTTAGCGGGCGGGGGCTAAGTAGGAAAATTGATAGCCCAAGGCCACCACCACACCATTAGGCAAAACTCATTAGCATCTTTTGCCGCGAATTAAGTATACTGTCGCCGGAACTCGGGTCGGTGAACGGTGTGGTCATGACAATCTCCCCGAAACGTCATTGATTCTCACGCGATCTGCTTGATAATCGTACTTCGCTGCCAAAATCTCCAAGCAACCACGCATATATTCGAGAAATTCCAACTCATTCCCGGCAATACTTATGGAATTTTTCAGTATATCTGGTTCTTTTCGACCGGACCTCTCTTTCATTCTCTCGAACTGATGAAAGTCCATATCGTAACTTCGAACACCATCTTCGAGTGAGACTTCAAATGCTTGCAAAGAGCCAAAGAATCTCAAATGCGATTGAGGATCATCTAAATCCTTCCAATCCATTCGAAAGCTAACCTCATTTTCATCAAAGTCGCCCCGCCCGATTTTGGTGAAGAAAAATACAAACCCACTGCTAAGGTCAATTTCCGCATCTTCAATCAGGTGAATTGAGTTATTTATGACTTCTCTTGCAGGCTTCAGCTGAACATTTTTCCGGTCAATAATCATATCTTCTTTCACCTGTCAGCGCCTATCAATGTTCGAACGACGCAAAGCGATAGCCGCCAATCCAGTGGCCACGAGCATCACAATTGCCGATGCCCCAAGCGGCCCCAATCTCTCAACCAACCAATTTGCCAAATCAGCAAATGCACGCCCTTTATTGGCCGATGCCTCAAGCGGGCCCTTCCAAAACTGAGCAGAAACGAGTGCTCCAGCCACAATGATAAATATGGCAAAAACTGTAATACTGCGCATTAAGCTTGCTCGCCTCCGCTTTCCTACTCGACCTTAACCCGCATTTTCTCCAGCACTTCTGGATCGACGCTGCGCGCCACAACCGGGTGGATGGGGAAGGCCCCAATCATGCTGCGAAGAGTAGCTTAACTTTCTTACTGTTTCCTTGGGGCGCTCATGTATTCCCCTCACAAAGCTCGTCATGCTGAATTCAGTTCAGCATCCATCGCCAAGTCAGAACCAAGCATGCCGCGCTGGTGATCGACCCTGAACCAAGTTCAGGGTGACGATGATTGTGATGGGGCTTGTTATCCTGGAAGCGCAGTTGGCCAAAGACCAACCTAGTTCAGGATGACGTGCCTGGTGTTTTGATTCTGACCCAAGCGCAGGATCACGCAGTAACAGAGCATCCTAAAGCGGCACCGCCTCGGCACCCTCAAGCACATGCGTGCAGCCCAGCGCCTTCGCATCTTCGCCTTCGCCAAGTTGCGCAATCGTGCGCCAGCCAATCGCGCGCAGGCGCGCGGCTACGTCTTCATCATAGCCCACCGGCAGATAGAGCGTGCTCGCCGACTCCGCCTCGGGCGCGGCCTCGGCCACGGCATCGACATAGAGCGTGAAGCCGGTTGCGGCCTCGTCGCTGCCGCTGATCCGATAGGTGCCGCCACGTCCGGCGGCCCCGCGCACCCCCTCGGCATAGATCGTAAAGCCGAACCAGCTTTGATATTCAAAGCCGTGGCGTTCTGTCGGGTCGAGCGTGATACGCGCAGCACCGCCCACCCGCGCGGCAATCGCCTCAAGCCCCTTAATCCGGCTGGACAAGGCGCCGCCTGCGTCAATCGCACGCAGCTTATCACGTGCCTCGGCAAAATCGCCGGTCGCATAGAGCAGCGGAAGGTACGCTTCGCCGCCCACCTGCTTCAACCCGCCAGCATCCTTAGTATCGAGCTCGCGCCGGACATCCTCGGCCTGTTCAGCGGTCAGCGGCATCGCCTTTAAGGCCAAAGTGTCGACCAGATCAGGCAAAGTGAAATCGACCGAAATCCCGGTCAGGCCCGCTGCGCGCAGAGCCTCCACCGCCAGCGCGACGATCTCGCCCGCTGCCTCTGCGGTGTCCGCCCCGATCAGCTCCGCACCCAATTGCAGGCGCTCTCGCGCCGGGTCTAGTTGGTCCGCCCGAATCAGAGCAGTGTCACCACAATAGGCGAGGCGCAGCGGTCGCGGGACATCTGCCATGCTGGTCGCCGCGATGCGCCCGATTTGCGGGGTAATGTCGCTGCGCAGGGCGAGCGTGCGCAGGCTGTCTGGATCAACAAAGCGAAAGGCGTTGCGGGTCTTCACCCTCTCCATACGCGCGGCCAGGGATTGCTCAAATTCGAGCAGCGGTGGGCGCACCCGGTCATAGCCGTGGGCTTGCAGCGCATCCAGGCTGGCGCGCATGGCGCGGGTGATGCGGCTTGCCGTGGCGGGCAAACGGTCGGCAAGCCCAACGGGCAGGAGATTGTCGGTATTGGTCATACAGGTGCGCGCTAGAATAAGAGCAGCCCTTCGACAAGCTCAGGGCGAACGGAATATTGCATCGGTTCGCACCGCGAACCGCAAGGGCGACTGCCCGCTGGCCGGCTAGGCCGCCCCTCGGAGGCACCGGCCCGCTGAATAGCGGGCCGGATTGCCGTGAGAGAAAAAACCTTAAAACTCCAGCGCTTTGACCAGCTTCACGCCTTCGACCTTTTCAGCCTCAGCGACGACTTCATCCGTCACAGGCTGATCAAGCGAGAGCAGCAGCACCGCCTCGCCGCCCGCATCGCGGCGGCCCAGGTGGAAAGTGCCAATGTTGACGCCGTGATCACCTAGCAGCGTACCGATGCGACCGATAAAGCCCGGTGCGTCTTCGTTGACGACATACATCATGTGGCCATCCAGATCGGCTTCGATACCGATCCCGAAAATCTCCACCAGACGCGGCGCAGTGTTGCCGAACAGAGTGCCTGCGACCGAGCGCGGACCTTGCTCTGTCTCCACCGTGACGCGGACGAGCGTGTTATACGCGCCCTCACGCTCGTGGCGCACTTCGCTAACGTTGAGGCCGCGTTCCTTGGCGAGATACGGTGCATTGACCATGTTCACCGTGTCGGAATAACGGCGCATCAGGCCCGCCAGAACAGCGCCGCTGATAGGCTTGCCATTGAGGGCGGCGGCTGCGCCTTCGCGCTCAATGCTGATCTTGGTGAGATTGCCGTGGGCCAGCTGACCCACAAGGCTCCCGAGCTTTTCAGCCAGCGCCATGTAAGGCTTCAGCTTCGGCGCTTCTTCGGCGCTAAGCGAAGGCATGTTCAGCGCATTGGTGACGCCGCCATTGACCAGATAATCGGCCATTTGCTCCGCCACTTGTAGCGCGACATTGACCTGAGCCTCAGTGGTGGAGGCGCCCAGGTGCGGCGTGCAGATGAAATTGGGCGCACCGAACAACGGATTTTCCTTCGCTGGTTCTTCGGCAAACACGTCGAGCGCGGCGGCGGCGACCTGCCCGCTTTCGAGGCAATCTTTCAGCGCCGCCTCGTCGATCAATCCGCCGCGGGCGCAATTGACGATGCGGATGCCTGGCTTGGCATTCTCCAGCCGCTCACGACTGAGTATGTTGCGGGTCTGATCGGTCAGCGGCGTGTGCAGCGAGACAAAGTCCGCACGGCTCAGCAGCGTGTCGAGATCGACCTTCTCCGCGCCCATTTCCACGGCGCGCTCCTCCGTCAGGAAGGGATCATAGGCGATCACTTTCATCTTCAGGCCAAGCGCGCGGCTGGCCACGATCCCGCCAATATTGCCCGCGCCGATCAAGCCGAGCGTCTTGCCGGTCACCTCGACGCCCATGAAATCCTTCTTCGGCCATTCGCCCGACTGCGTACGAGCGTTCGCCGCCGGGATTTGCCGGGCGAGCGCCATGATCATCGCGATCGCATGCTCTGCGGTGGTGATCGAATTGCCGAACGGGGTGTTCATCACCACCACGCCTTTGCCGCTGGCATAGGGGATATCGACATTGTCGACGCCAATGCCGGCGCGGCCGATGACCTTCAGATTGGTCGCAGCGTCCAGAACGGCGGGGGTGACAGTGGTGGAAGAACGGATTGCGAGGCCATCATAATCGCCGATCCGCGCAATCAGCTCTTCCGGGGTCTCACCGGTGATCACATCAACATCACAGCCGCGCTCTTCAAAAATACGCGCTGCGTTCGGGTCCATCTTGTCAGAGATGAGTACTTTAGGTTTGGTCATTTTGTTTTCCTTTGCCCTGACTCGTTCGTGCTGAGCTTGTCGAAGCATTAACGACGGGCGGGAGAGTTCATCCTTCGACAGGCTCAGGACGAACGGATGCTAAAAGAGGGTAGCCGAGCTAGCTTAGAGCTCAGCTTTTACGTGTGCGTAAGCCCACTCGATCCATGGCAAGAGGCGTTTCAGATCCTCTTGCTCAACCGTGCCGCCGCACCAAATGCGAAGGGATGGCGGGGCGTCGCGATAGCCGTTGAAATCATAGCCAATATGCCGTTCTTCCAGCATTTTGACGATCTTCTTCGGCACGGCGGCCTGATCGTCAGCCGACAGGTTTTCGTACCATTCGCCGGTGAACTTCATGCACACACCGGTGTTGGTGCGCTTGGCCGGATCGCTGACCATGTTCTTGAGCCAAGGCGTCGCCTCGATCCAATCGTTCACGATTGCGGCATTGGCATCGGCGCGTTCAAACATCGCCTTGCGCCCACCCAGCGCCTGCGCCCATTCGAGCGCCGCGATGTAATCCTCGGTCGCCAGCAAAGACGGCGTGTTGATCGTAGCGCCTTCAAAGATGCCGCGATTGATTTTATCACCCTTTTTCAGGCGGAAAAGCTTGGGCAGCGGCCATTCTGGATCATAGCTTTCGATCCGGTCAACCGCTTTGGGAGAGAGGATCAACATCCCGTGCTGCGCCTCTGATCCCATCACCTTTTGCCACGAATAGGTCGTCGCATCGAGCTTCGCCCAGTCCATTTCCTGCGCGAAGATCGCGCTGGTGGCGTCATTGATGGTCACGCCTTTACGGCCCCGCTCCAGCCAGTCCGTGTTCGGAATTTTCGCGCCAGAGGTCGTGCCGTTCCAGGTGAAGACAACGTCATTGTCCTGCGGAATTGAGTGGAGATCGGGGATCTCGCCATAATCGGCATCCAGCACTTGCAGGTTTGGCAGCTTCAGCTGCTTCACCGCATCCTGGATCCAGACATTGCCAAAGCTTTCCCACGCCGCAACGGTCGCGGGGCCTTGGCCCAGCATGGTCCACATCGCGCATTCCAGTGCGCCAGTGTCAGAGGCGGGCATGATGCCGACGAGGTAATCCTCGGGCACGCCCAGCATCTCTTTGGATAGGTCGATTGCGTATTTAAGACGCGACTTTCCAACGGCCGAGCGGTGCGAGCGCCCGAGCGATTCGGTTTTCAATTTGTCGAGGGACCATCCGGGGAACTTAACGGTCGGACCGGATGAAAATTGCGGACGAGCAGGCTTAAGCGCCGGCTCGGCGGGTAGTTCAGTCATGTATTCTCTCCTTACAGAGAGCTCGCGCGGCGTTGGGACCGCGTGGCCCGGAGCCGCGTGTAGTGGCGTCTCGCCGCATGTCAACGAAGGAGTCTATGTTTTACGCACGCCATCCGGCGCGCGCAAAACAAACTCGCAAATCCTCGCGCAACATTCTATGCCGCGCTCAACATGGAAATATCCGATCTTCGCATTGCCCTGTTCAGCGGCAATTATAACTACACCCGCGACGGCGCGAACCAGGCGCTCAATCGCCTCGTCGGCTCGCTGCTGGGTCTGGGCGCGGCGGTGCGCGTCTATTCCCCCACCGTGGATGAACCTGATTTTGAACCAACCGGCGATCTGGTGAGCCTGCCCAGCTGGCGCATGCCGGTGAAGGGGCGCGGCGAATACCGTCTGCCGACAGGCTTTAACGGCAAGATCCGGCGCGATCTTGAGAAGTTCAAACCCAATATCGTGCATCTGTCATCGCCTGACCCATCCGGCCACGCGGCGCTCAAATGGGCGCAGGAACACGATATTCCGGTGCTATCCTCGGTTCACACCCGGTTTGAGACCTATCCGCGCTATTACAAAATGGGCTTTCTAGAACCTGCCGTGCTGTGGATGCTGCGCCGGTTTTACAATCGCTGCGATGCGCTGGTCGCCCCATCGCAAAGCATGATTGAAGAGCTGATCGCGCAGGGCATGCATGATGACATTGGCCTATGGACGCGCGGGGTCGACCGCACCGTCTTCGACCCATCAAAGCGCGATATGGAATGGCGCCGCAGCCTGGGCCTGGCCGATGATGACATTGCGATCGTCTTTCTTGGCCGGCTGGTCATGGAAAAGGGACTCGACGTCTTTGCCGACAGCATTATCGAGCTGCGCAAACTTCAGGCTCCGCACAAAGTGCTTGTGATCGGCGATGGCCCTGCGCGCGGCTGGTTCCAGGATGCCCTGCCCGGCGGAATTTTCGCAGGGTTTCAAACCGGCGCTGATCTGGGCAAAGCGTTGGCGAGCGGCGATATCTTCTTCAACCCGTCCATCACAGAGACTTTCGGCAATGTGACGCTGGAGGCGATGGCCAGCGGTCTGCCAGTGGTGGCAGCCGGAGCCACAGGTGCATCCAGCCTGGTGGAATGCGGCGACAGCGGCTGCTTGGTCGCGCCCGGCAACACCAAAGCATTCGCCGAGGCACTCGCGCCCTATTGTACCGATCATGAACTGCGCACGAGCCACGGCGCAGCGGGCGAAATGAATTCGCGCGAATACAGTTGGGAGGCGATCAACCGCGTGGTCGCCGATATGTATGTCCGACTGGTTCAGGAACGCGAGGCTCTGATCGCGAAGGAAATGGCTGAAGAGATTGCGGCTTAGTTGCTAACGCGCCTGTAGCTCTTCAAACACCTCCCTCTATCTCAGCACACCTGATTTGGCCATGGAGCGCGCATAGAAAAACAGCCCGATGGTAACCACCCAGATTGCCGCCGCAAACACGGTGTGCCCAGCGGTTTGCAGCGTTTCAGGCATTTCCGAAAAAAAGCGCTGAAATATCGTGGTGCCGACAAGGCCGATAATCGAAATCCCAAACAGCCAGACCGCATAGCGACTTCTGAAAAGCAGCGCAGCGGATCCAAAGAAGCATCCCCAGACGCCCAGCGCCCAAAAGGCCGTGGCCCATGCCGGGAAGCTGTAATAATAGTCAAGCTGCTCGGGTGGCATGCCGGTGCCATCCAAAGCGGCGAGCTTGGTCATCGTATAACTGATGACGCCGCCAGAATTCCACAACAGTGAAAGCGCCCCGACGACCCACAGGTGCCAAGGCGTTTTGACAGATTGATCCATGATATTCCCTCCCAAGAATGGACGCGACCCAGTCTCAGAAGGGTGAAGTTATATCAAAGGCGCAGCGCGGGCAAACCGGGGGCTGGAAGCCCGCGCCTGTTCGTTCGTACCATCTGGCCTAGCCACCCGTTCCCTCCACCCTTCCACCCGGATGTTATCCCGGTAGGCTCCGGGAGGAAGGGTGGAGGGAACGGGCGGCTAGGCTCTAATCAACGGCGCTCACATTCTTTCGATGCGCTTGGCGACCTCATCGATAATGTCGACAATTTCGTTCATCGCGTTCTGATCGAGTTTTCCGGCGCGCGCGCGGTTTTTCAGCACAGAGCCGAGATTGCCCATCGCGCGGAACAAATCGGGTGAACGCTCCTTCACCTTTTCAGCCCGGTCGCCGTGCTCATTGATCCGGCCCATCAGTTGATCGACATCTTCAGCGCGCTCAGCCAGCTCTGCCTTGCCAGATTTGGTCGCCTTGAATGGCTTCTTACCGCTCGTTTCGCCGTCCTCTGCCTTGGCCTTCGACTTGGCCGGTTTAATCTTGCCCTCTTCCTCAAGCATTTGCAGCGTCGGATAGACCGCACCCGGGCTCGGCGCATAGCCGCCCGCCGTCATGTCTTCGATCGCCTTGATCAGCTCATAGCCATGGCGCGGTTCTTCATTGATCAACGCCAGCAATGCGAGACGCAATTCGCCCTGGCCAAACATCCGGCCCCGACGCTTGCGCCGTTTGGGGCCGTCTTGCCACGAGCCGCCGCCGCGCATTTTCTCGCCGATCTCCTCCCAATCACCCGCGGAAGACGCCATCATTGCGACCAATGGGCCGAGGTTATTCCAGCCACCATTCCAATTGCCGCGGCGCCGTTTCTGCCATGTCATAATTCACTCTCCCAAATTCAATTCGATAACTCTTGATAGGCTTAAGATATATCTCAGAGCTATCGATGCAAGAGGTGGATGGCATTTTCCGACCAGCGCCTTATCAGACCAGACGAATGACTGACTTGTTCGGAAATGATGCGGCGCCACCCGCCGGAGGCCCCTCTGGCGGGCCTGACCAGACGCGCGATGACGCGCCGCTGGCGGATCGGCTGCGCCCGCGCAACCTTGGCGAGATCATCGGGCAGGAACATCTGACCGGGCCGACTGGCGCAATTGGGCGCATGGTGGCAGCAGGCAAGCTTTCCAGCATGATCTTGTGGGGGCCGCCGGGCACGGGCAAGACCAGTATCGCGCGCCTGCTCGCCAACAGTGTGGGCATGCGGTTTGTCTCGATCAGCGCGGTATTCTCAGGCGTGGCCGATCTCAAGAAGGCCTTTGCCGAGGCAGATAAGATGGCGGGCGCAGGCCAGCGCACGCTGCTGTTCGTGGACGAGATCCACCGCTTCAACCGCGCGCAGCAGGATGGCTTTCTGCCCTTCGTCGAGCGCGGCACGGTGACATTGGTGGGAGCGACCACCGAAAACCCCAGTTTTGAACTCAACGCCGCACTGCTCAGTCGCAGCCAAGTGCTGATCCTGGAGCGGTTAAGCCATGAGGCACTGGAGGCTCTGCTCGCCCGGGCAGAGACGCTGGAAGGCCCCCTCCCCCTCACCGAGGATGCACGCGCCGCCCTGATAGCAAGCGCGGACGGCGATGGCCGTTTTCTGCTGGGTCAGGCAGAAACACTCTACAACGCAGCGCTCACTGAACCGCTTGATCCCGCCGCCCTTGGCCAATTCCTTCAGCGGCGCGTCGCCGTCTATGACAAGGACCGCGAGGGCCATTACAACCTTATCAGCGCGCTGCATAAATCCTTGCGCGGCTCCGATCCGCAGGCAGCCCTGTATTACATGGCGCGGATGCTGACCGCTGGCGAAGAGCCGATGTATGTGCTGCGCCGCCTGGTCCGCTTTGCCAGCGAAGACATTGGTCTGGCTGATCCAAACGCGCTGACCCAATGCCTGGCGGCCAAGGACGCCTATGAATTTCTGGGGTCGCCCGAAGGCGAGCTCGCGATTGTTCAGGCCTGCCTCTACCTCGCGACCGCGCCCAAATCGAACGCCGCCTATGCCGCGCAGAAGGCCGCATTCAAATCCGCGCGCGAAACCGGCAGCCTCATGCCGCCGCAAAACATCTTAAATGCACCGACTAAGCTGATGAAAGACATTGGCTATGGCAAAGGCTATGCCTACGATCACAATGCAGAGGACGGCTTTTCTGGCGACAATTATTGGCCGGAGGGGATGAAGCCTCAGGACTATTACGCGCCGGTCGAGCGCGGGTTTGAACGCAAAGTGAAGGAGCGAATGGAATGGTGGGCAAACAGACGGGCCGAATTGCGCGGGGAATAGCTCTAGGTGCTCTTAGCAGCCTTTCCTTGCTTGCTCCTGCAGCGGTGCACGCCGATGAACTCTATGTGCCCGATGCGGAGGTACGATGCCCCAGCAAATCGGTCCTGGGCGACCACCACACCAGCCGCAAACAGCCCCTCGTCCTACCGAAAGACTGGACCTATATCGCCAGCAGCTCAATGAACTGGATTGCTGTCATGACCCAGATGCAGGCCGTGCATTGCGTTGAGACAGCTTGGTTCGAAGTTGCGGACAATTATCAGCGCTTTGATAATCGCTTTCTCGGCTTTAGCTGGCGGGGATATGAGGCTGGGGGTTATATTCTGATCGACTCGGTTGGCACCGGACAATCGATGGATATCGGCACTAAGCCGTCGTTCTCACCCGACAAGACATTTTTTGCGGTCGTCCAGTTTTCTGAGGCAGGATGGGGTGGCTTTGAAGGCTTCGCTGTTTGGCGCATCTATCCTGGAGGTATCACCCCAATGCGGGTCGAGACCACCATACCAAACCTTGCCGATTGGCGGATTGACCGCTGGGAAGGTGAGGATTGCCTTCACCTCTCCGCCATACCGCATGACCGGATTACAGATTGGAATGACCTCTCACAATATAGGCGCGATTCCTATGTCGCGGCCCCAGCGGGCGGCTGGGCACTGACACCGGGCGATATCTGTCCGACCTCTTAATGCGCGGCTTTGATCACTTTTTGGCGATCGACTGGTCTGGTGCAAAGGGTGAGCGGCATCGTGGCATCGCTTTGGCCCTCGCCGATGCCAAAGGCGGCCCGCCGGTGCTGGTTGAGGCCCCGCAGCGCGGCTGGTCTCGCACAGAAGTGCTCGGATTGCTGCGCGAAGAGCTACCCTCCAACACCTTGGTTGGGATTGACCTCGGCATCAGTCTGCCCTTCGTCGATGCAGGCGCGTATTTTCCGGGTTGGGACGAAAGCCCGCGCCACGCCAATGGCCTCTGGGAATTGATCGACCGGATTTGCGCCGATGACCCGCATTTGGGCGCGCACAGTTTCCTCAGCCACCCAGAGGCCGCGCGCTATTTCAGGCACAGCAAGGACAAGGTCGGCGACCGCTTTCATCTGCCCGATGCCATTTCACGCGAGGGGCGCTTTCGTCAGGCAGAGACCGCTCAACGCGCACAAAAATGCCGCCCGGTCAGCAATTTCAACCTCGTCGGAGCGGCGCAAGTTGGCAAAAGCTCGCTGACCGGGATGCGCATGCTGCACCACCTTAAGGGGCATCTGCCGGTCTGGCCGGTGCAACCAATCCCGCCCAAACATCCGACGCGCGGATCACTATTGGTGGAGATTTACACTGGGCTTGCCGCCAAAGAGGCCGCCGCCAGCATGGGCGGACGCGGTGCGCGAACGAAACTGCTGACCTATGCCGACCTGAACGCTGCGCTAGAGGGTTTGGACAGCCCACCGGTTGCGCAAATCGGTGAGATTGATGACCATTCCTCTGACGCTTTGCTGACGGCGGCATGGCTGCGCAAAGTGCACAAGGAGCCGGAGCGCTGGGAACCGCGCACGTTGACGGCAGAGGTCGCCCGCGTTGAAGGCTGGACCTTTGGCGCGTTCTAGACCGCGGCTCGCTTAGTTGTAAGAATTGAAAATGTCGCGCCGCTCTTTGCGGTATCCTGAGGCGCGCAGATCCTCGATCATTGCTTCGCGGCGCCTATCCGCTTCGGATTGGAGCTTGCGCGCGGGCTTTACCGGTCCCTCATGAGACGAGAAATTGAGCTCGCCTATAGTCTTCATATTGTGATCGCGCACCAGGCCGGGGATAAGTGCCAAGTCGATCAGCAACCATGGGACCAGAACCAACCAGCCTACAACCGAAAGCAACAAAAGCAGCTGCATGATGCCGGTCTTTGTGCTGCCAGCATAGAAGCGGTGAACCCCAAATCCGCCAAGGACCAGCCACAGCAAATAGGCGACGCCCACCGATTTACGGTCCGCCTCAATAATCATTTGCCTCTGCAGATTTTCGTCCATCACCGGTCCCTTTTCGCACACTAAGATGTATCTTAGAAACACGGAAAAAAACCAGCGATTGGCGGTGATGTTCGACGAACTGCAAACAATGCTCTGCAAAATTGAAAACTGACTGTCTTTGGGTCGCAAATGTCGCGGGTAGCGGCTTGCGCTCAGCCACCAGAATTCAAATTTGTTGGCGCCCTGCCGCTTTGTCACTTGAGGGCCGCAAATCTTTCGCCTAAGGGGGCCTCCTCTTAACGAGATGTGCCGGCTTAGCTCAGTTGGTAGAGCACCTGATTTGTAATCAGGGGGCCGCGAGTTCGAATCTTGCAGCCGGCACCACTTCATTTATTACCAGCAACAATAAGGCTGTGCGAATTATCCGCGGCCGCGATAGGGCTGAACGCCTTGATCGGGCACCCATAGGCCCTCTGGCGCGGCGCCTGTCTGCCAGAACACATCGATCGGAATGCCGCCGCGCGGATACCAATAGCCGCCAATACGCAGCCATTTGGGCTTCATTTCCTCGGCCAGCCGCTGGCCAATGCCGACGGTCACATCCTCGTGAAAGCCGTTGTGATTGCGAAAACTGCCCAGAAACAGCTTGAGGCTCTTCGATTCAACGATTGTATCACCGGGCGCATAATCGATCACCAAATGCGCAAAATCCGGTTGGTTGGTGACCGGGCATAGTGATGTGAACTCTGGCGCGGCAAAACGCACCAAAAACAGCGATCCCTTGCGCGGATTTGGTACGTAATCGAGCACCGCCTCTTCGGGCGAAGTCGGCAGCGGTGTGTCTTTGCCCAGGAATGCGGGCGCAGCGGGATCGTTAGGTGTGGTTTCCATGCCGCGCTGTTGCCGCGAAAGGGCGCTCCATGCAAGCGACAAGCTGGACGGGGCGGCGTTAATATCTATGTCAGACATGCGGTGGCAGTGCTGCGCCGTTATGTTGTAATCGCGCTGCCCGGCCGCACCCGCAAAGTGCTATGACCGCTGAGTCCGTGCACACCGCTATTTTTGAAAAGACCCGCTACGCCAAAGATCATGCTTGCTGTTTCTTCTTTTCGGATATTGTCCGCGCCCAAAGCGGCGGTCATGTGCGTTCTCATTGCGCTGAGCATTGGTGCGACCGCGCCAACGGTGGCGCAGTCCTCACCGGGCGGCTTTACACTGCCGACCAGCACACCCACGCCCCGGCCAGAGGTCGAAGGCCCTGCGGATGACACCGGGCCAGCGGCCTTGCCGCCGCGCGTTATTCCGACCGATAGGCCAGCGCCTGCGCCCACACAGGCCGACCCGAGCACGGTCCCCAGTTCTGATCCCACAGCCCCTGCGATTGACTTGCCCAGCCCTGCACCGACGATCACGCCGGTTCTGAGTCCGAGCGACACGGTATCTCCCGAGGCGACGGGAGCGGCAGGTTCCGCTTCAGACTCGGTCACACCGCCCAATCGCCTTCCAACAGGGCAGCCAAGCGCACCGAGCAATGCGGGCGGCGGCGCTTCCGGTGTATCATCTCCTGCAGTGACAGAAGCGCCTACGGGCGAGGGAACACCCGGATTTGACACCAATGCTCCGTTGCCGAACCCCGCAAGCCCAGACACAGCAGTTCCAGACACCGCGACCAGTGATGCCGCCAGTGCGATACCGCTTTGGGCATGGATCGCAGGCGGTCTTACATTGCTCGCCCTGTTGATTGGCGGGACCTTGTTCCTGCGGCGCGGAACAGCGACCGTCACCGTGCCCGAAATTGAGCAACCAAAGGTAGCGCCGCGTCATAAGCCGGAACTTGAACCAGCCCCGAGCGGGCCCGCACTCGCAGCGACAACCGCTACCAATACAATCAACACGCCAGCCGCACCCGCCATGACCGAGATCAGCGAGCCAGCCAAGGATAACGCGCCGATTCCCCGTGCGCCGGCGCGGATCGACATTGATATTGAAATCGTGCGCGCAACCCGCAGCGTGATGAACTTCACGCTCGATTACCGCCTGAACCTCGCCAATCGAACCGCCAATGCGGTGCGCGATGTGTCCGTTTCCGCAATCCTAACCAGCGCCCAGAGCGGAGCAATTCCGGGTAGCTCCGTCCTGGGGTTTGATCGTCCCGAACCGGTGATTATCCCACGCATCGGACCCAATAAAAGCCATGCCGAAAGCGGTCAGGTGCAATTGCCGACCAGCAAATTACAGGTGATGCGCCAGGGCAATGTCCCGCTGTTTGTGCCGCTGCTGCAGATCACGATAACGCAAGGCAATGGCGAGCCAGTGACGCGCCATTATGTCGTCGGACAGCCAAGCACGGCAAGCGCCGCGCGGCTTCAGCCGATCCCGCTCAACACGCCGCCCGGCGGCATTCCCGGACTGCGCGTGCGAGAGCTGGATATTCAACCAGCATAAGCGGGCACTTGGCGGCGGCGGCCCAGCGCGCTACCGCTTTGCCTCATGAACCAGATTACCGATAATCTCGTCAGCAGTGATTGGCTGGCAGACGCATTAAATGATGAGGATTTGGTGGTGCTGGACGCCTCGCTCCACCTGCCTGCGGCAAACCGCGATGCGCGCGCTGAATTCGCGGCGGAACATATACCCGGTGCGCGTTTCCTAGACCTCGCTAGCCTGGTCGATGAAACCAGCGATGTGCCCTCTGCCCTGCCGCGGCCCGAACAATTGGCCGCGCGAATTGCAGAGCTTGGCATAGAGCTGGGCGAGCGTATTGTGATCTATGATGATAGCGCGCTAAACAGCGCCGCTCGCGCCTGGTACCTGCTTACATCCTCGTGGATCGCACCGGTCGCGGTGCTCGATGGCGGCCTTGCCAAATGGCGCGCAGAAGGGCGCTCGGTCGACAAAGGGGAGCCGGAATTCACAGCCAGCAGCATGCCTGAGCTAAGCCCGCTTGAGCGATTGCGGATGAAGGCCGATGTGCTGGCCAATCTGGAAACGCGCGAGGAACAGGTTCTGGACGCACGCAGCGCCGACAGGTTTGAGGGCGCAGGCGCAGACCCCGTGCACGGCGTGGAAGGAGGCCGCATTCCCGGCTCCTACAACCTGCCCCATACTGAACTTTATGCAGAAGACGGCACCTTCAAACCGGCGGACGAATTGCGCAGCGCGTTTGAGCGGGCCGGAATTGATCTGGACAAGCCCATCACCACAACCTGCGGTAGCGGCGTCACCGGCAGCGTCCTGTTGCTCGCGCTGGCGCAGCTCGGCAAGACCGACTGGGCACTGTACGATGGCAGCTGGTCTGATTGGGGCCGTGATCCTGCCACGCCCAAGTCCACCGGACCTAAGGACTAGGGCATGGCGGACGACATATCAGGCAAGAAGCCCGGCACAAAATTGGTTGGCGCGGGGCGGCGCAAGGAATGGACCGGTCAGGTCGTCAACCCGCCGATCTGGCGCGCCAGCACACATCTTTACGCCAGCGAGGCCGACCGCAAGGCTGGCGGATCTCAGCCCAAGGATGGTAAGTTTTACTACGGCCGGCAGGGCGCACCAACACAGTGGGCTCTGGCCGAGGCGCTGACCCAACTGGAGCCGGGCGCGGCGGGCACAATGCTCTATCCCAGCGGCGTTGCCGCCATTAACAGCGCGCTGCTGAGCGTGCTGAAACCCGGCGACGAGCTGCTGATCAGCGACAATTCCTATGAGCCTTCGCGGGTCATGGCGATGGGTTTTCTAAAACGCTGGGGCGTGGAGGCGCGGTTTTTCGACCCGCTCGATATCGCCGCCTATGAGTCGCTATTCTGCGAGCGGACCAAGGCCGTGTGGCTCGAAAGCCCTGGCAGCCTGACGATGGAAGTGTGCGATGTGCCCGAGCTGACCCGGATTGCGCGGGAGCGCGGCGCGGTGAGCCTGATCGACAACACTTGGGCCAGCGCGATTGGCTTTCCAGCGCTTGAGCGCGGATGTGACATATCAGTGATGAGCCTCACCAAGCATGTCGGCGGGCATTCTGACCTGATGATGGGGGCGGCCAGCGCGGGTGAGCGCTTCTATCGCCGCCTGCGCCAGACGAGCCAGCAAATGGGCAATGTCGTCTCACCCGATGATGCGGCGCTGGCTTTGCGCGGTCTGCGAACAATGGAAATCAGGCTGGAGCGCGGCGTGCAAAGCGCGCGCGCGATTGCCGCGTGGCTCCGCGATAGGCCAGAGGTTGCCACCGTACATTGCCCAGTGCTGGAAGGCGATGCGGGTTACGAGCTGTGGCGCCGCGATTTCACCGGCGGATGCGGCCTGTTCAGCTTCACTTTGGCTGATGCGACAGCGGAAAGCCGCGCGGCCCTGGTCGACAATCTCAAGCTGTTCGGGATCGGCTATTCCTGGGGCGGGTATGAAAGCCTCGCTCTGCCTTATGACGCCGCGCCCATTCGCGATGCGATGCCTGTACCTGGAGCAGAGGCAGGCGGCGGCGATGATGCTGGCCCAGATACTAGCGCTGCCATGAGCATTCGCCTATCAATCGGCCTAGAAGACCCAGATGATTTGATTGCAGATCTGCAAACCGGCTTTGCCGCGATGAAAGATTTATGACCGCCACAGCGCCCCCTACCCCGTCCGACGAAACTTCCACTGCCACCAATGGCGCAGATGCGGGCACTCTGTCCACACCGGACGCGCCCGCAACCGGTCAGGCCTGGACCATGGCGGAAACCGCGCCGGATCAAGAAACCGAGATCATCGCCAGCGAGGGCATTCGCGACGGGATCGCCTCGCAAAGCAAGGCCGCCGGTTCCGTGGTCGACACACTGGATGCCTGGGCGCTGAGCATTGGCGACATGCGTGTGTCGCTGTTCGATATCTTGCTGGTAATTGGCGTGATTGCGCTCGTCATTACCGGTGCGATGCTGGCAATCCGCCTGTGCAAGAACCTGCTGGGCCGAGTGACACGGTTCGATTCCACTCAGCGTTTGCTGGCGGAAAAGCTCAGCACAATGGCGGTGTGGGGATTGGCGTTCTTTATCGGGATCGACCTGCTTGGCATTGATCTCACCGCGCTGGCCTTCTTTGGCGGCGCATTTGGCCTGGCGATTGGTTTTGGCCTTCAGAAAACCTTTGGTAACTTGATCTCAGGCATCCTGCTGCTGATGGATAAGTCGATCAAGCCGGGCGATGTGATCTCCGTCACCGATCAGGCAGGCAATGAAAGCTTTGGCCAGATCCGTAAGATCGGCATTCGCGCCATATCCGTCATCACCCGCGATCAGACCGAATATCTGATTCCGAACGAAAACCTGATGATCAATCAGGTGGTCAATTGGTCCTATTCCTCGCGCGATGTGCGGGTAAAGGCACCCGTTGGCGTGTCTTATGGCAGCGACATGAAACTGGTTGAAAAGCTACTTTATCAGGCGGTTGACGAAACTGACCGGATTTTGAGCGCGCCCAGGCCGCGCGTGAACATCATGGGCTTTGGCGACAATTCAGTCGATTTTGAAATCCGCTTCTGGATCCAGGACCCGGAAGAAGGCCTCGCGAACATCCGCTCTGACGTTTACAAGCGAGTGTGGGAATTGTTCGATGAAAATGACGTCGAAATTCCATTCCCTCAACGCGATCTGCACCTTCGCTCCAGCAAGCAAATGGACCGCTTGATCGAAGTCATGTCGGCGAAGAACTCCGTCTAAACCCCCGGTGATCTGGGGTTACGGCGAGCCCGCAATAGCTTTGCTAAAGGTGCGCAAATCCATTCTCACTGGCGTGATCGCGGCGGGCAGCCCATTTCGCCTCCATGGAAAAGACAGGC
The DNA here is from genome assembly GCA_947488155.1 of uncultured Erythrobacter sp. Taxonomy (GTDB): domain Bacteria; phylum Pseudomonadota; class Alphaproteobacteria; order Sphingomonadales; family Sphingomonadaceae; genus Erythrobacter. The sequence goes on along the minus strand of CANKYK010000002.1, from coordinate 386,075 downwards.
ACAATCTATCTTGTTGGCGCAGGCCCGGGTGATCCCGACCTGCTGACCCTGCGCGCGGCGCGGCTGCTCGAGGCGGCTGAGCTGGTGGTGCATGACGGTCTGGTAAGCCGCGAAATACTCGCGATGGCTCCGGCCACGGCCGAGTTTATCTCTGTTGCGAAACAGCGCGCGCGGCACACTCTGCCTCAGGACGATATCAACGCCTTGCTGATCCGCGAGGCCAAGAAGGGCCGCGATGTGATCCGCCTTAAGGGCGGCGACCCGCTCGTCTTCGGACGCGGCGGTGAAGAAGCCGAAGACGCCCGCGCCGCCGGTGTCCCCGTGGTGATCGTGCCCGGCATCAGCGCCGCCAATGGCGCGGCCGCAGCGGCGCAAATCGCCCTAACCCACCGCGACGCGTCCAGCATTGTCAGTTTTGTCGCTGGGCAATGCAAAGGTCTGTCGGATCAGGATTGGTCCGGCCTCGCTGGCAAGGGCCGCACTTTGGTGATCTATATGGGCGTTAAAACTGCGCCTCAGATCGCCGAGAAATTGATGGCAGACGGCCTTGCGCCTGATGTCCCCGTCGCCGTCATCGAGAACGCCGCGCGCCCCGAAATGCGGGTTGTGCGCGGATTGCTGGCGGGTCTGCCGCAGCTCGTCACGGCCAACAAAATCAAAAGTCCCGCGCTCATCGTGATTGGCGATGTGACCGCGCGGGATGACCATTCAATCGCAAACACCGCCGCCAAGGCGCAGGAAACACAGGCCGCCACATGAATATCCTCACAGGAAATGACCTCAAGACCGGCGAAGTCGTCTGGTGGGACGGCCAGAACTGGTCGTTATCCGTGCATGACGCCGTCGATGTTGGCGGCATGGGCGAGCAAATCCTCGCCGCAGAAGAAGCCGCGCGGCGGGTTAACGTGCCCTACGCGCTGGTCGCCAGCCGCACCGAAGAAGGCGTGCGACCTGCTCATATTAAGGACCGGGTGCGCGCACTCGGCCCAACAGTCCGCCGTGATCTCGCGGTGCCGACTGCCTCCAAAACCGGCTGGGACTGGGTGATTTAAGATGTATCAGTATGACCAATACGACCAAGCGATGGTCGACGCCCGCGTTGAGGAATTCCGCGATCAGGCTCAGCGCCGCCTCGATGGCAAGCTGACCGAAGACCAGTTCAAGCCGCTGCGGCTGATGAACGGCCTGTACCTGCAACTCCACGCCTACATGCTGCGCGTCGCAATCCCTTATGGCACGCTCAACTCGCGGCAGATGATCGCGCTGGGCGATATCGCGGATAAATATGACCGCGGTTATGGCCACTTCACCACGCGGCAAAATCTGCAATACAATTGGATCAAGCTGGAAGATGCGGCGGACATTCTCGCCGACCTGTCCAAGGTTGAAATGCACGCGATCCAGACCAGCGGCAATTGCATTCGCAACATCAGCTCCGATCACTTTGCCGGCGCTGCCCATGACGAGCTGATCGATCCGCGTCCCTATGCCGAGCTGCTGCGCCAATGGTCGAGCTTCCACCCGGAATTCACCTATCTGCCGCGCAAGTTCAAAATCGCTGTCATCGCAGCAGAGACTGACCGCGCGGCCATGCGGCTGCACGATATCGGTATTCAGATCGTGAAGAATGACGCGGGCGAGGTTGGCGCGAGCTTCTATGTCGGTGGCGGCATGGGCAGGACCCCGATGATCGCCCCACAAATTCGCGAATTTGTGCCTCTGGATCAGCTGGTTACCTATGCCGAGGCGTGCCTACGGGTCTACAATCGCTATGGCCGCCGCGACAATAAGTACAAGGCGCGGATCAAGATCCTGGTCCATGAAATGGGCGCGGAGGAATACACCCGTCAGGTCGAGGAAGAGTTCGCGCACCTGCTGGAGCAAGGCGTTGAGCCGCCGCTTGCGGAGCTGGAACGGATCAAGCCGTTCTTTGCCGATCCCGCGTTCGAAGACGGACCCAAGAGCATTGACCGCTCTGACCCCGATTTTGCCCTTTGGGTCGACCGCAACACCGTGCGTCACAAGCACGATAGCTATGTTAGCGCGGTCATCAGCCTGAAGCCGGTTGGCGGCATCCCAGGCGATGCAACGGGCGACCAGATGCGTCTGATGGCCAAGCTGGCCAAGCAATACAGCTTTGACGAGCTGCGCGTTATGCACACGCAAAACATCGTCCTGCCGCATGTGCGGATTGCGGATTTGCACGCGCTTTGGACCGAACTGGAAGCGGCGGACCTCGGCGCGCCGAACCTCGATACGATTGAGGACATTATCGCCTGCCCCGGCCTTGATTATTGCGCACTCGCCAATGCCCGCTCGATCCCCTTGGCTCAGCGGATTTCGGAAAAATTTGCGAAAAACGGGCGGACCGAAGAGCTAGGCCAGCTGAAGCTCAAAATCTCTGGCTGCATCAACGCCTGCGGGCATCACCACGCGGGCCACATCGGTATTCTCGGCGTCGATAAGAAAGGCACTGAAAACTACCAGCTCTCGCTCGGCGGCAGTGAAGCGGAAGACGTGAGCCTCGCCAAAATCACCGGCCCCGGCTTTGACGAGGACGGTGTGATCAAGGCGGTTGAAACCGTCACCGACGTCTATCTTGAGACCCGCGAGGATGGCGAACGCTTCCTCGACACCTACCGCCGCATCGGCATGACCCCGTTTAAGGAGGCGTTGTATGACAAATGAGAACCTGCATAGCCAAGATTTGGGAACCAGCCCGGACGACGTGCAATTCCGTTTCCGCGATGATGAAGTCGCAGACCATGGCACGGTGACCGTCGATGCCTGCTGCGATCAGACCAACGCCACCGCCGTTCGGATCGAACCGGGCGATGATGCGCGCGTGCTCCTGCCCTTCCTTGACCGGCTCGCGCTGGTCGAGGTGAACTTCCCCAGCTTCGGCGACGGTCGTGGCTATTCCGCTGCCCGGATCCTGCGCGAGGCCGGATATGAGGGCGAACTCCGCGCGGTTGGTGATGTGCTGATCGATCAGCTTTCACATATGCGCCGCTGCGGCTTTGATGCCTTTGCGCCGGACAAACCGCTCGACGAAGACGATGCCCGCCGCGCCTTTGAAGGTTTCGGCAATGTCTATCAAAGCGCCGCCGATGCCAGAGAGAGTGGACGCCGCACAATCGCAGAACTGCGCCATGAGTGAGACCCGCCAGATAGACCGGTTAGAGACCGGACCGCGCTTTACCGAGCACGACGCCGTGCGCCTCAACCGCATGTTTCGCGGCTCCAGCACGCTGGAAATGCTTGAAGGCGTGCTCAAGGGCAGCCTAGCTGGCGATGTTGCCACAGTCTCTAGCTTTGGCGCGGAAAGCGCGGTGCTGCTGCACTTAATTGCGCAGGTTGATCCCAATGTGCCAGTGCTGTTTCTAGACACTGGCAAGCATTTTGAAGAGACGATTGCCTACCGCGACGAGGTGGCAGCAAAGATCGGCCTCACCAATCTGATCGTGCTCACCCCGGATGAGGCGGAGCTCACCAAGAAGGACGAGACTGGCCTGCGTTGGTCGTACGATCCCGATGGCTGCTGCGAAATCCGCAAGGTGATCCCGCTGGCCAAGGCTTTGGCAAATTACGATGCCAGCTTCACCGGGCGCAAGGCGTTCCAATCGAGCACGCGGGCCAATTTGCCGCGGTTCGAAGTGGACACATCCGATGCGCAAGGCCGGCTGAAAATCAACCCGCTGATCGATTGGTCAGCGGACGATATTAGAGCCTATTTTGAAGAGCATGATCTGCCGCGCCACCCACTAGTGGCCGAGGGTTATCCTTCGATTGGCTGCGCACCGTGCACGCACAAAGTTGCCGAAGGCGAAGACGCCCGCTCTGGACGTTGGAAAGGCTGGGACAAGACCGAATGCGGCATCCACAAGCCGGGCGAGGAACCGTTCCTCTAAGGTACTTAGGCCGGCGTTAAAGCCAGCCTTTATCGCGGTACCATTTGGCCGTCTGAGCGAGGCCTTCCTCGCCAGTGATCTTGGGTTTCCAAATCCGGGCAGGCACCGCTTTCAGCGTGCGCGCGACCCAATTGGGATGGCACATATAGCCGACCCGGTCGGCGGTCAGCTTGGCTTTGTCACCGCGCAGCACCTTATCCGCGCGCGCCGCGGCGCTCAGCACGCTAGCAGGCAGGTTCGGTGCAAGCACCTTGCGCCCCATCGCCGCGCCTATTGCATGGGCGAGCTCTTTATGGCTCCAGCCACCCTCGCGGCCATCGTCCGGCTCAAACAGCACCCGGCTGGGCGCGACCGGCCCCGTCAGCGCGAGCAGCAGCTCGGCCAAATCCTGCACATGGATGATCGAGGTTGCCCCGCGCGGCGGCAGAGGCACGAAGCCCCATTTCGCGCTGCGGAACAGCTCAAACATATCCGTATCGCGCGGGCCATAAACCGCAGGCGGGCGCACCGTCGTCCAATCGAGGCCGCTGGCCTCCACCAATGTCTCCGCCCGCGCTTTTGACGCGCCATAGGCGGACAAATCTGGCTCTCGCGCGGACAGCGAGGAGACAAACACGAAGCGCTTCACGCCCACAGCCTTCGCGGCGGCGATCATATTCTGAGTGCCAAGCACGTTGGCAACTTCAAATTCTGTCGGATCGGGCGTGTTGGTGAGCCCGGCGATATGAACCACCGCATCCACGCCGCTGATCAACTTTGCCAGGGCCTCAACATCGCTCAAAGTGCCCTGAACCCAGGTGACGCCTTTGCGCGGCGGCTGTTCACGCCGGGTCAGCGCGCGGACCTCATGCTCGCTATCCGCAGTGGCGACGTCCAAGAACGCTTGACCCACAAATCCGGTGGACCCTGTGACGGCCAGCTTCACAGCAGCACCAAATGATCGCGGTGTACCACCGCCGCGCGCGGGGCGTAGCCGAGCACTTTGGCCTGATGATCGTGGCGCAGGCCCGCAATCCGGCGGCAACTGACCGCATCATATTCAGACAGACCCTGAGCCAGAACGGTACCGTTCGCCGCACACACGGTGATCAAATCGCCGCGTTGAAATGACCCTTCGACCGCAGTGATCCCTACCGCGAGCACGCTCGCCCCGTCCTTGGTCAGAGCCCTTGTGCAGCCCGCATCGACCGTGATACTGCCCTCTGGTGCCAAGCGCCCGCCGAGCCATGTTTTGCGCGCATCTCCAACATCCTGGGCCGCAAACAAAGTGCCAATACCATGATCTTGCAGTCGCGCGATCGGCGCATCATGCGTGCCATTGACAATAGCGAGCGCAATTCCAGCGCGCTCGGCAATCTGCGCGGCTTGCAATTTGGCGGTCATCCCGCCCGATCCCAGCCCAGATGAGGAGGCATCGCTGGCCATGGCGGTCACATCCGGTGTCACGCGGTCGACCCTCTCAATCAGGCGCGCGCCATCTTCTCCGGGAGGTTTGTTGTACAGCCCGTCAACATCGGACAGCAGCAGTACCGCATCAGCATTCGCCGCCTGCGCCACGCGCGCGGCCAGCCGGTCATTATCGCCAAAGCGAATTTCTTCGGTCGCCACGCTGTCATTCTCGTTGACGACCGGTACCGCACCCGCCTCGAGCAATCGTTCAAGCGTCGCCGAGGCATTGAGATAGCGCCGCCGATCCTCCAGATCGCCAATCGTCACCAGCATTTGCGCCGCTGTAATGTCATGCGCGCCCAGAGCCTCTGCCCACAGCTGCGCCAGCGCCACTTGACCAACACTCGCCGCCGCCTGCGCATCGGCCAGGCTCGCCCGGCCGCCCTTCGGCAGGCCAAGCCGAGCCGCACCAAGCGCAATCGCGCCGGAACTGACCAGTATCACTTGTTGACCGGCCGCGCGCAGCCGTGCGACATCGGCGATCAATGTTGCAAGCCATTCGCGGCGCGGCGCACCGTCCCGGACCAACAAGGCCGAGCCAATCTTGACCACCAGGCGCGGGCAAGCGGCGGAATCAACGAAAGCGCTTAAATCGGCGACCATTCGCCCGCATCCCCATCCTCGCTTTCGGGAAGCTCTTCGACCTCTGCGGCCTTCGTCTCGGTCGAGGTGCGATCCGGTAGAAAACCGAGCACCGCGTCGAGCAATGGCTCAATCCCTGCCCCGCTCGCGCCAGAGATCACAAACACCTCGTCCGCGCCAGCGGCTTTAAGTTCCTCGGTAAAGCCCTCGGCCAGCTCGTCATCAGCCAGATCAACCTTGTTGAGCACGATCAGCTGCGGCTTGTCTTCTAGCGCGGCGCCGTAGGCTTCGAGTTCTTCGGCCACCACGCGCATCGCCTCGGCCGGGTCATCGCCAGAGATGTCGATCAAATGAATGAGCACGCGGCACCGCTCGATATGCCCCAGGAACCGATCACCGATCCCTGCGCCTTCTGCGGCGCCCGCGATCAGGCCAGGAATATCAGCAATCACAAATTCACGCGCCTTGTGGCGCACCACGCCCAGCTTAGGCACCAGTGTGGTGAAGGCGTAATGCCCGACCTTCGCCTGGGCATTGGACACTGCGTTGATGAAGGTCGATTTGCCCGCATTGGGCAGGCCCACCAAACCCACGTCGGCGAGCAGTTTCAACCGCAGCCACACCCATGCCTCTTCGCCCGGTTCACCCGGCTGATGCTGGCGCGGGGCACGATTGGTGGAGCTTTTGTACGAAGCATTGCCGCGTCCACCCTGCCCGCCTTCCATAAAGACGATGCGCTGGCCCACCTCGGTAAAATCGGCAAGCACGTCTTCCTTGTCCTCGGAGAGCACCTGAGTTCCGACCGGGACTTTGACGACCAAGTCCTTCGCGCCAGCGCCCGTGCGGTCGCGGCCCATGCCGTGCCCGCCGCGCGGCGCCTTGAAATGCTGTGAATAGCGAAAATCGATCAGCGTGTTGAGGCCGCCAACAGCCTCAAAGATAATATCGCCGCCCTTGCCGCCTTTACCGCCGTCCGGACCGCCATATTGGATGTACTTTTCGCGCCGAAAGCTAACCGCTCCCGGCCCGCCGCCGCCCGACTTTAGGTATATCTTGGCTTGATCAAGGAAATGCATGGAGTGCTCCTATGCATTTCCTTGACAGAAAGCGAGAGCTTAGAACCTTGCCTCGATACCAACGGTCACAGTGCGGCCCGGACTGACGAAACTGAACACCTGCTCATATTCCTCATCCAGCAAGTTTTCCGCGCGCGCGAACAGACTGACGCCGTCTGTCAGATCGTAGCGCGCATTGACGTTCACAAGCGTAAAATCCTCAAGGGTGGTGACAGGTGCGGGAAAAGTGCCAGTGCTAAAATCACTATCGAGAGCTTCACCATTGTGCCGAACCACCAAAGTGGCAGAAGCTTTGTCGTCAGCAGAAGCCCATGTCAGCGCGGCACTTGCTATGCTTTCGGGACGTCGCACTTCAACCGCTCCATTCTCCTCAGCATCAAGATAAGTGTAGGCAGCGTTGACGCTCCAATTCCGTCCAATCTGCGCCGATACAGCAAATTCGATCCCTTGTTGTTCGCTTTCCGTATCGCGATTGCCCGGTGTGGCAATGAAAGTCGGCGGAGGGAAAACCGTGAAGATTTCACCATCGAGCTCAGCGTTGAAATAGGTGACAGAAAGCATCCCGTTGCCATCAAGAAAGCGCTGATCCACGCCCACTTCCCAGCTGGTCGATTCCTCTGGTTCCAAGTCAGGATTGCCAACAAACACACCATCGAAAAAGCCAAATAGTTCGAAAAAGGTCGGGTTCTTGACCCCTGAACCAAGAGCCGCGCGAAGGCGTGTTGTATCAGTGACATTTAGACCTGCTGCCACACGGAAAGTGGTCGTATCCTGAAACCGGTCGTTGAAGTCTTGCCGCAAGGCTGCCGAAAAATCGAAACGGTCCCCGTCGTAACGGTACTCACCGACTAAACCGACATTCTCAACCTCACGGCGTTCGTTGAAGGTGGACGCATTGTTGAAGCCTTCCTGCTCATAATCAGCAGCAAAGGTGATATTGTGTTCGCTTTGTCCGAAATCAAAACTGCTGACATACGACGCCTTGAACCGGTCGCTTTCCATGTCACTCGTAATGGCTGAGCCGTCAAAAGTGCTGCGGTTAATATTGGCAAATTGAACCGAAAGATCGTGTATCCAAGACTGATCAAGCGTCTCAAGCCGCGCGCCGACCAAGCCATATAGCGCGGTGCTTTCAAAACCGACGCCCGGGCTATCAATCACAAGGCCGAGCGTAGGGCTGCCGAAGGTGAAGTCCTGATTGTTTGTTTCGCCTGATGTGTCGACGAACCGGCCAACCGCGCGTATATTCAGCGCGTTGGAAACTTCGCCAGAGATACGGCCAGACAAAGTATAGCTGTCTCGCCCGATATCCCGCTCACCACCCCGTGCATTTGGCTCCCCATCGGTGCTGACTACGGTAGCAGATAGCGATGTTTCTGCATCGCCGATGCGCGTTCCCCACCGCGCTGCCGCGTTGATTGTCTCGTTGGAACCGGCCTCCACCCGGCCTGTAAAACCATCAATGTGCGCCAGACGATAGGCTACCACGCCGCCGATCGCGTCATTACCGTAAAGCGCCGATTGCGGGCCGCGCAGCACTTCGACATAACTGCCGATCTCAGCCTGAAGCGTGCCTATGTCGAATTCACCGCTGCCAGGATCGGAAACCTCGATGCCATCGACCAGCACTAGAACATGATTGGCCTCGCTTCCGCGCAGACGAATTTGGGTCTGACCTGCAATGCTGGAAACCGCGACACCGGGCACATCGCGCAGCACATCGGCAATGTCGCGGACCTGACGTTGTTCGATCTGCCTTCGGGTTACGATCGTCGTGGAAGCCGTCGATTCTGACAATCGCGTCGTCCGCAGTCGACTGCTGGTAACGAGAATACCGTCTTCTGGAAGAATGCCAGTTGGCAAAATGACGTTCGGATCGATTTCTTCGTCAGTATAAACGCCCTCATTCTGCGCAGCGGCATGGCTGCCACAACTGAGCGCAAACACAGCAGCGGCGCTGCTCAACAATAGATTTCTCAAGATAATTCCCTTCATCCAAAGCAACGGACTGCGCGGCGTTACCCCCTACGCAGTCCCATTAATCGTCGCTCGAGACGAAAATTCTTTCGCGCCGGATCAATCCCTGAACCAGGCCACAAGCGACACGCTCTGGTCGGTCTCCTGGCTCACGGATCATCGCTCTTGCCTCTCACCTTCCCAGGCGGCCATTCACGGCCTTCCCAGTGGCTGCGCGCTCGTATCCAAGCCCGCGCGAGGTCAATCACTCACCGCTTACAGTTGCAGGGACAGCCGCGGCTTTGGGGCCAATGGCCCCGCACCGCATTCCCGTTACCAATGCGTGTCGCTCGGTTAGTCAGCTTTTGTAGAGGGCGCAAGCCCGCGCTACTAAGACCCCGGATCCGCGGCGGCGGGATCGGCATCAGGGATCGGCTGCGTCACCGGCTGAGAGACCGTGCTCTCGTCCACCGGCACAATCGGCACCTGTGCATTCCCGCTGGTTCCCGGATCAGCCACAAAGCCAGAGGGCGGCGGGGTTGAGCCGAAATTGCCCGATTGGCGCGCGGCCTGAACTGCGACCCAGCCCGGCTGAGACGCGCCGTAGCGCTCGCCATAGCGGGCATCCCAAGCGGCCGAATCCCGCTGGTACTGCTCATAATCGGCGAAGAAGTTGTGAAACGGCGCTTCCTTCAGCTCAAAATTGCTCATCGCAAAGGCGATTGGATCATCATCTGGTGCGGCGAGATAGCGGTTCGAGATATCAAGCGCATTGTTGCAGAAGCTTGCCCGAGCAGGTGGCAGCGCAAAAAAGTTATAGACGCTGGTCATCTTGCTTTCACGCGCCATAATCGCACTACGGCGAGAGCTCAGCTGGCTGCGATAGACCCGATCAATCCGATCGTTCACTTGTTTCAGCGCGCGCGAATGCTTCGAGATGTACGAACTGTATGCGGTAAGCACCGGCGCATGTTGCAGAGCGGTGCAATTGAGCGCGGCGACATTCCAGGCGGAACGGAAATGCCAGACCTTTTCATCATCGCTGATCCCACGATTGATCGTGATGCGCTGACCATCGGCACCGGTGGCCGGAATGTTCATCACATAGGATGCGCCGCCTGGCGGCAATGGCCGGGACGGGATCGCCTCAACAATGGGAGGCGGCGGCGGAGGTGGCGGAGGCGGTGGCGGAGTGGTGGTACAGGCGCCCAGCGTGGCTGCACCAGCAGCGACAGTTAGAATACGCAGCCCCAAGTTGGAGCCAGCGGACGTGCCATCGGAATTGGATGCGACCTCATGGGTCAATTGCGTTACCGGCGTCTGGGCCAGTTGTGCTGCGCTCATTAGGAAGTGCCTCTCTCAAAATCGTAACCCACCCCAGGCATTATGCCATGTGCATGCGCTAGACTGCATTGCCCCAAGCTGAAGCGCAATGGGTTACTGCGCTTGTGCATCAAAACAAATGCCCAGAGCGCTCTAAACGCCCCGGGCATCAAAAGTTTGCAATCATTTATCGGTTGGCGCGGCAAGGTTTGCGTCAAACCGCGCTGGCTGTGCGTTCAAATCAGTCGCGGTTGCCGAGGAACTGCAACAGGAACATGAACATGTTCACGAAGTCGAGGTACAGATTGGTCGCGCCCATGATCACGGCTTTGCCGATGAAGGACGTTCCGCGGATCTGCTGATACTGGTTTTTCAGCATCTGCGTATCGTAAGCGGTCAGACCAGCAAAGATCAGCACGCCGAGCCCGCTGATGACAAATGCCATGGTTTCCGATCCCAGGAACATGTTGATCACCATGGCGATGATCAGGCCGATTACGCCCATGATCAGGAAACTGCCCCAGCCAGAAATGTCTTTCTTCGTGGTGTAGCCCCACAGCGACAAACCAGCGAAGGCCGCAGCCGTGGCAAAGAATGTCACAGCGATGGATTCACCGGTGTAGACAAGGAAAATCGTCGACATCGAAATGCCCATGACGGTCGCGAACGACCAGAACACGATTTGCAGGGTCGACTGGCTCATCTTGTGCAGGCCAAAGCTCATCGCGAGCACGAAGGCCAGCGGCGCAAGTTTCACCGCCCAGAACAACAGGCCGCCATTTACGGCGAGCCAATAGGCTGGCGATTCAACACCGCCCCAGGAAAACAGAATTGCGACAATACCTGTCAGCAATACGCCCGAGCTCATGTAATTGTAGATTGAGAGCATGTGCTTGCGCAGGCCCTCATCATACGTCTCACCGGCAAGGTTCCCGCCGGCACGGGGTACAGAAGAGCCAAAGGCTTGCTGTGATTGCTGAGTGTCTTTCCAATCAGACATGGTCATCCCTACATTTAAAAGCGGGCGCGGACATACGCGCCTTCACCAAGTAATATCGTGATTTTTGCCGTGTATTTCAAGCAAAACCGTTTGGCGGTGCTTACGTTACGTTAAGGTTGCTATCACGCTGATTTATCGTCACTTTACGCCAATTCATCGCCTTTTTGCGCGGTTGCGGCCAAGGTTGCCCGCAAAAGCGCGCGCAACGCAGCCCCATCATCCAGCACATTTAGGCCTTCGCGCGTCATCCCGCCGGGGCTGGCCACTTGATCGGCCAGTTGCCCCGGAGAGCTTGTCGCATTGCCCGCCAGAGAGGCTGCGCCCTCCACCATGGTCAGTGCCAATCGATCGGCCGAAGCCCGATCAAGCCCGAGGTCCGTCGCCGCACCAGCAAGCGCATCAATAAAGCGGTAAACAAAGCCTGGGCCGGAGCCCGCCAGCGCAGTCATCAGGTTAAACTGCGCCTCATCTTCCAGCCAGACTGCACTGCCCAAACGATCGTACAGCGCAAAAACACTGTCACACTCCGCTGCATCAAGGCCGCTTTGCGCCAGAATGACCGGCGATTTGCCGATACGAGCGGCGAGATTGGGCATCACGCGAACATGCGCGCGGGCATCAGGAAATGCCTCTGCAAGGCCGGCCAGAGTGATCCCCGCCAGCAAGGAATGCACCGCCACTTTCGGCCCCGCAGCGGGCTGAAGCAGCGGGCGCAAGTCCGATAGTTGCTGAGGCTTTACGCCGAGCAGGATCGCATCATGATCGGAATCATGCGGAATCTCGCGGTGCAGATCCACGCCGCCGGGCGGGCGCTCCATGGAGCGGTCAACCACCACAAAGCAGGTCGGGTCCGCCCCATCCGCCAGCCACCCAGCCAGCATCGCGCCCGCCATATTGCCGCAGCCAAAAATGAGAACCTTGGACATAATCGCCCCTACCAATCGCGTCTAACCAGCGAGAGAGTTACGCCTCGCCAGCGGCATCGACAAGCGCGCTGTCGAGCGCGGCACGCGGGGCCTTGTCACCCCACAGCACGAATTGGAATGCCGGATAAAACCGATCGCATTCATCAATCGCCGTTTCGACCAGCGATTGCGCTTGGGTCAGGCTGAGCATGCCATCATCGCCCAACATCGCGCCGTGACGATAGAGCAACACATCGCCGTTCGACCAAATGTCGAAATGGCCGAGCCACATCTGCTCATTGACCAGGCACAGCAATTCATAGGCCGCCGGTCGCTTCTCTGCACTCACGCGAATGTCGGGCAGCGCGATAAATTGCAGCACATTATCCTCTGCCCGCCAGATCGCGCGCAGTTGATACTTAGTCCAGCTGCCCTGCACTTCGCCGGTCAGCTCGTCATTGGATACGATCTCGCACGGCCAGCCGCGCGCCTCAAACAAGGCCGCCAGCATATCGACCGGCGCGGCATCTTCCGAAGCGCTGAATTCGTTCTCGCGCGGTCTCATGGTTTGGCTATCTTTGTCATCGGTAATGACAGATGCATCGGCAAAGGGTCGCTTGGCAATGTGAATGCGGCGGGCGGCTGGGGAGAACCCTATTGCGCTGTTCAAAGCCTGTGCACAGAAACCTGTTCGTAACCCCAAATTCTATTTAAGTTCCTGAATTTCTTGACCCTCTGGACTGGTATAAGTAAAACTATCCAGACCTTGGGCGCGCAGGGCCGTGACCAGTTGGCGGGCCTCTTGCGCAGTGCCGAGCGGCCCGGCGAGCAAGCGATTGGCCTCTCCCCAGCGCACGACATGCGGATTGAGGCCGCTCAATTCATCCGGTGCAGTCCGGTTGAAACGCCGCCAATCGAACCGCAAAGCAGAGCGATCCTTGCCCGTTGCAACCTGCACCCATTGTCGGCGCGGATGCTCTGGCTCTTCCGGTTCCGCTTCGACCTCGCTCTCACGCGGGATTTCAATCGCAGCCAGGTCGACCGCTCCCTCACCAGCTCTTGTAACCCGCGGCACATCGGAGCCAAACTCGGCAAATGCATCGGCAACACTTGCGCGCGAGGCAGGCTCGGTTTCGCGGGTGTTGATCCGCGCGAGGTCAAATCCTGGGCGCGGCGATTCTCCTCCAGCCGGAGCATTCGCGGCAGTTTCACCTGCGCGGGCCACACGAACAGTCTCTGCCGAAGCAGGCGTAGCAGGCTGCGTTTCGGGCGCCGCAGCAATCGCAGCGGCAGGCGGCGTGGAAGAAGAAGGCTCGATCTGCTCAACGCCGGGGGTAAAGCTCTGCTCCGCAGTATCACCCGCATCGGCGACCCGGCCCAGCGGTTCTCCTGCGGGCGCAAGACGGGTGTCCGCTGCGCTCGCAATGGCTCTGCCCTGTGCTGCATATTCCGCAATGCGCGGATCATCGCGGCCCACTTGCGCGGCGGCGGGGAAGATACCGAGATTGGCGGCGGCCGCCTGCTGAGCCTTGGTCAGGCGCGGCATAAAGGCGAGATAGGGCGTCATACGCGCGGCCAAATCGCGCGGCATCACCGCATCAACGATCGCCGCTGCTTCGTCTTGCTCGCCCAATATCGCCAAGCCAAAGGCCTGCGTGCGGAAAGCGGCAAAATCGCGCGCTTCCAATTGCGGCCTCAGGCTCGCCTCAAATGCTTGCTTATCCCCGGCAATTGCGTGGCTCAGCGCAAGACGCCGGACCACTTCACTGTCTTCAGTGAGCGCCAATGCATCGCGGTAGCTCGCCTGGGCGGCTTGATTGTTGCCAACCAGATCGAAGGCCAGACCGCGGTCACCCATAACGTCGCGAGAGGAAGCGCCTGCGGCCTCTGCCTCATTGAACAGCCTCAGCGCCTCGATGGGCCGATCGGACCGCAGGAACACCGCTGCCATGCCCATCTTGACCCGCGAATCCGTCGGCGAAATATCCTGGGCGCGGCCAAAGAAACCGATCGCTGCATCCATATCGCCCAGCAGCATTGCCGCATTGCCCGCCTCTATCAGAGTGCTGAGATCGCGCGGACTGCGCGCCAAGCGCCGCAGCGCGCGGTTAAGACGCTGAACCTGAGCCGATGGCAACGGCTGCACCACTTCGCGCGATGTTGCCCCGCTGTCTTGCGCGTGGGCAGGTGCGGCGGCCAGGCTCAAGCCAAGTCCGGCGTCGGCGGCAAATATCGCAAGCGGCATACACCGGGCAATACCGGACAGAAAAAGCGAACGGGGGGACCGCAGAATCATAGTTCCTCTAACTAGACCACTTTCGCTAGCGAAAGCGAACTGAAAGCGAGGTGAACACCGCGCATTGGAGAATTTCGTCCCGTTCATCATTGGAAGCGCCCGGCATTGAGCCGCAGAGCATCGAGGCGGCGGGTTAGAGCGGTGCGACCAAGCCTAACGCAAATCGGGCGAGCGCATCGCTGCACCCGCCCGATTAATGAAACGCGTTTTGCGCTTGGTTACTGGTTGTTCTGGCGTCCGAGGAAGCGCGGAATGCTGAGCGCTGGTGCGTCTTCGCCGCTTTTATCCTCTTCCTCTTCGTCCTCCGCATCGTCCGATCCGGAGCTGCGCGAGAGGTTTGCCATACGTTCAAACAGAGTGCTGCCACCGCCAGAGGCTGCACCTGCCGCACCGCCGCCACCTGCGCTGGCGCCATCACCATGGCCGGAGCCAAGAATGCCGGACCGGCGCGAAGGCACGCCGGACTCAACCGGATTGTCTTCTTCAGCCAGACGGTCTGCGCTTGCTAGCAAATCATCGCCGTTATCCGCATCGTCTTCGGGTACTTCTGCGGTCAGATCGAGAGCGGCTTCGCCCTCGTCACTCTCATCCTCCGCATCCACGCCAAAGCCCGGCTCTGCAGTCGAACCAAACGCGTCATCATCTGCTGGCTCTGGCATGCCGCCATCGCCCGAACCGGCTTCTGCATCGCGCAAACCGGCCAGTGGGTCGACAATGCCATCAACATCATCATCGTCCGGCTCGCCCAGATCATCGCCCGCCTGCATGCCGGAAAGATCAAACGGCTCCACCGAAATCGGCTCTTCTTCTGCTTCTTCTTCGATCTCGTCCACTTCCGGTTCGGACAGGATCATTGGCTCGGGCTCTGACAGGGTCAACGGTTCAGCTTCAGCAGCCTCTGCGACCTCTTCTTCACCGGGCAACGGCAGAACTGGACGCTTCGGCGCGCGCGCGCTCGACAAAGCGACTGGAGCGCTGTCCCGTGTCGTGCCAACCGCGCCTTGCTCTATACCGGTTGCGACCACGCTGACGCGGATCTTGCCGTCGAGATCGGGATTAAACGCGCTGCCCCAGATGATGTTCGCATCGTCGTCCACCAGCTCGCGAATATGATTTGCCGCTTCATCGACTTCCAGCAGCTTCATGTCTTCTCCGCCGATGATCGAGATGATCACGCCCTTGGCGCCCTGCATGCTGACACCATCGAGCAGCGGGTTGGCAATCGCCTGTTCCGCCGCATCGAGTGCGCGGTTTTCACCCTCGCCCTCGCCTGTGCCCATCATGGCTTTGCCCATTTCGCTCATCACGGAGCGTACATCGGCAAAGTCGAGATTGATCAGGCCCGGCATCACCATCAGATCGGTGATCGAGCGAACGCCCTGCTGCAGCACTTCATCGGCCAGCTGGAACGCTTCTTTGAAGGTGGTTTCTGCCTGGGCGACCAGGAACAGGTTCTGGTTCGGGATAACGATCAGAGTGTCGACATGCTCTTGCAACTCGTCAATGCCAGCCTCTGCCGCGCGCATCCGCCGCGTGCCTTCGAACAGGAATGGCTTGGTCACCACACCGACCGTCAACACACCTTTGCGGCGAGCGGCCTCTGCGATCACAGGAGCCGCGCCAGTGCCGGTGCCGCCGCCCATGCCAGCGGCGATGAAGACCATGTTCACGCCTTCCAGCGCGGTCTCGATTTCAGAGACGGTTTCTTCCGCCGCCGCTTTGCCCACTTCTGGCCGAGCGCCTGCGCCCAAGCCGCCGGTGATATCCGGCCCCAGCTGAATGCGGGTCGCCGCCGGGCTGCTGCTCAGCGCCTGAGCGTCCGTGTTGGCAACAATGAATTCGACACCTTCGATGTCGGATTCAATCATATTCGCAATCGCATTGCCGCCAGCGCCGCCAATACCCACCACGGTAATGCGGGGCCGCATGTCATCGCTCGCTGCTGGTCCGATATTAATGCTCATCAATTATCCCTTTCAGGCGAGAGACGACCCATCCTTGTCCCGCCATACGTAATATTTCTCTATACTTGTGCCACATTCGCGCCTTCGCGGTTATAGCGCACCAACCCTTATCCACAGAGCCTCAATTGTCCTTCGGCCTCTTACCAAGGCTCTTTAGAAGTATTCTTTAAGCGCGCGGAATAATCGCGCAGCCATTTGTGTCCCTACCACACCGCCGCCGTATTTGGCGGTCTGCTGGTATTGCGAGCCAATCGCGCGAATATCGACCGGATCATCTGCGGCATAGAGGCACAGTCCCGCCAATGTCGCAAAGCCCGGCGTAGAGTGCGCCTCTGGCAGCCCGGTTAAAGTCGGCGCCCGGCCAATACGCACTGGCATCCCTAGCGCACCTTGCGCAAATTCGGCGAGACCAGCGAGCTCAGCTCCGCCGCCTGTCAGCACCACTTGGCCTGCCCGCGAGCCTGAAAAGCCCATCGCCTTCAGCGCCCGGCCCACTTCATCGGTGAGCTGGGAGAGATTTTGCGTCACCACAGAGACCAGTTCTGCCCGTGCAATGCGGTTCTTATCGTCCGCACCGCGTGCCAATGGCCCGGTGACTTCATCGCCCGGCCCGTTAACCGGGATCATCTCGCGGTGATCGCTTGGCGAGGCAATAGCAGATCCCGAGACACATTTCAGCCGTTCTGCCTGAAACCGCCGAATGCCAAAGGCGCTGGCGATCGCATCGGTGATATCGCCAGAGCCATAGGGCAGTGCGCGCAGACCGAGCAGCATGCCGCCAGCATGGACCGAAACATTGGTCACATCATTGCCGATTTCGACCAAGGCAACGCCCAGCTCGCGTTCTTCCTGCGAAAGCACCGCATAGCTGGTGGCGAGCGGAGCAGCGACGACGCCCTCCACCTCCAAATGCGCGCTTTGCACGACTTCGGTGAGGTTGCGCACCGGCGCGCCATCGGCCAACATCACATGCACATCAACGCCCAGCCGCTCGGCATGGAGCCCGCGCGGATTGGCGACGCCATGCGCGCCATCGAGCGTGTAATGCGCAGGCTGAGCGTGCAGGACCATCCGTCCATCGGGCTGGATCGTATCGCGCGCAGCAATCAGCAGGTGTTCAACATCTTCCTCTTCGATCCGGCGCCCGCCGATCTCAATCTCAACCTTGGAGACATTGCTAGCCAGGCCTGCGCCCGCGCAGGCCACCCACACGCTTTGCACGCTGGCACCGGCGTTTTTCTCCGCCCGCTCCACCGCGTCGCGAATTGCATAGGTTGCCGCTCTCATATCGATCACATAGCCGCGCTTGATCCCTTGACTTGCGCGGTGGCCAGAACCCAGCACGATGAGATCGCCGTTCTCTGTCTCACCCATAATCATGGCCGAGATACGGAACGAGCCGATATTGACCGCGCCAAAAATCTTCGAAAGGCGCGCTTTACCGGCGGAGCTGTGACCCTTGGAGCTTGCCATTACGGTGTTCCTCCGGTGCCAGACGCATTGGCGAGCAATTGGTCAGAACGTCCCGGCACGCGCATGTAGATGCGCGGCGGCGCACGCATGTCGAAGGTCGCAACTTGTCCGCCGATCAAGCGGTTTTGCCCGTCCATCCGCGCGAATTTGACCAGCGCCGTAGCCGCTTCATCATCACCCTCTGGCAGAGCCAGGATTTGCTCGGTCTTGAATGACAGGTTCCAGCGGCGATTACCAACCCATTCTGCTGCCTCAATCTGCGGTTTCAGCGCAGGTGCAGTGGCCAGCAGGCGATCAAGATCGGCCACTTGGCGGCTGGCACCCGGGCCGGAAATCATTAGCATTTCTTTGGCCTTGTCGCGCGCGACCGGCTCCAGCTCCGTGCCCTCTGCATCGATCAGCACCAATCGGTCAGGCTTCTCCAGAACCGCATGCGGCGTGCGCTCAACAATGTCGATCGCCAAAGTGTCCGGCAGTTGAGCGGAAACCCGCGCGTCCTTGACCCATGGCAATTCCAGCAATTCTTCACGCAATGCCTCCAGCTCAACCTGAGGCATGGGCCGATCACGCTGAGCCAGCGCACGGCTGTAGACGTGCTGCTCGTCCATCCGGCTGGTGCCGGTCACGCGTACGCGGCGGACCTCAAACCCAGCGTCCGAGGCGAGATGCGCGACCTGCGCCTGGGCCATAGCCGGAACGCCTGCGAGGCTGGCGATGAACCATGCCAGCGCCACTGCACCGCCAATGATGATCGAGAGAAAAATGCGCTGCAATTGTTCATCAGTGAACGGTAGCAGTCCGATCACACTGTCGAGCACGCCACTTGTGCGCGCCCGCGCTTGCCGTGCGGTTTTCGCCCGGCTCGATGCCTTCACTGCGCGTCTTACACCTTTTCCGCCGCGTTTAATCTGCGCCATCAGTGCCTCCTGTTTGCTTGGCAGGCGCAGCAGGACCGGCATTCGCCGCCCCATGTATCCTGAGCGCCTCGTGCACGATCATTTCTGCAAGATCGGCATAATCAATTCCGGCATGTTTCGCCTGCTCTGGCACGAGGCTGAGCGGCGTCATGCCCGGCTGAGTGTTGGTCTCCAGCACAAACAGGCCAGCCTCGCCTGCCTCATCATCCCAACGGTAATCCGTGCGGCTCGCGCCGTGACAGCCGAGCAATTGATGCGCGCGGATCGCATAGCTTTCGCAGAGCGCCGCAATGTCTGCCGGGATATTCGCCGGGCAGACATGCTGCGTGCAGCCATCGGTGTATTTGTGCTCGTAATCGTAAAAGCCGCTTTCGATGATCAGCTCAGTCACGCCCAGCGCACGCGGCCCATCTGGTCCGTCGATCACAGCAGTGGTCAGCTCGCGGCCCTTAATAAAGGGTTCGGCCAGCAGCTCGGTAAACTCCTGCCACGGCCCCTCAGCACCGCGGGCAATCGGATTGCCGACATTGCTATCCTCGGTGATGATCGCAACGCCCACGGATGAGCCTTCGTTCACCGGCTTCAGCACATACGGACGCGGCAGCGGATCGCGCTTATACAGCTCTTCAGAGGCGACGATATGCCCGCCCGGCATCGGGATGCCATGCGGGACAAGTGCCTGCTTGGTCAGCTGTTTATCAATTGCGATCACAGAGGTTGCAACGCCGGAATGGGTATAGGGAATACCCATCAGATCGAGCATGCCCTGCACCGTGCCGTCTTCACCAGGCACGCCGTGCAGCGCGTTAAAGACAACATCTGGCGCCGCCTCGGCGATCCGCGCAGCGACATCGCGGCCCATATCAATCCGGGTGACGCGGTGCCCTTTGCTCTCCAGCGCCTCGGCAATGCCATTACCGGTCATCAAAGAGACCTCGCGCTCTGCGGCCCAGCCGCCCATCAGAACAGCGATATGAAGAGGTGCGGAAGTGCTCACGGCCGGCCCACCCGCTTGATTTCCCACTCCAGCTGAATGCCGGAATGGGCATAGACTTTCTCTCGCACCATCTCGCCCAGACCCTCGATTTCGGTGCTGGTTGCATTGCCGGTGTTGATCAGGAAGTTGCAGTGCTTCTCGCTAACCTGTGCGCCGCCGTTCCTCAGACCGCGGCAGCCCGCCTCATCGATCAGCTTCCAGCTGCTGTGACCGGGCGGATTTTTGAACGTCGATCCGCCAGTCATGCTACCAATTGGCTGCGAGTCTTTGCGCTCGCTGGAAATGCGGTTCATCTCAGCCTTGATCGTGTCCGGATCGCCCGGAAAGCCTTCAAACCGCGCGGCAACGACAACCGCGCCATCGGGCAATGCGGAATGGCGATAACTGTATTGCAGCTCCTTGTTCGTCAGCGTCACAAACTGCCCATCGGGCAGAATGACGTCGCAATCGACCAGCACATCACAGGTTTCGCGTCCATAGCATCCGCCGTTCATGCGAGTGACACCGCCGACCGATCCGGGAATGCCGGTGAAGAATGACAGCCCGTCGATCCCAGCTTTCGCCGCGCGCCGCGACACGATGCTGACCGGCGTCGCGGACCCGGCGGTCAGCGTAGTTTCGCCGGTAATCTCAACCTCTGCGAATTCCTTGCCCAGCTTGATCACTACGCCGGGCACGCCGCCGTCGCGGATGATCATATTAGAGCCGACACCCAGCGCCATGACAGGAATTTCGCCGTCGAGCTGCTCGCAAAAGCTCTTTAGATCGTCGAGATCTGCAGGCTCAAACAGCCAGTCAGCATTGCCGCCGCTTTTGAACCAGACGAATTTTGCCAGCGGCGCGTTCTGGGTGAGACGCCCGCGAATGTTCTCGGTCGGCACAGGCGCGTTCGCGCCGCCCTCAATCGCGCAGGTCGGGGCCATACCGCTGTCTCGGTCATTCCAGTCGTCGGGTTGTACTATGTCGTTCATGCGTTCCGCTTTGCTTCGATTGCGCCCGCGAGCCCCGCCGCCCACTTGGTGATGTCGCCCGCGCCCAGGCACACGACAATGTCGCCCTTGCGAATGTCAGCGGCCAGCGCGCTTGCCAAAGACGCCTGATCCTCAATCGTCTGCGCAGAGCGATGCCCGCGCGATTTTAACCCTGCGACGAGCGCGGCGGAACTGACGCCTTCAATCGGGTCTTCACCCGCTTCGTAAACCGGGGTGACATAGACCTCATCCGCTTCATTGAAGCAGGTTTGGAAGTCTTCCATCAGATCATTGAGGCGCGAATAGCGGTGCGGCTGGGCAATTGCGATGACTCGGCCTTCGCTCTCGCCAGCCGAGGCCGCTTCGCGCGCCGCCTCCAGCACGGCGCGGATTTCGACCGGGTGGTGGGCGTAATCGTCGATGATGCTGACAGCACCGCCATCGACCGGGACAGACCCAACCTTGGTGAAGCGGCGGCGAACCCCGCCAAACTGGCCAAAGCCCTCGCGGATGACATCGTCGGCGCAGCCCATCTCGATCGCAACCGCAATTGCGGCGAGAGCATTCTGCACATTGTGGCGGCCCGGCATGGGCAGGTTGACGCCTTCGATCCGGCGGTCTTGTTCGCCGCGTTGGCGGATGATCACATCGAAACGGTTGCCGCCCTCATGCGGGCGAATGTTCACGCCGCAAATGTCGGCCTGCAAGGAGAAACCATAGGTCACAACCTTGCGGTCGCGCACTTGGCCGATCACCGCCTGCACTTCCGGATGATCAACGCACAGGATCGCTGCCCCGTAAAATGGGACGTTGTGAATGAACTCAACAAAGGCGCGTTTGACGCCGTCGAAATCGCCGTAATGGTCGAGATGCTCCGGGTCGATATTGGTGACGACCGCGATCGTCCCATCCAGCCTTAAGAAACTGCCGTCACTCTCATCTGCCTCGACCACCATCCAATCGCTATCGCCGAGACGCGCGTTGGAGCCATATTGCTCAATAATGCCGCCATTGATCACCGTCGGGTCAACATCGCCCTTATCAAGCAGTGCTGCAATCATGCTGGTGGTGGTGGTTTTGCCATGCGTTCCAGCCACCGCGACGGTGGATTTGAGCCGCATCAGCTCGGCCAGCATTTCGGCGCGGCGCACCACTGGGATGCGGTTTTCCAACGCGGCGGCAACCTCCGGATTGGTCCGTCGAACAGCGGTGGAAGTGACGACAACGCTAACGCCGTCCACATTTTCGCGCTCATGCCCAATATGCACGGTGATGCCGCGCGCGCGCAGGCGCTCCACACTCGGCCCTTCGGCCAAGTCGCTGCCCTGCACGCCATAGCCAAGATTGTGCATCACCTCGGCAATGCCCGACATGCCGATCCCGCCGATACCGACGAAATGGATCGTGCCAATATCGGTTGCAACACCCTTCATCGGAGGTCTCCGATGAAAGGTGTCCGTTCATCCTGAGCTTGTCGAAGGACCTTCATTCGGCAGAATCCCGAACAGCGTCCTTGGTCGCGCCTTCAGCGGCGGTGTTGGTCGCGGGGGCTCGCTTTTCGCCCTCGCCGACACGGATCACATCCATCATGTCGGCCCCGCCAAAGCTTTCCATCAAGTCCGCGAGGTCCTTCGTCGCATCCGGGCGACCGCAATTCCATGCGCCATGCGCGGCGTTGGCGAGGCTCGCCGGCTTTTGCGCCATAGCCTGAATTTGCTTGGCCAGTTCTTTGGGCACGAAGTTCGCTTGGCGCACCATGCGCGCGCCGCCAGCGGACACAATCTCGCGGGTGTTGACGGCCTGATGATCGTCGGTCGCAATCGGCAGCGGAATCAGAATTCCGGGACGGCCAACCGCGGTCAACTCGGCAATGGTCGATGCACCTGCCCGGCCAATGAAGACGTGGCAATCGGCCAGGCGCTCTTCCATATCCTCAAAATAGGTGCCGAGCTCGGCCGGGATATCGTGGCTCAAATAACGTTCACGCACGGCATCGATATCTTCCTGGCGGCATTGCTGCGTCACTTGCAAGCGGCCGCGCAGAGCGGGCGGCAACATAGCCAGACCATCGGGCACCACTTCCGAAAGGATGCTTGCGCCCTGACTGCCTCCGGTTACCAGCACCCGCAGCAGGCCTTCATCCGTGAACTCGGGAAAATCCTGCTTGCGCAGCTCGAGCACCTGCGCCCGAACCGGATTGCCGACCAGATAAACCTTGGTTTCGTGTTTCTCTTTGAGGCGCTCAACCTCAGGATAGCTGGTGGCGATCGCGTCCACGCGGCCAGCGAGCAGCCGGTTCACCCGGCCCAGCACAGCGTTTTGTTCGTGCACGACGCTGGGGATGCCAGCCTTGGTTGAAGCGAGCAGCGCCGGGAAAGCGGGATAGCCGCCAAAGCCGATCACCGCGCTGGGTTCGAACGCGTCAAACAGGCGCAGCGCCATATTGCGGCCATCCCGCACCGCGCGCGCACCGCCCAGCCAGCGCAGCGGGTTTTTGCCAAACCGGCCAGCGGGTAGGACATGCGCGGTCAAATAATCGGGCTTGCCCGGGATATTCGCGCCGCGCTCATCCGTGATCAGGGCCACGTGATGCCCGCGTGCATCCAGCTCCGCCGCCAGAGCAAAGGCCGGGATCAAATGGCCGCCGGTCCCGCCAGCGGCGAGAACGAAATGACGATTGGACTTGGGAGCATCGCTACTCATTCGCGCTCCTCCTTATTTTCTAGAAAGTCTCTCAGTCCCGGCGTCTCGCGCTTTAGGAATGGATTGCGCCGCGTGATTGCGAGCAACAGACCGAATGTAAAGCACACCGCCAAGGTTGACGAGCCGCCATAGCTGATCAGCGGCAAGGTCATGCCTTTCGATGGGAACAGCTGAAGATTGACGAGAATATTGATGAAGGCCTGACCGCCGATTTGCGTGACCAACCCGGCACCCGCGAGCAAAACAAACAGGTTCTCTTCATCCACCAGCCGCACCAGAACACGCGCGACAATCGCCAGATAGAGCAGCACGATCAGCGCGCAGATCATCAGGCCATATTCCTCGCCAATGACGGAGAAGATATAGTCGGTATGCGCCTCTGGCAGATTCATCTTGCGAATGCCGAGCCACAGCCCGCTGCCGGTCCAACCGCCAGCCAGCAGAGTACGCTGAGCCAAGTCAACTTGGTCAAACGCCGTGCCGCCGCCTAGAAACGCATCGATCCGGTGGCGCGCATTGTCATACAGGAAATAGGTCGCAGTCAGGCCGACCACGCCCGCGCCGACCAGCGCGCTGATCCGCTGCACCGATACGCCGGACAGCAGCACCAGCACGAACCACACGCCTGCAAACAGGATGGTCGCGCCCAGGTTTGGTTGAAGCATCAGCAGACCCGCGACGAGGCCCATGATCATCGTCACGAAGGTGAGCACTGGCAAATTCGGATCGCGCAGCCGCCAGCTTAATATCCACGCGAGCGCAATGGCAAAGCCGGGTTTCAAGAACTCCGACGGCTGGAGCGACATTCCAACTTCTAGCCAGCGCCGCGCACCGTTTTTCTCAACTCCAAAGATCGGCACGATAAACAGCAACGCCAACATTCCGGCGAACAGCAAGATACCCATACGGCGCGCATTATCGCGGCTGGCAAAGCTGGTGGCGATCATCACGCCCACGCCCATGATTTGCCAAACCACATGCGACTTCAGGAACAGAAACTCATCGAGGCGCACTTCGGCAGTCGACAGCTGCTCTGCGCTGGCGGGCGAGGCAGCGGCCACGGCAGCGGTCCCGATCAGCATCGTCACCAGGACCAAGCCGATCAGCCATTTGTCGACTTCGCGCCACCAGATGCGCAAATCGCCCATCCACCCGCGCCGCACAGGGACAGGCGCGTGGAATGATCCGCCGCTGCGACCGGGCGCATAGGGGCCGTAAGCCGGTGATCCAACGGAATTCATGCGGCCTCTCCCAAGGCATGGACGAGATCACGGAATTGCTGTCCGCGGTCTTCAAAATCGCGGAATTGATCAAAGCTCGCCGCCGCAGGCGAGAACAGCACCACATCGCCAGCGCGCGCATCACCATGCGCCTTGGCAAAGGCCTGGCCCAGAGTTTCGCAATATTGCGCCGGTGCGGAGGGCTGAATGGCCTGAGCGAACATCTCACCATCGCGGCCAATGGTGTAGGCGCTCGCGACGTGGTCCATCAGGCCAGCGAGCGAACCGAGGCCATCCTCCTTAGCCATTCCGCCGACGATCCAGCGCACGCGGGGATCCGGGTCAGGCGGGAAGGCAGCAATGGCCGGAGCGGTGGAATCCGCATTGGTAGCCTTGCTGTCATTGATGAAGATTACATCGGCGATCTCGGCAATGCGCTCCATACGATGCGGGAGGCCTGGGAAGGATCTAAACGCACTCCGTCGGACATCATAATGCACACCGAGCTCGGCAGTGACTGACTCCGCAGCAAGCACGTTTTGGGCATTGTGCGGTCCTTGGAGGGAAGGCCATTCAGGGTTCAGGAACGATGAAGTGTAGGTATCGTCGGCCGGCTGAGACCACTCGCCGGGCCCTTTTTTGCAAGTCAGCCTAAAATCTCGCAGGCTAGGATCGCTATCAGCAAGGACTCCGAACCGGTCGTGGGACTGCATCTCAAACAACCGAAGTTTGGAGGCACGATATTTCTCAAAACTGCCATCATACCGGTCCAGATGATCCGGTGTGATGTTCAGCAGCACCGCGACATCGCAGTCCAAGCTAAACGTCAGATCAATCTGATAGCTCGACAGCTCGAGCACATAGACCCCGCCTTCTGGCAGCGGGTCTTGGCCCAAAATTGGCTCACCAATATTGCCGCCCATCACGCTGGGTACGCCAGCCGTTTGCAGGATGTGATGGACCAGCGCAGTCGTGGTCGACTTGCCATTTGTGCCGGTAATGCCAACCACTTTGTGCGGCGGCAGATCAGCGCGGGCCTGAGCGAACAGTTCAATATCGCCGATCACAGGCAAATCGAATTTCGCGGCATAGGGCGCGATTGGATGGGTGTTGAGCGGGACGCCAGGCGACACCACCACGCCCGCAAATCCGGCAAGATCGATTTGCAAAGGATCGGCCAGATCGCACCGGCCAGCAAACGCCTCGCGCGCTTCCTCACGCTCGTCCCATGCGGCTACCTCCGCGCCGCTCGCCAGCAATGCCTCCACCGTGGCCGCACCAGACCGCGCCAGGCCGAGCACGGCATAGCGTTTTCCAGCAAAGGCGGCAGAGGTGATCACTTTGGCGCAGCTCTCCTTAGCGCAGTTTCAGCGTCGCCAGCCCAGCCAGCGCCAGCACGATCGAAATGATCCAGAACCGGATCACGACCTTGCTCTCGCTCCACCCGAGCTGTTCGAAATGGTGGTGGATCGGGGCCATGCGGAACACCCGCTTGCCCGTGCGTTTGAACCAGAAGACCTGAACGATGACGGAAACCGCCTCTAGCACGAACAGACCGCCGACAATCGCCAGCACAATCTCGTGGTGTGCAGCGACCGCGATGGCGCCCAAGGCTCCGCCCAACGCTAGCGATCCCGTGTCGCCCATAAACACCGCCGCTGGCGGCGCATTGAACCACAGGAAGGCAAGGCCCGCGCCGATTATCGCGGCGCAGAATATCGCCAGCTCACCCGCGCCCTCAACATAAGGAATACCGAGATATTCGCTAAAGTCGGTGCGCCCGACCAGATAGGCGATGATTGCAAAGGTGCCCGCCGCAATGATCACCGGCATGATCGCCAGACCATCAAGGCCGTCAGTCAGATTCACTGCATTGCCCGCACCAACGATCACGAACGCGGCAAAGAAGTAATAGAACGGCCCCAAGGGGATCGACACATCAGAGAAAAACGGCACGTAAAGGTCGGTGCTGATCTGGCTGACGATGATATAAGACGCGATGCCAGCGACAACGAACTCCATCGCGAGCCGGACCCGTCCCGGCACGCCAGCGTGGCTGTTTTTGGAGACTTTGTCATAATCATCGAGGAAGCCGATAATCCCAAAACCCGCCGTCACCGCGAGGCAGGCCCAGACCAGCGGGCTGCGCAGATCCATCCACAGCATCAGCGACAGCGCCAATGATATAAGGATCATCAATCCGCCCATGGTCGGCGTTCCGCGCTTCGCAAAATGGCTTTCCGGCCCGTCTTCACGGATCGGCTGCCCTTTACCCTGGCGCACGCGCAAGATGTTGATGAAGCGCGGACCGATCACCATACCGATCAGCAACGCCGTCAGCAGCGTCGCTCCGGCACGGAACGTCTGGTAACGCACAAGGTTGAAGATCCCTTCAAACCCGAGCCATTCGGCGAGCAGATACAGCATTTAGTCGTCCTGTTGCCCCTCAACCGGGTGCGTTTGCGTAAAATGGGTAACCAGAGCGCCAAGGCCGACCGAGTTTGACCCTTTGACAAGGATTGCGTCCCCGCCATTGATGCCAAATTCGCTGAGCATGGAAATCGCCTGAGCCGGACCGTCGCAATGCGTAAAGCTGCCCGGGTTGCCAAGCGGAACGCCGCCTGATTTCCCCAATTCATAGGCGAGTTCACGCATCTCTTCGCCAACCAGAAAAACGTGATCAACCCTCGCATCATTAAGCGGCTCGGCCAGTTGCCGGTGAAAGCGTGGGCTAAAATCGCCCAGCTCCATCATGCTGCCCAAAATCGCGACCCGGCGCAGCGCTGGGGTCTGGCCCAATTGCCGCAAGGTTGCCCGCATAGACGCTGGGTTCGCATTGTAGCTTTCGTCGACCAGCAAGGCCTTACCATCACCAGGCAGATCAATCTGGAAACGCGCGCCGCGCCCTTTAAGCCCGCCCATTTCAGCCAGTGCCAAGCCCGCTGCGGCGAGATCGCCGCCCGCTGCGCGCACTGCCGCCATGACGCCGAGTGAATTGGCAATCCAATGTTCGCCCGGCTCCGCAATCGAATAGCACAGCCGCGCTTCGCCGAGGTCTGCTGTGATCAGCGAACCCCCGGTGCTGATCGGAATGGCATCGAGCAGCCGCACATCGGCATCCGCATGGCGGCCGAAGGTCACGACAGTTGCGCCCGCCGCACGGGCATGGCCGATAAGCCGTTCGGTATAGTCGGTATCAGCCGGAATGATCGCAGTGCCGCCCGGCGTCAGACCAGTGAAGATCGCTGCCTTCTCATCGGCGATTGCCTCCATCGAGCCAAGATTTTCGATATGTGCAGGCGCGAGCGTTGTGATCAGCGCCACGTCAGGGCGCACGTGATCGGCCAGCGGCGCGATCTCACCCGCATGGTTCATGCCCATTTCGAACACGCCAAACAGGCTGCGCGCGGGCATCCGAGCAAGGCTGAGCGGTACGCCCACGTGATTGTTATAGCTACGAACGCTGCGATGCGCCGCGCCTCTGCTGGCCCGGTCTAGTGCGGCAAAGATCGCCTCTTTCACACCCGTTTTGCCAACCGATCCGGTGACGCCAATGCGCACCGCTGGACTGCGATCGCGCGCAGCATGGGCCAGCGCGTGTAATGCGGCGCTGGTGTCTTTGACGAGCACATGCGGATAGTCCACAGCCCGGTCGGTGATGGCTGCAACCGCACCTGCGGCAAAGGCCTTGTCGAGAAAACGGTGGCCGTCCATCGCCTCTCCTTTGAGCGCGACAAACAAATCGCCGGGACGCACATCGCGGGAATCCATTTCAACGCCGGAGGCCTGAAAATGGTGGCTGGCCGTGCCGCCCGTTGCGGCCTCGACCTCGCGCGAATTCCACAGCGCTCCACTGAGTTCATCGCGCGCCGTTACCGGCCAAGTACGCAGCGCGGCGTGGATTAGCGGCGCGTTCATGAACCAGACCCCGAACCGCC
This sequence comes from uncultured Erythrobacter sp., assembly GCA_947488155.1. Taxonomy (GTDB): domain Bacteria; phylum Pseudomonadota; class Alphaproteobacteria; order Sphingomonadales; family Sphingomonadaceae; genus Erythrobacter. The sequence continues at coordinate 357,394 of CANKYK010000002.1, read as the reverse complement.
AGCAGCGGCGCATTCACGCGCAACCGTTACGTCATCGAACGGCAAAACCCGCATATTCTCTCCTGCACCGATGATCTGTCCTTGCTCGTGGCCTTTGCCCGCTACCAGCACAATGTCGTGTTCTCCGGCGAGCGAAATGGCCTCGCCAATCGCCTCGCGCCGGTCACCAATCTCACGCGCGCTGGCCGCTGCCCCGCGCATGATATCCGCTCGAATGGCCGCCGGGCTTTCGCCGCGCGGATTGTCGTCTGTAACAATGACGATGTCCGATTTGTCAGAGGCGGCTGCGCCCATCGCCTCGCGCTTACCGGGGTCGCGGTCTCCGCCAGCGCCAAACACGGTGATCAAACGCCCGCCCTGCCCGCGCGCCACATGCGGGCGCAGCGCAGCAATCGCCGCCGCCAAAGCATCGGGAGTATGAGCATAATCGACATAGACAGGCGCGCCCGCCGGGCTGATCACGGCCCGCTCAATTCGCCCTCGTACCGGCTGAAGCCGGGAAATCGCGTCCAGCGCCTGGGCGGCATCGCTGCCGGTTGCAATCGCCAGAGCCGCCGCGACCATCGCGTTGGCGGCTTGATATTCACCGATCAGCGGGAGCTTGATCGAAAAAACGCGCCCCTCATGCTCGACATCAATCGTCTGACCTAGCTGCGTTGCCTTGCGATCGACAAGGCGGAGGAACGCGTTGGAACCGCTCCCCACCTTGCCGACAATGAGCACGCGCAAATTTGAGGACATCGCGTGCTCGGCGGCACGGCGGGTCCACTCGCTGTTATCCCCGCCGTCCCAAATGATTGCCGCTGCGCCCGGCTTCACAACTTCGCTGAACAGGCGCATTTTCGCCGAAAAATAGTCATCCATATCAGCGTGATAATCGAGGTGATCACGGCTGAAATTGGTGAAAGCTGCGGCGGATACGGAGATACCTTCGTTGCGATATTGCGAGAGGCCATGGCTAGAGGCCTCATAGGCCACATGGCTCACGCCTTCGCGTGCCAGCCCGCTCATATTTGATAGGAAAGTGACAATGTCCGGCGTGGTGAGTCCGGTCGAAACGCTCTCATCCGGCGTGGTCACGCCCAATGTGCCAATGCTGGCTGCGCGTTCGCCGCACATGCGCCAGATTTGCCGGGTCATCTCTACGGTTGAGGTTTTGCCATTGGTGCCAGTAACCGCCACGATATGCGGCGGGACAGGCGTGAAGAAACCGGCGGCCAGTCGGGCAAAGTCACGGCGCGGATTATCGCTGGCAATATGAACCGCGCCCTCGACCGTAACGCCAGGACGCGTCACGATGGCGACAGCTCCAGCGGCAATCGCCTCAGGAATGACGTCCTCTGCATTGAAGGTCAGGCCCTGAAACGCCCCAAAAACCGTGCCGGGGGCAACCTTGCGATGATCGATGGCAAAGCCTGTCACGCTAAGGTCTGTGCCTTCTTCAAAAGGCAACCCTGCCCTTTGCGCTAAATTTCCAAGTTTCATTTGCGCCCCTCCACCAAGAAGCGAAGATCACTAATATCGACGTCGCGCGTCGTATCTGGCCGCACACCCAGCATGGGGCCAATTCGCGGCACGAGCCGCCCGACGACCGGAGCTGCGTTAAACGCCGCTGTCCGCTGAAAAGAGCTTGCCACAGTGCCGCGTGGTTCATCAATCACTGCGACCACAACATAACGCGGGCGGTCCATGGGAAACGCCGCAGCGAAGGACGAGATCAGCTTAGTCTTACTGTATCCGCCTTTGACTGGCTTTTCAGCAGAGCCGGTCTTTCCGCCCACACGGTATCCCGGCGCATCGGCGCTGCGCCCGGTGCCGTAAATCGAAATCATACGCAGCAGCTGGCGCATCCGCGAGGATGTGGAGGTCTTGAACACACGGCGGCCGCGTGGTGCCTGTCCCGCCTCCAGCTTATGCAAAGTTGCAGGTCGCCAGATCCCGCCATTGACCATCGCTGCATAGGCCGTCGCCAAATGTAGCGGTGTGACCGAAATACCGTGGCCATAGCCGACCGTCATATTCGTAAGCCGCGACCAATCGCCTCGCGGCCAGATCGGATGGCCTTTCGCGGGCAGCTCAATATAGGGCCGCTCGTTCATGCCAAGGTCGATCATAGTCTGGCGTAGCCGCTCTGGACCCAGTTGATCCGCGACCCGCATGGTGACGGTGTTGGAAGAATAGGCGAGTGCCTGAGGAATGTTGAGCGTTGCGCCTTTGTCAGAATAATCAGCACGCTCAATCGAGCCGATCTTGACCGGGCGGGCGTTCCAATTGGCGCTGAGATCCGTGATCACACCGGCATCAATCGCGGCGGCCACCGTCAGCGGCTTAAATGTCGATCCGAGTTCATACACCTGATTGGTGGCGCGATTCATCATGTTCGCCTGACCAGCGGCATCGATCCGGTTGGGATTGAACTCTGGCAGGGAAGCAAGCGCCATCACCTCGCCCGTGTCGACGTCGAGCACCAACCCTGCCGCGCCCAGCGCATTGGTGGCGAGCATCGTCTTGCTTAGCTCGTCTTCGAGCGCGCCTTGTACGCGCATATCAATCGACAACGGCACCGACTGAGAACGCAAAGCCGGATCGCGCAATTGCTCGTCCAGGACCGCTTCCATACCGACGCGGCCGCGATCATCAGCAGCAACATAGCCAAGAATGTGCGCACCCAAGGAACCTTGCGGATAGTGGCGATCGGTCTCACGCGGGATTTGCAGCGCGACTTCGCCCAGGCGCATGATCTTGTTCGCCTCTTCTGGCAGGATGCGGCGGCGCAAATAACCTGCCCGGCCAGAAGCCAGGCGCGAGGCGGTGTCATTCACATCCATCGCCGGGAAGATATTGGCCAGTTTCAAGGCAACCTCTTGAGGCGAGGCTACCAGTGGCTCACCACCATCGCCCATGGCGGTTGGCGCATACCACAGCGCATAGGCGGGAAAAGCACGCGCCAGCGGAACGCCGTTGCGATCGGTAATCTCACCGCGCGGCGGCAGCAATTGCTCCGCCAGGCTGGTGCGTGATGGCGCGTGGCCAGCAAAACCCAGATAGGCAATGCGCAAGATGGCAGCCGCAGCGACCAGCGCAAATACCAGCACAATCCAGAGCACACGCCAACGCGCCGTCAACAGCGAGCGATAGCGCAAATTGACGAGTTGGATGCGGCCTGCGGGGATGGCCGGGCGAGCCGCAAAGGCACTCATTCAGCCGTCTCTGCCGCTGCTTGGGTGACCGAAGAGCTGCTGCCCGCGCGCGCTTGCGCCGCCCGGATGGGCGAGGCCTCTACTAGGAAGTCACCGAAGGCCTCAGCGAACATTGTCGTTGCGCTCTCTTCAACCTGTGTCGCAGCCAGAGTTACTGGCGCACCCGTAATCGGCGAGACCATTTCACGTGACCGCAGCGGCGAAGGCATTCCCTCTGCCGGCTCTGCTCGGGCGACACGGATCGGGCTAGGCGCACCGGGAACTTGCGGTGAACCCAGGCTCGCCAATTGACGCTCACCCTCAAGATATTGGTCAGCGCGCGGCGCGAGATAGCCGAATTCAACAATGTTCCAATTGGCCAATTGCCGCTGATTGGCGCGCGCCTGAAACTCGGTTTCGAGCACAAGCGTTTCGCGCTCCAACTCAACGATTTGCCGTTCAGCCAACAGAACTTCGCTTTTTACGGCATGCACGCGGAAGCTAAGCAGGAGAAACATCCCGACGCACAGCGCGAGCACCGCAACCCAGCCGATTTGACGCATACGAGAACCTGAAACGATCATGCCGCAAGCCTCCTTGCATCGGCGGTTGTTCGGATGGCGCTGCGCAGGGTGGAAGAGCGCGCGCGCGGATTGCGTTCGATCTCAGCCTCGGAAGGACGGATCGCTTTGGAAAGTTTCTCAAATACCGGCGGGTCGCCGGGAATTTCCCCTGGCAGGTGACGCGACACGGCGCGGCCTGCGCCGGACGCTTCGCGCAGGAAGCGTTTGACCATGCGGTCTTCGAGGCTGTGAAAGCTGACCACGGCGAGCTTACCGCCAGCACGCAGCAAGCGCTCTGCCGCTGACAGGCCACTGCGCAATTCGCCCAGCTCGTCATTCACATGGATGCGCACGGCCTGAAACGACCGCGTTGCCGGGTCTTTCTTGTCGTGCGGCTTATAGCCCAGCGCCTTGCGAACAATCCGCGCCAGATCACCGGTCGTCTCCAGCGGGCGCGCCGCGACAATAGCGCGGGCAACCCGGCGCGACTGGCGCTCCTCGCCGTATTCATAGAGCACATCGGCAATCGTGTCGGCATCGGCAGAATTGAGAAAATCAGCGGCGCTCTCGCCCGCCTGGCTCATCCGCATATCCAGCGGCCCATCAGCCGAAAACGCAAAGCCGCGCCCCGCCTGATCAAGCTGCATGGAGGAAACGCCAATATCCATTACCACGCCATCAACCTGGGCAACACCCACCTCTTCCATCGCGCTCACCATCTCGGAAAAACGCCGCGGATGAAGCACCAAGCGCGGAGGGGAACTACGCGCCTCGCTCCATCCGCGGCCTTGAGAGATCGCGTCAGGATCGCGATCAAAGGCGTGGACGGTAGCGCCGCAATCAAGCAGCGCACGAGTATAGCCGCCGGCACCAAAAGTGGCGTCGACAATAACATCGCCAGGCTGGGGATTAAGCGCGGCGATCACTTCTTCGAGGAGAACGGGGACGTGGGGCGCGTTCTGGCCTAGGGCGGCGGAGGACGTCATTTCTTGCGCCCCTTCGCTTCGGCTTCTGCAACCAGATTGGCGCAGGCGGCCTGCGCACTTTCCCATTGCTCACCCATTTGCGCGAGCTGATCTGGGCTCCAGATCGTGAAGAAGCGCCCGCCGCCGTGGAAGTACAGGCCATCGTCAACCTGCGCGAGGCTGCGCAGGTGATCGGGCATGACAAAGCGGCCGCTGTCATCAAACGGCACTTCGACAAAGCCAAACAGCTGCATCGCGCGCAGATCACGGTCGAATTCTTTATCGAGACGGATGGCGCGGTCTTCCTCGCGCTCAATCTGCTCTTCAAGTTCGGTTTTGCGGGACAGGCCAAAGCCGGTGAGGCAATTCCAGCGCTCGTGCTTTGCCAGGCAGACAATCCGCCCTTCAGAACTCTCTTTAACGGCCTTGCGGAACAGTGGAGGCAGCACAAAGCGGCCCTTATCGCCGGCGGGCGAATAAGCTTGACCACTGAATCCTGCGAACGACACGCGCTCCAACTCCCCTTCTCACCCGTCCCTCACGGGCCTTCATTTTCCCCGCCTCCCTTTTCAGGAGACCCAAAACGCCATTTGCTTGGCCATTCCACATGCGAGCGGAACCGGCACGCCAACCATCATGGGCGGCGCAAACACAAACGGTCATGTTTGATGGAAGACGGTAATATCGTGGGTTTAACCGGGATGGAAGGGGTTTTTACGGGATTTTGCGGGATAAGCTGGTAAATAACTGATTTACCATATTAATATTGAACACCCATTCACTTCATCACCTCGCATGGAAGCCAAAGGACTCGCCTCAAAACACTGAATTTCCGCTCAAAACTGCGAGAATCATACAAGTCGAGTCGCTCATCTCCGGCCCGTCCCGCAAAATCCCCAATCGCGAATTTGGGGCGCTTGGGCTCAGCCTAGATGGATCGAACCGATATCGGTCAGGATCGGGATGCTAGCGACTCAATTGAAAGCTTGAGCCAGCAAGGCGATCAACCTTTCGCCATCTTCTCCGGCGAGCTCTTCATGCTCAAAGATGGCAACATCGGCAACAACTGTCACACGCCCCTGGCCAATATCACAGGCCGCGATTGCTCCGTCGCCCTGAAGTTCACACGAGGCGGCGGAGGGATCGAGAACGGTTAGGACGCCAGCCATATGAACCGGGATTTGTCCGCCCACCACCGCGGCAGACCGTAACCCCTCACCCTGTTCTTCATCAAAGCTAACCGCCAATCCCCATCGCTCAATCACTGGCGGGATCAGCGCGGCGTCTACCGGCCTGCGCGGATCACCAAGGGGCACTTCATATTCCCCGGTCAGCATCGGATCGAGCGCAATCAGCAGCCGCCCGCCGCCCTGGACCCAGTCGTCCAATACGACATTGTCTGACGGACTAAGCCCGCGCGGTTGGATAATCGCCAGACGCTCCAATCCCGCGAGTGGGACAACACCCTGATCATCCGGTGAGAGGCTATCGAGCAGCTTCAGATCATAGCGCGCTTCCAAAACGCCGCGCTGCCAAGGTGCCTCCTGCTCTGCGTCAATCAGGCCCGCCAGATCAGCACCCAACGGCCAATAAAGCGGCAGGCTGCTCATCAAACCAAGCTCCACGTTCTCGACTGAGCCATTGTTCGCGCTCGCGCGCAGGCCATGGCCCTCTGCGTTCGACTGGGCCAGCCACCACAGTGCGCCAGCAGACAGTGCCAGCACGCCAATCGCAGCGAGGGCGAATTTATGGAGTTTTGGACTCATTGATCAACGGATCGTCGCGCACAACATCGCCGGGCAGCGGGTCACCAGCGGTCCCCTCGCCTTGCTCAGGCACGATCGCCGCCTCCTGCGTTGCGACCGGGCTTGGCTCTACCGGCAAATCAGGCACGACGCCCGCATCGACCAGCGGATCATTGATTGTGGCCTCTGCGCTCGGCTCAGTCGTCGGCGCGGCCTCTGGCACGGCGCTGTCTTCACTGACCTGCGCCCGGCCTTGTATCACGCTGGCCAGACCAACCAGCAGGACCATCGCAGCAAGGCCAGAAAGCCCGACCTGAAGGCGTTGCACCGCCTCTTCGCGGGTTCCGCCAAGGGGCGCACCTGCGCGTTCAATATCTGGGTTTTCTGCGACAGCCCGCGCCAATTCTTCGCGGGTTTCGAACAGTTTGCGATACGCCATAATGGCTGCCTATCACGCTTCCTCGAGCCAGTCGAACACTGGAAGCTCTTTCGCCTCCAGCCAGTCGGCATTGTAGAGTGTCGAAAGGTAGCGAAAGCCAGTATCGCACAGGATTGTCGCGACTTGCGGGTTCTCTCGCCCTTCGGCGACCAGCTGCTTACCCAACGCAATCGCACCAGCGACATTGATGCCAGAGGAGAGACCTAGGCACAGCCCTTCTTCACGCAGCAGCCGGGCGACCCATTGCAGGCCTTCCTCGTCAGAAATGCGGAACTGGGTATCGATCGGCGCGCCTTCGAGATTGGCGGTGATCCGGCCCTGCCCGATACCTTCGGCAACGGAAGAACCCTCGCCCTTCAGCTCCCCATTCGCGTAGTAATTGTAGAGCGCCGCACCATGCGGATCGGTCAGCGCAATGCGGACATCTTCGGATTTCTCCTTCAGGCCCATGCCGACCCCGGCAATCGTACCGCCCGTGCCAGCCGCGCAGGTAAAGCCATCAATCTTGCCGTTCAGCTGTTCCCACAGCTCCTTTGCGGTGCCTTCAATATGCGCGCGGCGATTGGCGACATTATCAAACTGGCCAGCCCAGATCGCACCTTCGGTTTCCTCCGCCATGCGGCGCGAGGTGTGCTGAAAGTGCGCGGGATCTGCGTATTTGGTCGGGGGAACGAGCACCAGTTGAGTGCCCAGCGCCCGCAGCGTGTCCATCTTTTCCTTGGACTGATTGTCCGGCATCACGATCACGGTTTTGTAACCGAGCGCATTGGCGACCAACGCAATGCCAATGCCGGTGTTGCCAGCGGTGCCTTCAATCACGGTGCCGCCCGGCTTTAGCTCGCCGCGCGCCTCGGCATCGCGGATCATATAGAGCGCCGCTCGGTCCTTCACCGAAGACCCCGGATTGGCAAATTCGCATTTGCCCCAAATATCGCAGCCCGCCGCCTCGCTCGGTCCGGCCAGGCGGACCAGCGGCGTGTTTCCGATCAAGGCGAGCGTGTCGCAGACAGGTTGAGTAATGTTCATGGACTGCGAGTTAGGAGCTTGCGAGCCAACTCGCAAACAACATCAATCTTCAGCTGCGATAGTTACCTTTAAGCCGTCCAGCTCTGCAGTGAGCGGAACCTGGCACGAGAGGCGCGAGGTTTCATTGCGATGCTCGCTCGATTCCAGCAGATCATCTTCGTCTTCGCTCATTTCAGGCAGCTTTGCCGTAAACTCAGGATCGATGTGGATGTGGCAGGTCGCGCAGGAACAGCATCCACCGCACAGCGCCAGCAGCTCGTCAAAGCCATTGTCGCGAATAGCCTCCATCACCGTCAGGCCATCTTCGACCTCGATGTCACTCGTGTCGCCTTCACGATTGGTGACGATCAGTTTCGGCATTGCATTGTATCCTTTTCAGTGTCCGCTGGATTGGCCAGCGCTCTATCGAATAGTCGGCTGCGCTGCTAGAGGCAGATTTCGCATTGTATAGCTATGGGAATTATTAGTGGGATTGAGCGCAGCTGCAATCAAGGCCTCGCTTGATGCATTGGCCAAAAATGATGCCGATCTGGCGACTGAAATCGCGCGAATTGGTTATCCAGAACCACGCATCAGAGATCGCGGATATATGACGATGCTGCGCACGATTGTGGGCCAGCAGGTCTCGGTCGCTGCCGCCGCTTCGATGTGGAACAAATTGGAGGCGGAACTGGGCGAAGGCTTTTCGCCTGCCTGCCTGCTGGAACGGGACTTTGACACTTTGCGCGCCTGTGGCCTGTCGCGCCAGAAACAAGGCTATGCCCGCAGCCTGTGCGAGCTGGTGCAAACAGGCGAGGTCAATTTTGACGCACTGCCCGCCGATGACGAGGCGGCGATCGCGGAGCTGATCAAGGTCAAAGGGATCGGGCGCTGGTCAGCGGAGATCTATCTGCTGTTCGCGGAGGGGCGCGGCGATATGTGGCCCGCCGGTGATCTTGCCGTGCAGGAAGGCGTCAAAAGATTGCTGCAGCTGAATGAGCGGCCCGATGAAAAAGGCCTAAGGCAGATCGGCGAGCGCTGGCGCCCGCATCGCGGGGCGATGGCGATCTGGGTCTGGCATTTTTACGCCAATCCTGCGCTGTAGCTTCCAAGTCTGTTCTATTTCATCTGGCTTGCGGACGGCTATCATGTGTGTATTAATTGAATAATACAGCTGTTTAAAATCGATTGGATACTTCCCATGTCCCTTCGCATAACATCTCGTCATTCACCGCGCGCCTGCTGACCACGGCACTGGCCGCATTCTGCCTTAACGCTGCCGGGCGCAGTCTCTGCAGACAATCACAACTCCAAAACCGGAGCCACAATGACCAACACCGCCGACGCCTATGATTTGATCCCGCGCGATGCCCTGTTCGGCAATCCGACCAAAGCGCAGGGGCGCATCAGCCCTGATGGCAAATATCTCAGCTGGCTCGCGCCAAAGGATGGCGTTCTCAACATCTGGATGGCTCCGCGCGACAATCTGGATGCAGCCAAAGCGATGACGAGCGCGGCGGACCGCCCGATCCGACAGCATTTCTGGTCACCCGATTCCAGCAGCCTGCTGTATATTCAGGACAAAGGCGGTGATGAAAACTTCCTGCTCTATTCGATAAATGTGACAAGCGGCGTGGAAACCAACCTTACCCCGTTTGAAAACACCCGCGTCGATATTGTCGGCGGGTCAGAAACGATCCGCGACAAGATCCTGATCGGTCTCAACAATCGTGATCCGCAATTCCACGATGTACACCTGCTCGATCTCAACACCGGAGAACTGGAGCTGGTGTATGAGAACAACAGCTATGCCGGGTTTATGGCGGATGACACGCTGACCCTGCGCATGGCGATGCGCCAGAACGAGGCCGGCGGCACCGATTATTTCCGGGTCGAAGGCGGCGCGGTGGAAGAGGCCGCGTTTGAAACCACCGCCATGGAGGATTCGCTGACAACCTCGCCAGCGGGCTACACCACCGATGGCTCAACACTGTATTGGCTGGATAGCCGCGGCCGCAACACCGCTGCTCTGTACGCTCAGGACACCGCAAGCGGCGAAAAAACGTTGGTCGCGGAGAATGACAAGGCCGATATTGGCGGCACCATTCGCAACAACAAAACCGGCGTGGTGGAGGCCTATTCGGCGAACTACCTCAAGACCGAGTGGACTGCGATTGATCCTGAGATCAAGGCCTCGCTCGATTGGCTCGGCAGCCAGCTCGACGGCGAGTTTGGCGTCGCCAGCCGCACCGATGACGATAGGACCTGGATCGTGTGGAACGACCCGCTGACCGCGCCAAGCGGCAGCTATATTTACGACCGCGCGGCCAAGACCCTCACCCCGTTCTACATCACCCGGCCAGAGCTGGAGGGCGCGCCGCTCCAGCCGATGCAGCCAGTCGAGATCACCAGCCGCGATGGCTTGATCCTGCCATCCTATCTCACCCTGCCGCCGGGCAGCGACAGCGATGCGAGCGGGCGTCCAGACGCCGCCGTGCCGATGGTTCTGCTGGTCCACGGCGGCCCATGGGCGCGCGATGATTATGGCTTTTCGAGCGGCGTCCAATGGCTCGCGAACAGGGGCTATGCCGTGCTGCAAGTGAACTTCCGCGGCTCCACCGGGTTCGGCAAAGACTTCATCAACGCTGGCAATAAGGAATGGGGTCTGTCGATGCATGACGACCTGATTGATGCGACCGATTGGGCCATTGCCGAAGGCATCACTACGGCTGATCAAGTGGCGATCATGGGCGGTTCCTATGGCGGCTATGCGACGCTGGCAGGCCTCACCTTTACGCCAGAGAAATTCGCCTGCGGCGTCGACATTGTTGGCCCTTCCAACCTTGAGACCTTGCTGGCGACGATCCCGCCCTATTGGGCACCGATGGTGAAAATTTTCCATGAACGCATGGGCGATCCCAGCACCGAAGAAGGCCTTGCTTTGCTGAAAGCCGCCAGCCCGCTTTATAAGGCCAACGAAATCACCAAGCCGCTGCTGATCCTGCAAGGCGCCAATGATCCGCGCGTCAAACAATCAGAGAGCGACCAGATCGTCGGCGCGATGAAGGATGCTGGTGTCCCGGTCACCTATGTCCTCTATCCTGATGAGGGACACGGATTTGCAAAGCCGACCAACAACATCGCCTACACGGCAATCACCGAGAATTTCCTCGCAGAATGCCTTGGCGGACGCAGCGAAGCGATTGGCGATACGGTTGGCAAATCGACCGCGCAAATCCTCGAAGGCGCGCAGCATGTGGTCGGCCTGGAAGCCGCGCTAGCGAAGTAATCACCCGCTTAATGCACAGCCATCGGTGCTGACACGCATGTCAGTGGCTGACAAACACGGCGCGCGGGGTTAGACCTCGCGCGTTCTTGTTTTTGGGGAGTAGGTTTCAGTGACGCAGCGTCGGTCAATTTTCATCACTGGCGGTGCCTCAGGCATTGGCCGCGCGGTCGCGATCTACTTTGCCGAAAAGGGCTGGTTCGTTGGCGTGGCCGACGTCGACACAGCGGGCTTGCAAGACACGCTCGGCCTCATCGAAGGCGGCTTTAAATACATGCACCAACTCGACGTGCGCGACCGCGCCGCATGGGACGAGGCGCTGGAGGCCTTTTCAACGGCAGCTGGCGGGCGCATTGATGTGGTGTTCAACAATGCCGGTATCGGGCATGGCGGGCCAATTGTGGATCAGCCGAGCGAAGAAGTCGTCGCTCTGCTCGACGTCAATTTGAAGGGTGTGATTTACGGCGCGCAGGCCTCTCATAGCCACCTTAAGAAAACGGCACCCGGCTCTGTGTTGGTGAACACCGCCAGCCTGGCCGGCATTATCGGCTCTCCCAACCTGTCAATCTATTGCGCGACCAAATGGGCTGTACGCGGCCTTACGCAAAGCCTGGATGCCGAATGGGCAAAGGACGGCATCAAAGTGTCCGCGCTGTGCCCTGGCTTTATTGACACTCCGATAATCGAGCAAACCAACCCAGATTCAAACCAATCCGTAAAAGAGAGCCTGATGGATGCTGGTGTCGAAGTATCCCCGGTGAGCACGGTTCCCAAGATCGTGTGGGACGCAGTTCACGGCGACAAGCTCGATTACACCGTTGGCAAGATGGCAAAACGCCTGCTGTTCCTTCAGCGTTTCTTGCCGGGCCGCGTGCGCAAGGAAATGCGCAGCCAAGGTATTGGAGCAAATATAGGCTAAGGCCTAGGCAAGCTCAGCAATCGCCTTCGCCATCGCCGCATCGCGAGCGGACAGGCCGCCGCTTTCCCCGGCATCGTGGGTGGTCAAAGTGATCTCAACTCTGTTGTAGACATTGAACCATTCGGGGTGGTGATCATGGCTCTCCGCGATCAGGGCCACCCGGTTCATGAAACCCCAGGCCTGAGAGAAATCAGCAAATTTGAACTTGCGGAAAATCGCCTTGCCATCGCGCGCTTCGTTCCACTCAGGAAAGGCCGCGAGCAGCTCTGCTCTTTCGCTATCTGTCAGTTCAGGCACGCGGCTCATATCGGTTCCGATCAGGCAATTGTTGGTTAGCGTGTTGTTTGCGGGGCAGCTTTTGCCTAACGCCGTGCGATCATGCAAGCACGCCTTACCGTATCTGACCTTGCCTGCCGCCGGGGCGACCGCGTGCTGTGCCGGGGTGTGAACCTGGCTTTGCAAAGCGGCGATGCCTGCCATGTGACCGGCGCAAATGGCACCGGCAAGACGACCCTTTTGCGCAGCTGTGCGGGGCTGCTCACCCCCTTTGCTGGAACGGTGGAAACTGAGGGCGCGATTGGCCTGCTCGATGAGCGTATGGGCCTTGATCCCGATCTGCAGCTCGGAAGGGCGCTCGCATTCTGGCAAAAGATTGATGGCTGCGCGGATGTCGATGCAGCGATTGAGGTAATGGGGCTCGACAATCTGCTCGATGTTCCGGTGCGTTATCTATCGACCGGTCAGCGCAAGCGCGCGGGGCTCGTGCGGTTGATCGCGCAGGATGCGCCAATCTGGCTGCTTGATGAGCCGCTAAGCGGTCTCGACGTCCGCGCAATTGAGCAAGTGACCGCGCTGATTGCGAGGCACGGTGAGAGCGGCGGGATCGCTCTGGTCGCTTCGCACCAGACGCTGAGCATTGCAGGCCTGACGACGCTGGAACTGGCGGATTACGCGCCGAGCACAGCGCCAGAGCCAGCCGCATGATCACCGCGCTGCTCAAACGCGATCTGGCGCGCTTTTTCCCCTTCACTGGCAGCGGGGCGGCCCTGCCCGTGATCTTCTTCCTGGCGGTGGCGATGCTGTACCCTTTCGCGGTCGGGCCGGATGCGCCATTGCTCGCGCGCACGGGCGGCGGCGTGGTATGGATTGCCGCCTTGCTTGCCGCGATCCTGCCGCTCGACAGTCTGGTGGCGCGCGACATTGAACTGGGCGTGTTTGATCAGCTGAAACTGCGTGGGGTTACTGAGGAAGTCAGCATGGCAGTGCGTCTGGCCGCGCATTGGCTAAGCTTTGGCCCGCCACTGATATTGGCGACATTCCCGGCGGCGGCTCTGCTTAACCTGGATGGAGAAACCCTGCACATTCTGTTGCTCGGATTGCTGGCAGGCACGCCCGGCCTCGCCGCAATCGGCCTGATGATTGCATCGCTCACGGCCAGCCTGCGCGCGGGCGCAGCTTTGTCAGGACTGTTGCTAATCCCGCTAGCGCTACCGATCCTGATTTTTGGCGCAGGCGCACTGGCCCGCATGGATGTGGCGAGCCTTGGATTTGTTGCAGCGATCAGCCTTGTCTTGGTGGCTTTGGCCCCCTTTGCCGCAGGCGCGGCAATACGGGCCGCTCGGGAAAGCTAACCTGCCAGGCCTACTTCGGGATTGCGCCCCAAACCGCCTCTAGCCGTTTGTCGCGCCCGCAACCGTTCCGGTAATAGCCATAACGAACGGGGTTCTTGCTATAGTAATCCTGGTGGTCTTCCTCGGCCCGATAAAAGTCGGCGCGGTCCACAATGTCGGTTACGATTTCCTGTTGAAAGACGCTTTCCCAGCGATCTTTAGAAGCTTCTGCCAGTTCCGCTTCCTCATCATTCCCAGGGAAAATCGCCGCAAGATAGCTGGTGCCCTTGTCACAGAATTGCCCGCGCGGATCGAACGGATCAACATTGCGCCAGAACACCGAAAGCAGGTCTTCGTATTTCAGCTTTGTCTTATCATAGGTGACAAGGATGGCCTCGTAATGGCCTGTCTCAGCATAGGTTACCTGCTTGTAGGTCGGGTTCTCTGTACGACCCCCGGTGTATCCAGAGACCACGTCGACGACGCCATCAACCTTTTCAAAATCGGCCTCTGCGCACCAGAAACATCCCATGGCGAACACAGCAGTGGCCTGATTTTCCGGCAGATTGTCGGAGGAGATCAGAGTGCTCCCCGCGGCGCTATCACTTTGACGGTTCACTTGCGGAGAAGAACAAGCGGCCAGCCCCATCAGGCCGGCTGCTGCGGCGAGCGTCATGGCGACTTTTGGCAATTTGATCATAACGAAATTCTGGCCCCTAGATTATGGACGATAAAATACGATGCAAAGCGTATCGCCTGCATCACCACGTCAGCACGATATTCGCGCGGCGCACCAAATAAGTTACGGGATCGCTCAACAAGCAAGCTGACGCAAGCAATCGCAAATCAATACGGCGGTTTGTCTTTACCTGTTGGGCTGAGCGTAAATATCTCAGTGCCCTCTTCAGTCACAGCGAGCGAATGCTCGAACTGTGCGGATAGGCTCTTGTCGCGGGTCACCGCAGTCCAGCCGTCACCCAGCACTTTTGCCCATGGCTTGCCCAGGTTGATCATCGGTTCAATGGTGAAGAACATGCCCGGCTTCAGCTCCGGCCCCGTGCCAGCTTTCGCCGCGTGCACAACCTCCGGCGCATCGTGGAACAGACGGCCCAAACCGTGTCCGCAAAACTCACGCACCACGCCGTAACGGAACTGCTTGGCATGCGCCTCAATCGCGGCGCCAATATCACCCAGACGCGCGCCCGGTCTGCCCGCTGCTTCAATCCCCAGCATCAGGCATTCATGTGTCACATCGACCAACCGTTTGGCCTTCAGCGATGGCTCGCCAGCAAAGAACATGCGCGACGTGTCGCCGTGCCAGCCATCAAGCAACGGGGTAACATCGACGTTGACGATATCACCTTCTTTGAAGACTTTTTCCGACGGAATCCCGTGGCAGATCACATGGTTGATCGAGATACAGCAGCTGTGCGTATATCCCCGATAACCCAATGTCGCGGGCACTGATCCAGCATCCAGCATCATCTCGCGCACAGCGGTATCAACACTCTCGGTCGTGACGCCGGGTTGCACCAGATTGGCGACCTCATCAAGGATCCGCGCGGCCAGCTGCCCGGCCTTGCGCATCCCGTCAAAGCCATCTGGCCCATGCAGTTTAATGGTGCCGTCGCGGTAGACGGTCTGATCGCCTTCGATAAGCTGATATTCGGTCATTGGTGCTATGTAGCGACAATGCGCGTGATTTGCGAGAGGCGGCCTACTTAACCGAAAAGCTCGCTCGATATTCAGACTTTACTGCGTCTAAAACCGCCTGTGTGACTGGCACAGTCACCTCGTAAGCGCCCTCAACATATGGCCCGGCAACATAAGGCGCGGCGAGCAGTCCCAACCGGTCAAAGCTCTTGCCATTAGACGACCCTACCAGCAGAGTAAGATCATCCACCTTGGGGCAATCACTAAAGATTCCGGCGTCGACATCGCCGCCCCTACGCTCGGTCTGCTCGATTTTGAGTCCGCTGCAATAGCTATCGCGCACCGCATCATTGAGCGCTATGGTCGAAGTGAACATCGCGCGCGGATCAAGCACGGCCTTGGCATCACGGTCCCATACGAGACTGTCGAACCAGTAATTGCCGTGTGCACCGCCCGTGTAGGCATATTGGTTGGCCGATAGAGAGAGGAAACGGGGCAAATCTGCCACGACCTTCCAGGTGCGGCCATAAGAATTGGTCTTGCACGAAGCGCCGCAGCTTTCAGGCGCGTCAGCCAGCATTTCGGCCCAATCCTGTTTCTGCTCTTCCAGCGCAGTTGCGCGTTCGCTTTGCAGGTGCTGGGTCAGCTCCGGGATCGCACTGACCTGAGCCGGCCAGCTATACTCGAAGTCGCGGCTGCCGCCGCCAGAATTTTCATCTTCGGTGAAGTTGACCGCCTTGAAACCGGCGGCGGTGCGACGCTCCAGATCGTCTTGCGCGTTACCATTATCGCCCACTTTGGACGGGGTCGGAGGGGTCGGTGTGTTTTGAGCAACGCCGACATCCTCGGCGACCTCCTCGGGGGAAGAGCACGCCGTTAGCGCGCCCACGGTCAGAACCGCCATACAAACCGTCATTGCCCTGCCCATGATCCTCCACCCTTTCGCTTGCACAATTCGCGCGTGACAAGTCGTCACTCAAAGCTAATGACGTAAGTATGAATGATACCAAAGAATTGATCCAGCCTGACCGCGGGCAAGACGCCATCTCCATCCATCTGGTGACCCAGGATGGATATGAGGAGTGGGTGAAATCTCTGAGCACTGGACAGCGCTCCTCACTCTCCGCGCAGAAATTCACCGGCGCCGCCGGTCAAACCGGCATTGTGCCAGATGGCGACGCCTGGTTTGCGGTTGGCGGCGTGGCCAATACAGACACGCTTTCAAGCTATTGCCTGGCTGCATTGGCCGGAAAATTGCCAGAGGGCACATACCGATTGGAAAACGCCGAAGCAGGCGCGGCGATGTTTGGCTGGCTAACCGCGCATTACCGCTTCACCCGCTACCGCGATGATGAAAACGCGGTGGGCCCGCGCGTGCTCCTGACCAAGCAGGCCGCAGCGATTGAGCCATTGCTGGCGGAAGCAGAGGCGGAAATGCTGGTCCGCGATCTCATCAACACACCGGCGGAGGACATGGGGCCAGCCGCACTGGAGGCAGAGTTTGAAAAGCTCGCCAAGACCTATGGCGGCACTCTGAAGGTGACCAAGGGTGACGGGTTGGAGCAAGGCTATCCCATGGTGCACGCCGTTGGCCGCGCCGCCGCGCGCCATCACGCACCGCGCATGCTGCACCTCAATTGGCAGGCGAAGGGCGGCAGCGACAAGGATCCCGTGTTGGCGATTGTCGGCAAAGGCGTCTGCTTCGATTCGGGCGGACTCGATATTAAACCGGCCGCCGGGATGCGCCTGATGAAGAAAGACATGGGCGGCGCAGCCCATGCGATCGCGCTTGCGGGTCTGGTCATGCGGGGCGGGCTGAAGGTGCAATTGCATCTGTTCGTGCCAGCGGTTGAAAATGCCATCTCTGGCCCCGCGTTTCGCCCTGGCGATGTCCTGGACAGTCGCAAGGGGCACAAGGTTGAGATCCACAACACCGATGCGGAAGGTCGCCTGATCTTGGGCGATGCTCTGACCCGCGCGAGTGAGGAAGAGCCCGAGCTGATCATTGATTTTGCCACGCTGACCGGCGCGGCCCGCATTGCTCTGGGCCCCGATTTTCCGGCATTGATGACGCGCCGTGACGAGACCGCCGCTGAGTTGATTGCGGCGGGTAAAGCCAATGATGATGAACCATGGCGTTTGCCGCTGCCGGAGGGGTATTTCGACTATCTCAAATCTGACATTGCCGATTTCACCAATGCGCAGAGCAACCCCTATGCGGGCGCGAGCGTCGCGGGATTGTTCCTCGACAAGTTCGTAGGCGAAGGCATTGAATGGGCGCATTTCGACACCTTCGGCTGGCGCCCCTTCCCTAAGCCTGGGCGTAGCAAAGGCGGCGCGGCATACGGTCTACGCGCGAGCTGGCATACACTGAAAGCGCGCTATGGCGGCGAGTGAACGCCGGGTGACCTGGTGATCGCTTTCCACCACTAGTCAGCGGCTAACTTGCTCGAAAGGCTTTGGCCGTATAAGCGCGCCGAACCCCAGCGATACGCGCTGGGTCGTGACAGGGGACCAGGCTCAGATGAGCAAGGCTGAAAAATACGAAGTGCCATCAGGCGTGCTCGGTTTGAGCGGCCCGATCGCGCGTCCTCAGCCCGGCACTCTACCGCTGCGCGGTGACCTTGCCCATATCGCGCTTGCGGGCACGCATCTGGCGGCGCATTACGTTATTCCTGAGATCCGCGAAGTCGCCGCGAAGGGCGCGGCCATGCTGCTCCAACCGCAAGATGATGCAGAGCTCGTCACGGCGCTGGATTCAGGCAGCGCGATCGAATTGCTCGATGTAGCGGGCGACTGGGCCTGGGCCACGATCGGACCGGATGGGCCAAGCGGATATGTCAAAGCCGATAGTTTAAGCAGCGTTGCCTAGCGCGCATCAGCGGCTAAACAGCGCAGCATGACAACACGCATTTTCATCGATGGGGCAGCCGGGACTACCGGCTTGGAAATCCGCGAGCGTCTGGCCGCGCGCAGCGAATTTGAGCTACTGGTGCTGGACAATGACCGCCGCAAGGACGAGGCCGCGCGCAAAGAGGCTTTGCACGAAGCGGATGTCGCGATCCTTTGTCTGCCCGACGATGCGGCGCGCGATGCGGTGGCCCTGGCCGACGGATCAAACACGCGGATCATCGATGCCTCCAGCGCGCACCGGGTGGCCGATGGCTGGACCTATGGCTTTCCAGAGATCATCGGGCACGACAAAATTTCCGAGGCGAAATTTGTCTCCAATCCAGGGTGCTATCCGACCGGCTTCTTGGCGTTAATCGCGCCGCTGGTTCGTGCGGGGCTGCTGCCAGCCGATTGGCCCTACACCGTCAACGCGGTGAGCGGATATTCTGGCGGCGGAAATGCCCTGATCAAACGGATTGAGGACGAACCTGATCTCGCCTTTCGGACTTACGGTTTGGATATGGCGCATAAACACCGGCCCGAGATGAAGCTGCATGCCGGCCTGACCCATGGCGTGATTTTCGCGCCAGCAGTTGTGCGCGCCTATCGCGGTATGCTGGTCGAAGTGCCGCTTCATCTGGGCGCGATTGATAGCAAACTAACGCCAGACCACCTGCGCGAGGCTCTGGCTGAAAATTACCGTCAGTCATCAATCGTCACCGTCGCCGCATCCGAACCGCTGACCGAACTGAACGTGCGTGAAGGCGAACCAGCAAGCGATTCGATGACGCTCTATGTCTACGGCAATGAGGGTGGTTATCACGCACGCCTGATCGCGCGGTTGGACAACCTTGGCAAAGGCGCCAGCGGCGCGGCGGTTCAAAACCTCAACATCATGTGCGGCCTGCCGGAAACCACAGGCCTTCGCCTGCCCGGTTGAGTCCCTCGCGGCTAAGCAATTTCCCTAAGTCTCTGCCTAATTTTTAGGCAATCAGAGTCTGTGCTTTGGGCAGGCCTATACCTACAAAGCCGGGTGAGACATGATCTTGCGCCGCACCGAATTCAAACGAATGGCCCTTGCGCAGCAGGCCAGATCATCTAACCCAATCCATCACAGAGATTGGCACGATTCTTGGATCGCGCGTGTGACAGTATAAGGCGGCCATAACCGCCTGACAGGGGAGAGCGATCAGGCCGTGAAAAAAGTCGAAGCAATCATCAAGCCATTCAAACTCGACGAAGTGAAGGAGGCGCTGCATGAAATCGGCGTGTCCGGTATCACGGTTACCGAGGCGCGCGGCTTTGGCCGGCAAAAAGGCCATACAGAACTCTATCGCGGCGCCGAATATGTCGTCGATTTCCTACCCAAGGTAAAACTCGAAGTCGTCATCAGCGATGATCTGGCCGAACGTGTGGTGGAGGCTATCGCTGCCGCCGCGCAAACCGGCCGCATTGGTGATGGCAAGATCTTCGTCTCGCCGATTGAGACCGCCCTGCGCATCCGCACGGGCGAGACAAACGAAGACGCGATTTAAATTTCAACCACCTCTCTGCTCGCAAAAATGCGGGCGCAAACACCAGATAAGCTGGAGAATTACAGACCATGGCAAGTGCAAAAGACATCGTAAAACAGATCGAGGAACATGACATTGAATGGGTGGACCTGCGTTTTACCGACCCTAAGGGCAAATGGCAGCACCTCACCATGTGCGGCAGTGTTATGGACGAAGACGCGCTTGACGATGGCCTGATGTTCGATGGTTCGTCCATCGAAGGTTGGAAAGCGATCAACGAATCTGACATGATCCTGAAGCCTGATCTGGGCACCGCTTATGTCGATCCGTTCAGCGCGACCCCGACACTGATCCTGTTCTGCGATATTGTTGAGCCATCTGATGGCCAGCTGTACGCCCGCGACCCGCGCTCCACCGCGAAGCGCGCAGAGGCCTATCTCAAATCAACCGGCATTGGTGACACCATCTATGTCGGGCCAGAGCCTGAGTTCTTCATGTTTGACGATGTCCGCTTTGAAGACGGCTATGCCGGATCAGGCTTTGCAATCGATGATATTGAACTGCCAACCAACACCGGCAAGGAATATGAAGGCGGCAATATGGGCCACCGTCCGCGCGCAAAGGGCGGCTACTTCCCAGTTGCTCCGGTCGACAGCGCCAGCGACATTCGCGGCGAAATGGTCGCCACGATGATGGAAATGGGCCTGCCCATGGACAAGCATCACCACGAAGTTGCCGCCGCTCAGCATGAGCTTGGCATTACCTTCGGCAATCTCGTCCAAACCGCTGACCGCGTGCAGATTTATAAGTATGTCGTACAGCAAGTTGCCCATGCCTATGGCAAGACGGCGACCTTTATGCCTAAGCCGATTAAGGACGATAACGGCAGCGGCATGCACACCCACATGTCGATCTGGAAAGACGGCGTGAACACCTTCGCTGGCAATGAATATGCCGGTCTGTCGGAAACCTGCCTCTATTACATTGGCGGCGTCATCAAGCACGCGAAGGCTGTCAACGCCTTCACCAACGCCACCACCAACAGCTACAAGCGTCTGGTCCCAGGCTTTGAAGCACCGGTTCTGCTCGCTTACTCAGCACGCAACCGCTCCGCCTCTTGCCGCATTCCATACGGCGCTGGCGAGAAAGCCAAGCGGGTTGAATTCCGTTTCCCAGATGCGCTGGCCAACCCATATCTCGCCTCTGCGGCGCTGATGATGGCGGGTCTCGACGGGATCGAGAACAAGATCCACCCGGGCGAGGCGATGGACAAGAACCTTTATGATCTGCCGCCAGCTGAGCTTGCTGACGTGCCAACCGTTTGCGGCTCCTTGCGCGAGGCGCTTGAGGCTTTGGAAGCGGATCACGAATTCCTGCTGAAGGGCGATGTGTTCTCGAAAGACCAGATCGACGCCTATGCTGAGCTGAAGTGGGAAGAGGTGTCGCGCCTTGAAACCACACCGGCGCCGGTCGAGTTTGACATGTATTACAGCAGCTAATCCCGCGCTGACGCATCACATTGAGGGGGCGCTAAGAGCAATCTTGGCGCCCCTCTTGTTTGGCGCATCACGCGCGCTGAGATTACGCCGCAATACGCAGCAGGTTTCGCCCACTTTGCTTGGCTTCATAAAGGGCGCGGTCGGCCTTCTGGACTGCCTTTTCAACGCCCTCAATCTCGTCGACCGCTGCCAACCCCGCGCTCATTGTTACCTGCTCTAAACCAGCGATATCCCATGCCTCCGCCGCGACCTCGACACGCAGTCGTTCGACAATGTCATGCGCGGCCGCACCGTCCTCACCGGGCAGGACCACAAGAAACTCTTCCCCGCCGATCCGCCCAACGCAGTCGCCAAGGCGCAATTGTTCAGAAACGATTTGCGCAACACGTTTCAGCACTTTGTCGCCTGCATGATGCCCATGACGATCGTTGACCGCCTTAAAGTGGTCAATATCGATAACTGCAATGGTCATAGGCGTGCCGCTGGCCTTGGCAACGCGGGCCGCTGCGCGCAGTTCGCCAAAGACCTTGCGCCGATTGGCGATCCCAGTGAGCTCATCCGTTTCGGATAAACGCAACGCCGTTTTCGCTTCGCGCAGCGCATCACGCCGCGCCACTCGCAAGGCTTCGAGCGTTTCGGTTTGCTCAGTTATATCCTGAAACGTTCCAAACAACCCTCGGAATGCGCCGGATGCATCATATCTGGGGCGGCCAATGCTGGAGACATAGCGGATGACGCCATCCGGTCTGACAATCCGAGCCTCATAGGCGAAGGGCACGAGGTCTTCCATCGCGGCCAGCAACAACGAGCGAACCCTGTCTCTATCTTCCGGATGATAACGGTTGAGCGAGCCTGCTTCTCCAAGTGGCATCGCCCCGACCAATTGTGGTTCGCCTGGATCAATCCCATGAATATGGAACACCTCTTCTGACCAGATCAGTGTCGCATTGTCCGGCTCCAGTGCCCAGTGCCCCACTCGCGCCGTTTTCTCAGCCAGTTCGAGCAATTCGGTCGACTGGACGTAGCGATCAATCAGCTTCGCCTTTTCTGCCATCAGGGCCGACAGAGGCCAGACAGAACACAGCAGGCTAAGCAAATAGAATTGTAGGAACAACGTATCCCATTGCAGCGCGAATTCGCCGATCACCGGGGCCGAAAAATCGGTCTCCAATGTGGCAATCACCGCGATAAGGCTGATACTGATAGCGGCCCCGCGCGAGCCATAGGTGTAGGTCGCAGCGGCAATTGCGATCACTGGCAGGAACAGAAACTGCCCCTCGCCAAGGGCCAGTGCAGCCCAGCAAACGATCCCGACGAAGCCGGTGAAAAGTGCAAACCGAAGCACCGATCCGCACGAGACCTGCTTGAGTTTAAGTGGAAACTCATTCGCTGCTGCCACGATCAAAGGCGTCACGATCAGCATCCCTAGGCACACCGTCGTGAACCACACTACGAAGAAGGGCAGCGTCAATTCGCCAGCCAGTAAGGCCGCAATGGCCGCGCTCGCTGCGCTGCCAACGACGGCCGCACCGAAAAATGTCGCGAGCCAGCGTTGATCATCCAAAGTTCGCGGAACGCCAGAGGTGCGAATGACCAGCTGGCTGATCAAGAGCCCTTCGACCACATTGGCGGTGGTAAACGCGAGCGCTGTTCCAAGGGATGCACCATAAAGTACATTGGCAGCGATGCTGGCAGCGGCCACTGCAATAGCCATCGCAGCGATCTGATTTCGCCGGGCGAGGAGCAAAGCTGAAACGAAAACACCGCTAGCAGGCCAGACGGTGGCAACCCCGCTGACCCCCAATGCGATTTCAAAGGAGAAGCAGGCCGCCAGAAAATAGGCAGCTCCCACTATGCATCCGATTGCCCAGCTTTTTACTGGTGCGTCCTTTTTTGCAGCATTCCCGTTCATCCAAACGGACTTGATCTGCAAATATTAAGATAGCGCATGGCAATTGTAACAACATGTAAATTCTGCACCTGCCGCCGTGCAAACTTTCCATTTTCCTACTCGCCTACAATCTGCCTAATAGGTTCGCCTCTGTTCCCATTAGGAGGCGACCGCCGTGCCAGATCTCACTCAAAAGTCTCGCAAGCCCTTATTCGACACCATCCGCGCGATGCTGGGCCGGGGCTTTCGCAAATCCGAAGTCGCCACGCTTGATCGCGCAATTGATTGCGCCACCGGGGATAAGACGGCCTGCATGCCCGAGCGCAGCCATGTTTCCGTGCCGATCATCAAATCCGCGCATTCTGGCATGCGAATTGGAGAGCAAGGCATTGCCATAATCAAACGGTTTGAAGGCTGCGCGCGGCTGCGCACTGATGGCTTGATAGAGGCCTATCCCGACCCCGGCACGGGCAGCGAGCCCTGGACCATCGGTTGGGGCGCAACCGGGCGCGGGCTTGGCGCGGATGACCGGATTGGTCCCGGCACCGTCTGGACTCAGGCAGAATGTGACGCGCGTCTGGAGGAAGACCTTGCGCTATATGCCGCCGACGTCGCGCGCGCTCTTGGCGATGCCCGCACCAGCCAGGCTCAATTCGATGCCATGGTCAGCTTTCACTATAACACTGGCGCAATTGCCCGAGCCACCCTGACGCGCAAGCACAAAGCGGGCGATTTCGACGAGGCGATGCGAGAATTTGCTCGCTGGAACAAGGCGGGCGGGCGAGTGCTTAAAGGGCTGACGCGGCGCCGGGCTGCGGAGGCCAAGTTATATGCGTCTTAAGTGTTGCTGCGTCTGTTTTGGACTAGACCGGAACCCAGCGCCAAGCCCGCTCAATAATCGCGACTAATCTCTGCCACCACGCTTTGCCGCCCAATGGTCGACACACTGCCTAGCAAGGCCAGCCAGCGCGTGATCCGGTACTCCACGCTGGTCGCGCTGTATCCGCGCCCATCGGTCACGATCTCAACATAGACGCGGCGGCCAAGGTTCTTGCCCAGCGCCACGCCTGTGCCGCGATTAAGCGCAGGATCGGCGCTGACAATGCGCAGCTGATCAAGGCCTATCGCATTGCGCAGCCGGCTAACCGGATCGACCCCGCCGCCGCCGCGCAGGCTCGCCAAGGCTGCGCCCAATTGCAGCGCATCGGTGGCGGACAGGCTGGTGATTGAACCGCCGAACAGCAGGCGAGCGAGGATTTCCTCCTCCGGCAATTGCGGGTTAGAGCCAAAGGTGATCTCTGGACTTTCGGAATTGCCGCCGATCGCCACCGTCACATTGACGCCATCCGCACTTGTAGCCGCCTCGATATCGAGGCGCGGATTGACCGGCTGGTTCACGTCAAAGGCGATGCGCCCGCGCGTTAGATCAAACCGCGTGCCGGCAAAGGTGTAGGCTCCGCGCACCAGCCGCGCCTCGCCGCCGATGCGCGGGTCGCTGGTCGTGCCGCGTAGTGCGATGTTCGCGCCCCATTCGCTGTCCAGACCCAGGCCATCGACGGAAATCCGGCTGTTTGTGCTGGCATCCACCAAATAGCGCCAGGTTGATGCAGATGCGGTCCTGGGGCGCGCATCAATCGGCGTGTTCACTTCTCTGGTGCGCACCTCTGGCAGTGTCAAATCCTCGGCCGCAACGCCCAGCGCCCAGCTCGCCCGATTGATCCTCAGCCGCCCAGCAATGGTTCCCCCGCTGCCATCAGAAATAATCCGCAAGGGTCCGGTCAGTGTCGCGGACAGGCCATTGGCGTTGAGCAGGCGTGCATCATCCACCGCCGCGCGCAGATCGATCTGCGGCGGGCGGCCCGATTGCAGTCCGGCGAAATTGACCGACCCGCTCCCGCTGACAGTGCCGCCGCGTGCGGTTGTCCCGGCAAAGCGGGTTAGGCGTAGGCGCGATCCAGCGAACTGCCCGCGAACCGCAACATTGGCGATATCTGTGCCGGACAGCGCGCTTTGCACCCGCAGATTGTCGCTCGCGACCCGGCCATTGAACACGGGGTTAGAAAGTGTGCCCGTCACCTTTGAGGAAACCGTCGCCGGACCGGTTAGATCAAACGTTTCGATCCCGATCAGGCGCCAAACGCCTTCAGCCGGGCCGTTGTAGTTGAAATCCGCAGCCAGCTTTCCACGCCGCAGCCGCTCCATCAAAGCGCCATTCAGCGGCACCGCAGTAATGTCCGCCTTGACCCGGCCAAGCCGCCGCCCCTCTTCTCGCAGCACAGCGCCGCCGCTCAATCGGCTCGACTTCAGGTCGAGCACCGCAAGCACATCGACCGGGCGCGAGGATAGGACGAGACCGGAACGGGTGAAGTTCTTGATCTCAACCTTGGCGTTGGCGCTCGGCGGCGCGCTGCCCCTTTGGCGGTAATCGATCAGGCCAGAGATGACACCGCCAAAGCCAAGGTCAGCAATCGCGAGATCGGCCAGTGAGAGCGGCATATCGGCAAGCTTAGCCTGCACCGAGGTCTCTGCCCCGCCCAGCGCGCCCTCAACGATGGCATAGCCGCGGCCAAAGCCAACCTGCGTCGGGGCAAGGCTCCAACCCTCCTGCCCCTCGGCCCGGGTCAGGACTGCGCGGCGAGGCATCGTAATATCGCGGCCTGCAAACTCACCCCGCGCCAGGAGCGCGAGGCGACGCGGCGCGATGTCGCCATCAAATTTGAGCGCAAAGCGGTCGCTGCGCTGTCCAGCGATCGACGCGGTCGCCTTACCTGTTCCATCGGTCACATCAGCCTTACCCGCGAAGCGGCCGATGAACAGCGCGCCATATTCCAGGCCGGAGCCAGAGATGTCAGCATTGATGCGGCTGGATCCCTCGGTGAAGGCTCCGTTCGCGTTGATATCGGCGCTGGCCAAAGCCAAAGTGGTGGCCCCGCCAAAGCGCGCGCCGCGGACCGTCAAATCGGCGTCGAAGGCCTGAGCCGTCCCCTCTGGCACCAGCGCGATTGTCCCGCCAATGCCGCCGCCACTGAGCGCCAGATTTCCGCTCAGGCCGCGCTCTTCCAAAGCGAGCGCACCTGTCACATCAGTGCGCCAGATTTTGAGGGTTGAGATGTCGATCCGCGCCGGACCATCGCCGGGCAAGGCAAGGCCCAGTGCCCCTTTAAACGGGCCAAGCAGAGAACCGCCCTCGGTATCGATCGCAAAGCCATTGTCACTCGGCGCAATCGCAACGCGGACATTGGCTAGGCCAGCGGCGGGCAAGGGATCCGCGAAAACCAAAGTCGCACGCGGGCCATCACCGCCGAACGCTCCATCAATCGTGAAGTCACCGTAATCGACATGCCTCCCAGAGCCGACAAGGCTGGTCGTGCCATCAACCACTCGTCCATCAGCAGCGAGAGATAGTTTCACGCTGTCCGCCTCCAGCGCGCTGAAGGAAAACGGCGAATTGCCACCGACCGAGAGCCCGCCGCGCAGTTTTATCGGGCCGCCAGCGGCATTGGCGACCGTCTCATTGACGATGCTTGACAGCTCGCCTGCAAAATTCGCTCGCAGACTCCAGGGAATGTTCGCACCCAGTTTCAGCAGGATCTTCGCAGTCGCATTGGCACTGCCAATATCGGGCAGATCAAACCCGCGCGCACTGACCGGCCCGGCCAACGCATAAACCCCCGCCGACGTGTCACCTCGCAGCGTGAGATTGGCCCCAAGCGTTTCAAAGGCAATGCGCAGGTTATCGCTGGTAAGGCGTCCCTCTCGCCAATCTAGGCCGCCGCGCAAAATGCCGCTGGTCAGCTTCGGGTCGAGCGCGGCAATGCCAGTCGTTACCCCGCCGCTGGTCGTATCGAGCGGCACCGACCAACCGGCCCCATCATAGCGCGCCGTGCCGGATTGGACGATATTGGCGACCTCAGTGTCGCCAGAGACAAGCGTGCCGATTTGCAGGGAATGCTCGGCGGCAAGCTCACGGAATGGGCCATCCAGGGTCGCGAAAAGCCGGGTGTTTTGCAGCGAGACGGCTGAACCGAGCAGCGCAGGATCGCGCAGCAGAGCGCTCAGCCCAAAGCCATCAAAACGGTTGTCAGCCAGATCAACCGCGCCCTGGCCTCGCGCGAACAGTGCGGGGGTAGCCGCAGCAAACCTTCCGTCAAAAGTGCTGTCTTCCAGCGTGCCAACCAGCGACAGCGACAGAGCATCGCCCAATGCCCGTGCCGCGATCCCAGTGCCGGTGATCGGCGGCGAAACCTGCCCCAGCAGGCTGTATTCGCCCGCGCGATTGGTGATCTGAAAACCGGCGACGCGCGACGGACCTTCACCGCCCATCTCCTCCACCAACAGATGGCCGAGCCATTTCTCCCATGTCCCCTCGCCATCAATGCGTGCGCGGTAGCCACGATCAAGCCCCGCCATTTGCGCAATCACACCGGCGGCTGGCGCGGCATAGTCGAGCTTTATGTCGAACTCGTCGCCATCCGGCATGGCGTTCAGCAGCAGGGCGATGCGATCTTCGCGGCCCAAAGTGCCTTCCAAATCGACAAACACCCGGCCAGAGCGGATGTCAGCCTCCGCCGACAGGTTCACTTGCTGCGCATCCTCACCGGCAATGCCTGGGGCAAGCGTCAGGCTGTCGATGGTCAGCTCATCAACGCGAATATCAAAATCTGGCAGGATCGGAGCGTCTGGGTCGCCGGGAAGCAGCTCGGGCAACCGGCTGAGCGTGCCGCGCCGCGCGCTAAGCTCTCGAATGTCGATGCCGGTGGTCAGCCAGGCGAGCGGGTTCCAATTGAGATCAACTTCCGGGATCGCGAGGAATTCTCCCACCGGATCAAACACCGTCACATCGTGCAGCGTCGCCTTGCCGTAGATATCGCCCTCGATCCGCCCAACCTCAAAGCGCAGCCCGGATGCTGGCGCGACCTGAGCAATCTGATCGGTCACAAAGCGCTTGCCGATTGGCGTGCTCAAAAACGCGGCAGCCAGCACCAGCGGCAAGAGGATAATCGCCAACGCCCAGCCAAGCCGCTTTGCCCAGCGGCGTTTGCGCTTCACCGGCGGGCTCTCAGCTTGCTCCTCGATTGCGGCTTCGTCGCTCATCAGAACGCCTGCCCCAGGCTGACATAGACGACGACGGGGCTGTCAAACTCATTGGGGTTGAGCGGCACGCCAACATCGACGCGGATCGGGCCGAACCCGGTTTTGTACCGCACGCCCACACCGGCACCGACACGGATCAAGCCAAAGTCCGGCGTGTTGTTGACCGAAACGGAGCCCGCATCTACGAAGGGCACGACTTCAACCGCACCGTCAAACAAACCGGTTTCGATCCGCGCCTCGAGCGAGAATTCGACCAGAGAGCGCCCGCCAGTGGCCTCTCCCGTGTCGGGATTGCGCGGCCCGATGGCCTGAAAACCGTAGCCACGCACGGAACCGCCGCCGCCCGCATAGAGGCGCCGCGATGGCGCAATGGCATCAACGCCCGCGCCCTGAATGGTCGCGAATTTCGCCCGGCTGGCGAGCACGGTGGAGCCGATCGATTGGTAATAGGTCGCGTCCGCTTCGCTGCGGAAATAGAAGCTGGTTGCCCCGCGTGATTGCGAGACCTCAGGCGCAAGGAAACCGGTGAGCCGGTAGCCGCTGGTGGGGTCGAGCAGATCATCGCTGGCATCGATGGTCGCGCGGCCAAACAGACCGCCAATGACAAAGTCCTGACGCGGAGATTCCACACCATCAATCCCTTGGTTACGCTCATCGGAATAGAGCAGCTCGCCGCCTAGCGCCCAGCTGAATGGCTTTTGAAAGAGCAGGTTGGACAGCCGCTCAAACGTGCCGCGCAGGCCAATCGTGCGCGCATCCACCGCCTCGGTTTCGATATCGCTGGCATAGGCATCAAGCGTCAAAACCTGGTCGCGCGCGCGAAAGTTGCTGCGTTTGAGGCTGAGGCTGGCCAGTCGTTCGCGCGTGCCGAGGATCCCGCGCAGGGTCAGCGCCCCTTCTGGCGGGAAGAGATTGCGGTGTTCCCACCCCGCCTCAACCTTCAGGCCATCCTCAGAGCCAAAGCCAATCGCGCCAGAAATCGTGCGCAGTTTGGCCTGCTCAATCCCAACATCGAGTGCGACTACGCCCGGCTCATCGCCGCGTGGCGGAGAGATTTCTCTGGGCGTCACAGTGACCGTCGAAACCAGTCCCGTCGCTGTGACTGCCCGGCGCAGGTCAAATTCCTGACTGCGCCGATAGATGTCACCCGGATCAAAGCGCGCAATCCGCGAGAGGTGCTTGCCAGACAGGAACTCCGGTTGGCTACTGGTGACTTCACCGAAGACATATTTGCCGCCTGGCTCAACCGGCAGTGTCAAATCGCCCTCGCGCCGGGCGTGATCGATCAGCAATTCTGGCTCTTCGATCTCCGCAAAGGGATAGCCGCTTTCGCCCAGCGCCGTATCCAGCGCAATCTGCTGCTCAACAATCCGGTCGGCATACAGCGGGTCCCCAGGCTGGATGGCAAAGGCATTGCGCAGATCGAGATAATCGACCGCGCTGGAAAGAGCGCCGAGATTGATCTCGCCAAAAGAGTATCGCGGGCCGGGCAGAATATCGAAGCGGGCACGCGGCCGAGCGCTGGCGGTGTCTTCACCGGGCCGCACGCCGGACAGTTGGCGGATCACCTGGCCATCGTAATAGCCATAATTGCGCAAAGTTCGCTGAAGCAGGTCTTGATCAGCCCGCGCACGCGCCGCCAATTGCGCGATACTTGCCTCGCCGCCGCCCAGAGTTTCCACGGTAGAAAGTGCTTCAAATCGGGCGAGAAACGCCGCACGTTCAGGGAAACCCTCTGCATCGGCGGGAAAACCCAACTCCAATTCGTCAGATATGTCGAATCGGGCGAGCTCTGGCAGATCGATGAGATCGGGCGCATCAATCTCCGCCAGCGCCTCGGCCTCAGGATCAGGGGTAAGCGGTTCGGGCACCGCAATCGTCAGCGTTTCGAGTTCTTCGGCGACCCGGTCCGGCGCGCCCGCAATATCGGTCACAGGATCATTCGCTGGATCAGGGTTGTCCAAGACCGTTGCGGCTGGCCCCGCGCCTTGCGTCGCCCAGCCTTCGGCATTCTCCACCGCGCTATCCGGGATCAGATCTTCAAGCGAACGCAGCGCGGGCCGAGCAGCAGGTGCTGGCGCTTCGCTCGGGCTTTCTTGGGACACTGCACCCTCGGCATTACCCTCGATGGCGCGCTCATTTGCGGCCGGTTGCACAACCTCTGGCGAGGCATTCTGCGCATAGGCATACGGACCATGCACAGCGCAGCCCATCGCCGCAGCAAGCCCGATGCCTCGCAATGTCAGAGGATTATGTCGCTGGAAATTTGACCGGCTGGCCGTCTTTACCGCGCGCGCCCTTGATCGGCTCGTCAAGCGAGTCTTTGGGCGCAGTGGCCTCAGCAATAAGCTCGCTTTGCTCTTCATCGGACATACGTTGCCAGCCGTCACGGGTCAGCCGTTCGAGCGGGCGATAGCGCACCTTATATTGCATCCGCGGCGATCCTTCGACCCAGTAGCCCAAATAGACATAGGGAAGCCCTTGCTCCGCAGCGCGCACTATGTGGTCGAGAATGATAAAGTTGCCAAGCCCCGCGCGGGCTTCATGATCGGGATCATAAAAGCTGTAAATCATCGACAGACCGTCGCCTTGGCGATCAGTCAGACAGGCACCGACCAACCGGCCTGGCTCGCCATTTCGGCTTGGCTCACGGTATTCGACAACATAGCTGGTGACCGGCGTATGCTCGACCATGTCAGCATAATCGAGTTCGTCCATTGCCGCCATGCCGCCATCGGGGTGGCGCGCGCCCAAATATTTGGCGAGCAGCTCAAACTGCTCATCGGTTGCCCATGGCCGGCACTCGGTAACAACGAGATCTTTGTTGCGCTTCATCAGCCGCCTTTGCGTACTGGAAGGCTTGAACTCGTCTGAGACAACCCGCACCGAAACACACGCCTGGCAATCAATGCAGCTAGGCCGATAGGCGACCGTTTGGCTGCGACGAAAACCAATCCGGCCAAGCGCTTCGTTCAACTGATCCGCATGCCCGCCTTTAAGCTCAGTGAAGACCTTGCGCTCGCTTTTGCCCGGCAAATATGGGCAAGGCGCAGGGCTGGTAACAAAGAAACGAGGAAAGCGGATCGGGGCCGTCACGAGTTTGCCTTGCGTCCTCTTGCAAAGGGTGAATCAGGGGATTGGGCGTTAAGACATTCTTATGCCTGTTTGGCCGCCGCAGTAAAAGTATCTTAACCACAAAACAGCGTTAATAAAGTCTTACTTTGCACATTTCGCCGCAGGAATGGCGCAATTGCGTGGGGTAAGAATTGGGATTGACGTCGATCCAGATACAGTTTGTGCGCCAGAGGTTAACGCGTAACTGAACGAAAAGCAGTCGAGATACGCCAGCGCCCTCAGGTTCGCAGAAGGGCGATCATGTGAGGCCAGCAATGTCTCAGAAGCGGCTTAAGCAAGCTCCGCCACGGTTACTTTGTAATCCGCCTCGCGTAGCGCCGCGACCAAAGCATTGAGTTGATCGGCGTCGCGTGCCTCGCATTCAATGTCAGTTATCAAGCCCTTCGCAGGCAGCGTGGTGAAGATGCGCTGGTGATAGATCTCGATGATGTTCACATTGTGCGCGTCGAACAGCCGCATGACCTTGAACAAAGCGCCTGGGCGATCCTGCAAAGTCACACGCAGACGCGCCAGCCGCCCTTGCCGCGCAAGATCGCGCAGAAGAACATTTGCCAGTAGGCGGGTGTCGATATTGCCGCCGCACAAAACCATGCCCAGCGACTTTCCGGCGAAGCGTTCTGGATGCTGCAAGACCGCGGCAAGGCCAGCCGCGCCCGCGCCTTCGACAACGGTCTTCTCAATTTGCAATAATAAGGCGACCGCCTTTTCCAGCGCTGGTTCATCAACCAACAGGATATCATCGACTCGATCTGCAATCACCTTGCTCGTGAATTCGCCGGGCTGTTTGACCGCGATCCCCTCAGCCAAAGTGTCGCCGCCGCAGATCCGCTCTTCGCCCTTGATCCGCGCATACATGCTGGGAAACAGGCTTGCTTGAACTCCAACCATTTCGATGTCCGGATTGAGCGCGCGGGCGACTGTAGACATACCAGAGATGAGACCGCCGCCACCAATGGGCGTGACCAGGCAATCAAGGTCAGACTTTTGTTCCAGCATCTCCAAGGCAACGGTGCCTTGGCCAGCGGCAACATGCGGATCGTCAAACGGGTGCACAAACGTCAGCCCCATTTCCTGTTCCAGCTTACGCGCATGGGCGTTGGCATCGTCAAATGTCTCGCCTTCGAGCACGACATTACCGCCGACGCTCTCGGTTTGCATCACTTTAACTGTCGGCGTGGTGCGAGGCATCACAATCGTGACCGGTACGCCCAGCCGCGTGCCATGATAAGACAGCCCTTGGCTATGGTTTCCCGCAGACGCCGCGATCACACCGCGAGTACGCTGTTCTTCGGTCAGTTGCAGCAAGGCGTTGAGGGCGCCACGTTCTTTGTAAGCGGCAGTGAATTGCAAGTTCTCAAATTTCAGCCAAATCTCTGCGCCGGTAATCTGCGACAGAGTTATCGAGTGCATCATCGGCGTTTTGACCACCGCGCCATCAATGCGCGCCGCGGCGGCTCGCACATGATCAAGGGTGAGGTCAGCAGGGCCGCAATTCGCAGGGGCTGATGTGATGGCAGAGGCAGATTGTGCTGTCATAGTGCCGGGGCGAGTAAGCCTTTGCAGAGCGAAGGGCAATTCCAATTGCGCGATCTGCTTTATTGGCAGCTAGGGCAATTGCCATTACTGCCTCGCCCTATGAGCAAAATCCAAGTGAATTCGGACCTGACAATCGCCTTTATCGGCCTTGGTGTGATGGGCGGCCCTATGACCGGGCATCTCGCGCGCGCAGGCCACAAAGTAAGAGCGTACAACCGTTCACCAGAACGCGCAGCCAGGTGGCAAGGTGTCTGGGCCAAGGAAGGCCTCGACGTCGCTTTCGCCGCATCACCTGCAGAGGCGGCGATCAGCGCGGATATCGTTTTTACCTGCGTGGGCAATGATGAAGACCTCGCCAGCGTGACCTTTGGAGAGACCGGCGTCTTGAGTGCGATTGCAGAGGGCGCTTTGCTGGTCGATCACACGACCGTATCAGCAGATATGGCCCGGCAGCTGGCGGCGGCCTGTACGGCCAAAAACGTGGATTGCGTGGACGCCCCAGTTTCGGGCGGACAGGCTGGCGCAGAAAACGGTCAACTCGCGATCATGTGTGGCGGCAGCGAAGAAGCCTTGGCCCGCGCCGCTCCGATCATGGATTGCTACGCCAAATCCATTGTCCATGTCGGAGAAGTTGGTGCTGGGCAGACAGCCAAGATGGCCAATCAGATGTGCATCGCCGGTATACTTGCTGGCCTGTCCGAGGCCATAAGGCTGGCCGAGGCCGCTGGCCTTGATATGGGCAAGACCTATCAAGCGATCTCTGGCGGGGCGGCGCAAAGCTGGCAAATGGACAATCGCTGGGCCACCATGGCGGCCGATAGTTTCGACTTCGGCTTTGCCATCGATTGGATGCGCAAGGATTTAGGCTATGCTCTGGACGAGGCAAAACGCCTGGGGCTGTCTTCACCCGTGACAGCGCTGGTCGATCAATTCTATGCCGAAGTGCAAGCGGGAGGAGGCGGGCGCCGCGACACCAGCGCGCTCATCACCCGGCTGCCGCAAGCCAAGAAGGACTAAGACAGAGATATGATCCGCAAATTCACCGCCGCGCTGGGTGCTGCCACAGCCATTCTCGCGCTCAGCGCCAGCCCTGCTGCGGCTGACACGTTGGTTTATAATGTCGATGGCATCACCATTGGCGAAGATGGCGAACTGAAGCGGTTCGTAGGACTGGTGTTTGATGAGGAAGGCAAGATCACCGATCTGGTCGAGCGAGGCGAGGAGCGGCCCAGCGACATCGACTTTGGCGTAGACGGCGAAGGCCGGGTCATGCTGCCCGGGATGATCGATGCACACTTGCACGTCATGGGCGTTGGCTTTGGCGCGCTGACGCTTGACCTGTCACAAACCACCTCGCTTGAAGACGCGTTGGCAAAGATCGCAGAATTTGCCGCGGAGAATCCTGGACGGCCATGGATCCTTGGCCGCGGCTGGAACCAGGAGAAATGGGGCCTGGGCCGGTTCCCAACCGCCGAGGAATTGGATGCAGTTGTGTCTGATCGTCCCGTCTGGCTGAGCCGAGTGGATGGCCATGCGAGCTGGGCCAATACCAAAGCAATGGAAGCCGCCAGCGTAACAGCTGCCTCGCAGTCACCCAGCGGCGGGCGGATCATCCGCAAGCCCGGCAGTCAGGAACCAGCAGGCGTCTTCGTCGATGCAGCGGAAAGTCTGGTGAATGCGGTGGTGCCCCCGCCCCGCCCGGAAGACCGCGATCTGGCGTTGCGCAAAGCGCAGGAA
Organism: uncultured Erythrobacter sp.; assembly: GCA_947488155.1. Taxonomy (GTDB): domain Bacteria; phylum Pseudomonadota; class Alphaproteobacteria; order Sphingomonadales; family Sphingomonadaceae; genus Erythrobacter. The sequence goes on along the minus strand of CANKYK010000002.1, from coordinate 322,732 downwards.
ATTCTCTTCGCCAATGGCGTGACCGCTGCGGCCGACATGGGCACCTCGATTGAAGACTGGCAGACCTATCGGCGCGCAGGCGACAATGGCACGCTCAAGATGCGGATCATGTCCTACGCCCGCGATATTGAGACGATGTCGCTGATCGGTGGGCCTGGTCCAACACCCTGGCTGTATGATGACCGCCTGCGCATGGGTGGGATCAAGCTCTATCTCGATGGCGCTTTGGGTTCGCGCGGGGCAACGCTGAAAGAACCATATGCCGATGAGCCGGGCACACGCGGCCTGCCGCTGCTGTCGCAGGCGCAATTGCGCAATTTGATGAGCCGCGCGGCCCTCGATAACTTCCAGCCCGCTGTCCATGCAATTGGTGATGCGGCGAATTCCGATGTGCTGGCGGCGATTGAAGAGCTCAACTCAAGCTACACCGGTGATCGGCGCTGGCGGATCGAACATGCCCAGATTGCTGATCCGGCTGACCTGCCAACCTTCGGCAAGTTTGGGATCGTCGCCTCAATGCAGCCGCTGCACCAAACCTCTGACCGCTTGATGGCAGAGGCGCGGTTGGGACCAGAGCGTCTCGGCGGTGCCTATGCCTGGCGCAGCGTGCTGAATGTTGGAGGGCGCCTGGCCTTTGGATCTGACGCTCCGGTGGAACCTGCTGATGCCTTCGCCGGCCTTGCTGTCGCAATCAGCCGCACGGATGCGGATGGTCAGCCCTTTGGGGGATGGCGTGCGCAGGAAACGGTGAGCCGAGAGCAAGCTCTACGAGCCTTTACCGCGGATGCCGCCTTTGCCGGATTTGCCGATGGGCGCTTTGGACGCTTGATACCCGGTGAGCGTGCCGACTTCTTGTTGGTCGACCGTGATCCGATGCTGGCCTCACCCGAAGACATCCGCGCAACCCAAATCAGCGAAGTATGGGTTGGCGGCGAGCAAGTCGTCGCGCGCTAAGCCCACGCGGCCTCTGCGTGGTTGCGCGTGGCGCATCACAGGGCCATTGTCTGATTGATCACAAAGTGAATTGTTCGAAGCACACGGATACCCTGCTCTGAATAAAGTATTAAGTGATCCTGCGTATGTTCGAGTTGAGCTGCGAGGGGTGAGAACCGATTCGGTGCTCGCGTGCTATTTGAAGAGTGACTTAGTGAGCAGTTGCAGCATTTTCCGCACTCAAAAGTGCGTCAAAAATGCATCATGTTGCAGGCTGTTTCGCTACACCTCTGATAAAAAAGGATTTTAAGGACCGTTTTGGCTGCGCTACATTGAAGATTAGGGTTGCCATGAAGAAATTGATCGCCTAATTAACCAACGAATTCTGAATTCAAAAAAATCAATCAGGAGAATATTGATGAAATTCCGTACGCTTGCCGCTGCAACAGCAGCAGTTTCGCTCGCAGCAACCCCGGCTATCGCAGAAGCCGCATTTGACCGTTCGGCTGCTCCAGTCGAAGGCGAAAGCGAACTCGAAGGCGGCTCGGGCATCATTATTGCACTTCTGGCAGCAGCAGCTGTCATTGCGGGCATCGTGATCGCTGCAGACGGCGACGACGATCCCGTCAGCGCCTAAGACGCGAAACACTGTCAATAAGAATTACGGGGTCCTTCGGGGCCCCGTTTTTTTGACCTTTTGGGAGATCAATCGGTGGGGCGATGGCCGCACGCCCACCACAGGTTTAGGCCCGTCAATGCAATTGATGCTTTGAAGGATCGGGATGTTGAGGCGTGCTCGCCAGCAAATCTGCCTATATGCTTGGAACGATAGCACCAATGCGCCGCAGCTTTTCTTTTTCCACCGACCTTCATAGGGCGCGAAAACTATCTCACTTAAAGCCCTCGGCCGGACTACGCTTAGATCAAATTCTCGTCCGCTATTGATGTGCTAGCCAAAGAACCAAGACTTGCCAGTGTTGGTGGGTGGCAAAGCGCCGACCTCAGCGGAAGCTCTAGGCCTAACCCAAATCGCTACGACCAACAGCCTCATCGTCATCTCCCCCTAAAGCAGCTGCAGACACGTCTCCGTCCTCCACAATGCTTCCTTCGTCCGACGCATCCGCATCATCGCCCTCGGCACTTTCATCATTGCCTCGCCCGCGCTCTTGCAAACGCATCAGCACAAGCGATCCTTCGAACAGCAACAACAGAGGCACGGCCAGGATCACCTGTGAGCCGGGATCAGGGGGCGTCACCACTGCAGCAAGCGCCACAACGCCAACAATCACATAGCGGCGAGCGGCAACGAATTGCGCCCGCGTGACAATGCCTGCCCGGTTCAGCAGCAGCAGCAAGACCGGCAGCAGAAAGCTCATCCCAAAGGCGAGAATGAACTGCATCACCAGGCTGAGATAGTCACCAGCAGCGGGTAGAGCCTCAATATTGAGACCGCCAGCTTCGCCCTCAAAGGTCAGAAACCACCGAAACGCCGTTGGCATAACAATAAAATACGCCAGCGAACCTCCCGCTAAGAACAGCACCGGCGTTGCCAGTAGAAACGGCAGAAACGCCTTCTTTTCTTTCGCGTAGAGACCCGGCGCGATGAAGGCCCACAATTGGTTCGCAATCACCGGGAAGCTGATGAAAAATCCGGCAAATAGAGCGACCTTCAACTCTACGAAGAACACTTCATAGAGCTTGGTAAAAATCAGCTGGCCCTCGCCTTCAGGAAAAGCGTCTTTCAGAGGCTGAATCAAGAAACCCAAAATCTCGTCTGCGAAATAGAAGCAGACGCAAAACGCCAGGGTCAGCGCAATGACCGAGCGCACCAGGCGGCTGCGCAGTTCGATCAAATGATCAAGCAACGGTGCCTGCGTCTCGTCGATATCTCTTATGCCCAGAGCCATTGCCGATCTCTAGCCCTTGCTCTTTGACGAAGGTTTTGGCTTGGCCTTAGATGTGCTTTTCGAAGCGACTTCAGGCTTCTTTGCGGTCTTCTTAGCTTTGGGTTTCGGTCGCGCAGCAAGCGGCAACTCCGGCTCTTTCGCCTCAGCTTCGGCAGCACCATCCGCCTTCTTCGCCGCCTTGGCCGCTGACTGGCTGCTCGCGCTTACCTTAGGTTTCGCGGTCGCCTTTGCTTCAGCCGTGGCAGGTTTGGGCGCTACGGACGTCGCCACTTCGGGCGCCTGGGCTTTCGGTGCAACAGGCGGAGGGCCAGTCATCACCGGCTCACCAACGGCGGCTTCTGCCGAGCCAGACTGGCGCTTCATGATCTCTTCGTTCTGCGCCTGCCACTTCTTTTCCATGTCCTCCAGATCGGCTTCGCGCACCATCGCATCAATGCCTGTGCGAAAATGCGAGGAAACCTTGCGGACCTTGCCAATCCAGCGGCCAGCCGTGCGCATAGCCAAAGGCAAATCCTTTGGCCCGATCACGATCACCGCGACAATCACGATGACCAGCAATTCTGCGGCGCCTAAATCGAACATATTTAGCTGGTCCGGCGCAATGCCGCTCTCTGTTCAGAGGTTACTTGGACGCGTCTTTCTGCTCTGCAGATGCGGTCTCGCTCGTCGCCGCGCTCTTGTCCGCGGGCGGTTCAATTTGCCCGGCCGGCTCCGATGGCTTGGCCGCAGGGGCGTCGACATCTTCGCTCATGCCCTTTTTAAAGCTGGAGATGCCTTTGCCGAAGTCGCCCATCATTTCTGAAATGCGGCCTCGCCCAAACAGGATGAGGACCACGACGGCGACGATGGCGATTTGCCAGACACTAAAACCCATGGGGGAATGACTTTCTCTGCTTAACCTAGAACGCCAATATAGGCGCGATGACGGCGCGGCGCCAGTCGCTAATCCAATGCATGCGGCGGAGAGTTGGTATCGGCATCAGCCGAGCCGGAGTTTTCTGAGGTTTCAACAGCGTTTGAGATCTCCGCATCTGCCTCGTCTTGCTCCTCAGACACGGCATCGCTGCCCGATACTTCCGCCTCGTCTGTATCGCCAGTGTCCGGGCTCATCGCCTCTTCCAGCGCATCATCAACCGGGTCGAGCAGGCCAGCGGCCTTCAGCTCGTCAATGCCCGGCAAGTCGCGGCGCGAGCTTAGCCCAAAGTGATCGAGAAATTCCGGCGTTGTCGCATAAATAACCGGGCGGCCTGGCACATCGCGGCGGCCAGCCAGCCTGATCCAACCCGCCTCCATCAGCACATCGAGCGTGCCCTTGGCGGTCTGAACCCCGCGAATGGATTCGATATCAGCTCGGCTAACCGGCTCATGATAGGCGATAATGGCAAGCACTTCGGTAGCGGCGCGGCTCAAACGGCGCACTTGCTCACGCTCTCTACGCAGCAAATGCGCAAGGTCCGGTGCGGTTTCAAAATGCCAACGCTTGCCGCGCTCCACCAGATGGACGCCGCGTTTTTCGTAAAACTCGCTCAGTTCTTTTAGTCCATCGCGCACATCGGAATTGCTCATCCCGCCCAGATGCGTGCCCAATGCCTCAATGCTCATTGGCTCTTCAGAGGCAAACAACGTCGCCTCTAGGCTGCGCGCGATCTCGCTCGGCCCTTCGCTCACTGCGCGCTCACTTTCTCTCGCAGGCGGCGAATGCGGAGCGCGCCGTAGGCCTCTTCCTGAGACAGCTCTGCCCGGCCCAGCCGCGCTAGCTCAAGCGCAGCGACGAAGCTGGAGGCGAGCGCAGACTTGCGCAGTTTCGGCTCTGCATGTGGCGGCAGGAAGTCGCGAATTTCCATCCAATCAAGCGTGACGCCCAGCATGGAAGAGACCCGCTCCAGCGCGCTGTCGAGCGTCATAACCGGGCGATCAGAGACATGATAAATACGCGGAGCAGTGCGAGCTTTCACCTGGCCGTATGCCTGGATCAGTGAGAAACTGTCGCACTTCCACTGCGTCTTGCGATCGATCCGCAATCCCTCTGGTGCGCCGCGCGTAAAGATGTCACGTCCAATCCGGTCGCGCCCCATCAAACGGGCTGCGGCCTCGCGCATCGCGCCCAAACGCTGAAGCCGCAATTGCAGACGCATCGCCAGCTCTTCTGGACTTGGGTCTTCCTGCTCATCCTTGGGCAACAGCAGCGCGGATTTGAGATACGCCAGCCACGCCGCCATCACGAGATAATCGGCGGCCAGCTCAAGCCGCATGGCCTCCGCCTCCTCAACATAGGTGAGGTATTGATCGACCAGCGCCAGGATGGAGATTTGCCTGAGGTCAACTTTTTGCCGGCGCGCAAGGTCCAGCAAGAGATCGAGCGGCCCTTCCCAACCATCAAGCTCTAGATAAAGCGCCTTCTCACGCTCGCTCTTTTCGGACGCCGCGCCATCGGGATCACCCCAATGCGCTTCGCCAGCGCTGCTCACACTGCCTGGCTCCGGCTTTTCGCCGCTGCCGCCCTCGAGCATGAAGCCATCAGCGCTCATGCCGCTGCCGCCGCAATGTTCAGCAGAGCATCGCGTTTTGCGAGCAGGTCGGACGCCTCGCCCAAGTCATCACGCACCTGAGTGCTTTCCAGCGCGCGATGGAGCCGCGCCGCCGTCGCTTCAGACATGGCAGGCAGAACCTCAGCTATACCGAGCATATCATCCATCTTGCCCCAGCAATTGAGGATAATGTCGCAGCCCGCAGCATGCGCCTTGGCCGAGCGCTCTGGGATCGTACCCTCCAGCGCTTCCATATCTATATCATCGGTCAGCAGCAGGCCGTCAAAGCCAATAGCCCCGCGAATGATCTCGGCAATCACTTTGGAGGACAACGTAGCCGGATTGTCTGCATCCCAGGCCGGGAATAGCAGGTGCGCCGTCATCCCCATCGGAGCAGAATTAAGCGTCCGAAATGGAGCAATGTCGCTCTCCAATTCCTCTGCGCTGGCATCCACTCGCGGCATTTCCTTGTGCGAATCCACAGTTGCTCGGCCGTGACCTGGCATATGCTTGATACAACCAGCAACTCCGCCAGTAGTCAGGCCATCAAGCGTCGCACGTCCCAAAGCGGCAACCTGTACGGGGTCACTGCCCAAAGCGCGGTCTCCGATCGCATCGGTTGTTCCCGGTTGGCGAACATCGAGCGGTGGGTGATAGGTGACCGTAATGCCCATTGCCGACAGTTCCAGCGCCATCGCATGGGCGTTTGCCCGAGCGGCTTCGATCGCACTGGCAGGTGCAATTTGATAGAGCCTGTCGAACGCCTCGCCTGCGGGATAATGCGCCCATTGCGGTGGACGCAGCCGAGCAACCCGGCCGCCCTCTTGATCGATAGAGACCAGCAAGCGGTCACGGCCATGCAGACTGCGCAGATCATCCGTCAACGCGCGCAGCTGCTCTGCATTGTCGCAATTTCGGCCAAACAGGATGTAGCCCGCCGGATCGGCCTCCTTAAAGAAGGCGCGTTCCTCCTCGGTTAGCGCGGGGCCAGAAAGTCCAAAGATGGCCGGTGTCATTGGCGAAACCTTGCAGGCGCGCCCGGTTCAATCAAGCGTGGTAACCCTGATCCGTGGGGAAAAGTGGCTGGACCTGTCGCCTCAACGCTTCACCTGGCAGGCAACGCCATCCGCCTTGAGATCGCTACAGAGCTTTTGCGCAGCGGCTAGATTGCCCGCCAGCGCCTGCAGACGGTAGACCGTACCGATGTCCGCCTCGCCCTTTTGGACGCGGTGACGCACACCGCTGAGCACGCTGGTCTGACGCGTCAGCGTGACCCAACCAGCCTCGGCCTTAGCGCGGGTGCCATAGGCGCCAACTTGCACGCCAACGGCGCTGCTTGCGGCGGGCTTATCCTCGGTGCTGCGGGTCGCGATAGCAGGGCCGGTGCTGCCCGAATTGGCGCCGGAGCCGCTGCCCGATGCAGTGCCGGTCGCATCAGAGCCGCCCGCGCCTGCGCCATTTTCAGCGCCTGAACCGGCGCCTTCACCCGCTTCGGCGACTACGCCGTCACGGCTTTGGCCTTCTCCAACGGCCGGGGCGACATTGCCGGTGCCTGCAAATTCTTTGCCACCGGGATCATCCGGGCGCTCTTTATAAGGGCCCTCTGGCGCCACGATCGTGCTTCCATCGGCGACCAATTCCTGATCACCGGTTTTGTTGGTGACGAACCACACCGCGCCAATCACACCGGCCAACACGACCAGCAGGATCGCGGTGAAGCCAATAATCCGGGCGGTATCTACCCCGCCATCATCATCTTCTTCGTCGGATTCCAGCCACGGCAGGCTTTCTTCTTCTGACAAGTCAAGTTCGGCTGCATCGCTCATAATTGTCGCCCGCAGACATCACCGCCCGCGGCCCCTTACATTAAAAGCCTCTCGGCCCTCACATAGATTCCACCGCCTCAACGCCGAGCACGCCGAGACCATTACGGATCACTTGCCCGATTGCGTCAGCAAGGAAAAGCCGTGCGCCCGTTAAACCAGCATCTTGTTCCAAGATGAAGCGCTTTTGCGGCGAATCATTGCCGAGGTTCCAGAAAGTGTGAAGCCCTGAGGCCAAATCATAAAGATAAAAGGCGATCCTGTGGGGCTCGCGCGCCTTTGCGGCGGCCTCGATCTCACGCGGGAATTGCGCGGCAAAACGGATCAGAGCCAGCTCTTCATCGCCCAATTGCGCTAAATTCTCGTCCGATGGGGCGAGACCAGCCTCGGCTGCCTTGCGTAGGGTCGAACGGATCCGCGCATGGGCATATTGGACATAGAAGACCGGATTGTCCTTGCTCGCCTCGACCACCTTGGCGAAATCAAACTCCATCTGCGCCTCAGGTTTACGGGTCAGCATGGTGAAACGCACCACATCCTTGCCCACTTCGCCGGCCACATCGGCGAGCGTGACAAAGGTGCCAGAGCGTTTCGACATCTTCACCTGCTCACCGCCGCGCAGCAACTGAACCATTTGCACCAGCTTGACGTCGAACGGAGTTGGGCTGCCCTGCCCTTCGCCCAGCGCCGCAACCGCGGCTTTGATCCGCTTAACTGTGCCGGCGTGATCCGCGCCCCAGATATTGATCATCGCATCGGCGTTTTGCGCCTTTTGCATATGATAGGCGAGATCGGCACCGAAATAGGTCCAGGAACCGGAAGATTTCTTAATCGGTCGGTCCTGATCATCGCCAAATTTGGTCGAGCGGAAGAGCGGCAACTCAACCGGCTCCCAGTCCTCTGGCGGGGCCTTGCCCTTAGGCGCTTCAAGCACGCCATCATAAACCAGATCATGCTCGCGCAGCCACGCCTCGGCGGAATCGGGTTTCCCCTCGCGGTGCAACTGAGCCTCTGAGGCAAAGACATTGTGATGAATGCCCAGCACAGCCAGATCAGCCTTGATCAATTCCATCATCGCATCGACGGATTGCTCGCGAAACAGCGCGAGCCATTCGCTTTCATCCGCATTCGCGTAGGCATCGCCGTGTTCTTTCGCGAGCGCCGCGCCGAGCGGTTTCAAGTAGTCTCCGGGATAGAGCCCTTCTGGGATCGCGCCAATATCCTCGCCCAGCGCCTCGCGGTAACGCAGATGCGCGGAGCGAGCGAGCACGTCGACTTGGCCGCCCGCATCATTGATGTAATATTCGCGCACCACCGAATGACCGGCAAATTCGAGCAGGCTGGCAAGCGCATCGCCGACCACCGCGCCCCGGCAATGGCCCATATGCATTGGCCCGGTCGGGTTCGCAGAGACATATTCGACGTTCACCGTGGTGCCCGCGCCCATCTCAGAGCGGCCATAGGCGTCGGCCTTCGCAGCGATCGCGGCTAGCTCAGCCAGCCATGCGGCGGGATCGAGCCGCAGGTTGATGAAGCCCGGCCCGGCGATCTCTGCATTGGTGATTTGCGGGTCTGCCTCAAGCTTCGCCGCGATTTTCTCAGCCAACGCGCGCGGATTGGTCTTCGCCTGCTTTGCCAGCACCATGGCGGCATTGGTTGCCAGATCACCATGGCTTGGATCTCGCGGCGGCTCCAGCGTGACATTGGCGAAATTGGCACCCTCAGGCAGCACGCCTTCCGCTTCCAAAGCCTGAAGCGCGCTGTGGGTCTTGGCCGCAAAGGCGGCGTAGAGTGTTGGTTGATCAGTCATAGGAAGCACGCGCTACCTTAATTTTCTGCTTGCGCAAGAGGATCGCGGTCCGAGCAACGGTCGCAGAGCGACCGCAAGGCCGACCGGCCACCCGCAGCGACGCGACCTTTGGTCGCATGAGCGAGGAAATCGCACACCGGATGGTGTGCGGAACGATTTAACGCGTGGCGTTATAGGCCAGCTGCTGCTCAGTCAGTTGAAAACCGACCAGCATTTCAAAGCTGGTTCGCTGGATCGCCGCTCGCACTTCTGGTGCAGACAACGGATCAAGCGCGGCATCGACATCGCCAGGTCGTCGCTTGCGCGTGATCCGCTCACGGATATCGGCGGGCAAGGTCGCATCTGCGCGGTTGATGTAAGAAGCAGCGGTTCCGCTGGCCTGCGCGCGCTCCTGGCCATCAGCGAAATTGATCGTCACTTCGCCAATGCGTTTTGAGACAACTGCGCTGCCGCCCTGCAGAACTGTAACGAAGTAAGGCACCGTGACGGTGCGTGCGCCGCGAACGTCGGTGCGGCGGGCCAGCACGTCAAAACTCGCCTGGCTGTAGACCTTCTCGCCGCTCTCATCACAGGTGTGGCGCAAATTCGTGATCGTTGCGGTCATATCCAGATTGGCCGCCGTCTGATCACCAGCCGCGCGAAACGCAGTGATATCGCCGGTATAGTCAGGAATGCCGACCGATGGGCAGGATGTCAGGACGGCGGTGATACCGACCCCTTGATCAACCACCAACTCGCCTTCGCGGGCACAGCCAGCAAGGGCAGCAACAAGAGCTAGAGCAGGCAAAATCGGCTTGCGAAACGTCATCAACTGGGTCGTCCTCGATTAATCGATCCAATGCGCACGCATCTAGTAGCGGCGCACCACAAAAACTGAAGTATCACGCCCTAGCGGCGGACGTCGCAAAGCGCTAGAGGGGGCGATATGAATGCTCCCTTTCCCAATTCCGATAATGGCGGGTCGTCTGCCCCAGGCGGCGGACAAGCTGACCAAACCCCGCTAACCCTGCTGATCGCGGCCCCGCGCGGCTTTTGCGCTGGCGTAGACCGGGCGATCGAGATCGTCGAAAGATCGATCGAGCGCTACGGCGCGCCGGTCTATGTGCGCCATGAAATCGTCCACAACAAATACGTCGTGAACTCGCTGAAGGCGCAAGGCGCGATCTTTGTTGAGGAATTGGACGAGGTGCCCGACGATGCCCCGGTAGTGTTCAGCGCGCATGGTGTACCGAAATCAGTTCCAGCTGAGGCGCAGCGGCGCAATATGATTTATGTCGATGCAACCTGCCCGCTGGTCTCCAAAGTTCACCGGCAGGCTGAGCGTCAGCTGGAGAAAGACCGGCACATCATCTTTGTCGGTCATGCGGGCCACCCTGAGGTGATCGGGACGATGGGTCAGGTTGACGAAGGCCAGATGACCTTGGTCGAGACTGTTGAAGACGTCGACAAACTACCGTTTGAAACCAATGATGAGCTTGCTTACCTGACGCAGACCACTCTGTCTGTCGATGATACTGCAGAAGTGATTGCAGCACTCGAATTGCGCTATCCTAATATTCGCGGCCCAAAGGCGGAGGACATTTGCTACGCGACCTCCAACCGCCAGGCCGCCGTCAAACAAATTGCGAGGCAATGCGACCTGTTGTTGGTGATTGGTGCGCCAAACTCCTCAAATTCGCTGCGACTAGTTGAAGTGGCAGAGCGGCTGGGCACGCCCGGCAAATTAATCCAGCGCAGTAATGAGATTGAACCTGCTTGGCTCGACGGAGTGGAAACGCTCGGCGTGACCGCCGGAGCCTCCGCACCAGAAATCTTGGTGCGCGAGGTGGTCGCCAAGATCACGGAACTGCGCCCGGTCAACGAACAGACAATCACGGCAGCGGAAGAGAAGATGGTCTTCAAGCTGCCGCGCGAATTGACCGACTAAGGCAGCGAAGCTCACAGACGAATGGCGGTCTACACCCACCTTGGCGCTGAGGAATTGGCACAGCTGATCGCGCATTACGATGTTGGCGATCTCGTCTCGGCCAAGGGTATCGCCGAAGGCGTCTCGAACTCAAACTGGCTGATCGAAACGACGGGCAATGGCGCAGGCGGTTCACCCACACGTTTCATCCTGACCATGTATGAGCGCCGGATTGAGCTCAGTGATCTGCCCTATTTCCTAGGCCTACTCGATCACCTGTCAGCTGGCGGCTGCCCCGTGCCGCGCACCATCCATGACCGTGACGGCGCCGCGTTTCGAATGCTGGATGGCAAAGCGATCGCGCTGATCGAATTTCTTCCGGGTGTTTCGCCAACTCAGCCAACTGTCGCTCAGGCGCGGGCCGTGGGCGGCGCACTAGCGCAAATGCATCTCGCGTCGGCTAATTTTGAACTAACCCGCGCCAATACTATGGGCTTTACCGATAACCTAGCAGTGCTGGAAAAATGCGGAGAGGCGGGCCTTGTCAGCATTGACCCGGCACTTCCCGCAGTCTTAGGCCCAGCCAAGGCCGCTGCTGCGCTCGATTTATCCGCCCTTCCCATGTCCAACATTCACGCTGATCTGTTCCCGGACAATGTCCTGATGCTGGGCAATCAAGTTTCGGGTATGATTGACTTCTATTTCGCTTGCCGAGGCACCATGGCCTTGGACCTTGCGACCACCCATGCTGCGTGGTGCTTTGACCCTTCTGGCAAGCGTTACAATGCCGATCTCGGAAGCGCGCTGATCGAAGGATATGAGGCGGTTCGCCCGCTAGAGACCGCTGAGCGTGAGCTGCTGCCAGAGATCGCCAAGGGAGCGTGCCTGCGATTTGTCGCGAGCCGCGCAGAGGATTGGCTCGATACGCCGGATGACGCATTGGTCACACGCAAGAACCCATTGCAATTCGTCTCACGATGGCACTTTTACGACGAAGTGGGCCTAGGTATATTTGCGTAAGCTAACTATTCGGGCAATGGTGGATGCTATGAAACACGTCGAGATTTTCACTGACGGCGCCTGTAAAGGCAATCCCGGCCCGGGCGGCTGGGGCGTGCTGTTGCGCTTAGGCAAGCATGAGAAGGAATTGTCGGGCGGAGAACGCGACACCACTAACAACCGTATGGAGTTGATGGCGGCCATCAAGGGTCTTTCCGCTCTGATCGAGCCATGCTCTGTCGATCTCTATTCGGACAGCAAATATGTGCTCGACGGGATGACCAAATGGGTTGCCGGCTGGCAAAAGCGCGGCTGGATCAACGCCAGCAAGAAACCCGTTCGCAATGCCGATTTGTGGCATGAGCTAATCGACGTCTCGGCCAAGCATCAGGTTGAATGGCACTGGGTCAAAGGGCACAGCGGCCATCCGGAGAACGAGCGTGTCGACAAGCTCGCCAGCGATCAAGCAAACCGCGCGGCATCCGCCAGCGACGAAGAAGAGAGCGAAAACGCCTAAAGCGTGCTTGCGCGAGTTGATGCGCGCCTAGTGACCGCAATCTACTGAGATCAAACAAAAAGCGGCGCACCATTCCGGTACGCCGCCCTCATATCAGTATTGTGCAACAGCAGCGGTGGCGATGCGCCAGCCGCCAATGCAACCTAGGTGTTGTCTTCAGTTGGCGCGCCAGGGCCATTCTTCTTGATCGAATCAATCGCATTTTGCGCGCTCGACTTGCTAGAATAACCTTGGGTGGAGAACATCACTTCTGAATTGTAGCTAAAGCGCACACGAAATTCGCCTGCTTTGTCTTTGTAGATTTCAAATTTATGCGACATTGGATTGTCTCCTGTAGTTTTTAATTCGTCCGCGATTCGGGAGCTTACAGATCAAAACAAGGTTGGCTAGGCATCGGTTGTAACAAAACGTTGCGGCGCGTAGCGCGCGCGCTCGATCCCCCTGGTCATTGCATCCGCGCTCAGCCCTAAAAGCTCTTGTGCTGCCAGCCGCGACGCCGCGGGCGCGGTTTGAATACCAAAGCCGCCCTGACCTGCGAACCAATAGAAGCCGGGGGCATCTGTATCATAGCCATAAACGGGCAGACGGTCCGGCGCGAAGCTGCGCAAACCGGCCCAGCGCCGCTCAACATGCTCGATCTTCCAGTCGACGACCGTTTCAAAGCGCTCAATCGCGCGGGCGACATCCAGTTCTTCCGGCGCGGCATCGCACGGCTCACTGGGAATTTCGTCATGCGGGCTCAGCCACAATCGTCCATTGTCCGGCTTAAAGTAGAACCCGCCATTAATGTCGAGCACCAGTGGTAGATCGTCCGTAGCTTCAGGCGCTACCCGCAATTGCACGACCGTGCGGCGCATGGGCGCAGTCCCTAGCGGTTTGACACCTCCGGTGACTGCAAGCGCATCGGCCCATGCTCCTGCTGCGTTCACGACTCTTTCGGCCCCATAGGTTTCGCCGGATTCGAGAGTGACCGCCCATAGGCCGGTGTCGGGATAGCGTTTTAGTTTTGCTACACGCGCGCGGCAGACAAGGTCGACGCTGCGCTGGCGCATGATTTTGAGGTAATGCTGGTGCAGGCCCGCCACATCGATGTCCGCGCAGGCGGGCTCCCACACTGCATGACGCCATTCACCTCGAACATGCGGAACTTTGGCGGCAATCTCCGCGAGCGAGAGCCGCTCTATAGTGACGCCAGTGTCCGCGAAGGTCCGCTCAAATTCGCCAAGCGCGCCCAAATCTTCGTCGCGGGCCAAATGCACCGCGCCCCGCGTGGTCAGAAACCCGCCATCACGCAAATATTGCCCCGACGCGAGGGTGAGTGGCACCACGCCCGGCCCGCCATAACACTCATCCCAGAAGGCCGCAGACCGCCCAGTTGCGTGGTATCCGGGTGAGTCCTCGGCCTCCAGAACCAGCACTTTGGCGTGGGCCGACAGCTCGGCCGCAAGACTAGCGCCCGCTATACCGGCTCCGACAACCGCAAAGTCATAGATTCCATCAGGCATCAGCTTGCGGGCTTAGGTGCTACCCGATCAAGAAACTCGGTGACTGCGTCCATCGCGCGGTCGCGCACTGCATCAACCTCGCGCAGGATTTCATGGCGTGCCTCCTCGCCAAATGCGCACAGCTCTCCCTTGGGAAGGCGCTCTACCGCACGCACGCAATCGGCATGGCTCACCAGCTTATCTTCTGAGGTCGAGAGAATGAGCACCGGCACATCGACCGATTCCATTGCGCCGGGTGCTTCCAGCACTCTGGTCGAGGCATAGGCGCGCTCGACCCAGCCCCAACTGCCCGGCCCCATGACCAACTCTGGGCGGTGCTCCCGCCACCACAGTTCATCGTCATAGCGATCATCATCATGGGTCAACAGAGTGCGGCGGCGCGCGGGCATCTCGCCGGGCTTCTCGCTCCATTTCCATGCTTGCCGGGTTGGTTCGCCCACGACATTCATCAGCTTTGCTGCCCCGTGGAGCACCGCCAGCGGCAGCGGCGGCCCCGCCATGCCGAGCATGGGCGCGCTTAACACCACTGCCTTGGGCTGGACGCGACGTTCAATCAGTGCACGCATAACGAGATGCCCGCCCATCGAATGTCCGGCCAATACATGCGGTCCTGGCGTCTCAGCGATCCAATCCGACCAGAAATGCGCAAGATCATCCACCCAGGTCGCGAAATCATCAATGTGTCCGGTAACTTCGTCATCACCGAGCCGGCCAGAGCCCGCCTGCCCGCGCCAATCCGCCGCTGTTACGCGCCAGCCATCGCGGTGCCATTCATCCAGGCTTTCGAGATATTTTTCGTAATTATCGCCTCGGCCCGGCAAAAACAGGATGGAGCCGCGCGGACTTTCATCGTCAGTTCTGGAGATCTGCCAATCAATCCGGCGCAATTCATGGCCATCTTGCGCATGCCAAACGCTCTCGCTGGCAGCAGCGGGAATTGCCCGGCGATCCATAATTACAACGCCTCTCGATCGGCGCGCCATGAGGGCATTGCAGACGTCACTAATTTCATCCCTTCGGGGTTGGTTACTATTTGGTAAGTCATAATCTGTAGCAACACCCTTAGAAGGACCGACCAGACAAGCTGGCCGTCAACCTTTGGGGGCCAAATGTTTAGTGAGACTATCCAATACGGACTGCTGATTGCCTTGGCAATTGCGCTGTTGTTTGCAGCCTTTACGGACATTCGTAGCCGCAGAATCGCCAATTGGTTGAACCTAGCGATTGTCGTTGGCGCACCGGTTTTTTGGTGGGCCAGTGGCATGTCTCTGCTTCCCGAAGGGCCGAGCATTTTTAGTCCGACCAGTGTCGCCCTGCAGGTCGGCGTCGCGCTCATAACGTTTTTTGCCATGGCTCTTTTGTTCGCGCTCAAGATGATGGGCGGCGGCGATGTGAAGCTGTTGGCTGCACTTGCGCTGTGGATCGAACCCGGCGCCTTCATGCAATTGCTGATCATCATGGCGCTGGCTGGCGGCGTGCTGACCATTGTGATGGCTGCCTATCATTTCATGCGTCAGCAAAAAGAACGCATCGCAATTCCATACGGCGTGGCCATCGCGGCCGGCGGTCTGTGGGTCATTTATCCGAAAATTTTCTCCAGCGCGGCAATGGCTGCGAATTTGGGGTGAACCCGATTTTAACCAATCCGCGCTTAGAAGGCGCAAATCTACCCGCCCGTGAATTCATCTGGGCCATTACAAGGGGGCTATAAAGCCATGGACAGGAAGAAGCTTGTTTTGCTCATCGGAGCGCTGATCATCGCGGTCGGCACTGCCTTTGCTGCACGCAGCATGTTCGCAGGGGCCGCCGCCCCGGAAGTTGAGGCTGCTGCTGTGCCAGTCGGTCCAAAGGTCTTGGTTGCGCAGCGCGCGCTTCCAACCGGCACTATCATCACCGCCGATGCGCTGAGCTATCAGCAATGGCCGGAAGAGCTGGTGCAGGATGCCTACTTTATTGATGGCGAATCAGACATCACGCAATTGCTTGGCACTGTGGTACGTCACCCAGTCACCGCTGGCGAACCTGTGACTCAAGGCTCGCTTGTCAGCCCTGGCGATCGCGGCTTCCTCGCTGCGGCGCTTGGCCCAGGCATGCGCGCTGTTACAGTGCCAGTGTCAGCCAAGACCGGTGTTGCAGGCTTCGTTTTCCCAGGCGACCGTGTTGACCTGGTTCTGACCCAAACGGTCAAAGGTGAAGGCTCTGAGCTCAAGGCAGCGGAAACTGTACTGCGTAATCTGCGCGTGCTCGCAACTGACCAATCAACCGAAACAACAACAACCGAAGACGGTAGCAAGACCATCGTTCGCGCGTTCCGTACTGTCACCATCGAAGTGACACCGAAGATCGCAGAGAAGGTTGCTGTTGCACAGACCCTCGGCACGCTGAGCCTGGTTCTGCGTTCGATTGCAGATAATCAAACTGAACTTGAGCGCGCAATTGCCTCTGGCGATGTGAAAATTCCAGAAGGCGCGACGCCTGAGGAAGAAGAAAAGCTCCTGCGTTCAGCGATGAGCCGTCCAAACGACAAGGGAACCACGTTTTCGACCGGCGGCGATGTATCACGCTTCCAACGCAAGACAGTGCCTGCTCAGAATTCTGGGAAGCCGCGGGTAACTCCTGCCGCACCAGGCGTATCTGCGAAGATCAACGGTGCACCTGTAAACCGCGGTCCATCCGTACGTGTCACTCGCGGCAAGCAAACCAGCGAAGTTCCAGTTGGCGGCGTTCGCGGTGCAACCACTTCCTTCCGTCAAGGCCAAGCGCAAAATGTGCGTGACGCCGGTCAGACTGCACCTGCTGCAGGCGCATTGCTGATCCGCTGAGGGAACAGAACATGACAAACCAGATCAAAAGTTTGGTTGCCGTCAAGACGGCAACACGGAAACCATCAAGGGGCTATAAAATGAAACGCCTGTCTACTGCAAAAATGCTGCTGGCCAGCATTGCCGCACTTCCGCTTGTTGCGGCTCCGGCAAACATTGCCACCGCTCAGCAAGTGAACAGCCCGGATCAGGACGTTGTCCTGTCAATCGGCAGCGGCCAATTGGTCACCGTGCCTGGCGCGATGACGGATGTCTTCATTGCCAACGAGGCAATCGCCGATGTGCAAGTCAAATCGCAGCGTCAGCTGTATGTTTTTGGCCGCTCAGGAGGTGAAACAACGATCTATGCCAGCAATGCGTCCGGCAATGTGATCTGGTCCGCCAACATTCGCGTTGGATCGAACATTGGCAGCATCGATCAGATGCTGGCTCTGGCGATGCCGCAAGCCAAAATTGGCGTTGCGACCATGGGCACCAACACAGTTCTGTTGACCGGTACCGTGAAAGCACCGGAAGACGCAGCTGAAGCAGAGCGCCTTGTCCAAGCCTTTGTTGGCGAAGGCGCAAACGTAATCAGCCGATTGAAGACAGCGACACCGCTGCAGGTCAATCTCAAGGTGACATTTGCAGAGGTCAGTCGCTCGCTCACTCGCGACATTGGCGGCAATTTGGCCACCTTTGACGCCTCAACTGGCGGTTTCCGCGGCGCCATAGGAAATGGCCGCAACTTTACCAACGGCGAAGTTAACTTCGCGGGCCCATTGGCCGCTGGTAACGGCGTAGCTCAGCCCGCTCTCATTGGCGGCCGGATACCGCTCCTACGCCCGGATGGCACGGTTGCTGTCGATCCTGTGACAGGCGCCATCTTGTTTGAAACACTTCCTGACATTGCAGGCACCGCTGTTAACAGTGCCGGCGGCACCACCTTTGGTGCGCTGGGCCAGCTTTTCGGTCTGGACGTCACAGCTGCACTCGATGTTGCTGAGCAGATCGGCCTGATCACGACCTTGTCCGAACCAAACCTCACTGCGCTTTCGGGTGAAACGGCTAGCTTCTTGGCTGGCGGTGAATTCCCGATCCCAGTCAGCGAGGGCCTCGGTTCGGTCTCAATTGAGTATCGCGATTTCGGCGTTAGCCTTGCCTACACTCCAACGGTTCTCGCCAATGGTCGAATTTCGCTGCGGGTTCGCCCAGAGATTTCCGAGCTTTCTACGCAAGGTGCGGTCACGCTCAACGGCTTCCAGGTTCCGGCTCTTACAATCCGCCGGACGGAAACGACTGTCGAGCTTGGCTCTGGCCAAAGCTTCATGATCGCAGGTCTGATGAGCAACAACTCGCAGAACTCGATCGACAAAGCACCAGGCGTTGGTGACATTCCAATTCTCGGCAACCTGTTCCGGTCGCGCGCTTATCGTAAGGGCGAAACTGAACTGGTGATCATTGTCACGCCTTATCTGGTGAAACCGGTCAATGCGAATGAGATCAAGCTGCCAACGGACGGTTTCCGTGCGGCGAACGAAATCCAGCAGCTGATCGGTTACCAAGACAGCGCCAGCGAAAGCGGTGCGGTTCGTCCTGGACCAACCGCTGCTGGCGACGAGAATGCACCGGAACCATCGGTAAGTTCTGCTGATCCTGCTGCAATTGTCCCCGGCTCTAGCCGCGAAGACGAACGCCGCGCCAAGAAAAAAGACCGGAAAAAAGACCGTCAGGCTGACGCCGCGGCTCCCGGCTTTAGCCTCTAATCGAAGTGAGAAAGGTAAGAATGATGCCCAAAGCAACTCACAGTAAGCTGGCCAAGCTGCCCGCTATTGCCATTGCCCTCTCGCTTGGAACGGTGCTCGCTGGATGCGGCGGTATGCCGACTGATCGGAGCCTCTACAGCACCAAGCAGCCGGTGATCGAGCGAACAAATTTCACACTTGATGTGCAAACCAACCGTTCGGGTTTGCCAATCTCGGAACAACAACGTGTCAACGGTTGGTTCGAGACTATGGAACTGGCCTATGGTGATCGCATTTCGATCGATGATCCAACCAACAACCCTGCGCTAAAGACCGCCGTGAGCGATTTAGCAGGGCGGTACGGTCTGCTGATCAGCGAGACAGCGCCAACGACGGCTGGTTTCCTAAACCCGGGCCAGGCCCGCATCGTTGTGACCCGTTCAAGTGCAGCGGTTCCAGGTTGCCCCGATTGGTCAGCCACATCGGATATGAATTACAACAACGCTACCAGCCCAAATTACGGCTGCGCAGTCAACAGCAATCTTGCTGCCATGATCGCTGACCCAGAGGACCTACTCGAAGGCAACAAAGGCACTGGCGAAACCGTCATCGCCACAAGCAACAAAGCCATCGACCAGTTCCGCAACACTGCACCGTCTGGTGCGGGCGGTCTGCCAGCAGCTTCAACGGGAGGGAATTGATCCATGAACGCGCCTTGGAATTCCGGACTACCCGGCAATCGTGATCCATTTGCGGCCTATATCTGCGATGACAACGCACTCGACGTCCTTCGTCCAGTGGTCATCGAAATGGGCTGGCAGCCAGAGAAGTGCAACAAAGGTGGACTGCGCAATGCGATCCAATCGCTGTCAGTCAGCGCCAGCCCTGCCATCCTGCTCGTTGATTTGTCTGAAAGCGGCGACCCGCTGAATGATATCAACGCACTGGCTGAGGTCTGCGAACCCGGCACTGTCGTGATCGCTATTGGCCAGGTCAATGACGTACGTCTGTACCGTGACCTGCTTGCCAGCGGCATTCACGATTATCTGCTGAAGCCGTTGTCTGCTCAACAGATCCACGATTCGCTGAATCAGGCTCTCAACGTCTTCACCTCGCCAAAAGCCGGCGAAGCGGAGCAAGTGCAGCGCCATATTTCGACCGCAGTGGTTGGAACGCGCGGCGGCGTTGGCGCGTCAACGCTGGCAACTTCGCTGGCATGGCTGTTCAGTGATGAACACAATGCGCCAACCGCACTGCTTGATCTTGACGTGCATTTCGGCACCGGCGCACTTGCGCTGGATCTGGAGCCAGGTCGCGGCCTGACCGATGCGATTGACAATCCAAGCCGGATTGATGGGCTCTTCATTGAGCGCGCCATGATCCGCGCCAACGATAACTTGTCGATCCTCTCTGCTGAGGCACCGATCAATCAGCCATTGATGACTGATGGCGCGGCATTCTTACAATTGGAGGAAGAATTCCGCCAAGCGTTTGAAATGACTGTGATCGATTTACCGCGCAATATGCTGATCAACTTCCCGCATCTGCTGGGCGAGGTTAACCTCGTTCTGGTTACCTGCGAGCTGACCCTGGCATCTGCACGTGACACAATTCGCGTTCTGTCTTGGCTGAAAACCAATGCTGCGCACGCCCATCCGATGGTCGTTGCCAACAAGGTTCAAAACGCCACCGCTGAGATCAGCAAAGCTGACTTTGAAGCATCAATTGAGCGCAAGATTGATTTCGTAATTCCATACGACATCAAAGCCGCGTCCAATGCGGCGAAGCTTGGCCAAGTGTTCGTTGATGCCAATCGCTCAAGCAAATCCACGGCTGTTATCAAGCAGATTGGTGAGCGGATTATGGGCGCCGACGAAGACGATTTGGAAGCATTGACAGAAGAGAAGAAGTCGCTTTTGGGCGGGTTTGATCTGAAGTCGCTGTTGTCGAAGAAAGACAAGTCAGAGGCCGAACCGGCTGAATAACAAGCATTAGAGGGGCGGCTCGCGGCAATTATCGGCGCGGCGCTCCTCTCCTCGCTTGCTGATCGGTCACGCCTAAACAAGGAAAGGCGGGAAGGGAAAGCATGGATATCTTGCAAATCCTGCTCATCACTACGGTGATTTTTGCAGTCCTCGTTGGCGGCTACGTCCTCGCGACTGGCTCAAACTCGGGCAAGGCTCAGAAACGACGCCTCGAGGCCCTGAGGTATCGCCATTCGCAAAGCACCGACGCCAAAGTTGATGCGCAACTGAAAAAAGCGATCGCGGCTCGCAAGCCAAAGGCTCAAAAGGTCGCTGGCGCAAGCTCACGCACCGAAGCACTGGCTATTCGACTCGATCGCACCGGTAAGCCTTGGACATTGTCGCAATATCTCTATGCGACCCTTGGCCTTGCCTTGGTGTTTGCAGTGTTGGTTTACATCAAGTCTGGCGCACTTTTGCTCTCGCTTGGTGTAGGCCTATTGTTCGGTGCTGGCATTCCGCATTTGGTCGTGAATTTCATGATCAAAAAGCGCACTGCAATGTTCAACGCAAAATTTCCTGACGGCATTGAGTTGCTCGTCCGGGGCCTACGCTCTGGCTTGCCAGTTACCGAAACTCTGGGCGTTGTTGCGCAAGAAGTCGAAGGCCCGGTGGGCATCGAGTTCAAGGGCATCACTGAACGCATCCGCATCGGTCGCACTATGGAGGAATCGCTCCAGGAAACCGCTGATCGGCTTGGCATTCCGGAATTCAACTTCTTCTGCATCACTTTGGCCATTCAGCGCGAGACCGGCGGTAACCTGGCAGAGACACTGTCAAATCTGGCTGATGTTTTGCGCAAACGCTCGCAAATGAAGCTGAAAATCAAAGCGATGAGCTCTGAATCCAAAGCTTCTGCCTACATCGTTGGCTCGCTGCCTTTCATCGTCTTTGCGATGATCTGGTGGATCAACCCAGGCTATCTTGGCGGCTTCTTTACTGAGGACCGACTTATCATTGCCGGTCTGGGCGGCCTGACTTGGATGTCGATTGGTGTGTTTATCATGGCCAAAATGGTCAGCTTTGAAATCTAAGTGAGGGACGAGATACTATGATTAATCCTCAACCCGGCCCCACTTTGCTTGGTTTCGACGTTATTGTCGTCGGTACGATCCTGGCTGGCCTTGCAGCCTTTGCCGTGATCATGGCGATTTATGCCGCCGTGACGATCAAAGATCCGATGTCCAAGCGTGTTAAAGCGCTAGAGGAACGCCGCGACGAGCTCAAAGCTGGTATTGTCACTGGCAATACCAAAAAACGCGCCAGCCTGGTTCGTAAGACCGAAGGCACTGACAAGGTCAAAGAGCGCCTCGACAGTATGAAGATCCTGCAGGATAGTCAGCTTGAAGACATTCAGCAGAAGCTGGCTTACGCAGGATACCGCAACAAAGAACTCGCGGTTTACGTCATCATGCTGCGAGCGATCTTGCCTATCGTGATAGGGGCAATCGCAGCGACCGTAATATACTTACTCGATTTCTTCCCAGACTGGGGTGCGTTCAAGCGTGCAGGTGCGCTCACCGTGGCAGTCTTTGGTGCCTACAAAGCTCCAGAATTGTTCTTGTCCAACAAGGCAAGCAAACGGACGCTGGAAATCCAGCGAGGCCTACCAGACGCGCTCGATCTGCTCGTCATTTGCGCAGAAGCCGGTCTTACGGTCGATGCCGCGTTTAACCGCGTCGCCAAGGAACTGGGCCGCGCCTATCCGGAACTGGGCGATGAATTTGCCCTCACCGCGATTGAGCTGTCCTTCCTGAACGAGCGGAAACAAGCGTTCGACAATCTGGCTTATCGGGTCAATCTTGACGCTGTCAAAGGCGTGGTGACAACCATGGTTCAGACCGAGCGTTATGGTACACCGCTGGCATCCGCGCTGCGGGTCCTGTCAGCAGAGTTCCGTAACGAGCGGATGATGCGCGCCGAGGAAAAGGCCGCCCGTCTGCCAGCGATTATGACCGTACCGTTGATCTTGTTCATTCTACCGGTGCTGTTCATCGTTATCCTTGGTCCAGCAGCTTGCTCGATCTCGGATGCACTGATTAAGGAATAAAATCCGACATCACTCAACGCGCCGCTTGGCATGGAGCAAGCTCAAACGGCGCACAGACGAAAGGCCCGGCTACACAGCCGGGCCTTTTTTGTTTGGGGTCGAATTGTATTGGGAGGTTGGGGTCCGCGTCAGACCGCTTCAGCGCCCTCGCCCAGCAATCCGGCGCGCTCGCGCATACGATGCAGCAGCTCGCGAAACTTCATCTGCTCATCAATTGTGAAATCGGCAAAGAGTTCGCTCTCGGTCGCCTGCGCCAGCGGCATCACTTCGCGGTGAATGGCCCGCCCATCTTCGGTCAGCTCCAGCAGGTGCGAACGTCCATCGCGCGCATTGGGAGCCCGGGCGATAAGCCCGCGTTCCTCAAGCACTTTGCAGGCCCGATTAACCGCGACCTTATCCATCAAGGTCGCCTCGGTCAGGGCTCTTTGTGTGAGCCGCCCTGTGCCATCCTTGGCATCGCCAAGCACTGCCATCACCCGCCATTCCAGAATCTTCAGGCCAAAGCGTTTGCGATAGCGCTCAGCGATCAAGCTGCTGACAGCATTGGACGCAATTGACAGCTGGTAGGGGAGAAAGTCCGCGAGTTGTCCCGGCATTGTCGAGAGAGCGCCGGTTTGAATCGTGCCCGCTCTCCTATGTTCGCCCCCTGCTTGGCTCACCTCTGCGCTCCGTTTGTTCGCTGCAACCTTATTACTCACGGCATTGGTTTCCCATGAAACCAGCCGCGAATGCAAGCTTGGCCGTTCAGCAAACGCTATTCGTAGGTCGCCTCGTCCCACCAGGGATAGAAATCTGGCATGTCTTCGGTGACTTTACCGGGATAGATGGCTTTGCGCTTTTCAAGGAAGCTGGCGATCCCCTCTTTCGCGTCCTTACCGCGCGAGAGGCGGTAGATCGCGCGGCTGTCGATCTTATGCGCCTCCATCGGATGGTCTGCGCTGGCGAGCCGGTACATCATCGCCCGGGTCATAGCGACCGACACAGCAGAGGTATTTTCGGCGATCTCGTTTGCGAGCTCTCGGGCCGCATGCTGCAAATCGGACGGCACATGAACAGAGCGCACCAGCCGGCCCGATTTCGCTTCCTCTGCGCCGAACACCCGGCCAGAATAGCACCATTCAAGCGCCTGGCTGATCCCGACGATTCTGGGCAAGAACCAGCTTGAGGCCGCCTCTGGCACAATCCCGCGCCGGGCAAAGACGAACCCATAGCGCGCAGTATCGCTCGCGAGCCGAATATCCATCGCTAGCTGCATGGTCGCACCCACACCCACTGCCACGCCATTGCAGGCAGAGATCAGTGGCTTTGTGCTCTCATAGAGCCTCAGGGTCAGCAATCCTCCGCCATCGCGAACCTTAGGATCGGACAGATCGTCCACCTCTTCGGGGTCAGAGAACACGTGCCCCCCGCCTTCCGGCGTCAGGTCCGCGCCTGCACAAAACGCCTTCTCTCCGCTGCCGGTAAAGATCACCGCGCGCACCGCGTCATCCGCGTCGATATCATCCATCGCCGCAATGATCTCCGTCCCCATCGTGCGGGTGTATGCGTTCATCTTTTCCGGACGATTGAGCGTAATGGTCGCAATGCCATCGGCCTTGTCGACGAGTATCTGGGTGTATTCGGTCATGTGGGTTCTCTCCGTTGCGAACGAACTCTGACACACCTCTTGGAGGAAGAAAACTGTCCTTCTCAACAAGCCCTTAAATCAGTTCGATCAAGCCGAACTCCGCGCCTTGCTCAATCCTGCTCCTGTCCGCCAGTCCTTGCTATCCTAAGCGGTAGCCATTTTCATTGAGATTGCCCCTTTCGAGCTTGTGACGGCGCGCAAGGCTAGTCAGTTGAGAACAACCGGTAGAGCGTTACGCGCTGGATCAAGCCTTTGTCGGTGCGGACCTCTTCCGCTACCGCGACAAATCCGTATCCGACGGCAAGAGCGCGCCCAAAGCGTGCGTTTTCCTGACCGGCTTCGTGGTGATAGGTCAAAAGGTGATCACCCGTGGTGCCATCAAGTACGACCAACCCGCCCTGTCCCGCCAACAAATTCGGCCAGTCCGGAAGGGCCGAAATCAGCAAATTTCGCCCACCGATCAAGCCTGATGGAAACCCTTCCCCACTGACTCCGTTCAAGATTTCATCAGTCGTTGTTGGGGCACCTCGGTCCTCAAGCGTGAATAACAATTCGCCGCTGTCCAGATCATAAGAGTGCACACGCCCTAAGGGCCAATTCAAAGGGCCCGTTTCGCCCAAACTCGATGCATGTAGCCGACCATCCGATAGGACGAGTGACCGACCAAACATGGTTGCTTTTTCCGATGCCGGCCGATCGAGCTTGTATTGCAAAGAGCCATCTTTCGCATCGAAGACCCAGACCTCGCCGCGCGCATAGAGAGCGGTCGGCCCCGAGTGACCATTTGAAGCGATGGCGATATGCGTTTCGTTCATCGCGATCGTATGGCCAAAATAGCTCAGGCGGTGACCATTCTCGGGCACGTTTGGCTCGTCGATGGTAAGCAATATCTCCCCGGTTTCGGCGCTGAACACCCAAGCGCTGGCGCGTCTGTCCCTAGTTGTTGAAACAGACACGAGAATGCGCTCACCGTCCAAGGCCAGGCCAGCGATCCCAAACCACGCAGATTCCTCGGCGCGCGGGTTCTCTATGCGGCGCAGCAGCTTTAGGGTCTTCGCGTCGTAGACCAGCAACTGGCCGCCAGCTTCTGGTGAATGCTTACGATGAAGGACGGTGACGACAAAGTGATCATTCGCTGCGACCGCTTCGCCAAATCCGTCAAAAGGCCGTGCATCAGGGTGATTGAGGACGTCGCCGGGCTCACCGCTTTCAATATCGAACGCGCGGATTACCTGATGCTGCCGATCCCCCTTGGGTATGAAGCCAGCCACCAGAACATGCTCTGGCGTGATCGCGAGTGTCGGCTCGAGCTTGAAATCTGAGCCATAGCCCCCGCCATCATAGCTCCAAACCTTTTCGAGGCGTAGTCCGGCTCTATCCCCCTCCTCGGCAAGGGCGGGATTGACCGTCAGGAAGGCGGCGATGATAACCAACGCGAAAAGGCGGAAGAGCCAAATGGTCCGAGATTGAAAGATCTTCTCGTAAGCCAACAGACCCTCCCGCCTTTTTCACTAAGCCCTGATAAACTGCCGTTTCAAGGATCCACCTTGAGCGGCAACCTAATCAAGGTTCATACCATCAACGCGGTGCCATGCGGATACCGCCGTCGAGGCGCACGTCTTCGCCATTGAAGTAGCCGGTTTCGATCATCGTCATCGCTAGCTTCGCGTACTCGTCAGGGTTGCCCAGACGTTTTGGGAATGGAACGGAGGCTGCAAGTGCTTCCTTCACCTGCGGCGGTGCAGCGTTCATCAACGGGGTTTCGAAGATGCCGGGTAGGATAGTGTTCACCCGAATGCCTTCGCGCATCAGGTCGCGAGCGATTGGCAAGGTCATGCCGACAACGCCGCCCTTCGATGCGGAATAGGCCGCCTGGCCAATTTGACCGTCTTCTGCCGCTACCGATGCCGTGTTGACCATCGCGCCGCGCGCGCCGTCTTCATTAATCGGGTCGAGTGTCATCATGCCGGCCGCCGATTTGGCGATGCAGCGGAACGTGCCGATCAAGTTCACCTGAATGACGAAGTCGAACGCAGAGACGGGAAAGTGCTTGATCTCGCCAGTTTGCTTGTCGCGGCTGGCGGTCTTGATCGCATTGCCGATGCCAGCGCAATTCACAAGGATCCGCTCTTGGCCGTGCGCTTCGCGCGCTTTGGTAAAGCCAGCGTCCACGTCTTCATCGCTGGTCACATTAACCTTGCAGAACACGCCACCAATCTCGGCGGCCATGGCCTCGCCTTTCTCTTCGTTCATATCGAAGATCGCGACTTTGGCGCCTTTGGCCGCGAGCGCGCGGGCCGTTGCCGCGCCGAGGCCGGATGCGCCGCCGGTGACGACGGCTGGGGTGTTTGCAGATACTTCCATTGCTTCAATTCCTCTCAGATGAGTTTGTACTCTTAAAGAGCCTCAACGATGGTGACATTGGCAACGCCGCCGCCTTCACACATCGTTTGCAGGCCATATTTCTTGCCATGACGTTTCAGCCCATGGACGAGCGTTGCCATCAATTTTGTGCCCGACGCGCCGAGTGGGTGGCCCAGCGCAATCGCGCCGCCATGCACGTTCAGCTTTTCTGGATCGGCGCCCGTGTGCTTCAGCCATGCCATCGGTACAGGAGCGAAAGCCTCGTTGACCTCGTAAAGATCAATATCGTCGATCTTCAGGCCAGCGCGTCCCAGCGCGCGGTCAGTTGCAAACAGCGGCTCTTCTAGCATGATCACTGGGTCGCCCGCCGTCACGGTCAGATTGTGGATGCGCGCCATCGGCGAGAGGTTGTGGCGTTTAAGAGCTGCTTCGCTCACCACCAGAACCGCAGAGGAACCGTCGCAAATCTGGCTGGCAGAGGCTGCGGTGATCCGTCCCTCTGGCGCGAGAAGTTTGACGCCTGAAATCCCTTCAAGCGTTGCATCAAAGCGGATACCTTCATCCACCGTGTGCATGGCATCGCCTTCCGGCGTTTCGATCGCAATCGGTACGATTTCGTCTTTGAATGCGCCCGCCTCGGTCGCCGCGATCGCGCGCTTGTGGCTCTCCAGCGCGAATGCATCGATCTGCTCTTTGGAGAAATCATGCTTCTTCGCGATCATTTCTGCGCCCATGAACTGGCTGAACTGAACGCCCGGATATTTCTCCATAACGCCGGGCGACATGTAATTGCCCAGCCCCTCTTTCATATGCAACGTCATGTTGGAACCCATCGGAACGCGGGTCATACTTTCAACGCCGCTCGCGATCACGACGTCCTGCGTCCCGCTCATCACGGCTTGCGCAGCGAACTGGATCGCTTGCTGAGAAGAACCGCATTGGCGATCAATCGACACGGCTGGCGTTGTTTGTGGCAGCAGCTTTGACGCGAGCACCGCCATCCGGCCGACCTGCCCGGCCTGCTCACCCGCCTGACTGACACAGCCGCTCACCACATCATCAATCGCAGTGGGATCAATGCCGCTGCGCTCAACAATCGCGTCGAGCGAATGAGCCAGAAGATCAACCGGATGAATGCCAGCAAGTCTGCCGCCTCGGCGCCCTCCGGCTGTGCGAACGGCGTCTACGATATAAGCGGTGGTCATAGCGACAATATCCTCTCACGGCAGTGTCCGGGCGGCCCCATTCTTGGACCTGCTCCATGTTATGGCCACCGAGGTAAGGTCCGCTTACGTAAACGTCAACCGAGATTCTGAGCGTGATTTGGGCTTCCCTTGCGCATCACAATTGTCACAGCTTGTCCAAGGCAAAGACTGAAGTGTTACTAAGTCAAATTGAAGCAAAGCAAAGAATCCCATGAAAAGGCGGATTCTGTTGGTTAATTCGAGTGATTTAGGAGTGTTGCACAGCTGCTACACCGCGATTTCAATTTCGCGAAAGCTAACCGTCGTGCTTTCCTTAATCGCGCAAAGGCTACTAATTCGAAGACAGGGAATGGTGGGTCTAAAAGCTTATGTGAGAATGTTGCTCACGTAGCTTCTGTTACACCTTTGCCGATAAATTGGATGCCTTTTGATACTGACATTAAGGTCGGAATCCGGGACTGGATTGCATCTTGACATTTGTCAGCCGAACTTTGGCTGGCATTATCATAAGGGTATGAAATCATATGAAGATTTCCAATCAGCTCCGGCTGAGCGCTGGCTCGTTCGCCGTCGGTTTAGCATTGGCATCGGTTCCGGCCGTTGCTCAAGATGCCGAAACCGATGACACCGCTGCTGGCAGTGAAGCCGAAACGCAAGGCACGATTATCGTTACTGGTACCCGTGTTTCTAACCCCAACCTCGAGCTCTCAAGCCCAGTTGCCGTTGTTGGCGAAGGTGAAATCCTTCTGCAGCAAAGTAGCGGTGTTGAAGAAGTTCTCCGAGAGATCCCTGGCGTTGTTAACAGCGTCGGCGCCAACACCAATAACGGTAACGGCGGTTCTACCCTGATCAACCTTCGCGGTATTGGCTCAAACCGGAACATTTCGCTGCTGAATGGCACGCGCGTGATCCCGTCGACCACGACTCTCGAAGTCAATCTCGACGTGATACCGGTTGCGCTTCTGGAACGTGTTGATGTGCTGACCGGCGGTGCCGGCTCGACTTATGGCGCCGACGCTATTTCGGGCGTGATCAACTTCATCACCAAGCGTGATTTCGAAGGTGCTGAGCTCAACATCACCAACAACATCACGGAAGAAGGCGATGGCAACGTTTTCCGTGCTGACCTTACCCTTGGTGCCAACCTCGAAGACGGCCGCGGCAACGTAGTCTTCAACGTAGGCTACACCAATCGTGATCCGTTGCGTCAGGGCGATCGCGACTTCTCAACCTTCAACATCAGCTCGATCAGCGGCAATCCCGGTGGTTCATCTACGACCACCCCAATCCGCTTGTCTGCCGCTGGCGGTGCGAGCGGCCTGTTGAACAATATCGGTATCGATCCGGATACGGGCAACGAAGTCAACAACGGCTTTGTGCAGCTCAATCCTGCCACCGGAGGTGTCGAGCCAGGCTTCACGCCGTTCAACTTCAACCCGTTCAACTACTTCCAGACTCCCCTGGAACAGTATCGCATCTACGCTCAGGGTAACTATGAAGTTAGCCCGTCGCTAGAGTTCTTCGGCGAAGCGATGTACGTAAACAGCACAGTTGAAACCAACGGCGCTCCCTCGGGAACGTTCGGAGTTACGGCCGCTATCCCGCTGTCGAACCCGTTCTTGCCTGATGCATTGGTCGATCAGATCTGTGCACGTGACACCGTTCTGTTCCAAGCTGCAACCGCTACTACGCCTCAGCAGAGCGCTCTTGGTGTTGTAGAACCATTCCTTGATCCAGCAGCCTGCGCTGCGGCTCGCGCAGCAACCGATCCGAACGATCCAAACTTTACAACGACAAACCTTACACTGGGTCGCCGTTTTGTAGAGTTCGGTGAGCGGCTTTCGGTTCGAGAAACAGATCTGTTCCAAATCAAGGCTGGTGCGCGCGGAGATATCAGTGACAACATCCAGTACGAAGCGTTCTTCGCCTACGGTGAAAGCGAGCGTACTCGGCGTCAGTCAGGCAACGGCCTGCGTTCGCGACTTATCCAGTCGCTCAACGCGGTCAGCACAACCGAGTGCATTGACCCAACTGGTGGCTGTGTCCCGATCAATATCTTTGGCGACACTGGCACGATCCAGCCTGAAGCCATCGCATTCATCGATACCGGCAACCAACAGTCGAACTTCAACGAACTGCTCCAGGTTGGCGGCTTTATCTCCGGTGAACCAGGCCTTACCCTGCCATGGGCAGAAAACGGCGTTAACTTCGTGCTGGGCGTAGAGTATCGTGACTACTTGGCCGGTACTGCTTCGGACGTCGCATCGCAGACTCCTTCAGAAGTTCTCGGTAACGGCGCTGCCGCTGTCGACTTCACAGGTTCATACGATGTGTCGGAAGTCTTCGGGGAGCTTGTCATTCCGGTTGTTGAGGGCGTGTCATTCGCTGACGAGCTGACCCTGCAATTGGGTGGTCGTATTTCCGACTATTCAACCACGGGCACGGAATACACCTGGAAAGTTGGTGGCACATGGTCACCGGTGCCTTCGCTGCAGGTTCGCGGTAACTTCCAACGCGTGACACGTGCTCCGAACACTTTCGAGTTGTTCTCGCCACTGGTCACCGGTCTCGCAAACTTCTCAGCTGACCCATGTGCCGGAGGCACTCCGGCCGGTAATGCCGATCTTCGGGCAATCTGCCTTGCGCAGGGTGCCGATGCGAGCCAGATTGGTTCGATCATCGTCGACCCGGCTGGTCAGGTGAACGTGACATCGGGCGGCAACCCGAACCTGGATGCGGAAGACGCCGATACGTGGACCATCGGCATGGTGTTCCAGCCGGACTTTGCTCCTGGTCTCGTTGCGACGATTGACTACTACAACATCACCGTCACCGACGCGATCACACAGGCTACTGAAGATGACATCTTCGCGCTTTGTTTTGGCACAGACTACGCTCAAGGCAATTTCGCGATCGATGGCGCTTCGGCTGCTGATCCGAACTGCACCAGTATCCGTCGTAACCCGGCGACTGGTAACCTGTTCGGTGAACTGGCGACCACTCCTGGTCTGCCACAGCCTTTCTCCAACCAGGGCACCATCTTTACTGACGGTATCGACATTAATGTTAGCTACAGCACTGATCTAACCGCAGATATCGGGTGGTCATCCAACTTTGCTGGTAACTGGACTGCGAATGAAGAATTCCAGTCGTCGGCAGTTGGCGTTAATCGTGAATGTGTCGGGTTCTTCTCGACCAACTGCGGTGGCGTCGGTTCGGGTGCTCTTAACCCGGAACTCTCGTTCAACTGGCGCAACACGTTCACTTATGATGTGCTTGCATTGTCACTAAACTGGCGTTGGATCGACAGCTTCGAAATCGAACCGGCCCAGGCAGGAAATTTCCAGCCTGAG
Source organism: uncultured Erythrobacter sp. (assembly GCA_947488155.1). Classification (GTDB taxonomy): domain Bacteria; phylum Pseudomonadota; class Alphaproteobacteria; order Sphingomonadales; family Sphingomonadaceae; genus Erythrobacter. The sequence goes on along the minus strand of CANKYK010000002.1, from coordinate 291,635 downwards.
TTCGAATCGATCGATGCATTTAGCTACTTCGATCTGACACTTCGTGCCGATCTGGACCCACTGACTGTTGTCGTTGGCATTCAGAACTTGCTCGACAAGCAGCCGCCAATCGTAGGTTCCAACATTGGTTCAACTGCCAACAACTCGGGCAATACATTCCCGTCGGTCTACGATATTCGTGGGCGGAGCTACGCAGTGTCTGCGAAGTTCGCATTCTAACTGTTGCTATAGGTAACACCCAAAGGAGGGGGTGGCGGTTTTCCGCTGCCCCCTTTTTTGCCCATCATCCAGTTCGCCAGGCAATTTAGCTGTCCTGCCATCAGATTGAGCGCCGCCAGCAACACATCAACTGCCGTTCCAGAGCGGCAATCTTGGACGCCCCAAGTCGACTTTATTGCCTCCATTTTGCAGGTGATCGGCTATGTTGCAATTCTGATACACTGCGCGTTCATTTTCAAAAGTCGCGATGTAACGCTTCACATTCAAACCCAGAACGGTCTTAACTCAGTGCAGGAATAGCTGGCTTTGAGTCTTGGCGTTGCAGCGTCGAATTTTGGCTGGCTAGTACCTTATCGAAGGAGAGAACGTCATCGTAAAGTCGCACAACGCCTAGGCGATGAGTGCTTTCCTAAAGAATGCCAATTATCGCATTCACAAAAAAGATTTGGACCAATCATAGGGGTATGAAACCAAATGAAAATCTCAACACAACTCCGGCTTAGTGCCGGATCGTTGGCAGTCGGGCTCGCGCTCGCATCAACGCCAGCATTTGCCCAAGATTCAGAGGTTGCGGAGGACGTAACCACTGATTCAGCCGATCTAGAGAATGAGCGCAGCATCATTGTTACGGGTTCGCGTATCCGCAATCCAAACATTGAAAACCTTGAACCGACTCAGTTTATTGATGATGCGTATCTTCGTGATCGTAACTTCATCAACGCTGCGGACGCGCTGAACGACCTTCCGGCTATTCGGAACTCCGTCACGCCAGATGGCAACCAAGGTGAGTCAGGTGTTGGCGCCAACTTCATCAACATCTTTGGTCTTGGCTCACAACGCTCTCTGACCCTGATCAATGGTCGCCGCGTTGTCTCATCGAACTCACCCGCGAACAATGGTCTGGCTAACCCTGGCGTTCAGGTCGACTTGAACATCCTGCCAACCGCTCTCATCGAACGTATCGACGTCGTATCGATCGGCGGTGCACCGATTTATGGTTCGGACGCTATCGCCGGTACCGTAAACTTCATCCTCAAGGATGATTTTGAAGGCCTTGAACTTGGTGGCACCTCCGGGATCACCGAAGAGGGCGACAGCTTTCAGTACCAATTGACTGGGACCTTCGGCACAAACTTCGATGGTGGCCGTGGTAACGTTACTGCAACTGCATTCTATTCTCGCCAAGACGGTCTTCTCTCGAACCAGCGCGCAAACGAGCGTGCGGCGATTGCAGGCTGCTCGAACGCTGTCGGGATTGATCGCACAACGAACTTGAATCCGAATATCGGCGCTGACACGGGCGCGGGCGACGGCATTCCAGCGATTGTGCTTTGCACAGGCTTCGGTCTGCCTGGCATTACCCAAGGCGGTGTTGTCGATCTCACAGGCGGTGCTGGCTTCTTTGATCCGGCAGCTCGCGCAAACAACTTCGTTTTCAATCCAGACGGAACTCTGCGTCCGTTGGACCCAGGCACGCAAGACCGCGCGTTCTTCGGTCGTGACGGCGATGCTTTCCGCTTCGCTGACTTCGAGCAGCTGACATCTGATCTTGAGCGTTTCAGCGCTCAGGTTTATGCCAACTACGATCTGACCGATAATGTCGAGCTGTTCTTCGAAGGCATGTACTTTGAATCGGTAGGCACAAACCTTGTTGAGCAACCCGGTTTCAACACCTCACTGCTCGGCGGGAGCCTTGGCTCGGTATTCTTCCGCGCAGCCAACCCGTTGTTGACCGATCAAGCCCGTGGTATTCTTGTCGGGCTTGGCGACGATGACGCTGATCCGACCACTGAAAGACTGTTCGAGATTTCTCGTGTAAACCTTGACCTTGCGAACACTTCGACCAGCACAGAAAATCAACTGCTGCGTTTTGTTGGCGGCGTCCGTGGTGAGTTCGAAGTTTTTGGCGACCGTGCCTGGAACTACGAAGCGAGCTTGAATTACGGTCGTTCAAAGATCGTTGACCTTCGTCAGGACATCGATCTGCAAAATTACGTCAACGCACTCAGCGAGTGCCGTACGGACCTCGATTTCGTGGCATTCCCAGGTCTTGAGGCAACCAGAGGCATCCTTCCGATTGCTGACCCGAACTGTACACCGGTCAGCCTATTTGGCTTTGGCACGGCGACGGATGAAGCGATTGACTACATCACATTCGAAAATCGTAACGTGTCCACACTCGAACAGTATGTCTTCAACGCCAACGTTGGTGGTGACCTGATCGAATTGTTCAGCAACCCAGTATCGTTCAACGTGGGTTACGAATTCCGCCGCGAAGAAGGTTTCTTCGATGCGTCTGAACCTGCAGAAGAAGGTCGCGGTCTAAACGCCGCAGTTTCTGACATTGGCGGTTCCTTCGAAGTCAATGAATTGTTCGGCGAACTTTTCGTTCCGATCATCACTCCTGAAAATGACTTCTTCATCAACCGTCTCGATGCCTTCGGTCGCGTCCGTTACGTCGACAACTCGGTGAATGGTAGCTTCACAGCATGGAGTGCTGGTGGTGCGTTCGGCATCATTCCGGACATCACCTTCCGTGGTAACTTCACCCGTTCGTTCCGTGCACCAGCGATTACTGAGCTCTTCGCTCCACAAATCGTCGTCCGCGGATTTATTGGTGATTTCTGTTCACCACAGAGCATCGGCGCTGGTGCTGTTCCGGAAACTCGGACAGCCAACTGTAACGCGTTCTTGGCACAATTCCCGGGCGCAACCCCGCTTCTGGCTCAAAACGCTTCTGTTTCGCAGCTTACAGGTGGTAACCCGAACCTGCGCAACGAAGTAGCAGACAGCTTTACCTTTGGCGTGGTGATTGAACCACGTTGGATTCCAAATCTGGCGATCACTGTTGATTATATCGATATTGAATTGGCCGATCCGATCGTTAACCTGACAGGTGGACAGATCGCGGCAGCTTGCTTCGACAACTCGAACTTCGACACCACAGACACGGCAAATGCGAACCAGTTCTGTTCGCTGATCCGCCGTGATGCCAATGGTCAGATCCCTGACGATCCAGGCAACCCAGCTGTGACAACTGGTACCGTGAACGGTGCTCTTATTGAGTACTCAGGTATCGAAGGCACGATGAACTACCGTACCAGCCTCGACGGCATCGGCCTGCCAGGTGATATCGCTCTTCGGGGTAACCTCACCTATGTCCGTGAGCGTTTCAACTCGTCGACCGGTGTTAACGTGCAACGTATCGATGCTATCGTTGATGATCCCGAATTCCGTGGTCAAATCGGCTTGAATTACAGAGTCGATAATTTCGGTTTCGGTACCGTTGTAAACTATACTGGTGAGCAACTGGTTTCACGGTTCAACCGTGCACCCGGCCCGAACGACACTCGTGAATTTGACCAGTACGAAGACTTCGTAACGGTTGACGCGAACTTCTCGTTCACTACTGAATCGGACTTCCGCTTCAACTTCAACGTGACCAACCTGTTTAACCGTCAGGGCCAAGAATACTTCGGTTTCTTGATCCCTGCTACGTTTACCGGTGCTGGTGGCGATCCATTCGGTCGTCGCTTCACTGTGGGCGTCTCCAAGTCGTTCTAATCAACGACAGGTTCAAACATGACCTAAAGAAAGGGCCCCGGGAAACCGGGGCCCTTTTTCTATGTGGGCAGTGGATTTTGGGCGTTCAAGCCTTCCTCTAGGAGGCGACTTGAGCAGGCAGTTTGAGGTCGCGGTCTAGAAGAGCCACGCGACCAAGCTCTTCAGCCCTCCCCTAACTCTCGACGTCCATCTTCAGCTCCCCGTCGCCTTCGTCGATCTTCACCAGGGAGCCATCCGGGACGCCGCCTTCCAGCAGCTTCTCTGCCAGCGGGTCTTGCAGATAGCGTTGCACCGCGCGCTTCAATGGCCGCGCGCCGTAGACCGGATCATAGCCCACCCGGCCCAGCCAGCGCAGCGCCGCCTCGGTCAGATCAAGTTCGATCTTGCGGTCCTTAAGCAGCTTTTGCACGCGCTTCACCTGGATCGCGACAATCGGCGCCATGTGCTCCATCGCAAGGCGGTGGAACAGGATGATCTCATCCAGCCGGTTAAGGAACTCAGGACGGAAATGCCCGCGCACCACATCCATCACCTCATTTTCGACATCGGCCACCTTACCATCGTCGGGGAGGTTGGAGAGGAACTGACTGCCCAGGTTTGAGGTCAGGATGATCAGCGTGTTCGCAAAGTCGACCACGCGTCCTTGTCCATCGGTCAGGCGGCCATCATCGAGCACTTGCAGCAGCACGTTGAAGACATCGGTGTGCGCTTTCTCGACCTCGTCGAACAGCACCACCTGATAAGGCCTGCGTCGCACCGCCTCGGTCAGCACCCCGCCCTCGTCATAGCCGACATAGCCGGGAGGCGCGCCGATCAGCCGGGCGACGGAATGCTTCTCCATAAACTCGCTCATATCGATGCGGACCAGCGCCTGGTCATCATCAAACAGAAATTCAGCCAGCGCCTTAGTGAGCTCGGTCTTGCCGACGCCGGTTGGGCCGAGGAACAGGAATGAGCCTAGCGGGCGGCCCGGGTCTTGCAGGCCGGCACGCGCGCGGCGCACGGCCTTGGAGACGGCGACAATCGCATCGGACTGCCCGATCACGCGTTTGCCGATGATCTCTTCCATCTGCAGCAGCTTGTCGCGCTCGCCTTCCATCATCCGTTCCATCGGGATGCCGGTCCAGCGGGCCACAACGCCTGCAATGTCCTCTTCGGTCACCTCTTCGCGCAGCAGCGCGTCTTCGTTGAGGTCTTCGGCCTCTTCCAGGCGCTTCTCCAGCTCTGGGATCTTGCCGTAGGAAAGCTCACCGGCCTTGGCGAGATCGCCGACCCGCTGGGCCTGCTCCAGCTCTAGCCGGGCGGCATCAAGCTCTTCTTTGATCTTGCCTTCAGCCTGGATCTTATCGCGCTCATTCTGCCAACGTGTGGTCAGCTCTGCGCTCTCCTGCTCCAGATTGGCCAGCTCTTCCCGCAAAGCGACCAGCCGGTCCTTGGAATTGGCATCGCCTTCTTTTTCAAGCGCGCTTTCCTCGATCTTCAGCTGGATGATCCGGCGATCAAGCTCGTCGATCTCCTCCGGCTTGCTCTCCACCTCCATACGGATGCGGCTCGCGGCCTCATCCATCAGGTCAATCGCCTTGTCGGGCAGGAAACGGTTTTGGATATAACGGTTCGACAGCTGCGCCGAGGCAACCAGCGCACCGTCGGTAATCCGCACGCCGTGGTGCAGCTCATATTTCTCTTTCAGCCCGCGCAGGATGCTGATCGTGTCCTCGACGCTCGGCTCGTCGATATAGACCATCTGAAAGCGCCGCTGCAGCGCCGGATCTTTCTCGACATATTTCTGATACTCATCAAGCGTGGTCGCACCGATGCAATGCAGCTCACCGCGCGAGAGAGCTGGTTTCAGGAGGTTGGAGGCATCCATACTGCCTTCACTTGCACCCGCCCCGATCAGAGTGTGCATCTCGTCAATGAACAGGATGATCTGCCCATCGGCGTTCTTCACTTCGTCGAGCACAGATTTCAGCCGCTCTTCAAACTCGCCGCGATATTTCGCGCCCGCGATCAGCGCGCCCATATCGAGCGACATCAGCGTGCGCCCCTTCAGGCTGTCCGGTACATCACCATTGGCGATACGCAGCGCTAGGCCTTCTGCAATCGCAGTTTTGCCCGTGCCGGGTTCGCCGATCAGAGCCGGGTTATTCTTGGTCCGCCGCGCCAGGATCTGAATCGTCCGGCGAATTTCCTCGTCCCGGCCAATCACCGGATCCAGCTTGCCATCGCGCGCCGCCTGGGTCAGATCGCGGGCGAATTTCTCCATCGCATCGTAAGAGCTTTCGGCATTCGCGCTGTCGGCTTTGCGTCCGCCGCGCAGCTGATCAATGGCGGAATTGAGGCTTTGCGGGGTCACGCTTGCGGCCTTCATCGCCTCACCAGCGGCACCCGATGCGAGTGACAGGGCGACCAGCAGCATTTCGACCGTCACATAGCTGTCCCCGGCCTTCTCTGCGATCTGCTCCGCATTATCGAGCACGCGCACAGTGTCATTGTCGAGACCAGGGGTCTGCTGAGCGCCGCCGCCGGTCACAACCGGGATCTTGCCCAGCCCTTCGTCGACCTGGCTGACCGCCAGGCCAGCCTCACCGCCCGCACGCTGGATCAATCCTGCTGCCATGCCCTCTTCGTCTTCGAGCAACGCCTTCAGCAGGTGCAGCGGCGTAATCCGCTGATGGTTCATGCGGATCGCAACTGTCTGTGCGCTTTGCAAAAAACCCTTGGCCCGGTCGGTGAATTTTTCGAGATTCATAAAAGACCCCTCATTCAAAAAATAGCTGCCCTCAAAAGAGGTGTATTACTAGACTAGGTGGGTTCCCACCGGCGCTTTGCAAGTCCTGTATGCGACACCGCTTCGCAGTTGACCTTGTCTGGCATGCGGGCGATGCTGGGGCAAATATTGTCCCGGGAGAGGCACGTCGATGAAATGGTTTAAGCGCAGCGCGGCGACGCTGCTGGTATTGCTGATCACGGGCTTTATTGGATTGGCGACGTGGGAGCCGTTTTTTGCCACCTCCGCTGAGGCTCCGGAAAAGAACCAATACAGCGCTGAAATCATTCGCGATGAATTTGGCGTGCCGAAGATTTACGGCAAGACCGATGCCGATGTCGCCTTTGGTGTGGCGATTGCTCAGGCAGAAGATGACTTCTTCACACTGCAGGATGTCGCGGCAATGTCTCGCGGACGCTACGGAGCGATTGCGGGCGAAGAAGGCGCGCAGTTCGACTTTGCCTATCACCTGCTCGATGCCCGCGGCACGGCGGACCGGCACTATGACGCTCTGCCAGCGGACACTCGCGCCCTGTTTGAGGCCTACGCTACCGGCCTCAACCAATATGCGGCGGACAATCCCGGCGAGGTGAAGCTAGCAAACTTGTTTCCTATGAACGGCAAAGATGTGGCCGCCGGATTTGCCCTGCGCCAACCGTTTTTCTTTGGGCTGGGTAATGTGATCGGGCCGCTGGTGGCTGGAGAGGAGCTGCGCCGCGAGTTTGGCCCCGACATTCCCGGCTTTCCCCGCGCGCCTGGCCCCAGCAATGATGCACCGGGAGAGGCACAAACTGAGAGCGAACAGGCCTCCTACCGCCCTCACCCCTTGCCCGCAGCGGGCGATGATGCGGGATTGCTGGGGTCCAACGCCTTTGCCGTAACGCCGGACAAGTCGGGCGGGCCGACAACGCTGATCTCGAACTCGCACCAGCCGCTGCGCGGCGGCGTCGCATGGTACGAGCTGACGGTGGAAAGCGAGGAAGGCTGGCATTTCACTGGGGCAAACTTCCCCGGATCGCCCTTCCCATTCCTTGGCCATAACCGCCACCTTGGTTGGACCAATACGGTCAACCGCCCGGATATGACGGATATATACGAGCTGACCTTGGATGAGAGCGGCACGCGCTATGAGCTCGATGGCGAATGGCGCGATCTGGAAAGCCAGACCGTAACCCTGCCGGTTAAGCTCGGCCCGATCACCCTGCCCGTGCGCCGCACCGTACACCGGAGCGTCCACGGCCCGGTCATCATCAATAACAAGGGCGCTTTTGCGATCCGTTATGGCGCGATGGACAGCCTCGATCAGCTCGATGCCTATTACCGCCTCAACAAGACGACCGATCTGGAAGAATGGCAGACGCAAATGGAGCGAATGGACATTCCCAGCACCAATTTCATCTATGCCGATAAGGCGGGTAACATCGCCTATGTCTACAATGCGGCGATCCCGGACCGGCCAGAGCTGGATGAGGTAGAGGCCAATTGGCGCGGCGTTCTGCCCGGCAATCGCAGCGATCTAATCTGGGAAGGAACGGTGAGCTATGAGGAACTGCCCAAGCTGATAAACCCCGCGTCCGGATGGCTCTATAACTCCAACAACGAGCCCTTCACTGCGGCGGGCGCTGGCAGCGACCTCGATCCGGCGGATTTCTCGCCCGTTCTGGGTGTCGAGCGAAAGCAGACCAACCGCTCGCGCCGCGCGTGGATGCTCTTGTCTGAGGCGGGCGTGCTCGATCGCGAAAACCTGGAGCGGATAAAATATGACGTGACCTACGAGCGCGCGGGCTATGTCGCGGATTTGTGGGATGCGGTGGAGGCGCTCGATCCGGCGGGCGACGCCGGCCTTACCGAGGCGCGCGATCTGCTGCTCAGCTGGGATTTCACCGCCGACAGCGAAGGCCCGGCCGACGCGCTCGCTCTGCTGATGATCCGAGAATATATGTCGGCCGAATATCAGAACAAAAACGACGCGCCCGACCCGCGCGAATTCCTGTTGGAAAAGCGTGCGCATCTGATGGAGCACTTTGGTCGGATCGACCCGCCCATGTCAGAGCTGCTGCGTTTGCGCCAAGGGGATGTTGATCTACCGCTAGATGGCGGGTCCGACACTTTGCGCGCCTCCACCACCTGGCAGGTAGATAATGACGGTCGATTGTCGCTGGTTCACGGCGACAGCTTTATCCAATGGGTTGAGTGGCCAACCGATGGCGGGCGGGTGTTTTCACGCTCGGTCCAACCGTTCGGCGCGGCCATCACCCGGCCAGACAGCCCACATTACACCGATCAGATGCAATTGTTCGTCGATCATCAGTTGAAGCCGGTGTATTTCTGGCGCGACGACGTGATCGCCAACGCCGCCCGGCGATATACCGTTAGCAATTGAGCGCAATCATGCTTATTTGCTGACTATTCAAAATGATCGGGTCAAAACGATCAGGTTAAAACCATAAGGCCAATTTCAAGCACAGCTTCTTTGGGGACTATTATGCTTTCGCGTTTCACCACCACCACTTTCACCGCCATCGGCCTCGCGCTGGCAGCAACCGCAGCCGCGCCTGCTATTGCGGATAATCATGCCGCAGCCTCCGAGGCGACCAGCGACCTCAGCGATCTGGTTTCCCAGGTTGCCATTCCGTTTGAGGAATTTGAGCTTGAAAACGGGCTGACCGTGATCGTTCACGAAGACCGCAAAGCGCCGGTAGTTGGTGTTGCCGTATGGTACAATGTCGGTTCCAAAGACGAGCCTAAGGGTCAGACCGGCTTTGCCCACCTGTTTGAGCACCTGATGTTCAACGGCTCTGAAAACGCGCCGAACGACTATTTCCAATATCTGCAGGAAATGGGCGCTACCGACTACAACGGTACAACCAATTTCGACCGTACCAATTATTTCCAAACGGTGCCCCGCCCCGCGCTCGAACGCGCGCTGTGGCTGGAAAGCGATCGCATGGGCTATCTGCTAGGCGCAGTGACGCAGGCCAAGCTCGATAACCAGCGCGGCGTGGTGCAAAACGAGAAACGTCAGGGCGACAATCAGCCGGGCGGCCTCATATTCTACGAGATTCTCGACACAATGTTCCCCGAAGGCCACCCCTACAGCCATTCTGTGATCGGCTCGATGGCTGACCTTGATGCGGCGAGCATGGAAGATGTGCGCAATTGGTTCCGTGACAAGTACGGTCCGAACAATGCGACCCTGGTGCTGGCCGGCGATATTTCCGCCGCCGAAGCGCGCCCGATGGTCGAAAAATGGTTTGGCCCGATCGCTCGCGGCCCGGTCAACAATCCAGCAGAGGCCGCCGTGCCGGTTCTTGAAGAAGACGTGCGCTCGGTCATGAAAGACAAGGTCGCGGCGACCACCGTCAACAAATATTGGGCGGTCCCGGGCATCACCTCTGACGAGCTGACGGCGCTGAACGTGGGCGCCAGCGTATTCGGTGGGCTGTCCTCCAGCCGCCTTGACGAAATTCTGGTGCGTGAAGAGCAATTGGCCGTTGGCGTATCGGCGGGTAACTTCGACTTCCAGCGCGTCGGTATCCTGACCGTCAGCGCCACTTTGCGTCCGGGCGTAGAGCTCGCCACGCTGGAGGCGCGCCTTGATGAGCTGATCGCGGAATACATCGCCGAAGGTCCAAACGCAGACGAAGTGCGCCGCGCAGCGACCAGCTCCTTGGCTGGCACCATTCGCGGCCTTGAGCAGGTTGGCGGCTTTGACGGCAAGGCCGTAACCCTCGCGCGGGGCGAAGTGCTGGCCAGCGACCCAGCGTTTTATCGCACCCAACTGGACGTTCTCGCCACGCTGACACCAGCCGACGTCAAAGCAGCAATGCAGCGCTGGATGACCCGCCCTGCCTTTACTCTGGTGCTAGAACCGGGTGAGCGCGATGGAAGTTATGAAGAGGCAGCTTCGGTCGCAGCAGCAGATGCAGCCACCGATGAAGCGCCAGCTGATGACACTCTAACCGTTTCGGTTGAGCGCCCAACGCCGCCAATCGATACGGTAGCAGAGCTCGATTTTCCTGATGTGCAGCGAGCGACCTTGGCCAATGGTATGCAGGTCACCTACGCAAAGCGTGATGCAGTCCCTGCGACCTATGTCACCTTATCATTCGATGCAGGTAATGCGTCTGATCCCGCGGGCAAAGACGGGCTTGCTGGCCTGACGCTTGGCCTGTTTGACGAAGGCACAGCGGCAATGTCCTCGCAAGATATTGCAGAGGCGCGCGAGCGTCTCGGCGTCAACATTGCTAGCAACACCAGCGCAGATCGCTCCACCTTCCAACTTTCCGCGCTCTCCGCGAACCTCACTCCATCACTCGACCTGATGTCGAAGATTATCCGTGAGCCAGCGTTTGATGCGAGCGAGCTGGAGCGTGTCCGCGCCCAGACCATCACCGGGATCAAACAGCAGATGAATTCGCCGCAAGGTGTGGCGGTGCGCGCGATTGGCCCGGAAGTGTTCGGCGCTGACAGTCCTTACGGCAACACCAGCACGGTTGAGAGCGTCAGTGCGATTAGCCGCGATGATCTGGTTACGTTCAAGGACAGCTGGATCCGGCCGGATAATGGCGAAGTCTTCGTGATCTCTGATCGTCCGCTGGATGAGATCGTCACCTCGCTTAACGCAGTGTTCGGCGATTGGACCGCTCCGGCAGAGACTAAGGGCGCTAAGAACTTTGGAAATGTCGAGGAGGCTGAAGGCAATCGGATCATCCTGATCAACCGTCCGAACTCACCGCAAAGCTTCATCCTTGGGGCGCAACTGACCCCGTTGGATGCAAGCGATCCGGCCTATGTCGACTTCACCAATGCCAACAACTCGCTAGGCGGCAACTTCCTCGCCCGATTGAACTACAATCTGCGCGAAACCAAGGGTTGGAGTTATGGCGTGCGCGGTGGAGCGCAGGCACGTGAAAACGCGGTGGTGTACCAAATCTCTGGCGGCGTTCAGGCCGATCGCACTGGCGATTCAGTGGCGGAGATGATCCGCGAAACCACTGAGTTCCTTACAGCCAATGGCGTGACCGACGAAGAGCTTGCGCGCAATGTTGCCGCAGAAGTTGGTGAACTGCCCGGCCGATTTGAGACCTCTGCCGCCGTGCTGCGCGCTTTGCAGACCAACGCCCAGTTTAAGCGCCCGGACAACTACCATGAGACGCTGGTAGATCGCTATCGCGGCCAAACCAAGGAAAGCCTGGACGCCGCCGCACGCGCCGCGATCAGCGCCGATAAATTCGTTTGGGTTGTCGTTGGCGATGCCAGCGTCGTTCAAAGCCAGCTGGAGCAGCTCGGGATGCCTGTGGAGGTGCGCGAGCTGCCTTCAGCCGAATAATCGCATGAGGTTATGTTCAGCCACTAAGCCGCTCTGGCGATAGTGGTTGAACACTACTGACACGCGTGTAAATGAGGATGCCAGAGTTTCTGAGCACCCCGCTCAGTCAAGACCAACGGAGAATATTATGTCACTTTCAGGTAGCTATACCACCACCGTTAAAAGCCCAATGGGCGACCAAGCCGGCACATTCACCGTCGTCGACAATGGCGACGGCACGTTCAGCGGCAATATGGCCGGCGGAATGGGTTCGATGGATGTTGAGAACGGTAAGGTCGACGGCAACACGCTGACCTGGGAAATGAACATGACTGTTCCAATGCCAATGAAGCTTGAATGTGAAGCCACCGTCGAAGGTGATACGCTGGCTGGCAACGTCAACGCAGGCGCATTTGGCGCAATGCCAGTGACCGGCACCAAAACTGCCTAAGCCACTCGCGTAATAGCGAATACAAGGGGTCGTCGGAGCAATCCGGCGGCCCTTTTGTTTTGGAAAGCATCTGATACCTTACTGTTTTTCTGTGGGGGAGGAAGATCATGAGACAACGATTGAAAAGACAGAGTATGGGATTTGCAAGTCTAGCCGCACTTGCCATTTTCACGGCAAATCCGGCTTCAGTGGCCGCGCAAGAAGCCGAAGCTGCCCAGTGCGAGTTGCATATCTGGCCGAGTGAAGCCTTCACCAGCATCGGCTTCAATATGGGCACTCTGTTTCCCGGTTTTGATGAAGCCGAAGTTGAAGAGCAATTCTATCAATTGGCCGGGCAGGAATTGCAGTTGAAGGCGCTTGAGAACAGCGACATCAAAGGCACTTTAGGCCTTCCAGCCACCACGCAAGTCATCGTCCACGATGAGCTGGAGGATTATAAGATCACGAAGAAGCGCAAAGAGCGACGCGCGCCTTCGGCGGCTCCGTGCTACTATGAACTTCATATCGGTTTTCATTACCTCGTCGAAGACGTCGTATGGGGCGATCGGTTCGCCAGCTATTTCGATTTCCGCCAATACAGCAATACCGATCAGTGGGATTTTCGCTACAAAGGCGAAGGCGCAAACAAGATGACGGCATTCCCCGTATCTGAAGAAGATAATCTGGAAAGCGTAACCGCAGAAATTCGCGTCGGGATCGAGCAGAACTTTGCCGAATATGCGGTCAAGGCGCGCAAGAAGATGGCCCGGAAAAGGCGGAAATAGAAACCGAAAACCGCCGTTGAATCTAAGAGCATTGGAAAATTATGCCTCAAGATTGTCGGATATCGACAATCTTGCCTGCCCGTGATGCGCTATATCCTTTGCCAAAGCGGCAATGCCGCAAGCGGGGAGGTCAGGCGTTCATGCTAATCAAGTTCGCATATCGTATCGCAGCGATCCTATCGAAAATTTCGCCGGGAATCGCGCGCTGGATCAATAGTTTTGCGATTGGCCGCCTGGTCAAGAAAACTCGCAGCCGCCCGCATCCCTGGAGCACGCTGAGCGAGCATGTCAGCTGGCGCGGCCTAACCGATCGCAGCTACAGCGCACGGCACCTGCCTGCTGCCACCATTCCTGATTTGCCAGACAGCGCGCGGGTCGCCGATCTGTTCCGCGTGCCCGATGGCGAGGAACAGCGGCTATGCCCCAAATCGACCTGCCTGTTTCCGGCCTTCGCGCAATATCTCACCGATGGTTTCATCCGCACGATGATCTCCAACAATTTCGCCACTGGCGAGAGTTTTGAAGACCGCGCGCGCAACACCTCCAACCACGAGATTGACCTGTGCCCGCTCTATGGCCGCACCCAGTCGCAAGTCCATGTCCTGCGTACCCTGTCTCAGGTGCCTGGCAAGCGCGGCAAGCTGAAATCTGAGATGGTCAATGGCGAGGAATATCCGCTGCGCCTGTTCCAGCCCGGCGGTATGGAGTTCAACCCGGAGTTTGTCGGCGAGGATGGTGAGCCTTTGCTCGATACGCCGCTGGGCATTGATCACACCACGCCTGAAATGCGCGAAACCCTGTTCGCGGTGGGCGGCGACCGCGCCAATGCCGCACCGCAAGTGACCATGCTCAACACGCTGTTCCTGCGCGAGCACAACCGGCTGGCTGATATGATCGCCTACAGCCATCCCGACTGGAACGATGGCCGGGTGTTTGACGCCGCGCGCGCCTGCAACACCGTCATCTTCATCAAGATCGTGGTTGAGGAATACATCAATCACATCAACTCGACCCCGCTGATGCTAAAGGCTGATCCCTCCGCCGCGTGGAATGCAGAATGGAACAAACCAAACTGGATCAGCGCCGAATTCAGCCTGCTCTACCGCTGGCATTCGCTGATCCCGCAGATGATGGTCTGGGCGGGAAAGACACTGCCCGGCGGCGCCTTACGGCTCAACAATGCGACAGTGCTGGAACATGGGCTGGCGAGCGCCTTTGCCGACATCAGCGCCAATCAGGCGACTGAGCTTGGCCTGCACAACACCGCGACATTCCTGGTCGATGTGGAGGAAAGCGCCGTGAAGCAAGCGCGGCACAATGATATCGCGCCCTTCACACGCTATCAGGCCGCCTTTGGCGAGGAACCTGCGAGCAGTTTTGCCGATATTACACCGGACCGCGCGATGCAGAGCGAACTGGAGAGTCTGTATGGTAGCGTCGACCGGTTAGAGTTTTACACCGGCCTGTTTGCCCAGCCGCGCACCAAGGACGGCCCACTGCCATCGCTACTGCAAACCATGGTGGCGGTGGATGCGTTCTCACAGGCGCTCACCAACCCGCTGCTCTCAGAGCACATCTGGGGCGACCCGGCGGTCCGCCGGGATACCTTCACGCAGGAAGGCATCGAGGCGATCGAGGCAACATCCACCCTACACGATGTCCTGATCCGCAATGCAGAGGGGCTTGATGGCCGCTTTGTCGGGATGACCCGCGAAGGCTGGAGACCAGGGCAGGAGTAATCGGCTACGATCACCGCAAGCGACTTTTAGGATTGCATCGCCAATAAAAGCATGGAAATACTTCCCTGGGAATAGGGGGAAATATGAAGAATACACCACGCATTGCACTATCCGCGATGGCGCTCGCCATCACCGTTTCCGCATCCGCACAGGAGGCAGAAACAGCACCAGAGGCTAATGCCGCAGAGCCAACTTGCTCGCTGCATGTCTTTCCGACCATCGAAGGCCAGGCACAAAATATCGGCCTGTTTGGACCAGGTCTGATTAACCAGGCGATCAACAGCGACAAAAACATCTCGAATGCCGAGTATATGCGCGAGGCATTGAGTCCGCGTTTTCAGGTTGAATCGTTCAAAACGATTGACCTTGCCGAAGCTGTCGGCCTGCCAGATGGCACCGAAGTCATTTATGAAGTTCCCATTGCGGATCGCGACATAACGACAAAGGTCAAAACACGTCTGACTGACAGCAATGCCGATTGTTA
This sequence comes from uncultured Erythrobacter sp., assembly GCA_947488155.1. Taxonomy (GTDB): domain Bacteria; phylum Pseudomonadota; class Alphaproteobacteria; order Sphingomonadales; family Sphingomonadaceae; genus Erythrobacter. Next base: position 276,333 of record CANKYK010000002.1, on the reverse strand, counting down.
CGCCGAGCTTATCGTGACGCAGAACCTCTATCAGAAAAAAATGATTTATGGCCGATCACTCAACAACCGGTTTATCTTCAAGGATTTCCGGGGCGGGCTAGAAAAGACTAAGATGATTAAAGGACGCGGCGGCAATGGCATTAGCCACTTCCCGCCAAAAACCGTTGAAGATCGTCCTGCCGCCGATGCAGATTTGCAAAGAGCATTCCTTGCCAACTTTGACGAATATGCAAAACGTTTCCGGTAAGCGCAGCATGCTAGGGGTGCGTTTGGCACTCGGCCTTCTTGCCGCATGCAGTGTTCAGCCCGCGTTCGCGCAGACTGAACGTTACATTGCCGCAGAAGACCGGGTGACAGAGCCCGCACGACCGATAGCTGTAATCGTCGCTCAGGAAGAATTGGCCACCAGCATAGAATTGGGGCGCATTGTTCCCAATGAAGGGGGTTTGCTCGGTGCTCTTGTGGATAGGACCCCCGAGAGGCTGGCACAAAATGCTGCTGCGAAAGCTTACGGCTTTGCTAGCCCATTGAGAGAGGCCCTAGGCAAATTTGATGCTGCGCCGTTGGCGCTGGCCGCGACCAAGCAAGCGCTTGTCCAATCAGACTGGTTTGCAGCCCCGACTCCGCAGGCCTATTCCGGCAGTTCCATGGCGATAACGACCGAAAACCCGCGGGCCGCTGAGGGCGATACAACGGTCAGCATGACCTTTAATATCGGGGCATTCGGCAATGAAGCGAATGACAGTATCGGTGCGATAAACTGGAAAAGAGAGAGTGAACGCCTCGAGCAGGAGTTCGCCGCAGCCCATACGGGCGCGAAGGAACTGGCGATCATCAGCTGGCGCTATCAAACGTCGGCTGACTTCACCAATATGCAGGTGATCGCCGATATCGCCATCAGAAGCCCCAAGGCACCTTTGCGCCAATATCAACAGCAGTTGATCAGCGTGGTGAAGCTACGCCGTCCGACTTTCGTCGAAGAGGACAATGTGGCTATCTGGGCAGCGAATGATGGGGCCTTGGCACGTGAGGCGCTCGAAATGGCATTTGCCCGCGCTGGCGAGGTGCTTCCAGCCGTGCTCGCGCTTGATGAGCAAGGGTACAAGAACGCGACGAACAAGAAGAAAAACCCTCGGGCAACAGGGGCGAATTTTTCCGGCCCTCAATTGCTGCGCGATGACAAGGGATCGGTCTTTTTTGCCAAAGATGGCGATCAACGGCTTCGCGCATTTGTAGCGGTTCAAACCATCCGCAATTGATCCGACAGACTGAGCGGTTTTTCGATCAATGAGACTTCGCCGAAAGGGCTTCCCAATTTAAGTCTAAGCCCTTTCGGCGGTGTTCTTTTCCATCTTTCGTGGACAGGCTTCTAAAACCTACCCCAGCTTATCCTTCAGGATTTGATTGACCACGCCGGGATTGGCTTTGCCCTGCATCGCCTTCATGGTTTGTCCCACGAAGAAGCCGAACAGCTTGTCCTTGCCGCCCTTATATTGCTCAACCTTGTCCTCGTTATTCGCGAGGATTTCGTCGATCGCGGTCTCAATTGCGCCGGTATCGCTAACCTGTTTTAGGCCTTCGGTGTCGGCAATTTCTGCCGGTTCGCGCCCGGTTTTCAGGACGATCTCATAGATCTCTTTCGCCTGACCACCGCTGATCTCGCCCGCATCCTGCATCTTCAGGATCGCGGCCTGAGCCTCTGCGGTTGCGTGCTCAGCATTGGCTTCATCGCCGAGCATTTTCATCACGCCCGGCGCCACTGACAGCGTCCAGTTCGCAACCTGGGTCGCGACCTTTGCATCTGGCTTGCCAATCGCGCCTGCGGCCGCGCCGAGCAAAGTTTCAAAGCGCGCAAATGTCTCCACCTCGGCGGACAGCTCGCGCGCATTATACGGCGTCAGACCAAGCTCATCGGTGTAGCGCGTGCGCTTCGCATCGGGCAGCTCTGGCAGGCTAGCACGGCATTCTTCGAGGAAGGAATCCTCAAGCTCTACCGGCAGCAGGTCCGGATCGGGGAAGTAGCGATAATCATGCGCGTCTTCCTTGCTGCGCATGGTCCGCGTGGTGCCGGTGGCAACATCGAACAGGCGGGTTTCCTGATCCACCGTGCCGCCGCCCTCGATCACATCGACCTGGCGGCTGGCCTCATATTCGATGACCTGCATGACAAAGCGGACGGAGTTCACGTTCTTCGTTTCGGTCCGGGTGCCCAGCGGATCGCCCGGCTTGCGCACAGAGACATTGACGTCGGCCCGCATAGAGCCTTCCTCCATATTGCCATCGCAACTGCCGACATAGCGCAGGATGCTGCGCAATTTGCGCACATAGGCGCCCGCCTCTGCGGGGCTGCGCATATCCGCCTTGGAGACGATTTCCATCAGGGCAACGCCGCTGCGGTTGAGATCGACATAGGACATGGTCGGGTGCTGATCATGCATCAGCTTGCCCGCGTCTTGCTCTACGTGGATGCGCTCAATCCCGATGACTTTGTCTTCCGGAATGCCCGCTTTCTCATCGGCTTCAACCAGCAGCTCGCCCTCGCCCACAATCGGGTGGTAAAGCTGGGAGATCTGATAGCCTTGCGGCAGATCGGCGTAGAAGTAATTCTTGCGGTCAAAGCGTGACCATTTGTTGATCTCAGCCTTGATCGCCATGCCGGTGCGCACAGCCTGACGGATGCATTCGGCATTGGGCACAGGCAGCATGCCGGGCATGGCCGCATCGACCAGGCTGACCTGCGTATTTGGCTCCGCGCCAAATTCGGTCGAGGCCCCTGAAAAGAGCTTGGAATTGCTCGTCACCTGCGCGTGCACTTCGAGGCCGATTACGACCTCCCATTCGCCCGTTGCGCCCTGAATGCGGTAGTTACTCATCAATCCTCCGATGGCTCGTCAGCGGGCCATTGCGCCGATGACGAGTGCAAGAAAACCAGATTGCTCAAGCCGGGATAGCGGCTGAATTCTTCTGCTTTGCGATAGCCGAGCTCCTCTAGCAATGCCATTGCTTTTGCGCGATGTCTTTCCTCGATTTCGGCGAAAATTGGCGGGGTGCAGCGCGCGAGGGTTTCGGCCATGCCGTTGATCACGGCCAGTTCGTGCCCTTCGGCGTCGATCTTGATGAAATCCACCTGCGTTCCGGCCAGCACTTCGTCGCCGCGTGCCAGGGTAATGCCTTGCGTCTTGCCGGTGCCTTTGCCTGCGTGATCAATCCGCGCCGCGCCCAGATTATTGGTGGTGAAGGCAAGCTGAGCCTCGCCGTCCTCATCCGACAGGCCAAGGGGGTGAACAATGGTCTTTTGCGCAAGGCCATTGAGCGCAAGGTTGATTTCTAGCAGGGCCTGCGCCTCAGGATTGGGTTCAAATGCGATGATGCGGTCCGCACCGAGAGCGCTGCCGGCAAACACCGCGTGATTGCCGACATTTGCGCCGACATCGACGTAGCAGCCGCCGCTGAAATAGCGGGCAATGATGGCCAGTTCTTCCGGCTCATAGAACCGGCCGCGCACGTGTTCTTTCTGAATCAGGTCACGCTCATTGCTGACAAAGAAGCGCGCAGTGTGCTCGCCGTGGGTGACGGGCGCGATGACCCCGCGCAGCTCACCCGCTGCTTGCTTGCCCCAGCCGAGCGAGAACCCGGCATAGCCGCCGGTGCGCGCATTCGTCATCGGGCGGATGGTGAGGCCGCGCCTGCTCGCGGCGCCGCGCGCCTTGGCCAGCAGCTTGCGGATCATGACGCGGCGTCCTCAATCAATTGCTTCATCGCTTTTGCCCAAACGCTGCAATCCAGGCGTTCCTCACTATCACGCAAAGCCGCCGCCGACAGCGTCCGATAACGCACGGGGTCATTAGCGAGCGCCGTGATGGCCGCCGCGAAGTCCTCTGCCCCCGCGCCTGGCGGCAGGAGCAGACCGGTCTCGCCGTGCTTCACCACCGTTTCCACCCCGCCTGTGGCAAAAGAGATGGACGGCAGGGCCATTGCGGCCGCCTCGGCGAACACCATGCCCAGCGCCTCTGCGCGGGTCGGCAGGATGAAGAGATGCGCGCCCGCGAACAGAGCCTCCAACTGGGCCGCCTCTGAGGGATCACCCTTATCGAGCCGCCCGTGGAAGCGGACATTATCTGGCACTGGCCCGCGCGCAGCGGAGGCCTCTACCCCAACGATATCGAGCGTGCATTCGGTTCCGCGTCGAGCCAGCAAGCGTGCAGTCTCCAACGCGATCTCGCCGCCCTTGCGATCCCACGCAATGCCCACGAACAGCAGCTTTAGCGGGCCATCGGTTAGGGTGCGGACCTGAGGCGCAGGCGGCTTGGCCATGTTTGGCCCCCATGGCAGCATGGCGATCTTTGCTGGATCAATTCCGAAGTCTCCGCTCGCCGATGCCGCCGCCCAATCGGAGGGATAGGTGAGCCAATGCGCCTGCTCCATCGCGGCGCGCTCCATGGCGCTGAACCCGTGGTGTACCCACGGCCATAGGCGCTGCATCTCTGGGTAATATCGGGTCAGCGCGGTGCTGGTTGCATCGGAAATGAGGATTTGCCGAGTGTCCTCGCCCAGCATGCTCGCCAGGCCCGAGGAAGCGGCGGAGACATAGACATCCGCGCCGCTATTTCGCAGCCGCCGCCGCGCAGGCGAACTGCCCAGCCGGATGACCCAGCGCAGCATGCGAATATCGATCCGGCCTCCGCTCAGCCGCAGGATCAGCCGCGCGAGCGGATGGAGGAGACGCGGAAACGGCCGGCGCTCAACATAGGTGACATCGCAGACCCGACGCAGGGCGTTCAGCGCATAGAAGGGCGTGCCGGACCACAATTTGATGTCGAGCGGATCACCGCCTGCGAAGAATGCGACCTTAGGCGAGCGTGTGGGGGTGGCAGCGGGCTGCGTCAAATCGGACGCTTGCTCAGGTGCCGGATCAGGCATCCCCGCTCTTGTCAGTGCCTAGGTCTTTCTCAGCGGGTTCGATGCGCCTTGCCGGTGTCGGGTTCTCCGGCGCCTCGCCTACCCGGCCATCAGGCTCATCAAAGGTCGAGACCTTGGGCAATGTCTTGCCGCTCTCGCTATCAAAGCGCGCCTCACCGTGATCAATCGTCTTGGACAAATACATCACGACGCCTGCGATCAGCACGAAGGCCACAAGGAATATGGTCGCAAAGATGACCATGAAGAGCATTAGGCAATATCGCCCGGGGGAAGCTGCTTTCCGGTCTCGCTGTCGAACCGCGCTTCGCCAATCCCACGCTTGTCAAAGTGCTTATCCAAACGGGTAAGGCCCAGCATCAACACCATAAAAGCAATTACATACGGCAAGATGGAGATTGCTGCTCCCCAGCCATTTTCCCAGGGCTTAACGTTGAGCAACAAGCCAAGCGTCAGAAGCGCCCAGCCGATCCAAGTCCAAACCTTCTTGCTCACCACCACTTCTCCGGCGCGTGGTCAAACCCGGCGCGCTGCTGGATCGCGAGGCCCGCGTCTAGCACGGTCTGCTCGTCATAGGCCTTGCCCACCAATTGTAGCCCCAGTGGCAAGCCGTCGGAATTCAGCATCGCAGGCACGCTCATCGCGGGCAGTCCCGCGAGCGACGCTGGCACGGCGAACACATCGTTCAGATACATCGTCAGCGGGTCGGCATCGAGCGAACCCAATGGGAAGCTCGCCGTTGGCGTCGTCGGTGCGAGGATCAGATCGCACTCCCCCCAGGCCTTTTCAAAGTCCTGCGCCACCAGAGCGCGGATCTTCTGCGCCTGATTGTAATAGGCATCATAGAAGCCCGCTGAGAGCACATAGGTGCCGATCAGAATGCGGCGCTTCACCTCATCGCCAAAGCCCGCGGCGCGGGTTTCGGCATACATATCCTGCAGCCCTGCCCCATCGGGCAGATCGCGCAGGCCGTAGCGCACGCCGTCATAGCGCGCGAGATTGGAAGACGCCTCTGCAGGCGCGATAATGTAGTACGCTGGCAGCGCGTATTTGGTGTGCGGCAGCGAGACATCGACGATCTCTGCGCCGGCATCCTTCAGCCACGCCTTGCCCTGTTCCCAACTGTCGAGGATCGCCTGATCGGTGCCCTCCATCCGGTATTCACGCGGGATGCCGACCTTCTTGCCCTTAAGGTCTGCCGACAGGGCCGCTTCCCAATCCGGCACATCAACCTTTAGCGAGGTCGAATCTTTCGGATCGAACCCAGCCATCGCGCCCAGCATGATCGCGCAATCTTCCACCGAGCGCGCCATTGGCCCAGCCTGATCGAGCGACGAAGCAAACGCCACCACGCCCCAGCGAGAGCAGCGACCGTAAGTTGGTTTAATCCCGCAAATGCCGGTGAAGGCGGCGGGCTGACGGATCGAACCGCCGGTGTCTGTGCCGGTTGCAGCAGGCGCGATCCGCGCGGCAACCGCGCTGGACGAACCACCAGAAGAGCCGCCCGGCGACATGGCCGCATTCGTGCCTTCCTTGCGCCAAGGCGAGGCAACATTGCCGAAATAACTTGTCTCGTTTGAGCTGCCCATGGCGAACTGATCAAGGTTCAGTTTGCCCAGCATGCCTGCGCCAGCAGCCCAGAGATTGCTGGACACGGTGCTTTCATAGTGCGGGGTGAAGCCTTCCAGAATGTGGCTCGCCGCGGTGGTTTGCACGCCCTCGGTTGCGAACAAATCCTTCATACCGATCGGCACACCGCCCATCGCGCCCAGCTCTTCGCCCTTCGCGCGCTTCGCATCGGCCGCGTCCGCTGCGGCCAGCGCATGGTCAGGCGTCGCAACGATAAAGGCGTTAAGCGCGCTCGCCTCTGCCACGGCGGTGTTGAAGCCTTCCGCCACTTCGCGTGCGGTAAAATCGCCCTTGGCCACGCCATCGCGGATGGCCTTGATCCCGAGATTGGTAAGTTCAGTCATAATCCGTGATTCCCCGCGAAGGCGAAGATCTCAATCCGCACGCGCTCCGCCAGATAAAAAGAGGTCCCCGCCTGCGCGGGGACTCGCAAGTGTCGAAACACTGTCATTCAATAACCTTAGGCACACCGAAAAAGCCGTGCTCTGCCGCCGGGGCATTGGCCAACACATCATCGCGCCGCCCGCCTGCGGTCTTGGGATCGGCATCAATCACATCCGCGCGGAGGCGCAGGGCATTGGGGATGACCGCGCTCATTGGCTCAACACCGCTGGTGTCAACCTCACCCAGCTGCTCAACCCAATCGAGGATATTGCTGAGTTCTGGCGCCATACGCTCCAGCTCTTCATCACCCATCTTGATGCGGGCGAGCTTCGCAATCTTTTCAACGGTGGCTTTATCGACCGACATAGTGATCCGTCCTTTTGGCGACTATTGACCCGGCTGAATTTGCTGCGGCGCGCCTTCTGGTGGAGGACCACCGGGGCCGCCTGGACCGCCCAGTCCAGCTGCGCCCATGGCTTGCTGTAGAATGCCGAGTTTGCGCTGAAATTCTTCCTCCGTCATGAAGTCGACCATCTCAACCTCAAACACCAAATCTGCCCCCGCTGGGATCGGCGCATTTGGCGGCGGCGCATCACCGTAAGCCTGATCAGCCGGAATGAAGAGTTCGTATTGGCCGCCCTTTTGCATTTGCACCGCGCCATCGCGGAAACCGGGCAGCATCTGAGCAAGAGGCAGAGGATTGCCATCGGGGAAGATACCTTCAACCGGCAGCGGTATATCCTGAGATTCGTCGAACACCTCGCCCGTGTCCGCCAGCTTGCCCTTATACTTCACGAACACGACATCTTCTGGACCCGGCATTTCGCCAGTGCCCTCTACGATAGTGTCGAGCGACAGGCCCTTCGGCATAGCCGACCATGCCAGGCCGCCGCCGATAAGAATGGCAATCAGCACGCCAAGCCACAGCTTGGTCAGCGAGCCCTTGGCAATCGGTTGCAACGGAACGCGAGTAACTTCGGCCATGTATCGATCCTGATATAAAGGTGGCGCCAAACAAAAGGGCGCGGAATGAACCCGCGCCCTGATGGCTTATCATGTTGTAGCATTCAAGCGAATATCGCTCGAAAAACAGACGGCTTACTTAATGCCGTCGCGTTCCATACGCTTACGCTCAAGCTTGCGTGCACGGCGCACAGCGGCGGCCTTTTCACGGGCGCGCTTTTCGCTTGGCTTTTCGTAGTGGCGACGCAATTTCATTTCGCGATAGACGCCTTCACGCTGCAGCTTCTTCTTGAGCGCGCGGAGGGCTTGATCAACATTGTTATCGCGAACCATGATTTGCATAAAGCGAAACTACCTTCTCAAATTCAATCGGGCCCGCACCATTCAGCGCGGGAAGCACCATATATAGAAACAACGAAAATTGCGCCGAATCCATACGGAACGGCTAAATCTGAATCGCGCCTAGTGGATTTGCGGCCCTATGGCAAGTTTTTGTGAGGGGGCGTTGGACCTGGCAGAGCAACAAACTTGCAGCGGAGAATAAAATCGCATGTGCTGGCATTGCGCAGATGACGAATGCAGCCGCCCGGTCTAAGAGCCTCGCAATGTCTGCCACACTTTCTCCTTTTATGGCCACGTCCATTGTCGCGCTTGGCGGCGCCGTGGGCGCTGCAGGTCGGTATCAACTGGGCCGCGGCTTTGCGCATTTCGTTGGCGTACCAGGCACGCTTCCCTGGGCGACGTTGACCGCCAATGTGCTGGGCAGCCTGGCAATGGGCGTATTGTTCGGCTGGCTGGCGCGCCATGGCGGCGCAAGTGAAAGCACGCGGCTGCTGCTGGGTGTGGGCCTGCTCGGCGGGTTTACCACTTTCAGCGCATTCAGCCTTGAAATGCTGCAACTGATTGAGCGCGGACAGGCGGGCCTTGCCATCGGCTATGCGCTGATCTCTGTTTTGGCGGGCGTCGCGGCGCTTTACGCAGGCCTTATCATTATGCGGGGTGCAGCATGAGCAATTCTGAAGCAGAAAGTGCGGCCGGTGCGGATAGGACTGGTGCAGACAAGAACGTGCGCCAGTTTACCGTTGGCGAAGATGATGATGGCATCCGCCTGGATCGCTGGTTTAAGCGAAATTTGCCGCAGATCGGCTTTGCCACTGTCTCGCGCTGGGCGCGCACCGGGCAAATCCGAGTGGATGGCAAAAGAGCGAAGCCTGAGGACCGCCTGAGCGAAGGGCAAGTTTTGCGCGTGCCGCCTGGCGGTGAGCAGAAAGAGCGTGGGCCGCGCCAGCGCCGCGAGCTGACCACGGAAGAAATCCAAGAAGCACACGATATGGTCATCCGCGAGACCAAGACCGCGATTGTATTCAACAAGCCGCCGGGTCTCGCGACCCAAGGCGGCAGCAAGACGCACAAGCATATCGACGGCTTGCTTGATGCCTTCGTCCCTGCAGAGGGTGAGTACAACGCCGGGGTGCGCCCGCGCCTCGTCCACCGGCTGGATAAGGACACCTCCGGCGTGCTGCTGGTGGCGCGCACTCCGGGAGCAGCGGCAAGTTATTCCAAGCGGTTTTCCGGGCGCAGCGCGCGCAAGGTGTATTGGGCGCTGGTGGTCGGCATTCCAGAGGTTTCGCAAGGCACCATCGACGCGCCGCTCGCCAAGCAGCCCGGCTCTGGCGGGGAAAAAATGCATGTCGACGAGGAAGACGGCCAACCGGCCAAGACCCGCTACCGCGTGGTGGAGCGGGCTGGCAATCGCACCGCATGGGTTGAGCTGGAGCCGCTAACCGGGCGCACACACCAACTGCGCGTGCACATGGCCGCGATCGGCAATCCGATTGTGGGTGATGGCAAATATGGCGGGCAAGACGCGTTTCTAACTGGTGCGATCAGCCGCAAGATGCACCTGCACGCGCGTCGCCTGATCATCTCAGAGCCGGGCCGGGGAACCACCGGTGACAAGAGCAACAAGGGCAAGGAAACCGGCGGCGGACGGCTGGATGTGGTCGCCGATCTGCCAGAGCATTTCGCCGCCAGCATGGAAGCGCTCGGCTTTGATGAAAACGCCAGCAATGCCGATCCCAACCTCGATCTTGCCCCGGAAAAAACCAAGGCGGAAAAGAAGCAGGTCGCGCGTCAGCACGCCAAGAAATACCGCAAGGAACGCCGGGGCGAGCGCAAGACCCGAACGGCTGGAACGCGCGGAAATACAGGCGGCGATCCTAAGGGCAAAAAACGCAAACCGCTAAAGCGCTCTGGCAAGCCCAACGGCAAACCAGCGGGTAAGCGCAAATGAGCGCTGGCGCAGGCAAGCTGGCTGTGTTCGACTGCGATGGCACGTTGGTCGATGGCCAGGCGGACATTTGTGATACGATGGAACAGGCCTTTGAACGCGCCAAGCTGACCCCGCCGCCGCGCAATGACGTGCGCCGGATCGTCGGCCTCAGCCTGCCGGTTGCGATCCGCAATCTGGCCCCGGGAATTCCCGATGATGATGTGAAGAACGTCGTCGAGTTCTACAAAAGCGCCTACTTCGCGCGCCGCCAAGAGGGTCTGCTGCACGAGCCGCTGTATGACGGGATCGCCGACCTGCTGGACCGCCTGCGCGATGACGGCTGGCAGCTGGCAGTGGCGACCGGCAAATCGGATCGCGGGCTGGAGGCGGTGCTGGCCGCGCACAATATTCGCGGGCACTTCGTGTCCCTACAAACCGCCGACCGGCACCCGTCAAAACCGAACCCTGCGATGCTGGAGGCCGCCGTTTTTGAAGCTCGCGCGCGCCCGCAAGATACGGTGATGATCGGCGACACAACGTTCGACATCATGATGGCAGCCGAGGCGAACATCCGCAGCGTTGGCGTCGCCTGGGGCTATCACGAGCCGCATGAGCTGACCGAGGCAGGCGCAGCTGGCATCGCGGCGGAGGTTGGCGAGCTGGAAGCGCTGCTATGACGGACAAGCCGCCGATTGATAAAGAGCAACAAGCCAAACAACGCCTCGCCATGATGAGCGGTGCGCGGTTCCTCGGCATTGGCGCGGTCATGCTGGGCATTGCGATGACGCGCGGCGTGGTGGAGGGCTATCCCGACTGGCTCGGATACGTCATCAGCGTCGCAGGCATGCTCTGCTTTTTCTTCGGCCCCTATGCGCTAGTGCGGCATTGGAAAGGCCCGAAAGAGTGAAGCGGTTCTACAAGCAAGTTGCCGTGACCCAACTAGACGATGGCGCGGGCTGGCAAGTGACGCTAGATGGGCGCGGGATCAAGACCGTGCGCGGTGCAGCCCAGGCCGTGCCCAGCAAGGCGCTGGCCGAGGCGATGGCGGAAGAATGGGCCGAGCAAGGCGAAAAGCTCGACACCAGCAAATTCGTCTACCGCGATATGGCCGATTACGCGCTCGATGTGGTCGAGAGCACGCGCAGCGATGTGATCGACAAGCTGCTAAACTACGGCGAGACCGACACTCTGTGTTACCGCGCCGACCCAGAGGATGCGCTGTTTGCGCGCCAGCAAGAGGTTTGGGAGCCGCTGCTTGAGCCGTTGGAGGAGGCCAGCAATATCACCTTCACGCGGGTCAGCGGCATCGTTCATAAACCGCAAAGCGAGGCGGCGCTTGCCGCTTTGCGCACCCGGATCGAAGGACAAAGCGCATTTGCATTGGCGGGGCTGGAGGCGATGGCATCTTTGGCCTCTTCGCTGATCACGGCCATTCTGGCGAGCGAGCCGGGCGCGGACGCGAAAAGCCTATGGAATGCGGTATGCCTAGAAGAATTGTGGCAGGCCGACCTATGGGGCAGCGATGAAGAGGCCGAAGAACGCCGCACCAAACGCCGCGCAGACTTCCTCACCGCTCAGCATTTTGTCGAGCTTTCCCGCGCTTAGGTGAGAGCGGTCTAGCCCTCAGTCATCCAAACAGTCACTTCAGCAGCAACCTGATTGGCCGCACGGTTGAGCGCTTGGCCGACATCACTCGGCTCTGCCAAGACGCCCGTCTCGACCGCTTCGAACCGGCGTGTCTCAAATTTGCTGTCCTCGGCCCCGCCATCGGTGGAACGGATCGCATCAAATTGCACCACCACGGCAGAGCGGGTCGCGTCATAGCCGAACTCGCGCAATGTCCCGCGCAGGGCGCGCGGCGCATTCAGCGGCGTGTCCTCGGTGTCGAGCACCAATACGCCAGTTTGCATCCGTAGGCTTTCACCGATCAACTGGCGGAACAGGCGGGCGGGCTTTTCAACCCAGAATGCCTCTTGCAGATAAGCGATTTCCGTGTCGCTGACCTTCACCGGTACGCGCAGCACATCAAGCTTTGCCGGAACCTCTGGGATTAAAACTGCAATCGCGCCTTCCGCACCAGCCGCGCTGGTCGTCGCCTCGCTGGCGGTCGCTGTTGACGACAGAGTGAGCAGGCTTTCCGGCGGCTCTGAGCCTAGGCTGACGCAGGCGGAAAGGCCCATGGCCAGCGGCGCGAGCAACGCCAGTTTCGCAGGCCTCAATGCGGCGGGCAAACGGCCAGATGAACGGTTCATAGTGAGCGGCCCTCTCATGGCTCGTAATCCGGTAAAGTCTGACCCTGCAGCAGCGCACCTGCGCCCTGATTGTCGAGCTTTTCAGTAACATTGCGCAGCGCCCGGCTGGTCGCGCGCAGATCCTGCAGCGTCGCCTCGGCGCTGGGAATGGTGCTCTCGCGCAATTGCCGTGCGGCGGGCCGCGTATCTTCCAGCGTTTTCGCCAGCTCTGCCGCCGCCAGATTGGCCGAGGCGAGCGTGCCGCGCAGTTCCTTAGACAGCGCAGTGCCTTCTTGATTGATCAGCGTATTGGTCGATTCGGTGATCTGCTCAAACGCATCGAGCGCCTCGCCCGCTTCGCGCAGGGCGACCTCAAGTTCGGTAAATGTGCCCTCCAGCCGCGGTGCGGCATTGGCCAGCTCGCCCGACAGACGATTGGTGTTGGCCAGAATACCAGAGATTTGCTCCTGGTTGTCAGGGCCAAGAATGGTGTTGAGCTGTTCCGTCAGGGTCGCCAACCGTTCCAATAGCAGCGGTGCGTTCGCAACAATTTCGCCGAAGCCGCCGCGCCCCGGCGGAATCACTGGCGCGCCTTCTGGGCATGCGGTCGTCTCGCAAGTGATTGCGGGCGCATCCTTGCGCGCGCCATCGAGCAGAATGGTCGAGACACCCGTAAAGCTGGCCTGAATGGTTGCCTCGGTCCCGACCAGGATCGGTACGTCTTCTTTTACGCGCACGCGCACCCGGACAAATTCCGGGTCTTCGCGAGACAAAGCAATTTCACGCACTTGGCCGACTGGTACGCCCGCGTAGGAAACCTGGCTGCCATTGGCGAGGCCGGAGACAGACTGGTTGTAGAAGATGTCATATTCGTTCTGTTCGCCCTGCCCCAGCCGCGCGATCCAGACGATAAACGCCGCCAGCGCCGCCAGCAGCACCAACGTCACAGCTCCTACCCAAAGGTGATTGGCCCGTGTTTCCATTACCCTACCTATGCCTGCCCTTCGCGCAGCTTGTCCATGGGCTTGTCTATCGACTTGCCCATCTGTCTATCCCTGCTCGCCGCGCTGATGAGTCGATAATGCCGCGCGTCCGCGCGGGCCGCCGAAATATTCGGTGATCCAGGGATGACCGGTTTCGATCAGCTCCGGGATGGTGCCCACCGCCACCACTTGCTTGTCCGCCAGCACCGCGACCCGGTCACAAATCTCATACAAAGTGTCGAGATCGTGGGTGATCAAGAACACCGTTAGACCAAGAGTTTCTTTCAACTCCTTGGTCAGGCTGTCGAAGGCAGCAGCACCGATGGGATCGAGGCCAGCGGTCGGCTCATCAAGGAACAACAGCTCTGGATCGAGCGCGAGTGCGCGGGCGAGGCCAGCGCGTTTCTTCATACCGCCAGACAGCTCAGATGGGTATTTGGCGATGGCATCTTCGGGCAGGCCAGATAGCAGCACTTTGTAACGCGCAATCTCGCGCCGCAGCTCATCATCAATGTCCGGGAAGAATTTCTTCAGCGGCACTTCGACATTTTCGCCCACGGTCAGCGTCGAGAACAAAGCCCCGCCCTGAAACATCACGCCCCAGCGGCAGCGCACGCCGAGGTCTTGATCGGGGTCGATCCCGGTGATCTTGCGACCAAACACCGAAATATCGCCAGCGGTGGGGATTTGCAGGCCGATGATCGAGCGCATCAGCACCGATTTGCCAGTGCCAGATCCGCCGACCACGCCGAGGATTTCGCCCTGGCGCACTTCAAACGACAGGTCTTCGTGCACGGCAAAATCGCCGAACCGGTTCTCCAGCCCCTCAACCACAATCGGAGGATGGCCGCTAAAGCGTGGGTGGAGCGTATCTTCCATACTCACCCCCAACCAATTTCGGTGAAGAACACGGCGAAAAACGCATCGAGCACAATGACCGCAAAGATCGCAGAGACCACAGCCATAGTGGTGCGCAGGCCGACCTGTTCGGAATTCCCCTCCACCCGCATGCCGTGATAACAGCCGGCCAGGCCGATGATCAGTCCGAACACGGGCGCTTTGATCAGGCCAACCCACAGGTCATAGGTCGGTACAACCTCCTGAATACGCTCCAGGAAGGTGAAGAAAGGAATGCCTAGCGAAAATTGCCCGACCACAGCACCGCCGATTATGGCAACGATTGAAGCGTAGAAGCCCAGCAGCACCATCATGAATGTGGATGCGAGAATGCGCGGGATCACCAACACCTCTGCAGGCGAAATGCCAATGGTGCGCATCGCATCGACCTCTTCGGTCAGTTTCATCGTGCCCAGTTGTGCAGCAAAGGCGCTGCCCGAACGTCCAGCCACCATAATCGCGGTCATCAGCACGCCCAGCTCGCGCAGGGTGATGCGGCCCACCAGGTTCACTGTCAGCGCCTCTGCGCCAAATTGCTCCAGCTGCACTGCGCCCTGCTGAGCGATCACAATGCCGATGAGGAAGCTCATCAGGCCGATAATCGGTAAGGCAGATACGCCAACCAGCTCCATCTGGCGAACCATCGCCTTCATCGGGAAACGGCTGGGGTGGCGCAGCAAGCGGCCAGCGGCGATCAAGACCCGGCCAAGGAACCCAACAACGCCGATGATCCCGGCGCGCATGTCATAAACCAGCTCGCCCATCGCCTCTGGCACGCGTTCCCACACCGGCACGCGCGGCGGGGTGATATCGGCATCGCTGCCCGCGGTCTCGACCGCATTGAGCAGGCGCTTTGCGCGCGGGCTAGCCCCGGTGATTTCTGCCTGGTGATCGGCGGCGAGGCGGCACATCACCCAGGCGCCAATGGTATCGATTTCTTCCACGCCGGACAGATCAATGGCGGTGATCTCTTGCGAGAGACCGCTTAGCTCCCGGTCGAGCGGGCCGACGGAGGATACGAGCAAGGGCCCCTCGAGCGCCAAGGCAATGCGCCCGGCCTCGTCCTCGGTCACAGAGAATTGCGCGGCCCCGTCCATGGTTAAGGCTATGCGGACAAATTTCGCGCATCACAAGTCATCTGTGTCTGCACATACGAAACTCTCCGTTGCGTCGCAGCATGACGGCTGTATTGAGAAGTTGACTTTTTCTGAGGTCCGTAGCCTCCCACGCCCTCCGCCCTACCACCCGGAACCTACCGGGACATATTCCGGGTGGTAGGGCGGAGGGTGCGGGAGGCTTGGCATCGAGCGTTAGCGAGCAAACGAAATAAACATGACCGACCAATTACCCACCACATTTAACCCCGCCGATATTGAGGCGCGCTGGTACCAGTATTGGGAAGAGAAAGGCCTGTTCCGGCCCGAGCGTCCGGATGCGGAAGCCTTCACCATCGTGAACCCGCCGCCAAATGTCACCGGGTCGCTGCATATCGGTCACGCGCTCGACAACACGCTGCAGGACATCGTCGTGCGGTATGAACGGCTGCGCGGCAAAGACGCATTGTGGGTCGTCGGCACCGACCACGCCGGCATCGCCACGCAAATGGTGGTCGAGCGCCAGATGGAAGAACGCCAGGACAAGCGCACCAATTATTCGCGCGAAGACTTCATCGACAAGGTTTGGGAGTGGAAGCACGAAAGCGGCGGCACGATCACGCGCCAGCTGCGCCGACTGGGCTGCTCAATGGATTGGTCGCGAGAGCAATTCACGATGGACGAGCATTTCACGGGTGCCGTGCTCAAAACCTTCGTTGACCTCTACAATGACGGCCTGATTTACCGCGATAAACGGCTGGTCAATTGGGACCCGAAGCTGAAGACGGCGATCAGCGATCTTGAGGTTGAGACGCAGGATCTGAAGGGCAGTTTCTGGCACTTCAAATATCCGCTGGAAGACGGCGTGACTCTGGATGATGGCCGCGACTATATCGAGGTCGCGACCACACGGCCCGAGACGATGCTGGCCGATATGGCGGTCGCGGTGCACCCCACGGATGAGCGCTATGCCAGCGTCGTTGGCAAGCATGTCGTGCTGCCGATCACGGGGCGCAAAGTGCCGATTGTTGCCGATGAGCACGCCGATCCAGAGCTGGGCAGCGGCGCGGTGAAAATCACGCCGGGCCATGACTTTAACGACTTTGAAGTTGGCAAGCGCGCCGGGATCGCTGCGGGTGATATGCTCAACATGCTGGATGGCGACGCCAATGTTTGCCAGACCTCGGACGGGCGGGTGCCAGAGGAATTCCTCGGCCTGCACCGTTTCAAACGTGATGGTACGCCGGGCGCGCGCGAATTGGTGATCGAGCGACTGAAAGAGCAAGGCTTCCTCATCCCGTATATCACCAAGACAAAGAAGGGCGAAGAGGTAGAACTCGACGCTGAACCGCGCACCATCGCGACGCCTTTCGGCGACCGCGGCGGCGTGGTGATTGAGCCGTGGCTGACCGATCAATGGTATGTCGACGCGGAAAAGCTCGCAGCGAAACCGATTGAGCAGGTGAAGTCGGGCGAGATCGAAATCATCCCGCAAAGCTGGGAGAAGACCTTCTTCAACTGGATGGAGAACATCCAGCCATGGTGCGTTTCCCGCCAGCTGTGGTGGGGCCACCGGATCCCGGCCTGGTTTGGGCCCAAAATCCAAGATGACGTTGTCAGTTTCGATCAAACAGCGAGCGATAGTCCAGTCTTTGTAGCCGCAACCGAGGCAGAAGCACTCGACAAAGCACGGGCCTATTATTCGAAGGCAGGTTACGAAGTGTCTGTCTCTGACGGAGTCGAGGGAACATTTGAGGATTTTCTCGATGATTTCGATGAAGATCAAGAGCAGGCGCTAAAAACAGTCCAAGTTTGGCGCGACCCCGACGTCCTCGACACTTGGTTCTCTTCCGCGCTGTGGCCTTTCGCCACGCTCGGCTGGCCCGATGAAACATCCGTTCGTGCTGAGCCTGTCGAAGTACGAGCGGATAACGACGTTTCCTCAGACGACACCGGCCCTTCGACAAGCTCAGGGCAAACGGTGTCGTTACTGGAAAAGCACTTCCCCAACAATCTGCTAATCAGCGGTTTTGACATCCTGTTCTTCTGGGACGCACGGATGATGATGATGGGCCAATACAATATGGGTAAGGCGCCCTGGCTCAAGCTGTATCTACACGGTTTGGTGCGCGCAGCAGACGGCGCGAAAATGTCCAAATCCAAAGGCAATGTCGTCGATCCGCTCGGCCTGATTGACGAATATGGCGCGGATGCGCTGCGGTTCTTCATGGCGGCGATGGAAAGCCAGGGCCGCGATATCAAAATGGATAATGAGCGGGTCAAAGGATACCGCAATTTCGCGACAAAGCTCTGGAATGCGACGCGTTTCTGCCAATCGAATGGCATTGGTGCCTCGGATACGCTTGCTGCGCCGGATGCAAAGCTAGCGGCGAACCAATGGATCATTGGCGAGGTTCAGCAAACGGTTGAGGCATTGGATGCGGCGATGGCCGATCTACGCTTCGATGCGGCGGCGAACACGATCTATCAATTCACCTGGTCACGCTTTTGCGATTGGTACCTGGAACTGATCAAGCCTGTGTTTGCTTCTGAATCCGTTCGCCCTGAGGTCCTGAGCCCGTCGAAGGGCGAAGGGTCGGATTCAGATGCCGCCCGTACTTCGACAAGCTCAGCACGAACGGCTGTAGAGGAAACTCGCGAGGTCGCTGGATGGGCACTCGATCAAATCCTGGTCATGTTGCACCCGTTCATGCCGTTTATCACGGAAGAGCTATGGCACGCGCAAGGCGCGCTGAACGGCCCAGAAAACGGAAACCCTCGCAGCGAATATCCGATCATCACCGCCAAATGGCCCGATCCGCGTGCTAATGTCAGCAAGCCTGCAACCCAAGCGATTGATTGGGTGATCGAACTCACCAGCAATGTCCGCAGCGCCAAAAACGAGCTGGGCATTGCGCCCGGCGCGAAACTGGCGGCGTTCCTGCCAAGCGCATCGGAGCTGGCCAGCAGCACAATCGAGCGCAGCAGCGCCGCGATTGAACGGCTTGCTCGCCTGACCCCGGTGGCCCTGGGCGAGGCGCCTGATGGCCCGGCCATGCAAGTGACCGCAGGCAGCGACGTGTTCGTAATACCCCTCGAAGGGATCATCGATATCGCCGAGGAAAAGGCGCGGCTGGAGAAAGCGCTCGCGGCGAGCCAGAAAGAGGCAAAATCTCTCGAAGGCCGCCTGGGCAATGCGAACTTTGTCGAACGCGCCAAACCCGAAGCGGTGGAGAAAGCCAAAGCCGACTTCGCGCATCACTCGGCCGAGGCAGAGCGGCTTACAGCAGCGCTGGCGCGGCTGGGGTAATTAATAAAAAACAAGAGTAACCATTCAACATACTTTTGGATTTCACCCAACCTTACCATCAATTGAATAATAGAAAATGTCTAATAACGACATATTTTTTCTTTTTTTCATAGATTTTCTTGTCATAATCAAACTCTCAAAAGGAGATAGTTATGATTCTTAAGTCAACTATTGCGACGATTGCGGCATCACTTTCGCTAGTCGCCATTTCTCAGCCCGCGCAAGCTCAAGGTGATGATATTGAATTACAGATTGCTGCATTTGAGATCTGTTATGCAAGCACCAATAATCTAGGGTTCCCTACGCTCGAAGACTGCATCGAAGACGTGGTCAGAGAACTCAAAAGAGACGCAAACAACCGTGATCGGTTTAGGGGTGGAGGCTATTGCCAACCAGATTCTCAAGGATCGAATTATTGCAGGAGGTAATAGCGCCTAGCTGATTACTGCACACTGGCCAGTGAGTGATTCGCCTCTGAATTGAAGCACTCACTGGCTGAACTTCATTTGATCCATATCTTCTGCGCCATTTCCTACGCTGCCGGGATATGCGAAAGGTGCGGGTTATGAACCATGCTGCACCCCCTCCGTTTCAATCGAAAAAATCGATTAATACTCGTGTCTGTGATCGATTGATTTTAAACTCTAAGACTGTGTTCCAGGTGTTCCAAGCGTGCTCTACGAGCGATGAACTGAGCCAATCGGCCATGCAATGGCCGCAAGGGCGACTGCCCGCCCGCAGCGATGCGACCTTCAGGTCGCATGAGCGAGGATATCGCGCGCCGGATGGCGTGCGCAAAGAAGAAAGCGCTCAACCATGAAGCTGGTGCTGGCCACAGACGGAGCGGTCGCGGATGGCGGCGGGCCGGAGATCTTCGCCTCTTTGCAAGGCGAAGGACCAAGCGTCGGAACCCCGGTCGCGTTCATGCGGCTCTCACGCTGCAACCTTGCCTGCACATGGTGCGACACGGCCTACACCTGGCGCTTTGACAAGAGCCGCCCGCACCGCGATGGCATTGCCTTTGAGCGCAAGGCCAATCAGGTGTCGTTGGAGGTTGCCGATGTCGCAGCGCGCATCCTGGCGCTGGGGCAGAAGCGGCTCGTCATCACTGGCGGAGAGCCGCTGTTGCAAGGCGCGGCGCTGGCTGATCTGATGGCGCTCATCCCAGATATGGAGATCGAGATTGAGACCAACGGGACAACCAAAGCGCCGTCTCATGTCGACATTCGTGTCGATCAGTACAACGTCAGCCCCAAGCTCGCGCATTCAGGCAATGAGGGAAGCCAAGCGTTGGTCCCGGAGCGGCTCGACTTCTACGCTTGCGATCCGCGCGCCTACTTCAAGTTCGTGATCGCTGCGCCCGAGGATGTGGAGGAAGTGATCGCCTTACAGACGCGCTATCGCTTCAAACCCGGGCACGTCTTCCTGATGCCAGAGGGGACCGATAGCGAGACACTGCGCACGCGCGAAGAATGGCTCAGCCCGCTGTGCCTGAAGCATGGCTTTCGCATGTCAGACCGGCTGCACATCCATCTGTACGGTGATGAGCGCGGAACCTAACCTTGGCTACGCCAACGCTGGACAACGCGGTTGACGACTTCCTCTTCGCCGCCGCCTTCAGACCACAGGTCAACAAAGCTCGGGTCTTCAGATGCCGGACGCTTGCTCTCTTCGAGGTTGTCGAAGCTCACGCGGATGGGGATTGCGACACCCTCGCCGCAGATGATCACCTCGCGGTTGCGCAAGGCGGGAATGGAATCGAGGAAGCCGCGCGCACCCTCAGGCATGGCCGCTTTCACGAAGGCTTGGTCGCGGTCGTTGTTGAGACGCATGGAAAGGATGGTGCCGCATTGTGACAACACGCCTTCGGCAAGGTCAGATGGACGCTGGGTGATGAGGCCCAGGCTGATGCCGTACTTCCGGCCCTCTTTGGCGATCCGGCCCAAGATACTGGCAACCGACGACCCATCCGAGTTCTTCTCGTTTGGAACGTAGCGGTGAGCCTCCTCGCACACGAGCAGGATCGGGCGGGTCTTCTCTTCGCGTCCCCAGATCGCAAAGTCGAACACGAGGCGACTGAGAACAGCAACCACGGTCGAGGTGATGTCTGATGGGACGCCGGAGACGTCGATGATCGAGATCGGTTTGCCATCGCCAGGCATGCGGAACACCTTGGCGATGAAGTCAGCCATCGTATCGCCAACGAGCATGCCGGAGAACATGAACTGATAGCGCGGATCGGCTTTGAGCTCGTCGAGTTTCCCCTTGATCCGCATATAAGGCGCAGATGACGTGGCCTTGTCGAGCTTGCCCATCTCGTCCTGCAGCTTGGTCGCGAGGTCGGACAAGAGATACGGGATCGGGGAATCTGCGGTGATCTTGCCCATGGTCTCCGCCAAGCGGTTTTTGGAGCGAGCATGCAGCAAGCACTTGGCGAGAATGTCAGAATCAACCTGGCGTTCGTTGCCGTCGCTGGTGAGGAGGACTTCGCAATGCTCCTCAAAGTTCATCAACCAGTACGGCATTTGCAGGTTCGACACATCGAGGATGTGACCGGTTTGGCGGAAGGCTGCGGAATACTCGCCGTGAGGGTCAATCATGACGATGTGACCTTGGGGCGCGGCCTCACAAATGCGGTGCAGGATGAGCGCGGCGCTGGTCGACTTACCGGTACCGGTGGATCCCAGCAGCGCGAAGTGTTTGCCCAACATCGCGTCGATATACATGCCGGCACGGATGTCCTTGGTCGGATAGACGGTGCCAATCGTGATGTTAGCGCGGCCATCGCTGGCGTAGATCTGTTTCAGATCCTGCGTCGTCGCCGGATAAACCAGCGCGCCAGGAACCGGATAGCGTGTGACACCGCGGCGGAAGCCGTGGATACGCCCGGTTAGCTTCTCTTCCTGGCCTTCGCCAAGGAAATCGATATTGGCGGTGATGCCTTGATCGTTGCGGCGATCCTTGCGTTGGTCGCGCACATTAGCCAGCAACCAAGCATCACCGACACGGATCTTGATCTGACTGCCGACCTGGCCAGCTAGCGCGATGGAAGGATCGACGTCTTCCATACATTCGGCAAGGCGCTGAAGATCGATGGCGACTTGAGAGCCTGCACCAGATATCTCCAGGACGACGCCGATCGGTTGCTTGGCATTTTCGTGAGACCTTTGCTCAGCGGCCGACAGCGAGGCTTGCTCGGCGGCAGCGGCGGGCTGCAGCGCTGGAGCCGCTGAAGGTGCTGGTGCTGGCGTAGCCGCTGGAGCTGCAGTTGGCGCAGGCGCACTTGTGGCTGCGTTCATCCCTGCAACTGCCTCGTTAGCGCCATCCGTGGCGCGAGCACCGCTTTCTTGCGAACGTCCAAAACCTGGATTGCTCATATCGGTCATGAGATCACTCTTTCCCTAAAACTATCTGGGACGAGCGGTAACCATATTGGGGTTAAGATCGCGTCAAGATTGCCCGAAAAGCTGCGCTATGCGCCGCGCTGTAAAACAGCTTAGACCTTCGCGAACACCCGGCCAGCAAACCACCCCATGAAAACCGACAGAGCGATTGCGCCCAGCCCATAGAGCAGCGCCCAGCGATTGGCGGCATTCACAACCCGCCCCTCTAGCCCGACTTTTTCAACCGTGATTGGCGCAGTCGCACTGGCAAGCACCCGGCCATCAGCAATCGCGAAGGTTTCCGCTGTGTATTGCCCCGTTGTCACATTGGAGGGCAGGTTGATCCGGGCCTGATACAGCACCTTTTCCGTGATGCGGACGCCATTCATATCCTCTTTGTAGAGCCCCAGCCGCCTGCGCATATCAACCAGACCATCTGAAAAACGGGTCTGCTTTTCCGGTTCAATCTGCCCGGAAGGGCTGAGCTGAATAAAGCTCGTGCCCAGCTCATAGATCGCGGCAGTACGCTCATCGACAATTTCAGGGATCGGGCGGGATGATGCGACCGCGAAGAATGCGGGTGCAGAGCGGAAATCAGTGCTGCCAGCGTTCATCCAAATCCCAGCAATGCGATCTTTCTCACGCAGGCGGATGGCCTCAGCCGGCCCTTTCAGAACAACCACAATATCGTATTCGGTGCCACGCGCAGGGCCTGCCGGATCGACGATTGCACCATAGAGGAGCAGATCAGCTCCGGTGAAGCCTTGGCGAACCTCCACCCGACTTTGACTAACTTCTGGCACCAGAATGGGCTCACGCTGAGCGCTTAAAAAAATCGCCGCAAGGCCCAGGAATACAAGGCGCGCCGCCGCCATCATAGCGGGCTCACCGTGTAAATCTCATCAGGCTCAATACCCAAACCATAAAGCATGCGCAGCGCCACTAAGATCACGATCCCGGCCAGGATCAACCGCAGCAGCTCTGGCTTCGCCTTGAGCGCGATCTGCGTCCCAAATTGTGCGCCCATCACCGAGCCGAGCAGCAGCAGGCCGGCCAAGACGATGTCCACCGCTTTGGTGGTCAGCGCATGAGTCATGGTCGTCACCATCGTCACAAACAAGATTTGGAACAGCGAGGTTCCCACCACCACATTGCCGCTCATCCCCAAGAGATAGAGCATTGCAGGTACCAGAATGAAGCCTCCGCCAACGCCCATCAGCATGGTGAGGATACCCACCAGCACGCCCAGGATAAGCGGCGCAAGCGGGGAGATATAGAGACCGCTGCGATAGAACCGCCAGCGGATCGGCAGATTGGCAACCAGCGGGTGGTGGCGGCGTTTGCGCGGCTGCTTGGTCGCGCCTTTACGCGGCCATAGAGCGTCCACCGCCTCTCGCATCATCAACCCGCCAATCGTGCCCAGCATCACCACATAGAGCACGTTGATCACGACATCGATCTGGCCAATGGATTGTAACAGTCGGAACAGCAACGCCCCGATCAGCGCGCCGACAACACCGCCGCCGACCATGACCAACCCCATACGGTAATCGACACCATTACGCTTGCGATGCGCGAGCACGCCCGACACGCTGGCGCCGGTTACCTGCGTCGCCGCAGAGGCGGCCGCGACTGTTGGCGGAATGCCGTAGAAAATCAGCAGAGGTGTGGTCAGAAACCCGCCGCCAACGCCAAATAGGCCGGAAAGAATACCCGTCAGCCCGCCCAGCATGACGATGTAAAAACCGTTTACTGACAGATTGGCTATGGGCAGGTAGACATCCATGGCAGCGGAGTAGCCCAGCAAGCTTCTGGATTAAAGACAATGCTGCACGCAAACCCCGTTATTCATGAAGGGATTGCGGTGAAGCCTCGCTTAGAACCGGGTGGAGATGGTCGCAGCGACACCTGACGACGGCGCAGCATCGCCAGACACTCGCTCTCGCCAATCGACCGAAAGGCGCGCTGGCACCTGGCCAATGCGCACATCAAGGCGCGCGGTTGGCCCCAGATCGACCCGGTGAACGTCCGCCGCTTGCCCAGCCCCCTGGTAACCAGCCCACGCGCCGCCGCCCACGCTGACGCGGGCCGATTGCGACTTGGCAAGATCGAACTTGGCGACCTCCCGCGTCACCGCCAGTTGGCCATCAACAAAAGCTGTGGAGCTGTCGCCGCCGACATATCCGCCTTGGGCATAGACTTCAGCTTTCGCGCCCACTGGCAAAGACAGCGGCGGGATTTCGGTCGTGGCAAAGGCAGCGCCGCGCACTTCGGTATCAAACCTGCCCTCGGTCACCCGCACTTCACCATGCAGCCGCAGAGGCATTGCGCTAATGGGACGCGCCGAAACACCCAGCGCAGCTTCGCTCTCTCCATTGCTGACCAGCGCGCGGTAGGCGCGAACATAGGCACGCGGATCATGGCGAGAGCTAGGCACAACGCGATATTGCAGCACTGCGCCCGCTTGGCTCGCGCCGTAGACGGGAACCCGCCCTTGCGAAATCAATCCGGAATTGGAACCCTGACGCCAGAATGCCCAGGCATCGAGCGACCAGCGATCCGATTTGGCAGTGTCGGCGTCTCTGTCCGTACCGCTTTTCGGTAAGCTCCAGCCTGCGCCCGGCGCGTCTTGCATCAGCAAGCTAGGAGCGCCTGAGCGCGCCCATACCTCTTCAACCGCGCGCGGCAGCGGCAGCTGGCTCATCGCCGCCATCAGCAGCATCTGGTGGCCTGCCGCAATTTGTAATGTGTCCGAGAATATCTCTTTGCCGCGCAGCTCATCTGCGGTGAGGCCCATTGCAGGTGCTCTGATTTGAGCGGGCGCGATAAAGCCTGTGCTGGCGAGCTGAACCGGGCGTACCGCTCGCGCAGGTGCGAGATCAGGCTCAGACGGAGCCTCAGTCAGGATCGCATCAACCGATTTCGAAAAGCTCTCGGTTATGGGAAACGGGCTTTCCCACATCATAGCGCGGCCGCTGATCCATACAGCCAAGACAAGCCCAAGCATGGCGAGCGGCCCGCCACGGCGTGATTGCGAAACCTGGGTCATGACCGACCACCTGCTGGCTGAGTCAGCCGGGCAGGCTGCGCCGAATGGTCTGTTTTGTCCCACACGATCGCGCGTCCAGCGAGCGTCCCGATGTAAGCCATCACTGCGCGGCGACCAGCCATGATCGAAATGATGTTGGCAATCGGAATGCGCAGGACCGCTCGGACACCCTCCGCCGTGCCATATTCACGGGCAGTGAATGCGAACCTCGAGGCCGAGCGCCAACAAAATGCAGCAAGATTCACCCAAAGCAGTACGATCGCCATCTGAGAAAACGGCAATGGCTCGCCATATCCTAGCTTGATCCCGAGCCAGATCGCAGCGGAAACAGCCAGCAAAGTATAGCCCATGACCAAAACCAGGGCGGTAAACGGACCGCGCCGGTCGCGCGCTCGCATCCAGCTCTCGATGAGGCCTCCTGACCAGCCCATCCTGTCCCAACCTTGTAAGGCAATGCCGTGCACCCAACGGGTCTTCTGACGCACCACCGTATCGATCCTATCAGGGAAGAATGCACGGGTCGCAATCAACCGGCCATTCGCGGCGCGCGCGCGTATGAAGCGCGACTTTCCGCCCATCTCAGTGATGCTGAGACCCATCTCATAATCCTCGGTCAGGGAATCCGCGACGAATGGCTGACGGTCGGCATGGCGCATGCGCAATTGCTCGATCGCCTCTCGCTCAATCGCGCAGCCAACGCCCGCCCCGGGCAATGCCGCGCCTAGAGCATCACGCACCACCATGCCCTTGCTGTGGGATTCGGCGAATTCCTCGCAATAATGGCTACCTATCCAGCGGCTTTCCTCATTTCGCAACGCATGGACGGGAAGCTGCACGAATTGCGCGCCGCCCATATGCTGGCCAATATGCCGATCGAGCAGCGACAGTGCGGCGGGGTCGACCAGATCTTCTGCATCGTGGAACACGACCATATGATTGCGCACACCGCGACGCCGCTCATCATCGCACATCGCAGCGTAAATCCGGTTCAGACAATCGGCCTTGGTACTGGGCCCGTCGCGGTCGTGAATCACGATGCGAAGGCGTGGATCGCCATTGGCGGCGTCACTGGCGGCCGCGATAGTAGCCGAGTCGTTGCGGTAACAGCCGACGTACAAACGCAGGCCCTTCTGAGGCCAGCGGCCCAGCACTTCAGAAACCGTAACGCCGATCACCTCTGCTTCGGACCAGGTCGGGATGAAGACCGCCGCATCGCCGCACAACTCGCGCGTTTCGTTTTCATCTTTTTCAAATTGTTGCGTTTTTGCACGCCCAGTGAGCTTCAACCACAACCAAGTAACGTCTATTAAAAGATCGTCGACTGCACCAATTAGGAAGAAAATACCTGCGAATAAAAGTAGCTCTTGCTGGAACAATACCAACCACTGCCAGACGTCAAAATTCATTACTTGCAAGGCTGCCCCCATCCCCACTTGTGTAAAACAACCTATCGCGCTCGGTTAAGGCTTGCAACGGGAGAAAGTTTTAGAGAGGGGGTAGAGCAACTATGGCTCAATCAAACTCCCCCTTACGCTCGGTGTTCGCGCCAGTGCGCGCCTTGTTCGTTGGCGATGCGTCTGCTGGCATACTGCTGATCCTTGTGGCGGCCGCCGCAATGCTGGCAGCCAACTCTTCCTTGTCGGGCGAATATCGCGAGCTGTTCTACGGCGATCTGGCCTGGACGCCGATTGCAAAGCTCGATGATCTGCACCTCTGGATCAATGACGGACTGATGGCGATATTCTTCTTCGTCGTCGGCCTGGAGGTAAAGCGCGAGCTGGTTGGCGGGCAATTGTCTGACCCGGCTGCACGCAGACTGCCCATGGCCGCCGCTGCGGCCGGTATGGCGGTCCCTGCCCTCGTGTACATCGCGGTTTCTGGCGGCGGCGAATATGCCAGTGGCTGGGCTATCCCTGCGGCGACCGACATCGCCTTTGCGATGGGCGTACTCGGTCTGCTGGGCAGCCGGGTGCCAGCATCGCTGCGCCTGTTCCTGCTAACAGTGGCCATCGTCGATGACATTGGCGCGGTGATGGTGATCGCCGTGTTCTATACACCGACGATCAAGCTCGCATGGCTGGTCGCCTCAATTGTCGTTTTCGGCCTAATGATTGCGCTGAACCGGATGAAGGTCAGCGTCTTTAGCCCCTACATCCTGCTCGCCCTGGTGCTGTGGTATTGCGTGCTCAACACCGGCGTCCATGCCACCATCGCTGGTGTTCTGGCGGCGCTCACGATCCCCATGCAGCGCAAGGATGGCAATTCCATGCTGGAGCGGCTTGAGCATGGCATGGCCCCTTGGAGCGCCTATCTGGTGGTACCCGTATTCGGCTTCGCCAATGCCGGCGTCTCGTTTCAGGGCATGGGGATTGGCGCATTGTTTGATCCGCTACCCGTGGCGATCGCAGCGGGCCTTGTGGTCGGCAAGCAATTGGGCATCTTCACGACGATTGTGATTGCCGAAAAGACTGGCTTTGCCCAGCGTCCCGAGGGCGCGAGCTGGGCAGAGATTTGGGGCATATCAATCCTGTGCGGGATCGGCTTTACCATGAGCCTGTTTATCGGCGGGCTCGCATTCCCGACCCAACCGATGTTCATTGAGGAAGCGAAAATTGGCATCCTTACCGGCTCGGCAATTTCGGCGGTGCTCGGCTTTATTGTCTTGCGCCTGACCACGACGCATCCCGATGCCGACTGTGACGATCAGGGCAATCAGCCCGTCAACACGTAAAGCGTAGGCAGCTTAGCCGCACTAATCTGAATTACTCATTGGGCATACTCACCGCCATATGCGGGCGCCCATGCCCGATCAGTTTCCTACCAACTGCCGATATTTTCCATACTGGCCCACGGCTCTTGCGGTTCCAGATTGCCGTCCTGCAGCAGCTCAATCGAAACGCCGTCTGGTGACTTTACAAAGGCCATATGGCCATCGCGTGGTGGGCGATTGATGACCACGCCCGCATCCATCAGACGCTGGCACGTGTCGTAGATGTCCTCCACCTGGTAGGCGAGATGGCCGAAATTGCGACCATTGTCATACGTCTCTGCTTCACTGCCATCTTCAGATGGCCAATTGTAGGTCAGCTCAACTTCGGCCACGCCCTCCTGTCCCGGTGCGGCCAGGAAGATCAGCGTGAAGCGGCCCGCCTCAACATCAAACCGTCGCACTTCCTCCAGGCCGATCAGCTTAAAGAAATCGACCGTCGTATCGGGATCGGTCACGCGGATCATGGAATGAAGATATTTGGTCATGATGGGCCTTTTTTAGTTCAAACTCAGTTCATCGACAAATAAGCACAATTCATCGCATAAACAAAGGAGGATGTGATGACGGATACAGCGACGGATATGCAGCAAGAGATGGAGCGTGAAGGTGCGCGGCGCAAGGGCGGGGTTGGCCCAACTACCACGCGCTGGTTCGGCACAGCCGCCATCGCAGCAATCGGCATGACATTGGGCGGATATCTGCTCGGCGACGGATTGCTGCGAGCGAAAGAGGCCGAAAGGTCCGTCACCGTACGCGGATTGGCAGAGCGCGATGTTACCGCCGATCTCGCCACATGGACGATTTCTTACTCAGCCAGCGCGGCCAATCTTGCGGAGGCGCAAGGGAAAGTGCAGCGCGACACCCGCGCAATCGAAGACTTCTTTAGGGGGCTCGGATTTCCAGCGGACAGCCTGCAACCAACCGGTGCCAATGTCTCCAGCCACACCAATCGCGGCGTCACGACCTACACCGTGCGCCAGCGGCTCGCGCTGAGAACCGACAATATTGAACTCGCACAAAAGGCGGTTGCTAATCAGTTCGATCTGGTTGGGCGCGGTGTATTTCTGGAAGAAGGCTCTGGCATGAGCTACACCTTCACCAAATTGAACGACATCAAGCCGGAGATGGTAGCCGAGGCGACCCGCGATGCCCGCGCCTCTGCGGAGCAGTTTGCGCAAGATTCCGGCTCAGGCGTCGGCGCGATCAAGGATGCGACCCAGGGATACTTCTCTATCGAAGCGCGCGATGGCGATGGCGGCGGATGGGGCAAGAGCGACAGCCCTTATAAAAAGGTCCGTGTCGTCACCACGGTGAACTTCTCGCTTGATTGAGTAGGCGCTCAGCCTGACCTGTTTGGCACGAAATCGGCGGAGCACTCAATCCGCCCAAAACAAAAAGGCGCGGGGACAATGCGCATAGCCCCCGCGCCTTTTCTGCTCCACTCGCAAAAGTGGGATGTGACCCTAAGGGCCTAGATGTGATTAGATGCTGGCGCTCAATGTGAACACAACAGCATCATCGGTGAAGACACCGCCTGGATCGATCAGGCCATCGCCTTCGACACCAACGTACGAAATGCCGACGCTGAGCGGTCCGTGGACCGATGCTTCTGCACCGATTGACCAGTCAAATGCCTTGCTGTCATTCGTGAATGTCAGGAAGCCATCGGTGTAACCAAGGTGACCAGTTAATGTGATCGGCGTATTTGGGATTCCGACACCTACATCACCGTAGATGTAGAAGTTGTCAGTACTGCCGAGCGAATCCTGATCAGGCGCATAAGCGACGCCGACCGTTGTTTCAGCTGGACCAAATGTGAAACCAAGTGAGCTGTAGAATTCGATATAGTCGAAATCACCAGCCCCAGCGTCTGGATAGAGATAGGCGATCGCGCCCACATCTAGGCTTAGGCCTTCGGCGACATCACCGCTCCAACCACCGTATACGTCAACTTCAGTTGAACCAAAACCAACCGTGTCCTCATCAAGTGAAGAGGCCCAAGTACCGGCATAAATGCCGATATCGGTTGAGAGATCGACACCGCCCTGAATGGCAATTTCGCCGCCGGACAGGTCAACACCGCGGAAGCGATATTCGCTGACCAAAGCAACATTAGCGGTCACTTCAAAACCAGCTTCGCCATCGGCATAGCTTGCTTTCGCAGCGTCAACCGGCGCGCTTGCGCGGTCAGTTTCGCTATCAATAACGGTAGCAATTTCGGATGCTGCCAGCGCTGGAGTATTCTCGCCAGCTTCGGCTTCATTAGCAAATGCTGGAGCTGCAGAGAGGAGCAAACCAGCGGATAGAGATGCGGCGGAGAGGCCGCGTTTGGACGTGAGCATTACAACTTCCTTATGTTGTGTTGTTGCTTCGTCCCACCTGCGTCATCAGTGGTTACCAACTTATTTACGGCAATCTCATCTGAGTACGCAGTTTTCTTGCCCAGAAATGCCGCAGTGCACAAGAGAAATTGCGCATTCGCCTGTGAACAGTCGCAAGTGTGTGTATTTTGCATCACCCGGAAAGTGAACGCTCGATCAGTTGCTGTTCAGCCCACACTTGCCTAAAGCGCCCCGACGCCCAACTACGGCTCAAACGCATTCTTATTGCACCATGATCAAAACGCTTCGCAAACTCTTCCAATCGCGGCCCGACGCGCCTTTGCCTGCCGTTCCTGCTGGGACGCGCTATTACGCGATTGGGGATATTCATGGCCGACTTGACCTGTTCAAGGCGCTGATCAAAGCGGTTGAGGCGGATGATGCGGAAGCGGGCGAGGCCAATAGCCATGTTATCTTGCTTGGCGATCTGGTTGATCGAGGCGACGACAGCGCAGGTGTGATCGCGCGCGCGCGAAAGTGGCAGCAGAAGCGCCCTGTCCGCATTCTTGCAGGCAATCATGAGGAAATGTTCCTCGAGGCCTTTGATGATATCGATGTGCTGCGCCATTTCCTAAAGCATGGCGGGCGCGAGACAATTTTGAGTTACGATATCACGCCGAAGATGTTCAATGCGATGTCGCTCGAGGAACTGTTCAAGGCGCTGCCAGAGATCGTTCCAGCTGAAGAGCGTGCATATGTCGAAGCGTTCGAGGAAATGATAATCGCTGGCGACTATTTGTTCGTTCATGCCGGAATTGACCCTGCCCGCTCGCTGGATGAGCAGAAGCGCAGCGACATGCTGTGGATTAGAGATCGGTTTTTGCGGCACCAGGGCGGTTTTGGCAAAGTCGTCGTGCACGGCCACACCATCTTTCCCAATGTGATGGACAATGGCCATCGGATTGGGGTCGACACCGGTGCCTTTCGCTCGGGCGTACTCACGGCGCTGGTGCTCGAAGGGACCGAGAGAAGAATTCTGCAAGCTGTTGATGATAATGGCACGATAAAGACATTCAACGAGGAACAAGTGCGATGAAAATTGCCATGGTTGGGTCGGGCTATGTTGGCCTGGTATCGGGCGCATGCTTTGCGGATTTTGGCCACGAGGTCGTCTGCATCGACAAGGATGACAGCAAGATTGCACGCCTCAAAGACGGCATCATGCCGATCTACGAGCCTGGGCTTGATAGCCTTGTCGCAAGCAATGTCGCCGCCAGCCGCCTTTCTTTCACAACCGATTTGGCTGCTGGCATCGATGGCGCACAGGCGATTTTCATTGCGGTTGGCACGCCAAGCCGCCGCGGCGACGGCCATGCAGACCTGACCTTTGTCTACGAGGTAGCCCGCGAAGTCGGCGAACACCTAGCCAATGAAGCGGTGATCGTGACTAAGTCCACCGTGCCAGTTGGCACCGGCGATGAGGTTGAACGGATCATCGAAGACACCGGCACTGAGCATAAGTTCGCGGTCGTCTCTAACCCGGAATTCCTGCGCGAAGGCGCCGCTATTGGCGACTTCAAACGTCCCGACAGAATTGTAATTGGCGCAGAAGATGATCTGGGGCGCGAGATCATGCGCGAGGTCTATCGCCCGCTGTTCCTGAACGAATCGCCCATTCTGTTTGTTGGTCGCCGCACCAGCGAGCTGATCAAATATGCCGCCAACGCATTCCTCGCGACCAAGATCACCTTCATCAATGAAATGGCCGATCTATGCGAAAAAGTGGGCGCCAATGTTCAGGACGTCGCGCGCGGCATCGGCATGGACAATCGGATTGGTTCTAAGTTCCTCAACGCTGGTCCGGGTTATGGCGGATCATGCTTCCCCAAGGACACGCTGGCGTTGCTGAAAACAGCTGAAGACTACGACAGCCCGACCCGGATCGTCGAAGCAGTGGTCAAGACCAATGAGAGCCGCAAGCGCGCGATGGGCCGCAAGGTGCTCGATGCGCTGGGTGGAGCGGAAAAGGCGCGTGGCAAGAAAGTCGCCATGCTTGGCCTGACCTTCAAACCAAACACAGACGACATGCGCGACTCCCCCGCGATCGCTATTGCTCAAACCTTGGGTGATGCCGGGGTAGAGGTTGCCGCGTTTGATCCCGAAGGCATGGAGATTGCCAAGCCTCTGATGCCAAATGTGATCATGTGCGACGAGCCGTATGCGGCCATCAAGGACGCAGATGCTGTCGCGATCGTCACGGAATGGGATGCTTTTCGGGCTCTCGATCTGGGTCGGGTGAAGGAGCTGGCCAATGCGCCCGTGATCGTTGACCTGCGCAATATCTACAATCCAGATGATATGCGATCTGCTGGCTTCGATTACTCCAGTATCGGCCGAAATTAACCATAACTAACAATAAAATTTGGAATTTTCCACGTCGGTAAAACGCGGCTCAGAACCGCAGTTTCCCGGCTGTTAGCGGCTGCGTGTCGCAAAATAAAAGCACGTTTTTGTCGTTTGGTTCAGCGATCGTGCAGAATTCGAGTCGTGTTCATGGTTAAAATATTGTAACTTCCGAGTCGTTGATAGAAACAACTTAGTGGGGGTTTAATATGATTAAACGGTATGTTCTTTCCAGCGCAGGCGTAATCGGCATCGCAAGTGGGCTCTTAGCGGCACCTGCCTATGCCTCTGAAAACGATGGAGATAGCGAAGGTATCTCAACTGAAGCGCAAGGCGATTTCGCCGGTTTCAGAATCGAGCAGAGCAGCACCTCATTCGAAATCCCTGAAGTAGTTATTCCAGCGGCAACCGCCACAATCGCCCGCACTTCGCGCACAAGCGGGGGCTATATTGGTTCGATCAGTGATCCAGAACAACGTCTTCTAGTCCGTGATGACGTTGGCGTCGATTTCGGCGACCCTGATAACATTGCGCCATATGCAGTGCACATTTTCCAACAGCGCAATTCAGATGGCGGCGTGTTCTTCAACTGCTCAGGCAGCGTGATCAATCCGCGCACGATCCTAACTGCTGCGCACTGCGTTAATGGCAGTGATGGCCCAATCGCGACCACTTCGTCGGAAACTTATGGTTTGCCGGGCTCAGGAGCTGACACCACGCTGCTGATCTCGACAGGGCAAAGCAGCGCAGACCGCCTATTTACCTATATTGATACGGGGGCAGGCTATGCTGATGGCGGCGTCGCTTCGAGCACTGACGTAGTGATCCATCCTACTGGCAACGCCGATAACACTGGTCTCGGCTTCCCATGGGCAGACATTGCTCTGATCGCAGTGGACGCGCCGATCACCGATGTGCCGTCCTTGCCTCTACTGCTTACGCCGCTGTCAGAACTCACTCACGTTGTGCAAGTTGGCTATGGTACAAATGGCACCGGCCTGACCGGTGGTTCGAATACAGGTGACCGTTTCCTTCGCCGTGTGGGTGAGAACATGCTTGGCCTGCTCGGCAGCACAGCAGACTTTATCGATGGAGTTTTCCCGGCATTTGCGCCCTCATCATCATCCCTCGGGTTTGAAAGCCAAGTCTACTACTGGACCGACTTCGACAATCCTGATCGTACGCCAGAACAACAAGCTGGCTGCGACTTCCCAGGCGATACAATCAGCTGCGGTACTCTCGAAGATGTGCTGGCAATCGATTTCTTCGATGGCGATGCTCTTCCTGGCGAAGCTGGCACGGGTCCTGGCGACTCAGGCTCACCACTTGTCGCTGATCAACTCGCGGAATTCCCGCTTGCGATCGGAGTTCTCTCGGGCGGGTTTGATTTCTTCGGCCTAGGTGGCACTTACAGCGACGTAAGCTTCTACAATCCGCTGTTTCCATTCTTCGAATTCATTACAGAGAACACGGCTTACAAGTATGTTTCTGCGAAAGCTGGAAACGGTCGCTGGTCTGATCCAAATCACTGGACTCAAGATCTCGATCCGGGCTTCTTCATCCAGGATGCCGATGGCAATATCGTGAATGGTATTCCAGGCGGAAACGAGCCGGGCATCACGGCATCAGGTCCGAAGCTTGGCACGGTTCTGGGTCAGGACATTTCAGGCTTCAGCACCGATATCACCCCAGGTTTTGAAGACATCCCAACCACGCTTCCTGAAAGCTCTGCTCTGCTTGGTCCGGGTTCAACCGGGTTTGTGCCAAACAATACAGACGGAACCCCAGGGACTGCATTTGAAAGCCCAGCGCAATATTTCGACGTTCTGCTGACCAATCGCGGTCGGACACGTGTCGACATTGATGTCGAGATTGATCGTCTGACGGTCGACAATGACCGCGCAGTGTTCATACTGCCTCGGCGTTACGAGTTCACTAGCATCATCGGCGTAGAGCAGTTCTCCGGCGAATCGCGCATCGACGGTACGTTGAACACAGGTCTTCTGACCTTGCTCGGCGGTGAGTTCGTCGGTCGCGGCACCATCAACACCAACGCATTCTTCAATGTGAACGGTTTTGTTGGTCCGAACCGGCTCGGCCAGGTTGGCACGCTGGCCATCAATGGTGACTATGTTCAAACCAGCGGCGGCTTCTTGTTCGCTGACTTTGAAACCCGCGGAAATCAAGTTACATCTGACTTGCTTGAAATCTCCAATCTTGCCGTCCTCGGCGGTAACCTTGTTGTCTTCAGCGAGCGCGGGACGCCGCAGTTCGGCAGCACCTTCACTGTTCTAAGCGCAGGCGAAATCGACGGTGCATTTGACACGACCTTGCTGATTTCTCAGTCGCCACTGCTGACTGCCGAAAGCCGGGTTGAAGGCGGGGACGTCGTTGTCGAAATCGGTGCGCTCAGCTTGGCTGGCCTGCTCGGACAGGGTAGCTCATTGGCTTCGCTTGGCACATCGCTTGACACGCTGCGGTTTGGCGGACGCTATGCTGAATTCGCCGCAATCTTCGATGTCATCGACAGTGCTGGTGCGGATACGCTGGGTGCATCGCTCGGTGCGTTGACGCCGATCAATGCGTTTAATCAGCAAACGATCGCAAACGGCTTCTCGCAGCGTTTCACTGGCCAAATCGCGCAGCGCACTCTCGCGCTTCGCGGTGCGAACAGCGCAGCGGCAGGCTTCTCTGCAGCGGGCAACGCTGGATTTGCAATGGGCGGTTCGGCTCCACAGCAAGACGGTCAGCTGGGTTTCTTCGGCACCGTTAGTGGAACCTTCCTCGATGCAGGCAGCGTCGACCGGTCTAGCGGTTCGAATGCCTTTGAGGAGGCCGCCTTTACCCAAGCGGGTGAACTCACCATTGGTGCAGATCTGCGGGTCTCGGAGAATTTCAACCTTGGTGTTGCGATGACGAACATTCGCAACAGCGCAGCTGGAATTGGCGCTTCACGGCCAAACGAAGATGAAAGCCGGTCGGCTGCGATCTATGCCGCCTATCAAGCGGGGAATGGCTTTGCTGATATGTACTTCGGCTTTGCCAACCAGAACTATGGTACGGAACGCGCAGGCACTGCGGGCTTCAGCTCATCGTTCAGCAGCGCGCTTGGTCAGGCAGACGGTGAACAAAGCTTCGCCGGGGTTCGCCTTGGGTACGCATTCGACATCGCCAAGGGCTTTGAAGTTGGTCCAGTTGTGAGCATGGATTATGTTCGCAACCAGATCGGCGGCTACTCAGAGTTCGGTGCTGGCAAGCTCGGGCTTGATGTGCAGGGCCGCGATTTCACCTCGCTCGGCACGAAGGTTGGCCTGATGTCATCACTCGACCTTGATGTAGGACGCACTGGCAAGATCACGGCCTTTGGCTCGGTCGCCTATGCCCGCGAATTGGCGGACAATGTCGACACGGTTACGGCCAGCTTCTTCGGCGCACCAGATGCCGCATTCCAGATCAGCAACCAACTCGATCCAGAATGGGTATCGGTAAACGCTGGCGCTGAAATGGCTCTGTCTAGCCGCGTGAAGGCTGCGCTCTCGGTCACATCTGATCTTGGCCGCGGTGTCCTCACCAACAATCAAGGAAGCTTCTCGCTGAACTGGAAGTTCTAAGCTAGAAACTGACGCACACCAACGAAGGCCGGGTACCCGACAAGGGTGCCCGGCCTTTTCGCATCGGGGCAGCATCAATCGCGCTGTGCCTTGCCCAAAACCTTGCAATTTGTGCTATCCGCTAGATAAGCGTCCGTAAGTGGATGCCCCCCTTTGGAGAACACAATGATCGACACACTCGGCTGGCTGAGCACAATCTTCATTTTCGTGGTCGGCTTGATTTTGGCAGGAGTAGTCATCCTGTTTTTCATCGACCGTTTTCAAACCGCCGATGCCGTGCGCCGCAACTACCCCGTCATTGGCCGTTTGCGCTACGTCTTCTCCGAGCTGGGTGAGTTCTTCCGTCAGTACTTCTTCGCAATGGACCGCGAGGAGATGCCGTTTAACCGGGCTCAGCGCGACTGGGTGTACGACGCTGCTGGTGCCAAATCGACCAATGTCGCGTTCGGCTCGACCCGCAATCTCGACCCCGTGGGCACGCCGATCTTCGTCAATTGCCCCTGGCCCACGCTGGAACAGGACGCGGTTGACGCGGGATCCCTGGTCATTGGCGAAGGCGCCGCACGCATCCCCTATGATGCCCCATCAGTCTTCAACATCTCGGGCATGAGCTACGGCGCACTGTCCACTCCCGCAGTGCGCGCGCTGTCGAACGGCGCGGCAAAGGCGGGATGCTGGATGAACACCGGCGAAGGCGGCCTGTCGCCCTATCACCTCGAAGGCGGCTGCGACATCGTCTTCCAGATTGGCACCGCGAAGTACGGCGTGCGCGACAAAGACGGTAACCTGTCTGACGAGAAGCTGCGCGAGGTCGCCGCTCATGACCAGGTTCGCATGTTTGAGCTCAAGCTTT
Source organism: uncultured Erythrobacter sp. (assembly GCA_947488155.1). Lineage (GTDB taxonomy): Bacteria > Pseudomonadota > Alphaproteobacteria > Sphingomonadales > Sphingomonadaceae > Erythrobacter. The sequence continues at coordinate 239,263 of CANKYK010000002.1, read as the reverse complement.
CCCAAGGCGCAAAGCCCGGCAAAGGCGGCATTCTGCCCGCTGCCAAGGTCAATGAGGAGATCGCCGCCATCCGCGGGATCGAGCCGCACACCGCCTCTATCTCGCCCAACCGCCATCCCGACATCGGCAATATTGACGAGCTTCTCGATATGATCGCCCATATTCGCGAAGTCACTGGCAAGCCGGTCGGCTTCAAGACTGTCGTCGGCGCTTACGGCTGGCTCGATCAGCTGTTCGAGGCGATCAATGCGCGAGGGATAGCGAGCGCGCCGGACTTCATCACCGTCGACAGCGGCGATGGCGGGACCGGCGCTGCACCCCTGCCCCTGATCGACAATGTCGGGCTGACCCTGCGTGAGAGCCTGCCGATGATGGTCGACCTGCGCGACAAGCACGGGCTGAAGGACCGCATCCGCCTCATCGCCAGCGGCAAGCTGGTGACACCCAGCGAGGTCGCCTGGGCTATGTGCGCGGGCGCTGACTTCGTGATTTCGGCGCGCGGCTTCATGTTTGCGCTCGGCTGTATCCAGGCGATGAAGTGCAACAAGAACACCTGCCCGACCGGCATCACCACCCACGATCCGAGCCTGCAGCGCGGGCTGGACCCGACCGACAAGGCGGTCCGCGTGGCCAACTTCGTCGAGCAGATGCGCAAAGAGGTGGGCGTGATCGCGCACAGCGTGGGCGTGCATGAGCCACGCGAGATGCGCCGCTATCACGTGCGGATCGTATGTGCCGATGGGCGTAGCCGCCCGCTGGATGAGCTGTATCCGAGTGCTGGAGTTCGCGCAGCCTGACACTCCGTTCACCGCTGCTGAAGCACGTTTGGAACGGCTGGAACACAGTATAGAGCCAAAAATCCAATCGATCACAGATGCGCTGATTGATCGAGTGGATCGATTAAAGGCCTGAGGCTCTGGGCAGCGCCGTTTGAGTCTTTGTATTGCGCGCTCGTATCCGCGGACGCGATGTCCTCGGCCCTGCCAGGCCTGCGAGCGGCCGTTTTCTTTCGTCCTACCGCTTCGCTGTTTGAGGACGAGCGAACCTTGCGGTCGATTGATCGCCGACGGTGCTCCGCAACCAAGCCAATGGGTATGCGTAGGGTCTCTTCGTGCTCGTCCGATAGCCTGGATTGATCCCAGATTCTTTTGCGGTGAGCGTATTGCAGGCAGAAGCATGCCCCAGCCCTAACGGGCGTGCGCCAAGTAGGAAAATTTCTGCTCCCAGCTCCCTATCATCGTCATGCTGAATTCAGTTCAGCATCCATCGCCAGTTCCGTGCTTTGTTCGTCGTACGGGGAATGGATCCTGGAAGCGCAGCTGGCCAAAGGTCAACCAAGTTCAGGGTGATGCGTTTTTTTGTTCCGCAGCACATCCGTGCTGCGATTTGTTCTCCCTTCGGTCGTTCAGCTTCGCTTCCCTCGCGGCTTGCGGACAAGTCCGCGCCGCTGCGGGCGGGGACAAGCCCCTTGCGAGGCCTGCGGCCTCGATCCATTCCAAGCCAATTGGCAGGCTCCAGGCGTCTTGGCGCGATGTAACTGGCTTGGTCGCGGAGCACGGTCGCGCCAGCGATCGCAAGGGCGACGCCCGCCCGGAGCGCTTTTGCGCGGAGGAAAGCCAAGTGAACGGATGTGAACGCCGGCGCCTGAGGCTAAAACAAAAAGTCAGGGGGCCTCATAAGCCGGGTTCTGTCTCCGCACGCGGTTTCCTCGAGGGGACCAGCCACGCGGCGGCAACCATTCATCTGGGCTACGGATTGCTCCGCAGCTCAAGCAGCCAACCCGGGTCTCTCAGAGCGAAGCGCTCCTGCCGCAAAACGGCGCGAGACCCCTATTTGGCCTTGCTCCGGGTGGGGTTTGCCATGCGGACCGTGTTACCAAGGCCCCGGTGCGCTTTTACCGCACCCTTTCACCCTTGCCTGTGACCTTTAGGGTCCATCGGCGGTATACTCTCTGTGGCACTTTCCCTGAGCTTCAGGCCCGAAAGCCCTCGCTCGGCGGGCGTTACCCGCCACCCTTGCTTCGTGGAGCCCGGACTTTCCTCGCACCTTCAAACCCGCTCATCCTGAGCTTGCCGAAGGAACGCGGCTGCCTTGGCCCCCTGACGAGTGGCGCTATAGAGAAGCATGCCCAATAAACAAAGGGCCAGCTTTCCTGTGAAAGCCAGCCCTCTGCACGTCATGTTCCAAGGTACGAGCGGTTATTCGCCTTAACCGCCAACATTCTCGGCGTTCTCATCGGTTGAGATCAGGAATTTCCAGATCAATGCGCCAATCGCGGCACCAACCAGTGGTGCGACCCAGAACAGCCACAGCTGACCCACAGCACCCGTCTCGGCATAGAAGGCAACGCCGGTAGACCGCGCTGGGTTCACCGAGGTGTTGCTGACCGGGATAGAGATCAGGTGGATGAGCGTTAGGCCAAGGCCGATCGCAATCGGGGCAAAACCGGCTGGCGCCTTTGGCGAGGTCGAGCCCAGAATGATGATCAGGAACATCGCCGTCAAAACAACTTCTGCGATCAGAACTGCGTTCATCGAATAGCCGCCCGGTGACAGCTCACCAAAGCCATTGGAGGCAAAACCGCCTGCGCCGCTCCAGTCCGCGGCTCCACTAGCGATCACGAACAATATGCCGGATGCGACGAATGCGCCCAGCACCTGAGCCGCCCAATATGGGATCAACTCAGCCCAGGAGAAACGTCCGCCAACGGCCAGGCCGAGCGAGACGGCAGGGTTGAAGTGGCCGCCAGAAATATGTCCCACGGTGTAAGCCATGGTCAGGACAGTCAGACCGAAAGCCAGCGATACGCCGACAAAACCGATCCCCAATTCAGGAAAAGCTGCTGCGAGCACCGCGGAACCGCAGCCTCCAAACACCAGCCAGAACGTGCCGAAGAATTCAGCGAATAGTTTTTTTGTCATTTTGGATCCCTCCCTCTCATTCTCGACGACCAGAACCGTCAGGGGAGCAGTGTTAACGCAGAATTCACCATAACGCTCGGCGAAATTATAAATTTACATTGCAGCGCCTGCGAGCGCAGCAATCTGCTTTAGCGCGAGATCCCCCGATCCCGATCAAGCAGCAATTGAAACAGGATTGCGCCAATTTGTCCATCAATGACGCCATCGATCAGCTCTGGCCGCCAGCGGCGCTGAAACGCCTCAACCGCTTTGATACCGTCGGTGATGTCATAGCCATAGCGTTCCAGAGCGAGGTAAAATGCCCCATCATTGTCGAACGGATCGCCAAGTTCGAGCCTGGCTGGTTTGGCGAGAGTGAGGCCGCAGCGCGCGATCCGATCCCACGGGAACAGCTCGCCCGGATCGATCTTACGCGCCGGGGCAACATCGGAATGGCCGATCACATTCGCGCGTGGGATGTCATATTGCTTCACAATCCGCGCCATCAGCGGCACGAGCGCCTCGATCTGAGCCTCTGAAAACTCGCGGTAGCCAAGGCCGTGCCCCGGATGATCAAGCTCAATCCCAATGCTGGCAGAGTTCACATCACTCTCGCCCCGCCAATAGCTCTTGCCTGCATGCCAGGCCCGCTTTTCCTCAGGGACCAGCCGCGTGACGACACCGTCTTCGCTGATCAGGTAATGCGCGCTGACGCCTGCTTCCACGTCGCACAAGCGCTCTATCGCGGCCTCGGCGCTTTCCATTTCGGTGTAATGGACGACCAGCATATTGATCGCCGTCTTGCGGTCGTTGAAATTGGGAGAGAGCCGCTCTGCATGGACCAGCTCATCGCCAGTGCCTAAGCTCGGCTCCGATCCCGGCTCTGGCCCCTTCCCCGGCCCAGCCACGAGCTTAGCCGATCATCCCGGCAGGCTGCGGCATAACCGCGCCCATCACCAGAGCATTGTCATCCAGCTTATATTGCAGTCCGCCGCCGTTTTCTTCCGCCAGCATCGCAATCATATGCGCCGCCGCCGTGCGGCTCGACAGTTCTGCCGGCTTCAAATCGCCTTGCAATGCACTGCCGATATTCTCGTCGAAAGCGATCCGATTGCCGTTCGCGCGGACCACGATCTCGACATTGCCCTCGTGCAATTCTGCGCCAATATCCATGGTCCCGCCCCGGATCAGCGCATCGAGCGCAATGTGCGCCAGGTTCAGCATCACTTTCACCGCAGGCTTGGGCAGGGTTTTCTCGGTGATGGCCCAATTGAGCTGCACCTCTTTGGCGTCCGAGGCGAGCGCGGCGATCACATCATGCGCTTCTTCCACTGGCACAGCCTCGCCAAATCCGCCCGCCGCGCCGAACGCAAGACGGAAGAATTTGAGCTTGTCGGTGCTGATCTTGGCGCTCTGTTCCAGCAGTTCGACCACCTTCTCGCGCATTTCGGGATCCTGCTCTTCAGCGAGCAGTTCCAGCCCATTGGCGAGCGCCCCAACGGGGGAGAGCATATCGTGGCAAAGCCGCGAGCACAGCAGGCTCGCGAGGTCAGTTGGCGAAGTCATGTTGACTGTCTTAGCCCTCCAAAGGCTGTCTGCAAAGCAATTCGAAGCCGCCTTCCACCGCACGGTAGAGGCCAAGCGCGCCCTCGCCCGCTATCGCCCAGATCATTCCATCGCCCGCCGACATGGCTATGTCAGTCTTGGATGGACGCGCTGGCCCGGCCGGGTGCGAATGGAAATAGCCCAAAACCTGCGGGCTATCACCCGTTCGCGCGGCACGGTGCGCGTCAATAAGCGCCTGCGGATCGATTTCGAAATAGGTTTCCGGCGAAGGGTGGACATTGCGCGCCGGAATGAACCCGGTGACCTGCTCCGCGCCGTCTTGGGTGCGCGTGCCCGTCAAGATCCCGCATGCCTCCCGTGGGTGGACATCGCGGGCTGCCTTGGCCAGTGCAGTGGCCACATCTCTTGTCACTGGGATCGCCATCGCGCATGGCCCTAGCATGAGCGGCGACAAAGTCATCACCGGTACAATTACGAACGCGGCGCGCCTCGATAAAGCGCTGGCCGAGGCGACCGAGCTGTCCCGTGCGCGGGTGCAGGCCCTGATCGCGGAGGGCCGCGTGACGCTGGGCTCGACACCCGCCACCTCTCCCAGCGCCAAGGTGAAGGCCGGGGCCGAATTCTCGATCCATGTGCCCGCCGCCAGCGAAGCGGAGGCTCAGCCGCAGGATATTCCGATTGAGGCGGTGTTTGAGGATGAACATCTGATCGTGGTCAACAAGCCTGCCGGGATGGTCGTCCACCCAGCGGCAGGCAATGCCGATGGCACGCTGGTCAATGCCCTGCTGCACCATTGCAAGGGCGAGCTGTCCGGCATTGGCGGGGTTGCGCGGCCCGGCATCGTCCACCGGATCGACAAGGACACCTCTGGCCTGCTGGTCGTCGCCAAATCCGACGCTGCGCACGAGGGACTGGCGAGGCAATTCGCGGATCATTCGCTGCATCGCCGCTATATCGCGGTTTGCGCCGGCCGTCCGGCGGAGAAAGAGGGAACAATTGACGAGCGAATCGGACGGTCAGACGCCAATCGCAAGAAAATGGCTGTGCTGGACAAGAATTCCTCACGCGGGAAACACGCGGTAACCCATTATAAGGTGCTCGATCGGCTCGAATCGAGCGCGGTGATCGAATGCCGGCTCGAAACCGGGCGAACCCACCAGGTCCGCGTTCACTGTGCATCAATTGGCCATCCGCTATTAGGAGACCCAACTTACGGAAAGACACCCAAGACGCTGAAATCCCTGCTCACTTCGCTCAAATTCGCGCGGCAAGCGCTGCATGCGGCGGAATTGGGCTTTCTCCACCCGATTTCTGACGAAAAACTAAGGTTTCGCGTGGATTTACCGGAGGATATGCGGGAACTAATCGACGAACTGGGGCGTTTTAATCGATGAAAGTTGAAGCAAAATACAGCCAAGCAACGTATATGTAACCGCGTGGCCCGAAAAAACGGATGCTCATTAGAGGTCCAAACGCAGCGGGTTGACGCAAGAAAGGTTAGGAACACAGTGACTAAGACGAAAACGGCAGTCCCGGCCCTGAGCGGCGAGCAAAGCCTCAATCGCTATCTCTCCGAGATCAAGAAATACCCCGTGCTGACCGCTGAGCAGGAATATATGCTCGCGAAGCGCTATCAAGAACATGAAGACCCTGAGGCAGCATCTCAACTGGTGTCCAGCCACCTGCGACTCGTGGCGAAGATCGCCATGGGTTACCGCGGCTATGGCCTGCCGGTCAGCGACCTCATTTCAGAGGGCAATGTCGGCTTGATGCAGGGCGTCAAGAAATTCGAAGCCGATCGCGGCTTCCGCCTCGCGACCTATGCGATGTGGTGGATCAAGGCATCCATGCAGGAATTTATCCTGCGCAGCTGGTCGCTCGTAAAAATGGGCACCACCGCTGCTCAGAAAAAGCTGTTTTTCAACCTTCGCCGGATGAAGAAACAGCTTGAGGCGTACGAAGACACCGACCTGTCGCCCGAGGACGTGACCAAGATCGCAACCGATCTGGGCGTGCCGGAGCAGGAAGTCATCAACATGAACCGCCGCATGATGATGGGCGGCGATGGCTCCCTCAACGTGCCGATGCGCAATGGCGAGGACGGCTCTGGCGAATGGCAGGATTGGCTGACCGATGATCGTCCTTTGCAGGATGAGATGGTTGCCGATGCTGAGGAAGCCAATGTGCGCCACGAGATGCTGGTTGAGGCGATGGACAGCCTGAACGAGCGTGAGCAGCACATTCTGACCGAACGCCGCCTGACTGAGAAACCGCAGACGCTGGAAGAGCTGAGCCAGGTTTACGAAGTGTCGCGCGAGCGCATCCGCCAGATCGAAGTGCGCGCCTTTGAGAAGCTGCAAAAAGCAATGCAGCGGATCGCGGGTGAGCGTTTGCTGCCAGGCGTTGCGTAAGCCTTAGGTCTGCTAAAAGAACACGAAAGGCGGTCCATTTCGGGCCGCCTTTTTTGTGTCCACCGCACCCGTCATCGCAGCGGATGCTGGGATCTCAAGCGTTGAAGTGCTTCGATCAGAAGCAGCGCTTCATCGCACTGGATCCCGGATCAAGTCCGGGATGACGTTGGAAGGTTTGGATGCGTTAGTTCGGCGAGCGCTCTAGCGGCGCGTCACAGACAGACACATAGAAACGTTAGGGTGCTCCTCGAGCGTTTTGTGTTGGGCTGCTGCAAAACTCGATGTAGGATCATATCAATCAGGGGAACCCAAATGACAAACCGATTGATTTGGCGGGCATTACTGGCTCTTTGTATTGCGCTCGCACCCAATGCGGCGGCCGCGCAAACTCGGGTTGAGAACCCCGGAGACCTCTATGTTCACAAAGCGGTTGGAGTTGAGTTTCCACTGCAGATCGAGAAATACATTCGGGCTGGTGTGATCGAGTACGACCAAGATGGAAGCGATGCGAGTATTGGATACATCTATGAGGGCGTGCATTCTGAATTCACGCTCTATATTTACCCTTCACGCGGAGAAACCTGCATTGACCAGTTCGCAAGCGCGAACGAGGCTATTCGCCGACGTGTCGGCTCAGCTCCTAGCGAGCAAGACCCCGAGCACTTATTTCCGGCTTTTACCGATCTGGAGCAATATCAAGCACGCTATGACATTCCTTCAAGCTATTATGGACCTGAACATCCTGACATGGTCTCATACCTTTGGGTTGGGTGCACGCCCGGCGATCAATGGATCGTAAAATATCGTGGGTCTTTTCCACTTGAACTTGAACCGACAGCCGAAGCATTGGCAGAGGGGTTATTTGCCCGCATCGACTGGACCCCTTTGATACCGTCCCAATGATCCGCACGCTCGCTCGCTTTACGGCCAAGTTTCTCTTGTGGTTTTTTGGGATATCGCTCGCGCTGATCGTCCTGTTTAAATTCGTGCCCGTGCCGATCACCGCAACCATGCTGATGGATGAAAACTCCGTCACCAAGGATTGGGAAAGCCTGGACAATATCGATCCCAATCTGGTCGCTGCCGTCATCGCCGCGGAAGATAGTAAGTTCTGCACGCACACTGGCTTTGACACAGAAGCGATTGAAAAGGCGCTGGAATACAACGCCAAGGGGGGCCGCATACGTGGCGGCTCCACCATATCGCAGCAGACGGCCAAGAACGTGTTCTTGTGGCAGGGCGGCGGGTATTTCCGCAAAGGGCTGGAGGCCTATTTTGCCTTTGGCATAGAGAAAATCTGGGGCAAGCGCCGAATTATGGAGGTCTATCTCAACGTCGCAGAAACCGGCATTGGCACATATGGCGCAGAGGCCGGAGCACAGCGCTATTTCGGCAAGTCTGCCGCGCGGCTCGCCCCGATAGAGGCCGCCCGCATGGCCGCCGCCCTGCCCCTGCCCAAGAAACGCGCCGTTATCGCGCCCAGCGGATGGCTGGCCCGCCATGGCAACACGATCCGCGCCCGAATCAATGTGGTGAAACGTGACGGGCTGGATGATTGCGTCTACGATTAAGTGGATGGGGTCATCGCACGCACATAATCGTCATAATCACGCTCATGATGATGGGCACTCGCATGGTCATGCGCACAGCCATGCGCCGGGCCATTATGGGCATGGCCATTCCCACGCTCCGGCCGATTTCGGTATGGCCTTTGCCATCGGCATTGCGCTCAATTCGATCTTTGTCATTATCGAGGCCACATACGGCTTCCTATCGGGATCCATGGCGCTGGTCGCCGATGCGGGACACAACCTGTCCGATGTACTTGCGCTGATCCTGGCCTGGGTCGCCAATATCGCCTCGAAGAAGCCCGCCAGCGCGCGCTACACCTATGGCTTCAAGAGCTCCACGATCCTGGCAGCGCTCGCCAATGCGCTGCTGCTGGCGATGGCGATTGGGGCGATCCTGTTTGAGACCGCACACCGCCTGTTTGAACCGGCTCAGCCGCAAGGCATGGTGATGGTCGTGGTCGCCGGGATCGGCATTGTGATCAACACCGTCACCGCCCTGATGTTCATGCGGGGGAGCAAATCGGACCTTAATATCCACGGCGCGTTCCTGCATATGGCAGCCGATGCCCTGGTCTCGCTCGGCGTAGTAATCGCAGGAATTGCAATTATTTACAGCGGATCGGTGTGGATTGACCCACTTGTCAGCCTGATCATTGTTGGCGTAATTGCATGGGGAACATGGGGACTGGCCAAGGACAGCCTCAAAATGGGCTTGCTCGCCGTGCCTGCCGGGATTGACGAAGCCGATGTGCGGCTTCATTTGGCAGAGCTTGATGGAGTGGACGAAGTGCACAACCTGCATATCTGGCCAATGTCGACAACCGAGACCGCGCTGACGGCGCACCTGGTGGCACCCGGCGGATGTGACGAAAGCTTTTTGCGCACAGTGACCGACCAGCTGGAGCAGAAATTCGGCATCAGCCACACCACCATTCAAATCCACCGCAAGCGTGATGACGCGGGCTGCTGTTGATGGCGGATGGACCCACACCGGCCAGCGCGGAAGCGCGCGAGGCGCTAAAGGCGGCGATGGCGCGCCTGGCCGAGGGTGACCGTAGCGCGCTGGAAGATATTTATCGCGCCACACGGGTGAAACTGTTTGGGATTTGCTTGCGTATCTTAGGCGACAGGAAAGAAGCCGAGGACGCGTTGCAGGACGTCTATGTAAATCTGTGGCAAAGGGCGGATCGCTATGATCCCACCCGGGCGAGCCCAATCTCGTGGCTGGCGACCTTCGCGCGCAACCGCGCGATTGATCGTCTGCGCACGGGTAAGGTGCGCGGCGGCGCTGTGCCTGTGGAAGAGGCCGCTCCTCTGCCCGATCAGGCGCAGCTGGCCGACAGTCTGATGGTCGATGCGGAGCAAACCGCACAAATTCACACCTGCATTGAGGGGCTAGACGAAAACGCGCGCGGTCACATTCGCGCCGCCTTCTTCGATGGAAAGACCTATGCCGAGCTGGCTGAGCATGCCGATGTTCCGCTGGGCACGATGAAGAGCTGGATCCGCCGCGGGCTGCAACGCCTGCGCGCTTGCCTGGAGGCGAGCGAATGAGCGACGAGAACGGCATGGACCGCGAAGAGATCAAGCGCGACGATCCGATGTTGGCGGCGGAGTTTTCGCTTGGCCTGCTGGAAGGTCAGGAATTGCTTGCCGCGCGCGGGAAACTGGCCAGCGATCCCGACTTTGCCTGGCGCAAGGATTGGTGGGACAATTGGTTCGCACCGTGGACCGATGAAATCTCCGGCGCAGAGCCGAGCGCAAAAGTGTGGGATGAGATTGAAGCCCGCGTGCGTGCGGCATCAACCCATGCGGAGACAGGCCTGGACAGCGCCAATGTCGTAGAATTGCAAAGCAAGGTGCGACGCTGGCAATGGGTCAGCGGGCTAACCAGCGCGGCGGCGGTCGCGGCCCTTGCCTTGGTTGTCCTGCCGGCTGGTACGGACAGTGTTCCGACGCCCGGCGCGAGCGAAGCGCCGCAAATCGCGGCGGCGAACCCGCTGGTCGCGCAAGTGCCGATTGGCGACACCGGTCTACGCCTCGATGTGACGTATATACCCGATAGCGAGCGCATGTTGGTGGGCGCGATTGGCCTGACTGCAGACGGCGTTCACGATCATGAGCTGTGGCTGGTGCCAGCCGATGGCACCCCATTGCAATCCCTTGGCGTGGTGACGCCGGGCGAGGTCCGCAGTGTTACCCTGCCTAAAGAGATCACTCAGAATATGGGTGACGGCGCCGAGCTGGTGCTGACGCGTGAACCGATTGGCGGCAAGCCAGAGGCGCAGGATGCCGGCCCCGTGGTCGCACAGGGCGCATTCAATCAGGTTTAGACCGCAGGCTTTCCGCCCGCTCCGCTTACATTACCATTGGCGCGCTTTACGCCTGGCAGGCCAAAGCTCTGCCAGAAACCGGGTGCCTTGCGGATCGCGGCGACGTCCGTCTTACCATTGAACAGCAGCCGCAGCAGCGCAAACCGGCGGACCATCGTTTCATGGAACAGGATCACCGTTGCCGCCGCCGCGACCGTCAACAACGCCCATTCCAGCGCAATCGGCCATTCCACATGGGTAAACCCGCGCCCGTAAATATAGACCAGACAATGGTGGAACAGATACATCGATAGAGCACTGTCGGCGAGCCAGCGGGTGCGCAGGCTGTCGTTTGAAAAGTGGCGGTAAAAGAATTGGATCAGGAACAAGACGAGTGTCCAGATCGCCAACTGGTTGAGGAACAGCATCGCCATACCAGCCGCGAAGCCTTGATCAGGGTTCGCATATGGTTGGAAAGCGAAGGCCAACACCGCAGCAAACGGCATCCATGCGCGCCATGTGCGCAGCCGGTCAAGCAGGCTAGGTGAAAGCGCGGCCGCCACACCGAGCACGAAGAAGGGAAACTCGCTGATCAGCTTGTACCAGCTTTGAAAGCCGGGAAAGAGCAAATCATACCCACCCGGCACCTGGCTAGCGACGGCGAAATTCACAGTGTTGGCCGCAGCCAATGCGAGCACGAATAACGCAAAGGCCCAGCTTGACTTCAACCAGCCAGCGGCGCGGCCTACCATGCGCAGCGCGCCTGTGCGGATCGCAGCACCTTTCGGGATTGCTGCCTGGACGATGGCCGAGAAGATAAACATCGGCACCAGGCTGACCAGGAACCACAGATGCAGCGACCATTCCCCGCTGACCCAGATCTGCGCGAAGCCGCCGCTTTCAATCCAGCGCATCAGTCCGCTGTCGCCGGTCTTGTCATTCCAGCGCAGGTAATGTTCCAGCATGTTGAACGACAGCGCGATCGCAATCAGTGGAACGACGGTTCGCATAAAACGATTGCGCAAAAACCTGCCCGGTGTGCGGCGCGCCAGCATGAGGACGGTGAAAATCCCGCCGACGAAGAAAAATGTCGGCGTGATCACCAGATGCAGACCGAAAATCACCCAATCGAAGAATTCATGGCGCTGTGCATTGCTGGTGATCCAGGGCCGTGCAGGCGCGTAGACCGTCGCCGCATGCAACGCGACCGACAGGAACATCAACACAGAGCGCATGCCGTCGATATCGTGATAATGCTGGGCTGGCTTCGAATTGGGCATTGAGGGTTATAGATCCGTCGCTTGATATTGAGAGCTGTGCCGGTCTGTCACACACTGCCTGCCACTCGCTTGCAATCGCGCGCAAAGGCGCGTCCCAATTCGAGATGACGGCTCTTCAAAGCGTTAATCTCATGCCCTTTAAGAACCCCATAAAATCCGGGAAATTCAGGGCGTTTCCGTACAATTTCTGTACCTGCGACAGAAAAATTTTCACATTGTCCGCATCCAGCACATGAGCGTTTGCGTAGCTCCCACCATGCAAGAACGGGAGGTCTTGCGGATAAAGGAGAACCCGAATGCCTAAGACCTCGACCAGTTCAAAAGTTAAAGCCGCCGCCCTTGCAGCGATCGCCGCAACCACCGGCTTTGCCGTGCTGAACACCACCCCGCTTGCGGCTCATGGCCATAAGAACGCTGAGAAAAGTCAGCCGAACATCGTACAAACCGCCCAGAGCACTGGCGTACACAATACGCTCGTCGCTGCCGTGACCGCCGCGGATCTCGCAGGCACGCTCCAAAACCCTGGTCCATTTACCGTGTTTGCGCCGACCGACACGGCGTTCGCGAAGCTACCAGAAGGCACGGTCGACACACTGCTCAAACCTCAAAACAAGGGCACACTCACCAACGTGCTCGTCTACCATGCAGTGTCCGGTGCGGTATCGTCGAGCGACCTCGTAAAACTGATTAACAAACATGGCGGCGAAGCGACAATCGACACGCTCGCTGGTCAGAAACTGACGGCACGTCTTGTCGGCGACACCATCGTGATCACCGATGCAAAAGGCCGTGCGACCGCAGTGACTACCGCCGACGTCATGACCTCAAACGGTGTCATCCATGTGACCGACGGCGTGTTCCTCCCCGCATAAAACACCCCCATCCCCCTTCGCGCTGCTGCGGACTTCCCTTCCCTCCCACTCGCAGCAGTGCAAACCAAGAACCCCGCTTGGCTGAGAGATCAACTAAGCGGGGTTTTTAGGTTTGCTTCACTACCAAATTCTCGCGGTTTCTAGTCCAATTTCCAAGACACAATGAGACCGATCAGAGCGGCTATTCCGCCAGCCTGCCAGAGCTCTAGGCCTGTATTGAAGAAGTCTCTTTCTCCAATAGCCGGTACAAAAATGCCGACTATGAACACTGTAACCGACGTTATCCATCCGGCCATAAAGAGATTGACGAATGGCCTGTTCTTGAATTCTTTTATCGCGGCGATGCGATCATCTTTACGCGTCAAAATACGCCAAAACGAGAGCCCGAGAACTCCCATAATTAAAAGGTAGAATAGGAGAGCGATCTGTTGACCTTTCAATTGAAAGTCAACTATCGCAGGGTTCCTCCTACGTAGATAGACTAAGCCGCTTCTTCCTTCTCTTCGCCCTTGCCGCCGAGCACCTGGACCGGCGCTTTTTTACCCTCGACCACTTCGGCATCGACCACAATTTCGGTCACGCCTTCAAGGTCGGGCAGGTCGAACATCGTGTCGAGCAGGATGCCTTCGACGATTGAGCGCAGGCCGCGCGCACCCGTCTTGCGCTTGATCGCGCGTTCCGCGATCGCTTTGAGCGCGTCCTCGGTGAAAGTCAGATCGACATCCTCGAGCTCGAACAATTTGCCATATTGCTTGGAAATGGCGTTCTTCGGCTCGGTCAGGATGGTGACCAGCGCATCGACATCAAGATCGTGCAGCGTCGCAATCACTGGCAGACGGCCAACGAATTCAGGGATCAGGCCGAATTTCAGCAGATCTTCTGGTTCGCTCAGCTCGAGCAATTCGCCAACATTGCGCTTATCCGGGTCGGCAACGTGGTTACCAAAGCCGATTGAGCGCTTTTGCAGGCGGTCAGCGATAATTTTGTCGAGGCCCGCAAACGCGCCGCCACAGATGAACAGGATGTTCGTCGTGTCGACTTGCAGGAATTCCTGCTGCGGGTGCTTACGTCCGCCCTGCGGCGGGACAGAGGCAGTGGTGCCTTCCATCAGTTTCAGCAGCGCCTGCTGCACGCCCTCACCCGATACGTCGCGCGTGATCGATGGGTTTTCAGCCTTGCGAGTGATCTTGTCGATCTCATCAATGTAGACGATGCCGTGCTGCGCTTTTTCAACGTTATAGTCGGAAGATTGCAGCAGCTTCAGGATGATGTTCTCAACATCTTCACCGACATAGCCCGCCTCGGTCAGAGTGGTCGCATCCGCCATGGTGAATGGCACGTCGAACGTGCGCGCCAGAGTTTGCGCGAGCAATGTCTTACCCGTGCCGGTCGGCCCGACCAGCAGGATGTTGGATTTCGCCAGCTCAACACCGTCGGCTTTGCCGGAATGCTTCAAGCGCTTGTAGTGGTTGTGAACCGCAACCGAGAGATTGCGCTTGGCGCTGTCCTGGCCGATCACATAATCATTGAGCGTTGCGAAGATTTCCGAAGGCGTTGGAACTTCGCCCTCTTTCTTGCCGGCGATGCCAGCCTTCGTCTCTTCACGAATGATGTCATTGCACAGCTCAACGCATTCATCACAGATGAACACGGTTGGCCCGGCAATGAGCTTGCGCACTTCATGCTGCGACTTCCCACAGAAGCTGCAATATAGGGTGCTCTTACTGTCAGTTCCGCTCAACTTGGTCATTTCCTATTGTCCTGGGCCTTCACTCGCACTGGTCTAAACTACAGCGTTTGTAATCCAATTACCAAACCGAGTGCCCGGTGGGGATTCGCTCAACAATATATAGGGCCGGTTGTGAATCAACATTAACGCGGCTCTTTTTGGGCGATTGCCCGGTTTTGGCGTCTTTAAAGTCGCACTTTGGCCGCCTGTGTCCCGGCGTGGGATGCCGAACGAGCGATTCTTAATCGCGATTCGGCCAGGCACGGCCAAAAATGCGGTTCAGACCGCTCGCCTTACTCCGGCGCGCCGCCCGAACCCTTCTCATCATCACCCGAGTCGCCCTCTGGACGGGTTTCGAACACTTTATCGACCAAACCGAATTTCATCGCCTCTTCCGCTTCCAGGAAAGTGTCGCGGTCCATCGCCTTTTCGATCTCAGACAGTTTCTTGCCCGTGTACTTCACATAGAGATCATTCATGCTCTTTTTGATCCGCAGGATCTCACGCGCCTGAATCTCAATGTCAGAGGCCATGCCGCGCGCACCGCCGGATGGCTGGTGGATCATGATCCGCGAGTTTGGCAGAGCGACACGCATGCCCGGCTCACCAGCAGCGAGCAGGAAGCTGCCCATGGAGGCCGCCTGGCCCATGCAAACGGTCGAAACGCGCGGTTTGATGTATTGCATCGTATCGTGGATCGCCATGCCAGCGGTCACAACGCCGCCTGGCGAATTGATGTACATCGAAATTGGCTTCGACGGGTTTTCGCTTTCAAGGAACAACAATTGAGCTGTGATCAGCGAGGCCATGCCGTCTTCAACCTGGCCAGTTACGAAGACAATCCGCTCTCGCAGCAGGCGGGAGAAAATGTCAAAACTGCGTTCACCGCGGCTGGTTTGCTCAACCACCATCGGCACCAATGCGCCGGTTGCCGGATCGCGAGTGAATTGCCCCTGGGTGCCGTGCGTTTCGCCAGAATTGCCGAACAGGTTGATCATGTGCTGGTGGTCCTTCTTTATCTCGGTTCTGCTATGTCGGGGGCACACGGAAAATGTTCAAGGGCCTTAACCTTCACCTGTGCATTCAATCACAGTTTCTTTTTGCGAGATCAGACGCGTGAACACACGCGCAAATGCCGCCAAACTGGAATGGAAATCCAGCCGGCGGCATTTCTGTATTGTTTAGTTTTAGCGCGGCAGCGGGCCGAGCCGCTACCTGTGTGTGAGCTTAAGCTGCGCGCACCTGTTTAAGGAATTCGGCGACCTGCTCACGCAGTTTCTCAGATTGGACTGACATTTCTTGCGAACTCGCGAGCATTTGCGTCGCTGTGCTGCCCGCGGTCATGGAAACTTCGCTCACATCTTCGATGGTCGCGCTGATATCTTGGGTATTACGGGCTGCCAAATCGATGCTTTGCGCCAGATCCTGACCAGCAACGGCCTGCTGATCGACGGCGCTGGCAATCGCGGTTGCGGTCGATTCCAGAGCAACCACTTCGGTCGAGATCAACGCCAGCGCAGACGCGCTTTCACCGGTTGCGTCCTGCATTTCGCGAATCAGACCCTCAACTTCTTCAGTCGCGCGTCCGGTTTGCGAGGCCAGCTCTTTCACTTCGGACGCGACAACAGAGAAACCACGTCCCGCTTCACCGCCGCGAGCAGCTTCGATCGAGGCGTTAAGTGCGAGCAAGTTAGTGCGTTGAGCAATGCCAGCGATCACTTCAACGATCTGGCTGATGCGATCTGCAGAACCGGTCAGACCGGTAATGGTTTCATCCGCTTTCGCCGCTGCTTCAGAAGCTTTGCGGGCACGCTCAGACGACGAGGCCGCCTGGCGGCTAACCTCATTGATCGACATCGCAAATTCATCAGATGCCGACGCTGCGCCAGTGATGCCGTCCGATGCTTGCTTCAGACTCGAATTGGCGGCGTTAACCGTCTGGGAAGAAGATTCGACATTACGCGCCAGATTGGTCGCGGAATCTTCCATTTGACTGGAGGCGGCGGCCACCCCGGAGGCGACATCGCCAACAGTCTTTTCAAATTTGTCGGCGAGCGACTTGAGCAATTTACGCTGCTCTTCCTGAGAACGTTCGCGTTCTTCTTTGATTTCACGCTCACTCTCAAGCTCACGCTCAAGCTCGCGTTTGGCCTGCGCGTCCGCTTCGCTTTGAACGCCCCGCAAAACAGTAAGAGCCGCAGACAAAGTACCGATCTCATCTTCGCGCTCAGCCGATGGGATCTCAAGGTCAGTTTCACCGGCGGCGATCCGTTCACTAACATCGCTGATGTCAACGATAGGTGCGACGACTTGTTTGGCGACCAGACGTTTGCCTAGGAATACCAAGCCGAGTGCGATGAGCAAACCAGCGATCAAGGAAGCAATCAGAACTTTGATTTCGAACAAACCTTCGCCAGAGGCGGTTTTGACACGGGCGGCCGCGTCTTCACGCACCTCGACGATCAGACTGACAGTTGCGTCGATTGCCTCATAGCGTGGTCCAAGAAAACTCTCTTGCAAGGCGATGTCACGCGGCGCATCGCGCACCTCACCCAGAATGGTGACGATGCCATTCAGCTCATTATCGAGCTGCAACACTTTGGGCATATAGGCTTCATCAACAGAACCCGCCGCAATCGCCAAACGGTCATTCATTTCAACCGCTTCATTGGCATATTTGAACGCAAGTTCGATACGTTCGTTGTCAAAGTTTCTCGCACGATAAGCCCCCATCTCGTCTTTTGAGAGCGAGACGTTTCTGTTCATGCTTGCCGTAAGAAATGCGACTTCAGTCAAGCTGGCAAGCGTGTTGGAGCGTTGCTCCATCCGCAGCGCGCCAATGGTGCCCACTGCGCCGAGCACCAAAACCAACAAGGCGAACATATTGAACACCCGGCCAACCTGACCATTAATCGAACCGCTTTCAAAACGGCTTTTGACCCACGACATGCTGAACCTATTACTCATAATGCATGTTAACCCATTGTTCCTGGGGCCACGTCAGGCGACATGCCTACGTAAATTGCCCTAAAATCGACTTAGGGTTTAGCCGCACATGGTTAAGGATGAGTTAGGATGGCGCAGCGAGCGCGGGCCTCACCTGCGCGCTGCTCACCAATGCAAACGAGCCGCAACCCATTATCTGGATCACGGCTCGTTTTATGTCAGAGCTTTGCCTGGCTTGCCCCGCCACATCGCAGGGGCAAAGCGACCGCGCGTTATTTCTTCTTCGCGGGCGCTTTCTTGGCAGCAGGCTTCTTAGCTGCTGGTTTTTTAGCCGGAGCCTTTTTTGCAGGTGCCTTCTTGGCGGCTGGCTTTGCATCCGCTTTTGCCGCCGGTTTCTTGGCAGGAGCTTTCTTCGCCGGGGCTTTTTTGGCCGCCGGTTTCTTGGCTGGTGCCTTTTTCGCCGCTGGCTCTTTCTTATCCGCAGCCTTCGCAGGCGCTTTTTTCGCTGCCGGCTTCTTAGCTGGTGCCTTTTTCGCCGCCGCTTTCTTGGCCGGGGCCTTCTTCTTGGCGGCTGGCTTGCTATCAGCGGCTTCATCCGCTTCGATTGCAGCTTGCAGTTCTTCCTGCGTCACTTCACGCTCGGTGACTTCCGCCTTGTCAAACAGGAAGTCGACGACCTTGTCTTCATAGAGCGGCGCGCGCAGCTGAGCAGCGGCCATTGGCTCTTGCTGAATATACTGCATGAAACGCTCGCGATCTTCTTCGCGATATTGCTGAGCAGCTTGCTGCACCAGCATTTGCATTTCTTGAGCGGTCACTTCGACGCCATTTACCTGTCCGATTTCGCTGAGCAACAGGCCCAAACGCACGCGGCGCTCGGCGATAGAACGATATTCGTCCTTCTCCGCTTCGATTTCTTTCAAAGCGTCTTCAGGTTTCTCTTCCTTCGCGGCTTCTTGCTGAAGCTGAGCCCAGATTTGCTCAAATTCGGCATCAACCATGTTCTCTGGAACGGCAAAGTCATGACCCGCTGCCAATTGATCGAGCAAGGCACGCTTCATTTGTGTGCGTGTAAGACCAGCAGTCTGCTGTTCCAGCTGACTCTTCATGATCTCTTTCAACTTGTCGAGATCATCTAGGCCGAGGCCTTTGGCAAAACCATCGTCGATCTTGGTATCGGTTTCGACCTTTACTTGCTTCACAGTGATGTCGAACTGAACCGCTTTACCGGCGAGATGCGCGGCCTGGTAATCTTCAGGGAAGGTGACGTCGATGGTCTTCTCATCGCCGGTCTTCGAACCCGTCAACTGCTCTTCAAAGCCTGGGATGAACTGGCCTGAGCCGAGCACCAATGGCGCGTCTTCGGCTTTGCCGCCTTCAAACTCTTCGCCGTCAAGCTTACCCACGAAATCGATGATCAGCTGATCGCCATCCGCTGCCTTCTTCGATTTGGCTGCGTCTTTGTAGCTCTTGTTCTGACCAGCGAGACCTTGCAGCGCTTCTTCAATCTGTTCGTCCTTCACAGGAACGACCAGCTTCTCGAGTGTCAGGCCATCGGTGCTTGGCGCTTCAACCTCTGGGAGAATCTCAAGCTCAACCGAAATCTCGGCGTCTTTGCCTTCTTCATAGCCCTCGGCCAGCTCAACCTTAGGCTGCATCGCAGGACGCAGGCCTTCGTCGGTGAGCAATTTTTCCAGCGAATCGCGAATCGTGTCGTTCACAACCTGCGCATGCAGCTGTTCACCGTGCATTTTCTTGACGAGATTGGCTGGCACTTTGCCGGGACGGAAGCCAGGCATTTGCACCTGCGGGGCGACCTTCTTGATCTCCCCGTCAATCTTTTGCGCCAATTCCTTGGCAGTGACAGTGATCTGATAGGCGCGCTTCAGGCCTTCATTGGTGGTTTGCTTGGTCTGCATTGGAAAAACTGAAACCTTCTCAACAATCTCGTAAGTTCAGATACTTAACGTCGCAACGACGTGTATCTGATATGCGAATTCTCAACACCGGCGCGGAAAAACATTGGTGCGGGCGAAGGGACTCGAACCCCCACATCTTTCGATACTGGTACCTAAAACCAGCGCGTCTACCAATTCCGCCACGCCCGCTTGATTGAACGAAGCCGCGCGGGAAACCAACCGGCCCCCGCGCGCATTGCGCTCGCCTCTAGTCTGGTGCGCGAAAAAGGGCAAGCGGAACGATCTTGTTCCGCCGCGCACCTGCGACTATGGACGCTCCAGAACTTTCAAACGCTTGTCCCCGCCGTCTTTGGCCAACCCATGTGCATATCGCCATGAGTGGCCAGAATATCAGCGTGGGCAAACTCTGGATTTGGATAAAGAGCATGACTGAAGAAACAAAGCCAACGGCCGGCACCGACACGCCGCCAGATCATCTGTCTGTTAATCCGCGCAGCAAGCATTTCGATGCAGACGTTCTGCAACGCGGGATCGGCATTCGTTTTAAGGACCGCGTGCGCAACGATATTGAGGAATACTCAATTTCCGAAGGCTGGGTGCGCGTACAGGCGGGCAAGACGGTCGACCGCAAAGGCCAGCCGCTGACCATTAAATTGAACGGCCCGGTAGAGGCATGGTTCGAAGACCTGGGCGACAGCCCGCCCATTGCCAAAGCGGAATAGACCCGCCGCTCGCCTACACCGCTGCTGCGGCGCAGGCCTGAACAGGACAGCGCGCGAGCGGTAAGGACAGCATCATGACACCGACAGATAAACCGCAAGTCATCATTATTGGCCGGCCCAATGTTGGCAAATCGACATTGTTCAATCGACTGGTGGGCAAAAAGCTTGCGCTGGTCGATGATCAGCCGGGCGTCACGCGTGATCGCCGGATGGGTGATGCCGAGCTTGCTGGCCTGGAATTCACCGTGGTCGACACCGCCGGGTGGGAAGATGAAGACCCCGACAGCCTTTCTGGCCGGATGCGTCAACAGACCGAGGTCAGCATTGAGGGTGCAGATGCGATCCTGTTCGTGATCGATGCACGCGCGGGCGTGACCCCGCTCGATCAAGAGGTTGCCCGGTTCCTGCGCGAACAGCGCGAAATCAAGGGTGAGAAAGTGCCCGTCGTGCTCGTTGCGAACAAAGCCGAAGGCAAACAGGGCGAGGACGGCATTCTGGAAAGCTACTCGCTCGGCATGGGTGAGCCGATCGGGGTTTCCGCAGAGCATGGCGAAGGGGTCGCCGATATGTTTGGCGCGCTGTGGCCGCTGATCGGAGACAAGGCAGAGGCGCTTAAGGCCGCAGCACAATTTGCACTTGATGAGGGCGAGGAGGCCCCGCTCGGTCCGCTGAAGTTGGCGATTGTTGGCCGGCCGAACGCGGGTAAATCGACGCTGATCAACCGGATGCTGGGCGAGGACCGCCTGCTGACCGGGCCAGAGGCCGGGATCACTCGCGATTCTATTGCGGTCGACTGGGACTGGGCCGATCCCGATACAGGTGAGACGCGAGAGATCCGTCTGATCGACACCGCAGGCATGCGCAAGAAACGCAATGTGACCGAAAAGCTGGAGAAGCTGTCCGTCGCCGATGCCCGCCGCGCGGTGGACTTTGCCGAGGTCGTGGTGCTGCTGCTCGACGCGACTCAGGGGCTTGAGCACCAAGACCTCAAGATCGCCAGCATGTGCCTGGAAGAAGGCCGCGCGCTAATGATCGCTATCAACAAATGGGATATTGCTGAGGATCCCAGCGGATTGTTCAACGGCATTCGCCGCGCGCTCGATGACGGTCTGGCGCAGGTTCGCGGGCTGCCCCTGTTTGCGGTCTCTGCGAAAACCGGCAAAGGGCTCGACACCATGCTCTCCGGCGCGTTTGAAATTCGCGAAAGCTGGTCGAAGCGTGTGCCCACCGCCGCGCTCAACCGCTGGTTCGACGATGCGCTGGCGAACAACCCGCCGCCCGCGCCAAAGGGCCGCCGGATCAAGCTGCGCTATATCACGCAGGTCGGCACCCGCCCGCCGCGCTTTGTGGTGTTCGGCAGCCGTCTGGAAGTGCTCCCGACCAGCTACGAACGCTATCTTGTGAACGGCATCCGCTCCAAACTCGGCTTTGACGCCGTGCCAGTACGCGTATCGCTGAAAAGTCCGAAGAACCCCTACAATGCCAATCGCGGCGGAGGCGGCAATTACTCAAGCGGGAGCGGGGATCGCTGATGCTCCTCGACCTGCTTACCTCTTCCGACATTGCCTCTGACCTCATCGAGCGCACCTCCAGTACCATGCGCGTGCAGGAAATCGTCCGGCTCAGCCTGGCGCCAGCGTTTCTGCTCGCAGGGATCGGCGCGGTGATGAATGTGATGATGGCGCGGCTGATCTGGGTCGCGGGCCGGATTGAGCGGTTGGAAGAGCGTCTCACCCAGGATCGCCCTATGCGCGAACAGCGTGAGCTTGCCCGGCTGCTACGCCGCCGCCGGCTGGTTCAGCGTTCTGTGATGTTCAGCACTGCCGCCGCACTCTCGATCTGCGTGGTGATCATCATGCTGTTTGTCAGCGCCTTTATCCGGCCTCAGATCGGGACACTGATCGCGGGTGCCTGGATCGCGACCATGGGGTTTTTGACCACGGGCCTGGTGCATTTCGCGAAGGAGACATTGGTGGCCGCCGCCGGACAATCAGACAAAGCCACCCCTGATGATGGAAGCTAACACTATGCCTGTAGTGACCAATAAGAATGCAGCGTTCCGCCGTCCATTAACTGCTGCAATCGCGGCGCTCGCGCTGTTGGGATCGCCGGTACTGGCGCAGGATGATGTGCCAGAACAAGCTGAGCCTGTCTCTGCGCAGGAAGAGAGCGCAGAGACCCAAGAGGGCGTTTTCGGCTCTTCTGAAACACAATCGATCCTACCCTCCGATATTTCCGCTGATCAGTTCATCCAGTTCTTCACTCTGTTTTCGGCCAACCAGGAAATGAGCCAAGCGATCGATCCGTTGATCGCAGAAATGATGGCTGAAGGCCCAATGGTGGAGAATTGGGAACAATCAGGAATCGATATTCTTGCTGAGCTCGGCACCAAACCGGGTGGACTGTCAGAGAGCCTTCTGCTGGATGAAAGCGATGGGGTCATCGCGGTCATAGACTTCTCAGGTATGGTCAGCCCTTCGCTGGAAGGCTTTCGCAGTTACGCGCTCAGGCCAGAAATCGCTGGTCAATCAGCTGAACGTGTATTTACGCAATTCGCACCGGGCATTTGGTTTGAGACTGCGCATCAAAGAGAGGTCCACGGCAATGCGCTGTGCTACAGCGGCTACGTCGGTGTTACCCTCCATAGCAAAGTGCCGCACACCGAATGGAGTGAAGACGACTTGCTGAGCACCGCGTTCATTTTTGCAATGGTGGACCGACTCGCAAGTCTCAATTTTTGCGCCGTCTACGACAAAGAGGAATCGGGCAATTATCCAAGCAAATTCTTCACCTTTAACGGAGCGTCGCTTCCGGAGCTGGATGAAATGAACTCGGTTACAACCCTCCTGCCTCTCAGCGAGCTGGACATCATTCTCCAAGGCGAATGATGCGCCTAGCCTGAGAGTGTCAGTCGGTGCGCGTGCCATCACTATCGGCCAAACGTAAGAAAGGCGGAGCCGCATAAGCCGCCCCGCCCCCCTCTATTGATAGACCTATCAGGGCCGATGAAGCTTACTCTGCGCCCGCTGGCTTGCTTTGCAGTTGCACGTAATTCTCCAAACCCATCCGCTCAATCATATCGAACTGAGTTTCGAGGAAGTCGACGTGCTCTTCTTCATTCGCAAGAATGCCAGCGAAGAGATCACGGCTCACATAATCCCGGACTTTCTCGCAATATTCAATCGCATCGGTCAGCAGCGGGATCGCGTCTTCTTCCACCGCCATGTCAGCCTTGAGGATCTCCTCAACCGTCTCGCCAACGCGCAAATTGTGGATCGCCTGAAAATTGGGCAGTCCGTTGAGGAACAGAATGCGCTCAGCCAGTTTGTCGGCGTGCTGCATTTCTTCGATGGATTCCCCGCGTTCATATTCGGCGAGTTTGGTGACGCCCCAATCGTCGAGCACGCGGTAATGCAACCAATATTGGTTGATCGCGGTGAGCTCGTTGGTGAGCGCCTTGTTGAGAAATTCGATGACTTTTGGATCGCCCTTCATGGGTGATGCTCCTTGAATAGATGGCGCGCTGTGGGGCGCGGATTGGCGGTGACACTGTTTTTGGTATGCGCACTATATGCGCGCAAAACCGCCACCATTCAAGGTATCGATCCATAAAAATGTATGATTTTCAGCTACTTGCAATGATCTCGCAATAGCGCCTCGCCAGTTCAGATTGCGAGTTCTTTGCAAGAAGCAAGGCGCTCAGCCACGCGGCGCACTTCATCCAGAATTTTGTCAGCATCTTGAAGGCATTGGCCGCAATTGGGACGCTTGCCGAGCTTCGCATAGACCGCTTCTGCATCGCCAGACGTACCGCGGCCCGCTTCACGCAGGTCAGATTCACGGATCGCATTGCAGATACAGATATACATGACGGCTTTTCGCTACTCCTGCGAATCAATTGCAAGAGCAATTTATGCGAATTAATCTCAATAGCAAGAGGATTCTATTTGTCCCGCACATCACGCGGCGTGCAAAACCCTCGAATCCGGCCTATAAGTCCTCGCCTCTGCGGGTGGACATGAGCCCTTGCGGTCGCCGACGCGGCTGAACTCCGCTTCGTTATGTTTTGAGAGCAAAGCCTTTGGAGCCGACCGGGATAAAATCTGGATGGACGGATAGAGGGACGAGCGGCTGCGGTTCTAAAATGAAGGAGCCATCACCGCCTCATCGGGAACAATCTGCCATAGGTCAGGCAGCGCCAAAGCCATTCTAGCGGGCCATAGCGGAACCTATCCAGCCAAGGCTTCGACCAGGCCAGCATAATGATGCAAACGGCCAACACCACCATGTAAAGCTGAGGCCGATTGAGCTCACCGAACAGGCCCAAGGCCCAGCCGTGGAAGACAAACAGCATAAGCACCGAGGTGCCGATATAATTGGTGAAGGCGGCGCGTCCTGCAGCGGACACCCGCTGTCCCAGCCATCCGGTCGCCTTGGGGGCGAATAGCACCAGCAATGCTGCCATTCCCAGAACCATCATCAGTCTGGGTAGCGGGCTGATCCCAACAAAGGCGGCGAGCGTTCCGTAATAGGTGAAGCCGTTTGACCTGGCCCACAGCGCAATCAGCAGATGCAGCAGGGCACCGGTAACAAGGCCGATCCAGCCCCATTTGCGCAAGGTCGAAGGTGCCCAACCCCCGCTGAAAAATCCCATCCGGTAAAGCGCCATACCGAGCAGCATCAGGGGAAATGTCTCAAGCGCAAAGAACATCGCATTGCCGAAGAGATCAAACCCATGTTCCTGCGCGCGGTGCTGAACAAACCCGCCATAATCACCCGATTGCTTGATCTTCGTTTCAACCACATAGTCAGCCAATGCTTCTTGCTTGGCGCTCTCCAACCCATCACGCATCTCGCTGAACCCGGCTTGATCCCCCATCGGCGTGTCGGCCACAAAGGGTAGTGGCACCATCATCAAAGCGTAGACGATTGCGCCGACCAGATAGCCGAGCAGCCCGACCTTAAGCTGCGTTTCGGCCTGCCATTTGAGGCACGGCAATACGATCCACCCGACCAGCGCATAATAGGCCAGAATATCACCCGCCCAGATGAAGAAGAAATGGATCAGACCAAACAGCAACAGCCAGAACAATCGCCGCGCCTGCAGCCAGCGCGTCTCGCCGCGCGCCCATGCCCGCTCCATAAACAGATAGAGCCCCGCGCCGAACAGGATGGTGAATAACCCCCGCATCTTGCCGTCTATCACGGTGAATTGCGCGATCCATTGCCACCCGCCCGGATCATTGGCGGGGACGAGAAACGCCTCGGGGAACATGTAAGCGCTAAACGGTTGGCCAAAGGCGATGATATTCGCGGCCAGAATGCCCATCACGGCAAGGCCGCGTATGAAATCGAGGCTGCTAATACGGTCGGCGGTTTTAGCAGGCCCTGCATCAGGCACGTCATCGCCAAACGTATGTTCGTCCGCTTGCTCGTTCAGCGTATCACTCATGCAGATCCCACCCTTTTCCGGGCTGCATGATAGCATGCCTCACCTTCAAGGAAAGTCGGGCTGCGGGTAGCGCGTGAGCAGCATTCGGGCTTTCACCGAACGGCCAAGCGTCATTTCTTGGTGACGAGACAGCCTTGACCTTGAGCTTTCAAAGCGTTGCAGGCCTTTTGCGCCGATGCGCGTGAGGCAAAACCGCCCGCTTGCAGACGCGTGACCCGGCCCGCTGGCACCAGAATTTTGCGCGCGCCCTGCAATGCATTGGAACCGGAAAGCTTTTTCCAAAGCCGATCAGCATTGCCAGCCACGCCAAACGCACCGAGCTGAACCCGCCATGGGCCATTCCCTGCCGCGGCAACGCGCGGCGCAGGCGCAGCCGGAGCAGCAGCAGCAGCAGTGCCGGCAGTCGTAGGGCCGTTAAGGCTAAAATTAGTGTCCAATTGCGACCCGTTTGACGACGGGGCCGGTGTAGCTTGCGCGATCCTCAGCGCAGGCTGAGCGCCGGATGGCAGGCGATTAAGTTCCGCTTCGGCCAATTGCGCAGCGCGCAGCTTTGCTGCTTCTGCCTCCAAATCACGTGCGACCGACTGAGCCATTTGGCGCTGCTCAATCGGGATATAACGGTCCATTTGCGCCACGGCATCCTTTGCCTGTGGGAGCCCAGCAGAAACCGACAAGGTCAGAAAAGCATAGGCGCGCACCCAGTCCTTTGGTGCGTAGTCGCCATTAAAATGTGCCAGACCCAAAATATACTGCGCGCGCGGATCGCCGCGCTCTGCCGCTGCCGTTACCAACGGCATGGCTTCTGATTGTTCACCTTGCTGGAACAATAGCAGACCGTAATTATCGGCCGCCTTCACGTGCCCTTTGCGCGCTGCCTCTGCATACAGAGCACGCGCGCGCTCCACATCAATCTCAACCCCGCGACCAAGGCGGTACGCCTGGGCGAGGTTGAACATCGCATCGGCATCGCCGCGCCCAGCCGGGCCGCGCCATTGCTCAACCGCAGTGGTAAAATCGCCAGAGCTCCATGCGTCCACGCCCGCCTTCACATCAGCCAATGCCGGCGCTGCGGCCATAGCGATAGCTGCGACTGCACCGTTTACGGCCAGCCGCATCCCGGCAAGCACGCGGGTAGGTGCAGACTTAGAATCGGCATCAAAGGCAAGGAAATGGACCATGATCATTCTCTTATAAATAACGTCAAAAAGTGTTTTTACCGCGCGATTGCTAGCGCATCCGAGCGGGCAAGTGTGCCTTATAGTGAACGATCCGTTAGGAATTCGTTGCCATACCCTAATCGCAAGCAAGATGTTGGTTTCGCAAACCTCGTTAACTGTAAATTAGGGGTATCCTGCGATCTCAGTGTCATCCAAGCCGCAATCAGGCGGCGCCAACGGCCTAACAGGGGGACCAAGGCTTTGCGTGTACTAGCTTTAGCATCGCAGAAGGGCGGATCAGGGAAAACAACCCTTTCCGGACATCTCGCCGTCCAAGCACAGCGTGCGGGCGCTGGCCCAGTCGTATTGATCGACATCGATCCGCAAGGGTCGCTAGCCGATTGGTGGAACGAGCGTGAGGCAGAATATCCTGCCTTTGCTCAGACGACTGTTGCTCGCCTCGCCAATGACCTTCAGGTTCTGCGTCAGCAGGGCTTTAAACTGGCTGTGATTGACACGCCGCCAGCGATCACCATGGCCATTCAGTCAGTTATCGGCGTTGCCGAGCTGATCGTGGTGCCAACTCGTCCAAGCCCGCATGATTTGCGCGCTGTTGGTGCGACGGTTGATCTGTGTGAGCGCGCTGGCAAGCCGCTGGTGTTCGTCGTGAACGCCGCGACGCCTAAGGCGAAGATCACTTCAGAAGCCGCTGTGGCTCTGTCACAGCACGGCACCGTCGCCCCGATCACGCTGCATCATCGCACCGATTATGCCGCCTCAATGATCGATGGCCGCACGGTTATGGAAGTTGATCCGGAAAGCCGCAGTGCTGCTGAAATGACAGCGCTCTGGAAGTATATTTCTGACCGGCTTGAGAAGAATTTCCGCCGCACCGTATTCGCCGCACCTGGCACTCAGCAGCAAGCTGTCGGCGGTGGCCGTCCAGCTGGCGGTGGTGGCTTCGGTCGCCGCGTCGCTCAATAAAGGAGCACCTGCGCGATGACTGAAGCAAGCTTTGCCTCGCTGAATTCCGCGCTGCTCGCTCGTAAGGGCGGGGCCAAACCGGCTATGCGCCCTCAGCTCACCAACCTTCCTGATGCAGGCAAGCCTGCAAATCTGGAAGACCTGGGTTGGAACGATATGGGTGCAGAGGAAGAAACAGAGAACCAAGCGTCTAGCGCAAATGTGGTTCACTTGTCCCCGGCAGAACCCAATGACGCAGACGCTGAAGAGCATGAATGGGACGAAAACGCGGACACACCCGATGTGCTGCGCCAGCAAGAAGAGCTGGCCACGCGCATTGAAGGGGAAGCCGCCGAAGCGTCCGCAGCGGTGCCTGCCAAAAAGAGCAGCAAGCCCGCCAAAAAGCGTAAATCCGCGAAAGCATCCGGCAGTTCATCTGGCCGCCGCGCTGCTTTCACTTTGCGGCTCGACACCGATCGCCATCTCAAACTTCGCCTTGCTGCGACAATGCAGGGCAAGAGCGCACAAGCGGTTGTTACCGAAGCGCTCGACGCCATGCTGGAGCAGATCGACGACCTCGATACGCTCGCGCAGAAGATGAAACGCGACTGATTTGTTAACTTTTTGCATCGTACCAAGACAGCAGAGTTACTCACAAGGACTATGACCATGGACCGCAGCGAAACCTACAAAATGACCGGCCCGAAAATGAGCCTCATTGTTTCGACCGCACTTGCCAGCGTTGCGCTTGCAGGATGCACCACCTCGGCTGCACCGCCTGCCTTATCCTCTTTCAGCAAGGCGCAAACCGCGCTTGAAAAAGGTCAGGTCGATAAGGCTGTTACGCATGCTGAAGCAGCAGTTTTGGCTGATCCTCGCAATGCAGAATTCCGTGCGATGCTCGGCGCTGCTTATCTGGAATCGGGCCGCTTCCAGTCGGCCGCGACCAGCTTTGACGATGCCCTGGAACTTGGCGACACCGATCCGCGTACTGTCCTCAGCTATGCGCTGGCTAAAACCGCGCTTGGCGACAAAGGCAGCGCGCTTGCGAAACTGGATGCATGGTCTTCTGATATTGATCCTGCTGATCTTGGCCTTGCCTATGCCTTGGCTGGCAAGCCGCAGCAGGGCGTCCACGTTCTGACCAATGCTCTACGCGGCGGCCAGAACAGTGCAAAGGTTCGTCAAAACCTCGCCTACACCTATGCCCTCGCCGGCAATTGGCGCGCTGCCCGCGTTATGGCGGCAGAAGATGTGCCAGCTGGTGAAGTGAACAACCGGATTGCTGAATGGGCCGCACAAAGCGCGCCTGAGCAATACCAAACCCGCGTCGCAGGTTTGCTGCGCGTAAACCCAGCGCAAGATGGCGGTCAGCCGCAATATCTCGCGCTGAACAATTTCCCAAGCCAAGACGTAATGGTTGCTGAGGCGGCTGCTCAGGCACCAGCAAATGCAGTGGAGCCAAGCGCAAGCGAAGCTCTCGCCTTTGGTGTTTCAAACGACAGCGCCGTTGAAACCTTTGATCCGGCACCTGCCGCGGCTCCTACACGGGTTGCTGAAGCACCCAAACCAGCCCCGGCTCCGGCCCGCGCTCGCTTCGTTTCAAAGCCTGTCGTGCAGGCTTTGCCTGCCAGCTACGCCAGTAAAGAGAAACGTCCAACACGAGTGGCTGCGGCGTCAAGCCAGCGCCGCATGGCAGCGGTCGCAAGCGGCTCTGCTGACACGCACATGGTTCAATTCGGCAGCTTCTCAAGCCGGGCCGAAGCCGACCGTGCCTGGAAAATCTACCAGTCACGCTATCCGCAGCTGAAAAATCACGATGTCGTGATCACGCAAGCTGAAGTGAAAGGCAAAACCTTCTTCCGCGTCGCCGCCGCAGGCTTTGGCCTCAGCAGCGCACGCAGCATGTGCTCGACCGTCCGTTCGGCCGGCAAAGGCTGTTTCGCCTATGCCAAGATCAACCCGCCAAAGGGTGCGATCGATCGCGGAGTGCGGATCGCAGCGCGCACAAGCTAAGACACAAAATCCCTCTGGAACTTTTCCAGAATTCAGCAAGACTGCCCCCGGTGTCGCGAAACGCCGGGGGCATTTTTTTGGGGTAATATATGCTGCGGGCTGGCTAGGTCAAACCACGACAAACGCCGCTTAAACGACCTGCACGCCGCTTTTGAACAGCGCCTTCACCCTGCCCTGAGTGCCTTGGCGGTCAAACGGGGTGTTATCGGCCGTCGCGGACATTTTGCGGCGATCGATGATCCACGGCGCTTCTGGATCGATCAGCGCAACATCCGCCTCCAGCCCGGCTTCTAGCTGGCCGGCTGGCACACTGAGTAACCGGGCCGGGTTGCCTGCGAGCAATGCAAAGGCGCGCGCCATATCAATCACCTCATCGCGTACCAGGGTCAGCGTCATCGCCAGCAAGGTCTCTGCCCCGGCCATCCCGGCCTCTGCATCCGCAAAGGGCAGGCGCTTATCCTCTGGCCCGCGTGGATCATGGCCCGACGCAATCACATCGACGGTGCCGTCGCCAATCGCCGTAAGCGCCGCCTGCCGATCCGCTTCGCTTCGAAGAGGCGGTGAGAATTTCGCGAAAGTCGGGAATTGCACCGTGGCGAGATCCGACAGCATGAAATGCGCAGGGGTGATCCCGCAGGTCACATTCACGCCGCGCGCCTTCGCCGCGCGCACCAGATCAAAGCCCGCCTGCGTAGTCACCTGACGAATATGCAGCCGAGCGCCTGATATTTCAGCCAGCGCAATATCGCGCGCAATCGCCAGTGCCTCTGCCTCTGCCGGAGCGCTCGGCAAGCCCATGCGGGTTGCCATTTCACCAGCGGTTGCCGCTGCCTCGCCGCTCAAGGCATCGTCCTCACCATGCGCGACTACGACCAGATCAAGCATTGCAGCATATTGCAGCACGCGCAGCATCACCCCGGAATCCGCGATCCAGCGCCGTCCGGTGGCAATCCCTCTCGCACCTGCATCCTGCATCAGTGCGATCTCTGCGAGCTCTCGCCCCTCCAGCGCGCAGGTCGCTGCCGCCAGTGGATGAACCCACAGGTCTGGCTTACCGCTTTTGGCGATCATGCTGACTCGGCTGGGGTAATCGAGCGGGGGGGATTGATTCGGCATCAGAGCCGCGCGTGTGATCCCACCAAAATGAAACGACGCCTTGTCGATCCGGAACACGCCCAGATCCACCAGACCCGGCGCGATTATCTGTCCGCGCGCATTGACCACTTCGTCGCCATCCTGCGCGGCAATATCTGCACCAACTTCCGTGATCAGGCCGCCATCCAGCCGGATGCCACCGCTGACCAGACCGCCGGGCATCGCCAATTGACCGCCAGTGATTGTGAGAGGCCGTGACTGCTTCATGATGCACTCCCCTCGCCAATATTCCAACCTTCAACCCCGCGCGCGCTGCGGGTCAGAATATCAAGCGCTGCCATGCGGATTGCGACCCCCATTTCCACCTGCTGGGTGATGATCGACCGGTCGAGCATGTCAGCAACCTCGCTGTCGATCTCGACCCCGCGATTCATCGGACCGGGGTGCATCACCAGCGCATCTGGCGCCGCATTCGCAAGGCGCGCCTGCGTAAGACCGTAGAGATGGTGATATTCGCGCTCAGATGGGGTGAATTGCCCTTGCATACGTTCCGTTTGCAGGCGCAGCATCATGACCACATCTGCGCCCTTCAAAGCGTCATCGAAATTGTGGAACGGCTGCGCACCGATCGCCTCCACGCCTGCTGGCATTAAGGCTGGCGGCGCGCATAGCCGCACGCTTGCACCCAACGCTTGCAGGCACAGCAGGTTGGAGCGCGCGACCCGGCTGTGCAGGATATCGCCGCATATTGTGATGGTGAGCCCGGTGAAATCCTCTGCAGTCTCGCCGCGTTTGCGCAGCGCATGCCTCAGAGCCATCGCATCGAGCAGCGCCTGCGTTGGGTGTTCGTGACTCCCATCGCCCGCATTCAACACGGGGCAGTCAACCTTATCGGCGATCAATTGCGTCGCGCCGCTCGCCCCGTGGCGGATCACGATAGCATCAGGGCGCATTGCGTTAAGAGTGATCGCTGTATCGATCAGCGTCTCACCCTTTTTCACAGAGCTTTGCGCAGCATGCATATTCACCACATCCGCGCCCAGTCTTTTGCCCGCAATCTCAAAGCTGAGCAGCGTGCGGGTCGAGTTTTCAAAGAACGCGTTGATGATCGTTTGCCCGGCCAGCAGATCTGTGTGCTTGGAGGGTTGCCGGTTGAGCTCCACCCATTGCTCCGCAGACTCAAGCAGATAAAGGATCTCGTGGCGCTCCAGCTGGCCAATGCCAACCAGATCGCGATGCGGGAAGGCCAATCGGCCCGCTGGATAGCGGCCGGAGCCTGTGTTTTCGCCGGACAATGTCATTAAAGCCATGCCTTTAGTCGAGGGCTGTCGCACGCTCAACCCATTGATGGGTAAGTTTTGCGCTGTTTGCGATGGAAGTTTGCGCAAAGCATGCCTAGTTTAGGCGAAACACGCGCGTGGCGCGCGATAATTGGGAATGATTTCATGAGTTTTGTGGGCAAGGTTTGGAAACTGCTGGTCGGTGTTAAAGACGGGCTGGTGCTGATTTTCATGCTGCTGTTCTTCATGGCCCTGTTCGCGGTGCTTTCTGCCCGCCCCAGCCCTGGCCAGGTGCGCGAAGGCGCGCTGCTGATCGAGCTGGATGGCTTTGTTGTAGAAGAACGTTCCGAGATTGACCCACTGCAAACCTTCCTGAGCGGTCAGGCCCCTGTTGCCGAACACCAATCACGCGATCTGGTTACCGCGCTCAACGCCGCGGCATCGGACGATCGGATCAAGGCTGTCGTATTCGATCTCTCCTCCTTTGTCGGCGGAGGCCAAGTGCACTTGCAGGCCATTGGCGAGGCGATGGACCGTGTCCGCAAAGCGGAAAAGCCGGTACTCACCTATGCACTCGGTTACGGCGATGATCACATGCATCTGGCCGCGCATGCAACCGAGGTATGGCTCAATCCGCAAGGTGCCGCATTGATTGCCGGGCCTGGTGGCAGCAATCTTTACTACGGCGATCTGCTGGAACGTTTGAATATCAACGCTCGCATCTACCGGGTTGGCACATTCAAATCGGCGGTTGAGCCTTACTCACGCAATTCCATGTCTGATGCCGCGCGCGAGAATCTGGCCGGATTGTTCGGTGCAATGTGGGAAGAATGGCAAGCCAACGTGAAGAAAGCCCGCCCATCGCTGGACCTTGAGCGGGTGACCAGCGATCCGGTAGAATGGATCACTGCATCACAAGGCGACCTGGCTAAGGCTGCGCTTGACGCTGGCCTGGTCGACAAGCTGGGCGACCAAATTTCCTTTGGTGAGCGCGTTGCCGAGCTTTCAGGCGAAGACGCATGGAGCAAGAAACCGGGTGCCTTTGCAA
The DNA here is from genome assembly GCA_947488155.1 of uncultured Erythrobacter sp. GTDB lineage: Bacteria > Pseudomonadota > Alphaproteobacteria > Sphingomonadales > Sphingomonadaceae > Erythrobacter. The sequence continues at coordinate 206,024 of CANKYK010000002.1, read as the reverse complement.
AGGCTGAATTTGCCCCCTTCCTTGCCGATGTCACCCCATCGGCTTCTGGCAAGACCATCGGTGTCGTAACCGTCGCAGGCGTCATTGTGGACGGCGATGCTGGCCCTGGATCGGCCGGTGGAGAGCGGATCGCCGGTATACTCGACGAGGCGCTGGATGATGATCTTGCAGGCCTCGTAGTGCGTGTCGACTCCCCCGGTGGCTCTGTGTTCGCATCGGAAGAAATACGCCTCGCGATTGAGCGTCACCGGGCGAAAGACATTCCGGTTGCCATCTCATTCGCCAATGTTGCGGCCAGCGGCGGCTATTGGGTTGCAACCGCAGGTGATCGGATATTCGCGCAACCGGAAACGATCACCGGTTCCATCGGTGTGTTTTCCGTTCTGCCAACATTTGAAGGTGCTGCGGCAGAGCTTGGCGTGAACGCAGACGGCTATCGCACCACGCCATTATCGGGCCAACCTGATCCGATTGCGGGTTTCAGCCCAGAAGTTGACGCGATTTTGCAAGCTTCGGTTGAAAACACATATTCGGATTTCCTCGGCATTGTGGCGAAAGCTCGCAATATGGACAGCGCACGAGTGGATGAAATCGCGCAAGGGCGCGTTTGGGACGGCGGGACGGCGCGCCAACTCAAACTCGTCGATCAGTTCGGCGGGCTAGAAGAGGCGCTTGCTTGGGTCGCGGCCCAGGCAGAGCTTGAGGAAGACGGCTACAGTCCGCGTTTCCTTGGTGCTGGCACCGCGCAATACGATTCCCTGATCCGTCAAATGCTGACCAGCACCAGCCCGGAAACCGCGGGCACGCGCGGCGGCGATCTGTTTGCGATGGCCGCGCGGGAACGTGGCGCGCTGCTCGGCCAGCTCGCCAGCGACGTTGAGCGCCTGTCGGGTACGCCTGGGATACAAGCCTATTGCCTCGAATGCCCTGCCCCCCCGAGCGCCGCGCAGAATAGCAAGGGACAAGGCATACTGACCATGTTGAAGGCTCTGTTCGCGGACTGACGTGCGGGCGACTGCAATTGGGCGGCCTGAATTGCTAAGGCGATTCTATGAGACGAGAGAAGTGCGCTTCTAGGAGCCTTTTCCAAGACTCTACTTACAGTCGACCTTAACCAAATCGGCGTCGTCGTTCCCTTTGGACAGGCACCGCTGTTGCATTCGCGCCCGCGCGGCCTTGCGCACCCTCGCCCCAGCCGCTGGTTGGCACATCAAATGTGCGAACGTAATCGGCAAAGCGCTCTGCCACCTCATCCGCGCTCACATGAAAATCACTGAGCCGGTAGACGTGCGGATGGCGCTTCAGCGATTTTGACCGCTCTAGATAATCTGCCATCTTGGCCTCTGCCGGGCCCATATCGAGATCGAGGAAACGATAAATCCGCTCCATCTCGCCGTGCCAATCGCGCTCCACATCGTCATATTGCACATCGATCATGCGCTCTGGCCCCAGCCCCTCGCGTGCCGCACGCATCCGCTCAATCTGCTGCTCGGTCTTAGCCAGCCAATCGCGCCCAATGCGTGCTGGATCAACATGATCGGAATAGATGATCGTCTGGTTCCAGGCGAGCGAGGCGGCGCTGCCGACAAGGCTCCTTGGATCGCGGTGGGTAAAGATCAGGCGCGCATCGGGAAACACATTCAGCAAAGCGGGCAGATCCAGCATGTGCTGCGGTGTCTTCAGGATCCACGGGCGCAGCGGAGAGGCTTGTTGTGACCAGCCAATCAACCGCAGCAGATTGGCGAGATGGCGGTAAGCCGGCGTCGCATCTTCAACGGCGCACCACGAAGAATAGCTGGGCACCTGCCACTGCGCATCATGTTTCATGCCCCACATGCTGGAGACGAGCAGGCCCAGCTCCTCCTCCGGCTCAAAGGGGCCAGTGGGATGGATCGAGAGCGTGCGCGGATTGGCCGCCCGCGCGACCTTCATGATCCGCCGCGCCAGCACCGGACGGAAATCCTCCGCTTTGCCCGCCAGCACGTCCTCAAAGTCCGGGCGCGGCACCGGGCTGATCGTTTCAAAACTGCGCATATGGGTGAACCGCCGATCGCTCGCCAGCAGCCGGTGCAGCCGCGTGGTGCCTGAGCGCATCGGACCCACGATCACCACTGGACGCGGAATTGGCCGCTCCAAAATTTCCGGGAACCGGTCGAACCAGTGCTGCGCCCACAACCGGTCGGTCAGCACTTTGTTGAATTGCAGCACCGCGCTGTGCTGGCCTGCGAGATTGAGCCGCGCCTCACCGCGCACCGCATCCAGCAGCACCTCAAAGGGTCGCTCAAACCATGGATCGCCAAAATCGGCTAGGCCAGTCTTGCGCGCTGCGGCCTCCATCAACGCACCCATGCTGAAACGCGCCGGGGCCAAAGCACCCAATCGTTCACCCGCACCAAGCAGGCGGTTCAGCCCAGCGATAAATACGGTTCTTTGCGGCGGCGCGACCCGTCCGTGCTGCATGAGGTTACCCTCTGTTATTGCCCCTGTTCGCCGCGTTTGCCCAGCGGCGCTGATCTGACGTCAGGCCTCTGGTCTAGCCGGTTTGGATCACCGCGCAACCTGGTGCAGGGCACTTGTCCGCATATGCACTGGAATTTGGCCAGCCAAGCGGGCATAGGCTGGCCCCATGCACGATATTCGAATTATCCGAGACGATCCCGCCGCCTTTGATGCCATTTTGGCGCGGCGCGGGCATGAACCTGTGGCGCAAAACATAGTGGCGTTGGATGAAGAGCGCCGCGCGGTCGCAACCAAGTTGCAAGAAGGACAAAGCCGTCGCAACGAGGCCTCTAAAGCAATCGGTCAAGCCATGGGCCAGGGCGACACCGCCAAGGCCGAAGCGCTGAAAGCAGAGGTCAGCGAACTCAAAAAGACGCTGCCCGCTTTGGAAGAGCAAGACCGCGGACTGGGCGAAAAGCTGAAGATGGCTTTGCTCGTTCTGCCCAATGTGCTGGCTGACAGCGTGCCAGACGGGACAAACGAAGACGACAATGTCTACTTGCGCGAATGGGGCGAGAAGCCGGTCTTTGATTTCGATCCACAGGAACACGCCGACATCGCCCCTGCGCTCGGCATGGACTTTGAGACTGGCGCGAAAATCTCTGGTGCGCGCTTCACGTTTCTGCGCGGAGATATTGCTCGTCTGCACCGGGCGCTGGGCCAATTCATGCTCGACACGAACACAAGCGAGCATGGCTACACCGAGTGTAATCCGCCGCTGCTGATCCGCGAAGAATCGGGCTATGGCACCGGTCAATTGCCGAAATTCGCCGAAGACCTGTTCCGCACCACAGAGGGCCATTTACTGATCTCCACCTCAGAGATGACGTTGGGCAATTCGTTCCGCGAGCAGATTTTTGAAGAGAGCGATTTTCCGATGCGGATCACCGCGCTGACCCCTTGCTTCCGCGCGGAGGCTGGCGCGGCGGGGCGCGACACTCGCGGCTTCATCCGCCAGCACCAATTTGAGAAGGTCGAGTTGATCAGCGCCGCCCTGCCCGACCATGCAGCGGAGGAACATGCGCGGATCACCGCCATTGCTGAAGGTTTGCTGCAAAAGCTTGGCCTGCACTACCGGGTGATGGAACTTTGCGCGGGCGACATGGGCGCGACCATGACGAAGACCTATGACCTGGAGGTTTGGCTGCCGGGACAAGGCGCCTACCGCGAGATCAGTTCCTGCTCGGATGGCGGCACCTATCAGCCGCGCCGGATGAACGCGCGTTACCGCCCAGAAGGCGAGAAAAAGACCGAGTATTTCCATCTTCTTAACGGCTCCGGCCTGGCAGTGGGCCGCACTCTGGTAGCAATCATGGAGAACTACCAACAGGCCGACGGCAGCGTTCTTATCCCAGAGGTTTTGCATCCCTATATGGGCGGCGTGACCAAGCTGGAGCCTCAGGCAAAGGCAGGCGGCGCTTAATGCGCATATTGCTGACCAATGATGACGGCATCCACGCGCCGGGGCTTGAGGTGCTGGAAGAACTCGCGCGGCAGTTTTCAGACGACATCTGGGTTTGCGCCCCATCAGAGGAACAATCCGGCGCTGGTCACTCGCTGACACTCAATCAGCCAGTGCGCCTGCAGCAATTTGGCGAACGGCGCTATGCAGTCACTGGCACGCCGACCGACAGCGTAATGATGGCCCTGCGTGAGGTGATGGACAGCCCGCCGGACTTGATCCTGTCCGGTGTCAATCGCGGGGCAAACCTGGGCGATGACATCACCTATTCGGGCACCGTCTCCGCCGCGATCGAGGGTGCACTTGCCGGTATTCGTTCAATAGCTTTCTCGCAGGTTTACTCGCGTCAGAGCATGGAAGGCGCCGATCCCTTTGCCGCCGCCCGCCAATGGGGCGCAAAGGTGATTGAGCCGCTGCTTGACGTGCAATTTGCCGAGCGCACGCTGATCAATGTCAATTTCCCGCCGTTTGAGGCCGATGCAATCAAAGGTATTCGCGTGGTCCGCCAGGGCTTTCATGATTACTCACGCGGCAGTATTGTCGAGGGGCGCGACCCACGCGGCAGCCGCTATTTCTGGTTCGGTCTGCACGCCATTGAGCACACGCTCGATCACGGCACCGACCTAGAGGCGATTGACGACAGCTACATTGCCGTTACCCCTTTGCAGCTTGATTTGACGCATTATTCTTCGCTCGACATTCTAGCGGGGAAATTCGCCGAATAGGGGCGCAGGACGGGGCATGGCCAAGCAACTCGACACTTTGTTACCCAAGGACGCGCCCAAGCAGCGCAAGTCCGGTTTTCGCCCGTTAAGACGCGCGGTCAGAATCCCGGTGTGGGGCGATTTGGGCATTCGCCTGGGCCTGGCCCTACTGCTGATTTCCATCGTGGTCATGATCCATTGGTTCGATCGCGGCGGATTGGTCGACAGCGTCGATGGCGAGGTAAGCTTTCTCGACATCGTCTATTTCACCATGATTTCGATCACCACCACCGGCTTTGGCGATATCGCCCCGGTTACGGACCGGGCGCGGCTGGTCGAGGCGGTAATCGTGACTCCAATCCGCTTTGCCGTGTTTTTCATCTTTGTAGGCACCGCCTACAATTTCATCATCAAGCGCAGCTGGGAGAAGTGGCGCATGAACCGCATTCAAGAGAAGCTCTCGAACCATGTCATCGTCCTCGGCTTTGGCGTTTCCGGCTCTGAAAGCGTCGCCGAACTGATCGAGCGGGGCATGGAGCCAAGCAATATCGTGGTCGTCGACCCGAGCGAGGACCGGCTGGTTGAAGCGGAAAAACTCGGCGTCAACGTGATGAACGCAGATGCGACCCGCGACCAAACCTTGAACGCAGTGCAGGTGGGCACCGCGCAATCGGTGTTGGTGTCCGCTGGCCGGGACGACACATCGATCCTGATCGTGCTGACTGTGCGCCATCTCGCGCCTAAAGTACCCATCAGCGTCGTCGTACGCGCGGATGATAACGAGCTGCTGGCGCGGCAAGCGGGCGCAGACAATGTCATCAACCCGGTGCGCTTTACCGGCCTGCTGCTGGCAGGCTCCGCGCGCGGCGCGCATATCTCGGACTACCTCGCAGACCTCGCCTCTGTCACAGGCCGGGTCCAGCTGGTCGAGCGGGTCGTGACCGAAGAGGAATGCGGCTGCTCCATCGAACAGCTCAGCACGGGTGGGCGCGGCCTGCGCGTTTACCGCGACGGCCGGGCAATCGGCTTTTGGGAAGACGAATGCCAGACCTTGCAAGCAGGCGACGTGGTGGTTGAGATCGTCCCGAGCATGAACGGCGAGACCAAGGGCGACGGGCACTAAACCGGGCGGCACGCCATCTGATCTCGCTTAATGCTATGGCAGATAAGCGTGAACGAAGCCCATCGCAGTGTAGAACAGCAGCCAGTAACCTGCATCAATGAAGAACAGCGCTTTGCCCTTTTGCGAGAACAGGTAGGCCGTTCCCAAAGCCGGCACGATAAAGCCCAGCGCAACGCCAAATGCGGTCATCACCTTAGCCTTCACAGATAGATCTGCATCCAGCAATTCGTAGCTGTGAAAGGTGTGTGCGAGAGCCCAGCTAGCGAGCAGTGAGAATGCAAACGCTCCGCCATAGATCAGACCCATATTGCCTTCTTTGATCTGTTCTTCGGTCAGGCCGACAGCGCCCATCCATTTCTTGCCCATGACCGGTCCGTACCAAATGCCGCCCACCACAAATCCGGCGAGCGCGGCCAGAAAAACGGCCAGCCAATTCACATCAAACAGGTTCATAATTACCTCTCCATCTTCTCGAAGGCCGCTCCACCCGCGCCCTCCACCCTTCCACCCGGATTGTACCGGAAACTGCTCCGGGTGGAAGGGTGGAGGGCGCGGGTGGCTCTGGCACTGTTAGGAGAACGAGTGTAGGGGCGCGGCCAGATATGACGACAAACACATCAACCACCGCTTTGCCTGACCCAAAGAAGGTCGGCATGGTCTCGCTCGGCTGCCCCAAGGCGCTGGTCGATTCCGAACGCATCCTCACGCGGCTGCGCGCCGATGGCTATGCCATGTCGCCCGATTATGCCGGCGCGGACGTGGTGCTGGTCAACACTTGCGGGTTCCTGGACAGTGCGAAGGAAGAAAGCCTGGCTGCGATTGGCGAGGCGATCAATGAGAACGGCCGCGTTATCGTGACCGGCTGTATGGGCGAGGAAGCCGACGCCATTCGCGCCGCGCACCCGCAAGTTCTGGCGGTCACTGGCGCGCATCAATATGAGCAGGTGGTGGAGGCCGTGCACGAGCATGCCCCGCCCAGCCAAGGGCCGTTTATCGACCTGATCCCGCAGCCGTCTGAGCACGACATCAAGCTGACGCCGCGCCATTACAGCTATCTCAAAATCTCTGAGGGCTGCAACCATTCCTGCGCGTTCTGCATCATCCCGGATCTGCGCGGGAAACTCGCCAGTCGCCGGATTGACGCGGTGCTGCGCGAGGCGGAAAAACTGGTCGCAGCCGGTACGAACGAACTGCTGGTGATCAGCCAGGACACCTCGGCTTACGGCGTCGACACGCGGCACGAGACGAAGCCCTGGAAAGGCCGCGAGCCGCGCGCGCATATGACAGACCTCGCCCGCGAGCTGGGCCAATTGCGCACGCAGTCGGGCCAAACGCCTTGGGTGCGCCTGCACTATGTCTATCCCTATCCGCATGTCGACAAGGTCATCCCGCTGATGGCCGACGGCCTGCTGACGCCCTATCTCGACATTCCGTTTCAGCACGCTTCGCCCTCGGTTCTGAAGCGTATGAAGCGGCCCGCGAACGAGGCCAAAGTGCTGGAGCGGCTGCGCAATTGGCGCGATATCTGCCCCGATATTGCAATCCGATCGAGCTTCGTCGTCGGTTTCCCCGGCGAGACAGAAGACGACTTCAAATATCTGATCGATTGGCTGGAGGAGGCTCAGCTCGACCGCGTCGGCGCCTTCCGGTTTGAACCGGTCGAGGGTGCGCAGGCCAATGCTCTGCCCGATCCCGTGCCAGAGGCGATCAAGGAAGAACGCTATGCCCGGCTGATGGAAGTGACCGAGCGGATAAGCGCAGCCAAGCTAGCCCGCAAAGTCGGCCGCGCCTTGCCGGTGATCATCGACGAGGTCGGAGAGCCGGATGAGGACGGTGATATTGGAGCGAGCGGACGATCTCAAGCCGATGCGCCTGAAATCGACGGCCAAGTGCATTTGCGCAATGTCCCAGCGGACGTGGCGCAAGGCGACATTGTCACCGCTGTCATCGAAGAGGCCGATGCGCATGATCTATTTGGCGTGATCGCCGAGCCTTAAGGCCAGACATCTAATTTTGGCTCGAGCCCCAGAGATAGAGACCGCCGATGATCAGCGCGATCACGAACAGCTGCTTCCAATAGGAACCAACGATCCCCGCAGGGATGAGCGGCACGAGGTAAAGCGGCCATCCCTCCAGCTCTGAGTTATCCGAGAGATAGCCGAGCGTTAGCAGGTAAGTGACGCCAAAGAACACGTAATTGCCTGCGGTCCATTGCTTTGCCGTGCTGTGGGCGGCGGCCTGATGCCGCGCCTTGGCAGGCTTTGCCCCGCGCTTCGTTGGCGCAGAGCCGCGCGCGGGCGATGGGTCCGCCACCGTTCCGGCGCCATGGCAATTCCAGCACGTGATCGTGTCGCGGTCACCAGTTCCGCTACCTCCGCATCCCATGCAAGCCTGGTTCATATGGCTGCCCTGGCCCGATCCGCCACAACTCGCACAATTGCGATAGCCATTGTCGATCTGGCCACCAGAGCAATATGGACAAACAGCCAACGCACCCTCCCCCTGACTTCAAGAATCGCGTGACACCAAGCTAGCGCACCAATCTTGAAACGAAAGAGGGATTCGATGCCTGTCGGGCCAAGACCATTCTGTGACACGTCATTAGACGAGCTTTACACGATCGCGATTGGCCCAATGGCAAAACAGTGGACCGTGATGGAACATTTGCCCTCTCCGGACAAAACGGCCACTGGTTGTGGCTGCTGGGCGCGGGCTAGAAGCAGAGGCGAGCTGGCTGAATATCCCAGACGGGACAATTGGGCCTGAAAGAGCGCAAGAAGCGCATATTTGAGGACAATGTGCCTGCCAGATTTGAGTGACCTATGCCCCTCGACATCCATGCGACCTTCACTTTCGAATTCGATGAGCCGGGCGATGCCTTGCTGCAGTTTCAGGTTGCGGAACTGCCCAGCCAGCGGATTCTCTCGCAGAACCTCGAACTGACAGACGAGGCAGCGAGCACTAGAGTGTCAGCGCATGATGGGATTGGCACACGCATTTGGGTGAGCAGCACCGGTCGGTTCGAAACCACATATCGCGCTAAGGTAGAGACGCAGCGTACCGCAGTAGAGCTGGCTACCCTGCCCCAGCTGGCCATGAGGTCCATCACTGGAGAGGCGGCGCAATATCTGTTCGATTCGCGCTATTGCTCGGTCGGTCCGTTTCAAAACTTCGTCGAGGCGGAATTTTCCGGCACATCAGGCGGCGCGAGGATTGCCGCAATTGCAAGCTGGCTGACGGACAATATGCAATATGAGCCGGGAACAAGCGGCGAGCAAACCACCGCCACTGACAGCTTTGTCGCGCGCCAAGGGGTGTGCCGCGATTATGCCCATGTCCTGATCGCGCTGGCGCGGGCGTCGCAGATTCCTGCGCGCTATGTCGCCTGCTATGGCCCCGACGTAAGCCCGCAGGATTTTCACGCAGTGGCCGAAGTGTTTCTCGCCGATCCTGATCATCCGGAACACGAAGCATGGCACTTGGTAGATGCGACCGGGATGGCGAAACCGTCGGAGCTCGCAATTATCGGGGTCGGGCGCGATGCGGCAGATGTGAGTTTCCTCACAACGTTTGGTCCAGCGCGTTTTCTATCATCCAAGGTCGAGGTGAAGCGGATTTAAGATTTTCGGTTGCGACCGCGCCACCCGCACCCTTCCACCCGGATAGTATCCCGGTAGGCTCCGGGTGAAAGGGTGGAGGGCGCCGGTGGCTACGGCTTAGTCAAACGACAACCCAATCAAGAACTCCCGCGCTTCAGCAGCTTCACCGGCACGCGACGTATCCCGGAATGCGGCCCGCCAGAGGTCACAGCCTCGACCAGCAAACGCCCCGCCTGATCCAAATCCGGCTCGATCGTGCTGAGCGTTGGGCTGGACAGCTCACCCGCTTGCAATCCATCAAACCCGATCAGCTTGATCTCTTCCGGCATTTTGCGATCTGCCGCGTTCAGCGCCTCCAGCACGCCAAAGGCCAGCGCATCGCACACCGCGAATACACCATCCGCCGCAAAGCCATCGGCCAGCATTCGCTCCGCCGCCGCGCGCCCTTGGTCATGGCGGTCGTCTTCATCGCCGATTTCAACCAAATGCGCCTCTAGGCCAAGTTCTCTTGCGCGAGCGAGAAAAGTATCCGCACGCTCTGCAAACTGCCGCTGTGTGCCGCCGCGCGAGCCGATACAGGCCAGTTTCATACAGCCTTGCTCGGCCAGATGCTCTGCCGCCATGCGCGCACCCGCATCATTGTCGGACGAGACCCAGTCGAGATCTCCCAGCGGAGAACCCCAATAGGCGACCAGCTCGCTGGTCTCGCCAATCCCGCGAAAGTACTCCCAAGCCGGACGGTTCAGAGTGGTGCCGATCACGATCAATCCCTCGGCCTGGCCGCGCTCCACGTAATGACCAAACAGCTTGTCCTCATCGCCTTGCAGCGAAACCAGCACTTCAAGCCCGCGCTCGGCGGCCGCAGCGCAGACCCCGCCTAACAGCGCATAGGAAAACGGGTTCACATCGCGGGCATTGCCGCCTGGCTTGGTGATCACCACTGCCGCCAAAGTTCCGGTATGCCCGCGCCTTAGCCGCGCGGCGCGCTCGTCAACGAAATAGCCGAGCTCGCTAGCCACCTCCAGCACGCGGCTGCGCGTGGCCTCGCTGATCACAGCCGAGCCGGATAGCGCGCGCGACACCGTCGACTGGCTCACGCCCGCCCGCTCTGCAACGTCAAAACTGGTAACCCGCGATTGTCTGCGCGCAGGATCCATCTTTCCCTCCCGATTAGCCTTGCTGGGCAATCTAGATAGCCTAGCTGAATAGCTATGCGAACCTATGGCCCAGCAATGCGCTTCGCGCTAGAACCCAATCGCCGCAATCCATAGCTGCGGCGCGCGGGAGAATTAAACGCATGCCTGAACCCAAGCTCTCTGCTGATCGATTGCTCTTGTTTGGAGCGACCGGCGATTTGTCGCGCAGAATGCTGTTGCCGAGCCTTTGTGCATTGGATGCAGACGGGCTGCTCTCGCCTGATCTGAAGATCATCGGCACCGCGCGCAGTAACATGGACGATGCGGAATTTCGCAATTTGGCGCGCGAGGCGCTGGAAACCTATCTGCCTGACGAACGGCGCGGCGGAATGGCAGCATTCCTCAATCGTCTGTCTTATCAGGCACTTGATGCCAGCACGCTCGACGGGTTTGACGCGCTTGCGGACAAAGTGAACGAGGCCGGCCCGAGCGATTCCGGCATGGCGATTTTCCTCTCAACCGCGCCCAGCCTGTTTGGCCCAACGATTGCTGGCCTGAAACACGCGGGGCTGACTGGTGACAATGTCCGCATGTGCCTGGAAAAGCCACTCGGGACTGATCTGGCGAGTAGCTGCGTCATCAATGACGCGGTCGCCGATGCATTCCCGGAAGACCGGATTTTCCGGATCGACCATTATCTCGGCAAGGAGACGGTGCAGAACCTGCTCGCCCTGCGCTTTGCTAATATTCTGTTCGAGCCGATCTGGAACTCGAACTATATCGACCATGTGCAGATCACGGTTGCCGAAACCGTTGGTTTGGAAGGCCGCGTTGCCTTTTATAACGATGCCGGGGCGCTGCGCGATATGGTTCAAAACCACATGCTGCAATTGCTGGCACTGGTGGCTATGGAGCCGCCGACCAGCTTTGATGCAACCGCTGTGCGCGATGAAAAGGTAAAGGTGCTACGCGCATTGCGCGAGGTTCAGGCCACCGAAACGGTGACCGGGCAATATCGCGCTGGTGCTATCGGCGGCGAGGCTGTCCCCGGCTATGACGAAGAGCTGGGTAAGCACTCTGACACCGAGACATTTACCGCGATCAAGGCGCATGTCGACAATTGGCGCTGGAAGGGCGTGCCATTTTACCTGCGGACCGGCAAACGCCTGCCCGAACGCGTGACCGAGATTGTCGTCAAATTCCGCTGCGTTCCGCACTCCATCTTTGAAGGCATGGGTGCAAGCATGCTGCCCAACCGGCTGGTAATTGGCATTCAACCAGAAGAGAACATCTCGCTGTCTCTGATGGCGAAAGTGCCCGGCCTGGGCCAAGACGGCATTTCCCTACGCGAAGTGCCGCTCGACATTGCCATGCCCGATGCCTTTGTCGGCCAACACCGGCGGATCGCTTACGAGCGCCTGCTGCTCGATCTCATTCAAGGTGAGCAGACATTGTTTGTGCGCCGCGACGAGGTGGAGGCGCAGTGGCAATGGGTCGATCAAGTCCGCAGCGCTTGGGAAGCCGCCGGGGTCAAGCCGCAGACCTACACCTCGGGCAGCTGGGGGCCGAGCAGCGCCATTGCCCTAACCGAACGCGATGGGGTGACCTGGCATGAGTAATCTCAACGATGTGATCCACCGGGTGACTGAGCGGGTGATTGAAAATTCACGCGCCAGCCGCTCCGCTTATCTGGAGCTGATGAAGCGCGAGGGCGATCGCCGCCCTGAGCACAAGGATGTGGCGTGTTCCAACCTCGCCCACGCCTTTGCCGGCGCGCTGGAAGACCAAGACGCGATGAAGGGCGGGCGCGGCCCGAATGTCGGCATTGTCTCTGCCTATAACGACATGCTGTCCGCGCATCAGCCCTATGGCCGCTATCCCGACCGGCTGAAGATCTACGCCCGCGAAGTCGGCGCCACTGCACAGGTCGCTGGCGGCACGCCCGCCATGTGTGACGGAGTGACGCAGGGCGAAGATGGGATGGAGCTGTCGCTGTTCAGCCGCGATGTGATCGCCATGTCGACCGGCGTGGCTTTGTCGCATCAGATGTATGATGGGATCGCCTGCCTGGGCATCTGCGACAAGATCGTGCCCGGCCTGATGATCGGCGCATTGCGCTTTGGCCATTTACCCGCAATTTTTGTGCCCTCCGGCCCGATGCCATCGGGCATTTCCAACAAGCAGAAACAGGAAACCCGCCAGCTCTATGCCGAGGGCAAGGTTGACCGGGACGCCCTGCTTGAAAGTGAGCTTGGCAGCTATCACTCGCCCGGCACCTGCACCTTCTATGGCACGGCCAATTCCAACCAGATGATGATGGAGATGATGGGGCTGCATGTGCCCGGCTCTGCCTTCGTCACGCCCGGCACGAAATTGCGCCAGGAGTTAGACCGTGCAGCCATGCACCGATTGGCCGAGCTTTCAGGCACTACCGAGCGCACACTAGCGCAAGTGGTCGATGAAAAAGCGATCATCAACGCGGCGATTGGTCTGCTCGCCACCGGCGGTTCGACCAATCACGCGATCCATATTCCGGCGATGGCGCGGGCCGCCGGCATCATTTTTGACTGGGATGATCTGGCCGAGCTTTCCAGCGTCGTACCCTTGGTTGCCCGTGTCTATCCCAATGGTTCCGGCGATGTGAACCAGTTCCATGCGGCGGGCGGCATGGCCTATGTCGCCCGCACTCTGCTGGAAGCCGGACTGTGTCACGGCGATATATTGACCATGTGGGACAGCGGATTTTCAGCCTACACTGCGGAGCCTTTGCTGGATACCGAGCAGAAGCTGAACTGGGCTGACGTGTCCGAAAGCCGTGATCTCGACATGCTGCGACCGGCCAGCGATCCTGTACAGCCCGATGGCGGAATGAGGCTGCTGACCGGCAATTTGGGCCGCGCGTGCTTCAAGTCCTCTGCGGTTGAGCGCGAACGCTGGACCGTCACGGCGCCTGCGCGCATTTTCGAAACGCAGGCTGACGTGGTCGCCGCGTTCAAGGCTGGCGAGCTCGACCGCGATGTTGTGGTCGTCGTTAGGTTCCAGGGGCCACGCGCCAATGGCATGCCAGAACTTCACGCGCTCACCCCTTCGCTCACCGTGCTGCAAAATCGCGGCCATAAGGTCGCATTGGTCACCGATGGCCGGATGTCCGGCGCGAGCGGGAAAGTGCCCGCCGCGATCCACATCACGCCAGAGGCCAAGGGCGGCGGGCCGCTTGCCCATTTGCAAGATGGCGATGTGATCACCGTTTGCGCGGAGACCGGAGAGCTGTCGACCACCGCCGATCTATCGGCGCGCAAACCCGCCGCTGACCCGGCGCAGGAACAAGGCGTGGGCCGCGAGCTGTTCCGCATGTTGCAAAACCAGGCCGACGGGGCGGAGCAAGGCGCCTCCGCCATGCTCGCCGCAGCGGGGCTGTAAGGCATGAGCAGCACGGATATCGTCGCGGTTGATATTGGCGGCACACATGCCCGCTTCGCCATCGCCAGCGTTTCAGCAGATGGCACAATTGCGCTGGGTAATCCGACCACGCTTCACACAGAGGACCATGTAAGCTTCCAAACCGCTTGGGAGGATTACCGTGATCGTTCTGGCGGCACTCTGCCCCAGAATGTCGCGCTGGCAATTGCTGGACCGATCACTGGCGAGGTGATCCGCTTCACCAACAACCCCTGGATCATCCGCCCTGCCCTGGTGAATGAGAAACTGGGCACGACGCGCCATACCATTGTCAATGATTTTGAAGCGGTCGCCTATGCAGTCGCGCGCCTGCCAGAGGAACATTTTGTGCACCTGACTGGCCCGGAACAGCCGCTCGCCGCCACCGGCACACTGAGCGTGATCGGCCCTGGCACGGGTCTGGGCGTCGCCCATCTTTGGCGCGGGGCGAACGGGGAATTTCGCGTGCAGGCGACCGAGGGCGGTCACCTCGATTTCGCTCCAGTGGATGCTATTGAAGACGCGATCCTTGCCCGGCTGCGCAAACGCCACAATCGCGTGTCGGTTGAGCGGATCGTCTCTGGCCCCGGCATTGTCGACATTTACCAAACGCTCGCCGCGCTGGAGAACCGCACAATCGCCGAATGCGATGATATCGAAATCTGGACCAAGGGCACGTCTGGCGAAGACAGTCTTGCCGCCGCCGCTGTTGACCGCTTTTGCATGGCACTGGGCAGTGTGGCCGGCGATATCGCGCTTGCCCAAGGCGGCTTTGGCGGGGTCGTGATCGCGGGCGGACTTGGCTACCGGATTCGCGAAACGCTCGCTTCCTCCGGCTTTGCTGGCAGGTTCCGTCACAAGGGACGCTATCAAGAATTGATGGCCAGCATCCCAGTCAAAATCGTCAGCCATCCGCAACCTGGTCTGCTCGGCGCAGCAACCGCATTTGCAAGAGAACATCTGTGAACACCAAGCCTTTGAAATCCGTCACTGATCTGCATGCCCGACTAAGCGATCTGCACCAGCAGACACGCGAGACACCGCTGTTCAATCCTGTGTTTCAGCTGGGGCTGGACCTCTCGCGCGCGCTCGAAGGCGGCAATGCCAATCTCGACGAGCTGGAGGCGATGGTCGCTGAGCTGGAATGCGCCAGCCTGCAATCGCGCGCCTCGCGCCTGCGCCGACTGGTGTCGCCCGTTTCGAATGAGGCGAACCGCGATGCGCTGAACGCCAGCCTCTTAGGCGCGAGCGATTTTGCTAAGCTGCGGGCGCGCTGGGAGAACCCCAGCCTGCACGCAGTGTTCACCGCACACCCCACTTTCCTGCTGACGCCAGAGCAATCAGATGCGGTCGCCACCGCAGCCGGCAGCGACGGCGATATCGGCAAAGAGGTGTGCGTCACCGGGACAGAGCGCCCGGCGATCACCCTGCAATATGAGCACGGACGCGCAATGCGAGCCATCGGCCATGCCCAGGATGCGCGCGATGGCATCGTCGGTGATGTGCTGAGCCATGCGCAGGCGACTTGGCCCGACCAGTGGCAAGAGCTGGCCCCCGTACCGTTCCGCTTCGCCACCTGGGTCGGATATGACATGGATGGGCGGACCGACATCAAATGGTACACCTCCATCGGCTTCCGCTTGGCCGAGAAAGCCGAGCGGTTAGGCCGCTATGCCGATAGCCTCGCCGCGATTGACGGCGAACACAGCCTGATCAAGACCCTGCGAGATGCCCAAAGCCATGCGGCCCTCAGCGCCCGCGAATTTACCAGCGATCTTAGTTCTCCCGAGGCGCTTTCGCTCGCCGCGAACCGGCTGACCGCTGACAATCCGGCCAAGCTGCTGTCGCTCAAACCTGTGATTGCACAGCTGGAAGACGAGGCGAGCGCAGCGGAGGCCGCGCGCGCAGTTGCGCTGAAGACGCTGGCTGCGGCGATGCGCGCCGACGGCCTTGGCATGGCGCATGTGCATTTCCGCGTGAATGCGAAGCAGCTTCACAACGGCATCCGCCGCCGGATCGATCCGGACAACACGCTTGATCTCGCCAGCAAGGGCGCGATGGCAACCCTGCGCAAGCTGCTGGGCGAGGTGAAGCCGCTGCGCACCAATTTCGCTTCGCTCGCGATCGAAAGCTCCACGGCGATCCGGCAGTTCCTAGCGATGGCGCAAATCCTGGGTTCTGTGGACGCGGACACACCGATCCGCATGCTGATCGCGGAATGCGAACAGCCATCGACCATTCTCGCTGCGCTCTATTTCTCAAAGCTGTTCGGGATCGAGGATAAGGTCGATGTCTCGCCTTTGTTCGAAACCGAAAGCGCGCTGGAACACGGCGGACGTTTCCTAGAGGCGCTGTGCGCTGAGCCAGAATATCAGGCCTATGCCCGCACTCGCGGCAGAGTGTGCATTCAAACCGGCTTTTCCGATGCGGGCCGGTTTGTCGGTCAAATCCCTGCCAGTCTCGCAATCGAGCGCCTGCAAGGGCGCATGGCACAAGCCATGGCGAAGAACGGCCTGAATGATGTCTCGGCGCTCATCTTCAACACACACGGCGAAAGCATGGGCCGCGGCGCGCACCCCAGCGGCTTTGATGACCGGCTTGCGTGGCCGCTAAGCCCGTGGGCCCGCAGCCGCTTTTCGGACAAAGGCATCGTGCTGGAGCCTGAGGTCAGCTTCCAGGGCGGCGATGGCTATATGTTCTTCGCCACGCCAGAGCTGGCCCGAGCGACCCTGACCCGGATTGCGACCGCACCGCTCAATGATCCGGCGGCGGCAGAGGATCCGTTCTACAGCCGTACGGACATCAGCCTCGATTTCTATCGCGCCATCCGCGCGAACCAGCGTCAGCACCTGCGCAGCCAGACCTATTCGCGCGCGGTCACCGCGTTCGGCTTGGGCCTACTCAATTCTACCGGCAGCCGCGTTTCACGGCGTCAGTCTGACCTGTCGGCGGATCGTGATATGTCACTACGCCAAATCCGCGCGATCCCGCACAATTCGATCCTGCAACAGCTCGGCTATCCGGTGAATATCATTTCCGGCATCGGCAGTGCGGCGGATGGCAATTATGAAGAGCTAGCCGCTCTGATCAAAGAGAGCCCACGCGGGCGCCAATTGATCCGCTTGGCGCGTGCATCCAATGCGCTGGCCAGCATCAAAACTGTCGCCGCCCACGGCGAATTGTTCAATTCCGCCTATTGGGCAAGCCGACCCTATCGCGGCACGGAAAGCCATCTGTCCGCCGCGTGCGAGACCTTGGCCGAATATCTCACCAAAGATGACCGCACCGGTGTGTTCCGCCGGCTCGCCTCGCGCCTGCGCGTCGACGCGCTCAAATTCCATCGCTTGCTCGATCTGATCCCAGACGAAGCGCCGCTGGAAGACCGCGAGAACACCCGCCGCACCATTGGCGCTGCTCAAGCGCTGCGCCTCGCGCTAATGCAGCATATTTTCCTACGCGCCGTTTCAATCCCGGCCTTTAGCCGCGCGAACGATATAAGCCGCGACGATGTGCTGGAGATGGTGTTCAGCCTCAGGATTGAAGACGCACTGGCGCAGCTCCGCCGTGCTTTCCCAACCTCATTCCCTCAGCCAGAGGATTTCGCCGTTGATGCAGCGAGCGATTATCCCGACGGGGACAATGAAGGTTACGCGCAGATTGGCCGTGATTACATCGATCCAATCGAGCGAGCTTACGATCTGATGCTGAGGTTGACGACGGCCATTGCCAACGAATTTGGCGCTCATGGGTGAGCCGTTAGAGCGGGACGAGTAGAAGCAAAAATCAGCTAACGAACGGCCTTATGTTAACATTTTCACATGGAGATCGTCTCGCGAAGGGACGCACAAGCGTTAGCCACTAGCGACTCACGAGATTTTACGGCATAAA
This sequence comes from uncultured Erythrobacter sp., assembly GCA_947488155.1. Lineage (GTDB taxonomy): Bacteria > Pseudomonadota > Alphaproteobacteria > Sphingomonadales > Sphingomonadaceae > Erythrobacter. The sequence continues at coordinate 188,175 of CANKYK010000002.1, read as the reverse complement.
GCGCGATATGTTGAAAATCATCAAATCTGCCCGCATTGCTGCCGCGGTCACCCTCGTCTCCCTGGCTGGTACATCAAGCCTAGCCGATGATCAGATCGCTGCCGCTGACGCGGCGGAGGCTGCAGAGCAAGTTGCCGATGCTGCTGCTCAAGAGGCAATCCGTCCAATCGACCCAACGACCGGCGGCGAAACCCTGGTGGTCGATCCAAGCCTGCCGACTCCATATGATGCAGAGGCCGCTGCGATTGCCGCTGGCCTGCCCCCGATTGACGAGGTGGCACCTGAACTGCCGGTGCTCACGCCCCGCGCTGCTGGCCGAGAAGCCGGTGTGACAGCTGCCCGAACGATCTCACGCGAGGTGATCCAAGACGTACCTCCACCGCCGCCAGAGCCAGACGATCCATTCGTCGTCAACTCGATCCTGCCGATCGAAGGCACGATTAGGTATGGCGAGTGGTTCTGGGACGAAAGCAATGCACCCAAGACGGGAAAGCTGGTAATCACAGTTGATCTCGATGCCCGCGTGATCAGCGCATTTCGCGATGGCCACGAAATCGGCACCGCTGTCGCTCTACTCGGTACGAAATCTCATCCGACCCCGCTCGGCACGTTCCCAATCCTGACGAAGGAAAAGGACAATGTGTCTGAGAAGTATAACAATGCGCCGATGCCTTACACGCTGCGCCTGACCTGGGATGGAATAGCCATTCATGGCTCACCAGTGCTCAATGGCTATGCCAGCCACGGCTGTGTGGGTGTGCCAGAAGAATTCGCAGCCAAACTGTTCGCCATCGCGAAGCGCGGCGACAAGGTTGTGATCACACGCGGCCAGATGATCGGCGTGGGGGACGCAATCATCTGATCCGCTGATGCGGTGTGCGCAATCGCGCCGAGTGCTGCTTAATGCATCGCTCTGGGCGGTTCGGGGGCGAACCGCCACACCCGCATCATGATTCCTAAGTTCTCGATTTTTTCCGTTCCTGGCGTAATCAGCACGCCGGATAGTGAGGCATTTTCGCCCTCCCACAGGCGGTTGAACGCGCGGCCCGCTTCGCTGCGGCTCGCATTTCCGCCCAGCGCGGCGATGATACGAATGATCGTCTCAATCGAAATCGCGCGTGGGACATTGGCGTAATATTTGTATTCGGGTGCGCCGCCGCTGCCCTCTTCTCGGTAAACCTGAGTTTCCCAATCCTCATCTGCGTACCATTCGATCGCGCGCCAGGCCTCACTTAGGTGCTGCGCACTGTTTGCAAGCGCGCTGGCATCGAGCCAATCAGCCTCTGCGATACGTGCGCGCATCCGCGCCCGGTCAAAGCGATCATCGCGGTTGGATGGGTCATCAGCGGCGATGATACCGGCATCCGCAACAATCTGCTCCAGCTCGGCCTTGCGCCAGCTTAACAGCGGGCGCAGCAACGGGATCTCAGTTTCGGGTAACTTTGTCGCGGCGCGCACCCCGGCAAGACCGGACAGACCGCTGCCTCTGCCAAGGCGCATCAGCAGCGTTTCCGCCTGATCATCGGCATGATGGGCAGTTGCAACCGCTCCAAGTTGATATTCTGCGGCCCACTCGGAAAGCGCGGCGTAACGCGCATCGCGCGCTTTAGCCTGCACATTGCCACTGGCAAGCTGGACACTCAGCGCGGTGAAAGGCACGCTGAGTTCTGCGCAAATGCGCTCCACCAATGCCACCTCGCTGGCGGCTTCAGCCCGAAGTCCGTGATTGACGCTGGCGACCGCGATTTCGCCGTCATTCTCGGCTGCGCACGCGTGAGCAAGCAGCAGCATCGCAAGACTGTCTGCTCCACCTGAAACCGCCAAACCAAGCGGACCTTGGCGTTCATCCAGCGGCCACAGCGAGAGCAAATCCTCCCGCCATCGCCTGGTCAGGTCAGATGAGACCGCCCTATCAATTGCAGGTCACTCGCTGGCGATTGCGCTCATATTGGTTGGACAGGCGTCCGCTGGCTAGCGCTGGATAGGTCTCGCCAAACTCCGCCAATGCGATGCAGGCCCGGTTTGTATCATTGAGTGCGATCATCGCCTCTGAGAGATAGAGCAGGCTGTCGGCAGCACGCGGGGCCTGACGGTCAGCCTGATAATTGCGTAGGAACCACTTGGCCGCCTCTTCCGGCATATTGTCGTCGAGATAGGCCCGGCCTAGCAAATTTCGGCCATAGGTTACGCGCCAATGCGAGCCATATTGCTCTACAAAACTGTTGAGCTGCTGGCGAGCTTCAGGGAAGTATCCAGCGTTCCACAAGCGAAAGCCATAGGAATATTCATCATCCGCTGGGTCTTCAGTGATCGGCTTTGTGATCGCCTGAACCGCGGCGAGGCGCTCAGCGCTTGGTCCGCTGGCGGCATTGGAGGTGCCATCACCGGCAGACTGGCTGCCCGTATCGGATGCACCATCGCTCATCGCGCTAAGATTGCTATCCGAAGCGCCAACGTCGGGTCCCGTGTCGATGCTCGGCACAGGCATGCTGCTCGATTCAAGCGCGGTCACGCGGGCTTCGACTTGACTGATCGAATTGCCATTCTGCTCTGCAAGGGCGGTCAGTTGCTGCAATTGCTGCTCCATCGCATCCAGCCGAGCGAGAATATCAGTCACCGCCGTGGTCGAATTGCTATTTGCCGGGCGAGCTGTGGTTTCACCGGGCGCAATTTGCGGCTCAAAAAAGCGGCCATCGCCGCCAGGGAAGACATTGCGCTGGAGCGCGCGAATTTCCGCCTCAATCTTGCGCAGGCGCGCCTCAGAATTGTCCTGTGCCATAGCTGGTACAGGCGTGGTTGCGACGACCGCCGCGGCCAAACCAGCGGCGAGCAGTCGCCCTCCGGCCTTGGTGAAAAGAACACGGTTTGAAATGAGTGCGCGCATCTTTGATCTGGCTCCCTCTTTGCAATTGCGGCGCTTTACCAAGCGATTAAGACCCCCCGCCATGGCCAAAAGCCTCCGATCCTGAGGCTCTTACGGCAAGGCGCATGCGTGATTTGACGCAAAGCGCATGAATATAGTCCGAATCTGTGCCGAGGTCATGACGTCAAGTCGAGGGTCATAGGGGCTAAAATCCGTGGGTAAGATGCTCCAACACGCCAAATTGCAGCATGCGCAACACATTTCCCGCCGCATACCGGCATAATTTTAGTCCAGGATGGCCAAATTCGCCCTACGTGTCTGGGGTCACGTCTTCGCCAGCCTGCTGCGCGCGGGCAAGCAAAGCATCGGCAGAGATCGCAACATCGCGCATGATAAAATCATCCTCTGCCAATTTGGGCACAGACTTGCCATCGATGGTGATGGCAAAGGCATCAGGTCGCCCGGTCCATATTTGGGGGCCCTGGGCATCGGATGGGATTTCAAACCGTTCGCCGCTGGCCATTTGTTTTTGCAGCAATTGGTTATCGTTAGCGTCGTAGAACTTAACCCAGACGCCCTCTTCCAATGCCGTAAAGACAACCTGCCCGTCGCCGCTCGCCGCGCCCGACGCGTTAGCGCCATCAGCTCCGTCCCCGGCGTTTTCGCCACCATCGGCCAAGACGGGCTCATCCCCCACCAGCGGCGCGGGGCCAGCACTAGAACCGTAGTAGGATGAATAGAACGTCGCCATTCCGGCAATCAACAGGACCGCCGCGAAGGCTCCTGCCCATGCAAGGCCAGAAGACGGCAGTTTCGCCGCATCACCCGGCTCCATACCCAGCGGGACCAATTCGCGCCCGGCCTCTGCCGTACTGAGTTCCGCCCGAACCTGATCCGCGATCTGCGCCTCGTCCAACCCCATCATCCGCGCATAGGTGCGCGAAAAGCCAATCGCATAAGTGCGCGCTGGCAAGGCAGAAAAGTCGCCCGTTTCAATCACTTCCAGATGGCGCTCTGGAATGCGTGTTTCGGCTGTTACCTGCGTGAGCGAGAGACCGCGCTCCTTGCGCGCACGGCGCAATTGTGTGCCCACGCCCTCAAGAGGCAGTTCATCAACCGCTGTTTCTTGTTCGTTGTCCATGACCCGAACCATACGACCTTTTGTTTGCGGGCCTTTGAACAGACCCTTATTTTTCCCCGAAGGTGCTAAACAGCAGACAATCGTTTGCAGCCTGCGCTGTCAAGCATTCTTGCAGTTCGCCGCAGCATCATTCCGACAGAACGGCGCTGACGCACGCTCAGTTAACGCACGAATACGTCAATCGGTTTCAATATCGCGATCAGCCGCCCAGCGGCTCAACTCATCGCGTAAATTGACGTTGGGGTCCGCCAGCCAGTCATTCATGCTCAGAGTTATGTCTTTAAGATCGACCTTGCGGACCAATTCCTTGATCGGACCAACCGCGGCAGGCGTAATTGAAAGTCGCCGAAAACCGATACCCAGCAGTGCCAAAGCCTCTAACCGGCGACCGCCCATCTCGCCGCATACGCCGAGCGCCACATCCATACCCTCGGTCGATTGGGTGACCCGCCGCAGGAACCGCATGATCGAGGGGCTGAGCCAGTCATAGCGTTCGGCGAGCAAGGGGTTCGCGCGATCCGCAGCAAACAGGAATTGCGTGAGGTCATTTGTGCCGACTGAGAGAAAACTCAGCTTCGGGCAGAGAATATCGAGCACTTCGGCAAGCGCCGGCACCTCCAGCATGGCACCATAATAAATCGCATCCGGGATCAGCTTCTTCTTGGACCGCATAAACGCGAGCTGTTCTTCAAACACACTCTTGGCCGCATCAAACTCCCACGGCTCTGAGACCATTGGGAACATAACGTATAGTGGACGACCCGCAGAGGCCTCGAGCAAAGAGCGCGCTTGGACCTTCAGCAGGCCCTCACGCTCCAGCGCCAGGCGCAAGGCGCGCCAACCCATCGCCGGGTTCTCGTCATCATTTGCCTGGTTCGAGGCCAGATAGGGCACCGCCTTATCGCCGCCGATATCAACTGTGCGGAAAATCACCGGTTTGTCGCCAGCCGCCTCCAGCACATCGCGGTAAAGCTTCGTCTGCCGCTCTCGCTGCGGCAAAGTGGCGGAGACGAGAAATTGAAACTCCGTACGGAACAGGCCCACACCGTCCGCGCCTGTCATGGCCAGCGAGCTCATGTCATCGCGAAGCCCCGCATTCATCATCACTTCGATACGGGTTCCGCAGCGCGTGAAGGGCTCCACATCGCGCAATTCCGCATAGGCGGCCTGCTTCTCACGGGATTTGGAAAAGCGCGCGTCAAATGCCTCGGCCATTTGTGCACTGGGCCTCACCGTCGCGTTCGCCTTGTCCGCGTCGAGCAATATCTCATCGCCTTCGCGTATAACTCCGCGCAGGCCAGTCGCACGGCCGAGCACTGGCACGCCCATGGCCCGCGCAACAATCACGACATGCGCGGTGAGCGAGCCCTCCTCTAGGATCACGCCTTTTAAGCGGCGGCGATCATATTCGAGCAATTCCGCCGGGCCCAGATTGCGCGCAATCAGGATAGTATCCCGGCGCAGCCCCTGGCTGGCTGCCGTACCAAGCTGGCCAGAGACAATCCGCAGCAGCCGGTTGGATAGGTCCTCCAGATCATGCATGCGATCCGCCAACAGGGCGTCATCAATCTCGCGCATGCGCATCCGGGTGCGCTGCTGGACCCGCTCAATCGCGGCCTCAGCCGTCAACCCGCTGTCAATCGCCTCGTTGATGCGGCGCGACCACCCCTCATCATAGGCAAACATTTTGTAGGTCTCGAGCACTTCCTCGTGCTCTCCGCCGACCCCGAATTCCGCCTGGCTGGAGAGGTGATCAATCTGCTCGCGCATCTTGTCGAACGCGCGGTAGACCCGCGCCCGTTCGGCCTCAATATCATCGGCCATAACCTGTTCGATCTGCACCCGCGGCTGGTGGTAGACCGCCAGCCCGGAGGCCAACCCCTTCACCAAAGCCAGTCCATTCAAAGTCTGGGTGCCGGTCAAACCCTCGGCGAGGCCGCGTGCTTCCTCCTCATCAACCAATTCGGCATTGGCGATCAGTTCAGACAGCACCATTGCCGTGGTCTGCAGAGCCTCGATCTCGATATCTTCGTATCGGCGCGGCTCAACATGCTGGACGCAAAGCACGCCCACGGCTCGTTCCCGGTAAACAATTGGCACGCCGGCAAAGGAGTGGAATTTCTCTTCGCCCGTTTCTGGGCGGTAGAGAAAGTCAGGATGCGCCTTCGCCTCAGCAAGGTTGAGCGTCTCAACCTTGTCAGCGATCGTTCCGGTCAGCCCCTCACCAATGGCCATGCGCGTCACGTGCACCGCTTCTTTGTTCAGACCCTTGGTCGCGAACAATTCCAGCATGCTTTCGCGCAGCAAATAGATTGAGCACACCTCGCTGCTGAGAGTATCGCCAATGATATCGACGACAGAATCGAGCTTGCCTTGCGCGTGCATACGCGAGGCCATCACCTCATGCAGGCGGGTGAGAATTTGACGAGCAGAGGCGGCGGCGGACATCACCGCTCCTAACTAGGCAATGGCGCCTGCAAAAGCAAAGCCGCCACCAAGTGAAATTGCGTTCGTAATGGTGGCTTTGGATGCGGGCGCGGATTTACGTGCTGTGCGACCAGATCGAAGTTAGATGCGCTGAATCTCTTCCTTCAAACGCAATTTGCGCTTTTTTAGCGCTTGAATAGTGGCAGCATCAGGCACGGGCCGGTTCATCTCGTCGCGCAATTGGGCCTCTAGCCCCGCGTGCTTTGTTTCAAGCGCATTGACGTGGGATAATCCTGCAAACGATGCCATAAATGATCTCCATCATGATGAGGTTAAACAAACCCCTGTTGGAGCGACTCGCCTGCGTGCGGACGAACCGCCGAGGGACATAGAACCATAAGATCGCCTGCTTGCAAAGCGGTACATTAAGGCCATTGCGTGGCACGTGGCTGGTATCAGGCAGGCGCCCTCGGCAAAGGCCTGCTTCTGCGAATTCGCAATCATAGTTGGCCGGAACGCTTCGGGCAGAAGTTTATTTGATAGGCTTATTGGTATCTTTGCGCGGATCGGCATAATGCGCACAAAGAGCAATGCATAAGAACCCATAAGAAGAGTGATGCACCCGCATGAATCAGGCTGAACTTGAAAAGCGGCTGACCTTATTGGTGTCGGAGCACCGCGATCTGGACGTCGCGATTGATGCGCTGACAGAGGCGGGGCAGAAGAGCGGCTCGATCGATCAACTGCAAATCGCGCGGTTGAAGAAACGCAAATTGCGGCTGAAGGATCAGATCGCACTGATTGAGGACCGCCTGCTGCCGGATATCATCGCCTAGACCGCTGCGCAAAAGGCGAGAAAAGCTAGCCGTTTTTGTGTCAGCACGGGACGGTTTATAATTTCGCTCAGATATTCTGGTTACCAAGCTGGCGACACTTTCGCATCGAGCCTAGCAATCTGGGCCACATATGACCCGCACAACCAATCTCTCTCGCCCGATCATTGAGGCACTCTATTCCGAAGCTCTGGTGCTGGCGGATGATGTCCGCGCAGTGTTTGCACTGGGCGCCAAAGAGCCCGGCATGGGCGAGAATGACGAAGTGCGCCTTGCCCTCTCAATTGAAGGGCTGAAGACCACAACGCGCATGATGCATGTGCTGGCCTGGCTGTTGAATCAGCGCGCATATTTCTCTGGCGAACTGACAGAGAATCAGGTTCGCCGCCATGGCGAATTGCCCGGTGACCGCGACAGCGATGCAGCGCAATTGGCTAAGCTAGAGCCGGAAACCCGCGAACTGATCGAAGAGACCGTGAAGCTTCATCACCGGATTGCCCGGCTTGACGAGGCATGGCGCAAGGGCTTTGAAGTGGCCTCACCAGCGCGCGCGTTTCAGGACAAGATCGGCCGCGCCTTGGGGCGTTTCGGCTAAGGATTTCTCTGCGCGGGTGGCTATGGCATCCTAAGACTAAGCCGCCGCCAGCGCCTTCTTCCAACGGGCCAAGCGGTCTTCACGCACATCATCGGACATTGCCGGCGTAAAACTGTTGAGAGTGCCGCGCATCGCCTGCGCTGCCGTTGAGAGATCGCTGTGCATCCCCGCCCCAGCCGCCGCTAGCATCGCTGCGCCAAGCGCGGTCGTCTCGACGAATTCAGGCCGCTCGACGGTGATGTTCAGCACGTTGGCCAAATCCTGTGCCATCCAGTCATTGGCGCTCATCCCGCCATCGATCCGCAAGGTGCCCCAGCCGGTGCCATCCTTGGCAAAGGCCGATGCAAGGTCATGCGTTTGATGCGCCATCGCCTCCAAAGCTGCCCTGGCCAATTCCGCCTTACCACTCGCAAAGCTCAGTCCAGAAATAAGGCCGCGCGCCTCCGCCCGCCAATGCGGCGCGCCTAATCCGGCAAGCGCCGGGACAATCGTGACCCCGCCCGTGTCAGAGATACTGCGCGCCAGTTCCTCTGTCTGACTAGCAACGTCCACAATGCCGAGCGAATCTCTCAACCATTGGACCAGCGAGCCAGCCACGAAGACCGAGCCTTCAATCGCATAGGTCCGCTGCCCGCCAATCTGTGTGAGCACAGTCCCAAGCAGGCGGTTTTGCGAGCGCGGGATCTGCGCGCCTTGATTGGTCAGCACAAACGCGCCGGTCCCGTAGGTCGCCTTGGTTTCGCCCGGTGAGAGGCAGGCCTGACCAATCGTCGCCGCTTGCTGATCGCCGACCATGCCGGTGATCGGGATTGCCCGGCCAAAGATGTCAGGTGCCGTCTCAGCCAAGGCGCCAGACATATCGACTACCTCTGGCAAAGCGGATTGCGGCACGCCCAGCAATTCGCACAGCCCCACATCAAATTGCGCACCATCCAGCTCGAGCAGCAGCGTGCGGCTCGCATTGCTGGCATCAGAGATATGGCGTCCCGCTGTCAGCTTGAATGTCAGCCAGCTCTCAATCGTGCCAAAGGCCAAGGTGCCTCTATCCGCTGCACCGCGCACCTCGGGCGAATTGTCCATCAGCCAGCGCATTTTCGTGCCGGAGAAATAAGGGTCGAGCAGCAATCCGGTGCGCTTTTGCACATCCGCCTCATGCCCTTCCGCGCGTAGACCGACGCAAAATGGCTCCGTCCGCCGGTCCTGCCACACAATCGCGCGGGCCAGCGGCTCTCCAGTGTTTTTATCCCAAGCAACCACGGTCTCGCGCTGATTGGTGATGCCGATACAGGCGATGCGCTCTGCCCCGCCCGCTTTCTCGATCACAGCGCGCGCGCAGGCCAAGGTTTTGTCCCAAATCTCGGCCGCATCATGCTCAACCCAGCCTGCCTCAGGGTAATGCTGAGTCAGTTCTTCCTGAGCGCTGCCATGAAATGCACCCGCCGCATCGAACAGAATCGCGCGGGTCGATGTCGTGCCTTCATCTAGGACAAGAATGTAATCGGACATGGGATTCCCTCTATTTTTTACCTTTCCTAATCGGTCACGCAGCGACCGCAAGGCCGACAGAACTTCGTTGTGTTTTTCTGAGTACCGGAGCCGCCCACACCCTCCACCCTTCCGCCCGGAATAGTTTCGGATACGATCCGAGTGGAAGGGTGGAGGGTGTGGGCTGGCTAGGCAATTCTCGACAGAGAACTCAAACGCCTTCATACGCAAGTGCATGACCGGACTCCCTGAAAAACCCTGGCCGACGGGCACCGCTGAACAGCTCGACCCGTTGATCCGCCGGGTGCTTGCGCCCAATCCATCGCTTTACACCTACACTGGCACGCAGAGTTATGTTGTGGGCGCAGGCGACGATGTTGCGGTGATCGATCCCGGCCCCAATGAGCCTGCGCATATCGACGCCATTCTGGCCACAGTGGGTGAGGCGAAAATTACCGCGATCATGTGCACCCATACGCACCGCGATCACTCGCCCGCTGCCGCGCCATTGGCGCAGCGCACTGATGCGCCGATTGTTGGCTGTGCGCCGCTGGTGCTGAAATCGGATCGTCCGCGCGCCGACGAATCTTTTGACACCACCTATGCGCCTGACCGCGTTTTGGAAGACGGCGAGCAAATGACCGGCACGGGCTGGACGCTCACCGCCGTGCACACGCCGGGCCACACCTCCAACCATCTGTGCTTTGCGCTGGAAGAGAGCAAAGCGCTGTTCACCGGCGACCATGTGATGGGATGGTCAACCAGCGTCGTCATCCCGCCCGATGGTGACATGGGTGAATATATGAAAAGCCTGGAGCGGCTAATGGCGCGCGATGACACAGTCTATCACGCGGCCCATGGCGCCGCGATTACCAAGCCTCAGCAGCTGGTCCGCGGGATGATCGGCCACCGCCGCCAGCGCGAAAACCAGATCTTGCGCCTGATGGGTGAGGCCGCCCGGCCAATCCCGGAATTCATTCCGGCGATGTACAAAGGTCTGGATGAGCGGCTGATCCCAGCAGCAGAAATGAGTGTCGAGGCGCATCTGATCGATCTGGAAAAACGCGGGCTGGCGGCCCATGACGCGGGCGTTTGGCGCACGATCTGAGCTGGGCCTAAGCCACCAATTCTGCTCGATTTCGCCGCATTTCCTACCTATATGACCCCAGCAACTGATTTTCACGGGATCTGATATTATGACCGCCCCAACCAAAGTGCCCTCTGGCAAAGACTTGCTGGCTGAGATTGATCGCCTGCGTAAAGAACGCAATGCTGTGATCCTGGCGCATTATTATCAGACGCCCGATATTCAGGACATCGCCGACTATGTCGGGGACTCGCTCCAGCTCAGCCAGATGGCGGCGGACACGGATGCGGATGTCATCGCCTTTTGCGGCGTGAAGTTTATGGCCGACACCGCGAAAATCCTCTCGCCAGAGAAGATCGTCGTGCTGCCCGATATGGATGCCGGGTGCAGCCTGGAAGACAGCTGTCCGCCAGAGAAGTTCAAGGCGTTCCGCGAGGCGCATCCCGATCACATCGCACTGACCTACATCAATTGCTCAACCGAGGTGAAAGCGCTCTCGGATATCATCGTCACCAGCTCCAGCGCGGAGACGATCCTGCAGCAGATCCCGGAAGAGCAGAAGATCATCTTTGGCCCGGACCGCCACCTTGGCGGCTATCTGGCGCGCAAGTTCAACCGCGAAATGCTGCTGTGGCCGGGCGTGTGCATCGTGCACGAGGCATTCAGCGAGACAGAGCTGCTCAAGCTTAAAGAACAGCACCCCGATGCGCCAATCGCCGCGCACCCGGAATGCCCGCCGACGATTGTCGATCATGCGGATTATGTCGGCTCAACCAGCGGCATTCTGAAGTTTGCCAAGGAATTCTCTGGCGACACGCTGATCGTCGCCACGGAGCCGCACATCATCCACCAGATGGAAAAGGCCCTGCCGGAAAAGAACTTTATCGGCGCGCCGGGCGCGGACGGAAACTGCTCGTGCAATATCTGCCCCTATATGGCGCTCAACACGATGGAGAAGCTCTATGTCGCACTGCGCGATTTGGAGCCGCAAATCGTGATTGAGGAAGACCTGCGCCTGAAGGCCAAGGAGAGCCTCGACCGGATGCTCGGCATGGCCGGCGGCACCGTTGGTTTGGGCGATCTGGGCAAGGTCGCGTTTAGTGGGGATTGAGTGGGCTGCTCTTAGTTGGGAAGCATTTGCCACTTTAGCCACCGGTCTTGCAGCTGTTCTGGCGGCTGGAATAATTGGATTCCGACAGTCTCAAATCCAAGATCGGCAAGTAGCGCTGCAAGAGCAAGAATTAAAGGTGAGCCTACTCGAAGAACGCTTAGGCGTTTACGATGCGGTCCATAACTTCCTAAGCTACACACTAACCCGAGGCAGACCAGCTGATGGCAACTTTGAGCGTGATTTCCGACTAGCAATGGTGAAAGCTAGATTCTTGTTTTCAGACGAGTTGAATATCTTTCTCAAAGAGATCTGGAGTAAACACTGCGATTTGGGACTCCATCAGACATTATCCAAAAGAAATAATACAGCTGATGAAGAAAAGCGCATAGAGAACGTCCATCTGGCAGCAAGTGACCTAAAATGGCTCGTGGATGAGTTTGGGAAGCTTCATGAGCACTTTAGCGAAATACGTCCACTCTAAACCTAACCTCGCTTCATACGAGCAATCACCAAAGCGCTCCCCACCAGCACCATCCCAAGCAGATCGAGCGGCGTCAGCACCTCGCCGAATACGCTGTATCCGATCAACGCCGCGACCGCGGGCTGGGTCAGCAGCGCCAATCCAATGATCAGCGGCGGGAAATGACCTAGCGAATAGACGAGCAGCCCCTGCCCGATCAGCTGGCTGCTCACAAACAGGATCAGGATCGGTGTCCAATCGGTGGGCCAAACTGGCTCGCCCAGCGCCAGTGCCAGCACAAGCAACACCGGACACGCAAACACACTCACCCACACCAGCAGGCTCCACGATCCAAACTGCGTGCGAGCGCCCTGTAAAGTGATCAGGTAAATCGCATAGAGCAACCCGGCGGCGAGGCAGAACAGATCACCGACAAAGGTCGAGGTCGAAATCTCCAGGCTGCGTCCCATTAGGATCGCCGCACCGGCAAGGGCACAGATAATCGCGAGCCATTCAAACCCGCGCGGCAACATGCGCGCCATGATGAAGCCCGAAAACAGCAGGATGATCGACCCGGCATTGCCAAACAGGGTCGCATTGCCCAGCCGGGTTAGCCCAATCCCGATATGCCAGCTCGCCAGATCCAGCGCGAAGGCGGTCGCGCCCAAAGCCACCAACACCAAAGTCTTGCGCGGCATCCCGCCCAGCCGCTGGCCGCTCATCCGCGCGAACAGGATCAAAAATGGCAATGCCAGAAACAGGCGCCAGAACCCGGCGCTGACCGGGCCAGTGTCCGCCAGACGCACAAGCCACGGCCCGGTCGCGAGTGCGATGTTTCCGCCCAGCAAAGCCGCGAGCAACATCACCGCTTTCGCATCGAACAGCTTTTTTTGGGACGTCCCAGCGTTTTCCATGCTTGCGCCCTAGCCCGCAATTCCCCAAGTGCTCAAACACAAAAGATTGCAAAAGAGGACCAATCCTATGCACGATGCTCTCTTCCAGCCGCTGAAAATGGGCGCGCTTGAGGCCAAAAACCGTATTTTTATGGCGCCGCTCACACGCGGGCGCGCGGCCGAACCCATGTTTGTGCCGAACGCCTTGATGGGCACATATTATCGTCAGCGCGCGGGCGCCGGCATGATCCTGACCGAGGCAACCGGCATCAGCCGTGAAGGCCTCGGTTGGCCATCAGCGCCCGGCATCTGGAGCGAGGAACAAGCAGAAGCCTGGAAACCAATTGTCAAAGGCGTGCACGACGAGGGCGGTCTGATCGTCTGCCAGCTGTGGCACATGGGCCGGTTGGTGCATCCTGATTTTCTAGATGGCAATGCGCCGCTTTCTGCCAGCGTCACGACTGCTCCAGACCACGCTTACACGCCAACGGGTAAGAAGCCTTACGAGTCGGCACGCGAAGCCACCAAAGAGGATATCGCACGAACCGTGGCGGATTATCGCAATGCTGCGAAGCTGGCCAAGTTGGTCGGATTTGACGGCGTGCAATTGCACGGTGCCAATGGTTATCTCATCGACCAATTCCTGCGCGACAAGACGAACCTGCGTACCGACGAATATGGCGGTTCGCCGGAAAACCGCACGCGCTTGATGCGCGAAGTGCTCGAGGCACTGATCGATGTGTGGGGCGCGGACCGCGTTGGCATTCGCCTGTCGCCCAATGGCGATTCGCAAGGCACGGACGACAGCAATCCAGAAGCAACCTTTGGCGCTGCGGCCAAGGTCTGCAATGATCTGAACCTCGCCTTTGTTGAGCTGCGCCAGCCAGGGCCGGATGGCACCTTTGGCCAAACGGACGTTCCGCAACAGGATCCGCTTTTCCGCGAGCACTACAAAGGCCCGCTAATCCTCAATTCTGACTACAGCGCCGAGGAAGCGGATGCCGATGTGGCCAGCGGTCGCTGCGACGCCGTCAGCTTTGGGCGCCCCTACATCTCCAACCCGGATCTTGACGTGCGGATCGCCAAAGGCGCGCATTTCAACCCGAACACGAATGTACCGAAGAGCTGGTACTTCCCAATTGCGGAAGGCTACATCGACTATCCAACTTTGTTAGAAGAGCAGGCAGGCACGGAAAACGCGGCCTAATTACTCGCCTGCGTCCTCTTCAGGGGCAGGTTCAGAAGGCGTTTCTGGGGCCGGAGCATCTGCGGATGTTTCGACCTCTGCCGTTTCAGCCTCATCTTCACTGGCATCGCCAGCATCACTCGCATCGCTATCACCGCCCGAGGAGCTTGGCGCACCGCTTGCACGCGGGGCCAATGGCGATTGCGAGCGCACCTCCTCAAGGGGGAGCATGTCGTCGCTAATCGATCCGCCCAGCACTTCGCCTGTCGCTTCTGCCACCTCGCCGCTGCTGCTCGCCTCTGGCGCAGGATCATCACCGCACGCCGCCAGTGCCACGGCCAACGGCGCAAGCATAAGCGGGTGGGCTTGAGTTATTGTGATGCGCATCGTCGTGCCTCGGCCTTATCGAGTGTTTCCAAAAACTCACCAGCATGGGCGATCAGCGCCTCGTCCCATTTGACAGGCGAAATGTCGAGGCCCAAGCGCGATAGGCTGGTGACCCCGTATTCTTCGATCCCGCACGGGACAATCCCGGTAAAATGGGTGAGATCCGGATCAAGATTGACCGAGAAGCCATGCATCGTGACCCAGCGGCGCACGCGCACGCCGATCGCTCCGATCTTTGCCTCGCGCCCGTCGACATCCCGTGTCCAGATGCCCACCCGGCCATCGACTGCCCAACTTTCCACCCCGAATTCGCGCAAAGCGGCAATCACCCAGCCCTCCAGCGCATGAACAAAGCAGCGTACATCTTTGCCGCGCCTATTCAGATCGAGCATAACATAACCAACCCGCTGACCCGGCCCGTGGTAAGTGTAGCGCCCGCCGCGCCCGGCCTTCACCACCTCAAATCGCGGATCGAGCAGCTCGTCCTCAGCGGCGCTGGTACCTGCGGTGTAGACCGGAGGATGTTCCAGCAGCCAAACCTGCTCACGCGCGCTTCCCCCGGCAATCGCCTGGTTGCGCGCCTCCATATCTGCCAAGGCCTGAGTATAGGGCACCTGCCGCTCCTCACGCCGCCAATCGATCGCGGTGATCGATGATGCGGGCAAGGTATCTGGTGATGTCTTGGGGGCGGCGGTCATATGATGATTGCTTGGGGGCATCGAGTGCGCTTATCAAGAGCGAAATTATCTAGGGGAAGTACACGTGAAGCTGGATATGGGCCAAGCCTGGACGCACGCAACCGCGATGCTCGGAGCCAATCGCGAGCTGGTGATTATCATCGCGGGCCTGTTTCTATTCCTACCGCAATTCGCATTGGCCGTGTTTCTTCCAGAAGCGGTGAACCCGCCGCCACCGGCTGGCGATCCTTCTGACTTCCAAGCGATCATGGATGCATCGATGAGCGCGATGACCGAGCAGTACAGCAAGTACGGCTGGTTGTTCATCGGCATCACTCTATTTCAAACACTCGGAACCCTGGCATTGCTGACGTTACTAACGGACACATCCAGACCAACCGTGGGCGAGGCAATCAAACTTGGTGCACGCGGGCTGCTGCCTTATATTGGTGCGGCAATTATCATGGCGCTTGGCGCAGCTATTGTGATTGGCGTTCCGGTGGGCTTGCTAAGCGCGCTCGGCGGCCCGGCGGTTGCTCTCGCTGTTCTGATCGCAATTCCATTGGTCATCTATGTCGCGATCAAGTTCTCGCTCTACACCGCCGTGATCGCGATTGAACGTGAGTACAATCCCATCAACGCGCTGAAGCGATCGTGGCAATTGACCAAGGGCAACAGCTTTCGCTTGTTGTTGTTTTTGTTCCTGCTTTTCCTCGCTTTTGGAGTCGTGTCGCTCGTCCTGACTTTGGTCACGGGTACGATCTTCGCCGCACTGGGCGGAACAATCGAGCAGATTGGCAACGGATTTATTGCTGCCTTGGTCAGCGCCGTATTGGGCGCAGTTTTTCTGGCCGTATTCGCAGCGGTCCATGCGCAATTGTCTGGCGATCAAGCTGGCCGCAATGTGCAGGATGTTTTTGAGTGAGGGCTGAGCAGCGCCTTACGCAGTCGCGGGTTTTGGCGGTTAGTCCTTAGGCTCTTTCCAGGCCCAATAGAGCTTGCACGGCAGAATGTTGAGCCATTCAAAACCTGCATCAATGCGCTCAAAGAATTTCGCCGACTCGTCACGAACGGCCGAGCTGAACTGATAGGCGAGGAATGCGCCGCCTGGCTTGATCACTTTGTAGGTCGCCTCGGCAATCTTGGTCGCAACGCCTGCGGGCAAGGTTGAGAACGGCAGGCCTGACAGCACATAATCCGCATCAGACAGGCCAAGCTGAGCCAAGTGCTGCTCGACATGCTCAGCTGAGCCAAGCACCGCATGAAAGCGCGGATCGCGGATCGTCTTGGTCAGATAATCGATGTAGAGCGGATTGGTGTCGATCACGACCAGCGCGCCGTCCCCGCGCAGGCGATCGAGGACGGGACGGCAGAAGGTGCCGATGCCCGGGCCGTATTCCACGAACACCTCGCATTTGCCCCAATCCACCGGCTCCAGCATTTTTCGCACGGTAAAACGCGAGGATGGGATAATCGAGCCGACCATCCGGGGATGCTCCACAAATCCGCGAAAAAACACCGCGCATTGCGCGCCGTAACGCTGCCAGCGTGCGCGCCAGCCGCCGCGGCTGCCAATTGCCAAATCTTCAGATTGCATCGATTGGACCTATCGTCGCTTATGATAAGGGGGCAAACAAGAAACGCTGATCCGCCTTGCAGAGGCGCTAACCAATTGCAAGCCAAGGCGCGCTGGCCTAGCGCAACTGCGACCTATGACCGATGCAAAACCCGATCTCGAAACTCAGCCCGACAATGCGCTGAACACCGCCAGCGAGGGCACGAGGCAAAGTTCGGTTTCGCGCGGCCGCATGACATTACTGTTCACGGTTATGCTGGTAACGGCGGCGGGCAATACAGCGATGCAGTCGGTCATGCCCTCGATTGGCACCGCCCTAGAGGTCAACGATGTCTGGATCAGCCTAGCCTACAGCTGGTCTGCGCTGTTGTGGGTGGTGTGCGCGCCGATATGGGCGCGCCGATCAGACAAGCGCGGCCGCAAATCGATGATGGCGCTCGGTCTTACCGGCTTTGTTGTATCGATGGTGCTGTGCGGAGCCGCGTTATGGGCGGGTCTCGCAGGCTTTATGACGGCCTTTTGGACCTTGATCGCCTTTGCTGCGGCGCGCAGCCTGTTTGGCGGATTTGGCAGCGCCGCACCGCCAGCCGTGCAGGCCTATGTCGCATCACGCACGCCGCGTGCGGAGCGGACCAATGCGCTATCACTCATTGCCTCCAGCTTTGGGCTTGGAACAGTGATTGGGCCGGTGCTGGCTCCCCTGATGGTGGTGACATTTCTGGGCATTGGGTTGGTTGGCCCATTCTTGGGCTTTGCGCTGCTTGGCCTCGCGGCGCTGGTGCTGCTGCGCTTGTACCTGCCCAATGACGTACCGCAATTTGCCGCACGCGGACAGGCCGCCTCCTATTCTGGAGGGTCTGAAGGCCTCGAACTTGATCCGGACGATGAGGAAACGGACGGGCAGCCTAGCGCACCTGATCGCCTGAAGTGGCTAGATACACGGGTCCGTCCATGGGTTTTGGCGGGGCTGATCGGCGGCCATGCACAGGCCATGATTATGGGTATTACCGGGTTCTTGGTACTCGATCGGCTGAACCTGCGGGCTGATCCGGAACAAGGCGCAACCTATGTCAGCCTGGTGCTCGCCTTTGGCGCAGTGGCGACCTTGCTTGCACAATGGGGGCTAATCCCGCGCTTTAAGATGGGACCACGCATTGCGACATTATCGGGCGTGATTGTTGCGGCGTTTGGAACTGCGATCCTGGGGGCAACCAACGAGCTATTCGGCCTGTCGCTTGGCTATGCCATTGCCTCTTTGGGTTTTGGATTGTTCCGGCCGGGAACAACAGCAGGCACGTCTTTAGCCGTGACGCGGGCCGAGCAAGGGCAAGCGTCGGGCATTGTCGCCAGCGTTGCGGGCGCGAGCTTTATCTGCGCCCCTGCGCTTGGCGTATGGCTGTATGGCATCAATGATTGGCTGGGTTTCGGCCTGGTGATCGTTCTATGCCTGATTGTCGCGATCTTGGGTTGGCGAGGCCTTCAGGCCGACGCGCAGCTGACTGGTAAAGAAGCTTAGAGGATCTCGCGCACCACGTCCTGCGGCCGGCAGAGCCGAACGCCCTTTTCAGTCTCGACCAGCGGGCGCTCCAACAACGACGAATCCGCCGCCATCGCATCGAGCACAATATCTGCTTCGGCATCTGGCAGTCCGCGTTCCGCCGCATCGGTGCCGCGCAGACGCAGTCCTTGCTGAGGGGTAATTCCAGCGTCTTTATAAAGTTGAGCCAACTTTTCGCGGCTCGGCGCGTCTTTCAAATACAGCACCACATTGAGCTCAATGCCGTCTTGCTCTTCGAGGATTGCCAGGGTTTTGCGCGAGGTGCCGCATTTCGGATTGTGCCAGATGGTCGCTTTCATAGGTGCCGTTCCGCTTAGTGTTTGGATGGATGTTTCAGGCGCCAGATAACCGATTGCGCACACAAAAACCACACTTGCAATAAATAGTATTGCGAATCATTTTCAATTCACTTGCAAATGAGAACGGCTTGCAATAGCAGCCTGCCCAGCACTCTTTGGACGGAAAGATTCTCACCTATGAACACTCGCCTCTCCCGCGCTACTCTCCTGCTCAGCAGCGCATGTTTTGCCGTCCCGGCTATGGCCGAAACGGCTGATGATGCAGGCGAAACAGGTTCCTCAGACGGAGCTCGGATCGTAGTCACGGGACAGGTGCTTCAATCAAACGAAGTCAATTCGGTGAAAACGCCGACCCCAATCATCGACGTGCCGCAATCACTGTCCATCGTGACCTCTGAGCAGATCACTCAGCAGGGCTTTGACAGCATCGGCGACATCATCCTTTACACCCCCGGCGTCACCAACTCTCAAGGCGAAGGGCACCGCGATGCAGTGGTTTTCCGCGGAGTACGCTCCACGGCTGATTTCTATGTCGATGGCGTGCGCGACGACGTGCAATATTATCGCGGGCTCTACAACGTCGAACAGGTTGAAATCCTGCGCGGACCCAATGCATTGCTCTTCGGACGCGGTGGCACAGGCGGTGTCGTCAACCGTGTCACCAAAAAAGGCGTCATCGGCGAACAATTTGTCGGCTATCAGGGCTCTATCGACACATTTGGCGCATTCTCTGGTCAAGTGGACCTGAACTTCGCCACCAGCGAAAGCTCCGCCTTGCGGATCAATGCCTCATACGAAAATCTGAACAATCACCGCGACTTCTTTGACGGAGAGCGGATCGGCATCAACCCGACTTTCCGCGCGGAGCTTGGCCCGGACACGATCATAGATCTGTCTTACGAATACGCCAATCACGACCGCTTTATCGATCGCGGCATCCCGTCGGACAGCCTAGGCAATCCGGCACGTCAGTTGGAAGACATCACCTTCGCCGACCCGGAAAACAACTTCCTCGAATTCGAAGCGCATGTGTTCCGCGGGACGATCCAGCACGCTTTCTCTGAGAATTTCAAAGGCAACTTCAACGTTTCCTATGGCGACTATGACAAGGTGTATTCGAACCTGTTCCCGGTGGGCTTTGATGAGACCACCAATGTCGTTGACCTCGACGGTTATATCGACACCACACAGCGCGAAAACTTCGTTCTCTCCGGCAATTTGGTCGGTGATTTTGAGACCGGAAGCCTTTCGCACACGCTACTATTCGGTGCAGAATACATTGATACGGTGAACAATAATGACCGTTTCAACACTTTGTTCGACACGTCTGATGACGATGTTGAGGGCTTCCTGGCAGTCCGCCCGGTGGCGATCAATAACTTCGTCGGCACCAACGCAGACGGCGACCCAACAGCATTCGCATTTTCCGCCTTGAACGATGACACAGAGGCCGATGTGCGGGTGTTCTCGATTTACATCCAAGACGAGATCGAAGTCACAGACTGGCTCAATGTCGTCATCGGTGGCCGCTTCGACAGCTTTGATATCGAAGTCCTCCGCCTCGACAATGGCGATTTCCGCACGCGTAAAGATGAAGAATTCTCCCCGCGCGGTGGCATCATCATCAAGCCGCAAGAAAACGTCTCAATCTATGCCAGCTATTCGGAGAGCTTCCTGCCACGTTCGGGCGGCCAGTTTGCCAATATCAATGGCAACAACAACATCCTTGACCCGAACACGTTTGAGAATATCGAGCTTGGTCTGAAGTGGAATTTTGCTGATGATCTGAGCTTTACCGCTGCGATCTTCGAAATCGAGCAATCCTCACCCGTCGTCTCTGACCTTGACGCCGGCACATTCGATATCATCGACACGCAGGTCCAAGGTTTTGAAGCACAAATTCAGGGCCAGGTCACACCGTGGTGGTTTGTCTCTGCCGGATACAGCTATATTGATGGCGAACAGGCCAATGAAACATTGCGTCCGCGTGAACTGCCTGAAAACCAATTCTCCGTCTGGAACCTGTTCCAACCGACCGAGCGTTTGGGCATTGGTGCGGGACTAACCTATCAGGATGAGAGTTTCGCGGATAACGGCAATAACGTCACGTTGCCTGACTATGCACGGGTAGATTTGGCCGCGTTTTACGATGTCTCCGACAATCTGCGCATTCAGGTGAATATCGAAAACCTGTTTGACGTTGATTACTTCCCGAATTCACACACCGCCGACAACATCACCGTGGGCGCGCCGCTAAACGCGCGCTTCACGATCAGCGGTCGGTTCTAGGAGTAGCGCGAGCGGTCTTGCCGGCCAGGCCCGGTAGGCCGCTCTATTCCTCCGGCGGCGAGGTTTCTTCTGAGCTCGGCGCCGCTGCCGTACCTGGGGTGCCATTGCCGACCCTCAAAGCCGGGACATTCTCCGCCGCATCGGCAGAGCTAATGCCCGGTGCAGGCGCTGCGCTAATGCTCTCTTGCCTGCGGACGACCCGCCCCGCGCGCTCAACCGCGCGGATCAGGCGTGGATAGACACCGCAGCGACAGATATTGGGAATAGCCGCTTCGATTTCCTGCTTGCTCGGCGCGGGATTGCGCTGGATGAGCGCCGCTGCGGCAATGACAATGCCCGGAGTGCAATAGCCGCATTGGATCGCTTGTTCGGCCACCATCGCCTGCTGAACAGGATGAGAGCGGTCGCGCGACAGCCCTTCGATCGTGGTAATAAACCGGCCCTCAGCCTCAGCAATGGTGATCAGACACGAACGCAGCGCGGCCCCATCGACCAGAACCATGCAGGCGCCCACGCATGATCCTCCGCCGCAGCTTTTCGTGCCTGTAAGGTTCGCCGCCTCGCGCAGCGCGTAAAGCAGCGGAGTATCAGGATCCATGTCGAATTCGACTGGACGATCATTGACTGTCATGCGCGGCATCAGCGCATCCTAACCAGACAAACCTGCTCGACGATCAATCGCGCCAGGAAGTGTCGATCCGGTCAATCTTGCGCTTCCACGCCTCAAAATCGAACACGCCAGCACCGCCTTGACTTTGCATGACGGAGATATCGCGTTGGTGCACATCGACGACCTCTTGAGGGACAATGTTGGGATTGCCCATACCTAGGGTTGCGACCTGAATTTCGCAGGCACGCTGGAGTGCCCACATCTTCACGAACATGCCCTGGATCGTTTTATCCATCACAACCGGGCCGTGATTGCGCAGCATCAAGATCGTATGATCGCCGAGGTTCTCGACCAGCCGCTCACCCTCTTCTTCGCGAACGGTGACACCTTCAAAGTCGTGATAGCCGATCTGATCCTGGAAGTTGCAGGCGTAAAAATTGGTCGGCATCAGGCCGTCTTTGTGGCTGCATACCGCCATCGTAGCAGTTGTGTGCACGTGACAGATCGCGTCTGCCCGCGCGCCCAAATGCTTATGGAAATAGGCATGCTGGGTAAAGCCGGCCTTGTTGACCATATATTGCGATTGCCCGACATTGTTGCCTTCAACGTCGATCTTTACAAGGTTGCTCGCTGTCACTTCATCATACAGCAGGCCGAAGGGATTGATGAGGAAGGTATCTTCCTCGCCCGGCACCTTAATCGAGATATGGTTGTAGATGGATTCGCCCCAGCCCAGATGGTCGAAAATCCGATAGCAAGCAGCGAGATCGAGCCGCGCCTGCCACTCTTCTTTGCTGCATTCGATGCTCGGTTTCAACTGGGTCGCCATTGGGCTCGCTCCTCAATACAAATTGTTGTTCGAAACACTTATCGCATGATTGCCGCGCGCGGCACAAGCATTTCGCCGATCACCATCGCACTTTAGCGGCATTTCGCTTTGCCAAGCGGCGACAGCCCAGCTAGTCGCGGTGAGAAATGAGCAATACTGATCAGCCGCAATCGGCCGAACCCCAAAAGGTATCGGCCAAACTCGCCAGCGGCTCCATTCCCGGTCATTTGATATCGCAGACTATGCCCATGGTGATCGGTGTGGCCGCGATCATGTCGATTGGCCTCGTCGATTCCTATTTCATTGGTCAGTTGGGCAGCGCGGAGCTAGCCGCGATTGCTTTCGTCTTCCCCATATCTGTCGCGCTGAGCAGCCTGGGCGTCGGCGTAATGGTCGGCATCAATTCTGTGGTCGCAAGGGCGCTGGGCGAAGGTGACCGTGACAAAGCGCTGAGGCGGGCCAATTTTGGTGTGCTGTTTGCCATTGCAACCGGGCTGGCGATTGGGCTTACCCTGTTCGCTATCCTCGATCCGCTGTTCAAGCTGATGAATGCGCAGGCGGAGCTACTGCCAATCATCAAGGTGTACATGCAGCCCTTTGCTCTGGGCTTTCCGTTGATCGTCATCATCATGGGCCTGAATGGTGTGCTGCGCGGACAAGGTGAGGCGCGCAAAACCAGCTATGTCTCGGTCACCTATGCGGCGGCCAATTGGGTGCTCGATCCCATTTTGATCACCGGCGCATTCGGGTTTGAAGGCTATGGGATTATCGGCGCCGCCTATGCGACCATCATTGGCTGGGTCTTGGGCCTGATGGTAGCACTTTACCTGCTGTCGCGCACGCAATTGCCCTTCAGCCCGTCGCAGCTACGCGGCGGCGCAAAACTTGAACCGATGCTGGCAATGCTGCGCGTCGGTGTACCCGCGGCATGCTCAAATGCGATCAATCCGATTGGGCTGTCGATCCTTACCGCTCTGATCGCCGCAGAAGGTCAAGCCGCCGTCGCGGGCTTTGGCGCGGCGGGGCGGCTACAGAGCTTCGCAGTGGTGCCGCTGCTCGCGCTATCCGGCTCAATTGGTGCGATTGTCGGGCAGAATTGGGGCGCGCAGCAATTCGACCGAGCGCGCGAGGCCACCCTTTATGCTGGCGGTTTCTGCATTATCTGGGGCCTAACGCTGGCCATTGCCATGGTCGCAGCCGGGGAATGGTTCGCCGATTTCTTCACCGAAGACCCGGCGGTCATCGCCGAATTTGCACTTTACCTCCAGATCGCTGCCTGGGGCTATGCCGGGTTTGGCCTGCTGATTGTCGCCAATGGCATTTTGAACGCGGTCGACCGGGCAAGTTTTGCTCTGTTCCAATCGGTCTCTCGCGTCTTCGGGATCATGCTCCCTGTGGCATTCGTGCTGCAATCAGAACGGGGCAGCGCTGCCATCTACATCGCAGAACTCGCCGCAAACCTGTTTGGCGCAGTAAGCGCATGCCTGATTATCACCTTTGTTTTACGCCGCGCGCGGTCCAGCTAACATGCACAAAACACGGCTTTGGTGACCGTTCGTTAACCATCGTGAGCCATAGAGACCTCTGGAAACAATTAGGGGCAATGGCGTCATGGATGACCTGCTGGCGGATTTCGTCGCAGAAACCCGGGAAATGTTGGAGGCTAGCGAAGGCGAGATCATCGCCTGGGAAGCCGATCCAACAGATCGCGCGCGTTTGGATACGATTTTTCGGTTCGTGCACACGGTGAAGGGCAATTGCGGCTTCTTCGATTTTCCGCGTTTGGCGAGCTTAAGCCACGCCGCTGAAGATGCCCTGTCCGATTGCCGCGCTGGTCGGCGCGAAGCCGATAGCGCTCTGGTGAGCGCGGTTCTGGCCGTGATCGACCGGATCGTGGAAATGGTCGACATCATAGAGGCTGGCGATGAAATCCCTGAAGGCAGCGATGAAGCCCTGATCGCCGCATTAGGCGAGAACAGCGACCTGGCCGCAGGTGAGATTGACGGTTTGTCCGATCTGGTTGGTGCCGTTGAAGAGGTAGCCGCCGCGATAGAAAATGCGGAAGAAGGTGCTGCTGACGAAGGACAAGGCGAGCAAGAAGCCCCGCGCGCGCCTTCTCAAAATGCCGGTGTCCAGCGCTCCATCCGCCTGCCAGTTGACCTGCTTGACCGCGTGATGAGCGGCGTTTCCGACATGGTTCTGGCACGCAATGACCTGGCCCACCGCCTGCGTCAGGCCGGCAACCAGCCAACCATCGATGGCCCGTTTGAGCGCCTGACCACCATTCTTTCCGATGTCCGCGATGCCATCACCCGAATGCGCATGCAGCGGATTGAGACACTTTACACCGCCCTGCCCCGCTTGGTTCGCGATCTGTCGGCCGACCTTGGCAAACAGGTGATGATCGATCTGGAAGGCGGCGATGTTGAGCTCGACCGTGAGATGATCGAGACCGTCCGCGATCCACTGACCCATATTATCCGCAACGCGATCGATCATGGGATCGAAGAGCCGAGCAATCGCATGTCAAAGGGCAAGCGCGAGATCGGCATTTTATCGATTTCTGCTCGTCAGTCTGGTAACACGATCTCCATCGTGGTTAGCGATGACGGCGATGGTCTGAATGAAGAGCGGATTGCCGCCAAAGCGGTTTCTGTTGGTCTGATCACCGCAGCCGAGCGCGCAGCAATGAGCCGCGAAAAAATCCTGCAACTTGTATTCGAGCCTGGTTTCTCAACCGCCGAAACGATTAGCAATGTCTCAGGCCGCGGCGTTGGCCTTGATGTCGTTCGCGACAATTTAGAGCGCGTGGGAGGCTCCATCAGTGTCTCTAGCACGCCTGGTGTTGGGTCGATGTTCACTCTGAAGGTGCCGCTAACGCTCAGCATCATTGCAGGCCTCACAGTCGAAATCGGCGATCAGCGCTTTGCTATTCCGCAAAGTTACATCGAAGAGATTATCGATTCGACCTCAAAGTCGCTCGATTTCACTCGCGTTGGCGAGACCGCTTTGATCACCTTCCGCGGCAATCGGATCCCATGCCTATCCTTGGCAGAGGTGCTGGGCCTACCGAGTACAGACATCGCCGAGGGTGAACACACCATGGTGCTATTGCGCCTGGCCAGCGGCGATCTGTTCGCATTGGCGATCGACCGCATTCACCACCACGGTGATCTGGTGGTCAAACCACTGGCCCCGGCGGTCATGAACTGCGGCGTATATGCCGGTTCAACCCTGTTGGATGATGGACAACCGATCTTGCTGCTGGATGTGACCAATGTCGCAGCGGAACATGGTCTGGTCTCTGATGCCCGCACCCGCGTGCTGCAAGCGGCAAACGAGCAAGATCAGGACGCCGGTGAGGCGCTCAGCCGCGCCATGCTGTTCACCGATTACGAAGGCCGCAAGCGCGCCGTTCGTCTTGAGCTGGTCCAACGGATCGAAACCGCCAAGGCGAAAGAAGTCGACATTTCGCCGGATGGCAAGCGCGCCGTTATTGACGGTGTCATTCTGCCACTGGTCGGGCTGCCGGGCGGTCAAAAACCCACTGGCAAGATCCGTCTATTGAGGTTGTCGGACGACACGTGCGAGCTGCTCTACGCCGTACGCGAGGTTGATGACGCCGTTGAATTGCAAAATGCGCTTAAACCAGTCGATGATGATCCGTTGGTGGAGGCTCTCACTCTGGTTGATGGACAGACAATCGCGCTCATCGATGGGCATGAGATCTTTGCTCGCTATGGCGAGCCACCAGAGCTGACAAGCAAGCCAACCTGTCATCTGCCGGACAGTGACTGGGCGCGCACAATCCTAGGCCCTCTGGTCAGCGCCGCCGGTTATGAAGTCGTAAGCGGCACTGACGAGGCAGGTGATATCGCCATCGTCCTGGATGACAGCGAACCAGATACGCACTTGGCCGAGGGCGAGTTCATTCGCCTTCGCAGCCATCCAGATACATCCGACAATGATGGCTCCATCTACCGCTATGATCGCGATGGATTGGTCGATGCGCTGCGCCGCGCACGCGCGGGAGGTAAGTGATGAACGATTTGATGGTCATGGTCGAAATTGGCGGCCGCCGCTGCGCATTGAACGCGCATGATGTTTCCTCTGTAATAGAGCTTGGCGTGGTCACGCCTGTGCCACGCACAGCTGACTTTATCGCTGGGATCACAGCTATGCGCAGCCAATCGCTGACTGTAATTGATTGCCGCCGCGCCCTGGGCATGGATCCGAAGAAATTTCCGACCGATCACCGCGGTGCCGTGGTTTCGATCGCCAACCATTCCTACGCACTGATGGTTGATCGGATAGACGACATTAACACCGCTACGTCCGAAGCTGAGAATGTCAGCGGCGGGTTCGGGCCAGAATGGTCACGGATCACCACTGGGATGGTTGAAACCCCAACCGGCCCAGCTTTGCTGATCGATCTTGCTCTGCTCATCGCAGGTCCAGAATCTCTCGGAGCGGCTGCTTAAGACAAAACTTACGGGTGAGGCGTAAGCAACATCGAAGGAACAACAGGGGTCCTTATGAAAACGTGCCTGATAGTCGATGATTCGCGTGTAATCCGGAAGGTTTCAAGACATATTCTCGAAACCCTTGGATTCGTCGTGGACGAGGCCGAAAACGGCCAGATGGGGCTTGATCGCTGTGATGAGCAAATGCCCGATGTGGTGCTGCTCGATTGGAACATGCCAGTCATGACCGGCATTGAATTTATCACACAGCTACGCAAGCGTCCGGATGGCGACAAACCTAAGGTCGTGTTCTGCACTACCGAAAATGATGTCGCGCACATTCGCGAGGCAATCCAAGCCGGTGCTGACGAATACGTCATGAAGCCGTTTGATCACGAAACACTCCAGATCAAACTGCAGCTGGTTGGATTCGCGTGAGCGCACACACACCCATATCTAAACGTCCTTTGCGCAGGAATTCGCCCAGCAAAGAAACTGGCGATTCCTCTGTCAAAGTGATGATTGTCGACGATTCGCTTACGGTTCGCACCGTTTTCAAACGAATGGTTGAAAGTGACCAAGCGATGTCGATCGCTGGCACAGCGAGCAGCGCAGAACGCGCGATCGCAGAGCTTAAAACCACACATGCCGATGTAATTCTGCTCGACCTGGAAATGCCTGGAATGGGGGGGCTGGATGCCCTGCCCGAAATTCTCAAGACCGCAAAAGATACACAGGTCTTGGTCGTATCTTCGCTGACGCAAGACGGCGCAGAACACACAATGGCCGCCCTTTCCATGGGCGCAGCCGACACGATGCTAAAGCCGCGCCCCGGCGGCTTCAACGAAGAATATCGCGAGCAATTGCTCGGCAAAATCAGAGCGCTGGGCAGCCATGAAGGCAAAAGCAATGACGCGGCTCCAACGGCGAAAGCCAAAGAGCCAGCGAAGCGCACAATTGTGCCAGCGAAGAAACGCCCAGAGTTGCTGGCCATTGGCGCATCGACCGGCGGCATCCATGCACTCAACCTGCTGCTGCGCGATTTGCCGCCAAGCTTCGACCTGCCAATCCTGGTTACTCAACATCTGCCAGCGTCTTTTATCCCAGTCTTTGCCCGCCAAATCGAAGTCGCATGCGGGCGCAAGACGATGGTCGCTGAAGAAGGCACCGTCATCACGCCTGGGGAAATCGCTGTCGCGCCGGGGCATGGCCACATGACGCTGCGTCGCAGTGGTGACCGCTTGATAACCAAAACATCGAATGCGCCTGCGCGCAGTGGATGTATGCCGTCTGTCGACCCGATGTTGGAAAGCATTGCCGAAGTGTGCGGCGGTCAAGCCTTGGCTATTATCTTGTCGGGCATGGGCCGCGACGGTGCGCAAGGGGCCGAGGCACTTTACAACAACGGCGGCGTTGTTTTTGCGCAGAATGCCGACACCAGCGCTGTCTGGGGTATGCCAGGCGCAGTAACCAAGGCCGGCCTCGCCAGTCTGGTCGGAACACCTGAGGATTTGCGTGAGGCGATGATCGCTCTTGCTGGCCCAGCGCGCGCGGATGCTGCAGCATGGAAGTAAGCGAAGCATCCCACCAGATTATCGCGGATCTTTTGGCCTCGCATACTGGGCAACACCTGACCGAAAGCCGCCGATGGCGAGTTGGCACGGCCCTCTCGGGTGTGTTCCGCGAGCATGGCATTAGCAATATCGACCAGTTGGTTTGCCTATTGGCAGATCAGGGGCAGGAAAGCCTCGCCCAAAGCGTGGTCGAGGCACTGCTCAACAACGAAACCTATTTCTACCGCGACAAGCCAACTTTCGATCAGCTACCAGACAATGTTCTACCAGAGCTCGCCGAAAAACGCGCAACAGCCAAGCGTCTCTCGATTTGGAGCGCCGGCTGTTCAACTGGGCAAGAAGTGCACTCAATCGCGATGATGTTTGCTGAGCAAGCAGCGCGTTGGCACGGCTGGACAATCGAAATTCTGGGAACAGATATTTCGCACAGTGCCATCGCCACCGCTCGCAGCGGCAGCTACACTCAGTTCGAAGTGCAGCGTGGCCTTAGCGTCGCGCAGATGCTGCGCCATTTTGATGAGACCACCACCGGTTGGCAGCTTCACGACAACGTCTTGGCCTACACCCGTTTCCAACAACACAATGTGCTCAAAGAGCCGCCTAGCCGCCAGAAATTTGACTTGGTCTTGTGCCGCAATGTACTGCTGTATTTTGATCCTGTCACACGCCAGGCAGCCTTTGAGCGTTTGCGCAGCGCGCTGGCACCTGATGGATTCTTGATGCTCGGCGCTGGGGAGACTGTGGTTGGGCAAACAGATGCCTTTGCGCCGATTTCAGGCCGCGCCAGCATTTACAGTCCGGTCTATGCTACCACCCAAGCCACACGCATGGCCGCAATCGGATAGATCACTCTTTACTCACATCATCAAAGTGCGTCGACAAATTCGTTCATCAGCTACAAATTTCACGAATGGCTCATGGTAAAAGTGATATTTTTCAATAACTTCAATAAAACGCAATTTACGCTTCTTTAGCTAATTCCCCTTAGCAACAACATTCGCAAAAAAGCGCCATAGAGCGCAATACGGGGAAATTTTGGTGCTAAACAAATGGACAACTTTACGGCTCACGCCGTCTACGATGGTCGTCGCACCATTCGTAATTTTGTCACTGATCTTTGGCGCCATCTCTCTCATCGTCATCATGAGCGACGAGATCGAGTTTCGCTCTCCCTCAAGCCTTTTGATTGCTGGGATCCTCGTCTACGCGGCAACCATCTTCTTGCTCAGCCGCCTTGGCCTAATGCAGGCCCGCGAGCTGGAGGCAATGACCACAACCGACACGCTAAGCCAACTGCCCAATCGGCGCGCCTTGCACCAAGATATCGACAATGCTCTGCGCACGCCAACCGAGGTAGCGGTGGCCATTATCGACTTGGATAGCTTCAAGCAGGTCAACGATCACTTTGGCCATTCCGTTGGTGATCAGTTGATCCAGAAATGCTCCGACATTCTGCGATCCGCTAGTGAGCCAGAGGCGCGCTGCTATCGTTTGAGCGGCGATGAATTTGCAATTCTAATGGTCGGCGAAGTCGCGGGAACCATTCTGGAAGGCATGTCGCGCACCGTCCTGGAACAATTGGCCAAACCACTGGCGATCGGCGAACGCAGAATTCCCGTTGGAGCGAGCGTTGGCCTGGCCCGCTGCACGGGTGATGAGCCGGTCGAATCTTCAGAGCTCATGCGCCGCAGCGACGTCGCTATGTTCATGTCAAAGCGCGGCGGCAAGATGCGTTGCACTTGGTTTAACGAGAACTTTGACCGTCGCCGCGAAGCCGTACGTGAACTCGATGAGGGACTCCGTAAGGCTCTTGCAGAAGGTGAATTTGCACTGGCCTATCAACCGTTGGTGGATGCGGATGACGGCACGATCGTGGCGGTTGAATCACTCTTACGCTGGAACCGTCCGGACGGAGAAAACATAGGTCCAAATGTGTTCATCCCGGTTGCTGAGGAATCCGGCCTGATCAATGCAATCGGTCTCTGGGTTCTGCGTCAGGCCGTAACCGATGCCTTGTCGTGGGACGAAATCAAGTTGTCTGTGAACATATCAGCGGCTCAATTACGTAATCCCGAGTTCCCGGTCCAATTGGGGCAAATTCTCGAAGAAAGCGGCTTCCCGCCGCAGCGTCTCGAGCTTGAAATCACAGAAACCTGCCTCGTGCTCGACCCAATCGTGGCGGAGCGCACGCTCGATGTCATTCGCGGCTTTGGCGTCAATGTGGCACTAGACGATTTCGGCACAGGTTACGCATCAATTGGTTTCTTGCGCCAATTCCGGTTTGAGAAGCTGAAGCTCGACCGCAGCCTTGTGGTCCAAGCCGGTGATGATGAAGGCAGCCGGGCGATGATGCTCTCCAGTATCGCCGTGGCGCGCGCCCTTAAGATGGAAGTGACCGCTGAGGGTGTAGAAACAACAGCTCAGGCTGATTTGGTTCGCACGGCCGGTTGCGATCAAATCCAAGGCTGGCTCTATTACAAGGCCATGCCCGCTGGTGAAATTGCAGGATTGCTTACCTCGCCGACTGGAGAGGTCGGACACGCAGCTGAGCTTAGCGACGAAACTGCGGCATAATTATCAATAATAAAATTCAATTATTGATGCTGTATATTTATTATATCCAATATCAAGAAATTCGCTTCAAATATAAATAATGACAATCCTAACATTCTAATGAAGGATTTATAAAGGATTTTCGTTCAGGAATTTTCTTAGACGACGACCTGAGTTGGGATATTCCGAAATGAACATTACGACGCAGCAGGAAGAGCTCGGACGGCTCGCAATGCCTGAATTTGCGCGCAAAATGGAAAAAGAGATCGCTGCTGAAATTGCGGATCTCGATCAGTCTACTGATCAAACGAACAAGAGTTTTCTCGACCGAATTAAGTGGTTTCGCAATTTGCGGATCGCTGGCAAGATCAAGGCAATATTCGGCACATTCTTTGCGGTTTGCTTCGCGATGACCCTCGTCCTCGGTCTCGGGCTAACCGAGCTGTGGCAGCGCACCCAGACCAATAATGAAATCAACAATGCGGTCCTCGCATCGGTTGATCTGCGCGGCACCACTGGAGAACTACGCTATAATTCTGTTCGCTACATCTTCGGCGGCGAAGACATAGCGCTAGAGCGGCAGCGCGACAGTTACGAGGCGGCTCAAGCACAGGTTAACCAGATCGAAGGCATCGTCTCGGCGCAAGTTCCGCAAATGAGCGATCGACTGACGCAAATTCAGACCGATCTTGTTGCGTACAATGCCACATTCAACAATCTGCGAGATAGCTTGGAGCGAGAGGGTCGCAGCGAAGCATCCATCGCACTGTCTTACGAGCTATCAAACCAAGGCGATACTTTGTTTGCAGACTCACGGACTTTCGCAATCGACCTTTCTGTCTACGGCGAGCAAGTGCGCGAACGAGGTGTCGACTATTTCTTTGGCATGGTTGGGATTGTCGCTGCGCTCGGCTTCTGCGCGACACTAATCCTACTGCTCGGCCTGCGTTACATGTCGTTCGGCATTGGACACAGCATTTCAGACATTACAGAAGGCATGAACCGCTTGGCCAAAGGGGATCCCAATTTCGAGATACGCGGTCATGGCCGCGGCGATGAGATCGGCGACATGGCGAAATCGTTGGAACTGTTCAAACGAGCCAACCGCCAAATGGAAATCTGGGCCCGCGAGCGAGCAAAGCGCGCCGAAGAACAGATCCAAGAGCAAAAAGAGCGCGAGCAAGAGCGCGCTGAGAACGAGAAGCGCAAAGCGGAAATGCTCAATGAGCTCGCCAAGCAATTCGAGCAAACAGTAGGCGATGTTGTCCAAGGGGTGGCCGCCGCATCGAGCCAATTGCAAGTCACCGCAACCAATATGGCCTCTTCCGCTGAGCAATCGAGCCAGCGCACCAGCGAGGTTGCGCAAAGCATGAAAGAAGCCAATTCCGGCGCGACCGCTGCGGCGGCAGCGAGCGACGAGTTTGCTATGTCAATTGGCGAGATCAGCCGTCAAGCGACCTCTTCAAGCGAGCTCGCTCGCCTGGCGACCGATGCCACCAACGAAGCAGATACGACCATTTCGGAACTCTCAGCCTCTGCGGAACAAGTTGGCCAAGTGGTTGAACTGATCCAGACTATTGCTCAACGCACCAATCTGCTTGCTCTGAACGCCTCGATTGAGGCTGCGCGCGGCGGCGAGGCAGGACGCGGCTTTGCCGTGGTTGCTAGCGAAGTGAAAGAACTGGCGATGCAAACCAGCCGTGCGACTGAAGAAGTCACTGCGCAGATCAGCGCGATGCAGGATACAACCGGCGCAAGCGTCAATGCTCTGCGCGCGATTGCCGGCCAGGTTCGCGATCTGGAAAGCACCGCGATCTCAATCGCCAGCGCCGTTGATCAGCAATCGGTCGCTGGGCAGGACCTCGCCCGAAGCATCGATATGGCTGCACGAGGAACAGATCAGGTGTCAGTCCACATTTCCGATGTGCGCGAATTGTCACTCTCAACCGGGACCGCCGCTGGCCAAGTGCTGACCAGTGCCACCGACCTTGAGGAACAGGCTGGCAGCCTGAAAGAACATGTACAGGCGTTTCTGACCCGCGTGCGTGCTGGATAAGGCCTCTGCAAGCTCTCTAACGCGCCACCTCGGACCGCGTGTAGACAGCCGAGCCAACCGATCTAAGTGACAAATTTGGATGCTTTGCAAACCGCTTCTGCGATTCGTTCTAAGCGACATTGAGACGGTTTGGCATTAAACTTAAAGCAGGCTAATTTTTCCTGATTGCGCCTGTTGAAGGCCCCATTTACTCAAAATTTACTGCTGCGACGCAGCAGCTGTGCCACTTTGCTGACTGCAGCCGTCAATCGCAGCACCGTCGATGGTCTTCAGACTTCTTAATATTTTAACCATTCACATCAATCCAAGTCCAACTGACCCTCTGTAATCCATGCAACACGAAGGCGTCCCTGCACGCCGAATGATTGATTGGATGAACAGAATGGCTACCAAGTTTGCATCAGGAGTTGCTGGAATTGCGATAGCGGCATCGCTCGCAGCCCCTGCCTATGCGCAAGATCAAACGGTCGAAGAACTTCCTATTTTGGATGAAAGAGACCTCGTTCTTGCTAATGAACTGTCGGCTAACACGCATCGCCTGTTACCACTGAATGCTAAGACGGCGCAGGACGATATCCTTAGCTCGCCAGCATTCGTCGCTTGGTCATCAGATCAAGCCACCGGCAATGTTGTCACCGCGACTCCAATCAACGCGGCCATCAACACTGTTCGCACGCCAGCCGCTCCAACTGTTAATACCGACCTCAGCGCAAACACAGGCCGTGTTACGCTGCGCAGCATCGACCCATTCTATGGCGACATTAATCCCTTCTATGGCGACATTGGCGCATTCTACGGCGACATTGGCGCGTTCTACGGCGATATTAACCCGTTCTATGGCG
Organism: uncultured Erythrobacter sp.; assembly: GCA_947488155.1. Lineage (GTDB taxonomy): Bacteria > Pseudomonadota > Alphaproteobacteria > Sphingomonadales > Sphingomonadaceae > Erythrobacter. The sequence continues at coordinate 154,381 of CANKYK010000002.1, read as the reverse complement.
ACATTGATGCCTTCTACGGCGACATCAGCCCCTTCTACGGCGACATCGGCGCGTTCTGGGGCGATATTGACGCATTCTATGGCGATATCGGCGCATTTGATGCGACCAACCTGAAACTGCTGGGTGATTTCTGGGCTGAGAGCGGCGCGCAAATGGCCGCTGCCGATGAAGTCTGGGGCAGCCTCAGATACACCGAAAGCAATGGCCAATTCACACCTGTCTACGACGGAACACCTGGTCTTATTCTCAGAGAACTGCGCACGCTCATTGACCAAGCCGAAGCTCAGTTCGGTGCGGCTTATGAAGCTGAGACTGGCCGCTCCTTCCGTGATGATTTCGTCACCGATATCCTCGCGCGTCATGGCGTTGATCTCGACAACAGGGTCACCCTCGCCGGTAAGTCAGCCAATGACCGTGCGGCATTCTTCCTCGATTGGCATGACAGCCTGATGGGCTATTCCGGGATCGATCATGTTGATCACTGGATGAATACGATCAACTGGACGCCCTCAGTTACGCAAATTCAAGGTTCAGGGAGGCAGGCCGTTATCGGCGTGGTCGACGGCAGCTTTAGCGCCGATTCTGACCTTGCTGATAACATTGCCTGGTCGGGCGGCGGCGCAACATCGGTCAATGGCCATGGCGCAGGCGTTGCCAGCCTGATTGCCGCTGCGCATGATGGCGAAGGTATTTTGGGCATCGCGCCACAGGCACAGCTCGCAACATACAATCCATTTGATGCCGATAACACCGCGACTTGGGCCGGAGTGCAGCAGGGTATTGAAGAACTGCTACTCGCATATGTTGGCGGTAACGACACAGGCTATGTCAGTGTCGTCAACCTCTCGCTGGGCGAGAGTGGTTGGGCGGTCTCGCAAGGCTTGGCTGATGTATTGAACAGCAATCATCTGAGGCGGTACAATAATGAGACGACATATGTTGTCGCCGCTGGCAATGATGGCATTACGCAAACGGCTGATATTGATTGGGATTATTCCAGCGACACAACCTTTATTCTGGTAGGTTCGCTTGGTCTAAATGGTGAAATTTCCAGCTTCTCCAACCGTCCGGGCAGCGCCTGTTTATTGGACAATGGCGTTTGTGAAGCTGGTAACGAGCTTTACAATCGTACTGTTGTTGCACCGGGCGAGTTGATCCTTGTATCGGATGGCGCAGGCGGCGTGGTCCGCCGTTCAGGCACCTCTTTTGCGGCCCCTCTGGTATCCGGTACCATTTCTCTGCTGCATGATCGCTGGACTTGGCTTGCACGCAATCCTGAAGAAACGGCAGAGATCATCTTCCGTTCTGCGCGCGATCTGGGCGCACCTGGAGTGGACGAAGTATATGGCCATGGGTTGCTGGACGTTGCAGCGTCGCAATCGCCGCTGGATTTCAATGCTTTGACATTCAAATCTCATCGCGGAAATGGCAAATCCACTGTCGCGGTCACCACTTCGGTCAGCGAGCTGCTTGGAGCGGGAATCCCAGGGCACTGGGAAACTGATGGGGCATTCATCACAGCGATCGAAAAGATCGGTAACACATACCGTGACTTTGCCATCCCGGTATCGTCACTCACATACGGCGGGACCACAGATGTGCTTGGCCGCGGTGAGCAGCGTTTCCAGGACTTCATCAGAGGCCGGTTTGAGAAATGGCTTCTCAGCAAAGGCAAAGACAAGAATGGTAACGGCAAAGTTGGCGTGACCCAGATCACTTCTGCCGTTGCTCCAACTCGGGGCGAGTGGAGCCTACAATATGATATGATCGCACCGCGTCTGACTGATGAAGGTGCCATTGATCCTGTCCACACCGCAGCCAGCCTGACTGATCCGAGCGGCAAGTTCTCTTTCACCGTGGGTCATGGCCAAGGCGCGCTTTCGCTGACCGGACAACGTTTCGGCTTGATCAGTGATCACGATCAGGATGTTGGCGGTGTGAACCCCATTTTGGGTCTTGCATCGGGTGAAGTCTTTGGTTCTGCAAGCTTCAAGCCAACGCCTTCGACCACCATCACTGCTGGTTTCAGCGAGGAACGCGAAGATTGGCAAGATATCTCGGGTGTGTCGGAACTGCAGCGTGAAATTCAGCGTAACCTTGGCGCGCGCGAGGCGCGTGCCATGATCCTTGGTGTTGAGCAGAAAGTGACAGACAATGTGTCGCTCAACGTTCAATGGACCAATCTGCGTGAAGATGATGCGCTGTTGGGTGTGCAAACATCCTCTGACGAATTCCTCGGCAATGGTTCAAGAACGGACGCAGTGACCATTTCTGCGACCGTCAATGTTGGCCAGGGCTTTTCATTCGACCTGTCGGCAACCGGAGCGGGCACCGATACTGCTGGCGGCCAATTGTTCGCGAATAGCAATCGTATCACCAGCACCGCTGGCCAGATCACGATGAACAAGCGCGGCCTGATGGGCAGCAATGATGTGTTGCGCGTCTCAGTCGGCCAGCCGCTAACAGTGGAATCTGGGCAGCTTGAATTTACCTCAGAACAGGTTGTTGATCGTGAGACCGGCGAATTGGGTTTTGTGACCCAATCTATCGGTATTGAAACAAAACGCCGCATGACAGGGGAAATTGTTTACGCAACGCCGCTAAGCAAGTCTTCGGAGTTAGGATTGTTCGGTCGCTACATCAGCGATGGCGATGGCGATGACCGCCGCAGCTACGTGCTTGGTGCGAGTGTCGGCCTACGGTTCTAATCCGAAACGGCAAATAGTCCGACCTTGAAGGTATCTATCAAGGCGGAATGGGGAAACAGGGGACTGACATGAGCAGACTGATCAAAGGATGGACCGCACTGCTTGCGGCTGCATTAGCGGTCTCTATGCCGGTGTCCGCCGCGGCGACTGCCCCTGCCCCCGCTGGCGCATTCGAAGACACGATTGCTGAGGCAAAGTCCCTGATGATGGGCGATTCTGCGCAGGCGCTTAAGCTCGCCCGTGAAGCCAAAGATCTCGTTTCAGGCGACACTCAAGCTGAGACCAAGTCACGCCTGACCGCGCAATGGCTCGAAGGCGAAGCCCTGATGCGGCTCAATCGCGGCGACGAAGCGCAAACAATCATCGCATCGGCATTGAACGAAGTGGCTGAAAGCTTCCCTGGCGACAAACTGCACGCTGATCTGTTGCGTTCGCAAGCCTCTTATAAGGCTCGACAGGCTGAATATGGCGAAGCTCTCTCGTTCTTCCTCGAAGCGGATGATCGCTACAAAGCTCTGGGCGAAAACCGCAGCCGCGCGATTGTGCTGCAAAATATCGGTTCGCTCTATTCTGATGCGCGAGATTATGAGCGCATGCTCGGCTATTATCGTCAGGCGGGCGAGGCCTATCCTGAAGACAACGCCCTCGCCCTCTCAGCGCACAACAACACCGGCAACGCGCTGAAGCAGCTCGATCGGTTGGAAGAGGCCGAGGACGAATTTCGTCAGGCGCTATCGGTGGCGGGGAAAATGTCGAGCCCGCTGCTAGAAGCTCGGATCCTGACCAATATCGCATCGACCCAATATCTGAACGGTCAATATGCCGCTGCGGAAGACACGGCGGCGCGCGGCCTGCGCATCGCATACGACCAAGCGCCGGAATGGCGTCCATTCCTCTATGGTGTGCGCGCACAAATCGAACTCAACCGCGGTGACCTGAACCGCGCCGGTGAATACATCGGCCGCGCATTTGACGGTCAGAAACTGGATGCGACCTCGCCTCTGTTCCGTGATTTTCACGATGCCGCCCACAAGATTTATTCTGCGCGCGGAGAGTACAAACTCGCCGCCGATCACTTGGCCGCATTCCACCGGATTGAGGGCCAGGCACAGGACCTCTCCGCTGTCGCGAACAATGCCCTACTTGGTGCTCGCTTCGATGCAGAAAACAGAGAGCTGCGCATTTCGAAGTTGTCGGCAGAAAAAGAAGCGAACGAAGCCCGTCTGACCAGTGCGCAGAACCAAGTGTACTTGCTCTCAGCCGTCATCGGCCTCGTCATCGCTGCCTTCGTTGTCGCTCTCCTGATCCTGCGTACGGTGAACCGCAGCCGGGCCGCGATTAGCGCCGCGAATGAGAAGCTTACCTATGTGACCCAGCATGACAGCCTGACCGGGCTATTCTCGCGCGATCACTTCCGCAGCCAGCTTGAAAGCGTCTCTCAAACCTGCGCAGAAACGGGCGAGCAAGGCGTTCTGATGCTGATCGACCTTGATCGATTTAAGCAGGTGAACGACGTGTACGGCCACGCGGTCGGCGACAAACTGCTGGCAAAAGTGGCAGAGCGTTTCCGCACTGCTGCTGGGCCAGAGGCCGTTATCGGCCGTTTGGGCGGCGATGAATTTGGCCTGTTCCTGCGGCCATCAACCAGCATTGAAGAAGCCGCCAAGGTTGCTGATAAGCTCATCGAGCAAGTTGGTGAGCTTTACCAGGTTGGCGATTTCGAACTCGCAGTTGGCGCATCGATTGGCCTGACGTCAATCACCGGCGGCGTGTCCGACAGTGTGTTGATGACCAATGCTGACCTTGCTCTCTACGAGGCCAAGCACCGCGGCCGCGGCACACACGTTTCCTATGCGAAGAGCATGCGTGATCGCCTCGAAGATCGCTCTGACCTTGAAAACGATCTCTCGGCTGCGCTTGAGAACGGCCAGCTGTCGATTTCTTATCAACCAATCATCAGTGGCTCGAACCGCGAAGTAATGGGCCACGAAGCCTTGATGCGCTGGAACCACCCCGAACGAGGCATTGTCCCGCCAAGCGTGTTCATCCCCATCGCTGAAGAAGCTCTGCTGATAGAACAGCTCGGTGCGTGGATGCTACGGTCCGCATGCGCAGAGGCCGTAAACTGGCCAGAGCATGTCAAACTTACCGTCAATGTCTCATCCTTGCAGCTTACGACCGGCGCGTTCCTCGCAACCGTGGTCGATGCGCTGGCTTCGAGCGGCCTTGCTCCAAATCGCCTGTTGCTGGAGCTCACTGAAACAATCCTGCTTGAAATGGACGATGAGCTTGAAGCTCAGCTCAAGAGCCTGCGAGAGCTTGGCGTGTCGTTTGCGTTGGATGATTTTGGCCGCGGTTATTCATCGCTCAACTACATCGAGAAAATGAACTTCTCGATGATCAAGATTGACCGCGATTTTGTGCAAGCTGCGGCAGCTGGTTCGCGCAAGAGCCAAGCGGTTGTGACCGCTATCGTCTCGTTGGCGCGCTCGCTGGAGATTGATGTGACGGCAGAAGGTATCGAGCAAGAAGAGCAAGCTGAAGCGATGCTTGCGCTCGGTTGCTCTTGCTTCCAGGGCTTCCACTTTGGACGCCCTGAGCCGGTGGCGCATGACGGTTCCGAGGATGATGACGTCTCTGCTCTGAAAGTGGCTTGAGCGGGTTATACACCAACCCTGCCAAGGCCGAGAATACGGTTCGATACCTTGGGGCAAAGAGGAACCTGCAAGCTGGAGTGGTAGTGGACCGAGCAACTTGCTTTCGCCTACTCAGTACCCAGCATCCTTCGCATCTGCGCTAGCCATCGCGGTCGCTGGGGCAGCGGCGGCAGTGCGGATCAAAGTCTGAGCCTCAGCAATAGCAGCGATCTGCTCCATCTCGCCGGTCTGGATTTGCGTACCCATCTCAAGCAAACGGCCACTGATCACGGTACCTGTGTTTGCCTCTTCTTCGACGGTCACGCCATTGCCGCTTGCAATCGCCTTGTCCCATTCTGCTCGAACCACCGCCCAGTACTCTTCAGTTGCTGTCCAGTATGCGTCAGCGGCTTGGGCCGGATAGCCGTCAAACGCGACATAAGTGTTGAGCACACTCTCCTGTACATAAGGCACTGCTTTACCATCGGCCCACTTCATCTTGGTGTTGTCCTGCCAGTGAATCCAGCCGCCAGGAAAAGGCTGATGACGGTTGATCGATTGGTAGTGGTCATATTCGGGGCTGCGCGTGGCATCGCGCCGCGCGAGTGGCCGTACCGTCCAATTGGAACGCCAGCGACGCACTCCATTAGTGGTTTCCCACTGGCCCCAGCCAGCATAGCGCGGGCTGTCATCAACCTGATACACTGTTTGCGACCAACGACCGGCACGCATTGGCTCGGGCACATCTTCGAGCACCCATTTGCCCCAGCTGTTGTACGTCAGGATTTGCTTGGGCTCATATTCCCAATCTTGCCGCCAATGCTTGATAACAAATGGATTCGCTTCTGGCCCGACTACCAGCAGGTGCTGCAGCACGATCTTGCGGCCCGTATCCTCGATTACCCGCACGCTTTCGTGCCCGCCAGAGATTTTGGCATCAATCGGCTCATAGTCTTCGCGCCATGGCGTGGTTTCTTTCATGTCGAAAGTGACCTTGAAATCGCCCGCCATTGCCAGAATATCGGCACGGTCCGCCTCGAAAGAGGCGCTTTCTTGTGCGGCGGTGCGCTGGCCAACTGGAGCGTCGGCGAGCGCTGGACTGGCGGCGAGAGCGATGGCGCAGACAGCGCTGCCAATTAGGTTTGGAAGTTTCATGGGTTCATTCTCCAAAGGTCAAAAGGTGGCGCTAAGCGAGACGCTGAAATTGCGGCCAGGCTGGGTGAAGGCCTCGGTGATGTCGGACGTTTCGGTGAGGCCGCGAACATCGCTCCAGTAGGAATAGGTCTCATCCGTTATGTTGAAGAGACCAGCTCTGAGCGTGAACATGTCGTTGAAGCGATAGAATGCTGTCGCATCAAGAATCGCGAATTCGGCCGGGCGGAAGCAGGCATCACTGCAAACGCCGCCGGTTTCATTCGCCTCCTTGCGCGCATTGTAAGTCACGATTAGGTCGCCGCCGAACCGGCGGTCTGGATCACGGTAGCCGATGCCGAACACTGCATTGAGCGGATCTATGGTTGAGAGTGCGGCGATGGGTGCGCCGGGCGACCTAACTTCACCATCGGCATAGGCGATTGCAAAACGGGCGCGAAAACCGTTTTCGGCTTGGTAACTGGCCCGTGCCTCGACACCGTGAACCTTCACGCTGTCGAGGTTGATGAATTGGAACACCGCTGGATCAAACGGAGTGAACGTACCACTGACCTGTTCCTGGCTGATGAAGTTGTCATAATCAGCGATAAAGCCGGTGAGCGACAAATCGATCTCATCCGTGCCGTAGCGCACACCGCCCTCCAACGTTTCGCTGGTTTCTGGTTCGAGATCTGGGTTGGGCGCAGAGGTGTAGCCGAAGGCCAGGTTTTCAAAGAAGTTGTTGACCTGGCTTGGCGTTGGCGCCCGAAAACCGCGCGCGTAATTCGCAAACAAGCGGACATCGCCCCCGCCCAGCTTCAGCATCGCTCCGATTTTTGGCGATAGCTTCGAGCCGTCCTGACTGGAGGCTGTAAAGGTCGGCAAAAGCGGATCATCAGCTGGGTCGAGGTCATAAAAATCGAACCGTACAGCCGGGTATAGCGTGAACGTACCGCCAGCGATCTCTATCGCATCGCCAACGAAGATACCTCCCAATGTGAAGTCAGTGACTGGGAATGCTCTGCTCGGAAAGCTCTCTCCAAATGGAGGGACCACTCCGTCGCGCAGGCCTTCTTGCCGGGTGAAGCTAATGTCGCCGCCATAGGACAGTGTATGCGAGACCCCACCGGATTCAAAGCTCGAACGGAAGTCTACGACGCCTCCATAGACGCGGTTCTCAAAGGTGTTGAGCCGTTCACGATCAGGACGCGGTGTTGCGCCGGTCGGCGAGCGATCTTCATCCGCAAACTGGCGATCTTCGCCATCCTGCCAATACGCCGCGAGATGAACATAGTCGATGAAGCTGGTACCAGCCTCACCAGCGGTCCATGTCCAATCGGCTGAAACGCGGGTGCGCTCGGTCGTATCGAGCGCGGTTAAGTCATCGACAATCCAGCTGGGGGGCGGCCCAAACAGAAACACCGGGCCGCGCCCGGTCAGCACATCGGAAAACACTTCGCGTTCAAGATACTCGCCAGTCAGACGGATGCGATGGCCGCCATCGCTCCACACCAGTTTGCCGAGCAACGCGTTGGACTCGCCATCCTGCGGATTAGGCAGCGTGCGCGTAGGGCCTTCGCCGCCGATGCTCGCTTGATTGTCCAATTCCTCGAAGTCGCGGCGCGAATAGGCAAGCAACGCAGAGAAATTTCCCACACTACCCGCAATGGCAGACGTGCCAGCGAATTCATTGTCGGCGGAGCCATATTGCGCACGCATAAAGCCGCCGATGCGGTTGCCGTCATCAATAAAATCTTCGGGGTCCGAAGTTGTGAAGCTGATCGCTCTTGCCAACCCATCACTGCCGTAAAATGCAGACGCAGGTCCGCGTAGTATCTCAACTGATTTGATCAGGCCAAGATCGCTAGCGCTGTCCCGCCCCACGCTTTGTGCGCCGAACGCAAAGCCTTGCGGCGTACGGATGCCATCAACTTGAATGAGCACGCGGTTGCCGCCGATACCGCGAATATTGAAATCCTCATTGCCAGCGCGGCCAGTTGTGCCAAGCGCTGCGCCAAAGCGGGCCGGTGCACGGCGAACAGTCACTCCAGGCTCGAAGCGCACCAGGTCGCGAATGTCGGTGACCAGCTCATCCGCAATCTGTTCAGCATCAATAACCGTCACGGTTGCGGGCGCGTCAGCGATTGTTACCGGCGCCCGCGTAGCCGTGACCGTTATGGTGTTTTGGTCGGTTTGTTGATCTTCTGCGGCGTCTTCCGAAGCCTGCGCCGCGCAGGCGGACATAATGGCAATTGCAGAGCATGCTGCGCGGGCAGCATAGCTGAAGCGGGATGATGACAAGTGATATTCCTCCATAGTGAATCGCAAATGCGAGTCACTTGCATTAGCATCTAGTGGAGTATGAAGCTTGTCAACGCCATTGTTTCATTCACGCAGGCATGAACTGCAAATCGAAGCTTTTCATGCGCACCGATCCGTCCAAACGAATGCCTTTGAGAAAAAGGGAGCTGATGCTCAGGGGCAAGTCCCATTATCTAGACGGCTAGCCAGTCGTGCAATTTGGCCGTTGGTTTACTGTGCCATTGGCTATCGGTTGCGAACTGCGGCGCAAACTTGTTCCACCGAAACCAGACAGTTTCATGCGTGAGGCCCATCGCGTGCTAGGCTAAAACATACACAACATTCCAAAGCGAAAGCAGGACGGGAAATACATCTGCACTGCAGTCCGAATGGCCTCGAACGACGGGCCAACCGGCGAAATGGACTAGTCGATTTAGCTGCCGGCTTATGGATCATATCGCGCTTCTATCAGCGCTTAACTTAGCCTAGCCCGCGGCGTCAGCATGAAAGGTACTCACGCCCCCCGGATAGGTGCAAAAACGCGGTCGATAAACTCTTTCGCTTTCTCTTCTCGATCAAGTTTAGGGCGGTCGACTGCTTCGCCCAGCTTTGCATCTTCGAGGGCAAGTAGGCGCTCTTCTTGTACCCACGTTTCCTGCGCGAGGTTCATAACTACCGCAACAAAACGATCCATTGCAGGGTCGGCGAAAAAGCGCGGATTACCCTGGTCATCATAAAGGTTCGGCGGGCCATCTTCAGGGCGGAGAGCCGCGTCGCTCATTTCGTCCTCATTCACTTCTTGAATGCTCCAAACCCATACCACATCACACCTTCGGCCAAGCGGCCTGTCGTCTCTTGCCCAACGCCTTCAGACCGATCACCACGGGCGGCGTCCGCCACGGCCTGCTCGCCGTAAATACCAATCGAGGGCACAACAAACTCAAAGAACGCGTCCTCTTCAAAACCCGCGCGAGCACACAATTCGCCGGGCACTTCATCACGATACCCTTTGTAGTAAGGTTCGTTATTATAATAGCTATCCCAGTCCAGGTAGAAGCCATCAAAGGCCCCCATCTGCTCGTTTGGCGGCAACTCCATATGGATCATCAATCCACCTGATTTGAGCACGCGGTAGGCTTCATTGAACGCCTTGGCACGCTGCTTCTTCGACAATTCGTGCAAGAACATACTCGACCATACGACATCGAAGCTTTCGTCCTCGAACGCTAAATCATCCGCGCACATCTGGTGGAAGGCAATGTCCTGCCCCTGCATCTTGGCGCGCGCGCTACCATAGGCAAGCGGGCCAGGCGCAGCATCAATCCCGATCACCTCAGCGTCAGGATATGCCTGCTTCCACGGCAGGGTGTTGTGACCAATTGTGCAGCCAGTATCGAGGATCCGTTCCGGCACAAAATCAGGAAATCGCTGCTTCACGTATTGGCTCATCGACAAACCAATATCATCTAAGTTTGCGCCCATCAGACCCATAGAAAACACCGCGAGGCCGCGATCATAGACAGCACCTGCCTCTAAGCTGTCACTTCCTCGCGTATAGCTACCGGGCATCAGGTGCACGTCGATAGCGTGGACATTCTTGGGCACCTCTAGATTGGGATCTAAAGACACTGAACCTGGCGCATCCATGGCCTTCTCAGCCTCGGCTGCCAACCGCTCACTTTCGCGCTCGACACCGTCGATAACGCTTGTCCAAACCATCTTTTGCGCCTGCACGCGCATCGCCGAATAGATGTTAAAGGCCATATCTCCGCGCAAGGCTTGGTGCGCCTCGCGGCTCGTTTCCGGCTCATGGCCATGTTTCTTCTTAAAGGCAGGGGCCGCGCGCCGATCATAAGCAGAGCGCATATCGGCTGCGAGATCATTGAGGATCAGGCTGCGCATTCCGGATGTAAACCGGCCACGCGCGATTTCATCAGGCGTGGCATCCGCTTTCATTGGATGCTCAAGTTCGACCGTCATGGAGTGCCTCCCTTAGTGTCTCAAACAACCTCTATTGATTCTACTTGCAGTACGCCTTGATGACGCTGCTAGACTAAAACGAACTTGTCTCTGATTGCTGGAGTTTTGGCAAGGATCAGCGCAGATCGGACAACGGGATTCTGCACCTTAGTCATCACCCGGATACAGCCATAGGCTGCGCGCCAAGCCTTACCTGCGTCCAAAGAAAAACCAGCCGATGCACATGGCACCGGCTGGCTCCCCCATCGACCTAGACAGCCCAGGTCAATTTGGGATTAGAACTCAAAGCGAACGCGAACACCGCCAGAGTGTGATTGATAGCCCGAAGCGAAACGGCCGCGGTATTCTGCACCGATTGACAGACCGTTTTCGTTTACGAAGTTCAATCCTGCACCGATATCGAAGCGCGATTCCGAAGCTTCGTCAGCGACCAGTACGAAGCTGTCAGCGCCGCCATTGAACGATGCACTCACCGCCAATGGATCGCTGCTCAGGTCGTAAGCATAATCGATGCTTGCGAATGGGATAACACCCGTTTCAGATGCTCCGGCAACCTTCACACCAAGGCGCGCTTCGAAGAACTCGGCGCCTTCGCTGTCCAAGGTCAGGCCAAGTCCGCCGGCTTCGGTGAAGGTATCACGCGACAGCTCTGAATAGCGCAGACCGCCGTTCGGAGTGATCACCACGCCACCAGCATCAATGTCATACCCTGCATTCACGCTACCATAGATACCATCGACATCGCTCTCTCCGAAGATTTGAGCACCGAAGGCACCGCGGCTGTTGTCAACCGAGCTGAATGAATAGCCGAGCTCTGCATTCACGAAGGCATTGCCCAGATCGAACCCAGCATAGCCGCCCAGTTGGAAGGCGCTGATTTCGCTTTGTGCGTTCGCCGTGCCGTTCGCATCCACATCGATGTCAGCATAGTTGAACAATACACCGACAGTGGTCGTGTCGCTCAACTTGCGGTCGAGGCCGAGAGTGAAGCCGATTGCGTCAGCATCATATCCTTGTGAGCTGATGCTGGAGCCATCGCGGTCCGCCGAACGGTAGAACGCTTGGCCCCACAGTCCAGTTTCCTCACCAGCCAGGCGTCCTTCCAACAGCGAGCTTGCGAAACGTTGGGTTTCGTAGATTTCGCGGGTCACGCCATCGTTGATGGCAGGAAGGAGGGCCAGTGACGCGGCTTCGAACTCGCTCGCAGACGTCACCGCATTCAGAGCATCAAAGACTGCCGCTGGCAGACGGTTGTTCGCCGTGGCTGAAGTGACTGCACCGCCGAAGCTGTTGATGTTCGCATCGGCCGAAACCGCGCCAAGATCAGCTGCCGCGAGCGACACTGAGACAGAACCAAGGTTGACGGTAAAGTCGACCAGGAAGTCAGCATCGAGTACGTTCACGGTGGTGCCATTGTCAGTGAAAGCACCGGTTTCGGTGATCACGTCGATGGTTTGACCAATATCAGCAACACCGACTTGGTTGGTCGAGATGTTGATGGTGCTGCCAGCACCCAGCACTGTGTCACCATCGACCGCGAGCGCATCAGCACCCAGATCGAAAGCAAGCGTGCCGTTCGCTGTCAGACTACCTTCGATCGACCGCTGACCTTGGACAGTTACGATACTTGCCGCATCAGTGGTGACCGCGACACTGCTCAGCACATCGCCTGTCAGTGCAAAGTCACCCGCACCAATGCTGAGCGTGTCAGCAAAAGCTGATCCAACAAAGTTGCCATTCAGTGCGCCGCCATTCTGAACGAAGTTCAGTGCACCCAGCGCTGCTGAAGCATCAACCGCGTTTACTGCGCCAGTAATCGTACCAGAGTTGGTTACGGTTCCTGCGAAATCGACATTCTCGATCAACAGGCCAGCTCCTGTTTCCGAAGAAATTGTGCCTGTGTTGGTGATGTCACCGCCGACTGAGACGCCGTTAACGCTAGAGAACAGACGAACACCAGAGCTGTCACCACTTGGCAGTGCCGCGCCGCGTCCATCAATCGAACCTGAGTTGGTCAGGCTGAACGTGCGGGTGTCGCCGTCGGCTGCGCCGAGCTGTAGTGAGACACCAGAGCCGCCAACAGCCGCGTCAATCACACCATCATTGTTGATAGTGAAGCTGTTGGCCGTCCCGTCCGCATAGACGGTGCCGTTACGCTGATTGCCGGTGCCAAGGATCGAACCGCTGTTGTTCACGGTCAGACCAATGCCATCAATGTTCAGCGCCCGACTGCCCGATGAGATCGTGCCAGAGTTGTTGACCACACCGCCTGTGTGATCCGCATCGTTCCCAAAATAGAGACCATTCTGGGCACCGGAAATTTCACCGCCTACTTCATTGGTAAGGGTACCCTGGAAACCGATACGATTAGCAAAACGAATGCCCGCAACCGTTCCCTGTGTGCTCTCGGAATTGATCACGCCGGAATTGGTGATGTCACCTTCATAGATATAATCCGGCGCAAGTCCTGGGCCAAAGAAACGGATGCCGTCGCCAGCGGTCCCGCCCATTGGTGAGGCCTGGCCGCGGCCTTGGATAGTGCCCGCGTTGTTGATCGCGCCGCCGCGAGGCGCTCCACCGCCGCCAACTTCGATCGCAACGCCAGCGCCTTCAACCCCTGCATCGATGTTGCCAGTGGCCGAGTTGTCGATGGTGATATTGTTCGATGTGCGATTGCCATAGACGGCGCCATTGCGCTGGCTGCCAGTGCCGAGGATCACACCATCATTGTTAAGCGTAGCGTCGCTTCCGTCGAAATTCACAACGCGCGATGCGGCTTCGAGCCGGCCAGTCGCAGCATTATTGATCACGGCGCGGTTGTGCCTTGGTTAACCTGGATCGTTTGCGTCACACCTGTGGTGGCCAGCGTGCCCGCATTGTCCACGGTCACCGCATTGTTTGCGACAACGACGACTGGTGCGCCATCAACCGTGCTGGTGACACCTGCTGCTGCTGAGATGGTCTCACCGTCTGCGGCCGACGTAACTGTTGCATTGTCGCCATCACTAATGGCCTGCTGCGCCTGGGCATTGCCAGCGATCAGGATCGCGAGAGAAGAAGATGTTAGAAGCAGACGGCCAGTTGTAAGAACCATCTTTCTGTTGCGAGGATTAATCATTGTGCTGCCTTTCATTTCCCAAAATTGGATGAAGGCAGATCAGGGGGTAACCTGCCTTCGAGGCAGTGATCTATGGGCAGATATTCAACCTGTATAATACAAGCTTTTGATGATCGTGATAAGCTAATCTTATCGCACAAGTGATTGATATATAAGTGTAATTATTCACACAGAGAAGACCGACTTGCATTCGCAAGCCGGTTCCCAAAATGCGCTCTTGGCGCTGTATCTGAACGTTCGAGGGCTATACCGTGGAGGTTACATCTCCAGGTGGGAATGCGCGAATTTGATCGCACAATGCCATCAGGATGTGCTCCCTTGGGCACCCTTCGTGAGACAAAAATCCAATGTCGCGACCGTAGTTCTCGTCCTCGATCTCAACAAAGCTGATATTCGGATTTGCCTGTTCCAAAAATGGGCGAGCCAGGATCGGCATGAGCGAGCAACCGACACCTTCGGCGAGATAGTGCGACATTGTCAGGAAGTTGTTCGCTAGGATCTGATGCGGCAAATCGATCCCGATATTCTTGCCCTGGCAGAGTGACAGTGTTTCTGCCCGCAGACAGTGCTCATCCGTCAGCAAAAGCAATTCCTCAGTGGGAATTTCGCTGGTGGCTACTTTGCTAGTGTTTGCCAACCGGTGCGTGTTGGAAACAACCAGCATTAACGGTTCGCGAAAAACCGGTGTGAATTTATAACCCGACAATTCGATTGGACCACTAACCAGGGCAACGTCGATCATCCTGTTTTCCAGCTCAGCCAACAGCTTTTGCGTCGGTTGCTCTCGATAGATGGTCATCAGCTCATCCGACAGAACTTTGATCGATTTCGAAATATACGGAACGATAAAGGGAGCCAGCGTTGGGATCATGCCGATGCGGAGAGGTGCGGCGAACGGATCGCGATATTCCGCAGCCGTATCTGTAATCCGCTGCGCAGAGTGCAACACGTCTTTGGCTGTGGCGACGATGCGGACGCCGGCATCCGTGGTCAAAACACCGCTGTTCGTGCGCGCGAACAGCTCGACGCCTAGCCGCTCTTCCAACTTTTTCACTTGCGCGGAAAGCGCGGGCTGGCTCACGTGACATGCTTCGGCGGCCTTACCGAAGTTACGATACCGATCGATCGCCGTGACATATTCCAGATCGCGCAAATTCATGAAACCTCCCTCTGACTATGGAGGTGTTTCGCTGGATTAGGATATTTTGTTACAAGTGAGATCGAGTTCCTTGTGGATTGCTTCGCGTATTCAACAAATCCTGCCGTCGTAGCGCTTTGGAGTGCCTCGATCTTCCGACGGTTTAATGGTCAACTGCGCAAACGTAGGCTCGGTTCGGTAGATCAGCGAACGGTAAGTATCCGGGTCAACTTTGCGGCCGGTATCAAAAGCCGGAGAACTCTGGACATCCGCCGTGAGGTGACACAACTTCGGCGCCAGCGCCTCAAAGTCGCCCGCAACAGCCGCATTGATCGATGGATTTACTGAAGGCCGCTCCGCAACGAGCGCACCATCATTTTATCAGCGACGAGAGTGGGATTAGGCGGCAGGTGTTCAGACACCCCCTCAAGCCAAGCCTTGATCGAAGGGTGCGCAGCCGCACTCAAACGCTCCTCGAGGCCGAACATATAGCCCCAGACCAATTGCGGAAAGACTGCTAAGTCAAGCATTGTTGGCTTGCTAAAACCGCCTAGAAACGGTCCATCGCCAATATGCGCAACCAGCTCCCCTGCGAGCCGCATTTGCATGTCGGGAATGCTCTCGTTGAGATCCATGTGCTTGGCCATGGCCTGAATGAAGGGTGCACGGCGAAGCGCATCGGGCCAATGATGCCGAACAGCTTCTGGTAACGGAGTATGCGCGCTCAGCAGCGCCGCCAGTCGCCACCCACGGTACCGGAACTGAAGGTTGTCTTCGCCGTCGATCGGGTATCGAAAAATGCTCATCAGGAAACTGTCGCTGATCCATGCATCAATCTCTTCAATCTTTGTACGATGCACAGGCGGGCAGAGCGGCTTTTCAGGAAATCGTTCGTCAAGCCAGTGGGCGTGTGCTGAGGATTCCGTCC
The DNA here is from genome assembly GCA_947488155.1 of uncultured Erythrobacter sp. Classification (GTDB taxonomy): domain Bacteria; phylum Pseudomonadota; class Alphaproteobacteria; order Sphingomonadales; family Sphingomonadaceae; genus Erythrobacter. The sequence goes on along the minus strand of CANKYK010000002.1, from coordinate 138,441 downwards.
GCCATTCCCCATCGATCTCTAGGACGGGGACCTGCGCTTTCCCGGTAAAGCCAATTGTCGCCTCCGGATTGGTCGGATCGACCGGAACGTGAGTGAATTCAATATTCTTGTAGTAGAGGAAGCAACCTGTTTTGCGCACAAACGGGCTGGTTGCATATCCATAGAGTTTGACCTCGGTCATGGAATCACTTTCATCTCTTGCTCAAAGCGGATCATCGGCAGGCAGGCTGACCCAATCGGTTCGCTTATCAGTTAACCGCGTGATCCATTCAATCTTTCTTTCTGACGCTGAACAGGCAAATTGCCAAGAGCACAGTGACCAAGACGCCAGATGCTCCAGCGATCGGTGATGGGAAAAAGCCCTGGAAACCGAACATCATCACAATGGCGCTCGTCACGAACGCCAACGCGCCAACCACCACTGTCGCTCGGCCGACAACACGGCCACCCGCGCGCAACCTTGCCATGCCGAACACTACGGCTGCCAAGCCCAGCAGGATGTTCCCGGAATTGTAGCAGAAGAATGAAAGGTCGAGTATCGATGTTGCGACGCCGCTGAGGTCGTTATTGAGTTCTGCAGCCGCAGTGAATGGACCGAACTGCGTCAAGCCCAGACCGACTGCCAAAAGCTTGAGCAGGGCGCTGAGCGCGATTGCGGCAAAGCCCAAAGCGTGGCTCTTTACCAAGACCAAGGCTGATGCAGAGAACGCCGCCAACAGAACAAATAGAATCCCCTCCAGCCTCCACATAAAGAGACGGTCAAAATCGGGAGCACCAAGAAATAGGGCAGTGTAGATCGGCTGTGTGATCGCCAGAAGCAACAGGAGCAATGCGACAATTTTGACAGTTCGGCTCTGTGTGAATTCCATCGTTACTTCCTTTATCGAATGTGGCGTTTGCAAGTGTATGGCTGGACCGAAAAGGATGGCAGCAGTGCGACTAGGCCGGAGGGACTTCCATGCCTGCCTGCACTGCCGCTCGTTCTGTCATGGTCGCATGCCATCGCTCGATGTTCTCGAAATTTTGCTGAGCCTGCTCGCTGACACGAGCAATCGCCGGTTTCGACCAGGGGTAGATCGCCATGTCAGCAATTGAATATTCGCCGGCGACAAATGCCCCTCGTGTCAATTGACGATCCAGCACGCCAAAGAGCCTTGCAGCCTCATCAAAGTATCGCCGGATGGCGTAGGGGACTTTCTCGTCTGCAATGTTCACGAAGTGATTGAGCTGGCCGAGCATAGGGCCGAGCCCTCCGGTCTGCCAGCTTAGCCATTCAAGAACGTTGATCCGTTTGAAAGGTGTTTCAGGAAGAAACTGACCAGATTTCTCGGCGAGGTAGATCAGGATCGCTGTGCTCTCAAAAACCGATCTACCGGTATCGTGATCATAGATTGCAGGGATCTTGTTATTTGGGCTGATCTTCAAAAAGCTCTCGGCAAACTGCTCATCGTTTCTGAGATCGACCAAATGCACCGCATAGGGGAGACCCATCTCCTCCAAAGCGATGGATATCTTGCGTCCATTTGGCGTCGCCCATGTGAACAGATCGATCAAACCGGTGCTCCTTTCCCAATGACAGATCGAGCTAACGTGCTATTTCTAGGGCGTCACACGAAGTTTATGCACCATTCCGGTGCGTAGATTAGCCATCATAAGAAGGATAATGAGAACATGCTGGGCGCCAAGGGCTTGGACTGGGAAGAACTAAAGAGCTTTGCCGTGGTCGCTGATGCCGGCTCAATCAGGCGCGCGGCGCGCGAGCTTTGCGTGCATCATTCAACGATTAGTCGCAGAATCGACAATCTCGAATATGCATTGGGGGCCAAGCTATTCCTGCGCCAACCGGAAGGTTACGTCCTTAGCGCAGCCGGGGAGGAGATGGTCACAGTTGTACGCGAATGCGGCATAAAGCTGAACGTTGCCGAGCGGCTCATCACTGGTCAGGATCGCGACCTCAACGGCACTGTTACGGCTACTATGGCAGGCCCCGTTGCAGAGCTTATCTTTGCCCCGCGGCTTGCCGAATTTGCAGATACACATCCTGACATAGAGGTGCGCATTGCCGCCACCACCCAGATTCTGGACATCTCACGGCGCGAGGCGGATGTTGCGATCCGCGTCGACAATAACCCACCCCAATCTCTCGTCGGCAAACGGTTGTTTCCCTATTACGAAGCCGCTTACGCATCGCAGGGTTATCTCGATGCTCATGATTTCGAGAGCGCACCAGAAGCTGCAAGGTGGATTTGCTGGAAGGATACCCAGGATCGGTTCATCGACCGCACCAAAGAAGCCGGCTTTGGCAAGGTCCCGCTATGGGGCTACTTCCCTGATCCCTCCGTACAAAGAGCAGCCGCACGTGGAGGCCTGGGCCTGGCTTTACTGCCTTGTTTCATTGGCGATACCGATCCCGGTCTTGTTCGAGCGTCAGAGAAAAAGCCGCTAAAGGCGCGTGATATTTGGCTGCTGACCCACAGTGATCTGCGCCGCACTGCACGGATTAGAGCCTTTATGGAGTTCGCTGAAAAGGTCCTGCGCGAGGCGGAGCCAGTGTTTCAGGGAATTCAGCAGCACGATAGGTAGCCTATTGTGTGGCGCGCTGACGCACCGGTTAGGTGCATAATGAACTCGTGACAACATACTGACGCGCCTCCACCCTATCCGTCAGCAATGGGGTCAACTCAACCCTATGGTCAAACAAAGAGGGGTCCCATGGCATATCCTTACACGGCCGCACTGGTCGGCGCATTCCTGTATATTCTTCAGCAAGGGCTGATGATGAACACCGGCACATATCGCGGCAAAGCGGGTATCGGTGTTGGGTTTGGCGATGATAAACATCTCGAACGCAAGATCCGCCGGCACGGGAACCTAGCCGAAAACGCAGCGATATTTGTCGCCGTACTGGCACTAACTGAAATGCTTGTCGGCACCGGCCCAATCGTGATTGTCTTTGGCACTGTCTTTGCCCTTGCACGGGTTTCACATGCGTTCGCATTCAACTCGCTCGGTGGTTCACACGAAAAGATCGAGGGTACGCAAAAGTACCTTGTGGCTCGCATGCTCGGCGCGTTCCTCAGTGGGTTGACTGGCATCTTGCTAAGCCTGTTCCTGATCTACTCGGTCTTCACTGCAAATGCTTGAGAGGTCTGCTTGACCAAACGATCCGATCCCACAGGAGAGTAGAGGAGCATGCCAGGTGCTTATTGCGCACACGCACCATCAAAGAGCTAAAGACCACTTTCAAGAACCACTATACCGACGAAATATCATTGTCGGATGCGCTGGATAGCGGGACTGTTTCGCAGTACAATGCCGAGGGGACGGACCGCAAAACTCTCATCTGCTCGCAATTGCTAATGTGATCGGAAACTAAACTGCGTGCACGCTGGATCGCGCTAGCAAGAAGGAGGAGTGAACCTACCATGCTCAAAGGGATACTCATTGGTGTTAGCGTTTTGATCGCCGCGATGGCCGTGACGGTCGCCTCTATGCAATCCTCAGAAGAGTGGAGCACAGGAGAGGTCGTTCGAACCCCAGACAGCCAATTTGAGAACCTGCCCGACTATGATTTTGAGCCAAACTATGTCGATGTCGCAGGATACAGAATCCACTACGTCGATGAAGGACCAAGCGATGGTCAGGTGGTTCTGTTAATGCATGGCCAGCCATCGTGGAGCTATCTCTATCGCCATATGATCCCACTGCTTAGCGATGCAGGTTACCGGGTAATTGCCCCAGACAATGTGGGGTTCGGTAAGTCTGATAAGCCGGTAGACTGGTCAGATCATTCCTATCAGATGCACGTCGATGTCATGACCGGTTTCGTCGATGCGATTGGGATCGAAAACGCCACCCTGTTTGCCCAGGATTGGGGCGGATTGATTGGACTTCGGGTGGTTGAACAACGCCCTGACCGATTTGCTCGAATAATGCTGTCGAACACAACTTTGCCCGCCGCTGGCGGCGTGCAGGGCTGGTTCGGCTACCCCTTGTTTCGGGCGGCAGTGTGGAACGAAGGAGACGTTCAGGAACTGAACTTTGATGGTGAGGAGTTTTCGTTCACGACTTGGGTCGCCTATGCAAGGACAAGCGACAAATTCGACTTCTCAGTGCTTTTCCAGAACGGGACCACTCGCGATCTGTCAGAAGCTGAACTGGCAGCTTATGCAGCGCCATTTCCAACCGAAGAAACTATGGCTGGCGTGAGGATGTTTCCAACTCTGGTGGCAAGTCAGCTCCGACAGAATCAGGCGATCCTTGATGTTTTTTACGCCAGTTGGGACAAGCCGTTGATCACGGCATTTGGGACAGATGACGCTTTGATGGCCGGACTGGATAAGGATTGGCAAGAGCGCGTGCCTGGTGCCAAGGGACAAGCTCACACTTTGGTCGAAGGTGGTGCCCATTTCATTCAGGAAGACAAGCCAGAAGAGCTCGTCGAGCTCTTAGACCAGTTCATTCAATCCAACTGACACTTGGATACTCGCGGCCGGATAATTTTCTGACGCTCAGAAGGGCGCAGTCTGCTATCTGCATACACTTATTGCTGATTTTTCTACTTCGAGATGCCCATCCGGGCGCGACCGCCGGCAATTACGGGCATCGCTAAACTCCACCAATTGCGCCGAAACATACAGTCCGCCGCACGGATACTTCCTACTAACCCTTAAGCGGCGGCTGCCTTATCATCCTGATAAGAGACAGGTTCAGCTCTGTATTCCTGGTCGAACCGTATGACACCGTGGCACAACTCGATTGAGCTAAGGTGCGCATCAAACTGCTTACAGCTGGAACGCAAAAAAGCCCCACTGGTAACAGTGAGGCTGAACTATCATGGGTTTTCAATGATACGATGGTTGCGGGGGTTGGATTTGAACCAACGACCTTCAGGTTATGAGCCTGACGAGCTACCGGACTGCTCCACCCCGCGGCACCGTTTGACGCCATTAGAGACGTCAAAAGGGCTGTCCTTGACGGATCAGCCCTTTGACTAGTGAATGGGTTTATCCCGCAATCCGCAAGCTACAATGCCTGGCAGCGACCTACTCTTCCATGCCTTAAGACATAGTACCATCGGCGCTATCTGGTTTCACGGCCGAGTTCGAGATGGGATCGGGTGGGTCACAGACGCTATGACCACCAAGCAATGAAGCTTGCGGAAAACGGGTTTAAATCGATGCACTTGGTTTAGTGTTCTTGGGCGTATCTGGCCTGAGAAATTCTCTACCAATCAATGAAAGCCACGCAGGGCTGACGTTGATGGTGCAGATTCTACAAGCGCGAACAGAACTATTAGGACTGGTTAGCTACACGCATTACTGCGCTTCCACACCCAGCCTATCAACGTAGTGGTCTACTACGGTTCGATGATACCTAATCTCAAGGGAGGCTTCCCGCTTAGATGCTTTCAGCGGTTATCCCGTCCATACATAGCTACCCAGCGGCACTCCTGGCGGAATGACTGGTACACCAGAGGTATGTTCACCCCGGTCCTCTCGTACTAGGGGCAACTCCTTTCAAGTATCGACGCCCACGGCAGATAGGGACCAAACTGTCTCGCGACGTTCTGAACCCAGCTCACGTACCACTTTAATTGGCGAACAGCCAAACCCTTGGGACCTGCTCCAGCCCCAGGATGTGATGAGCCGACATCGAGGTGCCAAACACTGCCGTCGATATGAGCTCTTGGGCAGTATCAGCCTGTTATCCCCGGCGTACCTTTTATCCGTTGAGCGATGGCCCTTCCACGAGGGACCACCGGATCACTATGACCGACTTTCGTCTCTGCTCGACCTGTCGGTCTCGCAGTCAGGCATGCTTATGCCATTGCACTCTCGCAGCCGGTTTCCAACCGGCCTGAGCATACCATCGCGCGCCTCCGTTACTCTTTAGGAGGCGACCGCCCCAGTCAAACTACCCGCCATAGAGGGTCCCTGGTCCGGATAACGGACCTAGGTTAGACATCAGAAAACAACAGGGTGGTATTTCACAGGTTGGCTCCACTCGGACTGGCGCCCAAGTTTCAAAGCCTCCCACCTATTCTACACAGTTCTTTCCTAATGCCACTCTAAAGCTGCAGTAAAGGTGCACGGGGTCTTTCCGTCTAACCGCGGGTACTCCGCATCTTCACGGAGAATTCAATTTCGCTGAGCATATCCTGGAGACAGTGGGGAAGTCGTTACGCCATTCGTGCAGGTCGGAACTTACCCGACAAGGAATTTCGCTACCTTAGGACCGTTATAGTTACGGCCGCCGTTTACTTGGGCTTCAATTCGGAGCTTGCACTCCTCCTCTTAACCTTCAAGCACCGGGCAGGCGTCAGACCCTATACGTCGTCTTGAAGCCGACTTAGCAGAGTCCTGTGTTTTTGATAAACAGTCGCTACCCCCTGGCCTGTGCCCCCTGATAAGAGTTGCCTCGAATCAGGGCCTCCTTCTTCCGAAGGTACGGAGGCAATTTGCCGAGTTCCTTCAGGATACTTCTCTCAAGCGCCTTGGTATACTCTACCTGACCACCTGTGTCGGTTTCGGGTACGGTCTATATGAAGAGGCTATTTCCTGGAACCGCTTGGCTGCTCCCTCAATCCAATAAGAGGAAACAACTTCCACGATCCGTCACACATCTTCAGGCCCACGAATATTAACGTGGTTCCCATCGACTACCCCCTTCGGGCTCGTCTTAGGGGCCGGCTTACCCTGCTCCGATTAGCGTTGAGCAGGAACCCTTGGTCTTTCGGCGAGAGGGCATCTCACCCTCTTTATCGCTACTCATGTCAGCATTCGCACTTCCGATATCTCCACCGTCGGTTACCCTTCGGCTTCATCAACTTACGGAACGCTCCGCTACCGCTGCAGTAAACTGCAACCCTAAGCTTCGGTGAATACCTTTAGTCCCGTTACATCTTCGCCGCAGGAACCCTTATTTAGACCAGTGAGCTGTTACGCTTTCTTTAAAGGATGGCTGCTTCTAAGCCAACCTCCTGGTTGTTTTGGGATTCCCACATGCTTTCGCACTTAGGTATTACTTGGGGACCTTAGCTGTAGGTTAGGGCTGTTTCCCTTTTGACGACGGACCTTAGCACCCGCCGTCTGTCTGCCAGACAAGACTCGATGGTATTCGGAGTTTGGTTAGGTTTGGTACCGCTCGCGCAGCCCTAGCCCATCCAGTGCTCTACCCCCATCGGCATACATCTGACGCTCTACCTCAATAGATTTCGCGGAGAACCAGCTATTTCCCGGCTTGATTGGCCTTTCACCCCTAAACACAACTCATCCGAGCATTTTTCAACATGCAACGGTTCGGCCCTCCAGTGCGTGTTACCGCACCTTCAGCCTGGTCATGCCTAGATCGCCGGGGTTCGGGTCTAATCCAACATACTCAGTCGCCCTATTCAGACTCGCTTTCGCTTCGCCTACACCTAACGGCTTAAGCTTGCATGCTAGATTAAGTCACTGACCCATTATGCAAGAGGTACGCTGTCACCCCCTATGGGGCTCCAACTGCTTGTAAGCATCCGGTTTCAGGTACTGTTTCACTCCCCTAATCGGGGTGCTTTTCACCTTTCCCTCACGGTACTGTGTTCGCTATCGGTCATGTACGAGTATTTAGGCTTGGAGGGTGGTCCCCCCATGTTCAGACAGAATTTCACGTGTTCCGCCCTACTCAAGTCCTTTTCAATCATTTTTGCATACGGGACTGTCACCCACTACGGTCTCACTTTCCAGAGAGTTCTGCTAATTTATGAAAAGGCACTGGCCTGATCCGCGTTCGCTCGCCACTACTAACGGAATCTCGGTTGATGTCTTTTCCTCCAGGTACTGAGATGTTTCAGTTCCCTGGGTTCGCTTCACCAAAGCTATATATTCACTAAGGTGATACCTTATCCACCTCTCTCGGATCACCCGAAGGTAACCAGAAAGAAATGGTGAAGGTGGGTTTCCCCATTCGGAAATCGCCGGATCAAAGATTGCTCACATCTCCCCGACGCTTATCGCAGCGTGCCACGTCCTTCTTCGCCTGTACATGCCAAGGCATCCACCAAATGCTCTTACCTCACGCTTGAGAATCCACACCATCAACGACAAGCCTGCATAAAAGCTGCCGTCTTCATGATAGTGCAGAGAATTATCTCAGCCAGATAATCAATTTGATTGATTTGTGATGGCACCATCCCTCCAACCAGAGCCTAAGCCCTTGCTAGCAAGACGATACCGCCACGGCATCGATTTAAAAACCCATTTACAATGTCAAATGATGTGCGGCCGAAGCCGCATACTCGCGATCAGATTAAACTCTGCGCGAGATCCGCTTTCTTTTCATCCTGGAGTACGATCTAATTTGTCTGGTGGAGCCTATCGGGATCGAACCGATGACCCCCTGCTTGCAAAGCAGGTGCTCTCCCAGCTGAGCTAAGGCCCCTAAAGACCAGACAATAACTG
>CANKYK010000002.1:0-127500 GCA_947488155.1 uncultured Erythrobacter sp. | reverse complement strand
GGCACGCAGGTCGCGGCTCAGATCATTACCTGGACTTCTACCATATTGGTCGTGCGCCTGCTCGAGCCAACCGACTACGGCCTATTTGCCATGACCCAAGTGGTCTTAGCCGCGCTCGCGATCCTCAATGGACAGAGCTTTGCGACATCTCTGGTGCAGACCGAGAAGATTGACGAGCGGCGCATCGGGCAAATCTTTGGGCTGCTGCTCTTGTTCAACGGATCAATGGCGCTCGTGCAGTTTCTGTTTGCGCCTTATGCGGCCACTTACTTTGGAGAACCCTTGGTCGCGGACATGCTTCGGATCCAAGCGGTGATCTTCTTCACGGTACCGTTTACCGCCCTACCCTCTGAGCTACTGGCCCGGCGATTGGAATTCCGCAAGCAAGGTCAGGTCAATATGGCCTGCGCCGCCATCGGAGCCATCACCGCTTTGTCGCTCGCATGGCTTGGCTTTGGCGTTTGGTCGCTGGTTTACGCCCCGATCGCCATGTTCATCAGCCGGGCCATTGGGCTTTCCATCGCAGCGCGCCTGTTAGTGAAGCCGATATTCGATCCGCGCGGCGCCTGGGATCTGGTGACCTTTGGCGGCACGCTGACACTCTGCCAAATCTTCTGGATCATCCAAAGCCAAAGCGACATCGTGATCGCGGGTCGTCAAATGTCGACCTATGATCTGGGCCTTTACTCAGAGGCCTTGTTCCTCACGCTTATTGTTACGGGCCGGTTCTTGCCCCCAATCAATGAGGTTGGGCTTGCCGCCTATTCAGAGCTCCACCGCGCAAACAAGCCGCTGGGCCCATACTTCTTGAAGACGGCCCGTATGGTGATGATGGTGACCGCACCGATATATGTCGGTCTAGCACTAACCAGTGAAGCAGCCATCCTCACGCTCTTCGGTGAGAAATGGGCTGGTATGATCCCGATTGTCGGCGGGCTCGCGCTGGCAATGCCGTTCTTTGCGCTGCATCTGATCTGCTCGCCAGTGACCAATGCCATGGGGCGCACGCAGGTCTATCTAACGACCAGCCTTTCAGGCGCCATCATTATGCCGATTGCATTCCTTTGGGGCGTTCAGTTCGGAGCGATGGGGCTGGTTCATGCCTGGTGGGTCGCTGCGCCATTGCTGTGCTGCATCACACTCTCGCTCACCTTACCACGCATCGGTGCCTCACCGCTCGCTCTTTTGAAGGAGGTAGCGCCAACTGCGATTGCTTGCGGCGCAATGGCGCTCGCCGTGCTCACTCTGCAAAGATACGCCGCTTTCGGCTCGCCGCTGCTTGACCTGGTATGGAACGGGTTTGCCGGGGCAAGTGTCTATGCCGCCACTTTCTGGTTCGGTTGGAAGGTCAAAGTGCGCGAGACCTGGAATTTGCTGCGCAATCGGGGCGCTGAGCCAGCCTTGGCAAAAGATTAGTCCTGCCGCAAACGCAACCCTATCTCACTTCGGCTTGGGGAATCGCCGATCGTCTGATAGTCTAATTCCCTCAGGCAGCGCACAGCATCCCAGCATGCGCTCATGGTAGGACACGTTATGCATTCTCTCTGGTACGGACCCGCACTTTCCCTGGCATTCATTGGCATGGGGCAGCAGCAGGGGGATCAATCGATCGCGCCCAACTTCACCAATCCGAACACCGAGATATTAAGCCTTGAAGAAGAGCGCAATGAACGCATGACTGTGCCGGTCACTATCGACGGTGCTGGTCCTTACAACTTCATGATCGATACCGGCAGCCAGGCAACGGCAGTCACACACCGCATCAACAATGCGTTGGGCCTGGAATCGCTTGGCATGGCGACCCTGGTCGGGATGGCCAGCCGCCGCCCGGTCGAGGTGGTGGAATTGGACAGCCTGGAACTCGGGGGAAGCACGATCCACAATCTGGCGGCTCCGGTTCTCTATAGGGACCACGTTGGTGCCGACGGCATCATCGGGCTCGATACCTTGCAAGATTTCAGAGTGCTGATTGATTTTCGCGAAGAAACCATGGTGATTGAAGACGTCACCAAACAGAAAGCCAGCCAGCGCGGTTTCGAAATTGTGGTTCGCGCTCGTCATAAGTTGGGCCAATTGCTGATCACCAATGCAGAGGTTGAGGGCGTAAAGGCCACCGTCATTATCGATACGGGCGCACAAGCAAGCCTCGCCAACAATGCGCTGCGCAGGCGCATTCGCACCAAGCGCGCCGAAACCGTCCAGACCACTGACGTCAACGGCGTTTCCGCCTCTGGTGAAATGTCATTTGTAAGAAGACTCGAGATCGGTGGGGTCAATCTTAGTAATGTGCCGATTACCTTCGCCGACACACCAGCCTTTGAAGCGCTTGGCCTCAAGGACAAGCCGGTGCTGTCGCTGGGTATGAACCATCTGCGGTTATTTGACCGAGTCGCAATCGACTTCTCGCGCCAACGTGTGCTGTTTGACCTCCCACGCTCGGCGGACAGGGGATTACGCGACATCACGCATTCGGCCCGCTACAACTAAGCTCCAAGATTACACCACCCTCTTGAGAGCCTTGCGCTTGGCGTAAGGTGCGCCCACATGGTCGCCACCGATGCCGCCTGACACATCCACATCTGCCGACCATGCAAACCGCCCGCCTGAGGCGGAAAGTTGGGCAACGCTAAAACGATTTCTCCCCTACCTCTGGCCCAATGACAATCCGGGCCTGCGCTGGCGCATCGTCATTGCGATGGTCCTTGTACTAGCGGCTAAGGGCGTCACATTGGCGCTCCCATTCGCCTATAAACATGCCGCCGATGCAATGGCCGGACCAGTCAGCGAGGGCGCAACCGTCGCTCTGGCATTGGTGGTCGCATACGGATTGGGCCGCTTCACCTCACTTCTGTTCGACAATTTGCGCAACATCGTGTTCGAGCGTGTCGGTCAGGCCGCGACCTTGAGCCTGGCGGAAGATGTCTTCCACCGGTTGCACCGTCTGAGCCTGCGTTTTCATCTGTCGCGCCGCACGGGAGAAGTCACCAAGATCATCGAACGCGGAACGAAGAGCATCGACATGATGCTCTACTTCCTGCTGTTCAACATCGCGCCGACCGCCATTGAGCTGATCGCGGTGGGAGTAATTTTCTACCTCAATTTTGGGTGGGAGCTGGTCGCCGCCACCGCCGTCACGGTGGTCACTTATATTGCGATCACGCGCTGGATCACCGAATGGCGCACGAAGTTGCGGCGCGAGATGAATGACCTTGATGGTCAGGCATTGCACCGCGCGGTCGACTCGCTGCTGAACTTTGAAACCGTAAAATATTTTGGCGCTGAGGAGCGCGAGGAAAAGCGCTATAGTCAGGCTGCTCGTGCCTATGCCGAGGCAGCAATCAAGAGTGAGAACTCACTCGGCCTGCTCAATATAACGCAATCGCTGATCACCAATGCTCTGATGGCAGGCGCGATGGCCTACACAGTTTGGGGCTGGAGCAAGGGCGAGCTGACAGTCGGTGATCTGGTGCTGGTCAACACCTTCCTGATGCAGTTGTTCCGCCCGCTCGATCTGCTCGGTTGGGTGTATCGCACGATCCGTCAAGGCCTCGTCGATATGGCTGAGATGTTCAAATTGATGGATACCGAGGTTGAGGTGCGAGATGTACCAGACGCTCCTGCGCTTATCGTTCGCCAGCCTCATTTGGCATTCGACAATGTCACCTTCGGCTACGAGCCAGAACGGACGATCCTTCACGGGCTGAGCTTTGAAGTGCCGGCCTCCGGCAGTATCGCAATTGTTGGACCCTCGGGCGCAGGAAAGAGCACCATAGGGCGGTTGCTGTTCCGTTTCTACGATCCAACCTCCGGTCGGATTTTGATCGACGGCCAAGACATTGCTGAGGTCGCGCAAGACAGCGTGCGCGAAGCAATCGGCATCGTCCCGCAGGATAGCGTGCTGTTCAACGATACGCTGCATTACAATATCGGCTATGGCGCTGCCGGTGCGAACAACGATGTGATAGAGAAGGCCGCTCAGGACGCGGCGCTGACGCCGCTCATTGCTGGATTGCCCGATGGGGTTGAGACCATGGTCGGCGAACGCGGCCTGAAGCTATCCGGCGGCGAAAAGCAACGGGTGGCGATTGCTCGCACGCTTGTCAAAGACCCGCCAATCCTGCTGCTCGATGAGGCGACCAGCGCGCTCGATACGCGGACCGAGCAAGAAATACTGGCCACTTTGCGCCGCATTGCCGCTGGCCGGACGACCATCGCGATCGCGCACCGGCTGTCAACAATTGCCGATGCGGATCAGATCATCGTGCTGGAGGCTGGGCGCCTTGCCGAGCAAGGCACGCATTCCGAGCTGCTCGGCAAGCGCGGTCTCTATGCCGAAATGTGGGCACGGCAGGCCAATGAGGGCGCAGAAGAGACGGCAGGCATTGCAGAGCGGTGAGAAGCAAAACGCCCCTCACCGCTCCTCATGTCTGGTCTTTATTCGCCCACTGAGGCTGAACCGGATGACTTACGCAAATCGCTCGCTGCTAGGTCAAGATCGTCAAAAGCGATCACCTCAACCTCGCCGCGCAGAGCCTGAAGATCTTCCAAGAAGTCCTCAGCCTTACCGACGATCACCAGCGATGTGCGATCTTTGGTCAAATATTCCGCTGCAACTTGTGCCGCTTCTTCAGCGCTCACATCCGACAAACGATCAGCGATCTGGAACGCCTCATCCGGCTCAAGCCCGCGCAGCATTGCACCAGCAACCAGCCCATTAAAGCCGCCGCTAGTTTCCAGGCTGCGAGCGATCGCTCCGCCTAGGAACAGACGGCGCTTCTCAATTGCGTCTTCGCTCGCTGGCTGAGCGCTCAGCTTCTCAAACTCTTCAAAAAACACTGCCGCAACATCGTCGGCTGTAGCATGGTCAGTCTGCGCAATTGCGCGCCAAACGGCGGCATCGGCTAGCTGAGGCATTTGCGAATAGGCGCCGTAAGCCAGCGCACGCTTGGTCCGAATCTCTTCAAACAAGCGCCCGTTGGAGCCTGAACCAAGCACGGTATTGGCCAGCCACACAGGATAGAAATCCTCGTCCGAACGCGAAGTGCCGCGAACACCGGCAATCACAGCGGCTTGGCCAGCGTTAGGCATATCAATCACCAGGGTGCGCGGAGCAGTGCCGCTACCCGCTGGGTTCGCGACCATTGCGGGCCGCGCGCTGCTGGCCTCCCACTCGCCGAACAAATTTCCCGCCAATGTAGCGGCGTCGCCCGCAGCAATACCGCCGCTCACCACAATTTTGGCCGTTTGCGGGTGCCAATAGACCCCGCGGTTAGCCAGCAGGTCTTCGCGGGTAATATTGGGAATGCTGCTCACAGTGGCGACACGGCCATATGGGGCATCGCCGTACATCACGCGAGTCGCGACCAATCCGGCGAGCGAGCTTGGATCTTTGAGCGTCGCGTCAATTCCATCCATCGCGCGCTTGCGTTCCCGCTCCAATTCCTCGGTCGGGTAACTGGCGTTCTGAATGATATCGACCAAGACCTCTCCGGCCTTGTTCAGATTGACCGTTGGCGCGGTCAGGCTGGCAAAGGTGCCGTCCGGGCTGCTGTTGATGTTGAGCGATGCGCCAAGCGACTCCAAAGTCGCGGCGATCTCTGGCGCGCTCCGCGTGGCTGTTCCCTGATCGGCGAGGCTTGCAACAAAGCCAGCGAGCCCTGCCTTGTCAGCTGGATCGCTTGCGTTCCCTCCAGGGAATACGACGGTAATTGTTGCGATTGGCACATCGCTGGTCTGGGTTGTGACCAGCGGAATGCCATTGGCCAGCGTGCTCGTCACAAAGTCGCTACGCACAACCTCCGGCGCATCAATAGGAGCCGGGGGTGCCATGCGCTCACCTTCAGGCAGCAGCGCCAGCGGTGCACCCGTGGCGGGCGGCACGGTTCCATAGTTAGGGCGCGGCACCGGATTAGCATAGCTGGACGGATCGTCTTCACCAGCAGCATAGGTCATGGCGACTTTCACATTCGGATCGAGCCATTTGGCAGCCACGCGTCGCACGTCTTCGGCTGTGACCGAAGCGATTCCGGCTAAGCGCGCATCAGCGGCATCGGGATTACCGGTTGAGACCAAAGCCTCGCCCAGCTCAAAAGCGCGTCCACGCACAGTCTGACGTCCCGATAGAGCAGAGGAGAATATCTCGTTCTTAGCCTCAGTCAGCTCCGCTGCGCTCACCGGCTCTGTACGAACACGCTCCAACTCTGCGTTAAGGATGGCATTCGCTTCTTCGGAATTGGCCGCCGGGCTGAGCACCGCGAAATTGGCGATAAAGCCGCCGTCCATCGTCATTGTATCGAAATGCGCCGCCTGAACCGCTTTGCCGCTACGCACCAAGGCGGTGTGCAACCGGCTGCTCTGTCCGCGCGACATGATCGCGGATAAAACCTCGATCGCAGCTGCATCCTCGCTGTTAACAGGGGGCGCTTTCCAAATACCGCCAACAACAGGCAGAGGCACATTAGGCGCGGTTGCAGCGATTGAACGCGGCTCCGTGCGTATAGGCTCTTCGCCTTCGATCTTTAGGCTGATCGGGTTGGTGCGCGGTTCGATATCGGCAAAATATTGATCGACCAACCCACGCAGTTTTCCCATCTCGAAATTGCCCGCAACGATCAACGTTGCTGTGTCGGGACCATAATAGGCCTGATGGAACGCCCGGGCGTCTTCCAAAGTGGCCGATTCCAAATCTTCGATCGATCCAATACCAGGACGGCGCATGGGCAGCACGTCAAAGGCATTCTCTGGAATAACAACCCGCTGAAGTCGGCCATAGGGCGGCGCAAGCACGCGGGTGCGCAGTTCCTCTTTCACTACGTTGCGCTCATTCTCAAACACCTCGGCATCGACCACGGGGAAAGCCATCCGCTCGCGGTGGGTCCACAGCATAGTCTCGAGATATTGCGCAGGCACCGTCTCAAAATAATTGGTGCGATCAATCCAGTTGGAGGCATTGCGCTGGCCGCCAACATCCTCGGTCAGCTTATTGATCATGTTGTACGGCATATTCACCGTCTTGCGGCTGAGGATATGCTCGAACAAGTGCGAAAAGCCCGAGCGGCCTTCCGGGTCGTGTTTCGACCCAACCTTGTACCACAGCGACGTCGTTACGTTGGCGGTTGTGTTGTCTGGCAGGGCGATCACAGTCAGGCCATTGTCCAGCTGCCAACGAGTGTATTCGATCTTGGGAGCAGAAAGAGTTGGGGCCTCCTGCGCGCCATCATCGGAATGGTTATCGGCAAAGACGGGCGCGCTTAAGGCCAAGGCAGCGGTTGCAACGCTGGCAAGAAAAGTACGATGAAATGTCTGAGTGATCATGCTTTCAGTCCCCAATCATGAAAGTGTTGGGAGCTGTTAGAGCCTTCTTAGCGTGTAAGCTCAAGCGATGATCGGGGCCTTGCTCGCCGAACGGCTGAGAATCATCGATCTGCGTCGTTGGCGAGCGCACTCAATATCCGGACCGCTTCGTCTCTGCGATCCCACGGTACAAACAGATGATCATGGTGAAACGCTGCAATGACATTGCAGGCGATGCCCGCCCCCGCCAGCGCAGTGGATGCAGCGGCAGTTAGGCCCACACCTTCCAGATCAGAGTGCACTTGCAAGGTGATCCTCGCGAACCGGGGCAGGCCCGCCGCCATCTCCCATTCCTGGTCCAGCGCGAACACATAAGTCGTGCCCTCGTCCTCGTGGACGGAGGCGAACATGCCGCTCAGTTCAATCGAAAAATCGGTCCAGCGATCCTCCGACATGAACACATAAGGCAGGTCATGCAGCAACGGATCCATTCCCTTGAGCATGCCATACAGGTCACTGATAGGTTTACTCGTCATAGGATATACTTCGACAGATCGCTATTACCGGCAAGCTCAGTCAAGCGGCCACGCACATAATCCGCGTCGATTGTAATAGTTTCACCGGTGTGCTCTTCCGCTTCAAAGCTGATCTCTTCGAGCAGTTTTTCCATCACGGTTTGCAAACGCCGCGCACCAATATTCTCGATGCTCTCGTTCACTTGCGCGGCAATCTTGGCGATTTCTCCCACCGCATCATCCTTGAAATCCAAAGTGACATCTTCAGTCCCGATCAGCGCGCGATATTGCTCGACCAGATTGGCCTTTGTCTCGCCAAGAATGCGCACAAAGTCTTCTTCCGTCAGCGCGCGCAGCTCGACCCGGATCGGCAAGCGCCCCTGCAATTCAGGCAACATGTCCGAAGGCTTGGCCAAATGAAACGCCCCACTGGCGATAAACAGCACGTGGTCCGTCTTCATCGGGCCATATTTGGTGCTGACCGTTGTTCCTTCAATCAACGGTAGAAGGTCGCGCTGCACGCCCTCGCGACTAACCGAGCCGCCGCGAACATCAGAGACGGCGATTTTATCGATCTCGTCCAGGAACACGATCCCGTTGGTTTCGGCATTACGCAATGCCGTTTGCGCAACGTCATCATCATCGAGCCGCTTGTCCGCCTCTTCATCGACAAGCTTGTCCCACGCCTCTGGCACGCGCATTTTGCGGCGCTTTGTGGGGGTCTTGCCGAGCGCTTTACCCATCATATCTGACAGGTCGATCATGCCCATATTGCCGCCCATATTGCCCATATCAAACGGCATATTGGGCGTCTCGGTTACATCGATTTCGACCTCGACCTCATTCATCGCATCTTGCACAATGCGCTGACGGAAGCTTTCGCGGGTCGCCTCTGAGGCGTTGTCGCCGACCAATGCGTTGAGCAGACGCTCCATCGCCGCATCGGAAGCAGCTTCGCGGACAGCCTCTCGGCGGCGCTCTTTTTCAAGCCGGATCGCTTCTTCGGCTAGGTCGCGGGCAATCTGCTCCACATCGCGGCCGACATATCCGACCTCGGTGAACTTGGTGGCCTCGATCTTCACAAAGGGCGCTTCTGCGAGCTTGGCGAGGCGTCGGCTGATCTCTGTCTTGCCGCAGCCCGTTGGACCGATCATCAGAATGTTCTTAGGCGTGACCTCATCGCGCAGATCCGCGTTCAGTCTCTGCCGGCGCCAGCGATTGCGCAGCGCGACCGCAACAGCGCGCTTGGCGTCCTTTTGGCCGATGATATGCTCATCCAGCGCGGCAACAATTGCCTTGGGTGTAAGATTGTCTGTCATGATTATCCGTCAGGAAGAAAGAGGAAGCTCAGCGATCGGCGAACAACGAACTTAAACCGTTTCGAGTGTCACATTTCCATTGGTAAAGACGCAGATGTCCGCCGCCACTGCCATAGCCTTGGTCGCGATCTGCTCCGCATCTTTCTCATAGTCGGCCAGTGCTTTGGCCGCGGCGAGCGCATAATTGCCGCCTGATCCAATCGCCGCAATGCCGCCTTCCGGCTCCAGCACGTCTCCATTGCCGGTCAGCACCAGCAAGGTCTCGCTGTCTGCGACGATCATCAAGGCTTCAAGATTGCGAAGATATTTATCAGTCCGCCAGTCCTTGGCGAGCTCCACCGCCGCGCGCAGCAATTGACCGGAATATTGTTCCAGCTTTTTCTCAAGCCGTTCAAACAGGGTGAAGGCATCGGCGGTCGCGCCTGCAAAGCCAGCAACAACCTTGCCGCCCTCGCCAATTCTGCGAACCTTGCGAGCGTTGGGTTTCATCACGGTGTTACCCATGGAAACCTGGCCGTCGCCAGCGATGACGATTTTGCCATCGCGCTTAACGCCAACAATGGTGGTGCCGTGCCACTGGGTCAGGCCGTGGCTCGCCGTATCGTTACTCATGGCAGGCGATATGGGCGCTCAATTCCGGCAATCAAGCAAGCGCTATTGCGGTCCGCCCGGCCCAACGCCGGAGCCAACCGTGCCGATATTGCCAAACAGGTCTTCTAGGAAACCGCGCTCGCGGCCCAGGGTCGGCGTCTTATCACCATCAGGTGAGAGGAAGACGACTTGATCAAGTCCAGCGTTTTCGACGGAGGCGACATTGCCCTCTGCATCAAATTTAACCGCCAGAACAGAATGTTGGCGAATGCGCGGGCGCACCAATGGACGGCGGCCGGTGACGCTGGAGACATAATACCAGGTTGGCTCACCATATTGGCTGGTGAAGCTCGGGCGGCCCAAGGTACCCTCAACGGAGCGCTGATTATCAATCCCAGGTTGGACCGATTGAAGCAGGACGTTGTCGACGACATAACCGCGCGTCTCTCGAATAGAAGAACACCCGGCCAACACCAGTCCAGCACCGCCCACCAAGATCAGCACGCGTGCCTTGCGCCAGATGTTCGCGCCCGCTGCACTATCAAGCCTATTCATCGTGTCCGCTAATCCTTCAATTCATGACCAATCTGGGGCCATCTATTGCCGCACTTCAGCGGCTTCCTATATCACATCTCGCAAGGCTTTAAGCGGCTGATCCGCACCTTGCAACGCCGCTGTCTATCGCAGCTGGGGTGAACTGGTTGAATTCTGGCTGAATGCGGCGGAGAATCGTGCCCGCGAGGCTGAATGTTGAGGCGAAAGGGCCCTGAATGTCATTCCTATCGAAACTGCTCGGCACGGCGCCTGATCCACGTGAGAAAGTGCGCGCCCTGTGGCACCGTGTAATCGAGCTTGCGCGTGAGCCAAGCTATTATTCTGAATGCGGCGTCGATGACAGTGTGGATGGCCGGTTTGACATGATCACGGCTGTGCTCAGCGTAGCAATTCTGCGCCTAGAGGCAGCAGAGATGCGTAGCGAAAGCGCTTTGCTCGCAGAATTGTTTGTTGAGGACATGGAGGGCCAATTGCGCGAATTTGGCGTCAACGATGTGGTCGTGGGCAAGCGGGTCGGCAAATTGATGGGCGTGCTTGGCGGCCGGTTGGGCGCCTATCGAAGCGCCTTTGGCGAAAGCAATGTCGCCAAAATTACAGACGCGGTCGTGCGCAATGTGACATTTTTGGAAGGCCGCGACGAAGCGGTATCGGCGACCTGTGTTTCGGGTAAGCTGCAAGAACTTTCGGTCCGTCTGGCCGCGCTGAGCGATGAGCAAGTGATCAAGGCAGACAGCGTAGCATGAGCGCGTCTGAACTCAGCCGAATGGTCAAGGTCCGTCCTCTGCCTGCAAAGCCTGTTGTGATTGAGGCAGATGACGCGGAAAGGAGCGCTCTGGCGAGCCGGTTTGCGCTGGCCAGCATATCCTCCTTAAGCGCCGAGATGTCTCTAGAAAGTGCTGCGACTGACGCAGTGCTGGCCAATGGGAAAATGCACGCCAAATTCACGCAGATTTGCGCCGTATCGGGCGAGGAATTTCCGGTCGAGGTGAGCGAAGAGATTGCGCTCAAATTCGTCGATGCGGAAACGACCCGCGCCGCCCTCGCCGATGCCAGCGAAGACCTCGAAATCGAATTGTCCGGCGAAGACCTCGACGAGATTGAATATTCGGGCGACGCCTTTGACCTGGGCGAAGCGGTCGCGCAAAGCCTGGGTCTAGCGATTGATCCTTACGCAGAAGGACCAAACGCCGATGCGGTCCGCACCAAGGCAGGCATCGTCGCGGAAGGCGAGCAAGACGGCCCGATGGCAGAGATGCTCGCCGCGCTTAAGAAGAGCTAGTCCGCCTTCCACGGATTGAAGAACAGCTCCTCGACCGCAACATCAAAATAGGCGGCCAAGCGGTACGCCATCGGCAGTGAGGGATCGTATTTGTCGGCCTCCACGGCAATGATAGTCTGGCGCGAGACCTCCAAAGCCTCAGCAAGATCAGCCTGATTAAGGCCCCGTCCTTTGCGCAGATCGCGCAGGCAATTCTTCATTCTGCCGCGCCCCGACCGCGAAATTTCCAGACGAGCCAGACAATAAGCATTCCGGCAAACTCAGCGCCGAATACGTACCCTGCTCCCATGCTCATTTCACTGTGCCGACCGGTCATCACTACCAGGGTAATCAGCATAACCACCGCACCGATATTTCCACCCCACCACCAGCTAATCAGTTGACCCTGCTGCTGCAGGTCATCGGTTTTTTGCCACCACAGCCAAGATGCGAAAGCAACGACGCCTGCAACCACAAACAAGGCAGGCAGGACAACTTCTGGATTCTCAACACCGCCAGTCGCCGGCACGGTTCTTCCGATTATGAAACCCGCAACGAGAGCGGACCCAAAAGCCAAAGCAGCCGCCAGCCAAAACATCTTGCGATACGTCATTTACGCATTCCTCTATTGCAACAACAATGTACAAACTTTTTAACATTTTTTGGGAAATGTCAAACTCTTTTAACATTTCGCATTTCGGCAAACAAAAAGCCCCGCAGAATTGTCTGCGAGGCCCTTTGCTGTTTGGGTTGGTTTGAACCGATCAAAACGGGATGTCATCGTCGAGGTCATCGTAACCTCCGCCGCCGCCAGTGCTCCCACCGCCTTGATTGCCCCCGCCAGAGCTGCCCCCAGAACCACCACCTTGGTTCCAACCGCCTCCGCCCTGACTACCGCCGCCGCCATAGCCGCCGCCTGAGCGACCTCCACCACCGCCGCCGCCTTCGCCACGACCATCAAGCATGGTCAACGTGCCATCAAAGCCGCGCAGCACCACTTCAGTGGAATAGCGATCATTGCCCGATTGATCTTGCCATTTGCGGGTCTGAAGCTTGCCCTCGATGAAGACCTTTGAACCCTTCTTGAGATAGTTTTCGACCACGTTGACCAGGCCCTCTGAGAAGATCGCCACGGTATGCCATTCGGTGCGTTCTTGCCGCTCACCTGTGTTGCGGTCCTTCCAGGTCTCGCTGGTCGCGATGCGCAGGTTGGCAACCTTGCCGCCATTCTGAAAACTGCGAATTTCGGGGTCAGCGCCCAAATTGCCGATCAGCATTACCTTGTTGAGCGAACCCGCCATGTCTTGAAACCCTTTGCTTGTGTTGCTGGGAACGCGGCAATGCCCGCGGCCCATGTTTGCGATTCCCTGATGTCATAAGCGAGCAGGCAGGCAGAGGCGAGCGCTGAACACGCTTATCCACCTCCATCTTAGAGGAACCTTATGTGCTTGGGTAACGCAGACGTCCGAGGAAGCGTGACAGGCTGAAGGTCTCGCGCTCGCCGCCTAAAAACTTTGCCTTGGCTTTTTCAAACTTCATGACGCCATCGATGCGGCGATCGAGGAAGGCATAGGTTGTCTCTTTGCCTTCACTGTCGTCGTTCACGAACACTGCCAGTGTCGCGCTGTAGATTCCGGCCAGGATCGTGCGCTTCGTATAATGGTTGTAATCGGCCGCGGTGTCACCAGCGAGCCGCCACATCAAGTCAGCTGAACTCCAGCCGATTTTGAGCGATGCAGGCGCGTTGTGCGGCATGGCCATGATCGACAGCGCCCGGCGTAGAGCCTCATCCAGGCCATCGACCGCTTTCAAGCGAAACGCGACCAGCTCACGAATGCGCTCGCGGATCTTCAGCTCACCGAGCTTTTCAGCGGGCCATTCCGCCTCCATTTGCGCGTCGATATTCTCGATCCACGCCTTGATCATATCCATCGCGCCGCCGGGATAGGCCAGCTTTGCGACATCTGGATCGGCGCCTGCCATATCCACGGCGGCAAACAGAGCCGTTTCGTTCCAGCCATCAAAGATGGCCGAGGCCGCGATATCCGGGGCCAACGCGACGCGCAGCTCATCCAGGGTCATGTCAGAAAAGTCGGTCATCTCAAAAAGAAGGCCCGTAGTTGCGATCCGTTCCCTTTTCTTCGCGCTCTTTGTCGGCGCGCGTGAATTCTGCGAGGATAGCGCTGTTGGAATTCATCAGCTCAACATAGTCCCGCGCCGAACGCCCGGAATTGTCATTGCGGTCTGGGTCAGCCCCTTTTTCCAGGAGCAAACGGATAACCGCAGTGTCGCGTCGATGCACGGCGGCAATAAGCGGGGTTTCGCCAGCCTTATCGCTTACGTCTACCTGCGCGCCGCGTTTAACCAGTTCCTCCACCCCATCAACAAAGCCCAGCGTGGTGGCCATTTGCAGCGGAGTTACGCCTTTCTTATCGCGGATATTGGGATTGG
Organism: uncultured Erythrobacter sp.; assembly: GCA_947488155.1. Classification (GTDB taxonomy): domain Bacteria; phylum Pseudomonadota; class Alphaproteobacteria; order Sphingomonadales; family Sphingomonadaceae; genus Erythrobacter. Next base: position 113,518 of record CANKYK010000002.1, on the reverse strand, counting down.
CACCGCGTTGCAGCAGGAAGCGCACCCAAACGGTGTCTCGCCTAGCCACCACGATGTGCAGGCCGGTCTCACCAGAGGTGATGTCGCGGCTGTTGATGATGGTCGTCCCCGGCTCATTCAGAAAATCCGTCGCCGCATCACCGTCACGGTCTTTCACCGCCTTTAGAAACTCAAATCCGTCGGAAAAACCCTGAGCTGCCAGAGGCGCTGTCATCACCGCTCCACCAAGTCCCAAAGCCATTGCTCCGCCGCAAGACAATACCGCCGCAGCGCCAACACTGCGCAAAAATGAGCGCCCCAAGCTTCTATCCTTTCACATTTCCTGCCAGATCATTATTGAGGACACAGTTACGCGAAGCCCCAATGTTTCGATCCGTTTGAACCAAGCCCAGTTAGCAGACCATGAACCAGCGCGCCAACACCTTGAATCCAGCACCGCGTTTTTTTGCGAGCCTTGCGCTTGCCGCCAGCCTGGCATTGGCAGGCTGCTCTGGCATGCCAAACCCTGCAGAAGACGCCGGAGAGCCGCCGCTGACCGGCGCCGATATCGGCGGCCCGTTCGAGCTGATCAACTCCGCAGGAGAAACGGTGCGCTGGGCCGACTTTGATGGACAATACCGCATCGTCTATTTCGGCTTTGCCTTTTGCCCGGACGTATGCCCCACCGATGTGCAGCGCATGATCCAGGGGCTTAGCCAGTTTGCCGAGAGCTCTCCGGAGCACGCCGGCAAGATCCAACCGATCTTCATTTCCGTCGATACGGAGCGCGACACGCCGGAGATCGTTGGCGAATTTACCTCAGCCTTTTCTGATGAGCTGATCGGACTCACGGGCAGCGCCGAACAGGTAAAAACAGCAGCGGACAATTTCCGCATCTTCTACGAGCGCGGCGAAGACACGCCAGGCGGCGGATATCTGATCAACCACTCCGCCATCACTTATCTGTTTGGGCCTGGCGGCGAACCGCTCGCCACTTTACCAACCGATCAGGGGCCAGAGGCGGTTGCAGCAGAACTCGACAAATGGGTGAGCTAAGAGACGAATTTTGGACGCTTAAGCTGGCAGAGCTTAACCGCGCCGAATGGGAAGCCTTATGCGATGGCTGCGGGCGCTGCTGTCTGCATAAGATCGAAGACGCTGACACGGGCGAGATCACCGACACCAATGTCGCCTGCAAATTGCTCGATTGCGAAAGCGCGCAGTGCAGCGATTACCGCAACCGTAAGGCCTTCGTGCCGGATTGCCTGCGCCTGACACTCAAGATCGTAGAGGACGTCCCCTGGCTGCCTTCGACCTGCGCCTATCGAATTCGCGCAGAGGGGCGCGATTTGCTGGATTGGCATTATCTGATCAGCGGCGACCGAGAAACGGTGAAACACGCCGGAGTGTCAGTGGCTGGCCGGGTTGTAAGCGAGAATGACGCTGGCCCACTGGAACATCACATCGTCGAATGGGATGAAGGCGTAGGCAACTCGCCTTTCGTAAAGGCGGCGCCATGATTGATTGGCTGCGCCGCGCCGAGACCAAAACGCCCGTCACCCACGAGATTGAGCTGGGCGATCAAACCCTACCCATTGCGCTCAGGCGCATGAAAAATGCGAAGCGGCTGACCTTGCGCCTCGCGCCCGATGGCAGTGAAGTACGCATCAGCATGCCTGCCTGGGCGCGCACGGGCGAGGCGATCAATTTTGCCCGCTCGCGCACCGAATGGCTAACCGAGCAATTGGCGCGCATCCCGCGCCGCTGTGTGCCCCAGCCTGGTGGTGAAATCCTGTTTCGCGGTGAGCCACTCGTGGTTGACTGGTCCCAGGATGCCCCCCGCCGCCCGCGCAAAATAGGCGAGCAGATACAGATTGGCGGGCCGGAAAACGCGCTGGAGAAACGCCTCAAAAGCTGGCTCGAACGTGAGGCTCTGGCCCTGTTTGAACAAGACGTGTCGGACTATTGCGAGCGGGCCAAGCTGGAAAAAGTGCCCGTTGGTCTATCACGCGCGCAAAAACGCTGGGGCAGTTGCTCTGAGAAAAGCCGCATCCGTATCAATTGGCGATTGGTGCAGGCACCAGATTTCGTCAGGCGCTCAGTGGCCGCACATGAGGTCACCCATCTGATCCATTTCGATCACAGTCCGGCATTTTACGCGCTGCTCGATGATCTCTACGAAGAGGATATCAGCCGCGCCGATCGCTGGTTGAAGGAACAAGGCCGCACGCTTTACGCCAGCTTTGGCTAGACCAAGCGACCGTGCAAAAGCATCTCTGGCATAGCGCCCATTTGCGCCCTATATTGCCGGCATGCTGTCGAAATCGCGTTTCAATCCAAAGGCCGGCATTGCAGACTTCTGGTCGGAGTTTCGCAAGCCTAATCCCTATCGCTGGCCGATCCTGTTCGTGTCTTCGCTGCCGTTTGCGCTCATCATGCTGTGGGCGACGTCGGAAACCGTATACCTACCGCCTGAACGCCCGAGCGTGACCTACATCACCAGCTTCGCGCCGGATCGCACGGACGACGAAATCATCGCCTCTAACAAGGAAAATCAGACCGCGAAAGACGAGCGCGCAGCCCGGATCGCGGAATATGAGCAACGCAAACGCGACGCTTACAAGGCCCTAGGCGCAGCGAGCGGTTTTGACGTGGAAGAAATGGAGCGCCAAGCGGAGGCGGACCGCGCCGCAGAAGCCGCAGCGGAGGCGGCGCGTCTTGAGGCGCTTTCATCCCGCAACCAGCAAACATCCGCGGCGACCAGTGAAAGCGAAACACCATAGCGTTGCGGGCCGCACATTCCGACGATGTCTGGATGGAGGCAGCCGCCAGGCTGTCTGCCCGCGCCCGCCCACTCAGTCGCCCCAATCCAGGCGTAGCCGCGCTGATCGTGCGCGATGGACGGCTAATTGCTCGCGGTTGGACACAGGCTGGTGGCCGCCCGCATGCAGAGGCGCACGCCCTATCCACTCTAGGCCCAGACGGCGCGAAGGGCGCGACCGTCTACGTGACACTGGAGCCATGCGCACACACATCAGAGCGCGGGCCATCCTGCGCAGACCTGCTTGTGGCAGCTAAGCCCGCGCGCGTTGTGATCGGACAGAGTGATCCCGATCCGCGCACAGCAGGCGCTGGCGTAGAGCGCCTGCGCGCGGCCGGGATTGAGATTGCCGTGCTCGACCATGCAGGCGCACAGCGCAGCCTCGCCGGCTATTTGACACAGGCCAAGCTTAGCCGTCCTTATGTGACGCTAAAGCTTGCTATGTCATTGGATGGCTGCATCGCGCTGGCCGATGGGACCAGCCAATGGATCACTGGCGAGGCTTCGCGCGCGCATGTTCACGCTCAGCGGGCTCGCCATGATGCGATCCTGGTAGGCGGCGGCACTTGGCGCGCGGACAAGCCACGTCTCGATGTTCGACTGCCCGGTCTTGAAGCGCGCAGTCCCTCACGCGTCGTGCTGACCCGTGGCAACGCGCCGGAGGGCGTTGAAGCCCTAAGCGCGCCAAGCGAGATCAGCGCACTTGAAAGCGTACAGCACCTCTATGTTGAGGGAGGCGCGCAAACAGCGGCAAGCTTTCTAAAACAAGACCTCGTTGACGAGCTTCACCTCTACCGCGCGCCTATTGTCATCGGCGACGGCCTGCGCGGCCTAGGGGCATTGGAGCTCGAATCGCTGGACACGGCGCATGGCCGGTGGATCAGGACGGATCAACGCCAGCTTGGCAGAGACACATTCACGTCGTATCTGCGTCAGCGCTAACAAGGAACGCATTCATGTTTACCGGAATTGTTACCGCCATCGGCACGATCCAGTCTCTCGATCAGCGTGGTGATTTGCGCGTTCGAATTGCCGCCCCATTGGACCCTGCCAGGATCGACATTGGCGCTTCTATCGCTTGCTCCGGCGTTTGCCTGACGGTGATTGATCGCGGGGGAGAGGCCGGTGATGCATGGTTCGACGTGGATGTCTCAGGCGAGACTGTGTCCTGCACAGTAAGGGATATGTGGACCGAGGGCCGCACACTCAACATTGAGCCTAGCCTGCGCGTTGGCGACGAGATTGGCGGCCATATCGTGACCGGCCATGTCGATTCGATTGGTGAGGTTGTGCTGGCCAAAGAGCAGGGCGATTCCTGGAAAGTCGCAATCCGCGCGCGGGCCAGCATGGCCCCCTTCATCGCGGCCAAGGGATCAATCACTGTGGATGGCGTGTCGCTAACGGTGAATGATGTACGTGATCGCCAAGATGGTGCCTGCGATTTTGCACTCAATATCATTCCGCACACCAGCGAGGTCACCACCCTTGGTCGGCTCACTACGGGTGATCAGGTCAATCTGGAAATTGACGTGCTCGCGCGCTACCTAAAGCGGATGCAAGGTCTGCAGGCGGCCCCTTAACTCTCATCAGCTTCGTCATCTGAAACTTTCAAGACGAGCGGCCCAGAGGCGAAGCTCTCCGCAGTAATCTCATAGACGATGTGAAGCACCCGTTTACCCTGATATTGGGTCAGTTCAGTGCGAAGCGAACGCTCTGCACCAATATTCTCGAGCGCAATGCGAGAACGATAATTGGTCTCACCCACCCGAAAGTCGACCCGCGCAACGCTCTCAAAAGCGTGCTCAAGCATCAATCGTTTCATCTCTTGATTGATGCCCCGACCCCAATATTTCGGGGCGAGAAACGTCCAACCGATCTCCACCGATCCGCCATCCGCTTCGTCAAACACCTGAAACCGGGTCGAACCGATGATAGCATCTTTGGCCTTGTCGATGATCGCCAGAGCCCCACCTTGTGCCATCGCATCGTCAAAAAATGGACGGAACACATCTTCCCGCCAGCGGTCATGCATCGGGTGCTGTTCCCACACGGCAGGATCAGAGGCGATGGCGAACAGCGCCTCCCAATCGTCTTCGTGCAGAGGTCTTAAGAGAACCCGCTCCCCTTCCAAGGTTGGCTGACGGTCCACTCGCGCTGCCCTTAACCGGTTACATCAGCGACAGCGGCAATGAATTTGTCAATATTGCCCATGTTCAAACCAGCGATGTTGATACGGCCCGATGCGGCCATATAAATTCCATGGTCTTCACGAAGTGTCGCCACTTGCTCCTTGCTCACCGGAAGAACAGAGAACAGGCCGTTTTGCTGACCCAGCGGCGCCAGATCGACCCCGCCAGTCTGTCCAGCATCTGCAAGGCGCGTCCGCACTTGGCGCATCCGCTCGCGCATGGTGTCCAGCTCATCGAGCCAAAGCCGTGTGAGTTCTCCATCGCGCAGGATCTCACGCACCGCTGAGCCGCCATGGTCAGGCGGCATAGACCAGCTTGCCCGTGCCAGTGCATTGGCGTTAGAGAACGCCTTATCGAGCACGGCCTGATCGTTGGCCATGATGTAAAACGCCCCAACGCGGTCGCGGTACATGCCAAAGTTCTTGTCGCAGCTGTAGGCGATGAAGGCCTCTGGCACTTTGGCTAGTACGCTGCGCAGTCCCGCTGCGTCTTCTTCCAGCCCATCGCCGAGCCCTTGATAGGCGGTGTCGATGATCGGGAAGATGCCTGTTTCCGCTATGGCATCGCCAATCGCGTCCCATTGTGCGGAGGTGTATTCCACACCCGTCGGATTGTGACAGCAACCATGCAGAAGAATACCCGAATTGGGTTGCGCAGAGCGAATGGCCTCTAGCACGTCATCAATATTGGCTGTCCCGTCCGCCTTGGCGTGTTCAAACGGAGCGAATTCAAGCGCAATGTCGCGAAAGATTTGCGCATGGTTGGGCCAACTTGGCGTGCCCATATACAGCCGCTCCAGCCCAGCCTTCTGCGCCAAAGCCGCCGCAAGCCGAACTGCGCCGGTCCCGCCGGGAGTTTGCATCCCCGCGATCCGCCCGCCCATCGTCGCATCATCACCAAAGATATAGGGCATCAGCGCATTGACGAAGCCCATGTCGCCTTCTGGCCCGAGATAGCTTTTGCTGTCCTGATTATCGACCAACCGCTGCTCTGCCGCCTTGATCGCAGCAAACACCGGCGTGTCGCCGTCATCCGTGCGATAGACACCGACACCCAGGTCGATCTTATCGGTGCGACTGTCGTCAGCGTAAAGCTTGATCAGCGCGAGCAGCGCGTCGGGCGATTGGGTTTCGAGTCGATTGAGCATAGCGCCATGCGCAATGCCGCGTGGCGAGCGATGCCGCAACCAGCTTTTGCGCTATTTGGGCTAAGTTATACGGAACAATTCCGGTTTTGCTTAGAACGGTAGCCAACGCTGTTTCTTGGAAAACTTCATGTAGCCTGCGTTCACGCCCAGCCGTAGGCCAGCACCGACCCGGATCGGGATCAGCACAACGTCGCCCTTGCGCATGTAGCTCGCGTGCATGCCGCCCACGAGATAGGCCTGACCTTCGCCCGCTGGATAGCGTTCGTAGAGCTCCTCAGTGTCATGCAGGTTGTAAACCAGCACGAAGGTGTTGCCCGCGTTTGCGCCCGCATCAAAACCAATCGAAGGTCCGGTCCAATAGACTTTGCGCTGACCTTCGATCTTATGGTGCAACATGCCCGAGCCATAGCGCGCGCCAACGATAAACGCACCGCCAGCTTCGCGTCCGATGATATAGCCGTTGGGCTCGCCCTGTTTCTTGAGCAGGTCTTCGATCAGTCCGGCCAGACCCTCTGCGCCTTTGCCAAACACGCCCTCAGCCGCGCCAATCAGATCATCTTCGCCGTAGGTGTCGGCATTGGCGGGCTGGATCGATGGATCAGCCCCCACTTCACCGGCTGCATCGGGGTTCGACCATTCCGGGGCTGTTTGTGCATCGGTGGAGTAGGTGGCGAACTCATCATCGAAGGTCGGCTGAGCCGGCTGCGATGCGGGCGCGGAAACTCCCCACTCAGTCGAAGCATCATTGTTCGCTGGTACTGGCACTGGGGCATTGCTGCCCGTTGCCGCGGCACTTGCAGGGTCGAGCAAATCGCCATCGATTGGAGCGAGATCAGCCTGCGCAGAGGCATCATAGGCCTCATCAGGATCGAATGACTCAACCCCTTGGGCCGCCAGGGGCGCGCTCAAAAGCGCGATACTTCCCGCAAGAGCGAGACCCGTTCGAGTGATCAGCTGCTGTAAAACCATCAGGTTTGACCTTCCTATTTTCGTCTTCAGGCCTGTTCAGGGCCGAGCAGAGTCCTTTGCTGCACGCACGACAATTGCCCGGCGATGAATCGAATCGAAAACGCGATGAAGCGAATCGATTTCCCGATAGATTGCGAAAATGCGACGCTTTAGAGCCAGTCTGATGCGCATAATCATGGCACGAACCCGCCTATGTCGCCGATCAGATCAACACGATCCGCCTATCTTCGCAAATTTTTTGAAAAGAGGTACCTTGCCGCTGGCAATCGCCGCGCCTATAGCGCGCCTTCGCAGCGAAAACGCAGTGCGAGCGTTGCGGAGACGTGGGTGAGTGGCTGAAACCAGTTCCCTGCTAAGGAACCATACCTACTACGGGTATCGAGGGTTCGAATCCCTCCGTCTCCGCCACCTATACCATCCCAAGAGATCCCAGAAAGTCCCTGAAAGCCGCATAAATCTGCGGTTTTTCGGACTTGCATCGGAGTCTCTAGTTCTTATTTTGTTCTAACCTTTCCCACACTTTCTACCCACCATTGTGGGAGCAGATGTGGGAAGAGAACCAGGATGGATGGCTATGGGAAAACTTTCCGCCGCTCAGATTCGAGCTCTCACTAAGCCGGGCCGCTACATGGATGGCGATGGCCTGTCGCTGCTGCTCACCGCCCCAAGAAAGGGGTATTGGGTCCTGCGCGCGACCATAAACGGGCGCCGAAGGGACATCGGCCTAGGGCCACTAGACTTAGTTACATTGGCTGAAGCCCGCGAACTCGCGATCGACATGCGCCGCGATATTCAGCGAGGCATTGATCCGATCGAAGAGCGCAAGCGCCAGAAAATCGAAATCCTCACGTTCAAGGCCGCTGCCGAGAAGGTTCACTCTGAGCACAAGGCAACATGGAAAAACGGGAAGCATCAGGATCAGTGGATCAATACACTCGAAACCTATGCCTTCCCAAAGCTTGGCGACAGACTCGTTAACGACATCGAGGGACCGCTCATCCGTGAAGTGCTCCTCGACATCTGGCTGGAAAAGCCAGAGACAGCTCGCCGCGTAAAGCAACGGATCGGCGTTGTGCTCGATTGGGCATACGCAAACGGAATGCGCGCGACCGAAGCGCCAATGCGCTCGCTCAGCCGCGCACTGCCACGACAGCCGAAGCAGGACGGCCATTTCGCTGCGATGCCCTACGAGGATGTCCCAACTTTCTTGAAGCATCTGCACAAGCGAACGAGTGTCGCACGGCTCGGGCTTGAGTTCCTGATCCTGACTGCCTCTCGATCGGGCGAAGTGCGGGGTGCTAAATGGGCGGAGATCAATCTGGACGCAAAGCTCTGGACTGTCCCTGCGGAGCGGATGAAGATTGGAAAGGAACACGTGGTCCCGCTGACCGATGCGGCAATCGACGCGCTCGAACGTGCCAAACCTTATTACGCCGAATGCAGCGATCTGGTCTTCCCCGGTCGCAACGTCTTGCGCCCGATGTCCGACATGACGCTGCTCAAGATCCTGCGTTACGCGAAGCTACCCTTCACGGTGCACGGCTTTCGATCTGCGTTCCGAGATTGGGCCGCCGAGAAGACTAGCTACCCCGGCGAAGTGGCAGAAGCGGCACTAGCGCACACGGTCAGTAACAAAGTGGAGGCCGCCTATCGCCGCACCAACTACCTGGACAAACGACGCGAGCTGATGCGCGAGTGGTCGGATTTCTGCGTTGGAAGGTAAAGAAGCACTCATTTGCGACCGGCTGCTTTGCGCCCCAATCCAAGACATAACCATTCGAATATTCAGTTCCTGAAAGCGGACATTCTCTGAGGCCATTCCGGCCAAGGAGAATGACAATGACGTATTCACACTTTGACCCTGCCGCTCAAAATCGGGTGCCATGGAACTTCGGTGCGAAGATCGGTCCTAAGCGCCCATTCAATCAGAAGCAGATCTGGGCGATCCGGTTCTTTCTTGATCGCGAAGAGCTCATCAGAGACCGGGCGCTTTTTGATTTGGCGATCGATAGCAAGCTGCGAGGCTGTGATCTTGTAGAGTTGAAGATCGGCGATTTGGTAAGTGGTCCAGAAATCAGGACGCGAGCGACAATCACACAACGAAAGACAGGGCGGCCAGTCCAGTTCGAGATTGCATCCGATGCGCGTGCAAGTCTGTTCGCCTGGCTGGAGCGCAGAGGAGGTGACATTGAGCACTTCGTCTTCCCGAGCAGAGTTGATCAAACCCGTCACCTGAGCACACGACAATACGCTCGACTTGTCGATGATTGGGTTGAAGCGATTGGCCTACGACCCGAAGAATACGGGACACATTCGCTTCGCCGCACCAAGGCTTCAATCATCTACAAAGCTACGGGCAACATCCGGGCAATTCAGATTCTGCTTGGTCATTCCAAGATCGAGAACACAGTCCGTTACCTAGGCGTCGACATTGAAGACGCTCTCACCCTTGCAGAGAAGACCGAGATCTGCCTGGAGTTGGGCGCTGGCCTAAACCTAGCCAGCGTCCGCTTCTGAGGGTGAGAGCAGTCGACATTGAAATAGAAGTACCTTGAGCGCCCGAATTGCGGCAAGCAGCCTTACTTGAACGCTCGCGTCTTTCGCCGTCTGAACATCAAGATGCAGCCTATTATGCTTCCGATTAGCCCAAGAGCAGCAAACGCGATCAAGATTGGATGACTGGTCTCCTCACGTGTGCGGAGATCCATGATGTGGAGGCCCCACGCAAAGTCGAATACACGCCACCAGCGCGTTCTTACGGCCTCTATTTCGCCTGTGTCGCGGCCTACATAGACATGCGTTCCACCGTCGAGGACAACTTGCCAGACCGGCATGTGTCGGCGGAAGTCAAAGGGGGTGGCATCGGCATCAAAGAATTGAGCCGATACGACCTTCTCGCCGCCTTCGATCCGTTTTTCGACGATCTGCTGAGCCCTTTCTGACGTTACAGAGCTTATCGGGCTTCCTGTTTCGAGATCAATACGCGTAACATCTCTATTGAGGCCAGTTAGTATCGCAATCGCTCGCCCATCTTGCATTACAGCGCGCACTTCCTTGATAGATTGCTCGGATTGCGGCCAAGCGCCTTGAGGAAGGATCAGCTCTTCTTGCTCGACGGGGAGCCGCAGATGCGTGCCGCGAACCTCGTCGACGGGGCGAGCTGCCATGAAAAGGCCTGTCGCCATCCACATGACAACGGGAACGCCAACTAGCCAACCCAGCCAGATATGCCACTTCGATAGGCGCAGCATAGTTGATTGCTTCAAACCAAATCCCCCCAAAAATCTTCGCGCGAAATACTCATTTAGGTTTCAACTCCGCCCCATCCGATTCCCATAGATGCTTTGCATCTTGTTGGAAAAGCGATTGTCACCTATGTGTACAGGATGCGTGTTTTTGGGAACATCATTGCAGTTCTAATGTGCCTCGGCCTGATTTTTCAGGTTTCGGCCCAGGCTGCATCGTTATCCCAGGCGGAAACGATGACCATGGCGGACTGTGCTAAGTTGAAGCATCACGCTTCGCTCAGTGCAGAGCATTCCGATCACGCGAGTCATGATCGCGATGCACCTTGTGATGACATGTCATTGAAATGCATGCTTTCGATGAATGCGGTTGCTCCCGCCTTGATGGGAAACAAGCTGCCAGAATTTGCGCAGAGCACGCTGCCGGATAGGACACAGTTCTCTAAAGCTGTGACTGATCAATTGGCTGGTCGAGCGCTCTCGCCTGACTACCCGCCTCCACGCTTCTAACTCGAATGTAGAAATTGGGCTTTTGGCCCATTTGAGACGCATTGTCTGCGCATCACTGCTCATCAATGAGTTGAGGTGATCCGCATCGGGCATGCGAATATCCTTCGAGTGAGAATTCTATGAAACGGATTATGAGTGCCTGCCTTCTGGCGGCTTTGACAGCTGTGCAGCCAGCTCTGGCGCAGCCCGTCAGTTACGATGAGGCGCTGCAGGCAGGACGTGAGGATCAGCCTCTTTTGCAGGCTGGTGAGCAACGGGTCGATGGTGCGCGTGAAGCTTCGCAAGCTGCCGGTCAGTTGCCTGATCCCATCCTTCGTGGGGGTGTTGCAAATCTCCCGATCACAGGTCCAGTTGCTTTCCAATTGGATGAACAACTCCCAACGCAAGTAAGTATTGGAGTCGAGCAAGCCATTCCAAACTTGGCGCGTCGTAGAGCGCGTCGAGGTGTTGCCGCGTCTTACATTGAAGTTGCGACGATGAGGCTTGAAGTCGCGCAGCAGTCAATCGACATCGCAACTTCAGTCGCTTGGATTGATCTCCACTACGCAGAGCAAAGGTTGGCGCTCGCACACGCTGCCCTGACTGATTTGCACAGATTGCTATCCGTGGCCAACAGCGCCGTTGCATCGGGCTCCGCGAGGCCTGCTGAAGCACTTTCAATCCGGCGCGAACTTCTGCTGATTGAAGATGCAGTGACAAGAATTGAAGCCCAACGAGACGCGGCACGCGCCGCCCTCTCCAGCTATGTAGGCACCGACGATCCAACACCTGCGGGCGAAGTTCCAGACTTTGACATAGACCGCCGTGCCTTTGAGCAATCACTCGGATCAAACCCCGAAATTCTACTCGCCGACGCCGCGAGTGGAAGGGCCTCTGCGCAAGCTGATCTCGCGCGGGCGGACTTGCGCCCCGATTTTGGAGTCAGTGTGAACTACGGGCGGCGCGATTCCGGTTTTGGAGATGCGGTCTCTGTGATGGGTTCGGTCACTCTCCCGATTTTCACTGATCGGCGACAAAGACCTCGAATTCGGGCTGCTGAGGCTGAAGCGGCGGCCTCGCAAGCGGAACGCGATGATCGCCTACGCGCCCTAAGAGTTCAGCTAGAAGCAGACTTGGCTGCCTATCGAAGTGCCGAGCGCCAATGGAAGCGCGCGCGGGATGAACTTTCACCTCTCGCTAGCCAAAGGGTCGACTTGGAAACCGCAAGTTTTGCAGCAGGCAACGCCGATCTGATCGATGTGATCGCAGCAAAAGTGGCGCTAGCGCTGCTCGACCTTGAAATTCTGGAACGCGAAGCAGCTGCAGTTGGGCTCGCCGCGAAACTTTACCTCACATACGGGGAGACTCGGCCATGAGCGATACAAGCAAGAACTCTGAATTCTCAAAACGAAATTACGCCATCCTTGCAGGCGTCGCGTTGCTCAGCCTCGGTGCGGGGTATGGGCTTTCCATGATTGGCGGCGGCGATCATACCATGTCTGATAATGGTGGGGCCGAATGCGATGAGGTTCTCTACTGGCATGACCCGATGGTGCCAGGACAAAGGTTTGACGAGCCGGGGCCATCGCCATTCATGGACATGATGCTCGTCCCCAAATGCGCTGGGGACGCCGAAGGGGCCGGTGTTCAGATTAGCTCTGACATTGTCCAAAATTTTGGGATTCGCACCACTGCCGCTGAATTCGGAGTGCTTGAACCTGAAATCACTGCCACTGGTGTGCTCGCTTACAATGGCCGGGATGTGGCGATGGTACAGCCCAGAGCGGGCGGCTTTGTACAGCGCACCTATGACTTGGCGCAAGATGATGTGGTCGCCAGAGGCGCGCCCCTAGTTGATATTCTGGTCCCTGACTGGGGCGGCGCTCAGCGCGAATATCTGGCCGTGCTTGACACTGGAGACGCGCCGCTTGCCGATGCCATGCGCCAACGCATGCGTTTGCTTGGTATGACGGATGCGATGATCGCGTCGGTTGAACGCACACGCAGAGCGCAAAACACGATCACTGTCACGGCTCCGGTAGGCGGCGCTGTCACCATGCTCGGTGTGCGGCCAGGCATGACCGTTATGGAAGGTCAGACACTGGCCGAGATTACAGGCTTCTCGCCGATATGGCTCGAAGCCTCAGTGCCCGAGGCACAGGCCGCAAATGTACGGCAGGGCCAGTCCATCAGTGCGACCCTGACAGCGTTTCCCGATGAACGATTTGCAGGACGTATCACGGCCATTTTGCCCAACGCCGATGCAGCAAGCCGGACGATCACCGTCCGGGCTGAGCTGCCGAACCCACGCAGCAGGTTGAAGCCAGGGATGTTCGCGCAGGTGTCGCTTTCACCCGACACACGGCGAGCCTTGCTGGTGCCGTCGGAGGCGGTCATTCGAACGGGACGCCGAAATCTCGTGATGCTCAAGCAGGATGAAGGCGCGTTCCTGCCTGCCGAGGTCGAAATCGGACGCGAGGCGAATGGCAGGACCGAGATCCTGGCAGGCCTTGCCGAGGGCGAACAGGTCGTCACTTCCGGGCAGTTCCTGATCGACTCCGAGGCGAGTTTGGCCGGGATCGACGTCAGGTCGATCGACGGAAGCATGAATATGGCATCCGACGGCCCCGCAAAGATGAAAACCTACACCGCCACGGGAAGCATAACGAAGATTGCCGGAGCTTCGATCATTCTCAATCACGCGCCGGTTCCCGCCCTCGAATGGCCGAGCATGGTCATGCCCTTCGCTCTCGCCGACGCCGCCCTAGTTGAGGATCTGGAACCGGGCGATACTGTCGAGTTCACCTTCTCGCAGCACGACACTGGTCCGCGCATCGAATCCATTCGGAAGACCGACCGATGATCGCGCGCATAATCGATGCCTCGATCGCCAATCGGTTTTTCATCGTTCTGGCAGCCATCGCGGTCACGCTCGCCGGCTTTTGGGCCGTGCGCGCAACGCCTGTTGATGCGATCCCCGATCTGTCTGATGTTCAGGTCGTGGTGCGCTCGAATTATCCGGGGCAGGCTCCGCGCATCGTTGAGGATCAGGTCACATACCCGCTTGCAACGACAATGCTCTCGGTGCCGGGCGCGGAAACGGTGCGCGGCTATTCGATGTTCGGCGACAGCTTCGTCTATGTGATCTTCGAGGACGGTACGGACCTCTACTGGGCGCGCTCGCGCGTGCTGGAATATCTCAACCAAGTGCAAAACGAATTGCCCGAAGGTGTGACAAGCTCGCTCGGGCCGGACGCGACGGGGGTGGGCTGGATTTACGAATATGCTCTCGTCGACCGAACGGGGAACAGCGATCTTGCTGGGCTCAGAAGTCTTCAGGACTGGTTCCTGCGCTATGAGCTCCAGACCATTCCGGGCATTGCCGAGGTCGCCAGCGTCGGCGGCATGGTCAAGCAGTACCAGGTCGTGCTGGAGCCCTATCGCATGGCTTCGCTTGGCGTCACCCATAGCGATGTCGTGCGCGCGATCCAGGCGTCCAATCAGGAGGCTGGCGGATCGGTGGTCGAAATGGGCGAGGCCGAGTTTATGGTCCGCGCATCAGGATATCTCACGTCTCTCGACGACTTCAGACAGATTCCGCTGAAATCGGTGGGTAACGGTATGCTCGTCACCTTGTCCGATGTCGCCACGATCCAGCTTGGCCCCGAAATGCGGCGAGGGATCGCCGAACTCAATGGCGAAGGCGAGGTCGCAGGCGGTATTGTCGTGCTCAGACAGGGTGAGGATGCGCGGGCAACCATCGCGGCTGTCGAAGAGAAGCTCGACGTGCTCCAAGCCAGTCTTCCCGAAGGGGTCGAGATTGTCACGACCTATGATCGTTCGAAGCTAATCGACGCCTCGATCGAAAACCTGACCGGAAAACTCATCGCCGAGTTTATCATCGTTGCGATCGTTTGCGCGCTGTTCCTGTGGCACGTGCGATCAGCATTGGTGGCGATCGTCACGCTTCCATTGGGGGTGCTGGCGGCCTTTGTCGTGATGCGTTTCCAGGGGGTCGATGCAAACATCATGTCCTTGGGCGGCATCGCCATCGCAATCGGCGCGATGGTAGACGCTGCGATCGTCATGATCGAGAACGCGCACAAGCACATCGAGCATTGGGAAGAGGACCATCCCGACGAGCAGATGTCCAACGATGAGCGTTGGAAGCTGGTTGCGGAAGCCTCGAAAGAGGTCGGGCCAGCGCTGTTTTTCAGCCTTCTTATCATCACGCTCTCGTTCCTCCCAGTCTTTACATTGCAGGCGCAGGAAGGCCGCCTTTTTTCGCCGCTGGCCTTTACCAAGACCTATGCGATGGCGGCGGCAGCGATCCTGTCGGTGACACTGGTTCCTGTACTGATGGGCTGGCTGATCCGCGGCAAGATACCCAAGGAGGATACCAACCTCCTCAATCGTGTCCTGACCAAGGCCTACCGGCCCGGTCTCGATTGGGTGCTCAGCCGACCCAAGACCACTCTGGTCGTGGCAGGCCTCGTGTTCCTGACGACATTGGTCCCGTTCACCCGTCTTGGCGGTGAATTCCTTCCGCCGCTCGACGAAGGAGACCTGCTGTACATGCCGAGCGCGTTGCCCGGGTTGTCTCCTGGTGAAGCGTCGGTATTGCTTCAGCGGACGGATCGGCTGATCAAATCTGTGCCGGAAGTCGATACCGTGTTCGGAAAGGCTGGCCGTGCGGATACAGCGACCGACCCGGCGCCGCTCACGATGTTCGAGACCACGATCCGCTTCAAGCCGCGCGAGGAGTGGCGGCCTGGGATGACGCCAGAGAAGCTCGTCGAGGAGCTTGATCGTGCGGTGCAGGTGCCGGGGCTCGCCAATGTCTGGGTGCCACCGATCCGCAACCGCATCGATATGCTTGCGACCGGTATAAAGAGCCCGATCGGCGTGAAAGTATCTGGCGAGGACCTTGCCGAGATCGAGCGCGTGGCGTTGCAGGTCGAGAATGTTGCCAAGCAGGTTCCCGGAGTCAGTTCCGCTTTGGCGGAGCGTCTGTCGGGAGGTCGCTATGTCGATGTGGACATCGACCGGGTCGCTGCGGCGCGCTTTAGTCTGAATATCGCCGATGTTCAGCAGATCGTGTCCGGCGCGATCGGCGGCGCGAATATCGGACGGACCGTCGAAGGGCTGGCCCGATATCCAATCAACGTGCGCTATCCGCGCGAGATCCGCGACAGCCTAGAAGAACTGCGCGCTCTTCCCCTACTCACCCCATCCGGGCAACAAATCACGCTCGGAACGGTGGCGCAGGTGAGCGTCAGCGATGGCCCGCCCATGCTCAAGAATGAGCAAGGACGTCTTATCAGCGTGGTTTATGTCGACACGCGCGGGCGCGATCTTACCTCGATCGTAGGCGATCTTCAGGCAGCGGTGTCTGAGGGTGTTGACCTGCCCGCAGGCGTGAGCATTTCCTATGCGGGCCAATTTGAATATCTCACTCGCGCGAATGAGCGGTTGCAGGTCGTCATTCCCGCAACGCTCGGCATCATCTTCATCCTGCTCTATCTGATCTTCCGCCGGTTCGACGAAGCGCTTCTGGTTATGGGCACGCTGCCCTTTGCACTCACCGGCGGCTTCTGGCTGCTCTATCTGATGGGCTACAACCAGTCTGTTGCGACATCGGTGGGTTTCATCGCCCTTGCCGGGGTATCAGCGGAATTCGGCGTCATCATGCTGATCTACCTCAAGTCTGCACTGGCCCGGCGCAGCGGTGCCCTCGATGCGGACGGCGTGGGCGAAGCGATCAGGGAGGGCGCTCTTTTGCGCGTGCGTCCCAAGGCAATGACCGTGGCCGTCATTCTTGCCGGTCTCTTCCCGATCCTCATTGGAACCGGCGCAGGATCGGAGGTCATGAGCCGCATCGCTGCACCGATGGTGGGCGGCATGATCACCGCGCCGCTGCTTTCCATGTTCGTTATCCCCGCCGCATATCTCTTGATGCGGCGCCCCCGGCCCGATCGGCCAACACAATCCGAAGGAGAAACTGAATGCGTACCTCAAACCTAGTTATGTTGCTGGCCGCGCCCTTGGCCCTCGCTGCTTGCGACAGCGGGCAGGAGATGGAGACCATGGACGAAATGGGCGCGGATGAGATGTCGATGGAAGGACATGATATGTCAGCGATGGATGAGAGCGAGGGTGCAAAAACCGCCAGTGCCATCGGTACCGTAACCGCCATTGATCCCGAGGCAGGCACTCTCACTGTCGATCACGAACCCGTTGCAGAGCTTGGCTGGCCTCAGATGGTGATGGCTTTCGATGCCAGCGAAGACGTGCGCGGCGATGTGGTTGTGGGTGATACAATCGAGTTTACAGTCGAGGCAACCGAAGACGGCAACACGATTACCGCGCTGACCAAGCAGTAGGTCGTATTCCAAGGCGGAAAACAGACGAGGTGAAGGCACTTATGACAATTATCGCCAGAATGATGATTTTGTGCATTGCGATGTTTTCGGCTTTCACAAGTGTGCCTGTTTGGGCGCATGGCGATGAGCAACATGGCACCGCTGCGGCGGCGCAAAAGCCTGTTGCGCAAGCGGTAGGAGATGAGCCAGCTGCCAAGAAAGCGGACGCAGCAGGGGGCGAGATCGAACTTGCTGATGAGGTCGGTTCGGCTCTCGAAACGCTGCGTATGCTGCACCCGGCCACAGTTCACTTCCCGATTGCGCTGCTCTTGTTGGCTGCTGCGGTTGAGGCCTTGCTGATCCTTCGCCCCAACTCCGGTCTGGAACAGACCGTCCGCATCATCCTTTATTTCGCTGCCGCTGGAACAGTCATTGCAGCTCTCTTTGGCTGGATACACACTGGCATGTGGATGGGAGGAGAAGCCCTGATGCAACAGCACAGGTGGGTCGGAACGGGACTGGCCGTTTTGTCGATTGGTCTTGCGCTACTCGCAGCGAGACCTCCTGACCATGCGCGAAGAACCCTACGCACAGGTCTGTCAATCGCTGCCATCGCTGTGGTCCTGCAAGGGTATTGGGGAGCGGAACTGTCCCACGGGCCAGGGCATCTATCCCAGCAACACTAAGACTTCGTCGAGGCAATCAGAGATGACTCAAATGAAAACAGCAAAACTCTATCGCATGGTGATGCCCGATCATCTTTGTCCGTCAGGCCTGAAGGCCAAGTGGTTGCTTGAGCGCAAAGGCTACAGGGTCGAAGATCATCATCTGACAACGCGTGAAGAAACCGATGCTTTCAAGGACGAGCACAGTGTCAAAACTACACCGCAAGCCTGGATCGGCGACAAGCGCATAGGCGGATACACTGATCTCGCGGCCCATTTCGGGAATGCGGTCGAGAAGGACGGGATTACCTATCGACCTGTCGTTGTGCTGTTTGGTATGATGGCTCTTATGGCCTTTGCAGCGGCCTGGGTTGCCAATGGGCAGCCTGTCTCGATCCTTTCTGCCGAGTGGTTCGTAAGCTTCTCGATGTGCGGCCTCGCTTATCTCAAACTGCGCGACGTAGAGAGCTTCTCGACCATGTTCCTGAATTATGACCTGCTCGCAAGACGGTGGGTGCCCTACGGGTACATCTACCCCTTCGCCGAGGGGCTTGCCGGGGTGCTGATGACTGCGCACGTGCTAAACATCATTTCGATTCCGGTAGCGCTTTTCATCGGCACAATCGGAGCAGCGAGCGTGTTCAAGGCGGTCTACATCGACAAGCGTGAACTTAAATGCGCGTGCGTCGGTGGGGACAGCAACGTGCCGCTCGGCTTTGTTTCGCTGACCGAAAACCTGTTCATGATCGGCATGGCGATTTGGATGCTGGCAAAGCCGCAGTTTGCATAAGAGTTTGAGGTGAGAGCCAGCATAAAGCCCACGAGCAATTGGCTCTAGTTCTCACTGTGGGTCGTGCCTTCTTCATCGTGCTGGTCCATGTGCGCATCGCGCAGGATATCGATCCCGCCATAGATCGCGATCCCGGCAACAGCGACGCCGACCAGTAGATCTGGCCAATTCGCACCAGTAAGCATGACGACCAGTCCTGCGACAATAATCCCGCCATTAGCGACAAAATCGTTGAAGCTAAAAGTCGTTGCGGCTCGCAGATTGACGTCCTTCTGCTGGAGGTTTTGCAGCAGGCGAAGGCAAATGAGGTTCACTACGGCTGCGATCGCAGCCATGGCCATCATCTCGATGCCGCCAGGGTCCGAGCCCTCCAGAAAGCGACGTATTGCATCGGCAATGACGCCAACGGCAAACAACAGGAGCAAGCCACCTGAAAGGCGAGCCGCGTTGCGCTTCCACACTCGAGAACGGCTAAGTGCGAAAAGGCTCAGGACATAGACAAGAGCATCAGATGCATTGTCGAGACCATTGGCGAGAAGCGCGTTAGAGTCGGCAAAGTATCCGGCGAACAAGAAACCGACGGCCAACGCGACATTAAGCCACAGGACAATCCACAAAGTTCGGCGCTTTTCAGCAGTATCCAGCTCGAATTCATGCTCGCCGCTCATGGTATTTCCCTTCTTAAACCTTTCGCCATTCTTGGGGTGATTTCGATGTCCGCCGATTGTCGTGTTTAATGGCCTGAGCGACCATTTGGCTTTTGAACAGAGCTTGCCGGACAGCGGTGAAACACGCGCGCATCGCCGCGAAAATTCCGCATCGTCAACCGCTCGGCGCTACGCTCTTCAATGGTCAAATGACGAATTCTCATCGGCCGCTCATGACCTTCGAACGGCATGTGGGCATGCGTGTAAGCGATGGCGTCGCCCTCGTCGCGCCAGACGCCTACAGCGGCGGGCGCACCGTCCGGAAGCTGCACTTCGGCATAAAAGCCATCTGCGAAAAACACCCATGCCGGCCCGCTGTCGCAGGACCGCGTTTCACCGATGCTCCAGACGCCGGCGATCGGAGCCGGCGTAGTCTGCTCCTGTGCCGATACAGGAGCTATCGAGATCGTCATAATGCCGACTATTGTCGGTAATATATTGATATTCTTCATATCTACTCTCCTTTAAGCCAACTTCTTGAGTTTATGCATGCTCCTAGCCGGTCGAGACGTCACGCATCGACAGGGCCCGGCGTGTCCAAAGAACCGTTACGCCGCGACTTCTGCGCGAAAATCAGGCTCACAATGGCAGGCAGCACGAACAGCGTGAGCGCTGTTGCCGTTATCAACCCGCCGATCACAACCGTGGCGAGCGGGCGCTGCACCTCGGCACCGGTTCCGGTCGCAAGCGCCATCGGAACGAAGCCGAGCGAGGCGACGAGCGCCGTCATCAGAACCGGGCGGAGGCGTGCAATTGCGCCTTCGACAATCGCTTCACCAAGCTCCAAACCCTTTTCGAGCCGCTGCTTGATCGCGGTTATCATGACGAGACCATTCAAGGTGGCCACGCCGGATAGAGCAATGAAACCCACGGCCGCCGAGATCGAGAATGGCATGCCTCTCAGGGCCAGAAAGAAGACCCCGCCAGCCAGTGCCATCGGAATCGCGCTGAACACCGCAAGCGCCGAAACCCATCCGCCGACCGCCATGTAGAGCAGCAACAGGATGACCGCGAAGGCGAGCGGAACCACGATCAGCAGGCGCTGCTGCGCTTGCTGCAAGTTCTGATACTGCCCGCCCCATTCGATAAACGAGGCGGATGGCAGATCGACGTTTGCGGCCACTTCGGACTGGGCCTGCTCGACAAATGAGCCAAGATCACGTTCCCGCACATTGGCGGATACGATAACCAGTCTTCGGCCCTGTTCGCGCCGGACCTCGGCCAGCCCATCGACGACCTCGAATTGAGCTACGGCTCTGAGCGGGATGCTTCCCCCATTGGGTAGAACAATTGGCAAGGTGCCGAGCTGGTCGAAATCGTTGCGATTGGCATCAGACAATCTGACGACGACATCGAACCGGCGATCGCCTTCGAACACAAGGCCGGCGTTGCGACCGCCAAGCGCGATGGCAACGGACTGCGCCACCTCCTCGACGCTTAGACCGTAGCGCGCGATCGTGGGCCGATCAAAGGCGATATCGAGTGTCGGGAAGCCAGCGACCTGCTGGACCTTGACGTCGGCCGCGCCTTCGACGCCGCGCAGCACGGCGGCGACTTCGTTTGCAGCTGAAGTCATGGCTGTAAGATCATCGCCATAGAGCTTGACCGCCACATCGCCGCGGACACCGGCGATAAGCTCGTTGAAGCGCAGTTCGATGGGCTGGCTGAACTCGTAGAGATTGCCGACGAGGCCGCCGAGCGCTTCTTCCATCTCGCTAACCAGCTCTTCCTTGGACAGCGAGGGATCGGGCCATTCCTCGCGTGGCTTGAGGATCACATAGGCATCCGAGATGTTCGGCGGCATGGGATCGGTTGCGACCTCGGCCGTGCCGGTGCGCGAAAACACCAGCTCGACCTGTGGGAATTGTGTGAGGCGCGCCTCGACCTGGCGCTGCATAGCGAGCGACTGCTCCAATGGGGTGGATGGGATGCGCAGCGACTGCACCGCCAGATCTCGCTCGTCGAGTTGCGGCGTGAATTCGCTGCCAATGAAGCTGAAGACCAGCGCTGCAAGTGCAAATACGCCGACACCGGTGCCGATGACCGGCCATGGACGGACCAGGGCCTTACGCAGTAGCGGGCCATAGCGTTCTTTTGCCACGCGAATTGGCTTCACTTCTTTCTCGTTGATTTTTTTGTTCAGCAAGAGAGCGATCATCGCAGGGACAAAAGTCAGTGACAGGATGAAAGCCGAAGCCAGGGCAAGCATAACGGTGATGGCCATGGGCGTGAAGGTTTTGCCTTCCACACCGGTGAAGGTGAGAAGAGGCGCAAAGACCAGAAAGATGATCGCCTGACCGTAGACGGTCGGCTTGATCATCTCATGCGCCGCTGCGCGGGTCTCCACGAGGCGTTCACGCAGCGTTAGCAGGCGTCCTTCAAGCTCCTGCCTATGGGCAAGGCGTGCGATACTGTTCTCGACAATGATAACAGCACCATCGACGATGAGGCCGAAATCGAGCGCGCCAAGGCTCATCAGATTGCCAGATACGCCGAGCCGGTTCATTCCGATGGCTGCCATCAGCATCGAGAGAGGAATGACCAATGCGGCAATGATTGCGGCGCGTATGTTTCCAAGTAGCAGGAACAACACGACGATAACGAGCAAAGCGCCCTCGACCAGATTGTTGCGAACCGTAGCGATGGTCGCATCGACCAAAGTGGATCGGTTGTAGACAATCTCAGCCACCACTCCGGCAGGCAGCGATGCACGAACTTCCTCAAGTCTTTCTGCAGCGCCAGCGGCAACGGTTCGGCTGTTCTCGCCCGCTCGCATCAGGACAGTTCCGACGACCGCTTCATCGCCGTTCAGCGAGGCAGCCCCTGTGCGAAGGTCACCGCCAATCTCGACTGTGGCAACATCGCCTACGCGGATCGGCACGCCTTCGCGGGTCGTCACCACCGCCTGCTCGATGTCTTCTACCGAATTCAGCCGGGAATCGACACGGGCCAAGAGCGCTTCGCCGGCACGTTCGACGAAGTTCGCGCCTTCCGCCTGGTTTGCCACTTCGAGCGCAGTAATCAACTGGTCGAGTGAAACACCGTAGCCGCCCAGACGATCCGGGTCGGGCTGCACCAGATATTGCTTATCAAAGCCGCCGATCGAGTCGACGCCTGCGACACCGTCGGCTGATCGCATCAGCGGCGCAACCACCCAGTCCTGCACCGTGCGCAGATAGGCGGCTCTCGCCACCTCCGTGTCCAATCGCTCGCCCCGGTCGGTGACAAAGCTGCCGTCATTCTGCCAGCCAATGGCGCCGCCTTTTGGCGCATCCGTTCCACCCGGATGCTCGAATTCGATGGTATACATCAAGACTTCGCCAAGGCCGGTCGCAATTGGCCCCATCGACGGCTCCGCGCCTGCAGGAAGCGAAGAGGCGAGCGTGGCAAGCCGTTCTTCAACCTGCGAGCGCGCAAAGTAGATGTCGGTGCCCTCTTCGAAAATCGCCGAAACCTGACTGAAGCCGTTGCGCGAGATCGAGCGGGTCATCTCCAGTCCCTCGATCCCGGCGAGGCCCGTCTCGACAGGGAAGGTTACCTGCGTTTCGATCTGTGAGGGTGAAAGCGCCGGTGCTTCGGTGTTGATCTGCACCTGAACATTTGTGATGTCCGGCACCGCATCGATTGGCAGTTTCGCAAGATTGAAGGCGCCCCAGATGGCTACACCTAGGGCAAGGGCCACGACCGCCCAGCGATTGCGCACCGACCAATCAAGGACGCCGCCAATCAGGCCGCCATTGTTGTTGCGCTCTTTTTCGAAGCCGCTTTCAGAACGATCAATGTCCATGTTCGGCTTCCTCTTTTCCGAGTTCGGCTTTGAGCAGGAAGGCGTTTTCGGTCGCGATCCGCTGGCCATTCTGCAATCCTGACACAATCACGATGCGCCCTCCCGAGCGCGATCCCGTCACGACAGGCGTCGCCCGAAAGCCAGTCTGGGTGCGAACGAACACGACTTCGCGCCCTTCGACCATCTGAACGGCTGCCTCAGGCACCGAGATGGCAGTCGCATCGGTCTCTCCGGAAGGCCGAATACGCGCCTGCAAGAATGCGCCTGGCTGTAATCCGGGCACTGCATTCGCAAGGGAAATAATAGCGGTGGCGCTTCGGCTTTCCGGATCGAGCGCGGGGGTTATCGAGCGCACACGTCCGCCGATCTCCCGCTCCTCTCCGAATTCGAGCGTTGCCTCGTCGCCGGGCCTAATTCTCACGGCATCGCTGGCGGGCAGAGCAACCTGCACTTGCAAGCCGCTCGCGTTCACGATCTGGAACATCTCTTCACCGGCTGAGACGTAGGAGCCCAGCACGATCGGCGCGCTGGTGATCTGCCCTGAAATCGGGCTCGTCACAGCGAGCGACCGTCCATCTCCGCTGACACCAGCAGCTGCGGATGCGGCTTGCGCGCGGGAAAGTTCGGACCTTGCCACCTGCAGATTCGCCTGCGCAGCTTCGAGATCCTGCCGAGCCGTCACATTGGCCTCGAACAGCCGTTTTTCCCGGTCATAGAGTGCAGAAAGTTCATTTACCCGCGCACGCGCGGCCGCGACCTGCGCAGCCAGTCCGGCAGCATCAGCGCTCTCGATCCGCGCGATCGCTTCCCCCTGCCTGACATAATCGCCAAGCATCTTGTTCACGCTCCGCACGACCCCCGAGGCACGTGCATCGATTCGCGCGCTGGCGTTGGGCGCGGCTGCGACCGTTGCGGGGAATACGATCTCTGTAACAGCACCAAACTGAACAGCTTCGATTTCGATGGAGGAAACCGCGATTTGCTCTTCGCTAATTTGCAAAGCGCCTTCGGAACCTTCGGTTTCTGCTCCGCCTTCCTCTTCGCTCTGTCCTTCTTCGGAGTGGTCGGCAGACCCTGACGGCCAGAAGCCCCAAGCAGATACGGCCGCCAGAACAAGGATGCCGACTATTGCGATAAGATAGTTACGTTTCATGGGAAGGGATCTCACTGTGCGGTGAGCCAGATGAGCCGCGCCGCGAGCAGGCCGCGGGACTCTTCTGCCTGGATCAGGTTTTCACGAATGGCGTCGCGCGCTTCGGCAGCTGCCAGCACTTCGATCAGCGGAAACCGGCCATTGCGGTATCCTATCTCGACAAGTCGGAGTGCTTCCTCGGCCTGAGGCAGAGATGCGCTGGAAAGGGTTTCCACCCGCGTTTCGGCGGCCAGATAGAGCGTTCGCGTCCGCTCGAACTCCACGCGGTAGTCCGCCTCGGCTATCGCTTCGCTCGCGCTTGCCGCGCGATATTGCGCTTCAGCGGCTGCGATGTTGCCCTGGTTACGGTTGCGGAAGGGCAGAGGAATGGAAATCCCGACAATGAAGGCTTGATCGTTGCTTTCTTGAAATCGGCGCACGCCTGCCGACAGCGTGGGGTCGGGAACGCCGAGCGAGCGTTCACGCGCAATTTCGGCCTCAGCGAAGGTGGTTCGCGCATCCGCAATGCGCAGCTGCAAGGGATCTTCGGAACCCAGCGGCTCGAGCGGCGGCGCTAAATCAGGAAAGACGTTCGATACCACCGGGTTGGGCCGGCCGGACACCCAAAGAGCCGCGAGCGCCTGACGTGCGGCTAGATCGGCAGCTTGTGCAGCCTGCAGCTCAGCTTCCGCTTCTGCAAGCGCTGCACGGGCGCGCATGGCACGCAGCGGTGGCTCCCGCCCGACCTCGACAAGCACATTGGCGATCCGGGCCAGCTCACGGTTACGCTCGACGATTTCGAGCGCCAGGACGAGGCGCTGGCCTGCGGCGACAGCTTCGACATATCGCTCACGAACGCCCAGCGCGAGTTGCGACAACGCCAAATCGCTCTGCAAGCCGGTGAAGTCGGCTGATGCCTGTGCGCTCGCGATGCGCGCCCTTCGTTTGCCGCCGAGTTCAAGCTGCTGGCCGATCGCCAGAGTATATTCGGAGGAGCGCAGGCCGGAAAATGCACCGGAACCTGCAATGTCTTCCACCTCGAACGACAACGAAGGGTTAGGCCGAAGCCGCGCCTGGTCGATAGCCGCACGCGCGGCTTCTGCTTCCGCTTGCGGGCCGTAGACGCGCGGATTGCTGTTCGAACTTGTACCCTCTTGACCGTCAACGCCCGCTCTGGCGAGCGCTTCTTCGAGGGTAATTGTTTCCTTTGCCGATATCGGCGAACCCGTACACACGGCAAACAAGGCCGCGGCCAGTGCAATGCACCGCATTTCTTATCTCCTGACTGAAACCAATCGAGCGCGCTCGAAAGCGAGCTCGCAAATGATTGTCGGTCAGGCTTTGGGAGGCTGTATCAGGACTGGGGGAGCACGGGAGGCGAGCGATGACGTGGCAAGCGGGCCCCTCAGGTTATCCGAACTCCAGAAAGGTGATCGCAGGAGCATGCTGGTGTCAGCGAGACTAAAACTGCAATTGTGGTGGTGCGTTGCCGAATGGTCCTGGCCATCATGGTCTGGCGTTGCATCGTTCGCATCAAAATGGTCCGCGCCATGCGCGTAGATATGATCGGCTGCATGAGCGAAGCTTTCGCCTTCCCCGGCATGCACGTCCGGGAGAGACAGTACGCTGCTGAATAGGATCGCTAATACCGCGAGAAAAGGCAAAATCTTGCGTGTCACTTCAGCGAACATCTTAGAAACACGTGAAGATTTATACAAGTTTATATCAATCATGGAACTTGGATGGCTGAAAATGCTCATAGTTGATCGTTCTCCAATCCACGCGCAGCCCATAGCCCCATGCCGCCAAGCAATATCTCGATGAGAGCTTCACGCAGCGGTTGGACGGCAAGCAGGTCAGCGCCCTCCATGAAAACAGCCGCAACTCTGCTTAATCCCACGCAGATAAAAACTGCGGCAGCAATCAGACTAAGCTGACGCGAAGAGAGGTTGATGCGCCCCCCAAGGATCAGCACAACGCCGATACCTATCTCGCCGCCTCCGATCATGGCGCGCATAGCCACCCGGGCAGATGGGTGGTCGAGCCCAATCGCATAGTAGCTCATGATTTCCGGCTGAATGAGAGTTGCTATTCCGAGCGCGAGAAAAATGCATCCTGCAAAAGAAGGGTAAACGCTGCCCAAGATCCGACGAAGATTGCTGATCACAGGAACCGCCTTGTCTGGCGTTTATAGTCCAAATAGTCCTGACCGTATTGCTGCTCCAGCCATGGCTCTTCGAAGATAGGAGCGAGCAAATACATGGCCGCCCAGAGCGTCAATAATATCCAGACAAGCAAGGTGTTGGCGAGCAGGCCCCAACCAATCATGCCAACCCATGTCGCAACGTAGACAGGGTTCCTGCTTATGCTGAACCAACCAGTGGTTTTCAGACCGTGCTTTTCGCCAAATGCATTGCGCCAGCCCATCTGGAACGTAATCCAGAATGCCAGAGCAAAGCCTACAACCAACAGTGCGAGGCCCACAGTATATTGGAGCAAGGCATCAGCGGGAGCCACAGATGCAAAGTCGAGAAGGGAAAGGGCCAGCAATGGGTAAAGGAACAGGCGAAACAGCGCCATGAAGGTGCGGTGCTGCCAACTGTCCCCTGAAGGGGGAGGGAAGAACTGAAACTTTCCGCTCAAGACCGCAAAAATGGAGAGCCCGATTATCGCGCAAATCGAGCTGGCCGCTAATCCGAACAAACCCCAAGCGACCCATGAAGGCAGGTCAATCATGTGCAGCACTCCTACAACCAGCGCCGCGTCTGGTTGCGGTAGGCTGTAAATGCGCTTCCGAAATTCTGCTCCAGAACTCGCTCTTCAGGGATTATCTGGATGAGCGTGATAGAGAGGGCGTAGAGAATTGGCCCGCTGAATGCTGCGAGGTTTTGGAGGGCCAAGGCTCCACCCACAAGCACGAGCAGCATACCCAGATACATCGGGTTTCGGGTAAAGCGATAGAGGCCTGTTGTAACGAGTTGCTCGGCTTGCTCAGGCGTAATCGGATTTACCGTTGTGTTCGCCCTCCCAAACGATCGAACCGCAAAGAAAAGCACCAGCGCTCCAGCCGCAATGACGGGAACCGATAGCCAAAAAAGAGGCACTGATCCGTAACCAAGCGCGGGCAGGTTTGTCGCCAGAATATAGCCAGCAAGGCCATAGAACGCGAACTGCATCAGGGGCGGGAAATACAGCTTTTTCTGTTTCTTGGATCGCTCTGAAATCTGGGTTTGAGGCATTTTCCGACTCGCTTGATTATGATTCGAGTCAAGTGATACAGTCTACAGCGACTGTAGAGGCAAGCGGGAAAAGCACATTCCTATGAAACCAATGACAATTGGCCGTCTTTCAAGTGCGGCAAAGGTCAAAGTGACCACCATTCGATATTACGAAAGTATCGGCTTGATGGGCACGCCAGACCGTAGCGCAAGTGGGCAAAGGCTCTATGGCGGCGTCGATGTGGAACGCCTCTCATTTGTGAGGCATGCACGCGAACTCGGCTTTTCGATGGACGCAATCAAAGACTTGATTGGATTGCAGACTGAACCAGACCAAGACTGCTCGGCAGTTGACACAATCGCTCAGAAGCAACTTGCCGAAGTTCAAAAGCGGCTGGCACAGCTAGAGGCTCTGGAACGCGAGCTGAAACGCATGATCGAAAATTGCAGGGGCGGTAAAGTCGGCGGATGCCAGGTCATGGCGGCGATCAATGACCACTCTGAATGCGAGACTGACAAGCACGAGCGCTTGAAGCCGCTTTGAAGTAAAGCCGTTCTCACATTTGTTAAAAGGCATTCCCAGCGGTGACCTTGGGCTCTAAGCTAACGTCCGCAATTGGGTCAGGACTGGAATGACCGCGAGCTCGAGGCAAAGGCTAGTTGAGCTTACCTGCGATCCACTTGTCGAGGTCGTCCTCAGACCAAGCCACGGCATGCCCACCCAGTTGCACAGGCTTGGGGAACCTACCCTCACTCATCCAGCGATAGATCGTTGAACGGCCAAGCCCGACCCGGCTCATCACTTCTGGAAGACGAATGAGGCGTGTCACGCGGCGCGGCTCGGCCAGTCTTTTTCCTAAATGCTCACCCATGATGACTTCCTTCGGCCACTGAAAAGACATCTCCGAGCAACACATCCTTTCGCTCAAGCTCATCAATATGATCAGACAGCAGCCGCGCAACACGGTGCGCAGTGCCTCTGGCCCAGCGGGGCCTTACATCTTGTAGCCGGCCCCCAAGCTCGCAGGCCAAGGCTATCGGCAGAGCGGTCAGGAAGTCTTCCAGAAACCGACCAATCTCGGTTCCCTGCCATTCTGCCGACTGATCGGCATCGGTGAGCAAGAACATCGACAGAGCTTGCTGCGGGCTAACGCCGCTGGCCTGGAGCATTCGAGCTGCTTCACCCAATGTCGCCGAACGCTTACCGTTGAGAACGCGTCGCAAGGCATCTTTATGGATCTGCGCATCACGCGCAATGTCGCAGCGTGTGCGCCCGCTTGCTTCGACCGCGCTTGTCAGTAGCCGTCCGAGATCAGCGCGGGTCTGTTCTTCGGAGAATTGCACCATGTCGGTCATTGCCGATTCCTTCCTTGAGCTGTGGCTTCAGGATCGAGCTATCGATCTAGGAAGGGTGTAGGAAATACAAAAGAACATAAATAGAACACCAAGGAATTGCCGAATCAGTCAATTCTCATGATTCGCGCGGATTCCGGCAGGTTACGCGCACAATGCGGCATGCCTGGCGCACCAGATGGCGCGGACCGCTCCATACGACGCCCGGTCGACGCACATTCCGGCCCTGCAGCCTTTCAATGTCGCTTTTTGCTTGGCGCGGCCGACAAACTCTCAGTTTCGCTTTTCCTACACCCAGTCTTTCAATCGAGGAAGAACATACAGCGAACTCATCGCTGCTTCTTGTTCCCAATGGAGTTCCTCGATGACCAAGACCCTTACTCTCCCCCCAAAGGCCAAAAGCAACATTCGGACACGCGATTATATCGTGCCTGCGGCCGTTGCCCTGGCCTGCGCCGGCGCGGCCTATGCCGGCGCTGATACGACCTTCGATCCCGCGCTGCAGAAGTTCACAGACTTTCTTGAAGGCTCCGGCGGTAAGATCATTACTGTCCTTAGCCTCGCCGGTGGCCTCATCGCGCTGGCCTCAGGCCGTTTCGCGCTTGGTCAGGTCGCTGTGCCTGTGGGCGTCGGCATCGGCGTTGGCACCGGTGTGCCGATCGTCACCTCTGTCGTGACCGCGACCATCTGATCGCTGGTTACGCTGAAAGGAGGGCGGCATGGCCGACACATACCTGGTGCCTCAGCGGCTCGATGATCCGGAGCTGATTGGTTTTTGGACAATCGATGAGTTTGCGGGGCTGCTGATCCCGTTCGCTTGGGGCATTCTAGCGCAGCACATCATCATTGGGACTGGCCTCGCGGCCGTGACCTGGTTCGCTCTTCGGAAAGCGAAAAGATCTGGTGCAAGCTCAAAATTGGTGCACGCTGCCTATTGGTATTTGCCGGGGAGTTTCCTCGGATTGAAAGCCACGCCGCCCTCCCATTGCCGCTTGCTTGCCGGCTGAGGGAGGATACCCATGAAATCTGAATTCGCCTATGAAGAAGCGCAGCGCCATCTGAAACAGCGCAACCGCTTTGCCGCGCTCGCTGGTATGCTGGGTCTAACCACCATCCTTGCAGTCGGGACCGCAGCGACAAGCGATGAAGCCATTGTCCTCGTGCCGATCACTTCGGAACGGGTCGAGCTCTCCAGTGGCGGGATCGAAGCGACATATCTTGAGCTTGTTTCCCGTGACACCGCTCTGATGTTGCTCAATCGCGCGCCCGAAAGCCTCGATTATTGGATGGAGAGCATCCTCAAGCTTGCTGATCCAGCAGCGCGCGGAAGTCTCAAGGCTGAACTGATCAAGATCGTTGATGAGCAGCGCGGCTCGGACATCAGCCAAGCCTTCGTGATTGCGCAAATCCATGTCGATCCGGACACACTCACTTCAACTGTAAGCGGAACGCTCAAGACCTTTGTCGGCGCGCAAGTCATCGCCAGCCAGACCCGCAGCTTTGAGTTCATCTGGCAGCGTCGCGGCCTCAGCCTTGGGCTCACCGGTTTCCGCCAACTTCCTGCCCAAGAGGAGGAAAGCCAATGAGCTTCTCCACCCGATCCCTGCCGACAGCCCTTACAAGTGTGCTGCTCGCTTCAGTCTCGCTCATCCAGGCTTCCCCTGCGCATGCAGATCAGTTTGTCGAAGCCGCTGATGGGGCAACGATTGATTGCGTCCTCGCGCGCGGTGCGCTCACCCGGATTGCGCTGATCAAAGACGGCTTTGCCAATGTCTCAAAGATGGCAAGCGGCTATCCCTATAATGATTTTGAGGTGACGCATGAGCCCGTGCGCGGCGACATCTATGTCTCCGTCCCGCAGCAATATGCGAGCGCACGGGTCAGCTTCTTTGCCACCAGCAGTAAGGGCCATGTCTACAAATTCACCTGCACAGTCGACGGCGATGAAGCGAGCCAGCTCTTCGTCACCAATCCAGCGCTAGCCAAACCTGATGATGGCGACGGCTTGAGCTCCGCACCATCCGAAGACGAAGCCGCGATCCGTCTGATCGAAGCGATGGCGAGCGATGCGGTGCTACCCGGTTTTCGGACGCGCGCAGCTTTGTCGCGCCCGCGCCGCACAGGCGGTCTCGAAGTTCAACAGGTCGCAGAATATGAAGGTGCGAAACTCACCGGCCAAGCCTTCACCCTGCGCAATCTCGGACCTGAGACAATCGATCTTGCAAGCGAACGCGATGGGCCCGCAGGCGCGCTCGCCTTTGCCTATGCCAGCGAAACGCTCGCACCCGGCGAGACGACGCGGGCCTTCCTTGTCTTTGCCAAGGGAGGGCTGAAGTGATGGCTGAGAGCAAAGCCAAAGCACCCGACAGCAAAAGAGCAGGTCTCAACAGCGCAATCGCCAAACGGCAAAAGCTGCTCCTCGCCGGGATCGGCTCAGTAGCTCTCATCGGCGGGTCGATGTTCATTTTCAGCGGCGATGAAGCGGAAAATGGCGCGGATGGCGGTGCGACCACCATCGATACGGGCGGGTTGGTCAATCGCAACCTTTCCCAGCGGGAATTTGTGGCGACCTACGGTAATCGGCTCGATGCGCAGGGCCGCGCGATCAAGGACCTGCAAGAAACCCAGCTTCCTAAAAGCTCGATCGAACAGGAACTCGATACACTGCGCGGCGAAAACGCGCGCATGCTCAGCGATGGCCAGGCCGCAATCGATGCGATCTCAGCTGAAAATGCGGCCCTTCGTTCGGAGCTCGAAAGTGCGAGAGCCAATCCTCCTGTGGCGCCTGCCGCGCCGATTGCTCCGCCTCAGCCTGGCTCCAAGCCAACAGCATTGGAGCCAGCACTGCTCACCGAGCCAAAAGCAAGCCTGCTCAGCTTTAAAAGCGAGAACTCCAAGGGTGCGCCCACCAGTGTAAGCGATGGATCACCCCCGCTGCTCTTGCAAGCGAGCAGAGATTACCTTCCGCCCAACAGCTACGCGCCTGCGACGGTCATTGTCGGGGTTGATGCGTCTACGGGCGTGACCAGTCAAAGCGATCCGCTCCCTGTGGTGCTGCGCATCACTGGCCCGGCGCGCTCTGTCCTCAAAGGCAATCGCCTCCTGACCACCGATTTGACCGGTTGCCTCGTCAATGGCGCGGCGCGCGGCGATCTCTCGGCTGAGAAAGTCTACGTCAAATTAGCGCGCATGACCTGCGCGCAGCCAGGCGGTCGTTATGCGGTAAGCGAGGTCAAAGGCTTCATCGCCTTTGCTGGCAAGTCCGGCGTTCGCGGCCGCGTCGTTAGCCGCGAAGGCAGTCTTGTAAGCCAAGCGCTGCTCGCTGGGATTGTCGGCGGGTTTGGCCGGGGCTTTTCCGCCAACGCCAATGGCATTTTTTCCGGCCGTGTCGGCGAGGATGGCCAGCGCGACGCACTTTCCCCCACCGACATTCTTGCAGGCGGCTTCGGTCAAGGCGCTGGCGAAGCCGCCGACACCGTCAGCCAATACCTCATCGAACGCGCCGAACAATACCAACCCGTCGTCGAGATGCCGACCGGCATCGAAGTCGAAATCGTCTTTCTCGACGGCGTCCATGTCAGGAGCCCCTCTCAATGAACTTTCACGATTTTCGTCCCGGTCTGATGACACGGGCTATTCATTTCTCGATCGCAGCAGCGAGCGCCGCTGCCGTGGTCACCAGCGGTGTCGCCATGGTGACCGCCATCCCGGCCCATGCCGCGATTGCGCGCGATGTCAGCCAGGCGCTCAAGCTCCGGCTGCCAAAAACGCCGATTGATGCGCTAGATTGCAAGAGTTTTGCGCCCTGGTGCGAAGTGGTCTCAGGCGACACGCTTTTCTATATCGACGAGGCGGCGCGCTATCTCTTCGTCGGACGGCTCTATGATCTTGAAAAACGCCGTGATGTGACAGCCACTCGGCTGATCGAGCTCAACCCCGATCTTCTGGCCGCAGGAGCCGCGCGCGCCGCTGGGAGCACCGAAAGCGCGGATCAAAGCCACCCAGCCAAAGCCGCCAAGTCCAAAGTCGATACAGCTGGCCTTCCGAAAGACGGCGCAGTGCACTGGGGCAATCCCAGGGGTGAGAAGCTGATCGTCTTTTCAGACTTTCAATGCGGCTATTGCCGCCAGCTCACCGGCGCCCTCACAGACACAGGCCTTTTCATCGAAGAACGCCCGATCTCGATCTTTGGCGCATCAAGCCGCCGGATGGCTGAAGGTGTGCTCTGCGCGCGTGATCCCGTCAAAGCGATGCATCAGGCTTATGCCGGGCAGACACACCCAATACCCTCGAGCTGCGATGTAAGCGAGGCGCTAGATGCCAATGAGGCCTTTGCCAAAGCCAATGGCTTTTCCGGAACGCCCGTCATCGTTCGCGCGAAAGATGGTGCAGTGCTTCACGGCTACCGCAATGCGCAAACGCTGATCCGTTTTGCCAAAGGCGGAGCGGACCAATGAGCCGGCGCACCTACAAGCTTGCGATCTTTGCTGGGCTCGCTGTCACAATCAGTGGCTGCACAACTTTGGGCAGCAATGTGAGCGGTGATTTCGCTTGCCGCGCGCCGGGTGGCAGCTGCGCGCCCACATCGGCGATTGATGATGCCGCGACCAAGGCGAGCTTGCCTCAAGAACCTGTCACTCAGGTCATAGCGCCAAGCAACGACCGCAAGCTGCGTATTGTAGTCGCTGCACGGCGTGATGCCAGCGGACGTGAGCACGAAGCGCGCGTTGTCCATGTGCCTTTGCCCGAGCCGCCGCATTCGGAGTGGCGAGCACCTCTTTCAACGGGCCACGTTCTTCGCGCGCTCGGCCGTGCCAGCCAAGGCACACAGCAAAAGCAACCCATTGCTCCACCTTCCAGTTTTACCCCGCAGCAGCTCCCGGACGTTCTGGTTATCCCCTCCCAGACTTCTCCGGAGCTGCCCGGCGCGAAAGCGCCGGCCGCAGGGGCACCCGGCCTTTCCCCCTCCCCAGGCCGGGTGCCCCAATCGCCAACAGATGATGGAGAGACGCTATGACCCTCTCACTAAGCTCTGCGCGCGATGCGCTTCTTTCAGGCCTGTTCGGCGATGCCAAAAAGGCCGACCAAACGGCGGCGCATTTTTCGCTTGAAATGCTGTCGGATTGGCTACCCTACCGCGTCTTCGATCAAGGCGCTGGGCTCTATCGCAACGCCCATTCGAAAGGCTTTGCGCTTGAAGTAACCCCGCTGATCGGTGCCGACGAACGCACGGGCGAAATCCTGGGCCAGTTCTTTTCTGAAAGTCTGCCGCGGGGCGCATGCCTCCAAGTGCTCAATTTTGCGAGCCCGCGCATCGGCTCGATTGTCGCGCCCTGGTTTGCTCCGCGTTACGAGCAAGGTGGCATCTATGAAGCGATAGCTAAAGCGCGCACCGACCGGCTTTACGATCTTGTCTGGCAATCTGGCTCCGAGCACGCGCCTTTCCATGCCCGCCATACACGATTGATCATTTCGCTTGGCGTGCCAGTTCCAAGCAATGTGAGCGACGCAGAGCTTAGCGAATGCCGCAAGGGCCTGATGGGCATGCTCAATTCGCTGGGCCTTTCGTCAATCCCGCTTGAGCCCGCTGGGCTCTTGGCGCTGATCGATGAACTCACATCGCCCACCACGGCGCGCGAGCCTGAGACTACACATTGGAACCGCGAAGACACGCTCGATGCCCAAGCGATCCGACGCGATATCGAACTGGAAGTCGAAGATGATCGGTTGATCCTTCGCACCGAGCGCTTTCGCGAAACCGGGCGAAGCCGCGATGGCGTGCCGCAAATGGGCGAATGCTATCCCGACCGCTTTGACGTTCGCCATTATGGCGTGCGTTCGACACCTGAACGCTGGGCGCCGTGGGAATGTGCGCGCCTCATCGGTGATATGTTCACCGACAAACTGCGCTTGCCTTGCCCTGCAGCCACCATGCTGTGCCTGCACTATCCCGATCAGGAAGCAGCTAGCGCTCGTGTAGGCTATAAATTCATGCGTACGACCAGCCTTTCTGAAACGAAAAGCGCGCGCTTTCTTCCCAATCTCTCCCAGCAATCGGCCGAATGGAAACACGTTCAGGCCGAGCTTCAAGCGGGCAAGAAACTGGTCAAACTCTTCTACGGTGTCACCACCATCTCCCCGCTTGGCGAAGGCGATGCGCATGAGCGCACAATCAAGGCAATCTACAAAGCGGCCGGATGGGATTTGGCCGACGAACGCTTCCTGCAATTGCAAGGTCTGGTCGCTGCGTTCCCGCTGAGCCTTGCAGACGGCCTTGTTCAAGACATGGCGCGTCTCAAGCGCTTTCGGACGATGCTCTCAACGACTGCCGCGAACATCGCGCCGATGCAAGGCGAGTATCTTGGCGGAGAAATCCCGCATCTCTTGCTGCTTGGAAGGCGCGGCCAACCCTTTTTCTGGTCGCCCTTCGAGAACAACGCGGGCAATCACAATATCGCGATCTGCGGTAAATCCGGTTCGGGCAAGTCGGTGCTGCTGCAAGAACTCTGCACCGCTTTGCGCGGGGCGGGCGCCAAGGTTGTGGTGATCGATGATGGTCGTAGCTTTGAGCACTCGGTGAAGCTTCAAGGGGGGCGCTTTGTCGAGTTTACGCTCGCCTCTGGATTTTCGCTCAACCCCTTTTCGATGGTAGATGATGCCCGCGCCGAGGTCGACGAAGATTACAGGCTCGACTGCTTTGCCATGATCAAAGCGATCATCGGCCAGATGGCGCGGCCAAGCGCGGCGCCGTCGGACACCGAGCGTGGGCTGATTGATCAGGCTGTGACCCATGTATGGGATGCACTTGGGAGCGGCGGGGCCGTGGATGATGTCGCCCACGCGCTTCATTCAAGCGAGAACCAAGCTGGCAAAGAGCTTGCGACAGCGATTGCACCCTTTTGCCAAGGCGGGAGCTATGCCGGGTTTTTCTCCGGCAAAGCCAGCTTTGCGCTCGAAGATGATTTCACCGTCTTTGAGATGAGCGATTTGGCGAGCCGCGAGGAACTGAGGAGCGTCGTTCTCTCGGCCATCATGTTCATGACCGGTCAGGCGATGACACGCAGCTCTAGGGCAACCAAGAAGCTGCTCCTTATCGACGAGGCCTGGGCCATGCTCAAAGGCGGGTCGATGGGCGAGTTTGTAGAGACTTACGCTCGAACAGCGCGCAAATATGGCGGCGCTCTCGCGACCGCCACCCAGTCTCTCAATGACTATTACAAATCGGATGGCGCGCGCGCCGCGCTTGAAAACAGCGACTGGATGCTTGTGCTCCAGCAAAAGCCCGAGACCATCGCCGACTTCCGCAAGGAAGCGCGGCTCGACATGGATGACCGCACTGAGACGCTGATCCGCAGCCTCAAGCGCTCGGGCACCGAATATAGCGAGATCTATGTGAAGGGCCCAGAGACTGAAGCGGTGGGAAGGCTGGTGCTCGACCCGCTCTCAGCCACGATCTTCTCCTCTGATCCTGACACCTATGCTGCCATCCAGAGCCATGTCGGAAGCGGCATGCCTCTAGAACGCGCAGTCGCTCTCGTCGCGGGCATCCAAGGGGAAAGCCAATGACGCTCGAAACCAACACGCTTGTCGATCGCACACCGTTGCCCCTGACGAAATGGGCACAGCGTACGCGGCGCTCCTTCAATTGGCTCGCGCTCTTTCAAGGCAGCTGCTTTGTGCTGATCGAATGCGTCATCTTCGCAGCCAGCACTCTGTTACTGGTGCTTGGCCTGCCGCTGTTCGTTTTTCTGCTGCTCGCAGGCTGGGATCTCACCACGCTGTTCGCGCAGCTTGGCAATCTTGCTGACCATTACCGAACCGCTGAACCCCTCGCGCAGCGGCTCTTTGCATCGGATTTGCAGATCGCCTTCCTTATAATCGCGGGGACGCTTGCCCTTTTTAGAATACCAGGTTTCCTGCGTCGGCTTGAGCGCCGCCTCCATGAAGACGAGGTGTCCCATGCCTGATGCAAACCTAACCCGCCCGCTCCTTCTCAAAGCGCTTGTCATGTCAGCCTGCATCGCCGCTTTTTTTTGGGGCGTATGGATCACGCGAGAGATCACAAGCGAACCACCCGTCCAACGCATCGTCACAGTCCGGCTTGCCGAGACGATCGGGACATTTGTCGAAGAAGCCGCGCGCGCTGATGCGGATCCTGCGGCGGTCCAGGCGGCAAGCCTTGCCTACCTCAAAGCAGCGGAAAGCGCGGTTGACGATATGGGACGCGACGGGCGCGTCATTCTGGTTGCCGAAGCTGTGCTCGCGGGCGCGGCCGAGGACGCAACACCCGAGCTCGAAGCGCGCATCGCTGAAAATCTCAAAGCGGGAGAACGGCCATGAATCTGCCTCTTCGCTTCAAGCGCCCGCTGCTCCTCCTAGGGGTCGTCCTCATGCCGCTCGCCTGGGCACCTCTCGATGCCTTTAGCAAAAACCACGCCTTCCTCATCAATGCGAGCCCAAGCCTGCCCAATTGGGCGTTCTGGCTCGATAAAGACGCGCAGATAACGCGCGACAGCCTGATATTCTTTGAGCCTCCCAAGAGCCGCCTTGTTACAAGTCATTTTGGCAAAGAGCCACAAATGTTCGGCAAGCGCGTGCTGGGCATACCCGGCGATATGGTCAGCCATGAAGGCGACCAAGTCTTCATCAATGGCGAACCCATTGCTACGCGTCTCGACAGAACCAGCCTCGGCATAGCGCTCACGCAAGGGCCGCAAGGCGAGATCCCGGAAGGGTGTTTCTACGCCGGAACCGATCATCCGCGCGGGCTTGATAGCCGCTATGCGGAAATAGGTTTTGTCTGCGCCAGGCAGATCATGGGCAGCGGGAGGGCCATCCTGTGATGCGCGCCACTCTGTCTTTCATCGCGCTTTCTCTCGCCATCCTGCCGACACAGGCACAAGCGCGCGACTACGGTCAGCGCGGCGCGCTCTTTCCGATTGTCGAGCGCGACCTGCTCGAACAGATCCACTCGCGGCTCGTCCAAATGGAGAAGTCGGGCGAGACCGCGCGGCTTAATCAGGAATTGAAACGGCGGACGATTGCGCGGGTCAATCGGCCCGATCCTGTCCCCGGTCTCATCCGCGCGCATGAAAGCCGCAATTGGATCTTCGATCCAACCATCACGCTGGCTGCCGATATTCGCGGGGCAAAAGGCGAGCTCATCCATGCTGCCGGAACGCGGGTCAATCCGCTCAACAGTGTGAAGCTGCGCGCTGACCTTCTGTTCCTCGATGGCGATGATCCAGTGCAGATCCGATGGGCGCTTGAGCAAGACTCAAAGGCCAAGCTGATCTTGGTCAAAGGCGCACCGCTCGAACTCATGAAAACCCGTCAGCGCCGCTTCTATTTCGATCAAGGCGGCAAACTCACGGCCAAATTCAACATCAAAGCCGTGCCAGCACGAGTGCGTCAGCAAGGGCGCATACTTGAGGTAAGCGAGATCGCTTTGCCAACGCGGAAGGTGCGGCCATGAGCAGTTTCCGCGCTTTCCTGGCTCTCGTGATCGCCTCGTTGTCGTTGGCCTTCGCTTCGCCCGCTTCCGCTGATGCCGGGCCGGGCAAATGCACCGGGCAATTCGTCAATCCGATCACCGATATTTGTTGGTCGTGCCTGTTCCCGATCTCGGTGGGCGGGCTAGAAATCTGGCCTAGCAGTCGGCCCGATCCCGACAATCCCGACCTGCCCGTTTGCCTGTGCGGTATCCGGCCCGGCATCGCGATGGGGTTCTGGGAGCCTGTCCGGCTTGCTGATGTCAGCATGAAGCCATGGTGCTTCGTCAATCTGGGCGGGATGAAGCTCGATCCCGGCTTCGATATCGGCTTTCGCTCGATCTCCGGACCGTCTGCAATCGGCGGGGCAAGCCAGTATTATTCAAGCTGGCACGTCCACTGGTACGCCTATCCTCTTATCTATTGGATGGAGATCGTTGCTGATTTCCTGTGCCTCGAACCCGGCTCAATCGACATTCTCTACATCTCCGAGATTGATCCGCTGTGGCAGGACAGCGAGCTTACCGCGATCATCAACCCTGAAGCGGTGCTCTTCGCCAATCCGCTCGCACTAGCCGCCTGCGCTGCCGACTGCGCGGCTTCGACCGCCAATCTTCCGCTTGATGAAATGTTCTGGTGCGCGGGCTGCCAGGGTTCAATGTATCCGATGAATGGCAATGTCTCTGCCTCGATCGGTCATGTGCAAGCCTCGCGGCTCGTTCTTTCACGCTTTGCTTACAAGCTGCACCGCCAGCTCGTTTCATGGGGCACGATGGGCTCCAAAGGGCTTTGCGGCAAATACCTCATGCCTGTGATGCGGAAGCAGCAATATCGCTTCCAAGCCACCAACCCTAATCCGGCAACCAAAGGCCGCTACGCCTGCCCTCCCATCGGGGCCTCAACCACCTTTCAATCCCCCGGACAGATGATCCCCGCCATTGGCGAAGACATGGGATATCTCGTCTGGCGCAAAAGGAATTGCTGCGCGCTATGAGACACGCCTTTTCGCTCTTCGCCATCACCAGCATTGCGATCGCTGCAACTGTGGCTGTGGCTTCGGCACAGGATGCTTCACCCGAGCTCGATCTTGCCGAAATCCGGGCTCGTGCGAACGAACACACGAAAGACGCCGAAGCGCTCGCCACTGCAGTGCGCACGAAAGCCGATGCTTTGGCGCAAGAAGCCAAACAAACCCAGCAAGAGGCGATTGATAATCGCGCTGGCTACGCCGCAACTGCGCAGGCGGCGGTGGATGAAGGCCCGCTTGATCTGGATGGTATGATCCGCGCGCAAGCCGATGCAGAAGCGGCGAGCCTCACTGAGACACCCAAATTCATCGCCTTTGCTTCGCTAGGCATGCCGGAAGCTTCGCTGAAAGCGCTGGTGCGAGACGTGACCAAAGCGGGCGGTATCACTGTCCTTCGAGGTTTCCCTCAAGGCGACAGCAAAGCCTTTAAGCAGCGTCTCGCAGCAATTTGGAGTGATGGTGATGAAGCCGGCGCGCTCGGCATTGATCCGCGTCTCTTTCGCGCTTTCCAGATCGAAGCGGCACCGAGCTTCGTCATGATCGCCAGCGACTTTGCGCCCTGCGATGGATTCGACTGCACCGATGCCGTGCCACCCCACGACCGTGTCGCTGGCAATATCAGCGTGGAAGAAGTGCTCCAGACCTTTGCAGGCGGCGGCGGCCCCGGTGCCCGCCTTGCCCGCCGTCATCTTCGCCGCATGCAAGGAGAGCACATGTGATCCGCCAATCATCCATCAAAGCTCTACTCTTCGCTCTGTCTTTGCTCGCCGCGCCTGCCTCGGCTCAGCAGCAGGAAGCCAGAAGCGATGGCAAAGCCTTCGGCGAGAGCCTGCGCGGTGAAGCGCAAGCGGCAAGCAAAGCGCAACCCAGCGCGTCCGAGCTCCCCAACTATGACCGCGAGGCTGTGCGAAATCTCGAGCGGCTCGCCGATAATCCCGACCAGATCGAGGGAGCGGCCACAGCTGCATCGCGCAATCATCAAGGCCATCGCCTGGTGCGCGACAGCATGGCCAATCGCGCGCGCTTCGAAAGCGATGATATTGAAGCGGTGATCGCCCGCAGTCTGGCAATCAATAAGGCACCGCTTGATTACACCAGCGGCATGTCGATCTCCGGCAGTCAAGGTGAATGCGTCCCCTTGCCGCCTGGCTCCGGGTCCGCTGGCACTTACACAGCAACATGCAACACGGGCACACGGGTCGAGCAAGCCCAGGGGCAATGCTCTGTCCCGCTAGTCGCCAGCGTGACCCAGCGCCAGCAATGGCACTATCTCTGCAACGATACTGGCATCCAACAAGGTCTCCCATGGTGCTCTACATTTAACAGCGGCTTGTGCCGCATCACCGGTTACCGGCCCGGCCCATGTCTGCAGTGGTGGGATAACGGCTTTAACCGTTACTGTTCTGAACCGGGCGATCCCATCGCTGAGATTTCCTGCGATACGCCTGACCCGCGCTACTCGCCCTATGCGATCACGACCCAGAGCACGGTCGACACCGCTCCAGATGAAACCCAGTGCCAGCCTTTTGCGGAGGATGGAGATTGCACACTCGATGCGGAAATCTGCACCGATGAAAGCCCACAAACCCGCATTGTTGATGGAGTGGCGGTCACGCAGAGCTGCTGGGAATGGGAGCGAAGCTACACTTGCACATCGCGCGAAGCGGCAAGCGATTGCTCAGATATTGAAGCGCTCGGCACCTGCCGCTTTGTGCGCGAAGAATGCATCACAGAGGAGGTTCCCTGCGAGACCTGGGAGCGCATCTACGAATGCCCGCTTCCAGAAACCGAGAACTCACCCCAATTCGTCTGCGATGGCGATGTCTATTGCATTGATGGAAGCTGCGAGACCATTGAGCGCACGCCCAATGATGAGTTCAAAGATGCAGTCACCGCGCTCAATGCAATGGATGAGGCGCGTGGGCAGTTCGATCCCAATACGCTGACGCTATTCCGCGGGACCAGAAACACCTGCTCGTCCAAAGTCTTTGGCGTGCTCAATTGCTGCAAGGGCAAAGGCTTTCCGCTGATCCCCGGCATCAGCTTGCTGGTCGCGCTTGGCTGCGACCGCGAGGAAGTGCTGCTCCATGAACGCGATGCGCAGGGGCTTTGTGCCTATGTCGGGACCTATTGTTCGAAGAAATTCCTCGGTGTCTGCCTGACCAAGAAGAAAGCCTATTGCTGCTTTGAGAGCAAACTGTCGCGCATCTTGCAGGAACAGGGTCGCAAACAGCTCCCCAAACCATGGGACAAGCCCAAGCACGAGCAGTGCGAAGGATTTACCCTCGACGAGTTTGCGCAGCTTGATTTGAGCCTCATGGATTTCAGCGAAGTCTATGCCGAATTCACCGAAGCGGCGCGCCTCCCCGATGAGCTCGAAACGAGCATCCTCATCCAGCAAAAGATCGACGACTATTACGCAAGGGGCGGTCAATGATGAGCATAGCATCACGGCTTGCGCTAATCCTCATCTCGGCAGTCTTGAGCGCAGTGCCAGCAAGCGCACAGCGAGTTGAGAGCACCGAGAGAAGCACTGCAGCAGGCACGCTCTACTGCCAGGAGCGCAAGCTCGGCTATTGGTTCTATTGCGCCAATCCGATCCCCAAAAACGAGCCACAGCAAGAGGTAGAACCGGAGCAGGAGGCGATACCAGCCGCCCAAGAATTGGAAGCAATTACCAGCGAGCTGCGCGAGTTGAAAGCGCGCGCGATCCTCTATCCGACGAGAGACAATGTCGCAGCGTACATCCGCTTCCAGCGCGCGCAGCTCGATCGTGCTTCGCTCTTCTCCGACGTCTGGCAGCGGGCCATCTGGCAGGATCCCGAACTCGATTACACGCTGCAGCGTCCTGTCGGTGCGGTCGCCAAGAAACAGTGGCAGGATGTGCGGGCTGCGGAACGCAACACCGTGATGGGCAGGCTCTCGGAGCGTTATGGCTTATTCTATTTCTTTAGCGCCACTTGTGGCCCGTGCGAAGTGATGAGCCCGATCGTGAAAGGCGTCGCCAGCCGCTGGGGGATCACCGTACGCGCGATCTCAACCGATGGCGGGCCGTCAAGGCATTTTCCCGACTACAGGGTCGAAACCAATCAAAGAGAGCGGATGGGCCTTGAGACCAAAGCAACGCCCGCTTTGGTCCTGTGGGACAGCGAGGCCAAACGGCCGATCCCGATCGGATACGGTGTGCCATCCAATTTCCCATATTCCCCCACGTAACCAGTCTTTTCGCCGGTTCGTTCTGATAGGGTTTTCCAGCCACTTCCAAAAGGACCCCCGCGCTCACGCGGCGAAGGATCCCTTCAATCTGGGTAGCACTAATCCTCGGCCTCGACTGCCGATCGTGCAATCGCAATGGCCTCTTCGAATCTAACTCTTGTCGGCTGGCGGAGCCGCGCCAGTTTGAAAGCTTTGGAGTAATGCGCGAGTACGTCTTCGACTGGCTTCTTCGATCGGATTCCGGGCAGCGCCAAGCTGGCTAACTCGATCAACGGGATGTCCCGATGCGATCTCCAGTCGGATCGTGAGGGCCGCAAGGGTACGATCATCTCAGGGATCGAATGCTTGGGGAAAAGGACAAGGCGATCTCCGTCATGCGACCGACTTAATTCGGTTGGGATCGCCGAAACAACTCTCTCCTGGATTATCCGTCCCGCCTTCTGCTTCCCGTGCGCACGGGCGACCCGCTCGACGACAAGGTCGAGATAAACAGGCCCTTCACGCTCGATGACCTCCTCGACGATTGTTTCGAGACGTTGCTGATATGCATCTTCATAAAGCAGATCGCCATCACCTTCAGGCACTGAAAGTTCGGAAAATTGGTACTCTTGACCCACCTCGTGAGGAGGCAAACGATAAACCGTTTCGTGCGGTTGCCGTGACTGGTCACTCGAAATGTGCGTCTCATCTTTACCGGATGAGGAAGTAAGCTGGTGCAACCCCCTGCCTCGACTTTCGACCAAACCGCGCGAATGCAAAGAGTTGCTCCGGGATGGAGAGAGCGCGTTGTTTACAAGCTCCTCCCATTTCTCCTCATGCGGCCTGAAAGCCGCAGGTGCGCGGTCTGCTGACGACAGCGGAAGGTGGTCAGGCAACGCTTCCTTCAACTGGGAATTACTCCAGACTTGTCCATCTGACATCAACTGCAAGATCTGCTCTTGAACCTGAGCTTCAGTAACCCGAGCGGAGTCCTTCTC
This sequence comes from uncultured Erythrobacter sp., assembly GCA_947488155.1. Taxonomy (GTDB): domain Bacteria; phylum Pseudomonadota; class Alphaproteobacteria; order Sphingomonadales; family Sphingomonadaceae; genus Erythrobacter. The sequence continues at coordinate 69,954 of CANKYK010000002.1, read as the reverse complement.
CTCATCGTCAGAAGGCGCAACGGTAGCAAGTTCATCGCTCGAATGGTCTGGTTGGCCCTCACAATTCTCAGCGGGTTCAGTAGGAAGATCGACTTCGTCTTGCGCGTCATCCTCAGCCGATTCGGAGGAACGCCAAGCTCTTAGTTCTACATGTCGACTGGTCCACTCATCTGAACCGCCAACTGGCTGGATACCACGCTCGGATAGGAACCCGACCAGTTCCTCCATCACCTGTCTTTGATCCCTGACGAATCGTGATGCGAAGCATCTCCAGACTGTCCAACCGGCCCTTTCCAAGATGCGCTGCCGGTTCATGTCGGAGACCCAACGATCAGGCCCGTGATATCGGTCACCATCGCATTCGATTGCGACGCGGCGGTCATTCTCACCCTCAACCACAAGGTCGATTCTAAAATCGCCTACCTTGACTTGGGTGTCGACCCTATAGCCTCGCTCAACCAGCAGGTCGTACATCTCGCGCTCGAAATCGGACTCGCACTTTTCCCGCCGATCCTTGGCCTCTTGACCACCAGACGGGAACGGCATCCGGAAATGGTCCAGCAGCGCGCGGCGCAGCTGATCAGCATGTCCAAGGGCTTCAACGTCTACTGAGCGGACCAGATACGTTCGATCACATGCTCGCGAAAGGGCAACGTTGAAGCGTTGCTCAAATCGGACTCCTGACAGAGCGCTGCCACCCGCTTGAGCAACCAAGGATATGAACATGATGTCTCGCTCATCACCCTGAAAGGCTGTGGGATCGCCAACGCGCAAGTGGTGCTGCTCGATCACCTCTGGTCCGAGTTTTTGCTCAATCAGGCCATAAATGTGAGCTGCCTGCTTTTGACCCAATAGGGTTGTTACGCCGATTGTCCGCTTTGCCATCTTTGGGTCGGATGCGATTCTCTCAATCTCTTCGACGATGTATGCCGCTTCAGGAGGATTTATGTCTCCCTGTCGATATCCGTCTTCAATTCGAACGTCGATCAAGGGAGGATCAAGCCGTTCTGAAGCAGTCGGAAGCCGCAGAGGATTCAGCCTGTGATTGTAGAACTGCGCCTTGGAAAATTCGATGATGGGCGCGACACAACGGAAATGTTCGGTAAGCATGATCGCCCCACCGGCGAAGACCACTTTGCCAAGATCGTACAGCGATTGTTCCTCGCGTAACGAAGCCCGATAATCGGGGACTTGCCCAGAAAGGTGTCGTGCCGCGAGTTCATCTGCACGCGTCTGGTCGCGTCCGACAAGGTCCGGACTGACCTGCTTATCATCGCCAACGATTAAGATTGTCTTGGCCCGTAGTAGGGCGGGTAATGCCGCTACCGTCGATTGCGACGCTTCGTCAACGATCACGAGATCGAAGAGTCCCAAATCTGCTGGAAGGGACTCCGAAACCCGGTAATGCGGCATAATCCAGCAAGGCAATGCGCCCTTGGCGCGATCGGATGCCTCACGCGCTTGGCGCCTGTATCGGCCAGCACGTTTCCCAGTACCTCGTCCAATTCTACGAACCGCATCTGCATAGGCGGCAAGTGCCGCCTTGACCCCATCACTAGCCTTCTTGCTGAGCTCCAACCAGGTTCGCAGTTCAATCGAGCGTTCGTATGCTCGTTTGAGGAGAACCTCCTTCTCGCTGCGATCAGTGCCGAGTTCCCTGAGTCGGTGATGCTTGTCGTTCGTATCCAGCCACCCCTCTAGGCGACGAAGACGCCACCGGTTTTCCCAATCACCGGGTAGAAGTTCGTCCTCAACGCCATTGACCGGATCGGACCTCAAGCGCCGAGCCCATTTTGGTGCACCTGATTTCTCAATGAGGTCTGTTGCCTTCGAAACCTTCACGAAAGCTTCGTGCTTCCCTTTTATTTCTCTCAGGCGCGTAATGAGCGAATTCCACCCTACTGCCAGTGCATCGATTGAGATTTCCGGGCTGCCCAAACGCGTAGCTGCCAGGGCACGAAGCTCCGTGCTGATTTCGTATTCGCAAGGCTCAAGCTCGGAGAGGAGAGTGGTGCGCAAACCTTCTGCATCAGCCAATCGATATCGCAGGAGATGAGCATCGACGGCTTCGAGTAGGCTGTGAATTGCCTGCTGATCACCATCCCGCAGAGCAGGGAACGAAACAAATGTCGCATCGACTACTGCCCGGATCTCTCGGCGACTGGCTATCAATGCATTGGCAGCGTCGATATGGTCGAATTGGCGTTTTGCGAGTTGCGCCACGCCCAACTCTTGCCCCTCCAGACGATCACCGATCCCGCCAGCCGCCACGTTGTTCCACGCTGTCTGAAATCGCCGAATTGAAGCCCGTGCTGTGAAAAATCGTTGAACGTCGCTCCATTCGTCGGCAGTTGAAGCTGGTTCGCCCAAAACAGTGACCTCACTCAGCTGAGCCTTGAGTTTGGAAGCGAATAACCCGCCAACGAGCCCGACTGCCGGTTTACCTTCGGCCTCTTTCTCAATCGCAACAAGAAACTTCGGATCGCTAAGCGCTTCCTCAGGCACGGAAACCGGTCTGGTCAGGAAGTATTGATACTCGGCTCCAAGCCTTAAAGCCTCTTCGCGCAAGCTCTCCAAAGCGGTTAGGCGGTCGTCCGGTTCGGTTTGCCCAAGACAAAGAAGCAGCTCGTCAGTCCATGCAAAGGGTGCCCCTGATACCCGTTGCTCCTCTGCAGATAGTGACTTCAGTTTTGCCGTCAGGTCTCGCAGGCGCGAAACAGTGTCATCCCGGTCCTCTCGCAAAGCCGGAAGTTCGCCCTTGCTTATCCTCTCACTTATCTGCTCGGCTTTAGACAGATCCTTGTGGGCATTGAGAAGCGTTTCGACTGTGGGAAGGCGCTCAAGGTCCGGAAGGCGCGCATTCAGATAAAGAAGGTCGTCACCAACTGCCTTCCGAGCCGTCCTGAGTTCGGCAATGTCAACATCGGCAAATGCTGGATCGCAGGTTGATGAAACCTCCAGATCATCAGGCATCCAAGCTGTTAGTTCCGGCGAAGCTGCGACCATTCTAGCGGCGCGAATTGGTTCGTAAGTGTCGCCATCCAGCGTGATTGGCGAAATTGCCGCGCGTCCGATCTTGTCGACTTCTGTATCGATTAGCGCCAACTGTCGGTGCAGCCTGTCAATCTGCTCGTCCAGATCATCAATCTCGTCCTGCAACTCATGCCGCCGCAGCCGTTGCAGTTTTTCGCCGATGATATCGACGGATTCCTGAAACTGCTTAAGGCCGTCGCGATCGCTTTCAAGCAGGCTCACTGCAAGAGGACGCACCGCTTCTGGTAGCTTATCGCGAAGAACCTTTAGTGCGGGCGCTTTCTGAGATGTCACGAGCACCCGCTTGCCAAGGGCGAGATAGTGGCTGATTATATTTGCGATGGTGTGCGTTTTGCCCGTACCCGGCGGCCCCTGAACAACTACGCCCGGGCGCACTTCCAGTCGCTGCACCACTTCGACCTGCTCACGGTTGAACGGCAATGGAAAGAACAGATCCTTCCCCTCCCCGTTAGAAGTGGTGACGCCAGGAATGCTGGAGATGCCGCGAAACTCGGGATATTCTTCTTCGCTAACCGCATCAGCAGGCTCCACAAGCAAGGAGGCCACTGCCTTCGGCAATTCCGTTGTCCCTTCTCCATCTTCGAGAAGCGCGCGGAACTGACGCAAATCTTCCATCAATTGCGTAGCACGACGCTCTCGCTGAAAGAATGCAAACGCATCGCCGATCCTCAACTGCGTTTCAATAGAAGGGATGATTCCGGGTTGCGCTGGATCTTGATCGGGTAAGTACACAGCATCCGGATCGAGCAAGGCAGCGGCTTGGCGGAGCGGTGGCCCAAACGTCTCCGGCGCAAATGGAGACAGGCTCTCTTCCTCCAGTTCGCCAAGAAATTTCTCGGTTGCGGAGCGCCATTGATCGAGCGCACCCAGCCCCATCTTGTCCAACGCATCCAACTCAAGACCCGGGTCAGCTTCCATGCGAGGCCTCACCTCGATCGCATGGGTCAACTCGTTCAGACTGATTTCCTGCGAGACCGTAAGCAGCGGATACCGCAACCGCTTCCCGTCTCGAAACAGTGTGGCAAAACCGATGCCGCAGGTCAGCTCGAGCGGGATATCGCTGACGCCTTCGAGCTGCTGACGGAGCATGAACAACGCATTGTAGAGCGCGATAGTCTCGCGGCGTGGCGTCTCGGTCTCTACCCAGCTCGCCCACGTATTCTTCAGCCAATACTCGAAAAGGAGTTCGACATCCTCGCGCTCGGCGAAATGCTCAAACGAAACATGCTCGGGAGCATCTTCAGCAGGGATCAACCCTGCCTCAACAAGGACAGCTCCTGTGACCTCGCTCTTCAGTCTCGGCTCGCTTTTGGGATCGTCGCGATAGGTCAGCCAGACCGACAGCTCGGCGTCCTCAGGTGCTGGCGGTGCCTTCTTCGGCAACCGGTCGACACGCAACCATATCGGATCGTCATCGCGCCCAACGTCGAGCGCGACGCCGGGTAAACCTTGAAGCTCAGCTCCGGTTTTGCGGAAGGCCTTGTGGTCCTGATAATCCAGCACTGTCTTCAGCTTGTCGCGCTCGGTGGCCTCGACGTAGTCAATAAGATCGATCAGGCGATTGATTTCGGGTGCGACCGGAGCGTGCATCAGACATTCGCCCTTTCCTGATTGAGCCGGAACAGGCGCGCCAGAATCTCGTCGTCGGTCAGCAAGCCAGCGCGGAAATCGTCGCCCCAGCCATAGGCTTCGGCAACCGTCTCATCGAGCGCGCGGTGGGCGTGGTCGAGCCAGGCGGGGCGGGCGTTGTAGAGGTTGGTGAGAGTGCGCTTCTTCAGTTCCTTCGCAGCGGCCTCGTCCTTTGGCAGGATGCGGTCGGGATAGCCTTCGACCACTTCGGGCACGCGCTCGACCAGATCGGGCGGGTTGAGCCAGTTTTCGCGCAAATCATTGAGCCGAGCTGCTGCTGCGGCGATTTCCTGAGCGCGCGAGTCATCGGTATAGTCAGCGGCGGGAATGTCGGGTGTCAAACCTTCAGGGAAGGGGAAAGTCGCGAAGACCGATGTATGAGTGTAACGGGGGCGATCCTGAAGGTCAGAACCCTTTCGCAGCGCCCAGAGCTCATGGAATCGGCACTGCAATATGCCAAAGGTCGTATCATCGTCACGGGGGATTGCGATTAAGTTCTTGTCGGGCAGAATAGGCAGTTGGAGCCAGGCAAAGATGCGATACTGAGCAGTTTCTGGCGTCACAAGATATCTATTTACCGCGCTAATCTTCGTCCGCATTTCTGGACGTGGCCAGTGCGGTTCCCACCACCGTGGTCCCGCTCGATCGCCGAGCTCTGCACGAAGCTCCGAGATTGTTTTTCCGTCTTCGTCTGGGGTCGTTTGGATATGTCCGAATGGGGTCGCGAATGCGGATGCGTCTGCTTCGCTAAGGCCGAGGGGTAGATCGATGAGCCAATAATCCCTTGGTCGCCCGGTTACGTCGTCTCCGTTCCAATATGGTTTTAAGATAGTGCTGTTTTGCTGACCATTGGGGTTCGTAGGCTCAGTCAACCACGCTCTTGCTGTCTCGCCACAAACGTCGAAAGGGCCACTTTTCTGAATTCCCAGATATGCACCATTTCTGTTCTCAGGCAGCGGGAGTGCCAATGTGAGATTGAGACCAGTGGTCAAATCCGGATTGATTGAAGCGACGCTTTCTCCATTGAGATAGGCAGCCTGCCCACTATCACCGAAGCAGACGAGCGAAACGTCGACTGCCGCGCCATCGATAGTCCATTTTTCTTCGCTCCAAGCCTCGAAGATTCTAGTCGAATCCAGTATGCGCTTCATGACTGGCAGATTTGTATTTTTCCTGATTGAGTTCGTGGCAACCAAGCCTGCCCGTTCACAGCGCCCTTCGGCAATTTTTGCCCTCGCCTTCTCGAACCAATAACAGACAAAGTCAGTAAAGCCGGGCAATCGGCCTTCAAAAGCAGCCCTAATTTGATCCGTCTCGCCAACGCCAAGCATACGCTTCATGAGCTTGGCTCCTAGGAACGGCGGATTGCCAACAATTGCATCTGCATCCGGCCATCGTGCTTCTGTCCCATCGGGCGCTAAGATCGCATCCCTGCACTCAATATTGCCAAGACTGCGAAGGATCGGGTTCCTCGTAGCCTCAAAGCCATTGCGCCTCATCCACTGGATTTCGCCGATCCACACCGACACGCGTGCCAATTCCGCCGCATAGGAATTCAACTCGATTCCAAAAACACTTTCAGGCCCGACCGTCGGTGAGAAACGCCCCAAACCTAACTGCTCAGCCTCAAGATTAACCAAGTGCTCAAGATCCTTGAGCGCAAGCAAGGATAGATAAAGGAAATTGCCTGAGCCGCACGCCGGATCAAGCACTCGGAAACGGCGAAGGCGATCTACAAACGTGCCATGTAGTTCCTTTGCCTTCTTGAGCGCATTCGCCTCCGCACGCCGCGCGGTAGCATAGACCTTTTTCGCTTCGCTTTGTTTTGTCGGCGTTCGATTTCGGGCTTCCTCAGCCTTGTGAATCTGTGCCTCAATTTCGACCCGAATGGCCTCCCATTCGGCCGTGAGAGGCCGGATGATTACCGGCTCGACAATCTGCATGATCTTTTCGCGGTCGGTGTAATGCGCGCCCAGCTGGCTCCGCTTGTCCGGGTCCAGACCCCGTTCGAACAAGGTTCCAAGAATCGACGGATCGATCTCATCCCAAAAGAGCTTTGCAGCGGTAATGAGATTTTCAATGTCGTCACGTTCAAGCGGTAAAACGCTATCGTCATCGAATAGTCCCCCATTGAACCACTCGACCTTTTCAAAGCCGACCTTGCCACCGCTCTTCATCGCAGCGAATAGCGACGCTGCGTCTTCCACGAACGATGCAGGGCTCGTCCGGTTGATTTCGAGCATTCGTTGAAACATGCGATTGGGCAGCAGGCCGACATCTTCAGCGAACATACAGAAAACCAGCCGATTGACGAAGTGGGCGACGGCATGTGCTTCGTGGCCGCGCTCGCGCAACCGTTGGGCCAGCTGCGAGAATTCCTCCGCTGCCTCTTCGGTCAGCATCTGCCGCGTCTTGGCGGGCTTCAGTCTTTCTGGGTCGAGGAAGCAGTTTCGAAGGAGGTCACGCGTGCCCCCATCTAGCAAATCATCTAGCGCGAATTCATGTACCTCCTGCACCGTGTTGGTCCAGTTGGTGTGAATGCGGAACCGGTCCATGTCGCTGACGATCAGCAGCGGGGGATTGTCGAGTGCGATGGCATATTGCTGAAGCTGGGCGAAGGCGCGGTCGAGGTCTTTCTTCTTACCCTTGTATTCCCAGGCAAAACATTCCTTGCGCCAGACATCCGCCCAGCCTTCACCGCCTCCGGTCTTCGACGCACCCTTCTCGAAGGTGAACCATTCGCCCTTGGGGTCGGCGCTGGCTGGTTTCTCGATATCAAGGAGTTCGCACAGGTCGAGGAAGTGCTCCTGCGCTGCAGTACGCTCTTTCAGCTCGGCAGCTCGCCATTTCTGGATAAACTCAGCAGGTGTCATGGGTGGCGGTTACTCCGCAGCCTCCCGCTCTTCTTCGGCGTAGTAATCCTCTTCCTCGTGATCAGACGGAACCTCGGCCTCCCTCAAAGCCTCCTTGCCCATCGCGTTCTCGATGATGGCCAACAGTCGCCGCCTTCGATCGTCCATGAAGCCGTCGAAGTCGTCTGCGTGGAGGTAGCTTTCCTCGATCTCGTGGCTCTTGAGGATCGAAGTCAGGCGATCGGGAGCGATTGGCGGATTGCTGTCATTACCCTTGGTCAGACGGCCCAGATAGGAAGACGGTGCAACGCCGCCGAGCATGCGGTTGGTGCCTGAGGCAATCGGCGTCTTGTTGACGATGCTGTTGTAGATCTCCGGCCCAATCTCGACACTCTTGCACCAAGCCTGCGGGAATATGTGATGAATGTCGACATTCTCGTCAAAGAACACGGCTTGGTCATAGGGTTGGCCCGACTTGAAGTCCTCTGCCCCGCATTTCATCAGCAATGCATGCACGCCCTTGTAAGCTGCCGAAAGCCTCGAGCGAAGGGTCCTCAAACGGCGCTCTTCAAAGCTGGCCCGCTGCACCGTTTGAGGTTCAGCGCCGCCAGTCACCCATGTCTTAAAGTCTCGGATATCAAGCGCGAAGCGGCTCTCAACTGCCGAGCCGTACAGCTCTCCCAGCACGCCGCACCAGTACCATTGCGCCAGCTTCTGACGCACCGCGTCGTTCTCCCACGTGTTTCCAAGCTCCGCCAGGATCGCAGCAAGTGGGACTAACTGGGTCTGATAGGGCAGGTCGCGTGCCTTGAATATCTTGAGCGAATGCAGAAACTTGGCAGCTGCGATGTAGCCAGCTTCGACCTTGGGCGCGAACTTCTGATAAGCCGAAAGTGGCACTTGGAGCAGACTGTTGCGCGTGGCGCTGATGGCAGGCGGCTCTTTGCCTGCTGCGATGGCTGTCTCACGCACTTCCTTTGTATAAAGCAAGGAGATTGCCTGGAGAAACTCGACTGGCTCAATCTTGTCTAGCACCGGTTGGGTCGAAACCAATCGCTTGCGGCGTTCTTTCCAGTCGTCGCGGAGATGGAATTCCTCTGCCGCATACATGGCGGTCACAAGCTCGAATGCATCGAGCGGCTTCCCGCCGGTATTCACCTTCTCAAATACGAGGCAGACCGCCGCTCTGCTCGTGTCTTTGCCCAGCTTGATCACGGGGACTTGATACTGGTCGAAGTTTCTAACCACGCCTTGCATGAAGGCATTGATCAGCTTCAAGTGTTCACTCCGCTGGTCTAGCTCTTTGTAAATCCAGTCAATCGCATTTGTCTGCCAATCCTGAGCGCGAAACATCCGGTCGATTGGAAAATGAAGGTGTTCGAACTCGTCCTCCTCGGTGGAGAGGTCGAGCTTGATATCCCGGCCAAAGTTTTCCCGAATGATCCGATCTTCGGGAACGGGCACGATGGCTTCACTACGCGGAACATCCGGGTCCAGCGCGGCGCGAATATCGAAGTAGAAGTGTAATTTGATTGGCCGCTTCTTGACTGTCTGTGTGGAGACGGGGACAGTTGTGTACGTAGATTGATAAAGCGAGGTCATACGCTGCTGGCCATCAAGAAGGTAGGCTTCAATGTCCTTGGCCGGTGATGGCGCGCCCTCAACTGGGCGAACCGCAAACGATACTTCGCCCGATGCATCCAAAGTCATGAGCGCTCCGACTGGGAAGCCCTCCGAAATTGAAGCCAAGAGATCGGTGATGCGATCTTGGTCCCAGACCCATCCACGCTGAAAATCCGGCAGCTGAAGCTTTCCATCATGGCACTCGCGCATGAGGTCGCTGAGCTTGTAAGGATTAGTCTGAAATGACGTCGTCAAGATTGCCCCCTGCGATCTGATAAGCGGCTGTTTGACTTGATAAAGAAGTATTTAGCAAGAATGTAATTGGCGTAATTTGCCCTCGATCTTGCCAATTGTGATAATCAACGGTTGGTTTAGCTCCATCAATTCTAACACTCAGGCTTCCAAAAGCTTCAGTGCTGCAACGCTGGCGCGATTCGATAATGCTTCGGCAATTGGCGCGACAGCATCCTCAGGCGGATTGCCGGGCACCTGCACTCCCTTCTCAATCTCCTCCGTCACCGCTTCGGCAAGGTCACTTACCCGGCGGCGAATGTAGGGCGCACCCAGCCCTGCTTCTTCCGCGAACCGCGCCACACTTTCCCCATCAAATTCTTCGAGGGCCGCCGCGCGACCAAATCTCATTGCGAGCTTGGGGGAGAGCTCCTTCCACATATGCGTGGCGACAAGGTCGTAAAGCGGGGCAAGCACCACCTCGCCGCTTTCCCGGCGCAGCAGACTGTAGTTCTTCGCGTGGGCATCTGCGTTGCCGATGATGAGATTGAAGATCGCGGCGTCGGCAAGCTTCAGCACTTCTCGCGCTGGCCGCGTCGCTGCGCTGCGCAACATCGCGAAGCTATCACGGAAAGTCGGCCCGCCCTCCGCCGCGTATTTGCGGTTCGAGGGGACGCTAAGTGCCTGAGCGAAGTCTTCCTGATGCAGGCGTTTCGTTTTTCCCTCGATCCACATCCGGTCATAGCGTTCGACCAGCAGCAACGGCTTGCCCGCCACCTCGCGCCACTCTGCGTGGGCAGCATCAATGCCCACGGCGCGCGCCAGTGCGAGGCAGAAGGCCTCATTTGCAGCCAATCCGGCAAAGCGGTCTGGCTCGGGCTTAATCAGATGCGTGGATGGTTCGCCGGGACGAGGGATCGCAATGCCACAGTCCGCAGTGAGCACCACCGGCAGTTTGTTCTGTGCCCCTGCAAGGCTGAGCCTTGCGCCGCCCTCGCCTGCCAGCATGGGTACGGCAGGCAACCGATCGAGCAGTGCCGCCAGCTCGTTCTCTTGCAGTGGTTCTGGAGCGGTCTCGGATTGTTCTTGGACCGGTTTTGCATCGTTGGGCAGGAATGCGAGAGCACCGGCAACATCTCCGCCCAAGGCCTCAAGCAGGCGAAACGGATTGTCGGGCGAAACTCCAAGTGCCCGAGCGATAGCGGTGCGCTGGCCTTCTTCGGGAAGCAGTCCGCCAAAGACGGCCTTGCATGCATGGTCTTCATATGGCTCTTGCTGCTTAGGCAGCGCATGGGAAAGCGCCGGGGCAGTTTCATCAGCCAGCCAGTCAGGCGCGTATACGAAATGCATTGCGCCACCTTTGTTGATCGAGAGCTCGCCTGCTTGGCGCTCGTCCCACCAGACCACCAGTGTATCCAGAATTGGCAGAGTCACTCCGGCTTATCCTTCTTGGGCGCATCCGCTCGACCCGCAATCACGATCCCGTCGGGCCTTTTGATCTGCAATTCACATCCCAGTGCCGAAATCACATCTAAAACCTTGCCCATCTGGACAGTGGGCTTCCCCCGCTCCAGCTCAACGAGAAAGCGCAAGCCGACGCCGCTTGCAGCAGCCAACTCGTCCTGTCGCAGACCAAGCTCCTTGCGTTCATCGCGAATGATTTGGCCAATAGCGGCAACATTGAGCATGAGCATCACCTTTCCCGAACGGGAAATATAAGCGAATAGTGTATCAATTTCAAGATAATTTTCCCGAAAGGGATATTTGGTGCTCGAAGAGCGGCTGTGGAGGGAGCGCTTTCCCGTACGGGACATACTCTAGGTCTCCAAAATCTTGTGATACTCAGCCAAAAGTTACTCAAAATCGGAGGCTCAAATCGCAATTCAGGGAAGCCGGGGAGCAATTGTGGTAAAGAGCCCTCCAGGCGCCCCGTATTCCCGTTAAACCACAAGTGGTTGCATCAGCCTACTTGCCACCTCCGTCTCCGCCACCATTCTTCAAAAGTTACGAGAGTGACCAAGCGGCGAAGACAAGTGCGCTGATTTGTAGCCCTGCCTCAATATGTGGCGGTTGCCGGGCTGACTTTCTTTTCTGCGTCTTTCGCCAACGCCTTTGTCAGTTCGTCTGCGCTCATCGGTTGGCCAAACAGAAAACCTTGAACCGCATCGGCCCCAACGCGCTTGGCAACCAAAAGATCGACTTCGCTTTCGATCCCCTCCAGCAAGCACGCGACCCCCAAAGTGCGCGCCATGCCAGCGAGGGAGAAGAGCACCTTCTCAGTCATGGGATCGCCTGAGTTCTCCATCAGCGACCGGTCCACTTTTAGCTTTTCAATTGGCAAACGCCTCAGATAGCTGAAGTTGGAATAGCCGGTGCCAAAGTCATCCAGAGCTATAGAGAAGCCAATCTCGGAAAGGCGCTTGAGATTGGTGGTCGCTTTGTCGAGGTCAATCATCATGGCCGTCTCGGTCACTTCAAATTCGACCAAGGCCGGGTCAATTTCAAACTCTTCAGCCATTTCGACTATCTGATCAATGCTCGGATCACTGATCAGATCGTGGCACGAAAGGTTGATAGCGATCGGCACCGGAGCTGCCCACATCGATAGCGTGCGGAACGCCTGCTCGACGACCGTCAAAGTGATCTGCGTAATCAGGCCGCTTTCTTCTGCCACCTTAATAAACTTGCTCGGCTCCACTTCGCCGATAATCGGACTTGACCAACGCGCCAAAGCCTCCGCCCTGACGATCCGATTATGGCGCAAATCCACCTGCGGTTGATACAGCAGTTCAATTTCATCTGGCAGGCTCGCAAAGCGAAGCGCCTGCTCGACTTTGTAACGTTCATCTGCCTGCCTCGCATGGACTTCAGTGAAGATTACCGTGCGGTTTTTGCCTTGTTTTTTGGCCGCCATCAAAGCGTAATCGGCTTCATTGATTTGCGACCGCGCCCCTTGGGTCAAGTCCATCATCTTGCATCCCATGGACCCTGAGACGCGCACATAGCGCCCTTCGATCACATAGGATTTGGCGAGCTCTTCCAGCAATTCATCGCACCAGGCCCTGACTTCCGTTTCATCACCACTGGACTTGAGGATGATATTAAATTCATCACCGCCCATCCGGCTGACATGCGCCGTGTCACCGCAATGGGCCATAAGCCGTTCGGACACTTCCTTAAGCAGCAAATCGCCGACCAAATGGCCGTGCACATCATTGACCGCCTTAAATCCATCAAGATCGACTAGGATCAGCCATAGGTTTTGCACCTGTGCCTTTGGATCGTCCCGGCTTTCTTTTGCTTGGCGGCTGATATCATGCTTTGATTTGCGAAGAGCCTCGAAGAATGCGCGGCGATTGGGCAGGCCAGTTAGGCTGTCGGAGAGCGATTTGTGCCGCAAACTCTCGCCAACCACTCGGGCTTCTTCCAGTTGATGTTCAGCGTCGAGCTTTGAAGTGGCGATGTAAGTGATCGCTTTGCGCAGGTAATAGGTGATCGAGAGCGAGGCCATGATCGCGCCGAAAATCAGAAAACCATAGGTCGCCTGGTCACTCGTCTCAAGCCTCGGGACGTAGGTGAGGAAAGCGAGACATGCGAAGACGATTGAAAGCACGGATTGGCGCGTGCTGACGCTGGAAAGTGCAAACAGCATCACCAGAATCACGAAGTATACCATTTTTTCCGGCTCAAACATCAGATTGAGCGTTGTCACGACGTTCATCACAACCAAGAAGTTCAGAACGACCAGCAGGCGTTCCAGCATTTCGATCTCAGTCTTTTCACGCAGCCGAAAAAAGCCAACGACGGCAATAACAGAAGTTAGCGACGCGATGCCGACAACGGCCCAGAGGTCAAAGCCTTCAAAATAAAAGAAATTAGTCGGCAGGAGCAGCAGATAGTACGCAGCAAAAACTGCGAAATAGCCACGAATAATCGGCCGATAGATCTCCTGCACCGCCGAGGCAGTTTTGGATGTCATTGAGGCTGATAGCTTCGCCATTGGCGTTTACGCTCCGAGATCGAAGGAAACCCAATAGATGTAAGTGGTTAAGGCGAGGTAAGCATTCGTACGCAGATTCTGCGGTCAAATCTTCATCAATTCTGAGATTTGTGCTATTGAAATGGCACCAAAGTAATGCCGTCAGCTGTTTGAATTAGGCGGAATGTTCTTCGCGCGCCAATTCATGCAGCCAATCGGCGTGACGCGGGGCTTTCTTCGTCTTTGACCATTCATCCAGCATCAGCGGGGCAACCCGCTTTAACTCCGCATATTGCTCGACTGTGCCGATGTCGGCGGCGAGTTCGACGCGGTGACCATTGGGATCGAAGAAATAGATCGACTTAAAAATGCCGTGATGCGTGGGGCCAAGCACATCGATCCCTTGCGCCTCTACATGGGCCCTTGCCGCGAGCAATTCGGCTTCGCTACCCACCCGGAAGGCCAAATGTTGGACCCAGGCTGGTGTATTTTCGTCGTGCCCCATATCTGGTTGATTGGGCAGCTCGAAAAATGCCAGAATATTGCCGTTCCCCGCATCAAGAAAGACATGCATGTATGGATCATAATCGCCCGTCGAAGGGACATGATCCTCGGCAAAAGCCGTCGTGTATTCCATGCCCATGACGCGGGCGTACCATTCGACGGTCTCTTTAGCGTCCTTGCAGCGGTAGGCGACGTGATGGACGCCGCCCAGTTTCACGGGATGGGAGTTAGCGGCCGCGCTCATTCAGCCGGCTCTTTTTCAACATCAAGGACACCGCGCGCGACCTGATCGCGCTCAATGCTCTCAAACAGAGCTTTGAAATTACCTTCGCCAAAACCGTCTTTGTAGTCGCCCACGCGCTGAATGAATTCGAAGAAGACCGGACCAATACGTGGTTCTGCGAAGATCTGGAGAAGCAAGCGAGGGCTGCCGCCTTCAGTCGTTCCATCTAGCAATATTCCGCGCGATTTAAGCGCTGCTTCGTCTTGACCATGGCCCGGCAGACGTTCCGACAGCATCTGATAGTATGTCTCAGGCGGGGCAGTCATGAAAGGCACATCCAGCTGCTTAAGGCTGTCCCAACATGCAACCAGATCATCACAGATCAAGGCAATGTGCTGAATGCCTTCGCCGTTATATTCGCGCAGATATTCCTCGATCTGTCCCTTGCCGTTTTCGCCTTCCTCGTTCAGCGGAATGCGGATTTTGCCATCAGGTGCTGTAAGCGCCTTCGAAGTGAGGCCGGTATACTCGCCCTTGATGTCGAAATAACGGATTTCCTGGAAGTTGAAGAGCTTCTCATAGAAATCGGCCCAGTAAGCCATCCGGCCACCATAGACGTTGTGCGTCAAGTGATCGATCAGTTGGAAACCGCAACCTTCTGGGTGCTTTTCGACGCCAGGCAGATATTCAAAGTCGATGTCGTAAATGGACAGGCCTTCGCCCGCTTCATCAGCATAGCGATCGATCAGATAGAGGATCGATCCGCCAATCCCGCGAATGGCCGGAATGCTGAGCTCCATTGGGCCAGGAGCATTGGCAACAGGCTCTGCACCTTGCTCCAAAACATGCTCATAAGCAGCGGCGGCATCACGTACACGGAAACCCATGCCGCAAGCGCCAGGGCCGTGCTCACGCGCAAAGTACCAAGCGGCGCTGCGCGGTTCATAATTCACGATTAGATTGATGCCGCCCTGACGCCACAGATTGACGTCCTTAGAGCGGTGCGTCGCCACATGGGTAAAGCCCATGGCTTCAAAAACAGGTTCGAGCACGCCCTTTTTAGGAGCGCAAAACTCAACAAACTCAAAGCCATCAAGGCCAGCCGGATTATCGAATAGATCAGATGGATGCTTGGTCATGCGCGCGCCTACTCAAGAGTTAGTTGGTTACGTTTGTAACTAAATACTCTGTTCGTGGCACTATGTCAAAGGGCAAACGCGCCGATTTTGGAGTGGAACCCCCAGGGCTAGGCCCCAACGTCTTTGCTAAACGACGCGCCCAATGTTGCGCCTGCGCTTATCCTGAGTGACGGCCAGTTTTGCGCCGAATGGTTGCCCTCCAAGAAAGGCCTTCGCGGTCGCTTCATCGCTGAGATCAGCATTGCCGCTCACACGCTCTCCATTGGCGTTCCGGCCGAGCCAGATGGCATCGCTGCCCGCCTTTGAGTGATTGATCGTATAGCTTTCAACGGTGGCGCTATCGAATGGTCCCTCACCGCGCGGCACGGCATTTGTGGCCATGGGCAGTTTCTCAAACCGGTCATTTGCTGACCAATCTGCGGGCTCGGCCGAGTAAATACCAGTCGCATATTTGCTCATCCAGCCGCCATTTGCGCCGACCAAAGCGTATGCGCCGCGATTGCTGCGGACGCGCTCCACAGCCTCGCAAATCGCATGGGCTGAGTAATTGTTACCGGCACCGCCAAAGAACGGCAGCCCGCCGGTCAACGTCAGCCCGCGCGGGTCATCATGCGCGATGCCAAAATGCTCGCATTGGTTGAACACTGGGATCGCGAAACAGGAGTAAAAGTCGAGAAATTGCATCTCTGTCATGTTCCTGCCTGCGCGTTCCAATGCTGCCTCAACGCTGGCGATTGAGGCCGGATTGGCGGACAGATCTGGTCGCTGAGACAGTTCCAACTCGGTCGCCGATGACACCGCATGGATATGCACCCATTGGTCTTCGGGCACGCCCAGCTCACGCGCTTTTCCGGCACTGGCGAGGACGATTGCGGCCGCTTGGTTCACCTGATCACGGGCAACCGTCATTCGCGCATAGGGTTCTGCAACAATCCGGTTACGTTCCGTGATTGTTGCCAGTTCTTCGGCTGTGCGCTCTTTGGGGGCCGCTGCATGAGGATTGCTCGCCGCGACCTTGGTAAAAGGCGCAAACAGCTCACCAATCTCGCGGCGATATTCGTCGAGGTTCTTACCTATCTTCGCGCGCCGCGCGTTTTCGGCCAGGGCGTAGAGCGGGATGGCGCCGGTTGCGCCATGCGCGAACAGACCCAGCTCCATCAGCCCGTCATTGCCGAACCCGCGATCTTCGAGCTGCCCACCAACCTCTTCTGACCAGTCTGGCTTCTCGCCCTTCGCCGCTAGAGCGAGAAAGGTGGAGATCGCCTCTGATCCGACAATCGCCGCGCAATCGGATTTGCCAGCTGCAATGTCGCTCGCAAACTCGCCAACCAAATGCTGATTGTACTGGCCGCCAGTGGTCGAGAGGATCGCACGTTCAGGGTCCGCACCCACCCGTTTCGCAAAGCTGCGCGGAACATTATCCGATGCGCCAAAGGGCGGTTGGCGGTCCGGACGCGACATTTCAAACGCCCGGATCGCCGCCAGAGTATCAATCGCCGAAGCAACATCCCCGTCAGCGCCAGTGTCAGCAATGGCCGCCGCGAGAGCCCGCCCTCCCAGATCAGCATAGGACAGCGTTTCATAGCCGGCCTGCTGGACTCGCTCGGAATGTTGACCAACGCCAATAATGACGGGCGTGTTGTCAGCAATCATATACTTAGCCTTAGTCTACGAAGTCGGTCACACGCTCGACGATGATGGCCGGCGCCATACCGCCCGCCGCGCACATCGTGACGAGGCCGTAGCGCTTGTCTTGCCGCTCCAGTTCATCAACCATGGTGCCGATCAGGATCGATCCAGTCGCGCCAATCGGGTGACCAAGGGCGATAGAGCCGCCGTTCACATTGACCTTGTCCCAATCCAGCTCAAGGTCGCGGACAAACTTTGCGGCCACAACTGCGAACGCCTCATTGATCTCAAACAGATCGATGTCGTCTTTGGTGAGGCCCGCTTTTTCGAGAACCTTCTTGGCCGCTGGCACTGGCGCATTGAGCATCAGTGTTGGATCATCGCCCATATTCGCGGTCGCAACGATCCGCGCGCGCGGTTTCAGTCCGTTTTTCTGCGCGTAGTCCTTGCTCGCAACCAGAACGGCCGCCGCGCCGTCGACCACGCCGGAGCTGTTGCCCGCATGGTGGAAGTGCTCGATTTCAAGATCAGGGTATTTCTGATTGATCAGACCGCGAAAGGTCGTGCCATTCGCATCCAGCGGAACATCGGCGATTTTTGCAAAGGCAGGCTGGAGTTCAGCGAGACCATCCAGCGTTGTCTCTGGGCGTGGATATTCATCTTTCGCCAGCAAAACATTGCCCGTATCGTCCGTCACCGGAACAACCGATGCTTCGAACTTGCCCGCTTCAATCGCGGCGGCGGCGCGCTGCTGAGAGCGGTAGCCAACCTCGTCAAGTTCCTGACGGGTAAACCCCTCCATGCTGGCAATCGCGTCGCCGCAGATGCCCTGGTGCGATTGCGGGTGAACGCTCTGCAAGCGTTCGTTATAGCTGCCCATCATCGGCGGCTTGATCCCGGCCTTCATCTTCTCCTGCATCATCGCAGCGGTCAGGCTCATCATCTCTGTACCGCCGGCAACCACGCAATCTTCCATGCCGCTCATCACTTGAGCCGCCGCCAGGCTGACGGAGGTGATACCGCCGCCGCAGAAGCGGTCGAGCGTCGTGCCGCTGGAGGTGATGTCATAGCCCGCATCAAGCGCAGCCATCCGGCCAAGGTCGCCTGCTTGCATGCCGTCCTGAGTGGAAACCGACCAGATCACATCATCAACCGTGCTGGTGTCGAGGCTGTTGCGATCCTTGATCGCCCGCATCACAGTCGCTGCCAGATGCTGCGGATGTTCCGCCGCAAGAGCGCCCTTGCCCTGCTTGCCAATTCCGCGCGGGGTGCGCACCGCATCGATGATATATGCCTCAGCCATGATTTCCTCTTCCACTTTTCCAATTTCAGTTGACGTGTCCGTAAACCGCCTGCACCATTGACACAAGAATTCAGTTTCAAATCGAAATGGCAAAATGAACCGCCATTGGAAAAGTGGAGAGAGCAAATGAGCGAAGGCGCAACAAGGGAAGTGCTGACCGAGGAACGCGATGGCGTTTTGATCATGACGATCAACCGGCCGGAAGCGAAAAACGCGATGACGAAAGCGGCATCCGAAGCGATTGCCGCAGCTCTAGATCGGCTGGATGCAGAAGACCACCTGCGCGTAGGCATCATTACCGGCGCTGGCGGCACATTCTGCTCCGGCATGGATCTAAAGGGCTTCCTGCGCGGCGAGACCCCGAGCGTGCCAGGCCGCGGCTTTGGCGGACTTACGGAAAAGGGGCCGGCTAAGCCGTTGATCGCAGCGGTTGAAGGCTACGCGCTGGCCGGCGGAATGGAGCTGATGATCTCTTGCGACCTGATCGTCGCCAATAAAGACTCGAAATTCGGCATTCCGGAGGCGAAGCGCGGGCTCGTTGCAGCAGCGGGCGGCCTTATTAAACTGCCAACCATGATCCCGCCAAAGATTGCGATGGAATTGGCGCTGACCGGTGAGTTCATAGGCACAGAGCGCGCCTATGAACTGGGTCTGCTCAACCATGTAACAGACGGCCCAGCGCTCGACGCAGCGCTGGAACTGGCCAAAAAAATCACCGCCAATGGCCCGCTCGCGGTCAAGGTATCCAAGCAGATCGTCGCCGAATCGCGCCTCTGGGCTGATGACGAGCGCTGGAAAGAACAGGCCAAGCTGATGGGACCAATCTTCGTATCCGAAGATGCCCGCGAAGGCGCAGCCGCCTTTGCCGAGAAGCGCGCGCCCAATTGGAAGGGTAAATAGAAATAGTTTTGGCTTGAAAGGCCGGGGCCGCCCGCGCCCTCCACCCTTCCGCCCGGATTATCCCGGTAGGCTCCGGGTGGAAGGGTGGAGGGCGCGGGTGGTCTCGGTGCACAGGAGAGAGAAATGCCAGTCATCAATGTAGCGCAGCCAGAATTCATGGAAGACGAAGAGATTTCGATCTTCGCTGACGCGGTTGGCAAATTTTATCAGCAACATGCGCCGGAAAAGCGCATCCTAAAATGGCGCGAAGACGGTCAGGTAGAACGCGAGTTTTGGAACGAGGCTGGCGAAGCAGGCCTGCTCGGGGTCTCTGTGCCGGAAGAATATGGCGGGCACGGCGGCGATTTCCGTCACGACATCGTTGTGATCGACCAACAGGCAAAGCACGGCGTAGAAGGCTTTGCCGCCAGCCTGCACAACACAGTGATCCTGCCCTATCTCGTGCGTCACGGCACAGAAGAGCAGAAGAAGAAGTATCTGCCCAAGCTGGTGACCGGCGAGCTCGTCAGCGCGATTGCAATGACCGAACCCGGCGTTGGGTCAGACCTGCAAAGCATCACGACGACGGCGCTTAAGGACGGCAACGGCTACCGCATCAACGGCGCCAAGACCTATATCTCTAGCGGGCAGACAGCCGACTTCATTATCGTTGTCGCCAAGACTGACCCCAATGAACGCGCCAAGGGCATCTCGCTTATGCTGCTCGAAACCGAGGGTGCAGAGGGGTTCCAACGCGGCAAAAAGCTCGACAAGATCGGGATGGACGCGGCGGACACCTCAGAGTTGTTCTTCGACGACGTGTTCGTTCCAGCGGAAAATGTGCTGGGCGGGGTAGAGGGCAAAGGCTTTTACCAGCTGATGGGTGAGCTGCCTCAGGAGCGCTTAATCATTGCCATGGGCGCGATGACAGGAATCGAAAAGGCGCTCGAGACCACCATGGAGTTCGTCAAGGATCGCAAGGCCTTTGGTCAAACGATCTGGGATTTCCAGAACACGCAGTTTGTGATGGCTGAGCTGGCTGCTCGCAGCACCGCGGCGCGGGTCTTCGTCAATCATTGCATCGCCTTGCACCTGAAGGGTGAGCTGGATGTGCCCACCGCGTGCATGGCCAAACTCATGGTCACAGAACTGCAGGGTGAAGTCGTCGACAAATGCCTGCAGTTCCACGGCGGGGCTGGCTTCATCAACGACTATCCAATCGCTCGCATGTACCGCGACTGCCGCATCACACGGATCTTTGGCGGCTCAAACGAAGTAATGAAAATGGTGATCGCCCGCGGGATGTAGGGTTCAGCGCACTACGCCGAACAGCACCCACACGGAAAATCTTACATATAAAAAGGGGCGGCTCGCTTATGCGGACCGCCCCTTCTCTTTGCCCTCTCCCAAAGGCAAATTAGCTGATCGACAAAGTGGTCAGAACTTTGCTCGCACAGTCACGCCATAGGTGCGCGGCTCTTCGAGGAACGCACTGCGACCCTCAGTGCCCGCAGCGACTGAGCCAACCAATGGAGTGTTGAACGTGATCGCACGCGTCACCTCATTGGTGACATTACGACCCCAAAGCTCGATTGTGTATGTGTCACTCGGATCAGTGAAACCAAGTCGCAAGTTCAGCTTAGCGTTGGCGTCCTGAACATCGAACGGAATAAGGCCAAGACCGTCTTGCGGATTGGTGCTCGTCCGACGGTCCGATTCATAGCGCAGGTTTGCATTGGCCAGCATGTTCCAGCCACCCCCGCTAATCGGACCATCATAGGTCATTCCGAAGATTCCCACGATTTCAGGTGCGTTGGTTAGCGAGGAACCGCACAACCCAGCAGCCGGATTGGCTCCACCTGCGGCAATCAGGCTTGCGTCGCAGTTGGCGCCATATTGCGCGTCCGTATATGTGACGGCAACTGTGTTGCTGATGTAATCGGTCCATTGCGCAAACAGCTCAAGCTCAATGCCTTTCGAAGAAACATCATCGACATTGAACGTCTGGAACTGTGTGCCAGTGAATTCGAGCACCTGAAAATCGGCCAGGTCGGAGTAAAACAGCGCGATATTGGCGCGTGCCCGTCCATCCAATAACGTGGATTTCAGACCGATTTCATAAGCATCAATCTCTTCCGAACGGAATCTGGGATCAGCTCCGCCGATCGCAGCCGACGCATCGAGATTGAAACCGCCCGCTTTGTAGCCGTGCGTAAAACCAGCATAGAGCAGCAGATCCGCATTCGGTTCGTAGCCAACCTGCGCGGTGTAGATAAATTCATCGTCAGTGAACGTATCGTCAAATTCGACAGGCAGGCCTGCCGTCGCAGGGTTGGTTCCACCAAAGGGATCGGCTGGCGCTGCGAAAACAAAGCAGTTGAGTGCTGCCCCTGCGCCGGCAATCGCCGGAATTTGCAAAGCGCCTGCACCAGCTGGGCCAAAGATGGGTGCCAGCGCACCGTTAATCGCGTCCAGCCCTGCAGTATCTCCGCCAGCCGCGGCACCAAGTGCCTGTTGAAGCCCGCCAAAAAATGCACGGCTAGCGGCGCACGCATTGCCGGTTGAACTCAGCTGATCGTAGCGAGCATCCTTCTGGTCATCGACATAACGCGCACCCAGAGTGATACTCAATTCATCCGTCACATTGAAAATGTTGTGAGTGAAGACAGAGAAAGAAGTGCCTTCCTGTTCAAACCGGTTGAGACTTGACTGCGCTGCAATCGGGCTTTGCGCAAAGGCTCCCTGCGCAAAAGCCGCATCGGTCGGATCAAGCACACCGTTGGAGAAGATTGAACCGGCATCGGCGACACCCTGGAGTGCAAAACCGGGCAGACCGAAGGACTGGCCGATCAGATCGCCAAACTCTGGCCCCAGACCGAGAGCGAACTCCTCGACAATCTGCTCGTCAGAGTAGAACACTCCGACCAGCCAATCGACTACGCCATCAAAGGCATCACCTTGCAAACGTCCTTCGACTGTCCAGGTTTTGATGTCGTCAAAAGTGGGCGGTGTTCCGGCTGGGAATGTCGATCCTGACACGGAATAGACGAGCCCTCCGTTAAAATCGTCCTGCCGGCTTTCGCCAAGGAAGTCGCGATAGGAGCCGATGATGGTCAAATCAGCACCACCCAAATCCCAGTTCAACTCGGCAGAGACACCCCATTGCTCGATATCGTTCTCGAAGCCCTGTGAGTTCGAAATCCGATCGAGCGGAAATGGGAACTCGTTAGTCGTTAAAGTCCCAGGCGCCTGCGTGCCATTAGGGAAAAGCGCATCTGAAACCGCCTGAGGCGCACCAGTTGCCGGGCGCAGGGTAACCGAATCACAGCAATTCTCATCAGTTTGCTGATAGTCGGCGATCAATCGCAAGCTTAAATCCGCGCTCGGTTCCCACAAAAGTTGGCCACGCAATAGAAAGCGATCTCGGTCGTTCGATTCTGTTCCATTGAACGGATTGGTCACGAAACCATCACGCTGGCGATAGGAGCCGCTAAAGCGAACACCCAACGAGTCCTCTACCAGAGGCGCATTTAATGCGCCTTGGACGTTGATCAGATCGAAATTCCCGTATGTCGCCGTCACTTCGCCGCCAAACTCGTCCAGTTCAGGCAGCTTATGGCGAACGACCAGCGCACCGGCTGTTGTATTGCGTCCAAACAGTGTGCCTTGGGGACCGCGCAGAACTTCAAGCTGAGCCACATCTACCAGCTCGCCAAGAGCGATCCCAGGGCGTGACTGATAGACACCATCGATGAACACCCCAACGGCGCTTTCAAGGCCAATGTTGTTGCCGGTCGTACCTACCCCGCGCAAGCGGATCGAGGTGCCCTGCGATTCCGTTTGAGAGGATTGAATATTAAAACTTGCAGAAACAGCGCCCAGCGTTTGGATATTTGCGATCCCTTGCTGTTCGAGCTGCTGCGGCGTGACCGCCGTCACGGCGATTGGAATATCCTGAACGTCCGATGCGCGCCGCGTCGCGGTAACGATAATTACGTTATCCGGAGCCTCGGGTTGAGCCGACGCTTCTGCGTCTTGCGCGAATGCCGGTGCTGTGAATGAACTGCAGGCCATTAGGCCAGCCGCGTATACTGCGAACTTTTTCGTCATAGGTTTCCTCTCCAACAAACCGATGTCTTATTTTTTATGGACCGCAGACTAGTCACGCGCGAATTCAATTCGCAAGGGCGCGGCGCTAGTTCTCAATAATTGATGCAAAAATGCAACATATTGTGTTGCAGCGCAGCAAAAATGCAATTTGTGCTGCGTATGCGAAACATCCTTGCGGGTTAGTCGATATTAGTCCGCATGGCCGCTAGATCAGTTTTGCCGCTGAATTAAAAACCGTAACGCAGGCCAAACCACACAGTGCGCGGCACTCCGAGATCAATCGCACCGTTCGAATTGCGGGTGACGATTTCCTCATCCAGCAAGTTCTCACCGCGCAGCACGGCTGAGAATTGCCCGGCAATTGGCACTTGGAAAAACGCATCAAGAGTGGTTGCCTCAGGCAAGGACGTGGTTTCTTGATCGTCCTCGAACTGAGCGCCAGTGTGGCGCAGCGTGCCTGCGAGCCGCCAACCTTCGGCTGGTTGCCACGCAAGCGTCGCGGAGAAAGCAAGCTCTGGCGTTTGCGGAGGGCGATTGCCATCGAGCGCGATCGAGGCGCCGGATCCGGCGATCTCTGCATCCGTGTAGGCAAGCGAACCGTTGAAGGTCACCTGACCAAATTCGAGCCCGAGCGCGGCCTCAACCCCTTGCGCTTCAATGGCTGGCAAGTTTTGCCGCTGCCGCAAGGTTGGCGTGAGGGTGACATTTGCGATGGCGTTCTCAACCTGATTGTCAAACGCAGTCAAGGCCAGGCTGAC
Source organism: uncultured Erythrobacter sp. (assembly GCA_947488155.1). Classification (GTDB taxonomy): domain Bacteria; phylum Pseudomonadota; class Alphaproteobacteria; order Sphingomonadales; family Sphingomonadaceae; genus Erythrobacter. The sequence continues at coordinate 46,041 of CANKYK010000002.1, read as the reverse complement.
ATTCTCATTGGGCCGCCAATCCAAACCAATTTCAAACCCTTCGAGCCGCTCATTTTCGAGCGCCGCATTGGCCTGTGTCACAACAGGAAACACCACAAAGGGACGGTACAGCTCGTTCAAGGTTGGCAGTCGCAAGCCGGTATAGGCCGCCGCGCGCAGGGCCAGACCGCCGCCAACATCGTAGGATGCGCCAGCACGCCAAGAGAGCGTCCAGTCGCTGCGACCAGTAGCGATCGTTTCGCTGACCAACGCCCCGCCTGCATCGACAGCCCGAAAGAAACCATCGGAGATTACCGTGCGGTCGGCCCGTAAACCACCCGTCAGCAGCAGCGCACCAATCTGCCAATCGTCCTCGACGAACAGGCCGAGATCGCTGTTGGTGCCGCCCGCGCGGCGGCGTTCGCGCAAATTGCCAGTGAAGGCACTGAACGCCTCCTCCTGAAGCTCACCATCAGAGCGGCGATAGTCCACGCCCAGCCGGACATTGTGACCGCCGCCAACCGGCGGGCGCACTTCGATTTTGCCGCCAAGCCCGGTTGAGGGCGTGTTGCGCTGATCAAGTACGCGCACAAAGCGGGTGGAGCTGATCACGATATTGGAGAAATTACGCGCCTGAACATAGGCCAACGCATCAAACTGCCAATCGCCTCGGCCCACGAATCTGATACTGGCGTCTTGGCCTTCGCTAGTCGAATCAGCACCGTCAAAGCGGAGCGTGCGCGCATCATCAAAGACCTGCACCCGCGCTTGCAATTCAACGTCATTGGTCAACGGCGCTACGGCGCGCACTCCGACACTCCAGCTATCAAAAGCAGCCCGCGCTGTTGCGGGTACGCGTTGGTCCTGAGGCGTAGTGAAGAACCCCTGCCCGCGGTCCCACCGGCCGCTCACAACCGCAAAACCGGAGCCTAGATTGGCACCAAGACTGGCGCTCGCTTCGGTTTCTTCACGGTCGTTCACCAGCAGGCTAGCGTTCACCGGACCAAGCGTATCGAGGCCCGCGCTTTCAAGCTCAATCGTGCCAGCCAGCGCGCCCGCGCCAAACGGGCCAGAGCCGCCACCACGCGTAACGCGCACCCGGCTCAATTGCTCCGGTGCGATCGAACTGAGCGGGACGAAACCAAAGAACGGGTCGGTGATCGGCACACCATCAAGCACCACCAATGCGCGGCTTGTCGCATTGCCGCCTAGCGCCCTCAGGGTAACGCCCTGTGCGCTGGGATTGGAAGAGCGGCTGTCGGAGCGGCGGAACTGCTGGAAACCGGCGACATTGCGCAACGCATCCTCGATCCGGCCAGAGCCGGTGGCGATTATCGCATCGCGGTCAATTTCGCTCGACGCATAGACACCGGTGGATGCTGCCTGTTCCAGCCCTTCACCGGTGACGACAATCACATTGTCATCGACATCGGAATCGGAACCTTGATCTTGAGCATAAAGCGGGGCGGATAGAACGAGGGGGAGAGCGGCCGAGAGCGACCATCGTATTTTCAACATGGGCAGGCACTTAGCGCAGCCGCACACGCAAGTCAGTTGCAAAATGCAATCGTGACTCGCTTTTACAGCCATCGTGTGCTTACCTCCACACCAATAGGAGAGAGAAGACGATGCTGGCCACTGCACCAGAGGTTGATGTTCTAATTGTTGGAGCCGGAATTTCCGGCATCGGCATGGCTGCGCACATGGAAATGAAATCGCCGCATCATTCCTATGCGATCGTCGAACAGCGCGACAATTTGGGCGGGACTTGGGATCTGTTCCGCTATCCCGGCATCCGGTCTGACAGCGATATGCACACGCTGGGTTTTGATTTTGAGCCTTGGCGTCACGAGAAAAGCATCGCTGATGCGCCGTCCATCCTCGAATACCTCAACAAAATCGCCGATGAGCGCGGCATTCGCCAGCATATCCGCTTTGGTCACAAGGTGATCTCAGCCGATTTCCGCGATGACGAGGCCCGCTGGCATGTCGAGATGGAGTTGGGTGATGGCACCCGCACTCGCATCACCGCAAACTTCCTTTACCTCGGCTCTGGCTATTACGACTATGATGAGCCGTTCGACCCCGGGTTCGATCTGGGCGAATTTGAGGGCACGGTGCTGCACCCGCAATTCTGGCCAGAGGATTTGGACTACAACGGTAAGCGCGTGGTCGTAATCGGCTCCGGCGCGACAGCGGTAACGATCGTGCCTTCGATGGCAGACAAAGCCGCCAAGGTTACGATGCTCCAAAGAACACCCACCTGGATGTTCTCGCATCCTGCGAAAGATAGATTCGCCAATCTCCTACGCAAGGTGCTGCCAGAAAAGCTCGCCTATAAGATCACCCGGTTCAAAAATATCTGGATGCAGGACTACGCGTTCAAAACAGCGCGTGACAAACCGCAAAAGGTCAAGGACAACCTCTACAAACGGATCGAGAAGGCGCTCGGCAAGCACTACGACAAGGCCGCCTTCACCCCGCCCTATAACCCGTGGGAACAGCGCCTGTGCCTGGTGCCCGATGCCGATCTGTTCGAGGCTATGAAAGCTGGCAAAGCTGAGATTGTCACTGGGCATATCGCAAAATTCGAGAAAGGCGGCGTGCGGCTGAAATCCGAGGAGCTGATTGAGGCCGACATTGTCGTAACTGCAACCGGATTGAAGCTCGCTGTCGCAGGCAAGATCGCGCTTAGCCAAAACGGCACCCCAACTGACCTCAGCCAACGCTTTTATTACAAAGGCTGCATGTTCTCTAACCTGCCCAACCTTGCTGTGGTTTTCGGTTATCTAAACGCCAGCTGGACCCTGAGGGCGGATATCAATTCAGATTACATCTGCAGGCTGCTCAATCACATGCGCGAGACCGGCACAACCATTGCCACCCCAACCCTCACCCAAGAGGCGGAAGCGGGCTTGGAGGAGGATGATATTTTCGACTTCTCCAGCGGCTATATTCAGCGCGGCAAGCACATCATGCCAAAGAACGCGGTTGATTACCCGTGGCGGCTCAATCAGGAATATGTGCTCGACCGGAAACGGATGACGAGCGACCCTCTGGACGATGGTTGGCTGAATTTCAGCAACACTAGAGAAGAAACAGGTGCATCAGGCGGTGAACTTCAAGCGGCGGATTAGGCACACACGCAAAAGCGCAAACGCTTGAGGTCAAAGCAAGACTCACCTAGGCCGTTCGCCCATGACCACATCGGATAAAATCTGGACTGCGGGCCTCGTCATTATCGGTGATGAAATCCTTTCCGGCCGCACCCAAGACAAGAACATTGCGCAGGTCGCATCCTGGCTGCAGGTGCAAGGCATCCGTCTGGCAGAGGTGCGGGTGGTGCCCGATGTCGAGGACAAGATTGTCGAGGCGGTCAACGCTCTGCGCGCCGACAATGACTATCTGTTCACCACCGGCGGGATAGGTCCAACGCATGACGACATCACGGTCGATGCCGTTTCCAAGGCACTCGGCGTGCCCGTCGTGATCAATGAAGAGGCACGGGCATTGTTGACCCGCTATTATGAAGACAAAGGCGGGATCAACGAAGGCCGTCTGCGCATGGCCCGCGTGCCTGACGGCGCTGAGCTGATCCCCAATCGCATGTCCGGCGCACCCGGTATCCGGCGCGGCAATGTGATCTTGATGGCCGGTGTCCCGCATATCGCGGCAGGCATGCTAGATGCACTCACTGGCAAGCTAGAAGGCGGCGCGCCGCTTATCACAGAGACCGTCGGCTGCTGGATCGCGGAAAGCGAAGTTGCCAAACTGCTGGCCGAAATCGAACAGGCCCATGAAGGATGCCAGATCGGCTCCTACCCGTTCTTTCGTGAAGGCAAAGTGGGCGCCAATTTTGTGCTGCGCTCAACCGACTCAGAAACACTGAAATCATGCGTCGATGCGCTGTGCGATGGGCTAGCAGCAAGCGGCTATAATTTCACTCCGGGCGGCATTTAACCAGAAATCGGCAAAGATTGGCGCGTCCTTACAAGGAATCGCCGTTATTTCTATTTCGGACAAAAGCAAATTGCGTCATCTTCTCTTTGTCTAATCAAAGGGGAGATTGTGAGATGCCCAACCCATCACCTTCCGTCATTACCGCACTTTCCCCCAGTAATGTGCGGCCCTTGGGAAAGACTGCTGAAGGCCATCCGGTTGTTCGCGTTGAAGCGGGGCCAGATGGCGAACGCGCAGACTACATCATTGCAGACGCCGGCGCGGTTGCGCTCGAAGGCGAAGCGATCAACCGGGCTGAGGCCAATTCCATCCAGGTGGATGACAATCTGATCGAAGTCGTGGCTCAGCGCCGCGCAAGCTTTGAACATGCCTATGTTGAGGCCTTGTTTGGCGGCCCACCGCCCAGCGGCACGATTGAGGACATCGTCAACAATGCGATGCGCTGGATCGCGATCCTGCCTGACAGCACGCGAGTGGACGTGAAGCGCGGCCTGTTCCTGTTGGAGCTGTGGCTGCGGCGCAGCTTCACCGAACTCTCAATCGCGGAACGCCAGCAGCGCCTGACGGACAAGATTGCCGAGGCTGATTTTGGAATCATCCGCTCGCTTGGGCGGCTAAGGACGGTGTTCTACTCCGCCTATTATCAGCAGCCCGGCAGCTGGAACGGCATCGGTTTCGTCCCCCCGCAATCGCGCGCCAATGCAAAGCCATTTGCAGACACCGATGATCTCACCTGCAGCGATCTAGCCGATACCGAAAACTGCGATTGGCTGGTGATTGGCTCTGGCGCGGGTGGAGCAGCCGCTGCCGCCGCGCTTGCAGCCAAAGGCGACAGTGTTTTGATCATTGAAAAGGGCGATTATTGGTCGACGGCGGAGATCCGCCATAGAGACGCAGAGCAATATGCTGGCATGTATATTGGCGGCGGCTTGATGACCTCCAGCAATCGCGAGATTGCGATCCTTCAGGCCGAGTGCATTGGCGGATCATCTCTGGTCAATAACGGGATTTGTTTCCGCCCCGACCAGGCCAATCCGCACCCACGCACGCAGGATGTGATCCAGCATTGGAAAGACGAATATGGCGTCGATGTGAACGCTGGCGGCAAGCTGACCGCAGCGTTTGACCATTTGTGGACTCGGCTCGGCATTGCAGAAATCCCCGAGGAAATATCAGGACCAAACGGCGCGCATCTACGCACTGCTTGGAATGCATTTAAAGCTCAGGGGCACGGCCGCGCGGACGATGCCAATGTCGAGGCCACTCGGTTTGAGAAGAACTATGGCCATGGTTCGCGCAAATGCTGGGGCTGCGGCTACTGCAATTCCGGCTGCGCCTATGATCGCAAGAGTTCGGTTGTCCAAACCCTGCTGAAAGACGCCCTAGCAAACGGTGCGCGGATTGCGGAAAACACCGCCGCCTTTCGCATCAATATTGGCTGGAACCTGCACAACAAGCCGGTGAAATCGGTTGAAGCGCGCCAAAACGGCCGCCATGTACGCATTCGCCCGGCCAAGGGTGCAATTATAGCGGCGGGCACTGGCGCGTCCTCGGCCCTGATGGAACGGTTCAATTTTGCCGATATTGGCGAGCAGATTGCCTGCAATCTGGCCTGCCCGGTGATCGCAAAAATGCCTCATCCGGTGAACAGTTGGGACGGCGTGCAGATGGGCACTTATGTCGACCGCGGCGATCACCTGATCGAAAGCTGGTTCCACCCGCCCGCCACTTTCTCTGCCTCAATGGGCGGATGGTTCGGTGAATACGTCCGCCGGATGGAATCCTATTCGAACCTCGTTTGTCTCGGCATCCTCATGCCTGTCAGCGATATGGGCGAGGTAAAAGGCGGACAGTTCAGGGTCAAATTGAAACGCAAGCACCGCGAGCAATTGCGCGGATTTGTGATCGATACCGTAAAGATGCACTTCGCCGGCGGAGCAGAGGAGGTTTACCTACCCACCTCCAGCAATGTCACCGTTCGGCCAGGCGACGATATTGAGGCTCTGGTGGAACAGCACCTCAAAGACGGACACGACTTCATCGTCAGCACGTCCCACCCGCAAGGGGGCAATGTTATGGGTTCAAACCCCAACCGATCTGTGGTGGGCGCAGACCTGAAGGTGCATGGCACCGGCAACCTCTATGTCGCTGATGCGAGCGTGTTCCCGTCCTCAATTCGGATCAACGCGCAAATGTTCACCATGGCGATGGCGCATTCTGTCTTTGCGTGAAGGGCCACCTTTGCATGACGGGATTGCGGCATGGGTCGCTCAAACGACCCTTTAACCCTTTTTCGTTATGCCGCAGGCGCGATGACGCAGGCCTTTATCACAATTGATACCGAGTATTCCGCCGGGCTGTTCACCGGCGTGAGTAAGGCGGAGCGGGAAAGCAATTTCGCGCGTTCCATCGCCTGTATTACGCCCGATGGTCCGGCCGGGATCACGCACAAGCTTGCCAAGTTTGCCGAGCACAATTTGAAGGCTGTGTTTTTCGTCGATCCTATGCCTGCCATGATCTGGGGCATTGCCGCGATCGAAGATGTGGTCGGACCAATCATCGAAGCCGGTCAGGATGTTCAACTGCATTGCCATACCGAATGGCTGGAATTGGCCGGTTCTGCCGCTGTCCTGAAAGACCGCACGGGCGGCAATATCAAGGACTTCACATTCGAAGAACAATGCCAGCTGCTCGAATATGCACGCGATGTGCTAATCGCGGCAGGGGCACCCAAACCGGTCGCTTTTAGAGCCGGCAATTATGGCGCGAACAATGACACATTGCGAGCGTTGGCCGCCATCGGAGTGCGCTATGACAGCAGCCATTGCCCCGCTCTGGTGGAAGGCGGCGCGTGCGAGATTGCGTTGACCGAACGCGACCGCTCGCCAATGCTGTATGAAGGGATCATCGAAGTACCAGTGGGCGCAATTGCGACCATCACTGGCGGTCTGCGCCACGCTCAAATAACCGCGCTTTCACTCGGCGAAATGACTGCGGCATTGCGCTATGCGCGCAGCACCGATCAACCCAGTTTTACGCTGGTGACACACAGTTTTGAGCTGGTTAATCGCACCAAGATGACGCTGAACCGGGTTGTGAACACGCGGTTTGAAGGGCTGTGTGAGGCGCTCGCGGAAATGGAGGGCGTCACTACCAGCAATTACCGGGACACCCCGCCGCTTCATGGCTCCGCCGCAAACCCGCTGCCATCCAACCCGCTGCCCGCAAACCCGCTGCGCACTGGCTGGCGCATGGCAGAACAGTTCGCATCAAACACGTTCTACGGCGCGCTTTGATGACAGGCGCAAGCACCTCTATTGACTTCACAGTCGGTTCGCGGCGCCTGCTGTCCGTCGGCCGGGCGCTGTCGACCTGGGCCTTCACCTTGCAAGATGTGCTGGCAGCAGACGATGCGCCTTTAAGTGCAGCGAAGTCGGGGCCGGACGGACTGCGCATCCTATCCGCACCGCAATCCGCTGTGGCCGCGATTCAGGCGCAATTCCCGCAGTATCTGATCGGCGGACGGCAGGACTATCAGCGCCACTATATCGATATGCGACCGGCGGTTTGTCCGAGTTATGAAGATTATCTCGCCCGCTTTTCCGGCAAGACTCGCTCAACCCTGCGGCGTAAACAGCGTAAGCTGGCGAGTGAGGCAGGCGAGGGCTTTGCCATTACAGAGCACCGGACACCGGATGAAGTCGCCGCGTTTTTCGATGCGGCGCTGCCATTGTCGGCCAAGACCTATCAGGCGCGCCTGCTTGACGCTGGCCTGCCAGAAACGCCGGAGGCAAGGACCGAGCTGCTCACCAAGGCAGAGGCAGGCGAAATGCGCTGCTATCTGCTGCATGCTGGCTCCAAAGGTGCCAGTAAGCCGATCGCCTATCTGTCTCTGCCGGTAGTCGGCGACACGCTTGTTTATGCACATCTCGGCTATGACCCGGAATGGTCGCGGTTCTCGCCAGGCACAGTGTTGCAGATGGAAGCGCTAGAACGCCTGTTTGCGGAAGCGCGCTTTGCCTATTTCGATTTCACGGAAGGCGACGGCGCGCATAAAGCCATGTTCGGTAGCGATAGCATAGACTGCGCTAGCTTCGTGATGCTGAAACCAAGCGTTGCCAATCGCACATTGCTCAGCGCTCGCGCCGGATTTGATGGTTTGGTTGCAGGGACCAAAAGCGTCGCAGAACGCTCAGGGGCACTGGGCAAATTTCGCGGCTTGCTCAGGGCCTAGATACAAAAAGGGCCGGAAGCTTCTGCTCCCAGCCCCTTCTATCAGTATGAACAATTGGTTCCGGAGGAACCGCAAGGCCGACTGGCCGCCCGCAGCGATGCGACCGCAAGGTCGCATGAGCGAGGAAGCGAGAGCGCGGATGCACACTCGCCCCAAGTCAATTACGCGCCTTCGATCTCAGCGAAGTCGATCTTAACACCTGGACCCATGGTCGAGGTCAGAGTGACCTTCTTCACATATTTGCCCTTTGCGCCCGATGGCTTGGCTTTGACAATCGCTTGCGTCAGCGCTTCAAAGTTTGCCTTCAGCGCATCGTCAGAGAACGACAGCTTGCCGATGCCGGTGTGGACAATGCCCATCTTCTCAACGCGGAACTCAACCTGGCCGCCCTTGGCGTCCTTAACGGCTTGCTCAACGTTTGGAGTGACCGTGCCCAGCTTCGGGTTTGGCATCAGGCCTTTTGGACCCAAAACCTTACCGAGGCGGCCGACAACGCCCATCATGTCTGGGGTCGCGATGATCCGGTCATAGTCGAGATTGCCAGCCTGCATGTCTTCCATGAGGTCTTCCGCGCCAACCTTGTCAGCGCCAGCCGCAGTGGCCTTATCCGCGTTGTCACCGCGCGCAAACACAGCAACTTTCACGTCTTTACCGGTGCCTGATGGCAGCGAGACCATGCCGCGAACCATTTGGTCAGCGTGGCGTGGGTCAACACCCAGATTCATTGCAATCTCTACAGTCTCGTCGAACTTCTTCGACGCATGCTCGCGCAGGGTCTTGATCGCATCGTCAACGCCGTAGAGTTTTTCTGAATCGAGCTCAGCGCGCAGTTTTTGATTTTTGGTAAGCTTCACCATGATCAACCCTCCACCACTTCGAGGCCCATCGAACGAGCAGAGCCCGCGATGATCTTCACAGCCTGGTCAATATCGTTCGCATTGAGGTCTTTCATTTTCGCCTCAGCGATTTCCTTCAGCGCGCTGGTCTTGATCGAGCCAGCAACAACCTTGCCCGGCTCGCCAGAGCCTTTCTTCAACTTCGCGGCCTTCTTGATCAGGTACGATGCTGGCGGGGTTTTGGTGGTGAAGGTGAACGAGCGATCCGCATAAACCGTAATGGTCGTCGGGATCGGGGCGTTCTTCTCAAGGTCCTGTGTCGCGGCGTTAAACGCCTTACAGAATTCCATGATGTTCACGCCGCGCTGGCCCAATGCTGGGCCGATTGGTGGTGATGGGTTTGCTGTACCAGCTGGAACTTGCAGCTTGATATAGCCTTCGATTTTCTTGGCCACGCAGGGCCTCCTTTCACACTGTCAGATGCGCGTTTCAGCTCACCTGCATGTTAAGCGGTCAAACAGCCCATTTGCATGAGCCTCCCGCACGAGATTTCCGTCAGCAAAGCCGCGGAAGCGGGCGCAATAGCCATGCGCGCCCAAAATGCAAGCAAAACTCGACGCCCTACGCCCAGCAAGGGGGGGGGCCGTGGGCGTCGCTATTGGCGCTCTTCTAAGCACACAATGTAATCGGTGGGTGCGCATCTCATTAAATTGCCCGCATTTACTTTAGCGCAATAGGTGCCGGTTATTTCGCGAGGTCAAGTAATTCTGGGGGGACTAAAACCATGATCCATGTAGCCGTACGCGTGCGCGAAATCGTTTCTAGCAATGTTGATAGCATGGCCAAGAAGGCCAGCGATCCGCGCAAGATGCTGCGTCTTCTCCTTACCGAGATCGAAGAAAGCCTGATTGGCCTGCACAGCGATGCCTTGAAAACGCGCCGCGAGCACGAACGCACCACGCGCAAGGCACAGCGAACCTCAGAACAAGCCGAGGAATGGACCGCCAAGGCGAAGATTGCGGTCGATCACAAGCGCGAAGATTTGGCGCGATCAGCCCTGCTCGCCCGCGAGGACGGCCGGAAACAAGCGAGCCTCTTGGAAGAAGAAGCAAGCAAGCTGAGCGGCGCAGTGGCTGAAATGGAAGACGCAATCGCGCAGCTCGAAACCAAGCGTAGCGATGTGCTTCAGCAGCTTAAACAACTGCCTGACCCATCCTCTCCATCGAACCAGTCGTCGGCGGATGGCGACAGCAAGACCGCGCGCCGGATGGACCGGATTGATAGTATCGAGCGCCGCGTTGGATTTGGCACAGAGGGAGCAATCAAGGAGGCTCCAACCAATATCGAGGCCGAAATCGCGGCCCTGCAGCTCGATAGCAACATCGATGCAGAGCTATCAGCAATGAAGAAGCCCGCTGCCAAATCATCTGCGAAACGGAGCGGCAAGAAAGCGAAGTAAGCCGTTCAGCTTGTACCGCGCCGACGCGCTAGCTCCGCGTGCGGCGTTTTCATGCCCTTGGTCCGGCTGGTGAGGTGATATTTCCGGCATAGCTCACAGCGATAGGCACGCAGCTTAAAAGGTGCCGCCTCGGCGGCCGCCTCAGCCTCATGGGCAGAGGCAAAACGCGTCTTCTTACGGCAGATGGAAAGCTTGGTCTTCATAAAGCAGCCTTAGCCTAAGGCGTGGTTATAACCTCAAAGTCATCTACCCAGGCCACGCCTTCGCCATCCATAATCTCTGTGCCCACTTCGATATCTGCAACATAGAACTGTTGAAGTCCGAGATCTTTGAACAAAGGGTCGCTAAGCAAGCTTGCCGCGTCAAATCGCATTTCGAATGACGGTTCTTCGGATTTGATCGCCAAATAAATCCATTGGTTATCGTTTACGCCGGACGCGTCGCCCCAATTTCGATCAAGCCAAACTGACCATTTCTGACCGCCATCCTCGATAACGCCGATGCGCTCACCAGCCGGATCCATCTGCCCTTTGGTCGCATAGGTCCAGAACATGATTTCGGCGCGGATGATCGCGCGGTTTTGCTCATCACCGATCTCGGGACTGTCGACCAGCCACATGGTGGTCGCGATGTTGTAATTGCCGTTTGAAACGACACGCAGCCTATGCGCAATTTCGAGCTTTTGCGTATCAGCCAGAGCCAATGGGAAACGGTCGTCAATCTTGGGCAGAGGATCCCAAGGCGAAGAACCAATCTTTACCTGGGGCTGAGCGAAGATGTCGCTGCTGGAGTCCGGCCACCGCCAATACCAGCCATAGGTCGGATTATCGGCGTTGCCGCCTTCGACAATGCATTGGCGCCAATCGAAACCGCCTGCTGCACCCTTGTTCCAGACATTGTTGTAATAGATCGCGCCGCCATGTTCGACGGATGCATAGTCAGCGCAATTGAGCTCGGTGAACTCAGGCAGATCGATAGGAATTGGCTCTTCAGCACAACTAAGCAGAGCCAACACACCGAGGAGCGGTGCGGCCTTTGCCAATCGATGCAAACGTGAACGCAAGGCGCCTACTTGACCAGTTCAACCTGTTCAAAGTCGAGTTCAACCGGAGTCGCCCGGCCAAAGATCGATACCGATACCTTGACCTTCGCCTTGTCGAAGTCGAGCTCTTCGACCACGCCATTAAAGCTGGCGAATGGCCCGTCGAGCACTTTGACGCTGTCGCCAATCTCGTAATCGACATTGACTTGCTGCTTGGGCGCAGCCTTCGCCTCTTCGACCCCGCCGAAATAGCGCGCGGCCTCTTTTTCGCTGATCGGTTGCGGCTTGTTGTTGTTGCCGAGAAAACCGGTGACCTTCGGGGTGTTTTTGACGAGGTGATAAATGTCGTCATTCATCCGCAGCTTCGCCAAAACATAGCCCGGCATAAACTTGCGTTCGACCTGAACCTTTTTACCGCGTTTCACTTCGGTAATGGTCTCGGTCGGCACTTCGACTTCCTCAACGCCCTCGGACAAGCCAAGCCGCTCAGCCTCAGAGATAATCGCCTCTTTGACCTTGTTTTCGAAGCCCGAATAAGCGTGGATGATGTACCAACGAGCCATGATTAATCCCTAGAAAGTCGAAAATGAACCGGTGAACCAAGCGGCGGGCACTGCCTCGCCGCGGGTCAATTTACGCGAGTGTTAGCAGCCAGCTGACGATAGCGCTGAAGACAGAATCAACGCCGAGGAAGAACAGCGACAAAATCACCATCATGATAAAGACGAAAATCGCGGTGCGGATCGTCTCTTCACGCGTCGGCCACACAACCTTGCTGGTCTCAGACCGAACCTGGTTCATGAACTCAGCGGGTGATGTTCTGCTCTTTTTCTCTTCGGCCATAATGTTTAAGCCTTGTCGTCCTTGAATACTCTCGCGGGTCTTTCCGCCATAGACTTTCAGGTAGGGTTCTACGCCGCCCCGGACAAGGTCCGGGAGGGGCTGGTCTGATTATCAATGTCTGAAAGACGGCTGCGTACTTACTAGCGAGCCGCAGCAATAGCAAGCGCTCTCGACCACGAAATCCGATTCCAGACCTCGCTCACAAGGCGAAAGTTAAAAAGCTGGCCAAGGCGCAGGCACCGCTCTAGCGTGCGCCGCTTCATGCCAAGGGGATTACTCCGGGCATTCGCTATTAATTCAATTCCTTGGGGGATAGGCCGAATCATGGCAGCAACAGACACCGGATCAAAGTCGCTGGTCGACCACGTGGTCAATGTTTCCGATTTCATATGGGGCGGCGAATGGAACGGTGAACCCGTCTCATGGCTCAGCATCGGCGATGTTGCCGTTCCTCCGATGGTAGTGGTCCTGCTCGGTGTGGGCATGTACATGATGATTGGACTTCGGTTTTACCCGATCGTCAAATTCTGGTCTGCACTCAAGGGCCTATTCAAAAGCCGTAAGGGCGAAGGCTCAGGAGAAATCTCACCATTCGCGGCGCTTTCTACCGCACTTTCCGGTCAAGTCGGTACCGGCAACCTCGCTGGCGTGGCCTTTGCTATCGCCTGGGGCGGACCGGGCGCTGTCTTTTGGATGTGGGTCACTGCACTGATCGGCATGGCGCTGGCCTTCGCAGAGGGTTCATTGGCGATCAGATACCGAGAGAAAACGTCTGACGGCACGTACCGCGGCGGCCCCATGACATACATTATGATGGGTCTTGGTCCGAAATATACGTGGCTAGCGATCATCTTTTGCCTCGGCACCTTGTTCTCCGCCCTTGTTACCGGGAATTCAATCCAGGCCAACGAGGTGGCAACCGGCCTCAATGAGCTGTTTGGAATTGAGCGCTGGGTTGGCGGTCTCGTCGTCGCTTTTGCCGTTTTCGTAGTGATCATCGGCGGGATCAAATCTATCGGCAATGTCGCGGAGCGAGTGGTGCCTGTTATGGCTGCGGCGTACATTGTGCTGGCCATTATTGCCTTGATACTGAACGCTGGCGACCTGCCAGAAACGTTCAGTCGCATATTCGCAGGCGCGTTTAACAACCAGGCCGCAGAAGGCGGTTTTGTTGGTGCATTGATTATCATCGCAATCCGTGCAGGCGTTGCTCGCGGGCTGTTCTCTAACGAGGCTGGCCAAGGTTCGACGCCGATCGCGCACGCGGTGGCTCAGACAAACGACCCTGAACAGCAAGGCCGGATGGCGATGCTGGGTACTTTCATCGATACAATCGTGATTTGTACGATGACGGCGCTGGTAATCCTGACCGTCCAAGGTGACTTCACCGGTGGCGGCCAAGCTGTTGATCATGTCTGGCAGTCAGACCTGAGCACGGTAGAGACGGCCGGTGTCTCGACCACAATCGCTGCTTATGCCGCGGCATTCCCAACGCTGATCGCAGGCGTACCGCTGGGAACCTTGGTGGTCAGCGTAGCACTCATCTTGTTTGTGTTCACCACCTTGCTCACCTGGAGTTATTACGGTGAGCGAGCGATCACCTTCCTCTATGACCGGGTCCCTGGTTCAACCCGTGGCGGCGAGAAGATCCTGCATATTATCTGGCGAGTGATCTGGTGCGTCGCGATCTTTGTTGGCGCAACGCAGCCTTCGCAATTGGTTTGGCGCCTCGGCGATATTTCCAACGCTGCAATGACCCTACCAAACCTGCTCGCTCTGATCTTGCTATCTGGCGTAGTGTTCAAACTCGCTCGAGGAGACAAGACTGCTGGCGAAGATCACCATGCAGACACACCGGAAGAGCCAGAGGAATACTAAGCCCTAAACATGAAGGGCCGGTCTGCCAGGTACAGACCGGCCCTTTTGGGGTATGAGACAGTTGGAGTTATCGGATCGCCTAGAGGCGGCCCTTGGTTCAGCGTCTGAAAAACAAGCGAACAAAACGTTCGCCCGCACCCGGTTCATCATATTCCATCGGACGAATGGGGCCGTGTTTTTTCCGCCGCAGCAACTCATCAGTGTACGGTCTGGGGCTAGACCAGTGATCTCGCTTGCTACCGTTCTGACTGACTACACCTGACAGACGCCTCTCCATGAATAGCTCCATGCTGTTAGCCCATTGAGATGGTCGTCTCGTTGGGACGTGCTTCATATGGCTCAAAGTCGTTCGCAAGAAACAACTGCTGGATTAAGGTGTACCCCCAATTGACCCGGGAATAATTGTCGGAACGCGACAATCTGATGACGTGTTTGACCTTGGCCAGTGGCATTAGGCCGCAGCCTGTCCAGCCTGAACGGATTTCACACGCAATGCTCGCTCGAATCGGCGCTGCAATTTCTCGAATGTGGGGAAATGGCAGGGGCACAGAGACTCGAACTCTGGACCTTCGGTTTTGGAGACCGACGCTCTACCAACTGAGCTACGCCCCTGCATGGGCGGGCTGCGCATTAGATCAGCAAATCAGGATAGGCAACACAAGATCAACATACTTATAGTGAGGGCGCATCTCATCCTGCTATAGGTAGGCGCAATATGCACTCGCCCTTCCCCCCACCAATCCCGCCCGACATGCTGTTGCTCGCCTATCAAAGCGGCATTTTCCCGATGGCGGACCGGCGCGATGATCCTGATGTCTTTTGGGTCGAGCCGCGTGAGCGCGCGATTGTTCCGCTTGAGACCTTCCGCATGTCGAAATCACTACGCAAGACCGTGCGGCAGGATCGCTTCGCCGTCACGCTCAACCGCGATTTCTCCGCCGTGATGCAGGCCTGCGCCGCGCCGCGTCCGGGCCATCCGGAGAGTTGGATCAGCGAGCGGATCATTGCCAGCTACAAAGAGCTTCACGCGCATGGATCGGCGCATTCCATCGAATGCTGGATCACGCCAGAACAGGAGGATGGCAGCGCGCCAGTGCTCGCCGGCGGACTCTATGGTGTGTCGTTCGACCGGGTGTTCTGCGGGGAAAGTATGTTTTCGCGCGCGGACAATGCCAGCAAAGTCGCGCTGACATGGCTGGTCGCACTGCTGAGGCACGCGGGATATGAGCTGCTCGACTGCCAGTTCATGACCGATCATCTCGCGTCTTTGGGTGCGGTCGAAATGCCTCAAGCAGATTATCTGGAACTGGTTCAGAAAGCCCGCGAAGCGCCGCCTCGGCTCAGTCTAAACCAAGCATTTAGAGAATTTGCCGATCCCGGCGCTCATTCCCCGGGTCACTCTTCTCCAGGAAAGGCCATCGCGCAATCTTTGACCCAGACGTCATAGACCGGGTGCTCGACCACATTCAGGCTGGGCGAATTTTTGAACAGCCAGCCGGAAAAGACCGTTCCAAAATCATCTGAACCGCGCTCTTGCACCAGCACCTGGACAAAGGCGCCAGTTTCCTGAGGCATTTCCCATGGCGCGGTCCGCTCGCACGCCTGAAGCCGGATCACGACCGGGCCAGAACGGCGGGTCTCACCCGGCTTGATCTCAAAATCCTGGCTGACATTGTTGCGCTTGTTTAGCAGACCAATGGTCGCCACGCGTTCGGTCATCGGGGTTGCACCCTCAACCTCTTCGACGTCGATTTCGGAAACTTCCGAACCTTCTAAGCCTTCTGGTACTTCGGTGGCGCGGGCGGCCGGCTCCGCTTCAGGAGTACCGCTTTCGCACGCAGCCAAGGCCAGCGCCAATACGGGAATGAAAGCCGCGCGCATCAGGCTCACCCCTCCGGGGTCCACGCCTCGTAATCTCCAACTGCGCGGGCGCGTTTGCCGCCCTTCTCCAGTGCGCCTTGCGGACGGTAAGCTTGGGCTGTGCCGGTCGCATTCGGGGTGTAATCCGCTTCCCAGATCTTTGCCGGGGGCAGGTTACTCTCTGGTACATCATCGAACGAGCCATGCAGCCAGCCATGCCATTCTGAGGGCACTCGGCTGGAATCGTTGGCGCCGTCGTAGATCACCCAGCGCCGCTCACGACTGATATTGGAGCCATTGGGCTTATCGCCAGCACGCGGATTCTTGGTCTGGCGATAATATTTATTGCCCTGCGCATCGGTGCCAACATGCTCGCCATTGCGGCCCGACCACAGAAGCGTACCGATGGTGGCGCCGTCCCACCAAGTGAAGATTTTTCCGAATAATCCCATGGGCGAAGCGATTAGTATGATTCGGTGCGGGCTTCAAGCGCCAGAAGACGCGGATTTGGGCATTCTCGCACCCGCCGCGCGTCAGCAGGAGCGAAGGTTACTCAGGCAGCTTGTAAGTCACGAGGTCTCCGGGCTTGATGCCCAGTTCTTCTGACAGGCCTGCACGCACTTCAAACACAGCGCTGGCGATCCCTTTCGAAGGCACCGATTCGAGCGAATAGGGCACAGTGTTGGCGGCAATATTGCTGATCCGGCCGTCCGTGCCGATGAAGATGATATCCAGCGAGAGCGGTGTGTTCTTCATCCAAAAGCTGCGCTGCTCCGGCGGGTAAGAGGGAAACAGCATTGCCTCATCATCGCCAAGCTCTGTGCGGAACATCAGTCCGCGAGCCTGCTCTTGCGGGGTGACGGCGAGCTCTGTGTTGAACACATGCGTACCCGCTGCGCCTTCGATGGTGACGTCGATCACCTGCAAGGTTGAAACCGGATGATAGCGCGGTGCCTCTTGGGTCACCACGGTCGTATCAGCGCCACTGCTGGCCGATTGGCTGCCCGCCGCCTCAGGCCCAGCCTCTGCCGGCGAACATGCGGCAAGCATGGCTGCCAAAATAAGCGATGCAGACTTCACCACGGCCCCGCGCCCGTGCGGCCAAATTCCTCGCTCTCGCTGTCCTCGTCCTGCGCCTCGGCTAACCATTGTTCTATCTCTTCCTCGTTCTCAGCGCTCACAATAAAGCGCGCGGCGGCAAAGTCATGCCCGCCTCTTAGCATCGCTGCAATCTGCTTTTCGCGCAGCTTGGTATCCATGTCTTTCTGGCAAAACGGGCCAAAGCGGCGTTTCTTTGCGAGCAATATCGCCGCATGCCGGGCCGCCGCCTCACTGGGGGCCTGATCGCTGCGCACGCCCTCTTCAATGCCAGCCGCATAGAGCGCTTGATCCACCCGCCTAGCGCCAAGGCCGCGCGCTATCATGTCGCGGCTCTTTGCCTTGGCATAGGCCGCATCATCGACATAACCCAGCTCGATCAGGCGCTCAACAATTGCGCGCACATCAAGCCGGGGCTGAGCGCCGTCGTCATCATCATCGGCCCCCGCGACCCCGCGTTCGCGAATTTTGCGCGCCAGATAGGCCTCAAGTTTGGCCCCGCTGGTCGCAAAACGAGCGACATAGGAAAGTGCTAAATCACGCAAGGAAGTTTCATCGAGCGGGCGGCGGCGACGGCTCGCTCGGTCGTTTCTTGCGCCATGTTTTGCGCGACTCGCCGAGAAGGGTTTGGTATCTTTTGAAACCATCTTGCCTTATTGGTGCCACACTCGTTATCAAATAGCTAAGTGTGGAGCGTGTTGGATTAGATGTCCAGCGCGCAACGCAGACGGGATTTGGCGTGCTATGCCGCGCTGTAACTGACGGGTTTCGCTAGAAAATTATGACCGACGCCGCATTGACGCCGACGCCGAATGATTGCGAATTGCCGCGCATCAGAGCGCAGTTTGAGACGTTCAACGACGCGATTGACTACGCTGCGAAGAGCCAAAAGGGCCTCAACTTCCATGATATGCGTGGACAATTAGAGCGCGTTTACCCCTATTCTGAGCTTCGCGAAGACGCCCTTGTTATGGCTCGCCGCCTCACCGCGAGCGGGATTGGCAAGGAAGATCGCATCGCCCTGATCGCGGAAACCGGACCGGAATTTGCCGCCCTGTTTTGTGCCTGCGTCTATGTTGGCGCGTGGCCCGTGCCTCTACCGCTACCAACCAGCTTTGGCGGCAAGGAAAGCTTCATCGATCAGCTTGCGGTGCAATTGAACAGCTCCGATCCAAAGATCCTGATCTATCCAGAAGAAATCGCTGAAATGGCGAGCGCTGCGGCGACACGCCAAGGTTGTCCCAGTGAAAGCTGGCAGGATTTCGTGAAACGCGAGGCGCCCGAATGCGAGCTGCCGAAAGCTGATCCGGAAGACATCTGCTATTTGCAATATTCCTCTGGCTCGACTCGCTTCCCCACGGGGGTTGCGGTGACCCACCGGGCTCTGCTGCATAATCTTTACGGCCATTCAACCAGCATGCAACTTGGCGAGAACGAACGCTGCGTCAGCTGGCTGCCGTGGTATCACGATATGGGTCTGGTCGGATGCTTCCTGTCTCTGATCGCCAATCAGGTTTCCGGCGATTATCTTAAACCAGACGCCTTCGCCCGCCGACCGCTGGCATGGCTCGACGTGATCAGCCGCAATCCTGGCAGCACGCTCTCTTACTCACCGACCTTTGGCTATGACATTTGCGCGCGCCGCATTTCCAGCCAGAGCAATGTCGCGGAACGTTTTGACCTGTCGCGCTGGCGCGTCGCGGGCAACGGTGCAGATATGATCCGCCCGGACGTCATGCAAAGCTTCGTCAACGCCTTTGCCGATGCTGGCTTTAAAGCGAGCGCCTTTACCCCCTCATACGGCCTGGCCGAGGCGGTTCTGGCGGTAACTGTGATGCCGCCTGGCGAAGGCATTCGGGTTGAGCTGGTCGAGGAAGAGCGCCTCTCCGGCACGCCGCGCGATATCTCGCGCCCGGCCCGCTACCGCGCGATCGTCAATTGCGGCAAAACCCTGCCCGATATGGAAGTCGAAATTCGCGGCGAAGACGGCCATGCCCGCGGCGACCATCAAATCGGCAAAGTCTGGTGCCGCGGCCCCAGCGTGATGCATTCTTACTTCCGCAATGAAGAAGCGACCGAGGATTGCCTGGTCGATGGTTGGCTCGATACCGGCGATATGGGATATTTGGCCGACGGCTATCTGTTCATTGTTGGCCGCGCCAAGGACATGATCATCATCAACGGCAAGAACCACTGGCCGCAGGATATTGAATGGGCGGTTGAGCAGCTGCCTGGCTTCAATCACGGCGACATCGCCGCGTTCTCGATCGAAACCGACAATGGCGAAGAAGCGCCCGCTGTGCTGGTCCATTGCCGCGTCTCCGACCCGGCGGAGCGCATTCACCTGCGCGAACAGATCGCTGACAAGGTTCGCTCTGTCACGGGGATGAGCTGCGTCGTGGAATTGGTGCCGCCGCGCACTTTGCCGCGCACCTCCTCTGGCAAGCTAAGCCGGGCCAAGGCGAAGAAGCTCTACCTGTCAGGCGAGATTGTCCCGCTGGAGCTGGCGGCTTAGTCTGTCAAGTTTGAGCAATCGCTCAAACCTGCTCCATACTCGATAACAAACCTATTCAGACAGATCAGCCCAGCGTGCGCGCACTGTACCAGAGCTCGCCTCGACGCGGGCCTGCAAGCCGTTTTCCGCCATCAGCTCAGCGGCACGGGCGGCATTTTCTGCATTGCCCGAAATCACCACAGGCACATCGAGCCTTTGCCCCGCCCAAGCGATGACGAGCAGCGAAGTCATGCCTGCGGCTGTTGGCTCACCCTCTTCAAATTCGATTGTTTCCGGCAGGCGCCCCATTGGTGGGAGCAGTTCGATAGTCCATTCTGGCTCAGTCGCAGCAATCCGTTCCTCCAGCGTGCGATAGGCGGACAGGGACGCACCATCGAGCCGCTTAGAACGCACCATCGCCTTGCGCCGCGTGCGATCAACCAATACGTCCTCAGCCGGAACGCCTGCGATCAGCGCCAATCGCTGAGCCAGGTTTTCCGCGCGCGCTGTCGCGGCGGCCTCTTCATTGGCGCGAGTGGCGGAAATTTCGGCCTCTTCAGCTGCGCTGGCGCTGGTTCCGACCTGGTATTGCGTCAAGGTCAGTTCGACCGGACGCCCCAGCCGGCTCATCAATGCACGTTCAACATCCGTTTCCGCATCCGCGCGCAGTCGCGGCGTCAGGACAGTGGCGTTCACACCCAGCCCTTCTCCACCAAATTCAATCTCCATTTCGCTCAGGCGAGAGCGATCATCAAAGGTCTCAACGATCTCGCTGCGAACAATCCGCTGAGCATTCGCCTCCCACGCGATTTGGCTAAGCGACAGGCCCAAAGGCACGGCGAGCGCGATAAAGACCACCGCCACCATCAGGTTTTGAAAATAGGTTTGCCGCTGGCTGAGCGCATGGCGGAAACCATAGAGGCGCGCCATCGCCCAGGCGACCAGCGCAATCGTGATAAGGTTGGTGACATAGAGCAGCAGCGCGCCGGAGAATACCGTCCAGTTCGAGGTCGCCAGGCCAAAGCCGACCACCGCAAGCGGCGGCATCAAAGCGGTCGCAATCGCAACGCCTACAATCGTGCCCTCGCGCCCGCGGATCATCGCATAGGCACCCGCCAGCGCCGAAAACAGCGCGACCATCAGATCAAACAAGTTGGGCCGGGTGCGCGCTGCGATCTCTGGCGTAATCGTCTGGATCGGCGAGAAAAACACGATCAGCGCGCATAGAGCGACCGCCATCACACTGCCCCAGGCCAGGCTGCGCGCGGATTGTTTCAACCACTGATAATCGCCAATCGCCAGGGCAAAGCCGAGGCCCATAATTGGCCCCATCAACGGTGACAGCAACATCGCACCGATCACCACCGCTGGTGAGGACAGCAGCAGGCCGAGGATCGCGATCCCGCCGCTCATCGCGGTCATAAACAGATAGCGCTCTGAAAGGGCGCAATCCTCGCGCCGCTTCTCAATCACGCTCGATTGCTGGACGGTCCCCACAACATCTTCGAGCCACCATCTCCGCCAGCTGAACAAGACACGCGAAAAGCTCGATTTTGAAGGGGTCGGATCGGGGTGGCCGGTCGCCTTGGAGGCCGCAGACGTACCCGCAGCCGATGACGCCGCCGCCATGGCCGAGCCTTGCCCCGTATTGCGCGCGGTGTCCTGATCCTCGCTCAAATCCGCCCTGCGATCCCCATCGTTCTGCATAATTATGTCCGTGTCTTTCTATGCTCACCCCTATGCGGTTACGCGTAAAATCCCGCAAACAAAAGCATGCTCGCGAATGCCCGGCTGTCACGCCGGGGCCAGCGCACGCTTTTGAATGGACGCATGCCCAGCGATAAGGCACTATCTTGAATAGTGTGTCTTAGATTACTAATACAGTAAGAGAGATGCAGCCAGTTCAAGCCGCTGCCACCAGCATATAGGCTGGCGTAAGCCACGACTTCAGGGAGTTGAAGAAGCCCGATGAATACGACGGAAACCACCACCAAGACGGCCACCGATTTTGAATTGAGCCCGCCAGATCCCGTGCCAGCGGTTGCGCCGGAAAAGGCCGCAGGGCTGGTCCCGGTGGACGAGGAAAAGAAGTCCAAGCTCGATGAGAAGGTCGATGGCTTCGTCACGGAACTCGTTGCGGAGGACGCCAATTCACCAGCCTTTGGTGAAAAGGTCGATCAGATCACACGCATGGGACAGGAGCAAATCCGCGCCGCCGCCGCAATGTCCAACCGCTTCCTCGATCGCCCAGTGCGCTCAATGGACGGTGACGGCACAGTTGGCGCCGATCTGGCGGAGCTGCGCCGCACGGTCGAAGACCTCGATCCCGGCCGCAAGGGTAAGCTGCTGGCGCCGCGCAAGCTGTTTGGCATAATCCCGTTCGGTAACAAGTTGCAGAACTATTTTGACAGCTACACCTCTTCTCAGGGCCACATTCAGGCCATCCTGGAGCGTCTTTCATCCGGTAAGAAAGAACTGCACGAGGACAATGCAGCGATTGACGTCGAGCGCCAGAAACTATGGGCAGCAATGGGTGAACTGGAGCAGATGATCCACATCGCCAAGAAGCTCGATGCCAAGCTTGAGGCGAAAGCCGATGAGCTGGATGCGACCGATCCCGCCAAGGCAAAAGCTCTGCGCGAGAGCGCGCTGTTCTATGTGCGCCAGCGCACGCAGGATCTGCTGACGCAAATGGCAGTCAGCGTTCAGGGCTATCTCAGCCTTGATCTCGTAAAGAAGAACAATGTCGAGCTGGTCAAAGGCGTCGACCGCGCCAGCACCACCACCGTGGGCGCATTGCGCACTGCGGTGACGGTGGCTCAGGCGATGACCAACCAGCGGCTTGTACTGGGCCAGATCACCGCGCTCAACCAGACCACCAGCGACATCATCGATTCCACCAGCACGCTGCTGCGCGAGCAAACCGGGCAAATCCACGAGCAAGCCGCCTCCAGCACCATTCCGCTGGAAACGCTGCAGCGCGCGTTCCAGAACATCTATGACACGATGGACGAGGTCGACGAGTTCAAGGTGAAGGCGCTGGCCAGCATGAAGCAAACCGTCACCGTGCTGACCGATGAGGTTGAGAAGTCGAAAGGCTATATCGCCCGGGCGGAAGGCCAGGCGCAGGCTGAGGCCAAGGTTGCCTCTGAGCCGTCACTGTTGGCCCTGGATAGCTAAGGCTGGCGATGCAAGACACCACCACACAATCGGATCAGATCCTGAGCGCGGCGGGCAAGAGCCTGCAGGTGCAGCGCGAAGGCGGCACGCACCGGCCCGGCGATTCCATCGGCAAGGGCTCAGCCGGCGCAAAGCGCAAGAACTGGCTAAAGCGCGCCAAGTACTTTGCAGGGGCGATCCTGACAATTTTGGTCACGGCATCAATCGCTGGCGTGGTCCTGGATGGCATCGGCTTTACCGGCGTGATGATGGTGGCGCTTGCCGTGATGGCGGCCGCATTCGTCTTCGGCAATTACCCCAAGGTCAAAGTGCCCAAACGCACTGAGCTGAAGCAAGGCGAGCCTAAGCAGATGGTCGCCCGCACCGAGCTGTGGCTGGAGGCTCAGCGCCCGGCTCTGCCCGCACCGGCGGTGAAGCTGGTCGATGAGCTTGGCGTGCAATTGGATGCGCTCGGGCTGCAACTGGAAACGGTCGATCAATCCCATCCCAGCGTCGCCGAAGTGCGCGAGCTGGTGGGTGAATATATCCCTGAGACAATCGACAATTACCGCAAGATCCCAGAGCATTTGCGCAGCGAAGATCACGTCGGCAAATCGGCTGATGACCGTCTGGCTGATAGCCTTGGCAAGATCAGCGGTGAGCTGGACCGCGTCACCCGCCGCCTGGCGGAGGGCGCGTTAGACGATCTGGCGATCAAGGATCGCTATCTCGAATACCGCTATGGCGGGGCCGAAGCGCTAGAGGACACGCCGAAATGAGAATTGCCCTGCCGCACGAATTGGGGCGCGAGGAGGTTCGTCGCCGCATGCACGAACATGCTGGTGAAATCGGTGGGTTTTTTCCTGAAGGCATGGCCGACGTTGAAACGTCCTGGCCGCATGAAGACAGAATGGACCTGCAGGTCAGTGTTTTCGGCCAGAGCGTTACCGGCTTTGTAGAAGTGGAAGACACACAGGCGATCATTGAGTTTGAACTGCCGGTAATCTTGAGCATGGCCAAACCGTTAATTGAAAAGGCCGTTCGAAAAGAAGGCGGCAGATTGCTCGAAAAGCACTAAAGCGTATTCCGTCCTCCCATGCAGCAGAGGCGGCGCGCTCAAACCTGTTTGGCGCTAATCAGCAAAGTCACCTTGGCATCGGAAAAGTCGAACAGCTTAAGGCCGCTCGCAACCACACATTCACCGGCTTGGGCGCGCGTATCGTCGCCAGCGCCCTCCGCCTGGGCAGACCATCTGACTTCACCTTCGATTGGCAACACCAATATCGGGCCGTCAAAAGCCGCGCTGGTCTCTGCATCCGGAACACCCTCAACCCGGTCGACACGGAAATGCGGCGCATCAAACAGGGCCTGCCCTCGTTCGGCAGTCGTGCCTGCATGCCTGGCCTCATACCTGCCGTAGCTCGCAACAGCCATTGCGCGCTCTAAATGCAGTTCGCGTGGGCGACCGTAGTCATACAATCGGAAGGTGGTATCGCTGTTCTGCTGCACCTCGATCAGCTTCAATCCCGGCCCAATTGCATGGACCGTCCCCGCTGGCAGAAAGAACAGATCGCCAGCCTTCGCCTCATACCAGGTCAGCAGGCCTTCAATATCCCCGCTGATCGCGGCCTGTTTCATTTGCTCAGACGTGACCGGCTCTTCAAATCCAATTGCCAGCTTCGCACCCGGCTCTGCATCCAGCACCAGCCAGCATTCATCCTTGCCCGCTTCATCGCCCTGGGCATCGTCATCACCGGGGTGCACCTGAACCGACAATTTCTCGCTGGTGAAGAGATATTTGACCAGCAGTTGTTCCAGCTCTGGAGGGGGTTCAAACCAGACCTCACCGACCAGCATTGGCCGGCCGTCAGGGCCCTTGGTTCGCGCGACCGACCGGCGATCAAACGGCGAGGGTAAATTGGCCCGCCCCCACACCTTCTCAACCCGGCGCGTGGCAAGCTTGCGAGCGAAGTGCCCCGGCTCCGTTTCGAAGCGCTTGGTTGCTGGATTAGGGCTCATTGCTCATTTGGTCCTGAGAGCTTGCCCACTTTCTGTGCGCCATCGCGGGTAGTTACCAATACCTCGTCGCCATCGACGATGATGCACACATCCTCAAGCCCAATTGCAGAAATACGCGGTCCATCGCTGATCGCGAGCACGTTTTTGCAATCGGCAAGCTCGCCATTTTCGGGGGCGACATTTCCGCTCTCACCACTTTGCAGTGCATCATGCAGCGCAGCCCAATTGCCAATGTCCGACCAGCCCATATCAGCGGGCACCATGGCGGCCCGCGCGGTGTTTTCCATAACCGCATAATCCACCGACTCGCCGGTGATCGCCGCAAAGGCATCGCTGGAAGGATTGAACCGCGCACCTTCCTCGTCACCATGATCGACAGCACGCCGAACCAGCTCCGCCATATCCGGGCGATGCGCAGTCAATTCATCCAAAAACGCCCCCGCACGAAAGGCAAAAATGCCTCCGTTCCAGCTGTAATCGCCGCTACCGAGATAGGCCCGCGCTGTCTCCAAATCTGGCTTTTCGACAAAGCGCTCAATCACAAAACCACCCGGCAAAGGCTCGCCGCGCCTCAGATAGCCATAGCCCGTTTCAGGGCGATCTGCCGCGATCCCAAAGGAAACCAGGTGGTCGTCCTCCGCCAACTCAGCAGCAGCACTGGCGGCTGCGCAAAAGGCTGCTGTATCCGCAATGTGATGGTCGCTCGGGCACACCAGCATGATCGCAGTCGGATCAAGCCGCGCCGCAGCCAGCGCAATGGCCGGGGCCGTATTGCGTGCCGCCGGTTCAATGATCAGCTTTGCGGCGCAGGACATGTCCGCCAACTGCCGCTCTATCAGATCCGCATGCGCCTCACCCGCCACAACCATAGGCGCTGCGAACTGCCTGGCATCATTGGTCCGTTTAATCGCCTGCTGAAACAAAGTCGTCTCACCGATCAACGGCAGGAACGGTTTTGGCTTGTCCCGGCGACTAACCGGCCACAGCCGAGTACCCGCGCCGCCGCACAAGATAACAGGATGAATTTTGGCTGAGGTCATAGGGCAGAAGTCATAGCGCGAGAGGGACTAACGATGGGTAACAAGGGTCAGGACCCCAGGATATCAAAACCACCTTTGCCGCCAATAGAACGGCGCTGCAACAGGATTACCATTGGCATCTTGAGCCGGCCGAAAACCCAGCCTGCTCTCGACCAGCTGGCAAGTGATGCGGTCGGCCTCTGCATCCGGGCTAGCCCGGTAGATTGAGCAATTGCGGGCACGCCCATCAACCCCAACCGTCACTTTCACGATCACTTCGGTTCCACGCCGCGCTTTGCGGCCACCCTCTGGGACTGGATAATCGCGCGCATTGTTGATCGATCCGGATATATGGACCGGCTTGCTGACAGCAATGCCGCTCTGCCCGCCGCCGCGATTGCCGCTGCCTGTGCCCAGGCCGCTGCCCGCTGCGCCCGTGCCATCGCCGGTCTCACGAGCGCCAGAATTGACCGCCGTGCCGGTGGAGGAGGCGCGCGGTTGAGGGCGGTCTTGCTTTACCGGCACCTTCGGAGTGGTCGCGGTGACGGGTTTCGGCACGGCCTGGCGCCCTGGATCGCCTTGCGAGCCCTCATCAGGCTGCGGCTCATTTTCAGGTGGTGGCGGATCTGGCGGAGCAGTAATCGTTACCGAGAATGTCGAGACGACGCTGCGTTCAATCGATGCCGTCAAGTCAGGCGCAAAGGCACGGGCAAGACCATAGAGCGCGGCCAAATGAGCCAGCACGATGAAAACCAGCAAGGGCCAACGCGGTCGGCGGCCGCGCGCCGCATAGTTCGCTTTTGCCATAACCTCCCCCATTATCCTTTGCGTCTTTAGGTATTTGTCCGCATCTCACCGCGAACGCGGCGGTATGCACTATACGCCATTGTTCAAGGGTTAGCGATGGAGTG
This sequence comes from uncultured Erythrobacter sp., assembly GCA_947488155.1. Taxonomy (GTDB): domain Bacteria; phylum Pseudomonadota; class Alphaproteobacteria; order Sphingomonadales; family Sphingomonadaceae; genus Erythrobacter. Next base: position 19,250 of record CANKYK010000002.1, on the reverse strand, counting down.
CAAGGTTCGTGCACGCAGTAAAACCCACAGAGCCGGCGCGCCTGGCTTGCTTTGCAATAGGTATGATCGACCGCCGCAGCGCGATGGGCGCGGCAATTGGCTTTGTCGTGTTTGCAGCGCTGGCGATCATCAGCCTCGAATTATCGCGTTTCGGCGGCGCCTTGGCCAAGATTTGGCTCCCGAATGCGGTCGCTGTCGCGTTTCTGCTGCGCGCCCGATTGAACAATGAAATCCCATTTTTGGCCGCGATCTTTGTGTCAGGCCTTATTGGCAATCTCAGCCCCGATTTCCCGCTTCATCAGCCGCTGGTGTTTGCCGCAGCCAATATCGTCGACATTGCGATTGTCGTCTCTCTCGTACGGCTAGCGTGCGGGACGCACCCCGACATGACCAACCTGGAGCACCTGGCCAAGATTGTCCTGGTCGGCGGGCTGGTTGGTCCTTTGCTGTCCGCATTCGTCGCAGTGCTTGCGATGGTTCCTGACATGGTGGCCATGGCTGACACGGTGAAGACATGGTTCCTTACCGACAGCCTCGGCATGGTGTTGATCGTTCCGACAGCCTTGCTCCTCTATGACGCCATCCGAAACTATCGACGCCCTGACAATGCGCAGCTGATTGAGCGATCAGTCTTACTGGTAGCGGGCGCCGGTTGCGCCTTCCTGGTGTTCTACCAACCCAGCTATCCACTGCTGTTTCTGATCCCGCCGATCACTTTGCTGCATGCATTTCGTTTAGGCAGCACGGGCACCGCGATCTTCGTGGTATTGCTGGCGTTTGTCGCCATGGCCATGACCTGGAGCGGACACGGCCCCATTTCAGCAGCCGGCGCGCCCGCTCAGATGCAGGCGCATCTGCTCCAGGCATTTGTCGCTGCCAACTTTCTAACAGGCCTGCCTGTTGCCGTTATTCTGGCTGGGCGCGAACGGATGATGGAGGAGTTGGAAATAGGCCGGCGTGAGCTAGCCCTATTGGCGGACAACACCACCGATGCATTGATGTGTTTTGACCTTGAAGGACGCTGCACATACGCCTCGCCATCGGTTGCAAGCGTGATGGGAGAATCGCCGGAGAACTTCATCGGGAAGCGGCCTAGCGACCGGACACACGAGGATTCTCGCGAACTCATCTCTGAAGCCCAGGAGCGCTTGATCTCCGGCGCAAGCACAAATGAGCGCTTCACCTATCGCCGCTTTTCCGACAGCGAGGACGGCCTGCCGGTTTTCATCGAGGCAGAATGCGCGATCGCTTACAGCCCCGAAACCGGAAAGCGCGAGGGCATTGTTGTTTCAGCGCGAAATGTGACTGAGCGGGTGGAGCTGGAACTCCTGCTTACCCGCGCCCGGCGGAAGGCAGAGCGTGCAGCGCGGGCAAAGTCAGAATTTCTCGCCAATATGAGCCATGAAATCCGCACCCCCATGAACGGCGTGCTCGGATTTGCGGAACTGACCTTGCAAAATGAGCTCGATCCAGAGCAACGCCGGAACGTGGATCTGATAGTGCAATCGGGTCGTTCCATGATGTTGCTGCTCAATGACATCCTCGATTTCTCCAAGATAGAAGCGGGGCAGATCAGCATCGACAAGCAGGCCCTCGATCTTGATGCGACCCTGGAGGAATGCACCGCCCTGCACCGGCCAAGCGCCGAGAAAAAAGGCCTAGAGCTCCATTTCGAAAGCGAAGCAGACGAATCCTGGGTGACAACCGATGGGCTGCGTGTGCGGCAAATTGCCCTCAATCTGATCGCCAATGCGATCAAATTTACCGAGTTCGGCCGCGTCACGGTCAGCTATCGGATTGAGACCGGCAAGATCATTGTTCAAGTGCTCGACACCGGAATCGGGATCAGTCCCGAACGCCTGAGCAGCATCTTCAAACCCTTTACTCAGGGTGAGAACAGCACAGCGCGCCGATATGGCGGGACTGGACTGGGCCTTTCCATCAGTCGTCAACTGGCTGAATTGCTAGGCGGGAGCTTGAATGTCCAAAGCGAGCCAGGGCGCGGCTCATGCTTCACTCTGACACTGCCATTTTGCAAGGCCCAACCCTTGCCAGCGCTAGAGCCCGCATTCGAACCGCCAAAGCCAGAGCAACTGCCGCGCGGATCGCGCATCTTGCTGGCGGAGGATCACGATGTGAACCGCCTGCTGGCCACGGAAATGCTCGAGCAATGCGGCCAGAACGTGTCGACCGCGCATGATGGAAATGAAGCTATTGCGATGGTGATCGACGCATACCTCCGCGGCGATCCCTATGACCTTGTATTGATGGATGTGCAGATGCCGGGGTGTGACGGTTATGCCGCAACCCGCGCGATCCGCGGCGAAGGGATTGGCGGAGATATTCTGCCGATCATAGCGCTCACCGCTAATGCGTTTCCCGAAGACATCACCGCTGCGCGCGAATCCGGCATGCAGGCACATCTCGCCAAACCGCTCCAATTCATCAAGCTGGCCCGTGCCCTTCAGCGCTGGCTACCGACCAGGATTATCGATGCCAGTCCTTCGGCTGAGCACGAAGAGGATCCCCGACAGCAACAGCTCGCGGATCGTGAAGGCGCGCCAGAAAGCCATGCTGAACTTGCAGCCAGCTCGCAGGTTATCGACTTTCCGCCCCCTCCAGGCGAGCAATTCCACTCGCATTCCCCCGCCTTGCTGCAACGGTGGGAAACCCGCCGTGAAGAGGCTTTGGAAGCGCTGCAAACCGCGCTCAGCCTGGGCGGATTTGATCAGGAGCAAAAAGAAGAGGTGATGCGGCTGCTGCACAAGCTGGCCGGTACCGCCGCCATGTTTGGCGAGGCGGAGCTGGGCGACAGAGCCGCCATGCTGGAGCAAGCGCTGCGCAGCAAATTTGATCCTGCGGTCCAGCTCAACTTGCTGCGCGATGTGCTCAGAATTGCCGAGGACCGAGACCAAACCGCAGCGCGAAGCGGCAGCGCTGGCGGTTAAACCAGTCGTCAAAACGCAAACGGCGGAGCCCGTTAAGGCCCCGCCGCTCGTTTCGCTAGTCAGTATGCGACGAATTAGAATTCGTAGCGTGCACCGACTTGAATGCGCCAGATGCTGTTGTTGATAGCGGTGTTCGGCTCAGCTTCAAAAGCGCGGAAGCTTTCGAGACGATACCGGCCTTCAGTGTCAAACTCGCCTCGGAGCAAAGCGACGCGGCCATCAAAATCACCAAATGACCGACGAACATTCCAACCGCTGTCGAGCAAGTTGAGGAAGTTCGAGAAGTCAGCGAATATTTCAATCCGGTCTTCCTTGATCCCCGTAAGGCTGCCGATGAACGGCAGTTCCTGGCTCAGGCGGAAGTCGACATCGAAGAACCATGGGTTACGGCAAGTGTTCCGACGAATGGTCTCACCCGGAGTGAAATCGCAGTTGAAGTTCACCCGATCCCCATTCGGGATCACGAACCCATTGTTAATCGCATCCAGGAACTGTCCGACAGCACCAAAATCGCTATCCGGCGCGAGATTTGGATCGTTGAGGCCAGTTGGGATGTAGGCAAGGATGTTGTCTTCCGCCGACCCGCTGTCGCGGAAATCCGGGGTGCCGTCGTCGAAGGTCAGACTGTAAGGACGACCTTCTGAAGCACGGAAAAAGATTCCGAGACCCGTATCGTAGCCCTCGAAGAACTCCTCACGGAAGAACATCGACAGCGTGATGTTATGACGCGTTTCAAAACCAGACTGCGATATGGCCGGGTTTTGCGGATCGAACACCGCCGTTCCATCAAACTGCGACCCCGCCGTTGCCGAACGCGAGTTAATCGTCTGCTCGCTGTCGTTGAAGGCATAGCCGAGGTTGATGTTGACGCTGCCATTTTCGGTGAACAGGCCTTCGCTGAAACGCTTGGTCAGGATGAATGACAGGTTGTGGCTGTCAAAGCTCGGACCGTTGGTCAGTTGCAGGAACTCATCAAGACCTGTGCCGAAGCATGGCTCGGTTGCCCCGACAAATGTCCCCGCATCGCGATCGAACGTCGCGTTACAACCAGTACGCAGTGGATCAATCGCCGCGATGATCGGGCGACCATCTACGGTAAAGCCGCTGTCTGGGATGCCATCTAAGCCTGAGTCGGTCGCTACAACCTGCAGAAGGTCGCGAATAGCCAGCGTGTCATTGAAGCGGGTGTAGATGTAGTCGACGTTTAGGTTCCAGTTTGAGAAGAACCCGCTGTCGGTGCCCAGTTCGGTGGCAAAGCCGATATTGGCGCGCAGCGCAGTCGGGATGTCGAAATCAGGATCGATGTTCTGAACTTCGCCGCCACCAGCAGCAGCACCGGCCGCGCCAGCGTTAATCGCGCATTGTGGGAAGCCGGTGAACGCACCGCCAGAAACAACCGAGATCTGACCGGTAACCGGATCAATGTCCAAGTCCCCAGCGTCGCAATCATCAGTGTTGCCGTTGACCGATGCAAAGCCATCGTTCGAAAACGCGTTCGAAAAGAACACGACTGGATCACCGCCAGCAAAGATACCAACACCGCCGGTTACGCTGGTGTTTGAGAAAAAGCCTTCATTGTCGAAGTTGTAAGTGGCGGAGAGGCGTGGCAACACAACAGGCTCAATCGAGCCGAAGGAGACGCTGTTGCTGAAACCGAGCCGGTCTACGAACAGCGGGTTGTTGCGCGGAGCATCGCCATCATAGAGCTGAACACGAACACCAGCAGTTACATCAAGCTGGCTGTTCACTGACCAATCGTCTTGGACGAAGACAGAGTAGACCGTACGGCCAAACTGCGCCGCAGCATTGTTGATATCGCCATCAATACCGGTGCGGATCGTACCGCCGCCGATTGGATCGTCGAGATCCACGATATCGTCTGGCCCGTCAAAATCGCCCCCAGCGTCGACAACACCGAACGCACCTGCAAGCAGGCCCGCTTCAAAATCGGCAAGGCCGTCAAAGAACAAGGTGCCGGTCGCGTTGATGGCAAACAGGTTGAACACTTCGAGATCATTGATCTCAGCGCCAAATTTCAGCTGATGGTCCCCTGCATCGTAGTTCAGAACGAAACGGGCTTGATCAATTCGAGTGTTCAGAGCGTTGGCTGAACGAAAGATGCCTGGGCCGGTTGCAAGACCACCATCTTCACCGTCGGGGATCAGCCCGTTTGTTTCGTTAGGGAAGCCGACGACAAGGCGAACAGTCGGATCATCCGTTTGCGCTTCGTTAAAGCCAACCGGGCCTTGAACGTCGGCAACGTCGGCGCGGCTGAGACGCAATTCGGTCGAAACCTTATCGCTCCAGTCCGAATACAGGCGAACCGAATAGTAGTCGGAGACCGTGCCTTCGTCATTGAACGAATTGAGGCCAGTCAGAGTGCCGCCACCGCCGTCGAATTGAACATTGGTTTCTTCAAGGCGCTGGTAGGTTGCCTCAAGACGGTGATCATCATTGATGATCGCGTCGAGACGGCCGAAGTAACGAACGTTACCTTCTGGCAAGGTTGTCGGAATCTCGCCAATGTCCTGACCATAGACATCGCGCGCAATGCGAGCGAATTCATCGAACTGGGCTTGAGTTACGAATTCGTCCTCATCGGCAGCGCCCGAGCCGAACGGGCCGCGGTTGAAGCCATCGGCAATCGTAACTTCTTCGTAGCCAAGTGAGAAAAACAGGCGATCTGGGATGATCGGGCCTGAGAGGGTCGCCCCCCAGCGCTCCTCACGGCCGGCATTGATGGTCTGAACGCCATCGGCAAGCTCGAGCTCGTCTCCCTGAAGGCCCTCATCAAAGAAAGTGTAGAATGCTGAGCCGCTAAACTCATTGGTACCAGCCTTGGTAACAACGTTTACAAGACAGCCGGTGAAGTCGGAATATTCGACATCAAACGGAGCGAATTCAACCGAGGTTTGCTCTACCACGTCAAACGGCAGCGGCAGCGAGTTACGCGCAGCAAACGGCGTGCCGTTTAGGCCGAACACGTCGGACTGAATGATACCGTCAACGGTGAACGTGTTGCCGCGGTCGTTACCGCCAAGGCATGAGATGCGATCAACGTCGTCGCTCTGCTCAAGACTGACGCGAGGGTCGATGCGGATGATGTCGCGAACGTCGCGCGTGATCGATGGGAAATTTTCGAGCGTTTGCGTGTCGAAAGCTGTGCCCGGGCCAACTGCGAGTTGGGTTACGCCAGCACGGGCGCCGGTCACGATGATCACATTGTCGGTGCCGCCAGCAGCGCTAGCTTCAAGAGTGAAGCGGAATGCGGTGTTACCTGAAATGCTTGTGAAGACGTCTTCAACCGTCTGACCTTCAAAGCCAGGTGCAGTTACTGTGACGGTGTACGGGCCACCGGGCGGCAATGAACCGACGCGGAAATTACCATCCGCTCCTGCCGTAACTTCGCGAACGGCGCCGGTGCGCGTGTCGGTGATGGTTGCGGTCGCGCCTGGAAGCGCGTTACCGCTAACGTCGATCACCGAGCCTTCGATGCCGGACGTAATGCTTTGCGCGGCGGCTGGCGCCGCGATGGTTGCCGCGGCTGAGAGGCTTACGACGCTCGCCGCCAAGAGATATTTGAGTTTCATTGGTAGAGTCCCCTGATCACAGTGGATGGATGTGAACACGCCCCCCAATAGGGCCGTTGCGGGACGCTAAAAAGACCGATTTGTGACAAATCCGTTACGCTATCCACTGCCTGAGCGGTCGAGCGCAATCATGACAGAGTTTTCCACCGCAAGACTCGCGGTTTCCTGCAGGTTAGCGGCCTGGTGTTGCTGCAGTGCAACAAAATATTAGATTCGTGACGATTTCGGTCAGTGGAGGGCTGATCAGGCCAGATTGATCTCGCGCAGGCGTTGCATCAGAAAGTCATGGGCTGAAATTGGCTCTGCGGGTGCCGAGTCGCTCGATGCGTCGGTGCAGCTTGCCAGCGGCTCGATCAGGTAATCAGGCCGGAAATGCAGGAAAAAAGGCATAGAATAGCGCGATCTTTGCGCCGCCGGGCCGCGCGGGTTCACCACCCGGTGAGTGGTTGAGCGCAGGCGGCCATTCGTCAGCCGCTCCAGCATATCGCCAACATTGATGACCAGCGCGCCCTCAGGCACATCAATCGCCTTCCACTCGCCCGCCTTGGTCAGCAGTTCGAGCCCGGCCTCTTCAGCGCCAAGCAGCAGTGTAATCGTATTGATATCGCCATGCGCAGCGGCGCGGATCGCGCCCTCTGGTGCATCGGGGCCGAGCGGCGGATAATGCAGCAGACGCATCACCGAATTGCCGTCCTCAACCGTCGCTGCGAAGAAATCCTGCGGCAGTTCCAGATGCAGCGCAATCGCCTCCAACGCGCGCGCGCCGGCCTCTTCAAACGCGGCGTAAAGCTCGCGGAAGGTGCTCTCAAATCCGCCCACCTCGGTGGGCCACACATTCGGCCCCATGAACTCTGCCAGCGGGTGATCGGCGGGCAGGCCCCGGCCAACATGCCAGAATTCCTTAAGGTCATGGACGCTCGCATCCTTGGCCTTCTCCGTGCCGAATGGGGTATAGCCGCGCGCGCCGCCTCCGCCCTCGATCTTATACGCCCGCTTGACCTCGTCAGGCAGCGCAAAGAACTCTTTAGACAGCGCCTCGGCCCGGTCGATCAACTCCTGCGGGATGCCATGATCGCGCACAACCGCGAAACCATATTCGGCAAAGCTGCGGCCAAGCTCGTCAGAGATCGTCTCCAGCGGCTGAGTCAGAGAGACAATTGCGATATCAGGGGCGGTATCAGTCATAGCGGAATACGTAATACGCGAAGGCCAATTGTTCCAGTCTAGAGCGGCAAGAACAGGCCAGCCAGCGCCGCGCTCATCAGGTTGGCGAGGCTACCAGCGGCCAGCGCCTTTAGCCCAAGCTTCGCGATCACGGGGCGCTGGTTCGGGGCCAATCCGCCCGTCACCGCCATCTGGATCGCGATGGAGGAGAAGTTCGCAAACCCGCACAATGCAAAGGTGACAACCGCGCGGCTGCGCTCGGTCAGGCCTTCGACCGCGCCCAGTTCGATGAAGGCGACAAATTCGTTGAGCACGATCTTGGTCCCGAACAATCCGCCCGCAATCTGCGCCTGATCCCAGTCCGAAATCCCGATCAAGAACATCACCGGCGCGAACAAATAGCCGAGCAATTGCTGGAATGAGATGTCGGGGTAGCCAAACCAGCCCCCAACCCCGCCGAGAAGACCATTGGCGAGCGCAACCAGCGCTACAAACACCATCACCATCGCGCCTACGGCCACGGCCAGCTTTACGCCGGTGGTGGTGCCTTGTGCGGCGGCCTCGATGATATTGGCGGGCTTTTCGCCCTCCTCAAAGGTCTCCGAAACGGTCGCATCCGCGATCAGCGCGTCATGCGCCGCCGCCTCTTCCGGGTCATCCGGCATGATAATCTTCGCCATCAAAATGCCGCCTGGCGCGGACATAAACGCTGCCGCCAGTAAATAGGGCACCGCCTCATCGCCCAAGAAAGACGCATAGGCGGCGAGGATTGTGCCCGCGACCCCGGCCATGCCGACGCACATCAAAGTGAACAGGCGTGATGGCGGCAAGGCGGCGAGATAAGGCCGCACGACCAGCGGGCTTTCGGATTGGCCGACAAAGATGTTGGCCGCGCTGCCCAGCGCCTCAACCTTGCTGATCCCGGTCAGCCAGCCAATCGCCCCGCCCAGCCAACGCACCAAACGCTGCATAATGCCCAGGTAATAGAGGATCGAAACCAGCGCGGCGAAGAACACGATCACCGGCAAGGCCGCGATGAGGAACGTGTTGGCAAAGGGATTGCTACCCATCGGCCCGAACAGGGTCTCAATCCCCTGCACAGAATAGCTGAGCAAGGCGATCACGCCGTTCGACATAAATTCAATCGCGCCAACGCCAAAATCCGTGCGCAGCACCAGCAGCGCCATTAGCGCCTGCAGGGCAAAGGCGGCGCCAACCACGCGCAATTTGATGCGCTTTTTCCCATTGGACAGCAGAAAGGCGATGGCCAGGATCGCAGCGATCCCGATGAGGCTCATGACAAATGGCGGCATGTTTAAGCGCGAGGCTCCCCTAAATGCGCGTACCCTGCGCAAAGAACATGCGCGCCGCGATCTCTCGGCACGCGGGAGAGAACCTTGCCGCTTGCGCGCAAACAGTCAATTCTCGCGGGTGTGAGAGGCGTTGATAGCGCGCGCGCCATCGCTTTTCTTTTCCGCCCGTGCGACTTAAGCCTTGTCCATGAACACAGCGACACCGGCGCAGGCCCAATCCACCAGCGAAACGTCCCCAGCCGCCAGCGCGGCCGGCATGATACAGATGCCGCGCGGGCTGTTTGTCTATCTGATGCTGTATGGCGGGATGACGGTGCTGGCAGGCGTGCTGGCGTTTAAGCAAGTGCAATTGTGGCCAACCGATCTGGCGGTGGAATCGGGCATTTTCGCATTTCTCATTCTGGTCGTGATTTCCAGCACAGTGTCGCAGCTTTATGGTCAGAAATACGCGACCCGGATCGTTTGGCTGGGGTTTGTGCCGCTGCTGATCGCCAGCGTGCTGATGCAATTGGTGCTGGCCTTGCCACCCTCAGTGGAAATGCTGAGCGGGCGTGCAGACGACCTCGCCGCGTTTGAACGAGTGCATAACACCGTATGGCGCGTATGGGCGGCGGGCCCGGCGGCTTACATCGTCTCACTGCTGCTCAATATCTGGATTTTTGACAGGCTGCGCGGCAGCGGAGAAGCCAGCACGATCGGTCTTATGATCCGCGGCGCGGTGGCCTCTGCGCTCAGTCAGGCGGTGGACTCGGTGATCTTCATCACGCTGGCCTTCTACGGTCTGTTCCCCATCATGGATCTGCTCATCGGACAAGTGATCGCCAAAGTGGCGCTGTCGATTGTGCTGGTGCCGTTCCTGATCACCGGCGGTGTGCGACTGGCAAAGTGGCTTGATGCGCGGGGGTGAGGTTGGTGTTGCGTACCTTTCCTCAATTCGACGAGTTTCTGATTTGAGCATTGAGTCGCTTATCGCGGTGCTGCCGCCCCCTGCTCGACCGTATGACGCATCTGGCGATTTTTCGATTGTTGAGGAAAGCCTGGAGACGGGTTTGCCCGACGACTACAAGGCATTTGTCCGTTCCTATGGATACGGGAAAGTCTGTGACTTCATTTCCATTCACAATCCGTTTTCCAGCAACGAATATGTAAACCTCATCAATGGCTTGGATATCTTCAAGAGAGAGTTGAACTACCTTGGGAGCAAGCATGATTCTGAAAGAAGATATGATAGCTTCCCAGCAATTCCGGGGCTCTTGCCTTTCGCAGGTACAGACAATGGGGATACGCTATTCTGGTTAGTCGACGGCAATCCGAACGACTGGAGAACCGTCATCGGCGAAGCCCGCGCGCCAATCTATGAAGAATATGAGCTTAGCTTTTCAGAACTATTGGCCGCTTATGTCAGCGACAACCTCAACTCCAAGATCATCGATAGTCTGGACGATTTGACTAAAGAGTTTGTTCCATGGCCCACTTCCTAGACAGTTGCTTTGTGCATTGGGGCGGCGTGCAACAAGCTAGATTGAGCAATGCGAGAGGGTGCGGCTGGAGAGCGCTTCGCTACCAGAGAGTGCCGACCAATCCCGTCATGCTGAACTCGTTTCAGCATCCATCGCCGTGCGTTTACGCAAATGCTCTTTCGGAGGATGGACCCTGAACCAAGTTCAGGGTGACGAAACAAGACAAGGCACGGCAGCGCGTGGATTTTCCTACTCAGCGGGCGCCCGCTATGCCGGGCCTATGCTTTTGCTTGCCGTTCTCCAACCTCGGACTAATCGAGTAAATCGATCAATCAGCCTATCTGTGATCGATCGGTTTTTCGCCCCAAGACTGTGTTCCAGCCGTTCCAAACGTGCTTCACCAGCGACGAGTGGAGCGGCCATCAAGCGCCGCATGCCAGTCCTCAAGCTCTCCCGTGTAGGCGCCCTACTCGGCCAGGAACTGCGGGGTCAGCCGCTTGTTCGAGGCTTGCTCATAGGCATAGCCCGCCTTCAGCAGCAGGCCCTCCGACCACTTGCCCGCGTAGAAGCTGATCCCAATCGGCAGGCCCTCGATCCCGCCCATCGGCACCGTCAGATGCGGATAGCCAGAGGTCGCGGGCAGCCAGCTCGCGCTGGGTCCGGAGAACGTGTCACCATCGCCCAGGGTGGAGCGCCATGCCGGCCCCAGCGTCGGCGAGACCAGCACGGCCACGTCGTTCTCGCGCAGCAGCCGGTCGATGCCCTCAACGCCCGCGATCCGCTTGGTCGTCTTGAGCGCCGCCAGATAACGCGGATCGGTCAGGCCCTTCTGCTCTTGCGCTTGCAGGAACAGCTCCTGGCCGAAATGCGGCATCTCAACCTCGGCATTGGCGGTGTTGTAGGCGATGAGATCGGCCAGGGTTCGCGTCGTCACGGCCTCCGGCGTGGTGGCGAGATAGGCGTTGAGATCGGCCTTGAACTCGGTCAGCAGGATGAGGAACTCCGCCTCACCCAACGCCTCCTGATCGCTGTCGCTAATGCCGCGAGCCTCGATCTCGACCAGCACCGCGCCCTGCGCCTCCATCACGGAGAGGGCGGCGTCGAACTGCTCTATGATCGCGGGGTTACCGCCCACCTGATCTCGCATCACGCCGATCCGCATGCCCTTGAGGCCTTCCGGAGTAAGCTCCGCCGTGTAGTCAGTCTTCTGACCATCCGCCTCTGCGGTCGCGGCATCATCCGGGTCGGTGCCCGCCATCGCGGTGAGCATCATGGCCGCGTCCATCACGCTGCGCGTCATCGGCCCGGCGGTGTCCTGAGTGTGGCTGATCGGGACGACATGGGTGCGCGAAACCAGCCCGACGGTCGGCTTCAGACCGACCACGCCATTGGCAGAGGACGGGCACATGATCGAACCGTCGGTCTCTGTGCCGATCGTGCCCGCAGCCAGCGCCGCCGCCATGGCAGAGCCGCTGCCGCTGGAAGAGCCGCAGGAGTTGAACGGCAGGCGGTGCGGGTTCTTGACCAGCCCGGCGACCGAGGTCCAGCCGCTGGTGGAATTGGTGGAGCGGAAGTTCGCCCATTGTGAGAGGTTCGTCTTGCCCAGGATGATCGCGCCCGCATCCTTGAGTTTACGGATGAGCGGGGCATCGCGGTCTGTCACATTGTCGCTGAGCGCGGTGGACCCGGCGGTGGTGGGGACTGGGCCAGCGACCTCGATGTTGTCCTTCACCAGCAGAGGGATGCCGTGGACGCTGCCCAACTCATCGCCATCGCAGCGCTCTGCATCGCTGGCCTGCGCAAGCTCCAGTGCGTCAGGCATCAGCGAGAGGACGGCGTTCAGCTGAGGCCCGTCATCGGCATCGTCGAGCTTCTCGATCCGCGCAAGATAGGCTGTAACAATAGCCTCGCTTGAGGTCTCACCCGCCTCCAGCATACGCGCGAGGTCCGCTAGGGAGTGGTCCTCCACATTGCCAAGATTGGCGCTGGCCGCGGCTAGCTCTGGCACAGCGCAGGTGCCCGAACCGAAAGCGGTGCCAATCGCATCACACGCCGTTAGCGACGCACATGCCGCTACGCTCAAAACCACCCTACGCAGCATCAACCACCTCATCGTTTGTCATAATAGCCCAAAACACAAAGGGCGGAGCAGTGTGGTAACTGCCCCGCCCCTTGGTGTCACTGTTTGCGGCTCAATTTGTCCGCATGCCAATGGTTAGATCAGAACGATCCGGATACGCCGAAGAAGAAGAAACGGCCGCGTGGGCTAACCGGGCGGGCCAAGCTGCCAAGGAACGGTTCTTCATCCGTAAGGTTGTTCACTCCGCCAAACAGCTGGATATCATCACGAAGATCATAGCTTACGCTGATATCATGCTCGAGGGAGCTGCCGGTGGTGAGCTGAGAAGGATCAGCCAGCCCCACGTTCGGTGAAACGACTACAGCGTCACCAACGATCTCAACATCGGTCGCTGCCGCGTTGGAGAACTGCAGTGCAGAATCTTCAAAACGACCTCTCCAACCGATGTTCCAACCTTCAAACTGCCAGTTCACACCAAAATTGACGATCCAATCCGGATTGCCAACCACCCCGAGTAGATCACTGACTGTAGCTTGGTCAGCAATCAGCAATTGCTGTTGGAGTGGGTCAGGTTCGGAAGCGATTGTTTGCGCAATTACCGGATCGCTTTCCGTGAAACGCTCAATGAAGTGCGTGCCTGCTGCAGACAGCTGGAACTCGCCCCAATTGCCATTTCCAAACGGAGCATCGAAAGTATAGCGCGCTTCGAAGTCAACGCCTCGTGCACGAAGTACCGACAGGTTGATATTCCCGGAAGTAAAGCCGGAAATCGCGCCACCATTGTTCGCATCACGTTGAATTGCATCACAGAACTGGTTGTCAGTCGAAGGTAAGTCAACGCAGGCCGACGCAATAGCCGCACCGGTCAGACTACCCACAGCATCGGTAATTTCGATGTCATAATAGTCTGCAAGAACAACCAAACCGTCCAAGGCTCCACCGAAAATGCTGTTACCAGGTTCGAAGATTCCGCCAATTGTCAAACTATCGGAGGTTTCTTCTATCAAGTCCGGATTGCCGCCAGTCGTGCCAGTAACAAACGCGGTCAAAAAGTTTGATGAATCAAACCCTGGCGCAACGAATTCTGCACAATTTGTCGGGCGATTGGCACTGCCATTGTTGATGTTGCCATCGTCACAAGGGTCAGCGTCCACGCCAATGAATGCAGCCAATTGTGGATTGAACAGCTCACCAATGTTTGGAGCACGAATAGCTCGAGACAAGGTGCCACGCAGAGTAAACCAGTCAACCGGGCGGTACGTGGCACCGAACGAATAGGTTTCTGTGCTTCCGATCGTGTTGTAATCAGAGATGCGGCCCGAGGCGGTCACCTCCAAGTAGTCTGCAAACGGAAGATCCGCCAGCAATGGCAACTTAATTTCACCAAAACCTTCGTAAACGCTGATGCCTTGGCCGTCAGTCGGAGAGACGTTCACGACCGTGCTAGCATTACCAACTACGTTGCCTTCAATTGAACGGAAGCTGTCTGGAATGAATTGTGACGTGTCTCTGCGCCACTCGAAACCAGCGGCAAAGCCGACTGGCCCGCCAGGAAGCTCAAAGAAATTGCCAGTGTCGCCAGAAATGACAGCTAGGAACTGCTGCTGCTCAATTGTGGTGTCGTTTTCTAGGTCAGCAAAGGCGAAAGCAGCGCCTGCACCCTGAATAGCTTGCGAGCCAAGAATATTTACAGGCGCGCACTGCCCATCACCGATTGCGAACGTAACTGGCCGGGTCAAGCTGCCAACGTCGGTTGGATTGCCATCAGCTCCGACGAGTTGTGTCCCAGCTGCAAATAGCGGCGGTCCACCAACGAAAAGAGCAGCGGGTGATGGCAGACCGGTTAACTCTGACCGGCACACGATATCGCCAACTTGGGCGGAGCCTGCATCAATAACAAGATCCTGCCCACCGCGAATTGCATTGAGGGTGCCAGGTCCGCCGGCCGCAAAAGCAGCATTTGGATTGGTTCCATCAAGGTCCGCTGCCGTCAGTGCCACTGCATCAATGGCGGTGAAGTAACGGTCATTCAGACGAGAGGCGCGAGCAATACTGTTTATGTCAGTACGACCCCAGGAATACGAAACTTCAAAGTCGACATTCGTTCCAGGAATCTCGCCTTTGAAACCACCGGTCGCACGGATCGTTGAACGCTCCACGGTCGTGCCAGCGCCAATTTCCGAACCCAGATTGTCGCGCGCGACAAAGATACTTGGGGTCGAGGCTGGATCCAAAGCATCAAGGATCGGGATTTGATCCTGAATAGCCTGCGGAAGGAAAGGGTTGTCCAGAGCGATCGGAATATCATCGGAGAATGGGATTCCCGCGATATTGCTGGTTTCAGTATATGCAAACTTAGCGTCCGCGAAGAATGTAATCCCGCTGGTAATTTCATAGTCAACGCCAGCCGCCGCGACCACACGGGTCAGGTCAGGGATCAGGCTGAGACCGGGTGCGGTTTGGCCGATAGGAATACCGTCGCCGCCGATGGCGTTAAATGCACCGGTTGAAATGCCCGGATTAAACGCTCGAACTGCACCCGTGACGGGATCGATAACCTGCAACACTGGAATGGTCGTACCAGGAATGTTCGGCACTGTATCCGTTGCTGGGTTAAAGTTAGTAACAAAGGAACCCAGCGCACCAAACGGGAACGCGAACGGCGTTGGGTCAACAGCGATGGTCGAACCTGCGCTAGATACTGGGAGTGTGCGATTTGGCACGAAGGCTTGCTCCGCGTCAGGATCAAGCCCCAAGATACCATTCAAGAACGCATTACTGTTGTTCAATGAGGAAAAGCCGGCAGCAGCAAAACCCGGCCGATCACCGTTCAAAATACCTTCGGATTGCGAGTACTCAACGGCGAAAACAACGCTACCTCGCTCATCACCGAAAGTACCGCCGCCAGCGACCGAACCGAAAAACTCCTCTGAGTCACCTTCATCGCTTACGCCGCCCTGAAGACGGTATTCGAGACCATCAAAATCTCGGCCCGAGCGAGTGATGTAATTGACGACGCCTGAAACAGCATCCGCACCATAAACCGCAGACGCGCCACCTGTCAGAACTTCGACGCTCGAAATGAGCGCCGATGGGATTGAACCGACATCTACCGTTGCTGTACCTGCAAGACCAGGAACGTGTCGGCGACCATCCTGCAACACCAACGTACGGTTAGCTCCGAGCTGGCGTAAGTTCAGCGTGCTGGCACCAGACAAAGCGAGGCCTTGAGCCGTATCAAGCGTTGATGGGTCCGAACCCTGCAATGCAGGAATTTCACGGAGTGTTTGAGAGATGTCGATCTCACCAGCATTCCGAAATTCTTCCGCTGTGAGCACCTGAACAGGGCTTGGCAAAGCAGTCGTCGAGTCGGTCGCAATGCGCGAACCGGTAACAACAATTGTATTCTCTTCTTCGACCGTCTCTTCATCCGGCCCAGACTGCGCATGAGCGGCAAATGGCACCATGCTGGTCGCGGCGAGGAGCAGTGCGTGACCTGAAAGTTTAAAGCTGCGCATAAAATTCCCTGTTTGTTGTTTTCTCTTCCCGTGGGAAAACTTGCTGCAATGCAATATAGTGTCAAGATGATATGGAGCGATTGGCGTTCGAAAGACGCTTCAAAGGCAATTTTGTTGCAAAAATGCACGCATCACAACCGTCCAGGCGCGTAGAGGGCCTTTTGGACGTGCGGCGATGTGCCTAATCCGACGTTACAGGCGCGGAAAAGCACTGTGCCAGTTGCTTACTCCGACTTGTAAACTTCGCCCTGCTTCATAACGAAGGTCACATTTTCGAGCAGTGAGATGTCCTCCAAAGGATTACCGCGAACCGCGATGATATCCCCCGAAGCGCCGACCTTGATCACGCCGACATTTCCCTTTTGGCCCAAAGCTTCAGCGGCATTATAGGTCGCTGCCCGGAGGGCTTCCGCAGAAGTCATGCCAAAACGCACCATGCGCGAGAGCTGCTTCGCGTTATCACCATGGGGGTAGACCCCGGCATCAGTACCCAGCACCATTTTCACGCCGGCTTCATGCGCCCGGCGGAAATTCTCGCGCTGCGTCTGGCCAGTCATCCGCTCTTTTTCCAGGCTTTCGGGCAAAATTCCCGCTGCCTCTCCCTCACCCAAGATGAACTCAGTGACGTAAATGTCCATCGACAGGAATGCGCCGTTCTCTCTCGCCAGCCTGATGCCTTCGTCATCAATGAAGCTTGCATGCTCAATCGTATCGACGCCCGCCTTCAGAGCATTGATGATGCCTTCACTTCCGTGCGCATGGCTGGCGACCTTCATCCCGTGGCTGTGCGCTTCTTGGGTAAGCGCGGTCAGCTCTTCCAGAGTGTACTGCGGCGCACCAACCTTTGTCCCCTTGGACAGAACACCGCCGGTCGAGCAGGTCTTGATCAAATCGGCGCCAAACTTTCGGTTTTTGCGCACTTTGGAACGGGCGGCCCACGGGCTGTCAGCCACGCCTTCGCCAATTGCTTCATATTCCGGGGGCAGGAGATTGTTGTCCGAGCAATGCCCGCCAGTAATCCCGATCGGCGGACCAGAGACGAACATGCGCGGTCCAGGCACGTCGCCTTCTGCGATCGCATCGCGCAATGCGACATCGCCAAAACTGCCCGCGCCAACATTGCGCACCGTTGTAAACCCAGCCATCAGCGTGGTCTTGGCGTTCACCACGCCGGTGATCGTTGCGCGCTCATCAGAAATTGCGAGCCTGCGATAGCCATGGGTATCGGAATCGCTGGTCAGGTGAACGTGCATATCAATCAAGCCTGGCATGATCGTCATTTCGCCGAGATCAATAACTTCATCAGCCTCTGCATCGGCCGCTTCATCGAAGGAAATATCGGTGATTACGCCGTCAGTGATTGTGATCACCGGGCCATTGAGCAGCCGCCCACTTTCCACATCGATCATACTGTCGGACGTAACAATGACCGTCTCCGCCACAAGCGCCGTGGAGCTGAGGAGCAATGATGAAGCGAAAGCAATGACCGGCAGTTTCAAGCATATTCCCCTTGTTGCATTGCAGCGAAAGCTAGCAGCTTTCCGGCGCGCGGCAAGAGCAAGCGCTAGGCTAGCTGGCTTCTTACTTTCAACACCGCCAGCACGTCCAAACAGATCGCCGCATTCTACGCGGCTGATACCAAGGCACTGAGCGACGCGTGGTGGCGGTTCAACAGCTGGTGGCCCGTCCGGCCTCGTTGAAATTCAACTCACGCCAGGCGAACAGAGCAATCTCGTCCGGTCAGGAAACATCCTCAAAAAGATCACAATGAGCAATCGGAGCAAGATGCCGTGACATGTCGCAAGGTTTGTGACGCGGATAGCGATTGCAGAGCCTATTCGTATGTTCAGGAGGCGCAAAACCGCAAGCCGGTATGCGAGTTGCGGCTGATTTCCAAGAACGGTACACTGACAGCAAGCACTAAGGCCGGATGCCTCTCGGGTAGCAAAGCGCGGACGAGTGTATCGCGTAAGGCCCTGCCAAGTCGCGATCAAAACACCGCACCTACTGCAGGTCCGGCGTCGTCACCTCAGCGGTCGATCATTCAGTGACCAAGCGGCCAGAAAATCACGATCCCGGATCAAACCGGGGAGGAGAGTCCATCGCTGAGCGATGACGATGATGCACAGTTCCCTGGCTAAATGCTGGCGCCAGTGGGCCAGTAAACACACCCAAATACCGGCTGCTCGAAGGACGCGATTAATATCCGCATCCTCTTGCTCTTAAGGCAGCGCCGAAAGTAATTGGAGCGTCTAGCAGTCCCACGGCTTTTCACGACTTCGCCCTCTTGCTCTAATTCTGGAGGAAATGACTTGCCGCAAATGGGGCACAAAATGGTCATTCATTCAAACTCGAGCAGCTCAGATAGTATGGAAACTCCGTCGCTGTTTCTAGTGATCCAAGACCGCATTCAGCTCGCCTGAGGGTTCGGAAGAAACTTTAAGCGCTAGGAAGCTGTTGTCTTCCATCTCGGTGCCGATCTGAGTGCAAATGCCGACAATCAACTGTTTGGTGTGCCTATCCACTCCACAACCAAGCCATCGATCAGCGCACAAGTCCACCCACGAAAACATGGATTTGCAGTCGGGTTCTGCGCCAGTGGAGAAAATAAGCCAGCCCTCGAAGAACTAATCACAGGCATCGCCTAAGTCTCCGGCTGCAAGCCGGACACTTTTGTCACCATAGCACCGCAGAAGCCCGCCTTTGCAGGCAGAAGATGCGTACTCAGATAACTGCAGTCTGAAGACTAGGACTGTTTGGTGCGCGGTGCAGTCCTGAGTGAACCCGTCTCGCTCGGTATTTCCCGTATTATCGGGAAACAGTCGGGATTTGTGTTTCCAGTATGGTAGGTACCAAGACTATTCGCGCTCGTTTATGCGGTTAGGGGGCTGGAATTCCCGTTTGGGCCGATCGGGAATTCGTGATCGCCGGCACGTGAAGCTACAATCCGGCTTCGGGAATGGCGGTTCGACTTAGTCCCAGGTCTGCTATTCGGACCATGGCATCGATCTTGTGGCACTTTTTTGGCCTAGGAAGACTGATGCTTGACCGTAACCTGAAGGTTTACCTACTGATCGTCATCCTCATCCGGCGTGAAGAGATTGCGGTACATTATAGACTTGTTAGTCAATCAATCCAAATACTTGCGATAGACTGTTGCAGTTCGTCGCACTCTTT
>CANKYK010000001.1 GCA_947488155.1 uncultured Erythrobacter sp. | reverse complement strand
GTATTCGGCGCTCCATCAGCAATGGACGGCGCGCGGCTCGATCCAAGGTCGGCCTACATTCCAGAGCTGTTCGTGGCTTAGGGGCGCAGCGCGCGCTGCAAACAAGAGATAGTGCTGTGGGCAATCAGCCTGCCTGTTTTCGGCCTATGGCATAACCAAGTCTAAATGGCTTGCCCCTAAGGCTTGCGATATCTCATAGATCGACACGATAGTGGGGTTGCGTCTCCCACGTTCTAGGTCGCTGATATATTGCTGGGAGAAACCAGAGCGCTCGGCGAGCTCTTCTTGCGTCAATCCGCGTTCCTTGCGGATCCGGGCACAATTCTCGCCGACAAGTTTCCGCATATCCATAGCCAAAAACCATTGGCCATGTGCTGCACTCATGTTTATCAACTATAATATGTTGAAGCACCATCCTATCACTAGCGCGATTGCTGTCAGTCTGATCACCGCAGGCTCGGTTCCAGCATATTGTCAGACTGTCGAAGCCAGACCTACTCATGGTGTGGAGCTTTGGCGAGGGCTTGCAGAAGGTATGAACCCGGAGAGTTTACTTCCTTATGTAAAAGCGATTGAGGGGGTAAAACGGGCGAAGGTTGTAAACGTGCGCAAGCCGGAGCGACCTAAGCGGGTACGGATCACCTATGAAGCCGAAGACATTCAGATCGGATCTTTGCCGTTTAAGTTGGATCTGCGTTTTTCAGATGCCCAGCTCGCGCAGGTTTGGCTGGCCTCAACCAATCAGTGCGGCGAAGATACCGAGCAGATCTACAAGAACCTTTCGGCGGGACTTGTGGCTAAGTATCCGCAGGTTATTTACGAAGCACCGTTGCAGCGCGGCGATGTCTTACGCGCCTACAGTCGTTCGCGAGAAAGCGGTGAGAGACAGGCAATCACCCATATTTTTGCAAACGATGATGTTGCGGTCCTTTTGACCTTTGCACTTTTGCGCGAAGGTCCCCCACCAAACCCCGGTTATGGAAACCGGCTTGCACGCACCCTCTATAGCTATGCGCTGGGTGAGTATCGTAGTCGCAAGAGTGAATGCGGGGGGACCGGTGACCGCCGGGTTGACGTGACCCTTCAATATATGGCGCGCGCAGCATTTGATGAGCACGCACGGGCCACATCAGCAGAAATTAAAGAAGAGCAAGAAGCGCTTGTCGATCAGCTGTGATCGTGTCTGCTGTGGTTGAATGAGGCGCGATCCCAGTCAAAGCCGGTGCAGGCAAATCTCATAGCCTTCCGAACAAAGCATCACCGCTGCTTCCCATCAACACATAACCTTCGACTTCTCGGCTCGACATCACGCGGCGGCCAGAAGATGCAAAAGTGAACTTCGAACTTCGCGAACGATGCGCGCCCTCTACCGCATAACGCAGCGCATCGATCACATGGTTGTGTTTGTCAGCGAGCACGTTGAGAATTTCGCCTGTCTGGCGGTCTGTTGCCCAAGAATAATGAACAAGCTCATCGATAAGGTGCTGGCAGCGCGGATGAACCGCGATGTCATAGCTTTTGAGAAACTCTATTCCGTCCTGCACTGAACCTGCGCCCTTAGTCGCAGGCTCAATCCGAAACCCTGCGCGTTTCATATAGTCGATTGTCTCCGGCCGCGCGCTATCGGCGACAATCTTCGATTGGAGTGAGCGCTCGATACCAGGAGAAGCATGCGTGTTGATCCACCGCGGCGGCCGCTTAGTATCGCTTCCTGCAAACAAGGCAGGGGTCTGATCGATCGGACAGCCAATCGCATAGGCCTCGCAGTCAACAAACAGCACCTTGCCCTTAGGATCTGCGACTGCTCGCCGCTCGTCGCTCGCCTTGCCTTCCCCCCAGCTACCAATGAAGCTGCGAATGAGAACGGTTGGGTCTTTGCTAAAGCCCCAATCGGCACCAAATCTGAATGCTGCATCATCAGGCGTTTCAAATGGGATCACTTGCCAGTTCTGGAACACCTGAGCCTCACTGCGCTGCAGGTAACGCCCCTCCCAGATGTGAGCGTGCTTTTCAGGATCGCGCAGGCGGTCATATTCCATGTCGCGCTTCAGAACCGCCGGGAACCAGGGATTGTCGCGCCAATGCACTTCGAGAAGGACCGTCCCTGGCGGCGGTATGCCAGCACGGAAGTACGCGTCTATGGGATCGTGAGGATAGCGCGGATTAAAGCTCCACCAGATCTCGCTGTCTTCCTTACGAATGGTTGGGACAAGCGCATCAAGAGAGGCCTGAGATAGTGTTGCCGCTTCCTCAACCCAGGCAAGATCATAGCCTTCCAACGATTTGATCGCGGCTTCTCTGCCGTTAAGACCTACGAACGTGATGAGCGAGCCATTGCGCCCCTTTATAGCGGTATCGGTAACCGTAAAGCATGAGCGCAGTCCCATTCGCGCGATCCAGTCCTCGATCAGCTTCTTGGACGAATCGCGGATCGAGTTCTGGAATTCACGCGCACACAGGATGCGAATGGGACTGCGGGCGGCTCGCTCGACGATCTTTTGTGCGATCGCCCAGGACTTGCCGCCGCCGCGTCCGCCATAAAGGACGCGGTGGCGAACCTTTTCCTTTGCCTTATTGCACGGGACATCGAGCCAAACGGCCCATTCTGGAAGGGCTATGCTCAAGTGCCTTTCTCCCACAGATCAGCTGAAGGCAATTCGACATTGGAGCTTGCTGCGCGCTCATAGGTAATGGTGAGCTCTTCTGTTTCTTGTGCCAGCGTGCCTGACGCATGCTTTTGAATTATCTCCATGACCTTGGTCAAATCGCGCGAATTGCCGGTCATCACCATTTGTATGATTCTCTCGCCAAAAATCTCAGCGACCGTCATTGACAGCTCTTTGTCTCCTTTGCGGATCTTACGTTTGGTCTTGAGCGCCTTTTCGAGTGCCTCTTGCACAGTCATGCCCCTCGCCTTGCGTTTACCCTTGTTCTTGCGGGCAGCCTGATTGCCGGGCTTGAATTGATGCGCCTTTGGCGGCTTGCCATAACCAACATCATAATCCTTGCTCATGCCGCCTTCTCCTTTGCGCCGAGTCGCCGAACAGTTTTGCCTGTGGCGGCATTCACCGGCTCAATTCCTGTGGCATCGCAAAAGCGGCGCAGGATCACATCAGCATAGTGGGGATCAAGCTCCATCACGGCAGCTTCGCGGCCAGTTCGCTCAGCAGCGATGATAGTGGTTCCCGAGCCTGCGAATATGTCGAGCACCAGATCGCCGCGGTGCGAACAATCGAGTATCGCATCGGCGACCAGCGCAACGGGCTTGACTGTAGGATGCATTGCAAGCGCATCCCCGCGTCCTTTGTGGAAGGTGTTCATCCCGGGCATTTGCCAGACATTCGTCCGCGAGCGCCCGTGCTTGCCAAGCACAACATTGTTGATGTGACGCGCTTTGCCGGATTTGAATACAGCGACTAGCTCATGCTGCGAGCGATAGAGGCTGCCCATGCCGCCGGCGCTTTTGACCCAGCAACAAATGTTCTTGAGGCTTGAGTAATGCTCGCCTGCAGTAAGGAGTGATTGAAGTCCCCGCCAATCCATGCAGATAAAGTGCATAGAACCATCTGTGCTGTTCTTGATAAGACACTCGATTGAGCCTTGCAGAAAGGCTTCAAACTCGTCCGAGGTCATCTCGCCGGACCCCATGACAAATTCACCGTGCTGGACCTTGCCCTTGCCTGATACATAGCCTTGAACAGGTACGTTGAAGGGGGGATCACAAAACACCATGCGCGCCTTTCGCCCATCTAGGAGGACCTGATAGCTCTCTTGTTCCAGAGCATTGCCCACAAACAGGCGGTGCCGGCCAAGCAGCCAGAGATCGCCTGGGCGCGCTAGCGCCTGTACACGCGCTTCATCGACCGGATCATCATCGTCATTGTCTTCACGTTTCGGCTTGTGCAGCTCTTCGATCAGGGCATCGATCTTAGGCAATTCAAAGCCAGTGTCGGTGATCTCGAAAGGATCATCGCACAGGGTTAGCTCCTCTAGCTCGACAGCGAGCGCGTTCTCGTCCCAAGTGCTGAGCTGTGCGATGCGGTTATCAGCCAACATGAAAGCTCGCTTCTGCGCTTTGCTGAGATGCTCAAGCCGGACAATCGGAACCTTTGCTAGCCTGAGCAACTTGGCCGCTTCGAGCCTACCGTGACCAGCAATGATCGTGGATCCGTGATCGATCAGGACCGGTGTGTTGAAGCCGAATGACCGAATCGAAGCGGCGATCTTTTCAATTTGTTTTTGAGAGTGTTTGCGGGCGTTGCACGGGTCGGCCTGAAGCGCATCAGGGCTGACATATTCAATTCGAAGATTGTTCATGACTGGCCTCCTTCAAAAAGGGCCAGACCTATTAATAGGAACGCATATGCCTCTGCAATGCTGAAACCAGAATTGATTTCTCCATAGATCTTTCCAAGATAATGATATGAAAGATAAGAGCTAATTCTCAAGCGCGGCGCCATTCTGGGTCTCCATTTAGTGTCGGAGATGAAGTTTGAGCACGCCTGAGAATCGCCCGTAAGGCTGAAATGACAAAATAGATCAAGAACGCTTTCGCGATGTGCGTATGAGTGCAGCACCGTCCATGATTGCGCCGCTTGCACAAACAACTCGACTAGTGCGCCGCACCGAGCAAACGTGGGGCTGTGACAAATGCACTGCCTCAGCTCGATGAACTTGCCAGCCTATCTACAGCCGAACTGCGAGCGCTTTGGCAGCGGCTCACCAGACAAGCCGCGCCGTCAGTTCCCGCGCATATTCTGCGGCAACTTACCGCGCATCGAATGCAAGAGCGAAAGTACGGACCGCTAAAGGCAGCAACTCGGCGCGAGCTAGAGCGGCGCGCCCAAGATTTTAAAGGCGGATCATCGCCGCAACTCTCCAGGCCGCGGCTATCGTCAGGCACGCGGCTCATTCGTGAGTGGGGCGGTAAGACCATCCTTGTTGAGGTTATGGATGAGGGACTGCGTTATGACGAGCGGACTTGGAACTCGCTTAGTGAGATTGCCCGCCATATAACTGGCACGCAGTGGTCGGGTCCGCGCTTCTTCGGATTGACCAAAGATGGTTGAGAAACCGAAACGCTGCGCCATCTACACCCGCAAGTCGACTGAAGATGGTTTGGCACAAGAGTTCAACAGCTTGGATGCGCAATTCGAGGCCTGCGCCTCCTACGCACTTAGCCAGCGTCACGAAGGCTGGACGCTCACCGATCAGCGCTATGATGACGGCGGCTATTCTGGCGGTAATATGGATAGGCCAGGACTTAAGCGGTTACTTGCAGACGTGGAAGCCGGGCTCATTGATGTCATACTGCTTTACAAGATCGACCGGCTAACCCGCAGCTTGGCAGATTTTTCGCGCATCGTTGATGTACTTGATCGGGTGGGCGCTAGCTTTGTAAGCATCACGCAGGCCTTTAACACCACCACAAGCATGGGGCGCCTCACGCTCAACATGCTGCTTAGCTTTGCGCAGTTCGAACGTGAGGTCACCGGCGAACGGATCCGCGATAAGATCGCAGCATCCAAGAAGAAGGGTATCTGGATGGGCGGGCCAGTGCCCCTCGGCTACAAAGTTGAAAACCGCAAGCTTGTAGAGGTGCCCCGAGAAGCGGAGCAGGTGCGCCATATCATGGAGCGCTACGTTAAGCTGGGCACAGTGCCGGCTTTGATCGAAGAACTAGCGCGCGAGGGGTATCGAACCAAGGTTCAACATCGTGCGAGCGGGCCGCATCGCGGCGGCATCTGCTACGCTCGCGGCACGCTTTACCATCTGCTTTCAAACCCGATCTATCGCGGGATGATTGTGCACAAAGGAGAAAGCTTTAAGGGCGAGCATAGTGCGATCGTCGGCGAAGAGCTTTGGAATAAGGTTCAAGCAACTAGGACAAAGCACACAGCCGGTGCTTCAAAGCGACGCATTGCTGGCCAGCCAAGTTTGCTCACCGGCCTCCTCGAAGACCAATATGGAAGGCCGATGACGCCTAGCCATTCTGGCAAAAGGCGAAACGCTATCGCTATTACGTAACCCGGCCTGATAAGTCTGGTGACAGACGAGCATGCCGCGTTCCAGCAAATGATCTTGAGCAATTGATCTGCGGTGAGCTAGCCGCAAAGCTCAGTCATGATGGATTCTTACTCGATTGTTTGGGCCGCCCGATTAGTGATGCAGGCGTGTTTAGAGAGCTCCGGAACCAAGCCAAATTGACGGCCTCTCAACTGCGCAGCGATAAGGCCGCGGACAAAGTCCGGTTGCTGCGCAACTTGCTTAACACTGTAAAGTTGGACGAGGGCGAGATCAGACTCACCCTTGATCGTGCTGGCTTGGGCGAAGTGCTGGGTGCCTGCATAAGGGACCTTCCAGCAAAGGAGCTGGACCTAACCATAGCTGCAATTCCCAAACGCTCTGGTCACCAACTTAAGCTTGTAGTGCCGAACGAAGCGCGCGAGATTGAGGTAGAGCCTAAGTACGATGCCAAACTGATCGCCCTGATTCTGGAGGCATTTGAAGCAAGAGACCTCGTGCTCGCCAATCCATCGCTTTCAATGAATGCGCTTGCCAAGCAGCAAGGGCGGTGCCGAACTAGGCTCGCCAAACTGGTCGGCATCTCCTGCCTAGCTCCTCATCTCGTCGAAGCGATTGCGGGAGGCAGGCAGCCATCATTACTCACAGCAGAATTTTTGCTAGCGAAACAGCTGCCGATAGCTTGGCCGGAGCAAGCCCGCAGGTTTGAGGGCTAGTCTGCTATGATGTGACCTATAGGTTGCTTCTGCGGCACATTGAGACCCTCACGAAGCGAGATCCGCTCAACTCGCTTGGCGTTCATAATTTGGGACATAAGGCTCTCTGCTGGCTAAGATCGGAAAACCAGACAGTCGGCTCTCGACCTAAAGTCAGACAAAAGGTTGGCTAATGGGATCCAAGGTTTTCGAGATGGACCCAGTATGCCCAAACTGTGTTCAATTTGGTGGCGATGCCTTGGTGTGCTTTGCCCTTGCCATTGACAATTCGCTTCATCGATCTGGTAATACCTGAGTCAAAGGGATGTGGGGTTGTTATCTATGTTCAAGAAATTGTCGTTGCTTGTTTTGGGCGCCTTATTGGCCGCCGCCGTTATCGCCTACATCGCAGCGGGATGGAATGCGCTGCCCATGGACGATGAAGCCCGCGCGAATGCGCCCGGTGCTTTTTTGGACACTTCGCAAGGCACAATCCACTACCAGTGGCATGGCGATGAAGGCAATCCCATCGTCGTTATGGCTCACGGACTTGCAATACCGAGCTTTGTCTTCGAGCAAAACGCGCAGGCTTTGGCAGGGGCAGGTTTCCGGGTGCTGACCTTTGATCATCTAGGCAGAGGTTGGTCCGACCGCCCTGAGGATACGTATGATGACGGTTTCTACCAGCGCGAAATGCTCGATGTGATGGACGGTTTGGGCTTGCAAGAGCCTGTGGGTCTCGTGGGACAGTCAATGGGCGGTTTGATAGCATCTGACTTTGCAGCAAATCACCCTGAGAGGGTTCAAGCATTGTTCCTGCTTGTTCCTGCTGGCCTTGATGTGACGGCCGAGCGGGACAGCCTATCACGCCAATTGATCAAATCGCCTGTTGTTGGTGATTGGATTATGCGGGTGTTCGGGAAGCGAGTGATTTTGGGCCAATCGCAGTTTGAAACCTCAGTGGCAAACCCGGAAAATCGACTGCAAGGCGATATGGCGGAACAGTTGCAGTATGAAGGTTATCTTGAGGCAATCTTGTCGACCTATCGAAACATGGACTTCCAAGATCGAAAGGATGTTTACCAAAAGCTCGGGTCCACAGACATTCCTCTAGCCGCCGTGTTTGGCAGTGCTGACCTTACAGTGCTGCCAAGCAGCCTTGGCAAATTGGAAGGGTTTGTGCCGAGAGCTGAAACGACTTTGATTGAAGATGGCACTCACGGCCTGAACTACGAAAACTCGCCGCAATTGAATTCGGTTTTGATAGACTTCTTCCAATCACACATGGAGCAAGAATAGGTTAGCAATCGTCCTCAAAAGCTGACTAGAATTCTAGCGATTGCGCCACATGTGAGCCATCTGTGCGCATGGTTTGGCCTAGTCACCGGCAACCCGGACCATACGCTTTCCGCGATTCTCGCCATTAAGTAGCCCAATGAGCGCCTTTGGTGCGTTTTCCAGTCCGTTGACGATGTCCTCAACGACTCTTAGCTTTCCTGCTTCAACCCAAGCCCTTAGCTCTATTTCGGCTTCCGCCTCCTGCTCCGGGAAGTCCAAGGCAATAAAGCCTTCCATCCGTAAGCGCTTGACGACAAGCAGACCCGGCAAATTTCGAGGGCCAGTTGCGCTGTCGGTATCGTACTGAGAAATGGCTCCGCAGCATACAATGCGACCGTACAGATTCATCTGAAAAAGAACTGTTTCAAGCGTCTGGCCACCGACATTATCGAAGTAAATATCTATCCCGTTTGGACATGCGGCCTTCAAGTCCTTGAACAGATTTCCTGATTTGTAATCAATCGCAGCATCAAAGCCGAGCTCCTCGACCAGCCAGGCGCATTTCTCGGGCCCACCAGCGATCCCGACAACCCGACATCCTTTAAGCTTGCCGATTTGCCCGACGAGATTGCCAACGGATCCTGCAGCGGCGGAAACAACTAAGGTCTCATTCGCCTTTGGTCGGCCGATGTTGAGCAGACCAAAATATGCAGTTTTTCCAGCTATCCCGAGAACGGAAATGCGGTGACTAAGAGGCGCCACGTCGGGCACGATTTTCACATTGTCTGGCTCCGCTAAGAAATAGTCAGACCAAAAGCCCTCCGTCTCAACCACACTTCCAACCGGCACAGATGCATCGTTCGATTCCACCACCCGCCCAAGGGCAAAGGTCGGCATTACATCACCGCCCACAACTGCGTCTCGATAACTGGGACCCTGCATCCAGGCCCGGTTTGCAGCGTCGAGCGACATGTAAAGCGTTTTAACCAAAGCCTCGCCATTGCTCGGTTCTGGCATTGGTCCCGATCGCATCCGAAAGTCAGTCTCGTTCAGAGCCCCGCTCGGCACCTTTTCAAGTGTGATTTGACGATTTTCCGCTTTCACGATTTTGGCCTCCTGCCGAAACTCATTGTCAACTTGCTTTCAAAACGAAGAACATGATGGACATCGCGGCCAATACAACAATGCCGGTCCAACTCAGCAGACGCATAGCCGCGCTTGGTCTGTCCTCATTGGCCATCTCGCAGCGCGTCACCACGAGATGGTTGAGCAAGGCTGTACCCGGCGTGAGAACGAAGTAGATTGAGGTCACCAGATCGATAAAAACGGTGAAGCTTTCCAGGAAGACGGCGAGAAAGGCAAAGCTGAGCACAACAAAGAGGATCAGGAAGAAAGCATAGGTCGAACGACTCGCGGTTCCGCCGATATCCCCGCGATACTCCTGATAGATAGCACCAAACCCGCGTGCGATTCCGTCAAAGGCAGCGGCCATAGTAGTGGCCATTACACATAGTGCTGCGATCCCTGCGAAGAATGCTGGAATAGGGCCTAAGGTTTCAGCATAGAGACCGATAATCTGCGCCGCGAGTTCTGGTGCTCCGCTTTCAGGTGTGATGCCGTCTGAATGCATCACCCCAGCGCCCATGATGCAAAAGCAGACCGCAAGGAAGCCGGTCAACCAGTAGGCCGCAAGGAAACCCTTGCGCGTGGCCCCCAATGACAGCTTCTCTCCAGACGTAGCGTCCTCACGGGATTTCAGTGTCCAGAGTGAAATGTCGACCGATTGGCCAATGGCTGTGGGCATGAAACCTGCCAAGGCGACAACAAACAGGATAGCGAGCGGGTCAATCGTCCACTCGAAACTCGCGGCACTGCTCCAGTCGATTTGCGGCAAGGCTACGCCGGCAGCCGCTATGGTAGCCAGCGTCAGGAATGCGACCAGGATCTTGCTTAATCGTTCCAGCCAGCCGTACCCCCCCACCAGCAGCAAAACCAATGTCGCCCCCAACGCCAATAGCACGAGAGCGAGCAGAGGCAGATCTGTTCCTGTGACTGCAGCCAAGATAGCGGCAGTGGTCGCCGTCACGGCTGCCCCGCCAATTGGGGCAATGAGGATGGACATGACTGCGTAAACCACGATCAACCACGGCGCGAGTTCGCGATAGCCGCCGATCAACGTTTTGCCGGTGGAGTGGGCATAATCGACGCCAAATCGGAAGGCGGGATACTTCAAGAGATTGATCAGGATGATCACAACCACCAACGCCAGCCCATACATCGCACCGGCGCGCGTTGATTGCACGAGGTGAGACACACCAATGGCGGAGCCTGCGAAGATCAAGCCGGGGCCTGCTGCCCGCTGCAATTCTCGGAAGTTCATTCGGCCCCGTCTTTCAGTATTTGCGCCATCAGCGAGTTGGCACGCGCCCTATGCCAGCGGCATCGACGCTTGAGATATAGAGAAACCCATCCCCCGGTGCGATTGCGCCAGTGGTGCTGGGATACCCGCCTTTAGGGTCCTGCCAAGTCTGCATGATCGTTCCGTCTTCACTAAACTGGAGTACGAGACTGTAAGGTACCGACGGAGGCCTTGCCCATTCCGGTATGCGCGAGACAATCTTACGCAGCGTTGGGCTATCCGACAGGTCGTCGAGCACCGGCACGCGCGGCCCGGCGAGCCCTAGGAAATAGGTTTGAGTGCCATCGGCTCTAATGGGCCCGATGCTGATGTTGTCTGGAAAGCCAGGGAGGTTGGTAAGCAAAGGGATTGGCTTGCCTTTTTGAGGGCTAGTCAAAGCGATCCGGTGGACGCTGTATGTGCCGGTCTCGGCCACCAAGAGAGCTTTTCCATCAGACGCCATTGCGATCCCGTTGGCAAAGCTAAGACCTGTTGCAAGGACGGCGGTTTGCTGCGTGCTTGGATTATAGCTTAGAACGCGGCCCGTGCGGCTTTGCTCAAAGATGTCTTCCTGGCTCGCGCGCAAGGGAGACCCTGCCGCTTCGGCTCCCCACCGCGTGGACGCATCGGTGAAGTAAATCTTCCCATCGGGTGCTTCGATCACGTCGTCCGCAAACACAATGGCTGAGCCGTCAACGCTGTCTGTCAACAAACGGACTTGTCCATCACGCGCTACCGACAGCAAACCGCGATAGGCGTCAGCGACGAGCAATGCGCCCTCCGCGCTAAACGCAAGACCAAGCGGGAATCCGCCCGTTTCAGCGAACGCGCTTGCCTCTTTCGTTTTGGGATCAATCCGCCAGATCGTGCCCTGCTGGGAGGAGGCGTAGAGCACAAGCTCTCCATCTTCTTCGCACGCGACGATATCTTCGGGTCCGATTGCCCCACCCAGCGGCATGACCTCAAGCCCAGCCAAACGGTCATTGACTTCGAAATCGCCAGTGTATCCTGCGTCATCCGGCGCGTTCCATGCGACTGGATCAAGCGGGGTGGGCCATAGGAGGAAGTAGGCTATCAGAACCGCGATCAGCGCCGCCATTACTTTGAGCACAATCCTCATTGGGTCGAAGGTGCCCGCGCTGACTCTTTGTTTAAAGCAAGCGAGTTAAGCGCCTCGATCCAGTCATCCTTGGTCACCACCCGGCTTATGGGCGTATTCAATAACATTGCGTCCATATGGGCAACAAACTGCGGGTGCATGGTTTGGCCAAACATCGACCACCACGCCCGCCCGCCGGGAGTCCCTACCACCTGAACGAACAGTGCGTCCAAAGCTTCGAATTGCGCGCGTGCATGGGCAGAATTGTCCTTGATCAGAAAGCTCGCCTGCGCGCCTTCAACTGCGATGAATACCAAGAGGCGGAAACGCACGAGTTCGGCATCATCCAATTGCGCTGGATCGCGCATTCCGCGGTCGTAGAGGTCGACAAGTTCTTTATCGGCGACCAGCAATCGGCGAACCCCGTCAAACCGCTCCTGCATCACCTGCAAGGTTGCCAGCTCGCTTGCTCTGCCCGCTTGCCGCGACTGGATGCCGACGAAGATGAGCGAGCCGACAATGGCAAAAGCAGCCACAGTCTGCCCGATGAAATAGATCGCTTCGAGCGTCATTCTGCCTCTCCCTCAGCTCGTCGCCACAGCCAGCCAAATTGTCATAGCAATGCGGTGTATGATCAAAAAACCCCAGCCTGCCCAATGCCATTTCACGTCTTTCACAAGGATCAATGCAATGAGCGTCGCGACTATTGGCAAGGTGTTGAACAGCAAAATCGGCCCCGTCGCCACCAACTCTGGCGTGTAGTAGAGTAGCGAAAGGGCGTAAGACACCGGTGGCACCAGCATAATGCTGATAATCAGTAGGCGATTGGCCAAGTAATAATCTTCGATAGAGCCCCATCGGTCCTTGTGCTCAGGATATAGCAAGCGGCTGACCATGACATATGGCATGGCTATCAGACAAAGATTGATGATCAGCGCCGTTCCGAAAGACGACCAGTCAAAACTCACTCCGGCGACGGACGCGAACATGTTGATGACAGCGACGCAGATGTAGAAATTGATTGCCCACGGTACAAACCCGATCGGCAGATCGCGCCGAGAGCGTAGCGCATCAGCGAGATTGTTCGCCACATTTGCCAAAATCAAACCGCACAGCAGCGCGATGAAACTAACCGCGAGTTCGACATCGGTCATGCGTTAGGCTCCTTGCTCTCAGCTTCAATCGCCTTTGAGTCCACCTGTTCGTCAGGAATGAGAAACGGGGCGACGGCATACAACGCATCAAGATCGCTTGGATGATCGCGCATATAGTCTTCGAGCGCTGCCACAATATCGGCCCCGTAGGCCATCCGTCCAGCGACCCAGTTTTGCTGTCCGCCCGGCGTTCCGATTAGCAGCGCGGGATAGGCGAGCAGTTTCTCAAGCGAGGACAGAGCGATAAGCTCATCCTGAGCCAGAAAGACCGCGGCTTCGGCAACTGCGACCTGCTTGTGCAGATAGGCGCAAAATTCGGTTTTCTGGCGAGAGGGCGCGTTGTCATAATCGACAATACATTGTTGGGCGCTCGCCAGCACGCTGGGCTGCTCAATCAGAATATCGAAATGGCTGGCATTGTGCTGCAACAATTCCTGCTGCGCATTGGCGCGAGCGAGCGCGTGATCCTTGCGCAGCTGCACCCATATCGCCCCCAAGGAACCAAGGATCGCCACCACTGCGATGGTTTGGCCGATGTAGTAGATTTCTTCGAGGGTCATTTCTCGCTCCCCGGTTCCGCGTCATTCACGGCATCAGCGGCAGGAAGCGCTTTGGCGTCGGGTGCCCAGAAGGGATAGACATCCCATATTTTCGGACCGTCCTGTATGGAACTTTGCGCCTCATCGAGTACGGCGCGGATCTTGCTATCGTAGATAAGTCGAATTGTCTGCCAATGCTGGCGGCCTCCCGGAGTGTTGATGTAGCCAACGGCGACCCTAAGGGCACTTTCATAGATTTCCTGATCGATCAGCTCATCTTCTCTCAGGTGGTGCGCCTGCTGGGCCAAGTTGACACAGCGATGAACCCAATAGCCGAACTTTACTTGAGCTTGATAAGGCGCGCCGTCAAAATCCTGAATGCACGCTCGAATGGCGTCGACCGCATCCGGATTGTTCGCAAGGTAATTGTAGATCGTGTTGAGGTCAGCCAACAATTCGCGCTGAGCGTCGGCCCGCGCCAGAGCATGATCCTTGCGCAGTTGCACCCAGATCGCACCCAAGGAACCGAGGATCGCCACCACCGCGATGGTTTGGCCGATGTAGTAGATTTCTTCGAGGGTCATTGGGCGGCCTCTCCAGCTCTATCAGCGGTAACTGCATTATGGTCTGACTGAGCAGAATAACGGTCCACAAAGTCGGTTGGGCGAGCAAGCGCTGCGTCTCTCAGAGCAATCAGCGCTGGCATGGTCTCCTCATAATGACCTGCCTCAAGCTCTCTTTGCGAAGTCACGTTCAAGACAAACTTCCAGACGACAGGAAAGGTCAGGTACAAACCCATATTGCCCTTGACGACCCTGAGGGTGAGATCATCAACCAGGCCGAGCTTGTTGGCCTCATGTACATCCATCCACAATGTGTAATAAGACGCAAACCAGCCAAGCAGCCGGTTGAGTGTGTCGGGATCTTCAATGCGCTTGTTCTCGACCGTAAATTCTCGAAAGGCGCGCCCCAGATCGATATCATCGACCATGCGCAAAGTTAGTTCTTTATGGGTCGTGAGAAAGCGGCCCGAGAACTCCGCACGCGCGATCTCATTGGCTCGGTCCATCTGCTTTTGCGATTGCCGGTTCTGGATCGCGAGAAAAACCAGCGTGGGGAAGATTAAAGCCACCGCGACGGTCTGGCCAATGTAGTAGATTTCTTCGAGGGTCATTTCTCGCCTCCCGCTTCCGTATCTCCGGTGATGACGGTGGGTGCGTAGTCGCTGAGACGCGGTGTATCTTCACCGATCAGCACATCAAGTCGGTCGAGTTCTGCGATATACTCTGCATCGTACAAGCCCGCTGCGATAGTGCTGTCATAATAGAGTTCTACAAGAGGCAATCGTCGGTAATGAGCGGCCCAGCTCCCGTGCACTTCCCAATCGCGCTGCAACAGGCTTCCTTCCTGATAGAGACGAAACGTCGCAAGGTGCGCTTGGACAGTGCCGAGGATCAGCATGTCTGCACGGGCTCGTTCTTCTTCAGTGTAATCCTCAATCGCGGTTGTTGGGTCCAAGAGTTTGCGATTCAGCAGCGCGGCATTCGAATCCAGAGAGTAGCCAAGTGTATTTTGAGCCATCATGCGATTGACCTCAAACGCCGACGCCGCGCGAGTGGCCTGTGTGTTCTGCCGAATTTGGAGGCCAACAAAAATCAGCGAAACGATAATCGCGAGTGCGGCTATGATCTCAGCCAGTAATGCAGCGGATTGCAGGCGTGGGGAGAGGCCCTTTTCTACTTCCGGCTGCGGCGTCAGTTCGGTTTCGTCGGTCATTGCTCGGCCTCTGGGTTTGCTGGTTCACCCTCACCCTGGTGATCAAGCCAGGGCGCGAAGTTCTCTGGCAGGGTCTGGTCGATCAGGTTAGCCTCGACATACTCGACAAATGCAGGATCAAAATTGCTCTTGCGTCCTTCCCAAAAGCGTTTGCCGCCAGGAGTTGTGAGGTAGGAAACTTGTGAGTTCTGCCACGCACGCCACAGCTCATCCGACAAATCTCCTTCTTGCCATTTGAAGTATGCGCTTTGCGTGTAGGACATCCCTGCCATCAGGCCCGACAGCAGCACCATGTTCTCGCCATCGGTAAGGGCGTCGGGCTCTTTCAGCCCCTTGGTCGCCGCATCGGCCACTTCCAGATTGGAACCGAAAGTCAGATACATATTGGCAAAGTTATCATGCACTGCCTGCGTCGCATCGGCCCGCCTCGCCGCCTCAGCCTTGCGCGCCTGCTCATTGGCTTGGCGGACCTGCAATCCAACAAAGATCAGCGACAGCATGATCCCAACCGCCGCTGCGATCTGGCTGATGAAGTAGAAATCTTCGAGGGTCATGCAGTGTCCTTCGCTTGTTGAGGCTCCGCTGCGCTCTGCCTTGCCACCCATGGCCGCGCGCCTTCGGGCAAAGGCGTGTTCAGGAGATTGGCCTCTACATAGTCCACAAATTCAGGCGTGAACGCATATTTGCGGATCGCCCACGTCTCCTTGCCGCCCTTGGTGTCGAGATAGGAGAGCGAGGATCGCTCCCAACTGCGCCAAAGCTCATCGTCCAGATCCCCCTCGCGCCATTTGTAGAACGCGCTCTGGGTGTAGGATATGACGGCGAGGATGCTCGTGATGAAGTGCATCGTCTCTTCCGGCGTCAAATTGTCGAGACCCGCCAAGCCTTTGATCCCTATATTCGAAAGATGTGGGTGTTCGGAGAAGGACAGATACCACTTGGCGAAATTGTCATGCACCGCCTGCGCAGCATCTGCTTTGGCCTGACGCGTGTTCTGACGCACTTGCAAACCGACAAATATGAGCGAGAGCATGATGCCCAACGCCGCCACAATCTGACTGATGAAGTAAAAGTCTTCGAGCGTCATTGGTCACCCGCCTTTGAAGAGTGCTCTTCGTTTGGGGGAGCATTGGGAATGGGTGCATGCTTCGCGCCGTCGGCCTCGCGGCGGGCTAACTCCAAAGGCGACCCCTGTTTCGGTTCGTCGCCTTCGACCAGTTTTGCGTCAATGTAGCTCTTAAATGCAGCTGAAAACATGTAGCCGCGATCCGCCCAAACACGGTCGAATAGTGGAGACATAACCGTCGAAATCCAGGCGTCCCAAAATTCCCATCGGTCATCCGGGAACGAGCCATCAGACCATTTGGAATGCACCTCGTGAAAGTTGATCAACATTCGCATCGCGAAAGCGTACACAAGCTGTTGTTCTTCGCCTTTGAGTGACGAGAAGTCTCGCATAGCTTGCGTGTTAAGGGCTACTTGTTCCGGAGTTATACTTTCGTACCAGTCGGTGAAGTTTCGATGAGCGGTATCGGCTGCGTCAGCTTTCGCCTGCTTTGTGCTGTGGCGAATTTGCAAGCCGACAAAAATCAGCGATAGAATGATCCCTAAGGCCGCGACGATCTGGCTGATGAAGTAAAAGTCTTCGAGTGACACCCATTCCCCCCCCACTGCACAATCCCCAATGTGCTGAAGGGTAAACTAAGTCTCAAGCAGAAAAAAGAAAAGGCCCCGAGAATTGAGTCGTAAGTCGTTCAATCGACCGTCCGCTTTCCACCCCAGAAGCCGCCAGTTTTCGCATTCTTGCCACGGTTTAACAGCGGGCCGACAGTTCGGTCGGTCAATCCGATGAAAGCCGACTGGCTGCTCACGACCCAAAACTTGCCGAAGCTTCGTTGGCGTGGCTTAAAATTCAGAGTGACTTGGAAAGTTGACCTAGCCGTTCTCAATATCAATCGTTACGATCCAGTTTAAGTTAGAGGATCACCCATGTCTCAACTGCACCTACCTATAGCTATCCTAGCATTGGGATTGTCGAGCCCGTCATTGGCTTTAGGGTCAAAGGACACCCCGCCGAATCCAGATGATTGGGCCGACTACACACCGATTCCGAACCTCGATTGGGAAAGCCAAAGCACTCGTCGCGCCACCTTTATGCCGCAAGATGTTGGAGCAATATCCATTGAACTTCAGGTGGACTACAAAGAACGCGTCGTTTTGATCAGAGTGAAAGACCAGCGCTGGCGGCGATCAGGCAATACCTCCGGAGGCCTTAGCTCCAAGACCATGTCCGGTAGTGCACCACTTGAGAGATGGAACGATCTGATTGCTTTGGATCAGACAATTTTTCCGCAACAAACCCGCTTTATTGTTGAGCCTGATCCGGATTTTATTCCGAGTACACGAGATTGTTTTTTCGACGAACTGTACATCGAAGCTTCGAACGGCAACGGCGAGTTTTGGCGTCGGGCTGTCGACGAGTGCAATCAAGACGATAGAGTTTCCGCCTACTTCGACAAGATGGTCGAGATTGCTCTTTCTGCCTTAGAAGAATGCGATCGATATGCTACTCTGACAGATACTCGGAAGGCATTGTTTAATTGCATTGGTGACTTTGGACAGTCCGATCAATAGCGAAGAAATCACGGAGCCAACGCTCGGCACTCCTTAGTTCGAGCTGAAATGAACGTCCGCCTAGATTCGATCCATGTGTGGACGCGATAGGAATAGCGCGATCAATTGATTGTGGGTTGTAAGTTCCCCTAGCCATAGCCATCTACCTACCAGCTACCTGTCGCAATCGACGGTCTAGGGCTTCCTACGCGAGAAGCCATTTCCTTCAGTTCCGCCTCTTAGTCGCAGTCGGGTCGATCCTGGCGCGCTGCACACTCGATTGAAGGAATGATCGATGACACACTTCGGTAAAATCAAGAGCTACGACGCTGGGAGCGGTTCTGGTACAATTACCCCTGAAGAAGGCGGAGATGCTCTGCCGTTCAGCAAGTCAGGCTTGCAGCAAGAGGCTCAAGAGCCAACCATCGGCCAGCGCTATGGGTTCGAAACCAGTGAAGTCGATGGTAGCAACAAAAGCGCCATCAACCTTCAACACCAGCAGAGCGACGAGCAGAGCCAGGAAGAACAGGCTCGCAATCAGCCTAGCTGAGGAGTTCGCCAAGAAGGTTGGATACGTGAAAGCGGTCGCGACCTAATACATTTTGAAGAGATGCAGTTGAAGCCTGCAAAGATGCGACCCAAGGGATTCGGGGGCAATGTTGCTTCTTGATCTCCAACTTCAGCCCTCGCCGCTAGTCGGCGGGGGCTGCTTTTCGTTACATGGGATGTTGCTGCGAACTTGGGAGAGGGCATCGACGAGATTGGTGTATCGGTAGGGACCAACCGTGTAGCTTCCAACCAGCGTAAGAATAATGCCCATCTCACGAAGCTCGGTCATGTCTTGCGCCAATGCCTCACATTGGTAAACATCCACACTGCCTTGCTCACCCAACATGTGCGGATGGCAGCGCGGAAGAAATTTGTCTGGCGTCATGATGATTTTTCCTACTTTAGGTGGAAATTCGACGGTATCCGGGCTGCAAGGGGCACGAATTCATTTCAGTCTGAAGTCGTATGCTATTGCGCCGTCGGCAAACCCACCGTTGGTGCAGGACCATTACATTCAAGAGCTGAGGCTGCCTCAGCGTGAAGAATGATTGCTGCGTCCTCAATATCCATTTCGATCAGATAAGGCGCGACGTATCCCGCGTAATCGTCCTTGCGGCGCTGAGGTAGATCTTGCCAGCCGGTTATCGACCCGCGGCAATTCGCGTGTCCACAAACGCATGGACCTGCGAAATGTTCGATCCGGTAATTGCGCATGGCATAATCATATGTGGCTTCGTCAGCGGCTGCGATATCGCACATCGCCACAATATTATGGCCACCAGTATCATTGATTACGATACCGCAATTTGGGTTGCACGAATGGTTGAACTTGGAGCTCAGCCCTTTGTGGAAACCGAACTCGGTCTTGCTGATCTGCGAGGCGTGTGAGTGATTGCTGATCGGTCTATCATCGAGCACACCCACATAGAGAACGTCGCCTTTTCTAAACGGATCAAGAGCAAAAACACCTTGACCACGGCCATGCGCAGTCCGCTCCTCGATAGTGGCTGTCATATTGAGAATCCTTAGTCAGCAGTGGACTGGTGAATTGGCGAGTTGGCGGTTTTCGTGTTCGCGACAGGATACTGCGCGACACCGAATTGCTGCCGGGCCTTCCGTAGCAATTTCTCATGATGATCGACGGAGCCGCAAAAAGCGCCCGCAACTCCCTCCGATGCAGCGTTCATCAAAGCGATCTGGTGGTTATAAAGAAGTCTGTTGAGGCTCAATTCGCTTGTCTCCCAATGCGGGAGCGCAATTGTCTCTCAGTCGAAGAGGCGCATTAAGACGTACTCTCGATAGGTGATAAATGGTGATGGCCATCATGATTTACAAGTTGTTGGTCATCAGAAGTTGGCCACCATTCCTAACCACAAACCTTAAAGTCCGCTTTCACCCCCAGAATACGACGCTTAGCGATGGCTCAAGGTGGGCCGTTAGCGGACTGTCGGGTTTGAATGCGCATGAGCGAATTGCTGCCATGTCGTTCTCTTGCGATCGGCTTGGCATCTAGTTCATGGAAGACCTTTGATGAATCTTGTGTGAGGAAATCTTGCTAGGGAGATATGTGTGCAAACAAGGCTCTTTCACATTCAGCGTTTGCGGATCGATTTCGAAGGAAATCAGGTGGGCGACGTTATTGATACCAGTGTTTGGGAGAGAAACGAGTTCAGCTGTGGGATCGAGCGAGGTTTCGATAAATGCAACGCCGACTTCCAAAGGATTACACCAAGCGGCGACCCCCGAATAGAACTAGATCAGGGAGATATGGATCAGCTGTTTCTGGAACAGTCTGACGAATTCAAGCTCGCGAAGGCAAAGAAGTATCGAGAGATCGCCTGGCAGTTATGGGGAGTTAAATCGCAAGCTCTGAAGATGGCTCGAGAAGCAGTTTTCGAGCAGGTTAGAGGCTCTCGATTCTCGCATCTTCCAAGACGTCAAAGGGGGATATGGCTGACTGAAGAAGGGCAAATATCGAATTGGATCAACACCTGGGGGCCTCAAGCCCAATCAACAGGCTTTAAGGTTTTCGAGGTGAGTGGAATTGAAGGGGTGAATATTCATGCCTGCGATCCCTATGCCGTCAAGGACGAGTTTAATTTTGGTGAGTTAGGTAGGCTAGCAAACGCATATTGGTCAGGTAGCCTGTCAAACCCGAAAGTGCGCGAGTACTTGGTGGAGGGTAGCATCACCTTGTCGGCGCAAGTCCTTTAGCCGCGCTTATCTGGAGGTTTTAGAACTTGGGCCGTAAGCAGACTGTCAGATTCGAGCTGTTGAAGTGGAAAAGCAGCCGTTCAGCGTACAGTCCAATTACGGAAGCTGAAACCCACTCGTTCAGGAGTTCATTCTAAACCATAACGTCTTACTAACAGGATGCTCCGCACGACTGCCCACACAACGGCAACGAAAATTTGGAGAGCCATCAATAGACCCAGATCGGGAAAAAATAGGCTGGCTGCGGAGAAATCGACACCGAATGATCGGGGAACGTAAAACCACAATGTAAAGGCATAACCGATCAAACAAAGCGCTGGTAACAGGATAGAGGCCCACTTCACTAACGAAGACCTATTCGCAGGCTCTGATTCGGCTCTGCGAAATTTGCGGAGTGAAAAGGTACACGCTGCAGCCAGCAGAACTAGAGTGAGTGCGGATCCCCACAATAGATATACAAAAATCTGCGAGGTGGAAATGTCCGTGCCTGGCAATCCAAGTGCGTAGCGAACGGTCCCATAGTGCAAATTTCCATCGAGCGTGCCCGACATATTCATCAGAAAGAGCCCGCCTTTGCGCGTCTCTAGATTGTACATCAGAATGGAACGGAAACCCGGGTTTGCCCCGTCGTGGAATATGATCTTTTGTCCGTGTACGGTGTCATGTTCCCACCCAAACTCGTATGCACGTTCGTGATTTTTTGCCCAAGAGTTGGCTAGGGAAATCGGCACAATCCGCGGGTCATTTTCAGAAACCGCGATAAGATACTTGGCCAAATCTTCTGCGCTCGTCGTGACCCCACCAGCAGCCATCATCATCCGGCTGGCGATGAAGTGATCCTCGAAAGGCATGCCAAACCATTGGATATGACCTTTGGCCTCAGCCGTGATTGGCTTGCTTGCTATTTGAACAAAGCTGTTCTTCATGCCGAGGACAGAAAATATCCGGTCCTCCAGCACTTGCTCAAATGGCGCTTGCTCAATCGTTTCAATCAAATGCGCCAGCGTTGCGTAGTTTGCATTGGAATATTGGTAACTGGCCCCCGGGTGCCCCTCCAACTGGGCGGAGCCGAGCCGTTTCACAGCCTGCCCGGCCGCGTCGTCTCCCCGATACTGAGATCTTTGATAACGATTGCCATCAAGCGTCGAAAGGCCGCTGCGGTGATTCATCAGATTACGGATTGTGATAGCATCGGATATATTGCGATCGGCTGTGCTGAAATCCGGGATATGCCGGATCACCGGATCATCAATCGAGAGCTTTCCTTCGCCTTCCAATTGCAAGACGACCAATGATGTAAAAGACTTCGTGACTGATGCGATCTGGAATGGTGTTTGTGGTGTGATAGGCCCGCCGGATTGATCTGTTTTGCCGAAGCCGCGCAAATGGGTGATCATCCCATCTTCAACTAACCCAACTGCGCCGCCGGGAGCATTGAGTTGCTCCATTCCCTCTTGGATGAACGCATCAACTTCTGCCGCATCAGGTGAAGCCGGCCTTGCCGCTTGCGCTAAGGCCTGGGCCGAGGAGAACGAGAGCAGTAAAATCGCTATGGCGCCTTTCATGCGTTTCATCTGATGGATCATCCAAACTGTTCCTGGGTTGTCTTGCTAGGCGCGCAAAGCTGCGCAGTAAGACAACTGAGGGTCATTGTATGGGAGCTCCAACACCCATGCGCCAACCGCGTGGAATTTTTCGCCAACTGCAGTTACAGTCCATTCGCGAAGCGCGAATTGCGGGGATAGGATGCGGCTGACATGGAAATTGGGGTTGGTCGGCTTGACCACCACCGCTGCGCTGGCAACTTTATTCACTCTATTGGCCATCTACGATTCTGATCGCATGCCGTTTGGTCTGCGTTTCGTATTTTGGTTCTCGACCATTGGCGCTGGTTTGGCAGCGGCAGCCCTGGTGGCACCTTGGGTCTTTAATGGAGGTCTGCGAACACGCACGGTTTCCGCCCAACTCATCGTTTTAGCCGCATTGGCCAGCGTCCCGGCTCCGTTCATTCTGCTAGGTTTTAATACTGGCTATGAGAGCAATTGGCCGATTTCCAATTGGATCCAGCAGTATTTCATGTCCCTCATCGTCGCGACGATTATTGTGTTTGCTGGATATGCAGCGTTGAAGGCTAGCGGCGTTTTGAGCCATGCGGCCTCCGCCAACGAAGGTAGTGACGCCAGCTCGGTTCAGAAATTTTTGAAGCGTCTGCCACCAAAATTTCAAGCTGCAGAACTCTATGCCATATCATCAGAGGATCATTACATTCGCGTCCATACAGATATCGGCAATGCGCTGATCTTGATGCGCTTGTCCGATGCCCTGGAAGAACTTATCGCGGTCGATGGAATACAAACTCATCGCTCATGGTGGGTGGCAAACCGCGGCGTTGCCGAAATTGTCAGAAGTAACGGGAAACAATCCGTACTGCTGCGATCGGGCGTTTCGGCACCTATTGCCCGCACGCGCATAAAATTGGTTCGAGAAGCACTTCTTTGATGGTCCAATGCCGTTTGCGTAATTGGAAAGCACGCCTAACTATTCCTTACATACTCTCGAACGACCGCTTTCAC
The DNA here is from genome assembly GCA_947488155.1 of uncultured Erythrobacter sp. Classification (GTDB taxonomy): domain Bacteria; phylum Pseudomonadota; class Alphaproteobacteria; order Sphingomonadales; family Sphingomonadaceae; genus Erythrobacter. Next base: position 1,781,078 of record CANKYK010000001.1, on the reverse strand, counting down.
CCCCAGAAGCGGACGCCAGCCTGCTCGAAGCTGGCGCCCAACTCCAGTCAGATTTCAGTTTTCTCAGCAAGGGTAAGAGCGTCTTCTATGTCGACGCCTAGGTATCGGACTGTGTTTTCGATCTTGGAGTGACCGAGCAATATCTGGATTGCCCGGATGTTGCCTGTGGCTTTGTAGATGATCGAAGCCTTTGTTCGGCGCAGTGAGTGTGTACCGTACTCCTCCGGTCGCAGGCCGATGGCCGCAACCCACTCATCAACAAGCCGAGCGTATTGTCGCGTGCTCAAGTGGCGAGCGGGATCAACGCGGCTCGGAAAGACAAAGTCCTCGACGTCACCACCTCTGAGCTCCAGCCAGGCGAAAAGACTTGAACGCGCGTCAGCCGCAATCTCGAACTGGACAGGTCGTCCGGTCTTGCGCTGCGTAATTGTCGCTCGCGTTCTAATTTCGGGACCACTGACCAGGTCGCCGATCTTCAACTCGACGAGGTCGCAACCTCGCAACTTGCTATCAATTGCCAGGTCAAACAGCGCGCGATCTCGAATGCGTTTCTCGCGATCCAGGAAGAATCTGATCGCCCATATCTGCTTTTGATTGAATGGACGCTTGGGGCCAATCTTCGCTCCAAAGTTCCAAGGCACCCTGTTCTGCGCAGCGGGATCGAAGTGTGAGTACGTCATTGCTATTCTCCTTGGCCGGAATGGCCTCGGAGAATGTCTGCTTTCGGGCGCTAAGATCTCGAACGGCAACGTCTTAGATTGGGGCGCGTTGCCGTCATTCACTCAAAACACGAGCTGCACGGACTAGCGCAGAGATTCTGTCGCTTGAATTCTCCAGTTGATCCAAGACCGCATTCAGTTCGCCTAAAGGTTCGGAAGAAACTTTAAGCGCTAGGAAGCTGTTGCCTTCCATCTCGGTGCCGATCTGAGTGCAAATGCCGACAATCAACTGTTTGGTGTGTCTATCCACACAGCCACCAAGCCATCGATCAGCGCACAAGTCCACTCACGAAAACATGGTTTTGCAGCCGAGTTCTGCGTGAATGGAGACATTAACCCAATTTCGGTGAGTTATTCGCAGGCATCGCTTAAATCTCTGGCTGCAAGTTTGAGGCTTTTGTCACCATAGCGGCGCAGAACCCCGCCCCTCCTGGCCACTGTTGCGTTTCCAGATAACTGCAGTCTGAAGATCAGGACTGTTTGGTGCGGTCGAGAAGACTCGAACTTCCACGGGCGTTAGCCCACAACGACCTCAACGTTGCGCGTCTACCAGTTCCGCCACGACCGCACACAGTCAGCAGGGGCAGGCGATGCCTCGCCCCTCGGTAGGAGCGCGCCCCTAGCAAGGGGTATCGGCCACGGCAAGCACTTTGCTGTGCCGCGGCAAAATTGCATCCAAACTGCGCTTAGTTAGGTGCCCAACCGATTTCTGCAAAGCGGGCTGTCGCTGGCACATCGGTAACCGCTTCAGTCACCGTCATGGTCTCGCCTGGGGCCAGCTGTGACTGCGGCGGAGCAACATTCCAATCGAACACAATCCGCTCTCGCTCATCGCGCAGGACAATGCGCAGCGACGGCACATCAACCGTTTCGCGGCCAGTGTTGGTGATTGTGCCGCGCGCGCGGAAAATCTCTGTGCCGCTGGGCAGGGTTTCGGTGCGTTGTTCAGCGGCAGGGAAATCCAGCTCAAGATCAGACTGGCCGATCCCGAATACAGGCCGGTTGAACGGTGCCCAATCGGGCATGCCGTAATAATTTACTGCGGCGATGGTACCTGCAGCAAGTAAGGCGAAAATTGCAGCCGCCGCAGTCCACATTTTGAGCGGATTGCGGCGAGCCGTGAAAGGCGGGCGATAGTCGAAACGCGAGCCCTCATCGCTATCATATTCTTCGGTCTCAGCGAACTCATCAGCAGCGTCACCATCGTAGCTGCTTGAACTATAGGACGCGGCTGGACCGATATCGTGATTGGTGCTTTCTTCGGCAGTATCGCTTGGGGGAGCTTGATCATCCGCTTCCGGTTCTTGGTCGAGCGGCGTGCGATCTCGATGAAGGGCAGACGCGGCTGATGCCGCCGCCGCGCTGACCGCATCTTTTGTGGCAGCAGGTCGGTCACTGGTGCGCCAATGATTGATCGAAGGCGCGTTAGGCGCTTCTTTCGCGCCTGCCTTAGGTTCTGGGGCAGAGGGCGGCGCTGCCTGGGGCGCTGCGGGTGGAGGCGGTGGCGGTGTAGCAGGCTCCGCAGCCGGTTCTGGCGCTGCGACCTCAGCCTGCGGTGGCAAATCAAACACCGCCTCTTGAAACCAACTATGCTTGCACTTCGCGCAGCGCACGGTCCGCCCGTCATCGCCAATGGCGTTGTCCGGGACAACATAGCGTGTGTTGCAGGCAGGGCAGGCTATAATCATGGTTATTACGGCAATACGCGCCCGTAAGTTGCGCACAAGTGCATCAGGACCTTTGGGCCGCAAATGTTGGCTTTTTTCCACATTGCTGCGCTTGTTTCGCGCGCTGAGCACTATGGGCTTTTCCCCTCGGCAGGCATGGGATAGGGGCATAGCCATGAATGAACGCGCAGGCGATACGGTGAATTTCGACAATGTCGGGCTGCGCTATGGAACCGAGCCTGAGGTGCTGAGCGACCTCAGTTTCACGCTCTTTCCGGGCAGTTTTTACTTTCTCACAGGGGCAAGCGGGGCCGGAAAAACCAGTCTGCTCAAACTGCTGTATCTGGCTCAGCGCCCCTCGCGCGGCGGCATCCGCATGTTCGGCAAGGATATGATCACCCTGCCCAGGGAGCAATTGCCGACCTATCGCAGGCGGTTGGGCGTTGTGTTTCAGGACTTTCGTCTGGTGAAGCACTTAACTGCGTTCGATAATGTTGCCTTACCGCTGAGGCTGGCCAGTGTACCCGAAAGCGAGCTGCAAAAGCCAGTTGATGATATGCTCGATTGGGTGGGGCTGTCACACCGGGTGAAGGCCCGCCCAGCAACAATGTCCGGCGGAGAACAGCAACGCGTTGCGATTGCGCGCGCGGTGATCGGGCGGCCCGATATGCTGATCGCCGATGAGCCAACCGGCAACGTTGATCCGGAAATGGCGCTCAAACTGCTGCGACTGTTTGAGGCACTAAACCGGCTGGGCACGACAGTTGTTGTTGCCACTCACGATGTGCACTTGCTCAAAAAAGTGCCGGAATCGCTGATCATGCGGCTTAACAAGGGCCGCTTGACCGATCCAACAGGCGCGCTGAAATTCCCGCCGCGTAGCACTGGGCCAATGGGGGGCGGGCAATGAGCACGCCGCCATTTGCAACAGAGCTGGCCGACAACACGCCTGCAAAAGCTCCGGGGCCGCTCAAGGGCAGCGCCGCTGCGCTGTTGGTGCCGCAGGCGAGACTGTCTGGCCCGATCCCTTGGGTGATTGCGATTATGATCGCTCTGGTCGTGATTGCAGCCGCAGGCGGCCTGGCCCTCAATAATCTGACTGGCAATGCGCGCGCTGAATTGTCGGGTGCGGTTACGATCCAGATTACTGAGGCGAATGAAACGCTGCGGAAACAAAAGGCAGCGACAGCAGCCGAAGTGCTGACGGCTCAAGACATCGTGGCGAGCCTGAGGGTGGTGCCAGAAGAAGAGCTGGATGAGATGCTGCGCCCATGGCTGGGCGATGGAGCGGGCAATCAGGATTTGCCGATCCCGGCGCTGATCGATGTGCAATTAAGCAGCGCCAGCGGGCCACAGGAAATCGCGCGGCTTCAGGCGGCGCTAGATGCAGATGTGCCGGGTGCCCGTGTGGATGCACAATCAGAATGGCTGCAACCGGTGTACTCGGCGCTGTCATCGCTGCAATATTTGGCGCTGGCACTGATCGCCTTGCTGACCTTTGCCTGCGCGGCAGCCGTGTGGCTGGCGGCGCGCAGCGCCTTTTCCAACCACAAGGAAACAGTTGAAATTATGCATCTGCTCGGCGGAACCGATGCTCAGATCACGCGGATATTTCAGCGTTCGGTTGTGCGCGATGCAGCCTTTGGCGGGCTGGTCGGCTTAGGTCTGGGTGCAGGCGCGGTTTGGCTGCTCGGGCGTCAGTTTGCTGCTCTGGACAGCGGGATGGTGGCCGGCGGCGTTCTGGGTATGAGTGATTGGATCATCATCGCGTTGATCCCTCTCGCTGGTGTTGCATTGGCGCTGATCACCGGGCGCTACACCATCCTGATCGCTCTGCGGAGGATGCTGTGATCAAACGCATTCTTTCCGCGATCTTCTTATTTTGGGCGATCGGGTTCCTGGCCTTTGCCACCACCTTGCCTCAGCCTTCGCCTGTCGCTGGCGATGCGGCGGCCAAGACCGATGCGGTGATTGTACCAACAGGAGGTGCAGGCCGGATCGCGCGCGGGCTGGAAGCGCTCGACAGCGGGGCGGCGGAAATGATGCTGGTCAGCGGGGTCGACCGGGAAGTGAAACCGGCAGAGTTTGCTGCAGAGTTCACCGTTGATGACGCGCGCATGGAATGCTGTGTCACGCTTGGCTTTGCCGCTGTCGATACGCGCAGCAATGCCTCCGAAACGGCGCAATGGGTCGAAACCAACGAGATCAAATCTCTGCGACTGGTCACAACTGACTGGCATATGCGGCGTGCAGCGGGTGAATTGTCGCGCAAACTCCCTGAGGGCGTTGTCGTTGTGCGCGATGCAGTGACCTCCAACCCCAGTCTTTCCAGCCTGTTTCTCGAATATCACAAGTTGCTGGCGAGCTGGGCCGCGGGCCTAGTCAACCTCTAACGAGCGTGGCGATGTCTAGAAGCCTTATCAGCGCATTACGCAGCATGGTGTTCTATCCCGTGTTCTACGGGGTCAGCGCGATGCTGGTCGTGGCCGCTGTGCTGGCGCTGACATTCCGGCGCGACGCCCTGCGCGGCATTGTGCGGCGCTGGACCGATTGGCACCGCTGGTGCCTGCGCGTCATTATCGGCATCACAGTCAAGGTCGAAGGCGAACTGGCGACTGGCCCGGTGCTCTATGTGATCAAGCATGAGAGTTTTTTCGAGGCGATTGACGCGCCTACATTGCTCCGCTGGCCCGCCGTGTTCACCAAGCGGGAGTTGTTTAATATTCCCGGCTGGGGGCGAGCAGCGATAATCTATGGCCTCATCCCGGTTTCCCGTGATGGCGGGGCAAGCGCACTGCGCAAAATGCTAAGCGCAGCTAAAGGGATGGTGGCTGAAGGACGTCCGCTCGTGATCTTCCCAGAGGGCACACGCGTGCCGCATGGCGAGAGCCCGCCAATGCGCGCGGGCTTTGCAGGGATCTATAAGCTAGTCAAATTGCCGGTTGTGCCGGTCGCCGTGAACAGCGGGCCGCTCTATCACGGATGGATCAAGCGTTCTGGCGTGATCACTTATAAGGTGGGTGAGATGGTCCCACCTGGCCTACCGCGCGAAGAGGCAGAGCAGCGGGTCCATGCAGCGATGAATGCGCTTAATGATCCCGGCCAAAGTCTGGACTCTCATCGTCCTGACCTTCTTCGATAATCTTGCGCCGGATTGTCCGCGTTCGGCTGAACAATTCCTCCAGCGTTTCACCGTCACCCGATCGGATCGCGCGCTGCAATGCGGTTAGGTCTTCGCTGAAACGGCCCAGCATTTCGAGCACGGCGGCCTTGTTGTTCAAGAACACATCGCGCCACATCACTGGATCAGAAGCAGCAATCCTGGTGAAATCGCGAAAACCGCCAGCGGAGTATTTGATCACTTCGCCGCGTGTCACCTCTTCTAGGTCGCTGGCGGTGCCTACGATTGTAAAGGCGATGAGGTGCGGGATATGGCTGGTCACCGCCAGCACCAGATCGTGATGCTCGGCATCCATAATCTCGATACGTGCGCCCAGCTTTGTCCAAAAGCCCTTGAGAGCCTCCAGAGCAGCCGCATCCGCGCCATCATGAGGGGTCAGGATGCACCAGCGATTGGCGAACAGCGAGGCGAAGCCAGCCTCCGGCCCGCTTTGCTCCGTCCCGGCAACAGGGTGCGCGGGGATAATCGTGTGGCCGGGCAATGTAGCGGCGAGATCAGCGAGAACGCTGGTCTTGGAGGAGCCAACATCGCTGATGATCGCATCCGGCTTGAGCGCACCAGCAAGAGCCCTTGCTGCGCTGGCCATCGCGCCGACGGGGACACATAATATCACGAGATCGGCGCCGCGCACGGCGTCTTCGGCGCTGTCGCAAACTTGGCTGGTTAGGCCGCGCTTGCGAGCGGCGTCGCGCACAGCAGGGTCCGCATCATAACCGAAGGTCGTGATCTCTGGCGCATGTTCACCGGCTGCGAGACCGATGGAGCCGCCAAGCAGGCCAAGCCCGATGACGGCGACCGACTGAATGGTCATGTCGGCTCTCCGCACAGCGCACGCAGAGTGGCGACGACCTGCTCCATATGCTCTTCGCGGCCTATCGTGATGCGTAGCGCATTGGGCAGGCCCTGGCCCGGCATGTGGCGTACGGCGTAACCTGCTTCGCTGAGAGTCCTGAGAGCGCTCTCGGCGCTGACATTGCCTTCAAACAGGACCAACATGAAGTTCGCCTGGCTTGGAATTGCCCGCAGGCCGTGGTTACCAAGCGCGGCAATCGCGCCTGCCAGTTTCGCACGGCCCGCCGCATTCACTTCCCGCGAGTGGGCAACGAATTGTTGATCAGCCAAGGCCGCAATCGCAGCGTTCTGCCCCTGCGTCGAAACGTTGAATGCCCCGCGCAAACGGTTGAGCGCGTCGATCAGATTGGGTGCGCCGGTGGCCCATCCAATCCGCAGACCGGCGAGCCCATAGGCTTTGGAGAAGGTTCGCGTCACCAGCACATTGTTTGCGCTTGCCGCCAGCTCCAGGCCGCCATCATGCATGTCTTCCTCAACATATTCACCGTAAGCTTGGTCCAGCACCAGCAACACGCTGGGCGGAAGGCCCGCATGCAGGCGCCGGACTTCGTTGCGACCAATTGCTGTACCGCCGGGATTGTTTGGATTGTCGAGCAAGACGACCTTGGTCTTGTCGGTGACACGCTCAAGGATGTTGTCGACCGACGCTACAAAGTCATCGTCCTCGACGAACACTGGCGTCGCGCCAACCTTGCGCGCAATCAGGGGATACAGCGAAAAGGAGTATTTTGAGAAAAGCACTTCATCGCCTGGTCCAGCAAAGGCCTGAACCGCGCAATGCAGAAGCTCGCCAGAGCCGGTACCACACACAATCTGAGCGGGGTCAATACCGTGCAGGTTGCTAATCGCATCTGCCAACGGCAGCGCGCCTGGATCAGGATAAAGCTCTGGATGGCCGGGTTCACGCAAAGCCTCCAGCGCGGCCTTGCTGCATCCCAGAGGGTTCTCATTAGCAGACAGTTTGACCAATTCACGCCCATCGTCGGCCTTGGACTTGCCAGGCACATAGGCGCGGATTTCATTGATCCAGGACTTCAGTTTAGGTTGCATTGGCATAGTAGCCGCGCGCATAACCGCTCTCGCCGATAAAAAACAGCGCAATTGACACTCGCGTCATGCTCGCCCAATCCCCGCAGCCCGATGGCTACACCACCCACCTCTAAGAGCTTTGCGCTCCCCAATGATCTGCCGCTCGATTGCGGACAGGCGCTTAACAAAGTGGAGATCGCTTATGAAAGCTATGGCGAACTTGCGCCGGACAAATCCAATGCGATACTAATCTGCCACGCGCTGACGGGCGACCAATATATCGCCAGTCCGCATCCTGTGACCGGAAAGCCCGGCTGGTGGGAGCGGATGGTCGGCCCCGGTAAGCCGATCGACACCAACCGGTTTCATGTCATTTGCGCCAATGTCATCGGCAGCTGCATGGGCTCCACCGGGCCGATGAGCGAAGGACCAGATGGCAAGCCTTATGCTATGCAATTCCCTGTCATCACCATTCGGGACATGGTGCGCGGCCTGGTCGCTTTGCTCGATGGCCTGGGGATTGATCGGCTTCATACGGTAGTAGGGGGATCAATGGGCGGGATGCAGGCGCTGAGCCTCGCCGCCAATTGGCCAGACCGGGCCGAGCGCGTGCTCGTGATTGCCTCGACCGCGCGGCATTCGGCGCAAAATATCGCCTTTCACGAGGTCGGTCGCCAAGCGATTATGGCTGATCCAGCCTGGCAGGATGGCGATTATTATGCGAGCGATGCGTCGCCTGATAATGGCCTCGCCGTGGCGCGGATGGCGGCGCATATCACCTATCTTTCCGAAGAAGGGCTGACGGCGAAGTTTGGTCGGCGCCTCCAAGACCGCTCATCAAAGAGCTTCGGCTTCGATGCCGATTTTCAGGTGGAGAGCTATCTGCGTTATCAGGGCAGCGGCTTTACGCAGCGGTTTGATGCCAATTCCTACCTCTATATCACCCGCGCGATGGACTATTTCGATCTTGCGGAGGAGTTTGCCAGCACGCCGGGCAGCGGCAAACTTGCGGATGCCTTTGCAGGCGCAAGCTCGCGCTTTTGCCTCGTCAGCTTCGACACCGATTGGCTTTATCCCACCGCGGAAAGCCGCCATATCGTCCATGCGCTGAACGCGGCAGGAGCTAAGGTAAGCTTTGTCGAGCTCTCCGCTCCGCATGGCCATGACAGCTTTCTGCTCGAACATGCGGCGCTCGACCGTGTGGTACAGGGATTCCTCGAATGACGCTCAGGCCTGATCTCGCCGCGATTGCCGCACATGTCGCGAAAGGCAGCCGAGTGCTCGATATCGGCTGCGGTGACGGGGCTTTGATGGCGGAACTGGAGAGTACACTCGGCGTTGATGCACGGGGACTTGAGCTTAACCCAGCTCAGGTGGAACGCTGCGTTGGGCGCGGACTTTCCGTGGTCCAAGGCGATGCCGATCGCGATCTTGCCAATTACCCGGATAAGGCGTTCGACTACGCCATCCTCAGCCAAACCTTGCAAACGGCAGAGCGGCCTGATCGGATGCTCGACGAGTTGCTCCGGGTCGGCACAAAGGCCTTTGTCAGCTTTCCCAACTTTGCCCATTGGCGCACCCGCGCGGCGCTGATGTTTGGGGGCCGTATGCCGGTGACCAGTGCACTGCCGCTAAGCTGGTATGAAACGCAGAACATCCACCATGTGACGATTGATGATTTTCGTGAATTGGCCCGGGCCAAGGGCGCGCGGATTGAGCGCGGCTGGTTTTTCGCCAATGAAAAGCAAATCGGCGCACCAGCAGCTAACTGGCGCGCCGAATTCGCTGTCTTTGAGCTGAGCCGTTAAATCACAGCCGCTTGGATCATGGGACTAGTCGGTTACCGATTGTTTTGGTTCCATCGATTGAGAACTCGGCATATCCATCCCCTTTGATGTCATTTGCTTCGATGCGGCCAGCCACATCGACTCGGATCAAATGAACATCGCTGAATGCGCCAGGCTCAGTCAGACGAACGCCTGTCCATGCGTGAGTGCTATAGACTTCGTCCAGCTTGGCTTTTTGTTCTTCTAGTTTAGCTGCCAGCCCCGATGTGTTTACATCGGAAAGTTTTACAAGATAATCGTCTAGGTTAAACTCAGCAGCATTCCCGCTAACTGAAATTTCGACCTGCTGTGGCTCTTGAAATTCGCCAGTACTCGAGTCCATCCGCATGCTCAGCAATTTACGCGGATCTTCAGGGTCCTGATAATCGACCGTGCACGTTTGCAACTGCCCTTTCGGTTCGTCTTCGCTTGGGTCTACATCCGGGCCTTCACTAAAGAACGACGCGATTTCCGCAACCTTTGCATCAGCTCCAAGCTTCTCTGCCGCAGCTTTGAAACACACATCTGGTCCATCAGCGAACGTGGGAGCATTGGCGCTGCCAGACAGCTCATCTGCCGCGCCTTCAACTTGAGCGGCTATTGTATCAAGTGCCTCTCCTGCTTCGTCTGTCGCATCGTCTGCGCCGCTGCATGCCGCCAGCCCGATTGACAACGACGTCGCCGCCAACATTGATCTCCATCGCGTATCAAACTTCATCTTCACCCTTCCGTTATTATTTATTAGTGGGGCCGCTAAAGCGCCCTGTGAAGCTATCGTCAACAGCATTAAACCAAGTTGACGCGTTGGAAGGGCTCGATTGGCGCGGACGGCAACATTGTGTTGCGCCCCCATCGATCTCGCCTCTCCCTCAACGCGCCGCTATTTAGCCAGGACGGTGAATGCCGCAGACCTTGTGGCCGTCTGGATCTGTGAAGTAACAAAGGTTCATCGTTCCCATTGATCCTTCACGCGGGCCGGGAGGGTCCTCGATGCTGGTGCCGCCATTCGCTACCGCAACATCATGCAATTCCTGCACTTGCTCCAATGAATTGCACTTAAAACCAACGGTGAAACCGTTTGATGGCAGAGCGGGCTCGCCATTGATTGGTTCACTGATTGAGAATGTGTCGCCATCGTGCATATAAAACAGGCGCGTTTGCCCGGTATCGTTGACATGCGCCATTGGCTCGCCCGCACCAAGCACGCTGAGAACCTTGCTGTAGAAGGCTTTTGACCGTTCAATATCATTGGAACCGATCATGATGTGATTTAGCATTGTAGGTTGTCTCCTCTGTGAATCCCCACGGAGCTGGTAGCATGGCGTTCAGATTGATTGCTATAGACAACTGACATGAGCTCTTTTCAAATGTTCGCCGCTTTGCTGCTGGCGCAAGCTGGCCCTGGCGCTGCACTCACACCTATCGCCGATGAAGTGTCCAGCGCTGCTGACCTTTCCAGCGAAAACCGCGCGATTGTGCGGTGTTCAGCGGCATTTTCACTAATCGCCTATGGCCAGGAAAGCGGCAACGCAGATGCGCAAAAATGGCCCGCGATGTCGGAGCGAGGGCGCGAATTCTTCGTGCGTGCGCTGGCGGGATTGATGGATGAGACTGGGCTAAATCGCGACGGTGTGTCGGAATTGGTGGCTAATGAAGCACAGGCGTTGATCAATAATGGCAATCTCAATGATGTTATGCCTGCCTGTTTGCTGATGCTGGAAACCTCTGGGGTTTAGCAAGCTTCCGGCTCAGTGCAGTCCCTCCATTCAGGTTCAAGTCATTGAATATGAACTAATGCATGGGCAACCCAAAATTTCAGGAGGAATTTCCATGCGCGCTTTGCCTATTGCCGCCGCTGCTGTGTTGGCACTTGCCACCCCGTCCATCACCTTTGCGCAGGATGCAGCAGATATCCCGCCAAGCGACGCGGAAAGTTCGCTTTCGCAATTGTCGGAAAAACTGTCCGACCCTGCGTTTCAGGATCAGGCCGCTGTTATGGCAGAGATATTGCTGGGCACCGTTTTGGAATTGCCGATCGGACCGATGGCTGAGGCCTTGGACAAGGCAACCGGAGGCCAGGGGCCAGACATTGATCCAGATGCCCGCGTGCGTGACCTCGCGCCAGAGGCAGACGAACTGCCTGAGCAATTATCGAGTGAACTGCCCCGCGCCATGAATGCAATGAGCGGGATGGCCGAAGGACTGGAGCTGATGCTGCCTGCTTTGCGCGATATGGCGGAGCGGATGAAAGGCGCGCTGGATGAGGCGCGCGTGCGCTAAAGCGCGGACAGCGGCTTGCGAATGCAGGCCGCGGGTTCGATTCACAAGACTTTACGCGAAATCCAGTGGACGCGAGGCCTGCGCTGAGGCATGAATCTCTGCGCTATGTACCGCCTTCACCAATTCCCTCTCTGTCCCTTTAGCCGTAAGGTTCGGCTACTGATGGGCGAGAAGAATATCGCCTATGAATTGGTGCGCGAAGACCCATGGGCGGCCTCTGACATGTTCTTCAACCTCAATCCGGCTGGCCGGACGCCCGTTCTGGTTGATGCAGAGCGCGAGATCGTGATCAGCGACAGCCGCGCGATTGCGGAATATTTTGAAGAAACCGTCGACACCGCGCCAATGATCAATGGCACGGCAACGGGCCGCGCGGAAATCCGCCGCCTGGTCGCCTTGTTTGATGAGAATTTCTACGCCGATGTCACTGCGCCGCTTTTGTCGGAGCGGATGAAGAAGCGCATTGTGCTGCGGCAGCCACCGGATTCTAAGGTTTTGCGGGTCGCGATGAAGCTCGCTCATGGCCATCTGGATTATATGGATTGGCTGATCGACAACCGCCCGTGGCTCGCCGGATCGACCATGAGCATGGCAGACCTTGCGGCCGCTGCGCAGATTTCGGTTGCGGACTATCTCGGCGGAATTGACTGGACCGGGCATGAGCAAACGCGCGGATGGTACGCGGTGTTCAAGAGCCGCCCGAGCTTCCGCCCGCTGCTGACTGAGCGAATGGACGTGATCAAGCCGCCAGCGCATTATGCCCTCGTCGATGGGTAGGAAAACGCGCGCTTACTCCTATATTCGGCACCACACGGCCCTGAGGGCCGCAAGGCCGGCTGACCACCCGCAGCGACGCGACCTTTGATCGTTTGAGCGAGGATAGCCAAGGGACCGGATGGTCCCGCCAGCGCTCGAGGAGAAAATAGATGAAGTCCGACCCCAAAGCCACCAGCGATGCCGAATGGCGCGAGAAGCTGTCCCCAGAACAATATCACGTGCTGCGCGAAGCGGGCACAGAGCGGGCCTTCACCGGCGAGTACGACAAGCATTTCGAAGAGGGTGAATACACCTGTGCTGGCTGCGGCACCGCGCTATTTGCAAGCGACGCGAAGTACAACAGTGGATGCGGCTGGCCCGCGTTTACGAAGCCAACAGATGCTGAAACCGTCGAGGAAAAGCGTGATGTTTCGCACGGGATGATCCGCACCGAGGTGCTGTGTTCTGCATGCGGTGGCCATTTGGGCCATGTCTTTCCCGATGGACCGCCAGAGGCAGGCGGCCTGCGTTATTGCATCAATTCCGCTAGCCTCGATTTCGCGTCGGATAAGGCTGGTTCTGAGTAGCAATAACCCGTTTTGGACGATGCCCACATTGCGATTACCGTTCACGCCGGGTTAGGACAGAACCATGCAGGTCAATCGCGGGTTAAAACGCGCGATTTTGGGCGCGAAAGGGATAGGCCAAGCCGGTAATGTCGAAACGGGGAAACCAACTGCAAAACAAGGGCAAGCGCGGTAGCCGCCGCGCGGCCGCGGAGCGTGCGGGCGGTTCCAAACGGACAAGCAGCAAACGCAAAGGTAAGTCGGCAAAAGACGCAAAACCTCCATCCGCGTTTCGCAAATGGCTCAAGCGGATTGTCCTATGGGGCGGCGGCGTCGCCCTGCTCGGTGTTATCTTCCTTACTGTTGCAGTGGGATTTGCTGCGCGTGAGCTACCAAGTTTCTACCAGTTGAAAGCAACCCAAAACGCGCAAACCATTCTGGTGCGGGCGCGCGATGGGACAGAGATTGTCGAGCTTGGGCCAAGTTTCGGCGAATGGCTGGCCTATGAAGAGATCCCGAAAAATATGACCAACGCCATGATCGCGGTGGAGGATCGCCGCTATCATTCGCATTACGGGATTGATCCGATCCGCCTGACTGGGGCGATCGTCGAAGGTGTTACCGGGTCGAGAGCGCGGCTGGGCGGCACCTCCACCATTACCCAGCAGCTGGCGCGAAATCTGTTTCTCAATTCCAATCGCACTGTTGACCGTAAGGCGCGCGAGGCCGTGCTGGCCATGGCGCTGGAATGGAAATTTTCGAAAGAACAGATTCTCGAACTTTATCTCAACAAGGTCTATTTTGGCGGCGGTGCTTATGGGATCGACAGCGCGAGCCGCAAATTCTTCAGCCACCCAGCCAAAGAGCTGAGCGTGGCAGAGGCTTCGATCATTGCTGGCCTGGTGAAGGCACCGAGCCGCTATTCACCGACTGCGGATGTTCAGGCCGCCGTTGACCGTGCGCAAACCGTCCTGCGCCTAATGAATGAGCAGGGCTATATCACCTCAGAAGAAGCCTCGGTTGATGTGAGCGCGGTGAATTTGCGTCAGCAGAGCGGGCAGAACTCAGTGCGTTATTTCACCGATTGGGCGCTGCCTCAGCTCGATCTGTTGCTGCCGGAGACTTATGAGCCGATTGAAGTCTGGACGACGCTGGATGTGGGCATGCAGCGCGCGGCGACCGCGTCGATTGACGCAAACACGCCAGACGGCTCGCAGGGTGCCCTGGTTAGCCTCGACCGCGACGGCGCGATCTTGGCGATGGTTGGAGGCACGGATTATGTCGAAAGCAATTACAACCGCGCGACCAACGCCATGCGACAGCCCGGTTCCTCGTGGAAATTGTTCGTCTATCTCGCTGCACTAGAGGCTGGCTACACACCGGATGACCGCGTGGTCGACACGCCGGTCACGATTGATGGATGGACCCCGCGCAATTCCAGTGGGCGCAATGTGGGCGAGACGAGCCTGCGAACCAGCTTTGCCTTCTCGATCAATACGGTTGCGGCGCAATTGGGCAATGAGGTTGGCTTTGGCACCGTCGCGTCAATGGCTCGCCGGTTTGGGGTCACGACGCCGATCTCTACTTTCCCTTCAATGGTGCTGGGTTCGTCCGAGGTTCGTCTGATTGATATGACCCGCGCATTCGCGGCTGTCTCCGCACGCGGCAAAGCAATTGAACCCTATGGCATATTGCGCGTGACCAGCGCCAATGGCGAGGTCATTTATAAGCACGAGAAGTCGACCGAGACGACTTTGGTGCCTGATTACGTGGCCGCTGGGATCACGGACCTGCTGCAAAGCGCGGTGGCAACTGGCACAGGCCGCGCGGCGCAGATTGGCCGCCCCGTTGCTGGTAAGACCGGCACCACCAGTTCCAACAAAGACGGCTGGTTCGTCGGCTTTTCTTCCGGTGTCACCACCGGCGTTTGGATGGGCCGCGATGATGCAAAGCGTGTGTCCGGCCTGCAAGGCGGGCGGGCCCCAGCACAGGCGTTTGCCGCTTACATGCGCTATGCGGTCAAGGATCGCCCGGTTGAGAAGTTTGATACCGATCTGAAACTGCCGGAATGGCAGCTCGAGCCCGATGACGAGTTCCTATATGGTGATCCGGACGATTACTATTTCATCGACGAGCAGGGCAATCTGATTGAGCCGGGAAGGCGCGAAGCAGAGAGTGACGTGCCATTCGGTATCGAGGGCGAGCGCGCTGAACCAAGTGGCGTGGAAGAACCGCCCCAAGCGGCGAGCGATGATTTTTTAGAGCAGGCCACAGGGCAGAACCTGCCGCCTGATCCAGGCGTGCCGGGCGACGGGCCCCGGCGGGATCCCCCGCCACCGCCACCGCGGCAAGATCGCACTGGGCAAGAAGGTTTTATCTCAATCAACTAGAGATAGCACTGTGTGGCGCGGCAGAGGTCACGGCAATCCGCATAGACTCTATCGGCGATCGTCAACCTTCATCGCGCCCCGCTTTTTTGGCCTATACGAAAAGAGGCGCCGCGGTCTGTCCGCAGCACCCCTCCGTTTGATCGATTTGAACCTTCAGATCAGCGTAGGCGGACCGGCAGGTAACGCGCTGGCTGACCTGGACGTTGCATACGCAGCAGCAGGGCATCGCGGTCATCAGCCTCTGCTTGAGTGATGATCTGACGCAGGTCATCCACGCTGGCGATGTCCTGATAATTCGCCGACAGAATGATATCTCTGCGGCGCAGGCCTTTCCGGCCAGCGTCTGAGTTAGGATCGACGGCGGTGATCGCCACCCCGGTCGTGCCTTCTTCCGCACGCAATTGACGGATGATCTCTGGTGTCAGGTCAACAACCTGAAGCCCGAGCTTCTCTTCGATGAAGCCATCGGAATCGCCCGGTTCCATTTGAGCGTCATCATCATCTTCGCTGAACATCTGCTGTTGGCGAAGCTCAGCCTCTGTCGGGCGCTTGCCTACAGTCGCGTTGACGGTGCGGCGCTGGCCATCACGCAGCAGTTCAATTGGGATTTGTGTCCCCGGCGCGATATTAGCAACGAGGAACGACAGTGACTGTTCGCTCGTCACGTCCTTACCGTCGATCTTCAACACCACATCGCCCGCTTGAATGCCGGCTGCATCGGCTGCGCCGTCGTCCTGCACACTTTGGACGAACTCACCGCGATTGCGTTGAAGCCCGAGCGAGTCTGCCAAATCGTCAGTGATTGGCTGAATGCTGACGCCTAAGAAACCACGTTCAATTTCTTGGCCGCTCTTAAGTTGTTCAACAATCGGTGCGGCGATTTCTGCTGGGATAGCGAAACCAATGCCGACACTGCCTCCAGATGGCGAGAAAATCGCATTGTTGATGCCGATTACATTGCCTTGCATGTCGAACAACGGACCGCCGGAATTGCCGCGATTGATGCTGGCATCGGTTTGGATGTAGCGGTCATAAGCGCCGCCTTGGCCGGTGTTGCGCAGCACTGCGGAGACGATGCCGCTGGTCACCGTTCCGCCAAGTCCAAACGGGTTGCCAATCGCAACGACCCAGTCGCCGACCCGTGCTTCGGCAGAATTGCCGAACTTCACGAATGGGAAATCATTGCCAGATTGGATCTTGAGAACCGCCAAATCTGATGCGGCATCGGCGCCGACCAGTTCAGCCTCATATTCCGTACCATCAGGCATGGTGATGGTGATCTCTTCCAGGGTTGCCCGTTCATTGGGGGCGACCACGTGGTTGTTGGTAACCACAAAGCCATCTGCGGAAATGATAAAACCTGAACCAAGCGATTGCGCTTCACGAGTTTGCGGCTGCGTCGGACCGTTGCCGCCGCCGCGGCGGCGGTTGAACAGATCCGCAAAAGGTGTGCCTTGGAACGGATTGCGGCTTTGCACCTCGACCCGCTGACGGGTGGCGATGTTGACCACCGCAGGCTGCAATTGCTCGGTTAGATCAGCAAAGCTGGCTGGCGCACCCGCGCGAGGCACCACCTGGCTCATCACCCGGTCATCATTTTGCGCAACTTGTGCGCCAGCAGGCTGGCCAGTCACCAGCGAAATCGTTGCGCCGCCCACAAGCAGTGCACTCGTCAGTCCATAAACATAACGCACTTTGTTCACGTCCTCTCGTTCCTCTTTACAAGTTTGCGCTTAGCATGCCTTCATGAATACGAGCGAGCCTGCTAAACAGTTACGCCCTTACAATGGCCCAAGACGCACTTAACGCAGTTTGAACGACAAATGTAGTCGGTCAGACCCGCTATACGGTTCGTCGGAAGTCGTCCGATACCCGATGCTGCGTAGTGTCAGGTGATCGGGCGAAGGTGTTATTGCCCCCGAAATTCGCGAAAATACTCATTGTCCTCCGACAGGACCATTGAGCTGTTGCCTTTGCCGTCGATAAAGGTCCGGCGATAACTCTCCATCGCGCGATAGAAGTTATAAAAGCCAGGATCCTTGCCATAGGCGGCCGCATAGGTGTTGGCGGCATTCGCCTCTGCCTCTGCGCGAATGATCTGCGCATTCTTGCGGCCTTGTGCACGAATTGTCGCGGCTTCTTCCTGCCGGTCCGATTGCATCCGGGTAAAGGCCGCTTGCAGAGGTGTGCCCTCTGGCAAATCGGCTGCCTTAATCCGTACATCGATAATCTGCACACCGTATTGGCGAGCCTGAGCATCAAGCTTGTCGCGGATGTTGTTCATTGCATTGCCGCGCTCTGCGGTCAGCAGGCTGGCAAAGGTACGGCGGCCCAGTTCCTGACGCAGAACCGAAGTCAAGATTGGCGACAATTGTGAGCGTAAGCGGCTTTCATCGCCAGCGCTCTGAACCATCGTCACCGGTTGGATAATCCGGAAGCGTGCATAGGCGTTCACCTGCAGACGTTGCTGGTCGCTGGTCAGCACTTGCTGATTGTCCATATCGAGGTCGAGCACGCGGCGCTCCACCATCTGAACCCGGTCAACGAATGGAATACGGTACCACAGGCCCGCCTTCGTATCGCCAAAGGGCACATCCGGACGGAAGATGTTCACCACCGAATGCGGTTCACCCGTGCGGATGATAACCGCTTGCTTGCTCTCTGGGACGATGAACAGGCTGGAGGCTGTTGCCACCAGCAAAACGCCAAGCGCGATGAAGGCGAAGCGATATTTTTGCCAAGTTGCATCCATGATCATTGCCCCCCTTGCGGTGCGGGTTGCGCCGGTGTTGCGGTTTGCGCGGCAGTCGCGCGGCGCTGCACTTCACTCAGCGGCAGGTAAGAGGTAACCCCATCGGCTTCGATGATGGTCTTGTCAGTGTTCGCCAGAACAGCCTCCATGGTCTCATAGTACAGTCGGCGGCGGGTAACCTCTGGCGCTAGGCGATACTCGCCGTAGATCTGGTTAAATTCGGCCGCATCACCTTCTGCGCGGGCCAGCAATTGCTGGGCATAGCGGCGCGCTTGGTTAATCTCCTGCTCGGCGTTTTGCTGCGCAGCGAGCACGTCGTTAAACGCCTCGATCACCTGCTCTGGTGGATCGGCTTTGTCGATTTCGATACCTTGTACGGCAATGCCGGAGCCATAGGCATCCAGAATTGTCTGCATCCGCATTAGCACGTTCTGCTCAATATCTGCCCGACCTTCACCAGAAATCACATTGTCGAGCGTCATCTCTGCAACAGAGGAACGCATGGCGGTTTCCGCCGCTTCTTGGACCGTCTCAATCGGTTCAGCGAGCTGGAATTCAAACAGTGTCAAATCTTTGATGTTCCAGCGAATAAGGTAGCTTAGATCGACGAGGTTTTGGTCGCCCGTCAGGATCAGCTTCTTAGGCACATCGACGGAGCGAATTTCGCTGACGTCCTCGGCCTTCACCTGCTGGATCGGCCAAGGCAAAGTGAGCTCAGTACCGGGATTGAGCGTTTCAGAATATTTACCGCCA
Source organism: uncultured Erythrobacter sp. (assembly GCA_947488155.1). Lineage (GTDB taxonomy): Bacteria > Pseudomonadota > Alphaproteobacteria > Sphingomonadales > Sphingomonadaceae > Erythrobacter. The sequence continues at coordinate 1,762,307 of CANKYK010000001.1, read as the reverse complement.
AACCAGGTGACGACCGCTTGCTCGCGGGGTTGGATGAAATGGAAGCTAGTGGAAAACAACCAGATCGCGCCGATACCAACCGCGATGATCGGCAGCCAGCTCTTGCCGCCCTGCCGCTCTGGCAGGCGGAATTTGGGGCCACCCGGTCCGCCGCTGCCACCGCGATTGGGACCCTCTGGACCGCGGTTCTTAAAGATATCTTCGATACTGGCAGAACGCCGTTTGTCGTCTCCGCCGCCCGGCAGCCACGGGTTGCGCGGTCCGCCGCCCTTGTCACCATCACCTGTTTCGTCGCCGCCATCATCGCCGCCGCCTGAACCCCAGGGGTTCTTCTTTCCAGCCATCGCCAAACCGATTGCGCCAAGGCCAGTGGCCGCTCCATCAGAGGAGCGCGAAACGAAACGTTTTTTCAAACCGTCAAAAATTCTCATATGCCTTTTATAGGGTGCACTTTTGCGAAAAACAGGCCCTATGCAAAAACAAGGATTACGCGGGCGATTTTGCTGCTAGAGGCGTGTCACCATGAGCGAGCCTAAAAACGCCACCGATGATCAAGAGCGATTGCTGACCGCTATCAAAGCGGGAGCCGGAGATAACCTGGCCGAACGGGTGACTTCCGCGCGAATGGTCGCGGGCCGAGCCGTTGTTGTGGTCGAAGCGGCGGGGCTTTCTGGCAGCGAGCGCAAAGATGCAGAGCAGCAAATAGACGCTGCCCTCAGCCCTCTGGATGGCGTTAGCGAAGTTCGCGTTGCCCTGATGGGAGAACGGGTGAAGCGCCGGATCATTGCCGTTGGCTCAGGCAAAGGCGGGGTCGGCAAATCGACGCTGACGGCCAATCTTGGCATTGCACTCGCCGTTTTGGGCCATAGGGTTGGCGTGATCGACGCAGATATTTACGGACCTTCTCAGCCCAAATTACTTGGCACCGAAGGCAAGAAACCGGTCGCTGAGAACGAGCAATTGATCCCGCTTGAAAGCCCGCACGGGCTCAAAATGCTCTCAATGGGAAATCTCGCCAAGCCAGCTCAGGCGCTTGCATGGCGCGGCCCGATGGTCGGCAATGCGCTGACGCAATTGGTCGAAGGTGATTGGGGCGACACCGAATTGTTGCTCATCGACTTGCCGCCCGGAACCGGCGATGTGCAACTGTCGATGCTCCAAAAGCATAAGCCCGATGGTGCGGTTTTGGTTTCAACTCCTCAAGATCTTGCGCTGATTGATGCCGCGCGCGCTGGCCAATTGTTTGAAACTGGCAAGGTCCCGATTATCGGTCTGGTTGAGAATATGGCGGGCTATGCCTGCCCACATTGCGGCGAAATGAGCGATCCGTTTGGCAAAGGCGGCTTTGAAACCTTGGCTCAGCGTCTCGACATTCCATTCTTGGGCCGTATTCCGCTCAGCATGGATGTGAGAGTGGCCGGCGATAAAGGCAGTAATCTGGTCGCGACAGACAGCGACACCGGGGCGGCCTTCCGTTTGATCGCGCAGAAGCTCGCCACCTGGCTAGAGCAAGAGGCGGGCTAGCACGATGGAGCTGACACGCCGCGGATTGCTCACCGGTGCCGCTGCAGGCGGCGGCTTAGTGGTCGCCTGGTGGCTCTATCCGCGTACCTTCCCCAGCCCGCTCATCCCGAGCGAGGGTGAACATGTGTTCGACGCTTGGCTCAAAATCGCGGAGGATGGGGTGGTGACCGTGGCCGTCCCGCAGCTTGAAATGGGGCAAGGGATCACAACACTCTTGCCGCAAATTGTGGCTCAGGAATTGGGCGCAGATTGGCGGCAAATTGCGGTCGAACCGGCCCCGGTCAGCGGCGCCTATGCCAACATTCCGCTGGCGCGCAAATGGTCGGCGCTGTGGGATGGTTGGGGGCAAAGTCTCTCCGAGATGAGCGATGAGTTTTTGGCGGCGAAATTCGCGCGCGATGCCCGTTTTTCAGCGACAGCGGATGGCACCAGCATCGCTGCCTTCGAGGAACCATGCCGATACGCGGCGGCATCCGCGCGGGCCATGCTGGCTCAAGCCGCCGCTGATCGCTGGGGCGCGTCCTGGGAGCAATGCGTGGTCGAAAACGGCTTTGTTCGCTACGGGGAAGAGCGCGTTACCTTTGGAGAGCTTGCCGCCGAAGCCGCAACCAAGGAAGCGCCCGATCCGCCACCCATGCTGACCACGCCCCCTGGCGAGAAGCCAGTCCCGGGCGAGGATGCCACGCCGCTCGCCTTTCCGCGCATTGATATGCCGTCCAAGGTGGACGGAACGCATCAATTTGCCGCTGACGTGCGCTTGCCCGGAATGCTCTATGCGGCGATCCGCCATGGTCCGCTCGATGGCGCCACTCTGACCGGCTTTGACAAGCGCCGCAGGTGCGGGATCATCAGCGTGATCGAGGGCAAGCGTTGGCTCGCCGCAGTCGCCAGCAATTGGTGGGCAGCACAGCGCGGACTGGCCGCGATGAAGCCGCAATTCGCAGCGGAGTTTCCCGCTGATAGCGGCGCCATTGCCGCCCGGCTTCAGACAATGGTCACCGGCGGCGATTCCTTTCGCATTGCAACCGAGGGCTTTGGCGAGGAAGGTATCAGCCGGATCGATTTTGCCCGCCAGTACGAGGTTGAGGCTGCGATCCCCGCGCCACTGGAGACAGCCAGCGCAACCGCCAGGTTTGAAGACGGCACGCTGGAGCTGTGGATGGCGACCCAGGCGCCAGAGAGCGCCCGGATTGCGGCGGCGCACGCGATCGGGATCCAGCCTGAGGATGTAGTCCTTTATCCAATGCCGGCAGGCGGCAGTTTTGATCGCCGTCTGGAAAATGATCACGCCATCGAAATTGCTCTCATCGCCCGCGAGCTGGCTGAAAGCCATGGTGCGCCCGTTCAGCTCGTATGGTCGCGGCGTGAGGAAATTTTGCAGTCGCACCCGCGCACCCCAGCTTCAATGCTGCTCGGCACGCAGCTCTCACCTGATGGATCGGGCCGCATTGATGGCCTGCGCACCCGGATCGCTTGCCCGCCGAGCAATCTGGAGTTTGGCAAACGCCTGTTTGAAAACCTCACCCCATCCGCTGCAATGCGAGAGACAGCGGGCGCAAAAGACGCGCTCGCCTGCGAGGGCGCGGTTCCGGCCTATGCCATCCCCAGCGTGATCGTCGATCATGTACCGACGGAGATTGGCCTACCGACCGGGCGGATGCGCGGCAACGCGCATTGCTACACCGCCTTTGCGACCGAGAGCCTGATTGACGAGATCGCGGCCGAACACTCGCGCGAGCCGCTGTCCTACCGCATTGCCATGCTGGGCCAGGATGTAAGGCTTGCCGCCTGTCTGCAGCGCGCGGCACAAATGGCGGAATGGGACGGCGGCGCCGATCAAAGCGGTCAGGGCCTTGCCTGCCACCGGATTGGAGATGCGACCACTGGCGGGCGGATCGCCTGCATTGCCACCGCGCGGGCGGGTGAAGGCGGCGTGCGCGTCACGCGGCTAACAGCGGCGGTTGATATCGGGCGGATCATCAACCTCGACATCGCGCGCCAGCAAATCGAGGGCGGGTTGATCTTTGGCATCGGCCTCGCTCTGGGCGCGCCGATCCGATATTCCGAAGGCATGCCAGCGGCACTTGATATGGACGAGCTTGGCCTGCCCACACTGGCCGATTGCCCCGAGATCGAAGTGGAATTTATCGCCAATGAAGCCGCCCCTGCTGACCCCGGAGAACTAGGAGCAGCGGTAGCCGCTCCGGCGATTGCGAATGCATTGTTTTCCGCCACGGGCTTGAGACTTCGCCGCCTACCCCTACTTTCAGGCGGCATATGATTGCTCAGCAACGCCTTTTTCGCGCCAAACGCTCATGACTTGGCAGCCGCAGTTTCTGCCCAACGACCACCCGCCGGTTTCCAGCGGATCGGTTGGCGTCCTGATGATCAATCTGGGCACGCCAGAAGCCCCTACTCCTGGCGCCGTGAAGACTTACCTTAAGCAATTCCTGTCCGACCGCCGGGTCATCGAGATTCCGGCCTTGCTATGGCAGCCATTGCTGCGCGGGGTCATTCTCAACACCCGGCCAAAGAAAAGCGCGAAGGCCTATTCCAAGGTTTGGACAGAGCGCGGTTCGCCGCTTGCCGATATCACCGCGCGCCAATCCGAAGCGATTGCCGGGAAAATGGGCGAGAACGTTCATGTCGAATATGCCATGCGGTATGGCTCGCCATCCATTGAAGAGCGATTGCTCAAACTAACCCAGGCGGGCTGCGACCGGATATTGATCGCGCCGCTCTATCCGCAATATTGCGCTGCGACGACCGCGACCGTGTTTGATGAGGTAGCACGGGTGCTGGGCGAGATGCGCTGGCAACCGGCTTTGCGGTTTTTGCCGCCCTATCATGATGATCCGGCCTATCTTGACGCGCTGACACAAGATCTGACCCGGCAGGTTGAGGCTTTGACATTTAAGCCGGAGGTGCTGCTGCTGTCGTTCCATGGCATGCCATTGCGCACTCTCGAGCTAGGCGATCCCTATCATTGCCATTGCCATAAGAGCGCGCGCCTGGTGCGCGAACGCTTAGAAGTTCTGCCGCAATTTGCTGGCGTGCGATTTGAGACAAGCTTTCAATCCCGCTTTGGCCCGGCCCAATGGTTGGAGCCTGCAACCGATGACACGCTGACCAAAGAAGGCGAGCAGGGAACGAAGCGCATTGCCGTCGCCGCCCCAGGATTCTCGGCTGATTGTGTCGAGACGCTGGAAGAGCTCGCGCTAGAAGGGGCGGAGATATTCGAAGAAGCTGGCGGGGAAGATTACGCCGTGCTCGATTGCCTGAACACCAGCGCATCCGGCCTTACCCTGCTTGAAAGCATGGTGAAGCGCGAACTGGGCGGTTGGATTTAGCGCGCCTTCGCAGATCACGCTGGATTTGATAGTCATCGCTGCTTACAGTGAGGTAAGTTGTAAATCCGAACCTTACCAAGGACGCGCTGATGGCCACGCTCGCCGACACAAACGCCGCCGCTGAAAAAGCGCAAGAGACGCCGCCGACCCATTGGACGGAGGGCAATCCAGAGCCTGAAGATTTGGCGCATATTCCCGGCGATGCTGGGTGGCCCGTTGTGGGCAACACTTTCAAGATGCTGGCCGACCCCCACGCTTTCACCAGCAATATGGTTGAGACCCATGGCCGGGTTTATAAGAACCGCGCCTTTGGCGGCTGGAATGTCGCTTTGGTTGGCGCGGAGGCCAATGAGTTGGTCATGTTCAATAAGGAGAAGATCTTCTCCAGCGAACAGGGCTGGGGCCCGGTGCTCGATCAATTGTTCCCACGCGGGTTGATGTTGCTAGATTTCGATCACCACCGGATCGATCGCCGAGCGCTGTCGATTGCGTTTAAGCCAGGCCCCATGCGTCATTATTCTGGTGCGCTGAACAATGGTATGTCAGCAGAAGTCGCGAGCTGGGCTGGCAAGATGGAGTTTTATCCAGCTATCAAGAAGCTGACGCTTGATCTGGCAGCAGACAGTTTCATCGGGATTGAGTGGGGGCCAGAGGCCGATAAGATCAACGAGGCTTTCGTCGATATGGTACAGGCCTCGGTCGCACCAGTGCGATCCCCCCTTCCCTTCACGAAGATGAAAAGGGGTGTCAATGGGCGCGCATTCCTGGTGGACTATTTCACCAAGGAAACACATCGCCGCCGGGCCGAGGGCGGCGGGCAGGACATGTTCAGCCAGTTCGCCACAGCAACCCGCGAAGATGGGTCTTTGCTCCCGGTTGACGAAGTGGTCGATCACATGAACTTCTTGATGATGGCCGCGCATGACACGATCACATCAAGCGCAACCTCACTGGTCTATCTGCTGGCGAAGAACCCCGAATGGCAGGCGAAGCTGCGCGATGAGATCACGGCGGTTACAGGCGGGCCAGATGGCTCGGGCGAGCCGCGACCGCTTGATTACGATGATATGGGCAAGCTTGAGTTGACCGAGATGGCATTCAAGGAATCTTTGCGGATCATGCCGCCAGTTCCGTCAATGCCGCGCCGCGCACTGAAGAGCTTTGAATATGACGGCTATCGCATTCCTGCGGGCACGCCGGTGGGTATCAACATCTATTGGACCCATCACAGCACGGATTATTGGGACGATCCCTACACCTTTGATCCGATGCGCTTCACACCCGATCAGGTGAAGGCACGGCACAAATACGCCTGGGTGCCGTTTGGCGGCGGCGCGCACATGTGCCTGGGCCTGCATTTTGCCTACATGCAGGTGAAAGTGCTGATCGCGCAGATATTGCAGCGGTATGAGATCGTGGTTGAGGAAGGCTATGATCCTGACTGGCAAGCCTGGCCAATCCCTCAGCCAAAAGATGGTCTGAAGGTAGAATTTAAGCCTCTTTGATTTGCGCACGCCATCCGGCGTGTGATTTCCTCACTCATGCGATCATAGATCGCATCGCTCCGGGCGGGCAGTCGCCCTTGCGGTTCGCCACGGGCGAACCGTCGATCCTGACCATGAATCTGGAATGTTAAAAATCCCAGGCGATGCCTTCGCGCTCCCAATCGCCATAGCGGGTAGGCGATAATTCGCGCGGCTCGTCCTTCAACGGATCGACCACTTTCGGCTTAGGCACCGGGTCATTGCCCCAATGCGCAGGCCTGGTAAAATTCTTCGCAGCTTCTGATTTCTGTTTTGTCATCGCATATTAGAAATGCGCGAGCTGGCGCTTAGTTTCAAGTGCGGCTATTCGCCTGATCCATGCCAAGTATTTCTGGACTTCCCGCGCGCCGCGCTGCGCTGCAAATGCTCGACGCTGTTTTGCGCCGGGGTGAGACTTTGGAGCAGGCCGAGGGCGCGGCCACTCGCAAGCTGCACACTGGTGAGGACAAAGCGCTGGCCCGTGCGATTGTCAGCGAGGCTCTGCGCTGGCTTGGCGATTTTGACGCGCTGATCGACAGCGCGACTAAGAAACGATTGGCTGACGATGTAAAAGTGCGCAGCGTTTTGCGCCTGATGCTGGCTCAGGCTTTACGGCTAAACACGCCGCCACATGCGGTGATCGCGACGGGCCTGCCGCTGCTATCTGGCGGTCCACGCCGGCTGGCGCATGGTGTCTTTTCCGCTTTGATTAAACGAGAGCTGACCCTGCCAGATGCGCCAAGCCTGCCTGAGCGAGCGCAGGAGCGGTGGGGCAATAGGGCTGCACAAATTGCGCCGGGATTAGCCGATCCTCCAGAACTTGATCTGCGTTTGAAAGATCTGGCCAGCACAGCCGAACAAGCGGTGGCCATGGGCGGGGTCAGCCTCGCGCCGGGCCATATCCGCTTGCCGCGCGGAACCTCGGTCGAAAAACTGCCCGGCTTTGCCGATGGCAATTGGTGGGTGCAGGATTTGGCCGCGCAATTGCCCGCGCATCTGCTCGGAGATGACGAAGGTCGTCACGCGCTCGACCTTTGCGCTGCGCCCGGCGGCAAGACCATGCAACTGGCCGCGCAAGGCTGGAACGTAACGGCGCTCGACATCAGTAAGCGGCGGCTTGGCCTGCTCAAGGAAAATTTGAAACGCACCGGGCTGAAGGCGTCCCCCGTCCGCGCCGACGCCGCCAAGTGGGAGCCAAAGCATCACTATGATGCGATCCTGCTCGATGCGCCGTGCACCGCGACAGGCACCTGCCGCCGCCACCCCGATGTGCTTCATCGTATTGGCGGCGCTCAGATCGAAGAGATGACCAGCCTGCAGATCATGCTGATCGAACGCGCTACCCAATGGCTGAAACCCGGTGGTACGTTGATTTACGCTGTGTGTTCTTTGGAGCCTGAAGAAGGTGAGGCCCAGGCGCACCGCATCGCCGATGAGCACGGGCTGAAGCTATTGCCAGTGACCGCAGATGAACTGCCCGATGGAATAGAGCCGAGCGAAGAGGGGCACGTCCGCACACACCCTGGCATGTTGGCCGATAAAGGCGGGGTCGATGGGTTCTTTATCGCCCGGTTCATGAAACCGGAATAATCAGACCTCAACCCATGTCATCTTCAGCACCGCGCAGGACCGGCCAAGTTGGCTGACACGGAGCACCGCAGTTTGGTCTTGGTGCTGCTCAATCGTGATCGAAATCGCTGTGCCCAGCTCAATGTAACGGTGCATATCCATCTCACCATGTGCAATCAGTACAGCCGAGCCTTCGCATAGGAGGCTCACCGTCTGCCGTGCCAATTCCGCGAGATGCGGCGCATTCACATGGTCGCCTGACCCGCTGAAGAACGGGTGACCGGGCATCAGGCCATTTTCCCTAGTGACAAGCGCGGTCGCGGCAAGGCCCTCCTGCGATTCCACCAAAGGGCCAATCAATGGCGGCTCGCGTTCCGTCAGGCCGAGTAACTCGCGCGGCGCATAGCCAAACTGCATCGAAGCAGGTGCATCTTGCTTGGCCGAGGCTTTGGAGCCTTCGCGCCACTTCTCAAAGTTGCGAGTTCTGAAGACAACACCCTTGCCGCCCATGCGCGCAATTGGGCGATCCTGCGCATCAAACAACTCGGTTCTAAACGCCAGTTCGCCGTCATCCCCGCTGAGGGCAAAGACACCGCGCGCTGCCTGACCCGCATTAAGATCGTCCAGCGCCCAATCCGTCCAGGTCAGCGCGCTCCATTTGCTGTCATCACGCGTGCCCAGGGCGGCGGTGGCGCCGACACTGGTCCAGAAATTTTGAGTCTGGATTACGAGAGGATGTTGTGCGGGTAGAGCAAGCCAGGGCCATTCGGCCGTATCTTGCGAACATTCAAACGCTACCGAGCCGTCGCTCAGCACCTTGTGATTGGTAGTATATGACCGGGCAAGCTGCATCGATCAGCCGCGCGTTACGCCTTCACCTTGTTTTGAAAGCTTTTGCGCAGCTTCATCAGTTTCGGCGGGATTGTCGCCAGGCAATATGGGTTTTTTTGGCCTTCACCATCCCAATATTCCTGATGGTAATTCTCCGCTGAATACCATTCGCATGGTCCTTCAATCGTGGTCACAGCTTGACCAGAATTTTCCGTATTCCAGCGCCCAATCGCGGCTTCTGCTTCTTCCCGCTGAGCATCGCTGAGCGGAAAAATCGCGCTGCGGTATTGGGTGCCGACATCATTGCCCTGGCGGTTCAGCTGGGTCGGATCATGGGTGCCCAAAAATACATCATAAATCTCTGGCAGGCTGATTGTCGCTGGATCAAAAGTCACGCGGATACCCTCGGCATGACCAGTCGTTCCGCTGCACACTTCTTTGTAGGTCGGGTTGGGATTATCGCCGCCAATGTAGCCGCTTTCCACCTCACTCACGCCGACCACATCGCGAAAGACTGCTTCGGTGCACCAAAAACATCCACCTGCAATAATTGCCTGTTCCATCGATCAAAACTCCTTGTTGGGTGAGGAGATAAGAACACTGAGCCGGTTTGTCATTAGCCCGTTCTGGTCGCACGTCGGTCGATGGGCAACTTGTCTTCGCTCGCTCAGCGGCTATTGAAGGGCGCAATCGTTCGATCAAAATGAGGACACCTCCAATGAAGCCCCTATTTTTTGCCCCTTTTGCCGCTCTCGCTGGTCTCGCAGCGCTGTCACCAGTGACACCTGCGATGGCTGAAGATAATGTTGCTGCGCCCAGTCTCGCCGAAGTGCTAGCGCATGAGCGCCGCGATAACGACCGTGCGCGCGATCAATATCGCAACCCGGCTGAAACACTGGCGTTCTTTCAGGTTGAGCCGACCCATACAGTGGTTGAATATGGGCCTGGCGGCGGCTGGTACACCCGAGTGCTCGCCCCTTATTTGATGCCTGCTGGCAAATATATGGCCATCAACCAAGACAGCGATGGCCGCAATTACCGAACACGGGCACAAGAAGCGCGCACCAAGAGCTGGACTGAAAATTTCAAATCAGGCTTGGCTGAGGCGATGGGCATTGAGGCCGATGCTGTCACCGCGTTTGAAACAGATGAAATGCCAGAAGACGTGGCTGGTACGGTTGACCGCGTTTTGATCTTTCGTTCGATGCACGGTCTCGTCAACGGCAACCGCGCGGATGAAGTTCTTGGCGTGATTCGCACTATGTTGGAGGATGATGGAATGGTCGGCGTGGTTCAGCACCGCGCGCCTGAAGGGGCGAGTTTTGACGACTATAATCCGGTTCCAGGATATATTCCGACCGAACGCCTATTGTCGGTCTTTACGGCGGCAGGTTTCGAACTGGTCGCATCGTCTGAAATTAATGCCAACCCGCAAGATCCAGCCAATTGGGAGCGCGGCGTTTGGACGTTGCCTCCGGTCCTCGCCACCGGCGAAGATGATCCCCGCCGCAGCGAGTATCTCAGCATCGGCGAAAGCGACCGTATGACGCTGCTCTTCAAGAAAGCGAACTGAGGCTCACACGAAGGAGAAAACCCATGATGCGATCTCTTACTTTAGCCGCCGCGGGCGCATTTGCCCTGTCGGCTTGTGCGCCTGATGCGGGTGAGAGCGGCGGCGCTGAAACAGCGGCCCAGGGCAGCGCGCTGGAGACCGTGCTGGCCGCTGATCTGCGCGCGGATGACAAGGCGCGCGATGCCTTTCGCAATCCCTCTGAGACGCTGGCGTTTTTTCAAGTGCAGCCTGACCACACCGTCATCGAATATGCGCCAGGGGGCGGCTGGTACACGCGTATCCTGGCACCTTTGGTGAGCGATGAGGGCAGCTATATTGCGGTTGGCTTCCCACCAGAGGCGGGCGCCAGCATTGGCGAGGAATTCGTTGCCCGCGTGCGCGAGGGCGGCGAAACTTTCGCGGCGACGCAGTCTAAGGCGCTTGGCATTCCGGCGGAGAAATTGCCGTTCTATTTCGGCAATGCGATGCCTGAGGAGCTGAATGGCACGGTCGACCGCGTGCTGATCTTTCGCATGATGCACAACCTCAAACGTTGGGGCATTGATGATAGCGAAATCACTGCCCTCAAAGCGGCTTTGAAGCCCGGCGGCATGCTGGGCGTGGTCCAGCACCGCGCCAAAGCGGATGCGAGCGATGAGTTTGCAGATGGCAATGCAGGTTACCTCAAGCAGGCGGAACTGATCGCCTATTTCGAGGGTCAAGGGTTTGAACTTGTCGATACATCTGAGATCAATGCCAACCCCAATGACACCACCGATCACCCGAACGGCGTGTGGTCTTTGCCGCCCAGCTTTGCTGGCGGTGATGAGGGGCGTGAGGAGCTGACGGCGATTGGTGAGAGCGATCGCATGACGCTGTTGTTCAAGAAGGCTGAATGATCGCTAACAGCGGCGGCAGTAGCAGAACGAGGTAAATCCGCGCGATGACCCAGCTTACCGTCGCCGCCCTTCAGCTTGCCCTTGGACACAAGGACGAAGCTCAGAACATCGCCGCCGTCGGCGCTCTGGTGAAGGAATCTGCAGCTAAGGGCGCTCAGCTAATTCTGCCGCCCGAACTCTTCTCTGGCCCATACTTTTGCCGTGAGGAAGATGAGGCGCTGTTCGCCCTGGCACGGCCAACGGCAGAGCATCCGAGCGTCATCGCCATGCGTGAGCTAGCGGCGAGCCTCAAAGTCACGATCCCGACCAGCTTCTTTGAGCGTGACGGCCACCATTACTACAATACTCTCGCGATAATCGGCCCTGATGGCGAAATCATGGGCACATATCGCAAAAGCCACATTCCCGATGGACCAGGCTATGAGGAAAAGTTCTATTTCCGTCCTGGCAATGACGGTTTCAAAGTATGGGATGTGCCGCTGGGCGGCGGAGAAACCGCGCGCATCGGCGTAGGCATCTGTTGGGATCAATGGTATCCAGAGGCCGCCCGCGTGATGGCTCTGAAGGGCGCAGAAGTGCTGCTCTATCCAACGGCAATTGGCTCCGAACCTTACGACGCAGAGCTGGACACCAGCCGCATGTGGCGCCGGGCGATGGTCGGCCATGCCGTTTCCAATTGCATGCCCGTGGTCGCCAGCAACCGTATCGGCGTAGAGGGCCCGGCTGAGGCCGTGCAGAATTTCTACGGCCATTCGTTCATCAGTGATGAGTGGGGCGATCTGGTGGCGGAATATGGTGCGGAGGAGAGCGGCGTCTTGATCGCAGAGCTCAACCTCGCCCGCGCTGCGAAGCACCGGGCGGGCATGGGCTTCTTTAGAGATCGCCGCCCGCAGCTTTATGGCAGAATTGCTGAAGACATTTGAGGTCGCCGGTTTGAGCGCTCACACTTACCTGATCGCGCTTGGTTCCAATATGCGCGTGCCGGGCATTGGCCAGCCGCGAGAGGTGGTGCGCACCGCATTTTCAGCGCTCGGCGATATTGGTGATATGCTCGCTGTCTCTCCCATTATAGCGAGCGCTCCTATTGGCCCGTCCCAGCGCACTTATGCCAATGCGGCCGCCGTTATCGAATGCGAGCATACACCTCTTGCTCTGCTGAGCACCTTGCAGGAAATCGAGCGAGAATTCGGTAGGACCCGCTGCGGGCGGCGCTGGCGTGCGCGTTCGCTCGATCTCGACATCATTCTTTGGAGCGGGGGGATATGGGCCAGCGAACGGCTGTCGATCCCGCATCCACGCATGCACGAACGCCGCTTTGTGCTCGGACCCGCTGCGGCAATTGCGCCCACTTGGCGCGATCCCTTAAGCGGACTTTTTCTAAGCCAACTCAATGCACGCTTGACCAGGCAGCGCGCTCTATCTAGGTGAGCGCTCCGGCAGCGCTGCTTGCAGCGCGATTCCATGCCATGTGTGGGTCCTTAGCTCAGTCGGTAGAGCAACTGACTTTTAATCAGTAGGTCGCTGGTTCGAACCCAGCAGGACTCACCACCTATTCCAAACTAACATTGGTGTCTGGTGTCTCCGACGGAGAGCTGGAAATTGTGCCCGAAATTCCGGGGCTTTGCGCAGACGGAAATCGAATGACGCGCCCTAATTTGACAATTTGGTCTACTGTGCCCGTTCCGCGCTGCTCTCCAGCCCTCACCCAAGCTGCGATTCTCGGCAAATTTGACCGCTGCCTATTAACATTATTGTTAATCAGAAAAGCCCTCTCAGCCCCCGAATTCTGCGACGAATGGCTATAAATCCAGGGTGAGTTGCATTGACTGCAATTCAAAACAGGCGCAATCTTCAAGGGTGTTCTGATGTTGCATCAGCGCATGTAGCATTGGGCGCAAGCAAGCTACGTTCCCTGAACCTTTAAGGCAGGGCAATTAGAGAAAAATATAACCATCGGGTCAGAAATCGGCACGCGGTAAGGCGTGCTGCAATTCTGGCTGCATGGGCGATTTTTGGAACGATGCGTGAGGTAAGGTGCGCGTGAGGTCGGCTGCTGCTGGCCGCAGAGGGGCAATGCCAGATGATGAAGCAAATTGACACGCAAGCGCTCATAAGTCGGGGGCACACACTCAACCGTGCGGTTCCTCCGCCCGCCGCCTTGCCGCCGTTTAGCGGAGCCATGCACGGCACCGATGCGATCCTTTCTGCCCAAGAACGGCTGAACAAACGCACCCATATCATGCTCGATAGGACTGGTGCGATCATCGCCATTGGCGAGCAGGCCAAGTCGAAAATTGCAGAACTGAACTGCTATTCGATCATAGATGGCCGGTTGGTCGGCAACAAGACCGACGCCAAAGAACCCCTGGAGCGCATGTTGAAGTTGGACGCGGGCGCAGTCGACAGCGCCATCATTCCCTGCAACACCTTACGCGGTCATGTATTGCTGTCTGCTACCGGGCTTTGCCAAGATACCATTTTGGTCAGCCTGCATATCGCCAGCCCCGGCCATGGCGCTGAACTGGTCGACCTGACAAAGGCGTTTGGCCTGACGCCAAGCGAAGCGCATATCGTCGAATTGCTGCTGGGTGGTCACGGCCCATCCAAGATCAGCGAAGAGCTGAATATCTCTGTCCACACCGTGCGCGCGCACCTGCGCCATTGTTATGACAAGCTGGGCGTTAGCTCGCGCGAAGAGTTGTGGCAGACACTCGCACCCTATCAAATCTAGTCTACACAGTAATATACTGAAACGTGTCGTTTTTTTACAAATTTCTATAGTCATATTTGACTACTAAACCTGTGTGATGCGGCCGAAAACGAATCGGCATATAACTCCAATCATATTCAACGAACGGGTCGTCTGGAGCAATCGCTCCTTCGTCTTGGTCTGACGGCAAATATGCCGCGTACACCTTGGCGAACCACTGTATTTAACAGGGATAGGCGACATGTATATTCTACAAGAACTGCCAAGCTTTGCCGGCCGCGCTGGTATCCTGGCGACTGGTGCCAGCCTTTTGGCCATCACAGCCATCCCTGCCGCCGCGCAAGAGGGCGAGTTCCCTTCCAACAAAGATCAGCACCCTGGCGAGATCGTATATGCTCGCGATGTGCCCTATGGCACGGCCACCCGGCGCATCGCGCAAGGTGAGGCCAGCACGGTTGCGCCCGATCAATCCAAACTCATCCTGGAATCAATGCTTATCGGCCTAGAGCCGATGTCCGATGCTGACCAAGCTGGTGTCACAGCCCCACTCTCCCGCACCCTGAATGTGGCGAACCAAGCGGTCAGCATCGGACTAACCCCAGTCACAGGGCCGCAAAGCTCTGGCGATTTCACCCGTTCTGAAAGTGGCGCGAGCTCGGCTGGCGGCATTGTGGGCCGCGGCCTCAGCGTCCTGCCATCCGCGCTCAGCGTGATCTCTCGCACAGCGGGGAGCGGACAATGAAAAGCGCGCGAACCCTTCTTGGCAGCGCTGCGTTGCTGCTGCCGATCTTGGCATCGCCGCTTGCGGCGCAGCCAGCCGAGGCGGGACAAGCCGAGGCAGAGCAAGACAGCATCGAAGTCGCAGCGGACACGCTCAGCGACAATGGCGGACGCGTGGCTGTGAATATTGCCGCTGGTGATGGGAACCAGCAATTGGGCAGCGCCGTGGTGGCGATGGGCGATATCGCGATCACTGGCCACAGCGCCGAGCAAATGATGGACGTGCCCAGCGGCGCTGACCGCGCAACATCCATCACAATCGGCGCAGGCGCGCTGTCAAACAACACCGGCATGGTGAGCCTCAATCTCACCGCCGGCACACACAACCAGTCAGCCAATTTGGCTGCACTGGCTCTAGGAAACAACGGAGTGGTCTCTGACCAGATGCTCGCCCAGTCGAGCGCTCCCACAGATCCGACGGGTTCACCAGCCCAAGCTCTCACGACCAGCAATGATCGCATCGACATCGATGACGCTGCATTCGCTGGGAACAGCGGGCTTGTGCAGGTGAATGTCGTCGGAGGCGAGAGGAATTCCTCTGCCAACACCTTCGCGCTGAACATCTCGGCCGGGGGCAAACCTTGAACCGAAGCAATGGAGTAAGGACTATGAAAAAGGTAATGCTAGCTACGGTGGCGGTTTCGGCTTTGGCCGTAACTGCCCCCGCCATGGCACAAGACGGCGGCGAAGTTGGAGGCCAAGACGGCGAATCCAGCCTTGAAGTTGATCTGCGCTATGCGAACAACATCGACACCAGTGTGACCACCGATGTCACCTATGAGAAAGACGTCGCCCTTCGCGGTGCCGTTCGTCTCCGGGGGGAAATCGAAGTCGACAGCTCAGCTGTTGCGGTCACTGATGCGAAGCAATTCCTCACTGGCGTAGTGGTAAACTACCGCGAGGAAAATGAGCTCAACGGTGAAAACGGATTTGTCGATCCGGTTTTCGGCCAGGGCTATAGCGAGCCAGGCGATCTGCCAGGCGGCTTCTTCGATGGTGAATTGCAGCCGCAAATTCGCGCTGGATTCTTCGCGCCGATTATCAACACGGTTGACGCGTTCAATGTCGATTCCTCGGGTAACATCGGGGTCAACCTGGCAGCTGGTTATTTCAACCAGCAAATGAACAGCGCGTCGATTTCTGTGTCGGCAAACAGTGATCCTGAAGCATCAGGCGGTTGGGCAGAAGCGTCCACCACCGGACTGCAATCACTGATCGGTGTGGCACAATTCGCTGCTGAAGACTTCCTCGACGAGGATGATCCCGAAGCTGGCGGCGGCCGCAACAACTTCCGCGATCGCAACACCATTCTTGGTGCGACGATCACGGGTTCAGGCAATATCGGCGTCAACGTGGCGACAGGCAGCCTCAATCAGCAATCCAACCTGATGACGCTGGCCACCGCAAACGATGCCGATCTGGCAGAGGCCAATGCTGGTCTGGTTCAAACCGCTCTTTTGAGCCGGGTTGAGCAGCAAGACAGCATCAACTCGATCTCTGGTCTCGATGTCAGCGGTGCCTCAGGCAACATCGGCGTGAACTTCGCCGCTGGTGTCGGCAACCAGCAGACCAACTCGCTGACTATCGCAGCGTCGCAAGGCGGCGGTGACGCCGGCGGCGGCGGCGCTCCTGGCGACGGTAGCTGATCGATTGCCCGCGCGGGCGGGGGAGAGGAGACCTTACCTTCTCCCCTCCCCCACCTTCCCCAGCCGCGCAAACGGCTTGGGGAAGGTCCCCCGCTCGCAAAAGCCCAGCTCGCACGAGTTAGGGAAGCCCTCTGCCCGAAGCATGGAGCAGGTTTACAATGTCTCAGAATTCACTCTTTCGGTCAAAAATGCGTGGACTCGCATTGGTAGGCGTGTGCGCGGCGATGGTTTCCGCCTGCAGCACCGCTCCGGCTGGAAAGACACCGGTCTGGCTCGGCCAGATCTCCCCAGGCTCCCCCGTGATCAGCGCGCAGCCGCGCAGCTGGAAAGCCCAGAAATTCGACCATCTCGTGCGGCAAGAGGCCGACTTTAGCTGCGGCGCAGCGGTGCTCGCAACGATATTCAACTATGCCTATGGGCACACCACGACCGAGCGGCAGGTGCTGGTCAATATGCTCAAGATCGCAGATCCTGACCTTGTCCGGCAAAAGGGTTTCTCGCTGCTCGACATGAAGACCTATGCGACCTCTCTCGGGATGAGCGCAGAAGGCTACCGGATTGATTACGATCAGCTCGCTAGCCTGGAATTCCCCGCCATCGTCTTGATCGATGTGCGCGGCTACAAACATTTCGTCATCGCTCGCAAAGTCTTCGGAGACAGGATCGCGATCGGTGACCCGGCCCTCGGCAATCGCACAATGACCCGCGACAAATTTGAAAGCGCGTGGAACGGCATTGCGTTTGTCGTCGTGGGCGAAGGCTATGACCCGGACAGTGTTCTGGTCGATCCGCCCTCACCGCTTTCTGCGCGGCGCCTGCTGATGACTACCGCCAGCCTGCCCGCCACCGAAGCCGCCGAATACGGCTTTTCACCCGGATATGATTTTTGACCACCCTAGCGCCCCCAAAGGAGGATGCCATGCGCACGCCAACAGCCAGACAAACGGCTCTAAAATCGAGTGTCACAGCAGCGGCACTCTCCATTTCACTGGTTTACGCAGCGGGCTCTGCACCAGCGGCTGCGAAAGACCATTTCGCTGCGCTGAGCGATCTTGGCGCGCCGGTGGATGACGAGGAACTGGGCGAGGTGCGCGGCAAGTTCATCCGGCCAGGCGAGGTATCGTTCTTTGGCATTTCCATGGTCACCAGTTGGCAGGATGAAAGCGGGATCACCACGACCGCGCGGCTGATGTTCAATGTCAGCTTTCTGGACAGCGGCAGCGGCGGCGATCCGGCTCCGCAATTGCTGGTGGGTTGGACCCGCGAGGGCGACCCGGCAATGGACGTGACAGACAGCCATTCCGGCTACACCCCCGTCATCACAGCGCAAGAGGTGCTGCCCGTGGGTGAGCTCGGCAGCACACAGGGCGCAGCGCAAGCGAATATCATCGCAGGAGCAGACAACTCGGCGATCAATGGCATGCAGATCGCTCTGGTCCCGTCTTCAGACATCGCAGCGATGAACACCGATGGTCTCACCCCAATTACCGAGACAACCGGTACTTCGTTCGCCGATGGCGATGCTCTGGAATTCCGCGTCGGCACCAACGAGCTGGCGCTCGCATTGTCCAACAATGGTGGCAGTGACAGCGCGCTGCAAAGCGTCGGCGGTGATCTCGGCCGGATGCTGCAGCAGACCACGATCAACAGCGATGGCAATCTGGTCGGCAATACCGCCGCGATCATCATCGGGACGGACATTGGATCGACCGATTTCAACGCCGTGCGGGCGACAGAGGCCCTGTCCGTGATGCGCGGCCACGGTTTCTAAGCAGCAATTCTCAAAGGTGGTAAGGCCATGAAAAAACTCTCTCTCATCACGCTGGCGGCGGCTGTGTTTGCGGCATCCGCCCCAGCCCAGGCAGAAAATGCCAGCGGGCAATTCGCCGTCGAAGGGCCGGGCCGACTGACCTGCGCCGCTTTCACCGATGCGCGCAGCGACAAAGGCTCAGCGGAATTCCAGCGTCTCATCGGGTTTGTTGAGGGCTATCTCAGCGCTGCCAACCGCTATGAACCGAACACCTTTGATCTATCGCCGTGGCACAATGCGGCGGCGTTTGACCTGATCCTGGAAAAGCACTGCACAGACAATCCTGAGGATACGATCGTCGGCGTGGCGCAAAAAATGGTCTCGGCCCTGCGCCCAGTTCGCGTCGCCGATTATTCGCCAATGGTCGAGGTGGGCTCAGGCGAGAACCGCGCCTTTGTTTACAAGACGATCCTGCGCCGCACTCAGGCCGCCCTGCGCTCACGCGGGCTGTATGAGGGCGAGGAAAACGGCAGCTACTCGCCGCAAATGCGCGATGCGCTGCTCGCATTTCAGAAACAGAGTGATCTTTTTGAGACCGGCGTGCCCGATCCGGCCACGCTTTGGACACTGCTCAATCCGTAACCACGGATGAGCTTAACCAGACGGGTCGTCAGGTAAGAGGACGAAAGTCATGGACCGCACATTTACACGAGCCGCCTTGATCGCGAGCAGCGCGGCCGCGCTCACGCTGCCTTTTTCGGCATCTGCTCAGGACCTTGAGACCGAGGTTGAGCAATTGCGCGCGCAAGTTGCCGAGATGGAGGAGCGAGAGGCGCGCGCCAATGCACGTTTGCAAGCGTTAGAAGAGCGGCTGCTACACATTGAGGCAGAACCAATTTCGCCGGACGAAGCGCTGACCATCAGAGGCCGCGCTATGCCCGCGCAGACCCGGCCAATGACGCTCAATCCCTCACTCGATAACTTCCGCGGGGCGTACCCTACGCTTACCCGAGAAGGCGAGGCCCGGCTGATGCAAATCCAGCAGGCCGAGGACGCCGCCCAAGCCCCCGGACTGAGCGATCAGGCAGAGGAGGAGAGCGTGCAAAAGGCACCTGATGCCTCCGCAGCCGTGGAAGACATCGTGCAGGAACAACAAGGCCTCCAGACCAGCCGCTGGGGCGCTGATCTATCGGTCGGCTATTCCCGCTTCAGCGACGCCCGAATCAACCTCGATGGCTTCCTGGCATTGGATGCAATCTTCCTCGGGACGATCAGCATTGACGAGGTGGACGCTGACATCTTCACCAGCGAGGCCACGTTGCGCTACGGCGTGAATGACAAGTTGTTCCTCGATGCCAGCGCACCGTTCCTCTACCGCACATCGACCTTCCGCAGTGGCGGAGCTGGCGGCGCAGCGAATGCGCCAATTGAGGCCAGCGTTAGCGATGGCGGGCTAGGCGATATGAGCGTCGGTGCGAGCTATCAATTGCTCGCCGAAACGCTGCGCCGCCCGAATGTCGTGCTCAGCGGCCGGGTCAAAGTGCCGACCGGGCAAGAGCCGTTCGGTATTGATTTTGTTGAAGTTGTCGGCAGTGAAGGCAATTTACAGGTACCGGAAAAACTCGCCACGGGCAGCGGCGTTTACGGCGCATCGCTTGGCGTCTCCGTGCTCAAATCGCTTGATCCCCTGGTGGTGTTTGGCAGCGTGAATTACTTCCGCAATTTTGAGCGTAACTTTGGCGATATTGACGAGAGTCCCGGCCCACAACCGGGCCGGGTCGATGTTGGCGACGCCGTGCAACTCGGCGCTGGCCTGGCCTTTGCGCTCAATGATCGATCGAGCATTTCCATGTCTTACTCGCAGCGCGTGGTTGCTCGCTCGCGTATCCGCCTGGAGGGGCAGGAGTGGCAACGCATCGTCGGTAGCCAGGCCAATGTCGCGCTGGTTAATTTGGGCGCCACATTCTCGCTGGGACAACAGCTCTCACTGGTTTCGACCGTTGGAATTGGGCTCACCGATGACAGCCCTGATATGGTGGTTGGCCTGCGACTGCCATACCGTTTCTGAAACAATCTAAAGCGAGCCGGAGGACGCCAATGTCTTAGCATCATCTTACGTAAAAGTGACCGTTTTGGCGGTGTGTTGAGGTTCGCCTGACCGATTGAAGACACGCCTTTCCCACTGCCACACATTCAGAAGCGATCAATTCCCAACGTATCTTAGCCAAACGATTTTGCCCGAATCGGGCGATGCCGTTAACCATGATACGTGACGAATCCAGATCCTCTGACTATCCAGCGGCAACACGCAGCCGACTTGCTCGCCAGTTTGACCGACCGTCAGACGGAGGTGATGGAGCATGCCGCGGCTCATTTGCCGAACAAAGAAATCGCCCGAAAGCTCGGTCTCTCGCCCAGCACCATTGAGCAACGCTTTCAATATGTGAAGGCAAAGCTTGAGACCACTGACCGCGCATCCACCATCCGCGAATATGTTCGCCTGCGCGCAATATGCGGTCAAACCACATATGGCTTTTCCCATCTCGATCCAGAGCCTGAATTTGACCAATTGGGTGGCCAAGACGCGGTTCAAGAAAATCGACCAGGCCCGCCAAATTTGGCCACTGATGACTATTCGTCGCTCGATTTTCCGCCTTCGCGCCTTGAGGTATTGGATGGAAAATACGGCCCGTGGTGGCGGCTATTGGTGATCTTCACGATCGCTTTCACCGTCGCCGCTACAGCCTTGGTTGTAACCGCAATCAGCGTGACGGTCGGCGATATTCTCTAACCATGCCTGCGACCCTTAATGCACGATGGTGCGCATGGAGAATTTTATGAAAATGACGGCACAAGACTTCGAACTTGCCAATCAAATCAGCGAGCTTAATCACCTGCTGGCCGCTGACACAGATACTAATTTGGGGCAAATCGGCGAACTGCTCAGCCTCGCAACCAAAGCTCGGATTGAGATGGATGTTGACGTCATCGACGGCCAACGTCCGATCAGTCACCTGACCGATGCGATGCGCAGTGTCGCCGAAGCCCGTAAGAGCCTTGCCTTGGCACACTCTGCGATGGATAAGCTCATTCAAGAACAAGCGGATGGCAATTGGATCTGCCCAGATAGGGCCTCCGAAACACAGCCTGCTCCAGTATTGAAGATCGCGAGATAAAACTTGGCATTGCCAGATTTCAACGAGCCGACCGTTGTACTGTTTTTCAGTATCCTAGCTTTGGCTGCCGCGTTGTCATTCTGGCGGGGCGGGGCGCCGGAGAAATCCGGCGCCTTTTTCATGGTTTGGATGATCCTCATCCAGAGCATCGCTTATGGCTCTGTTGCAACCCGATTCTGGGAAGTGGATCCTGTTGCATTGCTAGGCGATTCGATCCTGTTTGTGGGATTCGGCGCTATCGCGCTCAATGCAAAAAGGATCTGGCCATTGTTTGCTGCTGGTCTGCAATTGATCAGCCTTTCAGCCCATTTTGCGAGACAAGTCGAAGATGATGTGATCGCTTTAGCTTATGCAACGATGAAAGTTGTTCCAACTGGCCTGGTTTTGTTGTTATTGGTCATAGGCACCTTATTCCATCAACACAGGCTTAGAAAACTGGGCAAGGATCTGTCCTGGGCTGATTTTGAATTATGGCGAGAATTGTGGCGAGCACCTTCAAAGCAATATATCGACGAGCATCGGGTCGCATTTTCGCGCAGCTGGATCGGTGTGCCCATTGCTGTCTGTGGAATGCTCGTAATCTGCTACTGCATCAGCGCTTTGATGATACCTGAGACCCCAGAAATTGCTCTCGGTACGGTGACCGCCTTGTCGGCCATCGGCGGCGCAGCAATTGTCGGCGGAACTTGGCTGCATCAGCGCGAAACAGCGCGACACTCAACTAAGACCAAGGCATTCCGCGACAAATGGAAATTCGGCGTACCCATGCCGCAATCATCTGGCGGCTAAAACTAGGCTGGTACGAGGGCTATCGGAGACGCGGCACACCAATCGAAAGATTTTCCTACGTATACGCGCTTTGCTATTTCAGCCGACATGATGATCTTGCCAAAACACCATTCCTACGGCCATTTTCCGGGTCTGGAACGAGCAATCGCCAAAAGTCACACATCCGGCAGCTTGTGTGAGATTAAACAATTGTTCTTAAGTGTGAAATTCCAAAAGTCACACTTTTGCAAATCGTATATGTGTTCCAAGCTGAAACCATCCAGTTCGAGGGTTTTGCAAAATTACCAAGGCATTTCAGCCACAAACGTGATAGGGGCTAGCCGTCACACCATTGCACCAGGAGCCGCCCTATGTCGTCCAACCGTCTTTCCCGCCCTGTCTTTGCGTTCGCAATGATCGGCGCATTGGCCGCCTGCGGCGAAACCGCCAACGACGCGGCGGCGCCCGAGGCGGTAGAGATCGCCAGTGAAGACGCCTCCATCATTGAGGTGCGGCAGGGCAACTTTGAAGAAATCGGCGACGCATTCAAGGCGATCCGCGGCCAGTTGGAGGCCGGCGCGCCAGACTTCGGCGTGATCGAGGCGAGTGCGGGCACGATCAACGCCAATGCGCAAAGGATCCAGGACCACTTCCCAGAGGGTACAGGCGTAGACTCAGGCGCGGATACCGAAGCGCTGGAGAGCATTTGGGAGAAACCTGAAGAGTTCGCAACCGCCGCGCAAAAGCTGGTCGACACCAGTGCCGCTTTGGCCGCAGCCGCTGGCACAGGCGATATGGCCGCAGTCGGCGAAGGGGTGAAGAACATGGGCGGGTCTTGCAAGGCCTGCCACGACAACTTCCGCCTCGATAAGGACTGAGTGAGGCACTCTGGCTGGGCCGTGTTGTGAGGTTGCAATCTGCGAGAAGGGCCTGCCTCGAACTGGCTCAGGAATGATCCATGTTGCGTCAGAAAACACCGATTTGGGATTGGCCTGTGCGGCTCTCGCATTGGGGGTTTGCACTGCTCGTCCCGGCAATGTGGTGGACCGCCGAAAACGGCGAGATGGGCTGGCACATGCGCCTGGGCCTCGTACTTCTCGCACTGGTGCTGTTCCGTATCCTGTGGGGCTTGGTCGGCAGCGAGACGGCGCGCTTTAACAGCTTCCTTCGCTCGCCGTGGGCAGGTCTGCAAGACCTATTTGGGCGTTATAAACGCAGCCCTTTGGCCATCGGTCATAGCCCATCCGGTGGGTGGAGTGTTGCGGCTTTGCTTCTGGTAATGCTCGCTCAGGCCAGCATGGGGCTGTTCGCTGGTGACCCATATGACGGCGCGACAGGGCCGCTCAATTCGCTGGTCGGAGTGATGACGGCGGACTGGCTCACCGACTGGCACGAAACAGGCTTCTGGGTGCTCGTCGCATTGATTGCGCTGCACTTGCTCGCGGTGTTTGGATACCAATTCCTTGGCAAGCGCAATCTCATCGGCCCGATGATCACTGGCGCGGCAAAGTTCGACAAACCAGTAGCGGGCAATGCCGGTGGATCAACATTCAGAGCGCTCATGTGCCTAGCGCTAGCAGGCGGCGTCGCAACGGCAATCGGTACTGGCTTGGTCGCACACTGGCTAAGCGGATAGCTGCGCAATCTCCGCGCCTTATACAAATACGATGCATTCACTCCGAATTTCGGGAAACAGCGGCACCTTCAAGCGTTGGGTCAGAAACGAAATGCACATTTCCACCTAAGGGAACCAATACGTGATTAACAAAGTGAGCGAAGCCCTACGCGACTTCCTCAAGCAGGAAAGCGCGGGCGGCATAGTCCTGATCGCGGCGGCGGCATTAGCCCTGCTGGCGGCGAATTCGCCCTTCGCGGCCGCCTATTTCGATGGCTTGAATACGCAAGTGACCGTCGCCGTCGGCAACTTCGCAATCGATAAGGCGCTGATCCTGTGGATCAATGACGGCCTCATGGCGGTATTCTTCTTCCTAATTGGATTGGAAGTGAAGCGCGAGGTTATCCAGGGCCAGCTATCTAGCTGGGACAAAGCCTCACTTCCATTGGTCGCAGCGATTGGCGGCATGGCAATCCCGGCGCTGATCTTCCTCTCGATCAATTCCGGAACCCCGGTAAACCAAGCTGGCTGGGCAATCCCAGCGGCGACAGACATCGCCTTTGCGCTGGGTATCTTGTCATTGCTTGGCCCGCGAGTGCCCGTTGCGCTCAAAGCCCTGCTGCTCGCGATTGCTGTAATCGATGATATTGGCGCGATTGCCATCATCGCCCTATTCTACTCAGGCACGCTCGACACCGATATGCTGGTCGGTGCTGCGATCGCCTTTGCCGCCCTGATAGCGGTCAACCGCATGCGGATAGGCTCCAGCATTCCCTACGTGCTGCTGACCATTGTGATGTGGGTCTTTGTGCTGAAATCTGGCGTGCACGCAACATTGGCCGGCGTTGCCGCAGCGATGACCGTCCCGTTGGCCGCGCGCGGCGGCTCAGAGCCGCTGCTGCGGATGGAGCACGCTCTGCACCCTTGGGTTGCGTTCATGATCATCCCAATCTTCGGCTTTGCCAATGCTGGCGTCAACCTGTCGAGCATTTCTCCGGCTGATCTCGCCGCACCGCTGCCGCTAGGCATCGCGCTTGGCCTGTTGATCGGCAAGCAAATCGGCGTCTTCGGTTTTGCCTTTGTCGCTGTGAAACTCGGAATTGCCAAACTGCCAGAAGGCGTCAACTGGAAGCAGATCCACGGCCTCTCTCTGCTCGCCGCCATCGGCTTCACCATGAGCCTGTTCATCGGGAACCTTGCCTTTGCAGACCCAGCTCAGGTTGATGCGGTCAAGCTCGGCGTGTTGTCCGGATCGCTGGTGTCGGCTCTGGCGGGCTTCTTCTTGTTGAAGATAGCCCTACCCAAAGAACCCGCCCCCGCTCCCGTGGTCGCAGCAAGTGTTGCGTCCTGATTCGAGGGCTTTACAGCACTGGGCATGAGAAAACCCGCGTTGAAGACAGTCGAAATTGGGGGCTGCGACCTAGCCTATTGGGAGTGGCCAGGCGCCTCAGAGAGCGGCGGATCACCGCTTGTCTTTGCGCATGCAACCGGCTTCCATGGCCGGGTGTTTGATCCGATCATCGAACGCTTTCCTGAGCGAAGAATTATCTCGCTGGATCTGCGCGGGCACGGCCAATCAGAAGGTGGACCAATCGCTAATTGGGCTGAAATCGCCGATGACATTGCGGCCATGCTAGCCCACCTCGACCTGAGTCAGGTGATAGGCATTGGGCATTCGATGGGTGCGCATGCATTGCTACAGGCAGCGCATGACCATCCACATCTCTTCAAACAGCATATCCTGTTTGACCCAACCGTGCTGCCACCTCAGTTCTATGAACTGGAGCAAGACCTATTCACCGCCAACAACCCTCATCCCGCGGTCCGGCGAAAGCGCGAATTTGCCACGGTCCAAGCGATGATGGAGCGATTTGAGGATCGCGAACCTTACAGCCTGTTCGACCGCCGCGTGTTCGCCAATTATTGCCAATATGGGCTTGTGCCTGTTGCCAATGGCGATGGAATGGAGCTGGCTTGTTCGCCAGAGGTGGAGGCGGGCGTCTACGCCAGCAGCCGCAGCAACAGCGGCATTCATACGGCCGCTGCCAAGGTGGCCATTCCGGTGCTGATTGTGCGGGCAAAGCAGACAGGGCTGAACGACTTCAAATCCTCGCCAACCTGGCCCGGACTAGCGGCAGCAATGCCCAATGCAACCGACATGCACAGGCCAGACCGTACGCACTTTCACCCACTGGAAGATCCAGAGGATGCCGCACGGATTATCGCTGAGGCTCTGCTGCCCTGATGCACGCTTGTGCTCCAGCGACTATGCCGCCTCAGGGATGCTGTCACTGACACTGCCTGAGGTGCGCACAGATTGTGCCGCTTGCAACAGATCGTTTAGATCACCGCGGACGGTCACAATTTCGGCCAGGATCGGCTGGGTCATATTGCGCCGGATCTGCGCCGCTAGACCGCCATAGAATTGCACCAAAGCTGCGCGCAAAGGATTGTCGGAGGCTACTCCGCGGCACAGCCACAGGGTGATCCCATGCGCGCGGGACAAGGGATCGCGCGCGGCTGTGCCGCCCGATGCGCAAGCAAGCTCAGCCTGACGCAATGCCGCCACAGCCTCCTCCAAACATATCCGGGTCAGGTCATCGCCGCCGGATGCTTCAATCCGGGCATCAAGGTCGACCTTGCGATACGCCGCAGCGGGGTTTTGAGAAAATGGCCTCATATCCTATCCCCCTAGTTTCGGTTGAGGTCAGCCTGCGCCTGCAGGAAGTCCAGCGTCGACTGCGAGGCTGTGACCCGGCGCTCAGCGGCCAAGAGGTTGCTGGAGAGACGTTCGCGCAAGCGCTCCTGCTGCTCGGCAATTTCGATCAAGCGATCCTCATTGCTTTCGATCTGACTCTCGTACCGAGACACCGAACCGCCCAGCGAACCCGGATCGCCGCTGGTTGTGTTTGCACGGGTCAAATTGTCCATGGTCGCAAACAGCCCAAATGGCCCAGTGGTGAACATCGCCGCAGCCGCCTCTGGCGTGGCCGCCAGTGTTTCATTCAGGCGTTCTGTATCCAAACGGAATGTACCATCGCGATTGAGCGAGAGGCCGATATCACCAAGCGTTCGTGGCTCACCTTCGAGCGCGGTTGGCATCACAATCTCGCTGCTCAGCCGTCCCAAATCCCGCTTCAGTTCTCGCGCGCCAGGGTCCGCGCCCAGCTCACCGCTGAGCGCGCTGGCGCTTTCGTTCAATTGCTGAGCCAACTCGTTGAGAGCAGACACAAAGTCGCCCATCACACTGGTGATCGCGGAGGTGTTGTTTGAGAAACTGATCGTGGTCGGCTCGCCGATATTGGTCGCGGTCAGCTCCAACGTCATATTCTCTGGCAAGCCAGTCACGGTGTTGCTCGCGCTGCTGATTTCGACCGTGTCGAGCGAGAACAAGGCATCGCGCGAGGATTGGCGCAATTCGCCGCTGTCGCTGGCTGGGTTCCATGAAAGATAGCTCAAATCACCCGGTGTGGCGGTTGGCGAAGCCGCGCTGCTCTCGCCCTCGATCACAAAGCCATTGGCTGCGCCTTCCTCGCCTTTGATCACCAGTTGCGCACCATTGGTACCTTCGGCGACATAAGCGGTGAGTGCACCGCTGCTGGCGCTGGCGACCTTAACAGCCAGGCTCTGCAAAGTGTCGCTCGCCTCAACCGCGATTTCGAGCGGCGTGTTTGAGGTATCCTCGGTAAAGCTCGCGCCATCGACAGTACCAAAGCGAAACCGCAGGGTACCCTCACCCACGTTGTCCTCACCGCTGGTAAAAGCGTTTGAGGTGAGCAATTGCTCCTGCGCCAGCTGGCTGACCTCTAGGGAGTAATTGCCCTGGGGATTGGTGCCTGCCAAAACGGAGGCGCTAGCAACCGCGCTGTTGGCGATATTCACTGTCGGGGCGAGATCGCCACTGCGGATCCGGTCACCGAGCGAGCTTGTCAGATTAGTGAGGGAATTGCGCAGCAGGGAAGCTGCTGAGATCCGCGCGTCAAGCGTTTGGTTGCGAGTCTCCAATTGCTCCCGCCGAAACCCAAAGCTGGCCTCAGAAATGTCATTGGCGAGCTGAGAGAAATTGATGCCGCTGCCGACACCAAGGGTTGCAATGATTGAAGAGCCGGGGTTTGTCGTTTCCATGCCTGATAGGACGGCGCAAGGCAGGCAGGTTTAAGCGGTGTTCTTTGCCTCTTTTGCGCGCCCATCCACATCGAATTGCAATTCGGATGGCACGTCAATGGCCGGGCGGCGCGGCTTCTCTCCGCGCTTAAGCGACATCACAAAGGCCACCAGCGAGGCAATCGCGATGTAGAGTTCCTCACGCACCATCTGATTGGCCCGTGTGGTGAAGTACACAGCGCGCGCCAATTGCGGGTATTGCAGCACCGGCAAATCGCGCTCTGCGGCAATTTCTCGCATCGCGAGCGCCGTTTCATCCCGCCCCTTGGCGAGCACCACTGGGGCAGGCGCTAGCGCTGGATCATAAGTCAGCGCGACAGAAAAATGCGACGGGTTTACGATCACGAATTGCGCATCGGCCATCGCCTTTGCCACCCCGCCCCGCGCCAGATCACGCTGACGCTGACGCCGGGCCATGCGCATTTCCGGCGAGCCTTCTGTTTGCTTGGTCTCGTCGCGCATATCCTTGTGCGACATCTTCAGCTTGCCAAGGCGGCGGACAAGCTGGATCGGGTAATCGATCATGGCAATGATAAGCAGGCCGATCGCCAGCAGGCTGAGCAGCGTCACCATCGAATCCCAAGCAAACGCTAACTGAGACTCCAACTCTCCGCGCCCCAACCCCAGCAGGTTGGCAATATTGCCGCTGACCCACCACCAGGCGATCCCGCCCAGCAAAACGAGCTTCAGCACGCTCTTGCCAAGCTCAATCAAGCCCTGCGTACCGAACATCCGCTTTAGCCCAGAGCCAGGATTGATGCGTGATCCCTTAAACGCCATGTTCTTTGGCACGAACCGGCCATCGCCCAGCAACAATTGTGATGCGGCGGTGATGATGATCACAACCAAGCCCAGCACAAAGATCGGCGGCAGCAATTCATCGCGGGCAAAGCCGATCATCGCCATGGGCGCAGCCGCCCCGATTGTCCCATGATCAAACCGGAACGAGGCGTATGCGACCGCATAAATGCCATTCAGAAGCCATGGCCCGATAAACAAAAGAGCAAAGCCGCCGCCAGCAATTGCAGCCGCCGTTGCCACTTCGCGAGATCGCAGAACATCGCCCTTTTGCGCGGCATCCTTCTTGCGCTTTTCGGTCGGTTCAAATTGCTTTTCGCCGGAATTGTCTTCGCTCATGATGCGCCCGCCTGTGGGCTGACAAGACGCGCGACCTCGGCGAGCGCGATTTCGATGACGCTGGTCATTTGCTCAATAACGATGGGCATGACAATGATGAGCGCCGCCAGCCCCGCCAAAGTGCCCGCAGGCAGACCAAGGGCAAACAGGTTGAGCGCCGGGGCTGAGCGCGAGATGACGCCAGTGACCAGCTGCACCAGCAGCAAGACCAAGACGACAGGCAGTGAAATCGCCGCGGCTACCGCAAAGCCGTAGCCTGCAAACATCACCATATCGCGCGCATTGTCTGCGCCAAAGGCAAATTCGCCCGCGGGCAGCACGCGGTAGCTCTCAATCAGCAGGTCAAACCACAGCAAATGCCCGCCAATCACGAAGAAAAGCAGGTTGAGCAGCAGCGTGAGATATTGGCCGAGCGCGCCCGATTGTGCGCCGCTGTTGGGATCAATCGAAGTGGCGATGGCCAGGCCCATGGTTCCAGCGATCTGCTCACCGACGAGCAGCGGCACCGTAAAGGCAATCTGTAAGACAAAGCCCAAAGCGACGCCGATCAGCACCTCTTGAAGCAGCGCTAGCACGGCCGCAAATGACATCATGTCGGGCGGGCTGGGCAGCGGCACCCAGGTGGCGATGAAAAACGCCAAGACAATTGCCAGCATGGCGCGCATTTGCATCGGCACGGCAATCCCACCGACCATGGGGGCAGCGAGCATTGCCGCTCCGACCCGCACGGAGAGGAACAAGAGCGCCCACAGCTGCTCTTCCAGCGAGCCAAATCCGGGGTCGAGCAAGAGCATCTTAGGTCAGCCGCGCAGGCGCTAGCCAGAAACCATGGCAATTTGCGCAAAAATTTCGCGCATGAAATCGCTCAGCAGCGCCATCATCGTACCGCCCAAAACCACAAAGACGATGGCGACAAAGGCCAGCTTTGGCACGAAGGTGAGAGTCTGTTCGTTGACAGATGTAGCAGCCTGAATGATGCCGACGATCAGGCCGACCGTCAGCGCGGCGAGCAGAACTGGGGCAGCGATCAGCGCCGACACCCACAATGTCTGATCAGCCAGAGCGAGCAATTGTGCGTCTTCTTGCATCGGATGCTTTGCCTTTCCGGCTCTATCCAAAGCTCATAGCGAGCGAACCCATCAGCAGCGCCCAGCCATCAACCAGTACGAACAGCAGCAGCTTAAATGGGAGCGAGACGATCGTCGGCGACAGCATCATCATGCCAAGGCTCATCAGCACGCTAGCCACCACCAGATCGATCACCAGAAACGGCAGGAACAGCATAAAGCCAATCTGAAATGCGGTTTCCAGCTCGCTGGTCACAAAGGCCGGGAGCAGGATCGAGAACGGCACATCATCCTGGCTCGCAAACGGGGCAACCCCGGCGATATCAACGAACATAACCAGGTTCGCCTCGCGCGTTTGCCGCATCATGAAATCGTGAAAGGCGTCACCTGCGGCAGCTATCGCACCATCTGCGCCAAGGCTACCTACAGCATAGGGCTCGATCGCATTCGCGTTCACCACGCTCAGCGTTGGGGCCATCACAAACATGGTCAGGAACAGCGACAGGCCAACCAGCACCTGGGTCGGCGGGCTGCCCTGCAATCCAAGCGCCTGCCGCAGGATCGATAGCACCACCATGATCCGCAAAAAGCTCGTCATCATCAGCACCAAAGCGGGCAGAATGGTGAGCAAGCTCATCAAAATGAGCAATTGCAGGGAGAAGGTCAGCGGTGTGTCTTCACCGCTTTCGCCGTTACCCAAAGCGCGCTCTATCGCGGTGCCAATGCCCGGCGTGTCCAGAGCGGGCGCGGCAGAGCCAGGGGTGGCTGCCATTGCTTCGGCGGGTAGGCCAAAGCCAAGCGCCATGCAGCACAACAGCAAGGCTGAGGTTAAGCCCAAGCGAGTCATTTCGTCTCACCTGCGTCAACCGAGAGCGCCGCCTGTTCGACCTCTGTTCGGACATCTGCCCGAGCGTTCGCTTCGCCCAGCCTCACCATGCCTTGCCGCGTGCAACCAAGCAGGATTTCCCGGTCATGAAATCGCACGACGGCAAGCCGCATGCCGGGGGCAAGCAGGCTTGTTTCGACCAATTGCATCGTACGCCCTTGAGCGCCCGCTTTGTTAAGACGAGTCTGCAGATATCGCGACAGTTTGAGGCTGCCCCAGATGAGCAGTGCCATAAGCGGCAACAGCAATGCGAGGCGAAGGAAATATTCGGCCATCATGGCGCGGTATCTCCTGCTGTATCATCCGGCACGGGTGCCTCTGGCGGCATGCCAGGATCGGCCGTTGGTGCCTCTTCTCCAGCAAGGCTGACGATCCGCAGGGCAAAGCGGCCATCTTGAGCCACAACCTCACCCTTGGCGATCTCACGTCCATTGGCGGTCACATCAAGCAATTCGTCGGTCAGGCGATTGAGCGGAACTACGCTGCCCTCGCCTAGCGCGAGCACATCTTTCAGGGGAAGTTCGGTGCGACCGAGTTCCACCGCAAGACGCACTTTCACTTCACCAAAGCGGTGCAGAGGATTAGCAGAAACGCTCATGAAGGTAGCCTTTCGTGGCTAAGACGAGTGACTCGGACGGCCATGTGCTCATCCAAAGTGCCAACGGTTCCGCGGGCGAATGACTGATCATTCACCTGGAGCGGGATTTCACGCGGCACGGAAAGTGGGATTTCATCGCCAGGACTCAGGGTTTCGAGCCCATCCAGCGACAGTTCAAATTCCGCCAGGATCGCATCAAGCGGCAGAGGGATCTCAGCAAACGGTTTAGAACGAGGATCAGCAGGACCACGCAGAGCAGCCAAACTGGCCGCATCCGAATTCAAACCTGGTAGCAAGCCATCGAACTCTGCCTCGGGCATCGCAATCAGCATTGACCAGAGCTCGCTGCCCTCTGGTCCAAAATTGAGGGCAAGCATCACACAGTCGCAGTCTGCCTCAAATGGTTTGAGCCGTATCGCACTCTCGCTGCGCACCACAACATCACCGGTCTGTGCTGCATCCACACCATCGGTCGCACGCGAGATGGCTCGTGCGACGACCAAGGCCAATCGGTCAATCAAGATCGCTGCTGATCGTGGCAAGACGTCAGGAGCATCGGAGGGAATTGTCCCATTTCCACCGAACGAACGATCCGTGAGCGCCATAGCGTTGGCCAGATCAGCCGACAGCAGCAGCGTTTGCTCGGCCGCGCCGCAGCGCAGCAGGCAATTAACCGCAACCGGGCCGATTTTGGCGAATATCTCACTTCCCTTCGCGGGTTCAGGCTCACCCAGCTTGACCACCAGCTTTTCGCCCATGAAGATCGGCATCAAATCCGCCTCCAGAAATGCTGTCGCATCACGCCGCCAAAGGCGCAGGTATTCAGCCCGCTCCTCTGAACGCGGACCACGCTCGGTTAATTCTGGGCAGTGCTGAGCCAAGGCGCGCTCTGGCGCGAAAGAATGATGCATATTCATTGGACCAACAGCCCTTTGAAATGCACCGATTCAATGCCACCAAATCCCTCTTCGGCCTCAAGCACGCCGTTGATCGCCTTCGTCAAGCGGTCAGACAGCCCCTCTTTCCCTTCGACGGAGAACAAGTCTTCCTCAGGCGTTGCGGCCAGTTGCACCAGAACGGCAGAGCGGATCGCCAGCTCATGCTGTTTCACCCATTGCAACACTCGCCCATCATGCTGGGTCGACACGGCCAGATCGGTTTGGATCAATGATGGCGAATTGAGCAGGTTTGAGGTGAAATTGTCCTCAAAACTGTAATAGGCTGTGCGATATTCGCTCCCGCCCTCGCCATAGACAACCGCGCCAGCATCGTCATCACCAGCCGGTGGTGGGTAAGGGTCAGCTTCGCCCTTGCGAACCAATTGCGGCACGTCGGGCTCTTGCGGTCCGCCAGCATCGCCGATCAGGCCAGCGGCAAAAGCGCCGTAAGCCCCGCCCGCACCAGCGGCGAGCAAAAGGACGGCCCCGATGATCATTTTCATCTTGCCGCCCTTCGGCTTTTCCTCATCATCTTTGTCTTTTTTCTTAGCCATCAGGCTTGGTCTCCGAAAATTGGATTAGAAAGGTTCAGGCGAACAATCCGCGGGCGCCTGTGTCTGCAGCGCCGTCGGAACCTACCCTAGGGTCAGTTGCAGCGACGTCTTGCTCATCTTGCTCGTTGAGTTCGGAGGGCTGGCCGTGCGCGTTGTCTTGGCCCGATCCTGCCGCTGAACCGGCGGTGCCAAAATCACGCTGTGATTGGCCCGATTGCGCGCTTTGGCCCTGACCACCGTCAGAGCCGCGCTGACCGGCGCTCGCCGCATCGTTGGATGCACTGACCCCGCGCTCGGCCAGCATCGCCTGAACCGCTGGTACGAAGCCTGGATCGCGGCTCGACAAGGTGGCACGCATATCGCCAGCTGCGGCATCAATTCGCATACTCACCAGGCCAAATTCAGCATGGCGCATCAGGATTTCAGGGCGGGTCGCCTTGCCGACCTCGCGCGTCTGCGCAATCTGCTCCAGCGATTGCTCAAGGGCCGCAGCGGCTCTGCCATCGAGCGCCACGCCAAAAGTGCTGACGGACGCACTAGCAGCGCCAGATGGCACGCTTGGCGACGCCACAGGGGCCGCAGCGATGGCCTGAGTGGCACCTGCATCACCGTTCGGAGCCGCTGAGGTAAGAGCGCCTGCAAGCAGTGGGTTTTGACCGCTGAGTATGTCAGTGATCGCTGGCCGAATGGGCTTTTCGGTCGCTGGTTTAGCGGGCTCGCCAATGGCCTTCGCAGCGCTTGCCAAAGCGCCGCCAGGCATAGTTACGGGAATGGGCCGTCCCTGTGCATCAGCGGCAATGGCGGTCTTGGCAGCACCAATTGGTGCCGCCGTAAAAGGACCGGTCATTTGATTGCTTGGAGCTGCGGGCAAGATGGCGGGATTAACCGAAACTGGCGCTTGGCTCGTTGGCGGCGCAGATGCTGACTGCTTTGTCGCGGTCTCAAGTGGCTTAGGGACCGGAATATGATCAGGTATCGAAGCTGTATCGACTGGGCTTTCAAGGTCAGCATTTGCAGGCGGCAAAGCGTTGCCGCCTTCCGGCAAGATCTCGCCAACCATATGCTCCACGTTCAACGAACCGGATTCAGGCAACAAAGCTTGCTCGCCAATTGGATCAGACAAGGCCGAGCTATCGCCAGATGGTTGGGAGTTCGGTACTATGCGGAACAGCGTGCTGGCTGAAGCCTCGAGCACTTCGGAGAACTGACCCGCTGGCGCGAGGCCAAGACCATCCGCAACCGCAACTTCACCGCTCGGCACACTGTCACCTATCTTCTCTGCGGGCGGCAAAACTGTGCCGGAAGCACCAATACCCTTGGCACTTTGGATGGTTGGAACGGCCAAATTCATCGCTTTCTCCGCAATTCGTGACGTGACTGAGCTTTCTCAGCCTAACGGAGCAATTTGCGTGCCAGCATCGCTTGATCAGCAATCTCACGCAGCTGAACAGTACGATTTTGTTCACGTTTTTCACTGGCGAGATGCTCATCCAAGCGCTCAAGCCGTTGTTCGCGCTGCGCCAGCTTCTGTGCTGCTAAGCCGCGCTCATCAGCGGCCAGCGCACGCGACCGTTCAGCCTCGCTCGCTATCCCTGCGAGCGAGCTAGCAAACCGCGAAGACTGTGCGAGATCGCTCCCTGCAACTTCGCCAACCGATCCGCTATAAGTGCGAGCCAGCGTCTTGCTCCGCTCGGCTAGATTGGCTGATTGTGTCTCATCCGCCTGAGCATTCGCCAAGGCGCCAATCGCCTCGCGCCGCGCAATAACAGCGATGCGGTGCTGGCGCTGAAGCGTCTGCAATCGGCGCGCATTACGCGCCATCGTTCAACACCTCAGATAACTCGGCGAAGCTCTGCTCAAGGTCGACCTTTTCACCTCGACCTTGCTGAAGGAAAGCGTCAACATTGGGTGCGATCCTGAGCGCTTTATCGAGCAGCGGGTCTACGCCCGCGCGGTAAGCGCCCATCAGAACAAGGTCGCGGTTTTCCTCCCGCGCGGCCACCATTTGGCGGAGCTGGCGGGCATCTTCGGTCTGCTCAGCGCCAACCAAGTCAGCCATAACCCGGCTAAGCGACGCGGGTATATCAATCGCGGGATAATGCCCGCGCTGCGCCAGATCCCGCGACAAAATGATGTGGCCGTCCAAGATCGCTCGCGCGGTGTCGACCACGGGGTCCTGCGCATCATCTCCGTCTGCCAGCACCGTGAACAGGCCCGTCACCGCGCCGCCGCTGCTGGCTGAATTGCCAGCCCGCTCAACCAATTTTGTAATGGCTGCGAGAGCTGATGGGGGATAGCCGCGCGCTGCGCCCGGTTCCCCTAGCAAAAGCGCAAGTTCCCGGGCAGCGTGAGCAACGCGGGTGAGGCTATCCATGATCAGCATCACACGTTTGCCGCGCGCCCGAAAATACTCGGCAATGGCGCTAGCATATTGCGCCGCCCGTAGTCGGAGATTGGGAGCGTGGTCCGCCGGGACCGCCACCACAACAATACCGCCGCGCTGCGCGCCTGACATATGCCGCGCGACAAAATCGGAAACCTCGCGCGCGCGCTCCCCAATCAGAGCGACCACTGTGATGTCGGCCTGTGAATTGGCTGCGATCATATCAATCAGCACTGATTTTCCCACGCCAGACCCAGCGATCACGCCAAGTCGTTGGCCAACTCCCATGCTGGCAAGAGCATTGATCGCACGGATTCCGCAGTCAAATGGTTCGCAAACGGGCGAGCGTTCGAGCGCACCTTCGCGTTGCCCCGCCAACGGCCAGTCTTCGCGCAGGTCAATCGGCGGACCGCCATCAATCGGATCCCCCAGCCCGTCGACAGCGCGCCCCAGCAAAGCCTCGCCAACCCGGATGTTTCCAGGTGAACCAAGTGCACGCACGCAAGCGTTGGGGCGCAGCAGCACCGTGTCGCCGAGCAGCATCATTAGTGAGTGCCCGGCGCGAAAACCGATGACTTCAGCAAGGCTTTCCGCCCCGCCACTATCGCTTTCAATCGCGCCAAGTGTGCCAATCGGGAGCGGCAGGCCGGAAACTTCCACCAGCCCGCCGTCACACGCGACAACGCGGCCAGTCATCACCGCATCGCCGCTAACACGGGCGGCCCGCATCCGCTGCAATTCTAGTTGGAGTTCGGCAATCATACCGCGAGCGCTGCAGCGATTGCGCGGCTCCATTCACGTGGACCATCGCGCACAGCGCCGTCGGCTCCTTCGAGCCTTATATTGCCGCGACTTAGCTCCGGGTCAGGTTCAACCTGCCAGCGCTGGGTAAAGTCAGCGCCTAGCATCGTGATATCTTCAGGGTTGAGGTGAAGTCTGCAGTCAGCCGCAACGCCGCCCAGCCTTTCGGCTGCTTCTTGGCAACGCTCAGCCAGAGCCTCACGATCCACCGCATGCGGCGCCACCACTTGCTCACAAAGCTTTAGAACCGTGTCGGCAAGTTCGCTTGCAAGCGTGTCTAGCGCGGCCTGGTCAAGTGAGCGAAAGGCAAGGCGCAACGCACGCTTGTGTTCTGCCGAGTGTGTGGCCTCTGCCTCCGCGGCGGATCGACCGGCGGCTTCACCTTCTGCAAAGGCGACCGCGATCGCGTCTGGCTCAGAATTGCGATCTTCGTCGTTACCCTCGCTTCGCTTCGCACCGCCTGCGACTGGCATCTGATCAATGAAACCCGTGCTTGCTTTGATCGCATCAATCCAGCCGGAAGCAGCCGGCATTGACGGCATCACGGGTTCCGCGTCTGCCTGCACGGCAGCGATCCAGTCAGACGAACTCGCCATCATCGCCCCCGATCACAATCTCGCCTTGCTCTTTCAACTCACGCGCCAGGTCGACGATCTTGCGCTGCGCAGCTTGCACCTCTGCTCGGGACAATCGCCCACGCAATTCAATTTCATCCTTCACGCCGTCTGCGGCACGGCTCGACATGGCAGCGAAGAACGGAGTGCGTTCGTCCTCGGCAATGCCTTTCAATGCATCGACCAGAGCCTCATTATCGACATCACGCAGCAGGCGACCCATGCCTTGCGGATCAAGCTCAAACAGCATTTCAAAGGTGAACATCTCATCTTCAATCGCAGCGGCGAGATCAGCGTCCTGTTGCGCAATCGCAGGCAAGACGGTTTGTGAAACCTGACCGGTAGCGAGGTTGATGAGGTTTGCCGCCTCTCGCGGTCCACCCATTTGCAGCGCGCCTGCACCAAAGCTCTGGCCAATGCGCTGTGACAGCAAACCATCGATCATATCGACGGCTTCGGGTGACACTGGACCGATCTTCGCGATACGAGAAACCACTGAGGTTTGTAATTCTTCGCCTAGCGCGGACAGAACTTCAGCGGCAGGCTCAGCCTCGAGCATCAGCAGTAAGGCCGCGATGACTTGTGGATGCTCATCTTCAATGAGTTGCACCAGAATTTTTGGAGCAAGCCAGCGTGCCATCTCAATACTGCGCGGGCGCTGCTCTGGCTCAATACGCTGCATCATGCTTTCCGCTTTGGTGGGACCCAAAGACTGTTCCAGCATGGCACGCACTTGAGCAGGGCGATCTTGCGCGGGCAGGATTTCCCGGTCCGCCTCTGTTACAAAGTCGGCCAATGCCTCGGCAATTTCGTCTTGCGCAATCTCGCCCAGCGCGCACATGGCAACGCCCAGACGCTCAAGTTCGTTGGGACCAAGATGCCCCAGCAGCTTCACCGCTTCATCATCACCCAGCAGCATCAAAAAGACGGCTGCCCGTTCGATCCGTTCCATGGTTCCTGCTGACGCGTTCATTTCGCACCCGCTTGATCAGGAGCCTGCAGCATACGCTGCAAGGTCGCCACTGCCCGCTCTGGTTGAGAGGCCGCCAATTGCCTTGCGAGTTCCACTTGTTCCGGCAGGTCGCCCGTTGGGGTCGTCACGCCAGTAGCAGTGCTTTGATTGCTCGCGCTGCCTGTTTCTTTGACCTCATCACTTTCAGGTTCCTCGCCGTCTGGTTTTGCATCGCCGCGCACGCGCTTGATCAGAGGTCGAACGGCGAGCAGCAGCACCAACAGCACAGCAATAAGTGCCGCAACATAACGCAGCAGCGTCGCAAACCACGGCGTCTCATAGAAGGCAGGAGCCACCATTTCGGTGGACTCAAATTTGCTGACGACAACCGTCACCAGATCCCCGCGATCTTCGCTCGCCCCGACGGCGGCTGTGACCAATGATTGCACTTCTTCGGCGGTAAGCGGGGCGGCGGCGGCGAGCGCTTCCTCACTCAGAGCAACGGCAACAGAGAGCTTTACCAAACTGCCTGGCCGCGAGTTTGTCACCGCAACCTCACGGTCCAGCTCAAACACACGGCTGGCCGAACTTTCTGAGCTGCCAGCGGTGCTTGCCGCTTGCTGCGGGTTTTGCGGATCGGGCGCACCTTCGACCACTTCTGTCGGCGGCGGCGGAGTATTGGCGAGTACGCCCGGCACGCCGCCTGCGCCGTCATCGGTGGTGCTGGTCGCATTGCGCTCTGTCTCGGTACGCAAGGCGCCTTCGGGATCATATGTTTCGCGCGCAGAAGTGACTTCGTTCTGATCAAGCTCGACCTGAACTTGGCTGGAGAAATTACCATCGCCGAGCAGCGGCATGAGCAGGGCATTCACCTGCTCGCGCAGCTTCGTCTCAAATTCGCGCTGAAGCACCAGACTGTCGAGCATTCCATCGCGCTCTGAGGACAGCAGTCGGCCGTTTTGATCAACAACGCGGACCGCATCGGATGACATGCCGGGCACGGAGCCTGAGACGAGATTGACAATTGCCTCAACCTGATCCTGAGTGAGCGAGCGGCCACCAACCAGTCGCACCATTACAGAAGCGCTGGGCGGATTGGCATCGCGCACAAAAACGGATCGCTCCGGTGTGGCCAGGTGCACCCGGACCGCCTCAATCCCGTCAATCTCCTGGATGGTGAGCATCAGTTCGCGCTCTCGCGCCAATCGCAATCGCTCTCCCTCCAAGGTCCGACTGGAACCCAAAGGGATCGAGTCGAGCATTTCAGTGGAGCTCTGCGGAGCCGCCAGACCGGCGTCACTCGCCACCAGCATCCGTGCGCGGTAAACATCGTCTTCCGCCACGGTCAACATGCCGGTTCCGCTATCAATATTGTAGCTGATCCCGCCCTGATCCAGGGTCGCAACGACTTGCGCCCGTTCTCCGTCTGAAAGATTGCCGTACAATATCCGCTGAGGCCCTTGCGCAATCGCCAGATAGAGCGCGGCGACGGTCGCGATAGCGCCCACGCCAATAATCGCCGGAAGACTCCGGCGAAAGGCAGGGTCGCGCGTCAGTGCCGACAGCCGATCACGCCAGGTGCCACCTCCTTCAAGGAGAGAAGCGCTTTGCGTCAGACCATCTTGAGCCATTGGCAGGCCAGCATCAGCCACCTATCAGCCCCCCATCCGCATGATTTCTTGATAGGCTGACATCAATTTGTTGCGCACCTGCAGGGTCGCTTCAAAAGCAACGCTCGATTCCTGCCGCGCGAGCATCACCTGGGCTATGTCGGTTACCTCGCCGCGCTCATAGGCAGCCTGCATTTCACTCGACCGGCGCTGGGTGGCGCTCACTTCTTTCAGAGCATCGCCAAGCGTATCAGCAAAGTCGGTGGTTGGATTGACAGTTGATGCAGCGCCATTGGCGCCGTCCACGACGCCGCTTGCCGCGCGCACATCTTTGAGCGCTTGGCTGCGGGCCATCACTTCCTGTCGCAGTGCCATGACATCTTGAACACCAGAAGCTGGGCGAATGGAACTCATGCCTCAGCTCCGGCGGCAAGCAGGCCAGACTCGCGCATCGACGCCAGTCGGTACCGCAAAGTCCGCTCTGAAATTCCCAGCGCGCGGGCAGTACGGGCGCGGTGCCCGCCGCAGCGATCAAGCGCATCCATGATGGCCTGCGCCTCAGAGGCAAAGGCAATGTCAGACAGCGAACCTGCATCTTGAATGGCTGGCTCCGGCCAAGCTGACGTCCTACCAGCCAGCGCGCGAAGGGAAGCCGAGCCGGGCGTTGCAATAGCATTGCCAGGCGCAGATGGTCCGCCAAGAAGTGGCTCATTCAATGCTTCGTCAGCAGCAACGCTGCGTACAGGTTGATCAAAAACAATATGCTCAGAGCCAATGCGCGGCTCATCCCCTGCGAGCAGGATCGCGCGGCGGATAACGTTCTCAAGCTCGCGCACATTGCCCGGCCAGCAATGCCCTTCGAGCAGTGCGAGCGCCTGGCCAGTGAGCCAGCCCGGTTGCCCCTTGCCGCATGCATGACGCAGCAGCATGCCAAACGCCAGCGGAGCAATATCACCGCGGCGATCGCGCAGGGCCGATAGCTCCAAGGGGAATACGTTCAAACGATAGAGCAGATCTTCGCGAAAGCGACCTGCCTCCACTTCGGCTGCGAGCGTGCGATTGGTGCAGGCGATGATGCGCGTATCGACCTTGATCGGCTTGGTCGCGCCCAGGGGGAGCACCTCGCCCTCTTGCAGAGAGCGCAGCAATTTGGCCTGAAGCGCCAGTGGCAACTCACCAATCTCGTCGAGCAATAAGGTTCCGCCGTCCGCCGCTGCGAACAGCCCTTCGCGCGCCTCGGCAGCACCCGTGAAGGCGCCCTTGCGATGACCAAACAGCAGGCCTTCGAGCATGGCCTCTGGCATAGCTGCACAATTGACCGCGACGAACGGACCTTTTGCACGTACCGAAGAACTATGCACAAACCGCGCGAAGACTTCTTTGCCTGTGCCGGTCGGCCCTTCGAGGAGTACAGGGATCTCACTTTGCGCAATGCGCTCTGCCAATGTCAAAAGCGCAAGACTCTGCTCATCGCCAGCGATTGGCATGCCGCCATGGGCTGAAATGGCGAGCACCGCAGCCCGCGCGGAAGCAAGCGAACGATTGTTATAAGACAGTTCAAAGCGGGCATCACCAGTGCAGCGCAGCGACGTTTCGTCAGCCTGGATCAAAATCAGATCAATAATGCCTAGCTTGCGTCCCTTTGGCAGAGATTTCGCGTTTTCACGATCACTGATGCGCAGCCGCGATTTTTGCCAACTGTGCGCCAGCAACGGCAAGCTCTGGTCCAGCAGAGCCGAATGAGCTGTCGCCACTTGCGGATTTATGTCCGTCTCAATGTCAAAATTCAGTGATGAACCACTGTCTGAATGCATCATGTTAAGCACCTGTCCCCACGCTGGTGAGGAGGCAATGGCACTCAGGCGTCCAAGATAGGGCAAATTTAAGCCCTAGTATTCATACTTATATCTAAAATTCGGCCGATTGCTCGCTGGGCCTTAAACATCTCAACCAATGGTCGCTCTTAGCTTCAGCAGCTGCGGAATACTTCGCACTTGCCTGGAATATCAGGAGTTTGAACATGTCAGTAATCAACACCAATATCGGCGCACTTCGCGCTCAAAATTCAAGCATGATGGCCAATAAGATGCTCGGCGGCGCGATGGAACGCCTTTCAAGCGGCCAGCGCATTAACGGTGCAAACGATGACGCCGCAGGTCTTGCGATTTCGACCAAATTCTCAGCAGAAATTCGCGGCATCAACCAAGGCATCCGCAACGCAAACGACGGCATCGCGCTCGCTCAAACCGCCGAAGGCGCACTGGATGAAGTCTCCAACATGCTCCAGCGTGTTCGTGAACTGGCCGTGCAGTCGAGCACCGGCACCTATGACGCGGAAAGCCGCGGGTTC
Organism: uncultured Erythrobacter sp.; assembly: GCA_947488155.1. GTDB lineage: Bacteria > Pseudomonadota > Alphaproteobacteria > Sphingomonadales > Sphingomonadaceae > Erythrobacter. Next base: position 1,720,560 of record CANKYK010000001.1, on the reverse strand, counting down.
ATGGACACAGAAGTTGACGAGCTTCGCGCTCAAATCAGCGATATTCTAACAAACACAGACTTTAACGGCGTGACTTTGTTCTCGACGACAAGCGGTAGCGACGTATCGGTCAACATTGCCGTCGATGCATCACAAACGATCACCCTCAACAGCACGGCAATTGATGGTACCAATATATCAGCAACAGCACTGGACGTGACCAGCACAACTGCAGCCGCCACAACCATTACCAACGTTGACGCCGCACTTAGCGATGTGAACGGAACGCGGGCATCGCTTGGTGCGGGTCAAAACCGGCTTGAATCGGCGATCAGTAACTTGACGAGCAACGCCACCAACCTGACCGACGCCCGTTCGCGGATCATGGATACTGATTATGCATCGGAATCTACCGCTTTGGCGAAAGCCCAGATCCTAAGTCAGGCCTCGACAGCAATGTTGGCCCAGGCGAATCAATCGCAGCAAAACGTCTTGTCCCTGCTACGATAAGATCGAAGATCGCTCTTTTCTGAGGGCATGGGAGAGGCCCGGAGTGTTACACTCCGGGCCTTCTTTGTGTTTCAAACAATGATGGTTTGTGGCGAAAGCGAACCCCGCTCGCGGTGCCTAGGCCTCGGCGGTGCGATCCTGCCAGTCAATTACGGCCAGGTAATTGCGCAGCCGGTTTTCCTCAAGACTGGCCAGGAGCGGATTAGCGTGAAACGGCAGCAGGAATTGCGCCATATCATCCGACCAATCTTGGCTCGCATCAAAGATCACGCCCAAACCAAACACGGCGGGCACATGCACGTAATAGAGCGGGCGATGTTCGCTATCGGCCTCAGCAATAAAATCCTCAACCGCCGTTAACACGCCGTTGCGCGGGCCGCCCGCCTCAAGTGCAACGGCGAACTCGCCATTACCCTTAAAACCGCGCTTGGGCACCGCCACATTATTTTCGAGCACAACTCCATGATCATAGCTGTAATCATGCCTTTCACCCTCAGGAATTCGATCCGGTGCGTAATACATGTCGCGCCGTGCACAGGGCCAAGAGACATCGTGCAGGAAGGCAAGTAACGGCTTCTCATCCCGCCGACACACTGCATCAATCGCTCCAAGTTCGCGTGACACAGTGAAATAATTGTGGTCGCCATCAACAACCCAGGCATCAATGTCTTCAAGCTGGTCAATCATCTCAAGGCTTGGAGCAGGATGATGGATCGCCGCACTACTGCTGGCCACCCACTCGGCAAAGCCTTCGCGCGGCTCAGGATCCACGCAGTGCAGCATGCCCTGCTTGCTACCACAATAATCGGCAAGCACTTGTGACATGCCGCCGAACTCGCTTCCAACCTCCGCGATATTGCGGACATTGGCCTTTTCCAGGCTTGGCAGGATTAGCGAGGAAAACTCGCTCATGGAATGAATTAGCAGGTTGGTCATGCGGCTTGCTCCGTGTGGGTCATGGTTCGTTGATCATGCGGTTTTGGCCGCGCAACATGCTCGCCGCCGCGGATCACCAAGGGCCGAAACACGACCTCGATCATTTCTGGTTCGGCGCTTGGCTTTGCCGCAGGTGAAATGAGGATCAGGCCGGTTTCAGATGTGCATTCATAAATGCCTGGGGCGTGTTCGCGCAGGCAATCAAACTGGGCCTCTGCGATTGTGGGCGCAGCATCATTGATTGCACCGCCGCGTAACGCGCTTAGCGGGGAGCGGGTCAATTCGGCGATTTCGATCCATTGGCACACTGCGCCAAGTTGCAGCGCGACTGAATAGCCTGTGTCACCAACAGGAATGCGCGCCGTGTAATAGCCATCATGGGTTGGAACGGCAGACACAGCGGACTGCGCGGAGCTTTCTGCATTGATATAGATCGCCGGGATCTCAATCGAACTGGCCGCGTGATCCGCATAGGATAGGCCCAGTCCAAAACGGTTTTGGACCATCAGCGACAAGCGCGTACTCATATCCTCACCCGCTAGCTCAGCTGGCAGATACATCCGGCTTGTGCCTTTCATATAAAACAGGCCGCGCCGCCGCATACCGGCCTTCGCATGGTCGGTGTCGAACAGCGGCACCATGCGTTCGCTGCCCATGTTCACGTCATGCTCAAAGCTCTTGACCACCTCCAGCTCGCTCGCTTGCGGCAAGAACATAAACCGCATCAGCACCGCACTCGCGCAATTGCGCCAGGCATCTTCGTGGTGAACATCATGCGTGCGGACAGTCGGAGGATTCAGTGCCTCTCGGCAAAATGCCAGGCAGCCTTCTTGCACGCGTTCGCGCACAGCGCTTTGTCGGCCTTTGACTGCGCTTTCTTTCCGGATTGGTTCGCCTGATTCTGAATAGTCGGACACCGATCCCATGGCGGTCGTCGCCAATTGTTCGAGAACCGCAACGTTTGCGCACATTGCCTCCAGCAGCTCAGCATCAAAGTGGCGCTGATCAATCAGGCCCCGCTTATCAAAACCGCTCACCATCATTTCACGAAGTAGCAAGTACCGGCCCGCCACATGCACATCGAATGCTTCGCTCAACAATGTGCCGACCCGGTTCTGCGCCGAGCCATTATAGCCCAGATCAACCAGCATCAGCGTGTCGCCAGCGGCCGGATTGACCGCTTGGCGAATGTGTTCGACCAGCCGATCAGCATAGTCGCGCGAGCGTCGCCGGATTAGCTTTTTGCGCCGGCCGCTGCGCAATTCCACTAGCAATCTTGCACTCGCATCAGCCATCAATTCCTCGGCATTTGACGCCTTTTGATCGACAATGAAGGGAGCGATTTCCTCTTCCGTAAAAAGCATCTGGCGAGCGAGCGTTGATGGATTAAGGCCATGTTCCAATGCCACATGTTCATCGATTGCTTCGTTGCTGGTGAGCGATGCGGAGACCGCCGCAAACCGGCTGATCTCAACGCATTTCGCGCTTTCAGCCGCGCCTCCTGCGGCATGAACCACATACGGTAAATGGCCATCACGCAGCATAAACAGCCAGTGGATTTGCCCGCCGCGCTCCTGCTCCAGCACCTCAGCTTCTCGGCGCAGCCACTTTTCATAGGCATGAAAGACCGGGCCAAGCACGCTGAAACCCAACCTCTTGGCCATATCCGAGATAATCGGTTCTGAACGAGCCATCAGCGCGCGGTGCGGCTGGAGCCCGCGAATGGCTTGATCCCTCTCGCCTGATAATTGCTGACAGGTTCGCTCTAGCCGCAGGCGCTGGCGCGTAGTCTCGCCAAATTGCTTAAGGTGCAGCGCCGGGATGCCAAGCGCACGGGCGCTGTCATAATCAGCTGCGCGATTATCTCCGATATGCAGAATGTCTGAGGGTTTGCACTTCATGGCCTTCACGGCGCGTGCGAGCAGGCCTTGCCCCTTTGAAACACCGTGGGTTGACGAAGCAAAGACCCGGTCGATCAACGCGGCGACCTCTTCGCCTGCTGATCGCCCAATCAATGCGACAAGTTCGCGCTCATCCAAATAGGTGTCGGAAACGATAATGACGGTCAGGCCTGCCGCTTTCGCCTTCCTCATCAGTTCAACCGTCGGAGCAAAGGCAAAGCAGGCCTGAGCCTCCGCACCAAGCTCACTGGCGATTGCAGCACTGTGAGAGGCAGCGTCCGCCTTGGGCATGGCCTGATCGTAGATCTGAGGCAGCGAGACCTCACTGCTCCCGCGCCGCGTCATTTGTGCCTTACGGGCATTGGCCTCGCCTGCTCCGCGCTGGCGCGGGGTGATATTTGGCAGCGCGCTAAAAACGTCGGTGGGCGCATGGGTGTCGCGCCACAACAGAGTATCAAAGCAATCAAGCGACAAGATCTTCGGTGCCTTGGCGCGCGCCAGAGCGTTCGGCAGTTCGTGCGGCAGTATCGTCTCGGTCATATTTCGTTCCTCCCCAGATGCCGCACCATATGCAGCGGCTTAACCAGTTGGGGCGAACAGCTAAGACCTTATGGTTTATGGAGCCTGGGCATCAGCCTGGGGGTTTGCACTTAGGGGGGCACGCGCAATCCAGCGCGAGGCAGCCGCCTGATCGTTCAGCAGCAGAACAGAAATCCGGCGATTGCGTGGATCACCCGGATCGTTCGCATTGAGCGGCTCTCGATCAGCAACCCCTTCGATCCTGGCAAAGTTATTCTCCGACAAGCCTTGCCGCATTAACGCCTGCCGAGTGGCCTCGGCACGCCCGGTCGACAGCGACCAATTGTTGGCCGTCACGCCATCACGCCAGGGTAAGGAATCGGTGTGACCGCGCACAATCAAGGGCGATGTGTTTTCTGCCAAAGCACCTGAAATGATATCCAGCAATTCGCGGGCTTCCGAAGTGAGCACGGTCGTACTCAATGCAAACATGGAAAAATCAGCATCATCGACCAAATCGATCCGGATGCCTTCAGGAGACCGCAGCACCTTCACTTGCTTGGCCAGATGCCGGATTTTCTCCTTCGCTCTCAGGCGTTCCTCAATATCCTCGCGCAGCTTTCGCATTTTCTCGGCTTCGACATCCCGCTTACCAGACCCTTCAACAGGACCGCCGGTTGCATCACGCGGAACGGTGATCGCTTGAGTGCCAGTTTGCCCCTGTGCGTTAGGGTAATTATCAACATCGGTGATCGAACTGCCGCCCAACATTCCATCGGAACCCGCGCTTTGCTGCCGCATCTTAACCAAGGTTGGAGCGAAATAGTCGGCAATGCCCTTACGCTGATTCTCTTCGGTTGCGCCGAGCAACCACAGCAGGAGAAAGAAAGCCATCATCGCGGTTACGAAATCGGCATAGGCCACTTTCCAGGCGCCGCCATGATGGCCGCCCTCTTCGATCGTGATCTTTTTGACGATGATCGGTGCTAGAGTCGCCCCGGCAGCTGAAGCCTTTGCATCACTATCCGCCATCTTAACGACCGCGCATCATATCGAGCAGATCAGTCAGCTTTGGCCGGTGCGCCGGCGGTAGGCCAGACCGCGCTGCTTCCAAAACCATGGGTTGAGGATAGCCATGCAGCGAGGCAACGATCACCTGCTTGATCGAATAGAAAATAGTCTGATCGTGGGTGTTCACCTGTTTCAGACGCGATGCCATTGGCCCTGCAAAGCCATAGGCGAGCAATACTCCCAGGAAGGTTCCGACCAAGGCCCCGCCGATCATCTTACCCAGAATTTCAGGCGGTTCATTGATGGAAGCCATAGTTTTGATCACACCCAAGACGGCGGCAACAATACCCAACGCCGGGAAGGCATCAGCCAGGGATTGAATAGCGTGCTGCGGCTCCTCCAGCTCATGCAATTGAGTCTTGATCGCATTGTCGATCACATCCTCGACCGCATGGGTATCGAGCGTACCGCTTGATACCACCATCAAGGTGAGCGGATCACAGATGAGATCACGAACAGCCGTGTCTTTGAGCAGGTTGGGGTACTCAGCAAAGATTGCGGAGTTTTCAGGGTCGGTAACATGGCTTTCCAGCGCAACTGCGCCCTCTGCCCGCAGCATTTTCATCAGCTTGCTGGTGAGCGCAATCGCATCAATATGATCCTGATCGGAATATTTTGGGCCTTTGAAAACCTTCCCAATTCCACCGCCAAGCAGTTTTAGCTCGTGCATGGTGTTGCCAATCAACGTTGCCCCAATCGCAGCCCCGCCGATCATCATCATTTCAAGCGGTAAGGCCACCAGAATCGGACCCATGGCGCCGCCCGCCAAAGTGTAACCGCCAAACACCATGACGATCAGCACAACGATCCCGATTGCAGCAAACACGGTCTATTCTCCTAAAATCGGGTCGGTCAGATTGCGTCGAACAGGCTGAGTGAACTTAGCCGTCCAAAGCTGGCTTGAGTGGCTTCGAGCACCGTCAAAGTTTGTTGCAGTTGGGCAATCGCTTCAGTCAGCTCTACACCGCCAACATCGGCCTGCTCCTCAGCGCGGGCAAGCGAACGATCTAGCTGACTTTGCTGCAATGTCTCGACCCATGCGATCCGAGCGCCCAAAATGGTTTGACCGCGATTGGCACTGTCCAATGATGCATCAAAACCGCTGATTGCATCGCGGGCTGCGGCTCCGGGATCAGCCACGCCGCCCTGCAAAGCCGCCGCCAAGCCAAAGATCAGCGCGAAAGCGTCGCTCGGCCCGCTGCCATCATCAAAATCTAGAAACTCTGGTCCAGTAATGCCCCGCTCCAGCGTGACCCCGTCAGCAATCGTCAGCGAGCTGGTTTGCGTGCTGCCATTGTAAACCACTGCGCCGCTGGCATCACGGATATAGGCCGCGCCGCCGACTTCACCGGAAAACAGGGATTCGCCAGCCAAGGACACACCGTTGGCTCTGGTGAGCAATTCCTCGCCAAGCTGCTCAAGCTCGGTGGCGATCGCCTGATAATCGCCCTCATCCAAAGTGTCATTGCCCGCTGCGATGGCGAGTTCACGCGCACGCGAGAGAAGGTTGGTGATGCCGGATATTTCATCCGACGCAGCGCCGAGATCAAGCTCAACTCGGTCAGCGTTTTCGGTGTTGATAGCTTGCAAACGGTCGGCACGTTCCAGCGAGCGCAAACGAGAGGCCGCCACTGGATCCTGCGACGAACGCTCAAACCGGCGCCCGGTCGCAACCTGACCTTGCAGCTCCTCCAATTGCGCGCGCAACCCGCCCAATTGCGAGAGGGAACGCTGGTAGAAGCCACTGAGAGTGTTGATCGGCGTACTCATTCTAACGGATCGCCAAAATGCTATCGAAGATCTCGTTGGCGACTTGCATCACCCGGCTTGACGCCTGAAAGGCTTGTTGGAAGCGCACCAGATTGGCTGCCTCTGCATCCAGATCAACACCGGTTTCTGCCGCGAGGGCGGTCGCTGCGCTGTCCGCAATGGTCGACAGCGCGGTTTGCGTCGTCTCTTGGCCGGAAATCCGGCTGGAGAGGACCAACAGAATGTCATCAATGCGCGCCGCCGGGCCGTCATTGGCAAGCGCACTGCGCAGAGCCTCAAGGTTTGAAACATCGCGGCTTTGCGCTGGCGAGCCCGCAGGCGCGGTCGCAATACCTGCGCCGGAGGCCAGGGAAATCGCGATGTCACCCGCACCGCTGCCGGTGAAGATTGGCTGACCGGGTGATCCATCGGGCGCCGTGCCATTGGCCTGCGCACCATTGATAATGGCCATCGTGTAGAGCGCCAGATCATCGAGATCGGTTTGCAAATCGCTATGCGCTTGCAACGCCGCCGAATGCCCCGCGAGCGCGCCGGTGGCAGGACTAACTGCCGCACCGCCAATGTCAAAGCTGAGCGTCCCATCCGCGGCAGTAGTCATGCTCAGCGTTTCAACCAGAGTGCCTTGAACCAGTGATGGCCCCGAAGCATCGCCCAGACGAACGCTGGCGGTTCCATTAGTCTGGAGTTCAACAGAGACGCCGAACTGCTCAGAAATCTGCGAGAGGGCCGCGTCACGTTGATCGAACAGTGCCGCCTGCCCCGCGGTTCCAGGAAGCGCGCGAATAATCGCGGCGTTAATGCGGCCAAGCTCGCCAGCCTGCTGGTTCAGCGTGTCAAGGCCAGCTCCTGCACCGGCTTGAACCGCGCTACGGAATTGACCCAAAGATCGGTCTGCAAACTGGAATGTTTCGGCAACGGCGCGCGCACTTTCTAGCGCGGCAGCGCGCAAAGAGGGATCAAGCGGATCGCCTTGCAGGCGCGCCAGAGACGCCTCGAAATCGGTCATTACTTCGAATATTTGCGCCTGCTCGATAGTCGTCTCTGCGCCGCGCAAGCCGGCAATTTCTGCGTTTGAGCGGGCCAGATCGCTCGCGCTGGAGCGCGCCTGAGCTTGCAGCAGGAAATTGTCTGAACGGCTAATGCCATCAAGGCGCACTCCGCTAAGCGCAGTGCTGGTGAACAAGCCAACGGTGGCCGTGCTAACGACCTCAGTCTGGTTCAAGGTACGACGCGCGTATGTCGGGTTACTAGCATTGGCGATATTCTGCGCTGTCAGCTCAAGCGCTGAACGTGCCGCTGAGGCCCCGCTGCGGCCAATGTTGATGAGAACGCTCGACATTACACGCCCCTGTTACCGGTAAGGTGCTGCGAAAGCTGTTCTTCAATACTGCGTGCAATCCCTAGGGCGCCGGATTGCGAAGCGGTTTCGGCGAAATGCTCATCGCGCATGGTCTCAAACTGTTTAAGCCCGCCGCCCGTTAGCGGCGTTTCCTCGGCAAAGCTGCCAGCACGCGCGCTTTCAAGCATGCGTCTCAGCATGATCGCCTCGAAGCCTTCTGCAGCCTTGCGCAAGGCTGCGCGCTCTGCGCTGAGCGGTTCGGGCGCGCTAGCTGCCGGTTTAGCGAGAGGTAGGCCAGGCAATGGCGAGGTGTCAGGCAGAGTGATCATAGCACCACCATTTCCGCCTTAAGCGCGCCAGCCTGCTTGAGCGATTCCAGGATCACCACCAGATCGGCAGCGCCGACGCCCAGCAGATTGAGCGCATCCACCAGCTCATTGAGCGATGCGGTGGCAGGCACGGTGCCTATCGTGCTTGATTGCTGCTCCACCTCGATATCGGTTGAGGGCTCAACTGCCGTCTGACCATCGGTGAATGGCTCTGGCTGGACCACGCGCGGGTCTTCATTGATGCGAATGATAAGCTTGCCGTGGCTAATCGCGGCTGGCGCAAGACGCACCGCCTCGTTGATCACCACTGTCCCGGTTCGGCTGTTGATGATTACCCGCGCGCGCTGCGCCGCCGGGGTCACTTCCAGCATTTCGATATTCGCCAGCATCGCCGAGCGCGCATCATTGCCAGCTGGCAAGGTCAGTTCAATACTCACTCCATCAGTGATCTGGGCGATTCCAGGAAAGACATCATTGATCGCATCGCGTACCCGCGATGCGGTCAGGAAATCGGCGCTGTGGAGGTTGAAGCGCATGGTCTGACCATTGGCAAAACCAGTGGAGACGGAGCGCTCAATCGTCGCCCCATCCGGGATTCGGCCAACGGTCGGGACATTGACGATCAACTGCGATCCATCGGCACCAGAGACGCCAAGACCGCCCACAGCAATATTGCCCTGAGCCATCGCGTAAATCTGGCCATCCGCGCCGTACAAAGGTGTCATGATCAAGGCCCCGCCCCTCAGACTCTCGGCATTGCCCATGGTCGACACTGTGATGTCGATCCTCTGGCCAGGCTTCGCAAAGACAGGTAGCTCCGCCGTGATAATTACAGCAGCCGCATTCTCCAGACTGGGGTTCACACCCGATGGCAATTGCAAGCCCAATCGGCCAGATACACCGCGCATCGCCTCAGTCAGATATTCAAGATTGCCATCACCCGTTCCGGGCAGGCCAACAACAATGCCATAGCCAGTGATCTGGTTCGTCCGCAGGCCTTCGAATGCGCCAATATCGCGTATCCGCTCAGCCGAGACGCTCGCTGGCGCTAAGGCCACAAGCATCGCCAAACACAGCGCGATCAATCGAGGAAAGTGTGCAAGCATTGTCCTGTACCTTTCCATCAAAACGGTGTGATCATGCTGAAGAAACGCGACAGCCAGCCGGGTTTGCTGGCGCGCTGGATCGAACCCTTGCCCGAATAAATGATCCGGGCATTGGCGACCTGCGAAGAAGACAGCTGATTTTGCGCATTGATGTCGATCAGACGAATGCGGCCAGCGAACTGAATCCATTCATCTCCTTGGCTTAGCGACATCTGCTTTTCTCCAACCACTTCGGCGGTTCCATTGGGATAAATCGCAGCGATTGTGACTGCGACGGCACCGTTCAACTGGCTTTGCTGCGAGGCATCTCCTTGACCTGAAAACGACCCTTGGCCAGCAGCTTTAAGGGCATCGGGATTGAGAAAGTTAAGCGGTCCGGCAATCGGCGGGGTTAGCGAGAACCCACCATCACGCTGGGTGTTGGAGGACGCGCTCTTTGTTGTGCGCGTGCTCTCGGTCAGCACGATGGTGACCATATCGCCCAGGCTGCGGGCGCGAGTGCCGACATACAGCCCGGCATAGCCCTGCGAGGCTTGAAAGATCGCGCCATTGCTGGCCTGCTCATCGCTTGAAGGAATGACCCAAGGCGCAGCATAGGCCGCCTGCGCGCCCATTGGTGGCGGCGGGGCGGTGAAGCCGGGCGCGCGCTGTCCGCCGCCCATGCAGCCAGCCAGCAGCAGCGCAGATCCAGCGACGCACAATAGACGAAAGGTCATAGCGGCGCGCTCCATCACAAGGTCTGGTTGGCGTTGCGCAGCATCTCATCGACGGCGCTTACCATTTTGGAATTGATCTCATAGGCTCGCTGGGCCTCGATCATCTCGACCAGCTCCTCGACGACATTCACGTTTGACGCCTCAAGCATGCCTTGGCGCACTTGGCCCCGGCCATCCTGGCCGCCGGGTCCGGTTTCCGCCGCTCCACTAGCAGCGGTTTCGGTAAGGAAGTTATCGCCGCGCGGCGCGAGCCCAGCGGGATTGATAAAGCTTGCGATGGTCAGCTGACCGACCTGTACGGGCGCTGCATTGTCCGCGACCGTCGCACTGACGGTGCCATCAGGCGCAACCGAGATCGACTGCGTGCCCTGCGGGACTGAAAGGCCCGGCTGCACCGCATAGCCTTGCCCAGTGACAATCTCACCGTCAGCCGACAGCGAGAACGACCCAGACCGGGTGTAGCCCAATTGTCCGCTGGGCAGTTCAACCTCGAAGAAGCCGGGCCCATCGAGCGCCAGATCAAGGCTGTTGCCGGTGGTGTTGAGCGTGCCCTGCGTCTCGATCCGGCTTGTGCCCATCACCTGAACACCTGTCCCGAGATTGAGACCGATCGCGTAGGCGGTGTCGCCATTGGATTGCTGGCCCGCCACCCGCTGCTGCTGATAGGCGAGGGTCGCAAAATCGGCCCGGTCGCGCTTGAACCCGGTGGTGCCGACATTAGCAAGGTTGTTGGCGATAACGCGCATCCGCGCATCTTGAGCCTCTAGCCCGGTACGGGCGACGTGAAGGGCAGAATTGGGCATGATCTAATCCTTAGGTTTAACTGGTGGTGGGCTGCTTCGCGCGGGCGCTATCGCATCGACATCAGCCGGGCGCCGGCTTCGTCGAGTTCGCTGGCGGTTGAGATAACCTTCGCGCGCTGTTCAAAGGATCGCTGCGCCTCGATCATCTCAACCAGGGTGGAAGCGGTTTCGACATTGGAGGCTTCGAGTGCACCGGGCGTGATCTCTGCCGTTGGGTCAGCAGGCAAAACGCCGCCATCTGGCACGCGCAGGAAACTGTCGATCCCCTTGGCAATCGCGCTGCCTTCGGGCGAAGCGAGTTTAATCCGGTCGAGCACTTGCGGCTCGCCAGCGGGGTCTGCCGGATCGCTCACCAGGACGCTGCCGTCATTGCCAAGCGCGACCTTTGACCCTGCGGGCACAGTGATCGGTCCCGCTTGGCCTATGACTGGCAGGCCCTCTCCGTTTTCAAGCAAGCCAGACGGCGCAATCCGCAAATCGCCTCGGCGCGAATAGATCTCGCCGCCATCTGGCGCCTGAAATGCGATTAACGCATCGCCGCGCACCGCCATGTCCAACGGCTGGCCCGTCGTGACTACACGCCCCTGGGTCATATCGACTCCGCGCACCACGCCCTGCGCCATAGCGCGCGCCTCCAATGACCCATCCCGCAATGTGGCGGGGGTCACAGCGAAGGCCTCTTGCCGAAATCCGGGGGTCGATGAATTGGCAAGATTGTTCGCGATAACACGCTGCCGGTCCATGGCGGCGTTCATGCCGGTCAGGGCGGTATAGATCAGACGGTCCATTGCAGATTATCCGATTACGAACGCAGGTTGATGATCGTCTGAGTGATCTGTGTGGAGGTGTCGATTGCCCGGGCATTCGCCTGGAAATTGCGCTGCGCAGTGATCAGAGCGACCATTTCCTCGGCCAGATCGACGTTGGATCGCTCAAGCGCGCCGCTGAGGATACCGCCGCGATTGCCGGCCTCTGCGCTGTCATATTCGGGCGCGCCAGAAATGCCCGTCGCTTCCCAATTGGTCTGTCCAACCGCGCGCAGACCATCTGGCGCAGCAAAGGTGGCAATCGCCAAACGACCAACCGGCTCTGTTGAGCCATCAGAATAGGATGCCCGGATCACACCATTGCCAGCGATGGTTATGCTGGAGAGCGCAAACCCGCCGGCGTTGATAACGGGGGCGACGGCATCGGCGGGCACTGTGCTGGTTGCAGCGCCCGTCGCATCAACCGGAAAGGCCTGAACGTTTTGTCCCGGCGCATCTTGGATGTTGCCATTGCCATCGATTTGCAAATTTCCGTTGCGGGTGAACTTGGTCTCGTTAGTTTCCACGTTACGAATGGCAAAGAAACCATCGCCATCAATCGCCAGATCGAGGCTGCGCCCGGTCTGCTCAATCGATCCCAGAGAGAAGTCCTGGTTGATAGCCGAGACCGTTGCCCCAATTCCAACCGAAAGCCGCGGATCAGCACTTGAACCGCTGGAAACAATATCGGCAAATTGCGCCGAGGATTTCTTAAATCCAGCGGTTTCCGCATTGGCGATATTGTTCGCGACAACCGCGAGATCAGTCTCGGCGTTTCTAAGGCCGTTCAAAGAGGTGTAAAATGCAGTCATTGGAGAAGTATCCTATCAAGAGGTCAGGAAAGTGTGGTGACGGGCGCGGCAGTTTGAACGGAAGGTGCCCCGGCCGCTGCACTCGCCGCGCTAGCCGCAGCACTGGCGGCCGCTTGAGCCGCCGCATTCGCCGCTTCAAGCGCGGCTTCTTGCGCTTCGATCAGCGCATCCAGCTTGGTTGAAATATCGGTCAGCGTTGCGCTTGATTCCGTGCTCGCCGCGAGGCTGGAAAACTGCGCCATCTGCGCCAGCATTTCCTCGTTATCAGTGGGCTCCAGCGGATCTTGCAGAGTGAGCTGCGTCGTCAGCAACCGCAGAAAATCCCCCTGATCAAGTGACGCCATGGCGTTTTGTCTTGGCAGCGTCGAAGGCGCATTCAATTGGTCAATGGCGTTCTGGGCTGAGCCTTGAGACGCCGCGCTGGGAATCGTGTTCATTGTCAATTGCTCCTTAGAGTTTCGAGCATCAGCTGCTTTGCCGTTTGCAGCGCTTGCACCATGTTTTGGTATTGGCGGGCGCTCTCCATGATCTCGACCATCTCGGCGGTCTCATCGACGGGGCTTTCCCACACATGGCCTTCGTCATCGGCCAAAGGATGGTTGGGGTCGTATCGCTTGATCGGCGCGCTATCATCGCGCACCAGGCCTTCGCTGCGAACCGTGGCGAGACCAGACGCGCGGTCGAGTTCAGTTTGAAACACCGGACGTAGAGGCCGATATGCCTCTTCCTCGCTGCGCGCGACGGACCCGGCATTGGCTAGGTTCGAGGTCGCCGCATTCATCCGCACCAATTGGGCGGACATCGCGCGCTGGGTCATCGAAAACAGGGTCAGGCGATCACCATCGGCCATGCCTATTCCCCTTTCAACGCACGAGTGATGGTGTTCACTTTGCCTTGTACGAAAGACAAAGTGGCGCTGTAGGCGACGGCGTTTTCAGCAAAGGCGATCTGCTCATTGCCCAGCTCAACCGTATTGCCATCCAGCGACGGCATAACGGATTGACGAAACAGGGTGTTTGCATTGGCGCTGGCATCTGCGCCCATCCCGCCCAGCCTAGCATCAAGCGCAGCGGCGAAATCAAGATCGCGCGCCTTATAGCCCGGCGTCGCTGCATTCGCGATGTTCGATGCCAACACGCCCATACGCTGCGAGCGCAATTCCAGCGCTGCTCCATGGATGCCGAAAATCTGCTCGTTCAAAGCGCTTCTCCTGTGCATTGGCGAGGGGGACCTCGTGTGAACAGACAAGAATGCAGAGGTCGTGCCAAAAGCGGCGCAGTAGGTATTCACACTGGAAAACAAGAGTTTTTACAGATGGGCCGGCCATGAACGGCAAGCCCTTGCCGCCCCGCTGGCAGAGCGCTGCACCCGTCATGGTTTCTAGATCGTGACCCTGCACCCCCCGGGTCTGACCCCAGCGGCTTAAGTGCAGCGCTTTGATGCCGTTCTGTATTGCACCACCGCTCTTTTAGGACGCCTAAGCAGACCATGCAGACCGATATCGCCATGTTGTTTGACCCAGCGGCCTCGGCTCTGGTGGTAACCGGCACTTTGCTCGCCACAGCAGCACGCAGTGGTTGGTGTGATGTGCGCGAAACTCTGCGAGCGCTCGGCAACCTCAATCGTAACCGCTTCGATCAAGCCACAAACCGCGCCGTACTGGCCCAGAGCATCATGGCGATCCAGCGCGATGGACCGCTGCGCGCCAAGGTGCCAATGCCGCCTGATCCCGCATTGGCCCGCCTGATTGATACTTACATTCGCCAGCGCTCGCTTTCTGCGGTCCACAGTGTGCAACGCAGCGCCAAGGCAGCACGCGACATTTCCCGTATGCAGGCGGTTCGCACAATGGAGCATGCCGGCGAGCTTGGCCCGGTGTTTGGATTGGTCGGAACTTTGTTCGCCATAACCCAATTGTCACCGGGGGACGCTGGCGCGCTTGAGAACACGATGAGTTCTATCGCCGCCGCGGCCGTCTCCACTCTGTACGGCGTTTTGATCGCGCATATGATCTTCATACCGCTTGCACGCGCAATCGAAAGGCAGGGTGAACGCGAAGAGTTGCAGCGTGAACACCTGCTCGAATGGCTGGATAGTCAGCTTACCGAACCTTCACCGCCGCACACCCCAGCACTCAGGGATATCGCATGACGATGCGGCATGCCTTGCCATGGCAGTTGATCTTGGCGGACCTTGCCTTGATCCTGTTTCTGGTGGCCTTGTCAGCTTTGGTTGGCCTCAAGAATGAAGCTGGAATGCGGCCTGATTTGGTACCCCTACGCGAACGCGACATCGCCGTCGCTCCGGCGCAAGCCTTGTTCCGGCCAACGCAGAGCACTCCGGACATTGGGCAATGGCTGAGCGAGCTGAATGTTGACCCACGCGCGACGCTGACTGTCTTTGCTCGTTATCGCGGGGATGATCCAACGGCTAGCTGGCAAGAAGCACAGGACATGGCCAAGGCTGCGCGCGAATTGGATGTACCAGTGCGAGTGGTGCTTACCCCGGCAGAGCAAGATGACGTCTACGCCAGTCTTGCCTTCGACGAACCGCGGTAAATCCTGGCACCCCTGTCACGCTGCTAATTCGCGATGATCTGGTTTCGGCCTTGCGCCTTTGCGTCGTACAAGGCCTTGTCAGCCCGGGCCAAGGCGCCGCGCGTATCGCTATCTTCGGTCACTTCTGCGATCCCACCAGAGAAAGTCACCTTGCCAAATGGCTTGCCAGTTTCCCGGTTGAGCAATTGGCGCGAAGCCATCATCCGTCGGACCCCGTCGAGTTTGCGCCAAGCCTGGTCTTTATCTTGACCGTAGAACAAAAGCACAAACTCCTCTCCGCCGTGGCGTGCAATAAAACACTCATCATTGGCGATTTCGCTTAGCGTATTAGCAATGGCGCAAAGGATGCGGTCGCCCGCCTCATGGCCATGCGTATCGTTGACTTGCTTAAAGTGATCGACATCACAAAAAGCCACGCATAGCTTTTGCTCGTTGCTGCGGGCTTCGTCATTGGCGGATTTGAGGCGTCTTTCGAACGCGCGGCGGTTAGGCAACCGAGTCAGATGATCAACATCTGCTTCCTGACGCGCCTCAGCCAAGGAACTGCGCAGCTCAAGGGTTTCAGCCTGGCTGCGTTCCATCGCCCCTTCGACCTGCTCCAACCGATCAATCATGGCATTGGACAGCTCAATCACACGGTCTACGCTTGGGCCGGTTTCATCACTTGCCGCGCCGCGCTCAAACTCTTCGATCTGTCGGCCTATCGCGCCGCGTTGTTCGCTGCTTTCATCCTGTGCAGATTTGGCCGTCTGGGCAAACCGGAGGAGTGAATACTCCAGCTTGTCCATTAGTTTTTCGAGTTCTGCAATCCGTTCATTGGTGCCCGGATCCAACCTTGTGATCGTATCGAGCCAGCGCTGGTCGATCGGCTCCTGATTGATTTCTCTGGCCGTGAATTCTTCCGCGAGCTGCGGGTTGGAGCCGGACAAGGCTTCGCAAACCACCGAGAGGTTTTGACCCATCACATTGAGATCATGTTTGGTCATGAATTGGTTGATATCGCCCAACAGCTCATGACGAGCCAGCCGCGACGTGGTGAGCGGCAGGGGATCATTTCCCGGTTTAGAAGAATTGGGTTTCGTCTTGCTATTGCGCTTCAGCGGGTAAGGCATTGTTTCACTCTTTAGCGGTGCAGACCCACGAACGGGCGGCCAGCACATGGTCATTGTGAGCTGCTGGACTAGCGTGATGCTCTAAACACCCTTGACCCACCCACCCTCGGCAAAACCCTTAAACCTTTGGCACGGGCCTTGCTTTGACCTGGTCCGTGTATTCACTTTGGACGAAGGATTTCAAACATGCGCAAGATGACAAATCTATTATGCTTTTCGCCGGTAGCCGCCTTGATGTTCACGCCGCTATTTGCCCCAGCTTTAGGTGCGCGATCAGAACCGCCGATCTTCACCAACCCCGCCGATATCGACCGCGCAGTACAGCAATTTACGGGCGCAAATATTGGGCAAGTAGGCGGCGCTCGCACGCCCACCGACCGCAGGCTTCGGCTCGCGTATTGTGATGGTCCGCTGATGACATCATGGCATGGCCGCGCAGGGCAAACCGTGCGGGTGGAATGCCCGGAGGTGAATGGCTGGCGCATCTTCGTTTCCACTCGGCCACAACCTGCTGCCCAAACGGCCCAGCGTATCGTCAGACGAGGTGATCCAATCACGGTGGCGGTGCGCGGACGCGGTTTCAGCGTTCAGCAGTCAGGAGAAGCGCTTGATAGCGGCGCCATTGGTGACTGGATCGCCGTACGTACAGCGCGCAAAAGAGAGCCCATACAGGCCAGAATTGAGCGCCCCGGCTTCGCGATCATACCAGCGAGCTAAAAAACTTGGCGCTTCCCCTTAAACGCGCCGCACCGCCGCCGTTCTGGTATATGAAGAAAGCTATCGGGAGCTGAGCAATGCCTTCTTTCGAATTGAGTAAACTACAAGGCGTTACCCCGCCGCGCGCGCTCGGTGAGAGCGAACGTACACAACTCCAGGCGCGGCAAAGCGATTTGCCAACGCCACCGGCCCCGCGCCCTTCTGGTGAAAAGCCGGGTGTGTCCGTCGAAGTCAACGAACTAGCGAGTGCTGGATCGCCGCCAGTCAATAACGAGCGTGTCAGTGAAATTCGCGATGCGTTGAAAAACGGTAGCTATCCTTTGGTGCCAACGCAGATCGCCGATGCAATGATCGCGGCACGGATTAGCCTCACTATTCCTGGTGGCGAAGAGCCATGAGCGGTATCCCGGATCTTGACCTGGGCCGCCCTGGAGAACTGAGCAGCGCCTTGCGGCAGATGATTGCCGTTTTGGAGCGCGAGCGGCAAGCACTTGCCTCTCTTGATCGTGATGAGCTGATCGGCGCTACCCGCGAAAAAGAAGCCTTGTGCGAAGCGTTGGCCCCGGTTGGACCTGACAGGTTGAACGCCGACACACGCGCTCTTGCAGTCACAGCTCGGCAGCTCAACGAGGTGAACCGCCGGGTACGCAACCTTTTGGCGGCCAATGTCGCCGCGCGACTAGATGCGCTTGGCGGCCCGCGCGCGACCTATCAACCCGTCAATGTGGCCCACGCTTAAACTGCCATAACCTCGCCGTCTGACCGATCTGGCACGGCAATTGCTTATCCTTGGTCTGAGCTGGTGCGTCTTGACGCATCGAAGATCAGAACGAGGGTTAAGTGAACGACATCACTTCCAGTCCAGACACAGGCGTGCGGCCAGGGACAGAACGGGTCGCCGCGTCTGACCGCCGATCTGATATTGGCGCGGCCATCGCGGGCGCGGCTGAGCGGTCGCAAGTGGATTTCGACTATCTGCTTGCTCAAGCGCAGGTGGAATCCTCGCTCAACCCGGGCGCAAAGGCGCGCAGCTCCAGCGCCACTGGCCTTTATCAATTCATCGAGAGCACTTGGCTCTCCACCGTTAAGAAGCATGGACCACGTTTCGGTCTTCGCGAGGTCGCCTCGCAAATCGGCATCACCCGCCGCGGCGGTACCTATGTCGCCGATCCAGCGCAGCGCCAATCGATCTTGGCCCTGCGCAATGACCCGCAAATCGCCTCCTACATGGCTGCAGGCCTTGCCGAGGATAACCGGGCGCGTTTGCTGCCGGTGCTGGGCCGCGAACCCGATCACAGCGAGCTTTACATGGCTCATTTCCTTGGAGCAGGCGGCGCATCTCGTTTTCTATCGGCTTTGCAAAGCAATCCTGATCAGACCGCCGCCAGCATTTTCCCCCGCGCGGCCGCAACCAATCAGCCTGTGTTTTACGAGCGCGGTGGTGGCGCACGCAGCCTGCAAGGCGTGATGGATTATGTCCGCGGACGCATGGAACGCGCGCTGGACGCAGTGCCAGGCGGCATGCGCGAGCAATTGCCGATCGCTCCCCATATGGTCGCGGATGAAGGCGCTTTTAGCCCGATGAACCCGCCCGCCATCACCATGGCCAATCGCGTCGTGGGCCAGTCATCTCGGCCAGCCTCTCTACAAGCTCGATCGCTTCCGACGGTCGCGACAAGCCCGGCGCGCCAGTCACACGCCAGCATGTCGCAGGTCCTGCAATCGGCCTTTGGCGCAGGCGCGGGCAATGCCGGCGCGCAAATCAAGCGCGCCTACGAGCAATTTAAAGTCTTCGGGCTCTGATTAGGACAGCCATGAACACTTCCAACCCAGCAGCGACTACACTTGCAGCCCGCTTTGGCACGGCGCCTGCGGCCATGGCCCTGCCAGTCGGTATCTTTGCGCTGTTCGTGCTGATGGTGCTGCCAATCCCAACGCTTCTGCTGGATATGTTTTTCGTGCTCAACATTGCGATCACCGTTGCAGTGCTGATGGTAGCTTTGAACGCGCGCCAACCGCTCGATTTCTCCTCTTTTCCCTCGGTTCTCCTGTTTGCGACCTTGCTGCGGCTTGCGCTCAATGTCGCCTCCACCCGCATTGTCCTGGTCAATGGTCACGAAGGCGGACCGGCGGCGGGTGAGATTATCCAAAGCTTTGGCGAGTTTCTGGTTGGCGGCAATTTTGCGGTCGGCCTGTTCGTGTTCAGCATCCTGCTGATCATCAATATGATCGTTATCACCAAGGGTGCAGGCCGCGTCTCAGAGGTCTCTGCGCGCTTTGTGCTCGACGCTTTACCCGGCAAGCAGATGGCGATTGATGCCGACATCGCTGCTGGCCTTGTCACCACAGAAGAGGCGAAGGTGCGCCGCGCCGAGGTGACCGTTGAAGCCGACTTTTATGGCTCAATGGATGGCGCATCAAAGTTCGTGAAGGGCGATGCCGTCGCCGCCCTCCTGATCCTCGGCGTCAATGTGATCGCGGGCTTTGCACTGGGTATGATCACGCACGGGCTGAGCGCGGCGGAAGCGGGCGAGCTCTATATAACTCTAGCCGTTGGCGATGCTCTGGTTGCGCAGGTTCCGGCCCTGTTGCTCTCCATAGCGGCGGCGGCAATCGTCACGCGCGTATCGGACAAGCGCGATCTCACCGGCCAAATCGGCGGACAGTTTTCTGACCCGCGTGGATGGTTGCCCGTCGCGCTCATACTTGCGGCTATTGGCATTGTGCCGGCCATGCCGCAGCTGATCTTTATGCCAGCGGCGGGGATCGCTGGCGCGATCTGGTGGACATTGCGATCGCGCGCCAATGCGCCAGTGGTCGAGGAAGCAGTGGTGGAGGAAACACCGCCCGATCATATCGCTTTGGAAGATGTCAGCGACCAGACGCTCGTAACCATCGAGCTGGGATACAGCCTGGTGCATCTGGTCGACAAAGCCAAGGACGCGCCGCTGCTGACCCGGATCACGGGCATCCGCAAGCAATTAAGCCGGGAGCTGGGATTTGTCCTGCCACAGTTTCGTATCCGGGACTCGCTCGAAATGGGCGCCCAGGATTACGAAGTTCTGCTGGGCGGGGTCAGCCTCGCTCACGGCCGAGTTCGCCCCGACCGTTTGCTGGCGATTGACGCAGGCGATGTCCGCCAGGGCCACGGCCTAACCGGCGAGGCAACGCGCGACCCAAGCTTTGACTGCCCGGCGATCTGGATCGAGCCGCGTGAGCGTGACCATGCAATTGCGGAAGGTTTCCTGACCGTCGATCCCAGCACAGTCATCGCCACCCATGCCAATCAAGCGCTGCTCGCACAGGCCCAGGAACTCCTAGGACCTGAGGAAGTGCGCGAATTGCTAGATGTGCTCAAAGAAAGCTCACCCAGCCTCGTTGAAACCGTCCATCCAGAGCCATTATCGCTCGCCGCGATCACCCGCATCTTCCGTGCCTTGATCGCCGATGGAATTGGCCTAGGCCATCCACAAGCGATCCTCACCAGCCTCGCGCTCGCCCTACAACGCACACAGGAATTTGACTTGCTGGTCGACGCAGTGCGCACCGATATGGGCGCAAAGCTGATCGCGCGAATTTGTGAACCGGGTGCACGGCTGAGGGTGGCGACCCTGGATGCCAACCTCGAGGCCGCAATCCTAGGCAGCGTGCCGGATCCCGCCACGGGCCAGCCGCTGATCGAGCCGGAATGCGGCAGCATGATTGCCGAAACACTCACCCAGATTTTGGAGGCAGAAGGCGAACCGATTGCACTGATTGTTCAACCGCCTGTGCGCCGTTCGATCGCTACCCTGCTCAATCAGCGGGTTCCGCGCTGTTTAGTGCTGTCGATCAACGAATTGCCAACGACCCAGCCGGTCGAGGTGGTCGGCGTGATTGGCGCGGAGACTGAACCTCAATCGCCCGCTGACACCTTACCAGATGAAACAGCGGCGACGGCCGCCCAAGACGAGCCAGGAGCAATGGCCGCATGAAACACGATCCCAGCAGCCTTACGAGAACCGCGCCCACCGGGGCGGCGGGCTATGGTGCCTCAAACCGGGCAGAGATAGACGACCGCGTTCGCCGCTTTATGCCGCTTGTCCGCAGCACCGCCTGGCATGTCTATGGGATGGGCCGCGAGGGATTAGAGGTTGAAGACCTGATGCAGGTCGGTGTCATCGCGCTCACCGAATGCTCCATGCGGCATTCCGGCCCCACTGAAGATGGCTTTGCGGCCTATGCGAAAATCCGGGTGCGCGGGGCCATGCTCGATCAGATCCGCAAGCTGATGAACGACAGCCGCACAGCGCGGAAGAAACGCGCCTATTACGAGGCTGCACTGAGCGAATTGCGCGCAGAACTGGGGCGCGAACCCAGCCGCGCAGAAATCGGAGATCGCCTGAAAGTATCCGATGCCGAATTGCTGGAGATTGAGGCGTCCGGCGTCACCGTCACCTCAATCTCAGAGGAATATGATGAAACCAGCACCGCCTTTGCCAGCGATGATCCAGACCCGTTCGAAGTCTTGTCAGACATGGAAGACCGCGAGCGCTTGGTCCGGGCCATGACCGAATTGCCAGACCGGCTAAAACTGGTGTTGCAATTGTTCTTCGCTGAGGAAATGAACCTCACCGAGATCGCTGAGATTTTGGAGGTCAGCGTCCCACGCGTGCACCAAATCAGAGCCAAGGCTCTGAAGGATCTGCGAGCTCTGATCGAAGCGGATTAGGCCTTATTGGCTGCCCCCATCACCGTCTCCGTGGTTGTGGCCGCCGCCAGCGTGGGTTGCCGCCTCTGATCCGCCAGCATTGCCGCCTTGGCCGCTTTCCCACCAATAGGCTCGGCGCCCACCAGTGCCGGTTGCGACTTCCTGCATAGTCGCGGTGTCATACATCCGGCCCCCGATCATCACGCTTTCGATTTTGTCGGTGTCGCGGATATTGGCAGTCGGATCAGCGCTCAACACCAGCAAATCTGCGAGCTTGCCGACTTCAAGACTGCCCACGTCCTTTTGCATACCCAGCGATTCCGCAGGCCAAATAGTCGCGGTTTTGAGCGCTTCAACCGGGGTCATCCCGCCGCGCGCAAAGGTCCAAATTTCCCAGTGAGCGCCAATGCCAGGTTGCTGACCATGCGCGCCGATAGAAACCTTCACACCGCGATCCGAAATCTTCTTCGCTTCGCGCGCAGCGTTGTCGTCAACGAATGCCCATTCGGGTGCCTTAGTCCGCCGCGCGGTGGCCGCGAGCAGCACCTTGGGCGGGGTGTGGATCATCAGCGGATGTTCGAACACGTCGGTCGCCTGCCGCCAATAAGGATCGCCGGCAAGCCCACCATACGTCACATTAAGCGTGGGGGTGTAATTCGAGTTTGATTGGCCGAAGAATTGCAGCACGTCCTCGTAGAGCACATCGCCCGGTACATTATGCTCGATAGTCGAATTGCCATCCGCGATGAGGTTCATATCCATCCCGAACAGCGAGCCCCCTTCGGCGACGTTGAGCATATTCTCTTCGGCCGCTGCGCGCGCCACCATCTGGCGTTGGTCGCGCCGGGGCTGGTTGTAGTTCTTAACCGAAATGCCGCCCTGCGCTTTGATCCGGCGGACATGCGCGAGCGCATCTTCGTAAGAGTCGATCCGCGCGTACACGCTCGGAGCCTTCGCACCGTAGATGATCTCTCCGGTAGAAAAGATGCGCGGGGCGAGCAACGTGCCCGCCATCTGCCGCTCGGCTGAAGCAAAGATCAGGCTGGAATTGCTCGAAGGGTTGTGCGTCGTGGTGGTGCCGAGCGCTAAATCTTGCACGAGGCTCCAGTTTTGCTGCGGGACCAAATCGCCCGTGCCGTGGGGGCCATGATGGTGCGCATCGACAAAGCCGGGCATCACCACCTTGCCGCTGGCATCGACCATTGTTGCGCCGCCGGGAATGGACACCTCGCCCGTCGCGCCAATCGCCGCAATTCGGTCGCCCTCGATCACGATCACGCCGTTCTCGATCATACCCGCATCTTGGGTGCCCAACCCAGCGGCCATGGTCAGCACTTTCGCACCGGTAATGACAACCGTGCCACTGGGCTTTTCAGCGGTAATTGTGATCGCCATCGAAATGCCGCTGTCCGGCTCTTCATAGCCACCTGCGTCATCCTCACCCTTGGGCGCGTTGCGGAAGAAATCGCTAACCTGCGCTTGCTTCAGCTCCGGCCCGATCGACCAGAACAAGGTCTCTCCTCCGCGTGCCCAACCGAGGTAATCTGCCCCGCCGCTAGACACTTTGGTGACCGGAACAGGTCCCTTGGTCTCGTTCACATCGACCGGCTTGCCGCCCGGAATAACCGGCATGGCGAACACTTCGTAATTCTGGCGAAAGGCGATGGTTTTGCCATCCGGCGAAACCTGAAAATCATTTACCAGAGTGCCGGTTGCATGGGTGCGCTTTTTCTCGCCATCAAAATCGGCCGACATGAGAGCCAGCTTGTCGCCATCGCGGCCGATCATGAAAATGCGGGTCGCATCCGCGCCGAATTGCGGGCGCGAGCCGGAGCGGGCGACCATTTTGGGCGCGCCGCCGCCAACGGCCTGCAGATAGATCCCGGTGTTCTCGGAAAATTCCGGCGCGGTGAGATAGCCGCCGCTGCGCTTTTCATAGGCGACCATGGCGCCATCAGGTGAAAAGGCGAGATTAGCGTAATGCCCTGGCTGCTGAGAGATTACCCGCGCGCCCGAACCGTCAGCATTGGCGACAAGGATTTGACCCAGCACCTCGTCCGTCCAACGGACGAACGCGATGCGCGATCCATCGCGGCTGTAAGCGGGAAAGGCTTCGACAGCATCATCGCCGCCGCCGATCAAAGGACGAGCCGCATCGCGACCCCGAGCGGATTTTGTATAGAGCTTGCCTAGGCTCTCAAACACCACGCGGCTGCCATCAGGAGACAATGTGCCGAACTTCGCCATCTTGGTGGCAAAGCGATCAGGCGAGACCTCGATCTCAGGATGCGGCGCATCAGCAATTCCGCGCGTGTCGCTAATGCGGAACGGGATCACCGCATAGCCGGACCCATCGCGGTTCACGCGGTTCAATTTGCCGCCCGCCCAGAACACGATGGACCGGCTATCAGGAGTCCAATCCATATTGGGATAGACCCCGGTTACCGCCCAGGTTTCCTGCACATCAAGATCAAGCGCGCCGTAAACCATCCGCTCCCGCCCGCTGGCGATTTCCTTGACCCACAATTGCGAAGTGTCTTTGTCGCGCCGCACAAACGCGATCTCAGTTCCGTCAGGCGAAGGCGCAGGGCGCACAGCGCCGCCATAACCATCGACCGCCGTGGTCACTTCGCCTGTTTCCAGATCGTGCCGTTCAATCGCAAAGATACCGGCATTGGAATCCTGCGCATAGATAAAGGTGTTACCCGGTGTCGTGTTGCGCGTGTAGTAAATCGCCTTGCCATCGGGCGCGAACACCGGCTCACCCAGCTCTTTCTGCAAGGCTTCGCTGGCGCGCTTCACCACCTGCACACCGCCGCCGCCAGAAATGTGGTACATCCAGATCTCACCCGTGCCGAGCGAACGCTGCGTCGTAAAATGCTTCTTGGCCGCAATAAAGCGCCCGTCCGGCGACCAGGTTGGCTGATTGAGCAGGCGGAATTCTTCCTTGGTCAGCTGACGTTTGTCAGAGCCATCGGCATTCATCACCCAGATATTATTCGCCCCGCCGCGATCCGAGGTAAAGGCAATGCGCGAGCCATCAGGCGAAAAGCGCGGATGCACTTCCCAGCTTAGCCCCTCGGCAATGCGCGTAGGCGTGCCGCCGGTGATCGGCAGGGTGTAGATATCGCCGAGCATGGTGAAGGCGATGGTGCGGCCATCAGGCGACACATCGACATCCATCCACGTGCCCTCATCGGTCTCGATCGGCACTTGTTCGACTGTCGCACCCTTAGGCGCTTCGATGTCCCATTCTTTGTCGTCCTGCGCGAAGGCCGCGCCGGGCATGGCGAGCATGGAACTCGCGAGAAGGGTGCCAATGACGTGAGGTGCGAAGCGGCGCATGGTAAGTCTCTCCCTGTGTTGGGATTGAGATTAGCGCGGCGCAACGATATTGCTAGAGCTTGACAGAAGTCGTTAGTCGAATTGCCCGCGTTTCGGTCCCAAATAGCCAAACAGATAAGCCGCCACCTTGCGCATCTGAATTTCCTCGCTGCCCTCCGTGATCCGATAGCGGCGGTGGTGGCGATAGATATGTTCGAACGGCGTGTGCCGCGAATAGCCGATGCCGCCATGAACCTGCATCGCCCGATCCGCCGCCTCGCAGCACAGCCGGTTAGCCCAATAATTGCACATCGAGACCTTGTCGGAGATCGTCCGTTCGATCTCTTCATGCGGCATGTTGTCCATTTCCCACGCAGTCTTGAAAATCAGCAGACGCAGCATCTCGGCCTGCGTGGCCAGCTCGACCAACGGGAACTGGATCGCCTGGTTTTTCGCCAGTTCCTCGCCGAAAGGTTTGCGCTCCCGCGCGTATTTCACACTCTCCTCGATGCAGAACATCGCCGCGCCGCAGGAACTCGCCGCCTGCCGGATGCGGTTCTGGTGGACGAAGCTCTGTGCCAGTGCGAGACCGCGCCCTTCCACGCCAAGGATCGCGCTGTCCGGCACCCACACGTCCTTGACCGAAAGCCGCGGGTGATCAGTGGGCATGTTAAAGGTCCACATCCACTCCTCGATCTTGATGCCGGGATTAGGGTTGGGGACTAGGAAACAGGTGATGCCGCTGGCATCGCCCGCTGCGCCGCCAGTGCGCGCGAACATCGCGCAATGGGTCGCGGCGTGCATGCCGGTGATCCACATCTTCTCGCCATTGATCAGCCAGCCATCGACACCGTCGCGTACCTCACGCACTGCGTGTGTCTCCATATGGGTGGCGTCGGATCCGTGATGCGGCTCGGTAAGGCCAAAGGCGAGCCGCGTTCTACGCTCGAAACCTCCAAGGATGAATTCCTGTTTCTGTTCGTCGGTCCCCCATTGATCGAACATCGCGACAAAGGGGAAGTTACCGACGATCGAGTGCTCGTTCTGAAGGTCGTTGTGCAGGCCGAGACCTGCTCTCGTAAAGTGCTCGCGGATTACCGCCATCCAGAGGTTCGATCCGTCTTTGCCGCCATATTGAGCAGGTGCGGAGAAACGCCAGTGTCCGGCGGCATCGGCGCGGCGCGTGGCCTCCTTGAGCAGTTCTTCCCATTCCTCGCGCGGCAGGCCCCCACGATCCCAATCGGTGCGCGAATGCTCGCGGCGGTGGTCGAAGAAGCGGATATTGTCGTCGGCGTTTTCAAGCGGTTTGATCTCAGCCTCGATAAAGGCGTCGAGTTCATCAAGATAGGCCGAGAGATCGGCGGGAATTGCGAAGTCCATTTAATCTTCTCCAGTCCATAATTTCCACGCAGCTTCAAGCGCAGGGTATTTCGGCACATCCACCGTCAGCTTTTCCAGCGCTGCTTCCTTCATTTCGGCAAGAAGACCAGGTGATGCCAGCGTTTCGTCACCGCTTAGAATGTCCTGCGCCAATTCATAATCCGAATGCGGCGGCAGAATGGCGTCGTCTCGTGTGATCATGCCCAGAGCATTACGCGCCACCGCAAGTTGGAAACGATCATGTCCTTCGACCTTATCTTTAAGCGTGGCCAACCATTCTGAGATCGCGGCCGCCATCTCTCCTGTGGTCGCTTCACCGCGTTCAGCTGCGGAAGAGATGTCCGGATCAACTTTCTGCGCACGCTCTTCCTCCGGCGCGTCCTCCTCCAGGAGCATCAGCAGGTCGAGTTCCTGCTCGCTCGTACGCCTAGAGATCACCACGCGCTCCAGCATACGGTCCTCACCGCTGCGCCAAAATTGCGCCATCTTGAGGCAGCCCAGCGCCCACCACACGGTGCGATGGATCAGCCAATAACGGAAGCGGGCGGGGTCGACTGTGTGGCCACTCTCGGCCTCATATGCGGCAAAATATGCCTCCAGCGAGCCAAGCCCGAGTGCAGGCCGATCATACCGCGCAAACCGCCACACCGCCATGCAGCCAAAGGCCAGATCTTCATGCGGATCGCCGAAATGCGCGAGCTCCCAATCAAGCACCCCCGTAAGATGCCCCTCCTCCGCCAGCAAATTGCCGAGTCTGTAATCACCGTGATTGAGCACGGGTTCGCAAGGCTCAGGACAATTGTCCTCCATCCATTTCAGACCTAGCGCGATGATCGGGCGGTCACCGCCCGCCTCCTCAAACTGCGCGCGCAGATCGGCAATGGCCTCTCGGTAGTCCATCACCGGCACCGCATCGGGCACATCATCGCGGGTCAGCGAGTGAATACGGGCCAGGTCCTGCGCCGCCTCTCGCAGCAGAGCATCCGCCTCGTCAAACTGCAGGATCACCTTAGGGTCGGCCGTGCCCGGCAATGCGCGCATCACAAAGCCGCTGCCAATGCCGTCCTCCGGCTGTAGCTCAGCGATCACCTCAGGCGCGGTCACACCGGCAGCATTTGCGGCGCGGATCACTGCTGCCTCGGTATCGTGACCAAACGGGCGATCATTCATAAACTTCAGGCTGGGCGCACGGCGCAGGACGAACCCTCCGCCGCCACTCCAAAAATGCCAGCTCTCCATAGTCGCGCCGCCGGTCAGCCGCTCCAGCCCGACCGGAGCTTCCATGCCTGCGCGCGCCAAAACCCGGCTCAGCCCTTCGATCAGATCATTGGCGCTAGATGTCATCACTTCCCCTCACGTCCATTCGCTGTAAGAAGTGCACGCAGATAGAGCCGACCGCAAGCTCTTCGCTCATCGCAATGGGAAAGACGACGACCGCAATGAAGAAACGATACGTAGCGCTGAGCGCCCTAGCCCTGCTCGGAATTGGTGCAGGCACCGCAGCCTATGTCGCCAGCCCGACCGTACATGAGGGTATGGATGGCGAGACTCCGGAGCTGGGGCGCTATGGCGAGTATCAAGTCGGTACCGAGGAGGCGGTGTTCAGCCTGCCCGGTCGGCTGACCTTCACCAAGTTGGGTCTGGCGAGCGGACAGGTCGAAGAGCACGTGCGCGAACTCAAGGTGCGCATGTTCTATCCGGCCAGTGCGGCTTCTGGCGCAGAGCCGATCACTTACGAGCACACCATGATGCCTCCAGCGATGGAGCCGGTATCGCTGGAGTACACCGGGCGAGCTTTTGCAGGCGCGGAGCCGCTCTCAGACCAGCAATTTCCGCTGGTTGTTATGAGCCACGGCTTTAACGGCTGGAGCACGCAGTTCAGCAATCTGGCGGAACACATCGCCTCGCGCGGCTATGTCGTTGCCTCCATTGATCACGGCGATATGCGGATCGAGGGCGTAACCGATTTCCTCTATTCCTTTACCAAGGTCCTGGTCGATCGCTCTCTCGATCAGCGCCAAGTGCTCGGCGAACTGGTCTCGCGCAGCGCCTCTGGTCAGACAGGCGTATACAGTGCGATTGACCCAGAGCACATCGCGGTCATCGGCTATTCCATGGGTGGTTATGGCGCGCTGGCAACGGCGGGCGGCGACTATGACTATGACAGCGAGACCTTCGGCCAAGTGCCCGAGGCAGCAATGGCGCAGCTGCGCGAGACGGTGAGCGACGACGCGGGCGTTGATGCCGTCGTCGCCTTTGCCCCATGGGGCGGGCAACCAGACAACCGCGTATGGAGCGCCGAGACGCTTGGTCAGATCACCGCGCCTGTGCTGCTGGTGGCTGGCAGCGAGGATGACGTTTCCAACTACGAAGATGGGATCAGCTGGATATTCGACCAATTGACCGGGACGGCTCGGCACATGCTGGTCTACCGCGAGGCTCGACACAACACCGTGGGCAACGACTTCGCCGTGCCGGATGATGCGCCGTTCCGCGTCGCAGAGTTCCTGGCCGAACCGGTGTGGCGGCAAGACCGCATCAACGGCATCAACCAGCATTTCGTCGCCGCTTTTCTCGACCTGCACTTGAAGGGCGATGCGGACAAGGCGAGCTATCTCGACGTACCAGCACCGAACTCCAATGACAGTGCCTGGGAAACCAGCTTTGGCGAACAGCTCAATGGCAAGTTTGCCGGACCGGACGAGGCAGAGCATTGGCGCGGTTTCCAGAACCGCTGGGCCGTGGGCCTCGATCTACTGCGCAAACCAGCGGGCGAGTAGCACGCATTCTTAGGCAAGCACGTCCGCTCCAGACAGAGTCGCTTGGGCCAAGCACTGCCGCGCCTTCCATAGATCAGAGTTTGGTCAGTGTTTGGAACACAGTTCGCGTTTTCAAAAGTGTGACCTTTGGCAGAGAGGCACACGTTTTCAGAGCTTTAGAGCAGTTCGCGCGATGCAATGTGTGACTTTTGAGCGAATCGGTGCAAACCGCGCCTTTGCCGTTTAAAAATAGACGGTCACACCTGGTGATAGACGTTTCAAAGAGCCTCCAGCGTCCTATCGACACCGCTACGAGTAGGAAAACCGCGCGCTTGGTTGGTTTGCATTGGCGCCGCGCCTGCCCAACTCTCCCTGCACAAAAGCAAACGGCCACCCAGTTTCCTGAGCGGCCGCTGCTTAAATCGTAAAAGCTTGGATGAGCTTGGTAGCGCTGTCCTAGCTCAACTGTTTACGCATCCGCTTCGCGCGGGATTGCGGGCTGGGGTGCGTCTTCAGCAGATCAATTCCGCCGCCAGAGCTCAGTTCACCCAGTTTCTCCATCGCTGTGATACAGGCCTGGGCATCATAATTATTGGCGCGCATAAATTCGATCGCATAATCGTCTGATTTACGCTCGGCCTTTTGTGAGTGCTGTGCGGTGACGACATCGCCAAACATCTTGCCCAGCTCTGAATTGGCCAGCCGGCGAACATCACTGCTCGCTGTACCGGCTACGCTAAGCGCTGCATCTTGTTGCAAAGAGCGCTTCATACGCTTTTTGCCATGCTCCAGCTTAACGTGGCCGATCTCATGACCGATCACACAGCGCAGCTCATCATCTTCAAACTTGTCCATCAGGCCAGCGAAGACACGCACCGTGCCATCACCCATGGCAAAGGCGTTCACGTCCTTCACAAGATAGGCCTTAATGTCGAGATCGAGCCCGTCGTAGCTGTCTAGCCCTTCGGTAAGGGCAGCCAGCCGCTGACCATAGGGATCATCCAAGGTGGCAACCGGGTTCTGGCTGTCCATTTCCTCAGACATTTGACTGAAGAAAACGACGATTTCCTCATCAGAGAAGCTCGCCGCCTCCGCGACCTTCTTGGCTGATTTGACGACATTGCCGACATTAAACTGCGCCTGCAAAGGCATCGCTGCGCCCAGTCCAGCAACAGCAGCCACCGCTGCCAGCATTATGCCGCGCGACTTAGAAAATTTGAGCGCCATGATTGTGCGACCCCTCCTGATCAATAACATTCACATACCGGGATTATGCCGGAACATTGTCTTTCTTTACAGTAATTACTTGCGGATATGTAAATTCCTTCAGGCCTTCCTTGCCATATTCCGCGCCAAAGCCTGATTGCTTGTGCCCGCCAAACGGCGCGAAAGGCGACAAATGCATGAACTCGTTGACCCACACGGTGCCGGTTTCCAGCTGTTCTGCAATCTCAACGCCTTTGTCTGCATCGGCCGTCCAAACCGCACCTGCCAGGCCATATTCCGAATTATTGGCACGCTGGATCACTTCTTCTTCGGAAGAGAATTTCATCAGCGGCATAACCGGGCCAAATTGCTCCTCGGCCACGATCCGCGCATCTTCCGGCGGATTGTCGAGAATGGTGATCGGCACGTAATAACCAGAGCCTGATGGATCAGTGTCCCCGCCGACCAGGAATTTATAGCCGTTGTCCTTGGCGTCCTCGATCAACTCAACCACGCGGTCAAACTGCTTCTTGTTCTGGATCGGTCCAACGCCGGTACCTTGCTGAGCGCCATCGCCCACCTTCACCTGGCTCGCATATTCGGCGATCGCAGCAGATAGCTCGTCATAGATATCTTCATGGATATAGATGCGCTTGGCCGCGATGCAGACCTGGCCGGCATTCTGGAAACTGGACCAGAACAATTGCTCCGCCACCTTCTTGGGATCGGCATCCGGCATGACGATGGAGGCATCATTGCCGCCCAGCTCCAGCGTGATGCGTTTCAGGTCGGCACTCGCGCCTTCCATGATCTTCTTGCCCGTCGCGGTTGAACCAGTGAAGGTTACCTTGTCGATATCTGGATGCGACGTGATCATTGGGCCAAGATCATCATTGCCGGTGATAATGTTGACGACGCCTGCCGGCACTTTGTCCGCGATCAGCTCTGCAATGCGCAATGTCGCCAGCGGTGTGAAAGGCGAAGTCTTGAGCACAATCGTGCAGCCAGAAAGCATCGCTGGTACAATCTTCTGGATCGCCATCATGACCGGGAAGTTCCACGGCACAATGCCGCCGACCACGCCGACCGGGACGCGGCGCGTACGGCTCAGGCGAGCATCGCTGTCTTCGTTGATCTCATCTTCCAGCTCGAGGGTCGATTGTGCCGCAGACATAGCGGCGGCCCCATAAATTTCGCCTTTGGCCTGCTCATGCGGCTTGCCCTGCTCGCTGGTCAGCAACCGGAACAGCTCGTCGGCATTTTCCTTGATCGCGCCGGAAATCGCCATAATCGCCGCGCGGCGTTCTTCCAGCGGGGTTTTCTTCCAGGTCTTAAATGCTGCGCGGGCTGCGGCGACCGCTTGGTCCAGCTCCGCCTGACCGCAGACCGGCACCTGGCCGATGACTTCTTCATTGGCCGGATTGACCACGTCGAGCACGTCGGTGGTGGAAATCATCTCGCCATTGATGAGATTTTTGTACTGGGTGACCATGGAAATGCCTCTCTCGAATCTTTTTTGGATTTGTGTTGGCAATCAACGTGGACCTTTGGCCAGCAAAGTTCAATCGCATTTGCAGGCTCACACGATAATGCTTGCGATCTCCAGCGACCACGATCAATTGCGGAGTGCAACCGAAAATCTGGCACCGGCCCGGAAAAGGAAGACGATATGTCCGACGCCCCAAACGACCTTGTCATCTATGGCAGCCCCATCTCTCCATTCGTACGCAAAGTTGCCAGTGTCTGCCTTGAAAAGGGCGCTGGCTTTGATGTCGAACCAGTCAACGTGTTCGATCCTCCACAATGGTTCAAAGACATTTCGCCAATGAAGCGCATTCCCGTGCTGCGCGACCGCGCGGTCGCGGCTGAGG
Source organism: uncultured Erythrobacter sp. (assembly GCA_947488155.1). Taxonomy (GTDB): domain Bacteria; phylum Pseudomonadota; class Alphaproteobacteria; order Sphingomonadales; family Sphingomonadaceae; genus Erythrobacter. The sequence continues at coordinate 1,688,346 of CANKYK010000001.1, read as the reverse complement.
GAACAGACGGCACCATTGCCGATTCCTCTGCAATCTGCGGCTATATCGAGGCGAAGCATCCCAACCCTGCGCTCTACCCTGCCGAGCCGTTTGCCCGCGGGCGGGCGCTGTTTTTCGAAGAATACGCCGACACCATGCTGGCTCCCGCCGGGGGGCTCGGCATCTTTCGCCCGATCTTCTTTTCGATCACCAAAGGCGAGGCGCCTGATCTGGAGACCGCGCGCGAAACATGGGCGACAAAACTGCCGCCAGTGTTCGACTATCTGGAGAGCGCACTGGGCGACAATGAGTTTTTTTCTGGTAACGCGCTGTCGATTGCGGATATTTCGATCGCCTGTTGCCTGATGCAGGTTTCGCTCGTCGCTGAAACCCCGCTGGATAAATGGTCTCGCTTCGCAGCGCATTTTGAACGGATGCAGGCGCGTCCATCGATTGCCGGCCCGTTTGCTCAGGCGGGCAAAGCCGTTCGCAAAGCCTTGCCCGAACCCTTCGATCTGACTTAACGCTTTCTTGGCGGTTTAGCCCGCATCGGACACGCTCTTTCGCGCAATTTTTAAAGGATGAAACGCATGGCCGGCCCATGGACAATCGGGATTATCGGAGGCTCGGGTCTCTACAATATCGAAGGGCTGAAAGAGCAGCAATGGATCGCGGTGGAGACCCCTTGGGGCGAGCCATCGGATGAGATTCTGTGCGGGCGGATCGGCGATGTTCGGGTGCGATTCCTGCCGCGTCATGGCCGAGGCCATCCAATTACCCCAAGCGAGGTGAACTCGCGGGCCAATGTGGATGCGCTAAAACGCGCTGGCTGCACCGACATTCTGGCCATTTCGGCGGTGGGATCCCTACGAGAGGAGCTGCCTCCGGGCCATTTCGTCGTGGTCGATCAGTTCATCGATCAGACCAAAGGGCGCCCTTCAACCTATTACGGCTCAGGCTTTGTGACCCATGTCTCCATGGCCGATCCGGTGTGCGGCCGGCTGTCGCAAATGGCCGCCGATGCGATCACCGAGGCGAAGGGCAAGGTCACTGCCGGGGCAACCTATCTGGCGATGGAAGGACCGCAATTCTCCACCCGCGCGGAAAGCAGGATGTACCGCGAATGGGGCGCCGATGTGATCGGAATGACCGCCATGCCAGAGGCAAAACTCGCCCGCGAAGCAGAGCTGCCCTATGCGCTGATCGGCATGGTCACCGACTATGATTGCTGGCGTGAGGGCGATGAGGTCGACGTGGCGCAAGTTGTCACCCAGATGCAGGCCAATGGCGATCTGGCGCGCGAGATGATCGTGCGTTTGATCAATGCACTGCCTGATGGGCGCAAACCCTCACCAATTGATACCGCTTTAGATGATGCGGTGATTACCGCGCCTGATGAGCATGATCCGGAATTGGTTGCCCGTCTGGATGCGGTCGCAGGCCGTTTGATCGGGCCGCTCTAACCCCGCGCCCAGCGGCGCCAGTATTGGCGTGTGTCGCAAGGGCTTGCGCGGCGATCCATCCAGGTTCAGATCACCGGATCAGTGCAATCATATAAGTGCGAATCGCCAGCTGTGACGAACCTTCAACCGCTCGACCGATCTGACCTGCGCCGCGCCTATCGCGCGGAGGAAAACGCCTGCATCGCAGAGCGCATTGAGCAGGCCGCCCCCGCCTCGCGCCTGCATCAGGCCTCGGCTGAACTGGCGACCCAATTGATCGAGGGCGCGCGCACGAAAAAGGCCAGCGGGATCGATGCATTCCTGCAGCAATTCGGGCTCGACACAGAAGAGGGCATCGCCCTGATGTGCATGGCCGAGGCGCTGCTGCGTGTGCCCGATGCGAGCACCGCCGATGCACTGATCAAGGACAAGATCGCACGCGTAGATTGGTCGGAGCATTTGGGCGAAAGCTCCTCCACCTTCGTCAACGCGGCGACATTCTCTCTGATGCTGACCGGCGAGGTGATCGACCCGCCAGAGGCGCATCAGCGCGGCATGGGGTCCAGCCTGAAACGCGCGGTTAACAGACTCGGCGAACCTGTGGTGCGCAAGGCGACCTTGCAAGCAATGAAAATCCTCGGCGGGCAATTCGTCTTTGGCCGGGACATCGACGAGGCACTGGACCGAGCCAAGCCGGAACGCGCTAAGGGTCTCACGCACAGTTTCGACATGCTGGGCGAAGCGGCAATGACCTTTGCCGATGCCGCGCGCTATCGCGAGGCGTATGAGGGCGCGGTCGAAAGGCTTGCAAAAGAGGCCAAGGGAGGGATCGGACCTTCGCCGGGAATATCGGTGAAACTGTCGGCCCTGCATCCAAAGTATGACTTTTTGCATGCGGATCAGGCCCGCACCGACCTGGTGCCAATCGTTCGCGCGCTGGCCGAAAAGGCGCGCGATGCCGACATCCATTTCACCATAGATGCGGAGGAAGCCGAACGCCTCGAACTCTCGCTCGACATTATCGAAGAACTGATGGCCGATGACAGCCTGTTCGTGCGCGCCGATGGATCGCGCTGGGAGGGGTTTGGCCTCGCCCTGCAGGCCTATCAAAAACGCGGGCTGCCGCTGTGCGATTGGGCTGCCAAGCTCGCCCGCCGCCATGGCCGCAAGCTGTTCGTTCGCCTCGTCAAAGGTGCCTATTGGGACAGCGAGATCAAGCTGGCCCAGGTCGGCGGCCTCAGCGATTATCCGGTGTTCACGCGTAAGCTTGCCACCGATGTCAGCTACCTCGCCTGCGCAGCGCGATTGTTTGAGCACGCCGATGTGATCCGCCCCGCCTTTGCCACTCACAACGCCTACACCATCGCGGCAGTCAAAAGCCTGGCAGCAGGCAAATCATATGAGTTCCAGCGCCTGCATGGCATGGGCGAGGAAGTGTATGATGCGCTGGCCGCTCTGGAGGGTAACAACCGTACGCCGGTGCGCATTTATGCACCGGTTGGCGGGCACAAGGAACTGCTCGCATATCTCGTGCGCCGCCTACTCGAAAACGGCGCCAATACCAGTTTCGTAAACCGGATGGGTGATGCCGATATCCCCGCCGCTGATCTGGCCGGGGACCCGGTTGCCCAGCTGGCCGGATGCTCACCCTTTCGCAATCCCAACATTCCCCTGCCCGCCGACATTTTTGAGGGCCGCACAAACAGCGCCGGGATCGACCTGTCAGACCCCCTGGCGCGCGGCCCGCTGGAGGTGCGCCTTGGCGAGCTGGCCCAGCAGCAATGGAACGCCAGCCCAACCTTTGTCAGTGAAGAGCCGGGCGAGATCGCGCCGATCACCATGCCGCATGATCTGAGCAGCCAGGTGGGCACACGCCGCGACGCGACGGCAGAGGAAGTCGATTATGCAATCACCAGTGCGCTCGCGATCCAGCCGGGCTGGGATGCGCTGGGCGGGGAAAGCCGGGCCGCGCTGCTCGATGAGGCTGCCAATCTGTTCGAGGCGCATTCGGCCGAATTCCTATCCCTATGCCAACGCGAGGCGGGCAAAACCCTGCCCGATGCGGTGCTAGAGCTGCGCGAAGCGGTCGATTTCCTGCGCTATTACGCGTGCGAGGCGCGCCGCCAATTCGCCGAGCCGACCGTGCTGCCCGGCCCAACGGGCGAGGAAAACCTGCTATCGCTGCATGGGCGCGGTGTGTTCGCCACCATCAGCCCGTGGAACTTCCCACTCGCCATCTTCATCGGCATGGCATCCGCCGCGCTGGCCGCCGGCAATGCTGTGATTGCCAAGCCTGCCGAGCAGACCCCGTTGATCGCGGCGCTGGCCGTGAAATTGTGCCATGAGGCGGGCATCCCGGCAGAGGCACTGCAATTGCTGCCAGGGGCCGGCGATGTCGGGCAAATGATCACCTCTGACCCGCGCATTGCCGGGGTGGCCTTCACCGGCTCCACAGAGACCGCGCGCGCCATCAATCTGGCACTGGCGGGCCGCGACGGCCCGATCGCCACCCTGATTGCGGAAACTGGCGGGCAAAACGCGATGATTGTCGATTCCTCCGCCCTGCCAGAACAGGTCGTGCGCGACGTTCTGGCCAGCGCATTTCAAAGCGCGGGCCAGCGCTGTTCCGCGCTGCGCGTGCTCTATTTACAAGAAGATGTTGCGGATGAAATGCTGGCCATGATCCGCGGCGGGTTCGATGCGCTGAGCATTGGTGATCCGCGCCAGCTCTCAACCGACGTTGGCCCGGTGATTGATCCCGATGCTCAAGCCGCGCTGGAACGCCATGTGGCCCGGCGAGAGCAGCTGGGCGGCACCGTCTGGCGGGGCGAACTGCCCAGCGGCACAGAGCATGGTTGCTTCGTCGCGCCTACAATCATCGAAATCGACTCTATCCTGGATCTGAAGCGTGAGAATTTCGGCCCTGTCCTGCATATTGCCCGCTTCGCCGCAAGTGAGCTCGACCAAGTCGTCGCCGATATCAACGCCACTGGATTTGGCCTGACTTTGGGTCTTCACAGCAGGATAGAGAACACCCGTAAGCGCGTGCAGGCAGCCGCGCGGGTCGGCAATTTCTACGTCAATCGCAATCAGATCGGCGCAGTGGTGGAAAGCCAGCCATTCGGCGGTGAAGGCCTGTCGGGCACCGGACCAAAGGCAGGCGGCCCGCATTACCTCGCGCGCTTCGCCACCGAACGCGTCAGTTGCACAGACACAACGGCGGCGGGCGGCAACGCCAGTCTTTTGGGCCAGCCCGCTGCGCCAACCCTTGCGAATTGAGCGAGCTTCGATTTATCACGCCGCCCATGAAACGGATCGCCACCCTCATCGTCACTCTGCTCGCTCTGATTTGGAGCGGGCCCGCCTTTGCGGCGGTGACCATGCATTTTCACAGCTTCAACGGATCGGTGCTGTTCGGGCGCTATCCCCATACCTTCATCGTGCTGGAGGGGACGCTGGGATCGGGCAAGGTGGTAAACGAGAATTACGGCTTCACCGCCAAGAAGGTCTCGCCCGCGATTTTGAACGGGCCGGTGGTGCACGATATCAGCGTGGAGAAACCGAAATACCTCAAGAAAACCAACCGCCATTTCAGCGTGCGGTTAACCGATGCGCAATATGAGCGGGTGAAGGCCGAGGTGAGCAAATGGCGCAATGCGCCGGGTAAATATTACGACCTCGACACGCGCAATTGCATCCACTTTGTCGGCGCAATGGCACAGATCGCCGGGCTAAAAGTGAACTACCCCGACAACATGCTGAGACGGCCGAAGAAATGGCTGAACCATGTGACCGGGCTTAATCCGGCGCTGGGCGCGAAGGCCATTAAGTGAGGTGGGGGCTGCAAACGGGGCTTTAACCGAATGCCTTTAGGGCCAGCTCTATGATGCAATGTTTTTCACCATGGGCGATGCACTGGGCAAGCGGGTTGTTCTTAGAACTCCCTCTCGGCTTCATTTGCCTATTATTCCTCGGTGGCATTTGCGGCTTTCTTTGGCAGTCACCAAAAAAAGACTCCATATACTCTGCTCTTGTACTCCTCCTTTTCTGCTTAGTCACTTTAAGCGATATGATGAATACAATTTATCAGACGAACCCGCCCTATTGCTGGGGTGATTCCTGGGGCGAAGACGAGAGTTTCGTTACTCGATCTCCGGTCATGTGGGAGATTTTTGCCTGGAACCTTATGACCATCGTTCCTGTTTTCTTGGCCTCCATGACTTTGATGGCATGGGTCAAATGGAATTGGCGACGACTCAAATCAAGCAATCAAGTCGAGCAAAAATAAGCGGTTCAAGAATTTTTTGAGCGAAGGCAGTTTTCAGAGAAAAAGTGCTGTCATCGCCGAAGGTCCGCAATTGGATCGTTTCCGGACCACCCCTCCTCAGTGTATCTCGCGCTCGCTCAATTCCTCCCACACCTAAAACCCTAGCCGCGCTTGCCCCCGCGCGCTGCTTAGGGAATCAATCGCGCATGGCGATTCTTTCAGACAAGTGGATTAGGTCCAAGGCGCAAGATGAGGGCATGATTGAGCCCTTTGTTGAGGCTCAGCGGCGCGAGGGCGTCATCTCTTATGGCCTCTCTTCCTATGGCTATGACGCGCGGGTCGCAGATGAGTTCAAGATCTTCACCAATGTGAATTCGGCCACAGTTGACCCCAAGAGCTTTGACGCAGGCAGCTTGGTCGACCGCAAAACTGATGTCTGCATCATCCCGCCCAATTCCTTTGCATTGGCGCGCACAGTCGAATATTTCCGCGTGCCCGAAGACGTGCTGGTGATCTGCCTTGGCAAGAGCACGTATGCGCGCTGCGGCATCATTGTGAATGTCACCCCTTTGGAGCCGGGCTGGGAGGGGCATGTGACGCTGGAATTTTCCAACACCACGCCGCTGCCGGCCAAGATTTACGCCAATGAGGGCGCGTGCCAGTTCCTGTTCCTGAAGGGCAATGAACGCTGCGAGACGAGCTATAGGGACCGCGCGGGCAAATATATGGGCCAACGCGGTGTGACCTTGCCAAGGTTGTAGGCCTGGTTCCTGGCCGCCCGCTCCCTCCACCCTTCCACCCGGAGCCTGCCGGGAACACTATCCGGGTGGAAGGGTGGAGGAAGCAGGGTGGTGAGACGCGAGCGATAGCGAGCCACTAGAAAAGGATACTGCACCCATGACCATCGCCAAATTTCCATTCTGGCGGGTCGTGCCATCTGAGAGTGGGCGCGAGGACGAGTATATTCTCCCGATCACCAGGCCCGCCACCGTCGGCCCACCCGGCAATCCGCATATCATGGGCGGCGCGTGCCTGGGGGCGGCGGTTGACGCATTGGAGCTAGCTAGCCAGCAGTCCCTGCTGTGGGCGACCATCCAGTTTCGTATCCCGAGCCAAGGCGCAGAGGAACTCACCATCCGCTGCGAGCAAGTGGGCGGTGGGCGCAGCATTGGCCAATGGCAGGCGGATGTCCTCTTAAACGGGCGAGTGATCCAAATGGTCACCGCAGCAGTCGGCGCGCGCGAGCCGAGCGAGCAAGTGCTGTTTGCGAAAATGCCCGATGTCCCTCCGCCAGATAACTGCCCGGAGAAGCCGAAGGACGCCAATGGCTTTGACGACAATTTGCCCGGCCAGCTAGAACGGCGCACCGCGCTTGAAGACAATGAGCGCGGGATTGAGGCGGTGTGGTCGCGGTCCAAAGCGGGCTTTGCCAACGATGCTGGCTTGCTGGCGGTAATCTCGGACTTTTTCCTAGGTGCGCACCCGCGCGCGCATGGCGGATCGAGCTTGGACGCAACCTTCCGTTTCATACAGTCGGCGCCGCCGGGATGGGTATTGTCCATAACACAGATGTCCGCCTTTGATCGCGGCGTGGCTCAGGGCCAAGCGCAGCATTTTAGCGAAGACGGTACTTTGCTGGCGATCTCCAGCCAGACCGGCGTGGTGCCGCGCGTTCCCCTCTCCGACCTCACTTAGGAACCTCGCCTGCCGTAACGGCTTTGACTCTCCCGCTCCGCACGCGCATCAAGTCTGCGCAAGAGGAGAGTTTTCGTATGGCTAAGACCGAATTCGACATCATCATCTATGGCGCCACCGGGTTCACCGGGCGGCTCGTTGCTGAGTATCTGAGCAATCATTATGAAAGCCGCGATGATGCGCCCAGCTGGGCAATGGCCGGACGCAGCCTGGAAAAGCTGGAGGCGGTTCGCGATGAAATCGGTGCGCCAGCGAGCACGCCATTGGTGGTGGCCGATGCCGATGACATGGCCAGCCTTGAGGCTATGTGCGAGCGAACCAAGGTCGTGCTGACCACGGTCGGACCGTACCAGCTTTACGGTGACAGTCTGGTCGAGGCCTGTGTCAAAACCGGCACTGATTACACCGATCTGTGCGGCGAGCCGACCTGGATGCGTGAAAAGATCGACCAGTTCGGCGATGCCGCCAAGGCCAGCGGTGCGCGCATCTGCTTCTCCAGCGGGTTCGATTCCATCCCCTTCGACCTCGGCGTGTTGATGGCTCAGAAAGAAGCGGCGAAGCGCTTTGGCAAGCCAGCTCCGAGAGTTCGCGGCCGCGTGCGTGCGATGGCGGGCGGCGCGTCAGGCGGCACCGTGGCCAGCATGACCGAAACGATGAAGGCCGTGGCCAAGAACCCCAAGCTCATCAATGTGCTGCGCAGCTCTTTCGGCCTCACCCCAGGGTTCGAAGGGCCAAGTCAGCCCTCTGGCATGGTCCCGACCTATGAGAAAGACCTGGACAAATGGGCCGCCCCGTTTGTGATGGCCGCAATCAACACCAAGAACGTGCACCGCACCAATTTCCTGCTCGGCCACCCGTATGGCGAGGATTTCGTCTATGATGAGATGGTGCTGACCAGCCCAGGCGAAGCGGGCAAAAAAATGGCTAATGCCGCCGCTGAGATGATGAAAAACCCTTTCGGCGCCAAACCGCCTAAGCCGGGCGAAGGCCCAAGCAAGGAAGAGCGTGAGAACGGATTTTACGACGTGCTGTTTGTGGCCGATATGCCGGATGGTGAGAGCCTGCATTACGGCGTCAAAGGCAAATATGATCCAGGTTACGGCTCGACCAGTCGGATGATCGCAGAAACTGCGATTGGCCTGCTCAGTTGCCAGGCCGAAGGCGGCATTGGCACGCCAGGTTCCTTCATGGGCGAGGATCTGGTCAAGCGGCTCGAAGAGCATGCTGACCTGACCTTTGCTCTGGAGAATTAATCCGCGGGCAAAGCCGAACATAAGCACGCAAAAAGGGCAGGCCTGGCATTCGCCTGACCTGCCCTTTTTATTGAGTTCCCGCTTAAGCGGCGCGGTTAGAAGCTAAAGCGAACATTTGCTTTCAAATTGCGCCCGGCCAGCGGCACGAAATCCTTCGTGAAGCTTGCATGCCGGCGGCCAACAACATCGAACAGATTATCGACGCCGACCACCAGAGTTACGTTCTCACGGCTCGGCAGAGGGCGCCAGGCCACTGATAGATTCACAAACGCAAATGCATCGGTTTCTGTTTCAAAGGCGTCGACATCGTCTTGCTCGCCAAACCATTGCACCTCTGCGCGCGCGTCAAACGCATCAGTTTGCAACTCCAGCGCACCCAGCAATTCAATCGGCGGAATGCGTGGCACTGCGGTGCCATCGTCAAGCTCTGCCTGAATGTAGGAACCGCGCAGGTCCGCCAGCAATTCCATCTCGCCCGTTTTGAAAAATGGGAATTGGACATCGCCTTCGATCCCGAAATAGTTCGCATCATCCTGAAGGAAGACGAACACTGGCAGACCGTCCTCTTCCTCGCCATTGCCGGAGAGGAAGATGTAGTCGTCGAACCATTGGTTGTAGACGGCGACATTGAATTTCGCCGGCCCCACTTGGCCGCGCGCGAAAACTTCAACGCCCCATGCGCTTTCGGTCGACAGTGTGGTGTCCCCAATTTCGAACTGCTGGGTCGCAATGTGTGGGCCATTGGCGAACAATTCTTCCGCCGCCGGAGCGCGTTCTGCGCGTGAGACATTTACGCCAGCGCGAAAGGCTTCGTCGGCCTCGTAGACCAGACCGAGTGCGCCTGAGAAATTGGTGAAATCACGCGAGACGCCCAGCTCCTGCGAGGAGACGTCGGTGAATTCGATCCGGCCGGCGGCCTCCAATTGAATGGGACCGGGGCCGAATTCCTGCAGCGCAAACAGCGCAAATTGATCGGTGGTGTTCGGGGCGACAAAGGCCTCTTCACCAATAGCCTGGAAATCGCGGTAGGTGTATTGCAGGCCAATCGAACCGCGCGACGGCCCAGTTTCGCTTTGCGTCAGTTCAACCCGCGCCTCTACGCTTTCGACATCGAACACGGTGCCGATTTCATCGCCTTCAAATTCGGTGTGGGTGTAATCGGAATAGCCAAATCGAACCTTCAGCCGCTCAAAAAAGCCATCGCCCAGGTCGAGATCGGCAAGGAAGTCTGCACGGAATTGCTCGAGGCCGATGGTGACGATTTCCTCACCCTCTTCCTCGCCTTCTTCTCCCTCTTCACCTTCGCCCTCGGCGTGCTCTGTGCCCGGACGACCGGGTACACCATAGTCGGTGTCATAAAAGCCAATCGACGCGCCAAAGACGTTATTACCGGAGATAAAGCTGAGGCCGGCATTGGCGGTCCAGGTTTCGGTTGCGGAGTTAGGAATGACGCCGCGCGCTTCGGCTGCTTCACGCAGTTCCGCGGCCTCTTCAACCTCGCCTTCGGCTTCTTCTTCATCCGCCAGCTCGAAAATTTCATCGCGCAGTTCCGGCGCGATTTGGAAACCACCGATCTCCAGATCATTGGTGTTGCGATAGCTGCCGTCGACGTGGAACACGAAATTGCTGCCAAGCGGCACGTCGAGTGATGCGCCAAGATTGCGCAGGTCGCTGGCGGTGTCAGCCGCCACAATCGCATCGAAATGCAGTGCCTCATCGGGGATCCGACGCGGAATGCGCTTATCAATCACATTGACAGCGCCGCCGATTGCCTGACTGCCAAACAAAAGCACTGCCGGGCCGCGCAGAACCTCGATCCGCTCGGTCGTCAGCGGCTCAATCGTGGTCGCGTGGTCGGCAGATGTGTTGGAGACATCAGCCGTCCCCAGACCGTCGACCAGAATGCGCACGCGCTCACCTTGGAAGCCGCGCAGAACCGGGCGCGATGCGCCGGGAGAAAAGCTGGTGGCGGACACGCCAGGCAACTTGGCCAGGACTTCGCCGATCTGCCCGTTCAGGTTTTTCTGTATGTCTTCAACGTCCAGCACGGATGTACCGGCGAGAACATCCAATTGCTCCAGCCCAGAGGCGCTGACGATGATGTTGCCTTCGTAATCGACTTGGCGATTGTGCAGATCGTCTGCGAGGCGTTCCTCGGCCTGATCAGCGTCTGGTTCCGCTTGCGCCTGGGCGGCGGCGGGAGTTGCAATCAGCCCAAGCGAAAGAACAGTGGCAAGCGCCAAATGAGAAGTTGTCGGTTTCATGATCGTCCCTGATCGAGATTATTGAATGTGATAACGTAACACGCCACTAGCAGAGGCGCTCCTGGTTGCAAGCATGATCTTTGGTGCTTCGACGAATCGCTGTGAATGACCGATGAGCAGCACGGCAAGCCGCCCTGCGCCGGGCGCTAATTCAAAGGGGTAAGTGTAGAAGCCGCGCCAACCATATGCGCTGCCCCAAATGCGGGATGCATCCGTCGAATAAAGAAATGGAGCGGGCGAGGCGATTCGAACGCCCGACCCCAACCTTGGCAAGGTTGTGCTCTACCCCTGAGCTACGCCCGCTCACTGACGCTCTGCGTGGATGCGATAGATTCGCTATTCCTCGCCGGGGAGGTGGGCAGCTAGCAGCGAGCACGCAGGCCTGCAAGTCTAAAAGTCATTTGCCGCAAAAAGTCTCATGATTTGGCAACTGACCGATTGCCAAACGCGCCCGCACCAGCAAAACTCAGACCTTCACATTCATCGCCGTGCGCCCCACATTGCGTGGTGTCACAGCAATTGCGCGCATACGCGCGGCACAAACAGGAGCAAACCCCTTGGCCAGCATGGGTCTCAATCTTGAAGAGCAAAAGGCGGTTGATCGGTTCCGCACCGAAGTGGTCGAGCCGTCACAGACGAAACTGGTGATCCTAGACTTTTGGGCGGAATGGTGTGGGCCGTGCAAGGCGCTGGCCCCGATGCTGGAAAAAGTCGCCGCTGAATACGCCGACAAGGGCGTGGTTCTGGCGAAGCTCAACGTCGATGAAGAGAAATTCATCGCCGGTCAATTTCAGGTCAAATCGATCCCGACTGTCTATGCGATGTTTCAGGGTCAGCCGGTTGCCGACCTGACCAGCGCGCGTAGCGAATCGCAATTGAAGGGCGCGCTTGATCAACTGCTCTCGCAATTGCCAATCCAGGCAGACGCGGCCGATGGCGATCCGCAAGGCCCTACGCCAGAAGAAATCGAGCAAGCCATCGGCATGGCGGAGCAATCGCTGATGGAAGGCGATGCGGACCGTGCGGCAGGCATGTTTGCTCAGATCACCGAATTTGCGCCCGGCCATGCGATTGCGCATTCCGGCCTGGTCCGTGCGCTCATCCAATTGGACAAGACCGAGGAAGCGGGCCAGGTTTTGGCTGCGATCGAAGAAGACGAGAGCCTGGCGAAAGACCCAGCGATTGCAGCGGCCAGAAGCGCGCTCGATCTTGCCGGAACGCAGGTTGACGACAGCGAGCTTGCCGGACTGCAAAGCGCCGCCAAGGCCGCACCAGAGGATATGGATGCGCAATTGGCCTATGCCGAGGCAGCATTTGCGGGCGGAGAGCGCGATACCGCGGCTGACACGCTGCTCGCCATGGTAGCCGCTGACCGTGAATGGAACGATGGCGCGGCGAAAGCCAAGCTGCTGCAAATCTTTGAAGCCACCGGCCTGGAAGACGAATGGGTTGTCGCCACTCGCCGCCGCCTGTCAAAGATCCTGTTCGGCTAAGCCCAGCATGACCACCCGCCTCTCCATCTTCCCCCTGCCCGGCGCGATCCTGTTTCCAGGATTGCAATTGCCGCTGCATATCTTTGAGCCGCGCTATCGCTCGCTGGTGGGTGATGCCTTGGTGCGGGACCGCAAGATCGCTCTGATCCAGCCGCAACGTTCAATCGACGGCGCACCGCTTTATACGATCGGCTGCGTCGGGCGCATTGGTGAAGTCGAGGCGATGGAAGATGGCCGCTACAACCTGATCCTTGAGGGCGAGGCCCGCTTTAAGCTAATCCGCGAATTGGATGTCGCCACCGCCTTTCGCCAGGTCGAAGGCGAGCTGATCGAAGATGACGAGAACGACGTGCTTAGCGCGATTGAGCGCGCAGGCTTTGAACAAGAGGCCCGCCGGTTCGCCAGCGCTCAGGGCTACAGCGTTGATTGGGATTCGGTCGAACGGCTCGATGATTTCTCGCTCATCAATGGCGTCTCGCAAATCGCGCCGTTTGATCCCGCGTCCAAGCAAGCATTGCTAGAGGCGGAGAATATCCATGCGCGGTGCGAACTGCTGATCCAGCTGATGCAATTCTTTGGCCACGGCGATGGCGGCGAAGAGATTATGACGCTGCAATAGGTCTGGCGCAGTCCATCCGGACTGCGATTTCCTCGGTCATGCGATCAGAGATCGCCTCGCTGCAGGCGGCCACTTGGCCTTGCGGCGCATCGGGTCGATTGGACCGACGACCCAGCGGCCTTTGCAACCCCAAGTCGCAGCTCAATACTGGCAGCCTGCCTCCAACCGAACTAAACGGTTACTTATGAATGTTCAGGTCTTTGCCACTCGTGGTGAGCGCACCCGCGCCCACATCGTCTCTGTTGCCGCCGGCTTGTTCTGGCGCCGCAATTTCCACGGCGTTGCCGTCGACGAGGTGGCCAGCGCAGCGGAAGTCAACAAAGCCACCATCTATCGCTATTTCGCCGACAAGCGTGATTTAGCCCTCGCCGTTGTCAAACAGCATGGAGCCGCCACTCTGGAGATGGTTTTCCAGTCCAGCGCGGAGCACAACGCAGCGCCGGAGGCCCGCCTCGCAGGCATTTATTACCATATCTATAGCGTACATGCTGAACTTTGCGAAGAAGAAGGCGATGTGCATGGTTGCCCTATTGTCGGCCTCGCGCTGGAGCTTGGCCAGGACATGCCGGAAGTGCGCGTTGAGGCGGCGCGTATATTCGATGCGGTCGAGGCGCATATGCGCGAAATCGCGGCGGATGCCATTGCCTCTGGCCATGCAGCAGGCGATCCAAAGATGCTGGGGCGCACGCTTACTCAATTGCTCCACGGTGCCTTCACTTCAGCGCGCCTCTCATCCGAACCAGAACGCATTCTGGACGCCGGCTACGCCTCGCTCAGCCTGATTGGCTTTCCCGAAACAGACATTCTTGACCCGAAGGCGAATTGATCATGAACCTGCCAATATACTCCGCACTCCTGGGTACTTTCCTGATAGTTTTGCAAGTCGGCTTAATGCTGAGCGTTGGCCTGCACCGGTCAAAAGGCCAGTTCATTGGCAATGGCGATGACCGCGATCTGGAGCGCAAGGTGCGCCGACATGGCAATCTGGCCGAAAATTCCGGGCTTTTTCTGGCGGTAATTGCCCTGCTTGAGATAATGGTGGGGCAAACCACATATGTCTTCGCGCTGTGCGTCCTGTTCGCCGTGGCTCGCGTGCTTCACGCGCTTGGATTTTCGTCGCTGGCAGGGTCGCACGGCGAAGACCTTTCCGGAGGCCGAAAAGTCTTTGCAGGAATGCGGGCAATGGGCGCGATGGGCACACTGCTAACCGCGGTAGGCCTGACCTACGGGATCCTTTCAAACTTGCCCGCGGCGGCCTAGCTTAGGAAATCGCCGAGCCGCCCAGTGCAAACGCACCGCGCAAGCCGTCAATCACATATTGCGCCGCAAGCGCCGCAAGCAAAACGCCGAGCAAGCGGGTAATCACCGCCTCCACCTTATCGCCAAACACGCGCATCAGCGGACCCGCCGCTACCAGCGCAATGGCCGTAATCACGAGTACCAATCCAAGCGCCGCGAACACTTCGATGGTTTGAGCGGTTCCATCCGCCTCGTTCATCAGCAGCATGACGGCGGCGATCGCGCCGGGCCCAGCAAGCATCGGCATAGCCATTGGGAAGACGGAAACGTCCTCAATTTCTGGGTCGGCGCTGATCTTGTCGGCGCGTTCATTGCGGCGCTGCGTGCGCTTTTCGAACACCATCTCAAACGCGATCCAAAACAGCATCAGCCCGCCTGCAATGCGGAACGAGTTGAGCTCGATATGCAAGGCCGACAGCAAATCTTCGCCAAAGAACGCAAAGATCACGAGAATGACGGCGGCAATCCCGCTGGCCCGCAGCGCCATATTGCGAGCCTGGGCGGGTGTCGCCCCCTTGGTCAAGCCCGCATAAATCGGCGCGCAGCCGGGCGGGTCGATCACGACAAACAGAGTGACAAAAGCCGATACGAAAAGTTCGGGCAACATGGTCCTTATTCCCTCGTCTCAAGCGCCAGGTTAAGAGACTCGTCATAGGCGGTCTGCCAGCTACCCTTGCTCAGATAGTCGAGCACAAACCGGCGGCGCGTATCGCTGTATTGCAGCCAGCGCCAACGCAAGGTGCCATCGCGCGACAGCTTTCCGCCCTCGGTGTAGCCATCGCCAATTGTCACAGGTGGCGGTGGCGGGATGGTCTCGCCGCGGCGCGAGCAATCGGCCACATCCGCGCGAATGGAATCGAGCGCGGTCACCACAATGTCGCCCTCTTGCGGAGCCTCGCGCGGTGGCGGCTGCGGGTTGTCTGGACCGAATACAAAATAGGAATAGCGATAGTCGTTCTCGGCCTGACGCTCCCACACGGCGATGTAATTGCCAACAATTCCATCCTTGTCGCGGAAGCGCCCCTGACTGACGGCAGTCGCCCCATCACAGCTCATCCAGACACTACGCGTGCCCCATGCAGGAGCTTCGCTGGGATCATTGTTGAAGCCGCTAGCGCTGGCCACACTAACCAGGCCTTCTCCCAAATGGATTTGGCCGCCCAGAGTGGCGAATTGCTGCAACGCGGTGCGGACACCTTGTTCTTGGCCGGTGCGGGAAAATGCAATCTCGGTCGCAACAATACGGCTTGGCTGAGCCTCGCCCGGTGCACCGACTAGAGCGCGGTTGATGACTTCATTTGACGGACCGCGCTGCGGAGCGCCGCAGGCTGATAACGCGGCCAAGCCGGCCAGCACCAATGTGCGATTAAATGCGCGGATCATCAACTACTCCGTTCGTGCTGAGCCTGTCGAAGCACTGTCCTTATTTCTACACCGACGCTCTTGGTAACAGAACGGCCCTTCGACAAGCTCAGGGCAAACGGGATTTTTGTTTATGCTAAAGCCCCTCCGGCGCGGCAAGGTCCGCATTGCGATGTGCGGCGACCAAAGTGTTGCGCAGCAACACGGCAATCGTCATCGGGCCAACCCCGCCGGGGACTGGCGTGATCGCAGCGGCCACTTCGCTGGCCTCGTCATAGGCGACATCGCCCACAAGTCGGCCTTTCTCTGCACCGGGTTCTGGCGGCAATCGGTTAATGCCAACATCAATCACGGTCGCGCCATCCTTCAGCCAGTCCCTGCCGATCATCTCTGGCCGACCAACTGCCGCAACAACGATGTCCGCGCGCTTAACAACGCCTGCCAAATCCTTGGTCCGGCTGTGTGCGATAGTGACGGTGGCATTGGCATCAAGCAGCAGTTGAGCCATCGGCTTACCGACAATGTTGGAACGGCCAATGACAACCGCCTCAAGCCCGGAAAGGTCGCCTAGCCGGTCGGTCAACAGCATCATACAGCCCAGCGGCGTGCACGGGACAAAGCCCGATTGTCCAACCGACAGCCGGCCAGCATTGATCACGTGGAAACCATCAACGTCCTTATCCGGACTGATCGAAGCAATGATCGATTGCTCATCGAGATGGCCAGGCAGCGGCAGTTGAACCAATATGCCATCGACCGCTTCATCATTGTTGAGCTGATCCACTAGGGCGAGCAAATCCGCCTCGCTCGTGTCTGCGGGCAGGCGGTGTTCAAAGCTTTCCATCTTGGCGGCGACGGTCGCCTTGCCTTTGGAGCGGACATAGACGTTGCTCGCCGGATCCTCTCCCACCAGCACCACGGCGAGGCCCGGCTTGCGCCCGGCGGCTTCGGCAAATGCCGCCGCCGATGCGCCAACGCGCTCGCGCAATTTGGCCGCGAAGGCTTTTCCGTCAATTCGTGTGGCGGTCATTCTGGCATGCTTCCGATGAAATTGAGTGAGGTCAAACGCTGTTAATCACTGCGCCCAGAATGATCAGGATAATTTGCAGCGTGATGATCAGCACAAGAGGCGAGAAATCAATCGCACCCGTTGCTGGCATGATGTTGCGGATCGGGCGCAGCACCGGGTCCAGCAGGCTGTTAATCGAGTTGTAGAACGACATCAGAAACTGATTGGATGGGCTCACCACGTTAAAGGCGAACAGCAGGCCAATCACAAATTGAATGATGATGAGCATGATCAGCGCACTCGTGAGCAGCGAGACAATGTCGTAAACGGCGTATAATCCTTGCATCATTTGGTCTTTTCATTGGTGGGTGGGGCATCGCATGCACCACTCGGTTGAAGTCCCTAAGGCCGTATTACCCGACTAATACGCTTCATTCCAGCTTTAACAGTGGTTTTACGCGTGCACCAGCGTGCCAGCGCCGCGTGCTGTGAAGAATTCCAGCAGCATTGCGTGCGCCACCCGGCCATCCAGCACAACCGCCGCTTCACAGCCGGATTCGACCGCTGTTACGCAAGTCTCCAGCTTGGGCACCATGCCGCCTTTGATCACGCCGCTATCACGCAAAGTGCCTATTTGCTCCGGATTGAGATCGGTCAAGAGTTCGCCATCTGCATCAAGCACGCCCGCCACATCGGTGAGCAGGAATAAGCGCGCCGCACCCAGCGCCGCCGCAATCGCACCTGCCATCGTATCGGCGTTGATATTGTAAGTCGCGCCGTCTTCCCCGGCGGCGATAGGCGCGATGACCGGGATCATTCCGGCGGCAACAGCAGTGTCGATCACGCTGGTGTCCACCTCTGCCGGTTCGCCGACAAAGCCGAGGTCTACAACTTGCTCAATGTGGCTTTCCGGATCGCGCGTGGTACGTTCTACTTTGCGCGCGCGTACCAGCCCACCGTCCTTGCCAGAGATGCCTAGCGCCTTGCCGCCCGCCTCTGCCAACCAGCCGACCAGCTGTTTGTTGATCGCGCCGGACAGGACCATCTCCGCGACCTTTGCGGTCGCTTCATCGGTAACACGCAGGCCATCCACAAAGGTGGTTTCAGCGCCGAGCTTCTCCAACATCTCACCAATTTGTGGGCCGCCGCCATGAACAACGACCGGATTAATCCCGACCGCCCTCAGCAGCACAATATCTTCTGCAAAATCACGCGCAGCCTGAGGATTACCCATCGCGTGCCCGCCATATTTCACCACAAAGGTACGCCCGGCATAACGCTGAAAATAGGGCAGCGCCTCGATTAAGACCTGCGCCTTGGCGATCTCTTGGGCTTGCGTCTCGCTGGATGCGGTCATGGATAACGCTCTTCTTTGTTCAAATTTCGCGGGCGCCTCGAGGCTATTACAACCTCGGCGCTGAGCGCAGCGCTTAGCGGTTAACTCGCTCGCTGGAAAGCGCTGTGCAGAGCTGCAGCCACGCCAAATCGCACCTTCGGGCTTGCAATTGAATTGCATGGGCGCTTAGACCTCTAAAGCGCGGACTGCGAACTGCTCATGAGGCGGTGTATGCGTTACCCCGCCGACTGGAATTTCTGGAGGACAATATGATCACGACTCGCACTAAAGGTTCATTCACTCTCGCAATCGCAGCAGGCCTTGCCGCAGCATGTTCAGGTGGCGGTTCAGCCCCAGCTGCTGAAGAAGAGGCTGCGGCAACCACCGAAGCAGAAGCTCTCGCAGCGGCCGGTGGCGGCGAAAAAGAGAAGTGCTTCGGCGTTTCGCTCGCTGGTAAGAACGACTGCGCTGCAGGCCCAGGCACGAGCTGCGCTGGCACAAGCACCGAAGACTATCAAGGCAACGCCTGGACCTATGTTGATGCTGGCACATGTGTCGACATCGAAACGCCAAATGGCAAAGGTTCGCTGACCGAGATCACTGCCTGAGCTGGCGAATATCTGGGCAGAGGCCCGGATCTGATATGTATGAGGGCCGCTGGGAGCAATCCTTAGCGGCCCTTTGCTTTGGCAGGCTACGCTCGGGCTTTGCTTTGCCGCTTGTGACGCTGCTACATGGCGGTGATGTTCAAGCGACGATCAGACATTTCGCGCAGAAGCTGGTGGGCACCGGCGCGTGTGATTGTGCTGGCTCTGGCCGTAACTGCGCTGTGGTGGTTCGTGTATCACCCGCTGACCGCCGAAGGTGAATGGATCAGAATTGAGCAAGACTATGGCCTATGTGCCATACGCAGCGATAGGGCCGTCCAAGGTTGCGTGATTGATGGCGATACGCTGGCGATCGGTTTTGGCGAACAGGCCCGACGGATCCGATTTACCGGGTTCGACGCGCCAGAGCTGGACGGGGCCTGCGAGGCGGAACAGACGCGCGCCATCCAGGCTCGCGATTTCCTCCATACGTGGCTGAACGACGCGGCGTTTGAATGGAGCGGCGCGGACCAGCCGCCCTATGACCAATATGGCCGCGAGCTGCGCGAGGTAAGGCGCAAGCAGTCTAGCAATCGCCATGAGTACTTGGCTGAAACCATGATCGGGCGCGATCTTGCCGCCCCATCCGGTTGGGGCACGACCCCGCGCAATTGGTGCGAATGAGAGCACAGCAGCCTGCCTCTTCTCCCCCGGGTGCAGTTGCACAACCTGCACGGTTCGCTACGTAGAAGCATATAGACGCATCTCATGGGGGATCACGCAATGAACGATACCAAAACCAACAGCCCGGAGCCAAGCTCTGGCAATCGTCAGCCCACGCCGCATAACGGAGGCTTTGACGCCAACCGCCCCACCATCATCAGCCTGCTCTATCTTGCTAGCTTTCTGACCGGGATCACAGGCATTGTTGGCGTTGTGCTTGCCCATATATGGCAGGGCGAAGATCAAGAGCCGTGGATGGCCTCGCACTTCACCTATCTCATCCGCACCTTCTGGATCGGCTTCGTCGCCTCGATCGTCGCAGGTTTGCTGACCATCGTGCTGATCGGCTTTCTGCTGCTTCCAGTTATCGCCGTTTGGGTTGGCGTGCGCAGCGTGATGAGCTTCCTGAAAGCGCAAAAGCAAGAGCCTATGCCGGACCCAGAGACGCTGGCGTTCTAAGGCCGGACGAACACCGCGCTGCTTGCAGCGTTTGACCCACAATCGGGGCCGGCCATGCGCTGGCCCCGTTTCGTATCTGAGTGCTGGGCAGTGATACCATTCACTCATCATGTCCGCAGACGGCGCCGCGATACGTAGCAGCTCTAAGGATTCGACCGGATAATGCCTTGAGCCTTGCTGGGCCATTGCATGGGGATGGCTCTCCGCACCCTCCCCTTCCACCTGCGCCTGACTTGTGCGTCCCTGGCCGCGTTCGCCACCATGGCCTTCACTTCGTCGCTGAGCGGCATCGCCCAAGCCCAAGCGAGCGAAGTCGCCGACACCGAACGCGCCCACTTCCCGGTCTGCGTCGGCTCTGGCCGGATCACCTGCATCGTCGATGGCGACACGATCTGGTATCGCGGGACCAAGATCCGCATCGCCGATATCGATACACCGGAGGTCTCCCGCCCCTCCTGCCCGCGCGAGGCACGCCTGGGCGGTGAGGCAACCGCGCGCATGCAGGCGCTGCTGAGCGCCGGACCATTCAGCCTGGGGCCAAGCGCCGATGGTCGCACCTCTGATCACTATGGCCGCGCGCTCCAGGTGGTGACCCGCAATGGCCAGAGCCTGGGCATGGCGCTCGTCCGCGAAGGCCTCGCCGAGGAGTGGGGCGGGCCGCGCATCAACTGGTGCTGATCGGGTGGCGCGGGCCGCGCCGCGCTGATACCACGCGGTATGATCACCATCCTCAGATTCGCCGCACCAGGCATCGCCGCCCTCTCGCTCGCCGCCGCTTGCACCCAGCCAGCCGAAGACGCTGCGCTGCCAGCGGCCGCTGACACTCAGGCTGAGTTCTGGGCCGCGCTCTCCACCCATTGCGGCAAGGCCTATGCCGGCCAGCTCACCAGCGAGGACGAGGCGGATGCGGACTTCGTCGGCAAGGCCATGCTCATGCAGGTCCGTGAATGCAGCGATACGCGCATCGCCATCCCCTTTCACATCGAGACCGAGCCCGGCGTGTGGGACCGATCGCGCACCTGGCTGATCACCAGGAGCGATGCCGGTCTGCGCCTCAAGCATGACCACCGCCACGAGGACGGCGAGGAGGACGAGGTCACCATGTATGGCGGCGACACCGCGAATGCTGGCACCGCCATGCGTCAGGAGTTCCCCGTCGACGCAGAGAGCATCGCCCTGTTTGAGCGTCCTCAGTTCGGCGACACGTACTGCGCCTCTGTGGTCAACATCTGGAGCGTCGAGGTCGACCCAGCGGACAGCGAAACGCCCACCTTTGCCTATACCCTCAACCGCCCGATCCGCATGGCCCGTGACAAGGGCGATGATGGCTCCTGCCCGGGCCGCTACATGGGCCGCACCTTCCGGGTTGAGTTCGACCTGACGAAGGAGGTGGAGGCCCCGCCCGCCGCCTGGGGCCAGGTGTAGGCGCACGCTCCGCGCCATCTCACCCGCGCTCGGTTCGTCGCTGCTGAGCCACGCTTGGAACGCCTGGAACACAGTCTTAGCGCTTAAATCCAATCCATCACAAAGCGTGCCTTTGATCGCTTTTTCCGATTGAAACTGTACGTGATCCATCCACGCTGTGTACCCGCGCAGGGTCCCTGTAGGAAAGCAATGCTGGCGACCCGATGCCTCGGTTCAGCGGCCCCAATCGTCCGAACCGCCCCGTTAAAGGCATTCTCGTCACCGCCGCACAGACGGAGCTGCGCACGGCCTATTCGCCATCGGGCCTGTGGTGTAGCGTGAAGCGTGCGCTAGGCCGCGAAGGATGATCCAATGGCAATGGCAAAGGTAAACGCATGCGATGTGCCGGAGGGCAGCCTGCTCGCCGAATTTGGCGGGCCGGATGATTACCGCGATTGCTTTGCGTGCGCGGTGCCGGGCGAGGTGACGCTGGCGGCGTTTATTGAGCGGTTTTATTGCAGCATGGCGTTCCGGCCGGAGCGGCTGGCGCTGGGCCTGATCGGACGCGGCGCGAGCAATGCAGATGCGGCAAAGCTGGCGCGCGGCGAAGCGCAGACCTTCGCAGCGTGGAATGTGGTGGATCGGTGGGAGACTGATGCACAAGGCTTGGTCGCGGAGCACGGACCCGCAGGGTCCGCAAGGGCGTCAAGAGTCGGGGGCGCCCGCCCGCAGACCCGCAAGGGCCGAGGAGATCGCACGCCGGATGGCGTGCAGACCACAAAAAACCCGCAAATCCTACTACGCGATTTCTCGGGTGCAACCGCGAGCTGGCTCTCGGTTCAGCCCGGAACGAATAGCGGAACCGTGCTGCTGTTTGGGAGCTGGGTCGGTAAACCTGACAGCGGCGTGGTGAAAGCGCTGATGCCCGTGCACCAATGGTATGCACGGGTTTTGTTGGGTGGTGTTTAACTAAGCAGCATATTGGTCACGGATGTATGCATTGAAGTACTGTCCCTTTGATGGAGCGACCAGAAGGCCCTCCCAAACGTGCGACGGCACTTGATAGTAATCATAAGCTTGCCCCGAACTGGCAAACCAGAGCCTGAACGTCCCGGTCGAAAAGTCGTATTTAGCCGCTTGAATGGCGGTCGAATTGAAATATTGCATGTTCAATAGCTCCAAAAAAAGAACCAGACGACCGGAGAGATTGATCGTCTGGTTCTTCGATTTGAGTGTCCATTCTTACGCTCGAGGTCGCGGTGGCGAACCAGGGTAGACGGGACGTGTCGGACGCGGATCATTTGGGATCGGGCGTGGCATTGGCCTTGGCATTCGATCAGGGCGTGTTGGATATTCCATCAGAGAAAGTCTCCTTACCGCTTGCTGTCCGGCGTGCGCCGAATCTGTGTCCAAGAACGTCCAGGCTGGCTGGTCGGCGGCATCCGCTCATTATCGCGGACAGTCGAAAAGTTGTCATAGCGGCCGCCACGTGGACCGGTCTCTTGAAAGATTCCGCCACTGTTTCCGGAATTGCTTCCAGGCTTCTTAGTCATTGTTATTCCTTTCCTTATGCACCTCGAATCGAGGCCTTTCCTACATAGCCTAAGCATGCGGCTGGTCAAGTATAATGTATAGTTTTGGTGTCAAACGTTTGTGTCACAAACACCCAACGAGGATTGACACCGGATAAGTCTGTAGACTAGCCCTCTGGCGGTGGAGCCGAGGGACCTATATCTGCTGTTTGGAAAGCGTGTGGCTGATGCTCGTGAGAAGGCAGAGATGACACAAAAAACGCTCGCTGATGAAATTGGTATGAGTCGCGCATCGGTTGCAAATATCGAAGCAGGACGGCAGCGGATTGTGCTCCATCAGGCGATTGAAATCGCCCAAGCGCTTGATCTTCCGAGTGTCGCTGAGCTGCTGCCGACGGACCTTGTTCGCCCAACAGATCACGTTGAGCCGACGGAACGTGTCAATTTGACTGGCGCCCGCCTTTCGAAAAACGAAGCAGATGTGATCCAGTCGATTGTGGCGAACTCCTGATGTCTTACCAGAAAGTATCTAAGGCTCGACGGAAAGGCGAAGCCAACGCACGTGATCTTCTCGCCAAGCTAGGTCAGCTGAGCCTACCCGTGCCCATTCGCGAAATCGCTATTGCGGAAGGATGCGTGGTTAAGTCGTCGGTGCTAGATGACGAGCTGTCTGGCATGGCATTCATAAAACACGGTCAAAAACACATCGTCTACAATGCTGCACACCACTCGAACCGACAACGCTTTACCATTGCTCACGAGCTTGGGCACCAAATTATGGATGAGGCGGTTTTAAAGCGGTCAGTCCATGTTGACCGAGGTACGCTTCGCAGGGATAGCCTTTCAGCGGAAGGCATCGACGAAATGGAAATTGCTGCAAACGCTTTCGCAGCCTCCATTCTGCTACCGGAATATTTGGTGAGAGCTGTCTGTCCAGAAGGTATCGATCTAGAGGATGATAACAAAGTAAAGACGCTGGCGAAGGCATTTGGCGTAAGCCAAGCTGCCTTCACCAATCGAATCCTAAACCTCTCACTCGACTAGTCGGCCCCTCACTCCGCCGCTTCGGTTTCTCCGAACATATCCGGGCCGCCTTCATCCGCTGCCTCTTCGTTTGCAGCGTTCGCTTTCTGGCGGTTGTCGAAGCTGGACCACACGGTGTTCCAGTCGCCCTTGGTCGCGCCTTTTGAATATTCGGTCGCGCGGGTTTCAAAGAAGTTCGCGTGCTCAACACCGTTCAGCAGCGGGCTGAGCCATGGCAGTGGGTGCTCATCGATCATGTAGATCGGCTGGAGGCCCAGCTGGCCCAAGCGCCAATCGGCGATGTAGCGGATGTACTTCTTGATTTCCTTCGCGCTCATCCCGTTGACCGGGCCCATTTCAAACGCGAGGTCGATGAACGCATCCTCCAGCCGCACGGTCTTCTGGCAGACATCGACGATGTCTTCCTTCACCGCCTTGGTCAGGCAATCACGCTCTTCACAGAAGGTGTGGAACATCTTGATGATGCCTTCGCAGTGCAGCGATTCGTCGCGCACGGACCAGCTGACGATTTGCCCCATACCCTTCATCTTGTTGAAGCGCGGGAAGTTCATCAGCATCGCAAAGGACGCGAACAGTTGCAGCCCCTCAGTAAAGCCGCCGAACATGGCGAGCGTGCGGGCAATATCCTCGTCGGTGTCGACGGTGAATTGCTGCATGTAATCATGCTTGTCGGCCATTTCCTCATATTCGAGGAAGGCGGAATATTCGCTTTCCGGCATGCCGATCGTGTCGAGCAGGTGGCTGTACGCCGCGATGTGCACCGTCTCCATATTGGAGAATGCGGTGAGCATCATTTTGATCTCGGTCGGCTTGAACACGCGGCCATATTTGTCGTGATAGCAATCCTGCACTTCGACGTCGGCCTGGGTGAAGAAACGGAAGATTTGCGTGAGCAGATTGCGCTCATGCTCAGTGATCTTTTGCGCCCAGTCGCGGCAATCCTCACCCAGCGGCACTTCCTCTGGCATCCAGTGGATCTGCTGTTGACGTTTCCAGAAGTCGTAAGCCCACGGATATTCGAACGGCTTGTAGGTCTTGCGGGCTTCGAGCAACGACATGTGGTGTTCCTTAGATTGGTGTTCTTTGGCTCTTATAGGGAATCAAACTACGAAACCGAAGGCAAGGAGGTTGATTCATGCGGGGATAAACCGTGCAAAATGTGAGTCGAACCGTGTGGGGGCATCCGTCCTCTTCCGCGGCCTTGCAGCCCATGCAACGGCCCCGCGCGCGTCTGGTGCAAGTGCCGCCATCTGCGCATATAAAGTGCATAGCATATTACGCGATACTAACCCAGAATTAAGCACCTCTTGCTAGGCGCGCAGTAATGGGTGTTTTACGGCAATTCTTTCCAGCACATGGTGGGCTGGTGCGTGCAGCAAGCGAGGCTGCTGGCTCGGATGCGGGCGGCCATGCTGGTGCGGCGCCTGCTCGCGTGTCTGATCGAGCGTCCCAAACACTGCCTGCGGCCACCTTGGCACCCGCTCAAGGCAGCGGCGATGCGCCGGCCAGCGATACAGACACCAGCGGGCCGTATCTCGACGCGGCGACGCTCGACACGGTCATCCGCGATGGCTCTGCCGAAGGCTCCTGGCCATTGCCCATCCGCCAAAGCTATGCGCTCGAGACCGTGGCGCGGCAAAAATCTGACCATCGGTTCTTGTTCGTTCTCGGGTTTTTGATCGGGCTTGCTACGATCCTGCTTGATCTGATGATCCACCCGGCAATAGCCGCCGAGGGGGCCTTCTTAAGGGCAATTGTAATAATTCCCATCACCGCTCTTGGCCTGGTGGCGGGCGCGCGCGGATGGCACAGGCTTATGTCGGTATGCCTGGGAATAGCCCCGATCGCATTTGTCGCGGTGATCGTCCATCTGGCGTTACAAATGCCGACAGAAAATACCGCGCGCTATCTCACTGCCACGGGACTTATCATTGGCATCGCCAATATCGTCTTTCCGTACTCCATGCGGCAGTTGTTGGCGTTTAACGCCGCCTTTATCTGCGCCGCATTTGGCATGGTGATGCTTGGAAGCTCTGATGGTTTTACGCACTATCTGGATTACCTCGCCCTGCTGTTTGTGGTGAGCGGCGCGACTCTGCCGCTGGCATACCGGATCGAACGGCTGCGCCAGCGCAATTTCCTGCTCAGCCTACGTGCCTCCGAAACATCGCGCGAGCTGACTTTAGCGAACCGGGCTTTGCGTGAATTGTCAGAGCGAGACCCACTCACCGGGATGGGCAACCGGCGCTATTTTGAGCAGGCCTTCGCCAAGAAGATCACACCGGCGGGCCAGGCCGATGATGCGGGCGCCATGCTCTCAAGTGGCCGTATCGCGATCATGATGATTGATCTGGACAGCTTCAAACTGTTCAATGACACCAACGGACACCGGGCGGGCGATCAATGCCTGCTGCTGGTCGCGCGCGCATTACAGCGCGTATTCAGCGATAGCGATGGAATTGTCGCGCGCTATGGCGGAGAGGAATTTGTCGCTGCCATTCGCGAACGCGCACCCGGCGATGCCGCGCGCCTGGCGGAGGAGGTTCGCCATGCAGTGGCGACCATGAAGCTGCCTGCCAATGTGAACAACACCTCGCGCATTACCACATCGGTGGGCGTAGCGCTGTCGCCAGCCACAGCTACGCTGCCGCGCGAAGATCTGATCGAGATGGCGGATGCGGCGCTTTACAATGCGAAGCGAGGTGGCCGTGACCGAATTGAAGTGGTCGAGGTTGCAAAGCCGATGCGCCTTAGCGCTTGATGGCCGCGCGCCGCATGGCTCGCCTAATCAGAGCGGCGGCTCTTTGATCCGAAGAAACTTCCCCCACCCAGCACCGTGATGCCAAGGAAGAAGCCAAAATCATACCAGGCGCCTTTGTTGGGCACGGCGTAGACGGCAATGTCCGGATTGAACAAAGACCCTATCCAGGCCCATGGAAAGACAAACCCATGCCATAGGCCCCACAGGAAACCGGGCGTTCCTTCATCACTGGCGACCCCGGCATCAATCTGACTGGCGCAGGCGGACAGCAGCACAATCAATCCAGCCGCGGTGAGCACGCGCAGCGGGCTCATGATAGTCCCGCCTCAATTTCAATCCAGATTTCCGGTTCCATCGCTCAAAAAACCTCGATTGCGCCAACATCCGGCAAGACAAATTTCAAGATAACATAGGCCAGCAAGGGAAGCGAAACTGAAGCCAGCATCATCAGATTGACGACATTATCGCGCATCATCCCGCGCGCTCGCATGAACATGAAAATCGGAATGTCTATAATCGCGACAAACAATAAGAACCCAGGCAAAACAATATCTAAGCTCATTTTATCCTCGCGCGGCTTGGGCGGGTAATGCGGCGTTTAAACAAAGCGGCGGGCCGATCCGCCCCTGCTTTCGTCGCGGTAAGCCTTTGCCGCCGCGTTCCAATCCGCCGCAGCCAACGCGGCGAAGACACGGTCTGGCAATGGCCGGGTGAAGGCCAATCCGGCATTGCCGCCAATTTGCCAGGCGACCTCGGCCAGATGCGGACCAGTGCCCGCGATATACAGGCGAACATATTCGCCGAGCTTAAGGCGCCCCTGCCGGTCGTGGATCATGCAGCCGCCAGCAGACAAATCCTCAAGCTCCACATCCCACTGCATCCCGCGCGATGTGCGGTATGATCCAGTGGCGTTGAGCGGGACACGTGTAGATTGCCGGGTTTTCATAGCGTTAGACATTCAACCATGAGTTTGATGCAAAGAAAAGCCCCCATGCGCAATTGCTCATGGGGGCTCTACTCATGATAGACCCAAAACGGTCAATCATCTTAGTTAGGCGTGCCGCTCCAATTTCCAAGAAACTGCGCGACCGTTGTGCGGTGGCATTCGATTGCCTTTCGCAATTGGCGCTGTGGTAGATGGGGTATCCATCGAACGCCACACACCTGACTCGGGGCACTTTTCGCCAGTACGCGCGATTGTGCCAATTGGCTTCCGAGATTTGTAAGTAACCATATTATTTGCTTTCTTGTGCCGCGTCAGCCCGGGCTGATCGCAAAGTTTACAATGAATTCAACTGCCGCAAGCACCGAAAATGCGCGCCCGAGCAATCAAATTTTTGCAAGCTACGATCAGGAGAGTCAGAGGCATTCGCTTAGCGAATGGGAGGCCGTGCATTTACACAGCTTTTCCACAGAACCATTCCGCTGAAACCCCGAGGTTTCAGGTTGACCGGAACGTCAGCAAATGCGAGGCAAAATTTCTAGGCGAGCCCCGAACGCACTGACGTTCAGCTTGCTGGGGGGTTGGCAACTTTCCAAGAGAAGCCGCCCCCCACATCAATCCAATCTAAAGCGACCGAATCGATATTCAGCTATGTAGCTGAATTTCTTAACGCAGAGGACTCTACCCCATTAGAGTCCTTTCGATTATCCACAATATCCATCCTCATTGGGGCGACGGCTTAGTTCACTGGCAGCTGAGGCATTCATCATAGTCTGTTTCCGGCACACCCAGATCCGCCTTCAGCTCAATCTCTGGTGCGTCGGCGGTGTTGTCCGCCTCCACTCCGCCGGCAAAGCCGGCGCGCTGGATTGATTTAGAGCGGAGATAATAGAGCGATTTGATGCCCTTCTCCCACGCCTGGAAGTGCAGCTGCATCAGATCCCATTTCTCGACATCGGCCGGAATAAACAGGTTCAGCGATTGCGCCTGATCGACATAAGGCGAACGGTCTGCGGCGAATTCGAGCAGCCAGCGCTGATCGATTTCAAAGCTGGTTTTGAACGATGCCTTTTCTTCGTCGGTCAAGAAGTCGAGGTGTTGGACGCTGCCGCCCTTCTCCAGGATCGAATTCCAGACATTGTTGGAATCCTTCGACTTCTCACGCAGTACTTTTTCCAAATATGGGTTCTTCACAATGAAGCTGCCCGATAAGGTTTTGTGCGTGTAGATATTCGCTGGGATCGGCTCGATACAGGCACTGGTGCCGCCGCAAATGATCGAGATCGACGCGGTCGGTGCAATCGCCATCTTACAGCTAAAGCGCTCCATCGCGCCCATGTCTGCCGCATCGGGGCAAGGCCCGCGTTCCTGCGCCAGCAGCATGCTCGCCTCAGACGCCTTGGCCTGAATATGCTTGAACATTTTGAGGTTCAGCGCCTTGGTCATGGCGCTTTCAAAGCCCAGCCCCTTCGATTGCAAGAAGGAGTGGAAGCCCATGACGCCCAGACCCACACTGCGCTCACGCTCTGCGGAATATTTGGCGCGGGCCATCTCGTCCGGTGCGCGGTCGATGTAGTCCTGAAGCACGTTGTCGAGCATGCGCATCACGTCTTCGATGAACTGCTTGTCGCCGTTCCACTCATCCCATTTTTCCAGGTTGAGCGAAGACAGGCAGCACACAGCCGTGCGGTCATTACCGAGATGGTCAATGCCGGTTGGCAGAGTGATTTCGCTGCACAGGTTGGAGGTTGAAACCTTCAGGCCCAGATCGCGGTGATGCTTTGGCATCATGCGGTTCACCGTGTCGCTAAACACAATATATGGCTCGCCGGTTGCCAGGCGGGTCTCAACCAGTTTCTGGAACAGGCTGCGGGCATCGACTTCGCCGCGCACTTCGCCGGTCTTGGGCGATTTGAGGTCGAACATATCGCCTGCGCGGACCGCTTCCATAAATTCGTCGGTCAGCAGCACGCCGTGGTGGAGGTTCAGCGCCTTGCGGTTGAAATCGCCCGATGGCTTACGGATTTCGAGGAATTCCTCAATTTCCGGGTGCGATACGTCGAGATAGCAGGCCGCTGAGCCGCGCCGCAGCGAGCCTTGCGAGATCGCCAGAGTGAGGCTGTCCATCACCCGCACGAACGGGATGATGCCGCTGGTCTTGCCATTAAGGCCAACCGGTTCACCAATGCCGCGTACATTGCCCCAATAGGTGCCAATGCCGCCGCCTTTAGAAGCCAGCCAGACGTTTTCATTCCAGGTGCCAACAATGCCATCGAGGCTGTCTGACACAGAGTTCAGATAGCAGCTGATTGGCAGGCCGCGCGAGGTGCCGCCGTTCGACAGGACCGGGGTTGCCGGCATGAACCACAGCTTTGAAATATAATCATACAGACGCTGGGCGTGATCCTGATCATCGGCATAGGCATCGGCCACGCGGGCGAACAGGTCCTGGAAACTTTCACCAGGCAAGAGATAGCGATCAATCAGCGTTTCTTTGCCGAACTCGGTCAGATTGTCATCGCGCGATGGATCGGTTTTCACGTCGAACCGGCGGTCGTTGACCTTCTTGCTGTCAGGCTCAGCCGCAGCTTTTGCCACTTCCGTCATCGCGCCAGCCAAGGCCTCGCCCGCTTTCGCGGCGACCAATTCTTCGCTGCCTCTATCGTCTGCTTGCATATCCATCGCCTGCTTTTCGGTTGCGCTGCCTTCGCCTGATGATTTGGCCTCTGCTGGGGCCACGTCAGTCTGCTGGTCGAGACCGTCGGTCACACCCATGGCTGCATCGTCTCCGTTCCGAAAATCCATTTATCCTTGCCCCGCTTATGCCTCGCAGTGGTTTTATCCTTACCCATGCGATGTTCTTTATGTGTTCGACTCGGCAGGACGTGTCCCACCTAGCATTAAAAGTACCCCAGGGCGCGGATTACTTATCCCCGCTACCCACAGCCCCAGCCGCATTTTGCCCCATCTTCAGACCGAATCTGCCCCCATCGCAGATATGGTGTCTGCGCCTGACTTTAACTAGGTCTTGTGGGTGTCCTTGCGGCAAGAACCACTAAATACTGAATCAGAGGGGCCTCAGACGCAAGAGGGTAAATGTAAATTTACCATGTCGATCGGCTCAAACGGCTGGTGTGTTATATCGCTGCAACGCCGCGACGCGCCGGAAATGCTAGGGTCGTCAAACGCGCAAGCCCTAAAATGAATCTGCGAAAAAATTTTTGCGGGCAAAACCGTGATGAAGACCCTTTGAATCATTCGAATCGAACCGCGCAATTTTTGAATATGCCTGAGCCTGCAGTCGCAAAATGACGCAGGCGTCCCCTGATCATGAGGGCGAGCGAGACGCAATGAACAGATCAGCGCTCCAGCGCAGCTTTAGCGGATCCGTGTTAAAGCGCTCTTTTGGCGTGTCGGTGGTGGTCGGCACCGCATTGACCGCTATCAATCACGGCTCATGCGATTAATGCGTCCTGACCCTAAGCCGCGACCGTTTCACTGGCACTGGCCGACGCAGCATGTTCGGCGATCTCGCCTGCGATCTGATCAATCAGCGGCACCGGCAGATCATGGCCCCAGCCGGGGATCGTTACCAGCTTTGCGCCTTTGATCGCCGCTGCGGTTGCGCGGCCGCCTTCGACCTTTACCAGCGGATCATCCTCACCGTGCAGCACCAATGTCGGCGTGCTGACACTGGCCAGCCGGGCAGTGCGGTCGCCATCGTCAATGATCGCGGCAAGCTGGCGCGGCAGGCCAGCGGGATAGACGCTGCGCTGGACCCCGGCGCGCACTCGCTCACGCTGCCAATCGGGATCGGCGCGGTAGCCGGGCGATCCAATCGCCTGCACCACCTTCATCCCGTGTTCGACCAGATACTCTTCCTCCATGGAAGTCAGCGGCGCTGTGAGTGTTTCAATCGCCTGCTTGTCCGCCTGAGGCAATTTGGGATCGCCCGTGGTGGAGAAAATCGAGGTTAGCGAGAGCAGCTTGTGCCCATGATGCACCGCCATCAATTGCGCGATCATCCCGCCCATGCTTGCGCCAACCACATGTGCCTGGTCGATGCCTAAGGCATCGAGCAAGGCCGCGCCATCATCGGCCATATCTTTCAGCGTGTAAGGCACCTTTGCGGGCCAGCCGATCTTTGCGCGCAGCACCTGCCACACCACGCCGGGCGCCTTCGCACCTTCAAATTTTTGAGACAAGCCAATGTCGCGATTGTCATAGCGGATCACGCGGTGCCCCTTGGCCACCAGCGCCTCAACCAGCTCAATCGGCCACAAGGTCATTTGCGCGCCCAGCCCCATCACCAGCAACAAGGGTGGATGGCCCGCTTCGCCATGCTCTTCGTAAAACAGTTCAATTCCATTGGCGGTGATGCTGGGCATATTGGGTGTTTCCTCTCATTCTTACGAATGACGATAACACGCGATTCTGCCCGGGCAAGATGACGTAAGGGAAGCCAAAGCCACGCACCGCAACCCGCCCCTTGTTTTGGCAAGAGGCGGGCGCGGGTCATGCCGCCGAGGCGGCAACTGAGAAAAGCATCAGGCCACTTAAATCCCGACGGTGATGAATTCGCGACTCTCATCGGCCGAGGCCAGGCGGGTGCGCTCTGACTTTTTGAGTTCGGCGGCCAGCCGATCATGGATATGGGCATTGTCAGCAAAGATGATACTGGCCAGAAAGCGCGCCTTCGCCCGGTTCGCCACGGGCACTTCGTCCAGCGTGTCGAGTTTGCGCACCGCGCGCTTGGCCAGCCGCTCAGCGATCCAATTGGCGCCGCTCTTGTACAGCTTTATATTATCGGCCCTGCCGTCTTCGCCCAACGTAAAGCTGACCTGGACGATACCATTGTTGGGCCGAAGCCTTGCTGAGCTCGGCCTATGCGAGAGTGCACGGTTTAGATCGCGCGTTGTCTTCTCTCGCCACTCCGCCATCGCAGGCTTGGATTGAACAACGATGGGCTCATCACCGCCTGCCAGTGCGGGGGTAGCGGCAGGCAATGACAGCATCAGCGCAAATGCGCTGCTGGCGGCTAGTTTGGTAAGGGAATTCATTGGATCATCCTCTATAAGGTCTCTGGATGATCGGCCTTGAGACCGTCAGCGCCGAGCACAGTCCCAACACTCGTGCAATGGCATCTTTGGTCGATCGGACGCGGCGGATTTGTGCTACTCAGCGGGAAGAGAAAAGCACAGGGGATCTTCCGCTCGCGTCCAATTGCAAACTGGAACAGGGTTGGGGGCAACGCAATTGCCGCTCGCTTAGTGGGCGATCAGGCTGGACGAACGACGGCTGTGATCGGCGAGCGGGGAATATGGACCGACGAAGGGAAAGGCGTCTTATCCAGGGCGGCGGGGGTACGCAGCGCGAGACGGCGGTCCGGCAAGCACGTTCAAGGCCGCCAGTCAGGCCCAGCGACTGGGAAGCCTTCCGCCTCCAGTTGATCGAGAAC
This sequence comes from uncultured Erythrobacter sp., assembly GCA_947488155.1. Lineage (GTDB taxonomy): Bacteria > Pseudomonadota > Alphaproteobacteria > Sphingomonadales > Sphingomonadaceae > Erythrobacter. The sequence goes on along the minus strand of CANKYK010000001.1, from coordinate 1,655,417 downwards.
GCCGTTCTCCTCAGCCAGCACGCGCAAGGGAACAACCGCCAATGTCACCCCCGTCTCGCCGCCAGCCTCGGCAATCATACCAGTCCATTGGTCGCGTATTTCCGTGCCCAGTTCTTGATCCGCCCACGGCCAGCATTGGCCCAGCGCAATCTCCAGCGGGTTCGCCATCACGGCGGGCACATCAAAGCTGCGCCAATCATCACCGCGTTTCTCAATCAGCTCTGACCCAATTTCCGTCGCCGTCATCGCCGCCTCCAGACACGGGATGTGCGAGGCAGGCTCTGCCGCGGCCAGATCATCGAGCAGGTCTTCGCCGCGAAACCGCTCTGGGCGGATAATTGGCACATCGGCCTTATCCGCCGCCTTGCGCACGATGTCAGTCGCATCTTTAGTAGTTTCATCATCAAAGTCGAGCCGCCGCGCAAGCAGGTCAAACGCCGTCATCAGGAAACTGCCGCGGGCGTAATCCTTGTCATAAGTCGTCTCCAGCGCGCTCAGCCGCGCCAGCTGCGCCTCATCGAGATAATCGGCCGCGACCGATTTCTTGGGCAGCTTGGTAAAGCTCCCGCCGCTGAAAATCAGGCGGAAGACATCGCCCGGAGACACCTTGGGCTGGGCGCGGATGATCACGCGCTGCGCCTCGCCCGCAACCTCTTTCAACCGGTCGGGCTGCCAAGGCGTTGCCTTGGGCACGGCGGCAATCTCGCCGACCAAAATGATAGTGCCGCTTGCCGTGTCGATCGTCCACATCGGCGCACCGGAACGCTGAGCGGTAACGACGATGGCGTTTTGAGGTGGGGGTTCGGAGGGGTCGGAGGATTGAGCGGCGAGAGGCGAAACAGAACAGAAAAAGCCGCAAAAGACGCTCGCAAATAGAGTGACGCTTTTCTTCATCGGTCAAGCTCCTTGATGTTGTCGCCGGAAGCGTGCTTAATCAACCCGGTGCCAATGGCGCTTTATGTGAGGATGACTTGTTAAAACGTCTGCCTGTATTGATTCTGAACCTGCTTCCGTTTTCGGCCTGCGCGAACGAGGTTGCGGCTCAGTCGATGTTCGCGTCGGAGGACGCCGCCCTCGAAATGGCTAGATCAATTGGGCCTGATTGGTCGCAATTGAAGGAACCCATCGCGCTTCCCGACAGCATCGATGCGGACAGATTGGTCAGGCGCCTTTCAAGAAATGCAGGAAATGATTTGGGGCATGTTCTGGATGTGAGGCGCGAGAAGAAGGACGGACCGATCACTGAGGTTGTGCTGGGGTTCCCCAAGATCAGAAATGATTGTCCTACGCGCGAAGATCAGCTCGCACTTGTGCGTATCGTGCTTAACTGGTTGCCCGGAGCAAGCCCCAACGATGAAACCCCGTTCAATCACATCGCCCGAGCAGCGGATATGGGATGGAACCATGCGCGCATCGGAGCGAGTGTGATCGCCACTGCTAAAGTGACCTTCACCAAGGGTCAGTCGTATTGTTCAGTCGCAATTGCGAGAGGTATTGTCGATAGCGCCGCCTAAGGCACCAGCACCGTATCCTGCGGCACCTCGTCCATCTCCGGATAATCAAGCGTGTAGTGCAGGCCCCGACTTTCATGCCGCGCCAGTGCGCTCCTTACGATCAGCTTGGCCGCCTGAAGCAGATTGCGCAGCTCAATCAGGTCGGTGGTGACAACAAAGCTGCCGTAATAATCCTCAACCTCTTGGCTCAGCAGATCGATCCGGTTGGCCGCGCGCTCCAGCCGTTTGGTGGTGCGCACGATCCCGACATAGTTCCACATGAACCGGCGGATTTCGGTCCAGTTTTGCTTGATGACAACTTGCTCGTCGCTGTCTGCCACGCGGGTCGCGTCCCACTCCCGGATCGCAGGCGGCTGCGGCAGGTCAGCCCATTTGGACAAAATGTCTGACGCCGCTGCTTCGCCGTAAACAAAGCATTCCAGCAGACTGTTTGACGCCAGCCGGTTCGCGCCGTGCAGGCCGCTCTCAGTGCATTCGCCCGCCGCCCACAGGCCGGGCAGGTCGGTGCTCGCATCCAGGCCAACGACCACCCCGCCGCAGGTGTAGTGCTGGGCCGGGACAACCGGGATCGGCTGGCTCGTCATATCGATCCCCAGCCCGGTCAGCTTTTCATCAATGGTCGGGAAATGCTCGCGCACAAATTCCGGCGGCTGGTGACTAATGTCGAGATGAACATAGTCGAGGCCATCGCGCTTAATCTGATCATCAATCGCGCGCGCCACGACATCGCGCGGGGCCAGCTCCATCCGCTCCGCATCGTAATCCGCCATAAACCGGTGCCCAGTTTCCGGGTGCAGCAAATGCCCACCCTCGCCGCGCACCGCCTCTGTGATGAGGAAGTTTTTGACCTCCAGATTATACAGACACGTCGGGTGAAATTGCATCATCTCCATATTGGAGACGCGGGCACCCGCGCGCCACGCCATCGCAATGCCATCACCGGTTGCCCCGCGCGGCGCGGTGGAAAATTGATAGACGCGCCCCGCGCCGCCCGCCGCCAGCACGGTCGCCCGCGCAACATGGCTTTCGACCTCACCAGTTTCCTCGTTCAGAGCATAGACGCCCCAGACATGGCCTGCGCCGGAATAGCTGGTGCGATGGCGATCCGTGATAAGGTCAATGCAGGTCCGCCCGGCCAACATGGTGATGTTCGGATTGGCGTTCGCAGCGTTGAGCAACGCCTCTTGCACCGCCCAGCCGGTCGCATCATCAACATGCACGATCCGCCGATGCGAATGCCCGCCTTCGCGCGTCAAATGCAGATCGCCGGAATCCTGGTTGAACGGCACGCCCAGCTCAACCAGACGGTCGATGCTCGCCGGCGCCTGCTCGATCACAAACTCCACCGTCTCACGGTCGTTTAGGCCGGCGCCCGCCACCATCGTATCACGCACGTGATTATCGAACGTGTCGCCCGCATCCAGAACGGCGGCGATCCCGCCCTGTGCCCACGCGGTCGATCCGCCGGTCAGCGAACCCTTGGCCAGCACCAGCACGCGCTTGGTCTCTGCCAGCGCGAGCGCAGCGGTGAGGCCCGCCGCGCCAGAGCCGATAACGATAATGTCATACACCTTACGTCCAGACAAAATAATCCTCCGCCCAGGTGGAGCGTCCAAGTGCGGCGTCTATCTGCACGCTATCCCAGTTGCCCAAGCTGGTGAGAATAGGAAGGCTACAGTGCTTAAGCGAACCATCGACCATCGACCAACGACGGACGCCATATACTGTTATTTTTCCTTTTGCTTTTCAAGATTGTCAATCATTTTGGTTGTGATTTGGGACCACCCTAAAAACATCCCGATGCCGACACAAATGATTGGGAACCAAGTGGTAAATTCGCTACCGGTAATCGCCAGAACAACACCAATAATCGCTGCAATGCCCGGAACTATCCTGAGCTTTCTCATCAAAACCGCGATTTCCTCGGGTGATTTTTGTTCTGCCATCAATTTACTCCTAAACCGTTTCGCTGACGAGCGCGCATAGCGGGCAAGTCCATTCCTCAATAACGTGTCGAACCCGTTTGGCTAGTTTGCTGTTACCGTATGGTTTCATAAGAGTTTCATAGCGGTAACAACGCGGCCAGTGACCTTAGACTCACCTATGGGATAAGATGTCGTCAGTCATTGTGCGTCATGGCTGTCCTACTGCGGCGCTGTAAGCCTACAGCTTAGACCGCGACAAGACGATCAAAGCGCATAGCAATCGAGATCTTCAGCGACGCTGACGGGGCCAGAGTAACTCTTGGCAATCGCGGCAAGGCCATTTTCCAGATCATCCAATGACCGCTTCATATTATGCGTTAGCACCACGCGCGCAGGCTCCACTGCGCCCGCCAGCTCGCCAATTTCCTCTGGCGTGCGGTGCAGACCGCGCGGCTGGCCCGCCTGACCATTGATCACGTGGTGCGCGAACAGGATCGTGGGTTTGCTACCGGTAAGCTCGCTGGCAAAGCGCTCGCTTTGCGCGCTTTGATCTCCGGTGATGACAAAACTTGCCTCGCCCACTTCCACCGCAAAGCCCAGCGCCGGGGCGGCGGCATGGTTCACCGGATAGGCAATTACCGAATAGTCGTTCGATACGTCCAGGCCTGCGGGTGCGCCTACGCCTTGATCGGCCACGATATCAGTAACGAGCAGCTCGCGCTTATTCTCGCTGCCATCGTCATAACCGCCGAGATAGGCGAAAGCGCCGCCATCTTTGGAAAGCAGGCGATCCAGAAATTCGCTGGTGCCGGGGAAGCGTTCCGCGCCATCGGGGCCGTAAACCAGCAGCGGCAAGCCGGGGCCTTCAAACCCGCCAGTGTTCAGAATACCTGCAAGGCCGCCAGCATGGTCCCCATGCAAGTGGGTGAGCAATATCGCATCGAGCGTGGCGACCTTACCGCCTGCCTGAGCGAACCTCAGGATACTGCCGGGCCCCGCATCGATCAGCAGCCGCGCCTCGCCGTCGATCCACAGCAGATAGCTGGTGCCTGCACGGTCTGCCTCCGCAATCGGTCCGCCGCTGCCCAACACTTGCAAGGCGGCGCCTTCGCTGGGGCATTTGGCAGGCTGTTCACCGCGAGGAATGTTGGTGACCACGGCAGTGTTTTCAGCAGTGGAGGCCTGAGCATCGCTGCCGATGCTGGCCAATGAGCATGCACTGAGCGCAAGAGCCGCCAATGCCGTGCTGGTCGTTCTCAGTGCGTGCATCTCAGTTCTCCTTTATTGGCGGCCAACCCTAGCTCGTCAGCTGGACGAACACATCCTCCAGGTCTGCCTCGCGCGTGGTCACATCCTCAATCGTCAGGCCCTGACTTTGCAGGATTGCCAGCACCTGGCCTGCGTTGAGTTCGTCCTTGTCATAGGTCACCTCGACCCCCCGCTCACCCGCGAGCTCTACCTTGGTAAAGGCCTCATGCGAGGGCGCTTTGGTAAGGTCGGCATCCACTGTGACCGCGACGATTTTCTCGCGCGCCATATCCACCAGCTCGCGCGTCGGCTTGTCCGCAATCAGCTCACCATGGTTGATGATCGCAATCCGGTCGCACAATTCCTCAGCCTCTTCGAGGTAATGCGTGGTCAGCACGACCGTGACGCCGTCATCATTGAGCTGGGTGACCAGCTCCCACAATTGCCGCCTCAGCTCCACATCAACTCCGGCAGTCGGCTCGTCCAGCACCAGGATCGGCGGCGAGTGCACCATGGCCTTTGCCACCAGCAGCCTCCGCTTCATCCCGCCGGACAATGTGCGGGCATAGGCATTGCGCTTATCAGCCAGGCGGACAGCGGCTAGCAATTCCTCGCTGCGCCGATCCGCGGCCGGAATGCCATAAAATCCGCCTTGGTTTTCCAGCACTTCATAGGGCGTAAAAAACGGGTCAAACACGATTTCCTGCGGGACAATGCCAATCGCGCGGCTGGCGTTGCGGCGCTGGCTATCAATGTCAAAGCCCCAGATATTCACATTGCCGCCGGTCTTATTGACCAGCCCGGCAAGCGTGTTGATCAGCGTGGATTTGCCCGCGCCATTGGGGCCAAGCAGACCAAAGATCTGGCCTTGCGGCACATCAAAGCTCACATCATTGAGCGCGAGCTTGCCCTCTGCCTCGCCACCTTTCGCGCCCTTTGGCGCGGCATAGCGCTTGGTCAGATTCCGGATCGAAATTGCGGGCTCATTGCTCATGCGCCTCCCCATAAACGAGCGCCGTGCCTGCGCAAGGCCTGCGATACGTAGATAGCGCGCAAACGAACGATTGAATTTGCGCCACTTCGCGATTATCGCGCTTGGCCATGAATACCGCTCCACCAGAAGTGCTGATCGTTGAAACCCGCCGCGTGAGCTGTGACGGGGCCAGCGGCATTCGCGGCGGCAAGGACTATCGCCCTGCCGCATTGGGCCATCCGCGCATCTATCTGGAGATTGACGAGCACGGCTATGTCGATTGCGGCTATTGCGACCGGCGCTTTGTGCTGAAAGGCGGGCCAGCCGACGGCGTGGACCAGGCCAGCCTGCCTGATATTTCAGAAGGCGGCGATCCCGGCCACCGGTAATGGACCCAAAATGCCTGACGGGGCACGACCAAAACCAACCCCGCATGCCCAACCCACGCGTGCGAAGAGTCAGCCATCGTTCACCTGACACGCTTTATCTGCTATGGCTTAGGGTCTTAGCGTAGGAGAATGTTCATGGTTCGCTCGTCTAAATTTCTCGCCCTTGCCGCCGCCAGCCTGGCCGGTGCCGCTGCGCTTGGCACGCCCGCTGTGATGGCCAAAGACAAGCCCACTGGCGAAGAGAAACTGGAAAAGATGCTTGAAGGACGCGTCGCCGGTGAACCGGTGCGATGCATCCGTGAGAAGGCCAACCGCAGAATGCGTACGATCAATGACACGGCCTATGTCTATGGCAGTGGCAACACGATCTATGTTCAGCGCACACGCCGTCCGGAAAGCATTGATGATGATGATATTCTGGTGATCCGCAAGTTCGGCACATCACAGCTGTGCCGCCTGGATCAAATCACCACGGTTGATCGGTTCAGTGGTTTCTTCACCGGCGCGGTCTTCTTTGAGGATTTTGTCCCCTACACCCGTGCGGACAAGGCGGAAAACGCCGACAGTTAGGCATTTTCTTACGGAGCAGAGCAGGCGATCCTCTCTGGCACGTCAGTCTTATAGCGCTCTTCCAATGCATCGCGGTAAGCGCGCCTGCGTGGACGCAGTTCATCAATCGGCGGCATAGATGCAGCCAAGACATCATCCAGGTCTTGCCGGATGTTGGCCTGCGCCATTTGAGTGACTGATACCTTATACTGGCTGAGGACCTCTTCAGCCTCTGGTGCCCAATCACCATCGCTCTCACTCAGTAAAGCGGCCAGTTCCTCGCGGCGCCAGTGCGCCTCTTCGCTACGCTCGGTCGGGGTTAGCATCTCTTTATACAGCGCGCTTCGCTCGCTTGCCGACAGATCACGCGGTGCCGCAATGACCCGGCGCGGGTTGAGGGCAGCATTGGCAGCGGCGCTCGGCGAGCGATCCGGCAAGGTCAAACTGGCAGTAATCCCAGCGATACTTGCCGCCTCTTCCACTATGGGCAGGCGATCTTCCATAAAATTGCGCACCCGCGCGGCGCCATGAACCTCTCCGAGAAGCCAGCTAAGAATGCAGGGTGCCGCCATCGCCAAAATCCAAAACTCAAGTGCGATAAATTCCTGCATGGGCAGTCCCTGACTGAGCACCAGCATCTTAGCCGGTGCAGCGTTTTTCCAAGTTGTCGATCCCTCAGCAGGCCTTTTCCGGCGCGCTGTCCAATCTAACTACCCGAAAGGTCGCGCTGTTTTCATTCGGTTGACTACGAAGCGAGGCATTAAGCAGCCACAAACCATAGCTCACGCATCGCCGAAAATCGCCGCGTCATCTTAGTTTGCAAGTGGTTCTGCGCTCGCGTTAGGGGATGCCCTTAAGCCGACATTTGCCCATTCATGCGCGCCAGGATCGTTTCCGCTTCACTCATGATGCCATCGATCAATTCCTGGCAGGTCGGAATATCATTGATCAGGCCAGCGACCATGCCGCAACTCCACGCGCCCTTATCCATGTCGCCTTCCATCATGATCGATGGATAAACGCCTGCGACCTCATCGATGATGTCCTCAAATTTGAGGTCATCACCAAGCCGCTTTTCCTTCTCGATCAGGCGCTCAACCGCAGCATTGGTCATCACCCGCTCTGTGTTGCGCAGTGGGCGCATGACCAGCCGGGTGTCGAGTTCGGATGCGGCAACAATCGCCTTCTTCACGTTTTCGTGAACGGGCGCCTCCTGCGTGGCGATAAAGCGCGTGCCCATGTTCATGCCTTGCGCGCCCATTGCCAGGCTGGCGACGAGTGAACGGCCATCCGCCATACCGCCAGAGGATACGAAGGGAATTTCCAGCTCATCGGCGGCGCGCGGCAACAGGATGAAGTTTGGAATATCATCTTCGCCCGGATGCCCGCCGCATTCAAAGCCATCGACGCTCACCGCATCACAGCCGATTTCTTGCGCCTTAAGGCTGTGGCGCACGCTGGTGCATTTGTGGATCACCTTGATCCCGGCATCTTTCAGCGGGGGAAGCAATTCAGATGGGTTGCGGCCAGCGGTCTCCACCACTTTCACGCCGCCTTCGATCACGGCCTTCACAATCGCTGGATAGTCTGGCGGGGTCAGAGTCGGCAGGATGGTGATGTTCACGCCGAACGGCTTGTCCGTCATATCCTTGCAGCGGGCGATTTCATTCGCGAGGTCCGCTGGCGTTTTTTGCGTCAGGCCGGTGATAATCCCGAGGCCGCCCGCATTGGAAACAGCCGCCGCCATTTCAGCAAATCCGACATAATGCATCCCACCCTGAATAATCGGATGCTGGATGCCAAACATTTCGGTGATTGCGGTTTTCATAAGCGTGATCCTCTCGCATTTGTATCTTGAACGCAGGGATTGCGAAGAATCGCGCCGCTTGCAAGCATGCTTTTGGGGAGGGCGTTGCTAAACGGAGCGCGCCGTAGCGTAAGGTGCGAGGCCCGCCGTCACCTTACCGCCCGCGACGCATTCACCGTCAATGCAATGCCGCCCAATATCATCGCGCCGCCAATGACGGCGCCCATCGTCAGCGCCTCTGCCAGAAACAGTGCCCCGCCGAGGGCTGCGACGACAGGCGTTGCCAATTGCACGCTGGCGACCGTCGCCAGGCCGAGCTGAGGTGCAACTTTGTACCAGACCACATAGCCCAGCGCCGATGTGACCACGCCAGAGATTACCGCCAGCAATACGCCATCCCAGCGCGGCATAGTGCCATCGAGCAAGAGCATGGGTGCGACGATAACGCTGGCGATCAGGAAATATCTGGCGGTGCTGCCTGTCGCTCCGCCCGGCGCGGTGCCAGAGCCGCGCCCGATCAGAGTGTACACGCCCCAAGCCATGCCCGCGCCCGCCATCAGCAGACCGGGCAGAAGACCCGCCGCGCTGCGTCCCGCCTCCCAAGGGGCGAGCACGTAGATCAAGCCGCCCAGCGCCAGCATCAGGCCAAGCCAGCCACGCGCAATCAATCGCTCGCCCCGCACCACTCCGATGGTGATGATTGTCGCCTGGACAAAGCCGAACAGGATGAGTGCGCCGATCCCAGCACTCAAATGCAGATAGGCAAGCGAGAACCCGGCGACATAGGCCGCGAGTGCAAACGCCCCGGGCAGATCGCGATGCGATGGTCGCGCGCCCAAAAACGGCAAGAGAACCAAGGCTCCCGAAGCCAGGCGGATCGCAGAATACGCGCCTGCCTCAATCGCGCCGTCAGCCAAAGCGGCCCGCGCCAGCAGCGAATTGCCGGCAAAGGCAGCGACCGCGAGCGCGGCAAGCAATCCGGTCAACAGCGCGCCCGCCTTCATGGCCGCTCCGTCCGGCCCGTATCGCAAATTTCGCGCGCGGGGCAGCCATCGCAGGCGGCTTTGCGTGGGCGGCAATGCGTCTGTCCCAATTTCTTGAGCAGGAGGTGGTGCTCGTCCATGTCCTCTGCACTCCATTCCGGTGGCACAATCGGCATCAGCGCATCATAGGTGCGCGCAGTATCCGCTTTGACCGGGACAATCCCCATCCGCTGCATGATCCGCCGGTGATGCCCGTCAATCACCATCGCTTTGCGATTGAAGGTGCTGGCATTCATCACCCCGGCGCTGTTCTTGCGCGCGACGCCGGGCAGCGTCTCCAGCCACGCCATCGCATCCTCGGTGGGCAGGTTGGAAAGGTGCCGCAGATCAACCGAGCCGCATTCTTCAATGATCGCATTCAAGCATTGTTTCAGCCGCTTTGCTGCCACGCTGGGGAAGGTCTGGCGCTGCAATCGCGCCTCCAGCTCCGCTTCATCTGCCTCGGCCACTGCCTCCCACGATCCATATTCCGCCAGCAAAGCGTCGGTCGATGCGTTGGAGGCCGCCGTCTTGGTCTGCGCGCCGATCACCCCGTGAACCAGCACCCAGACAGGATCGTGCCGCTTATCAGCCGGGCGACTGATCCGTCCGAATGACGCGATCAATCCCGTCTGCAAACGGCGCAGTGTTTCGGTGCGCGGATCAGAGCCGAGGTCGAGCTGCATATCCCTTCCTTAGCGTGAAAAGCGAGGCTGCATAGCGGGCTTAGATTTGCGACTCGCTGGCGCGCCTCGTTCATGGCACGATGACACACCCCGCCCGATAAAGGTCGCATAGGAGAATTGCCCGATGACATCCGCCCAAGCCCCAATCGCCTCGCCCTTCGGATATCGTTCAACCGCGCGCGAAGTGGCGGACGGGATCGACCTGTCCGGCAAAGTGGTGGTGGTAACGGGCGGCTATTCCGGCCTTGGGACCGAAACCGTGCGGGCGCTCGTTGGCACTGGAGCGAAGGTGATTGTCGGCGCGCGCCGGGTGGAACAAGCCCGTGAGGTCTTAGCCGATATGCCCGGCGAGATCGCAATCTTACCGCTCGATCTGTCTGCGCCCGCTTCGATTGATGCCTTTGCGGAGGCAGTTGCCCAGCACACGGCCCGCATCGACATTCTGGTGAACAATGCCGCCATCATGGCCTGCCCATTGGCGCGTGATGAGCGCGGATATGAGGCGCAATTTGCGACCAATCACCTGGGCCATTTTCACCTGACCGCGCGGCTCTGGCCGCTGCTGAAGGCGGCAGGCAATGCCCGCGTTGTTGTGCTGTCGTCCATCGGGCACCGCCTCAACGGGCTGGACCTGGATGATCTCAATTTTGAGCGGCGCGATTATGACAAATGGCTCGCCTATGGTCAGGCCAAATCCGCCAATGCGCTGTTCGCGCTTCATCTCGACAAACTTGGCGAGCCGCGCGGGGTGCGCGCCTTTGCCGTCCATCCCGGCGGGATTGCAACCCCGCTCCAGCGCCATTTAACAATGGAAGAACAAGTCGCCATGGGCTGGTATGACGAGGAGGGGAACGTGCACGAGGCGTTCAAATCCACCGAGGAAGGCGCCGCGACCAGCACTTGGTGCGCCGTCTCGCCGCTGCTCGATGGGATGGGCGGCGTCTACTGCGAGGATTGCAATATTGGCGCGGTGGCGAGCGAGGACACACCGCGCGGCTCCGGCGTCTATCCGCATATCCGCGATGAGGCCTTGGCCGAGGCCTTATGGGTCAAATCAGAAGAGCTGACCGGCGTTAAATTCGCGCCCTAAGCCCGCGCCTTGCGCCGGATGATCCAACCGCTCAGCGCCACAGCGATGCAGGGCAGCCAGATCCATTTGACCTCTGATACCAGCGTCACCACTCCGCGCGCGGAGAAGAAATCCGCCCCAATCGGCGAGACGCGCACCGGTGTGTAGGGCGCAAAGATGCGGGCGTTGTCAAACGGCCACCACAATGCCGCGCCCAGCCCGCCATTGGTCAGCGTATCGAGCAGGCCATGGCTGGCCATCGCCAAGGTCAGGAACGCCCAAGCGCCCCAACTTCGCGCCTCTTTCCAGATCAGCGCGGTGGCGGCGGCAAACATTGCAGCAAAGGCAAGCGAATGCGTCGCGCCGCGGTGGCCCCACTCATCGGCGTAATCGATCCCAAGCGGAAGGCCGATGACATCGGCGTCCGGCAGAATCGCAAAGGCCGCCCCGGCAATGGCAAGCTTAGGCGAAATACGCCCGCGCCCAGCGGCGGCGGCGATCGCTAGCGGGACAATGGCGTGGGTGAAGATGGTGGGCATAGGGCTCGGTGGTGATTAGCGAATGAAATGCTAGAGTGGCATCATGAAAACTGACAAGAGACAAACACTCAAAGACCCTCCGATAGCAATGATGAGTTTGGTTGGCAGCGGAGTGGCTGTTCTCGTTCTCACACTTTCGATCATTGTTGCGGACTTCAATCGACTTGGAATTCCAAGTCCGGGAGTGGTGTTTTTTGTCCTTGGTATTGGTTCTTTGGTTGCGATGGTCTTAGCGTTCCCGATTGGCTATATTCTTGGGCGCATCGCCGAAACCCTGATTGGGCTGACACACTTCACGGCGGCTGCAGTGGGTGCACTTACCGGCGCTGGGACATCCTCGCTGCTTTTTGCAGATCGCTTTGTTCAATCGTTAAATATGATAGCTATTTGTTCAGTCACAGGTGCGATCAGTGGGCTTATTGCATTCCACCTTTTTTGGAGAATGCGCTCAACCTGATCATCACTCCCATTCAATAGTGCCCGGCGGTTTGCTGGTGTAATCATAGACCACGCGGTTGATGCCTTGCACTTCGTTGACGATGCGGGTTGCGCAGCCGGTTAGGAAGCTTGCATCGAACGGATAGACATCCGCCGTCATGCCGTCGGTGCTGGTCACCGCGCGCAGGCCGCAAACATTGTCATAGGTGCGGTGGTCGCCCATCACGCCGACGGTTTTGACCGGCAGCAGCACAGCGAATGCCTGCCAGATGGCGTCATACAATCCGGCATTGCGGATCTCTTCAAGATAGATAGCGTCCGCCTTACGCAGGATGTCGCAGCGTTCTTTGTTCACCTCGCCCGGAATGCGGATCGCTAGACCCGGACCGGGGAAGGGATGGCGGCCCACGAATTGCTCATCGAGGCCAAGCTCCCGGCCCAGCGCGCGAACCTCATCTTTGAACAGCTCACGCAGCGGCTCGACCAGCTGCATATTCATCCGCTCTGGCAGGCCGCCAACATTGTGGTGGCTCTTAATCGTCACCGATGGCCCGCCGGTGAAAGAGACGGACTCAATTACATCGGGATAGAGCGTCCCCTGCGCGAGGAAATCGGCCCCGCCGATCTTGTTCGCTTCTTCCTCAAACACAGCGATAAACTCGCCGCCAATGAACTTACGCTTCTTCTCTGGGTCGGAGACGCCAGCGAGGCCGGCCATAAACCGCTCCTCCGCATCCACCACGACCAGCGGGATGTTGTAATGATCGCGGAACAGGCTTTCGACTTGCTCGCGTTCATTCAGGCGCAGCAGGCCGTGATCGACGAACACACAGGTTAGCTGATCGCCGATTGCCTCGTGGATCAGGATCGCAGCAACAGAGCTGTCGACCCCGCCAGAAAGTCCGCAAATCACCCGTCCTGTGCCCACTTGCTCGCGGATTTCGGCAATCTTGGTGTCACGGTAGGCGGCCATGGTCCAATCACCCGCCAGCCCGCAGACCTTGTGTACGAAGTTTGCAAGCAGCTTCCCGCCGTCGGGCGTGTGGACCACCTCTGGGTGGAATTGCGTGCCGTAATACTGCCGGGTCTCGTCTGCGATCACCGCGAATGGCGCGCCATCCGATGTGGCGACGATCTCAAAACCCGGTGCAAACTGGGTGACTTTATCGCCATGGCTCATCCAGACCTGATGCCGCTCTCCCTCTGCCCACAATCCGTCGAACAAGGCGCAGGATTTCGTCACGGTCAGGAAGGCACGGCCAAATTCGCCGCCGTCTCCGGTTTCGTGGCCGGGGCGCACTTCGCCGCCCAATTGCTGACTCATCACCTGCTGGCCATAACAAATGCCCAGGATCGGCAGGCCGCTGTCAAACAGCACTTGCGGCGCGCGCGGACTGCCATCGTCAGGCACGCTGGCCGGTGATCCCGACAGAATAATGCCCTTTGGCTTCATCCGGTGAAACGCTTCCTCCGCCATAGTGAACGGCGCGATCTCTGAGTAAACTCCAGCCTCGCGCACACGGCGCGCGATCAGCTGGGTCACTTGGCTGCCGAAATCGACGATAAGCACAGAGTCGGGCAGGATGGAATCGGGTGTGTGTGTGTCTAACATACGGGCCGGGTTAAGCAGCGCATCGAGGCAAGTCTAGGGGAGCACGAAGCACTTTGCGCAATCATGCGAACCATGCATCAAACAGATTGCAAAAAACGCAAGAGATTTGCGAATTTTGGCATTTGTGTTCGACTGCATGAAACACCATTTAGCCCTTGCAGCAACGAATTGAGCCTCCTCTCCCGCTCTATGTCGTTGCTGCAAAGGCGATGGCCAAGCTTCCCCCGCTAGCCATCGCCAGCCTGCTTATCGCCCCTTGCGGGGATACCCGAGCTGGCATGGTCACAGCCTGAGGCACGAGTAATCGTGCACTGAGGCCAACCCATCTGCCCCTCGCCCGCCAGCGCCTTCCCTCGGCGCGAATGGTGGACCCTCCCTCCCCCGCAACAAGGGGCGGTAAGTTGCACAGGCACTCTAGAGACGCGGCTCGCCAGTCCCCTAGGGCCCATTTGGGTTCCTTTGGCCGCCGCGTCTCCATTGCCTGCGATCTGCATATCGAACGGGACGGTCTCAAATTGCGGCGCATATGCGGCGCGATGCATCCGCTGCGCCTGACCATCCGCGAAATATGTGGTCAAGGATACGTAATGAACACATGGCGTCATGTAACTTTATTGCGATCCTTGCGAACTAACCGCCGACACCAAGTTAAAGACCCCATTCAAAGGAATTCAAAATGCGTATCATCTCTGAGAAAATTCTCGCCCTGACCGTTGCCCTCGCCGTTAGTGGCGCTTCGCTTCAGGCCATTCTCGTCTAAATTTACGAAGTTAAAATCGTTTGTTTTTACTATCTTAAATAATTTTTTACGGAAAATTAAAAAAATTCGCAGGCGCCTGTAACCCAATCGGCAAATCCTGCGAACTTCATAGTGTAAGCTCAAGGCCCCCCTAACTTGAGCCAACAAAATGCGCGGTCACCGGCTCTTCCTCCCTGACCCCCCCTGAAAGTTGGTGACCGCGCATCCCCCCTCTTCAAAGAAACACTCTGAGGCGAAGCGCTCAGCCTATTTGGCGAGCGCCTCTGCCTGCTCGCGCAGCTCCGTCTTCAGCAATTTGCCAATGTGGCTGCGCGGCATTTTCGCGATAACATGCAACCCTGACAATCGCTGGGTCTTGCCCAGCCGCGCGTTCACCGCGCCGCATATCTCGGCCACATCGCGAGTTGTTCTATCCAACACAACAAAGCCGACCGGCGTCTCCCCCCATTGTTTTGACGCAATACCGACCACTGCCGCCTCGACCACGTCTGCCTCTTTCTCCAGCTCCGCTTCCAGATCGCTGGGGTAGATGTTGAACCCGCCGGAGATGATCATGTCTTTCGCACGGCCAACCAGCTCGACAAAGCCCTCTTCATCAACGCGCCCGATATCACCCATCCGCATCCACGCTTCGCCGTCCGCGGGATCGGTCCATTGTGCCTCGGCGGTCTTGCCAGGCTGGTTCTTATAACCCGCCATCATGGTGTGCGAGCGCCCGATGAGATTGCCGGGCGTGCCAGCAGGCACAGGCTGATCCTCATCATCCAGCACCTTGAGTTCACTACCCGGGGCAGGCCGCCCAACCGTGTGCAGCTTGTCCGGGAATTCGTGACACGCCAGCAGGCACACGACGCCGCCTTCCGTCATCGAGTAAATCTCGATCAAGCCGCCCGGCATGCGGGAGAGCACCTCACGCTTCAGCTCGGCGGAGAAGGGCGCAGAGGTGCAATATTTGAGCGCGAGCGAAGTCAGATCAAAATCGTCAAATTGCGCAAAATCCATCAGCCGCTGATATTGCACCGGGACCAGCATGGTCACATTGGTGCGGTCAGATTGAGCATGGGTGAGCCAGCGCTCGCAATCAAACTTGCCCATGATGCGCACGGTCCCGCCTGCCAACAGCGGCGGTAGGAACGCGACCATGGTCGTGTTGGAATAGAGCGGCGTGCTGGCGAGCGAACGAACCTCCAGCCCCGCCTCCAGATAAGAGACAGCGGTCGTGGCAAATTGCCGCCACCGCATTTGATGCGAATGAACGATCCCCCTTGGGAATGCCAGTTGTCCCGCTGGAGTAGATGATGTTGAAGGCATCTTTCGGATCCGGTTTAAACGCTGGGGCATCGGTGCCCGCGGGCGCCATCCAACTGCCCACATCTTCAAGCGGCACGTGCTCAAGCTCTGGCAGGAACGCCGCGCCCAACTCATCTGCTTTCGCAGTGTCGATAAACAGATGCCGTGCACCGGAATCTTTCGCCATCCCCGCCAATTGCTCTGGCGATGCGCTGGTTGTGAGCGGCGCGGCGACCCCGCCTGCGCGCACGGCGGCCAGAAAGACCACGGCGTAATTGATGCAGGATGTGCCAAGGATCGCGACCGATTGCCCACGCTCCAGCCCCGTTTCCACCAGCCGCGCAGCAAGCCTTGCCGTAAGTTGGTCCAGTTCAGCCCAGGTGACCGAGCCCTTCTCATCAAGCAGAGCGAGCTTATCGGGCTGGATTTCGGCCCATGCGCTAAGGATTTCAGGAAAGGAGCCATAGGGCTGTGTCAGACGGGCAAGCATTGTGTTGGTGGTCATATCGGCAAACCTTAATGCCCCGCGCGCGCTGCGCAATGGTTCAAGATAGTGGCATAATCCGTTAAGGCTTGCCTGCAAGAGTGCACAAAACACCCGCGAAAGGCACCAAAGACCGATGGCACATCAATGGATTAATGCAGCGAAGGTTTGCCTCACCAGCGCGGCTCTTGCCTGTCTCACCGTGCCTGCTCTGGCGCAGGATGCGCCGCAGCAAGATCAAGCAGAGCAAAGGGGCGGCGAGCTAACGCGAGAGAACGCACCGCAAGGCCTGCGCCGTGTCAGCGGCCCGAGCATTCTCGTGATCCTCGCCCATCCAGATGATGAGGTGACCATCGCACCGATCCTTGCCCGGGCGGCCCGCGACGGCGCGGACATCAGCCTGGTCTTCGCAACCAGCGGCGATGCCGGGCCGGGCACCAGCAGCCTGGAACCCGGCGAAGAGCTGGCCCGCCTACGCGAAGGCGAAGCGCTATGCGCGGCATCTGCCTTGGGCCTTGAGGACCCGATATTCTGGGATTTGGGCGATGGCACATTGGCTGATCAACCGCGCGATCCCAACAGCGCATCGCGCCAAGCGCTCGCCAAGATTACCGCGATCGTCGCGCAAAAGCGTCCGCAAGTGATTATGACCTGGGGGCCGGATGGCGGGTATGGTCACGGCGATCACCGCATGATCAGCGCGGCTGTCACGCAGGTTGTGCAGGGAATGGAAGGGCGCCGACCAGACCTGCTCTATTCTGCCATTCCCGCCGGATCGCGCCCTGACCTGCCAGAATTTGAAGCCTGGGCAACCACAGCCCCCAGCCTCGTGACCGACCGGCTGAGTTATCAGCCTCAAGATGTGGAAGCCGCCGCGAGCGCAATTGATTGCTATAAAAGCCAATTCAGCGAGGAAGCTCGCGCTGCGCTTGCTCCGCTATTGCATCGCACGATCTGGCGAGGGTCAGTGCATTTCCGGCTCGCCTTTCCAGCGCAGCGATAGTCGCGGCGGCGGCGGAATCGTCTAGCGGGATCCTAATTTCGCATCTGGTCCATAATCTCGCGCAGTTGCGTCAAGAGTGGGTGGATTTTCTCCAGCAATTCTGGCGGCACCTGAGCATTCATATCCGCAATCGGAGCGGCCAATCCGGCGATGCATTGTTCGCGCATGGATCGTCCCTTGTCCGTGATGCTCACCCGTTTCCCGCGGCCATCGTCTGGGTTTGCCGTGATCTCGACCAATCCCGACCGCTCTAAACGAGACAAGGTGTTGCTCATAGTTGGGCGGCTGACCTGAAAATCCTCGGCCAATTGCGCGGGAGTGCGATATTCATGGCCCAAGCGGACAAAGTGATTGAGGATACCGAACTGTGCGATGCTCATGCTGCGCGGCAAGACCTGGGTGAAGGCATGGCTGGCCAGCTGATCAATGATCCCGATTTCGGTGAACACACCAAATGCAAGCTGGTCGGACGAGGTCATGCCAAACGGGTCTCCAACGGCCAGCGCGGTGCCGGGCCTGTCACTGGTCCATAGCCCACCCGCGCCAGCATCTGAACCCGCTCTGCCCCGCTTGCACCCAAAAGGCTGTGCACGCGGCGGTACATCGGCTGAACCTCGGCATATTCCTGTAGGCTCTGGCTCATCGGGTGCATGCCCAGGCCCAATGCGGTGGCCTGCAAATTCGCCCGAACATATTGACGCCCCGCCTCAAGTTGGTCGGCGCGCGAATTGCCTGGCGTTGTGATCCAGATCAACGCTGGGATAGAGCCATAGGTTTGACGCATCATATCGAGCCCTTGCTGAAAGCCGGAGCTTTGCGGGTCGGCCAAGTCTGCGCGGGTCACGAAACCCGTCAGCTTACCAGCTTCGATCATCGGACCGTGCAATTCGATCCCATCTGGATTTGCATCCACCTCTGCATGACCAATCCGCATCAGCTCGACGCTCTCCATATTGGCGGCGTGGGTCGTCATCTCAGTCTCAATGCCGGCAACGATCTCTGCACGTAGCTGATCAAGGAATGCGCTATCGTTGGAGAATGATCCGCCCGATGCGGTGATCGCTTCCAGATCCTTGCGCGCGACCTTTCGCCCTAAATCATATTCCTCTTTGTTGGAGCGGCGCCGAACGATCTGCGGGAACAACGGATCGCCTTGCGGCGCGGTGCTGGGCGCGAAAGTAAGACGCGCAATCGGCCGTGTGTCGAGCGCGCTTGGGCTATCGCCTTCGGGGAAAGGATCGATCGTCATCTCCACCCCGCGCTGGGCCGCGGCGATACGCGCGGTTTCCAGGAATGTCCCAAAACCAATGGTTATTTGGCGATCAAACGGATCGGTAATCGGCAGATCGCGTGACAGATCAGTGGTAATTATCGCCTCGTCTTCGCCAATCAACTGGATCACCCACGGTTGGCGATTGTGCGGATTGGGCGCCAGGATCGCATGCCGGAACGCATCGAGCCTCACATCCTGCGGTGGGGTAGGATCGAGATCCCACGGACCAAAGGCGGTTTGCGGCGTGCGCGTAACCCGCCAGGCCCCGCCTGCGGCCACCAATGCCATTCCGCCTAAACCCGCGGCCAAAATGCCTCTGCGCGAAACCGCCATCTCTAATCTCCAATATTTAATTAGATAGCTAACTATCTTAAGATAGAGGGAAATGCAAGTGGCCGGTTTTGGCACACCGGCAGGCCGCGATTTGCATGGGCAAAAATGGTTGGTGGAAAAGCCCCTTCCAAGGGCGGCAAAAGCTTGGGGTTCGCCCGCAGAGCGCCTATATGATGGGCATGGACGAGAACACCCCAGAAACACCCGAAAACACTCCTGAAACCGGCTCCAGGCCCGAAAAACAACAGGGCGAATATGGCGCCGATTCGATCAAGGTTCTGAAAGGCCTTGATGCGGTGCGCAAACGCCCTGGCATGTATATCGGCGACACCGATGACGGGTCGGGCCTGCACCACATGGTGTTTGAGGTATCGGACAACGCAATCGACGAAGCGTTGGCGGGGCATTGCGACCTCGTACTGATAGAGCTCAACGCCGATGGCAGCGTTTCCGTAGAGGACAATGGCCGCGGCATTCCCGTTGGCATGCACAAGGAAGAAGGCGTGTCCGCCGCCGAGGTCATCATGACCCAGCTGCACGCGGGCGGTAAGTTCGAAAACACCTCTGACGACAATGCCTATAAGGTTTCTGGCGGCCTGCACGGCGTGGGCGTTTCCGTGGTCAACGCTCTGTCAGAATGGCTTGAGCTGAAGATCTGGCGCGATGGCAAAGAGCACTGGATGCGCTTTGAGCACGGCGATGCGGTGAACAGCCTCGAAATTTTGGGCGATGCGCCCAAGGTGGATCAGAACCCGGACGATAACGGGTTTAAGAAGGGGACGCGTGTCACCTTCCACCATTCGAACGACACGTTCAAAAACGTAACCGAATACGATTTTGACAAGTTGGAGCATCGCTACCGCGAGCTTGCTTTCCTTAACTCTGGCGTGCGCATCCTCCTGCGCGACAATCGCGGCGAAGAAGTCGTAGAGCATGACCTGTTCTACGAAGGCGGGATCGCCGCATTCGTGCGCTATCTTGACCGCAATAAAGAGGCGCTGATCACCAATCCGATCTCTGTCTCGGCAGAGAAAGAGGGCATTGGAATCGACGTCGCGCTGGAATGGAACGACAGCTATTACGAGAACGTCCTCACCTTTACCAACAACATTCCTCAGCGCGATGGCGGCACGCACCTTGCCGCCTTCCGCGCGGCGCTGACCCGGACGCTCAACAATTACGCAGCGGCCAGCGGCCTGCTGAAAAAAGAGAAGGTCAGCCTGTCGGGCGAGGATATGCGCGAGGGCCTGACCGCGATTGTCAGCGTCAAATTGCCTGATCCGAAGTTCTCTTCACAAACGAAAGACAAGCTGGTCAGCTCTGAAGTGCGCCAGCCGCTGGAATCGCTGATGGGTGAGAAGATGACCGAATGGCTGGAGGAAAACCCAGCCGAAGCGAAAATCATCGTTCAAAAAATCATCGATGCCGCCGCCGCTCGCGAAGCCGCCAAACGCGCCCGTGAGATGAGCCGCAAGGGCGCGATGTCCGTCGCATCCCTGCCCGGCAAGCTCGCCGATTGTCAGGAACGCGACGCGACCAAGGCCGAACTGTTCCTGGTGGAGGGCGATTCCGCTGGCGGCTCCGCCAAGCAAGGCCGCGACCGCAAAACTCAGGCGATCTTGCCGCTCAAAGGTAAGATTCTCAATGTGGAGCGCGCGCGGTTTGACCGGATCATCTCATCGAAAGAGGTCGGCACACTGATCCAGGCGATGGGCACCGGCATTCGCGATGAGTTCAACCTTGAGAAGCTGCGCTATCACAAAATCGTCATCATGACCGATGCTGACGTAGACGGTGCGCACATCCGCACCCTGCTGCTCACCTTCTTCCATCGGCAAATGCCGGAGATCGTGAAAGCCGGACACCTCTTCATCGCTCAGCCGCCGCTGTATAAGGTCGCGAAGGGCCGAAGTGAGGTGTACCTCAAGGATGACCGCGAGCTGGATCGTTATCTGATCCAAGGCGGATTGCAGGGCCGCGTGCTAGACAGCGGCAGTACACAACGCAGCGGCAATGAGCTGGAGGCGTTGGTCGATCACGCGCTTCGCATGCGCAACCTTATCGCCTTTGCACCGCGCCGCTATAACTCCGCCATTATCGAGGCGATGGCGCTCGCCGGGGTGTTCAATCCCGATGATCTTGGCTCAGGCGCCGCGCTGGATAAAGCCGCTGCGCGCCTACAGTCAGGCGATGCGGACGCGAAATGGAGCGCGCGCCGCACCGAAGATGGCAGCATTGCCTTTGAGCGGTTGTGGCGCGGCGTCACCGATGCGCATTTGTTTGAGGCGAAGTTCCTCGAAAGCGCCGAGGCGCGCAAAATGCACAGCGTCGCTGGCGAAGAGGCAGATGTTTACGAGACACCCAACGTGCTGATCAAATCCACCGCCAGCGATAGCGATGACGCAGGCGAAGAGAGCGGTGATGACACGCCGGTCACCGTAAGCGGCGATGATGCGATCACCCGCCCGACAGAACTGCTAGATGCGGTTCTGGCCGCTGGCCGCAAAGGCCTCTCGATCAGCCGCTATAAAGGTCTGGGAGAGATGAACGCGGAGCAATTGTGGGAAACCACGCTTGATCCAGAGGCGCGCGTGCTGCTGCAGGTGAAGGTCGAAGATGCGGACGTAACGGATGAGATTTTCACCCGCCTGATGGGCGATGTGGTGGAGCCGCGCCGCGAATTTATTCAGGACAACGCTCTGAACGTCGCAAACCTTGATGTCTGACGACTTCAAGAACCGCTTGGGACTCTGAACGTCGCAAACCTGGATGTGTAAGGGTTAACGGAGCCGATCCGCGGCTTCCAAAACCCTTACCCATCCGTCATCGCTGGCGGGCCTTATGGCGCGGAGACTCTTGAAACCGCCCGTGTTTTAGCCGAGATGGAACGCTATGAGCGAAGCCCATCACAAAACCCCGCTAGAGCAATCCAGTTTCCTATTGCTGGTCGCCGCTGTCACCGTCCTGCTCCTGGTGATTGTCTGGCCGTTTTTTAACCCGCTGCTGTGGGCGGCGCTGGCCGCGGTTATGTTTCGCCCGCTACACCGCTGGGTTCTGGCGCGGGTTGGCGGACGGATGAACCCCGCCGCCGGGATCACCATGCTGATCATCACCTTTGCGGTGCTGCTGCCTGCGATGTTTATCGGCGGATTGGTGATCGACGAGGCAGCAAGTGTCGTCGCCGCATTCCAAAATGGCGAGATCGACATCGCCGCATGGTTCAACACGGTATACACCGCAATTCCATTGTCGATCCGTGAGAATCTGGAAACGTCCGGTTGGACCGACCTTTCCAATCTTCAGGCCCGGGCGCAGGAGGTGATCGGCGAAAGCGCCGGGATCATCGCACGCCAGGCGGTCGCCGTGGGTGGCGGCGCCCTCGGCTTTTTCCTCAGCTTCACCATCGGGCTGTATGTGACATTCTTCCTGCTGCGTGATGGCAAGCGGGTGGGCGAGACGATCCTCTCCAGCCTGCCATTGGAGCGGCCGATCGCGGACCGGTTGGCGGAGCGCTTCCTCTCTATTGTCCGCGCCACAGTCAAAGGCTCGTTAGTCGTTGGTGTGGTCCAAGGAGCGTTGGGCGCAATTACATTCTGGATCGCAGGCATTCCTTCGGCCATCCTCTTTGGGGTAGTGATGGCGATCCTGTCGTTGATCCCGGCGGTCGGCACGGCGCTGGTGTGGCTTCCGGCAGCCATTTATCTGCTAGCGGTTGGTGAGATATGGCAGGGGGTATTCGTGCTGTTTTCTGGCGCATTGGTAATCGGCATGGCCGATAATGTGCTGCGCCCCATTCTGGTGGGCCGCGACACCGGCATTCCCGATTGGATCATTCTGGTTACGACATTGGGCGGGATCGCGTTTGCAGGCTTTTCCGGCATCGTCCTGGGACCGCTGGTCGCGGGACTTTTCCTTGCCAGCTGGTCAATTCTACAGGAACAGCGCGCCGAGGGGGAGGAGAGCGCTCCAACCTCACCCGCCGCCTGAGCCGATGCAGTGATGGATTGAAATATGCGTGTGTCCTGCCCATTTTATGCGGGTGAGAGACAGCCCAGCAACATCGGATAGAGCCCAGTAATGCAGTCTGTGGTGAAACCCGGCAGTCAGGCCGAGCAGGTCGGGCGGCTCATCCTGGCGGTGGTCGTGATCCTGTTCATCCCGGCGTTGCCGTTTGGCAATTACATCATCTATCCATTCTCAATCCTCACCACATGGTTCCACGAAATGGGCCACGGGATGACCGCGATTTTGACCGGTCAGGAATTTGAGCGGCTGCTGATCTATGCCGATGGATCGGGCGTCGCCGAAAGCCGCCTCGACAGTGATGCCGGCCCCTTCACCAGAGCCGCGATTGCCGCTGGCGGTCCGTTGGCGCCCAGCGTGGTTGGCGCGGCGTTGATCCTGGCCAGCGCCAATGCGAAATATTGGCGGCCGGCTCTGTTCGCGCTGGCTGGAGCAATCGCGATCTCCACCGTGTTCTATGTCCGCTCCGGCGTGGGTCTGGCAATGCTGCCACTGGTCGGCGCGCTGATCGGCGTGATCGCGTGGCGCGCGCCCGATGGACTCGCCCGCTTTGCACTGCAATTTCTCGGCATGCTGGCAGCGATGAGTATGCTGCGTGATTTCGACTATCTGTTTACCGAGCGCACGGTGATCGGCGGCAATCCCATGCTGTCGGATACCGGTGCAATTGAAGCGGCGCTGTGGCTGCCGCATTGGTTCTGGGCGGCGGCCCTGATTGCGACATCCACGCTGATGATCGGGGCGAGCCTGAGATATGCGCTGTCTGACAAAAGCAAACCGCGCAGCCCCCTGCCGCGCCCCAACAATGTGCTGCAATTTAGGGATCGGAACGATTGACGTTCGCTGGCAGCGCTAAGCCACGATCCGGCCTATGTCGCTATCCTGATCGTGTTGACCCCGCCCGCTGAACCACCCGCTTCGCCAGACAATCCGACAAAGATAGTGTCGACGATCCGTGCAAGCTTTTCTTCGTTCAGCTTGTCGCCAAGATAGATCAGCGAATCCGGCAGGGTATAGTTCGAAACCATCTGATTGATCAGCGAGAGTGCCTCATCAATCTCTAGCCCAGCAAAATAACCCTCAGCCTGCGCCTCAGCGATCAATTCGCACTGGTAGTGATCCGCAAGGTCAACATAGCTACGAACCCGCTCAAATTGCGCCGCGCCCATTTCGCAAATGATCGCAAAAAAACCGGGATCAGCTTTGAACCGGTCGCGCGAAATGACGAAGCGCCGCCGGAAAAATTCGTACATTTTGCGATTGGGCGGCAGGTCAGTTGCCAGCACTTCTTCCATCGCATCCATATGCGGACGCAGCCACAATCCCGCGACCGCATCAAACACATCGTCTTCATCAACGAAAACCTGCTCAAACCGGGCGCGCGACAGGCCGCTTTCCGAAACCACCACAGGATGTGTGACTTCGGTGCCGCGTTGATCCACCAGATCGAGCACCAATTGCGCGATCCGCTCGCGCTCGCTCTCGATTGTATCCTTGGTCAACGGCATCTGGACTACCCTCCTAATCCTGACGCTTATGTAGGGGCGCACCGAGGCGTGTTAAAGGCATAAGGCAGCACTTTTGCAGGTTGGATTGGTAAATTATGCGCCGGGCAGTTTCATTCGACCGTAATCAGACGTCGTTCTTGCCATTAATGATGGCCTGGGCCTGAGCCTCCAGCACCTTATAGCGCGGATAGTCAGGAATTTTCGACAGCAGCCACTCAGCGATTTTCATCAGGTCTTCGCCGTAATTCCCACTTGGGATCATCGGAGGGCCAAAGCCAATCGTCTTCTTCTCATTGTCGGCATAGGCCGGAACAATCGGCACACCGGCGGCCTGAGCGATGTGATAAAAGCCGGACTTCCATTTGCCATCGGAAGAACGCGTGCCCTCCGCTGCCATAACCAGCGCCAGCTCTTCGCGCGCGGCAAATTCCTCAGCGACTTGCTCAACCGCACTGTTGCTCTTGGTGCGGTCGACCGGAATGCCACCCATATCGAGCATGAAATTGCGCATGATCCCCTGGAACAGAGTGTGCTTGCCCATGAAGTTCGACTTCACCTGTTCAACATCGGTCGCGCCAGCGAAGAAGACGAAATCCCAATTGGAGGTGTGCGGCGCGCCCGCGATAACATATTTCTTTATGTCTTTGGGCAGCGGGCTGGCGATTTTCCAGCCATTCCAATTGTAGATCAGCAGGATGATGCGGCGCACGATCCGCGAGAGGATCGTCGGCTTGCGCAGCTCTTTGCTCGGTATGGTTTCGGTCAATTCTCTCTCCCCCCAGCAACTGGGTGAGGGCGTTGTGCCCTTATTGTAGGCAGTTACGCAAGGGGAGAGGGATGGTTTCAGCCAAAGACAGTCAGTCCCGATAGCTTGGAGGAATCTCTTCCCACTTAGCCTGGTCAGGTTGGCTCTCACCATCCAAAAATTGGCAAAAGACATCGATCATCTCTTCACGCCCAAACAAGTGAATTTCGATGTCCTTGGCCCAAAACTGCCACCAATGCCTCGGCAAGATGTATTTTGGGCGGTCCGGTGTAACGCCCCGATACCATTGGTTTGGATTCGGCCCACGGCGCTCAAGATAGAAACCCACTTCCCCCGAAGGTTTTATAAACGCCATTGTGTGGAGGTAGTCCTTCTCAGTCTTCTCAAGCTGAGCGATCCAACCGTCCGACACCTTTTCGGAATCAAGAGCGCCACGCAATTGCTGCTCTGTCAAACCCTCAAGCCCGACATTCTCCGTCCAGAATCTCATGAATCACATCCTGAACACGCCGAAGCTTGGACGTTCGGGAATCGGCGCTTCGAGCGTCGCAGCGAAGGCCAGGCCCAGCACATCGCGGGTTTGCGCCGGGTCGATCACCCCATCATCCCACAGCCGCGCGGTCGCATAGTAGGGATTGCCCTCATCCTCATACTTCTGCCGGATCGGGGCTTTGAACGCCTCGGCCTCATCATCGGACCATTTGTCGGCATCGCGGTGAACCGTGGCGAGTACGGATGCGGCTTGCTCTCCGCCCATCACGCTGATCCGCGCATTGGGCCAGGTGAACAGGAAGCGCGGAGAGTAAGCCCGCCCGCACATGCCGTAATTGCCCGCGCCGAAAGATCCGCCGATCACCACGGTGATCTTGGGCACTGTCGCGGTCGCAACTGCCGTCACCAGCTTCGCACCATGCTTGGCGATGCCTTCCGCCTCATATTTGCCGCCGACCATAAAGCCGGAGATATTTTGCAGGAACAACAGCGGAATGCGGCGCTGCTGAGCGAGTTCGATAAAGTGCGCGCCCTTTTGCGCGCTTTCTGAAAACAGCACGCCGTTATTCGCCAGGATCGCGACCGGCATGCCCCAGATATGCGCAAAGCCGCACACCAAAGTGCTGCCGTAATGCGCTTTGAACTCGTGAAACTCGCTGCCATCGACCAGCCGTGCGATGATCTCTTTCACATCATAGGGCGCGCGCACATCATCCGGCACGACAGAGTAAAGCTCGTCCGCGTCGAACTTTGGCGGGCGCGGGTCTTTGCTCGCAATATCGCTTGCGGCTCCTGTGTTTTCGCCCAGGTGCGAGATGATGTCGCGCACAATCGTCAGCGCGTGCTCATCATTTTCGGCCAGATGATCGACCACGCCGGATTTCTTCGCATGCAGATCGCCGCCGCCCAGATCTTCGGCGGTGATTTCTTCGCCCGTCGCCGCCTTCACCAGCGGTGGACCTGCGAGGAAGATCGTGCCCTGCTCTCGCACAATCACCGTCTCGTCCGACATCGCCGGTACATAGGCGCCGCCTGCGGTGCAGCTGCCCATGACGCAGGCGATTTGCGGAATGCCAGACGCGCTCATGTTGGCCTGGTTGAAGAATATCCGGCCAAAGTGATCGCGGTCTGGAAAGACTTCGGCCTGATGCGGCAGGTTAGCCCCGCCGCTATCGACCAGATAGATACACGGTAGGCGGTTCTCCTGCGCGATTTCCTGCGCACGAAGGTGCTTCTTCACCGTCATCGGATAATAGGTGCCACCCTTCACAGTCGCGTCATTGCACACGATCATCACCTGACGGCCCGAAACGCGGCCAATCCCCGCGATCATGCCGGCGCCGGGAATATCGGTGTCGTACAGGCCATTGGCGGCGAGCTGGCCGATCTCAAGGAATGGCGAACCGGGATCAAGCAGGCGTTCGACCCGTTCCCTTGGCAGCAATTTGCCGCGCGACACATGGCGCTCTCGGCTACGCTCTGATCCGCCCAGGGCAGCCTGCGCAACGCTCGCACGCAGGTCGCTCGCCAGCGCCCGGTTATGAGCGGCGCGCGCCTTCGCCTCCGGCGCCTCGCGGTCGATTTTTGACGTCAACACAGGGGCGGTCATCTGTAAGCTCCGATCAGGGCGAGAATTCCGGCAACCGCCATGGGTATCCAGCCGGGGTGTTTGAAATGAGAGGTCGCAATATCCGCTAGACCCAGGGCGATCCAGAACAATCCAATCAGCACCACGAGTCCGCGCGGTGTGTCTGGCCAGGCCACGGCGGCGGCGCTCAAGATCATAAAGGCGGACAGCGCGTGCCACAGATAGCGCAGAAGGATGGGAGCGATTTCCATATCAGGATGCGGGTTGCCGCCCTCAAGCATGGGACCAAGCACCGAGTTCGCCCCGCCGGTCGAGTGCAAAATCGCAGTGATCACCATCACCGCGGCCGACAGCAACAGCCAGATTGACGTTCCGATCAAGCGTCGTCCCCCAAGCCCTTTACAATGATCGCTTCCGCCGTGCTGCCCGCATCGCGAAATTTGCTGCGCGACACATGCCGCTCTCGGCTGCGTTCTGACCCGCCAAGCGCGGCCTTTGCCACGTATTCGCGTAGATCGGTTGCAAGCCCGCGATTGCGCTCCGCCCGCACTTTCGCCTCAGGACTTTCCATATCGAGCTTGGATGTGAGAGTGGGTGCGGTCATTGAGGAGAGCGCCTCCATTGGGATTGATCACAGCGTGGGTCTGGTTTCCGTCGATTAGAACGTATACGGGCACATTCCCTCGCCGCTTCGGTAAAATCAGACGGTTCAGGAATCTGGCTAGGCATTGGACAGCCTTTGGCATTCAACAACATTATTCCTGAGTTTATCGCGAGCCATCGACTGTTCATCCAGATAGCGCGCACTGTTTGTGGGTGTCCCCCAGAACCACTGACCTCATCTCTGGCATCAATTGCTGCGATCTGTTTTTCATGCTCGACAATTTGCGCCATGATCTTCTGGCAATCTCCCGCACTAGCAAGCTGCGCGACTCTGGCACTTTGTGAGGGATCAAGCGAAGCAGGCTGTGCTGCAAGGTCCGTTGACATCTGTAGTATTCCGAGGCTGCAAATAGCTGATACTAAGAATTTTTTAGACATAGCACTCTCCGCTTTTACCAAATTGTATTGATTGAATTCACCCAGCCGCCCCAATCAGTTCGCGCCCGATCAGCATCCGGCGAATTTCATTCGTCCCGGCGCCAATATCGAGCAGCTTCGCATCGCGCATATAGCGCTCCACTGGCCAATCCTTGGTGTACCCCGCACCGCCCAGCGCTTGCACGCTTTCGGCAGCCACGCGGAAGGCATTCTCGCTCGCTAGCAGGATCACGCCCGCCGCATCAAACCGGGTGGTTTGATCGCCGTCACACGCCTTGGCCACGGCATAGGTGTAGCTCCGCGCCGATTGCAGCGCGACATACATGTCGGCAACCTTGGCCTGCATCAATTGGAAGCTGCCGATTGGCTTGCCGAACTGCTTGCGCTCGCGAAGATAGGGGATGACGCAATCGAGGCAGGCCTGCATAATGCCTAGCTGAAGGCCGGCGAGCACCACGCGCTCGTAATCCAGCCCGCTCATCAACACGCCGACGCCGCCGTTCACCGGCCCCATCACGCGGTCTTCTGGAATATGACAATCGTCAAAAACCAGCTCTGACGTGGGTGAACCGCGCATGCCGACCTTGTCGATCTTCTGACCGATGGAGAAACCTGCATCACCCTTTTCGATCAGAAAGGCCGTGATCCCGCGCGAACCCGCATTGCCATCAGTTTTAGCATAGACCACCAAAGTGTCCGCCTCTGGTGCATTGGTGATCCAGAACTTGGTGCCATTGAGCACATATCCGCCCTGAACAGCTTCGGCTTTCAGCTTCATGGAAACGACATCAGAGCCAGCGCTCGCCTCGCTCATCGCCAGCGATCCGACATGCTCGCCGCTGATCAATCCGGGCAGATATTTCGCCTTTTGCTCTTCATTACCCCACCGGCGGATCTGATTGATGCACAGGTTGGAATGCGCGCCGTAAGACAGGCCAACGCTGGCCGACGCTCGGCTGACTTCCTCAACCGCGATAACATGCTCCAGATATCCGAGCCCAAGTCCGCCATCGGCTTCATCCACGGTCAACCCGTGCAGGCCCAGCTCCCCCATTGGTTGCCACAATTCGCGCGGGAACCAGTCTTCGCGGTCGGCCTTTTCTGCCAGCGGCATGATCTGCTCATCGGCAAAACGGCCAACGCTGTCGCGGATCATCTCGGCCGCTTCGCCGAGCTGAAAATCAAAGTCTGGGGTGGCGCGCATTTTTCATTACCTTGCGTGAAATAATATGTTCCACTCGCCATATCATTGCGCGGCCTAAGCGCAAACTCTCTAAGCACGCTTCCCTCGGTGTTGAACCTCAATTTGAGCTCAGACGTGATTACTGTATGTGAAGCCTGAAAGGACCTGTTCCCTGACACTTTTGGACTCGCCCCCCTGGCCATCTGACCAGTCTCCCGCAAAGGAGTTTTGCGAAGAGCGCAGCCGACTACGCGTGCTGGCGAGCTTCGATCTGGACGGTGTGAGCGGCGATCCGGAATTGGTGCGTTTGGTCAAGTTTGCCGCGAAATTATGCGACGCTCCGTCGGCATCGGTCAGCCTGGTCGAGGAAGAGCGGCAGCGCTTTATCGCCAGTGAAGGGCTGGACATAACCGAAACCCCGCGTTCGACCAGTTTTTGCGCGCAAACCATGCTCGGCGATGATCTGCTGGAAGTGCTCGATGCCGCCCATGACGCGCGGTTCCAGGACTATGCTTTGGTGCGTGAGGCCTCGCACCTACGCTATTATGTGGGGGCACCGCTGATCTCTTCCGAAGGCGCGCCGATGGGCGCCCTATGCGTGACCGACACGAACGCACACTCGCAAGGTCTGTCAGAGTTGCAGCGCGGCGGACTGATCGTGCTGGCCGACGCGGTAAAGCGACGCTTAGAGGCGCACCGGCAGGCGCATCTGGCCGTCTTTGAGCTTAAGGAAAGCGCAGAACGCGTGCAGTTCATCCTCGACGGCGTGCCGGATATCGCCTGGTCGGCTGCGCCCGGCCCAGTGTTCGACAATTTCAACGCGCGTTTCACAGAGGTAACCGGAGGCACGCCACCCAGCGGCGTGGATGATTGGCGCGCATTCATTCACCCTGACGACTTCGAAGCGTCCTTGGCTAAGTTCCAAAAAGCCATGGCAACCGCCAGCGAATTTGCCGATGAGTGGCGCCTGCGCCAGGCCGATGGCTCTTACCGCTATGTCATCTCGCGCGCAGTTCCGTCGACCGATGATCCGGCCACTGCGCGCTGGTTTGGCACGCTGACCGACATCGACGATCGTTATCGGATGTCGCAAGAGCGCGAATTACTTGCGGGCGAGCTGGCACACCGGATCAAGAACATCTTTTCGGTGATCACCGGACTGATCTCACTGCGGTCGCGCGGGGATGATGCCAATCAGAAATTCGCCGAAGAACTCAACACCAATCTTCGCGCGCTCGCCCGGGCACAGGAATTCGCCATGCCGGTCAGCGGCAGCCGCGGCGAAACGCTGGCCGATTTGCTACGCGTATTGATGGCCCCATACGGCGCGGACAGCTCTGATGTGGTCAGCATTGCCGGCGATAATGTCGACTTTGGAGGGGGCGCGGCGACACCTCTGGCACTGATATTCCACGAGCTGGCAACCAATGCCGCCAAATATGGCGCGCTTAGCGTTCCCGCAGGCCGGGTGGCGATTGATATCAGACAAACCGGCAATGATGTCACAATCACATGGAGCGAAATCGGCGGGCCTAAAACTGCCGAGCCGCAGGAAACCGGCTTTGGTTCGCGCTTGATCAGCATGGCCATCGATCATCAATTGGGCGGCTCCATGGCCCAGGACTGGCAGAAAAGCGGCCTTATCATCACAATAAGTGTTCCGCGAGAGCGCCTAACCCAGTAGGCTCCTTGCCATGCTCTTACGATCACGCACATTCAGCCTTTTCGTCGGCGGTCTGTCTTTCACGCTCGCCGCCTGCGCACCAGCGGAGGACAGCGGCTCTGATGGCGCAGATACGGCCTCTGAAACACCGAGCAATAGCTCCGCGCCGACTGCAGCATCCAACGATGCGC
This sequence comes from uncultured Erythrobacter sp., assembly GCA_947488155.1. Classification (GTDB taxonomy): domain Bacteria; phylum Pseudomonadota; class Alphaproteobacteria; order Sphingomonadales; family Sphingomonadaceae; genus Erythrobacter. The sequence goes on along the minus strand of CANKYK010000001.1, from coordinate 1,624,048 downwards.
CAATGGCGAAAACCGGCTGGGTCGCAATCGGAGCAGACGGCGCGGTCTACACCACATTCTTTGACCCCGATGGCACGTACCGCGATTTTCGCAATGGCGATCCCGTGCAGCAGGGCAGTTGGGAACGGCGCGAGGATGCGCGGCTGTGCCTGATCCCTGCGGGCGAGCAAGTGCGCGGAGAATGCTGGTCAACCGGCGCGGTGGATGATGAAGGCAACATGCGCACCGTCGATGGGACGGGCCGAGCGATTGAGCTGAGACGCGTGACCTATATCGCGCCAGCAGTCCCTGCCCAAGATAACGACGTGGCGGACAATGCCGAAGGCGAGGGTGAGGGTTAAGCCATCACCTCACCTACCTTGCTGAAATTTGAGGGCGCCAGTCGCCAATACGGCGATGTGATCGCGGTGGGTTCAGTTGACCTCGAGATCGCCAAAGGCAGCTTCGTCGCTTTGGTCGGGGCATCCGGATCTGGCAAATCGACACTCCTCAAAATGGTCAACACTTTGGAAGTGCCCAGCGCCGGTAGAATCCTGTTCGCGGGCGATGATGTCGCCGCTCAGCCGCCAGCGGCTCTGCGCCGCCGGATCGGCTATGTCTTTCAAGGGATCGGCCTGTTCCCACATCTGCGCGTGGGAGAGAACATCGCAATCGGTCCGCGCCTCGCGGGTGAGACTTTGGACGCACAGCGCATCACGCAGCTGCTCGAACTGGTGGAACTGGAAGGCGCAATGGCGAATAGAATGCCAGACGAGCTGTCTGGCGGTCAGCGCCAGCGGGTCGGCGTCGCCCGTGCGCTCGCGATTGAGCCGGAATTGCTGCTGATGGATGAGCCGTTTGGCGCGCTCGATCCGATCACGCGCGATGCCCTGGGCGAAACCGTCAGAGAGCTGCATAAGCGCCTCGGCCTCACCACCATCATGGTGACCCACGATATGGCCGAGGCTCTGCTGCTGGCGGACCGGGTGCTGGTAATGGAGACCGGCGCGATTGTTGCCGATGAAACGCCGCGCGCCCTACTTGCGGGCAAAGGCGGAGACACCGCGCAAGGCCTCGTCGCTGTGCCGCGCCGGCAAGCGGAAAAGCTCGCTGCGATGGAGGCGAGCGGGCCAAAGTGAGCGAATTTCTCGACATACTCTTTGGCCTTGGCGACAAGCTGACTGCGCATATCGTACTCGCGGCCAGCGCGATTAGCCTTGGCATTGCGGTTGCTTTGCCGCTCGCAGTCTGGGCCAGCCGCTCACGCCCTGTCGCACGGGTCGCATTGGGCTTTGCGAGCCTCATTCAGACCATCCCGGCGCTGGCATTGCTCGCACTGTTCTTCCCAATCCTGCTTTCCTTACGCGCCGTATTTGGCGAAGGCCTACCCACGCTTGGCTTCCTACCCGCGCTGCTCGCACTCGCGCTCTATGCCCTGCTGCCGATCCTGCGCAATGCCGTGACCGCACAGGCCAATCTCGATCCCGGCGTGCTGGAGGCGGCCGACGGCGTCGGCATGACCAGCTGGCAGAAATTGCGACTGGTTGAGGCCCCGCTATCCGCGCCCTTCATCATGGCCGGCATTCGCACCGCCAGTGTATGGACCATTGGCGCGGCAACGCTCTCCACCACGATTGGCCAGCCCAGTCTGGGCGATCCGATCTTTGCCGGGCTGCAAACGCAGAACTGGGCGCTGGTGCTGGCAGGTTGTTTCGCCAGCGCGGCTCTGGCACTGATCGCGGACAATTTGCTTGGCCTGATCGAGCGCGGCCTCGCCCGCCGATCGAAAGTCATGTGGGGCAGCGGGCTGATCGCGGTTGCCGCTGGCATTGTCGCAGCGCTCATCGTGCAATTCGGCGGGACAAAGGAAGACACGATCATCATCGCGTCGAAGCAATTCTCCGAGCAATACATCCTCGCGCAATTGATCGGATCGCGGCTGGAGGCGGCGGGCTATGCAGTTGAATATCGCGACGGCCTGGGCTCGGCCGTGGTGCACAATGCGGTCGCAAGCTCAGCAATCGATATCTCTGTCGATTACACCGGCACGATCTGGACCAACAATCTAAAACGCACCGGCAATCCAGGGCGCGAGGCGATGTACCAGACCATCAAGGACTGGGAGGCGGAGGAGAACGGCGTGCTCGTGCTCGGAAGGCTGGGGTTTGAGAACGCCTATGCCTTCGCCATGCGCGAAGACCGCACAGCGGAATTGGGCCTCACCTCGCTGGAGGATTTGGTCCGTGTCGCCCCTCAGCTGACCGTTGGCGGCGATCCCGAATTCTTCGAACGCCCAGAATGGATCGCAGTGCGCGATGCCTATGGCATGCGCTTTGGCCAAACACGCAATTTCTCGCCAACCTTCATGTACAACGCGCTGACCTCTGGCGAGGCCGATGTGATCAGCGCCTACACCTCCGACGGGCGCATTGCGGCGGACCGGCTCGTGGTGCTGGACGACCCACGCGAGGCTTTGCCCAGCTATGATGCGATGCTGATGATTTCACCGCGCCGGGCGAATGATGCAGCCTTAATCACGGTGCTTGAGCCGCTGATCGGGGCAATCAGTGTGGACGCAATGCGAGAGGCGAATTTCGCGGTCGACCGGCAGGAGGATAAGCTCAGCCCAAAAGAAGCCGCCGAGCAATTGGCCAATGAACTAGGTTTGAACTAGCGCGCCTTGCGCCACAATTGGGTTTGACAAAACGGCCCGATGCATCCCTTCACCTCCAACACATTGGCGCTCTTGCGGCGCAAGACTGAACGGTAGCTTTTGCCATCATTTGGATCGTAAATGCGTCCGCGCCAAACGTCGCCGTCTTGCTTGAAGCTGGTCAGGATTGGCAGGCCCAGCAGCTTGCGATTCCGCTTGGCTTTGTCAGGATTGTAAATGTCGCGCTGATCGGCCCCATCAGGCGGAGTGATAAGAAAACGTGCGATCCTGCCGCAGGTGGTTGCGCCGCATTTGCCAATAGAAACGACCGCATCTTTATCTTCCGTAACCCACCGCCCCGAGATCGGATCAGCGGCGTAGGCCGGGCTGCCAGTCGCCGCGATGGCAGCCAGAACAGGGGCGACGATAGCAAAGCGCAGCTGCATCATATTCTCCAAAATTATAGGCACGGTTATAAAAGAGCATTCGCAGGCGGAGCGCCAGTGGTTACAACCCGCTCAAAAGCCGGCGCCATGCTTGGGCCAGCCGCCGCCCGACAGGCCTATGACCTTGAACAGCTCACCCATTTGCCCGGCCTCCACCAGCCGGTCTCTTTGTCGTTGAAGCTTGGCCGCATTTTCTGGCGATTGCCGCTGCAATGCCTCCAGCCGCGCATCGATCCCGAGCGCGCTCAGCCATTGCCCCTGCGTGGTCAACCCCATGACATTCGCACCGTGCTGCTCCGCCGTCTCGCTTAGCTGGCCAAAATCGACATGCGCGGTCAGGTCTGCCTCACCCGGCGTGGCAAAGACATCGACCTTTTGATGCGCACGGATCGCTTGCAGGGTTGAGCCGGGAATGAGTTTCGCCGCGCCATAATCCACCACCAGCGCCGCGCCGCCTTGACCTGTGAGCCGCTCGGCAATCTCGGCCATAACGCTCGCGGCGGCAGGACAAGTCTCGATCAATGTGCCTTCAGCGGCACCGCGCCACTGCTCCGGGACGGCGGCATCCATCGGCTTGTCACCGGCAACGAAGACGAGGTCGTCGCCCTCCAACCCGATCATCCGTTCGCGCCAGCCGCCGGGCGTGCGCAGCAATTGGCGGATCGGCAGCGCATCGAAAAATTCATTCGCCACCAGTAGGATCGGCGCATCATCAGGCAGGCTGCCAACATCATCGTGATGCGTAGCGCCAGACATGGCGCCGCGTTGAACGGCGCGCAGGCTTTCCGACCCCTCAACAAAATGCACTTGAGGCTTAAGCCCGAAACGCGCCGCCGTGCGCAGAGCATCACTAGCCAGTGTGCCGCGTCCTGGGCCAAGCTCGACATAATGGACATGCTCTGGTGAGCCCATTTGCGACCACAGATCCGCCAACCACAGGCCGATCAGCTCACCGAACATCTGGCTGATTTCAGGCGCAGTGATAAAATCACCGCCACTGCCCAGCGGATCGCGGCTGGTGTAATAGCGCGCGTTGCTCTCACCCATGAATTGCGGCAGGCTGATCGGCCCAGTCTCTCGGATCAACCGGCGAAACATGGCCGTCAGCTCGCCAGTGGCGCGCTCACTCATGCGGAGGCCGACGCGCTCCCGCCGGTGCCGACAGGCTTTTTCATGACTGCATACGCCGTTACGGCCAGACCGATCAGGATAATTGGAATGGTCAACCATTGACCCTGGCTAAGGCCGGTCTCAGTGACCCGGTAGGCCAGCTGAGCATCGGGCTCGCGGAAGAATTCATTGATAAAGCGTGCGCTGCCAATGCCGAGCAGGAACACGCCCGAGAGCAGCCCGCGGCGATAGCGCGCGCCGGTTTTCCAGAACAGCAGCAACAAAATAATGAGCAGCAGCAGGCCTTCGAGCCCCGCTTGGTAGAGTTGGCTGGGATGGCGAGCGACTTCGCCTCCGCCGGGAAAGATCATACCCCAGGCAACATCCGTCGGGCGGCCCCACAACTCACCATTGTTGAAATTGGCCAGCCGTCCCAGGAACATACCCATCGGTACGGTGGTGCAAACATAGTCGGCGACCCGCACGAAATCGAGCTTACCAGACCAAGAGACCCAAACCATCGCCGTGAGCACACCGAGAAGGCCGCCGTGGAAGCTCATGCCGCCGTCCCACAGCCTCAGCAGCTTCCAGCTGACAAAGCCATCTCCGCTGAAATCGGTAAACAGTTCAGGCTGATAGAACATGGCGTAGCCCAATCGCCCACCCAAGATCACGCCAAGTGTGCAATAGAAGAACAGATCATCGGCGTGCCGCTGAGCCATCGGCGCGCCGGGCTGTTTGAGCATTTTGGACACGTGCCAATAAGCAAAAATAACGCCCAGCAGATAGGCCAGCGAATAATATCGCAAGGTGAAGAAGCCCAGATCAATGCCCGGCGTAAATCCAAGCTCTGCCCAATAGATTGGGTCGGCGGCGCCGCTGGCGGCGAGTAATGACAGCACGAAGCGAACCTCTTATTCACGCAAATGAGACGTCAAAGCGCCTTTGACGCGCCCTTGATGCGCGGCTTTTGGCACAGCGAATGGCCCGGGGGAACCCTCCGTTATCGGTGCGCATTACAAGTAAGAGGAAAACGGGCGTCGGTTTGCGCTTGCCGCAGGCTGGCGCTCACCTAAAAAGAATAAAAAGATAAGGAGAGAGATTCGCATGCCCACACAGCTGGACACTGCACTTGAGGCGATCATCGGAGAGTTGACCAAAGAAGGTCAGCCATTTGTCACCAAACAGGTTGAACGTGGCGGGGTGGAAATGCCCGCATTTCTGGGCGCGCCGCCAACTTTGGCGCATTATTTCGCGCATTTCTGCAACGAGCACAAAGATGTAGAATTTTTGGTCGACGGCGATCTGCGCATGACCTTTGGCGAATGCTGGCATGCGGCAACCCATGTTGCCCACGGTCTAGCGACCCAGCATGACGTGCAGAAAGGCGACCGGATCGGGATCGCGGCGCGCAATTCGGCCAATTGGATGATCGCCTATATGGGCATCATCATGGCTGGCGGCTGCGCGACCTTGCTCAACGGTTTCTGGTCGGGTGATGAGCTCGCCTACGGTATCCGCCTGGCTGAATGTAAAGCGGTGGTGGTTGATGCGGGCCGGGCAAAACGTCTGGAAGGCAGTGATCACAACGCCAAGTTGATCATGATGGAGCACGACTGCGCGCCATCGCAGGGCCTCAAGGCGACTTGGGCCGAGGGGCAGACCGCCATGGCGATGCTCGGCCAGTTGGGCGCAGATGACCTGGCGACCATTCTCTACACCTCTGGATCGACCGGCCAGTCGAAAGGCGCATGGTCCGATCACCTCGGCGTGGTCAGCGGTACAATGAACTATGTAGCGCAAAGCGCGATGGCCAAGCTGTTGCTGGAAAGCCAGGGTCAGGAACTCGCTGACCAGCCATGCGCGCTGATCGCTGTGCCGCTGTTCCATGTCACCGGCGAAATTCCGCTATTCCTCCAATCCTATGCGATTAGCCGCAAGCTGGTGCTGATGCCCAAATGGGACGCAGAAGAAGCGCTGCGCCTGATGGAGGCAGAAAACGTAACCTATTTCGTTGGCGTTCCGCTGATGAGCTATGAGATGGCGACCCATCCAAACCGCAGCAGCTACGATCTTTCCGCTTGTAAGAGCTTTGCCGCTGGCGGCGCGCCCCGCCCGGTTGAACACGTCAACAAGATCAAGGAAGCCTTCCCAGAAGGCTTCCCGCTGCTCGGCTATGGCCTGACTGAAACCAATGCGGTGGGCTGCGGCAATTTCAACGAAAATTACATAGCGAAGCCAGGATCGACCGGCAAAGCCAGCCTGCCACTGGTTGATCTGCGAATACTCAATGATGACGGCGATGAGCTGGCTCAGGGCGATGTTGGCGAGGTCTGCATCCGCTCGGTCGCGAATTTCCGCGGCTATTGGAACAATGACGAGGCAACCGCCGCCGCTTTCACCGACAATCAGTTCTTCCGCACCGGTGACCTCGGTTATCTCGATGAAGACGGTTATCTCTTCATCGTCGACCGCAAGAAAGACATCATCATTCGCGGCGGTGAGAACATCACCTGCATCGAAGTGGAAGATGCGATCTATGCACATGCAGACATCGCGGAATGCTCTGTTTTCGGCCTGCCGGATGAGCGCATGGGCGAAGTGCCAGCGGCGATTTTCCGCGTGAAAGACAGCGCGGCGGCGATGAACCAGGCGCAGTTGCGTGAGTTTCTGCTCGGCCGGATTGCGCCGTTCAAGGTACCACTGGAAGAGCATATCTTCGTCTCAACCGAAGCGCTGCCGCGCCTCGGCACGCAGAAGATCGACAAGAAGAGCCTGCGCGAGCAATTCACCGCGAAAATGGAACAAGCATGAGGGCGCCGGGCACGCTGCATAAAGCATGACGGCTGTGCCCGGCCCCGCGAAAACGCCGCGCGTGCCTCGGCAGCGCGCGATCATCGATCGCCGTGCTCTGGCAGAGCAGGTCACTGCTCTCGCTGAGGAGAGCGGGGCCGATGCGCGCACTCAGATTGTCGAGACGCTGCGCAGCGCCTTGGACGCGGGCCGCGCGGAACTCTCTGAACGGCTAAAACAAAAACCCTCTGCCGGGCACGAATGCGTCGCGGGCCATGCCTTTCTGGTCGATCAATTGGTGCGGGTGATCCACGATTACGTAACCAGCCATGTCTATCCCGTCGCCAACCGTACCACTGCGGAACGCCTCTCAATCCTGGCGGTCGGCGGTTATGGCCGCGCGGAAATGGCGCCGCATTCCGATGTCGACATCGCCTTTATCACCCCGATGAAGCGCGCGCCCTGGTGCGAGCAGGTGATTGAGGCGATCCTCTATCTGATGTGGGATTTGGGCCTGAAGGTCGGACATTCCAGCCGCACCATTGCCGACACGATGAGCATGGCCCAGGAGGATCTGACGATCCGCACCGCTCTGCTCGAAGGGCGCTTCATCTGGGGCGACCAGCCGCTTTATGATGAGCTCAGCACGCGTTTCTGGAGCGAAGTAGTCAGCGGCAGCGAGCGGCAATTCCTCACTCAAAAGCTCGACGAGCGCAACGAGCGGCACAAGCGGATGGGCAACAGCCGCTATGTCGTGGAGCCGAACATCAAAGAGGGCAAAGGCGGCCTGCGCGATCTGCAAACATTGTATTGGATCGGCAAATATATTCACCGCGCCCGGAACGCCGCCGATCTGGTCGATGTCGGCCTGCTGATCAGCCAAGAATATCGCAGTTTCCGCCGCGCAGAAGGATTCTTGCTCGCGGTGCGATGCCACATGCACGATCTTACCGACAGAGCTGAAGATCGGCTGACCTTTGACCTGCAGCGGCAGGTAGCAGAGCGGATGAATTTTGCCGATCGGCCAGGCAAGAGCGCCGTTGAACGCTTCATGCAGTTCTATTTCCTGCAGGCGAAACGGGTGGGCAGCCTGACCGGCGTGTTCCTGGCTCACCTGGATCAGAAGTTCGCGAAGAAACGCGCCTCCAGTGGCTTTTTTGCAGGCTGGGGTCAAAAATCTCGTACGCTCAAAGGCTACACCGTGTTTGGCGGCAAGATTAAGGCCCCGACCAACAAATGGTTCCGCGATGATCCGGTCCGCCTGATTGAACTGTTCCAACTGGCGGAAGCGGAGGGTCTTGAGGTTCATCCCGAAACCATGCGCCAGGCCGACCGTGACAGCCGCCTGATCAACCGCGCGGTCCGCCGGGATAAGCGCGCCAATGCTCTGTTCCTATCGCTGCTCGGCGGCCGCAATGATCCTGAAACGGCATTGCGCTGGATGAATGAAGCAGGCGTTTTTGGCCGATTCGTCCCCGATTTTGGCCGCGTAAACGCTCAGATGCAGTTCGACATGTATCACCACTATACCGTCGACGAACATACGATCCGCGCGATTGGCCTGCTCAACAAGATCGAAAAGGGCGAGCTGAAGGACGACCACCCGCGCGCCACGCGGATCATTCACAAGCTCAAATCGCGCCGCGCGCTGTATGTTGCGGTGCTGCTGCATGACATTGCCAAGGGACGAGGCGGCGATCATTCGGTGCTGGGCGCAGAAGTCGCCGAAGAATTGTGCCCGCGCTTTGGCCTGGACGAAGAAGAGACAGAGTTGGTCGCGTGGCTGGTGCTGCAACATCTGCTGATGAGCTCCACCGCGCAAAAGCGTGACCTCACCGACCCGCAGACCATCGAAACCTTCGTGGCGGAGGTGCAAAGCCTGGAGCGTCTGCGCAATCTTGCGATCCTGACCGCAGTCGACATTCGCGCGGTTGGCCCCGGCACCTGGAACAGCTGGAAAGGTCAGCTGCTGGGCGAATTGTTTGACGGGGCGCAAGAGCGCCTGCGGCTTGGCCATATGCGGCATGGCCGCAAGGAACGCGTTGCTGCCAAGAAAGCAGCGGCAGGCGAATTGCTTGGCGAGAAATCGGCGTTGGTCGAGGAAGTCGGCGATCTGCTGAGCGATGCCTATTGGATCGCTGAACCGGTGGACATCATCGCGCTGAACCTGGTTCAATATGATGTGGCCCGCAAAGTTGAAGACCATCTCTCGATCCATTGCGAAGTCTATGAACAGCGCGGCGCGACCCTCGTCAGTGTGATCGCGGCCGATGATGCGGGCCTGTTTTACCGTATTGCCGGCGGCATCCATCTAGCCGGTGCAAACATTATTGATGCCCGCATTCACACCGCGAAGAGTGGCTATGCCGTCGATAATTTCCTGGTTCAGGATCAGCATGGCCAGCCGTTCAGCGAAGACACACAAATTGCGCGCCTGAAGACAGCGATCACAGACGCACTGACGGGCAAGACCTCTTTGGTGCCGAAGCTGGCCGCCCGCCCGCTGCCGCATCGCCAGTCAAAGGCGTTTTCCGTCGCTCCGCGAGTCAATTTCGACAACGAAGCCTCTGGCCGCTTCACCCTGATAGAGGTGACCGCGCGCGATCGCCCGGCGTTGCTCAACCGCTTGGCCCATGCGCTCTATCAATCGAACCTGATCGTCCATTCGGCACACATCACTGCCTATGGGGAGCGGGTGGTGGATACGTTCTATGTGACTGATTTGACCGGTGCGAAGGTAAAGGCGGCAGAGCGGTTGAATGAAATTCGCAGCGCTCTGCTAGAGGCGGCAAGCGATGAGAAACAGCGCCAGCTGGAGAAGGTTTGAGGGTGGTTTGCTCTGCGGACCCCAGCCACCCGCTCCCTCCACCCTTCCACCCGGATGGTATCCCGGTAGGCTCCGGGTGGAAGGGTGGAGGGAGCGGGTGGCTGGGCCTAATCAAACCAAACTAACCGTCTGCCATCACCAATAGCAGCGCGATCTTGCGACTATCAAAACCGACAAAAGCCCATTCAAAGGTCGCATCAGAAATCGGGTTCCACAATCCATCAAACCGATTACTCAGGATCGTGCGCTGCGCTGGTTCAAAGGCGTTGATGAACGCATTTGCGCAGGCTCCCGCGCGCTCTGCGCCTAGCCATTGTTGGCGCTGCACCATCTCGCGCTCAAACGCTTCGGACATGACTGTAAGCGCCGCTCTTGCTCCGCTGGCATCCGCGCTCGCATCAAGCATCTCCCAATTGAAGCCGATTTGCTTGAAGCCAAATTGAGCAACAAACCTGTCCGCAATCACGCTGGGCGCATCGAAGCATTCCTCGAAGGATGCATATTCAAACCGAACATCCGCCACCGCGCCAAGAGGTTCCAGCCAGTCGGCACCAAAGGCCTTTAGCTCGGCAAGATTATCAGGCGCTGCGGCACTCATCGAGCCTTAGCCCCCACGCGCACCGAACAGGGCGGTGCCTACCCGCACATGCGTCGCGCCCAGCTGGACCGCCGTCTCATAATCGCCACTCATCCCCATGGAGAGGCCCGCAAGGCCATTGTCCTGCGCAATCTTATGGAGCAGCGCGAAAAACGGCGCAGGCTCGATGCCGGCAGGCGGCAAGCACATCAGGCCCGCGACCGGAATGCCCGCCTCGCGCGCCTTGGCGAGCAAATCCGGTACATCGGCAATGGCGCAGCCGCCCTTTTGCTCTTCCGCGCCAATATTGACCTGGATAAAACACGGCACCTTTCTGCCCGTCTTGTCCATCGCCTTGGCCAGAGCTTTCAGCAGGCTTGCCCGATCAAGCCCATGGATACAGTCGAACAGCTCCACCGCATCCTCCGCCTTGTTGGACTGCAATTGCCCGATCAGATGCAGCTCCACATCGGGATATTGCGCGCGCAATGCGGGCCATTTATCCTGCGCCTCTTGCACGCGGTTTTCGCCAAACACACGCTGCCCCTCCTCCAGCAGCGGCACAATCCGCTCTGCCGGATGGGTTTTGCTGACTGCGATCAGGGTGACATCCTTGGCTTCACGCCGCGCAATCTTGCACATCTTGCCAATTTTGGCCTGCACTTCGCCAAGCGGTGTCTGAGCTATTTCCATATCGTCTTGTCCTTTGCCCGCGCTATAGCGGAGCCATGGCGTCACACCAGACCATCGCTGCCGGCTTGCCCAATTTGTGGCTCATCTCTGATGCGCGCAATGATACTGGGCTGGAGCAGGCCCTGCGCGCATTGCCGCGCGGCAGCGGGTTTATCTATCGCCATTATCATTTAGGCGACCCGGCCCGGTGGGAGCGATTTCGCACGCTGCGCAAGGTTGCCAAGGCGCGCGGACATGTGGTCATTTTAGCCGATAGCGCGCTGAACGCGCGGGAATGGGGCGCAGATGGCATTTACGGCCCGGCCCGGTCTTTGACCCCGCGCCGCTCAGACATGCTGCATCTCGCCACCGCGCATAACCTCAATGAAATTGGCCTTGCGAACCGTTTTGGCGCGAATGCTGTGCTACTCTCACCGGTGTTCCCAACCCGCTCTCATCCCAGCGGCAAAGTGCTTGGAACCACTCGTTTTCAGAGCCTTAGCCAATATTCCCATGCGCCTGTCATCGCATTGGGAGGGATGAATGCTCAGCGCGCAAAGCGGCTAGCGTGCCGCAATCATTCTGTGCGCTGGGCCGCGATCGACGGGCTTTCCTGAGCTATCTGTAAGAGGACCGTTACCGCCCGTACCCTCCACCCTTCCACCCGGATCAGCTTCGGAAAACATCCGAGTGAAAGGGTGCAGTGCGTGTATCTAAACCAGCCAGTTTCACCGTACTATCGCTCTTGGCTTGACCCCGAGTCCTCGCTCTGCGATTCTTGGGTGACCAATTCAAAGGACGCGAGAACATGGCGACACGGGCAATCAACACCAGAAACGCCAATCCAGACTGGCGGGCAGCTTTCCGCCGGTCGATGCGCCGCTTTGCGCAGATGACAGGCGCGGCCGCGCTGATCGGGACGCTCGGCTTTCTCTCGCTCTCACTCGCCAGCTACACCCAAACCGATCCCAGCCCCTCAACCGCCGCTGCGGCCAACGAAGTCAGTAATTGGATGGGTGTGTGGGGCGCATGGGCGGCCGACCGGGTTCTGTTCGCATTTGGCCTGACCGCGATCCTGCTCTTGCCGCTGCTCTATATCTCGGCGCGCAAATTGTGGCTCGATGTTGAAAACGGCGATGAAGAAGAGACCACACGTTGGTGGCTGCCCACTGGCCTGCTGATGATCGCAATGGTCCTGCTATCCACTGTGCTGTCGCTCGCCTTTGACGGGACGGGCGGCACTTTGCCCGCGCAATTGGGCGGCGTTTCGGGCTTGCTTGGAGCCTCCGCCATCGAGGCAGTGGCTGGAAGGTTCGGCGAAGGTGCACAAGGCTGGGTCATCCTGGGTCTAGCGCTCGCTTCACTCGCCGCCGGTGTCGCGCTGCTCACGCGTATCTTCGCGATTGATTGGCGGGCGCTGCTGACGCTGCCAGACTTTGTACGCGGCAAATTGCTCGCGCGCGTGCCCGGCTTTGGGGGCCTGCCCAATGGGCCTGACCTGTCGCTACCCAAGCTGTCCAGTGAGCCGAAAAAGGCCAAAGCCAAGGGTAAGGACAAGGCCGAGCCGGTCATTGAGCCATCCCGGCGCCGCGCGCCGGAAATCACCGATCCGTCTGCCCCGCCAAAACGCGCGGCCATGGCCAAAACAAAGCAGCGCGATATGTTCGCGACCTATGATCTACCCAGCCTAGATCTCCTCACCCCGCCGCCAGAGGACTTCGCGCCCAGGCTCGACAAGCTGGCGCTGGAACGCAATGCGCGCCTGCTGGAAAACGTGCTCGACGATTTCAACGTGAAGGGCGAGATCACCGCCGTTCGCACTGGCCCCGTCGTCACCATGTACGAGCTGGAGCCTGCGCCGGGCATCAAGGCCAGCCGGGTGGTTGGCCTGGCCGAAGATATCGCGCGCAACATGTCGGCCATTTCAGCCCGCGTCTCGCCGATCCCCGGTAAGACCGTAATGGGCATTGAGCTGCCGAATGCAGACCGGCAAATGGTGATGCTGAAAGAGCTTGCTGCCTGCGCGGACTTTGCCGAAAGCAAGGGCGCATTGCCGATGATTCTGGGCAAGGACATCGCCGGTGAGCCGATCATCGCCGATCTTGCAGCGATGCCGCATTTGCTCGTCGCAGGCACCACCGGCTCTGGTAAATCGGTTGGTCTCAACTGTATTCTGCTGTCGCTGCTCTACCGCTTCACGCCGGCGGAATGCCGCATGATCCTGATCGATCCTAAGGTGCTGGAATTGGCCAGTTACGACGACATTCCGCACCTGCTCTCACCCGTGGTGACAGAGCCGCACAAGAGCGTGCGGGCGCTCAAATGGGCGGTTGAGGAGATGGAACGGCGTTACCGCATGATGTCCTCGGTCAACTCGCGCAATATCGGCAATTTCAACGAGAAGGTAAGCGCGGCGGCGGCCAAGGGCACGCCGCTGGGCCGCCGCGTGCAGACCGGATTTGATCCAGAAACCGGTGAAGAGCTGTATGAAGAAGAGCAGCTCGATTATGAACCATTGCCGCTGATCGTGCTGATCGTCGACGAGCTAGCCGACTTGATGGTCACCGTCGGCAAAGAGATCGAGGTTCTGATCCAGCGCCTGAGCCAGAAATCGCGCGCGGCCGGTATCCACCTGATCATGGCGACCCAACGCCCATCGGTCGACGTTATCACCGGCGTGATCAAAGCCAACTTGCCGACCCGCATCAGCTTTAAGGTCACCAGCCGCATCGACAGCCGCACCATTCTGGGCGAGCAAGGCGCAGAGCAACTGCTGGGCAAAGGCGACATGCTGTATAAGCCAAACACCGGCGCGATGATCCGGGTCCACGGTCCGTTCGTATCGGACGAAGAGGTGGAGGCCGTAGCTGACTTCTGGCGCGCTCAGGGCAAGCCTGACTATGTCGATGCGGTCACCGAGGAGCCGGAAGACGGCGGCGGATTTGCCTTTGAAGACGAAATGACCGCCAGCGACGATCCGGCCGAGCGCAAGTATCGCCAGGCCTGCCAGGCAGTGTTTGAAGCGCAAAAGGCCAGCGGCTCCTGGCTGCAACGGCAAATGGGCGTTGGCTACAACACGGCAGCGAAATGGATCGAGCGGATGGAAGGCGAAGGTCTGGTCGGCCCAGCGAACCATGTCGGTCGGCGCGAGATTTACCGCGATCAGGATGGCAACCCGCTGTAGGTCGATTGGCAATGCCCGATGAGACCATGCAGACGGGCGAGCGGAACCACGCGATCATCCTGTTCGATGCCGAATGCGTGCTGTGTTCGGCGAATGCGCGGTTCGTTCTAAAATTTGACCACGCGGCTCATTTTCGCCTCGCCTCCATGCAAAGCGATGTTGGCGCCGACCTGTTTCGGCGTTTCGGCATTGACCCAAGTGATCCCGACACGATCATCGTGGTTGAAGGGGACACAGCCCGTCGCGATAGCGATGCAGTGATCGCCATTTACGAAGGGCTGGGATGGCCATGGAAGGCGGTAACAGTGCTGCGCATATTCCCGCGCGCGCTGCGCGACCCCGTCTACCGCCTGATCGCGCGCAACCGCTATAAGATCTTTGGCAAGCGCGACACCTGCTGGCTGCCGCCGGAGCATTTGCGGGACCGCATGCTGTGAAGAGCGCGCTGATAATCGGCGGCTATGGCGGGTTCGGGGCCCGGCTTGCGCGGCGATTGGACGTAGACGGTTGGCACCTCATCATCGCTGGCAGAAGCGCCGAGAAAGCTGATGCAATGGCCAGCACATTGCAGTCCGCCAAAGGAATTCGGCTCGATCGCAGCGGTGACATTGCCCCATGTTTGGAGGCTCACACCCCCTTTCTCCTCATCGATGCAGCCGGCCCCTTTCAAGACAGCGATTACAGGGTGCCTGAGGCCTGCTGCGCACTCGGGGTGCATTATCTCGACCTTGCCGATGCGCGCGCATTTGTAACCGACATCAGCGCGATGGATGCGCGAGCACGGGACGCGGGCGTGGCGGTGATTTCAGGGGCCTCCAGCGTTCCCGCGCTGTCTGGCGCGGTGCTGCGCGATCTCACCCAAGACTGCGAGGCGGTGACGCGGGTCGACATGGCGATCAGCGCCTCTGACAAGGCCAGCGCGGGCACTTCGGTCGCATCGGCGATCCTGTCTTACGTGGGTCAGAAGCTGCGCATCTGGCAGGGTCAGCGGTGGGGAACCTCGCATGGCTGGCAGCAGGTGGAACGAATAAGACTGAAGACTAAGGACGGCACGCGTATCTCGCGGTTGGTGGCTCTGGCGGATGTGCCCGATCTTGACCTCGTCCCCGCCTCTCTACCCGGAAAGCCGGCGACCCGGTTCAGCGCCGGGCCTGAGTTCGGCTTTCAGGTGGTTGCCATGTGGCTGCTCAGTTGGACGGTGCGCTGGGGCTGGCTGCGTTCTTTGATTGGATTGCGCAGGCTATTGCTGCCGCTGCAAAAACTCACCCAGCCATTTTCCGACGGCAACAGCTTTATGACGGTGCGCGCGTGCGTAAAAGGCTCCGACGGGTTTGAGAAACGCGCATGGCATCTGATCGCCAAGGATGGAAACGGCCCGGAGATCCCGCTCTTCGCCGCGCAATTGCTAGCCAACGCATTGGCAGGTGCAAAGGTGACCGCTGGTGCAAGAGCGGCCCATGAAGAGCTGACGCTTGCTCAGTTTGAGCCGCTGTTCAGCGAGCTTGACCTGGAGACGAGCACTAGCGCGGTCCCGTACATTCCGCTCTACAAAAGAGTGCTCGGCGATAGCTTCGAGCGCCTGCCCAAAGCCGTGCGAGACTTACATCTGCTCTGCGGAGACGCCGGAGCGCAGGGAAGTGCCACGGTCACTCGCGGGACGAACATTGTCGCCCGGCTGATTTCCGCCATCATCCGCTTTCCAGAGGCGGGAGAACACCAGCTGCACCTTGAATTTCGCGAGGATCATGGCCGCGAAAAATGGATCCGCGATTTCAGTGGACGCCGGTTTCACAGCGTTCTGGCAGAGGTGGACGGCCATTTGACCGAACGCTTTGGCCCATTGCGTTTCACTTTCGATCTGCCTGTCAGCGAACAAGGATTGGAGATGCAGATCACGCGCTGGACGGCCTTTGGCATTCCCATGCCGATGATGCTCGCGCCGCGCGTAAAGGCCAGCGAGACCCAGGATGGCGAAGACTTCATTTTCGATGTGGCCATGGCCCTGCCGCTGATCGGCGATCTGGTCCATTACAAAGGGCGACTGCGGTCCATCTGAGCGGCGCTGTAGAACCGCCAAAAGCAAAGGCGCGGCCCAGCATCAAGCCAGACCGCGCCCTCACGCAAATTCTATCGCTGATTACTCAGCCGCTGGCGCTTCCAGCTCAGCCTTGGTCAGTGTCAGAAGGTCGGTCACCCGCGCTTCGTTCGCCGCCATCACGTCGGCTGGCGATGCGACCAGGCCGATCTTGGCGAGCGGGCCGTCAGCCTTCCAGTTCTTCACCCATTCAGCCAGGTACAGGTCGAGGCCTGGGATCGCGCTCATGTGGTTTTTCTTCACATAGACATAGAGCGGACGCGCGCCAGGATAAGCAAAGCTGGCGATGTTGTCGTATGTCGGATCGACTTCGTTCATCGGCAGGCCTTTGACCTTGTCGGCGTTCTCTTCGAGGTAAGAGAAGCCGAACACGCCGACCGCACCGGGATCATTTTCGATCTTTTGAACGATCAGATTGTCCTGCTCGCTCTGGTCAACATAGGCACCGTCGCTGCGCACTTCGGTGCAAACCTGCTGATGTTTGTCTTTATCTTCCGCTTTCAGTGCTTCCATTTCTGGATTGCTGTCACAGCCAGCCTCAAGCACCAATTCTTTCAGCGCGTCGCGCGTGCCAGAGGTTGATGGCGGGCCGTAAACCAGGATCGGCTCAGCAGGCAGCGATGGATCAACATCAGCCCAGGTCTTGGCTGTTTGCTCGCCGCCATATGGGCTTTTTGCCAGCGCTTCGTAAACGATCCTTGGTGTGAGGTTCAGCGTGATGCCGTCTTGCGCAGCGGCAAACGCAATCCCATCGAGGCCAACTTGCAATTCGATGATGTCATTAACACCGTTCGATGCGCAGGTCTCAAATTCACTAACCTTCATACGGCGTGATGCGTTGACCATGTCGGGTGTGTCGGCGCCTTCACCGCCGCAGAACAGCTTAATGCCGCCGCCAGAACCGGTGGATTCGATCAATGGTGATTTGTAGTCAGGGTTCGAGCGAGCGAAACTCTCTGCCACTTGCTTGGCAAATGGATAGACCGTCGACGAGCCAACAGCGCGGATCGAATCGCGGGCACCGCCACCACCAGCGCCTTCGCTGCAACCAGCGACTGCGACCGAAGCCATAAGAGAGATTGCAATTGTTTTAGTGAGTTTCATCAGGATGGTCCTTGATAGAAGAATTCATGGGCGCGCTATGCGGACTTTGTGACATGCTTATGACAGCAGCAGGCGAAACGCAGAGCGTACCCCGCCATGCCGCCGCCGCGTAATTAGAAGACGATCTGAGCGCGAATGCCAAAGGAATCCACACCGTAAGACGTGTCACCCGTGGCCGTTGGCAAGACCGCATCATTGTACTGCAGGCGACCGTAATTTGCGAGCAGCATGGTGTAATCGGTTGGCTTCCAAGCCAGTGAGACGAAATAGCCGTTTTGCTGACCACCCAGGATCGGCCCATCATTAAGGTCTAAGTAGTCATAGCGGAGGTTTAGCTGAAGCGATCCAAAGCCGCCTTCACCAACCGGATTCGCTGGCTTAGAGCGGCCAAAGACCCCACTCTTGTACCCGCGTGTATCCCCTTTGGTCAGGTAGTAACCAACGCTCGTATAACCGCCGAAAAATGTCGGATCGGAGGCCGCCAGCGGGGTGTCCACAGTTTGCCAGAAAGTTTCGGCCTGTGCATGAAAACGCCCAGCAAGTACCGCAGCCTCTAACCCAACGCCCAGCTCACTTTCCGCCGCAAAATTACCAGTGCTTATGAACCGGTCAGAGGTGAAGTGGACCAGTGGCCGTTGGCGATAACGAACCGTGCTGCCGTCTTCGAGACTGTTGTAATGCAGCGAGCCGCCAAAGTGCAGCTGTGTATCGCCAACCTTGGGCATGAACACCGCCCGGCCATCCACGCTCCAATTTTGATTGGAGAGATCATCCATATTGTCGGTGAACACCCCGCCTTGCAGCAAGACATCACCCGCGTTGTATTCCGCGCCAATCCCGACGCGGCGCTCAAAACCAAACGCATCGGTAAAAGCAGCACGTTCTAGAAAAGTTGTGTGGACGCTGCTGGTGAGTTCTTCCAAACCTTGGAAGGTGTTAAAATGGCCAGCACTGATCTTAAGACCGTCATCCTTATACGTGATAATCGCATCGGTGACGGTTAGATCGCTTCCGGCAAAATCAACCTCCACTTTGTAGCCAAAGCCTCCGGGAATTGAACCCGACACACCCAAACGCGCTCGGCGCGCTTCGCTGCCAAAGCCTTCATTGCCGGTGGCGCCGTCTGGCGCGTTCACAAAGCCCGCATCATATTGCAAGCGCCCGCGTGGCTTGAAGCTCCAACCGCCTTTGCCTTTGATCTCTGGCGCCCCTTTAAAGGCAATGGTGGTTCCATCGTCTTCTTGCTGAGTTTCCTGAACAGCCGCGATCGCCGTTCCAGCAGACTTAGCCTCGGCTTTCGCCGCCACGGCCTCCGCTTCGACCTCTTCCAGCTCACCTTCGAGCTGATCAATTCTGGCCGCCATTGCGGCCATTTGCGCGCGCATTTGCGCCATTTCTTCGCGCAGATCGCCGCCGTCTTGAGCGCTGGCAGGGGTGGAAACCACCATGGCCCCAGCGAGTGCAATAAGTGAAGTTTTACGTGTCATTGGATTCCCCAACCTTTGCAGATTCGAGACGCCTCTATGACCGGTATGCGACGGATTAGTGACAATCACTGCCATAACTTTTCAACAGGCCAAACATTGCAGCGGTGCCGCAAGGCTGACCGGCGCCAAACGACCCGCGGTGCCTGACCAAGAGCCTCAGAGCGAATACTTGGAAGCATTTGTCACAGCGCGAAAAACGTCGGATTTTCTTACAAGATTTTAACCTGCTCTAAGGAGTTTTACCGTAGTTAACATCTCGTGACACGGGTGGGTATTAACGATCTTCTTTTGGCGCTGATTTTCGCGCTGACGGCCGCACTGGGCATGTCGCCCGCTGCAGCGGCAGAAACGCGTGCGCCGTGCATTGTCTCAGGTGTGTTGGTGGACGCATCGGGTCAAACTCCAAAAGTTAACGCGGCGGCCAACACCGAGCAGAACTGGAATTGCAAACCCTTAACCAATGAGCCCGCTGGCGGGGATTGGACTTTGCGGTTCGATATCGCTGAGGGCGAGACCGCACCCAAAGTGCTCTACACACGGCTCGGCCATTTCGATCAGCTCGATCTGGCGGTGCAAGACGTCAACGGTCGCTGGACATATGAGACGAAAACGCTCGCCGATATGCACAGCGTGATCGGCTCTCCGTACATTTACACGGACCTGCCGGGCAGCGCCGCGCCGCCGCGCCAAGTGCTGGCCGCTTTCACAGGCAATGGTCACGGCCCAACCCTCACCCGGGCCAAGCTGATCGAAGAAGCTCCTGGCCTCAGTGAAGGCGACGTTGCTGCTTTGCTGGCATTGGCCGCCTTGATCGGCGTGCTGCTGATCCCGATCGCGCTCGACGGGGCATTTTTGATGGTGCTGCGCCAGTCCTTCCTCGCTTGGCACATTGCTCTTTCAGTTGTGTTTGCCATCATGATCGCGACGCGGGCCAATCTGTTTGGCCTGCTGATGCCCATGAGCGCCGAGGTTTTGCGCATCGGCCTGATCATGAGCATGGGGTTGGGTGTGGCGGTCGCGCTGATGTTCACCCGCAGTTTCATTGAACCGGGCAAGATCTCGGCCAAGCTCCATCGCATCATTCCTTATGCAGCGGTTTGGACCGTCGCGGTCAGCATCATCCATGCGGCATCCTTGGATGTGCTTCGCCCCCTTGGTGGTAATTTCCATTCATTCAGCATGGCCGTACCGGTCATCGTGCTGGTCATGGCATTGGTTGATGCCTGGCGCCGGGGCAGTCGTTCGGTGAAGTTCCAGGTGTTCGGTTGGGCGCCCATGTTCTTGGCGACCTTCATCCAGATTGTGACCCATGTCTTCCCACTCGGTGTGCAACAAGACGCGCTGCCAATTTTCTATATCGGCATTCTGTCAGAGGGCATTGGCACAGCTTTGGGTGTGGCGGACCGTTTCCTACAGATCCGCCGCGAGCGTGACCGGGCCCTGCGCGATGCGCGCGAGCTCACACATTTGTCAGAACATGATCCGCTCACCGGTCTGCTCAATCGCCGCGCGGTGGAAACGCGCTTCGATGATCTGCGCGAGCAAGGGTTTGACACATTCGCTTTGCTTGATCTCGACCGCTTCAAACTAGTCAATGACAGGTTTGGCCACCAGGCTGGCGATGCTGCTCTAACAGCCTGCGCGGATGCAATTCGCGGCGGCGAGAACCGCGATTCGATTGCGGTGCGCCTGGGCGGCGAGGAATTTGTGATCCTGCTACGCGGCAAGAACACGCGCCAGCGCGCGGAGGCTTTTCGTGAAGCGATCCCGGTGCGAATTATGCATCAGGTTGAGGGGCTGGATATGCCAGTCACCGCCAGCATGGGGCTGATCGAATTGCCGCGCCATGACACGACCATGATGACCTTTGATGACATGTACGCCCGCGCCGACATGCTGCTGTACGAAGCGAAGGCCGCTGGCCGCAACCGCATGAATTATGAGCGTCTGACCCTGTTTGCAGGCTCACCCAAGAGAAGCGCAGAAAAAACCGCTGCCTAACCAGCAGCCGTCGACGCTCGCCAAGCGCGATATCGCTTTGCCCGCTGCGCCGCGCGCCATTGATCGGCCAGCAATGCCCGAATGGGCCAGCCGCCATTCCCCGCCGGATTTCCCTTGGCCATACTTTCCAATTGCGCCTTGGTCAGGGCCATTGTTGCCAGCGCTTTCAGCGTATCGTTCGACCAATTGGCCTCTGGCAATTTCACATCCGAATTCTGTTTAGTTTGCCAATGTTTAGGCAAAGCTGGATCAGCAGCCAGCGCGCGGGCAATGCCGAGCAACTCGACACCGAAGCCGTTCTCGTCCTGCGTGAGCGCTGCCTCTGCCACGTCCAGCTTTGTAATCCCGCCCGTCACCATGATCGGCATCTCCGCAACCTTGGCAATATCGCGGGCAAAATCGACGAAATAGGCTTCGCGCTTCTCGGTTGAAGTGCTGGGCGCTTCTTCTTGTGGATTGCCCTGCATCGCCGGGCTTTCATAGGATCCGCCGGACAGCTCCACAAAGTCGATCCCGCGCCCTTTGAGCCATTGGACCACTTGGCGAGCGTCTTCAAATTCAAAACCGCCACGCTGAAAATCAGCGGAATTGAGCTTAATTCCGACGCCAAAGCCTTTGCTCACCCGCGCGCGGACAGCATCGACGATTGCGAGCAGAAAGCGCGCCCGGTTTTCCAGACTGCCTCCCCACTCATCGCTGCGCTGATTGGTCAGCGGAGAGAGGAACTGGCTGACCAAATAACCATGCGCACCGTGGATCTGAACCCCGTCAATCCCAGCCGCCTCAGCCAGCTCCGCTGTGTCAGCAAAGCGGGTGATGATCGCAGCTATCTCATCCGTTTCGAGCGCGCGAACCGGCGCAAATAGAGAAGAGAATTTGCCCAGGTTAAGCTCCACACCCGATGGCGAGACAGCGGTTTCTCCCATGTTCTTATAAAGCTGACGCCCCGGATGGCTGATCTGGAGCCAGAATTGACCGCCGCCTGATTTGGCCTGTGTCGCCCATTGTTTGAACGGGGCAAGATCAGTGCCCTTTTGCAGGACAACGCCGCCCGGCCCGGTCAACGCGGATGGGTCAACCATGACATTACCCGACAGGATCAAACCTGCGCCGCCATCCGCCCATTGCTGATAGAGGCTGAACAGCTTCTCGCCCGGCAATTGGCCAGGCTGGACCGCAAGGTTCTCCTCCATCGCCGCCTTGCAAATGCGGTTGGTCAGGATCGTGCCATTCGGCAGCGTCAAAGGTTCAAAAAGCAGGTTGGTCATGAATTCTCACTAATTTGAAATGGAGCAATGACTGCGGGGCGTACGCGGGCCAGGCGCTGGCTCGCGCGTTCCAGCATCGCCCATGTGGTGCGGGCCGCGACGATCACTTTGCCGCTGGCATCGCGAAACTCGACAAGGCGGTCTGACTTCGCGCCCTTGGGCGGGTCGGGTATCCAGGTGGTACCCTCGCACGTCTCGCCGCTGGCAATATTGCCGCGATAATCAATCTCGTGCCGGATCACGACCCAGAAGAACGCCTCAACATGAGTGGGATCAGCCGCCGCCTCCCAATGCGCGGTCGCAAGGTCCTGGATCCACTGGACCCAGACCGAATTGTTCACATGGCCAAGCTCGTCAATATGCTGCGGCTCAGCAGTGAAGGTGCGGGCAAAGGGACGGTTCACGCTGCTGCCACGCCAACGCCGAGCGTGCCCAAGTCATGGCGAGCCTGCGCCGCATCAGAGAATAATCTTGCCTCCATGCCGACCGCCTCGGCGCCATCGACATTGGCTTTTACGTCATCAAGAAATACACTCTCAGCGGCATCAATTCCCGCCGTATCGAGGAGCCAGCGATAGATCCGTGGGTCTGGCTTGAGTATGCCCAACTCGGCAGAGACGGCCGCAACTTCGAACAAGGACCAAAATTCGAGAGTCTCCTTCAAGTGTGCCACAATTTCATGGACGTTGTCGGTTATCGCAAACAGGCGATAGCCCGCCGCACGGAGATCATGCATTAATTCTAAGGTGTCGGTCTTAAGCGGAAAACTGGCCATCAACTGATCGTAGAGTTTATCAATGTCACTCGGATTGAATTCATAGTCGGAGACATAGCGATCCTTCGCCTCAGCTAGGCTTATCTCGCCGCGATTAATCGCAAGCCAAAGCGGGTTGCCGCGTAATGGCGAGACATATCTATCCAAACAAACCCGTTCCGATCCGAGCGCCCGCTGCTCAATACCGAGCGGGTCCCACGGAACGATCACATTCCCGACATCAAACACGATATTGCGGATCGTCACGAAGCTCACTCTCCTTCCGTCATCCCCATCTGCCACAGGATGAAGGCAAACTCCTCTGCCGTTTCGCGCAAGGAATTCCACCGGCCCGATTGGCCGCCATGCCCCGCGCCCATATTGGTCTTCATCAGCAGGATATTGTCATCGGTCTTCGTGTCGCGCAGCTTGGCAACCCATTTGGCCGGTTCCCAATAGGTCACGCGCGGATCATTGAGGCCCGCTGTCACCAGCATCGGCGGGTAATCCTGAGCCTTCACCTGATCATAGGGCGAGTAGCTGAGGATATAGGCAAAGGCCTGCTTGCTCTCGATTGGGTTGCCCCATTCCTGCCATTCGCCCGGCGTCAGCGGCAGGCTTTCATCCAACATAGTGCTCAGCACATCGACAAACGGCACGTGGCTGACAATTGCGCCATATTGCGCCGGGTCTTGATTGATGATCGCGCCCATCAATTCGCCGCCTGCCGAGCCGCCGCTGGCGGTAACTTTACCCTCTGCGGTGTAGCCCTTGGCAATCAGGCCGCGGCCCACATCGACGAAATCGTTGAAGGTGTTGGTGCGCTCATTCAGTTTGCCCTGAAGGTACCAGCGCCGCCCCAGGTCATCGCCGCCCCTGATATGGGCGATGGCATAGGCAAAGCCGCGATCAACCAGGCTGAGGCGCGTGGTCGAAAAGCCCGGCGGCACGGCATAGCCATAGGCACCGTAGGCATAGAGGTGGAGCGGGCCGGGGCCTTCTACGCCTCGCGTCGAGAGCAGATCCTTGCGGTCTTTGCGGTAGACGATGCTGACCGGCACCATTGTGCCATCGCGGGCCTCAACCTCCAGCCGCTCTGTTGCGTAAAGGCTGGCGTCATAGCCGCTCGGGATTTCTTGCTGCT
Source organism: uncultured Erythrobacter sp. (assembly GCA_947488155.1). Taxonomy (GTDB): domain Bacteria; phylum Pseudomonadota; class Alphaproteobacteria; order Sphingomonadales; family Sphingomonadaceae; genus Erythrobacter. Next base: position 1,599,954 of record CANKYK010000001.1, on the reverse strand, counting down.
TCAACAGTGTGAGGTCAGCGCTCGCCACGTCATAGTCATAGACCGAATCCGGTGTGATCATGCTCTCGTATGACAGGCGCAGGGTCGACACGTCATACTCGGGATTGTTGGACAGCCCCGCTGAATAACTTGCCTCGGGAAAGGCGATTGGCTTGACCACCGTCGGCGCGTCATATTGCCGCAGCTGGATCTGATCGAGGCCGTTCAAACGCCCCTCGGTCACGAAGAAGTCCTTAAACAGCTCAAAATCAGTGAGATAGAACTTGTTGGAGCCCGCAATCACCGTTTCCCAATTGCCCGGCGCATCAATGCTCGCCTTGGCCAGACGGAAATTGATGTGCTCATCATTGGTCCAGATGAACAGCTCGTCATCGCGCACGTCGACCGAATATTCGACGCCCTTTTGCCGCGCCTTCACGAGGATCTGCTCGCCGGTCGGATTGTCCGCACGCACGAGGCGCACTTCGCTGGTTTCATTGTCGCCGCTGGCAATCACCAGCCAGTCTTCCTGGGCGGTCAGGCCGGTGCCGACAGAGAAGCTCTCATCGGCTTCCTTGTAGAGCACAACGTCCTCTTCCGATGGCGTTCCGATGACGTGCAATTTCGCCTCAAGCGTGCGCCAATTCTCGCTCGATGGGCCGTAAACCAGCGCAGTGTCATTCGCGACCCAGGTCAGGCCGCTGCGCAGGTTGGGGATTTCGTCATCTAGCAATTCGCCGGTCTGCAAATCCTTGATCCGCCCGGTGTAGCGTTCTGCTCCGCTGGTGTCGGTGGAATAGGCCAAGTATCGGCCATTCTGGCTGATCGAGGCCGCACCAAGGCGGAAATATTCAAGACCCTCGGCCAGCACATTCTCGTCCAGAATTAGCTGCGGCTTAGCTGCGTCCACATCAGCCACCGCTTTGCGGTAATGCTTGCGGTATTGCGCGCCCTCTTCAAACTCTGACCAATAGCGATAATCGCCATCCTTTTGCGGAACCGTGCTGTCGTCTTCCTTGATGCGCGCACGCATTTCGGTGAAGAGCACCTCGGTCAGGCCCGCCTGCGATCCCATGTTTGCCTCAAACCAAGCGTTTTCCGCCTTCACATAATCCAGCACATCTTCATCATCGATCACCGGATAGGATTGATCTTTGAGCCAGTGGTAGGGATCAGAAACCGTGATCCCGTGATGGGTGAATGTGTGTTCGCGCTTTTCCGCAATCGGCGGAGAGGTGGGGGCCGGCTGGCCCGTTTCACTGGTCACGTTGGATTGGTCCTCTTGGGTGGTTGCCTGGGCAGATTGGGCCTGAGCGGATTGGATCGGCAGAGCAGCCAGCGCGATTGCCAGCGTGAGCCCGCAGGCTGACACGCTCGAAAGCGAGGGCATACGCATGCTTGCCATGGATTGAGCCGATCCTTTGCCAAATTATCGCAGCGCTTTAAACACCGCGCGCTGCAAACTATGCTATTGTCATAGCCGATCGATTGCGCGTCGCAAGCGCATGCCCTGTTAGGAAACGACCAAATGCTGATGCAAACCCATGAAGCCCGCCTGTCTGCCCTACGCGAGGAATTGAAGCGCCGCGATCTCGCTGGCTTTGTCGTACCCATTTCCGATGAGCATATGAGCGAATATGTTGGCGACTATGCTCAGAGGCTTGCCTGGCTCACCGGGTTTGGCGGATCGGCCGGTTTTGCGGTCGTCACTCTGGATCATGCCGCAATGTTCGTGGATGGGCGCTATACGGTGCAAGTCCGCGATCAGGTCGACGGCGCGCTCTACGAATATCGCAGCATTCCGGGTGACAACTTCACCGCATGGCTGGCCAGTAACGCTGAGCAGGGCGCGAAGATCGGCTATGACGCATGGCTGCATACGGCAGGCTGGGCGAAGCAGGCCGGCGCGCAGCTCAAAGACAGCGGGCTGGAACTCGTCGCGACCAGCAGCAATCCGATTGATGCCGTGTGGCAGGATCAGCCGGAGCCTTCACTTGCCCCCGCGATTGTTCACGAGGATACCCATGCGGGCGCCAATTCGGCGGAAAAGCGCGCGCAAATCGCCGATTGGCTGAAAGAGAATGGCCATAATGCGCTGGTGGTATCGGCACTAGATTCGATCGCTTGGTTGCTCAATATTCGCGGACAGGATGTGACCCATACGCCGGTGGCATTGTCCTATCTGATCGCTCATGCTGATGGCCACGCGGAGTTGTTTATTGCGCCTGAAAAAGTCACTCCGGAGCTGGTCCAGCATCTGGGCAATGCGGTCACGATCCGCGCGCGCGATGAATTCAGCGCAGCGCTGAGTGAAATGGACGGCAAGAGCGTGAGCGTTGATCCCAATTTCGGCGTGGCGGCCATTGCCCAAACCCTGACCAAAGCAGGCGCGAAAGTGGCGCTGAAAGCCGACCCGACGATCCTAGCCAAAGCGATCAAGAACCCGGTCGAGCAGCAGGGCCACCGCGACGCGCAGGCGCGTGACGGGGCGGCGGTTGCCCGCTTCCTGCGCTGGCTGGAGGTGACCGCGCCAAGCGGCGAGGTGGACGAGCTGGCTGCGGCAGCGAAGCTGGAAGAATTTCGCCGCGAGCATGAGGGTTTGCGCGATCTTTCCTTCGACACCATCTCAGCCGCCGCTGGTCATGCCGCGCTGCCGCATTACAAGGTCGATGAAGACAGCAATATCGCCATACCGCCCGGCAGCATTTATCTGGTCGATTCCGGCGGGCAATATTCCGACGGCACGACCGATATCACCCGCACGGTGTGGATCGGAACAGCCGATGGCAGCGCAGAACCAAGCCAGGAAATGCGCGACCGCAACACGCGCGTTCTTAAAGGGCATATCCAGATCGCTAAAGCTGTATTCCCACAGGGCACCAGCGGCGGGCAATTGGATGCGCTCGCGCGGCAATATCTGTGGGAGGCAGGCGTCGATTACGCCCACGGCACCGGCCATGGTGTCGGCAGCTTCCTCGCCGTGCACGAAGGGCCTCAGCGCATTGCGAAGCCGTCGGGCGGGCAGGCTGGGACAGGGCACGAACTGCATGCCGGCATGTTCCTCTCCAACGAGCCGGGCTATTACAAGCCCGACGCCTTTGGCATTCGGATCGAGAACCTGGTGCTGGTCGAGGAACGCCAGATTGAGCAGGCGGAGGGCACCTATCTGGGGTTTGAAACGCTTACTTTCGTGCCGCTGGATCGCAAGCTGATCGACAAGGCGCTGCTGACACAAAGTGAGATTGCCTGGGTCGACGGCTATCACGATCAAGTGCGCGCTTTGCTTGCCCCGCAGCTGGATGGCGAAGACCTTGCGTGGCTGGAGCGGGAATGCGCACCGCTCTAACCGGCGGTATGCAAACGTTAATCTAGAGCGCTTGCGATCCTCTCTTTGTTCCTGTAATGTTCCATTCATCGAGTCGTATTGGTGCTGGGCCGATGCGCGCATTTTGAGGAGGAACAATCATGATCGGCTATGTAACCCTGGGCACCAATGATCTGCCGCGCGCAGCGGAGTTTTACGACGCCATTGCAGAGCAATTTGGCGTTGGCCGCATGATGGAATTTGAGACATTCATCGCCTGGGGCTCGATGGGCGGCGCACCGGGCGTTGCCGCGACCAAGCCATTTGACGAGCAAGAAGCGACCGCAGGCAATGGTACGATGGTCGCATTGCAGGTTGATAGCCCGGAAAAAGTGCAGGCTGTCTATGATGTGGCAATGGCGAAGGGCGGCAGCGACGAAGGCGCTCCGGGGCCGCGCGGCGATGATGGCTTTTACGCGGGCTATTTCCGCGATCCTGACGGCAATAAGCTCAACGTCTTTTGCATGACCCAAGGCGGCTAAATTCAGCCGGAGGAACCCATCATGACCGCGCGCAAATTGAGCGATAGCTTTATCCATCTGGGGTTGGGCGCAAGCTCACATCCACAGCCACCCTTTTCTGGCATGGAATGGTATGCCGATTATGGCGCGCGGCATGGCAAGGACGGTCCGGAAGGACGGCTCGTCTCGCAGCACAGCTTTACTGAAAGCTGGGACGTGTGGGAAATGCATCCAAGGGGCAGCGAAGTGGTGATTTGCACCACTGGGGAGATGGTGCTGACCCAAGAGTTTCCCGATGGGAAGATAGCAAAAGTGCCGCTTATTGCCGGTGAATATGCGATCAATCCGCCGGGCGTCTGGCACACTGCAGACGTGACCAGCGAAGCGACCGCGATCTTCATCACCGCCGGAGAGGGAACTGAGCACCGCACTCGTTGAGCTTGCGCCATAGCCGCAGACTGTCGGCGAGATGAACAGTCACGTGTGACTGATACAAAGCGCGACAATTTGGCGGCGATCCGAGATAATCCTGCGACATGCACGGCTTAGAAGGGGTCTTATGAGCCGCGGTGGACGCATAGAGCGACATACCCCTGCGTAAAAAGCCAAACCTTCCCCAAGGACTGGCTAATAGCGGGCCTTCGCTTCCTCCCTGCGAAGAGCCAAGCCAGTGCGCCGCCGCGGCTCTTCTGATAGACCTTCAACGAGGAGCAATACGCATGAAAAAGATCACCCTCACATTGTCCGCTGCGGCACTGGCAGTTGGTATTGGCGGCGCAGGCGCTGCTATGGCCGACCATCACGGCGGCAAAGGCAAAGCAGACGCAAACGGCGACGGTGTCGTCTCATTGCAGGAAATGAAGGCGAAGAGCGCTGAGCGTTTCGCCAGGTTGGACGCCAATTCTGATGGCGTTTTGAACGCAGAAGATCGCACAACCAAACGCGCAGAGCGCTTTGCCGCCGCCGACACCAACAATGATGGCGAGCTGTCCAAAGCCGAAATGGCCGCAGCGCGCGAGGCCCGCAACGCGAAACGCGAAGAACGCCGAGCCAAGCGGGCTGAAAAACGCTTTGCAAGACTCGATAGCGACAACAGCGGCGGCGTAAGCCAAGCTGAAATGGCCGCTGCCAAGGAGACGCGCAAAGCACGGCGCGGTGAGCGGCACGGAGGCGATAGAGCCGCGCGCGGTGGACGCCGAGGCGGAGACCGCATGATGCGGATGATGCGCCGAGCCGACACCAATAACGACCAAGCGGTTAGCCGCGCAGAATTTGATGCCGCGATTGAGGCCAGGTTTACCCGGATAGACGCCGATGGCTCCGGCACAATAACCGCCGAAGAACGCAAGGCTGCCCGCGAAGCCCGCCGCGCTCAGCGTCAGGAACGTCGCGGAGCACGCTGATAGCGCCGCGAATTGGCGCAAAGCACAAGGCCCGGCCCGCTCGCCGCTCACTTACGAGTTGCGCAGCGGGTCGGCACGCGCCATTCCCGCATGGCATAGACTATGACCGATCCGGCCCACACCTCGATCCTGCTCGTCGATGACGAGGCGACCCTGCGCGAACCGCTGGCCGAATATCTGACGGGTCAGGGCTTTACTGTCACCGAAGCGCAAAGCGCCGCTGCCGCGCGCACGGAGCTGCTCAAGGCCAAGCCCGACATCGTTCTGCTCGACATCATGATGCCGGGCGAAGACGGCCTTTCGCTGTGCCGCCATATGGTCGAAACCCAGCAATTGCCCGTCATCCTGCTGACCGCGCGCGGGGAGCCGACCGACCGGATCGTTGGCCTGGAGCTGGGCGCGGATGACTATGTCGTGAAACCATTCGAACCGCGGGAGCTAGTCGCGCGCATCCGCTCTGTCCTGCGCCGCGCTCAGCGGGGCCCGGCCGCACCTTTGGATGCTCAGGATCTCCATTATGGCTTCGAAGGTTGGTCGCTTGACCCCCTAAAGCGCAAGCTGACCGATCCAGAAGGCATCACCGTGCCCATTTCAACCGCTGAATTTCGGCTGCTGCGCGCTCTGCTCGATCATCCACGCAGTGTGCTGGACCGCGATCAATTGCTCGACATGGTTCAAGGGCGCGAGGCACATTTATTTGACCGAGCGGTTGATAATCAGGTCAGCCGCCTGCGCCGCAAGATCGAGGTCGACAGCCGCGATCCACAATTGATCCTGACGGTGCGCGGTGGAGGATACCGCTTTGCCGCTCAGGTCACCCGCTTTGCACCCGATGCGCCCGCATGAAGCACCTGCTGCCTCAAAGCCTGCTGGGCCAGGTGATGCTTGTGCTGGCGATTGGCCTGATGGCTGGACAGGCGATATCCGCCGCCTTGCTGTACCGCGCGGCGGAGCAGCGCCGCGAAACCGGCCTGGTCAGTGCGCTGGCGTTTCAGCTGGTAGCGGAAAGCGGACGATCAGATCTGGCGGGAAGAGAAGCGCGCCGAGCAGCACGCCGCGAAGCTCGCAGAGCAGACCGGATCGCACGCGGATTGCCGATCAGGGACCGCCGCGCTGACGGCGAAGGCAGACCTGGAGGCCGTCCCTTTGCGCGGCCATTCAGGCTGGGCATTGAATACACCGAAAAGCTTCCAATTGGTGCCCAAGAACCGCGACTGCCCGATTATGAAAGCGCGCTGCGCGAGGTCTTGACCCAGCAAGATGTGGAGGCCGGATATATCATCATCGCGCGGCGGATCGCGGGTGATGATCCGTTTGTAAAAGAGCGTATGCAGGATCGGCCTCGCCTGCGCTCACCGGGATGGGAGGAACGACCGATATTGGTTGCCGCCATCCAGCGCGCCGATGAGGCCGGATGGCTGATTGCCCGCGTCCCAGAGCCGCGCGCACCGCGCAATGCGATTGGTACGATCCTCCTACAAACTGCCGTCATCTTCGCCATTCTGTTTGCGCTGCTCTATTTCGTTCTGCGGCGGATCACCCGGCCATTGGCGGCACTTACAGCGCGGGTCGGTGACTTTTCGCGCCAGCCCGATCAAGCGGTGAAACTGGAAGAACGCGGACCCGGCGACATGCGGCGGCTGATCGCGGCGCATAACGCGATGGAGGCGCGGATTGCCGCCTTGCTCGACGAGAAAGACGTGATGCTCGGCGCGATTGGTCATGATCTCAAGACGCCTCTGGCGGCTTTGAGAGTGCGGATCGAAAGTGTGCCCGACGATATCCAGCGCGAGCGCATGGCGGACAGCATTGAAGACATTACCAAGACGCTGGATGACATTCTGGTGCTGGCCCGGGTCGGCCGGGTGAACAACGGTTTTGAAGATGTCGATCTGGCGGCGCTGACAACCAGCATTGCTGAAGAATTTGAGGACCTGGGCGAGCCGATCACGCTCGAAGATCCTCCGCGCCTGGTGGCGCGCGCGCAGGTCACATGGCTAAAGCGGGCGCTGCGCAATCTCATCGCCAATGCCCTGCGCTACGCCAAGAGCGCGAAGGTCTCTCTTCTCGATGAGGGTGAAGCGATCATCTTGCGCGTCGATGATGCGGGTCCCGGAATTCCGCCGAGCGATATTGAGGCGATGATGGAACCCTTCACGCGCGGCGAAGCCTCGCGCAACCGCGCAACAGGCGGCGCGGGTCTGGGTCTAACGCTGGCGCGCGCCATTGCTAAGCAGCACGGTGGGACGCTGACACTTTCCAATTTGCGCGAGGGCGACACGGTCACGGGCCTGCGGGCAGAGATTGCGCTTCCAAAGGGTGAAAACACAGGGCAAAGATAGCACCAAACAATACAACCGGAGTGCCCCCCTTGCCCCATACTCTCTACGCCGCCCCGATCTCGCTCTATTCCGGCAAGGCGCGCAGCTATCTCGATTGGAAACAGGTGGATTACACGGAGGTGCTCTCCACCCCAGATGTCTATGCCAAGGTCATCATTCCGAATGTTGGGCGCCCGGTAATCCCGGTGATGCAAAATGATGATGGCTCGATCCTGCAGGACACCACGCTGATCATTGATCATTTTGAAGCCAGTGAAGGCGGGCCGTCAGTCTATCCGGATACGCCGCGCCAGCGACTAGCCGCGCTGCTGCTCGAATGCTTTGGCGATGAATGGCTGGTGATCCCGGCGATGCATTACCGATGGAATTACAATGAGGAGTGGGTTTACGGCGAATTTGGCAAAACCGCGCTGCCCGATGGTACGCCGGAAGAGCAATATGCGACCGGCAAAGAGCGTGGCAGCATGTTCCGCGGCTTCGTTCCTATGCTTGGCATCAATGACGCGACAATCCCGGCGGTTGAGGCGAGCTATGAGGCTCTGCTGGCCGATTTGGATGCGCATTTCGCGGTGCATCCTTTCCTATTGGGATCGCGGCCCTCGATCGGGGATTTGGGCCTGATCGGGCCGCTCTATGCTCACCTTTACCGCGATCCAGCATCGGGCGAAATTATGGAACGATTGGCTCCGCGAGTGGCCGAATGGGTCCGCCGCATGGTCGATGTGAAGGCGCCGCTGTCGGGCGAATTCCTGCCCGACGATGCCATTCCGGAGACGCTGCTGCCGGTGCTGGCGCGGATGATGGGTGAGCAAGTGCCCTATCTTGCAAAAGTGGCGAACATGTTTGGTGAGTGGCTGGCCGCCAATCCGGACACAGAGATCCCCCGCGCGGTTGGCATGGCAGACTTCACGATTGAGGGCACCAGTGGTCAACGCATCGCAGTGCCCTTTAGCCTGTGGATGCTGCAACGCGGGCTCGACTATCTCGCCTCGCTCGAGGGGTCAGGCCGCGATGCTTGCGAAGAGATGTTGCGTTCGGTCGGCGGCGAAGCGCTGCTTCAATTCAAAATGCCTGCGCGGCTGAAGTTTGAAAATCACGTTCTCAAAACCGCTTGATCTTTGAGTCAACGGGCCAGCGGGCGTTCCTTATCACCGTATAGCTCCCCTGCGGGCGAGCCGATCAGAATGCTATTTTCTGTCGCGGAATACCGCATCTCACTGGTCAAAAGGGCACGAAATTCAGCGTCCTTTATGTCATCCGCGCTGGTGCAATTTTCACCTTCGGTCACAGCCAAATCTACGATGCTAATCCGATTTCCATCCAGCACGTATCCACCAACGAAGGAGGCGCAGCTGAACTTCGCGGCGACTCTGTCGTCACTAAATCGAAGGTATTGATTATCCGCCGTTTTAACATAGGCTGATCGCTCTGAATTTAGTAGGAAAGCCTCCCATGCGGTGCCTGACAACGGCATCTGGTTAGACGCTGTTACTTCCGCCTTTTGCAGAGCTCCTTCTATAGTTACGGTACCAGTTGCAGTACCATCATGCTCAGAGATCAGCATGATCCGACCATTGCCCAGATCACGGGCCGTAAATCCACCGCCAACTATCTGCGCCACCGTCTGGCCCTGCGCCAGCATTCTACGCCCCCTTGAGGTGTTTGCCGTGCAACCCCTGAGTGTCTGCGAACCCGGACCGGCGAAGTATCGCGCGCCATTGGCAAGGCCTTGGCCAAAGTAGCTGTTGCAGCCATCATAGCCGCCATATTCAGATGGGCTAAATTGCACACTAAAGCTGCTCAATGCACGCTTACCATTGACCGCAACCACCATATAGCCGCCAGTCAACCGCTCTGCAGTCGGTCCGCTGCTTACAGCTATGCCCGGATCGGATGCGATGGGACCAGGTGTTGCACAACTGGAGAGCGCAACCGAAATTGCGAATAGGGCGAAAGCCGGCTTCATCGCATCAAGCCTCCGATAAGATTCCTCACAAAACGCCCAGCCACCGGCCCGGCCAGATCGGTCGCGATAGAACCCACCGCAGATTTGATGCCGGATTTCATCGGGTTGGCGCGCGATTTCTTACCGAGAATTGCAGAGGCAGCTGCACCTGCCATTCCGCCAGCGGCCACTTTCGTGCCGCGCGACAATGCCTTTTCCCACATGCTCTTGGTCTTGCGCGGGCGCTTGCGCACCTCCTCCTCGCCTTGCGCCTCAACCTCCTGCGCGGTTTCAGCGGCATCGGCGCTTTTCGCGGCCAGAATTTCCTCTGCGCTCTCGCGGTCGATCGCCTCGTCATATTTGTTTTCAAACGGGCTGATCGATTGAATAATCGCGCGCTCTTTGGCGGTCACCGGGCCGAGGCGCGAACGCGGCGGCTTGATCAAAGTCCGCTGCACCACGGTCGGCGCGCCATCTTCGTCCAAAGTCGAAACCAGCGCCTCGCCCACTTTCAGCTCCGTAATCGCTTCTTCGACATCGAGGTCGGGATTGATCCGGAATGTTTCCGCCGCCGCCTTGATCGCGCGCTGATCGCGCGGGGTGAATGCGCGCAAGGCATGCTGCACCCTGTTGCCCAGCTGGCCCGCGACCTCTTCGGGAATGTCGATTGGATTTTGCGTCACGAAGAATACGCCAACGCCTTTTGAGCGGATCAGGCGAACGACCTGCTCAATCTTTTCCTCCAGCGCTTTGGGTGCATCATCGAACAGCAAGTGCGCCTCATCAAAGAAGAACACGAGCTTGGGTTTCTCCGGATCACCGACCTCGGGCAGGCTCTCAAACAATTCCGCCAGCAGCCACAGCAGGAAGGTGGCATACAGTTTCGGGCTACGCATCAACTTGTCCGCCGCCAGCACGTTGACGATACCGCGCCCGGTTTCATCACATTGCAAGAAGTCGTCGATTTCCAGCGCAGGCTCGCCAAAGAAGTAATCCGCACCTTGCGCTTCAAAGCTCAGCAATTGGCGCTGGATCGCGCCGACCGATTGCTTGGACACGTTCCCGTACTTGCCAGAGAGCTCCTTGGCGTTCTCATTGGCCCATTGCAGCATGCTCTGCAGATCGCCGAAATCGAGCAGCAGCAGGCCATTGTCGTCGGCATGGCGGAAGATGATTTGCAACACGCCTTCTTGCGTGTCGTTGAGATCGAGCAGGCGCGACAGCAGCAGCGGCCCCATCTCCGAAATGGTCGTGCGGATCGGATGACCTTGCTCGCCGTACAGATCCCAGAAGACGACCGGATTATCGGAATAATCATAGTCGTCCATGCCCAGCTCTTTGGCGCGCCCTTCAAGCTTGTCAGCGTGTTTGAACTTTGCACTGCCGGGCATGGCGATGCCAGATAGATCGCCTTTTACGTCCGCGACGAACACCGGCACACCATTGGCAGAAAAGCTCTCAGCCAACCCCTGCAAGGTGACCGTTTTACCCGTGCCTGTTGCCCCCGCGATCAATCCGTGGCGGTTCGACCGGCTGAGTGCGAGATGCTGCTTCTCGCCATTGCTGCCCAGCCCCAGAAAAATTTCGCCTGGAATATCGCCCATGTTCGGATACCGCCCTTTTTATCATTTTTGTCTTACCGAATGTGTGAAGTGAGAGGACCAAACGGTCAAGGTGTCGCTTGCACGCAGTGACCTATACCGCGACATAGGTGGTCGACTTGAAGCGTGGATGCTCTAAAGGCTGGGCACATGGGTGAGGCAACTGCGTTTATTCTGCTGGACGATGCGCGCGAGGAAAATGCCGATGGCGCCGCCGCCGCGCCTGCGCGCCTGTATGAAAACCCCCGCCAGATTTTCGCCGCCTACCGCCCGGATGAGGTAGAGCGAGCCTTAACTGATGCGCGCGCTGCGCAAGCTGAGCAAGGCGGCGAGCTGGCCGGTTACATTGCCTATGAAGCGGGCCTTGCGCTGGAACCGAAGCTGGCCAAACTCGCCGCCAATCGCAGCGGCGCTAACGGTCCGCTGGTGTGGCTCGGCCTGTTTGATAGGGCAGAGGAAATCCCCGCTGGCAATGTGCCAGGCTGGCTGGCTATGCGCGCTGAGGACAGCGACACTGACACAGGCGGCACGGGCGCTTCCTCGATCGGTCCGCTCGATCCCGGGCTTTCCCCCGGAGGATACTCCAAAGCGTTCGAGGCTCTGCAGGAGGCGATCCGCGCAGGCGATATTTATCAGGCCAATCTCACCTATCCGCTGGCCGGATCGTACCGCGGCGATCCGCTGGCGATCTATGCGCAGCTGCGCGGCGCGGCGAGCGCTGGCTATGGCGGGATTGTGTTTGATGGCTCGCATTGGCTGCTAAGCTTCTCACCAGAGCTGTTTGTCGCGCTCGATGGCAAAGATGCCAAAGCCAAACCGATGAAGGGCACGCGGCCGCGCGGGCATGATGCCGCGTCCGATGCGGCGCTGGCCGATGATCTAGCGACATCGGAGAAAGACAAAGCGGAAAACCTGATGATCGTTGACCTGATGCGCAATGATCTCAGCCGTATTTCAGAGCCGGGCAGCGTGCGGGTCGACAAGCCCTTTGCGGTCGAGAGCTATCCGACATTGCATCAAATGGTCTCTACAGTACGCGCCCGCCTGACACCAGAGAACGGCCCGGTTGATCTGGTGCGCGCCTTGTTTCCCTGCGGATCAATCACTGGCGCGCCAAAAATTCGCGCGATGGAGCTGATCGGTGATTATGAGCGAGACGCGCGCGGGCCCTATTGCGGCGCAATTGGCCGGATTGATGCCGATGGCTCGGCTGCTTTCAACGTCGCCATTCGGACCCTGCGCCTCACCCCGATTGAGAACGCACAAGGCAATGCCGTACTGGGCGTGGGTTCCGCGATTGTCGCCGACAGCGAGATGATCGCAGAGCGGCGCGAAAGCGAGGTCAAAGCCGGGTTCGTGCGGCGCGCCTCACCCGATCACACAGCCCCGCAAGTGGACCTGATTGAGACCATGCGGTTTGAGCCGGAAAGCGGGATCGACCTGCTGGAGCTGCATCTGGGCCGGATGAAAACGAGCGCGGCGACGCTTGGCTTTTCATTTGATCGCCACGCTGCGCGCAATCAGATTCAGGCCCTGTGTTTTGATCTGGAGGCCGCGTGCAAAGTTCGCCTGCTGGTCTCTCGGCTAGGCTCGCTTGCTTTGGAAACAGGGCCGCTGCCTGCGCCCAAAGGCACGGGGTTTGAGTGCATTGCTCTGCCGCTGCCGCTGGATCCGTCAGACTGGCGTTTGTCGCACAAGACATCCGATCGCAGCTTTTACGAAGACGGGCTGACTGCTGCGCGCGCTTATGGCGCAGATGAAGCCATCTTCGTGCGCGACGATGGCGTCGTGACAGAGGGCAGTTTCAGCAATGTCTTTGTGGCGAAAGACGCTGGCGATGAGGATAGTGTGCTGCTGACCCCGCCCGCCACGCTCGGCCTGTTGCCTGGAATATTGCGCCAACATCTGATCTCTGAAGGCCGAGCAGTCGAAGCAGAACTCACACTTGCCGATCTCGAAAATGGTTTTGTGCTAGGCAATGCCTTGCGCGGGCTAAACCCAGCCCGGCTCAAACTTTCATAAAGGCGCCCTGCCCAATGCTCCCGATATTGTTCGAAGATGGCGAGGCCCTCGTGATCGATAAGCCTGCCGGCCTGCCAGTGGATCGTCCACGGCGCGGCGGACCCTGCCTGTTCGATCACCTTGATGAGCTGAAATTGGGATTTCAGCGATTGCCGCATGCGGTCCACCGGCTGGATACAGACACCAGCGGCTGCTTACTGCTGGCTCGCAATCCCAAGGCGCTAAAGCGTTTCAACAAGGCGTTTGAAGATCGCGCCGTTTCTAAGACCTATCTGGCGGTGCTCGACGCGGTGCCAGCGGAAAACTCTGGCACGATTGAACTGGCGCTGTCTAAGATTAGCTCGGCTGAAAAGGGCTGGCGCATGATCGCGGCGAAAAAGGGCAAGCCTGCGATCTCGCATTGGGAGGTGTTGCAGACAATTGGCGAGGGCGACAAGCAGCGCTCTCTAATCCGCTTTCGCCCAGAGACCGGGCGCACGCACCAATTGCGGGTTCACGCCCTGCTGGGCCTGGGCGCGCCACTGCTGGGCGATCCGGTTTACGGGCCGGTGCGCGGGCAGAACAAGGGCGCAGGCCGCACCATGCTGCACGCTGAAACCATTGGCATTGCGCGCAGCACCAAGCCGACGATCACCGCCCATGCTCCATTTCCAGAGGATTTCGTGCGTGCTGGCCTGACTGCGCCCGCTCCGCCCGAGGTCACCGAACCCGCCATCAACGCCGAACAGGACGATGGATAAAGACCTGCTAGAACGCGCGCACGCCCAGGCGCAGGAGAGCTTCCTCGCAGGCTCCGGCCCGGGCGGGCAGAACGCCAATAAGGTCGCGACCGAAGTGCAGTTGCGCGTCAATATTTACGCTCTGCGCCTGCCCCCGCCGGTGTTTGCGCGGCTCCGAACAATCGCGGGTAGCAAGCTGACGGCGGCCGGCGAACTGCTGATCACGGCGCGCGAACATCGCACGCAGGAGGCCAATCGCGGCCTAGCCCGAGAGAAGCTGGAGAGCCTGCTGGAAGAGGCCCATAAGCAGCCCAAGCGGCGGGCCAAAACCCGGCTTAATCGGGTTGGCAAGACCAAGCGGCTCAAATCGAAGAAAGCGCGCGGCACGGTGAAGGCCAATCGCGGTAAGCCCAGCCGCTCTGATTGGTAGGCTCACGCCCGAGCCGAATAGTCAGATTTGCTTGACTCTGGGCGGTGAATCGATAAATGGCGCGGCTTGCAAGGCGATGCTCCGCGCGTCGCCTGATTTTTTTCGGCTCAAACCCGTTTGCCTGGGTGGGCCCACCAGATAGAATTAGGATAACGCGATGGCGAAGCCCGCAACCGTCAAGATCAAGCTCGTCTCGACCGCCGACACGGGTTTTTATTACACGACCAAAAAGAACCCGCGCAACATCACCGAAAAGATGGTGTTCCGTAAGTACGACCCGGTTGTTCGTAAGCATGTCGAATTCAAAGAAGCCAAAATCAAGTAAGCTTCTGACCACGGCTTTCCAGCTGATCACGGCCGATCAGGCGGCCTGCGGTACTCCAGACCTTTAGCGGATGCGCCCCGCATACGGCGCCCATGACCGCGCTTTGGCGCGGTTTTGCGTTATTAGGCCCGGCTGACCGCGTGTATCCCCGCTTAAGCGCTTGCAAAACGCTCAGTTCAGCCGCAGTTCAACGCCAACGCATTACTCGCAGGGGTTATGAGCATGAACCTTTTTAGATTTTCTAAGCCCTTCGCCGCCGCTACCGCGAGCGCAGCAGCAATTGCCGCCGCTTTTGGCTTGCCCGCAGAAACCAGCTTTGCCCCTGCACCGCCTGCCTATGCACAAGCGAATGATCTTGATGTGGCCGCCGGCGCATTGCGCGCGATCTCAACCATGAAGGCCGATTTCTCGCAAATTGACCGTCAGGGCAATGTGATCGCGGGCGAAATGACGCTGAAACGGCCGGGCAAAATCCGCTTCGAATATGAGAAGGGGACCGACCTGCTCGTCGTCTCCAACGGCAAATCGCTCTATCTGATCGATTATACCGTTGATCAGGTCGAACGCTGGCCGATCAGAAATTCGCCGCTCGGTGCGCTGCTAGATCCCACCCGCGATGTGAAAAAATTCGGCAAGATGATGCCAACAGGCAATGACGATGTGATCAGCGTCGAAGTGCGCGATCCAAAGCGGCCTGAATTTGGCGTGATCAATATGATCTTTGTTCGCGACGGCACCGCACCTGGTGGATGGCAGTTGACCCATTGGGTCGCGCTTGATTCGCAGAATCACCGAACTACCGTTCGGCTAAAGAATCATCGCTATGGCATGTCGGTTGCTGACAGCGCATTCAGATTTAGAGATCCACGCAAATCATCTCGTCGACCGGGTTGAACGGTTTGACCGCGTTTAGTTGTAGGAATACGACAAAGCCCGGCACATATTCATTTACCTGTAAGGCGAATAGGCGTAATTTTCTTTTGCAAATCAGTTGAGGGCGGGTTTCCCCCCTGTTGCCCCAACCCTTGTTCAGGCTGATTTGTACAAGCGTGACGAACGCTCACATGGAACCCTTGCCCCATTGCCCCCGGGGTGAGGGTTTTTTGTTTTCTATTCGCCTTATGCTTGCTGCGAATTACAAGCCGTTCGGTTTCCGGTGCTCACGCACAAAAAATGCGCTGCGCGCCGGTTCCAACGGCTCACAATTCTCGCTGGCGCCTAAGCCAAATATCTTTCTGCTTTATTCCCAGCCGAAGGCGCTGCGGATGATATCGTACACAACGTTCTGTTCGATCACACCGCGCGCTTTGTCCGCGCCGGGGCCTTGGGCATAGAGCGCCACGTCCTCACCAGCGTGGGTCTCGCTGCCCGTCGATATTGCGGATTGCTGGCGTGCATTGATGCCGGTTTCTGGAATCGGGCGTTCGGCCAGGTTTGCGATAGATCCCGGTCCATTCGCATAGCCAAGCGTCGTATAAGGCCTGCCATCTTCCGCCTTTGCCGCCTCGGTCACTTCAGCGCCGCCGCTCTCTGGCGGGACAACGAGGCCAAGAATGTCATTCCCGCGCCTAGGATAACCAGCGATGGTAAAGACGTGGCTGTGATCCGCCGTCACCATGATCAGCGTTTCTTCCGGATCGGTATTGTCGATTGCATATTGGATCGCATTGGCGAATTCGACTGTCTCTTCCAAAGCAAATCCCGCCTTGCCCGCGTGGTGGCCGTGATCAATCCGCCCACTTTCGACCATCAGGTAATAACCATCCGGATCAGACTTAAGCCGCGCAATCGCTTGGCCGGTCATCTCGGTCAGGGTCGGCTCGCTCGCGCCCTTGTCACTGCCGTCCATCCGCTCTGCCATGTATGTCATATGGCTGGGTGAAAAGAGGCCAAGCACCGGCTTGTCCTTTGGCGCTGCATCCAAACCAGCAGCATCGCGTACAAGGGTGCCGCTGGTGCGGGCGACCCAGTCAGCCGGAAGGTTTGCATTGGAGTTCAACCGGCGGCTCCCATCTTCAACCCCATCTCCAAAGAACAATGCAGACCCGCCGCCCAGCGCCACCTGAAAATCGGCGTTAATCAACTGCGTCGCGACATCATCGCATCCCAGCCCGCGTTGATCCTCTGGAATGCCATTGTCCGCTTCCCAATTGCGGTCGGCGCTGCGCGCATAGACACTCGCCGGCGTCGCATGCGTAATCCGCGCGGTTGAGACGATGCCCAAAGCAAGACCTCGCCGATTCACTTCTTCGCCCAGAAGAGGCAAGGGATTGGCAAGGCCCGACGCACAATCGGCTCGAACGACATCTGGTCCTACGCCCAGCACACCGATTTTCGTCTTTTGCCCTGAATGCATTGCGGTGGCTGTGCCCGCGCTATCGGGCACCTGCGCGTTGGTGTTATAGGTCTTCACCAGCGCGACATTGTCGAACTTTTCAAACGGCAGGACATATTCCTCGCCCGATTGTCCGCGTTTTTGCCCGGCATAAATCCGCGCGGCAGTGATCGTAGAGATGCCCATGCCATCGCCGATGAACAGGATGACGTTCTTGGCTTTCTTGGGCGCAGGAGCCTCACCTGCGGCCACCGGTGTAGGCGTACTCACCACCCCTTGTGATCCATCAGCATAGGTACATGCGCCTAAAGAGAGCGCAGCCCCAGTGATCAACAGATTGAGCGAGCGGGTGAGTTTCATAATTGGACCTCTCAGGAAAATCTCGACCTTCGCTATCGCGTTTCATTGCGACGGTAAAATGAAAGCTGGCGTTTCTTGTTGAGACGAGGCGTCGCCTGTTGTTGAGACGAGCCATGCGTGCGGACTGGCTGGGTTCATGAACAGACACGCTAGATTTTGTGCCCAGCTCTGCCTAAGCCTGCGCGCATGATCTCTATTGCCACTTGGAATATCAATTCTGTCCGCTTGCGCCTGCCCCAAGTTGAGCGCTTTCTTACCGAGCATTCGCCCGACGTCCTGTGCCTGCAGGAAATCAAATGTCAGGAGCATCAGTTTCCCTCTGAGGCGCTGGCTAAGCTAGGTTACGAACATATCGCGGTGCACGGGCAGAAAGGCTATCACGGAGTGGCCACAATCAGCCGCCTGCCTCTGCGCGAATATTCGCGGCACGATTGGCAAGCCAATGGCGAGGCGCGCCATGTCGGTGTAGAGCTGCTCGATGCGCCAGATGGCAAGGCGATGATGTGCCTCGACAATGTTTATGTGCCCGCTGGCGGCGATGTCCCCGATCGCGAGGTGAACACCAAGTTTGGCCAAAAGCTCGATTTTCTAGCCCGCATGACCGATTGGGCTGGCTCGATTGAGCAGCCGACAATGATCGTAGGCGATTTCAATATTGCTCCGCTGGAAAGCGACGTGTGGGGACACAAACAGCTCTTGAAAGTCGTCAGCCACACCCCGCTTGAGGTGGACACCTTGGACAAGTTCAAGGCCGCCCATCAATGGGTCGATGTCGGGCGCGAGTTTATCAAAGACCCAGAGCGATATTACAGCTGGTGGTCGTACCGCTCGCCCGATTACCGCAAGAATGATCGCGGGCGCAGGCTTGACCATATGTGGGCCAGCCCGGCGCTGGCGGCCAAGGCGTCCGGCCACCGCATCGTGGAAGATGCGCGAAGCTGGGAAAAGCCATCCGATCACATTCCGCTAATCACAGAGTTTTCGCTCTGAGCGAGGCGCCTGCCTCCGATCTCTCACCCGCTCGGCGCGCGGCGCAAGCGGTCGATGCCCTGCGCCATGGCTGGCCCTTGGCCTTTGCCGGTGGGCCGGTCTTGCTGCCGGTGGAAACCGCGATTGCGCGAGACGCCACCGCGCCGCAAATGCTGATTTCGGCGGCACGGGCAGCGACCCTGAAGCTCGCCAATCAGCGCGCCGCCGCTGTTCCGCATGCCCCAGTGCTGATCTGCGGCGGTGAACCATTCAGCCTGCGAGAGGCTTTGCCGATTGCGGACCCGGCGCTGGATCTTAACAACCCGCTTAAGGGGCCCTTCCGCGCGGAGAGCTTGGACTGGGAAGAGACCGCCGCTGCCGCGCTCGAACTGGCGCGGATCGCAGGGATATTGCCCGCCTTTCTGGTCAATCCGGACAATGCTGGCGAAGCGCAAGGTATCGCTGCATCCGACCTTGCCCATTATTCCGCCACAGGCGCGCTCAGCATCGCGACCCGGGCGCGGCTGCCGGTGAACGCCAGCGATACGGCGGAGATCGTCGCCTTCCGCTCCAGCGCCGATACACGCGAGCATGTGGCGCTGATCATTGGCGCGCAAAGCGGCGACAAGCAGCCGCTGGTACGGCTTCATTCTGAATGCCTCACTGGCGATATCCTCGGCAGCCTCAAATGCGATTGCGGGCCTCAGCTCGACGCGGCCCTGGCCGCCATGGCCGAAGAAGCCGCATCCGGCGGTTGGGGCGTACTGCTGTACCTGAGGCAAGAGGGCCGCGGCATCGGCCTTATCAACAAGCTGCGCGCCTACAGCCTGCAAGACGCCGGATTTGACACGGTTGAGGCCAATGAGCGCCTGGGCCTGCCCGACGAAGCGCGCGATTTCCCGGTCGCGGCGCGAATGCTGGAATTGCTTGGCGCGCGCACCATCCGGCTGATGACCAACAATCCGCGCAAGGTTGAGGCGCTGACAGCAGCGGGTGTCACAATCAGCGAACGCGTGCAGCACCAACTACCCGATAACCCGTTCAACGCCCGCTATCTGGCGACCAAGCGCGACAAATCAGGGCACTTGCTGAAATGACCGCAATCACAATCCGTCCCGAGGCACCCGGCGATCAAGGCGCGATCCATGAGGTCACAGAGCAAGCCTTTCGCCCGATGCCTTTCAGCGATGGCAGCGAGCCACGCATTATCGATCAATTGCGCGATGACGGCGATCTGACACTGTCACTGGTCGCCGAGGATACCATGCAGATCGTCGGCCATATTGCCTTTTCACCGGTGACCATCACCGACGCGGCCACCGGTTGGTATGGCCTAGGCCCGGTCGCCGTGCGGCCTGAACTGCAGCGGCAGGATATTGGTGGGCGGCTGATCCGGCGCGGTATTGCCGACATGCGAGAGCGCGGCGCGAGCGGTATCATCCTGATTGGCAGCACGGACTATTATCCGCATTTTGGCTTCAAGCATGAGCCACAGCTGACCTATGCTGGCGGGCCAGCGGAATATTTCCAATGCCTGTTGCTGGAAGGCAAGTTGCCCAAAGGCGAGGTTAAATACGCGCCCGCATTTGGATGATCCCAGGCGCTCAGCGCCCTAGCGCTGTTGATATTGCGTCACGCCGTCCATTAAGCGGTTGCCAGACATCACCACCTTTGATCCGGTCCAGTCCGCCAGAAACGTGCTGGATCGGCTGAGACCGGGCACAAAGCGCGCCTCATTGTTCTGGACCCGCAGGCCATCGGACGGATGCAGGACTGTCTCCGCACCGAGCGCGATGAAGGCTGAATAATTCTCTTTATCGCGGCCCTGCACAAACCAATTGCCGGTGATCGTGCCGCGCGCGCCGGCTGGCAGGTCGATCATATAATTGGTGCCGCGCCCACTCGCATCGTCGAACGAATTGCCTCGAATCGTCACCTTCCCAGAGCGTGCTTTCACATAATGCCCGCCAGTTCCGCGCTCGAATCGGCTGTCGACCACCGACAGCTCGCCATAATTGCCGACATAGATCGAATGCGCACAACCAGCCGAATGTTCGCATGTGCCCAGCCCGCTAAAGGTCGAGCGGGCGATATAGATGAAGCCCCGAGCGTCATCAGCGGTAAGAATTCCTTGCTGGCTGTCTTCGAAACTCGAATAGGCGATGTTGAGGCTGCCACGTTCCAGCCGAATCCCTGCACCATTGCCATCAGCGACTGAAATGCCCCGAAAGGTCAGCCCGCGAATCTCTGCGCCATTGCCGCGCAGCACCAGCGCCGCTTTACCTTCGCAAGCCCTGCGCTCAAAGACGGCACTGCCTGCCTTTTCCGCTGTGTAAGTGATCACGCCTGCTTCCTGAACGGCGCATTGGCGGTAATTGCCGGGAGCAACTGAAATGGTCGCCTTGCCCGATCCGACGGCACTCACGGCGCTTTGCAGCGAATTGTAGGAGCGTCCGGTCTCGACAATGGTGAAGTCCCCGCCAGCCTGCTGAGCGACGGCGGAAGGAGCGCATAATGCGAGGGCGAGGGCGGATGCAGCAAGTTTGTAGTTCATGGACATGAGGATAGCAGCGCCTTCGCCAAGCGCCGCCGAGCAATCACTTGGCGTCCCTAGGCGGTACAACTATCGGTCAGAATGTTGAATTCGCGCTTGGCGAGCAGGGGCACAGGCGGCTACACCAGCGCCGGGCAAAGGTGGGGACGCGCCCTACCAAAACAAATCAGGGTCACTCAGGAGGAAAACCCATGAAGAAATTGACAAGCATGATCGCGGTGGCCGGTGCCACTCTCGCACTCGCCGCCTGCGGCAGCGCGGACGACGCATCGGTGGATGCAACCGCCGATACGGTTGAAATGCCAGCGGATGAAGCGCTTGAGCCAATCGTCGAAGAGCCGGTTGAAGATGCCGCAGCGGTCGCAGAAGAAGTCGATCCAGCCGATACCGCCGTTGACGAGGCAACCGCCACCGAAGCAGCAGACGCAGCCGCAGTGGTAGCCGACGAAGCAGCAGCCGCTGCTGAAGCCGCCGAAGCAGCTGGTGCGAGCCTGGATCAAGTGGTGGACGCGGCCGAGAATGCTGCTGAAGCTGTTACTGAGTAATCCGCTCAAAATGATTGGGAAGTGGGCCTTGGCCAGAAGCAGCGAGAGCAGCCGCGCCGCCGCCCGCTTCCCATTTTCCCGCGCCGCGATATGCGCACCGTTCACGCTGGCTCTGGCCGCTTGCGGCGGTGAGAGCGGTGATACGGGGCCCGGCGCGGTAAGCGAAGGCGAGGCCCAGGCGCTCGATGAAGCCGCAGAAATGCTGGATGAGCGCCGCCTGCCGCCAGAGGTGCTGCCAACCGCCGCGCCCGACATTCCAGACCCATCCGAAGCAAATGGCGAAAGCGCGGACGAAAGCACAGGCGATAACCCGCAATAGCCCCATCGCATAAACGCCAAAGGACGATTTCGATAATGAGTGCAGGCCAAGCCAATGCTGGAATGGATCACGATACGTTTGAGCAATTTGCCGAGCAGCTCGACCGCTATGTCAAAGAGCGCCTGATCCCGGCCGAAAACGATGTGATCGAAAACGACGCAATCCCGCCAGAGATCGTCGATGAGATGCGTGAGATGGGCCTGTTCGGGATTTCCGTGCCTGAAGAATATGGCGGTGCTGGTCTGAACACCCGGCAATATGCCCGCGTTGTAAACGCCATGAGTTATGCGGCGCCCGCCTATCGCTCAATCTTCTCAATCAATGTCGGCATGTTTGCGAGCGCGCTTAAGAACGGCGCGACCGAGGCGCAGCGGGCCGAATGGTATCCGCAGCTGGTCGAAGGCAAGATCGCTTGCTTTGGCCTGACCGAACCTGGTTCGGGCAGCGACAGCGCCGGTCTGCAAACCACCGCAACCCCAGACCCCGATGGCAATGGCTGGGTGCTGAATGGCACCAAGCGCTACATCACCAACGCACCGCATGCCGATGTCGCATTGATCATGGCGCGGACCGAAAAAGACAACCTGCCCAAAAACGCCCATGTCAGTGCATTTCTGGTGCCGATGAACAGCCCAGGTATTTCAACCGGTTCGCCGGACAAAAAGATGGGCCAGTCCGGATCACACATTTCCGACATCATGCTAGATGATGTGAAAGTGCCCGGCGATGCTTTGCTGGGCGGGGAAACCGGCAAGGGCTTTCGCTTTGCGATGCAGAGCCTCGACAATGGCCGCATTTCCGTTGGCGCGGCGGCAACCGGCTATGCCCGGCGCGCGCTCAATTCTGCGCTACGTTATGCCAATGAACGCCAGGCCTTTGGCGAGCCAATCGCGCGCTTTCAATTGATCCAGGCGATGCTCGCCGACAGCGAGACCGAGATCTACGCCGCTGAATGCATGATGCGCGATGTGACCGAGCGCGCAGACCGCGGCGAGAATATCATCACCAAGGCGGCTGCGTTCAAAGTCTTCGCATCGGAAATGTGTGGCCGTGTGGTGGACAGAGTCGTCCAGATTTATGGCGGCGCGGGTTACCTCGCTGAATATGACGCAGAGCGATTTTACCGCGATGCCCGGATTTACCGGATTTACGAAGGCACCACGCAAATTCTACAGCTCCAGATCGCCAAGCATATGCTGCGCGAATGGGAAAGTTTGAATGGTTGAGACTCGCTAACGCTCACGGCCAAGCCACCCGCGGGCCTGTATTGCGCGCAAATGGGCGCCGAGGTCATCCGGGTCGACCACAAGGCGGGCGGGCTCGATTACGACCGCTATATGCTGACCGAAGAAGGCCGCAGCCTCTCTTGGGAAAACCTTAACCGCGCTAAAAAGTCGGTCGCCCTTGATCTGCGCTCCGGAGAGGGTCGGGAGCTGTGCGTCGAGCTGACCGCGAAGACCGGGCAGTGCATCACCAACCTACCGGAAAAGAGCTTCCTCAGCCACGCAGCCATGCAGGCCAAGCGCGATGACATGGTCAGCGTACGCATCATGGGTTGGCACGATGGGCGCCAGGCGATGGACTTCACCGTCAACGCCGCTGCCGGATACCCGCTAATGACGGGGCCAGAGGAGTGGGACGCTGAGACTGCACCGCCAGTAAGCCAACCTCTTCCAGCATGGGATTTTATCACTGGGGCCTATTCGGCATTTGCGCTGATGACAGCGCTTCATAATCGCACCGCAACAGGGCAAGGGGCGGAGATGCGCGTGCCATTGGGCGATGTCGCAATCGGGACGATGGCAAATTCGGGGACCATGGCGGAAATGCTCTATCGCGGATCGGATCGCGAGCGGCTGGGCAATGCGATCTGGGGTGCGTTTGGACGCGATTTTCAAACCAAATGCGGCACCCGCTTTATGGTTGCCGCGCTCACTCCCAAGCAGTGGGCCGGCCTGGTCAAGGCATTCAATGTGGCGGCGCCAATCGCCGCGCTTGAGCAGGAATTGGGCGTTGATTTCAATGCTGGCGACCAGCCCCGGTTTGAAAATCGCCACCGCCTGTTTGACCTGTTCCAGAGCGCCGCAGAAACCCAGGATTATGCGGCGCTTTCCGCCCGGATGGCCGCTGAGGGCTGCACCTTCGAGAAATACCGCTCGCATCATGAGGCCTCAACCGACCCAGTACTCGTGGACAACAATCCGCTGTTCGGCCCCTCACCTGCGAACCCGTCTGGCTTCGAGTATCCGGCGACCCGTAGCTTTGCAAATATGCCGGCGCA
Source organism: uncultured Erythrobacter sp. (assembly GCA_947488155.1). Lineage (GTDB taxonomy): Bacteria > Pseudomonadota > Alphaproteobacteria > Sphingomonadales > Sphingomonadaceae > Erythrobacter. The sequence goes on along the minus strand of CANKYK010000001.1, from coordinate 1,576,000 downwards.
TCAAGCCGGAGACCCCGCGCCCGCGCCGTTCCTTGGCCAGCATTCCGAAGAAGTGCTCGCCGAGCGGCTCGGCCTGTCATCGGGCGCGATCGCCAAGTTGATCGATGCTGGGACTGTGGCCTTGTCCGACAAGGACCCCGCCTAGAAACCGTGTGCACTGAGCTTGTCGAAGCACTGCACTTTCTTCTAGCTGCGTGCACAAAGTGAAGAGCAGCCCTTCGACAAGCTCAGGGCAAACGGAGATTTGAATGTCGAGAAGAGCAGCCATTGTTTCGCCCCTTCGCACCCCCGTGGGCAAGTTTCTGGGCGGTCTATCCAGCCTGGATGCCGGGCAATTGGGCGCAGTCATACTCAAGGCGTTGGTGGAACGCAGTGGGATTGATCCGGCACGGGTCGATGATGTCGTATTTTCCCAAGGATACGGCAATGGCGAAGCACCCGCGATTGGGCACTGGGCCTGGCTCGCGGCGGGCTTGCCGTTGGAAGTGCCGGGATATCAGCTCGATCGGCGCTGCGGATCAGGCCTGCAAGCGGTCGCCAATGCGGCGATGATGGTTGAAACCGGCATGGCCGACGTCGTGGTCGCAGGCGGATGCGAGAGCATGTCGAACGTAGAGCATTACACAATTCAGGGCCGGGGCGGCGCGCGAATGGGCGACATCACCCTGCATGATCGCCTGTCTCGCGGACGTTTGATGAGCCAGCCAATCGAGCGATTTGGCGTGATCACTGGCATGATTGAGACGGCGGAAAACCTCGCTAAAGATTACGCAATAACCCGCGAGCAGGCAGACGCCTATGCCGTGCGCAGCCACCAAAACGCCGCCGCCGCATGGGAGGCGGGCAAGTTTGACGAGCAATTGGTGACCGTCGATGTACCCCAGCGACGCGGCGATCCCGTGACGGTCGCGCGCGACGAAGGCTTTCGCGCCGATGCCACCGAAGAGAGTTTGGCCAAATTGCGCGCGCTCGATCTGAAACGCGATCCAGACGCCATCGTCACCGCCGGCAATGCGAGCCAGCAAAACGACGCAGCGGCGGCCTGTCTGGTCGTGGCCGAGGATAAGCTTGAAGAATTGGGCCTAGAGCCAAGCTTGTGGTTTGGCGGTTGGGCGGCGGCGGGCTGCGACCCGAGCCGCATGGGCATTGGCCCCGTGCCAGCGACGCAGCGCCTGTTCGAACGGCGCGGCTATAGCTGGGACGACATTGACCTCGTGGAACTCAACGAAGCCTTCGCGCCGCAAGTGCTCGCTGTACTCAAAGGCTGGGGCTGGTCAGAGGATGATAGTCGCCGCGAGATCCTCAACGTCAATGGTTCAGGCATTTCGCTCGGCCATCCGATTGGCGCGACCGGCGGGCGTATTCTCGCCGATATGGCCGCTGAAATGCACCGGCGCGGCGCACGATATGGCCTCGAGACGATGTGCATCGGCGGCGGGCAAGGCATCGCTGCTGTCTTTGAGCGCGCCGCCTAATGAGCGGATATGAGGCATGGGTCGGGCGCGAGCAGCGCAGCTCTGATCGGCTGGATGAGGGATTGGCTGCACGCTGGTTGGCGACTTTTGTGTTGGACAACCCGAACCGCCCGTGCCCTCCACCCTTCCACCCGGAGTCTACCGGGACACAATCCGGATGGAAGGGTGGAGGGCACGGGCGGTTCGGGATTCCAAAACTTCTTCCCCAAGGCATCCATCTCGCGCTTTGCACTCCGGACGCGCCAACTGCGACCCTGGGAGAGGACGGCCATCCGGCCCGCGATGACAGCATGGACAGCTTCCTGCCGCCGGTTCCAATGCCGCGCCGAATGTGGGCCTCCAGCGCGATCAAGTTCATCTCACCAATTCCCCTTGGCGCCAGCATTGCGCGCACCAGCCGCATTCTATCCGTGGATGTAAAATCAGGCGGGTCGGGAGAGCTGGTGTTCGTCAATGTCGGGCATGAGACGAGCGCGAATGGTACGCTCGCCGTCAGCGAAACTCAGACTTTGGTTTACCGTGAGGCTGCACCGGCAGACGCACCGCTATCGCCGCCGCCGCTCGGCAAGGGCACGTTCGATCCCGCCGAGTGGGACGCCCACCGGGAGCTTACTCCCGATCCGCGCCTGCTGTTTCGCTACTCAGCGCTGACCTTCAACTCGCACCGCATTCACTATGATGCGCCCTACGCTGAAGCTCAGGAGCGCTATCGCGGCTTGGTCGTGCATGGGCCGCTAACCGCCTCCTTGCTGCTGCAATTGGCGGCGCGCGAGCTGGGTGAAAACATTCTGCGCAGTTTCAGTTTTCGCGGCACTTCGCCAGCTATTGCAGATGAACCGCTGCACCTGGTGATGCGGCGATCCGATGATGGCTATGAGATGGGTGCCTTTGCTGCGGATGGTCGCCAAGTCACCAAGGCCAAGGCGGGCACATAATCGCGCCTTAGCTTTGCTTTGGCGGCCGCCCCCGGCGGGGCGGCTCGCTGCGCTCCAGCTTGATCCCGCGCGCCGACAAAGCTTCACGCAGGAGCATTTCAATCTCAGCATTGGCTGAGCGTAATTCGGCGGCAGCGAGGCGTTCTATCGCCGCATGCACCGCCGGATCGAGTCTCAGCGCAAAAGCCTTTTTCTTCGGTGCAGCCATGGCTGCCTCCCGTTGTCACGGTTTATTGGTAAAGCGTGCCTGCGTTGACCACTGGCTGTGCTTCGCGGTCGCCGCACAGAACGATCATCAGGTTGGAAACCATGGCCGCGCGCCGCTCATCATCAAGCTCGACAATGCCGTCGCTAGACAATTTACCGAGCGCATCCTCGACCATACCGACCGCGCCAATCACCACCTTCTTGCGCGCGGCGATCACTGCATCGGCTTGCTGACGGCGCAGCATGGCGCCCGCGATTTCTGGGGCATAAGCGAGGTGAGTAAGACCCGCTTCATCGACGATAATCCCGGCAACGATCAGCCGCTCATTCAGCTCTTCGCGCAGCTCAGCATTCACGACATCGGCGCTGCCGCGCAGAGTTGTTTCATCCTCGTCCGACATATCGTCATAGGGGTGGCGCGCGCCCACAGTGCGCAGCCCCGCCTCGATCTGGATGTTCACAAACTCCTTATAATCGTCGACATCAAACACTGCCTGCGCACTGTCCGACACGCGCCATACGACATTACAGGCGACCTCAATCGGATTGCCGCGCAGATCGTTGATCTTGACCTTTTCGGAGTGAATGTTGTGGGCGCGCACACTGACTTTCTTCTTGATCATCCATGGCCAGACCCATTGCAGGCCCTCATCGCGCACCGTGCCGCGATATTCGCCGAACAATGTGATCACCGCCGCCTGGTTAGGCTGGATCATGAAAAAGCCGATGGAACCGATCAGCACTACGATGATCCCCAGCGCGATGGTGCCGACAAACGCCAGCTTTTCTGGTTTGGTTGCGCCGCTTTCTGGCACCAAGCTGAAGATAACGAAGAGCACCAAGGCCGTGACCACGGCCAGCACCGCGAGCATGACGTAGCCATTGTAGGCAGATCCCGCTCGCTCGCTGCTGCGGGTCATAATGTTGGTTGTATCGGACATATCATGCCTCCTCTGATATAATTATGATATCATGTTTATATCAGAAGGTGATTTTGTCAATCCTAATCAGGAAAGTCGGCAATCGGCTCGATCACGCCGTAGCTCTCCGCCTTGGGCGCGCTGCTTAGTTTCGGAAAGTCGATCTCTGGCGGCTCAACATGGGTGTCCGGCAAACGGTCGAGCAGATCGCGAATCAGTGTGAGCCGCCCGCGTTTCTGATCGTTGAAATCAACCAAGGTCCACGGTGCATTGTCGGTATGGGTCGCGCGCAACATGGCTTCGCGAGCGCGGGTGTAATCGTCATATTTCTCGCGCGCGGCCAGATCGACCGGCGACAATTTCCAGCGTTTGAGCGGATCTTCTAGCCGCTCGGCCAGGCGTTCCTCCTGCCGTTCCTGATCGGTTGTCAGCCAATATTTGAACAGAAGAATGCCATCATCGGTCAGCATTTTTTCAAACACTGGTGCCTGCTCCAGGAAGGCGGCGACCTGCGCCTTGTTCGCATAGCCCATCACATCTTCAACGCCCGCCCGATTGTACCAACTGCGATCGAACAGTACGATTTCACCGGCGCAGGGCAGATGCGCAATATAGCGCTGGAAATACCACTGTGTCTGCTCATCCTCGGTCGGCTTGCTCAGCGCGACTGTGCGGCATTGGCGCGGGTTGAGCTTGTCCCGCACCGCGCGGATCGCGCCGCCTTTACCAGCGGTATCGCGCCCCTCAAACAACACGACGATCCGCGCGCCTGTCGTGCGCGCCCAGCGCGCCATTCCAACCAGCTCTTCCGTCAGCGGCTCCAGCGCCTCGCGAAATTCCTTACCCTTCATGCGCCTGCCTCTCTTGAGCGATTTACCCTTGCACTATCGCGGTGGTAGTCCAAATCTGAAGGCTATGGCTACACTAAGCGAACCCGAAACCGATTTTGCGCGCCTCCCCGATCTGCCGGAGGACGTTTTTACCGCGCCGCTCCAGAAACCTGACCATTTGGGTGAGGATTGGATCGAGCCTGTGCAGGCGCATTACCGATCAGAAGATCACGCGATCTGGAACGATCTGTTTGCGCGGCAGATGAAGGTTCTGCCCGGACGCGCGGCAAGCGCCTTTATGGCGGGCCTTGAGAAGCTCGATCTGGGGCGCGGCGGCGTGCCGGAATTTGGTAAATTGTCTGAGGAACTCAACGCGCTGACCGGCTGGACAGTCGTGCCCGTGCCAATGCTGATCCCTGATCACGTGTTCTTCTGGCACCTCGCCAATCGCCGCTTCCCAGCGGGCAATTTCATCCGCACGCGAGAGACATTTGACTACATTCAGGAACCCGACGTGTTCCACGATGTATTCGGCCATGTGCCGATGCTGACCGATCCGGTGTTCGCCGATTACATGCAGGAATATGGCCGTGCCGGGTGGAAGGCGATGCGTTACAACCGTCTAAAGGCGCTGGGCGCGCTTTATTGGTACACGGTCGAGTTCGGCCTGCTCGAAGAGACAGACGGCATTAAGGCTTACGGCGCCGGCATTTTGTCCGGCCCCACAGAGGTGGTGTTTGCGACCGAAGCGAAGAGCCCCAACCGCATCATGCTCAATGTCGATCGGGCAATGCGCACCGACTATGTGATCAGCGATCTGCAACCTACCTATTTCGTAATTGAGAGCTTTGAGGATCTTTACCGTCAAACGGTGGAGCGCGATTTTGACCGGCTTTATCGGAGCCTCGCGGCAAGCTTCACTTATGCCAACAGCGCGGTGATCGATGTCGACAATGTGGTGAACCGCGGATCACAGGAATATCATCTGCGCGGTGGGCGCGGGAGCAATGCGGATCCTGTGTGATTCTTAGTGTTCCGCAAATGCATCCGCGTTCGCGATATCCTCGGGGCTAGTCGGCCTTGCGGGCGGCCAGTCGGCCTTGCGGTCCGCTGATCGCGAACCGTGCTCCGCGACCAAGCCACAACTACTATTCTCTAAAACTTTACTACGAAGATGAGATTATAGGCGGCCAGCACGACCAGCGCCGCGAGCGCAGCCACGCCCAGCGCCATCCAGCCAAGCGCCCCAAACAGCGCGCCGCCGTTCATAGACAGCCCGCCAATTGCACTCGCCAGCAGGCCCAGCCCGATATTGCGAAAGATGCCGCCCGCCTCCTCTGTGCGGACCAGGATTGACGCGAACCAGCCCAGCAGCGCGCCCATCACAATCAGTATCAAAATCGCCATTGATCGCTCCTCACGCGGTTTAGAAAATGATCAGCAAGGCGGCGCCCATCGCCACGCGGTAAAGCACGAAAACCAGCATCGATGCTTTCTTGAGGAAGTTCATCAGGAACGCCATCGTCAGGAACGCCGCGACAAACGTCAGCACTCCAGCGATCAGCGCTTCAAATGCAAGTTCGCCGCCTGCCTCAAAAATCTCTGGCACGATCAGCACACCTGCACCGGCCACCGCCGGGATCGACAAGAGAAACGAAAAACGCGCCGATTCCACCCGGCTGTATCCCAGCGCGCGGGCCGCCGTCATCGTGACGCCAGAACGGCTGGTACCGGGAATAATCGCCAGCGCCTGAGCCAGGCCGACGATCAAGCCGTCACGCCAGGTCATATCCTCAAAGCTCTTATGATCGCGCCCGAAATAATCCGCGATGCCCAGCAGAATACCGTAGAAAATCAGATTGACCGCGATCAAATCGGTGAAGCGGATCGACGACATCAGATCGTCATCAATAATGGTGATGCCAAACACGCTTTCCGCAAAGCCATTGAACAGGCCCATCTTGATCGACAGGCCAAACACCACCGCCGGGATCGTGCCGAGCACAATCCACCAGAACAATTTGCGCTCTGACGGTGCTTGCCCAATGCCAACCGATGCAAATCCGCCGCGCGCAAGCACGACCACATCCTTGAAGAAATAGACGATAATCGCGAGCAGAGACCCAACGTGCACCGCCACATCGATCAGCGGGCCCTGGTCAGAAAAATCGGTCAAATAGGGGATCAGGATCAAATGGCCTGACGAGGAAATCGGCAGGAATTCCGTGATCCCTTGGACGACCGCGATAAGAAGCAATTGCAGGAATGTCATGATGTCACTGCCTTGGCATGCGGCGGTGCCAAGTCAATTTTTTTGTTGAATTTCGCGCCTAGAACCAAGCCAGCCTTGCGGGCTGCCCGAAGGCAGCCCGTTTCAGCTCAAACTACACGTTTTAGCGTGCGCTCAATTACCAGATTTTCACGCGTTCTTCTGGCGGGATGTACATCGCATCGTCTTCGGTCACGCCAAAGGCTTCGTACCAGGCATCCAGATTGCGCACGACGCCGTTCACCCGGTATTCCTCTGGGCTGTGTGCGCCGGTGCGCAGACGCAGGCGATAATTTTCCTCACGCTGAGCCGAGCGCCAGACCTGCGCCCAAGCCAGGAAGAACCGCTGATCGCCGGTGAAGCCGTCGATCACAGGCACGTCTTTGCCTGCGGTGGCGATCTTATAGGCGCGGTAAGCAAGCGACAGCCCACCAACATCGCCGATGTTCTCACCCAGGGTCAGGCGGCCGTTCACACAGGTTTCGCCTTCGTCAAACGGGCAGAACGAACTGTATTGCGCGACGAGCGCATCACCGCGCTCATCAAAGGCCGCGCGGTCTTCATCGGTCCACCAATTGCGCAGTTTGCCGGTACCGTCGGACTTGGATCCTTGGTCGTCGAAACCATGGCCAATCTCATGTCCGATCACCCCGCCGATCGCGCCGTAATTGACCGCAATATCAGCGCTCACGCCAAAGAATGGCTGTTGCAGGATGGCGGCGGGGAAAACGATCTCGTTCTTGGTCGGGTTGTAATAGGCATTGACCGTTTGCGGGGTCATAAACCACTCGGTCCGATCAATCGGCCCGCCCAGTTTGGAGATATTGTCGGTCAGATTCCAAGCCCCGGCGGCAATCGCATTTTCCAGCGGATTGTCGGCGGTAATCTCAAGACCGGGATAGGTCTCCAGATTGTCACGGTAGCCGATCTTGGGATCGAAACTGTCGAGTTTCGCCTTGGCCTCGACCTTGGTTTCCGCACCCATCCAATCGATCTCTTCGATTGATTGTGCCATGGCGAGGCGCAGATTGGCGACCAGTTCGTCCATCGCGGCTTTGTTTTCAGCTGGAAAATAGCGCTCAACATAGCTCTTGCCGACAAGTTCGCCCAAGGCGCCCTCAGTGGCATCAATCGCGCGCTTCCACCGCGGGCGCTGCTCTGGCGTGCCGCGCAGTTTCTTGCCGAAAAACTCAAAGCGCGCCGTGTCGAAACGGGTCGGCAAGACAGCGGAATTGTTCGAAAGGAATTCCTTGATCGTCCAGGCCTGCAATGTCGCCAGATCGGTTTCGGCCAGCACTTCAAACATGCCGGGCAGGCCTTTGCCAATCTTGGCAACGGTTGCCTCATCCAGGCCCAATTCCTTGATCCGCTCTTCGCTGGGTGGGATAGTGCCAACGACATAAATCGGCGATTTCGACAGGCCGATTGTATCCATGATCGCACCCACCGGAATGTCGCCTGCCATCGCGGCCATTTCTTCCTTGGTCACGGCGTTATAGGTGAGGTCGCGGTTACGGCTGACGGTGCGGTCCCACAGCACTTCTTTCGCGAGCCGTTCTTCAAACGCATAGACCGCAGCGGTAGCGCCCGCAGGATCAGCATAGCCCGCCTCGCCAAACAGGAAGGTGAGATAATCCTTGTAGAGCTTGATCGTCTCAAGCCCTTTCTCGCTGGTGTCGGTGTAATAATCACGGTCTGGCAGGCCAATTCCGCCCATGCCGATATAGGCGACATAGCGGTCTGGCTGTTTCGCATCGACGTTTACAAACCCGCCGATGGGCGATGAATACCCGGGCGTCGCCCACAGCATCGCGAGATCATCCAACGTGCTCGCAGCGATGATCTTGTTGAAATAGGGCTGCGCTGGGGCAAGGCCAGCCGCATCAATCGCTGCGGTGTCCAGGAACGCGTTGTGCGCATTTACAATCCGCTGCTCGTCATTGCTGAGCGTGGCCGGGTCTTTCGCGACCAGCTCGTCGATCAAAGCCTTCACATCACTGGTGCTTTTCTCACGCAGCAGGTTGAACGCACCAAAGCGGCTGAATTCAGCTGGCAGAGGGTTGGCATCAAGCCATTTCTGATTGACGTATTTGAAGAAGTCATCGCCAGGATCAACGTCGGTAGAGATCAGCTGAGGATCAACGCCCCATGAGCCAAAGCTCATGGTTGGGGTGCCGGGTTCTTGGACCGCATCGGCCGCGCCTTCTGCGGCTGTGTCGTCCAGAAGAGTTTCAATACCTGCATCCGCATTCGCATCATGCGTGGCGCCAGCGAGCGCCGGATTGGCGCACATCAGGGCGGCGAGCCCTGCGCTGAGAAGAGCTGTCTGTTTGATCATATTACCAGTCCCATGGTTATCGTTATTCTAAATTCCACCCCAGCCTCTTTAACCCGCGCAGCTCAGTAGAGTCGACGTTTGTCCGATTGCAGTCGCAATTGGTCGATTATTTGGTGGTGGGAGAGGTTGTTTTTGAACCGCGCCACTCACCCCCCACCAGGCCGCCAATGGTAACCACCAGAATTGGTGGCCGGTTGGGGAGGCGGGTGGCTACGGTCGGGGCCCCAAAAGCTACGCGGCCTGATCGCTGGCAAATTGCAGCTTCGCGAGCCGGGCATAGAGCCCGCCTGCCTTTACCAGGGCGTCATGCGTGCCTTGTTCGGCAATCTTGCCTTCGTCGAGCACAATAATGCGGTCCGCCTTGCGCACAGTCGCCAGCCGGTGAGCAATGACCAACGTCGTGCGGTCCGCCATTAGCTGATCAAGCGCCTGCTGCACCAATTGTTCGCTTTCCGCATCAAGCGCGCTGGTCGCCTCGTCAAGGAGCAAGATCGGCGCATCTCTCAGAAGAGCACGCGCAATCGCCAGACGCTGTTGCTGACCGCCGGACAGCTGCGTTCCGCCTTCACCCAGATCGGTGTCGAGCCCTTTCGGTAGGTCGCGCAGGAACCCCACAGCATTGGCAGCGCTCGCCGCCTCCCAGATCGCCTCGTCATCGGCATCCCAGCGTCCATAGCGCAGATTGTCACGGGCATTGCCGCTGAACAGCACGCCGTCCTGCGGCACGAGTGCGAGGCGTTCGCGCAGGTCCGCCGGGTCCGCTTTCGTCAGAGGAATGCCGTCCAGGCGGATGGTGCCGGATTGCGGATCGTAAAACCGCTCAACGAGTTGGAAAATGGTCGACTTGCCCGCGCCTGATGGGCCAACAATCGCGACTGTCTCGCCCGGCTCAACCTCCAAGGTGAAGTCGTGCAGCGCGGCGACTTCCGGGCGGCTGGGATAGCGGAATGTCACATTGCGAAACGACAGATTGCCGCGCGGCGGGGTGGGCAGCGCCTGCGCCCGTTCTGGGCTGGAAATGGTGGGTTTTGCATCAAGCAATTCAGCGAGCCGGCTCGCCGCACCCGCCCCCCGCAATAGATCGCCATACACCTCTGTCAGGGCGCCAAATGCGCCCGCTACCAGGCCGCCAGTGATCACAAAAGCAAAGATCGTGCCGCCCGATATGGTGCCATCGCCAACCGCAATCGCCCCGCGCCACATCAACAAAGTGATCGCGCCGAAAATCAGCATGATGATGACCGATGTCATCGCTGCGCGGATCATGATCCGGCGCTTGGCGGTGTTGAACGTCGCCTCCACCGCCTCGCCAAAACGGTCCGCCTCGCGCGCTTCCTGATTGAAGCTTTGCACGATTTTCATTCCGGCCAGAACTTCAGTCACCATCGCGCCAACATCTGCCACGCGGTCCTGGCTGGTGCGCGACACATTGCGTAGCCGCCGACCGAACACCGTGATCGGCATGATCACCGCCGGAATGACCAGCATCAGACCCAATGTCATTTGCGGCTGCAGGTAAAACAACAACGCCGTACCGCCAATCGCCATCAGCGTATTGCGCAAAGCGATCGACACAGTCGTGCCGACAACCTGCTCAATCACCGCTGTATCCGACGTCATTCGGCTGGAGATTTCCTTGGGGCTGTTCGCTTCGTAAAAACTGGGCGCCTGACGCAGCAGATTGCGCTGAACCGCGCGGCGAATATCGGCCACCACACGCTCGCCGATCCAGCTAACGAAGTAGAACCTGAGCGCCGTGCCAATGCCCAGCACGACGACAATCATCAGCAGATATTGAAACGCAGAATTGATCTGCGCGCTGGTGGCACCGCCGCTAAATGCCTCATCAATGATCACTTTGAAGCGCCATGGAATCGCCAACGTCGCCGCCGCTGTGATCAATAATGCGATCAGCGCCAGCGCAACCTGAGTGGGGTATTGCGCGGCCGCGGAATAGATCATTCGCAGCGGGCGCAGCGATTTTGCGGGTTTTTCGGTGGTCTCACCCGCACCCTCTACCTCGGCCCCGCGCGCCTTGCGCCCGCGACCAAACAGCCCGCGCCTTTGCGGCGGCGTATCGTCTGCTTGTGTGAGATGCCCGTCCATCGAACCGCCCATCTAGGGACAAACCGGCGGGTTTTCACGTGTAAAATCGCATATTCCCACCGAAACAGCCCAAAACTGGTGGAATCGTAAAATATTGTGCATTGCACAATTGTTCATAAAGGCCCACCTATACCCGCCAAGCGCCCGGCGAAGAGGCGCCTTCTTGATACGGGTTTTGGCTCGATACGGGTTCTGAACGGCGCGGCGATCTCAGCGACAGAACTCGCGCAGAGCCACAACAGGGGAACGACTTGCTTTACCACGCCTATGAATTGCAGCGCAGCTGGATGAATTCGGTCAGCTCGCTGGCATCGATCAGCGCATCTATCCTGAATAATCCAGCCAATCCGCTGGGCAAGTTTGGCGTGGGTTCAATGGCGGCCAATGCATTGGATGTGTTCGCCCACGCCACCGCGCCTTATGGAAAGCCTGCCTTTGGCATCACCGAGATCGACGTGGATGGCAAAGTCTATCCGGTGATTGAGGCAACCGTGGTCAACCGCCCGTTTGGCGATCTCAAGCGCTTCCGCCTTGATGGGGTGGATGGCGCCGAAGAGGACACACGCCCGAAGATGCTGATCGTCGCCCCGATGAGCGGCCATTATGCCACCTTGCTGCGCGGCACGGTGGAGCGGATGCTGCAGAAGTTTGAGGTCTACATCACCGATTGGGCCGACGCGAAGACTGTGCCCCTGCACGAGGGGCATTTCGACCTCGACACCTATATCGATTACCTCACCGAATTCCTCGAATATATCGAAGCAGTAAAGCCGGGCCAACGTCCGCATATGCTGGCCGTGTGCCAGCCCTCGGTACCCGCCTTTGCGACGACCGCGCTGATGAACCAGCACAAATCCCCTGCCGCGCCTGCGACGCTGACCATGATGGGCGGGCCTATCGACACGCGCGAAAGCCCGACCAGCGTCAATGATCACGCGATGAAGCGCCCGATCGAATGGTTCCGCAATTCCGTGATCGCCACCGTACCGATGAAATATCGCGGCGCCGGGCGTAAGGTCTATCCCGGCTTTATGCAGCTGTCCGCCTTCATGAGCATGAATCTGCAAAGCCACATGATGAGCCATTACGAGATGTTCAAACATCTGACCGCTGGCGATGATGACAGCGCGAATGCGACCAAGGATTTCTACGACGAATACCGCGCCGTGTGCGATATGACGGCGGAGTTTTACCTCCAGACGGTCGAGGAAGTGTTCCAGAAGCACTCGATCCCGAACGGCACGTTTGAGCATAAGGGCGAGGTGGTCGACCTAACCCAGATTACGGGCACCGCTTTGCTAGCCATCGAAGGCGAGCGCGATGACATTTCAGGGATCGGCCAGACGAAGGCCGCGCTAAAACTCGCAAGCGGCCTGTCAGAGAAAAAGAAGCGCTACTACATGGCCGAGGGCGCCGGACACTACGGCATCTTCAACGGCAGCCGCTGGCGGACCAAGGTGGCACCAGTGGTGGAAGAGTTTGTGGCGGCGCATAGTTGAGGCACTGCTTCGGTCGAATGAGTTGGGCCGGGAAACCTCTCCCCCGGCCCAAGCGTTTTTAGACGAGTGACTTGCAAAATATAACTTTGTCGTCACCGGCCGAGTAATAGTCCCGGATACGAGCCTCACGGTCGTAGCCAAGCATGTCGTAAAAACCGCGGGTGCGCTCAAATTCTGGAACCCCGGAAGTCTCGACTAGCAATACTCTCACCGATTTTTGCTGAAGGTCAGCTTCGACATAGCGCATCATTTTCGTCCCGATACCCTCGCCATGAGATTTCTTCTCGATTGCAATCATGAGGAGGTTCCATGTCCCTTCGGTGAGTTGCTCAGGGACGTAGTAGGCAACGCCATCGACACCATTTTCATCGTAAACGATCCACTGATGTGCATCGGTTGCGCCAGCAAAGAACGGGGCGGTCATATCTTCGAGCATCTCCGATGGAAACATCTCATTCATATCAACAAGTTCGCCAACACGCGTTAAATCGTCGCGTATCATGGCGCGAATAAAAGCATTTTTCATTTCGGAATCTTCCAAGTGATTTTGAATACAAAAAAGCCATTCTGAAAAGCTCATGCTTTCAGTTGGCTGTTCACAAGCTGGCACCTTACTGGTGCCAGCGGGTCATGCGGTCGTAGTCAAAAAAACTCCATCAGCTCCTCAAACAGGAGCTTGGTCTCAACTAAATGAAATGCGCTTCGCACTCAAGGTTGCGCGCTACCCATCAACCTTCGGTGTTCGGAAAAACAGCCGCTTGATCACCCGCCGCGCCCACAGCAGCAGCAGGACGACCAGCACCAGCAGGACCAGCGCAATCCCGCCCGCCACCAGTGGATATTCGTAAGCGACATAGAGCAGACCCACGGTCGCGACGTCCTCTGCGCTGGAGGCCATCACATTGCTGACCGGCTCGGGCGAGGTGTTGACCACCGCGCGCGCGCTCGCTTTGCCGCCATGCGCCAGAAAACTCGCTCCGCCGCCAAGCAAAAACGCGACCACTTGCATCGCCGGGTCCGAGGGATCAACGATCGCCAGCGCCAGCAGAGCCCCGCCAACCGGGCGCACCAAAGTGTGCACCGTGTCCCAGATGCTATCGAGCCACATCACCTTGTCGGCGAAGAACTCCGCCAGCGCGCCGAGCGCGGCAATGCCCATCACCCATGGGTTTTCGAGTACACCCAGGCTGGCGAGATGTTCTGGGATTGGAATCGCATCGAGCCGCATCGCAAGACCCGTTGCAAACACGCACAGATAGAGCCGCCAGCCGCTGAGCAGACTGACACTTCCCGCAATCCCGATGATTTCCATTATGCCCATGGGACGAGTGTAGCCCTAAATGCCCAGAAAGAAAAAGGCAGCGCAGGATCACTCCCACACCGCCTCACAATCTTGCCTTTGGGCCTAGCCACCCGCGCCCTCCACCCTTCCACCCGGATTATCACACCGGGCTAGTATCCGGGTGGAAGGGTGGAGGGCGCAGGTGGCTAGGAAACGGGGAAGCCAGATGGCCTCCCCGCCTCACAAATCAAAACACCTCAAACATACCAGCTGCGCCCATGCCGCCGCCGACACACATGGTCACGACGACATATTTTGCGCCGCGGCGCTTGCCTTCGATCAGGGCGTGGCCGGTGCAGCGTGCACCGGTCATGCCGTATGGGTGACCGATCGAGATTGAGCCGCCATTAACATTCAAGATGTCGTTATCAATGCCGAGCTTGTCGCGGCAGTAGAGAACCTGGACGGCAAAAGCTTCGTTAAGCTCCCATAGACCAACGTCTTCCATCTTGATGCCGGTTTGCTTGAGCAGCTTCGGAATGGCGTAGACCGGACCAATGCCCATTTCGTCTGGTTCTGTGCCCGCAACTGCCATGCCGACATAGCGACCAAGCGGCTGGAGACCCTTTTGCTCAGCAAGCTTGGCTTCCATCAGGACGCTGGCCGACGATCCATCAGACAGCTGCGAAGCGTTGCCGGCGGTGATAACCTTGTCCGGACCCATCACCGGGTTGAGGCCCGCCAGGCCCTCCAGCGTCGTCGAAGGGCGGTTGCCTTCATCCTTGGTGATCGTCACTTCCTGCTGCGAAACTTCACCGGTTTCCTTGTTCTTGACCATCATAGTGGTGGTCACCGGGACGATCTCGTCGTCGAACTTGCCCGCTTCCTGACCGGCCGCAGTGCGCATCTGCGATTGCAGCGCATATTCATCCTGCGCTTCACGGCTGATGCCATAGCGTGCAGCAACCGTTTCCGCCGTTTGCAGCATCGGCATGTAGACATCCTTGTGCATAGCAAGCAGCGATGGATCCATCTGCACGCGCATTTCCGGGGTCTGGACCATTGAGATCGATTCCTGACCGCCGCCGACGACAATATCCATATTGTCGACCACGATCTGCTTCGCTGCGGTGCTGATCGCCATCAGGCCCGAAGAGCACTGGCGATCGATGGTCTGCGCCGCGACGGAAACCGGAGCGCCGCCGCGAAGAGCGACCTGACGGCCGATATTGCCCGCCTGCGTGCCCTGGGTGAGGACTGCACCCCAGACAACATCGTCGATTTCAGCGGCATCGATGCCGGCACGCTCTACTGCTGGGGCGAATGAAGCGGCACCTAGGGTGGCACCAGGGGTGGCGTTAAAGCCGCCCTTATAAGCCCGGCCAATTGGGGTGCGGGCGGTGGAGACGATGACTGCGTCACGCATGGGAGATTCCTTTTTTATGTATGAGTCCCCGCGACGGCAGGAACCTCTTTGAGTTAGTGCTTCACGGAGGGAGAACCCCGCCTTCGCGGGGACTCACGGCTTCCTTAGACGAAGAACTGGGTGATCCACTCGCAGATCAGGGCAGGCTTTTCTTCGCCTTCGATCTCGATCGTAATCTCGCAGGTCTGTTGCCATTGGCCCGGGCGCTTTTCGATCATTTCGGTCAGTTTCCAATGGCCGCGAATGCGCTTGCCAGAGCGGACCGGAGCGATAAAGCGGGTTTTGTTGCCGCCATAGTTCACGCCCATCTTCACGCCTTCAATCTTGGGCATGTCAGAATTGGCGGACAGGTACGGGATCATCGACAAGGTCAGAAAGCCATGCGCGATGGTGCCGCCAAACGGCGTCATCTTGGCGGCTTCTTCGTTGATGTGAATGAATTGGTGGTCGCCGGTCGCGTCAGCAAACTGGTTGATGCGTTCCTGGCTCATTTCGGCCCATTCGCTGGTGCCGAGAGTTTCGCCGACCTTTGCGGCCAGATCTTGGGGGGTCATGATCGTGTCTCCTGCCAAAATTACGCGCTTCTGGCCCGAATCTGGGCGCGGCGCTTAGGCGGAGTAATGGCGCATCATAGGCTCAAGCGCAATGAGGTTTCCGTAAACGTCAACTTGCCGTTACGGCATTGGCGCTAGCTGCCACGGCTTGCCCACTTCCGCGCGCTTTGCGACACGCGCTGGCACCGACCTGACCCGACTTTTCCGGGCCATTCTTGAAACGTTTCGAATCAAGCCTGCGGCAATAGGAATAGAGGGCAATCTGGAGACCAATCAGCTTATAGAACATCGGCTGGTAAGCGATCCCCTGGAACAGCGCGCCAGTTAGGTAGATCAGGCTGGCCAGTTGCAGAGCGACGGCCAGGGGCGCAATCCATCCCTCTCGCTCGCTCGTCTGGTCTTTCCAGCGGCTGCGAATGCGCTCCATCTGCCACACGCCCAGCCCTTGCAGCCACAGCCAGATCGCAAGGCCTGGCCAACCTTGTTCACCCAGCAGCTCAAAGATTGAGGAGTGGAACGCGCGCGCCTCGTCTGTCACATCGCGGTATTCGACCGAAGTCGTATTGCCGACCTCTTCGCGCACGGGCAGTTCGTAAGTGAAGGAATTGCCGAGGTAGGAATCAAAACCGCCACCAAACGGCTTTTTCGAGGCGTATTCATAAGTCCAGGTCCACACCGCCACACGGGTAGAGGCGCTTTCATCCCCGCCCGGTTGAGCGATAGTAGCCATGCGCTCATAATAGCTTTGCGGCAGAAACGGCAGTGCGATAATGCCTAGCACTCCGCCAGCAGCCATAAAAAGCACGCGCCGTTTGACATAGCGCAGCAGCAACAAGCCCAGCACAGCGATACAGACCAGGCCGGTGCGCGCTTCTGTACCGATCGGCACCAGCAATGAGGCAAAGGTGAGCGCCACGGCAAATACATTGGCCGACCAATGTTTGGGCAGGATCGTGCCGAACCGCACAAGCCACCAGATCAGCGGGATCAGCCCGATCGCAACCGTCGCCAGGGTCGAGCTTTCGTAAAGGCCGCTGTTGTCATCGACGAAGAAATTGAGGTTCTCATAACCCCCGCCGCCCAGCACGGTTTTCATCCCTGTGCCGATCACAATGGTCGCAACCGACAGGACGATCACCAGAGCTAGCGCCTCCAGCCGCAATCGCGTGGTGATGGTCAGCGGCATAAAGATCGCAAACAGTAACGCCTTCCACACCCATTCCCATTTGGTCTGCGCAGCCTCAGGGAAATCGGCGTTTTGCGTCGTCCACCAGCAATAGATTAGCAGCGCCAGCATCAACGCCTGACGCAGGGAGAAGCGCGCGCCCTCCTTACGATCGAGCAGCAGCCAGCCGCCAAAGGCCGCGCCAAAGGCGATGAAGGACACCGGAATTGAGGTGATGATCGAATAGCCGATCCGCTGCGGCGCAAGAATGTCGATATAGACATAGAGCAGCACCCACAAATAGGGACGCCTAAGGCCAAGCAGCAGGACAAAGCCGATAAAGGCGATGAAGATGAGATCGAGCATTAGGTCGCCGTCTCATCTGGTGCAGGCGGGATAGAATTGAGCGTTTCACCGCGCGCGGCCTGTTTGCGGGCCGCCAGCGCGTCTTTGCGCCGCTGTTCCTCGGCCGCCTGATTGTCCGCAATCGCCGGATCCACGTCCAGATCATCGCGCCACACCAAGCGCAGCAGCACAATGGCTAGCAAGCCATGGCCGAGTGCAAGGGCGAAATAATCGATCATTCTACGCGTGGTTCCCGCATGATTTATGACAGGCACAATCACCCGCATATCAGGCGCTCTAACCAAACGCAGTTGACGTCCCGTTAAGGACAATCAGGCATAGCATCCTTATTATGCGCGTCCTTCACGTTCTCGACCATTCACTGCCGCTGCATTCCGGCTACACCTTTCGCACCCGCGCCATCCTAAAGGCTCAGGTCGCGATGGGAATCGAAGTGCGCGGGATCACGGGCCTGCGCCACAGTGATGACGGCGCTCTCAGCGATCCAGAAGTGGTCGATGGCCTGACCTTTCACCGCAGCACTGGGATGGCTGGCGGCCCTCCGGTGATCAATGAAATCCGCGAGATGACGCATTTGTCGCTCTCGATTCAGGAACTCGCCAAGAACTGGCGACCCGACATCATCCATGCCCATTCCCCGGCGCTTTGCGGGGGTGCCGCGTGGCGTGCGTCTCGCGCGCTTGATGTCCCGTTCGTCTATGAAATCCGCGCCTTTTGGGAAGACGCAGCGGTTGGCAATGGCACGGGGCGCGAGGGATCGACCAAATACCGCATGACCCGCGCGCTGGAGACGCAAATCGTCCGCCGCGCCGATGCGGTCTTCACCATTTGCGACGGGCTGCGCAGTGACCTGGTGCGGCGCGGGATCAATCCGGGCAAGCTTGGGATTATGCGCAATGGCGTGGATATGGCCATGTTTGGCGATCCGCCGCCGCGCGATGAGCGGCTCGCGAGCAAGCTCAATATCGAAGCTGATACGCCGGTAATCGGCTTTATCGGCAGCTTCTATGCCTATGAGGGGCTGGACGATCTGATCGCCGCCATGCCCCGCCTGCGAGAGCAGCACCCGGGCACCAGGCTGCTGCTGGTTGGCGGAGGTGAAATGGAGGCTGAGTGGCGCGAGCAGGCTGCAAACCTGCCCGATCCCGATGCCGTAATCTTCACCGGGCGGGTGCCGCATTCCGAGGTTGAGCGTTACTATTCACTAATCGATGTGCTGGCCTATCCGCGCAAGCACAGCCGCCTCACTGATCTTGTCACCCCGCTGAAACCGCTGGAGGCCATGGCGCAGCAACGGATCGTCGCCGCGTCCGATGTTGGCGGCCACCGCGAGCTGATCACACACAATGAAACGGGCTTTCTCTTCCCGCCAGACGATCCCGCCGCCTGCGCCGATGCGCTCGCCAATATGCTGAGCGCGCGCGAACGCTGGGACGGGGTGCGTATGCGCGGATTGGAGCATGTTCGCCGCAGCCACGACTGGGCGCAAAACGCCAAACGTTATCGGGACGTTTACCAAAGCTTGCTAGCCACCCGGGAAGCAATGCCAAACGCCATGGACGGCGTGGGCGCGAATAAACTTGGGGCGAATGGGTAAAATGGGCTTTCGCGAAGATTTGCACAGCAAGAGAGAAGCCGCGCGTGAGCGCGCCGAGCTGGCGGCTGAGGATGCTCACCGCGAGGGCCAATCCCTGTTTGAGCGGTTGAAATCCAAAGGTCGCACAAAGGTTGGACCTGCGAAAAAGCGGCGGGCCTCTAAGACTTCGATCGCAGCGCATAAGGCGTTTGTACCGCTGCTCGCGGGATGGGGCGCAGCCTTAGCTGGTTTGACAGTCGCCATTCTGCCCGCACCCAGCATCACCGCCATCATGCACACCGCTCAATTGACCGTTTTGGGCGGTGCTGGCCGGATCGTGCTCGCACTGCTTGCGGCTCTCTTTGGCGGATTGATCGCCTTTGCGATTGCTCGTGTCTGGAGCAATTCGGCATCGTCACACCGCTTTAGCAACACAGCCGGGTTAGACAGTGAATACGACCAGCTACGCCCGATTGATCCGAGCGCAGAGCTGGGCAGTGAAAGCCTCGATTCGCCGATTGATCCAGAACTCACAGCTGATTTTGCCGCTGAACTCGCTGACGAGAATGCAGAATTGGTCGAGGCAGAATTTGAGCAAGAGTCATTCGAAGCAGAAGTTGAACCCCTAGCTGAAGAATTCGCAGACGAATCAACCGGCGTACCCCTCGACGAGCCACTCGATCTAGGTATGATCGCCGAGGTTCTGCCAGAGGATGAATTGGTGCTCGACACCGAGGCTCCCGAGCCAGAAGTGCACGTCCAAGAACCCGAGCAAGCGCTGGAAACTGCGCCGCCTCTGCCCGAGGACGCACCAGATTTCCTGCGCGGTGCCGCACTCGATAGCCTGCGCCAGATCCCCAAGGACGAACTCAGCCTGATGCAGATGGTGGAGCGCTTTGCCGCTGCACTGCATGCGCACCAGGCGATCCACGGCGAAGGCGCTCAGCCGCGCCGCGATGCTGCTCTTGCCGAAGCCTTGCGCGCATTGTCTCTCTTCACCGAAGGCGAGGCCAAGATGGCGCAAATCCCAGCCGCCGCTGCGGTGGCCGATGGATCGAGCCTCGAAGGCACGGCCGCACTTGGCGCGAGTGGCTTTTCTGAGCGTGCTCAGCAGACCGAGCGCGAATTGCGCGATGCTCTGGCGAAATTGCAGAAGCTCAGCGGCGCTGCTTAGTTTGTTTTACGCACGCCCATCCGGGCGCGCGATGTCCTCGCAGCTTGCGGACAAGTCCGCGCTGCTGCGGGCGGCCACAAGGGCCTTGCGGTCCGCTGATCGCCGACCGAGCTCCGCGACCAAGCCAGATAGAGGGCGCTGGTTCGACGCCGCAGGCGTTGCAAGGGGCTTGTGCCCGCCCGCAGCGACGCGACCTTCGGGTCGCATGAGCGAGGAAAGCCAAGTGAACGGATGTGAACGCCGGCGCTTGAGGCTAAACAAAAACGCAACAACCCCCCCACTTACTTGAGCGGTGCGCAATCGCGCTAAAGCTCAGGCATAGCTATGCGAAAGAATGCTACGTTCTTCGCGGTTGCAAAATCTCGATTCTGTCGGCAAAAGGCTCCCAAGCGATGCGGATCGCGCCCCTTGAGGGTCATTCCGCGTGCATTTCTGCCGGCCACAAGCCCACCGGGCCTGTCGCCAGTGCCGGCATCTGACAGAATGGATTTTTCGATGGGACAGCCCGCGGCCCAAGGCCTTTATGACGCTCGAAACGAACACGATGCCTGCGGTGTCGGCATGGTCGCGCATATTAAAGGCGAAAAGAGCCACTCCATCATTGAGCAATCGCTCGAAATTCTGAACCGCATCGACCACCGCGGCGCCGTGGGCGCAGACCCTCTGCTGGGCGATGGCGCCGGTATTTTGCTTCAGATTCCAGACCCTTTGTTCCGCAATTGGGCAGCAGAAGCTGGCTATGATCTGCCCGCAGCGGGCGATTATGCGGTGGCGATGTGCTTCATGCCTCAGGACGCCGCGGCCCGCGCATTCGTAACCGAGCAATTTGAGAAATTCACTGCCAAGGAAGGCCAGCGTTTTGTTGGCTGGCGCGATGTCCCAACCACGCTTGATGGCCTGGGCAAAGCAGTGATCGATTCGATGCCTGTGATCCAACAGGCGGTGATCGCGCGCGGCGAAAACTGCGCCGATCAAGACGCGTTTGAGCGTAAGCTGCTGGTGATTCGCAAGCAGGTGCAAAATCCACTCACCAAACTGGCTGAAAAGCATGACCTGCCCGGCCTGACCCAGCTTTATCTGCCCAGCTTTTCCAGCCGCACCATCGTCTATAAGGGCCTGCTGCTGTGCGATCAGGTTGGCAGCTTCTTCAACGATCTGCGCGATCCGGCCTGTGTTTCTGCGCTCGGTCTGGTGCACCAGCGCTTCTCGACCAACACCTTCCCCAGCTGGCGCCTGGCCCACCCGTTCCGCCTGATCGCGCATAATGGCGAGATCAACACGGTGCGCGGCAATGTGAACTGGATGAACGCCCGCCGCCGCACCATGGAAAGCGATCTGCTGGGCGTTGACCTTGATAAGATGTGGCCAATCATCCCGCACGGCCAATCTGACACGGCCTGCCTCGACAATGCGCTCGAGCTGCTTCTCGCGGGCGGATACAGCCTCGCCCATGCGATGATGATGCTGATCCCAGAGGCATGGTCCAAGAACGAGCTGATGGATCCTGACCAGCGCGCGTTCTACGAATATCACGCCGCGCTGATGG
This sequence comes from uncultured Erythrobacter sp., assembly GCA_947488155.1. GTDB lineage: Bacteria > Pseudomonadota > Alphaproteobacteria > Sphingomonadales > Sphingomonadaceae > Erythrobacter. The sequence continues at coordinate 1,554,332 of CANKYK010000001.1, read as the reverse complement.
AGCCGTGGGATGGCCCCGCAGCGGTGGCCTTCACCGATGGCCGCCAAATTGGCGCGACGCTGGATCGCAACGGCCTGCGCCCGGCGCGCTTCTGCGTGACCAAAGACGACATCGTCTGCCTCGCCTCCGAAAGCGGCGTTTTGCCCTTCGCAGAGGAAGACATCACCCGCAAATGGCGCCTGCAACCGGGCAAGATGTTGCTGATCGACCTGGAGCAAGGCCGGATCATCGAAGATGACGAGCTGAAAGCCGATTTGGCAGGCGCAGAGCCCTATGCCGATTGGCTCAAAAAGGCTCAGTTCAAGCTGGAAGATATCGCCGATATCGAACCGGAACTGTCCGAAGTGGTTGAGCGCGATGAAGCGGATGGCAATTCACTGCTGATACGCCAGCAGGCATTCGGCTACACTCAGGAAGACATCTCGCGCTTCCTCGAGCCTATGGCGGTGAATGGCGATGATCCGCTGGGATCGATGGGCACCGACACGCCGATTGCAGTGCTGTCGAACAAGTCGCGCCTGCTTTACGATTATTTCAAACAGAACTTTGCGCAGGTCACCAACCCGCCGATTGATCCGATCCGCGAAGAGTTGGTGATGAGCCTGCTGTCAATGATCGGTCCGCGCCCCAACCTGCTGGGCCGAGAGGCCGGCACGCACAAGCGGCTGGAGGTCGAACAGCCGATCCTGACCAATGATGATCTGGCCAAGATCCGCACGGTTGAAAACGCGCTGGACGGTGCATTCCGCTGCGCCACGATCGATATGACCTGGGACGCGGAGGCCGGCGTCGAAGGCATTGAGCTGGCGATCAAGGAAATGTGCTGGGCCGCGACTGAGGCAGTGCTGCAAGACCACAACATCCTTGTACTGTCAGACCGCGCACAGAATGCAGACCGCATTCCCATGCCTGCCCTGCTCGCGACCGCTGCTGTGCATCACCATCTGGTGCGCCAGGGCCTGCGGATGCAGACCGGCCTGGTCGTGGAAACTGGCGAAGCGCGCGAAGTGCACCATTTCTGCGTGCTCGCAGGTTACGGCGCAGAGGCGATTAACCCCTACATGGCGTTCGAAACGCTGGAGGACATTCGCCGTAAGAAGCATCTGGAGCTGGACCCGCGCGAGGTTGAGCAAAATTACATCAAGGCAATCGGCAAAGGCATCCGCAAGGTCATGTCCAAAATGGGCATATCGACCTATCAATCCTATTGCGGAGCGCAGATTTTTGACGCGGTTGGCCTGTCGACCAGCTTTGTCGAGAAATACTTCACCGGCACAGCGACCACCATCGAAGGCGTCGATCTGGCGCAGGTTGCCGAGGAAAGCGTGCGCCGCCACGCGCAGGCTTACGGTGACAATCCGATCTATGAGAGCATGCTCGATGTTGGCGGCATCTATCAATACCGCCTGCGCGGGGAGGAGCACGCCTGGACGCCTAAGAACGTTGCCGATCTTCAGCACGCCGTGCGCGGCAACAATCCGTCGAACTACGAAGAATTTGCCAAGAGCGTGAACGAGCAATCCGAACGCCTGCTGACCATTCGCGGGTTGATGGAATTCAAGAAGGCCGATGAGGCAATCCCGCTGGATGAGGTTGAGCCAGCATCGGAAATCGTCAAGCGCTTCAGCACCGGCGCGATGAGCTTTGGCTCGATCAGCCACGAAGCGCATTCAACCCTGGCGGTCGCGATGAACCGCATTGGCGGGCGCTCCAACACCGGCGAAGGCGGCGAAGAGCCGTTCCGCTTTAAGCCGCTGGATAATGGCGATTCCATGCGCAGCCGGATCAAGCAGGTGGCCTCGGGACGGTTTGGCGTCACAACGGAATATCTCGCCAACTCCGACGACATCCAGATCAAGATGGCGCAGGGCGCAAAGCCCGGCGAAGGCGGTCAGCTGCCCGGGCACAAGGTCGACAAGCGGATCGGCGCGGTGCGCCACTCGACACCGGGCGTTGGCCTGATTTCACCGCCGCCGCACCACGATATTTACTCGATCGAAGACCTCGCTCAGCTGATCCACGATTTGAAAAACGTGCAACCATCGGCGCGCATCTCGGTAAAGCTCGTGTCCGAAGTGGGCGTGGGCACGGTCGCGGCTGGCGTTTCAAAAGCGCGCGCGGATCATGTCACCATCTCCGGCTATGACGGCGGGACTGGCGCATCTCCGCTGACCAGCCTGACGCACGCCGGCAGCCCATGGGAGATCGGCCTCGCCGAGACTCAGCAGACCCTGCTGCTCAACGATCTGCGCAGCCGCATTGCCGTGCAAGTCGACGGCGGCCTGCGCACCGGACGCGACGTCGCGATTGGGGCCTTGCTCGGCGCAGACGAGTTTGGCTTTGCCACCGCCCCGTTGATCGCGGCAGGCTGTATCATGATGCGCAAGTGCCACCTCAACACCTGCCCGGTTGGCGTCGCCACGCAGGATCCAGAGCTGCGCAAGCGCTTCACCGGCCAGCCACAGCATGTCGTCAATTACATGTTCTTCGTCGCTGAAGAGCTGCGCCAAATCATGGCTGAAATGGGCTTCCGCACGGTCGATGAAATGGTTGGCCGCGCCGACCGTCTCGATATGAGCCGGATGCACCGCCATTGGAAGGCAAGCGGGATTGATCTCTCGCGCCTGCTCCACATGCCGGAGTTGCCGGAAGGCGCGCCGTTGCAGCACACCGAGGGCCAGGATCATGGCCTAAGCGGCGCGCTCGACAATGCGCTGATCGCGGATTGTACTGAGGCGATTCAGGCGAAGAAGCCAGTCCAATTGACGTACGAGATCGCCAATAAGAACCGCACCGCTGGCGCGATGCTATCCGGCAAAATCGCGGCAACACATGGCCATGAAGGCCTGCCGCCAGAAACGATCCGCATCAATTTGAGCGGCGTCGCAGGCCAGAGCTTTGGCGCATGGCTGGCCCACGGGGTCACGCTTGATCTGTCAGGCGACGCCAATGACTACGTGGGTAAGGGTCTATCAGGCGGGCGCATCATCGTACGTCAGCCTGATGCGGCAAGCCGGGACCCAAGCGAGAACATCATCGTCGGTAACACCGTGCTGTACGGCGCGATTGCGGGCGAGGCTTACTTTGGCGGTGTCGGTGGCGAGCGCTTTGCCGTGCGCAATTCCGGCGCGATTGCCGTGGTCGAAGGCGCAGGGGACCACGCCTGCGAATATATGACCGGCGGCGTTGTTGTGGTGCTGGGCAAGACTGGCCGCAACTTTGCCGCTGGGATGAGCGGGGGCGTGGCCTACGTCTATGACCCGGATGGCACGTTCGAAAGCCTGGTGAACAAGGCGCAGGTCGACCTGCTGCCAATCTCTGCAGAGCCTGACGCCGAAGACGGCACCGGACGCCCGGCGCAGCGCGCCAGCTCTGTGCATGATTTCGGTATGGGCGACATGCTGCGCCACGATGCAGAGCGGCTCAAGATTTTGATCGAACGCCATCAATTGCACACGGGCAGCACCAAGGCTGGCGAATTGCTTAGCAATTGGGAGCAATCACTGAGCCAGTTCGTAAAGGTTATGCCGAGGGATTATGCACGCGCGCTAAAGGCTCTCGAAGCTGAGCGCGAAGAAGCCGCCTCGGTCGCAGCAGAATAGAAACAGAGTAGACACCATGGGCAAAGACACCGGATTTCTCGAAATCGAGCGGCGCGAGCGCGACTATCTCGACCCCAAGGAACGACTGAGCAATTACCGCGAATTCGTGGTTCAGCCCGATGATGCGACGCTGTCTAATCAGGCGGCGCGATGCATGGATTGCGGCATTCCCTATTGTCACAATGGCTGCCCGGTAAACAACATGATCCCGGACTGGAATCATCTCGTTTATGAGAACGACTGGAAGAACGCACTTTCCGTCCTCCACTCGACCAACAATTTCCCGGAATTCACCGGCCGCATCTGCCCCGCCCCGTGCGAGGCGAGCTGCACGCTCAACATCGTCGACCAACCAGTGACGATCAAATCGATCGAATGCGCGATTGTCGATCGTGGGTGGAAAGAAGGTTGGATCGAGCCGCAAATGCCCACCCAAAAGACCGGCAAGACCGTCGCTGTGGTCGGATCAGGCCCCGCTGGCATGGCCTGCGCCCAACAATTGGCGCGCGCTGGCCACACTGTCACCGTGTTTGAGAAAAGCGACCGGGTCGGCGGGCTGCTGCGCTATGGCATTCCTGACTTCAAAATGGAAAAACAGCTGATCAACCGCCGCTGCGTCCAGATGGAGGCAGAAGGGGTTGAGTTTAAAACCTCAAAAGAGGTCGGCGTTGACGTGTCGTTCCAGAGCCTCAATGAAAATTACGATGCGATTGTCCTATCCGGCGGCAGCGAAGACGCCCGCGCGCTCTCCATTCCCGGTGCGGAAATGGACGGGGTGCGCCTGGCGATGGAATTCCTGACCCAGCAGAACAAGCGCAATGCCGGCGACGAAGAATTGCGCGCCGCCCCGCGCGGCAGCCTGCTCGCAACCGGCAAAGATGTGGTCGTGATCGGCGGCGGGGACACCGGCTCTGACTGTGTTGGCACCTCCAACCGGCAGGGCGCGAAAAGCGTGACCCAGCTGGAAATCATGCCCAAGCCGCCTGAGAAGGAAGACAAGGCGCTGACCTGGCCCGATTGGCCGCTCAAGCTGCGCACCTCCTCCAGCCATGAAGAAGGCGCGAACCGCGATTGGGCGGTCCTGACCAAGCGTGTGGTTGGCGACGGCGAGAAAGTTACCGGCATCGAATGCGCGCGGGTCGAATGGGTTGACGGTCAGATGCGCGAGATCGTCGGCAGCGAGTTTACAATCCCGGCTGATTTGATCCTGCTCGCCATGGGCTTTGTCGGGCCGAAAAAAACCGGCCTGCTCGATCAGGCGGCGGTTGAATTGACGACGCGCGGCAATGTTGCAGCGAACGAAGACGACTACGCCACCAGCGTGGAGAAGGTCTATGCCTGCGGTGATATGCGGCGCGGCCAAAGTCTAGTCGTCTGGGCCATCCGCGAAGGGCGGCAATGCGCGCGCAGCGTCGATGAGGCTCTGATGGGCGCAAGCTCTCTGCCACGCTAAGAGAAACGACAGTTTCTATGGCGCACAAATTTCTCATCACTGGTTGCTCCGGTGGTGGGAAATCCACACTGCTCGCCATCTTGTCTGACCTCGGTTTTCCGGTCGTCGAGGAGGCCGGGAGGCGCGTTGTCGCTAAGCAAGAAGCTGCGGGCGGCTCCGCCTTTCCCTGGAGCGATATGGCCGCGTTTCTGCGCGAGGTCGAAACTATGGCAGCCGCTGATATCGCCAAAGCAGTGGACGCCCCCGGTCCGGTTTTCTTTGATCGCGGCCTACTCGACACCGTTGCCGCATACGAATTTCATCTGGGCGATCATCACGCCGCTCGGCGCACTCCATTTCGTGACCTGACGGCCTACTATGCCAAGCAGGTTTTCATCGCACCACCATGGCCAGAGATTTACGTTAACGATGCCGTTCGACAGCATGATTTTGAGCTGGCCGTGCGCGAATATGAATACACGCTCTCAATCCTGCCGCGCCTCGGATTCGAACTAGTATTTCTGCCACTTTCAGAGCCACAGGAACGCGCACGATTTGTCCTAAGCCATATTGGCGAAGAATGGCCTCACCCTAACCTTGGTTGAAGTGCTGATCGATAGAACACTTTTTCCCGCAGTTTTGAGTGCCTAATCGCGCTAGCAGTACCGGGCATTATTGCTAGTGTGTTCTATCAATTTCTTGACCGCCCAATCAATTGCGCCAATCAGCGGTTCTATTATTGAGTGACACCAAGTTTGAGCTAAGTGCTTGACCAGCCAGTTCTTGTAAGGCACCAAAGCATAATACGGTGGGAGAGAAGCGATTGCCTGCGCAATGGCGCGGTGGATTGCACAAGACACTATGCGGGTCGTACCGATAAGTTCGCACAAATTTCGATGTACGCGTCTCACCTTCATTGCTGCAGCAATGAGCGCAGGACTGTTTGCTGCCGCCCAGCCTGCGGTTGCTAAAACCACGCTTGAGGATGAATTTGACGCGGTGTTTGCTACGGCTGCAGCTCATTCGGAGCAGACCGATCCAGTTCCCGAAACCATAGCTGCATCCACAGCCGCATCGCAGGATGCCGCAGCACCCACGCCTCTGCCGGTGCTTGTCCCCGTCGCCGCGCCGCAGGCTCCACCGCCGTCCAAGCCGATCGAGGCCAAGCTCGCCATCTCTCAATTCGTTGATGTCCCCGTCGCTGGCGATGCGCCCGGCACGGTGCGCTACAGTGGCCGGGCCGATGCCTATATCGACATCCAAGGCAGCGCCCTGGGCCTTGATGACAGCTGGACATTCACGCTGCGGCCCGAGTTCACTTGGGGTAAGGATTCCAACGGCGTGATCGGTCTGATCCCGAACAACACCGCCCTGTTTCGCGGCGAGGGTGCAGGCGATTTCGACATCTCAGCCAGCGTTTCCAAACGCTGGAAATCCGGCACCAAGCTGACCGTGGGCAAGGTCAATGTGCTGGACCTCGGCGGGAAGCTACCCGTGGTTGGCAGCAATGGGCACTATGGATTCCAGAACCTCAGTGTTGCCCTGCCGCCATCCGCAATCATCGCGAACACACTCACCGGCGCACTGCTGGAGGTGCCGACCGACAATGCGCTTTACCGTTTGTGGGTGTATGATCCGGATTCGCAGTTTGAACGGACCGGGTTTGAAACCGCCTTTGGCAGCGGGGTCGGATTTCTCGGCTCTGTCACCGTGCCGGTAAAGATTGGCGGCAAGCCGGGCTATTATGCGCTCAAACTGTCGGGCTCGACCCGTAATGATATAAATGCAGGGTCACTGCCAGCGGCATTGATCCCCGCGCCAGGATCCAGCTTTGGCAATACGCGTGGCGAGTTTGCCGCCGTATTTGCCGGCTATCAATTCCTCGATGTCTATCCAGAGGCACCAGGCAAAGGCTGGGGCATTTTTGGCCAGGTGTATGGCTCGCTCGGCGATCCGACCTTCCTTGATTACAGCGGTTTTGTCGGCGTTTCCGGAAATCCGCGCGGCCGCCCGCAAGACCGATTTGGCGCGGCAGTGTTCCAATATTCCCTGACAGACGAGCTGGTGAGCGTGCTCGCCACGCGGCTCGGCCTGGAAGACGAGCGAGGCGTCGAACTGTTCTACACAGTGGGCGTCGCCGACAAATTCGAGGTTACCGCCAACGCTCAGCTTATAGACAGCGCAGTCGCAGCGCGCGATACAGGCGTGCTGTTGGGGATGAGGCTGAATGCGACCTTCTAAATTTGCTGGAATGGCAGTGCTGTCGATGTTGGCGCTGTCAGGCTGCGTGCAGGGAAGCCACGTCAAATCGGCAGACCGCAGCGCCAAGCCAGAACAGCTGATAACAGCGGTTGCTCCCCTCAGCACAGCTCCCAAGATTGATTTCGTGGGACGTTATGACGGTGGATCTTTTGAGACTGCGATGGGCATGCTGATCAATGACGATGGCACATTCCATTGGGGCCTATCCGTAGGATCGCTAGACATGCGCGCGCGCGGGACGTGGGATCAGGAAGGCGAGGTGATCATCCTCACCTCCGCTCCCAAACCTGTTCCACCCGAGTTCAACTGGCTTGGTTCCGAAACATATCCCGGCGCGCCGATGGTGAAAGTGGTCTGGGCGAGCAATGCAGAACCCTTCCAATACGCCACCGTCCTAGTCGATTGCGCGGATGGCGCGCGCTTGATCGATCAGGTTCCCTCAGAAGGATGGTCGCCACCCGAAGGCGAATGCCCAAAACCCGTCTCGCTGAGGCTGGAAGAGGGCATTTATGACGTCCAGTCACAGGTCTATGATCTGAGTGAATTCGGCTGGACGCCGGGCAGCACCATCACCTTTACATTCAAGCGCAATGATCTGGGCGTGGCGGATTTCACCGGCATGATCGGCGTCTTGGAGGACAACGTGTTGAAATTCGCGCCGAGCCCCAATTCAGACCCGCGCTTGGGCCAATTGGAGCTGCGCAAAATTGCGCCGCGACCGGAGCCTGAGCAAGGGGACTAGCCCTTATCCCGCTCACATATTAAACAGATAAGAAGGCTGGGATGAGGGCTGAGAGTGGCACCGGCGATCGCTCCGTCGCAATTTGCGCAGCTTCCCCATTCGCCTTCCTCCATAAGTTCTAGGGCTGAACCGTAGCCTCCACCAGCATGTGAGTATGTCCAAGCACGATTTTCCGCCTGAGCTTTTGCCAGTTTTTCTTCTGAGTTCATTTTGTCTTCCTCTGCGAGCTCTTCCTGCCGTTTGTGCAGGGCAGTGCGGGCCTCACTCATCCTCAGTCATGATCAGACTTTCCTACAGCACGCGGTTTGAGGCAAGTTTAGGGCATGATTTACCCCGCTGCGCCGCGCCGCAATTCCAACATTTCAAAAGTCACACTTTGCCGCGCGCGGATCGCGGTAAGTATCTATAATGACGCATCTTTTTGCCAAAAGTCACAGATTCGAAAATCGCATCTGTGTTCCAAGCCGCTACAGCGCCCAATCAATCGGAGTGAGGCCTTGGCTTTCAAGGAAGGTGTTGATTTGGCTGAAGGGTTTGGAGCCAAAGAAGCCGCGATAGGCCGACAGGGGGCTGGGGTGCGGGCTGGTGAGCAGCAGGTGATGCGCGCCGCTGCCAAGGGCCTTCACCCGGCCCGCCTTCTTCGCCGCATGGCTGCCCCACAGCACAAACACGCAAGGTTGCCCGCGCTCCGCGACCGCCGCGACGCAGGCGTCGGTGATCGCATCCCAGCCGCGCCCCGCATGGCTGCCCGCTTGCGCGGCCTCAACTGTCAGCGTGTTGTTGAGCAGCAGCACGCCCTGCTTTGCCCATGGGGTGAGATTGCCGGTGGTGGGCGGCGGAATGCCCAGATCGCTCTCCAGCTCCTTGAAGATGTTGGCAAGCGAGGGTGGAGCCTTCACCCCGTCTTGAACCGAGAACGACAGGCCATGCGCCTGGCCCGGCCCGTGATAGGGATCCTGACCCAGCACCACCACGCGCACATCCTCCAGCGGGGTCATCGCAAGCGCGGCGAGGCGCTGCCCACGCGGGGGATAGATGACCTTGCCCGCATCCTCCTGCGCACGCAGCCAACCACCAAGCCGCCGCGCCTCAGCGCTGGCCAGCACTGGCTCCAACGCGGCACGCCAGCTTTCAGGGATCGGATCTCTGCTCATACATCAAAAGCTACACTGCCCGTGCACCCTCGCGCTATGTCCTCTTCCCCTCTTTCCCCAATGCTTCTAGGAGAATGAGCTTATGACAGTTCATTTCCATGAAGAAGACCTGCCCGCAGGCGTACTCGCCGATGGCCCAGTGGCCGTTGATACTGAAACCATGGGCCTGATCACCCACCGTGATCGGTTGTGCGTGGTGCAGATCAGCGATGGCCAAGGGGACGAGCATCTGGTGCGATTTGGCCCGGATAGCGACTATGCCGCGCCCAATCTGAAGGCAGTGCTGGCGGACCCTGCACGGATAAAGCTTTACCACTATGCCCGCTTCGATCTGGCCGCGATCCATTACTACCTGGACGTGATGGCCGCACCGGTGTTCTGCACCAAGATCGCCAGCAAGCTGGTGCGGACCTACACCGACCGCCATGGTCTGAAGAACCTGGCCAATGAGCTGCTGGGTGCAGAGATATCCAAACAGCAACAATCGAGCGATTGGGGCGGACCGGAGCTGAGCGAGGCGCAGCGTGAATATGCGGCCTCTGATGTGCGTTACCTGCACGCCATGCGAAAGGAGCTGATCAAGCGGTTAGAGCGCGAAGGGCGCACTGAGATCGCGCAGGCCTGTTTCGACTTCCTGCCAACGCGCGCACTGCTCGACATGGCGGGTTGGTCAGAGCACGACATCTTCAGCCACATGTAAGGCAAGGCTGGGCAAAGCACTCTCATGGTCATCAAACGGCGCATAGAAACAAGCAAGGCAAAGGCGCTTCGCGGCAAGCGCCAGCACTTTGCCGCGCCTGGCGGTTCACATGACAAGCTCGTCGGCTTCTTGGCCCGCGCTTTGCCAATGGGCGTTGGGGTCATGGCGGCGTTGATGATCATCACCCCGCTGTCGCCGCGCGGCGAAATCTCATTCCTGCTCGACCGCAACAAAGTGGCGATGATCAGCGAACGGCTCAGCGTGGATAACGCCATGTACCGCGGGCGCGATGAACGCGGACGACCGTTCTCGATCCAGGCTGGCGAAGCGGTGCAGCGATCCAGCGCCGAGGGCATCGTGCGCATGGACGATCTGATCGCGCAATTGCTCCTGCCAGAAGGGCCAGCGCGGATCAGCGCTCCTGGCGGGGCCTATGACATTGATGAAGAGGTCGTTGATGTCGACGGCGCCGTTAGGTTACGGGCCGCCGATGGCTACACCATGACCGCGCGCGGCGTGTCCGTTGACCTTGAAGAGCGCGCGATGCGCGGCGACGACGGGGTCGAGGGTGCTGTGCCCGCTGGCACTTTCAGCGCCAACGCACTGAGAGCGGACCTGTCTGCACGCACGATTACGCTGGAAGGCAATGCAAAACTGTCCATGATACCGGGCGAATTGAGGATACCATGACGCACACCGCACCCCCTTCACTGACCCGCACTGCCGCCCGCTGGGCGCTAGGCGGATTGGTCGGCACCGCTGCCTTTATGGGCGCGATCCAGGTCGGCGCCCAGGGTATTGCCGCGCACAACAGCCGCGCCCCGGTGGACTTCGACGCGGGCCGGATTGAGCTGCAAGATCGGGAAAATCGCGTGGCTTTGTCGGGCAATGTGATCGTGCGTCAGGCTGGCCTCACCGTTCAATCCAACCGAATGCTGGTGAATTACAGCGACAGCGGATCACTCGATATTCAGCGTATTACCGCAACCGGCGGCGTCACCGTTTCGCGCGGTGATGAGCGGGCGAGCGGCGATGTCGCGATCTATGACTTTGGCAGGCGGATCATCACAATGTCGGGCAATGTTCGCCTCGCGCGCGGCGGCGATAGGCTGAACGGCGGGCGCTTGGTGATCGACCTTAGAACCGGGCTGTCCAGCGTTGATGGCCGCGCATCGGGCGGTCCAGCTGGGACTACACAGGGTTCAGATGGCCGGGTAACGGGCAGCTTCTCCGTCCCGCAAGACGGCGAATAGACGGTGGAGGCACGCTACGCAGTGCTCAAAAAGCACGGTCGTGGCGCAGCACCGACAAGGTGCGCAAAGTGATCTCCACATCGCGGCGCAGGGTCCAGCCGGCGATATACTCAAGGTCGGATTGAAGGCGATCGGTTAGGTCGGATTCCCGCTCTGTCGCGCCCCGATGCCCGCGCACCTGAGCCAGCCCGGTTAGACCAGGTTTGAGCGAATGGCGCCGCCAATATTGGCCATCGACCTCCCAAAACAGCTTGTCGCCCGCCTGGCTGCCGAGCGCGTGAGGACGCGGCCCAACAATCGACATCTCACCGCGCAACACGTTCCAGAGCTGCGGCAGCTCATCAATGCTGCTAGAGCGGATGAACCGGCCCATACAAGTGACACGGTCATCATCGCGCGCAGTTGAACGAAATTTATCTTCAGCACTAATTATTACCACTTTCTGCAAAGTTGATATTTTTTAGTACCTTAACGAATACAGCAGTTCGAAGAATCATGAAAACACCAAATTGGAGCTAAATTTTAGCTGCCAAATATTTACAAAGCTAAGCAAAAACGCCTAGTTAAAAGAATAACAAAAAATCGTGAGGGTGATGCATATTTAGCAATATAGTACTTAGGGGGCACGAATTATGGTGGAGAATGCTAATAAAGTTATAAGACCAGACGTTTTGACCGTTGATCAGCAAGAAGTCATGGAACTCGTGACGCTCAACGTCCCTCTGGGTCAAATCGCAAAGTTGACCGGCAAGAAACCGGACACAGTTGAAAGGCTATTCCGATCAGCTTCGGTGGTACTAAATGCAAATGACGATGCTGTATCGGATTACCTCGCTTTCATTGATCAGTGGGACAAGGATAATGGCACTCATCTGCTTGAGCCAACCCCTGCTCCGAAAGGAGCTTTCGATCTCTTGGACGAGCAAGCCGAGAGATATTGGGAAAATCACGCTCGCGGAGAAAAGCTAAACGAATCGGATCAGCAACCGTCGAGGCTAGTTGACGGGCAAGAAGTAGGAAACCCATCGGATGCTTCTACTAGCTATACAGCCGACAAAATTCGAGTACTTGGGACTCACCTACTTCGATTAGCGAATGCTATCGATAACGAATGGTCGACCGAGCAATTAGGAACAGCATTAGAGTTACCAGCACGCATTGATGCCATAGACCACGAAGTGGCCAGATTGGTTGTGGTGGCAGAGATCATTCTTGAACAAGTCCAGTTCCGCCGTAAGCTTCTGAACTCTGACTTTTTGGGTGATCCTTGTTGGTACATTCTGATTGATTTGTTCGTACACAAAGCGCGTGCGAAGAAGGCAGCATGTAAGGAGCTAACTTACATAACTGGTCGACCTACAACTTCGACACTACGTTATATAAAGATAGTTGAAGAACATGGCTTCACTGAAAGCAGCAAAGACCCAAACGACCAGCGGCTCACACTGCACGAACTCACACCAAAGGGCGTGAGGACGGTTGGGAAAATTCTCGAAAAAATTTACATCGACTATCGACAGTTTGAACTGAAGAACAAGGTCGGCTGAACAGGTAAGCGGAGTTAACGCTTGGCAGCAAATCTGGCGATTTCCGCAAGACCTTGGGCAAGCAGCATCTCCGCCGCCTGACTGTTCGACAGCAAAGTCCTGTGCATTTCGACCAGGCGCGGAATCAGCCGATCCAGCTTGCGTGCATGCCATTTCGTCAATTGCTGACGGATGTCGCGCTCCTCACGCCAAAATATGCCAAGCTGCGCCTTTTCGCCCTTACCCAGATTGTCGAGTGAACCGCGCGGGCCAAGCTTCGCGGTGATCTGAGCCAATTGCGCCGCACGCCGCTCTATCGCGAGCAGCAAGCCCACAGGGTTCAGGCCCAGCTCCCGCATGCGGCGGATTTCGCGATCAATCCGGGGCAGTTCTCCGCCCATCACCGCATTGACAAGTGGCTGAAACCCTTCTTCCTCGGTAGCGGCACCAATCTCTCCATAATCTTCGATGGAGGCGGTCTTCGGCTCAAGCGGATCAGCGCCGCAATAAAGCGCGAGCTTGGTCACTTCTGATTGGGCCAACCGCACGTCAAGGCCGGCCGCGCGCGCAATACGCTCCGCCAAATCACCGCCCAGTCGCAGACCGGCAGCATCCGCCATTGCCCGCACTGACACCGCGACAGAGGAAAGGTCCGGCGGCCAGAACATAGCAACCATACCGTCTTTGCGTTTCTCAATCAGCTTGGCCGTGCGTGCTTTATCGGTGGCGGAGGTGGCAACGATCAGGACCGGAGCCGCCTCGCCCGCACCTGCTTCGCCTGTCTCGATCAAGGCTTTGACCGCATCATGCGCTTCATCGCCATTGGCGCGGACAAACAAATGACGCTTATCGCCAAACAAGGAGCCAGAGCGGGCCTCATCCCCCAACATCGCCGGGTCTCGTTTGAGGTCACCGCCAGAGATCTCGATCCGCTCGCCCGCGTCGGGCAGGCCTTCGATAATCTTGGTGGCTGCAGCAGACGCCCCTGCCTCATCGGGTCCGCAGAAAAAGAAGATGGAGCAATTGGCAGCGCCGCTGGGGAGGCCGCGTGCAAAATCGCGCTGGGTCGCCTTCATTGGCCCGCTGGCGCGCTACCGGCCGTCTTGGCTTGTGCGCGCAAGGTCAGGGCGATCTGAGTCACCATTCGGTCCGCCACCTCTTTGGAAAGGTTTTCAAGCGCAGTCTGCTCCGCCGCAATTGTCGCAAATTCTGAGGAAACCACATCAATGCCCGCATCGGCGCCAGCAGTCGCATCGAGCAGGATTTCGCCGCTGGCAATATCGATCAATTGATAGCGCGCGCGCAGAATGCGGCGCTCTCGGCTGATCGTGTCATCATTGAGCACACCCAGCGCCTCAAGCGCATCATCGAGCCGCACGTCTAACCGGTAGCGCGGAGCGACAGCGCCCGACACTTGCAAACGGTCCTCCAACGCCCCGCGCAGCAGCCACCCGCCACGCCCGGGAATGGTCGGGATCTGTACCGCGGCCAGTCCATTGGTCACCCCCGCATTGGTGCCGTCGCTCGAATAGAGCGGTTGCAGGCCGCAGGACGCCAGAACCGGCGACAGCGCAACACACGCAAGCAAGGCAAGCGCGCGGCGCATCATGTAACGATGTTCACCAGTCTATCAGGCACCACGATCACTTTGCGTATCTCTGCTCCATCAAGTGAACGCTGGACCTTCTCGCTCGCCAGCGCAAGCGCTTCGAGGTCTTCTTTCGCAGCCCCTTTGGGCGCGGTCAGTGTATCGCGCAGCTTGCCCTTGTGTTGGACCGCGATGGTGACTTCATCCTCAACCAGCATGGCTGGATCATGCACGGGCCAGGCGGCGTCCGCGATCAGGCCGCTTTCATTCTGCCTCAACCAGATCTCTTCGGCCAGATGCGGCATCATCGGGCTGACAAGATGCAGGATGGTGCGGATCGCGAAATTGCGACTTTCACTGGGGGGCGCTTTTTCCGCCGCTCCGGTAAGCTCGTAAATGCGCGCGACCGCTTTGTTAAAGCTCAGCGCTTCGATGTCTTCAGCGACCGCAACCACGGCCTGATGAGCCTTGCGAGCGAGCGCTTTGTCTTCGCCTGAGGCGTCAGGATCAACGCTTTCGAACAGGCGCCAGAGCCGCTGTACAAACCGTCCGCAGCCTTCAATCCCGGCCTCTGACCATGGCAGATCGCGCTCTGGCGGGCTATCGGACAGCATGAACCAGCGGACCGCGTCCGCGCCATATTCATCGATAATTCCGTCCGGGTCGACGACGTTCTTTTTCGACTTGGACATTTTAACGACGCGGCCTGCGGTGACCGGCGCGCCATCCTCAATCCGGATCCAATCGGCCCCATCCTTGCGCACTTCGGCGGGTGAAAGCCAGCTACCATCGCCCAGGCTATACGTCTCATGGGTCACCATGCCCTGAGTGAAGAGCGCAGCGAACGGCTCAGCCACATCGATCTTGCCGATATGCTTGAGCGCGCGGGTCCAGAACCGGGCATAGAGCAAATGCAGGATCGCGTGCTCGATCCCACCAATATAATGCTCCACCGGCATCCATTTCGCGACGTCTTCTGCGTCGAATGGCGCATCCACAGGCTGGCTGGCGAAGCGTAGGAAATACCACGAGGAATTGGTGAACGTATCGAGCGTATCGGTCTCGCGCCGCGCATCGCCTCCGCATTTGGGACAAGCCGTCTTGCTCCAGGTCGGATGGCGCTCCAGTGGATTGCCCGGCGTCTCAAAATCAACATCGTCGGGCAGCGTGACTGGCAACTGATCTTTCGGCACGGGCACAACGCCGCAAGTATCGCAGTGGATGAAGGGGATCGGTGTGCCCCAATAGCGCTGACGTGAGACACCCCAATCGCGCAGCCGCCAAACGGTGGTGCCATTGCCCCATCCGCCCGCTTCTGCGCGCGCATTCACCTCGGCCTTAGCAGCCTCAACACTCATGCCATTGAGGAAGTCAGAGTTGACGATCACACCGTCACCGGTGGCCGCTTCGCCCTCAAATGGGGCGTCAGCTTCGCTCACGTCGCTGGCGACAACGCGCGCAATCGGCAGGTCATATTTGGTTGCGAATTCAAAGTCGCGCTGGTCATGGCCTGGCACGCCCATCACCGCGCCTGTGCCGTAATCCATCAGCACAAAATTGGCGATGAACACCGGCAGAGGCTCACCAGTGAAGGGATGCTTCGCCGTGACGCCTGTATCAAAGCCGAGCTTTTCAGCGGTCTCCAACTCTGCTGCGGTTGTTCCGCCGCGCTTGCATTCTTCGATAAAGCCCGCCGCCGCTGGATCGCTCGCGCCGACTTGCTGCGCCAATGGATGATCGGCCGCCACTGCACAGAAACTTGCGCCGAAAATCGTATCCGGACGCGTCGAATAAACCGGCAGCTTGTCGCCATTTGAAAGCTCAAATGAAAACTCAAGACCGGTGGATTTCCCGATCCAGTTTTCCTGCATCAGCCGGACTTTCTCAGGCCAATCTTTCAGCTCACCCAGGCCATCGAGCAGCTCGCCTGCAAAATCAGTGATCTTCAAGAACCACTGATCCAGCTTGCGCTTTTCAACCTCAGCGCCGCTGCGCCAACCCTTGCCATCGATCACCTGCTCATTGGCGAGAACGGTCATGTCGACCGGGTCCCAGTTCACCTCGCTGCTGCGGCGATAGACCAGTCCAGATTCATACATGTCGATGAACAGCGATTGTTCATGGCCATAATATTCTGGATCGCAGGTCGCGAACTCGCGCGTCCAATCAAGCGCAAAGCCGATGCGCTGCAATTGCGCTTTCATCGCCGCGATATTGGCCCGGGTCCAGCTGCCGGGATGGACCTTCTTTTCCATCGCCGCGTTTTCAGCCGGCATGCCGAACGCGTCCCACCCCATCGGATGGAGCACTTCGTGTCCGCGCATCTTCTTATACCGCGCCAGCACGTCGCCCATGGTGTAATTGCGCACGTGCCCCATATGGATGCGGCCCGAGGGATAGGGGAACATCTCAAGGATGAAGCTCTTAGGCTTGGACGAAGAGCTGTCAGCGGTAAAAGTGCCCGCCTCGCTCCACGCACGTTGCCAGCGCCCGTCGGCCCTGGACGGATCAAAACGCGTATCAGTCATGAAACCCCGCTAGGGAAATTTGGCTTAGCTGGCTACAGCTTTGCGGCGCAGATCGCGCGCTTTCGTCAGGATAATGTCTTCCAGCTTCTGAACGGTCGCGGCCTGTACCGGCGCATCGACCCATCCGCCACCCTGAGCGACCTGACGACTGGCGGCAACGCGCAAGGCATCGGCGCGCAAATCCTGATCAAGGATGGTCACGGTCACTTTCACGCGCTCGTTCGGATTGCTGGGGTTGGCATACCAATCGGTAACGATCACGCCGCCCGCACTGTCGGCTTGAAGCAGCGGAGCAAAGCTGACGGTTTCGAGAGATGCGCGCCACAGAAAGGAATTGACGCCAATCGTATTGACCTGAGAGGCGACCATATCCGCCTGCGGACGTTCACCGCCGCCACATGCAGTCAGGGAAGCTGCTCCCAATCCGGCAAGAAAGACGCGGAACGAATAAGAAAGCGTATTTTGAGCGCGGGTCACAGCGGTAAATTCCTTTTGCATCACGAACAGCCTCTATAACCTCACGGGCCAGCGCGGCAAGCGGTCACGAGACCAATCGGGGCCAATTATCCGCGTATTCTAGCGCGGCATGCGCCTTTATAGCGGCTGAACTGCGGCATTGGACGGCAAAACATTCTGCAAATCCAATTGTGTGCACAATGCAACAGATTCGTTTGAGTCCTGCCAAAAACGCTAGGTCAAGGCGGGATTCGACCTCCGGAGGATTGCCTAGAGGCTGCTCATGGTTCTATTATTCCTGTTGTTGCATAAAAGCAGCGAGTCGTTTCGGGGCAAACTCAGCCAATGTTCAGGCAGGGGATGCTTTGATCAGGACGATAATGATCGAAGGATTTGAGTGAACGCCATGGCAGTCAAGGGTAACCAGATTGGAAGTAAGGCGCAGCGCAAACTGCCGCTGATGCTTGCCGCTGGTGCGCTGGCGCTGGGTGTTCCTTCGACGAGCCTCGCTTTGGTAAGCCTCACAGAGAGCGTACCTGGGCTAGAGGGCTCAGCGCTCGATATTTTTACACCGGCATCGGTTGATCCCGAACTCGCAGCGATGTTCGCAAGCGAAACTGGCGGCGATGGTATGCGCTTTACCCCAGCTGGTACCGCGAGTTCTGGCAATGGTGATCGCACGGTAACCGTTGCTGTTCGAGTGGACAGCGATATCGCTGAGGCAATCTCCGTGCGCTCTGCAATTGACGCGGCGCCCGGCGTAGGCAGCGGTATCGCAGCCGTGCAACCCACGCGTTATAACCTTGGCATTGCGCGCGGTTATGACAGTTTTGCCCGGCCGGTCGCGCTGCCTGACACGGTTCGAAACCTGTCTATGCCTGACCTTGCAACGTTTGAGCCTGCTGGCCCAACCGCCAAGGACAAGCCAAGTCGTCTTCAGCCGCGGATCGAGCTGGAAAGTGACAATGTTGCAGGTACCTCGCCCAATACGCTGGGATCGCTTGAGCGGCAGACCCTTGATGTGGGCGGCGCTTACCGGATTTCGCGCAACCTCAATGTGACCGCCGGTGTGCGCCTGTCGCAAGAGCGCGATCGTTTGGATCCGCTGACCAATGCCGAACAAGACAATCAGGCTGTTTACGTCGGAACTCAGTTCAAGTTCTGATCGGCCTCTCGCTCGTTCGGGCTACAGAAATTCGTATGCAAGACCTCGCTTTCGCGGGGTTTTTTGTTGCCTGACGTTACGGCAAGGGTATCCCTGAGATGGATAAACGATTCACAGGGATGACAGGCATATGAGCAAAGTAGCAATCGTCACCGGAGGCACACGCGGCATCGGAGAGGCCATATGCCAACGCCTTAAGCGGCAAGGTCACACTGTCATCGCCAATTACGGCGGCAATGATGAAAGCGCGCGGGCCTTTACCGAGGCAACCGGCATCCCCTCAATGAAATGGAACGTGGGTGATCACGAAGCCTGCCTCGAAGGTTGCGCCAAAGTGGCCGAAGAGCATGGTCCGGTCGATATCGTCGTCAACAATGCCGGCATCACGCGCGATGGCACTTTGCACAAGATGAGCTTTGACGACTGGAATGATGTTATGCGCGTCAATCTGGGTGGGTGCTTCAACATGGCGAAGGCAACATTTCCCGGTATGCGCGAGAGAAACTGGGGCAGGATAGTCAATATTGGCTCAATCAACGGACAAGCTGGCCAATATGGCCAGGTCAACTACGCCGCCGCCAAATCCGGCATCCATGGGTTCACCAAAGCTCTCGCACAGGAAGGCGCCAAGTTCGGCGTGACCGTTAACGCCATTGCTCCCGGCTATATCGACACCGATATGGTCGCGGCTGTTCCAGAACCCGTGCTGGAGAAAATCGTCGCCAAGATACCCGTAGGACGTTTGGGCCAGGCGGAAGAAATTGCGCGCGGCGTTGCCTTTTTCACCTCTGACAATGGTGCATTCATGACCGGCTCCACCATGAGCATCAACGGCGGCCAGCATATGTATTAAGGTCGGCCTATTCGATAACGTAGCCCACCACTTTGAATACCCCATTTTCGCGCTCAATAGTGACGTCCTCGATCGCCGCTTCACGGTTTTCGAACGCTGTGAGAAAGCGTACCCGTATATAGCCTCGCGGAGGCGCGTTCAGGTGATCGATTGCGATGGCTTCCCTTTTGATCACAGCGCCGAGTGGAACCCTCGCCTGCTCGGATGCCCTTTGCCATCCCTCCACCGTATTGAGCTCTTTAAAACTCATCCCTGCAGCCTCAAAGCTGCCTTCCCACTCGCCCTTATCAACCAATGCGAGCCAATCACTCGCTATCTGCACCCGGGATGCGTCCCGGCTCGCGAGTTCGGCCGTTAGGCCTCTGTCAGCAGCACCTTCCTGGAAGGCGTCACCAGAAACTGACACCGAAAGAATGGCGACAAGTGCAATAGAAAACATCAGAATTCCTCCAATCCAAATGGCCCGCCCCAAGGTCGGTTGCGGGATAGGAGGATCCTTGTGAGGAACGTGCGGATGGGCATCCCCAATTGCCTTGTATGCAAGATTTTCGTGGGGTCCCTCCTCGCACTCGTAGAGCAATCGCGCCGCCTCACGGCTACTCGTCACCCCAAGTTTACGCCGCGCGGCGCGAAGGCGCTCGTTGATCGTATGCACCGAAAGGTCGAGCGCGCGAGCAGCGGATTTCGCATCATGACCGCGAAAGATCAGTCGTAAGGTGTCCTTTTCCTTGCCGGTCAGGGTGTGAAGTGCGGTCTTCATGACGGTAATTTAGCCGCACCACCAAAGGCGGCCACCCCGAATTTCTTGTATGGTGTCTAGGGCGGCCAGTATATGTATTAGGATCAGGCTGGGTCAGGCATCTGATCCCGGCGCAGGTTCAGGATCGGGGTCTCGCGGGGCAAACTCCCCCAGCAGCGCGGCCGCTGACCAAACTCCAAGAGTGATCACGAGTTTCTCGTCAACGCCCTCGATCGCTTTTTCGACCAGCCCCAGCCACGCATACGCGGCCATAAAGACCGTCAGTTGCACGGCCAGCCAGATCCGCCGTGTGGTCTTGGAGACCATCAGGATGAAGCCGATCAAGGTGGCGGTGATGAACAATAGGATCGCATAGTCGGACGAACTCAGATCGGTCAGTCCAGCAAAGTTGACGCCGACAATCGCACCGAAAAACAGATTGAGCGCATCGACCGAGGCTCGATATTCGGATTCACGCAGGCGGCCGGTGTCGCCCAGGCTTTTTGCGATCTCTTTCACACTCTGCGTAATCACCCCCTTGCGATCAGCCATCAGCAATCCCCTTATCCGACTTCTGCACTGCAAGACTTAGCGCTCTGGCGCGAGATGGGAAGCCCATCGGGGACCACGAGCGGATTTGAAGGGCCAACTACTTCAGGCGAAACTTTCCGCGCGCGTCCTCCACTTTATCGCGCGCCGCGCAGCCCGGAGCATGGTCATTCACCAGACCCATCGCCTGCATAAAGGCGTAGGCCGTCGTCGGGCCGACAAACTTCCAACCGCGCTTTTTCAGATCTTTGGAAAGAGCCGTGGATGCATCGGTTGAGCCGGGCATGTGCTTGCCATCCCAAAGGCGCTCACGCGGCTCAAACTGCCAGAAATAGCCCGCCAGAGAGCCCTCATCTTCAACCATTTCGATCGCACGCCGGGCATTGTTGATCGTCGCCTCGATCTTGCCACGATGGCGAATGATCCCCGCGTCTTGAAGCAAGCGTTCAACGTCCGTTTCGTCGAACTCCGCCACTTTGTGAAAGTCGAAATCATGAAAGACGGCGCGAAAGTTCTCACGCTTTTCCAGGATCGTTCGCCAGCTCAACCCCGATTGAAAGCCCTCCAGGCAAATCTTCTCAAACAGGCGGCGATCATCGCCAACCGGATAGCCCCATTCCGTATCATGGTACTGCTCATATTGCGGTGTCGCGCTCGACCATCCGCAGCGCGCAACTCCATCCTCGCCCGTCACTATCTCGACCATTTCACCCTCCGAATTTCTAGTAGAGAGCACCAGATCGCCGGGCGCACGTCAATCGCCAATGGGCAAGGCACAGCCGGTGCGCTATCGCTGACGGCGCTATGGCGGACACACCCTATCACCCTCCGGTCAAACGCTCGGTTGAGATCGCCGGGCATAAGACCTCGATTAGCCTAGAGCCGGTGTTCTGGGATATGCTGCGCAGCGCAGCAGAGGCAGAAGACGTCCCGATCAATGCTCTGGTCGGGCGGATCGACGAAGAGCGGATCAAGGCTGAGACCCCGCCGGGCCTCGCCGGAGCTATCCGCATTTGGCTGGTGAGCGGGGGCCAATAGGATGATCAAAGTCGCGCTCTACAACGAAGAGCATTTCGGCGGTGTTGATCAGTTATGGCGCGCGGTCTTTCCCGGCGATCCGCCTCGCAACCAAGCAATACATGCCATTCCCACAAAGCTGGCCTTAAACGATGATCTGTTTTGGGTTGCAGAGGACGAACTAGGTTCGGTTGTCGGCTCTATCATGGCCGGATGGGACGGACATCGGGGCTGGCTATACGCGGTTGCTGTCGACCCAAATTGTCAACGCCAAGGAGTTGGTCGCAAGCTGGTCAATCATGCTCTGGCAGAGTTAAGCAAACGTGGCTGCAACAAAGTGAATCTACAAATTCGCGCCAGCAATGAGCCGGTTGCTGCATTCTATCGGCACCTTGGGTTTTCCGTCGAAGAACGCATAAGCATGGGTAGGGAGCTCTAGCTCTTTGCCAAATATCAGTCGTCGACCCGCTCAATATCCGCGCCGACGAGCTGAAGCTTCTCCTCCAGCCGCTCATAGCCGCGATCAAGATGATAGATCCGGCGCACCGTCGTCTCACCTTCTGCCGCGAGCGCCGCGATGATCAGGCTCATTGAGGCGCGTAGATCGGTCGCCATCACCTCTGCGCCAGTCAACTCAGAGGGGCCTTTCACAATCGCCGTACGGCCCTCGGTCGCAATATCCGCGCTCATCCGCGACAGCTCCGGCACGTGCATAAAACGGTTCTCGAAGATCGTCTCTTTCAGCACGCTGGTGCCATGCGCCTTGCAAAGCAGGCTCATCAATTGCGCCTGCATATCTGTGGCGAGGCCGGGGTAGGGCGCAGTGATGAGGTCAGTAGCCTTTAGCGGTCCGTCGGCGCGCACCGTCATGCCGCGCGCGTCCTCTTCAATCTCCACCCCGATATTGCGCAGCGCATTATTGGTCGCAGTCATCTCGCTGGCATTGGCGCCTTCGAGCCGCACTTCGCCGCCTGTGATCGCCGCCGCGCAGGCATAGGAGCCCGCTTCGATCCGATCGGCCATCACCTTATAAGTCGCGCCATTGAGGCGTTTGACCCCGTGAATGGTCAGATCAGATGTTCCGATCCCTTCGATCTCTGCACCCATCGCGGAGAGCAGATTGCACAGGTCAACAATCTCTGGCTCGCGCGCAGCGTTGAAAAGACGGCTTGTGCCATTGGCGAGCACCGCCGCCATCAATGCGTTTTCGGTCGCTCCGACAGACACCACTGGAAAATCAAAGTCCCCGCCCGGCAATCCGCCATCGGGTGCAATCGCTTTTACATATCCTTGCGCCAGCTCAATCTCTGCGCCGAACGCTTCAAGGGCCTTGAGGTGGAGGTCAATCGGGCGATTGCCGATTGCACAGCCGCCCGGCATCGAAACCGTCGCTTCGCCTGCACGCGCCAGCATCGGTCCAAGCACAAGGATTGAGGCGCGCATTTTGCGCACCAAATCATAAGGCGCGACATTCGAAGTCAGGCGCTGAGCCTCAAAGGTGACGACCCGGCCAAAGTCCTCTGGACGCTTGCCCTGAATACTCACCGAGACACCAAATTGGCCCATCAAATGCTGGAACCCGTCAATATCCGCTAGCCGCGGCAAATTGCGCAAGGTCATGGGTTCTTCGGTCAGCAAAGCACACGGTATCAACGTGAGCGCCGCGTTCTTCGCGCCAGAGATCGGCAGAGTTCCTGAAAGGCGATTGCCGCCCCGAATAAGCAATTTGTCCATCATCATGCCTTAGCCAAAAACACGTGCCGCGCAAACGGCATCTCCGCCCGCCATGCACGCGCCAGTTGACGCGCCTCTGCTTGCGTCCGTATCCCCGGGCCATGACCAATCACAACGCCACCACACCAAAGCCGATCAAGAAAGCGGTTTTCCCCGTTGCCGGCCTTGGCACGCGCTTCTTGCCTGCGACCAAAGCGATCCCAAAGGAACTGCTGCCGATCGTTGATCGTCCGCTGATCCAATATGCGGTGGACGAAGCGCGCGAGGCCGGAATCGAGCAGATGATCTTCGTCACCGGCCGCGGCAAAACCGCGATCGTTGAGCATTTCGATGTCGCTTATGAGCTGGAAAGCACGATGAGCGAGCGCGGCAAAAAAATGGCTGTGCTCGAGCCGACCCGTGCCACCCCCGGCGATATCATCACCGTTCGCCAGCAAGTGCCGATGGGTCTTGGCCATGCGATCTGGTGCGCACGGGCGATTGTCGGTGATGAGCCATTTGCGATCTTCCTTCCCGATGAGCTGATGATTGGAAAGAAAGATGGAACCGGGTGTATGAAGCAAATGGTCGATGCCTATCAGCAGACTGGCGGCAATCTGATCAGCGTGCTGGAGGTGCCGCGCGACGAGGTCTCAAGTTACGGTGTGATTGATCCAGGTGTAGAGAATGGAGCGCTGACTGAGGTGCGCGGGCTGGTTGAGAAACCCACCGTGGATGAAGCGCCGTCCAACAAAATCATCTCAGGACGCTACATCCTACAGCCAGAGGTGATGCGCACGCTAGAAACACAGGGCAAAGGTGCCGGCGGTGAGATTCAGCTGACCGATGCCATGGCGCGAATGATTGGCTCGCAGCCATTTCACGCAGTGACTTTCGATGGCAATCGCTATGATTGCGGAAGTAAAGTCGGCTTTGTTGAGGCGACCCTAGCTCTGGCATTGGAACGCGAAGATATGGGCGCGGAAGTGCGCGCTATGGCGACGAGATTGTTGGGTTAGCTTCCCTCGAACCCAAAAGTCGTCATGCTGAACTTGTTTCAGCATCACCATAAGCAAAAAGGCGCTGCCCCAGATAGCACAGCGCCTTGATTTGCGATGGACCCTGAAACGAGTTCAGGGTGACGATGTATGTTTACTCAGCCGCTTCGTGACCTCCGCCGCTGCCGTCCGCCAAAGAGGCGCCTGGCTTTGACGCGTGGTCCGCTTCCGCTTCGATAACCTGCTTCTCAACATCGCTGAGAACTTCAGTCAGTGTTGGCGCCCCGCCATCATCGCTCTCTTGCGCAGCCGCTTCCACGAGTGAACCGAGCGAGGAGCCATTGAGGCCCAGCTCTTTCATCAACCCGTCAAGGACCGGGGCCTGAGCGCGGTAAGCAAGAGCTGCGGAAACAGCATCGGTGGCAAGGTTGCCGGAACCGCCGCCTGCGCCGCCGCCATCATTGGCCGCGCCGTTGCCAGAGCCGCCATTGGTAAGCCCGTCAACCTGAACAATCTTGATCGAGTCGATCGCTTCCATCGGTTTCGCGCTTTCACGGATAACCTCTGGCAGCACTTTGAGCAGAGCCAGCTTGGTCTGCAGGCTGATTTGATCCATCGAGAGGATGTTGGCCGCCTCGTTTATCGCCTCCTGACCAGCTGCTTCGACTTCGAAGCGGACCCGGTCGGCTTCTGCGCGCAAGATCTCAGCATCCGCGTCGCCCTTTGCCTCGAGTCGGGCTGCCTCAGCACGGTTGGTCGCTGCGTCTTTCTCAGCTTCAGCCTCGACCTTGATGCCAATCGCTTCGCGCTCCGCAACTTTCGCCGCTTCGATCAGTTCAATCTTCTTCTGACGTTCGGCAATCTCGCTCTCACGAGAGGTCGCGACCTGCTCTTCAGCAGCAACCGCTTTAGCACGGGCCGCATCAGCCTCTGCCTTGGCCTGGCTTTCCTCGCGTGACTTGTTCTGAACCGCGATCTGCTGCTCCTGCCGGGCAATTTCGAGCGCTCGGGTCTGATCGATCCGGGCTTCCTCAACCAAACGATCCGCTTCGATCTGCTGAGCATCGACCTGCTTTTTCGCCTCGATCTTCGCCGCATCGGCTTCGCGCTGGCGCTCTGCCTGCTCCCTGGCAATTTCCGCCATTTGAGCCGCACGACGCACTTCAACCTCACGTTCCTGAGCAAGCCGTGCGTATTCCTGATCACGACCGATTTCGAACGATTTGGCATCCGCCTCTAGGTTCTTTGTTTCCATCTGAACCCGCGTGTCTTGCTCAATATCGTTGCGCAGTTTCTTGCGCGCTTCGATTTGCTCGGTCAGCTTGGTCAGACCCTCGGCGTCAAACGCATTGTTGGCATTGAAGTGCTCAATGCTCGTCTGGTCGAGACCGGTCAGCGAGACCGATTCGAGTTCCAAACCATTCATGGCCAGATCGTTTGACGAGACTTGCTGCACTTTCTGGACGAAATCCGCGCGCTGTTCGTGCAGTTCATTCATGCTCATGCCTGCTGCGACCGAGCGCAACGCATCGACGAACTTACCTTCGACGAGATCTTTGAGCATTTCTGGCTGCATGGTGCGCTGACCCAGGGTCTGCGCGGCCATCGCAATCGCTTCGGAGTCCGGGCGGACACGGACATAGAATTCCGCCTTCACATCGATCCGCAAGCGGTCGAGCGTGATCAGTGCCTCTCCATCGCGGCGAACCACCGCCAGCACCAAAGTGTTCATATTGACCGGCATGGTTTCGTGAAAAATGGGTAGCACCAGCGCGCCGCCATTCATCACGACCTTCTCGCCGCCAACACCGGTCCGCACAAAGGCGATTTCCTTCGATGCCCTGCGGTAAAGCCGCATCAGGAAACCGATAACGATGATGAAGAACAACAGGCCTGCGCCTATGAGTATAGCTAAGTCAAAAAATTCTGGCATTTTCTCTCCTATGAGGTTTCGATTTTTGGGCTGAACCTAGTTCAATTCGAGCAAGCGATTTTCGTAGCGAATGGCGAAGAACGTTCCTTCTTCGCGGCGCACCAGCAGAACTGTTTCGCCTTCGCGCAATTCCGCGCTCGGATCATGGGGTTCAACCATGACAAAATGCGGTTGTTTGAAACGATCGAGCACTTTGGCCCGCGCTGGTGACCCGGCGCGCGCGGTACCCGTCTGGATGATCGCATCGCGCCTGATTAAGCTGTTCAGCCCAACCGCGCTCGTCTCATCCTTGGGCAGCAGCGCCCCAACCGGCCTGACGAAAGCAGCATTGGCGGGCACGGCGACAAATCCAGCAAGCGGCGCGGCCAGCCATGCGGGCAGCGGTGCGCCAAGCAAGCCTGCGATCACGGACTGACCGATCACACCAATTGACGCAAAGACCAGCAGCAGACCGGCGAGCCAGATCAGGAAAGGCACTCGGCCAAACCCAAGCAGGCTGAGCAATCCATCCATAAACCCGCCGGATGTGATGGCTTCGATACCATCAGTATCGACATCAACATCGAGATCTAAATCAACGTCGACATCTGTCCCATCAAACATATCCGCCACGCCCACCACTTGCGCGATGGCTATGATCGCGAGCAGCATTAATGCGATCGCAAACGGCAGGTTGTGTGTCTCAAACAGGCTCAACGGCCCGTCGCTGCACCAATAGCAACGCCTCTGTTCCAAATTTTTCCCATGAACGCAGTGTTAACACATGTTGCAAGCAAATAACAGGAAAATCGTGATGGCAGATTGAATAATGCGCAAACGCCATCAATATTGTTATTCAGACCTTGTTTTATTGCAACCACTCCCCATATTGGGGGATTAGGAGGCTGCAATTCGCAGCGGTAAAGCCTTTAAACCACCAACAAATGTCGACTTGGCGCGTTTGGCTTCTCCGGCCAGTTCAACACTTTCAATCCGGTCGAGCAATTCTTCAAACAGAATACGCATTTCAAGGCGCGCGAGATGCAATCCCAGGCACTGATGCGCGCCCGCGCCAAAGGCGAGATGCCGATTGGGTGAGCGCCCAGCGTCAAAGCGTCGTGGGTCAGGAAATTGCGACGGATCATGATTGGCCGCGACGTAATTGATCATCAGCCAATCGCCCTTGCGAATTTTCTGCCCGCAAAGCTCCACATCCTCAGCCGCAGTGCGCATGAAGTGTTGCACCGGAGAGGTCCAGCGAATCGCCTCTTCAACGATACCGGGCAACAGGCTGCGATCGGCCCTTACCCGCGCAAATTGCTCTGGATCTTGGGCTAGTGCCATCATCGCACCTGCGGTCGAAGCGCTGGTCGTATCATGCCCAGCCGCCGCAAGGATAATGTAATAGCCCATCATATCGCGGTCGTTGAGCGGCGCGCCATCGACGGTCGCATTGGCAATCACGCTCGCCACATCGCCCGTAGGCTTGGCGCGCTTCTGCGCTGTAATCCTGGCAAAATAGGCCTCAAAATCTTTCACGGCCCCGGCAACTAACTGCGTGATCTGCTCCGGCGTCATATTCGCCATGCCCGACTGATTTAGCTCGTCGTCCTGTCCGCCAAACATCTGCTGGGTCAGCATCAGCATGCGCGGCTCATCCTCCTCGGGCACGCCAAGGATCTGCATCACCACATGCAAGGGATAGGGCGCAGATACGAGCTTCACGAAGTCAGCATCCGGTCCTGCCGCTAGCAAGCGGTCGACCGTCCGCTTTGCCAGGCTGCGGATCTCCGCCTCAATCGTGCGCAGGTTCTTGGGCATGAACCATTCCTGCGTCAGCTTGCGATATTTCATGTGGATCGGCGCATCAAAGGTGACGAGGCTGGCCACCATATGCTCGCTGCCGCCGGTCATGGCCTTGGCGAATTCGATCCCCTCATCGAGCGAGAACACCACCGTTTGCGGATTGTTGAGAAAGGTCTGATTGTCTTTCGACACCTGCATCACCGCGTCATAGCCCGTGACCAGCCAGAACGACCGGTGGAGCCCTTCTTCTCCCTCAATCCTGACAACCGGCGTTTCAGCTCGGATCGCATCGAACCGGTCGAGTAGGCTGTCCCACTCCGCATAGCTCGCCGGGTCAATCACCGCGCGGGCCAGCTCCGCATCAAGCACTGGAACGTTTGTCATCAGGCCCCTCCGGCTCTTGTTTTGGCTTCATATTCATCTCTCAGCTCGCGCTTATAGAGTTTACCATTGGCCTCACGCGGCAGATCGGGGCGGAAATCAAACAGTTTGGGCATTTTGATGCGCGCGAGATTGGGGGCGAGAAATTCGCGCAGCTCCGCCTCCAATCCCTCTCCAGCATCGCCCATATCCACCGGCTGCACCACGGCGACAACCTTCTCTCCAAGATCGGGGCAGGGTGCACCAATCACGGCCGCATCCATAACCTTGGCGTGGGTTTGCAGCAGGTTTTCGACCTCCTGCGGATAGATATTGACCCCGCCAGAAATGATCATGTGGCTCTTTCGATCGGTCAGATAGAGAAAACCGTCCTCATCGACATGGCCGATATCGCCCAATGTCATCCAACCTTTAGGATGCATCGCCTCGGCGGTCTTGGCCGGATCGTTGTGATAGGTCGGCAGGATATCGTTTTCGAAATAGATCAGACCATCCTCGCCGGCGCCAACCTCCTCACCATCGGGGCCGCAGATATGCAGCTTGCCATGGATTGCGCGGCCGACACTGCCCGGATGAGTCAGCCAGTCCGGCGCCTTCACCAAGGTCATGCCAATGCCCTCGCTACCGGCGTAATATTCATTCACGATCGGCCCCCACCACTCGATCATCTCTCGCTTGATTGGCACGGGGCAAGGGGCGGCGGCATGCAGTGCGCGCTGATGGCTGGAAAGATCATATTTGGAGCGCGTCTGCTCATCCAATTTCAGGAAACGCACGAAATGGGTCGGCACCCATTGGCTGTCGGTGACCTTGTACTTCTCGATCGCGGTAAGCGCATTTTCCGGATCGAACTTCTCCATTAAGACGACCGTCCCGCCCAGCCGGTGGACTGTCGAGCACCAGCCGATGGGTGCGGCATGATAGAGCGGCGCTGGCGAGAGATAGATCATCGAACCATCTGCCGGCATACCAGCGCCCATCATACCCAGCGCCATGAGAGGATTGGGGGCCTGCGGATCGGGATCTTCTGGCGGAGCGGGGCGCACGCCCTTGGGCCGCCCGGTCGTGCCGCTGGAATACAGCATCACAAGACCAGCGGTTTGATCGGCCAATGGCTCGGGACTCTCCGCGCTCAATGCCGCGGCGAAATCCTGCGCATCTCCGCTGTCCATTATGAGCATATCGAGATCCGGACATTCCGTCCGCACCGTCTCCAGCACATCGGCGAATGCGCCCGATGTGATCAGCAGCTTGGTCTCGCTGTCTCGAAGGATATAGGCAATTTCTGGCCCGGTCAGCCGGGTGGAAATCGGCACCAGCATCGTTCCTGCTCGCTGAGAGCCCCAGATGATAGTGAAATACTCCATCCGGTTCTCCAGTAGAACCGCGAAGGCTTGATCCGGCTTCACATCGCGCGCGCGCAGCAGGTGCGCGAACTGATTGGCCTGGTTTTCCAGCTCACCAAAAGTCAGCGCCTCCCCGCTGCTCGCCATGATTACAGCGGCTTGGTCTGGGCGGTTTTGCGCATGCGCAATTGGATGCAGGCTCATCGATATCTCTCCCATACGGCACATTGAGGCCGTCAGTTGCGAGACGAAACCTAGCTTGCGCAGCGCAGCTCGCAAGTCAATTCGCAGAAATATTGGATGCCGTTGAACGAGCGGGAACGCGCCCAGAAAAAAGGCGGCGGGATAACCCGCCGCCTATGTTCGAACACCCTCTCCAATGTTCGATCCCGCGTTCAGCGGGTAAACTCTTAAAAGCGCGCTGAGCCCCTAAAGGCTTATTCGCCGCCGCGTCCTTCAAGGACGGCCTGACGGTCAAATTGCTGCTGCGCTTGTGTCTCTACCATATAGGGAATGGGATTGACCGCAACCCCATCAATCCGCACTTCATAATGCAGGTGCGGGCCAGTGGAGCGGCCGGTTGAACCGACATAGCCGATGATGTCGCCCTTTTTCACACGCTCACCAGCGGCAACCGCCAGTTTCGACATGTGGGCATAGCGCGTTTCAAGGTCAGCGCCGTGATCGATGCGAATGTAAAGGCCGTAGCTCGAGAACCATTGCGCCTTGCCAACAATACCGTCAGCGGTTGCAAAAATTGGAGTGCCCGTTGGCGCGGCAAGATCAACACCTTTGTGAGCCCGGCGTTGGCGCAGAACGGGGTGATTGCGCATGCCGTATCCGCTGGTCAATTTGAAACCGTCCAATGGCATGCGTGATGGGATAGCAATGCTGGGTTGTTCAGTTGGAGCGTTTGGCCCCGCGTTATCGAGCGCCTGCCAGTTGGCGAACAGCTGCCTGAACTGCACGTCGCCGCTCGTCAGATTATCATCCTGGGCCGCGCGGATCGGCTCGCTAATATCAACAGCAGCGTTAGCTGAACTGTTAGCTGAAGCTGGCGCTGCGGCGGCGATTGCCGCCATGCCAAATGCGCTCAAAGCAGCTCTAGCAATGTGACGCTTCGTAAGCGTTGTCATCAAATGATGCCCTAAATTTCGGCGCAATTGCGCCCGATTCCGTTTCGAGAGGACTTATTCGGGTTCAAATCTTAAAGAGCAACTTAACTGTAGAACTCCCGCGATAAACCGGCTGCAAGACGCGCTGAGTCGTTAAATGGCGGTTTAACGGCGCCCCGAAAGTAAGTTTTTACTAACCTTTTCCAAGTGGATTCGGGCGATTCCTGCGCCTTATCGACCAATGCGATAAAGTGTTTGGTGCCAAACGCGACATGGCGAATTTCGTCGTCAAGGATTCGCCCCAAAATTTTTGCGCCGCTCTCATCACCTGCTGCCCGGACCCGCTCTAGGGTTGCTGGCGTGACGTCCAATCCTCGCGCCTCCAACACCATCGGAACAATAGCGAGACGCGCCAGAACATCATGCTTGGTCTCGTCTGCCGCCTGCCACAATCCGCCATGAGCTGGCAGCGCGCCGTAATAGCTGCCAAGCGTCTTGAGCTTGCGGTCGAGCAGAGCGAAATGCATCGCCTCATCAGCAGCAACACTCAGGAAATCAGAGACAAATTCCTCACCCATCTGCTCGCCGAAACGGCCCGCCATATCGAGCGCGAGATCAATCGCGACGAACTCTATGTGCGCGAGACTGTGCCACAAGGCGATCCGGCCGCGCTCTGATCCACCTTTGCCGCGCTTGGGCATCTGACTGGGCGGCAAAAGCTCCGGCTCGCTGGGCCGCGCGGGCTCATCTGGCATCGTGACGTCAAACTGCCATTCTAGCGCGCCCTTGTTCCAGCGGCGCACGACATCACGCGTTGCAAAGCATTTTTCGCGCGGGTCAGCGGTGAGCAGTGCGCCGCGAATGGCGCAGGCTAAGGATGGCATTGGCGATGGCATGTCGGCTTAGAGCGCCTTTGCGGCGGCGAGCACTTCTTCGGCGTGGCCTTTGACCTTCACCTTGTTCCAGACCTGCGCAATCTTGCCGTCTGCGCCAACCAGATAGGTAGTGCGGACCATGCCCATATAGGTCTTGCCATACATCTGCTTCTCGGCCCAAATGCCGAGCGTATCAGACAATCCGCCTTCTTCCGCATCGGTCGCCAGAGGGGTTGTGAGATCATGCTTGGCGATAAAGTTCTGGTGCTTCTTCGCACTGTCCTTACTGACGCCAAGCAGCTCCGTTCCCGCCGCATCGAATTCGCCTTTAAGCGCAGTGAAGTCCTTCGCCTCGGTCGTGCAGCCCGGCGTGTTGTCCTTGGGATAGAAGAACAGCACCAGCTTCTTGCCGTGGAAATCCGACGGCTTCACCGTACCGCCATCGGGCGTGCCCATTTCAATATCGGGCAGGGCGTCACCAACGCTCGCAAAATCGCTCATTCGTTAATCTCCAATTGGTGCTTGAGAATCGTCTTCCAAGCTTTGGCGACCTCATGCCGCGCCTCGGTTAGGCTGCGCAAGAGGCCTTTGTAATTCTGCGCCTTGCAGGCCCGCGCCAGCGCATCGGCAGCAGCGGGCGGAGGCTCTTTACCATCAGGCGCAAGCAAGCGCCCCGCTACCAGAATACGGGTCATCAAATCATAGGCAGCAATCATTGGCTGCGGTAAAGCGCCATCCCGCACCAGCATGGGAATGGCCGCACCAAGATCAGGATTGAGCCCCTCACCATCGCGCAGTTGCAGGAAGTGGATGAGGAACTCAAAATCAACCAACCCGCCGCGTAGCAACTTCACATCCAGCGGCCCGCGAGCAGGCTTATGCTGCGCCATTTCATTCCGCATGGTCAGCACACTTATGCGCAGTTCCGCCGGATCGCGCGGCTTACAAAGCACCCCGGTGATGATTTCGTTGAGCTGGTCGCGCACCGCCTCTGGCCCGATCAAAACCCTCGCTCTCGCCAGCGCCATATGTTCCCAGGTCCAGGCTGCCGCGCGCTGATATCTGGCGAAGGCTTCGAGCGATACCGCCAGCGGGCCTTGGTTCCCCTGCGGACGCAGCCGAGTGTCCACTTCATAAAGCGCACCTTGCGCCGTGGGGACAGATAGAGCCGCGCTAATGCGGCTGGCCAAGCGGTTGTAATAAAGCGTTGCGCCAAGCGACCGTTCACCGTCGGACTGCGCATCGAAATCGCCTGAGAACAGATAGATAATGTCCAAGTCAGATGCGTGAGTCAGCGCCCCACCACCAAATCTGCCCAGCCCTAAGACGCAGACCTCGCTGCCTGTGATCTGTCCGTGCACACGCTCGAATTCGCGCGCGGCTGCATCCGCTGCCACTTTCAGCCCCGCCTCGGCCACGCGCGACAGACCGCTCGCAATGTCAATCGGATCGCTCAGCGCCTCGATCAGCTGCACGCCGAGCGCAAAGCGTTGCTCGCCTGTGACCACGCGAATAGCGTCCAATTGCGCCTCGTAATCGTCGCGGGCCGCGATCCGCCGCATATCTTCGGCAATTTCGCAGGCAGAGCCTGGCAACTCCAACGCGCTTTCATCAATCAGAATATCAAGCAGTTCGGGGCGGCGGCCAAGCTCATCGGCCAGCATGGGCGACAAAGTGAGCGCGCCGACCAATTGCGCTAGCAGCGCCGGGCGCGCGGAGAGCAGGTGAAACAGGTTGATCGCAGAAGGCGCATTGGCGAGCACACTCTCCCACCGGGTCAGCGCGCGGTCTGGGTCATCCGCCCCAGCAAAAGCAGCCACCAGTTCAGGCAAAAGAGCATCGAACGCCGCAAGTGCTTGCGGTGTACGCAAACACTGATAGCGCCCCTCACGCCATCCCCTGATCCGCACCGCCAGCCTGTCCGGCTCAGCAAAGCCCAGGTTGTTCAATTGCTCCGTCAAGGCTTCTGCTTGTGGCGGCTCTGGCACCGGCGGAGAGGCGCTGACATCATCGCCGATGAGCTTGTCATAGACCGCGCCTGCCGCCTGCGTCAGCGCGTCCAGCTCTCCAATCAGCACCTCGCCATCTGCCAAGCCGTCAAGCCGAGCAACCGCATCCAGGGCCGCGCCTTCGGGTAAGATATGCGTCTGGCGATCGTTCACCATTTGCAATCGGTGCTCAATCACGCGCAGACGGTCATAAGTTGACCCCAGCAAAGCCGCCTCATCGCCATCAACCCGGCCAGCCGCCACCAGAGCATCGAGCGCCGCGCACGTGCCCTTCACCCGCAGACTGGGATCGCGCCCACCATGAATAAGCTGATGGGTTTGCGCGAAGAACTCTATCTCACGAATGCCGCCGCGCCCGCGCTTCACATCAAACCCAGGACCGGGGCGGAGCGGGCCATCATGGTTTGCGCGGATCTGGGCGGTAAGCTGACGGATTTCTTCGATCGCGCCGAAATCCAGACTGGACCGCCAAACGAAGGGCTGAATTCGCTGTAAAAACGCTTCACCTGCGGCAATGTCGCCGGCGCAAGCGCGCGACCGGATAAAGGCCGCACGCTCCCACGCCAAAGCAGCGCTCTCATAATGGGAAAGCGCCGCGCCTTCTGAAACGGCCAGTGGGCTTACCTCGCTGGCTGGGCGCAGCCGCAGATCGACCCGAAAAGCAAAACCATCAGCAGTGTTTTCGGACAGCAATTGCACGATCTGGCGAGCATAACGCGCGGCTGCCTCGCCCGGCTCATCCTTGGTGCGGCGCGGCAGTGTCTCTGGATCGTAAAGCAGGATCGGGTCAATGTCGGAGGAGTAATTGAGCTCTCGCGCACCCTGTTTGCCCAGCGCCAAAGCATAGAGCCCCTGCGCTACCTCTCCACCGGTGCGTTCTGCAATGACGTAGGCAATCGCCAGGTCGAGCGCACGGTCGGCGCAATCGGACAGCTCCTGCATCACGCGCGTGAGCGAGAAGGCCCCGGCCAGATCGCCTATGCCCAGCGCGACCGACAGAGCAATCCGCTCTCGCCGCAAGGCAACGCCCAGATCATCTGCGCCGTCACCAACGCACTTCGCCCATGACAAAGCGCCCTCGGCATCTCCGCCACCCAGCAATTCGGCAAGCTGCGGCATCCGCTCTAGCCCGCGCGCCAGAAACGGCGCCTCGGCCCGCGCCCGCGCCAATGCCCCATCCCAATCGTGCAAATTTGCCTGCGCCATCTTCGTCTCCATGGCGCGCGGACGCTGGTCTCGCAAGCGCTCCGGCGATCGATCAGGCGCGCATCGCGCCTTGCGGGTCGCGCTCCGCTCTGCAAAAGGTGCGCGCAATGATTTTGGATGAGAGGAATCACCGACAATGATCAAACAAGCATTAAAGCTTGGCGGATTGGCCGCTTGCGCACTTGCGCTGACGGCATGCGATGCGATGAGTTCGCTCGGCGGCGACACTGGCATGGACGGGATGGACATTCCTGAAGTCGCCGCAGGCGAGCTGTCTGAAGAGACAATGGTCGACATCACGCGGACGCTTTCCAGCGACGAGTTTGAGGGTCGTATGCCCGGCACCAAAGGCGAGGAACTGACCGTTGCCCTGCTGACCGAACGTTTCGAAGCCGCTGGACTTCAGCCTGGCAATGGCGAGAGCTGGGTGCAAGAAGTACCGCTGGTGGAAATCACCGGCAAGAGCTTCGCTCCGCTCACCATCACCAATGGCGATACCGATCTGGCCTATGATTTCGGCAGCGAATGGGTCGGCGTGACCTACCGCGAAGATGCTCAAACGCAGCTGACGAACAGCGAAATGGTATTCGTGGGGTACGGCATCAACGCGCCAGAGCGCGATTGGAACGATTACGAAGGCATCGATGTCAAAGGCAAGACCGTGGTCGTGTTGGTCAATGATCCTGACTATGAAACCACCGGCCTTGAAGGCAAATTCAACGGCCGCGCGATGACATTTTATGGCCGTTGGACCTACAAATATGAAGAGGCTGCCCGCCAGGGCGCAGCAGGCGTTCTGATTGTCCATGACACTGAACCTGCAAGCTATGGCTGGAACGTGGTTGAAAGCAGCTGGTCCGGCCCGCAAGCTTATCCCGCTCGCGGTGACAATCCTCCGCCGCTCACCACAATGAACGGCTGGATCCAAAAAGAGGCTGCGCGCGAATTGCTGGCCACAGCAGGGCAAGATCTCGACGCGCTGACAGCGGCGGCGAAAACGGAAGAATTTGAAGCGGTTGAGCTGGGCATGTCAGCCTCCACCAGTTTTGAAAACGACATTCGCACGTTCAAATCGCAAAATGTCATCGGCATTCTGCCGGGCAGCGAAGCGCCTGACGAATACGTGATCCACACCGCGCACTGGGATCACCTTGGCCGCTGTAAGCCAGCCCCTGATGGCGATGACATTTGCAACGGTGCGGTCGACAATGCAACCGGTACTGCGGCCTTGGTCGCTTTGGCCGAGGCGCATGCGAAAGCTGGCGCGCCTAAACGTAGTCTCGTGTTCCTGGCCGTGACGGCGGAGGAATCCGGCCTGCTCGGCGCATATTACTATGCCTCAAACCCAGTGTTCCCGCTGGATCAGACGGTTGGCGGAATCAACATGGATGCCTTCCAGGTTGCTGGCCCAGCCAAGGATGTGACCGTGGTTGGCCCGGGCAAGTCTCAACTCGACGCCTTTATGATGGCGGCGCTTGAGGCCGATGGCCGCACCATGACACCCAATCCGAAGCCAGAGGCGGGCTATTACTACCGCTCTGACCACTTCGCCTTTGCCAAACAGGGCGTGCCAATGCTCTATATTGATGGCGGTGAAGACCTGGTCGAAGGCGGCATTGATGCCGGCGCTGCGGTAGCCAAGGATTACACCGAGAACCGCTATCACGGGCCAAAGGACGAGTTCAACGAAGAGTGGGACTGGTCCGGCGTGATGGGCGATTTGCAATTGTTCTACCGGATCGGGCGGATGATGGCGGAAAGCAGCAACTGGCCAAATTGGAACGAAGGTGATGAGTTCAAAGCCACTCGCGATGAAAGCTGCGCCAGCGCCAAGACGGGCTGCTGATTCAGCACCCGTTTAGCTGACGAATCGAAAGCCGGTTCATGACCGTCCTGATGCCTCCTGAATGGGCACCGCAGGAATGGTTGTGGATCGGCTTTCCGCATCTGGCCGAAGAATGGCCGGGTTTTCTTGCGGCTGCGCAGGAACAGATCGCGGCCTTTGCCAACGCTGTGGCTGACAGCGGTCAGGCAGTGCGTCTGCTCGTGCGCGACGAAGCGAATGAAGCCCGCGCCCGCGCTCTAGTGAGCAAGGCGGTGACGCTGGAACAGCGGATTTACGGCGATATTTGGCTGCGCGACACGGGGCCGCTGATCGTGTCTGATAATGGCGAGCGCGCCGCGCGCCGTTTCGGCTTTAATGGCTGGGGCGGCAAATATGAGATGACGGGCGATGAGAGCATTGGCGCAGAATTGGCGCGAGATGCCGATCTGCCGCTCAAAACCTCGCCGATGATATTGGAAGGCGGCGCGGTGGAAGGCGACGGCA
This sequence comes from uncultured Erythrobacter sp., assembly GCA_947488155.1. Lineage (GTDB taxonomy): Bacteria > Pseudomonadota > Alphaproteobacteria > Sphingomonadales > Sphingomonadaceae > Erythrobacter. Next base: position 1,517,076 of record CANKYK010000001.1, on the reverse strand, counting down.
GCGGGCTGTGCGCGGTGACTGAGCAATGCCTTTTGAACCCAAACCGCAATCCCGGCATGTCGCGCGCTGCAATCGAAGCGGAGCTTGAGCGCACGCTCGGGTTCGAACGGGTGCTGTGGCTCGGCGATGGCGTGATCAATGATCACACTGATGGCCATGTCGACAATCTGGCGCGCTTTGTTGGTCCCGGCCTACTCGCTATTCCGCATGCCACGGGCGATGATGATCCCAACGCTGCAATCTATGCGGATGCAAGGCGCCGCGCCGAAGCATTTGGAGTGGAGGTGGTGACCATCCCATCGCCCGGACTGATCCTGCGCGATGGCGAGATTGAACCGGCAAGCTATGTAAATTTTGCCATCACCACGAACCTCGTCGTGGTGCCGACCTTTGGCTCAGTGCATGATACGGAGGGCGTCGCGGCGATCGCCGCGCTCTTCCCAGATCGGCAGACCATCGGCCAGCCAGCGGATGCCGTGCTCGCCGGTGGCGGCGGATTTCACTGCGCCAGCCAGCAAATGCCCTCTGCATTCATTTAGCCAATTGTCGTTAATCTTAACGACCTGTTAGCATTTGCCCGCGAACGTGGGCCTCATGGACAAAGCAATCGCCATTACTCGCAAGCCTTTGCAGCTTGCAGCGGCCCATCCGGCTAATATCGCCCACTCAGCCATTGTGCTGGCATGCGGCGCGGCGCTGATCTTTGCCGGGCAACCGCTCCCACTGTAAGCTGCCCTCGCTGTAACCAAACAGTAGATCCCAACGAATATCCCGCATTGCTCAGCGGATATTTGAGGGACGCGCATGACAAAAACTCTACTCGGTCTGGCCATCGGCTCCGCCGCGTTGGCAATCGCTTCTGTCGCTGCGCCAGGTTTCAGCCAAGAGCAAAGCCCGCCTGAGCAGACCGGAACTTTGGGCGAGCCTGTCCTGTTGGAATTGTTCACCAGCCAGGGCTGTTCATCCTGCCCTCCTGCGGACCGGCTGTCGGCCAAGCTGGCGCGAGAAAAGGACCTCGTCGTGATCGCTCGTCCGGTCACCTATTGGGACCGTTTAGGCTGGAAAGATACGCTTGCGCGCGAAGATAACACCAACCTGCAGCGCGACTATGCGCGACGCGGGCTCGCTGGGTATAACGGCGTCTACACCCCGCAATTGGTGATCGATGGAGAGCTCGGCCAGGTCGGCTCCAACGAGCGCATCAATCGCCGCCATATTGCGCTGGCGCGAGGATCACAAAGCGCCGCCATTCGCATCAAGCCAGCAGGCGGGTTGGGCTATGGCATTGGCCTCAGCGGAACAGCCGAGAGACCCGCCGAGCTGGTGCTGATGGCGGTATCGAGCGAGGAAAGCGTCGCGATTGGCCGCGGAGAAAACGGCGGACGCCGCATCTCCTACACCAATGTTTTGCTGGATGAAAAAGTGCTGGCCCTCTGGGATGGCGGAACGGCAAGTGTTGAGCTGCGCCAAGACAGGCTAACCACACCGGGAGCAGATGCGCACGCTTTGGTCCTGCGCGAACCGAATGGCGGGCGAGTGCTCGCCGCGCGCTGGGTCCGCTAAAACAGACGGGTGAGAGCCGCAAAGGCGGCAGCGAACAGGACCAAGCCGACAAAACTCCGCCAGACTGTATCGCTGATCCGGCCATAGGCGAGGCCGCCTAGCCAATTGCCAAATATCACAGCGGGAAACAGCCCGGCCGACAAAAGCACCACTCGCTGATCAATCACGCCGGTCAAAGACCCTGAAATAATCGCTACGATCGAAGCAATCGTGAAGATCAGCAGCATCGATGCCTTGGCCGTGTCGCGCGGGATCGCCCGGCCGACGTAATAAGGCACAACCGGCGGCCCCGGCATGCCAGCAAAGCCAGTGAGGATGCCGCTGGTCAGTCCGGTTACCCCTGTCTGGAGCGATCCGGGAACGCTGGCTGAACGCTGAGGCAAGAGCACCAGCGCAAAGGCTGACAAGGCCACCATTGCGATGAGCAGCCGCGCGAGATCAGCCGGCGTCACAGACAACAGCAGCAATCCCGGCGCGGTTGTGAGCGCGACAAGACCGCTGATCATCCATGCGGATTTTTCAGCGCCCAGCACCAAGCGCCTAATCTCCAACAGACCGATAAACAGCATCAGAAAATTGGCGATCATCACCGCCTCAACCGGGGTCAAGGCTAGCGCCAAAACCGGCACCAGCAAGATCGCCATGCCGAATCCGGCCAGCCCGCGCACAAAGGACGCACCGATGGTCGCTGCGAACGCCGCCGCAATCTGCGCTGCATCAAGCCCGGCCAGCCATTCCATGATCTATGCGGTCAAATGCGGTCAGGCGCAAAGATCAGGCGGGGTGGCCGCCTTTGTGATCAGCGCCAGGGCGTCGTCCAAAGAGAGCACTTGCTGTTCCTTCTCACCCAAGGTCCGCAGGGCAATCGTGCCTTCTTCTTCCTCGCGCTTGCCGACCACAAACAGATACGGAACCTTCGCCAGCGAGTGTTCGCGCACCTTATAGTTGATCTTCTCATTGCGAAGATCGCCTTCCACCCGGATTCCCGCCACCTCCAGCTTCGCCATAACCTTTGTGGCATAGCTATCAACGTCCGACACAATCGGCGCAACCACGGCCTGAACCGGGGCAAGCCATGCTGGCAAACGGCCAGCATAATGCTCGATCAGAATGCCGATGAAGCGCTCATAAGAACCGAAGATCGCCCGGTGCAGCATAACAGGGCGGTGCTTGCCGCCATCCTCACCAATATAGGTCGCATCCAAGCGGTCAGGCAGAACGCGGTCGCCCTGGATCGTGCCAACTTGCCACGTCCGGCCAATCGCATCAGTCAGGTGCCATTCCAGCTTTGGCGCATAAAACGCGCCTTCGCCGGGCAGCTCTTCCCAGCCATATTCTTCATTGTCCATGCCCGCTTCTGCCACGGCATCGCGCAATTCCTGCTCCGCCTTGTCCCAATCGGCATCGGAGCCAAAGCGCTTTTCCGGACGTGTGGCGAGCTTAACATGATAGGTGAAGCCGAAATCCTTGTAGACACCGTTTGCGAGCTCACAGAATTTGCGCACTTCCTCGACCACTTGCTCTTCGGTGCAGAAAATATGCGCATCATCCTGAGTGAACTGGCGCACCCGCATAAGGCCATGCAGCGCCCCGTGCGGCTCGTTACGGTGACAGCAGCCCATTTCACCCAGCCGTATCGGAAGGTCGCGATAGGACGTGATGCCTTGCTTAAACACCAGCACGTGGGCCGGGCAATTCATCGGCTTGATCGCCATCCAATCGGCGTCTTTTTCAACCGCAGGTTTGGCCGGGCCATCACCGTCTTCGTCCACTTCCGGGACCATATCAGGCACAGCAAACATATTTTCAGCATATTTGCCCCAGTGGCCGGATTGCTCCCACTGGCGGATATCCATCAGCTGAGGCGTCTTGATCTCGCGGTAGCCCCCGCCGTCCATCTTGCGGCGCATATAGGCCTCTAGCTCGCGCCAGATCCGGTAGCCCTTAGGATGCCAGAACACGCTGCCATGGGCTTCTTCCTGAAGGTGGAACAGATCCATCTCGCGGCCCAACTTGCGGTGATCTCGCTTGGCGGCTTCTTCCAACCGGTGAAGATGCTGTTTGAGCTGTTTCTTGTTGAGCCAACCAGTGCCGTAAATCCGCGTGAGCTGCGCATTGCGCTGATCACCGCGCCAGTAAGCGCCCGCCACCCGCATCAGCTTAAACGCCGCCGGATCCAGTTTGCCCGTGGAGGCCAAATGCGGCCCGCGGCACATATCGAGCCACGCCCCTTCGCTGCGTGGTTCGCCCGACCAGTAGACGGTCAGCTCTTCGTTCTCGGGCAGCTCCTTGGCCCATTCGGCCTTGAACGCCTCACCGTCCGCTTCCCATTTCGCGATCAGATCAGCGCGCGACCAAACCTCGCGCACCAATGGCTTATCGGCGGCGATGATCTCGCGCATCTTCTCTTCAATCGCGGGCAGATCATCCATACTAAACGGCTCGCGGTCGGCCGGAGCCATCACGTCATAGTAAAAGCCATCATCGGTCGCGGGGCCAAAGGTGATCTGCGTGCCGGGATAGAGCGCCTGCACCGCCTCGGCCAGCACGTGCGCAAAGTCATGCCGCGCCAGTTCCAGCGCATCGGCCTCATCGCGGCTAGTGATCAGCTCAAGCTCAGCGTCACCCTCGAACGGGCGACCAATATCGCGCACCTCGCCGTTGACGCGCGCGGCTAGCGCCGCTTTGGCAAGGCCTGGGCCAATCGCGGCGGCCACATCGGCCGGCGTGCTGCCTTCCGGCATTTCACGCAATGTGCCATCGGGCAGGCTGATTTTGAGCAATTCGGTCATCGTTCTTCCGTCTTGTTTGCGTTCACGCCCATGACACACTCATGCGCGCGCTTGAAGAGCGGTGTCTTGGTAATTTCAGCTTTTTCAGGAGGCTGACACCGCGCCGCCCGAAACCGAAAGTTCGGGGCGCGGATGTGGCTGGATCAGACCAACAGCAACCGACCCCGGAAATCCGGGGTGGTGGTAGTGGTGGTGGTAGTCACACGGTTGGCCATGAGCGCAGATATAGTCGCGGCGAATGGCGATGTCATTACCCGTGTTTAGACGTCAATCGGAAAGCAACCGCTCCATTATGGAAAGTGTGCTTGACAAACGTGCAAATCAATGACAAGTATGCTTTCCATAGTTGAAAGGGAGCTTTACCAATGACAATTCGAAACAAAGCTATGCTATGGGCCGTGATCATCATCACCGCCGCAATATTCCTGGCCGCAAGTGAGCTAAGCAATGGCGCGTCCTTTGGGATCATAGGCGGCCTGAGCGGCGCAGCGATGGGCATGCTCAACGGTGGGTGCAAGAGCAATTCAAAGTGCCTGCTATGAGCGGGGCAACAACAGAAAGCCGGGGCGTTTTGGGCCGCGGACCAGTGTTCTGGGGCGTGTTGATGCTCATCGCCTTTGGCATCAGCGCTGCGCTGAGCATTTCGGGCGCGGTCGAGGGAGCGGCTGAGATCATCCTGATGATCGTTCCAGCAGCACTGATTGTTCCACTGTTCACCTCCGCCAGCAGACGCATCGATTCGGGCGGTGCGGGGTGCCTGAAGGGCGAGGCGCAAAGGCGCTATCTCAAACGCATCGCAATTTCGACCAGCTGCTACATGGTGGCGATGGGCCTGCTGGTCTATGTCGAGAAGGCAGAGAATGTGGATGTCGCGATCAGGATACTGGTCGCATTGCTACCTGGGTTTGGCGTGATTGGCGTGTTTTGGGCCATCGGACGCTTGATCGTCGAGGAGCAAGACGAATTCATCCGTATGCTCGTCGTGCGCCAATCGCTTATCGCCACTGGATTCGCCCTCAGCCTCGCTGCGGTCTGGGGCTTTCTAGAAACCGCCGATCTGGTTCCGCATGCCGACGCCTTTTGGTGGCCGGTGATGTGGTTCCTTGGCCTTGCCATCGGAGCGGTTTCCAACCGTATCCAATACGGCACATGGGGCGCGGTGTAAGCGCCATAACCATCATAATTTAGGAATTCTACCATGAAGATGAAAATAAGCAGGCTCGATTGGTTTCTTGTTCTACCCCTGCTTGCCTCAACCGTAATGATCGCAGAGATCGACCCACCGCGTATGAGCGCAATAAATCTCACCCAGTGGGAGCAAGCGGGCATTCTTGTCCCGATAACGCTGATAGTCAGCCTTCTGGTTGCGATCGGCGCAGCAATTGATCGGCGATGCAGCGAAGAATATCTTTTTCAGATCATGGCCAATGCCGCATTGGTAGGCGTCGCCGCTTCTATGTTCGTGCACATGTTCTGGATCATCGGGACCAAAGTCTTTGACCTGCCTGATATGTCTGCAGAGAACGTGGTCGGGGTTACCATGCTGGCCCTGATACTTAGCTATTACTGGTTCCGCTTCAAAGGCATCAGCCAGTGAACAATCGCCTCAAAGTGCTGCGCGCAGAGCGCGATTGGAGCCAGCAAGACCTCGGAGACAGGCTCGGCGTCTCGCGCCAATCCGTCAATGCGATTGAGAAGGGGCGCTATGACCCGTCCCTGCCGCTCGCGTTCAAAATCGCCGATGTGTTCGGCCTTGCGATCGAGGATATTTTCAGCCGCGACTAAACCCTGCTCGCCGTCAAAGCACTCCGATCGCATGCATCCCGCTTCACCCGGTTGCGTATGACCCCAGTGCGCCGAGTGGAGCGGGTTTTGCCGCGTCAGCCCCTTGCGCGCACACGCTGCCTGCAGGCATGAGGGCGCACATGAGCGATATTCGATTTCACGAAATGCCCGATGGGCGGAAAATTGGCTTTCGCCACATTGCAGGCACCGGCCCGACTGTGGTCTTTCTGCCCGGCTATATGTCAGACATGGACGGAGGCAAGGCGAGCGCAATGTTCGCTCGCTCGGCGGAATTGGGGCGGGCCTGCCTGCTGCTCGATTATTCCGGCTGCGGGCGGAGCGATGGCGACTTCGCCGATGGAACTCTGTCCCGATGGCGCGATGAAGTGCTTGCTTTGATCGAGGCCTATGTCGATGGTGACGTGCTGCTGATCGGCTCATCCATGGGCGGCTGGCTGATGCTGATGGTGGGTGAGGCATTGGGCAAGCGGCTGACCGGACTGATCGGCATCGCGGCTGCTCCCGAATTTACGACATGGGGCTTCACCGACGAGCAGCGCGGACAGATGGCGGCGGGCGAAGTGCTCTACGAAGATAACCCTTACGGGCCAGAACCAACGCCCACCCATCCGGGCTTTTTCGCGGATGGCGAGGCCAATCTGAAACTGGACAGCGAGGTCGCGATTGATTGCCCGGTTCGCCTGCTGCACGGCCAAAAGGACAAGGATGTGCCCTGGGAAATCAGCCTGCGGCTCTCCAAGGCGATGCGTTCGGACAATGTACAGGTGACCTTTGTCAAAGACGGTGATCACCGCTTGTCGCGCAAGAATGATATCGCGCTGCTGCAAGCGACGGTCGATCAATTTTACTAGGCGAATATCACAGTGTCTTTTTCCAGCGCGCTCATCCTCATGCTGCTTCAGGTTGGCCCCAACCCCAGCACTGGCGCGATCCAGGGTGCACCCGATGAGCTGCTCAATCGCCCACCGCGCACCACCAATGAAATTGCCCCGCCGCAACCCACCGATCCGCTGAGCATTTGGCTGGCCGATTGCCTTGATCTGGTCGAGAGCGACCCGGCCCGCGCCCACACCAAAGCGCAGATCGAGCGCAACCAAACATCCGGCGCTGCCAGAGTCATCGCCAATCACTGCCTGGGGCTAGCCGCGACAAAGCTGAACCTGTGGGACGATGCGACTGCCGCTTTCATCGCGGCCCGCGATGAAACGCCTGCGGAAGAGCTGAGAGCGCGGGCACGTTTTGGCGTCATGGCCGGCAATGCCGCCCTGGCAAACACGCTTTGGGCAGACGCCTACAATATTTTGAGAGAGGCACGCATTGACGCCAAAACTGCTGCGTCTGGTGCGCTCCAAGCAGCAGCAGCACTTGATATGGCTCGCGCCCTGGTTGAGATTGATCAGCCAGAAGAAGCACTCATCGAATTGGACAATGCAACGCGCCTCATGCCTGGCGACGCGGAGGCATGGCTGCTCAAAGCAACCCTGCTACGGCGCGAAAACAAACTGCCCGAGGCGCAAACGGCGATTGAGAAGGCGGCTGGCCTTGCCCCGCTTGATCCGCAAATCGGACTGGAAGCGGGTGTGATCGCAGTGCTGGATTCGCGCGATGATGCCGCCCGCGCCAGCTGGCAATCGGTGATCGATACTGCGCCCAGCAGTCCGCATGCAAAGACCGCTAGCGGCTATCTGAAACAGCTGGGCCCTGTTACACCAGCCCCATAGCAAGAGGGCTGCCATGACCGAATTTTCCGTGCTTGATCTGATCCCGGTTCGCGAAGGCGGAGGTGTAGCAGAGGCTTTGGCCGATGCGACTGAACTGGCTCGCGCGGCAGAGCGCGTGGGCTGCAAACGCTTTTGGGTAGCTGAACATCACGCGATGGATGGGATCGCGGGCGGCGCCACCTCTGTGGTGCTCGCTCATATCGGCAATGCGACCAGCCGGATCCGGATCGGCTCTGGCGGGATTATGCTGCCCAATCACACACCGTTCCAGATTGCTGAGCAATTTGGCACATTGGACGCCTTGTTCCCTGGCCGAATTGATCTGGGGTTGGGAAGGGCACCTGGGGCCGGGCCAGAATTGCAGCGTGCCTTGCGCAAGAACTTGCATCAGGCGGCTGAATATTTCCCGCAGGATGTGGCGGAACTGCGCGCGCTTCTGACCGGCGATCTCGACCTGCCAATCGCAGCCACTCCGGGCCTAGGCGCTCGGCCGGAGATGTGGATGCTGGGTTCCAGCCTGTTTGGCGCTCAACTCGCGACTAAACTCGGCCTACCCTATGCGTTTGCCGCGCATTTTGCACCCGATCATTTGGATGCTGCGCTGGAGCTGTATCGGAGGGACTTCGAACCATCAGACACGCTGGATCGCCCGCATGTCATGGTGGCGATGAACGTCTTTGCCGCGCCAAGCGAAGCGGAAGCCCGTCTGCTTGCCTCAAGTCAGCAGCAAAGTTTTGTTCGGCTGCGCAGCGGCAATCCCGGCAAACTGCCACCACCGATTGAGCAATACACCTCGACCCTGCCCGCGCCAGCGCGCACCATGCTCGACCATATCGGCCAAGCCGCAGCCATCGGCACCGCCGATATGGTGGCGAGCCAAGTGAACGATTTCATCAAACGCACCCGCGCGGATGAGATTATGCTGTGCGGCGCGACCTATGATCCAGCGGCCCGAATTCGCTCGCTGGAAATCACAATGCAAGCGCTTCGAACTGGAGAGAAGGCCGCTTCAACCGCGACGTAAGTCTAAACAAAAAATTTTGCGCGGGCAGGTGTTCGACACGGTTGCGCGACCAAGCCAATCTCGACTATCGTTGATGGAATAATGCGCTCACGCATAATATAATATCAAAGGGGCGAAGATGGTTTCGAAACCCGCTAAAAAGCTCGCAGGAAAAGCTTCAGCCAAATTGAAATCGGTGCGCAATCCGCGCCGCAGCAAGCATCATTCCGCGCTGTCAAACCGGCTGAGCAATGCGATCCTGCCCGGTGATACGCCCTTTGCCAAGCAAGCGCTGAAAGAGGCGACTGCGTTTCTGCTGGCCGCAGCCGAGCAGCGCGAGATAGATCACGCATCACTCGTCATGGAAACCGAAACCGATGAGCGGCGCATTATGCGCATCGCTCTGGTCAATGACGATATGCCATTTCTCGTCGATTCGGTCGCCTCTGCGCTCGCAGCCCAAGGAGTGACGATTGACCGGCTGGTGCATCCGATCATTTCAGTGAAGCGCGACAAGTCGGGCAAACTTACCGAACTCGGCTCTGGCGATGCGCGCGAATCGATGATCTATATCGAAACGCCTCGGATCGACGCGCGCCAACGCCGCGAATTGCTCAAAGAACTGCGGCTGACCCTGGGTGATGTCCGGGCCGCCGTAAACGATTGGCCCAAAGTGCAATCCGCCATGGAGGCGGATATCGGGCGCATGAAAGAGCCGGAATTCAAAGATCTGCTGACATGGCTCAACAGCGGAATGTTGACTCAATTGGGCCATGTAACCCGCCGCCGCGATGGCAGCCAATCCGGCCTGCTGGGGATTTGCCGCAAGAGCGCACGCGCTTTGCTGGCCGATGCGTCATACGATAAAGCATTCAAGTGGTTTGGGCAGAAACGACCCAATGGCCGCACGCGAGAGCTGCTGATCATCAAATCGAACCACGCGGCCAAAGTTCACCGGCGTGTGCCACTCGATCTGTTTATCGTTCCAATCCGCAAGCAAGGCAAAGTCGTTGCCTTGTCGATTCATACCGGCGTGTGGACCAGCGCCGCGCTTGCCTCCGCGCCTGCCGCCGTGCCGCATCTGCGCGAAAACCTTGATGCGCTGACTAAAGAGCTTGGCTTCAACCCTTCCGGGCACACCGGTAAAGCGCTGGTCCATGCCTTTACTGCTCTGCCGCATGATTTGCTGATTGCGTTCAACCGCGCGGACATTGGCCGCCTGGCAACTACGATGATGAGCCTGGTTGATCGGCCAAGGCCGCGCTTGTCGCTCGCCAGTTCGCAGTTGGGCCGCCATGTGTTTGCCTTTGTGTGGCTGCCGCGAGACTTGCTCTCCACTCAAGTGCGCTTGCAAATTCAGGAGCTGCTGACCGCCGAGGCGGATGCGAAAGTCCTGGATTGGAGCCTGGAGGTCGAAGGCGGTAACCTGGCGATGTTGCAATTCGTGCTCGATATTCGCGAAGCCAAAGCAATGCCGGAAGAGGATGAGCTGGAAGGCCGCCTGGAAGACATGCTGCGCGGATGGGGTGAGGGGGTTGAGCGCCATCTTGCCAAGAGCGAAGACCCTGCTCGCGCAATGGCGATTGCGGCACGTTATGCCGGTGCGTTTCCGGCCAATTATCGCTTGCTTTATGGCACCGCCGAGGCAGCGACTGATATTCGCCGGATCCGCGCCCTCAGTGCCCGCACCAGCGGCGATGATGCCATCCAGCGCGATGTGCGATTGTACCATCTCGACGGTGATGCAGCCGACAATCTGCGCCTCAAAGTCTATCAAAGCAGCGGCGCCTTACCCTTGTCTGATGCGGTGCCGGCGCTGGAGAACTTCGGCTTTCGCGTGATCACAGAAATCCCAACCGCGCTTGACGATGGCACGCTCGGCTCGATCCATGATTTCACCCTCGCTTTGCCAGAAGGAGATGAGGCTGCTCCGCTACTGGAGCGTGCGGATATTATCGAGCAAGCAATCGCCGCCGTGCTGAATGGCAATGCGGAGGATGACCCGTTCAATCGGCTGGTGATCGGAGCGGGTCTAAGCGCGCAGGAGGCCAATTGGCTACGCGCCTTCTACCGCTATCTGCGCCAGACCGGCATGGGCTTTACAATCTACACCGTGGTCGACGCGCTGGCCGCCGCCGTGCCGGTAACCAAGGCGATGATCGCGCTATTTGCCGCGCGTCATGACCCCAAATTTAAGGGCAACCGCGAAGAGGCAGAAAAGAAAGCGCAGTCCGACTTTTCACGCGGGCTGGCCAAGGTGTCCGCGATCAATGATGACCGGCTGCTGCGGCTCTACAATGCAGTTATTAGTGCGATCCTGCGCACCAATGCGTTTGCCGATGCCGCGGTGGAAGCGCTGGCATTTAAGTTCGATTCTGCGCAGGTGCCCGGTCTGCCAAAACCCGTGCCATGGCGCGAGATTTTCGTCTATTCCCGGCGGGTGGAGGGCATCCACCTGCGGGCTGGCGTGATTGCGCGTGGCGGCCTCAGATGGTCGGACAGGCGCGATGACTTCCGCACCGAGATCCTGGGCCTCATGAAAGCGCAGCGGGTTAAAAATGCAGTGATCGTTCCGACCGGAGCGAAGGGCGGCTTTTATCCAAAGCAATTGCCATCACCAGCGAAGGATCGCGATGCCTGGGCCGCAGAGGGCCAGACAAGCTATGAGATTTTCATCTGCACCCTGTTGTCGATTACGGACAACATTGTGAAGGACAAGGTCGTCCACCCAGAAGGCGTGGTGGTGCATGACGGCGAAGACCCTTATTTCGTGGTCGCCGCGGACAAAGGCACCGCGCGTTTCTCCGACGTTGCCAATGGCATCGCAGAAAGCCGCGATTTCTGGCTTGATGACGCCTTCGCCAGCGGCGGCTCAAACGGTTATGATCACAAGGCCATGGGCATCACCGCGCGCGGCGCGTGGGTCTCTGTTCAGCGGCACTTCCTCGAAATGGGGATCGATGTGCAAAGCGACAGCGTGCGCGTGGCGGGCTGCGGCGATATGTCGGGCGATGTGTTCGGCAATGGCATGCTGCTGTCGAAGGCGATTAAGTTGGTTGCGGCCTTTGACCACCGGCACATCTTTATCGATCCCGATCCCGACCCGGCGCAAAGCTGGAAAGAACGCAATCGTCTGTTCAATCTGCCGCGCTCCAGCTGGGAGGATTACAATTCGAAATTGATCTCCAGCGGCGGCGGTGTGTTCTCGCGCGATCAAAAGAGCATCAAGCTGCCCAAGAAAGCACGCGAAATGCTTGGGCTTGAAGAGGTTGAGATTGCGCCCGATGATCTGGTGACGGCGATCCTCAAGGCGGAGCTTGATCTGATCTGGTTCGGCGGAATTGGGACGTACATCAAAGCCGAAAGTGAAGGCGATGCAGCGGTTGGCGATCCCGCCAATGATGCGTTGCGCGTAACCGCCATCGAAGTGCGCGCGAAAGTCATCGGTGAGGGCGCAAACCTTGGCGTGACGCAGGCAGGCCGGATCGCATTCTCGCTAAATGGCGGGCGGGTGAACACCGATTTCATCGACAATTCGGCCGGTGTTGATTGCTCCGATAACGAGGTGAATATCAAGATCGCGCTCGCTGCTGCCAAACGCGATGGCAAGCTGACCGAGAAGAAGCGCGTCTCCGTGCTGGAATCAATGACAGACGAAGTCGCGGCAATTGTATTGGAGGATAACCGCCTGCAAGCGCTCGCGCTGTCGATTGCGGAGGCTGGCGGCTGCGAAGCGACCGCGTCTTACACGCGCCTTATCGAAACACTCGAAGACATGGCCGATCTTGATCGCCGGACAGAGGGACTGGCATCTAGCGAGGCATTGATCCGGCGCGCGGGCGAGGGCCATGGAATGACCCGGCCAGAGCTTGCGGTGCTGCTGTCATCGGCCAAACTCGCATTGCAGGATGCGATCGAAGAAAGCCCGCTATCCGCCGATAAGGCGATGGAGGATGCGCTGATCGCGCTGTTCCCAGAGCCGATGCAAAAGGGTTATGCGAAGCAAATCAGGCAGCACCGCTTGCGGCGCGAGCTGGTAGCAACAGAACTCGCCAACCGCATCATCAACCGCATGGGCATATTGCCCGCATTCGAACTGGCCGAGGAGGAAGGCGCCTCGCTGGCCGCGGTGACCAATGCTTTTGTCGCTGCCGACCAATTGTTTGGGACGCGGGCGATCTGGGAAGAGCTCGACAAGGCCAAGATGAGCGAAACCACGCGAATCATGCTGTTCGAGCGGGTCGGCATCGCCTTAAGGGGCCATATGGCGGACTTGTTGCGCGCTGGTGCAGCTAAGCGACCGCCCGCTGAATTGGTCGAGGAACTGCGCGGCGGGATCGAAGAATTGCACGATGCCACGGACGCTATGCTGGCCGGCGAATCGCGCCAACAGGCAAACAAAATGCGCAGCGAGCTGGTCGACGCGGGAACGTCTGAGGCACTCGCCAAGAAGGTCGTGCATCTGTTCGAAATGGACGGCGCAATTGGTCTGGCGAAGCTGGCGCGCGACGCCGATGTCGCGGCGCTGCAGCTCGCCGATGCCTTCACCGATATGGGCGTGCGTCTGGGTCTCGACTGGGCCCAGGCAACCGCTGCGCTGATGGAACCATCGGATGTTTGGGAACGCTTGTTGGTCGCTGGGCTAGCGCGCGATTATCAGCAGATGCGGTTCGATTTCCTGCGCCAGCTGGTTCGGCGCAAGAAAGGCAAGGCTGATCCGGCCTATGCGGTGGAGCAGTGGGCGAGCGATAATGCGCCCGCGATCCGCCAGTTCAAAGCAATGGTTGGCCGGGCAAAAGCGCACACGCCGGTGGCCCCTGCTGTGCTTGCACAAATCGCCAGCCAGGCGCGCAATCTGCTAGACCCTTAGGTCATCATCGCCCGGTCCAATGCGCGCAATACGCTTGACCTAAGCCAATTTTGGGGCAAGCGTTCGCGCCATGGATAGCGCCGATATCGTAATCGTGGGCACCGGGCATGGCGGCGCGCAAGCGGCCATTGCCTTGCGCCAACAGGGGCATGAGGGTTCGATTGTGCTGGTTGGGCGTGACGCCGCGCCGCCATACGAACGCCCGCCTTTGTCGAAGGAATACCTCGCCGGGGACAAGCCGTTTGAGCGGATTTTAATCCGGCCCGAGAAGTTCTGGGCAGACAAGGATATCACCCTGCGTCTGGGCCAAGGGGTGACCGAAATTGACTGGATGGCGCATGAAGTCGCACTGATGGATGGCAACCGGATTGGCTATCGCAAGCTGATCTGGGCAGGCGGCGGCGATCCGCGCAGGCTCCCTTGCCCAGGCGCCAATTTGAACGGTGTCTTCTACGTCCGTGACAAGCGCGATGCCGATGCGATGATGGCTGCGATAGACGGCGGTGCGAAGCGCGCAGTTGTGATCGGCGGCGGCTATATCGGGCTGGAGGCAGCCGCTGTGCTGCGCAAGCTGGGCGTCGAGGTTACCTTGGTAGAGGCTCAGGCGCGCCTGCTGGCCCGCGTTGCTGGCGAGGAATTGTCGGATTTCTACACGGCGGAGCACCGCAGTCATGGCGTCGACATTCGGCTTGGCACAAACGTTCAGGAAATATCCGAAACAGACGGCCAGACCAGCGGCGTATTGCTGGAAAGCGGCGAAATGCTCGAGTGCGACATGGTTGTCGCAGGGATTGGCATTATCCCCTCTGTAGCGCCTCTGATCGCGGCGGGTGCTGCTGGATCGAGCGGCGTTGACGTCGATATCTATTGCCGCACAACCCTGGACGACATTTATGCGATCGGCGATTGCGCTGCTCATGCCAATGATTTTGCCGACAGCGCAGTGATCCGTCTGGAATCGGTGCAAAACGCGCATGATATGGCGAACACAGCAGCGCGCGCGATTATGGGTGATAAGCAACCCTATCACGCCCTGCCATGGTTCTGGTCGAACCAATATGACCTTAAGCTGCAAACCGCAGGCCTCAGCCTGGGTTACGACGAGACGATCCTGCGCGGCGATCCAGCTGCACGCAAATTCTCGATCGTCTATTTGAAAGAGGGGCGGCCGATAGCCTTCGACTGCGTCAACGCAATGAAAGACTATGTTCAAGGGCGAAAATTGCTCGAAAGCGAGGTCAAGGAAGTCGATAAGGCCCTGCTCGCTGATCCCGAAGTGCAGCTAAAAGAGCTCCGCTAAACCGTTAGTGACGGTTCTACACGACAATCCGAAAGAGACATTTTCATGCAAACAGAGGATGGCGGCTCCATGCTTCAGGGGCTGAAGGTACTGGACCTAACTACGGTTGTGTTTGGCCCCTATTGCACGCAAATTCTTGCTGACCTTGGTGCTGACGTAATCAAGGTCGAGGCACCGGGCGGCGATGCGTTGAGACATTCCGCTAGGCCCGCAAAGACGGCCGGGATGGCGCCGAGCTTTCTCGCTCTCAATCGCGGCAAGAAATCGCTGCCGCTCGACCTGAAGGACGACGAGGCGAAAGCGCAATTGCGCGAACTGGTGGCAGAAGCAGATATGCTGATCCACAATATCCGCGCAGAGGCGATCGAACGGTTGGGGTTCGGATATGAGACGGTCAAGACGCTCAACCCCGATATCATTTACGTTCATTGTGTCGGCTTTGGCTCCGATGGCCCATATGGCGGATTGCATGCCTATGACGATGTGATTCAGGCGGCGAGCGGCGCGGCCACCCTGCTGCCCCGCGTCGATGGCAATGAAAAGCCGCGCTATCTGCCTTCGCTGATTGCAGACAAAGTCGCCGGATTACACGCCGCCTATGCTTCAATGGCGGCGATGATCCACAAGCTGCGCACGGGGAAGGGACAATTCCTCGAGGTGCCGATGTTTGAGGCGTTTTCGAACTTTATGCTGAAAGAGCATTTGGGCGGACTGACATTCGATCCGCCAGTCGGCCCAGCCTGCTATGCCCGTCAAATTGATCCAGACCGCCAGCCTTTCCCGACCAGCGACGGCTATATCTCCATCGTCCCCTATCAAATCGACCATTTTCTGAAGGTTGTGGCACTGCTCGGCGATGAGGAATTTGCGAAGGAGGCGCGGTTCCAAAGCGTCAAAGGGATCGTCGAAGGCAGCAGTGATCTTTATCGCCGCATTGGCGAGCTGAGCGCGCAAAAAACTACCAACGAAGTGCTAGCGATAATGCGCGCGGCGCAAATGCCCGCCATGCCAGTGCGCGATATGCAGGATATGACCGCAGACCCACATTTGGACGCTGTTGGCTTTTTCGAACGCAGCGAGCATCCGACCGAGGGCACGGTGCTGAACCTGCGCGAACCGACCCGGTTCTCCGAATGGAGCCCCACAGAGCCGCGACCAGCGCCCAATCTGGGCGACATTTCGGACGGCTTCGATAGTTAGGGTCTTGGCCTTAGCCAGTGGGAAGCTGCTTCAAAGCCCAGCGCGCGGCGTCCGCAACTACGGGATCGGCATCGCCTAGTAAGGCCTCCACGGGTGCAATCAGTTCGGCATCACCGCTATTTCCTGCGGCATAAAGGCAATTGCGCACAAACCGATTGCGGCCAATCCGCTTGATCGGGGAACCGGAAAATAGGCTGCGGAAACCAGCGTCATCTAGCGCTAGCAATTCAGCCAGACGCGGCGCGGCGAGTTCAGCGCGCGGCAGAAATTCGCGTGCAGCATGAGCGGCCTGCGCAAATTTGTTCCATGGACACACCGCCAGGCAATCGTCGCAGCCATAGATCCTGTTGCCCAGCGCGCCGCGAAACTCCTCCGCAATGGGGCCCTTGTGCTCAATCGTTAGGTAGGAAATGCAGCGCCGCGCATCGAGCCGATAGGGACTTGGAAAGGCGTCGGTTGGGCAGGCATCGAGGCACGCGCGGCACGATCCACATTGGTCCCGCTGTGGCTCGGTTAAGGGCAAGCCCAGCGTGGTGTAGATCGCCCCAAGGAACAGCCAGCTACCATGCTGCGGACTGACCAGATTGCTGTGCTTGCCTTGCCACCCGATCCCGGCCGCTTCGCCCAGCGGCTTTTCCATTACCGGCGCTGTGTCGACGAAGACTTTGACTTCGGCCTCCGGCGCCTCCGCCACCAGCCAGCGCGCCAACGCTTTAAGGCGTTTTTTGACCAGATCGTGATAATCCTTGCCCTGCGCATAAACAGAGATGCGCGCCCGCTCTCCATACGCCTCCAAAGCTAAGGGATCATGAGACGGCGCATAGCTCATGCCAAGCGCAATCACCCGCTGCGCCTCTGGCCATAGCCCCTGCGGCGAGCGGCGGTGATGCTGGCGAGTATCCATCCACTCCATAGAGCCGTGATGCCCCTCGCCCAGCCATTGCTCCAGCCGCTCTGCGCGCACCGGATCTTCTGCCGCACTCGTCACTCCAAAGGCAGCAAAGCCAAGCTCGCGCGCTTTGTTTTCAAGGCGTTTGCCAAGATCAAGTGTTGCGCCTGCGTTAACCACGCTTAGGGTTACTCCCGTTTAGGCCGACCCACTAACGGTGCTGGCCATGGATATGGCGGTAAGCGATCAATCAATCTTGAGCAATGAGCAGAAACCTCTCGCGATCGAAGCGCGCGGACTCGTCAAACGCTTTGACGGCACATTGGCCGTGGGCGGGGTCGACCTCGAAGTGCCAGAAGGCGCGATCTATGGTGTGCTCGGCCCCAATGGCGCGGGCAAGACCACGACGCTGCGCATGCTGCTGGGCATTATTGATCCAGACGAAGGCGTCCGCCGCGTGTTCGGATATGACCAACCGCACGATATTGGCCGCCTGATCGGCTATTTGCCGGAAGAGCGCGGCCTGTACCCGGCGATGAAATCCATCGAAGCGATTGCATTCATGGGCGCCTTGCGCGGCCTTCCTCTGGCCGAAGGACGCGTGCGCGGGCTGGAATTGCTCGAACGCCACGGGCTGGGCCATGCCGCCGAACGCCAAATTCGTCAGCTATCGAAAGGCATGGCGCAGACGGTGCAATTGCTCGGCACGCTAGTGCATCAACCGCGTCTGGTTGTTCTGGATGAGCCGTTTTCAGGGCTCGATGCGATCAACCAAGGCAAGCTGGAAGGGATGATCCGTGCTCTGGCCGATGACGGTGTAACGGTAATCTTCTCCACCCATGTGATCCACCATGCAGAGCGCCTGTGCGAAGGCGTGGCGATCATAGCTGGGGGCGAAGTGCCCTATGCTGGCAGTGTCGAGGCCGCTCGCGACCGTATCCCAGCGCAAGTCCGGCTGGAAACGCGCGCGCGCGAGGGCGGCTGGACCGCTGCCCTGCCAGACGACACACGGCGCACGGGTGATTTCTTCACCTTCTCTCTGCCCGACAGCGGGATTGAACCTTTGCTGCGGACATTGATCGAAGGCGAAGCTGGCATTCTTTCGCTCTCGATTGAACGCGCCGGTTTGCACGATGCCTTCGTCCATATCGCGGGCGAGGCGGCTGCGCGGCAGCTCGAAGTGGATGCCGCCGGCGGGGAGCAAAGCTGATGAGCAATTTCGATCAAGCAGCAATCGCCGCCAAACCTCGGCTAAGCTATTTCCAGGCCGCATGGGTTGTGGCCCGGCGCGATTTCGTCGCTGTCCTGTTCAGCCGCGCATTCCTGTTCTTCCTGATCGGGCCGCTGTTCCCAGTGCTGATCGGCGGACTGGCTGGTAGCATCGGCAAAACCACATCTCAGCAGGCCGTCAGCGTCGAGATTGGCCTCGCGATGAGCGCGGCAGACAACGCCGCGATGGAGGCCGCCGCCGAAACGCTCCGCCCGCAATTGGGCGGCGCTTCGCCTGTCCTCAAACGCGTGCCCGAAGCTGAAAGCTCCGCTGAGTTCGACGCCCGCGCCTTCCTCGACACCGGTGGGCGCAGCTATGTCGCGATCCTGACCGGCACGCTCGAAGAACCCAAGCTGGTCGGCACGCAAAGCCAGGTCGACCGCTGGAAAGGCCGGATTGAACTGCTCGCGGCCACAGCCAGCGCCTCTGCGCCCAGCCGCTATCCCGATGCGGCGAGCGAGATCGTCGTCTCCAGCGGAGCATCCGACCGGTATAGCCGGGTGCGAACCGCGCAGGCTGCGCAAATGGTCCTGTTCCTGCTGACCATTTTGCTGGGCGGCATGGTGCTGTCCAACCTTGCCGAAGAAAAAGGCAATAAGATCATTGAAATCCTCGCCGCCGCCCTGCCGATGGACGCAGTGTTTATGGGAAAATTGTTCGCCATGCTGGGCGTTTCCTTTGTCGGAATTGCGGTGTGGGGCACAACCGGATGGGCTTTCTGGGCGGTGGCCGAGGACGCCATTGTCACCGTGACGCAGACCAATTTCCGCGAGCTTCCCGGCCCGGCAATCGGCTGGCCAATGTTCATCGCGCTCGGCATCATCTATTTCTCGATGGCCTATCTGCTGCTCGGCTCGCTGTTCCTCACCATTGGCGCCATGGCCAGCAGTGTGCGCGAGGTCCAGACCATGTCGATGCCAGTCACCATGCTTCAAATCATGGTGTTCTTTCTATCGGCCGCGAATATCGGGCAGACCGGCACACCGTTGGAACTGACATCCGTGGTTTTCCCGCTTTCATCGCCCTTCGCGATGATGGCCAGAGCCGCGTTGGAAGAAACGCTATGGACGCATGCAGTCGCGCTGGTTTGGCAGGCATTTGCCGTATTCATCCTGATCAAGGGCGGCTCCACCCTGTTCCGCAAGCGAGTGATGAAATCGGGACCAGGCGGCGTGAAAAGGCGCCGGTTTTGGCAGCGCAAACCGCAAGCGGCTGAACCTGCTGAATAGGTTCCTTATCGCAACTGACTATTGACACTGCTGTCAGTTAAGGCACCATGCGACTCACCAGAGCGGCCAAAGCCGCCGGATAGGAGAGAAACATGGCAACGATTGCGCCGCCCGCGAGCGATCAGAATTCCGCACCTGAATGGCGCACGTCGCCCACGGCGCATGAAGCGTTGATGGAACATTTTGCCAAGCATCCCGAAGAACGTCCGCAGCATTCGCACAAATGGGACGTCAGCCGATCAGACATCTATTACGAAGATCGCTGGCAGCCGATCTTCAAGGAAATGCAGGATGCAGGCCCGCTGCATTACATCCCGGAAAGCCCTTACGGCCCCTATTGGGCGGTCGTCGGACACAAGGCGATCCAGCACATTGAGGCTCTGCCAGAGGCGTTTTCCTCTAGCTGGGAATATGGCGGCATCACCATTCTGGAACGGCCAGAAGATGAAGAATTGAAGCCAGAAGAAGAGCGCTTCGAATTGCCGATGTTCATCGCCATGGACCGACCCAAACACACCGGACAGCGCCGCACAGTTGCGCCCAAATTCACGCCCAGCGCGATGACCGCGATGGAAACCGACATCCGCGCGCGGACCGGCGAATTGCTGGATTCGCTGCCGCGGGGCGAAGTGTTTGATTGGGTCGACAAGGTTTCAATCGAGCTGACCACTGGCATGCTCGCCCTATTGTTCGATTTCCCATGGGAAGACCGCCGATTGCTGACATTCTGGTCGGACTGGTCAGGCGATACAGAATTGGGTTCAATCCGCGAGTTGGACGAATATAGGCGCGGCATCCTGCACGAAATGGCGGCCTATTTTCAGCAGCTCTGGGTCAGAAAAACGCAGGAAGAACCCGGCGATGATCTGATCTCAATGATGATCCATTCCGATGCGATGAACCAAATGAGTCCGCAGGAATTTATGGGCAATCTGGTGCTGCTGATCGTGGGCGGAAATGACACCACTCGCAACACGATGAGCGGGATCGTCCATTCCCTCGACAAGTTTCCTGATCAGCGCAAATTGTTCGAAGAGCAGCCGGAACTGATCCCCAATGCGGTGCAAGAATGCATCCGTTTCCAAACGCCGCTGGCACATATGCGCCGCACCTGCACCGAGGACACCGAGGTGTTTGGCCAGACCATCAAAGAGGGCGACAAGGTCGTCCTGTGGTATCTTGGCGCGAACCGTGAAGAGACGGTGTTTGAGAACCCGCACAAGCTCGACATCACGCGCGATAATGCACGGCGACACATCGCCTTTGGCTACGGTATTCACCGCTGCGTCGGGGCGCGGCTGGCCGAATTGCAATTGAAGGTCTTGCTCGAAGAGATGCACAAACGGCGCATGCGCGTGCATGTCGCCGGCGATGTTGAGCGGGTGCGCGCAAACTTTGTCCATGGCTTCCGCACATTGGAAGTCGAAATCACCGAATTCTAGGCATATTTAGGGTCGAATTTTTCGCGACGAATGTAACCTTTTAACCTGCGTGTGCGTATTTACGGATGATAGAATTCCTAAATCTAAAGAGTTACGCCATGACAGACACCAGACAAGACTTTGTCTCGCACCGCCGCACGTTCCTCGGCCTACTCGGCCTAGGCGCGGCTATGCCAACGCTCGCCGCTTGTGGCTTCTCGCCGGCGCAGGCCAAGAGTTTTCCCATCGCGCGCAGCGACGCAGAGTGGCGCAAAAGGTTGACCCGCGAAGAATACCGCATTCTTCGCGAGGCAGGCACGGAGCGCGCGTTCACCTCTCCGCTCGACAATGAAAAGCGCAAGGGCACGTTCCTTTGTGCTGGCTGCGGCAACGAACTCTATTCGTCTGCCACCAAATACGACAGCAAGAGCGGTTGGCCGAGCTTTTGGAAGGCTTTGCCAGGAGCGGTCGGGACGGCCACCGATTATAAGATTGGTTATCCCCGAACCGAAGTGCACTGCGCCGATTGCGGCGGGCATTTGGGCCATATCTTTGGTGACGGGCCAGAGCCGACCGGCAAGCGTCATTGCATCAATGGTCTAGCGATGGATTTTGTCCCGGCCTGATGAAGCGTCCAGATGGGCGCGAGCTTAGTCGCGCTTAATCCGCCAGACTTGCAGGCTGCCTTTTGTCTCTAGCTTGACCGGCTCCAGCCATTGCGGCGCGGCGCCATCACGCACGCGGGCGATAAGTCCATCTGGCGCATTGTCGGCGTAGAACATCGGCTCTCTGCGATCGGCACAGACGGCCACATAGGCGCTGCCGCGACTGATCAATTTTTCGCGCGCCTCATCGGGACTGGCCATCCAGGTCTCAATCACAAAGCGAATGCCGGCATCGCCGCGATGATGGCCCGAGCCAACAATCGTGTGCTCTGTTTCCAGAAGCAGGCGCGGGGCAATGTCGAGCGGGGAGAATACTTCACCGGCGGGTAAGGCGCGCAATTGCTCTGCCGCTGCGGCGATTTCGCATTTGGAGGCGGGCGGCGGTGAAGGCGGCAATGAACCGCCCAGCAACGTGGCGCGCGCCGGGATCGCGAGGCCGAGCAGCATGATGGGGATCGTTGGCAACAGAGCCATCATCACGCCAACCAAAGCCATCACCCGCTTGGGCACTTGCTGCATCACCCGGATGGCGCGCAGCCATTGGCCCGCCTGCCATGCCAAAGGCACAGCGGCGAGCGTAATCGCGGCGGCCCCAGCGCGGGAAACCAGCAAAGCAATCGCCGTGGCCGCAATCAGCACCAGCGTATATTCGGTCCAGAACCGGCGCAGCCATTCATGCGAACGCGACACCAGATTGAGGGCCGCAAAAATGCCAATGATTGGTGTGACAATCAGATGCAGGGCCGGACTGAAGGACAGGCTCCAAAGCGGCTGCCCTTCGCGAATACGGTCATGCCACAGCTTATCCACGACAGGATCGAGAGTGGCAAACCCGCCGCCTGCGCATTGCGGCGCAGTGCCAAGCAAAATCGCAATTGCGCCGCCGCCAACCACGCCAAATCCAAGCAGCAGAGCAGGTAGAGGCATGGGTTCAGCGCGCGCCAAAACCGTGAGAGCAAGCGCGCCCCAGCCGAACATGCCAAGATGCACCAGGCCAATCGCATCGCAATAGACCGCTAGATCACCGATCCCTCGTGTGGAGAGAAACAAAGCGAAGCTCAACAGCGCCAGGGATTGCATGGTCGCGAGCAGCCAGATGCGATCATTGCGATTGCACAGCCAGCGCAGTGCCATGACGCCGCAAATCACCGCTGCCAGCGGCAGACCCTCAATCGAGATCGAGAGCCAGATCGCAAGCGCCCCGCCCGTGGCCCAGCCGCCCATGCATGCATTGCGCGCCATCATGCCGTTTATCGCCGCCAAAGCGCATACAATTTGCCAACCGTGATGATCGATCCGCATTGGTGAAAGCTGAAACAGTAGCGGCATCGAAACCGCCAAGACCAGACAGGTGGTAAATGTCTCACCTTCGCCCAAAAGTCGCCAGGCGATGCGGGCTGCGAACAACATCACAAACGCCAGGGTCACAAGCGGCACTATGATCAAGGCCGCAGTTTCCGCATGGGCGCCGCCGATCAACGGGGTGAGAGCAAAGATGATCGCCGCCAAGGGCAGATCGACCAAGCGCGACCAATGCATGGGCACGCCGCCATTTATCGCATCAGCGCGGTATTGCGTGAGGTCAAACCAGCTTTGCCCGGCCAGCAAATCGCGCACTTGAACAAGGCGCAGGGCATCGTCAGGTCCCGAAAACTGCATTCCTGTAATGGCGCCCCATTTCACGGTAATCAGGAACGCGGACAGCGCAAGCCACACAATCCCAACCCGCATCAACAGGCCGGGTGCAAACAAAGATCGGCGGCGCTCGGTAAGCATCGCTTTACCCTTGCGCCTCGGAACGGAAAACAACTTTGCTGCGCAGCAGCCACGTCGCAGTGAAGGCGACAACAATCGCAATGCCCTTGGCGATACGCGGATCCAATCCGGCCCAATCACCCAAGCCCACAATCGTGATCGTCAGGCCAAGGCCAACCAGAGCCGAGGCGACAAACAGCGCCTTTTGCCGGGTGCGAGCGCTGCCGCGCTCAGCCACATTGTCCTGAAAGACTGCGCGGCTCGACATCAACCAATGCGCGAGGATCCCCAGGCTATAGCCAATCGCCGAAGCGACAGCGGCGATCATGCCCAAAGATAGCAGCGCGAGAAAGCTGCCAACATCGACGGCCAAAGCGCCAACGCTGGCAAAAATGTAACGCAGAAAACGCAGGTCACGCAGTTTGACAAAAATCTCGGTCATCCGGCCCTCCATCTTCTGTCTTTTGCTTCAAGTTCGCCGATTGCAGAGTCGTAGAAACTAAGGGCGGCGCGGCAATTCAGGCAGACCGCCTTGCCTCGCCCGCTTCCTCTTCACGCAGATTTCTTGATCCGCTCTGGCACGTCGCGCATCGAATTGAGCGCGGCGGCCTGATCTTCGGTCACTGGCTTCTTGGCGGCAACATCAGGCGCCATTTCCGGCGCGGCTTCGCGCGCTGGCAGAGCCACTTCTTCGCCTTCATCGCCCGCTTCGTGATACTCAGCGTCTTCGTTGACACACCAGGTGTCGTAAACGCGCTCACCAGCCAGAATGTTCTCAACCGTCAGCATCGCGGTCATCATCGCGTGATCCTGATTGTTGTAGCGGTGCATACCGTTGCGGCCAACGAGGTGGAGTGACGGATGCTTCTCTTCCAGCTCCATTCGCATGGAATCAACATTGGTCTCGTATTCGTCGTCGTAAACCGGATAGGCTTTTTCCTGGCGGACAACCGCGCCGCTGACGACCATCTTTGGATCGCACAGGCCGAGGATTTCCATTTCCTTGGTCGCTTGCGCGATCAGATCTTCATCAGAGGATGACCATAGGCCGTCCCCTTCAAAGCAGAAATATTCGAGGCCAACACAGGCCATTTCATCGTCAGGGATCATTTCCGGTGACCAGCTGCGGAAGTTTTGCACGCGGCCAACCTGCACGCGGTCATCATGGATATAGATCCAATTGTCCGGGAACAGATCTTCTGACTTCACCATCAGAGCCACGGTCAGGAAGTCGCGATATTTGAGCTCGTTCGCCTGCAGGCTTGATTGCGGCAGCGGATGAAGCCGCTTGGACAGCTCACGCATTGGCGCAGAGCTGATCGCGTCCCTGGCACGGATTTGAACTTTGCCGTTCGCCCCCTGAGCCGTCATCGACCAGCCGCCATTGCCGTCGCTGGCGAGTTGATCGAGCGCATGGCCCATCAGCACCTGGCCATTGCCGGTCGCCAGAATCTTATCGCGCGCCGCATCCCACATCATGCCCGGGCCAAGCCGCGGATAACGGAAGGTTTCGAGTAGCGTCTTGGTTTCCATGCCATCGTTCGGCTTCTTGTTAAGGCCGAGCGAACGCTTGAGACCATCGGTGACAGCGCTCCATAGTGAAAGGCCCTTGATCCGCTGAGCCGCCCAATCGGCACTCATTTCATCACACGGCATGCCCCACACCTTCTCAGTGTAGGTTTTGAAGAAGATCGAATAGAGCTTCTTGCCAAACTGGTTGGTGGTCCAGTCTTCAAAGCTCTTCACATCTTTGATCGGGAACAGCTTGTAACGCAGATAGCTCAGCATGCACGCGGTCGAGCGCAGGATGCCAAGATTGCCGAGCGCTTCGAACGCACGCAGCGGGTAGCTGTAGAACTTGCCCTCGTAATAGATGCGGCTCATGCGCGGGCGCTGGATGAAATCATCCGGCAGGATCTCATTCCACAGATCAACGACCTGTTGGCTTTTTGAAAAGAAGCGGTGCCCGCCAATGTCAAAGCGATAGCCCTGATGCTCCACCGTCCGGCTTATGCCACCAACATAGGTTTCGTCTTTTTCGATAATTGCGACTGTTTTTCCCTGCTTTGTCAGCAGATAAGCAGCCGTCAGACCAGCCGGACCTGCACCGATGATCGCTACATCGACGTCAAGAATTCCGTTCTGTGTCGTAACACCCTGTTGCATTCGGGCCCCCATTTAGATTTGCATCCTGGGGAGTGAAGGAAAATGGTTAGCAGGCCGTAAACGTACCGTCGGCGTAGCATAGAATTTACGAATGTGCTGTGGGCTTAGTCATGGCTTAGCAAAACGGGCGCTTGCAATTCCGCGGCCAGCCGCGCGAACTCACCTAAAGTGTAGGTGTCATCAAACACCACGCCATAATGGTTGTCACGGCGCCAACGCACTTTTGCGCGTACTTCTTTGAGGCCTTCACCTGAGATTGTGACGGTCTGATCGATCGCAAACAAGCCATCACATTCAAGCCGTGCGCCTTGCTGGGATAAGTTCTCAACAAACGCCTCATACTTTCCGGCAATGGTCGCCACATCCACCGGGAAGTACATGCCCAGCCGCATCCCGCGCTTGGGATATTCACCGGCCTCCTCAACCAGCTTTGCGACATCCACTGGCTGAGCGAACTCAAACCCGGCTTCATTGCCGCGCTCCCACACGCTGCGGATCTCATAGATCGCGCCGCTGGGCATATGCAGCTCCATCGTCTCGCACGAAGGCAGGTTGTGAAACATGCGAACGCTGATGCCGGTTTCAGAGACGTCGCGAATGACGCAGACAAATTCGCCTTGGCCGGAGATTAACTTCGCCGCACGAATGAGAATAGTCACCCGCTGCGCCCGGCGTGCGTCATCAACCGCATTTGGTGCGGTGTCGTCAAACTCAGGCGTTTTTGCCGCGTGATCCATGCTGCATTACCGACCTTAAATGCCAGATGATCTGGCGCGCCTGCCCATTCCACGGGCCAACTCTAAGGATAGGATTAAAGCAAATCGGGTTAAGAGCAGGATAACGTCGTCATAGGGGCCTGATAGATCGCGATATTCTGTGAGTTCAGAGCGCCGCAATGCCCGGATGAGAGATGGTGCGGGTGGCGGGACTCGAACCCGCACGATCAAAAGATCAGGGGATTTTAAGTCCCCGGCGTCTACCATTCCGCCACACCCGCTTTGGCGCTGCCCTAGCGAGAGATTTGACGCGCTGCAATGCGCGAGCAGCCATGGACAACCGCGCCGTCATGCGCCAGCAGAGCCTCAAGCAAACCGGCAGCGAAAAGGCGAGGGCGCACAGTGGCAGATGCCAGCGAAATCATTGAAACGATCCAGCCTGCGGTCACCCTGCTAGGGTTGGGAATTGGTGCGGCGCTGGTATCGCGCGCCTGCCGCCTTAACCCCATCGTTGGCTATCTTGGGCTTGGCCTCGCCATTGCCGCATTGGGATACAAGGACGAATTCAGCGGGCCAGTTGTGGTAACCTTGGCCGAGGCCGGGGTGATGTTTCTGCTTTTTAACCTAGGCCTGCACTTTTCGCTTGGCCGGATCCGGGCGGAGGCACGCAATATCTTCGGGTTTGGCAGCCTTCAGATGCTGGTGGCCGGTGGGGGCTTTGCGCTGATCTTCCTCGCTATTGGTCTGCCGGCGGCCTTCGCGATCATCGGCGGGTTCGCCATGGGCCTGTCCTCCACCGCCGTGGTTATTGGACTCGTGCGGGAGCGCGATCAGGAAGATTGCCCGGTGGGGCGCGCTTCACAATCGATCCTGATCTTCCAGGATATCGCCGCGATCCTGTTACTCGTTGCTGCTGGCGCATTGGGCACAGGCGGCGCGCTGGCCCCGCAATTGGGCTTAGCTGGCGCAAAAGCACTCGCCGCCTTTGCCATCGCCGTACTCTTCGCCCGTTACCTAACGGGGCCATTGTTCCGCCTGATCGCGCGGGCAGGCAGCTCTGAGGTTTACACCGCAACCGCACTATTCATTGCACTCGCCGCTGGATATGCGACCGGGATCGCTGGACTATCGCTCACACTCGGGGCGTTTCTAGGCGGAATGGCGGTCGCAGATTCGCGCTATCGGATCATGGTCCAGACAGAGATCGACGCCTTTCGCGGATTGTTCCTGAGCTTTTTCTTCATCTCTGTGGGCTTGAGCATTGATCCGGTGCTGCTTGCGGAAAACTGGATGCTGGTCCTCGCAGCAGCGGCGGGCCTCATCACGCTCAAATGCCTGTTCAACGTGCTGGCAGGCCTTGCCAATCGCTGGTCTGTTCCAGGCTCGATTCAGCTCGGCTTTCTGTTGGGGCAAGGCAGCGAGTTTGCGCTGGTACTGTTTGCCCTACCGGCCATCGCTGGACTGATTGAGCCACGCATGCTGGCGATATTGGTGACAGCCATTGCGATCAGTCTGGCGGTCACACCGTTCATTTCAAACCTCGGGCGAACCTTTGCTGGTAAGCTGCGCACCGGGCCAGCGGACAAGAAACTCGCCGGTGACAATGCCCCAGTGGTTATTGTGGGCTTAGGCCCTTCGGGACGGGCGGTGGCCGATGCGCTGACGCTGAATGGAATTGGCTATCTCGCAGTGGAATCGGAAACTGCGCGCTTCGAAATCGCGCTCGCCGATGGCTATCACGTGCATCATGCGATTGCCGCGGACCCCCGCAGTTGGGATGCGCTGGGCATGGCCAAACGCGAGGTTGTACTCGTGTCGACGGGCAATGTTCAGATCACTCGCGAACTGACACCACTGGTCGAAGAACGGCTGCCGGATGTGCGCCGGGTCGTCTCAGCGCGCGGACCGGCCGAAGTTTCCGCGCTTGGCGACAGCCGTGCGAGCATCATCGACGTGACAGCGCAGGGCGGAATTGAGCAGGTCGTTGACGCTGTGTTTTCGGCACTTGGCGTAGAGCGCAAGCGCCAAACCGCACCGGGCGAAGACCACGCGGGCATACTGCAGGACGCAGCATAAAGCTGCGCGCCGCAGCGCAGGCCATAACATTCGCAATGTTGGTGGATGCTTACTCGCCGTTGAGGCGGCGGCGCATTTCCTTGCCTGCCTTAAAGTAAGGCACGCGTTTCGCAGGGACACTCACGGACTCGCCAGTGCGCGGATTACGACCCTGACGTGCTTCGCGTTCGCGTGTCGAAAACGCCCCGAACCCGCGCAGCTCGACCCGGCCGCCTTCGGCCAATCGCTGCGAGATTTCATCAAAGAAAATGTCGACGACTTGCTCAATTTCTTCAGCGCGCAGCTCAGGGTTGTCCTTGTGCAGCGCTTGGAGCAATTCGGATCTGATCATGTCGAACTCCTGGCCTACGTCTTTTTGCGACGCCGCCCGCGGGGTCTCCCCCAAATTATTGCCTAACCCCGACCCGCTGGGTTGCGAACTATGCAACGCACACTGGCAGAGCGGAGCCATTCCTGCAAGTCAGCACCAAAATATTACCGAACTGAATAGTCCAAAACTGTCCAATGGGCGAGTCTAAAGCGTTTAATATATTGTATTTGCAAGCAAACACTCACCCCGTATTTGCTTAATTTGCCTCTAAGGTGCCCGCGAGTTCCGCCAGATCAATGCCCAACCGCTCCATCCGATTGCGGATTTCTGGCCATTCTTCGCGCAAAAACTGCTCACGCTCACTCGAACACAGCCGCCCGGCCGCGCCAGCAACGACATACATGCCGACCCCGCGCTGGACCTCCACAAGCCCGTCATTTTGAAATTGCTGATAGGCTTTGGCGACTGTCAGCGGGTTGGCCCCCTGCTCCGCCGCGAGCGCTCTAACCGATGGCAACATCTCCCCTTCCGGGTATTTGCCTTCGATAATGGCGGCGGCGATTTGATCGCGCAGCTTAAGATAAACGGGTCGACTTTGGCTCATAGGTCCTCGCTAGGTGCATCAGTGACATAATACACTCATGCGCGTCAAGTTCCCGAACAATCCGCTTTGGCTGCAATTTTGCGGCCAGCCGCGCCCCATTTGCGTGTAACTAAGGCTTCACAGGCGAGAAACAGGCGCTAGGGTGCGCCGCTTGAAGCGCCCTTGGGAGGGAGAGCTTAGATCATTTAAGCAAAGGGGCCTCTGGCTAATGCATGAGCTAATTTTCACATTCGATTCTGCGTTCGAGATGTGGACGTTTTGGATCGCCGTAGTCGCCCTGGCGGGCTTTCTGCTGGGCGGCTTGGTTTTGATTACTCGCCCCGAGGCGGAAGTCATCGGCCATCCAAAGGGTCTGTTTCTGCTGTTCATGGCAGAAATGTGGGAGCGCTTTTCCTACTATGGAATGCGCGCTCTGCTGATTTTCTACCTCATCCAACATTGGATGTTTGCAGAGGACAAGGCCTACGTCATCTACGGCGCCTACACCGCGCTGGTTTACATTGCGCCGGTTGTGGGCGGCTACCTCGCTGACCAGTTCATCGGCCAGCGCAAAGCCGTGCTGTTTGGTGCGGTCCTGCTGACGGTAGGTCACTTCTTCATGGCTTTCGAAGGAGGTGGAGGACAGGATGATCCCATGATCAATGTCTTCTGGCTGGCGTTGGCATTGATCATTGTCGGCTCAGGTTTCCTGAAAGCAAATATCTCTGTGATCGTCGGTCAGCTTTATGAGCGCACGGACATCCGGCGCGATCCAGCATACACCATTTTCTACATGGGCATTAATGTTGGCGCCGCCACTGCCTCAATCATCTGCGGCTTCCTAGGCCAGACCTATGGCTGGGAATACGGCTTTGGTCTCGCAGGTGTCGGTATGCTTATCGGCCTTATTTTCTTCATCGTTGGCAAGCCATTGCTGCTTGGCAAAGGCGAACCCAAAGACCCGGCCAAGATTGCTGGCGGGAAAGAATGGGGCATCTATGGCGCCGGCCTTGCGATGGTAGGCTTGTGCTGGCTCGCCATCCAATATCAGGATCTGGTTGGCGCCGTACTTGGCATCTTTGGCGGTGCTCTCGTGCTTTACGTGCTTTACACGGCGGTCGCGAAATTGGCCCCGGAAGAGCGCGATCGAATCTTCGCGGCCATGTTCCTTATCTTGGTGTCGATCGTGTTCTGGGCACTGTTTGAGCAAGCAGGATCGTCGCTCAACGTATTCACCGACCGCCATGTTGACACCCAAGGGGTCAACGCGTCGATGTTCCAATCGATCAATGCGATTTACATCGTCTTGCTTGCTCCGATCTTCGCCATGCTATGGCAAGGGCTCGCGTCGAAAGGCGCTGAACCATCGACGCCAATGAAGTTCGGTCTCGCCGTTATTCAGGTCGGCCTTGGCTTCCTCGTGCTTGTGTGGGGCGCGGAAACCGCTGGCATCAATGTGCCAACGCCGGTGATCTTCATCTTCCTGATTTACCTACTGCACACCACTGGTGAGCTGTGCCTCAGCCCGGTTGGCTTGTCCGCGATGAACCGGCTTTCGCCAGGCCACATGGCATCGCTAATCATGGGTACTTGGTTCTTTGCCTCGGCCACTGGCAACTTTGCAGCAGGCCTGATCGCTTCAGCGACAGGCGGCGATGGCGTTGGCGAAGAAGCGGGCAAGCAGCTGGTGCTAGATGTGTACTCAACTGTGGGTTGGTATGCTGTTGGTATCGGCGTCGCCGTCATGGTCATTTCGCCATTGGTCAAACGCTTGATGCACCTTGATACATTGCAAGATGATGGAACAGAAGAAGCCGAATTGAAAGTTCAATAGAGAGTTATTAAAACTGGCAGTACGCGCTGAATGCCTTCATTGATGTGACCAAAAATCTATCGAAAATAATTATCTGCTAATGACGTTTTTCGCTACGGATAAGCTAACTTGACAGTATAAGCCTGGTTTGTAAGGTGGAACTCCCGATAATGGAGAACTCAATATGAAAAAACTCGTGAAAATGGGTGTTACCTTAGCGGCAGCTACATCAATGACTATTGCGACCCCTGCTTATGCCGCAAAAGATGGCGAAGCCGGTTACGCAATAGGCTGCCTGATTGGGTGGTGGGTTTTCGGTCTAACTGAGACCTGCCAGGAACTCTAAAACCGATACCGGGGCAGTTTTGATGCGCCCTTGGTTGTTCGCTTATCTTGGCTAGACATTTGTTATACGTCCGATCAAAAGACATTACACTTTAAGATCGGGAATACTCATGTTTTTACCAGATACAGTGCGATTACCGCGAGCAAAAGCGCTTCTCATGTGTATGGGGGGCGCTTTTGCGCTCAGCGCCTGCACTGCGGCCGGATCGGGCGAGGGCTCGCTTAAATCGGCCTCTGCCGCCGACACCGGCGATACGCGCACGGAGTTTCTGGGCGAAGACGGCAATGTGCCCTTCCCCTCGACCTACCGCGCCTATCCCGGTGCGGACACTTTGATCATCCCCACCACCGTTTTTGACGGTGCAGGCGGGCGGATCGACAACGGCTGGGTGCATTTTCGCGATGGCAAGATCGTGGCAGTTGGCGGGCCAACCACCGCTCCGCCAGAGGTCGCCAATGTCGTCGATGGTTCGGACAAGTTCGTAACCCCCGGCATCATCGATATTCACTCACACCTGGGCGATTACCCCTCCCCATCTGTTCCGGCGCACGGCGATGGCAATGAAGCCACCTCGCCCACCACACCGGACGTATGGACCGAGCATTCGGTCTGGCCGCAAGACCCCGGCTTCAGCCGCGCGATGGCCAATGGCGGGATCACGTCACTGCAAATCCTGCCCGGCTCTGCCAATCTAATGGGCGGGCGCTCGGTTACGCTGAAAAATGTGCCGAGCCGCACGGTGCAGGGCATGAAGTTTCCCGGCGCGCCTTACGGCTTCAAGATGGCCTGCGGTGAGAACCCGAAGCGGGTTTACGGCGGACGCGGGCGTAAGCCTTCGACCCGGATGGGCAATTTCGCGGTCAATCGCCAAACCTGGCTTGATGCGATTGCGTACGGCGAAAACGACGATGCCAAGCGCGATCTTGGCAAGGAAACATTGGTCGGCGTGCTCGATGGCGATATCCTGGTTCACAACCATTGCTACCGCGCCGATGAGATGGCGCTGGTGATGGATATGGCCAAGGAAATGGGCTATAAAGTCAGCGCGTTTCACCACGCGGTTGAGGCCTATAAGATCGGTGATCTGCTGCGCGAAAACGGCGTGTGCAGCGCGATCTGGGCCGATTGGTACGGCTTCAAGATGGAAAGCTATGACGGCATTCCGCAAAACGCCGCCTATCTTCAACGCGAAGGCGCCTGTGTGGTCATCCACTCAGATGATGAAAACTCAATCCAGCGTTTGAACCAAGAAGCTGCGAAAGCGCAGGCCGCTGGCGCTCGCATGGGGGTCAACATCAGCGATGCCGATGTGATCAGCTGGATCACTTTGAACGCAGCCAAGGCGATGGGCATTGACGATATGACCGGCAGCCTAGAGCCCGGCAAAATGGCCGACGTCGTACTGTGGAATGGCGATCCGCTGAGCGTGTATTCACGCCCAGAGAAAGTCTGGGTCGATGGGGCGCTGCTCTACGACGCGAATGATCCAAAACGCAGGCCGGTGAGCGATTTTGAGCTTGGCCAACCCGGTGCAGGAGATGTGAAATGATGAAGCGTCTTTTGACCAGCGCGGCCTGTGCCGCCATAGCACTTGCCGCTCCTGCCGCTGCGCAGGATGTGGCCATCGTGAATGCCACGGTCGCCAGCGGTGATGGCAGCGAGCCTGTCGCCGGCAGCCGGGTCATCGTCCGCAATGGAACGGTGTCGGTCGTTGGCCCCAACGCTCCAGTGCCCGCCAATATTCCAACAATCGATGCGGGCGGCGCGTTCGTCACGCCTGGCATCGTCGCTGCCGTCACCGACCTCGGCCTGTATGATGTTGGCGCAGTTGGCGCGAGCAATGACAAATCCGCAGGCGATGCTCGCTTCAATGCGGCGCTTGATGTGGCACCGGCAATCAATCCCAGCTCTCAGCATGTTAAGGTCAGCCGCGCTGGCGGCGTCACCCGAGCGCTGGTTACTCCGTCGCACGGCAATTCGCTGTTCGCGGGACAGGGCGCAGTGATTGACCTTGGGGCTGATGCCAATGCCGTGATGCAAGCCAGGGCTTTCCAACTGGTCGATCTTGGCGAGACGGGTGCGCGCCTATCCGGAGGCAGCCGCACGGCCGCCTACGTTGAGCTGGAAAACGCGCTGCGCGAAGCCCGTGCCTTTGCCGCTGGATCGTGGGAGGGGGGAGAAGCGCTGCTTACTCGCTCTGATGCCGCCGCTCTGGTGCCGGTGATCAATGGCTCGCAGCAGCTCTATGTCGAGGTTGAGCGCGCCGCCGATATTCGCAATGTGCTGGGCCTGAAGCGGACCTATCTAAAGCTTGATCTGGTGCTGGTTGGCGCAAGCGAGGGCTGGCTGGTTGCGAGCGAAATTGCCGCTGCCCGCGTGCCGGTGATCGCCGATGCGCTAGATGATCTACCTGCCAGCTTTGAGCAGTTGGGCGCAACCCAGTCCAATGTTGGCCGCATGGCAGCAGCGGGCGTAAAGGTCGCGATTGGGCGAATGTCCGGGGGCACAGATGGCCATCCGCGTAGCGCCGCACAATTTGCTGGCAACCTTGTAGCTTTGGGCAAGGTTCCCGGCGCGAGCGGACTTTCCTGGGGTCAGGCCTTCGCCACGATCAGCTCCATCCCGGCGGAGATTGCTGGACATGGCGGCAAGTTCGGCGTTCTGAAAGCGGGCGCAATCGGCGACGTCGTGATCTGGGACGGCGACCCCTTGGAGGTCGATTCTGTGCCAAGCCGAGTGTTCATTGCCGGTATCGAACAACCGCTGGACAATCATCAGAGCGAGCTGGCCAAACGCTATCTCGATCTGGATGAGAGCCAGTTGCCAAAGGCGTATGACTGGTGAGCCGGGTTCTCGCTAGCGCCGTTTTTTGCGCCTCACTCCTCGCTACCACGCCCGTCTTCGCGCAAGGCGAAGCGCCGGAAAGCACCGCTGACAATGCGCAGAGCCTGTCATGGCACACCGCTCAGCAAACCTATCTGCTGGGCCTGAAACCCGCCGATGGTTGGCGCTATATCGATGGTGGCATTCGTTGGCGCTGGCTGGAGTACAATGGCGGCGAAAACCGCCCCAGCGTCTCGGACACTGTCACAGTTCATTACGAAGGCGCGCTGATCGATGGGACTGTATTTGACAGCTCCTATCGGCGCGGACAGCCAGCCACTTTCCCACTGGCGCGGCTGATCCCGGCGTGGCAGCTTACCATCCCGCAAATGGCAGTGGGTGAGACCATTGAGATCGCTGTTCCGGCAGATCTTGCCTATGGAGCACAAGGCAGCAGGTCTATTCCGGGCAATGCAACGCTGATCTTCAAAGTAGAGCTGATCGGGATCGCTGAATAGGAGCGGCTGCGCAGGTAAGTCAGGCCGGCGCGGCGGACCATTGCCCCGGCGCTTCGCCATCATCGAACAGGTGCTCTGCACCCCATTTGGCCATCTCGGCATAGAGCGGGACCAAGGCGCAAGCGCTTTCGGTAAGTAGATAGCGTGCGCGCTTTCCTGTCGTGGGTTCGCGCGTGATCAGCCCCGCTTCTTGCAGGATCGCAAGGCGCGATGTGAGCGCAGCCCGGTTGACGTCGAGCCGAGCAATGAATTCTTCAAATCGCTCAGCGCCCAAGAACGCCTCTCGCAAGATCAGCAAGATCCAACGGTCTCCCAGCAGCCGCGCTGCACGGCCAATTGGGCATGGGGCGCGGGAGGCACGATACGTCTTCATACAGGCATTCCTGAAAGCCAGTGTCAGTAATGTGTCTGTATATCAGACTTGCGTGAAATCATAGCAAGTGGCACATAACATCTGTTTTACAGACTTTATGTGGAGAAACCTTATGAGCCGGAGCCGATTTGACAGCCCTGAAGCCGCCATCGCTTATATGAAAGCGGTCGCGGTCAAGAAATCAGGCTTCAGCAACTGGCTGGACGTGGAGCCGATCAAAGTGTGGCAGGGCGAAAGCGAGCTAACCCTAGAACTGCGGCCTGAAATGCAGCAGCATCACGGCTTTGCGCATGGGGCAATCGTCGGTTTGATGGCCGACAATGCCTGCGCCTGGGCCGGCGCTTCTGTCGTGGGCGACGTTGTCACCGGAAGTTATACGATCAATTTCCTGCGCCCAGCCAAGGGCACAAAGCTGCGCGCGAAAGGTATAGTGATCAAACCGGGCAAACGCCAAGTCGTTGTCCGAGCCGACGTTTGGAGCGAAGGCGGAGATGAGGCCCAGCACGTGGCCACAGCGCAGGCGACCATCATTCCAACTGGCATACCCTCGCAAAAAGTGCCGTGACACTCGCCGCATAGCTGAGGCGATTTGCCGCACGAGCCTCTTCAATGTTAGACTGTCCTTCATGAATAGCGCTTTGGTTGAACTCGCCGTCGCCAACGCCGCCTTTGTCGGCACGCATTTTGCCATGTCGCACCCGCTGCGCGCGGGCCTCGTCCGCATAACAGGCAAAATCGGTTTCCAGATCCTCTACTCGCTGATTAGCGCGGCGGCGTTCGCTTGGGTCTATTTCGCCTTTGTGGAGGCGCCGGGCGGCGACTTGCCCGGATCAGGTGAGATCGGATGGATCATCGCGACTTTGCTGATCTTGCCAGCGCTGGTCTTGTTCGCCGGGTCCTACATCGGCAATCCGGCCTTGCCCACTCCCATGGCGGAGGAGCAGGCCCGTGCCGAGCCCAAGGGTGTTTTCGCCGTCACCCGCCACCCGATGATGTGGAGCTTTGCTCTGTGGGCGGCATCGCACATCATCATTCTGTGGTCCTGGCGCACCATAATCGTTGCGCTGTCGATGGGGTTTCTGGCGCTCGTGGGCGCGAAAATGCAGGATCGCAAGAAGCAAGTCCTAATGGGCGATGCCTGGGTCGAATGGGAAAGCAAGACAAGCTATTGGCCGCGTTGGGGCAAGCTGCTCGGTGCTGGCGCTTTGCCATGGACCGCCGGGCTGATCCTGTTCGTGTTCCTGAGCTGGCTGCACACGCCGCTCGGTGGAATTTCCGCAGGCATCTGGCGTTGGTTTTAGGGCAACACTCGCTCCGCCACATCGTTTGCAGCCGTCAGTTCCAGAGCGAAAATCCAATCGGCCCGCGCCTCGCCAGAGCTACGCACAAACGACAGCTCGTGACCCAGCCCATCGAAGGATTGAAACTGAGCATTGGACGCCGCTTCAGCCAGAGCGCGGCCCTGTCTTTGCGGGATTAGGCCATCTCTTGTTCCGTGCTGCACCAGCACCGGGATACTGAGCTGCGTAATCTTATCCAGATTGCGGTATTGATCACGGACCAGTGGCTTTGCCGGGAGCCACCAAAGATTGGCCGCCGCTGCCTCTGGCAGAGACGTGAACGGCGACACCAGAATCAGCGCCGCTGGATCATGGCGCCGAGCCATTTCCGTCGCCACCCCGCCGCCAATGGAATTGCCAACAATCACGGTTTGCGCAGCCGGTATGCCGAGCGCGCTCAACCAAGCAATGGCTGCATCGCCATCTTTATAGAGACCTTCCTCGGATGGTTCACCCGGATTGCCGCCATAGCCGCGGTACTCGACCATTAGCACACCAAATCCGCGTTCTGCCAGCGCAACATTGGCCACGCCCGCCCCGGTCAGTGATCCGCCATTACCGTGGAAGTACACCAGCGTTGGTAAGCCGTCGCTCGCCACACGATAAAACGCTCGCAATGCCAAACCATCCTCGGTTGTCAGCGAGACCTCTTCATAACCGGGGATCAGCGGTGCGGCCTCCTGCGGGGCAGGATAGATCATCTTCGCTTGCATCGTCCAAAGCAGAATAATCAACGCCAGATACAGCGCCGCGCCCACCACAAGCAAGCGGATCAGGATAGCAGTCATGCTGAACTATTCGCCTTTGAACTCAGGCACGCGCTTCTCAATCAAGGCCGCGACACCTTCGGCATGATCGTCGGTCGTGTGCATCAGCGC
Organism: uncultured Erythrobacter sp.; assembly: GCA_947488155.1. Taxonomy (GTDB): domain Bacteria; phylum Pseudomonadota; class Alphaproteobacteria; order Sphingomonadales; family Sphingomonadaceae; genus Erythrobacter. The sequence goes on along the minus strand of CANKYK010000001.1, from coordinate 1,479,650 downwards.
TTGGGTGTTGGCCGCCATTTCGAGAGCACTGTCATAGCTGACTTGTTGACCCTGGCGCAGCAGCATCTTGGCATGGCGTAGGGCATGCGGCGGCATGGCCGCGACTTTGGTCGCCAAGGCGCGGGCCTCCTCCATCAAAATGTCGTGTTCGACCATGTGGCTGACCAGACCCCATTCTTCTGCCTTAGCTGCGCCGATCACGTCGCCGGTGTAAAACAGCTCGGACGCACGGCTTTGCCCGATGACGCGCGGCAGGATCCACGTGCCGCCATCGCCGGGAATAATGCCAAGCTTTAGGAAGGTGACACCGAATTTCGCTTTGTCGGAGGCGATGCGGATATCGGCAAGGCAGGCGACATCACAGCCAAGCCCGATTGCCGGGCCATTGACCGCCGCGATTACGGGCACGCGCAAGCCATAAAGTGCCCGCAGCATGAGGTGGATGTTATCGCGGTAACCGTCCGATATAGAGGGCGCCGACCCGCCAAACGTGCCGGTCTTGCTCTGCATCGCTTTAACATCGCCACCCGCCGAAAAGGCACGGCCAGCCCCGGTCAATATGACGCAGCGCACGTCCATATCGCGGTTGATCGCATCGCAGGCGGCGCGAAATTCATCGCCGTCGCCGGGCGCACCCAGCGGATTCATGGTGTCCGCGCGGTCGATGGTCAGTGTGGTGACGGGACCGTCACGGGTTATTTTGAGGAGGGTCATTTGGCGTCTCTGCCATGTCTTATCCGCTTCGTCACCCCGGCAGAGTTGGCAGCCCATCGCCTTTCCTGCTGCGGTTAGGTAAAGCTAGATGCCAAGAAGTTGCGAGGTCCAAAGAAGTGCTCGGGAAAGTAGTCGCAGTTGCCAAAGATGCAGGCCACAATTTTTCCAAGCAAATTGTGCCGGAAATCGCGATCATTGCTGGCCTGGGCGTTGAAGATGACGCGCATAACGGGAAGACGGTGAAGCACCGATCGCGAGTCAAAGTTGATCCAACTCAAGCAAATCTCCGCCAAGTGCATTTGATCCACTCAGAGCTTTTCGATGAAGTTGCCGAAAAGGGATTCACAATTATGCCAGCCGACTTGGGTGAGAACATTACCACTAGAGGAATTGACCTGCTCGGGCTGCCGCGCGGCACTATCCTGAAGATCGGGAAAGAGGCTCAATTGGAAGTGACTGGGCTGCGCAACCCCTGCGCTCAAATTGACAGATTTCAGAAAGGTCTTCTCGCAGCCGTGCTCGATAAAGGAGCAAACGGTGAGTTGATACGCAAGTCTGGAATTATGGCCATTGTGCTGCAAGGCGGAACGGTCCGTCCCGGGAACAACATTGAAGTCGAGTTGCCAAACCCGCCTTTCTTGCCGCTTGAGCGTGTCTAAACACAGCGACCGAGCTCAAGAGCTTCTAAAGCGGCTATGCTACTCTGCAATTGGACGGTCGGCCGCCAGCGCTACCCAACCAATTCTAAGCCCGCGCACCTTCCACCGCTGCTGAATTGTGCTTCAGCGCTTTCAGCACGCAATCGACCATTTGCGGCGCGTTGAGGCCAGCTTCGTCATATTGCTTATCTGGCGAATCCTGATCAATAAAAATATCGGGCAAGCGCAAAGTACGGACCTTCAAAGCGGTGCCGCTATCGCCATCGGTTAGGCCTTCATCGCTGGCATAGGTCAGCACATGTGCGCCCAGCCCGCCAATCGCGCCCTCTTCGACCGTCACCACAACCTCATGCGTGCGCATCAGTCTGGCGATCAAATCCTCATCCAGCGGCTTGGCAAAGCGCATGTCGGCGATGGTCGTCGACAGGCCCTTCGCCTCTAGCTGATCGGCGGCCTTCTTGGCCTCTTCCAAGCGTGCGCCGAGCGAGAGGATTGCAACCTTGCTGCCCTCACGCACGATCCGGCCTTTGCCGATTTCCAGCTTCTGCAGCGTCTCTGGCATCGGTACGCCGACGCCACTACCGCGCGGATAGCGGAAAGCGATTGGCCCCTCGTCATATTCCGCCGCAGTGTAGGTCATATGCGCCAGCTCTGCTTCGTCAGCCGCCGCCATCACCACCATATTCGGCAGAGTGGCGAGATAGGTGATGTCGAAACTGCCCGCATGGGTCGCGCCATCGGCTCCGACTAGGCCTGCGCGGTCAATCGCAAAGCGCACTGGCAGGTTTTGGATCGCGACATCATGCACCACCTGGTCATAGGCGCGCTGAAGGAAGGTTGAGTAAATCGCTGCGAAGGGCCGCATGCCCTGCGCCGCCAGCCCAGCGGCAAAGGTGACGCCGTGCTGTTCAGCAATGCCGACGTCAAAGCTGCGCTCCGGATGTGCGGTCGCAAAACGGTCCACCCCAGTACCGGATGGCATGGCAGCGGTAATCGCACAGATCCGATCATCCGTCTCGGCCAGCTTCGCCAGAGTGTCCCCAAACACGTTTTGGTACGCGGGCGGGCCAGCCGCGCCCTTTTTCTTCTCACCCGTGACCACGTCAAACTTCGGTACGCCGTGATATTTGTCGGCGCTTTCCTCAGCAAATTTGTACCCCTTACCCTTGGTGGTAACGACATGGATCAAAACTGGACCTTCGGATGTGTCGCGCACATTTTCCAGCACTGGGATCAGATGATCGAGATTGTGGCCATCGATCGGGCCGACATAATAAAAGCCTAGCTCTTCAAACAAAGTGCCGCCGGTCACCATGCCGCGCGTGTATTCCTCTGCCTTGCCGATCGCTTCATGCATCCGGCGGCTCATTTTCTTGACCGCCCGGCTCGCAAGACTGCGCAGGCCGAGATACTCACTGGAGGAGACCATCCGCGCAAGATAGGCCGACAGCCCGCCAACCGGCGGCGCAATCGACATGTCATTGTCATTCAGGATCACGACCAAACGGTTGCCGGCCTGAGCCGCATTGTTCATCGCCTCATAGGCCATGCCGGCGCTCATCGCGCCATCGCCGATCACTGCGATCCCGCGCCCTGGCTCCCCCTTCAACTTGTTCGCCACCGCAAAGCCAAGCGCAGCCGAGATCGAGGTGGAACTGTGCGCGGCGCCAAACGGATCATATTCGCTTTCCGTCCGCTTCGTGAAACCAGACAGGCCGCCGCCGCTACGCAAGGTGCGAATGCGGTCACGACGCTCGGTCAGGATTTTGTGCGGGTAGCATTGGTGGCCCACGTCCCACACCAGCTTGTCGTCGGGTGTGTTGAACACATAGTGGATCGCCACGGTCAGTTCGACCACGCCAAGACCAGAGCCGAGATGCCCGCCAGAGACGCTGACCGCATCAATCATCTCTTCGCGCAATTCATCGGAAAGTTGGCGGAGTTGCTCGGCCTTAAGCTCCCGAAGTTGCGCAGGATTATCGACGGTATCGAGCAGCGGAGTGTCAGGCTTGGATGTCATTTGAAGAGCCTTACACCTTCAAAACAAAACTGTCGATGAACGCTTTGTCGCTAGTGAGGCACGGTTTATCGTCATCGCATGCGGCAAATGCAACGCTGTGTCGCCCACCTGTCGTTTAGGTGCATGCGCGGCACAGACCGCGAATCTCCAACACCGGGCGGCGCGTTTGAAAATCCCGCGCGCTGGCAAGGCTGCGCACTGTGCGGCTGACTTCATCATCGTCAATATGCGCGGTATCGCCGCATTCGTCGCAGACGAGGAAGATGCAATCATGGGCACAGCCAGGATGCGTGTTCGCGAGATAGGCATTTGCGCTTTCTACCCTTAGCGCGAGATTGTTACTCACGAACAGATCAAGGATACGATAGACGCTGTTGGGCGCGACGCGCTTTCCGCGTGATGCAGAAAGGTTGTCGGCTATATCGTAAGCGGAGGCAGGCCGTTCATGCTTGGCGAGCTCGGTAAACACCGCCTCGCGCATGCCGGTCCATTGCTCGCCCGCCGCGATTAATGCGGTTCGGGCGGCCTCAATCAGGTTCTCGCCAGAATGCTCTTCGTGTGAATGGTGATCGTGCGCTGTTGCCATGGCTCAGGATATAGCCATGCTTGGCAGATTACGCCAGATGTATGGGGAACAGATCTAAGTCGTCACGGACTTACTCAGCCGCGATGATAAACTCGCTTGAAGCTGGAACCGGATCAAATTCCTGCATTTCCGCCGCCTGAGCCGGGCTAGCGAATTCGCCGCTCAACCCATCGGTTGCGCTCAAACCCACCAGAACAGCGCCAACGGCAAAGCCGACGGCGAAGCTGCGATAAAGGTCAGATTTGAACAGTCCCATGGGGCGTCTCTTGCGGTTTGGTTGTTGTCAGCGGAGGGCTTTAGCACCCAGCGCTTTCCAACTCGTGAACGATGGCTTCAGACTGTGTTTCGCTAAATCACTCGCAAAAGTTACGCGTGAACGCGCAAAAGTTGCTTCTTTTGGTTTCCGCAGCACCTCCGTGCTGCGATATCCTCGGAATTTTTGTTTCGCCTCAAGCGCCGGCGTTCGCATCCGCTCACTTGGCTATCCTCCGCGCAAAGCGCTCCGGGCGGGCAGTCGCCCTTGCGACGCTTACGGCGTCGATTCAGTCCAATTCTACTGCTTTGGTCGCGAAACTCGGTCGGCGACTAGCCGACCGCAAGTCCGACCGGGCGCCCGCAGGCGATCCGTAGCAAAGCGGAGGAATATTGCCGAGGACGAGGGCGCGGATGCGCCCACGCAAAATTAATGCCTAAAGTGCCGCATCCCAGTTAACACCATCGCCAGGCCTGCCTCATCTGCTGCTGCGATCACTTCCTCATCGCGGATCGATCCGCCCGGTTGAATGACGGCGGTCGCCCCCGCTTCGGCGGCTGAGATCAGGCCGTCAGCAAACGGGAAAAAAGCGTCTGAAGCAACTGCACTGCCCTGAGTGCGCGGCGCATCCCATTCATAGGTCTCAGCCGCTTCTGCCGCTTTGATCGCGGCAATCCGGGCCGAATCGCGCCGGTTCATTTGGCCAGCGCCAATACCAGCGGTTGCCCCGTCCTTAGCATAGACAATTGCGTTGGACTTTACATGCCGAGCAACTGTCCAGGCGAACAGGCAATCCTTCAGCTCTTGCTCTGTTGGAGCGCGCTTTGTGACCACCTTCAAATCATCCGGCAGGACAGCGCCATTGTCACGCATCTGCAGCAGCATACCGCCCGCAATGGTCTTCATCATAAAGCCGCCGCGGCGCGGATCAGGCAGCGTACCGCATTCGAGTACGCGCAAATTCTTCTTCTTGGCGAAGATTTCACGCGCCTCAGCGCTCACCCTTGGCGCGATGATGACTTCAGTGAAGATACTGGCGATCTGCTCTGCAGTTGCGCCGTCCAGCTCTGTATTGACCGCCACAATCCCGCCAAAGGCAGAAACACTGTCGCATTTGAGTGCCGCGTCCCATGCCTCGACCAGGCTGGAACCTTGGGCAACACCGCATGGATTGGCGTGTTTAACGATCACGACCGCAGGGTCGCTGCCAGCGAATTCCGCCGCCAATTCCAGTGCCGCATCGGCATCATTCAGATTGTTGTAGCTGAGCGCCTTTCCCTGCAATTGCTCCGCCTGTGGGACGCCCGCTGCGCCAACTGATTGAGGAACATAGACGGCCGCCTGCTGATGCGGGTTCTCGCCATAGCGCAAAGTGTCGGAGCGTTTGAACGCCAGCGGCATAGTGTCGACAAAGAGCGTCGCCTTCAGCGCCTCTGCGCCCAGCGGATTGGTAAAGGCGTCGCCAAAAGCAAACCAATTGGCGATTGCTGCGTCATAGGCGGCCGTGCGAGCATAGGCCTTGCCCGCCATACGGATGCGAAACGCATCTGACGTCGCGCCATCATTGATGTCTAGCTCTTCCAGCAGCTCTGCGTAATCAGCGGCATCGGTCATGATCGTCACAAAACCGTGGTTCTTCGCGGCAGAGCGAACCATGCTTGGCCCGCCAATGTCTATATTCTCGATTATCTCGGCTCGGTCCGCGCCCTTCGCGACGGTTGCCTCAAACGGGTAGAGATTGACGACAACCAGATCGATCGCGCCAATGCTGTGTTCATTCATCGCGGCAACGTGTTCGTCATTGTCGCGTAGCGCGAGCAATCCGCCGTGCACCGTTGGATGCAGGGTCTTCACCCGGCCATCCATCATCTCTGGAAAGCCAGTGAGTCCAGAAACATCCCGCACTTCCAGCCCTGCCTCACGCAGCGCCTTTGCCGTGCCGCCAGTGCTGACCAGCTCCACTCCGCGTGCCGCCAAGGCCTTGCCCAGCTCTGCCAATCCGCTTTTGTCGGACACCGAAAGCAGTGCCCGTTTGATCGTTTTATCAGCCATAGATGTCGGCCCTTGGGCCTTACCCCATTTTCTTAAGCAGCCAGGAGAATTCTCCTCCACTGCGCGATGTCATACCTTCGATAACCAATTGCTCGGTCGCATGCGGCGCGCCCGCGCCGTCGACCCAGAGACTGTCTTCGCAGTTCAAAGTCGCCGTCTCATCATCGCCGCGCATGCGGAATTGCCACAGGCCGCCATCTGGCAGCAGCAGGCTCGCCCCGCGCTTATCATCGGACAGATGCACCTCAACCCCGCGCCCCAGGTGGAAACGGATGGCAAAGCTGATCTTGCCCCGCTTGGTCTTGCGCGAAGCGGGCAGCAATACGTCCTGACCGGACAGCTCCGTGCCATCGCTGCGCAGCGCCAATGTGCGACGATGAGTCAAGCCAAAGCGAGCGGCATAGCCATCGTGACTGGCCTCGATCAAAACCGCCGCATGGCTGCCTTTGCCAGAGCTGCCCTCGCCAATCAGCCGCCGCTCAACCTCTACCAGTTCGGCACCTTTGCCCAGCTTACCATGCAGTTTGACCGCAGTGGAATTGGCATCGTTTAGCACCAGAGTGGAATGCGCCGCCGTTGCGCGCAGGCCCTGGCGAATGCGTGCAGGAATTTGGCCGCCAGCCAGCGCCGAACCACCGCAATTGACGACCAGACGCTTAGGCCCGTCGGACATTTCAAACGCCAATGTGGATGCGCAGCCGCAGCGGGTATGGCGCGCACGGGGCGGCGGGGCTGCGTCAAATTGCACCACCGTTTGGCCGCCGCGCAGCCGCTGATACCCCCAATGTTCGACATCTTTTAGCGGACGAGCACGAATGCCGCTGGCCGCAATCAAGGCCGAAACCCGGTCCGCGCTGATCGCACCATTGCCCTGCCAATTGCCCAGAGCTCCATCGCCGTGGCGTAAGGTCAATAGCGGCGGCACGAGCAATTCACGCATCACGCCAAAGGCTTGCGGAGGCTCAATATTCGCCGCTTCATAGCAAGCATCAAGATCGATCAGCAGCGCGAGGCTGAGCATTTGGGCATCGGGACAGCGCGACAACACGCCGCCATCCTCCGCCACCAGATCGCCCAGCGCACGGATCAGGCCAGCCTCGCCATAAAGCCGGCGAGGGCGCCCCTCTGGCAGCAGCAATCCCGCAGCAGTGATCGCGGACCAGCCCGCAAGCTGACCCAGGCCGCTGACCCCGCTGTTTGAGACATTACGATCAAGCCAGCGCGCAGTATCCTCGATCGCGCTGAGCAGCCGCGCCTTGAGCTTTGGATCGCCGCCCGCCAGCACTAGCGGCGCATGAACCAGCCAGGCGAGCAGTCTTTGCCCGGTCAGCTCCACATCCCATGCCCGGCCTTTGCCGGTCGATGGGCAGGCATTGAGCCAGGCACGTGTGATCCGCTCAGCCACAGGCACGCAGTCTTCGCGCGGTGCGCTGCACGCGAGATCGCGCAGCCAGCCAAATCCGTGAACCAGCTGATCAAACACTGGGCCAAGGCGGTTGGACGAATCAAATTCAACCCGGGCGATGGGCAATTTCGCACCATTGATCAGGAAATGCCCCGCCCTAAGCGCAATACCAGAAGACCGGTCCCCTTTGAGCGGGCTGTCGACCGTTGCCAAAACGCGCGTCTTGCGCGGGCGACGAAACGGAGCCGACAGAGCATGACCCGGCACGCCAAGACGGTAAGCAAAGCGGAGCATAGCCTCGCCCGGGCTGGCCCGCGGGGCAATGACATCGGTTAGCGCGAGCGCGCGGTCGGCGGCCAATGGAGCAGGCGCCTCGCCATATTTGGGTGCGCCGTCAGGACCATCACCAGTCGATGCAATCAACCGCTCATCACCATCGGGCAGCGGGATCGCAAGACTGGGCTGGCGCTCATCCGTTTCTGTTTCGCTGGACTGAACGGGTGCATTTACCCCCGCTTCGTCGCGGGCCTCCCCCTCAGTGTCGCGAAACAGCGAATCCATCACCCCTCGCCCTTAAGTGCTGAAATGTTGGAGGCGTAATGATCCGGTCCGCCCTTAAATGTGGCAGACCCAGCGACCAGCACATCAGCCCCAGCGTCAACGCACAGCCGCGCGGTTTCCGGGTTTACCCCGCCGTCCACTTCTAGGTGGATGTCGCGGCCCGTGGCATCAATCATCGCGCGAATGCGCTCAACCTTGGCCAATTGCGAATGAATGAAGCTCTGCCCGCCGAAGCCGGGATTGACACTCATGACCAGGATCAGGTCGGCAAGGTCAATGAGATTGTCGAGCACATCCACCGGCGTACCAGGGTTCAAAACCACGCCCGCCTTTTTGCCCAGCGCCCGGATCGCCTGCAGCGTCCGGTGGCAATGCGGCCCAGCCTCTGGGTGAACGGTGATGATATCCGCACCCGCCTCAGCGAATGCCTCTAGATAGGGATCAACCGGCGAAATCATCAAATGCACATCGAATGTCTTGGCCGTGTGCGGGCGCAGCGCCTTCACCACATCAGGACCGATAGTGATATTGGGCACGTAATGGCCATCCATCACATCAATGTGGATCCAATCGGCACCAGCCTCATCGATCGCGCGCACTTCCGCGCCGAGCTGCGAAAAATCAGCCGATAGAATAGAGGGAGAAATCAGCGGTGCTGCCATGACGGGTCCATTGCCGTGTGTCCTAGCGACACGAAATTTGCACTATGCCAGGTTAATGCCGAAGTAAGGGTGCGCGAATCGGCTAACAACAGCCGTTTTGCCCTTTTCCACGGGAGTTAAGCCGAGCTGCGCCTCTACCAAGCCTGAACGCATCAAATCAGACAAATTCAGCCGCAATTCAGCGCGGCACGGCCATAAGCATTGTCATACGGGCCCGGCAATGGGCCAGAAACGCTGCGTCTCAAAACGGCGCAGCGGGGGCAAAAGACAGAAATTGAAGGTTAGTATGAAGACTATTTTCGCAGGATTGAGCGCGCTTGGACTGGCGCTGGCAGGCGCTGCTGCGCTGTCCACTCCGGCTGCCGCACAGGGAGAATATCGCCAGAAGATCTCCAACGACATGCGCAAATGCGCGCCCGGCAAAGGGCCCGCAGTCCGCGTGACCGTGTCCGGCATCAAAAGCGCAACCGGCAAGGTGCGGGTGCAGCTCTATCGCGGCACCAAGGCCGAATGGCTTGCCAAGGGGCGCTGGCTCAACCGGATTGAGGTGCCTGCGCGCAAAGGCAATATGACGTTCTGCGTCCCCGTGCCCGCTAGCGGCAGCTATGCAATCGCCGCGCGCCACGATGCCAATGGCAATGGCGAGACCGATATTCGCCAGGATGGCGGCGCGATGTCGCGCAATCCGTCGATCAATATCTTCAATCTGGGTAAACCGAGTGTCAGCAAGACACGCTTTAACGCAGGCACAGGCGTCAGCTCGATTGCCATTCAGATGAAGTATTTCGGCTAGACCTCAACCCTGACGGCGGTGCCGCCACAGCGCAAATAGGACGCTGGGCGCCGCCAATAGCGGGTATTTCTCACGGAACGGCGTCACTTCAACCGGCATACCGGTGTGGCGCTCCACCTTCCACGCGGCATAGCGCGCCGCGCCGTCGAAGGTCGTGCTGGCCTTGATCAGGCGCAGGAAATTGAGCGGTTTGCCAAGCCGCCTGCGCTTGCTCCACCAGGCCAATGTTCGCGCGCGCGCTGCTTCCGGGAGGTGCGGCGTCAAACGTTCACCATCCCGCTCAAATGCGATGCCTTGCGCGGCAAGGGCAAGCGGCAGCAGGCCAGCAAAATGCTCCGCATTAACCGAGAGAATATCGTTCTCACGCCCCGCTTTTTCGACCCGGAATTCCGCTTTGTACGTCGCCTGGAACAGTGCGCGCCAGTAATCCTCCGCATTGCCAGTTTCGGGTCCTAGTGCCGCGGCTAATCGTGCCGCAGTCATTGCCGCCTGCGCAGCAGCAGCCATGACGTCAGCCCGCGCGGCGCCATCGCTGGTCCAGATCAGAGCGCTGGGCTGAACGAAGCGCGCCCAAATCGTGGTGTCGGTCAGCTCACCTGCCGCCGCTTTCGCAAAGGCCGCCAAGGACATGGTCGCGACTTTGGCCCTTAGAGTGATCGCGCCACCGGCAATCTCTCGCTCATGATAGCTGACGCGCGGCCAAATCCGCTCGATCTGATTACCGGGCAGCAGCACGTAAAAATCGAGTACACCGTCAAGCGATCCTGTGCGCAAATTGGATCCATAGAACAGCACTGCCCGGGCACCCGCTGCCTCGCCCAGAGTGGCCGCAAAGGCGCGCACTTCATCGCCAATTGGCGAGGCCAATTGTTTGGCAATGCGCGCCTCAAGCGCCGCTGGCGCCTGCTCCTGCGCGTTCACGGGGTTACGAATTCCAGCTCTTGGCTTTGCTCGATCCGATATTTCCCGGCCGGGAATGCCTCGCCGTCCAAGATCACCTGACCATCAATATCGAGTGTAAAGCTGGGCGCGCTAACCTGGTGAATGCCGCGTTCCCGCAGGTTTTTCGGCGTCCAACCGCGCGTTAAAATCGGCAGCAAAGCCGCGGTCCGGCGAGAGATCTGATCAAGCGCGACGAGCCGCAATCCCTTGGTCAGCTTGCCAAATGGCTTAAGCCCCGCTGGCAAACGCTCCAAAGTGGAGGCAAACAGCAGCTGCCGCCGTTTGGGATCACCGTGTCCGCTATGCTCCATCAAGGCGCTGTTCGGCCCAAGCCTAAGTTCCATTTCAGCGCCGCGGCGCCAGACATTGCCTCGCGAACCGAGCAGCGATTGCAGGATCACCCAAGCGGTCGCCACGGCAACGACGACGGAATCGAAAGCGCCCAGTCGGTGCGCGCTTTGTCCGGTTTGCGTGGTTGCCCGCGCAAAAGCGCCCGCACCCATGATAAAACCCAAAACGCGAGCCTTTGGTCCAGTCAGCGCGGTAAGCGCCATCGGGCGGCGCATAATCCGCCCGCCATTGTCCAACGCGTCAATCGCGCCTTGCAGCGTCCAATCGAGCGGCACGTCGAGATCAACGGTCAGCGCATTGGTCTTACCCTTAGGCAGAACAGCAATTGGTGGCCAATCGTCGCCAAAAATGCTCTGTCCGCAGGTCAGCACATCACGCACGGTGCCGTCCCCACCATTAATGACGAGCAGATCAATTCCGCGTTTCGCCAGGCTAGACAGGGCCTGAGGCAGTTGATTGCGATCACCAGGTTGAACGATGAAGACATCCGGGCTGATCCCGCAGTCAAAATCCTGGCCCTTATTGCGGTGGCTGCGCGGATTGTAGATCACGCCAACGGTTGGCACTTCACCCGGCGCGCGCGCGCGGCGCGGCTTTGATCCCGGTGCAGACACGGCTCCGCGCGCAGCATCTGGCTGCGAACTCTGCGGAAATTCGTATATCGACGTGCCCATAATTGCGGCTCCTAGCGGCAAACAGGGTTAGTCTGCCAGAAATTTCTCACCCGGCTGACGTTACGGTTGGCGGGCGAGGCTGGTTACATCGGGGTTAAATTGCCCATGACAAGCCTGTATTTGCGACCGGCGGAGGCACATGTGCACCAGATGCGGCGCGGCGCGCGCAATTCGGGCTGGCCCGCAGGGGGTGAGCGGGGTTAGACTGCGGCCCATGCTTACATCCGCGCTCATTTCGCCCGATCTTGCCGCCTCTGCCGAGGAGCTTGCGCCTGACCTTGTTGCGCTGCGCCGGGCGATCCATGCCGAACCGGAATTGGGGCTCGAAACGCCCAAAACACTGGCCAAAGTGCGCGAAGCACTGGCTGATATTGACCTTGAATGGCGGATTGGCACCTCTTGCACCGGAGCGGTCGCAACCCTGAGGGGCGCGAAACCGGGCACGCCGGGGCGCGAGCGGGTCGTCTTGCGCGGGGATATGGACGCCTTGCCGATGGCAGAGAAAACCGATCTCGAGTTTGCCTCCACTATCCCTGGGCGAATGCATGCCTGCGGGCATGATACCCACACCGCCATGTTGGTGACAGCAGCCAAGCTGCTTGATGCGCGCCGCGCCGATATCGCGGGCGAGGTCGATTTCATGTTTCAACCGGGCGAGGAGGGATATCACGGCGCGCGCTTCATGCTCGAAGACGGATTGCTTGGCGGGGACGACGAGAGTGAACGCCCTTTGCCGGACGCAGCCTTTGCGCTGCACATCATGCCAAACGCGGCATACGGGGTGCTCGCGGGTAGGCCGGGTCCGCTGATGGCGGCGGCCGATCAATTCACGATCACTGTGACGGGCAAGGGCGGCCACGCGTCTATGCCGCATGATTGCGAAGATCCCGTACCAGCCGCCGCAGCGATCGTTGGCGCGCTGCAAGCCATGGTAACACGGCGCTTCAATGCCGCCAGCGCAGTCGTGGTGACTGTGACGCAAATCCACACTGGCACGGCGCATAATGTCATCCCCGATGACGCCGCTGTGTCAGGGACGATCCGCACTCTAACCGCAGAAAACCGCACAAAAGTGCACCAACTGATCGCTGACGTCACTTTGAGCACAGCAGCAGCCTATGGCGTCACGGCGACCTGCGAGATCGAACCTGGCTTTCCAGTGACGTTATGCGATGAGCGAGCGGTGGAGCTGGGTCGGAAGGTTGCTAGCGCTTTGAGTGACAACGGAGCAGATGCCTGGCGCGACCTCGCCGACCCGATTATGGGCGCAGAGGATTTCTCTTATGTGCTTGAGAAAGTGCCGGGCGCGATGTTCTTCCTCGGCGTGGCCCCAGATGGCGAGGATTGGAGCAGCTGCTGCGCCATTCACTCGCCCCGCATGCATGTTGACGAGAGCGCACTGCCCAAGGGTGCAGCGATGCTGGCCGGCTGCGCGCTGGAGTTTCTCGAAAACGGATGGGCGTGATTTGAAGCGTTAAAACTCAGTCGGCCCGGCATCCCTGCGCCATTCGAGCCGGAACCTACCGGGATACAATCCGGGTGGAAGGGCGGAGGGTGCGGGTGGCTATGGCCGAAAAAGCAATGCGCTTTAGAATACGAATGGGAAGCGAACGACCGCGCGCATATCGGTCGCGTCATCGGTAAGGCCCGCTTCGATCCCGAAATTCACGCTCGTCTTTGGATTGATCTTATAGGTTGTCCCAAACAGAAAGCGTCCAATCTGGAGATCACGTGACCTCTGAGTAACCGATTCCGCACCTTCGGTCAACGCCCGTGTTGTGGTCTCGGTTCCAAAGCCCCAGCTGTGCGCATAGCCAAAGTTAAGCGACAGTCGCGGATTGAGCGCAAGGCCGACGCCGGCGCTGAAGGAAATGACGTCACCGGGATCCACTCGTTCGATCTGCACTGGCGGCAATACCGCATTGACGTCACGTGCGAAGTTCTTGGTATAGCTCAAGCTACCGAACAAAACGCCCGGATCACTTGGGATAATGGCGGTAATACCCGGGGTCACGCCCCAGAAACCTGAGCCGGTCGCCGCTTCACTCGCTTCACCAAATTGGTTGCGGTTGAGTTCGAATGGGCCTCTTCCGGTTGGAATGTCGACCTGTAGATTGCCAATCAAATAGGCGCCAAAGCCCTTGGGGGCGTGCAATTGCTTGCGTAGCAGCACTTCGACATCACCGATGCCATAGCCGCTGGCGCTGTTATCAATCTCGCGCGTGTCGCCATTCGCATCAGGCCCAGCCACAGGCGTCAGGACTGAGGTGTCCCAGCGGGCGATAAACGGCACATCGACGCCAATTTCCAGATCATCGGTCAGGCCATATTGCAGGCCGACCTTCTGGGTAAACACGTCCTGGCGGCTTTCGTTGATATCAAACACGCCGACGAGGACGGATTCGACCACTTCGACACCGCGGAAGAGTGCACGGTTACGGTCAGCGCGGGCATAGCTCCACTCGACCTCACCGCTTAACTTACCCTTTTTGGTGATAGCGCTGCCCTGACGGCCCAGCGCGGCAATTTCTGGTTGGCGATCGGCATCTTCCGGCGCAACGCCCACGGCGCCTTGCGGACGGCCCTGGGAACCGCCTGTTTGCGCGTTCTGAGCACCTTGTGGGGCCGCAGTGGCAACACGGCGCGGCGCGGCACCAGGCTGAGCCTGAGAAGGTGTAACGGCCGCACGGCGAACCACGGGTTCTTCGCCTAGAGCAAGCGCCAAGCGTCGCTCCATCGCGTCCAATTGGTTTTGCTGCGCTTGAAGCGCGCTGATCTGCTGCGCGATCGAATCCCGTTGAGCTGACACTTCAGCGCGCAATTGCGCCAGTTCAGCCGCGTTTGTCGGGGTTTTAGACTGTATGTCCAGATTTGACGCTACTTGAGCCGCAGGCTTGGCCGAGCGCGTGCCAACAGGCTGCACGACGGGCCGCGAAACCATCTCGATTTCGCGCGTCGGAGTGCCAGCGCCTTGCCCTGCGTTCTGGGCAGCGGCTGGCCCTGCGAGCAAAGCGGCGCCCATAAGAGCGAGGCTCAGAAATGCGTTGCGCATTGTGTATTACCATCCGTCCGGACAGTCGCGACTAAGGTCAGTCGAAACTGAAGTTTGCTGCATCCTCAGCAAGTGCGCCCAGAGACGGTATGAGCGAACCAATTTGACCAACAGCCGTTCTCGACAAATCGAGATCAATGGACGTGACGGTCGAAATGGTGCGGTCATCGGCGGAATTGGTGATAATACTGCCGGTCGTCCGGCCTGCCAGGTGAACAACCTGGGTTTGAGGAACCGAAATGGTTATACGGCTACCTGTATCGTCGCCCTCGGCTTCCACCGAAACGTTCTGAGACACTTGCTCAATCGATACAACGGGTCCGCCCTGAGCCAGCACATAGGACGAGCGCAATACGAGCTCTCCATCAATGCTGGTTTCCTGGGTGATGGCCAAGTCCAGATCGATGCCACCGGGAAGAATAAAGCCGCCGCGTTCACCAGCCAAAGCAGCGTCATCCATCGCCGCAACCGCGCCAAATGGCGATTGCGCAGCGACAGGTGCAGCCACAAAGGCAAGTATCACAGCAAGAAAGCGAATAAATCGCATCGTTAAAATTCCCCGTAGCCCGGCGCGGTAAGGTTCAGAACTTGCTGACTCACCGGCTGGAACATGCCCTGGTCCGCCCCAAATGCTGCGACGCGGCCCCATTGCGCGTCTGCATTAAAGGCAAGATGGTTAATATTTGCTCCACCTGTCACAACAAAATAGACGCCGTTCCAGGTTTCTTCGAATTCTTCGCGGTCCATCCGGCGCAGCCCCAACGAGGGATCTCCGACCAAGACGAAACCGTCTTCAATGCCCTTGACCACCACGAAATGGCGGTATCCACCCGGCGCGATCAGCGCGATCCCAGGGGTTCCAGCCTGGCGAACTTGGTCAAGCGAGACCTTATAGCCATTTGCGTCAATTCCCTGAGCGCCAAGGTAACGTTTCATGTCGAGCAGGGAGAAACCCTGCTTCTGAATCGCTGCCTGGTCACCATCGCGCCACATGCCGCGAAACACCAGACCTTCACCTTGATCGCGGCCATAATGGTAAGTCAGCAGCGTTGCGAGCGCGGCGGAACCGCAGCTGAAATCAAATTGCTGGCGGATAACCGTGTCATAGCGGGTCTCAACCATGCTGCGAGGCGCGGTTTCCAGCGCCAGCGATCCGGCATGCGTTGTGAGCTGAAACCCGCCGTCATCGACAGGCACAGCGGCACAAGCAGGCAGGAGCATTGCCCCTGCCATTGCCGTGATCATTCGTGAGACGCCGCCAAATGCCATATTACAATCCCAGCTTACTGAGCCGGAAGCGCGATGTTTACTTGAACAGCGGCGTTGATCGCGACGTTGTTGCCGGTGTTGGCATTGAGAATGGTTATTCCATTCAGATTGCTAAAGGCACTATCGCTGATTGAGATCGTACCCGTGTTCGAATTGTCGCCGACGCTATTGCCGCCAACGCTGTTCGTCTGATCCGAATTGGTCAGCTGGGTCAGGTCTTCACGGCCAGCGATTTTCGCCAGCTTGCCCTCATCCACCGGAGTGGCGTCAGCAAACACTGACTTTGCCACAGGCGCAGTCTGCTCTGCAGGCGCTGATTTGGCGTCTTCGGCAAGTGCCGGAGAGGCTACAGCAGCGCAAGCCATTGCAAATGCCATGCTAATCTTAGTCATAGCTTTAACTCCTTGTTTTCAGGTGCCTACGCCAGCCTACCTCTGTGGGCAGGCGGCGCAAAGCAAACCTGAAAGCGACTTAGTTTACGTCGAAGTTTTCGCTCGACACGGCAATCGTAACGCTCGCGTTTTGCGAAGCGCCAACGCCGGTGTTTTGGTTGAGAGCGTTCAGGCCTGAATAGTTGCGGAAGGCATTGCCTGAGTTGCTAAGACGGTTCACGAAACGAGCCGAATCTTCAACATCGCCAAAGTCCACATCAACGCCGGTTACAACGTTAGACAGGGTCGCTTCTGCAACGATCGCATTGTCATTGAAGACATTGTTGCTGTTGAAGTTGGTGTTCGCAGTGAAGGTGTCCGAGTTGTCATCGAAGCTGTCATTGAACGTGCGCTCTGAGTTGTCGCTGCTGTTGACCGAATTGTCATTGTTGCTGTCAACGAAATCGCGGTTGTCGTCAAAGCTATCGTTGAACTCACGGTTTGAGTTGTCGTTGAAGCTGTTGTTGTCCGAATTGTCATCGAAGCTGTCGTTGAAGTTGTCGAAGCTGTCTTCAACAACCGTCACGTCTGTGTCCACGACTACAACATCGTTGTCGACGTCGACGTCAGTGGTCGAGCCGGCAGCGTCCTGAGCGAAAGCTGAGGTGCTGGTCGCTAGTACAGCAACAGCGGCAAAGATTGCAGTTTTCATTGCTTGGTCTCCTAAACGAATCGTGGACACCGATGTGCCCGTCGCTCAGCAACAATACGGAGGAACCCTGTTACAAAAGGGAAACCTATGTACCTAAAAGGAAGTTAATTTTGGGGTCCTCACGCCCGGTAGAGCGGGTTTTAAGCCCCTTAATTTTGGTCTGTTGGATCGTGCCAAAACGAATCGCAACCACTCCCCGTTTGAGCGGTGATCACGTGCTCTTTGCCCCCTTAGAAGCGATAGCCAATTCGGACGCCGACACGGATTGCATCATCATCAAAGCGTTCATCATTGGAGGATTTGATGCGGTATTCCGCACTGGCATTGGCATAGAGCCCGCGCGATGCGCGGCCCCAGGCAAGCTCAACCGCGGGCGCAACATAGCTGTCTTCGCGCAATGCGCCGCTTGGGTCACCTTGAGCGATACGAGCGTCATAATCCCACTGGCGATATTCGAGCGACGGGCGCAGCCGCAGGCGCTTGGCAATCGGTAGGCTGTATTTCACCCGCGCGCTTTGGCGTTCAAAGCTGCGGCGCGGCTCGTTATCGCTTTGCATGTCTTCTTGGCGAACATCCAAACGGATCCAGTGATAGCGGCCAAGGCGGCGGTTGTATTGCGCAGTCACCTGATAGCCATCACCATCACCGCCCACGCTCGTATCATACTCACGCTCACGGTATTCGGCGGTTACGCGCACCCGATCGTTGCCACTTTGCCATTGAACGCGCGCGCCTATGCTCGTTTGATCTGCGCTAAATGCCTCCAAAACAGCGATATTTTCAAAGCGGCGCAGATGGCCGCGAAGCTGAACTTCCTCAGAGACTTGATGCGTCACGTGCAAACGGCCAACCGCGGTTTCCAATCCATCGCGGGCCTCGTCGCGAAACTCAAAGATACGTCCTTCGGCCTCCGCCCGAACACTTGTCGTCTCGCTGAGGTCAAATGTCACGCCAAGCCGGGCGCGCACGCCCACGCCAGAGCTGTCGATTGCATCGCCCTGATCAAAATCCACGTCGGATTCGACCCCGCGAATTTCGACCAACCCATCAAATTGGACGCGATCCACTGAGGCAGCTTCTTCAACGGCCACTTCTTCTTGTGGTTCGACCACCTGTGCGCCCGCAGGCGAACCCAGTACAGCCAGGGCAAACGCTGGCGCCAGCCATGTCATGCGCTGCGGCATCGACATCCAGAACGGAAACTTCACGGTTTGATCCTTTCTTTGAGGCTTTTTGCAGCCTTCCGGAGATGCTCTTGGAGCTCCTCCTCATTCATTCCTGCTTCGATCAGCGAATGCTCATGCGTGCGCGCCATCTCGCTCAGTTTGGGATCGCCAAAAGTGCTCGCGGTCCCCGCTATCTGATGAAGCAAGTGCCTAATTTCATTGACGGTTGCGTCGCTAAAGTCAGAGTTCTTAAGCGCAGCTTCGACCAGTTTGAGCGTGCGCGTATTACGATCTCGAAATTGCTGCTCCAGCGCCTCGAGTAATGCTGGCTCAATGGTGGTGGTTGATTTTGCCGACTGCTTGTCAGCCTTGTGGCCCCAAGCCTCCAGCGTCGCACCCAGATCCTTGAGCGCGACCGGCTTGGCCAGGAAAGCCTGCATTCCGCAAGCGCGGTAAGAGCGGATTTCGTCAAAGCTGGTGGCGGCGGTGACTGCGATAATAGGCAATGCCTCAGCATCGAACCCGCGAGCGCGCAGACGCCTGGTCGTCTCAACACCGTCCAAAATCGGCATCATTACATCGACCAACATTAGCGAATACGGCCGTCCGTCGGCTTTCGCGGTCTCGACCATGTCAATCGCCTCCAGCCCATTGGCGGCAATGTCCATATCGACCGAGAAATGCTCAGCCATCGCCCGCATCGCCTCGGCGCTGATCGGCGTATCTTCGGCCAACAGCACGCGCAGCGCTTTTGCGCTGGCACCGGCTTTCGCGGTCGTCCACTGGGTGTTTGATGCTTCTTTCACCCGGCGCTTATGTAAGAATATGATTAAGACCGAGCTAACGATGTTTGCCTAAGCCAGAACCCTAAAAGCGTTCACTCCTTCGTGACGTCATTTTAGGTGCCGTGCGCCATACAGCCACCGGTGGTACGTGGGCCGTGTAGCCCCCTTAATAAACAAGCCCGTGATGATTAACGTATAATTAGTGATAATTCCTTAGCGCCAGACCCTGAATAGTAACCATGAAAGGCAGCTTTGCTGGCTGCTTGGCCGGATTGTTTCGGCCGCGCCCACCAAGACATGGCCGAATGAACGGCCAGTTTGACTGGGAAAACTAAGGGGGTCTGGGGCATATTGGCAGTTGGGTAAGCATCGCCATCATTCTCGCATCCGTCCGCATAGCGGCAAGAGCGAATGAGGCTGCGTCATCCCATTATCTGCTGATCCCACACATATCGTGACCGCGCTTTCGCCCACACCTGCTCTGGAAGACAGCAAGCCATCAGGCTCCGCTTCTGCGCGCACGAATTCGCGCAGCTCGCGGCGCATGCGCGCTGTCCGGCGCGAGCTGCTGGGCCAATGGCTCGGCCCGCTATTGGTCGCGATTGCGCTGGCTGCCCTTCATCAGCTTGGCGCCTTTACGCAAGTGGATGGGCGGTTCTTCGATGCCGTCACCGTCAACCAAGCGGGCAGCCAGCCCAGCGTCGTGGTGATTGAGCGCGATCCCGCTTTCGCCGCGCAAGACCCAGCCAAGTTCACAGCATTGGAACGCTCGCTTGCCAATCTTGGCGTTGAGCGGATCGGCTATCTTAGCGCTGACCGTGGCCGCGTCGCCTCAAGCGCTGTTCCCGTCATCATTGGCCTGCCAGCGCAGCAATTGCCCGAAAATGAAAGCTGGAAGCTGGAAGCCACAGGCAATGTCGGATCGGCCATACCCACGGCGCGGACCTTGGCTCCGGCGCAATATGGCATCAACCGCGTGCAATCGGCGGCCCTTCCTGGGCGCAGCGAGACCATACCGGTGTTTGACGCAGCACTCGCTGGCAAAAAACCGGTACGCGGCGAATTTCTGGTGCCGATGCCAAACCGTCAAAGCATCCCGATCCTGAAGGCCAGCCAACTAACCAGCGGCGAGATCCAGCCGGGCGAGTTAGCCGGTCTGGTCGCCATGGTGGTTCAGCCAGAGGCGCTGCGCGGATCGCTCAGCACACCGCTTAGTCCGAATGATCATTCCACCAGCGAGGCGATTTTCCGCGCTCACACAGTGAACGCACTCAGGACAGATCAAATCAGCTATTACGCCCACGATTGGCAGGTGTGGGTAATGCTGCTCGCGCTCGGCGCGCTGCTATCGCTGGTCTACCGCGAGACCGATCCCAAGCGGCTGGCAGTGCTCATACCTATCAGTTTCAGCCTGCTGATCGCCGCGGCCTGCTGGGCCGTTTTGCTGTTTACGGGCACTTTGCTGCCCGTGGCCGCGCTGATGCTGGCCCCATGGATCATCACATTCCAGCGCGTGATCGAGCGTGAAACTTCGCAAGATCGCCGCTTGGAACGCACCGCCTCGCGCGCGGTGCAAAGCTCATTCAATCGCTCGGCCCTGCGTGAAGGCGCACGCCTGCCGCAGCTGCTGGGTTCCGCCGCACAATATGCAGGGGTTGAGCGCAGCCTGTTGGTCGAATTGCTGCCCAATGGCCAGCTACAGCCGGTCGCGGCCAACAACGCCTCAATCGAAGATATTGCTATTGCGCCCAAACAGCTCGCCGCGATCTTGAAAGACCTGCGCGCGACCTTTGCGGTGCGCGATGCCGCCGATATCGTGCCTAGCTGGGCAGGCGAAGCACGGATCGGCTGGGTCGGCGCGGGCGATCAGCAATTGTTCTGGCTCCACACCCGACCAGACACCGCCACACCGGGCAAATCGGCGCATCTGGTGCGCGCAATTGTCACAAGTTTCCGCGAGCTGTTCCGCTGGCGCGCTGATCTCAACGCGCGGGCCAGCCAGGAAAGCCGCTATCTGCCGCTCGATGATAAGGTCGCAAGCGCCATCGCACTGGTCGCCAACGAATCTGAGCAAGTGCGCCGCGGGTTCGACACGATCGACACCGCAGTTATCATCTTCCACCTGATCGGCTCTCCCCTGCACGCCAATGAAGCGATGCAGGAGCTGTACCGTGAGGCAGGGCTCAACCTGTTCGACACCTCGCTGTCGGAGGCTTTGCTGGCGCTCACAGAACTCGACGCAGAGCGTGTCGAGGCGCTGATCGAAGACCTGATGCTGAACGGCTCTGAAATGCGCATGCCGATGCGTGATCTGGGCGACGGCAATCGCCAGAGCGAGCGGATGCTGCGCCTCGCCGCACCTGTCAGCCATGCGCACGGCGCGGATCGTATTCTGGTGCTGGAAGCGATTGATATGCGCGATGTGAACCGCGCCGCTGACCTGCGCAAAGCGGTGGCGAAGTTCATCGATCTGCAATTGCGCAATGATTTTGAGGCGATCCTGCTCGGCTCTCAGCTCGCCAGTGACGAGCGGCTGGCCAGCGAGCAAGTGCGCAGCGTGGTTGACCGCATTAGCGAGACCGCCCGCCGCGCGACCAGCCGCCTTGATGAGGTTGCTGGCTTGATCCGCTCTGAAACGCGTGATCTGACCGAGGCCTGCTATCCAGTCGACGCCGCCGCTGTTGCCAAAGATGCGATTGCCCGCGCCTCTACTCTGGCAGATGAGCTAGGCGTTATTATCGAAGCGGAGCACCCAAGCGTCAGCGGTTTCACTCTGGCAGAGCCCAATGCGCTGGCTGATATGCTGGTCGCAATGCTGCGCGTGGTGATCGCCGATACGCCACAGCACGGCGTGGTAAAATTGAAGCTCGAGGAGCTGCAAGGGCGCACCCACATCCGGATTTCTGGCGGCTTTGGGATCGGCTTTGACCGGCTATTGTGGCTGATCGCCAATTACGAAGAAGGCGCGGTCGGCGAATACCGCGTAATTGGCGAGGGTATGGCCAAGGTCACGCGCTGGTCGGCCAGCGTTTCCTATTGGGGCAGCCAGTCCAATGGCTTTGGTTTTAACGTAGATTTGCGAGGGGTCGGCTGATGGCGGCGCGTATTCTGGTGATCGATGACGATCCCATTCTGGCGGGGCTGTTGCAGCTGACGTTGCAGCTCGAAGGCTATGAAGTTGACGTGGCGAGCGACGGAGATGCGGGCCTTAAACAGGTGAAGGCTACACGCTTTGACTTGATCCTGCTCGATCTTGTCATGCCGAAGATTGACGGAATCAAATTCCTGCGTCTGCTAGCGGAGAGCGACGCGCATCGCCCGCCGGTGATGATCGTGTCCTCTGCAACCGAAGAGAAGCTGACCGAGCAGCACCTCGCCCTGGGTGTGGTCGATATTGCCCGAAAGCCGGTGGAGCCTGCTGAGCTGGTCAAGCGCGCCGCGCGCGCGCTGGCTGGCGGAACCGCGCCTGTCTCGGCTGGCACAGCAGCGGAGCAGGGCTGAGACGAGCGCGCCGTGGACCTTTTTCCTCTCACCATATTTCCTGAAGGCGGATTGGCCGGATCGATCATCACGACCGTGTGGGTCGGTGTGTTCGTCATGTGCTTTTTCAACCTGCGCTATGGCTGGGTGCTGTCAGGTCTGGTGGTGCCAGGCTATCTCGTACCGCTGATGATCGTGAAGCCGTTTGCGGCGCTCGTGATCAGCGTCGAGGCGGTGGTTGCTTACCTCATCGTCTGGGTGTTTTCTCAAAAGCTCGCGCCGGGCCGCTTCCCAAGCCTGTTTGGCCGCGACCGCTTTATGGGCCTCATACTCGCCAGCATAGCGGTACGACTGTCGTTTGATGGCCTGCTGCTGCCGGAATTTTCCGGCTGGCTAGAGGAAAACTTTGACCGGCGGATCGATTGGGAAAACAATCTGCAAAGCTTCGGCCTCGTCATCATCTCGCTGATGGCGAACCAGTTTTGGAAGCCAGGGCTGAAGCGCGGCCTGCCGATGGCCTGCGTTACGATTGGCCTCACCTATCTGATCGTGCGTTACGGCCTGATGGAGATTACCAATTTCCGCATCAGCGGCGTGTTCTACCTCTATGAAGGGCTGGCAAGCTCGATCCTCGCCGGTCCCAAAGCCTATATCATCCTGACACTGACCGCGCTGATCGCGAGCCATTACAACGTCAAATATGGCTGGGATTTCTCCGGTATTCTGATCCCGGCGCTAATCGCGCTGCAATGGTATCAGCCAACCAAAATCCTGACCTCGTTCGGCGAAGCGATCCTGATCTGTTGCATCGCGCGAATGATCCTGCAGCTGCCGTTTATGGCCAATGTCACGCTGGAGGGCGGGCGCAAATTGCTGCTCTTCTTCAACATCAGCTTTGCTTGGAAAATGGCGCTGGGCTGGTTCATCGTGTGGCAGGGGATCGACGTGAAGACGACCGACTTCTTCGGCTTCGGCTATCTGCTTTCCACGCTTATCGCGATCAAGGCGCATGACAAAGACATCTTCCCGCGCGTTGCCCGCTCCACCTTGCAGGTCAGCCTGGCCGGCGCGGTAATCGGCAATTTTGTCGGCTTTACGTTGACCGCTGCAACCGCGCGCGCGCCATGGAACGATGGCCCGGTTCAGGCAGACGGCCTGCGCTCTGGCAATTCGCCTCAGCTCAACGCGCTGATCGTGAACGCGGTCGGCGATGCGCACACCCGCGTGATGCGCGGCGCGGCCCAACCCTTGTCGAATGAGGGCCGCAGAACCCTATCGCGGCTGGTCGAACTGATCGAAGAAGGCGTGCCTGAAATCGCACCCGAATTTCATCAGCGCGCCAGCGGTTGGCGCTTGCTCAGGATCGAGGATGGCCGCCTCGCGATTATCCGCGATGACGATAAGGGCGCAGAATTGCTGGTGTTTGACCCCAAAGCTGCGCGTGATCAGGCAATCATCTTGCCTGACCCGACAGCCATGCCGGGTCTCGCCAATGCCGCCCTCGCCCTGCAGCGCAATCAGGATGCGCGCTGGCTGGTGCTCGCCGCTCCTGCGCCAGCCGGACGGAACAGCGACAGCAATGTCGCGCAGATCTTTATCGATGCCACGCAAACCGCGCATATTGTGGTCAGCGCAGCGGAACCCGGCTCCGCATCGCGCTTTGCCTTTGCCGATGGCGCAGGCGCCGCCGCCAATGTCGCGGCTTTGCGCCAAGTGGCGCCTGACCTGAAAGTCAGCTTGGCTGGCGAGGGACGCGGGCTTCGCGGCGATTATGCAACCTTGGAGCTGAGCAAGGCGTCTTTGCGCCATATCGCACGCCTGACCACGCCCGCTCAGCCGACCGAGCAACCCAAAGTGTGCGCTCTGTCTCGCAGTGCGGCAGAGGGCAGCCATTGGGACGGCCTGCCCCAACTCGCCTTTGCCCGGTTTGAAATCGCTGCGCCTATGATCGAGCGCGTGCGCGCTGGGCAAACACCTCAAATTGCCAGCGCCGCGGCGCAAATGGCGGGAATGGACATCTCCCGCTGCCGCTTTGGTTCCAAAATGCATTGGAGCCTGTCTGCTGCTGGTCGCGATGAAGGCAATATCTTCCTCGCCGAGGGGCAAGAGCCGCAAAAGGCGGTTTTGACCTTTGAAAACTCGCGCGGCGTCCTGCCCGCCCGGATTGGCGTGGCCGTGCACCGGGAATGGGATTCGGGCGCTTTGTTTGTAGCCACCCGAAGCGACAGTTTCCTGCGCGATCCGCACACGATCTTTGATGTCACATGGCAGGAATGGGTCCGCAGCCAAGAGGGCGTGGATGATCCCATGATCTTCCAATTGCGCGCTCGCCCACGCGAGGCGGTCAACTATCAGGGCGGCGTCGATGTGCTGGTCGCGAAAGACCGCATTGGGCCAGAACAGCCTGCGTTTAGCGAGGTCATCTCCGCCCTGCGCAGCGCCGGGCTGCGCGCTGAAACGGTGACCAATGCCTATGATCAGGCAGGTATGGAAGCCCGCCCCAGCATGTCGCTGCGCTATATCGAAAGCACCAGCGAGCGGCGCTATGCCTTTGGCTGGTTGATGTTCCCTGGCATCGGGGAGCGCGCAGAATGACACTGTCTATGTTTGCCAAGTCTTTGCTGTTTGCGTTGCTGGCCCTGGCATCTGGCTGGGCTGGGCGCGAATACGCGCTTCCACTCGCCAGCTACCTTACCGATGTGCGCGATATCACCGCGCGCGATGCCCGCATTTCAAAGCGCTCCATTGTCTACCGCATCCCGGAAAATGACCCGCTGGCCTTCACCTTCTCCCAGCCGGTAACCAAAGCCAAAATCCTGCTCGCACCCTCGGTGACAAAGGAAGTGCGCGGCCTTGAAAAAGGCTTTGTCTACGGCCTGCGGATGCGCTGGATCGGGGCGAATGGCCAAGAGGTTTCCGTCCATGACGCCTATCTGCAAGCGGATTCGCCCGACGTGGTTTTTGCCTCGGGCAACACCTGGCGGTTTTTCCGTACCCAGCCCGAATTGGTCGCCGAGCAAGACCAATTGCTGGTCGAAAGCCCCGTGCCCGCCGCAAGGTTGGAACTGGAGATGTTCGACATTGATCGCGGCATTCTGGGCGTCGATGTGCAGGTGTTTGAGCAGCGCACCTATCTCGGCTCCCAATCTCTGGCTGCTTACCAACGATTGAGCGATGAAACGCGCGACCGACTGACTGAGGCCAATGCCTTTCCGGCCGACATGCTGACACGCAATGAGCGTCTTTACCTCGGCCGCAACCAATGGCGTGCGGTGGGTCCATTGGGCATTAGCGGGCGCGATTACACCATGCTGGTTCTATACGAGGCATCGCGCGACGACATCTCCGAGAGCTTTGGCGAAGGTGATGCGCCATGAGCCGCGCGAAGCCTATCTTGGCAGGCGGCGCAGCGGCAGCTATTCTCGCGGGCGCGGCCTATCTGTTTCCTCCATTTGGCGAGGTCCAAGGCACAGCCTTCGCAGATAATGCTGAACTCGCCCGCGCGCAAAGCACCTTTGCCGCACTGCTTGGCGGGGACACTTATCGTTTGTCGGACCTGGCAGAGCTGGGTCTCGAGGCTTCGGCCGTGCCCGGCGCGCCGGACGCTGTGCTGCTGAGCGAAGGCGCTGGCGATTGTCAGGCACGCGGAATCTACTGGGTCCGCGAAGGAGCCGCGCAACCGCTGGCGATCACCGCGCCGCACCGCGGATCAGACCGTCACACCGGTAGCCTCGCTTCCGCTCTGTTTCTGGAAACAGGCGCGCAGGCCGCCGCCTGGAATTCTGCGCCGCGTCGCAAGACCAGCGGGTGCGAGCACGCGCTCGATCTGGCCCGCACCAAGGATCATTTGTTCAGCGCCTTCGCACTTGGCTTTGCTGAAGCCGCGCCAAACGGCCTGAATGTGCAGTTGCACGGTTTCGACGGGGAACGCCGAGACAGCATAGCTGCGCAGAGCGCCGGCATGATCCTCAGCAATGGCACCGAAGAACCGAGCGAACGGCTGCTGGATCTGGCGGATTGCCTAAGCATCGCCTTCGCGCCCGTTCCTGTGCTCGTCTATCCCGGCGACACTGGGGAGCTGGGCGCGCTCTCGAATGCTCAAGGGCAATTGCTGCGCGAAGCCGGGTTTGACGGTTTTGTCCATATCGAAATCTCCGCTGGCCTGCGCGCCGCAATGGTCGAAGACGGCGCCTTGCGCGCAAAGCTGGCCGCATGCCTGGTGGAGGCCGCGGCATGAGCGTCCACACCAAAATTGAAGCTGGGCTCGCCGCACCTCAGGAGCGCATGCTTGCGGACCGCTTGGCAGCCGGTCTCGCGCCTAAAATGCGCCCCGTTTTCGAGGATGTGCACGCTGAAATCTTGGCGATGGCATCCAAGCAAAGTGAATTTGCCGATCCGCGTACGCACGCCGAATTGCTCGCGCGATATTGCGCCAAACAAAGCGATTCCATCGCCGCTCTGACCAATGCTGAGCGCGAGTTTCAGACCCGCCACGCCAACGCCATTGACCAGGCCGAACAGCGCGCCGCGATCCTTGATTTCGCCCGTGCATTGGGCGCGGACCGCAAGCAATTGAACAGCGACCGCAAGGCGTTCGATACCTATTTCGATGCCGATGCGGCGGTTGAGCGGTTCCATAAACGCGTTGGTGAGCGCGAGCGCGCCCTGGCCCATGCGGTTGAGCGGCTCGGCCTGATCGCCGCCGATGCGGTCGCGGCTGACCCGATGATGGTCCACACCGCGTTCTTCGTCGATCTGTTCGACGATCTGCTGGACGCGATGCGCAGCTGGCGCGGGGATGCGCGCATCCGCTACGCCGCTCACACCTGCCTCGCGACCATCGCCAAGCAAATCGATCATTGGCCCTTTGGCGCCTGGCTGGAGGCTGTGCTGAGCGCGACGCGCCGGGTGTGCCTGGATGAAAGCGAAGATGTATGGGTGCAATGCGCCGCCTTTGACGCACTGCTCGCACTTTCGCCCAAGTCCATCGCGACGGCAGTGAACGCTCGGCTGAAGCAGCCGCTCTCGGCCAAGCCGGCGCGTGCGGCGGACAATGAGCTGTTCCTGCGTCGCCATCTGGTGCGCCTGCTGAGCGCAAACTTTGCGCTCGATGAAGCGTTTGCGAGGTTGCTGAAGAAACTGGGCGAAGACGAAAGCGGCGCCGTGCGTCAATCGCTCGCCGATACACTGCACCTGCTGCCAAAGCCCGTCGCGGCTGAGACGATTGTCGCCCTGCGCGATGATAGCGACACGCAAGTTCGCGCCGCAATCTTCGCCGATGTCCCGCGCATGCTGCGGGCGACGACGCCGGACATTTACGCCGCACATATCGGCCATATTCTGGCTCATGAAAGCGACGAATTCGTGCTGCGTATCACACTCGATGCAGCATCAACTCTCGCCGCCTTCTGCCGCTGGTCGGACGATCTGGGATGTGACCAGACCATCGCTCAAATCCGCCAGCATATTGCCATGTTTCAGGCGCGCCGCCTTTCGCCCAAGCTGCTGCGCTGGGCCGATGAAGCGGCTGAACGGGCATGGCTGATGTCAGGCCTTGATGCGCTCGAGATTGCCGAAGCCATCCGAGAGGTCACCCGCGATCAGTTGGAGGCGGATATCCGCCCGATCAAAGCACTCAAACCTTGGCTCGACAAAGACAGGGAGCAGGTCGGTAGGGTGATGGCCGTGCTCGCTCAGAACGATTTTGGCCTCTCGCTTAAGACCGGTCGCCGTCCGCGCATTCAGCGTGGCGAATGGATCAAACGGCGGCTTTGGCGCGTCCTGTTCGAAGGGCGCAATTCCGCCACCGATAAACGTCAGGCGCATATTCACACCACCGGACGCCATTATTTCGGCGCGATACTGGCCCCAAGCGCACGCATGGCCGAACTCGCCCCCACTAAAGTTCCGGGCGAACCCCTGTTTGAAAGCAGCGAGGGCGGCTGGCGCAATTACCTGCCGCTGATCGATATGGTGCTGGCTGCATTGGACCAAGGCGAGCCGATTGAGATCTTCACCAGTGCCGGGATCACAACCCTGACCCCGCCCGCTGGCCTGTACAGCCGTGCGCGCGCATTCTGGCGCATCTCGCGCGGGTTTGCGCCGCTCGCCAATCAGCGCAACCGAGAGCCTGCGGAATTCCTTGAGGCTCTGCGCGACCATGGGATCGAGACCACGTATCGCGGCTATGACGCGGACAGCCCAGTCAATCCTGAAATCGCCAAGTTTTTCGGGTCGGAGGAGCCAGCATGATCGATACGCTCGCCCCTCTCGCGGACAAGGCTCTGGTCTATGCCTCCACGGTCTATGAGAACAATCTCATCGAGCTGGCGATCTTCCTTATCGCCGCCAGCCTGTGGTTCTTCACCCGGCATATCGCGCTTGGCTGGTACGCCCGGCGTCTGCGCAAATCGCTGAGCCTGGTGCTGGGCGGTTGGGGCACGCGCGGCAAATCCGGTACGGAGCGGCTGAAAGCGGGCCTGATGAATGCGGTAGGCCCATCCATCGTCTCGAAAACCACTGGCTGCGAGGCAATGTTCCTGATCGGCACGCCGTTTGGCGGCCTCACCGAAATGTTCCTGTTCCGCCCCTATGACAAGGCGACCATCTGGGAACAGTTCAACCTGATGAAAACCTCCAAGGGTCTGAAAACACGCGTGTTCCTATGGGAATGCATGGGCCTCAATCCCGATTATGTTCGCGTGCTGCAGCAGGATTGGATGCGCGACGATATTGGCACCATCACCAACACCTATCCCGATCATGAGGACGTCCAAGGCCCGGCTGGACGCAATATTCCAGAGGTCATGTGCGAGTTCATTCCGAACGGATCGCAGCTGCTCACGACCGAAGAGGAAATGCTGCCTATCCTGCAAGAGGGCGCAGCCAAAGGCCAGACAGACATGCGCACTGTAGGCTGGAAAGAGGCCGGACTGGTGCATCGGGATCTGCTCGACCGTTTCCCCTATGAAGAGCACCCCTATAACATCGCCCTGGTAACCGCGATGGGCGATGAGCTGGGTCTGGAACACGATTACTGCGTGCGCGAAATGTCGGACCGGGTGGTGGCCGATTTGGGCGTGCTCAAAACCTATCCGCGTTCCACGATCAATGGCCGCACACTGGAATTTATCATGGGCATGTCGGCCAATGAACGCTTTGGCGCGATGGGCAATTGGGACCGGATGGGCATGGCCGAGCATGACCTTGCGAAAGACCCAGAGATCTTCATCAGCACCGTCGTCAACAACCGCGCCGACCGCGTTCCGCGCAGCCGCGTGTTCGCGCGCATGCTGGTGCATGATGTCGCGGCTGATCGCCACGTGCTGATCGGATCGAATGTCGAGGGGCTGATCGGCTTCATCAACGAGGAATGGGAGGCCTATGCCGCCAACCTCACCCTGTTTGAAGATGACACCGCGCCACTGGCGAAATTGGAAGCCCTGACCAAGCATCAGCGCATCGCTCAGGACCAGGCGAGTCTCGACGGACTGCTGGCAGCTATGCTTGCACCGCAGGCGGATGTGCTGAGCGCAGCAGACGCGATTGCAGCGGCCAAATCTGGCCAACTCGCCGAGACATTGAGCGGCGCCGGTGTCCAAAACTACGAGGCCATTCTCGCGCATTACGAAGCCATGGCAGAAAACACGCGCGCCCTCGCCGAGCTCCAGCAAGCAGTCGCTAAAGGCGGCGATCCGGCTGCGCTTGATGCACAAATGCACGCGCTGCTGGGCAAAGCCTTCAAGGCCAAGCTGCTGCCGGTACGCGACACCTATACGAAGGGCGAGGCGATTGTGCGCCTGGTCGCCGACAGCACCCCACCGGGCCTAACCAATCGCATCATGGGCATGCAGAACATCAAGGGCACTGGCCTTGACTGGGTTTACCGCTGGCAGGCGTGGGAAACGGTCGCCAAGGCGTGCGAGCAGCTCGGCTCTGACGAGGCAGTCGAGATTGAGCGCGGATACCGCGCGCTCGCCAGCTTCCAGGAGTTTGGCATTCTGAGCGAACGGGCGGTTCTGGAAAGTATCGCTTCTGCCCGCACGCACCTCAATTCCCTGGTGAGCATTTCGCCAGCGCAATTGGACGCTCTGGCCGCGCGGCTCGACAAACAAGTGCGCGCGCAGGATCCGATCGACGCGAATGACGACGGCAGCGATGATGAAGCGCGTAGCGCCCTTAAAGATGCCGCTGATCGCCTGATCAATATGGCGGAGGGCTTTATCGACCCGAGCGATGCCGTGCGCCGCCGCCGTACCTCTGACAAAATCTACAAGGCGCTGATCGCGGAGCAGGTGTCCCTGCAACGCGCCGCAGCAGAGCTGAAAGAAATCACCTCACGGCAAAAAGGCGGCTGGCTGTCCAAATCGATCAAACAGCGCGGCGGTCGGCTGCTCTCATTCAGGAAAGCGGCGTAATTGCGGGACTTGTGAGGGTGCGTGCGAGTGAAGGCTGCTTTGTGAGAAGCGTGTGGAGTGTGGCACGCGCCGAGATCTGAGATCTCAAAGCACCACACCAAAATGGCGCACCCGAGAGGATTCGAACCTCTGGCCTCTGCCTTCGGAGCTGTAAAAATGGTGCATTTTGTTGCAACGCAGCAGAACGCAAATGAACCATAAATAATTATTTTTATTGCTTTATTTTGGTATTACAAAGTTGCGAATCGTTCGCATTTGTTGCACTGCGTTCACCCCTCCTGCACTTACATTTCACTTACGGATTCGCTACTTTGTGATCGAAGGATAGATCGCAATGCATCCCGCGCTAAACAATTCTGTAGCATTAAAAGCAGCCGCAAAGGCGAAGCCTTATGAATTGCGCGACCCTAAATTCAGTGGACTTCTGCTGCGGGTCCAGCCCTCCGGCGTAAAGGCATGGTATCTCGAATTCGAGCGCGGAAAGCGCATCCGGCTCGGTCGCTTGACCAGCATGGGATACGCCCAAGCAGTCGAGGCATCAAAGAGTGCACTTGGCCCTTACTGGGCAGGTGTCGATCCGCGCATCGAGCGCCAGAAGCGCAAACAGGTTTCGACTTTCGGCGAGTTCATTGACGAACATTACGCTGACTGGGCGCGGGTTCACCAGAAAACTGCAGAGGCCACTCTCAAACGCCTCAAGGTTGCCTTCAAGAAGTTTCTCAAGATGCCGATGGCGACCATCTCGCCACTCGATATGGAGCGCTGGCGCGCCCAGCGCATGAAAGACGGCGTCAAGCCCAACACGGTCAATCGCGACATCACGGCGATCAAGGCGGCGCTCAACCGGGCTGTCGAATGGGAACTGATTGCAGTGAACCCGATCGCCAAGGTCAAGAAGGCGCGCGAGAACAAGGAAGTCCGTGTTCGATACCTGGACGAAGCCGAAGAATATCGTCTGCGCGCCCAACTCAAGACGCGCGAAGACAGAATGCGCAGCGAGCGCGACACAGCCAACCAGTGGCGGCTTGAACGTGACCGAGAGCTATTGCCCAGCTTGCGCGCCGTTCCGTTCACCGATCACCTGATGCCGATGGTCCTTCTATCGCTCAATACGGGTATGCGGCGCGGTGAACTGTTCGACCTCAAATGGTCGCATGTGAATTTTGACCGGCAGATCGTCACTGTGTCGGCGGAGACTGCGAAGTCGCGCAAGACACGACATATCCCGCTCAACGCAGAGGCCTATGAGACTCTTAAATCCTGGCGCTCTCAATGCGAGCTCGGCAACAGCCGTGTGTTCGAAAGCGAAGACGGCGCGCGCTTCGACAACGTCAACTCATCGTGGAAGAAGTTGCTCACTGATGCGAAGATCGTGGACTTTCGTTGGCACGACATGCGCCATCACTTCGCCTCACGCCTTGCCATGGGTGCGGTAGACCTCAACACCATCCGCGAACTGCTTGGCCACAGCGATTACAGCATGACTTTGCGCTATGCTCACTTGGCTCCAGAGCACCGACGCGAAGCTGTCGAGGTCCTCGACAAGCCCAGACCGCACCTCAAGATCGTGGCCGCGAACTGATGCTGACGGTCTTGGAGCGATATTCGCTGCGCAGTGAATATTACGATTTGAATGAATTTGGAGCATCGGGATCGGCATGTGATCCAGCGCACCCGAATGCGGAAAGCCACGCTCGGCTGCATTGGACCGAAGGTCAACTTCTGATTGACTTTTTCACCTCTCGCGCATATCAATTGGCTAACAGAACCCGCCACGCCTCTCAACGATGCGCACCAGGCGGGTCATTTTTGCCCAAAATCCGTATGGCAGGAGGCCCGATTGATGCCGCCTAAGCCTCTCTACAACAAGCCCTCACTTTCGTTGGCTGATCAAATAGCCAAGCTTGAAGCAAATGGCATGGTGATCGACGATCATGCCATTGCAGAACACTGTTTGCAGCACATCAGCTACTACAGGCTAAGCGCCTACTGGCTTCCGTTCGAGCATCCAAAGGGCCAAGCTGGTCCGAGATTCCAGACAGGCACCAACTTCCAGACCGTACTCGAGCTCTACGAATTCGATCGCAAATTGCGCCTGCTCGTTCTCGACGCAGTCGAGCGGGTTGAAGTGGCGGCTCGTGGTGCTTGGGCATACGAGATGGCGATGCTGGGAGATGGCTTCTCCTACCTCAATCAAGCGATCTATGCCGATCAGAACAAGTTCAATCGCAACTGCGCTCGACTTGATAAGGAAGTTGCCCGATCAAAAGACACGTTTGTCCGTCACTACAAACGAGAATATTCTGGTCCGGCTAGGCCACCGGTTTGGATGTCATCGGAACTGCTATCGTTCGGACTGTTGTCGCAATGGTATGCGGCGCTCAAGGAGCCGAGCCTCCGGCAAAAAGTCGCGGATCCCTTTGATCTCGACGAAGTGATCTTCGTGACGTTCCTCCACCAGTTGGCGATTGTCCGGAACATCTGCGCCCATCACGGGCGGTTGTGGAACAGAACTCTCGACGTTTCACTCAAACTTCCGAAGAAATCGCCACCGGACTTGGCAACGGCTTTGAACCGTGGCGCGCCGAAAAAGATCTACAACACGCTGGCGATGATCCAGCACTGTCTGGACCGCGCAGAACTGGGCAACACGTGGCGCGAACGCTTGCAGAGGCTGGTTGGTGAAATGCCCTTTGGCGACCCACAAATGATGGGCTTCCCAAACGACTGGGCTGACTACAAGTTATGGGGCGGCATCAAGTAACGTATAAGACGCCCATGGACGGGCTTGCCGCTCAGCCGCCGCCTTTCGTTACGCCGCGTATCGCCCATCTTTCAAACGTCTTGCCTGGCCGATAGCAGTAAGCGAGTCGAGGATTGGGCGCACGGTGGTGGCGCGTTTGCCTTTGAAGGTTCGGGCGACATCTTGCGGGGCGAGCGGTACTGTTGATGAAGAAAGGACAGCGGCGACGGCGCTGACTTGTTCGGGCAGCTTTTTGGGCCACGGCACGACATTATCGGGCACGGGAGCGGAGGCTTCGCCAAGGTCAAGCGTTTGCGAAACCGGTGCCTGATAGTCGGGGGCCTGATAGTCCGGGCGCAGCCAACGGATTAAGCCTTTGGCCTCTTCAGCTGCACGCTCTTTATTGAGCGCGACCAGACGGGTGAGGATCTCTTCATCGGAAAGGTCGGCGGGCCAGCCATATGCCTCGGCGACTTGGCAGTCGATTGTATCGTGATGCTGGCGGATCAAAGTGACAAGGCCGCGATCATGGATGTCGCGTTCATCATCGGTCAGCGCGCGGCCCTTGCCGTCATTGGCGCGCAAGGCTTCGAGCACATTGTATAGCTTGGTGAGGGTCAGGTCCCCATGTTCGGCTAGCACCCGCTTGCGCAGTGCATCAAGCGCTTCGGCTTCTGTGCGAATTTTGCTTTTCAGGGGTTCGGGTACGTCTGCAGGGAAGGGGAAGGGGTCAAAGCAACGGGTTTTGCTGTAACGCGGATCATCCCCCATGCCGAGTCTACCACCGCTGGCCAAGGCCCATGGCACATGGAACCGGCTCGAAAGCACGCCAAGGTGGAATGCGTCGTCGAGCGCAATGCAGACCAACATATTGTCGGGCAGAATCGTCATCGGCAGGAACTGGAAAGCGCGGTGTTTGGCGGTTTCGATTGTAGCGATGTAGCGGTTCACTCCCCGCAGCGCTTTTCGCAGTTCTGATCGTTGCTCTCCAAACAGCCACCAATTTTCACGATAGCTAGCTCTATTGTTCTGATCGCGGTGGGGTTTCACGTTTGAGACAACACGTTGATACACCGCCGGATGGTGTTCACGCACCTGCGCTTCGGTAAGGCCATAAAGGTCGATCACCTTCACCCCGCGCGGACGCGAGGCAAGGTCGCGGCCATTGCGATAATCAAAGATCACCGCATCGCCGTCCTTGACGCCAGTGCGGATGGTTTGTGGCTTCGCAGGAGCATTGAGAGCTGCCGCTTCCTCAGACGTTACGATAAATCCGTTGCCATGGAGCTTCACACCGGGTGAGCACAGTTCATTATTCGCCTTCAGCGGAACTGTGGACGTCACATCTGCACCCACGCGCAAATCTGGGCCGATCATGCCAGCGCTCTCAGTGTAAACGATATGATCCGGTGCGCCGCGCTCATCGGCAACCTTTAGCAAGCGCCCCCCTGCCTTGCCTTTGGCTGCTACGGTCATGGCTATCCGGACGGCGGCACCGTCCTTCTCATCAACCCAAGGGTGATTGGGAATGGCGAAATGCAGGCTAACGCGATCCTTGGCGGCAAGATGCTTTGCCATCACGCGGCGGCTGAAGACCTGCGTGATAGAATTGGTAGTGACGAAGCCAAACCGGCGCGTGCCTGCCTTTCGCGTCGCCATTGCGGCCTTGTCCCACCAATGCATCACAAAGTCTGCGCTTTCGGGCATATCGGTTGTGGTGAACAGTGCATCGAAATAGCCATCGCCCAATCGTTCGCGCACGTCTTTGCCGCCAATGAATGGTGGGTTCCCGACGATAAAATCCGCCTTTGGCCAAGTCGCTCCGCGCGGTTTCACATAGCGATAAACCTCGACCTGTGCGCTTTCATCCGGCACCTTCTCGCCCGTGACGGGATGGAGTTTCATCGTCTCACCATCCCAGCGGGTGAGCGCATTTCCCTGCTCATCACGCTCCAGCACGCGGTCATCATAATCGATAAGCGCATCGCGGTTCTCGATCGTTCGAATGTCTCTCAGGATTGGTTCTGGCGGAGCACGATCTTTGCCGTTCACGCGGAAATGCCATTGTAGGTAGCCAATCCACAAAACCAGCTGAGCAATAGCGGCGGCACGCGGGTTAATCTCAATCCCGAGGAAGTTCTCAGGTGTGATCGTGTGACCAGTGATCTCTGCCACATATTGATCATCGCCAAGTTCGACGAGCAGATCGAGCACTTCGCCTTCCAGCTCCTTCATCCGGGCCATGGCAACGTAAAGGAAGTTGCCAGTTCCGCATGCCGGGTCCAGCACACGGGTCTGGGCGAGTGTCGCGTGGAACCCCTCAACCAGCTCTTTGGCCTCCGCCGCTTTCTCTGCGCCGATAAGCTCGGACGCAGCAGCGCGAACCCCATTCCAGTCAGCGCGCAACGGCTCCATAATGGTGGGGCCAATCAGCCGCTCAACATAGGCGCGCGGCGTGTAATGCGCGCCAAGCTTAGCCCGCTCTTTGGAGTTGAGTGCGCGTTCAAGCAAAGTGCCGAAAATCGCCGGTTCAACCTCGGTCCAATCTTTGTTTGCAGCCTCAATGAGGACCCGAAGCTCTTCGGCATCCAGGGGCAATGCTTCGGTATTCTTGAAAAGGTATCCGTTGAACTTGCGCACCTGCAATGCGAGCGCAGGTGAAAACTCGCCAGAATCCATGGCCTTCCACAGGGCTGTTAGCGACATAGGCAGATTGTCGAGATTGTCTTGATGCGCGGCAAGGAGGTTCTTGAAGCTGTCTTTTGGCAGAAGGACTTCGGTGTCTTCTGCGAACATGGTGAACAGAACGCGCATCAGAAATCCGCTAACTGTTTCAGCATCGTGATTGCGCTCTAAACGCTTAGAGAGGGTTGCCAAGAGATCGGCAATCTCTCGCGTGACCACTGCGGAACGCGAAGCAGGGTCGAGGCTTTGCGGATCGGTCCAAATGCTGGCGAGGCGCTCGCGCACTTCCTCCTCGCGCAAATCCTCCAACATGATGCGATAACCGGCGCGGTCGGGGAATTGGGAATAGGCTTTGCCAGTGCCGGTGAAATCGGCGTAGACCTCTATGCAATAGCCGATGTCCGTGACGAGCAGGAAAGGCGGCCAGCCATGCTCCGTAGGCAGCGCTTTGGCGTAGCGTTCGGCCTGCCCCTTGGCCTCTTGCATCGCCTTTGCCCAAGACGGCGTACCCCGACGCGCTGTGCCTCGCGCAACGCGGGCCTTGGCCGTTTGACCGAAAAGATCGAGATCTTCATCACCGCCTTCAGCGGCGGCGCGGTCCGCTTCGCTGCCTTGTTTGGCCTCAAGAACGAAACAATCGCGCTTGTAGCAATCTATCCGGCCAAAGCTTTGGGTTCCATCGCCATTGTCTTGGAACACTCGCCGCTCGAACACATAATCATTGGTCGTGTCGTCCGCCTTTGCCCCGCGAGGCGTATCGACGCCGAGAAGTTGAGTCAGGCCATTGATAAACAGTTGGGTGTTGGCGAGTTCGCTGCCGCCCGTTTCGCGCCAATCGGCAATGAATTGTTCGATTTGTTCTTCGGAGGCAGTCATCAAGTCCTTGTAGTCAAAAGACAGACTACGCGGCAATTGCAATATGGGTTCAACTCCCGCTTTGCTTTGCCGATTGTAAGTAGTCGGCTGCCTTTGTCGCTGCGCTTGCAGCGGTAAAGATCGCACGGTTGTCGGCCTTGAGCACCTTGAGCCAACTGGCGAGATAGCTGGCATGATCCGGACGTGGGCTTGTGGAAAGGCCAAGATCACCGCAGAGGAATGCTGAACCAAGCTCAGCGACCAGTTCCTCCATAGCATAGGCCTCGTCACCAAACCGCTTGCCAAAATTGCGAGCGAGCCGGTGGTCTGCGCCAGACCAATGGACAAGCTCGTGGAGCAAGGTCGCGTACCAATTCTCGCCCGCGCTTCGGCTGGAGGTGGTAAAGAACCGCTCGCGGTCGGGCATGGTGATCGTATCGGTCGAAGGGGTGTAGTGAGCGCTTTCACCTTGGATGCGCACACTTGCACCCGTTCTTTCGACAAAGGCCTGCGCTTGTGGGATGGGGTCAAACTCTTCACCTTCCGGCGTTTCAGGGATCTCATATCCTTCGACCTGGCTGACGTTGAACACGTGAGAGGCCCGCGCGAAAATGCGGCCAGGGCTCTCGTCTTCCTCGGTCTTTTCTTCCTCGCTCTTGTCCAGAACCTTGTAGAACACGATCGGTGAGGCCTTCTCGCCTTTTCGGACTTGTGCTCCAAGTGACTGCCACTGGCGATAGGTTGCCCAGAGGCCATGGCCGAAGTCTTGCGCCTCGGCGCTGGCCCAAAGGGCGAGGACGTTGACGCCGCGATAGGCGTTTTTGCTCACGGCGTTCACCGGTCGTGAGAGCGGCGCAGTGCTGCGATGCCAAGGGAGCGAAAATTTCTCGGTGCCATGTTCTAGAGCTGCGATGATCTGGTTGGTGATGGTGTCGTAAATGCTGTTGGTCTTGGTGTGAGCCATGTTGAAAATCCTTCGTCCAATCGTTAGGAACGCGGACAAAGGGACGGGCCGGATTGGCCAGGTGGGTCAGCGGTTACGCGGCACAGCCAACACGGGAGGGCTTCAGCCCGAATGGAGCGGGCAGGCTGTTGATCCCATCAGGCTCGGCCTGTCGAAAGGGAGCAGTTCATTCCATCGGGAGGACGAAGGACGCCATGGCTTGGCAGTGCCAAGAGCTATTTAGTCACCCCAAACCAGCTCCTATCGCCTTGGATTTGCTGGCCTCAGGAGTGCTCGGTGCCATCGCCATCTGCTTCTCACCTGCACGTTCGTAGATCGCGCGGACGAGCTTCGCCTTATCGTCTGTGACAATCACTGCCTGGGTTTTGGCGCGCGAGAGCGCGACATAGAGCATTTTCTGGTCGACCAAATTCGTGGAACGGCTGTCGGCATGGATCAGGACGCGGCTTGCAGTCTGGCCTTGGGCAGCGTGGGCCGTCTGGACATAGGCATGGCGCAGATGGGTGTCGCGAGGATCGGAGAGATCGAGTTTTTGCTCACGTCCGTTCGCCAGCTTCAAAGTTGCCTGACCTCGCTGCGGGTCGATCCGGGTAACGGTGCCGCTAAGTCCATTGACCCGTCCAGCCTCGCGATCGTTGCGAGTGAATTGGACCTGATCTCCAGTGCGCAATTCCATAGACTTGCGCTCGAAGACCTCGGCTTTGCCAGCACCCCATTGTCGAGGACGCCAATCAATCGCGCGTCCATCGCTGCCTTCCAAGTCAACCCGCCCGCGCTCAGGATCAACAGATGCAATCGTGAAGCTCTCGCCTCGACGCAGACCTTTGGCAGAATAATCGCGGGTGAACCGGACGACATCGCCGACATCATAGCTTGCAGCCTCACGGGCCTCGGCACGGGTAAAGCCTTTTGCCTGAAGTGCGTCAAAGCGGACGGCATCTGGCGATAGTTCACCGCGCTTGGCAAGCTGAGCGCGGATCAGGTCGGTGAGCTTATCGCGTCCTGCGCGTGATGGCTCAATCATCAGTGTTCGCGCACGTTCTTCTGGCGATAAGGTGAGATACTGCTCGGCCATCATGCCAAGGCGTTCATCTGCTGATGCGGCTTCAATGACTTTCCCACCGCCATTTTCCAGCGCCGCGAGAGCCTTACCGGCATGGCCTTCAATTGAAGCCATGACAGCTTCACGGGTCCCGGTATTGGTCTGCCTAACGACCTCTGCAAGTTTCGCGGTCGCCATGCCAGCCTGCTGCAACTGAGCGAAGGCGGCACCTGCACCCACCGATCCCAGCTGCTTGACGTCACCGACCAGAACCAACCTTGCTCCAGCTTTATCGGCGCGGGTCATGAGTTTCGCCATATCGTTGGCCGATAGCATCGAGGCTTCATCGACGATCCATACAGCGTCCTTACCCGCGCCCTTTCGTTCGGGTGCGAGTAAATGCCGCGCCACGGTGTCACCGCGCAGACTTAGGGCGTCACCCAGCACAGTGGCTGCCGATGCAGTCGGCGCAAGTGCAGTTAGCTCCAGTTTGTGCTTCTTGGCCTCACGGGCATAGGTCGCAAGCACGGTCGTGGTTTTGGCAGTCCCGGCGTAGCCTTGAACAGCGGTGATGCGATCCCGCGAGGTTAGCAGGTCTGTGGTCGCCCGCTTCTGGTCGTCGGTCCAGGCATAGCCGGAGCGCGCTGATTGGCGCGCGGCTCGTTCGATGGTCCGCGCTGCTGCCACCGGACTGGTCAGCGATGGCGCCATGCCGCGCCCTGCTTCTGCGAGCCGCAACATCGTACGCTCTGTCTCGATGGCCTGAGGCGTCGTGAACCCGGCAAACTCCGCGCCGCGCCGATCGAGGAAGGTGCGCGGGACGAGCTCGCCGCGTTCTCCGGCCTCGACAATCGCTGCGCTGATTGCGTCGTGCCCCACTTTACCAAAGGCAAAGTCCCCGGTCTCACGAGCCAGCGTGCTGGCTGAAAACACGGCTTCGCGTTCAGCCAACTTGGCCGCTGCCCAGGCTACCGCCTGCCTCGCCAGCAATTCCGGACTGACGGTAGCTTCGTTGCCCTTGGCCAGTTCTTTCGCTTCACCGATCAGCCTGTCTCGTGCTGCCTTATCGAACCCGTTGGCATCCGCACTCGCCCGCCAGTCTGCGCGCAAGGTGCTATGATCGGCATGGGTCTTGGCCTCACGCGTATCGAGCGCGGCAATCTGCTTTTCGGCTGCGCTGGCTTCCTCACGGCTCGTGCCGCGCTCGGCAAGCCGGGCATCTATCGCTGCCGTGCGTTGACTGAGCATTTCGATGGCCTTTTCCGGAACATCAGCAATCTCGAACAGCGCATCTTTCCCAGCCTCTATTCGATAACCCAGCGCCGCAACGCCATGCGCAAGCTCCTGTCGGTAAATCGCGCCGATCTCCTTTTGCAGCTGATAGAAGGCACGCGGCTCAAGACTGCGCCAATTGTCATCCTTGTCCTGGGCCGCGTTGAGGATCACCCCGTGGGTATGGAGCTGGGGGTCTTGTGACCGGCTCGTCGCATGACGGAAAGTGGCGATTGCAAGATTGCCAGTTGCCTCGCGCTCGACCACGCCGCCTTGTCTGACCCGCGTTGCCGCCATGTGTTTTTCAACATGGGCAAGCGCCGTCTTTACCGCTTCCCCATGCGCTTTGATCAGCCGCTTGTCTCCAGCAACCTCAGCCATGATCGAAACCGACTTGGGAGCCGAAAAGGTAATGTCCCAGCCTGGCCGGTGCTCGACCTTGCCTTCGCGCACAGTGCCCAGCTGCTTGCCCGCGATCTGCCCCTCGAGTAATTCGCCGAAGTGCTCGCGATCCACCTCTCCCGACAGGCCAAGTTTCTCAGCCGCCTCACCAAACCACTCTGAGGGAGCCGTGCCGCCTTCGGCATAGTAGTCGTCGGCCTCATAATAGCTCGCAGCCTGAGCTGCGCTTGACAGGGCAGAGACAGTGGCGACCATTAAACCGGCCCTTGCTGATTAGTGCGCCCATTCTCGCTCTCAGCGTCTCCCTCGCCGAGCTGAGAGCCTTTGGCGATCTCACTCACCTTGCTCCAAAGCGTGTCCGCAGGATCACCAGGGATGTAGGCAGGCTGGCGCGCTTCGCCGCGCTGCGTGATGTGGTCAGCGGTGAGACTGATCTTGGTAACCGGAAGCCCGTCTGGCAGCAGCAAATAGCCTTTGTAGGGGCTAAGCCGCAGGTCACTTTCGAGCACCGCTGCACGAAACTGGCGCTGCGTTGCCATGGTTGTTCGCGGGCCCTGAGTGTTAATCGCCAGCGTATCGGTTGCAACGCGCATTTCAATCTCGCACTGGCCGATGGTTTCGCTTGCCCATTTGCGCGTTTCCTGATCGACCGTTTGCAAGAAGAGCTTGGTGTTGCAGCAGGCGAGCATAGCCTCTGCGATGTTCGCGCCGTAGCGATTGCGCATTTGTCCGAGGGCCTGAAATGTGAGCACGATGGCTGCACCAAACTTACGCCCTTCGGGTAGAAGCCGAGCCAAGTTCTCAACGCGTGGAAGATCAGCCAGCTCGTCGAGCACAAACCAAATACGCCGCTCAGAGGAGGGCGAAAGCCCGAGCACCGCGCTGGCGGCGCATTCGAGCCAGCAGGCCATAAGCGGCTTGGAAGCCTCGAAGTAATCCTCTTTGCGCGGCACAAAGATCCAGGGCTTTGCGCCCTTGCATTTGTCCAGATCGACGATGAATTCGCGGAAGGCAAAAGGATCGCCCTCGTCCTGCTTGATCTTCAAAAACTGGATAAGGTTTGCAGCCTTAGCGAGCATAAAGAGCACGCTGCCCGTGGCCCGATCTGCGTCGTCAGCAAAGGTGCGGGCTGACGATGTGTGGCCGAGCCATTCCTTCAACTGCTCTTTGCTTTTAACCTGCAAGGCTTCGAGCAATGCTTCAAGGCTGCAGTTCTTTTCCGCCCACAAGGAGCGCATCATATTGGCGACGAGAATACGGCTCGTCTCAAGCCAGACATCATCATCCTCGCTGCCCGTTTCTGCGACCAACTGACGCGCGATACGGTCTGCATCAGCCGGGTGCGAGATCTCATCAAAAGGAGACCAATAGGTACAGCGCGCATCGAACGGATTGAGGATAATGTCGCCGCGCGCGGGATTGTAATAATGCGCTATGAACTCTCCACTCGTGTCATAAACAAGAGCTGCCTCACCGCGCGCTTCGATCCCATCAAGCATTTGGCGAAGGACAGTCGTCTTCCCGCTTCCGGTCGTGCCCAGAAAGGCAAAGTGGCGGGTCTCCATGCGGCCCGGTATGGGCACTGGCCCCACACTCAAAGCGTCTTTCCCACTAAGCAAAGTGGTTTGCGCAGCGACATCCTCTTGTGCAGCCAGACGGGTTCCGCCGATCACGCGGTCGGCCAGCGTATCCTCGCCTTGCTGGGACATAGTGCGCTTAATAAAGTGGGACGCCAGAACCCCAATACCGAGCCCCGCAAACGCGCCGCCCATGACCAGTTTCATTGCCTTGTTAAAGGTCGCAGCAACCAGCGGC
Organism: uncultured Erythrobacter sp.; assembly: GCA_947488155.1. GTDB lineage: Bacteria > Pseudomonadota > Alphaproteobacteria > Sphingomonadales > Sphingomonadaceae > Erythrobacter. The sequence goes on along the minus strand of CANKYK010000001.1, from coordinate 1,436,948 downwards.
TCATTGGCGAAAGCCGATGCGGACACGATCCAGCTTTGGCCGTCCATCGACACCTTCATCATCATGTCTTTGCCGGCGACATCGCCGATCACGCCAAGTAGGCTTGCTCCCACATATTGGGCGGCAACGGTAAGCTCTTCGGGCATCAGACTTAGCTGAGGCACAACTATTGCCCCGGCCAAAGATGAGATGAGAATTAGCTTTGCAAAGAAGCCAAAGCGCTGTTGCCATTGCGCCATGCGCACCCGCCAAAGGGCATGGGCGCGGGTAACGAAGTCGGTCCCAAAGCTCATGGCTTTGGCTCCAGCGCAAGGGAGCGTTGCCGCTCAAAAGCGGCCCGCGCTTCGGCGGCAATGGCCTCATCAGACTGCTTCTTACCAAGCGCTGCATTGCGCGCATAAGCATAGGCTGCGCAGGAGGTGAACAGAGCCCTGTCAAGCACCCTCTCGGTTTCTGCGAGGCGTTCCGATATTGAACCGATCTCGCCTGCCAGCTCAGCCAGATCGGTCTCTTTGTCGGTGCCGTGCGGCAACGAAAGCAAGCCCGCTTCCACCACTCTTGCGAGCATAGCATATTGGGACAGGCCACGCCGCTTTGCAAAGTCAGCAAGCAAGCGGTGTTGTGACGGGTTGAGGCGCACCGTTTGCGCCCGCGCGCTCATCGCTTCGCTCCGGCGGCGATGCTATCCGCCATCGCAAAAAATGACGGAATTGCGCAGATTTGCAAAAGGCTGTCGTCGCGAGATGCTATCAGCATCTCACCAAACCCGCAGAAATCCTCGATGCACCCGTGCGTGGGGTGTGTATCCACTTTCTGGGCTCGATGCGTAGCATCATGGCCCCCTCCTTCTCCTGTCTTTATGAGGTTATTGGCCATGACGCTCATCCTCCTGACTTGCGGTTGGAGGCGTCGCAGACTGGATCAGATTGCGGGCGAGATGATCATCAAAATAGCGCTGGCGGGATTGACGCGAGGGCAACCTGCGCTCTGCCATATCAGGCCGTGCAAACCAGCGATGCAACACCAAGTCGATCGCTGATCGAACGTCATCTGCGAGTTTGTTGGTTTCTTCTGGCGTGAGGTCCAGCCACCCGAATTCGGTGCGAAGCTGGCTACCAAGCGGATATCCGGTTCCATCTCTGCTTTGGTAGATTGGGCCTTCGACTGTGAGGCCGCACTCGTGGCCCTCAAACCGATCTAGAACGGGACGCTCATACCAGAGCCAAGGCCTTAGTGTATGCCGCCGGGAGCGCCCATCAGCATTGTCTTCAACAAGCAATTCGACGAGTTGGGCAGTGCGCTCCTTGTCATCAATGGGAACGCGGGCGATAATCCAGCCCTGGTTCAGCAAGGCCGTTTTGATCCATGATCGGATAGACATTTGGGAGTATCTTTCTGCGGACCATTGCCCGCATTAGCGGGGTCAATAGCGGCGCAGAGGTAGGGCCTCGATCCAGTCATCGATATCTGTCGACCGCCAGCGGATACGTCCACCGCCAATGTCTATCGGATGAGGAAAGGCACCCTTGCGAATGCGTCTCCAAATTGTGGTTCGGCTGCGGATACCGGTAAGGCGCATGACCTCATGGCAAGTTAGTAGTTCGATATTCGACATGACAGATTCCTTTTCTTGAAGGGTCTGTCACCGTCGCCGCACTCCCCTGCGACGTTGGGTTGGTTCTCAAATTGCTGTTGCGGACCTTGCGATCAGATATTCAACTCAGCGCCACCCTTGGCTTAGGTGACGTGAGGCAAACTATGCGAATCGCAAGGGTGTAGGAAAGAACAAAAAGAGATCAAATGTCGTTCCATCTATGCATGGAGACCACTTCGGATGCTTTGGGATGCTATGAGACGCGAAAGAAATTGCGTCTTGCTTTCAATCGCCAGAGAGCGGGTCAGCTTTGCGCCCTAATGTCGGCCATTTGATGGACATTCTGCTCGCCCTGAAAGCGGACAGAACCTGTTCGACCGCGCGCTCATGACAAGAATTGGCAATTACTAATCCAACACTCCGTATTAGGATGGTCGACGCACGAACGAGGATCGAAAACTGTTCACGACGCTTCGTAAGTCAGAGGCTGCCGCATAAGCTGCGGGTATCACCAATAGCGTGAGGAACGTTGACGTTGTGAGACCGCCGATAATGATGAAACCCATTGCGTTTCTCCACTCGGCTGCATCTGACTGGGCCAATGCAACGGGCATCAGCCCGAAGACGGCAGCCAATGCTGTCATGAGTACAGGTCGCAAGCGTTCCGGCGCGGCATCGCGCATGGCCGTGGCCGCGTCTTTACCCGCCTGTCGGTATTGGTTGGCAAGATCGACAAGCAGAATGCCGTTTTTCATGACTATCCCCATAAGCGCGATCATGCCGATCTGGGCGAACAGGCTCATCTCCTGTCCCGCCGCCCACATCACGAAATAGGCGCCGGAAAAGGATAATGGCGCTGTTAGCATGATGATAATGGGTTGCCCGAAGCTGTTGAACTGGCTCGCAAGGACAATGTAGAGCGCGACGATCGCCAATGCGAAGGCAAAGATAATCGCCTCGCTGGTTTCGGCGAGCCTGCGAGCAGTGCCTTCCATTTGCGTTGTTAGATCTGCTGGCGCTGGTCTGGCGGCCAGTAGGTCTTCCGCATCGGATACCGCAACGCTCAACGGCACACCCGGTGCCGTATTTGCGAGCACTGAAATCTGGCGGGAGCGATCAATACGTTGGATTTCAGCAGCGCTCAGCGCAACATCTATATCGGCAATCGCGGCCAGATCGACCAGCGTGCCCTGCCCAGTTCTGAGCGGTATGGCCTCGATATCGCTCAATTCTTGCCGCCCGCTTTCCTCCATTCGAACACGAACGTCATAGCGGCGCCCATCCGCCTCGAAGGTTCCGGCATCGCTCCCACCGACAAGCGTAAGCGAAGCGGCGGCCAAGCTGCGCGCCGAGATACCAATATCTGCTGCGCGCTCTCGGTCGAGCACAATTTGCAGCTCGGGTCTGCCGCCCTCATAAGTTGAACGCACGTCGACGAAATCGGACCGCGCGGCCAATTCGCCTTCGATCAATTGCGCGTATTCGTTGATTTGCGCGGTATCCGCCCCGGTAATGATCAGTTCAATCGCTGTCTGCCCAACCCCGGCGCCTGATACCCAGGGAACTTCCGCCACCGACACTTCCCGAGCTGTCGGAACATTGTGGAGCATCGCCTCGCGCGCGAAAGTCATCACGTCGTTTTGCGTTGCCTCCCGGGTGCGCTTGTGCGTCAAGCCGACATAGACATCGAGTTCATTGACCTTTGGATTGGTCCCGCTGCCTGCGCTTACGAAAACAAGCTCGACCTCCGGATTTTCGCGCAAGGCCGTATCGACCTGTTGCGCAGCATCTCTCGCCGCAGCGACCCCGGTATCGAGCGGGAGCTTAACCGTCGCGAGAAATTCCGACCGATCCGTAGTGGACATGAATGTGCTGGGGACAAGCGCAGCGAAAAAACCACCCAAGAACACGCTAGCAAGCGCTCCGCCAAGCACGAGGTAATGGCGGCGGATCGCCCATGACACTAACCTTTCATAGCGTTTGCGCATCCCGACATGAAACTGTTCAATACGTGCGAACCTGCCACTATCTGCATGTTCGGGACGCAGCAACCGTGCCGATAGAGCAGGCGTGAGAGTGAAGGCGACCAGCATCGAAACGCTGACCGAGAATACGATAGCCAAGCCATACTGGAAGAAGAAACGGCCCACGATCCCTTCCATGAAGGCGATCGGCACGAACACCGCCAGCGTCGCAAAAGTCCCTGCCAGCACGGCCAACGCCACCCGTTTGGTAGCCGCATGGGCAGCTTCGGCTGCCTCTGCACCTTCATCCACATCGTTTTGAACCGCTTCGACTACGACAATGGCGTCATCCACCAGCAGGCCGATGGCGACCGTAAGCGCCAACAAAGTGACCATGTTGATGGTAAAGTCGAATGCAGCAAAGGCTACGAAAGTTGCGATAATCGAGGTGGGGATGGCCAGCAACACGATTATGGTCGCGCGCCAGCTGAGAAGGAAAAGAAAGGTCACCGCGACCACGAGCACCACAGCAATGAAAAGGTCGAACAGCACGTCACCGATGGCTTGTTCGATGAAGCGCGAAGTATCACGCGCGATGACGAAATTGACGCCTTTGGGAGCCGTCTCACGAAGGGTCTCGATCTCTGCACGGATTTGCTCTGCTACCGCAACGGTATTCTCGCCGCTCTGCTTACGCACTTCGAGGACAACGCCTGGTTCACCATCGAGTTGTGCATAGCTGGTCTCGTCTTCAATCGAGTCCTCAACCCGTCCGACGTCGCCGATCCGTACGGTCTGTCCATTGGGCCGATAAGCGATCGGAATTGCCGCGAATTCTGCCGCGCTTTGCGCTTCGGCGAGGGTCCGGATACCGAATTGGCGCGTGCGTCCTTCCGTGACGAGGCGCCCTCCGGGCAGCTCGGCATTCTCGCGCTGGATTGCGCCAAGCACGTCATCCGCTGTGACCCCGCGTGCGCGCATCGCAGGCGCATCGAGCCAGATACGCATTTCACGCTCGCGCCCTCCGATGAGCTCAACCGAGCCTACCCCGGCAACGCGCTGCAAACGTTCTTTCACCTCTTCGTCCGCGAAAGTGGTTAGGTCGCGGATAGGCATTTCACCCGATAGAAGGACCGAGAGGATTGGCGCGGCATCGGGATCGACCTTCTCGATCACGGACGGCTCGGAATCTGTGGGCAGATCGGCTCCCAGCCGCGACATCTTGTCGCGCACTTCCTGTGCCTTTAGATCGGCATCTTCCTCCAGCTCGAATTCGAGATTGACGATGCTGACACCGTCGGCGCTGATCGAGCGCATCTGACGAAGCCCAGCGATTGTATTGAGCTGTTCTTCAACGATGTCGGTGACTTCGGTTTCTACCGTACCGGGTGATGCACCGGGCAATGTGGTGGTCACAGAAACATAGGGAAATTCAACTTCTGGAAAAAGGTCAACGCCAAGCCGATTAAATGAGACGAGCCCCAGCACAACGAGCGATGCGATAAGCATCGTTGCAAAGACCGGGCGTCGGATCGATACGTCCGCGAGCCACATATCAGTTCAGGTCGCCGGTTTGGCGAGGTTCTACCAGCTCGCCGTCTCGTAAGGAAGCTCCCGGATCGAGGACAAGCTCATCACCCGGCTCCAGCCCCGTTCGAATGCGAATGCGGTCGAGATCGAGACTCTCAAATGTGACTTCTTGGCGCTGTGCTTTCCCATCGGCCACCACGAAGACATGCGCAGCGGAGCTGTCGCCGAGGATAGCAGTGCGTGGCACAATGATAGCTTGCACTGTTGGCACGTCGATTTCGGCTCGCGCGGCCAGACCGGAGCTTATGCGGTAGTTCGGATTGGCGATGGGTAGCCGCAATTCGACCATCCGGCTTTCGGGATCGACCCGGTCGTTGATGATATAGACAATGCTATCGAGCGGCTCATCGAACCCTTCGATGTAGACACGAGCGGGCATATTTCGCCGGAAGACGTCAACATATTCCTGCGGCGCGTTCACGATGGCGGCAACCGTTCCGAGTTCTTGCAATTGGAGTGCCGCTGATTGTCCTCCCATTGAAAAGCGGTTGTTGAGATAGACCCCTTCATCGACGAACCTGGCTGTAACTACGCCATCGTATGGCGCTCGCGTGATGGTATCGGACAACGCTTGCTGCGCGGTGCCGAGCGCCGCCAAAGCTTGTGTTTTTTGCGCTCGCGCAACGGCAAGTTCCGTTTCGACCGCATCGACCTGCGCTTTTGATACGAAACCCTTAGGTGCAAGCGCGATAACCCGTTCGTAGCGCCGCTCTGCCTCGATCGCTTGGGCATTGGCGAGATCGACGGCGGCCTGCGCTTCGGCCACGCGCCGCTGGTAGTCAGCCTGACGGATGCGAAAGAGCGGTTGGCCGCGCGATACCCTGTCGCCGACCTTCACGAAAATGCGCTCAACCGGCCCCTCTGCAAGCGCCCCGATCGAGCTGCTTTGCTTGGCCGCGATGGTGCCGAATGCTTTCACCGGGTCGGCGAGCAATTCGGTTTCGACGGCCAATGTCTGAACTTTGCGCGGACCAGACTGCGTTTCTTGGTCGGCCTCGATTTCGGCCACATCACCGGAGCATGCGGCAAGAGCCAAACAGAAAGCAGCTAGAGTGGCGCGCGCTAACATATGTAGGCCCCCCTGCCGCTGGCGATCAGTTTGCCTTCCGGTCCAACTATCCGGCTTTCGGCAACTGAGATTTGCCTTCCGACCTTGACCACTTGGCCGGTCACAGTGAGCGGCCCAGAAGTCGCCGGGCGATGATAGTCAACTCTAAGATCGGCGGTCGCTTTCGCTGTCACGCCTTGCGAGAGCAAAGTGTAAAGCCCGGTGAGGTCAATCAGCGAAGCAAGCACCCCGCCATGAACTGAACCGATCATCGGGTTCGAGATGATCTCTTCGCGCCATGGCATTTCCAGCTCAATCTGCTCGCTCGAACACGACTTTACCGTCAGGCCAAGCCATTGATGAAATGGAGCAATCCGCAACAGCTCATCAAGGCGTTCGCGATCGATTGGACCCTGCTCCTTGCTCATGCTGTAGCACCTTGGGGTGGATGATGGCGGGTTAGGAAATCGAGGATCGCTGCCGAAAAGGCATCGTTGGCGTCACCCACGACCATATGCGTTGCGTCTGCGATGTCGGAATATTCGGTGTGCGGGACTAGGTCGCGCAAATGCGCCACCGCCTCTTCGGAAACTAGATCGCTCGATCCTCCACGAATGAGATGCAGCGGCAGCGAGAGTCGACTGGCCGCATCGCTTAGCGCATCGAATTGCCGATCCTGATGAGCCGGATCGCTTCGCTTCGCGGTCATGATATTGCGGATAAAGGCTGGGTCCCAGTGCCAATAGTAACGACCGTCTTCCTTCTGCCGCAAATAGCGCCGTAGACCTTCTCCAGCCCTGCGCTTACGGCGATGCGGCATGTAGCTCGCGATGACTTCTGCCGCTTCTTCAGGCGAAGAAAAACCAGTCTCGACGTGCTCTTCCATGAAACCGACCACACGCATCACACCGCCCGGTTCCATACGCGGCGCGATGTCGACAAGAGTCATTGATGCAAAGCTGTCTGGCGCAAGATGCCCTTCGGCGATCATTCCGGCGATTCCACCGAGAGAAGCACCCACTAGCGCTGGGGCGCGGTCCATCTGCGAGGCGATTGCAACGAGGTCAGAAGCGAAGTCTCGAAAATCGTATGCTCCGCTCGCAGCCCAATCGCTGTCGCCATGACCGCGCATATCGATCGCAATTGCGCGGTAGCCAGCTTTGGCCAGATCACCTGTCACGCGCTTCCACGCACGGCGCGTCTGCCCGCCGCCATGTGCCAGCAGGATGGGCATCGCACCCTCGTCACCAACCGCCTCTGCGGCAAGGGAGAGTCCTCCCGCTCCATCAATTCTGGTGGTCAAAATCTCCATATCGCAAGCCACTATATTGTAAATTGCTTTACAGTAAATGACTTTATCTAAACCGATGCTGTGTTAAGGTGCCTTGCATGGCAACAAAGCTCGACCACGATCCCGATGAAAAAGCGGCGGCATTCCTGACCGATCAAGACCGGTTGGTTTTTCTCTTGGAAGAGCTGACAAGACGATTGCGCCGAACCTTCGATACCTCAGTCGAACAGTTTGGACTCACTCGCACCCAGTGGCGCGCATTGGCCTATCTCTACCGCACACCCGGCATGACCCAGACCGAACTGGCCGGGAAGCTGGAGCTGGAGCGTGCAAGCATCGGACAGGCTATTGACCGACTAGAAGAGTTGGGCCTGGTAGAACGGCGCAGCGCCAAAAACGACCGCCGAGTGTGGCAGGTGCACCTGCGACCCGCTGCAATCGAGTTACTCCCACAGATGCGAGTCGAAGCGGATCAGGTCTATGCGCGCTTGCTTGCGGGAATAAAGGGCGAGGACTTGGAAACGTTCAAGTCCACCTTGGCCGCAATGCAGAGCAATCTGGGCGATGCCTAACGGGCGGAAGAAAATTGCTCATTGCGAGCTAGATTCGGTGCCAACACCGAGAAGCGGGGGTAATTCTGCTCATTGGCCTTTTGTGTCCGCAAATAGGTCGTAAGCAAAATGTCTGGTTTATAGCTGTGATTGGCCAAAAGCAGCCTGACAGCAATCGGCCCACATCAAGCCATCGCCGAACGTCGCATTCTGGGAGTGGAAGCGGCCATTCCGACGTCTGTTCAAGGCACACCAAATCCACCCGCGAAGCCTCACATATGCCGGAGCTCGCCGAGCGTTGATGCGCGCATTGCGGCTGTCACACGGTTGCCGACTTCGAGCTTTCTGAAGGCGCGCTCCAGATAGGTTATCACGCTGGTTTCTGAGATCTGCAGGATCTCTGCGATCACGCCATTGCTCTTGCCTTCCGCGACCCAGGAGAGGATTTCCCTCTCACGCGGTGACAAGCGCACACGCGGCGCGAGGGGCTTATACAACAACCGGCAATAGTGCTGATGCGCGAGTTGGCAGCAGAGCTGCAAAGCTCCCATCACTTCATCATCGAAATCAGGTTTTTGGTCGCCAAAACCAATTGATATGTATCCTTCTCGCCCGCGCGGACCGTAAGCAGGAAGATGCAGCCCTACACCGACCTTGCTTGCCGCATACTCGAGGTATTCGCGTTCGGCTTTGCTCATTTTCTTCGGGGGCCCGGTGTCATCCCACCACCGCGCTTTCCCGCCTGACAATATCTCGTGGATGGTCGGCTCGATCCGTATCAAGCGATTGTCTTCAAAGTGGCTTACAAGTTCGGCTGGAAAACCGACGCATATGACATTGAGGCCGATCGGATCTGGCGAACCGATTGCTGGCAAGTGATGATAAGCGAGCGCTTTTGCGCCTATGCGGCTGGCAAATCGCAAGCAAAGCTGATTGAGACTGGCAATCCGCTCACACCGGACGACTTCTCTTTGGAAGGCTGTTGTCACATCGTCTGTGATGTCTGAAACAGTTGAGCGATTGCCATGCATTCGGCAACTATACGGACTTTCGCGAGCTTTTGTCGGAAAGTTGCAGGACACGGTGTTTCGGCAGCTTCTGATAGACAATTCCATAGATCAGGATAAGCTCTTTGCTTGTGCCACAGGGAGGATTGAAATGCCGAAAGCGAAAACAAGCTCCCAATCACGCGCGATAGGATTAGCTACTGCGGCGGTGATCGCGCTTGTGGCTTCGTCAGCGAGCGCTCAGGGGCGATATGACCGCTACGATGAGCGAGACAATTACCGATATTGCCACGAACGAGCGGTGGGCTTTTCAGGATATAGAGGCCGGGTGCCAGATCGTTACCTGCCGGGTGGCGCGCTCGAAGGCGCGGCGAAAGGTTCGGGCCTTGGAGCGCTTGGTTCAATCCTTTCCGGTGACAGTCGCAAGGAACGCAAGCGTGCCGAACGACGCGGCGCGATCATTGGCGGTATTGTTGGCGCAATCAAACGCGGTGAAGCGCGCAAAGAAGAACGACGCAAGGCGCGCATTTATCGCCTTGAGCTAGACGCCTGTATGGCTTCGGCACGGTAGGAGCAGTGACAATGAAAATACTTCAAACACTCGGACTTTCGATTGCTGCAGCCGCGATTGTAGCTGCCCCGGTAGCCGCACAAGACGAGGCAGCTGAAGGCCAAACATCTGGCCTTGAATCGACTGAAACTCTCTCACTTGCTGAGCTTCGCTGCTGGGATGTTGTGACGCTGGGCGAAGATGACCGAGCCTTCGCGCTAGTTCTGCTGTATGGCTATGCCAGCGGCGCAAAAGGCGAAGCCACGATGTCACCCCGCGCGGTGCAAGTGGCCGTGATCAACACGATGCAGGAATGCCTTGATAAGCCTGATGCCAAGGCCTTGGATATTCTCAAGACCCATATGCATTCGTCTTAGGTGCGGCTCACAGCAAACCCGCACTCATCAAGAGTTGGCTTGCGAACAGCACTGCAAATGTAATCCCTGCTGACGCAAGCGCAGTGACAAAACGCTTGCGTTTACTTTCCCGTAGCAATGAAATTTCGATCAGTTCATGTGCGATCTCATCGACTGGGTCACAGTCGCGCGCTGCTGAGATGAGCTGCTCCGCCGAACCATACCGCCCTGGGTGCAGGAAGAAGATGTGCTTGCGGCCGTCATCAGTCTCATCCGCCTCTGATTTGCGAACGGGGTAGAGAACGTAACCGAACAGAGCGATCGGGACGATAACGAGCACCCAAGCGGCGATGATCGTGGCGAAACCGCCCGCGCTTGAGTCTGGCGAAAGCCGCGCAATGTCGCCGATTACATTCAGCGCAAAGATATAGCCGACACCCACAATTTGCGCCTTGGTGTCGTATGCGCGCACAGAAATTTGCGCCTCATCAAGGCTGTCCTTGAGCAGGGCAAATGTCTCATTTCTTGAGCTTGCTTCTGACATTTTCTTACAAACCTCAGCTGGGTGGAAATCCTGCCAGGATCGTTTTCACATCCTCGGCGGCGGTGTTGGTTCGTCCACGGATTTCAGAGCGTGACAGATTGCGGCTACCAACGCCATGCCAAACGGGCGACTTGCGGCTCACATCGTAGACGTCAACCGAAAGCGTTCCTTCCGTATACTCGCGAAACTCCATGCGAGAAATCGTCGGTGTGCGAACAGAGGGCCAGAAGCGGCCACCCCAGCGCCAGCTCGCGCTATTCTCCCAAAAGGCCCCAAGCGGTTCGCGAAACTCGATGCTGTCCCTCGTTCCAATTGTGAAGGAGACCGCAAAGTCTGCTTCAGCCAGATCCTCAGTGAAACTATAGCCTTTTGCCGCAAGATCTTCTTTGATCGAATCCGCGACCTCAGATTGGATAGCTGCGGGAATGAGGCGGTCACCAAATGCCAACATAGGCCGCTCACCAGCCCACGCGAAAGTCTTGTAGCTGGAGAAATCCTGCGCCTGATCGAAGTCAGTAGTGATCGGCGACCCTGTCGTGGCGCACCCTGCCAAAGCTAAGCTCGAAGCGGCGATTGCAATCATAAGTCTACGCATGGGTATCTCCTGGTCGAAGTTTGAAAGTCAAAGCGAAAGAAAGAACTGGATGAGGAAGGCGTTGGCGACATCGACAAAAAATGCGCCAACCAATGGGACGATGATGAACGCGGTCGGTGCGGGGCCGTGCGTCTTGGTGACAGCGGACATGTTGGCGATCGCGGTCGGCGTTGCGCCAAGGCAGAAGCCCGCAAAGCCTGCTGATAGGACTGCGGCAAAATAGTTTCTTCCCATGAGCGGGAAGACGACGAACAGGATGAACAAAACCGCGACGACCACTTGCGCGGCGAGAATGCCAAAGAGCGGCCCGGCCAGCCCGGCGACTTCCCATAGCTTCATGCCCATCAAGGACATGGCGATAAACAGGCCGAGCGAGAAATCCGAGATCAGAGCCAGCGCCTTCGATCCCGTTGGCCAAGCGATACGTTTGAAAATCATGGGAATGGTATTGGTCATCAGGATCGCGGCGATCATGCATGAGACAAACAACGGCAGTTTGAGCCCGAGCTCTGCGATAATCTCATTGAGCACAAAGCCAAGTATCATGGCGATATGGATGACAAGGATCGCGCCCATCAAATTGAGGTGGGTGATAGATGTTGCGTCCTGCTTGTCGCGCTCGATCCCAACAAGCAAATCGCCTTCGTCTTCAGTCTTGAGGTGATAGCGCGTCAGCAGGAACTTCGCGATTGGCCCGCCCAGCAGACTGGCGATCACCAGCCCGATCGTGGCTGCCGCAACACCAATCTCTAGCGCATTTGTCACGTTCTGCTGCTCGGCAATGGTAGGGGCCCATGCAATCGCTGTCCCGTGCCCGCCCGCTAGCGAGGCTGAGCCCACCAATACGCCAACACCGCTAGGCTGACCCATAGCCGAGGCAGCGGCATACCCAACCCCGTCTTGCAGCGCCAAATAGGCAAGCGTCAAACCCAGCAGGATGAGGAGCGGCTTGCCGCCGGCAAGCAGTTGGGCAAGGCGGGCATTGATACCGATAGCAGTGAAGAAATAGATCAGGAAAATATCGCGAGCATAGAGGCTGAACTCTATCTCAAAGTCGAATATGAGATATGCGAGTAGGCCAAGCACCGAGGCGACAATCCCGCCGGTCACAGGCTCCGGGATGTTGTATTTCTGCAGGAACGCGATCCGGTTTGTCACGGTGATCCCGGCGAACAAAACGATGATGCCAAGCGTTAGTGTGACGAAATCGTCGAGCTGAAGTGTATTGCCTCCGACGATCTCCATGGCGTGCTATTCGCCTGCCTGTTCCGCCAATGGTGCGGTTTGCCAGTCACCACCTAGCGCGAGGCTCAGCTCGATATACTGGTTGAGCTGCGCACGCTTGATCGCAAGCAGACTGCTTTCTGCGCCGAAGACTCTTTGCTGAATGCTCAGCACGTCAATCAGGTCAATCTCACCCTCGCGATACTGCAGGTTCGACAGGCGCAGGGCGTTGCGCGATTCTTCCGCCGATTGCTCAAGAGCCTCACGCCGGTCACGCAGATAAACACCGCGATCCAAGGCTGCTTCAACCTCGTTAAAGGCAGTAATCGCCGTATCAGCGTAAATCGCCACGACCGCATCAACATCAGCCTCGCTCACGTCGACCGCAGCATCGAGCGCGCCGCCCTGAAAGATCGGCGCGAGGATATTGCTGGCGAGCGCCCATGCCACATTGGACGGATCGAGCACGTTCTCAAGCTGGTTTGAAGCACCGCCAATGCTGCCGGAAAGAGAAAGGCTGGGCAGGCGGGCGGCGCGAGCTTGTGACCTAGCATTTAGCGCAGCGGCAATGTCCCGCTCTGCAGCGATCAAATCGGGTCGACGCTCCAGCAATTCAGACGGCAGTCCTGCACCTGGAGGCGCCGGTTGTTGCGGCAGCTGCTGCGCCGTGTCGACCAGCCCGCTTGGGTAGCGGCCAACCAATGCTTCAAGAGCGCGCAAAGCTTCTATCTCGCCATTCTTGGCTGCTGCCAGACTATCCTTGGCGGTTTCCAGATCAGCGCGGGCAAGAGACACGTCAAAAGCCGAAGCAAAGCCATAACGATACCGCAGCTCTACAATGCGGAAAATCTCGGAGAGTGCATCGGTGACGCTGCGGGCAACGGCCACTTGTTCCTGCGCTTCAATGGCGAGAAAGTAGCTACGGGCTACCGCTGCGGCGATGGAGTATTGAGTGAAACGGTAATCCGCCTCGGCGGCCTCTGCGCCTGCGACAGCAGCAGCTTGCCCCGCAGCAATCCGGTTCCACAGATCGACCTCGTAAGAAACTTGAATGCCAGCATCAAAGCTTGAGAAATCACCCGGTCCTTCAAGGGGGCCTTGCCGCGATGCACCAGCGCTCGCTCCAACGGCGGGGAGAAGCGGCGCACCTGCCTGTCGCGCAAGCGCCCATGAGCGGCGAACATTGGCTGCTGCTGCCAGCAGATTGCGGTTGTTGCGTTGAGCTTCTTCGACAAGCTGCTCAAGGGCTGGGTCTTCAAAGGCTGCGATCCAGCCGACTTGAACATCACCCAGTTTTTCGCGAGCCGATGTCCACTCAGGGGGGAAGGTCGGAATGCTCTCGCTGGCACGCTGCACAGCCACATCGTCATTGACGGCACTGACAGATACGCATGAGGCCAGGAGCGCGGTCGACGCTGCGATTAGAGCAATTTTCGTCACCGATTGGCTCATGTGACCGCTCCTTCTTCAGGCAACTCGCCGGGCAGCTCTTCCGGTAGTTCATCAGCATGTGCCGTCTCGCCCGCAGTGATGCCGAAGAGCTTGGCGTAAAAGACCGGGAGGATCACCAATGTCAGCAGTGTCGCGAAGGTGAGGCCAAACACCAGCACCACCGCCATCGACTTGAAGAACGCATCGAGGAAGAGTGGAATAACGCCAAGAACAGTCGTGAGCGAGCCCATCATAACAGGCCTGACGCGGCTGGCCGCGGAATCGAGCACCGCATCGAAGCGTGGCTTTCCTTCGCGGATTTCGAGATCCATTTGATCGACCAGAACAATCGCGTTTTTGATCAGCAGGCCCGAAAGAGAAAGCAGCCCTAGGATTGCCATAAACTCCATCGCGGTGTCAGTCACAAGTAGTCCAATCACCACGCCGATCAGCGCCAGCGGCACAATCAGCCAGATGACCAATGGCTGCTTCAACGCATTGAATAGCACCACCACGACCAGAACCATCGCGAGGAAACCCAGCGGCAAGGTGCTGGCCAAGCTCTCGTTGGCCTCTGCGCTATCGCCAAATTCGCCATTCCATTTCAGCTGGTATCCATCAGGCAGCGGGATGTCTTCGATCGGTGGACGTAGTCGCTCGAACAGACTTGAGGCCAGCTCACCCGGCAGAGGGTCTGCTTGTGCATTGATGGTCAAAACCCGATCAATCCGGCGCAGTTTTGCATTCTGCCAAACGGTCTCAAACCCATCAACAACCTCAAGAATGGGGACTGAGCGACCGGTCGACTGGCTGAGGATTTGCACTCCTCGCAGAGAAGACTCGTCCAACCGTTCTCGGGCCGGTGCGCGCGAGATAATGCGTATCAGTTGATCGCCTTCGCGGTAGACGCCAACATCGCGGCCAGAGAAATTGGTCCGCAGCGCATTCGCAAGGTCTTCACGCGATATGCCCAGCCGCCTACCGCTGTCCGCATCGTAAACCACCTCGACGATGCTGACCGGCTGACGCCAGTCATCCTTAATAGAGATGGCGCGCCCATCGCTCGCCATGATCGCTTTTGCTTTGTCGGCCAGCTCACGCAGAACGACTGGGTTCGGACCAGAGAACTCAGCCTCAATTTTCGAGCCGCCGCCGGGCCCCAATTGGAACTGCCAGACCTTCGCCTGCGCGTTGGGGAAATTGCCGTCGATATGCTGCTGGATTTGCGGGAGTAGACCCGCAATGGCGTCATAACTTTCCGTCTTAATCAGGAACTGGCCGTAAGCGGTGCTTGGCGATTCAGGCGCGTAGACGAGCATGTATCGCAGCGTGCCTTGCCCCACGAGGGTCTGCACACCTTCAATGCCTTCAAGCTCGTCGAGATAGCCTTCGAGCGCGCGCATATTGGCGTCTGTCACAGAAATATCGGTGCCTTCCGGCATCGAGAAATCGACTACGATTTGCGGGCTGGTTGACGGCGGGAAGAAGCCCGATTTGACGAAATTGAAGCCGAATATAGCCAGAACGAACATGCCGACCACGGCTAGAATCGCGAGGTTTGATCGCGCCAAAACCTGCTTCATCATATTGCGATAGCGTGTGAAGAACGGGTGCTCCGGCTTCTCCTCAACCGGGCCTACGCTTTCCTTAAAGAGCATGTCGGCAAACATCGGCACCGCCGTGATCGCAAACACCCAGCTGAACAAAAGCGAGATCATCACCACCCAGAACAGATCGCCGGTAAACTCAGCGGTCGATCCGGGGGCAAAGCCAATCGGGGCAAAGGCGATGATGCCAACGAGTGTTCCGCCCAGCAGCGGCCATTTGGTGCGCTGGACGATCTCTTTCGCGATCTCGAGCTTCTTGCGGCCCTGCTGCGTGCCAACGAGGATCCCCTCGGTCACGACAATCGCATTGTCGACCAGCATGCCCAGCGCGATGATCAACGCGCCCAACGAGATCCGGTGCATCGGAATGCCCCAGACAAACATGACGGCGAGCGTCGCGGCGATGGTCACAACCAGCGTTGCCCCGATGATGATCGCTGATCGCAAGCCCATGAAGAAGAATAGCGTGACGAGGACGATCACCAGCGCGGCGACCACATTCACCGCAAAGTTCGACACTGCTTCGGTCGTTATTTTGCCTTGGTGATAGAACTCGTGGACCTCAATGCCGAGCGGTCTAAGCGCTTTTGTCTCTTCGAGCTTGGCGTCAATCGCCTCCCCCATTTTCGAGACGTTAGCGCCGGAAACATTGGACACGCCAATAGCGATGGCAGGCTTGCCATTCCAACGGACCAGATTGGCGGGCGGATCAATGTAGTCTCGCGTTACGGTCGCAACGTCGCGCAAGGTCACGATCTGCCCAGATGTCGCGGTTGAAATCACAAGGTTACGGATTGCCTCGACGGACCCGATGTCGCCAGTAATCTGCAAGCGTGTGCGCAGATCGCCGAACTTCACATCACCGGCGGATGCTACCGAGTTTTGCTGCGAGAGATCGGAATAGATTTGCTCAACCGACAGCCCAAGCGCGTTGGCTCGTTCGCGAGAGACCTCAACATAGATCGCCTCTTGCTGCGCACCGAACAGCTGGACCTTCGCGACGTCGTCCACCTCAAGCAGCTCCGTTCTGAGGCCGCGCACATATTCGTGGACTTCCGCTGGCGAATATCCATCTCCAGTCACCAGATAGGAAAGGCCGTAAACATCCCCAAAGTCGTCCGCGACATAAGGCGGACTGGCACCGGGCGGCAATTGTCCAGTGGCGTCATTCACCTTGTTACGCAGCTTGGTCCAGATGAGCTGGAGATCGCCCTTGGTAGGCGACGCGCTATAGAGAATATCGACACTGATTTCAGAACGACCCGCTGATGAAACCGAGCGCACCTCGTCTACTTCGCCCAATTGCTGGATGGCGCTTTCGAGTGTCTCGGTTACCTCGTTGGCGACCTCCTCCGGTGTCGCGCCAGGATATTGCGTGACGACCTGAGCAGTGCGGATTGTGAACTCAGGGTCTTCAAACCGAGCGATGTTTTGATAGCTATACCAGCCGCCCACCATCACCAGCGTGATGATAATGAACATGATCAGACGGTTCTTGATTGAGAACTCAGCAGCGTCCATTTTGCGGCCCCTCAGCCTTCGTGAGGACGAACTTTCATCCCCTCATGAAGGTAGGCGGCGCCTGCTGAGACGATGGTCTCGCCAGCCTTTAGACCATCGGTAATCGGCACCTCGCCGCCTGCGCCAGAGCCAACGGTTACTTGCCGCTTGGCGACCGTCATGGACTTGCGGTCCACGACCCAGACGAAGCGCGCTTTGCCGTCTGACAATATTGCGCCGACCGGGATGCTAATTCCGTCGCCTTGGAGCTCCTCCTCAAGCAGATCTCGACTAACAAAGACGGTGCCAGTCATTCCGGGAAGCACGGTAACGCCGGGTGGAGGGTCAAAGGCGAACTTCACGGTGAAAGTTTGAGATTGGGTGTCGGCTTGAGTTCGGGCCGATAAAAACCGGCCGGGTATCTGAACATCGGGCGCGCCGGACAAGACAACATACTCGTTCGTAGCGGGGCGATTGGCAAAGCGCGGCACTAGACTCGCAGGAATGCTCACAACTGCTTCTGCTGCCCCAGTGGACTGCAGAGTGATAATGTCTTGCTGAGGTTGAACATTCTCAAACCTCGCGATTAGTTTTTCAGCGACGATGCCACTGAAGGGCGCACGAAGAACCGTATCCGCCAGATCTTTTTTGGCGCTGTCTAGCGAAGCCGCTGCGACATCTCTCTGCGCCTGCCTTTGCTGCACCACAATGCGGGCAATCGCATCTTCCTGAAGCAATGCGTTGGCGCTGTCGTATTCGCCTTGCGCCGTAGCGAATTGCGCCTGGGCTGAGTTGACGGCGTTTTGATAACGCCTCTGTGCGAGCCGAGCGATAGGCTGACCCTTGCGAACGAATTGTCCTTCGGCGACGGGAAACTCTTCCAGCAATCCACCAACTTGGAAGGTCAGCGTCGAGGAGTTACGCGCCTCGACAATCGCCGGGAAACTTACATCCAGTCGATCGCTTGAAGCTTCAATGACCAGCAATTTTGCAGGCCGGACCAATTCTGGCTCTTCGACTTCCGAGGCCCCGCAACCGGCTAATAACACGCTCGCAGCTATCACGATGCCGTGCCAGGCCCTTTTACGCACTCTTCCCACCATCCGCAGATAATCCCTAAATTCTGTTCTTCGGCCTGTCATTGAACAGCTATCGAAGATACGTTTCAGGTAATAACCGTAACCCACCTCAAACCATGTCCTAGAGGCCTACGACAAATGATAACACAATTGCTTCTGGGCTCCGCGCTTATTTGCATGACGCTTATTGTAGAGGTCGTATTCATCGGCATCGCCTCCGCTGCCCTCACCCGAATGGGGAGCTGGCTGACGGCAGGGCATCAGGCGATCAAATTCATGATCACCCTACTTGCGGTGGTTCTTTGGATGCTGGCAGCGATCAGCATAGGTGTTTGGATTTGGGCAGGTGCCTTCGTGGTGCTGGACCAGTTCCAGCATATGGAAGAAGCGCTGTATTTCGCCGCCGTCTCGATAACGACGCTGGGCTATGGCGACCTTGTTCTTGAGGCTGATTGGAGAATACTCTCTGGCCTGATCGCTGCGAATGGCTTGGTGCTTTTCAGCTTAGCGACCGCATTCTTCATTGAGTTCATGAGACAGCTGCGCGAAGCTCAGCAAGGAAATCCGACGTAAAGCGAGAATGTCTGCTCCTGGGTCGTGAGGCGAATGTCCGCTTTTCTGCGTCCTTTGGCTAAGACCGGACTGTCGTCAAACCGCCTAGAAGTTGCCATCCGAAGCCAAGCTTATGGACGAGCCCGAAACGACTGATACTGGGTCGTTTGCCGAAGATCTGCTCGTCATCGTACAGCGCAAAGAAAAGCCGGTCCGTACGAATTTGGACAGCTGCAAACCTTTATGGACGGACAAACTCGCAAAACCTGCTGATTTTCTGGGGAAAAATCACTGTTTGCACTTATAATTCACTTACGGGCCTCCCCGGCGAAATTGTGCAGCGCGGCAAGTGTTTGAAAAAGCTGGCGCACCCGACAGGATTCGAACCTGTGACCTCTGCCTTCGGAGGGCAGCGCTCTATCCAGCTGAGCTACGGGTGCCACGACGCCTCACGGCATCTGCGGCGCGCCTCTAGCAAGCTGATCACCGCCGCACCACCCAAAAACGCGTTTCGCGGCGCATTTGCCTACGCGCGGTTAACCGATCGGCAATACGCCTAAGCTAGTCCCGATGGCATTATGTCAGCATTTTATCCCGACCAAGCTCGCGCTATGCGCCGCGCCGCAGCAACGCCCAAGCCGCAAGCCCAATTTGCACAAAATTGGCGGCACCTGCACGATCAAGCGGGCGAAGTGGCTGAGCTTGCCGAGCTATCGGGCGAAAAGTTTGAAGGCGAGATCGCCGCGTTTCCCGGCAATCTCTCAGACGCTGGAAAAACCGCTCAGGAACTGGCCTGGCAAGGGATCGAAGACATTGATGCGATGTTGCAGCCGGGGTTGACCGCGCTACGCACGATCACCGCGCGCGGCCAGGATGCGTCGGTGCCGGCGCTGGCGCTGTGGCGTGAGTTTCACTGCGCGCGCGGCGCGATGTTGCGCCTGATCGGCGTGGATCACAGCGCGGCACTTGGGCGGAATGCCGCCTGAAATTAAGCCGAACACAGCGCAAGAGGCTTGACCAAGTTCTTGCTATGTTCCACTTTCGCTGAATGACCAGTGAGACCTCTACTATTATCGATTCGCAGCGCCCCGGCGGTTCAGCGGCCAGCCAGCCCCCTGTGACCGCCAAAGAAGCGGCGCGCGGGATCATGCGGCTGTTTGCGCGCAATGAGATTTGGTGCCTGCCGGAAATGCCGCTCAAGAATGGACGACGGGCCGATCTGATGGGGGTCGATGCCAAGGGGCAGATCGTGATCGTGGAGATCAAGGTCGCGCGCAGCGATTTGCTCGGCGATAGCAAGTGGCCGGATTACCTGGACTTTTGCGATCGCTTTTTCTGGGGGCTTGCGCCCGGATTGGATCGCAGCCCGCTGGAAAGTGAGGCCTATCAACCGGACGCCTGCGGCGTGATCGTCGCCGATAGTTATGATGCAGAGATCCTGCGCCATGCCCCATTACAGCCGCTCGCACCGGCACGCCGCAAGGCACAGGTGGAGCGCCTGGCCAGAGCGGCGATGCGGCGGCACACCGCAATACTCGATCCTGACTGCAGCGATCTGGCACTCGGTT
The DNA here is from genome assembly GCA_947488155.1 of uncultured Erythrobacter sp. Taxonomy (GTDB): domain Bacteria; phylum Pseudomonadota; class Alphaproteobacteria; order Sphingomonadales; family Sphingomonadaceae; genus Erythrobacter. Next base: position 1,416,897 of record CANKYK010000001.1, on the reverse strand, counting down.
AGGTTCGCGGGCAGCCGCCCGGTCGGCCAGCAAGCGACCACCGCACAAGCTCATAGGCAAAGCGCCTGTTCTGCGTCATAGTCCGCGCGATGGGCATGGTTTATGATTGAAGGCTATAGCATCCCGGTCACCATTGCGCTGAGCAGTGCGGCAGTAACCGTGATCATTGCTCTGCGCTATCTGCTTACCAGCGGACTGTTCGACCTGCTGACCCGTAAGGCCCGGCCCGGCCTGTATGATGGGCAAGGCAAACAGATCGCGCGCGAAATTCGCTGGTCGCTGCTATCCGCTGGGATATTCGGCGTGCCCGCTGCGGCCGCGATCTGGAGCTGGCGGCATCACGATCTCACTTTCCTTTACAGTGATATAAGCGACTATCCGCTGTGGTATCTACCGGTGTCGCTGATGCTCTATCTGCTGGCGCATGACACCTGGTTTTACTGGACTCACCGGCTGATGCACCGCCCGCGCTGGTTTAAGTTGGCGCACCGGGTCCACCATGACAGCCGCCCGCCAACCGCCTGGACGGCGATGAGCTTTCACCCGATTGAGGCGGTGAGCGGCGCGATCATCATCCCGCTGCTAATGTTTGTGATCCCCATTCACGTCGTGACTTTGGGCATTGTCCTGACCGTAATGACGGTGATGGGCGTGACCAATCACATGGGGTGGGAGATATTTCCGCGCTGGATTGTTCATTCCGCGTTGGGGAATTGGGTGATAACAGCCAGCCATCACGAGCGACATCACGAGGATTATCAATGCAATTTCGGACTTTATTTCAGAATATGGGACAGGATTTGCAAAACCGATTCCGGATTGTCGCGCCGTATAGTCGAACAGGCCGGACACGCGCCGGGATGAGCCGGATCATCGCCGCCAGCCTGATCACAGGCACCGCTGCGACCGGCATGGCCGCTCCAGCTCATGCGAGCGAGGTGGAGATCTCGATCACCAATATTCGCTCGACGAAGGGCGTGGTCCGGGCCTGCCTGACCAAGCATAAAGAGAGCTTTCCCAATTGCCGCAAAGACCCGAACGCCCTGCGCGTGGTCGTACCGGCCACCAAGAATGCGAAGATCCGCTTCACCGGCGTTGCACCGGGCACCTATGCGATTGCGCTGCTGCATGATGAAAACGACAATGGCAAAGCGGACCGCGCCCTTGGCATGATGCCCAAGGAAGGGTTCGGCTTCTCTCGCGACGCAAAGGTTCGCCTGGGTCCGCCCAAATACAAGGACGCCGTGTTTGAGCATGGCACCGCCAATCAGGCGATGACCATCAAAATGCGCTACTTGCTCTAACCCCCATGGCGCAAAGCTATGGCAGGCTGACGCCAGCCCGCCGGAAAGCCTTCTGAGCGGAGCGGGCCCCTAACTTCCAGGCTAAGCAAAACACCACGACGTCAATCCAGCAAACTGGCGGGATGCGAACCTAAAGATGCCTTTTTTGATGACGGCACAACTTTCCCGCGCAACTTAACGACATGTTTACCATGCACCTTCAAAACGCTCTCAAGAACCGTTTAAAAAGGGGCAATTACGGGCCATGGACAATCTTCGGGGCGCTTTCGATTCTACGGAACCAGCCGACGACAATCAGGATTGGGATACCGGTGAAGAGCAGGACGCACGTGACCTGCCGCCGGATTCGATCGGCCAGGATGAGCGCCGCATGCAGGTGCGCGCTTACAATCACTGGGCCAGCCTGCTGGGTGAGCGCAATTTCCCCGCGATTGATTCGCTAGAACCGGAAAGCCTGCCTGATTTCGGGCCCTATTCGGTTGTGCTCGATTTCTCATCAGGTATCGATGATCCCGCTGTGCGCTTTCTGGGCGGCCTGCTGGCCGAGGAATGCGGTACAGACGGCCATATCTCGCAGCTTTCCGATGTTCCGCCGCGCTCTTTGCTGAGCCGGATTACCGATCACTACATGCAAATTCTCGCCAATCAGGCCCCGATTGGTTTTGAAGCAGAGTTTGTGAATCAGCGCGGCGTTGCGATCCTGTATCGCGGCATCTTGCTGCCGTTTTCCAGCAATGATGACACCATCGATTTCATCTATGGCGTGATCAATTGGAAGGAAATGGCCGATCAGGTGACAGCCGATGAGCTGCTGCTTGAAATTGATCAGGCGCTGGAAAGCGAAGAAGAAATCGAAGCCGAAGCGGATGAGCCGCAGAAGCATGCCGCCGATGCGCTTGCTGAATGGGCCGATTCGCCGGCGACCGAAATGAGCGAAGCCGCAAGCCACGAACCCGCTGAGTCAGAAGTGCTGGACCTGGATGTGGTGGCTGAAGAAGAAGAAAAATCACCACTCGACCTAAGCGAGTTTGCCAGCATCGCATCAATTGGTGGCGCTGAAGAGGACGCGGAATACGGCGAGGAGGACAGTGCCGATCTGCCGATGCCGAGCTTTGGCGAGTACGGCCTCGACGAGCCGGAAGACGAAGACGAGGAAGAAGACAGTTCAGCCGATTATGGCTTTGCCTCGTTGACCGATTACATCGAAGCACCGACCAAAAAGGCCAAAGCGCTGGAAATGGATCCGGACGAGCTTGAAAGCGAAAACGCTGAGATGGGTTCGGGCGAATACAATCCAGCCGATTACAATGCTGGCAATGACGATGCGGCGGATTACACCCAGGATAACGCAGAACCAGAGCATGTCGCAGACCTGCGCCCGCTCAATCCTGTCCCCGCTGCACCTGTTGCTAGCGAGTCTGAGCCGGAAGCAATCGAGCCGGTGGCTGAAGAAGCCCCGATTGAAGAGGCTCTTGCTGAAGAACCAGAAGCCATCGAGCCAGAGCCTGTGGCCGAAACCCCAGCCCCAGTGGCCGAGGAAGCACCCGCCGCGCCAGCCGTCCCGCAGCGCACGTCGCTTGAGGAAGTGGCTGATGCGATCAGCCTCGCCGATGAATTGCCAGAGGACGCAGGTCTGTATGATTGCCTTGCCTCTGCACGCGAGCTGGCTGAGACCGCCAACGCAACTGAAGATCGCAGCCGCCAAGCGCTTTATGCCGCTGTTGGCCGCGCCTATGACTTCTCGCTCGCTGCCAAGGATGCGCCAGAGGATTATGCTGAACTGATCGCGGAAAGCGGCCTGACCGTTCAAGAACGCGCGCCGATGACCCCGGTTGTGAAGCTGGTGTTTGGCAGCGATTACGACAAAACGCGCCTTACCGAATATGCGACCGTCCTGACCCATGCACACCGCGTTGGTCTGGAACGGGGCAGCCTCGCTGGCTTCCTGCGCGAAGCCGAAGGCGGTCTCAAAGGTGTCGTCAGTTCCGAGCGCCGTCTGCGCCGTGAAGAAGCCGGCAAGCCGGTTGAAGAGGCGGGCAAGGTCCGCGCTGAACTCGCCAATAAGCTGCGCGAACTGGAAGCTCTCACCTTAGAAGCGCTAGGTCATGAAGGGCCAGAATTTAGCCTGGTCATGGTTCGCCGCAATGAGCTGGGCGAAGTCGAGCTACTTGGTGAGATCGAGCAAGACATTCCGATGATCGAGCGCGCCGCTCGCAAGCTGGTTGGCTAACACAAAACCGCAATAGCGAACTACATCGCTGCGAATTTTTGACGCCTTCGGCCCTATACGCATGGGACCGGAGGCGTTATCGCGCGCGCTCTATTCAATCGAAATCCTCTGGCGGAAACAGACACAATTGGGCGTGCTGCGCTGCGCAAGAGGCCTTTGGGGCAAGCAATGAAAAGCAAGAAGGTGCGCGTTATGCTGTGGGTGCTTGGCACGATCGTGGCGCTGGTTCTGGTGGGCGGATTGACGCTGCAATTTGCGATTTCGCGCAATGGCCCCGCCGTGCTGACCGCGGTCGATCGGTTAACCGGCAGCACAGACAATGTGGCCCTGTTGACCGAGGCTTCCATCGGCGAGAGTGAGGCGCAAAACCTGTTCGTCTGGGGGCCTGAGAACGCTGGTGAGGACGCAGCGAAGCGCCCAGTCCTATTGTTCGTTCACGGAGGCAGCTGGCGCTCTGGCGATCCGGAAGATTATGGCTTTGTCGGCCGCGCTTTCGTGCCCAAAGGTTTTGTCGTGGTGCTCGCCGGATACCGCTTGCACCCAGAGGCAGTCTATCCCGCGATGCTCGAAGACGCTGCTGGCGCTATCGCCTGGACCAAGGCGGAAATCGCGCAATTTGGCGGCGATCCAGAACAGATTGTGGTCGCCGGGCATTCTGCCGGGGCGTATAATGTGGTTATGGCTGCGCTGGAGGAGCAATGGCTCGGCGCGCACGGCCTCAGCACCAGCGATATCGCCGGCGTGGTCGGCCTGTCCGGCCCCTATGACTTCTATCCATTCGAAAGCGATTCGACGATCAACACATTCGGTCCCGCTGATGATCCAGAGGCGACCCAGCCAGTCAATCACGTGCGCGGCGATGCCCCACCAATGCTGCTCATCCACGGGGAGAAAGACACGTTGGTCTATCCGCGCAACACGCGCGAGCTGGAGAAACGCATTACGGCGGCTGGTGGCAGTGCACGGACCAAATTCTACGCCGAAATGGAGCACAACGATCCGCTGATTTCCATGGCTGCGCCGTGGCGAAATTCGCGTGATGTCGACGAAACAATTGCACTATTCGCCAAAGAAGTTGGCGCGCGGGCAAAGACTTCAGTTCCGGTTCAGGACGAATCACGCTAGTCCTGCGGGCATGCGCGCGCTTTTGCATCCTTTCGCCCGGCCTTCGTCTCGTTTAGGGGCGGCGGCATTCGCACTGATTGCCAGTTTCGCACTGGCGATAGAGACCGCCTCTGCGCAATCGATTCTGCGCGATGCAGAAACCGAGGCCCTGCTGGCCGATATGGCCGCACCCTTGATCGAGGCGTCCGAATTGGAGCCGGGCAATGTCGATATTGTCCTGATCAATGACCCTTCAATCAATGCCTTCGTCGCGGGCGGCCAAGTGGTCTACATCCACTCTGGCCTGATCGATGCCGCAGACACCGCCAATGAAGTGCAAGGCGTGATCGCTCACGAGCTTGGCCATATCACTGGCGGGCATATCGTGCGCTTTGGCGAAGGCGCGAGCGCGGCTAGCAATATCTCAATCCTCTCGCTGCTGATCGGCGTTGGCGCGGCTCTGGCCGGGGCCGGTGATGCTGCACTCGGCGCAATTCTGGCGGGCCAAAGAGCGGCGCTCGGCCGTTTCCTCGCGTTCAGCCGGGTGCAGGAAAGCGCCGCCGATGCGGCGGGCGCACGTTACCTTTCAGAAGCTGGAATTTCAGGCCGCGGTTCGATCAAGTTCTTCGAAAAGCTGCAAGGTCAGGCACGCCGTTATGGCTATGCTCGCGATGACGAGGCGGAATTCACCCGCACTCACCCGCTTTCAAGCAATCGCATTGCCCGCCTGCGCGAGGCCTATACCGTTGATCCTGCTTGGGACGCCCCCGATGATCCTGCGCTTCAGGCCCGGTTTGAGCGCGTAAAGGCCAAGCTTTATGGCTTTTTGAAAGACCCGAAACGCACGCTCAACCGCTTTCCAGAAAGCGACACCAGCATCGCTGCGCGCTATGCCCGCGCTTATGCATTCCACAAGGATGCCCAGATCGAGCGCGCTCTGGCAGAGGCGGATGGCCTGCTCGCAACCGATGCGAACAACCCCTATTTCCTGGAAGTGAAGGGGCAGATCCTGCTCGAATCCGGCCAGCCTGAAGAGGCGCTGATCCCGCTGCGCCGCGCAACCGACATCACGCTCAACCAGCCGCTGATCGCATCAATGTTTGGCCATGCCCTGATCGCGACCGAGGATGAGGCAAATTTTGCCGAAGCAGAGCGCGTTTTGCGCGCCGCTGTCACGCGCGATCGGCTCAATCCCTTCGCCTGGTATCAGCTCGGCGTGGTCTATGCCGCACGCGGAGACATGCCGCGTGCGCGCCTTGCCAGCGCCGAACAGCAGGTGATGACGCGGCGCTATCCTGAGGCCTTGCGCAGCGCACAGGCAGCCGAGGCAGGATTGCCGGTGGGCACGCCAGACTGGATCAGGGCGCAGGACATTTCGCTGCAAGCGCGCAGCGAACTGGAACGGCTGCGCGATAGCCGCTAAAGCGCGGCCAAGAGCAGCCACGCCTTTGCTGGCCACGCAAGAATTGGGAACAGCATTTTGATCAAGACACTCGCAACCGCGTTTCTGGCGCTCGTCTTTGGCTTTTTGGGTGCAGCGACCTGGTCCTATACGGGCCTGGCCGACAATCGCACCCGTGCCTTCATGATGGAAAATCCTGAAATGCTGCCCGAAATGGTTGAGGCGCTGCGCGACAAGGAATCCGCCGAGCAACTGGCCGATGTCCGCAGCGAAGTCGTCACCCCCTTCCCCGGCGCGGTGATCGGCAATCCCAATGGCACCAAGCTCCTCGTCGAATTTACCGATTACAATTGCCCCTATTGCGAGGCGAGCCTTGAGGATGTGAACCGGCTGGTCGCGGAAGACCCCGAATTGATGGTGGTCGTGCGCGAATGGTCAATCTTTGACGGCAGCGAAGGCGCCGCACGCATGGCCTTGGCGGCCGCGATACAGGGTAAATACGCGGCTTTCCACGAGGCAATGTTCCGCCTTGGTCCGGCGACACCTGAAACGGTTGAAGCGGCCGCTCGCGAAGTGGGCCTCGACTGGGAAAAGGCGCAGGCAGATGCGGTTTCCGACACAGTGAGCGTGGAACTGGCCCGTAACCTCTCGCTTGCTCAACAGCTCGGCTTTTCCGGCACGCCCGCATGGGTCACCGGCAATAAAGTGATCGGCGGCGCGGTCGGCTATGACGCGCTGAAAGAAACGCTGGGTGAGGTCGGCGCAGAAGCGCAATATACCTCTGGCGCCTAATGCTTAGGCATAGTCAATTTCGGCGCCACGCGCTGGCTGGAGTGCTTGCCTGTTTGCTAGGCACTCCCGGATTGGCGCAGGATGAAGCCAAGCCTGCCACGCCGGCAGAGCCGAATTACTCTGCAAAACTGACCGCCTTGGAAGAATATCACGCGCTCGACCAAAGGCTGCAGGATGTCGGCTGGCAGTTGGTGCGCGGCAATTCCGATTACTGCCCAAAAACTGTGCAATCGATCGGGCTGCAGTTGCAGGATATGGTTGCCTTTAAAGAGCCGACCTCGCCGCGCGCCACCCTGGGGCTATTCGGCGACTTCGCGGTTCAGACGGTCGCTCGCGGATCGCCCGCCTGGAACGTAGGCGACCTCAGCTTTCGCAGAGAAATCACACGGCTGAACTCTGAGGAGATCAATCGATGGCCCGCAGAAGACCGCTCTCATTGGCAGCGCCTGACCCGGGCGCATGATTACATCGACAAGGCTTTGGCGAACGACGGGCGCGTTATCATAACCCTTGTCGGCGGAGCCCAGCTGATAGTCAGGTCAGAAAAAGTCTGCGCCACCCGCTTTGAACTTGCAGGCGGCAGCAAGCGCGCGCTGGCAGAGGGATCGCGCGTTGTGATCGGGTCGAAATTTGTGGGCTTTGGCTATGCGGAGGACGAATTCGCCGCCGCGATTGCGCATGAACTCGCACACAATCTGCTGGGCCACCGGGCATGGCTCGATGCCAATGGCCGCACGCGCAAAAACGTGCGCCTGACCGAGCGGGAGGCCGACCGGCTGATGCCGTGGCTGCTCGCCAATGCGGGCTATGAGCCTAGCGCGGCGCACCGGTTTATGCTGCGATGGGGTCCAAAGCACGATGGCGGGCTGTTTCGCGGGCGCACGCACGACGGCTGGGACGAGCGCGCCGAGTTCATTCAGACCGAGGTTGAATTGATCGAAGCCTTACAAAATACGCCCACATTTGCAGGCGCCAATTGGCGCACAGGCTTTCGCCGCGAGATCGATCCCGGCTCTGCGCCCAAGAAATAGGCAGCGCAGGAAACCCTGAAATCCCAGCTCACGGCGTGCTCAAATTTGAGGCAGCGCCCGCATCAAGCTCGCTCGCAAGCGACTAACTGACTAACCTTTAGGCAGGCCAAACCGCACAATTCTCTACGCAATCGGCGGTTTTCCGGGGCAGAAAGTGCGGCCAACGCGATCACCCGCAGGCAAAACTAGCTGCCATCCACCGCACAATTCGTCTACAAGGGTCGGCCATGGTCATGCTACCTATTCAGCCTACGCCGTTCTTTGCCAGTAAGAACAGAGCGTTCTGGACTCTCCAGCTCTCCGGCTGGGGCGGGTATTTCCTGCTGAGGACCGTTGTCGCGGTGGCCAATGATCAGCCGCTCGATCTGGTGGTCCTACTGCTACTCACGACCATTACCGGCTTTTCCATCACGCTCGTACTCTCGGTGATCTATCGCCAGCTGATTGGGCGCCAACCGATTGTGACCTGGGGAACGACAGCTGCGGTGGTGCTTGCGGCGGTCATGATCCACGCCTCGATCGATGCCTGGGTGCAAAGCCTCTATATCGGCGGCGCAAGCGAGACGAGCTTCGCGCAGCGCCTGATCGGCAGCTCCTTCATCCCGCTGACCCTGCTCGGCGGGTGGAGCGCGCTGTATTACGCGATCAGCTACTTCCTCACCGTTGAAGAACAGGCCGACCGGCTGGAGCGGCTCGAGGCGCAAGCGACCAGCGCTCAGCTGGCGATGCTGCGCTATCAGCTGAACCCGCATTTCCTGTTCAACACATTGAACTCGATCAGCACTTTGGTGCTGCTGAAACAGACCGAGCCCGCCAATGCGATGCTCACCCGCCTCTCCAGCTTCCTGCGCCACACTCTGGTTAGCGAACCCGGCAGCCAGGTGACGCTGGCGCAAGAGGTCGAAACACTGCAGCTCTATCTCGATATTGAGCGGATGCGATTTGAAGAGCGGCTGCGCACCAAATTCGCCATCGAAGACGACGCGATGGATGCGCGCCTACCCTCCATGCTGCTTCAGCCTTTGGTCGAAAACGCAGTGAAATACGCCGTTTCCACTCAGGAAGAGGGCGCGCAGATCACGCTGGCCGCCCGGATCATGGCCGGACGCCTGCGCATTACCGTGGAAGACACCGGCCCCGGCGCGAATGCCCCCGTCCGGCACGAATTGCTCGATTATGAGCAAGACAAGGCGAACCAGCCGGTCTCCACCGGCGTTGGCCTGGCCAATATTCGCAACCGCCTGATGCAGGCGTACGGCCCGGATCATAAGTTTGAGACCCGTTCTGATCCCGGCGGCGGTTTTGCCGTCACGATTGAAATCCCCTTCCAGATGGAAGACGAATTTGCACTTGGCCCAGATGCTCAAGCTGCAAGCGCAACCGGCTCCGACCCCGCGGATGCCAATTCTGCCGCCCCCGGCACCAACCCCCAGCCAGCGTCGGTGATTACCCTTAATCCCAGACGCGCCATTGGACCTGCTGCATGACCATACGCACAATCCTAGTCGACGATGAAAAACTGGCCATTCAAGGCCTGCAACTGAGGCTCGAGGCGTTTGACGATGTCGAAATTATCGACACCTGCTCAAACGGCCGCGAAGCCATTCGTAAAATCAAGACGCAAAAGCCCGATCTGGTGTTTCTCGACATCCAAATGCCCGGCTTCGACGGATTTTCTGTCGTCAAAGGCGTGATGGAGATCGAACCACCCCTGTTCGTGTTTGTCACCGCCTTTGAAGAGCACGCCATCCGCGCGTTTGAGACCAATGCGGTGAATTACCTGATGAAGCCGGTCGACGAGGATAAACTCGCCGATACGCTGGAGCGGGTGCGCCAACGCATCACAGAGAAGAAATCGGCGGAAGAGGCCGAGAAGCTCAAAGACGTGCTGGCCGAAGTCGCGCCGGACAAGGCCGATGAGTTCTGCGAGGCTGCTGGTGAAACGTCCGAGCGGTTTGAGAAGCTGATCAATGTGAAGGATCGCGGACAGATCTTCCGCGTCGAGGTCGAGTCGATCGAACACATCGAGGCAGCTGGCGATTACATGTGCATCTACACCGGTGACAATTCGCTGATCCTGCGCGAAACGATGAAGGATCTGGAGCGCCGCCTTGACCCGCGTAAATTCCAGCGCGTGCACCGCTCCACCATCGTCAATCTCGACCAGGTGCGCCAAGTGAAGCCGCACACCAATGGCGAATGCTTCCTGGTGCTGGATTCCGGCGCTGAGGTGAAGGTGAGCCGCAGCTACCGTGATGTGGTCGCCCGCTTTGTGCATTGATATCGCGTGACAACTTCAGCTAGCGTTGCTGGATGAAGAAAGGTCATGGCCACAAGCGAGCTCTTCCAGTGATGGAAAGGGCTGAGTTGGAGCAGATGCCAACTGGCGCCCTGTTGGCCCGGCTGAAGCGCTTGCGCTGGTGCGAAGACGATCCAGAATATTCAGACATTTCGCCCCATGAACTGGCAAAGGTGGAAGGTCAGATCCTTTATAAGTGCGACACACTTTGGAAAACGGCCTATTCAGATCTGAAGGAAATCCTTGCAACACGCGAACACCACTCGCGTAAGACTGGTTGAGCGTATGACCCAATTCACCATCCCCGGCTTTGACCTCGACCAATTCGTCCGTAGCACTTTGGCGGAGGACTTGGGAGAGGGACTGATCGGAGGTGGGCGCGATGTCACCTCGGAAAGCGTGATCCCCGCCGATGCCCGCTTCGCTGGTGTAATGGACAGCCGCGATGCGATCGTCGTCGCGGGACTGCCCATTGCCGAGGCATTTTTCCGCGCGCTGGAGCCAGAGATCGAGATTGAGTTGCTCGCGCAAGATGGCGATGCGGTGGAGCCGGGCACCGATCTTATGCGGCTTGCCGGCAACGCGCGCGGCCTCCTCACCGCAGAACGCAGCGCGCTCAACACGGTCCAGCACCTCTCCGGCATTGCCACCATGGCCCGCGAATATGTGACCGCGATGGATAATCCCGATTGCACCCTGCTCGACACGCGCAAGACCATTCCCGGCCTGCGCCATCTGGAGAAATACGCCACCCGCATGGGCGGGGCGAGCAACCACCGCATGGGCCTGTGGGATGCCGCGATGATCAAGGACAACCATGTCGCCGTCGCAGGCTCTGTCGGCGAAGCCGTGCGCCGCGCGTGGGAGGCCGGGGTGGAGCACATCATTTGCGAGGTTGACCGGCTCGACCAGATCGGCCCGGCCCTGCAAGCGGGCGCGCATCATCTGCTGCTCGACAATATGTCGCCAGAGACCCTGCGCGAGGCGGTGGCGATGATCGATGGCCGCGTGCCGTGCGAGGCATCGGGCGGGATCAACCTCGACACGATCAAGGCAAAGGCCGCCACTGGGGTGCAATTCGTCTCGGTCGGGCGCCTGACGCAAAGCGCACCCGCGGCTGACATAGGCCTCGATTTCAAACCGGTATGAAGATTGCTTGTCGGGCTCGCACAATAGCCGCAGCAACCAAGGGCGCCCAGGGATGATCGAGCAAATACGCTTGCGGCCATGGCCAATCCATGGATTTGCGGTGATTTTTCTGGGTGTAGGCCTGTGGGCGCTGATTGGCGGCCTCAATGACATTGACGGGTGGCTTGCCCAATATCGCAATATCTTGCCTCAATTCCCATCGGACCGCGACTGGATCATCGTCGTCCTTTCAGCCCGGTTCTCAATCGTCTGCATTCCCGTAATCGCGATCTGGTGCTTTCGCAGCGTGGTCGCGCGTGTTCTGGTGTGCGCATTTACTCTAGTCCCGCTGATGGGCATCATCCGCCAGCTTGGCGACACATTGGATGCCCTGAGTTGGGACACGATGGCAGGAGGCGGGCTTCTGGTCGCGGGCTGTGCGCTACTATATTCGCCATCAGCGCGCGCATGGTTCGCGCCAGAACCCCTGAAACAGGAGGCTGTATTCGAATGAGAATGATCGCGCTCCTCGCCGTCACGGCCATGGCATTGCCCACAGTTGCACACGCCCAGGCCTATCAATGTCAGATGCCCCGGATCAGCAACGTGCCGCAGGTCTCACCCAATGGGCAGACGCGCAAATTGCCGATCACTGGCTATACTATGGCGCTGAGCTGGTCGCCAGCCTTTTGCCGCACGCGGCAGGACAGTCGCTCGCACTCTACGCAATGCAGCGGCGACAACGGCAGTTTTGGCCTGATCGTCCATGGCCTGTGGCCTGAAAGCGGGCGGACATGGCCGCAATGGTGCCCCACGCAGGGGCGCCTGACGCCCACCGAAACGCGCCGCAATATGTGCATGATGCCCAGCGCCCGGCTGGTCGCGCGGCAATGGGCCAAACACGGCAGCTGCATGACCAAGCGGCCGGACACCTATTTCAAGGTAACACGGATTTTGTGGGAGAGCCTGCGCATTCCCGATTATGACCGGATCAGCCGCGAGGACGGCCTCACCGCCGGGCGCATTCGCCAGGCGTTCGCCGATGCCAATGGCGGGTGGAGCGCCAGCCAGGTGGGCGTGAAGCTAAACCGGCAAGGCTGGCTGGAGGAAATCCGGCTGTGTTACAACAAACGCTTTCGCCCCGCCCGCTGCACATCCAGCCGTTACGGCGCAAAGGACGGCGTTCGGGCGAAGATCTGGCGCGGGCTTTAGGAATTCTGTCTGCGGAGGCGGCGAGCAAGGCGTTCTTAATGATTTCCACGTAAGACGCGATGGAACGCTGCCCGGCGGATCGCGCATTGCGACCCGTTGGCGCAGGAATTTCCGAGCCGCATTGGGCAAAATTTGGGCGATCTTATGAGTGTCGGTGAAGTCTTAAGAAAATGGGGTCTGATGCTGCGCGGCAAACGCTCAGCGACACGTCCCCGGCTAACTTCGCGCTTGCTAATTACAGATTTGGCGATTGCTGTCGTGCTTGTGGCTGGCGCCTCATTCGTGGCTCAATACGGCTTTAACAATCGCGAACTTGTGGCTACGCAAACCTCTCTGACCGAAGTCGAAGATATCATCAAAGACCAGCGAGCGGCGGCTTTTGAAACTCATGTAGCCGCTTCTGCACTGCGAGAAAGCTGGGACATGTCATCGCGCGAAGGGCAAATTGAGCTGCGCGATGACCTCAAAGCGGCCAGTGCAAATTTCTCCAAAATGGCAAGTCAGTTGACCGGCGATCCGCGCATCAACTCTGACCCGGACTTTGAAAGCGGGTCAATCGCCATGGAGCAGCTTTCGGCATTGTCCGCAGAAATGCTAGAAGCCAGCCAGGCAGGCGAAAACAGTCAAATCCGGCGCAATATCGCCATTGAGCTGGCCGGCAACTATCGCTTCCTGCTCGGGATTCTGGACAGTGTTGAAGCCAATGCTGGCAAACGGCTCGATGAAAACCAGGTTGAAATCAGAAACCAAACCGAAACTCTCGTCCTCGTTATTTCGATTGGCGTCGGTATTTTGATCATCGCGCTGCTTTTGCGCGTTGCCTTAACTCGGCGTTGGATTGTTAAGCCCGCGAACAATCTCGCGGAGATTACGACCGAATTTGCGAACGGCGATGTGTCTCGTGAAGTGCCTGAAATGCACATTGATGAGCTTCAGAAAATTGGCGATGCACTCGCGGTATTTCGCCGTATGAGCATGGAAGCAGAGGACCTGCGTAAGCAGTCTCACGAAGCCCGATTGCGCGAGCATGAGGCCCATATGGAGCTGGAGCGCAAAGAGCTGGAAACGCAAAAGCGTATTGATGCAGAGCGCCAAACGGCGATCATGGATATGGCGAAGAGGTTCGAAACGTCCGTTTCAAGCGTGGCGCGCGCTGCCAGCAAAGCCACATTAGAGCTCACCGAGACGGCCGAACAGCTTGCCAATGCAGCGACTGATGCTGGCCGCCAAGCGAGCCAAATCTCCGCGACCTCTGGCGAGGCCACACAAAACGTTCGGTTCGTCGCCTCAGCGATTGAAGACCTCTCTTCATTCGTTCGGGAAATCTCTGACCAGGTGAGTAAGCAGACCAGTCTGTCACAGGCCGCCCAGCAGGATTCCGTGTCTAGCGTTTCCTCGGCTCAGACGCTGGAACGGGAGGCGGCAAGTATTGATAACATCGCCAATGTGATCGTTGATCTGGCCGGGCGCACCAATCTGCTGGCGCTCAATGCCTCCATTGAGGCGGCCCGGGCCGGCGAAGCGGGTGCTGGCTTTTCCGTCGTGGCGTCGGAGGTCAAAAGTCTGGCGCAACAATCAAGCCGCTCCGCTTCTGATATTGGCGGCGTGCTAAGCTCTGTGAATGGCGAGGTCGAGCACGCTGTGCACTCCATAACCGGCGTTGCAGAATCGCTCGAGCAAATCAGCAAGATTGCCCTGCAAGTGACCAGTGCGATGGGCCAGCATGAGAGCGTCGCGACCAACATATCGAAGCATGCTGCGGAAGCGGCGACCGGGACCGAGCGGGTCAATGCAAAGATTGTCGACCTTGCCGCAAATGCTGAGCAGGCCGGCCAGCTCTCTCAAAAGGTAAAAGGCGCAGCCCACGAGCTGGGGCAGCAGGCACAGGAACTGGACAAGGCCGCCCAGGAATTCGCGCAACTTTTACAAGTGGCATAGCGGACAGTCGATCGCGGCTGAAACGCGGCGCAGGCTGGCCTCAAGCTGGGCGCCGTAATGGCTGGCTGGGGGCGGCTGAAGGGGTTTTAGAAACCCTCCCGTCATGACGTACTTAGCGACATGCAGAAGGCTGTGCGTCAGGTTCACCCTTGGCAGCATAAAACTTAGAATACAGTTCGCAAGGAACATCGCCGGTCGGTCGGACCATCTCCAACATCTGGCCGCCATTATCGACAAAGAAGGTCGCTGCTTTCGCGGATCGACCATTAAAATCGGCGTTCAAGATAAGTATCCCGTAGGCGCCGCTCCTCGCTGCTTCATGCACATCTAAATCGCTCGCAGCCTCCGCCATCAGCGCCCTGAATTCCGCATCACCCATCTGAGCTTGCGCGTCGGTCATTTGCCGTTCGAAAGTCGCGGGATCGTCTGTCAGCTGGGCGGCTTCCGCAATTTTCCCTTGGGCCGCATTCTCTCGCACGCTTACATAGACCGTCTGCATATCATCAGAGGTGGCAAGGGCTTCAGAACCGCAACCTGCTAGCAAGCCTGCGAGACCAGTTATAAAGAGGATGGAATGGCGCATATTGGCAAGTCCCTTCGTTGGAATCGGGCGTATGCTAGAGCCACTGCGTTTGAGCTTTATTAACGGGAAAACCAATTTTCCGGATCGCAAAGGGCCGGCGATCACTGTGACGCGCTTCAGATCAAGCCGGTACAGCACGAGAGACGAGGCGCCGGCAAAATCTAACGGGAAGAAGTCACCGCCGCTCCTGGAAAAACGCGCGCAGCAATTCTGCCGCCTCCGCCTCGCCGATGCCGGAATAGACCTCTGGCCGGTGCAGGCATTGGTCCTGCTCAAACACCCGCGCGCCGTGCTCAACCGCGCCGCCCTTGGGGTCGCTCGCGCCATAATAGACCCGCGCAATCCGGGCATGGCTGATCGCGCCTGCACACATCGCGCAAGGCTCCAGCGTCACATACAAATCGCATGTACCCAGCCGATCTTGGCCGAGCTTCGTCGCGGCCTCGCGCAAGGCGCGGATCTCTGCATGCCCGGTGGGATCGGGGGGCTCGCGCGTGGCATTGGCCGCGACCGCGATCACTTTGTCATCCTGCATCACAACCGCACCGACCGGCACCTCGCCCACCTGTGCGGCCTCGCGCGCCGCCTCAAGAGCGCGCATCATCGGTTGCGGAATGGGCCAGCGGGTCATAAGCGGTCGCTATACGGCGCAGCGAATAGGCGCAACTTTGCTTGACGATTCGCATTGTGGAGGCTATCCGCGCGCCTTTCCGGGAACACCCGAACTTTTTAGGCGGCCGAATCACTTGGCCACCTGTCACTGTGAACAGACGAGAGATATCATGTCGCGCATTTGCGAACTGACCGGCAAAGGTCGTTTGACTGGCAACAATGTTAGCCACGCCAATAACAAGACAAAGCGCGTGTTCTTGCCGAACCTGCAGCACGTCACTCTGCTCAGCGAAACGCTGGAGCGAGGCTTTAAATTCCGCGTATCGACCCATGGTCTGCGCTCGGTTGAGCACAATGGCGGACTCGACAATTGGCTGCTGAAGACCAAGGACGACAAGCTGTCTGCCAATGCACGCAAAGTGAAGCGTGAATTGGTCAAGGCGCAAAAAGCCGCAGCATAAGGCTGGCGAGCGGGCCGGATTTACCGGCTGCGTCTTCCTGACGGATTTTAGAAAGGGCGTGCGGGCGAAGGCCTTGCGCGCCTTTTCATTTGTCTGCGGCAGATCCGCTTTCGCCAGACTGCGGGCGGCCCGCGCCGCCTTGCGGTTCGTCAGGGGGCCAGGCCAACCTCAGCAGCAAGGTGCGCTGAAACGCGGAGACATTGTCATCGGCGATGAGATAGAGCGAACCTGCCAGCGGGGCGTCTTCATCCTCTGTGTCCTCTACAGAACCGTCGCCCTGCGCAGGAGCCGGGTCCGGTACGAACTCTATCCCCTCAAAATTCTCACCCCAATAGGCGTTGCCAAGTGTCGCCAGCACGCCGCCGCCCCACACTTCGCCCTCGGCAATGTCATCGGGGTCAGCGCGCACAAGGCGGGCGTAGAATCTGGCTGGGAATGCATATTCTACCCGGCGCTCCAGAATGATCACATCGCCATCCGGCAGCAGAGCAGCATCGACCGGCGAATAGCCAGGGGTGGTGAAGAAGCGGAACTCTATCGCCTCTGCGCCCTCCACCGGATCGCCTGAAAACAGCAGACCGGGGCGATTGGTCCGGCCGTCGCCCTCCGGAGCTTCGCCCAATACAAGAAAGCGGCCATCACCCAGGCGGACAATGGTCTCAGGCCCGCTGTTGCGTGACCAATTGGCCATTTGCGGCGGTTTGGTGCGCTTGATTACGCCATCGGCCGCGATCCGCTCGATCACATTGCCATGCTCATAGGCGGCCCAGATCGTGCCGGTCTCGGGATCGCGGGTGAAAGCCTCAAGGTCGGCAATGCCGCGCCTCACCGCGCCATAACCAGGTGGGAAATCGAGCACGGTGCCATCAGACACTGGCACGCCACCGACCATCCGCAAATGCATGACGCGGCCGCGGTCACTGCCCGCATAGAGATCGCCATTGCCGAGCAGAATGAGCGCGGAATAGCCGCCGAAATGCGCGTTTTGGGAATCAAGCTGCCACGCACCGGTGATCCTTAGCGGCCCGGTCACACCGGAGCGCTGATCAATGTCGATCACCTCAATCGGTGTGTAGAACGAGGTCGACAGGTCGGTACGCAGCCATGTGCCCGGCGCAAGGCCAAGCACGACCGCTAGAATCAGGATTTTGCGCCCCATTGTGGCTGGATGTCCTTGCCGTTTAAGCCGCTCTATTGCGGGCCGGTAAACAGCAGCGGGTCCAGGCGGGTGTCATGCCATTTCAGGCCCCAGTGCAAATGCGGTCCCGTCGCACGCCCGGTGGCGCCAACATTGCCGATATATTCGCCTTGCTTGACCGCCTGCCCCTCCCGCACGGCGATTTTTGAAGCATGCAGAAACGCGCTGTTGAGCCCTGCGCCGTGGTCTATGATGATCAGGCCGCCCTCGAGGCTAAAGCCAGTGCGCGCCAGAACCACAACGCCATCGGCGGGGGAGACGAACGGCACACCATTACCGGGCGCGATATCGATCCCAGAATGATAGCTGCCCGGCTCGCCGCGATAGATCCGCTGACGCCCGAACAGGCCCGAAATCCGCCCCTTCACAGGCCAGATAAACTCCTGCTTCCACCCTTCAGCGCCGGTTACCTTCTCCCGCGCCGCCTTGATCGCCAGCCATTCCGGCTCACGCTTTTTCCACCATGCCTCGCTCGATCGGCCCGTGCCGCGCGCCACATTGACGCGTTGGATGTTCCATTCGCGCGGAGAGATCGCCAGCTCTTCGGTAACAGTCTCACCGTTCTCCAAAGTCGCGGACAAAGTCAGATTGCCGGGGCTATCCCGGTCGAAGGCAGCAAAGAAATTGCTGCCTGCGCCAATGCTGAGCGTTTGGTCACCCAAACTCGCCGACACCGTCCCGCGCGGCACACTCCCGCGAATATACCCGCCTTGGGTCAGCTCGCCCGAAAAACTCAGTTGCGGCTTGGTCTTCGCCAGAACCGAAGCAGGCGCAGTGCCGATCCGCTCTGTCGCCGGTTTCGGCTGCGGCCGCGCGTCTTCGATGGTGGCGGTGTAGGCTGGCTGCGTTTGAGCAGGGTCAGCCGCAGCCGATTCCGGCGTACTCGCCTCTCCCGAGGCGCAGCCGAGCAGGCCAAGCACCACAGCAAGGCCAGCGCCGCGCAGACTGCCCAGCAACGCGATCATATCTCGCCCAGCAAACGCTTGGTTGAAATCTCGCAGGTTGCATAGGCCTCTTGCCGATCCGCGCTCCAATAGCGCAGCTCTTCCAGCGGGATAACCTCGCCGCTGACCGCGCACAGCACGTGCTGGCCCGGTCTCAGAACCCGAAAGGTGGAGGGGCCATAATGGAGTTTTGCGGCTTTATCGCCCGATGACATCAACATGGTTTTTTCTCTAGCATGGCGAGTTAATCAAACAAATCCGTTTGCGCCGCGTTGCCGGGTTTAGGCGGTTTCGCGCGCCGTTTCGCTGGCCTAGGCGCAGGCGTGGACGGTGCAGGCGGCTGCTCAGGTGGCGGTGCAGACTGCGCAGAGGTGCCAGCTTCACCGCCTGCTATCACCTCTAGCTCGCCGTCCTTGAATTGAAGCTTAAGCGCAGATTCCTGCTGCGCCTGCGCCTTACCGGTCAGCGCGCGGCCTGCGCCATCGCGCACAATGGCATAGCCGCGCTCCAGCGGTTTTTCCGGGTGAAACTGGCTTGCGAGCCGCGCCAGCGCATCCAGCGTCTCGCGCTTTCGCACCAATGGCTGCTCCACCAAGGCCGGCACCAGCCGCACTTGATCGAGCCTCCGCCGCGCATCCTGCGCTCCGCGCCGCAATATCGCAGGCGATAGCCGCGCCGAGACCCCGGCCAGCGCCTCGCGCCCCTGCCCCGCGCTCATCGTCAGGCCGCGCCGCAGACGTTCGGCCAAATCATCGAGCCGCTGGGTCTGCGGCTGAAGCAGGTTTTCCGGCAGAGGCAGGCGCTGAACGCGCGCCTCCAGCCGTTCGCGCCCTAGCTCCACCGGGCGGTGCACCGCGCGGCGTTGACGAGTGGCAAAGTCAGACAATGTCGCGGCGAGGTCCGCCCGCACCGGCACGGCCATTTCCGCCGCTGCCGTGGGCGTGGGCGCGCGGCGATCCGCCGCATAATCCACCAATGTCGTATCGGTCTCGTGCCCGACCGCCGAAATCACCGGGATCGTCGAGTCCGCAACCGCACGCACCACCTCTTCCTCGTTAAAGCCCCATAGGTCTTCGATCGAGCCGCCACCGCGCGCGACAATCAGCAGGTCCGGGCGCGGTGTCGGTCCGCCGGGACCCATTTCGGAAAAGCCCCGGATGGCATTTGCCACTTGCGATGCAGACCCCTGCCCCTGAACCAGCACCGGCCAGACCAGCACGTGGCTGGGGAAACGATCCGCCAGGCGGTGCAGAATATCGCGGATCACAGAGCCCGTGGGCGACGTCACCACGCCAATCACGCGCGGCAAATAGGGCAAAGCCCGCTTGCGCTCGCTGGCAAACAGGCCCTCTGCCGCCAGTTTCGCACGCGTCTTTTCCAGTAGAGCCAGCAGCGCGCCCTCGCCCGCCAGCTCCAGATTGTCGATCACGATCTGATATTTTGAGCGGCCCGGATAGGTCGTCAACTTGCCGCTGGCGATTACATCCAGCCCGTCTTCCGGGTTAAACGCCAGCTTCGACGTGTTGCCGCGCCACATCACCCCGTCGATCACGGCCTTTTCGTCTTTCAGAGCACAGTACATATGGCCCGAGGCGGCACGCTTTACGCCCGACATTTCGCCGCGCAGCCGGACATAGCCAAAGCGATCCTCGACCGTGCGCTTGAGCAGACCAGAAATCTCGGTGATCGACAGCGGCTGAGCGTTGTCGCCCTCCCGCTCTCGCGCTACGAGATTGGCCTGTTTGTCACTATCAATCGGCGGGGAAGCCATGAATATCCTTTTACTTGGGTCGGGCGGGCGCGAACATGCGTTAGCGTGGAAGCTGGCGCAATCCCCGTCATGCACAAAGCTATACGCTGCCCCCGGCAATCCCGGAATTGGCGAGGAAGCGGAGCTGGTCACTTTGGATGCCAGTGACCATCTGGCGGTCGCGGCGTTCTGCGCGGAAAAGGCGATTGATCTGGTGGTGATCGGACCAGAGGCCCCGCTGGTCGATGGCCTGGCCGATAGCCTGCGCGAAGGCGGCATCGCCGTATTCGGCCCCTCTGCCGCCGCCGCTCAGCTGGAAGGCAGCAAGGGCTTTACCAAGGAGCTGTGCGACCGCGCGAATATCCCCACCGCTGGCTATGTCCGCACGACCTCGCTCGACGAAGCCAAAGCTGCGCTGGCCAAATTTGACGCACCTTACGTGCTGAAGGCCGATGGGCTGGCGGCGGGCAAGGGCGTGGTGATCGCCGAAACCCGTGAAGAGGCAGAGGCGGCGCTAGCGGATATGTTCGGCGGACGCTTTGGTGCGGCGGGCGCAGAGGTGGTGATCGAGGAGTTTATGCGCGGCGAGGAGGCAAGCTTCTTCGCAATCACCGATGGCACCGCGATCCTGCCATTTGGCACCGCACAAGATCACAAGCGCGTGGGCGAGGGTGATACCGGACCAAACACTGGCGGTATGGGCGCTTATTCGCCGGCCCCCGTGCTGACGTCAGAGCTTCAATCCCGCGTGATGGACGAGATCATCACACCGACGGTTGAGACCATGCGGGCGGAAGGCATGCCCTATTCCGGAGTGCTTTATGCCGGCCTGATGCTGACCGAGGCGGGGCCAAAGCTGATCGAATACAATTGCCGCTTTGGCGATCCGGAATGCCAGGTGCTGATGACGCGGCTGATCAGCGATTTGGCCGAGATCATGCTGGCCTGCGCCAAGGGTGAGCTGGCCGGGTGCGAGGCAAATTTCTCACCCGCCACGGCGATGACCGTGGTGATGGCAGCCAAGGGCTATCCCGGCACCCCGGAAAAGGGCGGGCGGATCGATCTGGGCCTGGCAGAGGCGCTGCGCGATGGCGGCGCGGCCAAGGTGTTCCACGCTGGCACGGCGATAGTCGATGGGCAATTGGTGGCGAATGGAGGGCGCGTGCTCAACGTGACCGCCAAAGGCATGAGCGCCACCGAGGCCCAGAAAACCGCCTATGGCGCAGTTGATGCGCTGGATTTCAAGAGCGGTTTTTGCCGGAGGGATATTGGCCATAGGGAAGTGGCGCGCGAGGTTGAGCGGGAGGCGGGCTGAGGCACCGGTTTTCCTACAAGCCATTCCCGCAATATGGCTTGACGTCAGAATCTGATTCTGATTCTAAGGATTTGGTGGCGACTGCCGCCGCAAGTAGACTGTCACATCTTACTTACAAGGCTTGGGCTTCGAACGGCGATGCGGTTTTACCCGTACCGTCTTCGGCCCAGGCTTTTTAGTAGAGCGGACCTTTCGGCTCACCTTTCTACAAGCCATAACGACCTCCATCTTCCGTGTGAGATCAAAGTCTCACGCTCTGAAGCGCACTGTTGCGCCCCTGCTCACAGGCGCTCGAGTGAATCAGATCAGAAGAAAGCGGCAGCCGCCGAAGTCTATGAATCCAGAGAAACGTGGGATTTGCGAGTCGAGGCGTTAGCTTTCTCCACATTTGTTCGCCTGACATCTGCAATTTTCCTACTTGGAGAGCGCTTGCTAGGAAGCGTGCGCTCTTTCACATCGTCAGACCCCAGCAGCTCTTGATCGATAAATCCGATTATACGCGCCTGCATTAATCGAATGCACTTTCGGCCCTAGACTGTGTTCCAACCGTTCCAAGCGTGCTTCAGCAGCGGTGAATGGAGTGAGGCTTACCAATTGTGCTAGCATGAACCAGCTCGAACCCGTCAGGGTTCGCAATGGCGACTGCCAGCCCGCAGCGACGCGGCCGTTAGGCCGCATGAGCGAGGAAACCGCAGGTCCGGATGGACCTGCGCAACATCAAAGCCTCTCTGCCATCATCGCCTTCATGTCTGCTTCGAGACGCGGGCCATAGTGAGAGATCACTTCAGCGGCCGTGATCGCACCGCGCTTCAGACAGCGCGTCAACGGCTCTCCCTTCGCGTAACCAGAGAGGAAGCCCGCCGCGAATTGATCGCCTGCCCCAGTGGTATCAACGACCTTGTCGACCGGCTCAGCGGCAACCTCGGCCCGCTCACCGTGCGCAACAGCAATCGCACCGTGCTCACCCCGGGTGGCGACCAGCACAGGCACCTTGCCAGCCACCGCCGCCACACCTGCTTCAAAGTCATCCTCACCCGTCAGCGTTGCAAGCTCGCTTTCGTTGACGAACAGTATGTCGATCAGGCCAGCATCAATCATCTCGCGGAAATCGTCGCCATGGCGATCAATTACAAAGCTCTCACTTGCCGTAAAGGCGATCGTGCGGCCCGCTGCGCGCGCAACCTCGATGGCGCGGCGCATGGCGCGGCGCGGCTCCTCTGGATCCCACAGATAACCTTCAAGATAGAGGATCGCGCCGCTCGTAATCAGCTCTTCGTCAAGGGCGGCGGCAGGCAGAAATTGGCCCGCACCAAGGAAGGTATTCATCGTGCGTTCGCCGTCTGGCGTCACGAAGATAAGGCAGCGCCCGGTTGCAGGCTCACTGCTGCGCGCAGGGGTATCAAAATCGATACCTGTCGCGCGCATATCATGGCGAAACACCTTACCCAGCTGATCATCCGCCACCTGGCCAATAAACGCACATTGCATGCCGAGCGTTGAGAGACCTGCGAGCGTATTCGCAGCCGAACCACCAGACATCTCTCGCGCTGGTGGCATCGCCCTATAAAGCTCCTCTGCGCGCGGTTCGTCGAGCAGCATCATGCCGCCGCGATTAAGATCAAGCTCTTCAATCAGTTCGTCTTCGCAGGCGGCGATCACGTCCACCAAAGCGTTCCCAATGGCGATAACATCATAGCGCGGCTCGTTTACGGGTTCTGACACAGCAAAGTCCTGTTTGGCTAAAAGTCTGAATTGCGCCGCAGCGCCTAGCCCGCCTGAGGGCGCAGGCCAAGTGTTACCGGACGACCCTTGCTGAGCGCCGAGTTTGACTTGCACGCGTGGTTCTCGCAACGGTGACACTATGGAAGCGGTCATCACGGCATTGGCGAAGGCATTTGCACAGCTGATCGACCGGGCTGTGCTGAAGGTGCTAGCCAAATCGCTGCTGATCACTTTAGCGATCTTCGCCGTGCTGGGCACGGGCATGTGGTTCGTGATTGAGACCATGGTGGAGCGCTGGATCGCGCCCTACAACAACGCGGATTACACCGGCACAATCACGGCAGGGGTGACGGTGGTGATTACGCTGCTGATGGGTTGGTTGCTGTTTCGCGTGGTGGCCCTCGCCGTGCTGCAGTTCTTCGCCGATGAAATCGTGCGCGCAGTGGAGCAGCGCCACTATCCGGACGCCGCAAGCACAGCGCGCGACCTGTCGTTTCGGGAAGACCTCAGCAACAGCCTGCGCGGTATCGGCCGGGCCGTAGGCTTCAACCTGCTGGCTCTGCCCGTCGCGATCATCCTGTTGTTCACAGCCATTGGCCCCGCCTTAGTTTTCCTAATCGTCAACGCAGTGCTATTGGGGCGCGAACTCACTGATATGGCGTGGCTTCGGCATCGCCAGCCGGATGATACCGGCACCCCAGTGAGTGCGCTTCAGCGATTGGCGCTGGGCGGGGTGATTGCGGGATTGATGCTGGTGCCTTTTGCAAATCTGCTTGCCCCGATCTTGGGCGCCGCTGCGGGCACGCATTTGACCCACCATGCAAGCGGCCGCTTGACCCGCAATCAAAGGGGCCGCGGCGATGCGTAAAGAGATTGGCCTGGCGGCGACATTGCTGCTTGGCGCCTGCGCCAGCACCTCTGGCAGCGGCTCCACTCAAAGCCCTGGCGTGACCCGCACCGGCCCGTTGACCACCACAGTGCGCGGTGAAGACCTACCCGCGGGCGGCGGGTTCAGACCTCCGACAGTGCAAAATGCCGGGGGTCTGGGCGGCGTAATTGGGGCGCGCGCAGAACAGCTCACCGCCAGCTTTGGCGATGCCCGCATTGACTTGGTCGAGGGGGACGCGCGCAAGCTGCAATTCGCAGGCGAGGGCTGCGTACTCGATGTCTTCCTCTATCCGCTGGAGCCGGGCCAAACACCGACCGCGACCTATGTCGAGGCGCGCAATCCACAGGGCGGCACCAGCGTGGATGAGGCAAGCTGCGTGCGCGATTTGGCCCGCCGCTAAAGCGCACTCAACTGCGGCCTCGCAAGCAATGGTAACCCGGCTTTAAGCACTTTTGCGCTAAACCTGCGGGCAATTGCGAAGGGACTTTGACACGCCATGACAACCCAATTTGCCGATCTCGCCCGCCGTGCCTGCGAAGACGGGCACATCTCCGCTGAAGAATTGCTCTCTTTGCGCCAACTCGGCTGGGGCGATGGGATTATCCACCGCGCAGAAGCAGAAGCGATTTTCGCGATCAACAATGCGCTCGAGAACTCTGGCCCGGAATGGACAGACTTCTTTGTCGAGGCGATTGGCGAATTTGTCCTTAATGGCACCGATCCGCGCCTGATGTGCGATGAAGACGAAGCCAAATGGCTGATCGCTCAGATCGATCACGACGGCAAAGTGGACAGCATGGCCGAACTCGAAGCGATCGTTCGCATCATAGAGCGTGCGCAAAACGTGCCAGACACTCTCAAGCATTACGCGCTGAAACAGGTTGAAAACGAAGTGCTGACCGGCACCGGCCCTACCCGCGATGGCGGCGAATTGTCAGACACACATATCAGCGCGGCGGAATGCAAGATCCTGCGCCGCCTGATCTTTGCCAGCGGCGGGCACGGCACAGCCGCCGTCACCCGGTTTGACGCGGAAATGCTGTTCCGCCTGAAAGACGCGACCAAAGACAATGCGAATGCGCCGGAATGGGCCGATCTGTTCGTCGATGGCATCGCGAACTACCTTAAGGGCTTTCACCTCGCCCATGCTCAGATCAGCCATGAGCGCGCCAAAGAGTTGGAAGCCTTCATCGCCAACAACAGAGCGAATGTTGGCCGCTTCATGGGCAGAATGGCGAAATCAGCGCCGGACGTCGCCAATAATTTTGGCAAAGTGTTTGGCAAAAAGAGCTCGAATTCTCAGTTCGAAGAACGCGCCGCTGAAGGCAATATCGTGACCGAAAACGAGAACGCCTGGTTGCAAGGCATGGTCGATGCGGACGGCGAATTGGATGCACTTGAACAGGCTCTGATCAAACGCCTCAGCGAAGAGGGCTGAACGCCCAGCTCTGCGGGAAGCTCAGGCAAGCTGCTTTTACAGCCGATCCTGGCGCGGCCTAGACCATAAAGCTCTCGCCGCAGCCGCAAGCGCCCTTGGCATTGGGGTTCTCGAAAGTGAACCCAGCCGTGAAGTCGTCCTCGACCCAATCCATGATTGAGCCGACCAGATAGAGCACGCTCGCGCCGTCGATGTAGAAGATGCCGCCCGGCGTCTCGATCTTCTCATCCATCGCGACCTCTTCGGTGACATAATCAACCGAATAGGCAAGGCCCGAGCAGCCGCGGCGCGGGGTCGACAGCTTCACGCCAATCGCATCGTCCGGTGCTTTGCTCATCAGCTCGGCCACGCGCGCTTCCGCGCCCTTAGTCAGCCTGACAGCCGCAGGGATCTTGCGCTTCTTGGTTTTGAAATCAGTCATGCCGCCAACTCCTTCTGCCAAAACAAAGCATGGCCTTTGTTTGGGTCCAGTTGATAGTCGCCGTAACCCAACGAGCTGTATAGCGCCTTGGCAGGCTCATTCCCGCTAAGAACTTCCAGCGTAACTTTGCACGCTCCGTTTTCGGCCGCGATAGCCTCAATCTCCGCAAACAAGGCCTTGCCCAACCCCCTACCGCGATAGGCCGTTTTGACCACAATATCGTGAATGTTGACGAGCGGCTTCGCAGAAAACGTCGAGAATCCAAAAAAACAATTTGCCAGTGCGGCTGGCTCCCCATCACAATATGCAATCAGGGAGAAAGCGTTCTGTTGCTCCTGCAGACGCGCAGCAAGGTTGGCGCGAACTTCGGGATCGAGGGGGGCTCCTCCCCCCATCGGATCGAGCGCATAATAGCCCAGCAAATCAACTAGGTCTGCAGCATCCTGTCGATCAGCGTAATCGGTCTTTTTGATTGTCACGGCACTCATCACAGCATTCCTAACTCAAGCCGCGCCTCATCCGTCATCTTGTCCGGGCCCCAGGGGGGATCCCATACCAGATCAACTTCGGCATCGCGAACGCCCGGCACGCTTGCCGCGCGCAATTCCACCTCGCCCGGCATAGTTTCCGCGACGGGGCAATGCGGCGTTGTCAGCGTCATGGTGACGGTCACATCGGCCTCGTCATCCACCTCCACGCCATAGATCAGGCCAAGGTCATAGATGTTGACGGGTATCTCAGGATCGTAAATCTCCTTGAGCGCATCGACGACCGCTTGTTGCAAGTCGCTACCCGCGCCGCCGACCTCGCCAGTCGCCGGGGCTTGAGCTAGAAAGCCCTCAAGATAGTCGCGCTTGCGCGGCTCATCAGACACGGCCTCAACCTCTGCGTCAGGGTCAATCGCATCATCCACCCGCGCGCGCTTTGGCTTATTGGCCACGACGTCCTCATTCGGCGCAGGAGCCGCCACAAACTTGGTGTCATCTTCTGGCTTGTTCATTGCGAAGTTCCCAAAAACAAACGACGCGTCCGCGCAATCCCTTCGAGCAGCGCATCAACATCATCATCATTTGAATAGAGCGCGAAACTGGCCCGCGCTGTTGCTGGCACGCCCAGATGCTCCATCAGGGGCTGTGCACAGTGGTGTCCCGCCCGGATCGCGACATTGGCCTCGTCCAGGATAGTGCCCAGATCATGCGGGTGAATATCGTCGATCGCAAAGCTGACGATGCCTGCGCTATCCGCAGGGCCGAACAGGCGCACATCATTCATCGCGCCCAGTTCCTGGCGCAGCCGCGCGACCAAAGCGCTTTCCCGCGCATGGATCTGGTCTAGGCCCACGTCGCTGACATAATCAGCCGCCGCCGCAAAGGCGATTGCCTCAGTGATGGCTGGCGTGCCTGCCTCGAACCGCTGCGGCGCAGGGGCGTAGGTCGTCTTTTCAAAAGTCACGCGGTCGATCATCGCGCCGCCGCCTTCCCAAGGGGGCATGGCGTCCAGAATGTCCGCCCTCGCCCAAAGCGCGCCGATCCCGGTCGGGCCATAAAGCTTGTGCGCTGAGAAAACGTAGAAGTCGCAGGTCAGCGCCGCCACATCGACCGGCATGTGCGGGGCCGACTGACAGCCATCGAGTAGCAGTTTCGCGCCGACCTTATGCGCCAGACCGGCTGCGCGCTTCGCGTCCAGAACAGAGCCGAGAACGTTAGAGACATGGCCAAAGGCAACCAGCCCATGCCGCTCAGTCAGCATGGCTTCGGCTGCGTCCAGATCAATCTGGTGATCATCGGTCAGCGGGCAGACATCGATATGCGCGCCGACACGCTCAGCGAGCATTTGCCACGGTACAATATTGGAGTGATGCTCCAGCTGAGAGAGCAGGATCCGGTCGCCAGCGCCAATGTTGGCCTGGCCCCAAGTGTTCGCGACAAGGTTGATCGCCTCGGTCGCACCGCGTGTGAAGACCAGCTCGTTTTCCTGACCGCCAATGAAGCGGGCAATCTTGCGCCGGGCACCTTCATAGGCCGCAGTCATCTCCGCTGAGCGCGCATAGACGCCGCGGTGAACGGTCGCATAATCCTCGCCCATCGCGCGGGCCATCGCATCAATCACCGCCTGCGGCTTTTGCGAGGTCGCGGCGGTGTCAAGATAATGCCACGGCGCACCGTCCCGACCGACCAGGCCAGGAAAGTCAGCGCGGCGCAGATCGCCAGCGCTACGGGTCAAGGCAGCGGGCGCGTTCACAGCGCGCTCCTCTCCAGCGCAGCCAGCGCCACATCCAGCAGCTGCGCTTGCGCATTGATGTCGCCCATCGCCACCAGAGCATCGCCGATAAAGGCCTGAACGAGCAAACGCTGCGCCACATCAGGAGCAATCCCGCGTGCGGCCATGTAATACCGCGCGTTTTCGTCCAGCTGACCCATGGTCGCGCCGTGCGCGCATTTCACATCGTCGGCGAAGATCTCGAGCTGAGGAACGGTATTGGCGCTCGCGCCTTTTTCCAGCAGCAGCGCTTTGAAGTCCTGCGCAGCGTCGGTCTTTTGCGCATGGCGTGCGACGTTAATCTCACCCAGGAAATTGCCAGAGGCGGTGCCCCAATGCACGCTGCGCACCGTCTGGTTGCTGGTCCCGTCAGGCTCTGCATGAATGGTCTTGGTCACGAATTCGCGGCTGGCATCGCCGCCGCCGATCGTCACGCCGCCAAACTCGAAATGTGCAGCGCGTGCCAATGTCACTTCGATCTCTAGCCGGGCTGAGCCGCTGGCTGCGTTGACCGCGAAGAACTCTGCCCGCGCGCCTTCGCCCAGCGCCACGCGCAGCCGCGTAACCACAGGCGCATCGCCGTCCAGCACAAAGGTCTCACGATGCGTCTCGCCCGCGGCCACAGAAACCTCGCGCCAAGTGTTCAGCGCCTCTGCACCAATCGCCTCCGCCGCCGCAATATCGGCATAACGCCATGCCTCGTCGTGCCGGGTTGGAAGGGTGGCCAGTTCGCTCACGCCGCCGCCCCGAGGTTTTCCGCCATAACCGCGTCATAGCCTTCGTTCTCAAGCCGCAGAGCGAGCTCTGGGCCGCCGGTTTCAATGATCCGGCCATCGGCCAGCACGCTGACGAGGTCAGGCTTCACGACGTCAAGCAGACGTTGGTAGTGGGTGATCAGCAGCACGCCCTTATCCGCTGCGCCGCCTTGTGGGCGCATGATGGCATTGATGCCCTCACCCACCACGCGCAGCGCATCGATATCGAGGCCGCTATCGGTCTCGTCCAAAACCGCCAGTGACGGGGCAAGAATGCCCATTTGCACCATTTCAGCGCGCTTTTTCTCACCGCCCGAAAAACCGACATTCACGTGCCGCTTCAGCATGTCCATATCCATGCCAAGCAGGCCTGCCTTTTCCTTGGCGAGCTTCAGAAACTCGCCCCCGGACAGTGGCTCTTCATCGCGCACTTTACGCTGAGCGTTGAGCGCCTCGCGCAGGAATTGCACATTGGAAACACCGGGAACTTCGACCGGATATTGGAAGCCGAGGAACAGGCCAGCGGCGGCGCGTTCATGCGGGTCCAGCTCAAGCAGGTCTTCGCCCAGAAACTCAACACTGCCGCCGGTCACTTCATAGCCAGGCTTTCCGCCCAGCACATTGGCGAGGGTCGATTTGCCAGCGCCGTTGGGGCCCATAATCGCGTGCACTTCGCCGCTACGAATTTCGAGGCTCAATCCCTTGAGGATCGCTTTGCCGGCGGTTTCGGCGTGGAGGTCTTCAATCTTCAGCATTGCAAATCTTCTCTTAAATAAATGTCTGTCGCCAGCTCGGCTCAATCGCGGCGGCGGGGGTAATCTTGATTGGGGTTTTCTTCGCGGTGGGCCCGCGCTGCATCCTTCTTGTCGCCGATGCGCATACGCATGCCGATCGTGATGCGTTCCAGCACCTTGTCCATGTTTTCCAGGATGTGCTCGGCCTTGATCCGCATCACGCGAATGCCGACCGCCTCCAGGCTTTTGTCGCGCCGCTTGGAGATCGCTGGATCGTCATCTTCTTCCTCGATGATGATCGCCATGCCCAGATTGTGGCAATTGAAGTCGACAATCGCGCTGCCGACAACGGCGTAGCGTTTGAAGGTGTAGCGGCCCATATCGGCATCGGCGAATTTCGCCGCAAGCGCCTTGTTCGCAGGGCTCGCAAAGCGCCGCATTTCGCGCGCGCGGTCATGCAGCGCGTCGAGACGCTTGTCCGAGATTTTCCACCCGCGCCCCTTTTTGTTGAGGGTCTCAGGGTCAATCGCTTCGTCAGAAGGCTTGAGGGCGAGTTTCTTGCGTTCAGTCATTGGTTCGCACCTCTCTCACTTTGAGACAGTCGAGCCTCGACATCGGACTTCACTAAGTCACTCAAACCCAGAGAGTCAGAAGCCCATACCACGGTTATCGCAAAAGAGAGTATCGCCGCACCTATCGTTTGCATTGTGAAGAATGTTCCAATCAATCCCCATTTAAGGTCAGCCTCAACGGCATCCGAGGGATTTAAAAGTGGGTGCCCACGTGTAGCGATCAACCGCAATAGCATCCAAACAAGGCCCGCAGTTATCATTGAAAAGAAGAGGAATGTGATCACCCCACACTCCCTTCAAGCGAGATCGCCAGCAGCTTCTGCGCTTCGACCACGAATTCCATTGGCAGCTCTTTCAGCACATCTTTCGCGAAGCCGTTGACGATCAAGGCCACAGCCTCTTCCTCGTCCAGCCCGCGTTGCTGCGCATAGAACATCTGATCTTCGCTGATCTTGCTGGTGGTCGCCTCGTGCTCGATCTGAGCGCCGGGGTTCTTCACCTCGATATAGGGCACCGTGTGCGCGCCGCATTCATCGCCAAGCAGCAGGCTGTCACACTGCGTGAAATTGCGCACGCCGTCGGCATTGGGGCCAACCCGCACAAGGCCGCGATAGGTGTTGTTCGACTTGCCAGCCGAAATACCTTTGGAGATGATGGTCGAGCGCGAACCCTTGCCATTGTGGATCATCTTAGTGCCGGTATCGGCCTGCTGGAAATTGTTGGTGACCGCAACCGAGTAAAACTCGCCCACGCTGTCTTCGCCATTGAGCACGCAGGATGGATATTTCCACGTCACTGCAGAGCCTGTTTCGACCTGCGTCCAGCTGATCTTTGAGCGGTCACCCTGGCACAGCCCGCGCTTGGTCACGAAATTGTAGATCCCGCCGACGCCTTCGGAATTGCCGGGATACCAGTTCTGAACGGTGGAATATTTGATCTCGGCATCTTCCATAGCGACCAATTCGACCACGGCGGCGTGCAGCTGGTTCTCATCACGCATCGGCGCGGTGCAACCTTCGAGATAGGAGACGTAAGCGCCTTTCTCGGCGATGATCAGGGTCCGCTCAAATTGGCCGGTGTTCTCCGCATTGATGCGGAAATAGGTGCTGAGCTCCATCGGGCAGCGAACGCCTTCTGGCACATAGACAAATGTGCCATCGGAAAAGACCGCGCAGTTAAGCGTCGCGAAGTAATTGTCGCGCTGAGGGACCACTTTGCCGAGCCATTTTTTGACCAGTTCTGGGTATTCCTTGATCGCCTCAGAAATCGACAGGAAGATGACGCCTGCCTTCTTCAGCTCTTCGCGGAAGGTTGTCGCGACGCTGACGCTGTCAAACACGGCGTCCACCGCGACCTTCTTTGCGCCTTTAACCCCGGCGAGCACCTCTTGCTCGCCAAGCGGAATACCGAGCTTGTCGTAGACGGCCTTGATGTCCGGATCGAGATCATCGAGCGAATCCAGCTCGACCTTCTTCGTCGGCGCGGCGTAATAATAGGCATCTTGATAGTCGATTTTCGGATAACCAACCTTGGCCCAATCCGGCTCTTCCATCTGCTCCCACAGGCGGAACGCCTTCAGCCGCCAATCGAGCATCCATTGCGGCTCACCCTTTTTGCCCGAGATAAACCGCACCGTGTCTTCGGTGAGGCCTTTTTCGGCAAATTCGGTGTCAATTTCCGCCGACCAGCCATGCTCATATTCCGCCGCATTGGCGGCAGCCTCTTTGGCCTCGGCGTCCATTTCAGGCGCATCGGAAAGCGGGTTTTCCTGAATATCGAGATTATCGCTCATACCAGTTCCTCTGCATGCACCAGCTGCGTCAGCGGAATATCCGCCAAGGCGCCGCGCAATGCGGTGTTGATGATCGGCCAATGCGGTTTCATCTTGCAGGTGGCCTCAAAGTCGCAATCGTGGGAATCAACGCAGGCGGTGAGAGCGATCGGTCCCTCTACCGCTTCTATGATATCAGCCACGCTGATCGCCGCCGCCGGACGCGCCAGTTGCAATCCGCCATGCGCGCCGCGAACGGAGCGCAGTAGGTTTGCGGCGCTGAGCTTTGACACGAGCCGCTGAACCGTCGGCACAGGCAGGCCCGTTTCCTTGGCCAGTTCAGCCGCGCTCACCCGCCCATCGCCGCAATGGCTGGCGGCCTGGCGCATGATAATCACGGCATAATCGGCAAGGTTTGAAAGGCGCATGGCTCGCTACGTTTCCAGAGTGATGACACGGCCAAAACTCTTAATCGGACAGATTCGTTCCGAATTGCAATTAAGAGCGAATTCATCCAAATTCAACGCAAATGCGCCTGTTGCGAGTCGTTAGCGCCTAGCGCGGTTTTGCCTTAGGCCGTAAACTCACGACCCGTCTGTCATGATCGCCAAGCGCTTATTGATGTAGCGCTCCACATTCTCTTCCAGAATATTGAGCGGAACCGGCCCAGTTTTCAGAACCACATCGTGAAATTCGCGGATGTCGAACTGACCGCCCAGCCGGGTCTTGGCCTGCGCACGCAGCTCCATAATCTTCAGCTTGCCGATGGTATAGGCCGTCGCTTGGCCCGGATAGACGATGTAACGTTCAATCGCCTTGCGAATATCACCGTCGGGATTGGGCGTGTTATCAGTGAGATATTGGATCGCCTCCTCCCGGCTCCAGCGTTTGTCATGGATACCGGTGTCCACAACGAGGCGGCAGGCCCGCCAAAGCTCCATGCCCAGCCGACCAAAATCGGAATAGGGATCAGTGTAGAAACCCATGTCCTTGCCCAGCTCTTCAGAATAGAGTCCCCACCCTTCGGTGTAAGCGGTAACCCCGCCGAACCGGCGGAACGGTGGCACATCGCCAAGCTCCGTCTGAAGCGCACGCTGCAGATGGTGGCCGGGTGAACCCTCGTGATAGGCCAGCGCCTCCAGCTCGTTCTTGGACATATCGCGTAGATTATAGAGATTCACGTAATAGGTGCCGGGGCGTGATCCATCCGGCGCCGGGCTTTGGTAGAACGCCTTGCCTGCGCTCTTTTCACGGAATGCCTCAACCGGCTTGATCACCATCGGCGCCTTAGGCAACACCGCGAAATAGTCCGGCAGCTTCGCCTCTAGCTTGCGCAGCACCGCATTAGCATCGGCGAGATAGTCTTCGCGGCTGGTGTAAAAGAAGCGGTCGTCGTTTCGGGTGAACTTGAAGAAGTCCTGCAGGCTGCCCTCAAACCCAACCTTGGCCATGATTGCACGCATCTCACCGTGGATGCGTTCAACCTCGCTGAGGCCGATATTGTGGATCTCATCAGCGGAGAGATCGGTGGTGGTGTAGTTTTTGAGCAAGGCTTCGTAGTAGGCCTTGCCCTCGGGCAGCCGCCAAACCCCGTCGTCAGTCGGCGCAACGGCTTCCTGCCGCTTCATCTCAGCTAGCAGCGCTCGCAAGGCCGGAGTGGCTGTCATCACCCAAGCTTTGGTCGCATCCATCTTAAGCGCCATTTTAGTATCATCACCCAATGAGAGCGCATCGACCTTCTCACCAAAGTCGTTCAGCACAGCGTTATCGTCGCCGGCATTGAGCAGATTCTCGATGTCGGAGATCACATAGGGATAGACCCATTTGGGCGGCATCACGCCATTCTCCGCCCGCTCGCGCGCTTCGACCATGAGCGTATCAATCACCGCGCCCAAGCCCTCTATCCGACTAATGTAGGCCTCGGCATGCTCGGCGGTGTCGACCCGGTGAATGTTGATCAAAAAAGCAGGAAGTTGGCTCTGCGCTCCGCGCATCTGATTGAACAGATAGACATTCTTGCGATATTTATGCGTGCGTGCGCTGCGCTCCGCCATCGCTTCGAACAGCCGAAACGACAGCGCATCGTCACCTGACAACCCATCGAGATTGTATCTATCACGCAGTTCGCTGGCGGTGTTTTGCAGCAATTGCGCTTGGGCAACCGCACCCGCATCGCTGTAATCATCCCATTCGCCATAGGCTGCGTCGCGAATACCGCGGTACGCCTTACCTTGAGGCGATAGAACCAATTGCGCTTCGTCATATTGCTTGAAAAATGCGCCCATTGCCGGAGCAGCATCGGCGGTCGGCGCGGGCTTGTCTGCGCTGGCGAGCTGCTGCTGCGCGGTGGGCGCACAAGCGGAGGCAGCCAGGGCAAGAGTGGAGCTAAAGACAATAGCGAAGCGTCGCATAGATATCCTCATAACTGGTAATGGCAGCGTTGGCGGGGCAAATTTCCGCAGGTCCTAGCCCAGTTCGCGAAAATTCTTCAGGTCGATCATTTCATTCAAGAATGGGCTGTCATCATCGCTCAACCGCGCTGGGGTGCGCCCGGCAAAGCGCTGAATCTCGCGGATCATATGCGATTGATCGAAAAATGCATCGGCCAATTCTGCCTCATATTCAGGCGTGAGCTGCGGGAAGGACAGCCATGCCGCGGCTCTCAAGGCGCGGTATTTGCGCGCGAGCGCTTGCGGTGGGAGGCCAAAATACCGCTCAACCAGGCGCTGAACCTGCCGTTCGGAATAGGACGCCGCCGCCATCAAGTCCGCCAGATCCGGATTGAGCGATGCACCCAGCCATCGATTCACTGTTCGAATCAACTCATTGTGGCGTGCCTTGAGTGGCCGTACCCGGCCTTCTATAAATGCACCGATTTCAAGTGCGCATTCGCGCCCGCTGAATTTACCTGCACGATATCCGGCATTGAGGCGTTCACCCATGGCCACAACTTCGCCGCCGAGTACGGTGCGCGCCTCGATCATCCGATCCCGATGCTCGCCTGCATGCAAGCCAGTGAGTGCACCCCAGCCTTGCGGGGTGAGGGCCGCACCAATCACATGAAATGGTCCTTCAACAACAATCGGCGTTGCAGTTGAAAGCGGCGTGAGCATTGCAATTTCTGGGTTGGAATCTCGACGCCCATTCGGGAACAGCATTTCGCCCCTCCCAAGCGGGAAAAGTGAGAGATGGCCGATTGAGGCCGGCTGAATGTCTCGGATTTCCGCTTCTTCACAGCGAAAGTGATACAGGGTTGTCACATAATCACTGATCGCGGATGGCGGCGCGATGTACTCAATAGAGATGAGGGATGCAGGGGTAAGCTCAAACCCCGCTTCAGAAAAATCAGACTCGCTCTGAATCGTTGTTGTGGAGTGATAGTCAACCATTACGAGCGCCTCATCGGGCGAGGCCTAGCCGCTTCCCCTATGATTTAACACAAAAAAAGGACGGCTCTCAAACGAGAACCGTCCTATTGAAGTTGAGGAACTCTTCGCATTGCTGCTCCGAGCCCTTCGGGTCGCACGCATCATGTAGGACAGAAATACGGCGAATAATTGTATGCAAACGACAAATTGCAGTCCCCCCCACAATTTTTCTGAATTCTGTTGCGCAAACACCCTCGACAAGCATGCAAATATTGCGATAGCGCGCAGTTATGTTGTTTCGCTTTTTACGCCCGGCAATTTTCTCGCTTGATTCGGAGAAGGCTCACCGACTCGGGGTGGCCGCGCTCAAAGCGTCGCCGCTGCGCGCCACCTCACAAACGGGGCCGGCCGCAATCGAGATTGCTGAGCTGCATTTTCCCAACCCAGTCGGGGTGGCAGCCGGCTTCGACAAAGATGCAGAAGTTCCGGATCAGCTGCTCGACCTAGGCTTTGGTTTCACCGAAGTCGGCTCGATCACCCCGCGCCCGCAAGCTGGCAATCCAAAGCCGCGCCTGTTCCGCCTGGTAGAGGATAGGGCCGTCATCAATCGCATGGGCTTTAACAATGGCGGCGGTGCGGCGGCACTTGCCCGGTTGGAGCGGCGCAGAGACAACCCTGGTATTGTTGGCATTAATATCGGCGCGAATAAGGATTCGGAGGATCGCATCGCCGATTATGCGGCGATGGCGCGAATGATGACCCCGCTCGCCAGCTATCTCGCGGTGAATGTTTCCAGTCCCAACACCCCTGGGCTGCGCGCGCTGCAAGACGAAGGCGCACTCAGCGAATTGATCGACGCCGTGATCGAGGCGCGTAAAGGGGCCGGCACAGGCCTCACAAAACTGCCGCCGATCTTCCTCAAGGTCGCCCCAGACCTGATGCAGGATGATATTGATGCAATCGCCCGGATCGCTCTCGACAAGCAGCTCGGCGCGCTGATCGTCTCTAACACGACCATTTCGCGGCCAGCACTGCGTTCACACCATGCGGGTGAGGCCGGCGGGCTTTCCGGTGCGCCATTACGCGAACTGGCGCTCAAACGCGTGCGGGATTTCCGCGCAGCGACCGGCGGCGGCATCCCGCTGGTCGGCGTCGGCGGAATTGCCAGCGCCGAGCACGCGTGGGAGCGCATTCGTGCGGGCGCCAGCCTGGTCCAACTTTATTCAGCCATGGTCTATGAAGGCCCCGGCCTTGGCGCTCAGATCGCGCGCGGTTTAGAGCGATTGATGAAACGCGATGGGTTCACCAGTATTGCAGAGGCAGTCGGAACCGAATAGCGCTGCGAAGCATGATCAAACGCCTTTCTGCAAGTCTCGCCGTCGTTGCTCTTCTCACAGGCTGCTCAGCCTACAGCTCTCAAAGCTCTGCCAGCAGCACCGCCGCACCACCTGAGCCTGTCTTCACCGGTGCAGTGAGCAGCGCCGATCCGCGCGCCACCGCCGCCGGCGAAGCAATCCTGGTCAAAGGTGGCTCTGCCACCGATGCCGCGATTGCAGTGATGCTGGCGCTGACCGTGGTGGAACCGCAAAGCTCGGGCATTGGCGGCGGCGGCTTTCTGGTCCGGGCCGATGGCAAGGGCGGCGAATTGCTGACCTATGATGGCCGTGAAACTGCACCTGCAGCGGCAACCGGCACACGCTTTCTCGATGAAAATGGCGAACGCTTGCCGCGCGAATTGCGCGTCCTTTCCGGCCTCAGTGTCGGTGTGCCGGGCAATCTTGCCCTCGCAGCAAAAGCGCACGCAACGCACGGCAAATTGCCCTGGGCCGACCTGTTTCAGCCCGCCATCGCTCTGGCTGAGGATGGCTTCCGCATGAATGTGCGGCTCAACGAATCGCTGTCTGGCCGCAATAAAGGACGCGCCGGGCTGACCGCAGAAGCGCGCGCCGTTTTCTTTGGTGCGGATGGCGAACCGCTGCCGGTTGGCTCCATCATCCGTAATGGCGAGCTGGCCGAGGCGCTCACCGATCTGGCCGAGACCGGGGCAGAGGCGCTGTATGATCGCAATGCTGCGGATTTGGCGGACTATATCGCCGAAAAGACACCGCAAGATGGCAAGATGACCACGGCGGACATCACCGGCTATCGGTCCAAACTGCGCGATCCGGTCTGCGCGCCGTATCGCGAATATCAGGTCTGCGGCATGGGTCCGCCATCATCGGGCGGCGTTGCGGTTGCGCAAATGCTGGGACAGCTAGAGCGTTTTGACCTGGGCGCACTTGGGCCAGAAAGCCCCACATTCTGGCACCTGTTTCTGGAATCTCAGCGGGTCGCCTATGCCGACCGCGAGCTGTACATTGGCGACAGTGATTTCGTGAAAGTGCCGGTGAAGGGTCTGGTGGATCCCGCCTATGTCGCGAGCCGCAGCGCGCTGATCAGCCCATCGGCAACCATCACCGATCTGAAACCGGGCACGCCTCCTGGCGCCCCGCTCGCCCGCGCAGACGGTGACGAGCCACTGGAGCAAGGCACGACCCATTTCTCCGTGGTCGATGGCAATGGCAATGCGGTGAGTTATACCTCAACCGTGGAGGGTGCGTTTGGATCAGGCCTATTTTTTGGCGGGTTCTATCTCAACAATGAACTTACCGATTTCAGCTCCACTCCGTTGGTCGATGGCAAGCCGGTCGCCAATGCTGTTGCGGGCGGAAAGCGGCCTCGCAGCTCTATGGCACCGACAATCGTACTGGATCAAAAGGGTGACGTTGTCCTGGTGATTGGCGCGGCAGGTGGACCGACCATTCCGGTGCAGGTCGCACGCTCCATCATTGGCGTGATCGA
The DNA here is from genome assembly GCA_947488155.1 of uncultured Erythrobacter sp. GTDB lineage: Bacteria > Pseudomonadota > Alphaproteobacteria > Sphingomonadales > Sphingomonadaceae > Erythrobacter. The sequence goes on along the minus strand of CANKYK010000001.1, from coordinate 1,378,824 downwards.
TTTCGGACTAAGCGCACAGGACGCACTGGCTTTGCCGCTGATTATGTCGTTTGGCGAAACCGCCGTGATTGAACAGGGCTCCATGCTGGAGGATATGCAGGAAGAGCTGACAGCGCTGGGCCACACACAGATCCGTGCGTTTGGCCCGCCGCTAAAGGCCAACGCATTGCGCCGCACGGCTGATGGTTGGGAAGTGGCCACCGATCCGCGTATAGCGCCAAAGCTGGTCTATACTCGCTAGCGGCGTTGCTCGGCCGGGGAACTCGGCTCACCGCCGGTGCATTACCTCTTCAGACCGGCAAGCACCATTGACGCTTGCGCTAATTCTGGGCGCGCCTAATCTGCGCAAAACTAGAAAACTGGTGGGGGAGCCAAATTTCAGTGCCGCAAGACACGCATCTCAACGACATCGATAATGCGAACAATCTCGTCGAATTGTTCCTGAAACGCGCGGATGAAAAAGGCGATGCGCCGTTTCTGGGTCGCAAAGCCAATGGCGAATGGACCACGCAAAGCTGGCGTGAGGTGGCAGAGCAGGTCTGCTTGCTCGCAGAGGGGCTGCGCCGGATTGGCCTGAAAGACGGGGACCGCGTGGCGCTGGTCTCAGAAAACCGCCCCGAATGGTGCATTTCCGATCTCGCTGTGATGGCCGCGGGCTGCATCACTGTGCCAACCTACATTACCAATACCGAGCGCGATCATTGCCATATCCTGGACAATTCCGGCGCGCGCGCGGTTATCGTCTCTACCGAAAAACTGCTGGCCCCCGTACATGGCGCGATCCAATCGACCGGCATTGCCGACCATGTGATCGGCATCGAAGATCTGCACCGCAAGCAATCAAGCGGCTTTGACTACCACAGCTGGGACAGCATGGTCGCGGGCGATCCGGCCCAGGCCCGCGTAGCCGTGGAAGAGCGCCTTAAGGGCATTACGCGCGACACCACCGCTTGTCTGATCTACACCAGCGGCACCGGCGGCGCCCCGCGTGGGGTGAAGCAGCATCATGGCGCGATCCTGTGCAATGCAGGCGGCGCAGCTGAAATCCTGATCAATGATTTTGGCATTTCCAACGAACGTTTCCTGTCGTTCCTGCCTCTCAGCCACGCTTATGAACATACGGGCGGGCAATATCTGCCAATCTCCGTCGGGGCAGAGATCTATTACTCGGAAGGCCTGGAGAAACTCGCCAGCAATATCGAGGAAGTGCGCCCGACCATTATGGTCGTGGTCCCGCGCCTGTTCGAAGTGCTGCGCAGCCGAATCCTCAAGCAGGTCCAAAAGCAGGGCAAGCTCGCCAATTACCTGATGGACCGCGCACTGACGATTAGTGAGAAAGCCGCCGAGCGCGGGAACAAGCGCAAACGCGATAAGCCGATGGACTTCATCGTTGAGCGCACTTTGCGTCCGAAAATCCGCGACAAATTTGGCGGCCGGATCAAAGCTATGGTTTCTGGCGGAGCGCCGCTCAACCCAGACGTTGGCACGTTCTTTGAGGCAATGGGCCTCACCATGCTGCAAGGTTATGGCCAAACCGAAAGCGGCCCGGTGATCAGTTGCAATCGCCCGGCTACCGGCCTGAAGATGGACACCGTTGGCCCGCCAATGCGCGGGGTGGAGATCAAGATCGCCGATGATGGCGAGATCTTGTGCCGGGGCGAGCTGGTAATGCATGGATATTGGCAGAATGACGCCGAAACCGCGCGCACGCTTATGAGAGATCCCAATGATCCCAATGGTGCGCCGTGGCTGCACACGGGCGACATCGGGCATCTGGATGAAGCAGGCCGGATCGTGATCACCGACCGTAAGAAAGACATGATCGTCAACGACAAGGGCGACAATGTTGCCCCGCAAAAGATCGAAGGCATGCTGACCCTGCAACCGGAAATCGCGCAGGCGATGGTGAGCGGGGACAAGCGGCCCTATGTGGTCGGCCTGGTTGTGCCGGACGCAGAATGGGCGGTCGAATGGGCGCGCGCCAATGACGAGAAGTTCGACATGACCGCTCTGCAAGACCTGCCGGCCTTCAAGACCGCTGTTCGCGCAGCCGTTGACCGGGTGAACAAGGATTTGTCGGTGATCGAGAAGGTACGCCAGTTCACTTTTGCTGACGAAGCGTTCTCAATCGAGAACGAGGAAATGACACCGAGTATGAAAATTCGCCGGCATAAGATACGAGACCGCTATCAGGACAAGATTAGCGGGCTGTATCGGAGCTAAGAAGCGTGTTGGGTATGCTCGAGGCGCTCAAAATTGTCGGCTTCAGCGTATTGTGCGCGGTAATCTATGGTATATTGCATGATCAGGTGACTGCTCATGTCAGCCTTGAGTATTTTACCGTGGCTCACCCACCCTTGTTTCCAACCGAACAACCGTTTCTGCTGGCAATCGGTTGGGGCATAATCGCCACATGGTGGGTCGGGTTGATACTTGGGGCTGCACTCGCCTGTTCTGCGAGGATTGGGCCTTGGCCAAAGCTTGGACTGGAGGACGTGCGACGCGCGATTGTCATGCTCATGATAGTGAGCGGTGTTCTGGCATTGGTCGCTGGAATCTTTGGCTGGTTTCTCACCAACGCTAACGTTCCTGGCACCATTGGTTTTTGGGCAAGTGAACTGCCTTCTGATCGGCATGCCCGCTTTGCATTTGCGGCCTGGGCACATTCGGTGAGTTATCTGGTTGGCGCCATTGGCGGGATCATAATCATGATTCGCAAGGTGCTAAGGCGCCGCAAACTGACTCAAACCAATTCGGCTTCCTCGACATATTCCGGATAGAAGCTGGGCGTTTCATCTGACCATGCAGGAGCCGTTGCCGCCGCTTCGCTAAGCGATTGCAGCAGGACCTTGCGGCGTTCCGGCTGAATTTGCGGCAAAGCGCTGGCCGCACAGAATGCTGCGGGCAGAAACGGGCGGGCTTCTGCGCCGAGCAAGCGCTCGTAGAGAAAACGAAACGCGGAAAAGCTGGTGATCGCGTCGGCTTGCAGGTCGAAGGTCGCCATGCGGATCAGCTTGCCGATAAAGACTTCGGTGTCGGCCATGCCGTGATGGGCAGGGATCAGGGCACGCAAAGATTTGAGATCCTGATAGGCAACATATTGGCGGCGGATCGCGGCGTTTTCACGCGCATCGCGGGCCCACAGCTTAAAGGCGTCCTTACGGCTCAGACCAATGTCGAGGCTGCACTTGATATAGCGCTGCTCAGCGGCGCTAAAGCCTGCGAACTCGCGCATTTCGCCGATTGCCATTGATGTACTGCCCACGGTCGCCATGAAAGTCTCCTCTGCGTTGAAGACGGTCATCGCGGAACTTGGTTAATAGGTAGTAACCCGTAGGTAAAATTTGTTGAATTGGGTGCTTTGTTTTGCACGCCCATACGCGCGCGCGATATCCTCGCGGATCACTAGCGTGAACCGTGCTCCGCCGCCAAGCCTGTCAGGTACTATATTAGGAGCCAAGCCACCCGCGCCGGTCCATGGGAAAAATCCCTAGATCAATCCAGCCAAAGGCGAGCTGGGATCGGCATATTTGCGACGCCCCATACGGCCCGCCAGATAGGCCTCGCGCCCGGCCTCTACCGCCAGTTTCATCGCGCGCGCCATGCGGATGGGATCTTTCGCCTCAGCAATGGCAGTGTTCATCAGCACCCCATCACAGCCGAGCTCCATCGCAACCGCCGCATCAGACGCCGTGCCAACACCTGCATCGACCAGCACCGGCACGCTTGCGCCTTCGACGATCAGGCGGATCGTCACCTGGTTTTGAATGCCTAAGCCTGAGCCGATCGGCGCGCCAAGCGGCATAATCGCCACCGCGCCCGCATCCTCCAATTGTTTGGCAGCGATCGGATCATCGACGCAGTAAACCATCGGGTGAAAGCCCTCTTTGGCCAGCACTTCTGTGGCTTTCAGAGTTTCGCGCATATCCGGGTAAAGCGTGCGCGCCTCGCCCAGCACCTCCAGCTTGACCAGATCCCAGCCACCTGCTTCGCGCGCTAGGCGCAGCGTCCGGATCGCATCATCTGCCGTGAAACAGCCAGCGGTGTTGGGCAGATAGGTGGTAACCTTCGGATCAATGAAGTCGGTCAGCATTGGTGCTTTGGGATCGCTCACATTGACCCGGCGCACAGCAACGGTGACGATTTCCGCGCCGCTCGCCTGCAATGCATCGGCATTCTGCTGAAAGTCCTTGTACTTACCCGTGCCGACAATCAGCCGCGAGTGGAAGGTCCGGCCCGCCACGCTCCAGCTGTCATCGCCCGAGGTGCTTTGCTCGCCGCCGCCCACGAAATGCACGATTTCCAGAGCATCCCCGTCTGCCAAGGGCGCCTGTTCAAGGGTTGAACGCGGCACGATCTCACCATTGCGCTCGACGGCCACTTTTTCAGGCAATAGCTCCAATTCGCGCACGAGGGTGGCGATTGTGTCGGCGCTGGTCTTGCGGATGTCACCATTGAGGGTGATGCTTTTTTCTGCAGTCATGTGCGCCGAGATAATGGCATCGCCGCGCGGCGCAAGCATAAGCGCATATCGGATGGCAATGGGCGCGAATAGCGGGCGCGAATTAGCAGCGAAATCAGCGCACTAACGCGTTGCGGCTTGATTAGTGGGCGTGCCGCAAATTGAGCACATGCCCGCAAGTGACGAGGGAAACGCCGATAATCGTAAGGACGGCTTCCTGTACGCCATGCGGCACAGCCAAAGCGCCGCCCATGAAAGTCAGGCCCGTCATAGCGATCACAAAGGGCGCCGCCTGGCGGTGCTTAAGCGCACCCCAACCAATCGCCACCGCTGCCACAATCAAGGCAATCACAAGGCCAAAACGATGGAGGTCCGGCGAAAGCAGGAACTGTCCGCCGACACCCAATCCCGACACAATAAAGATCGTCGCGACGCAATGAAGCGCGCACAGGCCCGAGAGCCAAATGCCGGCCCGGTCGAACCGGCCGCGAATCGAGGTATTGGTGTCGGTCATGATGACTGAAGGACCATGTATGTAATATTATACCATTCTGCAAGCAGAACTAAATCAAACGCTGTAAGCAGGGGTGCCTGGTTGCAGGATGCGCAAGGCCATTTGCGATCTACATACTTGCACTTCGCCACTGCGCAGGACACTTAGACGCCCGAAATGGCATCTTCGCTTCATCCTGCTTCATCCACTGTGGCACCCGACGCCGGGCTGGGCCGCCCGCTGGTGCTTGTGCGCTGGCTGATGATCGTGGCCGCAATGGTTGTAGTCATCGTGATGGTTGGCGGGATCACGCGTCTTACAGAAAGCGGCTTGTCGATCACCCAGTGGGATTTGGTTTCCGGCGTGCTCCCACCGCTGAGCGAGGAAGCATGGCGGACAGAATTCGATCTGTACCGCCAAACGGGCGAGTACCGGTTTGAAAGCGGCCCTGCCGGAATGGATTTGGAAGCCTTCAAATTCATCTATTTCTGGGAATGGTTCCACCGCAATCTGGGGAGATTGATTGGTTTGGCATTCGCGGTCCCGATGGTGTGGTTCTGGGTGAAGGGGGCGATCCCCAATGGCTATAAGATTCGTCTGTTCGCACTGCTTGCCTTGATTGGATTTCAAGGGGCGCTGGGGTGGTACATGGTGTCCTCCGGCGTGGGCACAGACCTCACTGATGTTAGCCATTTCCGCCTCTCGGCACATTTGCTCACCGCCTTTTTCTTGCTGGGCGGACTGGTCTGGACGACGCTCGATCTGAGAGCTTTGTCGCGCGATCCGCAGGTCAAACCCGCTCCGCTCACTGCTCCAGCATTGATAGTGGCTGGTATTTTATTTGTGCAATTGCTGCTCGGCGCATGGGTTGCTGGCCTTAATGCCGGGCACGCCGCCTATGATTGGCCGCTCATGAATGGGAGGCTCATTCCCGAAGTCGATTTCACTCAAGGCGTATTGTGGACACTGACCCACGACCCGTTTTTGCTGCATTGGTTACACCGCTGGTGGGCCTGGATCGCAGTCGCTGCTCTGGTGTGGATCGCGCGGCGCGTGCGCAAGACCCATCGCATGGCGTCCATCGCCGTGCACAGCGCCTTTGGCGTCATGGTGCTGCTCGGCATTGCGACCGTGCTGAGCGAGGTTTCTTTGTGGATCGCCGTCGCACACCAGCTGACCGGGGCGTTGCTGGTCGCCAGTCTCGCCTGGGCAATGCACAGTGACGGGCAAAACGCACTAGCAACTGTGCGGGTATGAGGCTTCAAATTGCGCTACACCGGGTGAATGAATGACCCAGCGACCGATACCAACTCCGCCTGTTCATCTGCGCTAATATGGTGCCCGTTCCCCGATCGCAGCAGCGCGCGTGACGTGGCAGGCGTACTGCTGGAAGAAGGCTTGATTGGCTGCGCCAATATGATTGGCGGGCTCGAATCGATCTTTAAATGGCAAGATACAATCGAGACGAGCAGTGAAGTGGCAGTGCTATTCAAAACACGCGGCAATCTGCTCAATCGCACTATTGAACGCCTTGGTGTATTGCATCCCTACGATAGTCCAGCAATACTTGGCTGGCACTGTGACGCGGCCCACCATAAAACAGAAACATGGTTGGCCGCGCTTCAGCCGCGTTAGAATACGTTAAGGTGGGTAACGATGACTGAATTCACTCGCCGGGCCGCCATAGGCTCGGCACTTGGAGCGCTTGTGGCGGGGGCAACCACGTCTAGCATACCGGCAATGGCGGCGGGCCGCCTGACAATCCCGGCAAATTCTATGCGACTTATGCGGCGGATTGAGCGAGAGCTGCGCGATGGAAAGATTCTGGCGGTGACCCGCCAATGGCAGGTCAACTTCTCCGCCCAAGGGCGCGGCATTGCGATCAATGGCCAGCAAATCTTCGCAAAGGTCGACGCGCCAGAGCAACTTGCCCAACTCGCCGCGATTGAAGAAGCCCGCTCAACCAACGGCATGTTTCCGATTCTGCTCGGCGAGGCAGGGGAGATCCTTGCCGCCGGCACATCGACCAGTCAGGAAGACGTCGATGCCGCAATCAAAGAAGCGGAAAGCATGATCAAGCGGCACAGTAGCTCAGCGACCCAGCGGGCGCAGCGCATGGCTTACCTGGCGCAACTGCAGCAGACTGGCGGCACGTTGCTTGAGCAGATGCCCCGCGATCTGTTCTATCCCAGCGAAGAGACAGTTCATTCCATAAAGCCGGTCAATTTGCCCGATGGCTCGCACGGGGAGTTTGAATTTAGCTTTTCGGCCCGCTGCGCGCCGGGCGAGCGATGGCTTGCCCACGCCAAACGGCAGATTATCACGCGTATTGGCGATGATGAGCGCCATTCGAGCGAAACCTGGGCGCTGAACGCATAAACAGCGCCTCACCCCTCAATTGCTGGTGAGAGTTTATCAAGGTATTATTTTACCTCTCTTGAAACGCCCGGTTTTGCTTGACTTTGAGCCGTCTTAGCGACAAATCGCGCCTTATATCGGTAAGGATCCGCTGAAAGGCGCACCTTCCGATTCGCAGCCGCGGCCCAAACGCCCGGCTGTTTTGATTTTTCAGGCCTCTTTTCTCCCGAATGGCGGCCTTAGGTTTAAGGAAAAGCCCATGAAGGCGCTCAGCAAGCAGACCCGGTCGATCAAACCGGCCGAGGTCGATAAGAAATGGCATATTATTGATGGCGAAGGATTGGTCGTTGGCCGCGTCGCATCGCTCATCGCCAATATCCTGCGCGGCAAGCACAAGCCGAGCTACACCCCGCACGTTGACTGCGGTGATCACGTGATCGTCATCAATGCCGACAAGGTGAAATTCACCGGCAACAAGATGGCCAACAAGATCTATTACAAGCACACCGGCCACCCTGGCGGCATTAAAGAGACGACCCCGAACAAGATTCTGGAAGGTCGTTTTCCTGAGCGCGTGCTTGAAAAAGCTGTCGAGCGCATGATCCCGCGTGGCCCATTGGGCCGTGCGCAAATGCGCGCGCTGCACCTCTACAACGGCACCGAGCATCCACATGATGGGCAGAACCCAGCCGTGCTCGACGTTGCATCCATGAACCGCAAGAATAAGGTTTCTGCATAATGGCCGACGAAAAGAACACCGAAACCGAAACCGCGCCAGAAGCTGCGACTGAAACGCCAGCAACTGAAACCGCGACGGAAACCGTGTCTGATCTCGCAGATCTTAAAGACATTGCTGGCGATGCGCCTGCAGCCGATGCCGCGGAAATCGCTCAAAATCCTGCTGCGCCCCTGCGTGAGCAAGAGCTCGACCAATATGGCCGCGCTTATGCCACTGGTCGCCGTAAGGATGCGGTCGCCCGCGTTTGGTTGAAGCCAGGTACAGGCAAGGTCACCATCAACGGCCGCGAGCAAGAAGTGTACTTCGCTCGTCCGACCTTGCGTCTGATTATCAACCAGCCATTCTCGATCACCGAGCGTGAAGGCCAGTACGACATTGTCGCAACCGTTCGCGGCGGCGGCCTGTCCGGCCAAGCTGGCGCGGTAAAGCACGGCATCAGCCAAGCTTTGACCAAATATGAGCCTGCACTGCGCTCTACGGTGAAGGCCGCTGGCTTCCTCACCCGTGACAGCCGTGTGGTTGAACGTAAGAAGTATGGCCGCGCGAAAGCCCGCCGGAGCTTCCAGTTCTCGAAACGCTAATCGCGTTCACTGCGAACAAAATACGAAAAGGGCGGCTCTCCGATGGAAGGGCCGCCCTTTTTCTTTGTGTGGTATAAAGTCTGGTCAGATCGTGATCTGGTCCAACCGCCCTCAAGCAGCAATCATTTATTCTGGTTGCAGCAGTGTCATCGCCCAGGCCAGGCCAGTGCCAGCCAGGAACAGCGGCCAAGACCATAGGACAGCATATTCGCCCATGCGCATATTGTGGATCGCCAGAAAACCCCCACTGGACCCTTGTGAGCCAATCACCAGCGCCACAACATATGTCAGCACGCCGCCCAAAATCATTGCTTTGATAGCATTCATGACCAACACTCCTCTGCCAAATCACATACGATCCATACTGCCGCACATCTGCGGTTTGGCGAGCGATTAGCGAAATATGCCTAACATCTGGTTTCCATCCTGATCAGCGGCAAAATGAGGCGGGGCGCTTACTCAACCTATCGGCGGATCACCAACCACGCGCAATTCGGCAGTGATTGATCCGCCAGGCTCGCAATTGAGCACCTGATAACAAGGGGGTGCCCCATGCCGCAGGCGGGTCGAAAGGGTGCCAATTCCGATCATCCGCATGGAATGCCCACCACGAGATCGCACCTCATCGAACGGCGTATGCACGTGCCCCGATATCACGGCATCTGCGCCAGCCGATGCAATGGCTGCAAAGGCTTCATCACCGCCGATAGTCGGATTGCCACCGGCGTTCTCTGGACCGAGCAGCGGATGGTGACACATCACAATCTTTGTACGCGGATCGCCTTCGAGCTCTTTTAGCTGCGTCACGGTGCGGGCCAAGGGCCGCCTACGCACAAACCCATCCGACCACGGAAAGCGCGGCTGCACACGCACCGTGGAGACGAGCGAAATAAGCACAACATCGTCTGAATTGAGCTGAGCACCAGCCTGGTTAGTCAGCGTGCGGTAGCGCCGATAGGGATCGGTAAAACGCTCCCACAAGTTGTAATAGGGCATGTCGTGATTGCCAGCCTGCAGCACAGCCGGCACGCCTAGCGAACGAAACCACTGCGCCGCATCAGCATATTCGCTGTGCTTGGCCCGTTGAGTCAAATCACCAGTGCACACAACCGCATCCGGGCGCTCTTGCTGGATCGCGGCGGCCACAACGCCCAGCGCCGCGCGATCCTCAACACCAAAGTGCACATCGCTGATATGAAAGAGCCGAGTTGCCATAGCCCAAAGTGACAAGCGGGATTGCCGCAAAAGCGCAAGCGCAATCTACTCCTTGGCCGGTCCCTTAGATCTGATCTGACAAGATCAGCCAAGCTGCCAGCGCATTGAGCCCGCTGTATCCCAGATAAACCCAAACCAGCATGGGCCAACCATTGGCGGCCAGCATCATGGCGGCCAGCAAGACCATGAATTCGGTCGCAAGCGTCAGCTTCCCGCCTAGCATATGCACAAACCATGGCATTTGCCCAAGCATTGGGTGGCCGCTTTGCAGCACCGCCTGGTGCAAAGCGAAATTCCCCACGCCAAGGGCAAAAATGATCATCACCGGCAGCATGGCTGCACTATGGCGCAAACGCTGGTCTGCTGGAAAGGGTCATTCGTCGGGCAGTTTATCGCATCTGTCCGAAACGCGCCGCACCAGTCGAGCGACATTCTGCCGCGAACGAGCACCGAATGACCGCTCGTCTGCATTCCCCTAATTCTGATTGTGCAAGGGCGGTTACGGCAACCCCATTCGAACCCCCGCTCGAACCGGGCCGTTTCTTGCAAATGGAGGAATTTATGTTGAAGACAGTTTTGACCACTGCGGCCCTTGGCCTTGCGGTCGTGTCTACCCCCGCCCTTGCTGGTCCAAGCGACAATCCAAGCGTTGAGATCGCAATTGCCGATATCAATCTCGCCACACCGGAAGGTCAAGAACGACTTGATCGCCGAGTGAAAAAGGCAGCACAAGCCCTTTGCGGGGTAGGTACACGCCGTTCCGGCTCACGAATCCCGTCAATGGACAGCAAGCGTTGCTACGCCAAGGCGATGAAAAGCGCCGAACAACAAGTGGCCACCCTGATTGAAGCCCAACAACGCGGCGGTTGATCCCAACATTCTAACAAGACCCCTATGAGCCTGAATTCAGGTCCATAGATGACGGCTCGAGCCCTAACCAGTCCCAGGGTTCGAGTCGTCTTTTTAATATAAGGGGCGAGTGCAGTTCGGCGTCCACACACTCAACAATCATTAGGCGCCCTAACGCCCCGCCATTCCCTTCACCTTTGAGAGATAGGTCCGGCCAATCCGCAGAGCTTCACCGTTCTGCAACTCAGCAGACCACACCCCCAAACCATCATGACGCAGACCGCGAATGTTGTCGCGCCGCAAAATGGTGGAGCGGTGAATGCGGATGAATTCCTCGGGATCCAGCCGTTTTTCCAGACCGGCAATGGTTTGGAGCAATAGATAAGACTGCGGCGCTTCATCAGTACCAATGTGCAGCCGAACGTAATCACGCTCAGCATCGATCTGATGCACCTCGCTGACCGCGACACGCAGCAATTCGGAGCGATGCGGAACCCACAGCTCATCCAGCCATTTGCTGGTCTTCTTGCCCGTCTCGCCGTGGCGTGCAACGGCTCGCTCAATTGCGCGGCCTAGACGGTCAGCAGAAACGGGCTTCAGGACATAGTCAATCGCCTCTAGATCAAAGGCCTCAACCGCAAAGTCATCATGCGCCGTCACAAAGATGACCGCTGGCGGGTTTTTCATTTTGCCCAGCTTCTTGGCGACCCCGAGGCCATCGAGTTCTGGCATAGTCATATCGAGCAAAATCAAATCTGGGGTTAGCGCCTCGACCAACCGCAAGGCCGCGGCCCCATCGCTGGCGGTGCCAACCACATTGATCGAGCCGAGTTCGGCGCAAATCACCTGAATGCGCTCAACCGCCAGGGGTTCATCATCGACAATAAGCGTGCGCAATGCGCCGCCAGTTTCTTCGCTATCAGCCATTTTTGGTCAAAGGTATCCGCAGTTCTGTCTTATAACCGCCACCGATCGGGCTCGAACTCAGAACAATATCTGAACCGAAGCGTGCCTCCAACCGATCGCGCACATTGGCAAGGCCAATTCCGAAGCCATGGCTGGCATTTGCCGGAACGCCGGGCCCATCGTCGCTGACTGTTATTACCAGCCGATCAAACTCCTCGCGTGCCTTAACCGTGATAGTCACCGGGCGATTCACAGCAGACACCGCATATTTGACCGAGTTTTCGACCAAGGGCTGGAGAATCATGCCTGGCACGCGTGCATCCACAAGATCATCGGGCAGATCAAAATCGCAAATCAATCGCTCTGGAAAGCGCACCGCCTCAATGTCGAGATAGAGCTGCTGCAAGTCAAACTCGTCCTTGAGTCGAACGTCAGAAGTTGGCTCATCCGCAAGGCTGTGGCGATAAAATCGCGACATGGTCTGGATCATACGCTCTGCCCGCTCTGCCTTGCCGGTCATCACCAAAGCGGACAGCGAGTTCAGCGTGTTGAACAGGAAATGTGGGTTCACCTGATAGCGCAAAGACCGCAGCTCAGCCGCCTCTGCAGCGGACCTGAATTCCTGTCCGCGCCGCTCCGCCGCCCGAGCTTGATAACCTGCAAGAATTGCAAAATAGAGCGATGCCCAGGCGAGCAGCAGGAAGTAGCGCCCAAGCGCGATATCGAACACTGCCTTCCACACATCCGCGCTGGTTTGTGCAGGAACGAGGATAACGCTTTCAGAATCGAGGATCGTATCGGCGCCATTCGCACCATCCGGCGCCGCGCGCGTAACGGGCACATCCACCAGCAGGTTGCCCGCCTCGTCACGGCGCAGATTAATGCCATTCTTTTCAGCGTATTTTCGCTCTTCCACCTCCTGCATGTCTTGAAAGACCAAGTGATTGGTCTTTCCGATAGCGATCGCAACAGGAACCGATAGGATGATCGCGGCCATCACCTTGATCCACACCGCTTTATGATCAAACAGCCGCAGCATACCCCACAGGGCAATCGTCAGGGCAATGCCAACCATGGACACGATGCCGCGCCGCCAAGCCATATCGATCTGCAGTTCGTACTCCATGACGAAGCTGCGCATGGTGATGAGGAAGAAATAGGTCGCCCACATCACGATCATCGACAGCAGCACCATGCGGAAAGGCACGGTCGGTCGGGTTTCAGTGGTTTTTGAGATACGCATTAGATCACCGCAAATAGCGCGCTCGGGAAAACATAGCCAATTTCTCGTCGGACACGGTCATGCTTTGGTCGAATGCCGGTCATAGGGGGATCATCCCTCCAAACTGGCATTCGGGCTGAATTTCACGCCCTTACCTTGCTCAAACCCGCCTCTAAGCCCTTGGTTTGATCATTTCCGCAGGGACGATCCACTGGGAAAATTGCTCTTCCGTAAGTAGGCCAAGCTCCATGCCAGCCTCCTTTAAAGTCGTGCCGTCAGCATGGGCCTTCTTCGCGATCTTGGCGGCATTATCATAGCCAATATGCGGGTTCAGTGCGGTGACAAGCATCAGGCTCTCATTCATCAGCTTGTCGATTCGGTCGGTGTTTGCAGTGATCCCGGTCACGCAATTGTTGGTGAAACTGCGCGCCGAATCGGCCAGCAGGCGCACCGACTGCAGCACGTTGTAGATCATCACCGGCTTGAACACGTTAAGCTCTAAGTGGCCGTTCGATCCCGCCACGCTAACCGTCGTGTGATTGCCCATCACCTGAGCGCAAACCATGGTCAGCGCTTCGCATTGAGTGGGGTTAACCTTGCCCGGCATGATGGAAGAGCCCGGTTCGTTCGCTGGTAGGGCAATTTCGCCAAGGCCGCTGCGAGGACCAGAGCCAAGCAGGCGAATATCATTGGCAATCTTCATCAGACTGACGCCGATCGAGTTAAGCGCCCCAGAGAGCTCAACCAGCGCATCATGCGCCGCCAAAGCTTCGAATTTGTTCGCTGCGGTCACAAAATCATGACCCGTCAGTTTCGCTGCATGAGCCGCGAATTTCTCTGCGAAGCCGGCCTTGGAATTGATCCCAGTGCCGACCGCAGTCCCGCCTTGAGCAAGCTCCAGCACCCGCGGCAAAGCGTTTTCGAGCCGGGCGATGCCATATTCGACCTGCTTCGCGTAGCCGGAGAACTCCTGACCCAAGGTGAGCGGAGTCGCATCTTGCAAGTGCGTGCGGCCAATCTTGACGATATCCGCGAACGCCTGGGCCTTCGCGTCAAGTGCAGTGCGAAGCCCGCCAAGTGCCGGGATCAACTGCTCCACTGTTTCGCTCGCCGCGGCGATATGCATCGCCGTTGGGAAGGTGTCATTCGAGGATTGGCCCATATTGCAATGGTCATTGGGATGCACTGGGTCTTTGCCGCCGTGCTGACCGGTAAGAATCTGGTTCGCGCGGCTGGCGATCACCTCATTGGCGTTCATATTGCTCTGTGTGCCAGAACCGGTCTGCCACACGGACAGCGGGAATTGGTCGGCCAAAGTACCGTCGATCACTTCATCGGCCGCCGCGACAATCGCCTCACCCAGTTTCGCATCGAGCACGCCCAAATCCATATTGGCGAGCGCCGAGGATTTCTTCTGAATACCCAGCGCCTTTACGAGCGGCGCAGGCATAGTCTCATCACCAATTGCAAAGTTTGCCAAGCTGCGCTGAGTTTGCGCGCCCCAATGGCTAGCCGCCGGAACAGAGACTTCGCCGAGCGAATCGGTTTCAATACGCACCGCGCCTTCGCCCGCTGCACCCATATTTTTAACGTCGCTCATCGAAGACATACTCCATTCGGTCTATTTTAGGCTCCCATAAGCACTGCTAATCGTGAACGTCAAAGCCCTTGGCGCTGGCGGTGCGAACAGCTAAACGTCTTGACGCGCTGTATTGCTTGAGTAATACAGCTCTCGTGGAGTGAACATGACTGAGTTAAATGCACCTGTCGCCCGCAAGGCTATGATTGACAGCCAGCTGCGGACCAGCGGCGTGAATGAAGAATATGTGCTGGCGCGCATGAATGCTGTGCCGCGTGAGAATTTCGTGCCTGCCGAGGCGCGTCCCGTTGCTTACATGGACCGCGCCGTGCCGCTGGGCGATGGCCGCTATCTCTCATCGCCCGTTGTGCATGGGATGATGCTGACCGAGGCCGCGCCGACCAAGGACGACAGCGTTCTGGTAGTCGAAGGCGGAACGCAATATTTTGCAGAGCTGATTGGCCCGCTAGTGGTGGATGTACAGCAGATCAGCGCCGAAGACGCTTTAGCCAAGAATTCACGCAAGACATTCTCTCTGATCGTGGTCGATGGCGCCATTGAGCACTTGCCAGACAGCCTCGCTAAACGGCTCGCCGAAAACGGCCGGATCATCACTGGTATTGTTGAGAACGGCGTCACCCGAATCGCATCGGGCCGCAAGGTGGCCGGTTCAGTCACCCTGCAAGCAGTGCACGATATCGGGATCCCTGTTCTGCACGAATTTGACCAAGCGAAAAGCTGGAGCTTTTAACGCATGAAACGCGCGCCTCTGCCAAACATCCGCCGGATGAGTTCTCTGGCCAGCATTGCTGCGGCGCTCGCCGCCGGGGCGATAGCTGCGCCGGCTCAAGCGGATACGCTGCGCGATGCCTTGGTCGAGGCCTATAACACCAATCCGACGCTACAAGGCGCGCGGGCAGACCAGCGGGCGACCGATGAAGGCGTGCCAATCAACCGCGCCAACGGATTGCCAACCGCGACCGTAACAGCGACCCATATCGAGTTTGTGCGCCGCTCGGCCAACTCATTCACCGCGCCGGAACGCAACCTTGGCGTCAATGCGGCATTGCTGGTTCCAGTCTATTCTGGCGGAGCCGTACGCAACGCTGTGCGGGCCGCCAAAGAGCGGATCGCGGCTGGCCAGGCCACTTTGCGCAACACCGAAAGCACCGTGTTCAGCCAAGTGGTCGCCGCCTATATGGATGTACTGCGGACAGAGGCTTTGGTTGCGCTGAGCGCCAATCAGGTCGAAGTGCTACGCATCAATCTGGAGGCGACAAGTGACCGATTTGAGATCGGCGATCTGACCCGCACAGATGTGGCGCAATCGCAATCACGGCTCGCACTGGCCGAGGGCGATTTGAGATTGGCTGAGGCCAACGTCATCTCAGCGCGCGAGGTCTATTTGCAATTGGTTGGCAAAGCGCCCGGCACGCTGATGGCGCCGCCGCCGCTGCCCGGCCTACCGGAAAATGTTGGCGAGGCCATCGTAACCTCGCTTGAAAACAACCCCAATTTGATCGCTACCAAAGAACGCGCTGAGGCCGCAGGGTATGACACTGAGGCAGCCGGCGCCGGGCGTCTTCCAACAGTCGGCCTGTTCGCCAATGGCGACTACAGCGATTTCTTCGGAACACTCGGCGGTCCGGTTTCGTCGGACTTCTCACAAAGTGAGAAGACAGCGAATGTCGGCGTCCGCGTGACGATCCCGATTTTTCAAGGCGGGCTGACCGCCGCGCGGCAACGCCAGGCGGGCGCACGCGAATCCTCTGCTTTGGAGGCTGTGATCGCCTCTGAACGCAGCGTCATTCAGGAAACTCGCTCAACCTATTCCAATTGGCGGGCCGCCAATGCGGTGATCGAAAGCTCACAAGTGGCCGTGGAGGCTGCTGAGCTAAGTCTGGAAGGCGTGAAAGCGGAAAACTCGATCGGCAATCGCTCGATCCTCGATGTGCTCAATGCGGAGCAGGAATTGCTCTCTGCTCGGGCGCAATTGGTGACCGCGCGGCGCAATGCCTATGTGGCTGGGTTCTCCTTGCTCGCCTTGATGGGGCAGGCTGAAGCGCGCGACCTCAACCTCGATACTGGCGGCGTGTTATACGACCCGCAAGTTAACTATGAGCGGGTGCGCGGCAAAATTTGGGACTTTGATCGTGACCCAGAACCTTCGCCAAATTCGACCAGAACCGTTGACATTCCGGCGGCTGACGCGAAGATCGGCCCCACATTGGATTCAGACGAAGGCA
Organism: uncultured Erythrobacter sp.; assembly: GCA_947488155.1. Taxonomy (GTDB): domain Bacteria; phylum Pseudomonadota; class Alphaproteobacteria; order Sphingomonadales; family Sphingomonadaceae; genus Erythrobacter. The sequence continues at coordinate 1,362,174 of CANKYK010000001.1, read as the reverse complement.
ATTGACACGCGGCTAACTATCCGTAACTGCGTCTGAAACTTAGTTAACATTATCAGCGAGCTAAGAGCACAAAATGGCGCAAGATAACGAAGCTTCGGTCGAAGAAATCCTCGAATCAATCAAGAAGGTGATCGCCCGCGATAACCGCGAAGGCGCGTTGGAAGCTCGCCGTCAGCGCGAGGAAGAGGCTGAGCGTGCGGATACAACCAATGTTGCTGAAGACGCCGACGAAGTGCTCGATCTGGCAGAGATGGAATTCGCCGAAGACGTGGATGCCGATGATCAGGTAGGCGACGATGGCGAGTTTCTGCTGAGCGAAAATCAAAGCGAAGATCACGACCCGCAGCTCACTAATGAGGCGGTGCGCGGCGCAATGCGCGAGAACCTGGAGGCTTTGGCGATGCTGGCGGAGCCTGGCGCGCAACCGCAGATCGTTCGCTCTGGCGAGACGTCGCTTGAAGGACTCACCCGCGATCTGATGCGTCCAATGCTGGCCGAATGGCTCGAGAAGAACCTGCCCGGTATTGTTGAGAAGCTCGTCCAGGCGGAAATCGCCCGGATCGCTGGCAAACGCGGCTAGTTTTTGCGTCTTTGCACGCTTCGCCGCATGTGAAACTCTAGCCACAGACGAACCCAGCGGTTAGGCCTGCTGACATGATAAAGCTCATGTCGCATGTTGCCGTATTTTCGGCGCTCACCGCCGCCTCGATTTTCGCATCGCCGCTTGCCGCCGAAGGCCATCCGAGGGACATCCCCGGGTTGGAAACCACCCCAATGTCAGCGGAGGATTTGATCACAACGCCGCGTCTCGGCGGTCCTATCGTTACGAATGATGGGCGTTTTGCGATTTACCGAGTAACGCGGACCGATCCCGCAAGCTTTAAGCGCACGCCGAACCTTTACCTGCTGGACCTGCAAGAGCCGGGCAAAACTCCGATGTCTCTCGACTTGGGGCTATCGGCCAATTCGCTCGCTTTCGGCTCCGACAATTACCTCTATTTTCTCTCTTCAGAGCACACAGACAAAAGCCAGGAAGAACGCAGCCGCATTTGGCGGGTCGCGTTAGAGGCCAATGGCAATGTGACTGGCCCGATATTGGTCGCTGACATGCCGCTTGCCGATATTCACGGCTTCAAACTGTCGCCGAATAGTGACCGGATTGCTCTATGGACGCCAATCGCCCGTGATTGCCCGACCTTTGGCTGCAATGCGGACGGCAAAGCCCATCTGCCTGGGCCGGGAACGGGAAGGCTCTATGAGGGCGATGGCGGGTTCTTCCGCCATTGGGATACCTGGTCAACACCGGGCACCTACAATCGGGTATTTGCCTTTGATCTGGCGGATGGCGTTACCACAGGCGAGGGTGTGCCGATCGACGGCACCGATCCGGAAACCGGCCTCACGGGCAACACGCCCACTATGCCATTTGGCGGCGGCGAGGATATTGTCTGGACCCCGGACGGATCGGGCATCTATTTCGTTGCCCGCGAAACCGGAGCGAAAGAACCCACGTCAACCGATCTCGACATCTATTTCTCTGACCTGTCCGGCGGAGCGCCAATCGAGCTGACTGCCGCGAACCAAGCGGTCGACACCGGCCCTGTGCCTTCGCCCGATGGCAAATATCTCGCCTATGTCGCGATGGCACGACCGGGATACGAATCCGACCGCACGGTCGTGCATCTGCGCGATCTCAAGACCGGTAAAACCCGCGCGCTAACCCAGGACTATGACCGCAGCTTTGGCGGACTTTCTTGGACGCCAAACAGCAGTGCGATCTTGGCCACAGCCGCTGATGTACTCGATACACCGGTGTTCAAAATCGACCCAAAGAGCGGCGCGGTCGAAAAGCTCGACCTGATGGCCGGTAATGAAGCGCATATCGGCAATGTCACCCCGTTGCCCGGTGACCGTTTGCTGTTCACACGCGATTCAATCGGCGCGCCTGCAGAACTGTTCCTCTCAGACGGACATGGACAGGCCCGGCCGCTAACCGATGTCGCGACCACCCGCACAGGCAAGATGGCATCAACAGTAACTACGCGTTTCAGCTTCCCTGGTGCAGGCGGTGACACGGTCTGGGGCCAGATCACCCGCCTAGAGCAGCAAACCGGCCCGATCCCCGCGATCCTCTACATCCACGGCGGCCCGCAAGGCACCTTCCGTGATGGGTGGTCCAGCCGCTGGAACCCTCGCGTTCTCGCAAGCCAGGGCTATGCAGTGATCTCGGTCGATTTTCATGGCTCCGCTGGATACGGCCAGGATTTCATGGACGCGATCAACCGCGATTGGGGCGGCAAGCCACTCGAAGACCTGCAATTGGGCCTGGACGCAGCGCTTAAGCTCGACCGCCAGATCGACGGCGGCAACGTCTGCGCGATGGGCGCGAGCTATGGCGGCTATATGGTCAATTGGATCGCAGGAAACTGGCCGGATCGTTTCGCTTGTCTGGTCCAGCATGACGGCCTGTTCGACATGCGCAGCTTCTATTACTCGACCGAGGAATTGTGGTTCCCCCGTTGGGATTTCGGTGGATCATACAGTGAGGCACGCGAAACTTACGAGCGCTGGAACCCGGTCAATCACGTCGACAAATGGCAAACGCCAATGCTCGTGATCACTGGTGAGAAGGACTACCGCGTCCCTTACAGCCAAGGCCTGCAAAGCTTCACCGCACTGCAGGAACGCGGCATCCCCTCGCAATTGCTGGTGTTCCCGGATGAGAACCACTGGGTTCTGGGCGCGGAAAACTCGCTGCAATGGCACGAAACCGTTTTCAATTGGCTTGACCAATGGCTGGTGCAGAACGTCGAGACGATCAAAGAATGACGGATGCGGCGAACGAATTGAGCCTGCTCGCGGCGCAAACCGCATTATCCAAGAAATATGGCGCTGAGACCGAGCGTCATATCTTTCTGTGCGCGCTCAGCGAAAAGCAAAAGTGCTGCTCGCCAGAGGCAGGGGAAGAAGCCTGGACCTTCCTCAAGACGCGGATGAAAGAACTCGGCCTGATCGGGCCCAAGCGCACGTCAGAGCATCCGCGCGGGCCCGGCGGCGGCGTCCAGCGCAGCAAAGCTGATTGTTTGCAGATTTGCTCTCACGGACCAATTGCCGTCGTTTGGCCGGATGAGGTCTGGTACCACTCCTGCTCGCCCGCCGTATTGGAGCGGATCATCAAAGAACATCTGATCGGCGGCGAACCCGTTGAAGAGTTTCGCCTGCAACCGGCACTGCGCGCGGGTTAGCCAGCCGGCGTAGCGCTCAATCCTCATCGCGCTTGCTCCATAGCTCATCAGGATCGGGCAGTTTGTTGTCGACCGATTCGTCATGGCCCGTCCCATTGGACAGGAACACCAGCCCCATCAACCCGCCGCCGAGGAGCATTGTGAAGCTGATACCGAGTGCCACCGCGATATAGAAATGGACCGAAATCGCGCCATTGAATTTATACAAGAGAGCCAGCGCGATCGCCACGACGCCAATCGTCACCCCCATCAGCAAGCGCATGATACGGCGATACCGCGCCCAAGCGTAAGCGGCGTTTTCCGGATCGTCGAGCGGGGATTTTTTGACCATGCCCCCCCACATGCGCCGGGGCTGGTGAGGATTCAATAGGCTTGCGATGGACATAAAGGCGCTTTGAGGCTGCTAACGCGCGGCTGACGCCCTAAGTTAATCTGCGGATTCGCTTTTTTGCGATTCAAGTGGCATGTTTTGCAAGTCGTCATAGGAGGCCGCGCATCATGACAATCGCCAAAATCATCGCCAAACGATCTGCTTCGGATATCATCGCCTGCAACGTCGATACGCCGGTCTCGCAAGCGGTGACGATGCTGGCGGGTAAAAGGATCGGTGCCTTGCCAGTATTGGACAATGGCACGGTCGCTGGAATTCTGTCTGAAAGGGACGTGATTTACCGGATGGCGGAGGAAGGCGCGAGCTGTCTTAACAAGACGGTTGGCCAGATCATGACATCGCCGGCGGTGACGGTTGAGCCTTCGACGACAATCGATGATGCCCTGGCGCTAATGACCCGGCGGCGTTTCCGCCATTTCCCCGTGATCGACAACGGCGCGCTGTGCGCCTTCATCTCCATAGGCGATCTGGTGAAGAACAAAATTGACGAGGTTGAGCACGAAGCCGAGGCTCTGCGGACCTATATTCAAACTGGCTAATGCGGTGCCATTGGCGCGGTAGTGCTTGAGGATTGGGGCAAGGCCGCCTAAATTAGACCTATCATGGCCGAAACACTCACACTCACTCCCTCTGCGGCGAAGCGCGTTGCGCTGATCGCACAGAAGCAGAAAGCGCCCGCAATTCTGCGCCTATCCGTGGAGGGTGGGGGATGCTCGGGTTTTCAGTACAAGTTTGATCTGGCCAAAGCGCCTGATAATGATGACAGCGTGAGCGAAACTGACGGCGTGAAACTGGTGGTTGATCCGGTCAGCCTTGATCTTGTCGGCGGCAGCGTAGTCGATTTCGTCGAATCGCTAGGCGGTGCGGCGTTTAAGGTCGAAAACCCCAATGCGGCGGCCGGATGCGGCTGCGGCTCCAGCTTCGGGATTTAAGTTAGACCCGCAAGGCTGTTTGGGCCATTACGGCTTTCATGAAAATTGCGACCTACAATATCAACGGGATCAAAGCCCGTCTGCCGCGCCTCAAGGAATGGCTCGCCGAAACGCGCCCCTCTGTGGCTTGCTTGCAAGAGATCAAAAGCCAGGATGAGGGCTTTCCGGCAAGTGAGTTTGAAGAGCTCGGCTATCACGCGGTCTGGCATGGTCAAAAGAGCTTCAACGGCGTGGCAATCCTGACCGATAGCAAGGCGGGTTATCATCCGCCCAAGGAGGTGCAACGCGGCCTGGGCATTAACGGCCCGAAGGAAGGCGAGGGCGAGCAATCGCGCTATCTCGAGGCCGACATCACGGACAAGGACGGGAACACGACCCGGATCGTGTGCATCTATCTGCCGAATGGCAATCCACTGCCGGGGCCGAAGTTCGATTATAAGCTGGCCTGGATGGAAAAACTGCGCGCACGCATGAGCGCAATCTGGGCTGAAGAAGTGCCTGCTGCAGTGCTCGGCGACTACAACGTGATCCCGGAAGATGATGACGTGTTCGCGGTCAAAGCCATGGCGAGCGATGCTCTGATGCAACCAGAATCGCGCGCCGCCTATGCCAGACTGCTAGGCGATGGCTGGACCGACGCGGTGCGCACACTCAACCCGCGCGGCGGCGTGTGGACCTATTGGGACTATCAAGCGGGCGCATGGCAGCGCGATCACGGCTTCCGGATCGACCACATCCTGCTCTCGCCAGAGATGGCCGATCGTTTAGCTGCTGTGGGCGTGGATAAGGAGCATCGCGGGCGCGAGAAGGCCAGCGATCACGCGCCTGTCTGGGCCACCTTTAGTTAGCCTCGCCCTAGCCACCCGCGCCCTCTACCCTTCCTCCGGTAGGCTCCGGGTGGAAGGGTAGAGGGCGCGGGTGGCGGTGGTTCTCCAAAACAAAAGCCCCCGCTGTTTCCAGCGAGGGCCTGCTAAACTCTTGAAGATCAAATTACCGGTAGAAGATATGGGTATTGATTGAGGCCCGCCGCGTCTTGTTGCGGCTCCATGAAGGACGCACATATTTCGCATGGAAATAAAGTGAGTCGTCCGCCTCGGATTCCCACATCGCATCATGCGCGATTTGAGCAATCGCCTTGGCGCGCTTCCACGCAGCCGTACCGGTTCGAATGTTTGGCATCCGGCCGCCCTTTACGAAAGAGAATTGCGAGCGTTGATAGACAACACCGCAATAGCTTCCCGGGAAGCGGCGATCATCGGCGCGATTCATAACAACCTGTGCGACGGCCAGCTGGCCTGCGAGCGGCTCACCGCGCGCTTCGAAATAGACCGCTCCTGCAAGACAGCGCAGTTCTTTGGACAATGTACCAGAGGTATCGATTTGACCGACAAGCTCACGCAGTGAGTCCGCTGTTGGCGCGGCCTGAGGGATCAAAGAAGCTTTATCGTCGTCTTCCAGTGTCTCCGCGGCCAGTGGCTGAACCACTTCCTGCGAAATAAAGACGGTGTCGCTGCTCTCAGCGACCTCAGGGACGGACACCACTTCGGCATCGCTTTCCTGAGCGACAGCGCCGGACATGTCGGCACTGGAGAAACTGATGGTGCCAATCGCGACAATCGCGGCTGCACTCAAAGAATAAGTCTTACGACTCATGAACAATCACATTCTGTGCGGTGAGCAAGCTCCGACGCAGGCTAAGACCTGTTGCGAGTGTATTCGCGAATTAAGAGAGGGGTCTAAATATGCCTACCGGCTGCCCCCCGTCTGCGTGCTAGTTTGCCGACCTTATCGCCGTGTCAAACCGCCTACGCTCTTGGAAGCTGTGCAGCCAGTTAGTCGCAACCGAAACTATGTCAAGTTAATGGAGGTTGGATGCGACGAAGCGTTCCGGGTCCGCGACGTCCACCTCCAGTATCCAATTATCGGGGTCTTGTGAGCCTCTGCGATCTAAATATTCTGTAAATTCGTATGGTTTTTCAATATCTTGAAATTTTGTGGCAACAAAGGAGCGTGACCCATCAAGCTGCGGCATCCGCTCGTAAAGTGTTGCGTTTTCACCGCGATACATGGTTACCACGAGGATCGTTCCAGCGTCTCTCTCACCTTTGGAAAGCACCGTCGCAATGCCGCCCTGCTCCTCTGCAGCGCGGATTAAACCGGTGATTTCGATATGGGCAGGCAGCCGCGCGTCCATTTTACTCGCCTGAGGTGCCGGGGTCAGAGGTGTATCCAGAGAGGCTGGAAAGCGCGATCCGTGAACGCATGAATGTGCCAGTACCGCGGCCAATTTCATCGCCCTCTGCATCGACCAGGCGCGATTCGGCTACAAAAACGCGGCGTTTTCCGCTCACCCATCGTCCTTCGGCCACAACTTCTCCCGCCCTGACAGGCTTGGTGAAGTGCAGGTTGAAACTGGTCGTGAGCAAAAAGCGATCGGTTGCCAGGGTGTTGGCCGCATAAAAGGCCGCATCATCGAGCATTTTGAAATAGATCGTGCCGTGGGCCGCGCCAGCGGCGTGAAACACATCTTCGGTGATGGTGAAAGTCAGGCGTGAGCGCCCTTCCTCCACAATCGTCAGCTCAGAAGCGAATTTCCCATTGATCGGGGCCGAGTTATACAATTGTTCAAGCGCGCGGTAATGCCGCTCAGCGCCTCCAGAAGAGGCCTCTGCGCCAGAACCGGTCGCAGGCTCGCTCATATGATCCTCAGGCGGCATCACGCAGGAATTGATTGGTCAAAACCGAATAAAGAGCATCTGCATCCGGCGCCTCTAGCACCGCATCCAGGATCGCATCATCGCGCATTAGTCGCGAAATGGTCGCCAAAGCATGCAGGTGAGTCGCGCCCGCATCTTCTGGCGATACCAGGCCGAAAATCAGACTGACAGGCATGGCATCAGCCGCAGCGAAATCGACCGGTTGCTCCAGACGCAGAAGCACCACAGTAGGGCGCTTTACTTCGCGAGAGCGGCAGTGCGGAATCGCGACAGCCCGGCCAAAGCCAGTGCTACCAAGCGCCTCACGCTCTTCCAAACGTTCAAGGATATCCACGCGGTCAAGACCATGAACTTCCGAAAGCATTTCAGCAATTCGGCTCAGGACTTCCTGGCGCGTTTCCAAACGAGCCGAGGCGACCGCCTCGGGCAGCAATCTCAGATTTACATCCATCGCAAAAATCGTGATCCTAATTCAGTCACTCGCATTTCATAACCACATCACCGGGGGTTGCCGCTGTCCTGCGCGGCGCTTCTCCTGCGGTCATGAAGGGGCAATTCTGTCAGCAGGGGTGCTGCGCTGCCCTATCGCGGCTCAACCCAACCGATTGAGCCATCTGAGCGACGGTAAACCATATTATGCCTCTCAGTGCCAGCATTTTTGAAGAACAATGCATTCGTATCGCGCAAATCCAGCATCATGACAGCATCCGCAACGCTGTAAGATGGGATGTCTGTACTGGTCTCTGCGACCACCAGCGGCGCATCAGCCACGACCTCTTCTTCGGGTTCGTCAGCGGCTGCAAAGATGGTGTAGGCCGCCTCTTCTTCGCGCTTTGCATGGTCGGCTTGCTCATGCCGGTCGTTAAGGCGGCGTTTGTAGCGGCGCAACTGTTTGTCGATCTTGGCCGCGGCATTGTCCAGCGCTTGATGCGCGTCATGCGCATCAGCCCGAGCTTTCAAGATCAGCCCCTGCATCACATGCGTCACAATGTCGCATGAGAACGCGCCTGCAGGCGCTTTGCCAAAGGTAACGTGAGAGGAGATCGCTCGGTCGAAATATTTATCGACGATGCCGCCCAAACGGTCTTCGACATGCTCCTGCAATGCCGCGCCAGTTTCCACTTGATGCCCTGAAACCCGGATATCCATTGTGGCTGTCTCCTTTGTTGTTTTCGACCCAAATGCCCCAAATCCAATGCGCGCGTTATGATGTGAGAGAACTCAACGCGCCCAAATTGCCTTTTCAATTCCGTCCAGGAACGCTTTATGCCGCGCCAATTCATCCGGCCTTGCAGCATGCGGGCGCGGTTCGCGGCGATCACGCCGCTTTGCTGCTGCAGCCAAAGCCGCTGCTGGCACGCTGACATCTTCCCGGCCGCTCGCCGCGTCAGATCCACCGTCCGACGCCAGTCCTAAGCCAATCTGGCGGCCACCAGTCAGCTCAACATAGACCTGCGCCAACAATTCCGCATCGAGCAGCGCCCCGTGCTTCACCCGGTGGCTGCGATCAATGCCGTAACGCGTACAAAGCGCATCCAATGACAGCTTGGAGCCAGGATGTTTCTTGCGCGCCAGAGCAACTGTATCAACCATCCGGTCCAGCGAGATGGGCTCCATCCCGATCAGCACCAGCTCATTGTTCAAAAAGCCAAAGTCAAAGCTGGCGTTGTGCGCAACCAGCGGCGCATCGCCCAGAAACTCCAGTAATTCAGCTGCTGTATCCTTGAACAAAGGTTTGGTCTCAAGGAATGAGATCGACAGTCCGTGAACCGCCTCTGCGGCCTGCGGCATATCGCGCTGAGGATTGTAATAGGCGTGATAGCTGGCGCCTGTTGGCACCCGTCCCACCATCTCAACACAGCCAATTTCAACCATCCGGTCGCCTGTCTTAGGATCGAGGCCGGTGGTTTCTGTATCAAAGACGATTTCACGCATTGGTGGTACTATCGGACCAAGATTGCGAAGGCGCAAGAGGTCAATTGAAGCAGCTTAACCCAAATTGGTGCCATTAGCAGGCGGTTAGCCCAAACCGAGTAGTGCGTCAGGCAGCGTTAGTGGTTAGCTGCGCAATCATTTCTCTGACCGCTGCCTCGGTTTCCTCAAGCGAAGTGCCTGTATCAATCACATAATCAGCACGTTTGCGCTTTTCGATGTCGGGCACTTGCAGGCCGAGAATATGCTCAAATTTCTCCGCCGTCATGCCGGGGCGGGCAAGCACGCGCTCGCGCTGGGTCTTTGCAGGGGCGGATACAACCACGACCGCGTCGACCGCTTCATTGCCGCCACCTTCAAACAAGAGTGGTATATCAAACACGAGTAGCGGGGCATCGGCATTGTCTTGCAGGAACTCGGCACGTTTCTGGCCAACCGCTGGGTGCACAATTCCCTCTAGCTGTCGCAGCTTTTCTGGCTCTGCAAAAACCAGTTTCCCCAGCGCCTCTCGCTCGACTCCATTTGGTCCTGTCGAACCAGGGAAGGTCGCCTCAATCGCGGGCAGCAATGATCCGCCAGGGCCCTGCATGGCGCGCACCTGCGCATCGGCATCAAACACGGGAACACCTTGTGCCTCAAACATGGCCGCGACGGTCGATTTGCCCATGCCGATTGAACCGGTGAGGCCAAGGATGAAGGTTTTGCTCACTGAGATATGGTCTCGCGTAGCTTTGCATCGTGATCGCGGGGCGGAGCTTGCCCGAAAAACTTCTCAAACGCCGCTGCTGCCTGTCCGATCAACATCGACAGCCCATCAATTGTGGGAGACCCTGCCTCAGCCGCATGCTGCAAGAACAGGGTTTCAACTGGGTCGGTAACAATGTCATAGGCGATGCTCCCAGGCGGCGCGTGGCTCCAGTCAAACACCAGCTCTGGACTGCCCCGCATACCCAAGGGCGAAGCATTCACCACCAGATCGAGGCATCTGTCGCGGTCATCAAAGGCAAAGTCGGTGGGGCGTGCGAAATGATCGAGCGGGGCGGTGTAATGCTCCCCCTCAGGGCGCAGTTCTTTCAGCAATTGCTTTGCCTTGGCTTGATTGCGCGCGGCGATCACGAGGGTGAAGCCATGCGCTGTGAGTGCGGTGATAATAGCCCGGGCCGCTCCGCCGGTCCCAATGATGCGCGCCATGCGAAACAGATGCTCGCTGGCCAAAATGTCCTGCAAAGGCTCTGTAAAGCCCACCGCATCGGTGTTCGCGCCGATCAGCTCGCCATTGTCGCCGCGATAAACCGTGTTGACCGCGCCGATTGTCTGCGCGTCGCCCTCAACTTTGTCGAGCAGCGGGATCACCTCTTGTTTTAGAGGCATGGTGATATTGCAGCCGCGCCACGCGGGATCCTCGCGGCGCTCAGCGATGTAGCCGGCCAGATCAGCGCTGGTGACCCGGTGAGAGCGATAATCCGCCTCAATACCAAGCTGCTTTAGCCAAAACCCATGGATCAAAGGCGATTTGGACTGCGCAATTGGGTCGCCAATCACCTCAGCATAAGGCTTTAGCTCGCTCATGAAGGAAGAACATCCAATTCCCGCAGTGCGCCAAGCACAGGCAGCAGCGGCATGCCCAACACGGTGAATTGATCACCTTCAATCGCCTCGAACAACTGCACGCCCATGGCCTCAATCCGGAAACACCCCACAGTAAAGCCGATTTCTGGCCATTCCTGGCTCAGATAATGCTCGATAAAGTCCTCTGACAGCTCCCGAACGTGCAATTTAGCAAGCGATGTCCCGCTCCATTCGCATGTGTCGGCCTGCACCAGCGCAGCAGCGCTGTGTAGCTCAATTGCTTTGCCAGAGAAAAACCGCAGATGTTCCGCCGCATTCGCGCGGTCGGTCGGCTTGTCGAAGCGTTTGCCGCCCGCGACCACCAGAGAATCGCTGCCCAAGACCAGCGCATCAGGTTCTTCGGCCGCAATCGCCGCCGCTTTCGCGACCGCTAGCGCTTCGGCGATCTCATACGGCGCAGCGCCCGCCATTTCATCCTCAAGCGCGCGCTCATCTATTGACGCCGGACGCGCTTCATAGGTGACCCCCGCCGCATCGAGCATCGCGCGGCGAGAGGCCGATTTAGAAGCCAGTATGAGTTTCGAGGAGCGTGCGTTCATATCGGCTTGGAAGTCCCATCGACCGGCCGGTCACGGCGCTGGCGTTCTTGCACCAGGCGAATAATCGCCGCCGCGCTTTCCTCAATCGATCGGCGTGTGACGTCGATTACCGGCCAGCCATTGTCGGCAAACATCCTGCGGGCAAATTGAAGTTCATCCTTCACTCGGTCACCGTCAACATAAGAGGTCTCTGTGCCTTCATTGAGCGACAGCAGGCGGTTGCGGCGAATTTGGACCAGGCGCTCGGGCGCGGTGGTAAGGCCGACGACCATCGGATGCCTAAGACCAAACAGAGCCTTGGGCGGAGGGCTTTCCACGACCAGCGGGATATTGGCGACCTTATAGCCGCGATTGGCGAGATAGATGCTGGTTGGTGTCTTTGAGCTGCGCGAAACCCCGGCCAGGACAATGTCTGCCTCTTCCCAGTTTTCCCAGCCAATACCATCATCATGCGCGATGGTGAATTGAATCGCCTCAACCCGCTTGAAATAGGCCTCATCCATCAAATGCTGACGCCCAGGGCGGCCATGCGCCTCTTCGCCCAATTGCGCCTCTAGCGCCGCTGTTACACCATCCAGCACCGGAACCGCTGGCAGGCCAAGCTGGCGGCAATGCTCCTCCAGCCGAGCACGGGTATCCGGATTGACGAGCGTGAACAGCACCAAGCCAGGATTATCGGCCAAATCTGGCACAATTCGGTCTAAATGTTGGCGTGAACGCACCATCGGCCAAAAATGCCGGTTCACTTCCGGATCATCGAACTGAGCCAAGGCCGCCTTCGTGATCATTTCCAAGGTTTCGCCGGTGGAATCCGATACGAGATGCAGATTCAGCCGGTTCATAGCGTTTGGTGTTTGATCCTTAGGCAGTGCGGTGGCAATTCACGATGCTTAATGGCGATACTTTATCAGCCGCGCAGGCATGTTGATAGACACAGGTATAAACCACGGGAGAAACCGGTCGACAAGATCGTGGATGGGATTCATGCCCAGTGACAGGCATTGGGCCGCGTGTTTGTCGACATGGGACAGCGAGTTTAAACAGGCTGGGGAGAACGGGGATAAGAATGGCTTGACCACCTAAACACTCAGATTCGCGTTCACCTTTGGCTCTGTTCAGGGCCGGAGAAATCAGGCAGAGGCCGGTAATTCCCGATTTCCACAGGGCCAACAAACTCCTACAAACCTTATATAAATATATATATTTATTTATTGATTGGAGCCTATCTATGCCGGGCATCTTGCTCGATACACTTAAGGGAACCAAGCAGGATAAGACTCCTATCTGGCTGATGAGGCAAGCCGGTAGGTATCTACCTGAATACAGGGAGCTGCGTGCCGAAAAGGGCGGTTTCCTTGAGCTTGTTTACGATAGCCAGGTGGCGGCTGAGATCACGGTTCAGCCCATTCGCCGGTTCGGCTTCGACGGGGCGATCCTGTTTTCCGATATTCTGATCGTTCCGCATGCCATGGGTCAGGGCCTAGCATTTCTCGCAGGTGAAGGTCCCAAACTGAGCCCTACTTTGCTGGAAGCGAAGCTTGAGGATTTCACTGCGGCGCCGGAGCGGTTTGATCCCATCTATGAGACCGTGCGGCTAACGCGCGGCATGATCAGCGATGAGGTAACCATGCTTGGTTTTGCAGGCAGTCCATGGACGGTCGCGACCTACATGATCGCTGGCGAGGGCAGCAAAGACCAGGGCAAAGCGCGCTTGTTAGCGTATCGCGATCCGGCCCAAATGCAGGTAATCTTGGACGCGATTGTAGATGTGACTATCGGCTATTTGCGCGGCCAGATCAACGCCGGGGCGGAGGCTGTGCAATTGTTTGACAGCTGGGCGGGCAGCCTTGCGCCAGATGAATTTGAGCGCTGGGTTATCGCGCCCAATGCAAAGATTGTTGCCGCAGTGAAGCAGTCACACCCAGACACTCCGATCATTGGGTTTCCTAAGGGTGCGGGCGCGAAACTGCCCAGTTATGCACGTGAAACCGGGGTCGATGCGATCGGGATGGACGAAACGCTTGATCCAGACTGGGTCCATTCGGTGTTGCCCGATGGCATGCCGGTGCAGGGCAACTTTGATCCTTTGCTGCTGGAGGCGGGCGGCGATGCTGTGAGCGCCCGAGCAAAACTGATCCTTCGCGCTTTCGTCGAGCGTCCGCATGTCTTCAATCTGGGGCACGGCATTGGCCAGTTTACCCCGATCGAGCATGTCGAAACCCTGCTTGAGACCATTCGGGGCTGATCAGGGGATGAAATTCACGCCAAGTCTCCCTACACAGACCCTATGCAGGATCCTCTTTCGTTGATGTATGTGTGGCTCAAAGCAGGCCATGTGATTTTCATGGTGTTCTGGCTGGCGGGGCTCTTCATGTTGCCGCGCCAATGTATTTATATTCTTGATCACGCCAGCGGCTCTGAAGGTGAGGCGAAATGGGCGGAGCGCATGGGAAAGCTGCGCAAAATCATCATGACGCCCAGTCTCATAATCGTTTGGGTTTTGGGTTTAACTTTGGCCTATTCCACCGGTGCATTCACGCAGGGCTGGTTCCACGTGAAACTGGCCCTGGTGCTTGCGCTCACGGGCTATCACGGCTGGTTGGTTGCTCAGACGAAAAAGATGGCGCGGGGTGAGCGGCCGCTGACCGAAAGGCAATTGCGCATGTTCGGCGAGGTGCCCGGTCTGATCCTCGTACTGGTCGTGGTGCTGGTTTACACGCGGCCGTTCTAAACGCGGCTAATGTCGCGATATCAGGTTTTCCTCAGACTTATCCGTTGCGTTACACCTCGCCTTTCTCAGCTGAGCGGCAATTCGGCAATTGACCTGAGCGCGCGGCTCTCATATTTTGCAATTCATCAATCCGGCTTTGATGGCGCGGCAATCGCGTTATCAGGTCTGCTTTCTCCAAGCCCAAGCCTGCTCGCAAACCAGCGATCTGGCACCTCTTTTTGAAAAAGAGGCACTGACCCGCCGGTCATCTCGAAGACGGAACGTAAATTACTATGCATCTTAAAGACTTAAAACTGAAAACCCCTGCTGAACTCGTCCAGATGGCCGAAGAATTGGGCGTTGAAAGTGCCTCTACCATGCGCCGGCAAGACCTGCTGTTCAGCATCTTGCGCGAGCTGGCCGAGGATGAAGAATACAACGAAGATATCATGGGCATTGGCACGATCGAAGTGCTGCAGGATGGCTTCGGCTTTCTGCGCTCGCCAGAGGCCAATTATCTCGCTGGCCCAGGCGATATCTACGTCTCGCCCAACCAAATTCGCAAATGGGGGTTGCGCACTGGCGACACTGTCGAGGGGCAAATCCGTGCACCAAAGGAGGGCGAGCGCTATTTCGCGCTGACCGATCTCACTAGCGTGAATTTCGAGGGCCCGGAAAAGGTGCGGATGCGAACCAATTTTGACAACCTCACCCCGCTTTATCCAGATGAAAAACTGACGTTGGATCAGGCCGACCCTACCGTCAAAGACAAGTCCGCTCGCGTGATCGATATCATCTCACCTCAGGGCAAAGGCCAGCGTGCATTGATCGTTGCGCCGCCGCGCACTGGTAAGACGGTTTTGCTGCAAAACATTGCGAAAGCGATCACCGACAATCATCCGGAGGTGCATCTTTTGGTGCTGCTGGTGGATGAACGCCCGGAAGAAGTCACCGATATGCAGCGCAGCGTTAAGGGTGAAGTTATCTCTTCAACCTTTGATGAGCCTGCCAATCGGCACGTTCAAGTTGCTGAAATGGTTATCGAAAAGGCAAAACGCCTGGTCGAGCATAAGAATGATGTAGTGATCCTGCTGGATTCGATCACACGCCTTGGCCGGGCCTACAACACGGTTGTGCCAAGCTCCGGCAAGGTTCTGACCGGCGGCGTGGACGCCAATGCTCTGCAGCGCCCTAAGCGCTTCTTTGGCGCCGCGCGTAACATTGAAGAGGGCGGCTCGCTGTCCATCATTGCAACCGCGCTGATCGACACAGGTAGCCGGATGGACGAGGTTATCTTCGAAGAATTCAAGGGTACGGGTAACTCTGAAATCGTGCTGGATCGCAAGGTGGCCGACAAACGCATCTTCCCAGCACTGGATGTTGGTAAATCGGGCACTCGTAAGGAGGAGTTGCTGGTTGAGAAGGACAAGCTCTCTAAAATGTGGGTGCTGCGCCGGATCCTGATGCAAATGGGCACGGTTGATGCGATGGAGTTCCTGCTCGACAAGATGAAGGATTCCAAGACCAACGAAGATTTCTTCGAAACGATGAACCAGTAAGCGCTGGCTGGCGATATGCTGAGGCAATATCTCTATATCAGCACGGCGCCGAGCCTCTCGCGAGAGGAAGTGGAATCGATCCTCAGCAGCAGCATTCGTAACAATCCCACTCGCGGGGTAACGGGCTTATTGCTCTATAACGGACGCAACTTCCTTCAGCTGCTTGAAGGGGAAGAGGCCGAACTCGTCGAGCTTATGCTGCGGATTTCCTATGATCCGCGCCATTCTGGCCTATCTTTGCTTGATCGGCGCAATATTGCTGAGCGAGCGTGTTCGGACTGGGCGATGAAGCGCATTTTAGTTGCAGAACCGGTTGAAGAGCGTCAGCGCTTGCTGGAGGCAGACCTTCCAGATGGTTTGGAGTCCGAAATACGCAAATTAATCGTGAATTTTGCGGTTTTGAACTAGGTATGGGCTCTTTCACTAGGTGGACTGGAATAACCTTTGCCTAAATTGCGTAGTTGCCGACTGATACGACTCATTGCGCTTCGCCAATGCCAAGCCAAATGCTACATTGCTAAACGTAGAGCGCAAATGCTTGGGCGATCAGCCCGCGAGGATGGAGAGAGCACCCGATGAAGGTCAATATTGAGATTGATTGCACGCCAGAGGAGGCGCGCAGCTTCATGGGCTTGCCCGATGTGACCGAAGCCAACAACGCTTACGTTGATAACATCACCAAAGCGATGAAGGGCGTAAGCAGCCCCGATCAATTGCAGGAATATGCACAAGCCCTGGCGCCTATGGGTCAGATAGGGTTGAAGATGTTTCAGAACTTTGTTGAGAACGGGATGCGGGCAGGGGCGATGAGTGGATCATCACGCTCCAAAAAAGATAAGCCTGACGATTAGAACATTGAATTCAATACTGTAATTGGATCTGCATTGAATGAGTGACACCATCTTTGCGATTTCCAGCGGCGCACCTCCCGCTGCTATTGGTGTCATCAGGATCAGCGGTTCTGAGGCCGGATCTGCGCTGCGTAAACTGGCTGGGCGAGACTTCACCGCGCGCCGCTCGTCACTTACGACGTTACGAGACGCTGACGGGGATACGTTGGATCAGGCACTGGTTTTGTGGTTCCCTGGCCCAGCGACGGCGACCGGTGAAGATCTGGCGGAATTGCATTGCCATGGGGGCCGGGCGGTCTTGGCTGCTGTTTCAAGGGCTTTAGAGGCGATTTCGGGCCTTCGTGCGGCAGAGGCCGGAGAATTCACTCGGCGCGCTTTTGCCAATGGCCGAATTGACCTCGCTGAGGCGGAGGGGCTTAGTGAGCTTCTTAGCGCAGAGACGGAGCTGCAGAGAGCCGCCGCCATCCAGATGGCGGGAGGGGCCTTTTCCGATCAGGTTGAGGCATGGCGCACCGCTGTTTTGCGGCTTTCCGCGCAATTGGAGGCGGCGCTCGACTTTTCGGATGAAGACGATGTGTCAGAATTGCCCCCGCAATTTGCCGAAGGTATCGGGATGTTGTCGCAAGAGCTGGAGGAATGGCTCAGCCGCCCGCGAGCCGAGAAACTGGGGGAGGGCTACCGAGTAGTGCTCGCCGGTCCGCCCAATTCTGGCAAATCAACCTTGTTTAATGCTCTGATTGAAAGCGAGGCGGCGATCACATCAGATATCGCGGGCACCACGCGCGATGTGATTGAGCGCAATGTGGCCATTGCGAGCATCCCTTTTAGTTTCGTCGATACGGCAGGCCTTCGTGATGAGAGCGAGGATACAATCGAGCGGATCGGTATCGACCGCGCCCGTGAACAGTTTGCGCGAGCAGATACTGTTCTGTGGCTTGGACCAGAGGGTGAGGGGCCGGAAAGGGCTTGGGAAGTGGCGGCCAAGAGTGATGCGCCTGATTATCAGGCGAAACCTTCTGCCGATTACATATTATCAGCCACCAAAGGTGCGGGCGTCGATGAGCTGAAGCAGGGCTTGGTTGAGGCGGCGCGGGTGGCTTTGCCGAAACCCGGCGAGGCGGCGCTTAACGCGAGGCAACACGCGGTCCTGTCGGATGCCGCTCAGGCATTGCGCGGAGCGATTGATCAAGGTGATCCCTTGCTGTGTGCTGAGGAGCTTAGACAGGCTCGAGGTGCGTTTGATCGCCTCATCGGTCGTACGACTACGGAGGATATGCTGGATGCGCTGTTTGGGCGTTTCTGCATCGGGAAATAGGAAAAACCTCTCGTGATCGAGAGGTGCAGCGCACAAACCACCCAATTCGAGCGGTGTTCCACGTGAAACAGCTTTGACCCAAGCCGCGTGAAGCCCTATCTGGCGCAGCATGCATAGCTTTGATGTCCTGGTTATTGGCGGCGGTCACGCCGGTGTGGAGGCTGCCTGTGGGGCGGCCCGCATGGGCGCACGCACTGCACTGGTCAGCTTCGATCTGGGCGCTATTGGGGCAATGAGCTGCAATCCGGCGATTGGCGGGTTGGGGAAGGGGCATTTGGTTCGGGAAGTCGATGCGCTCGACGGTGTGATTTGCCGAGCGGCAGACGCCGGAGCAATCCATTACCGTATGCTCAACCGTTCTAAGGGTAGCGCTGTCTGGGGACCTCGCGTTCAAGCCGACCGCGTGCTGTTCAAAGCCGAAGTCCAGCGGATTGTTAAGGCGCAGGCGAATCTAACGCTGATCGCGGGGGAGGCTGCTGCACTTCGCCTCGAGAGCGGGCGTGTTGCTGGGTTAGAGCTTGCTGATGGTACAGCACTGGATGCGCCGCGCGTCATCCTCTGCACCGGCACCTTTCTGGGCGGCACTTTGTTTCGCGGCGAAGAGCGCTTTACTGGCGGGCGCATTGGCGAGAACTCCGCTCAGCGTTTGGCGAAGCAATTGCGCGGAGCGGATCTGCCAATGGCGCGGCTCAAGACGGGTACGCCCCCGCGGATAGATGGGCGCACAATTGATTGGGCTTCCCTGCCAGAGCAAGCCTCCGATGATGAGAGTTGGACGATGTCCGCGCTCACCGAAAGGCGAGCAAATCCTCAGGTCTTCTGCGCGATCACTCGGACCACGGAAGCAGCGCATGATGCTATTCGCGCAAACCTGCACCGCTCCCCGTTGTTTTCGGGCGCGATCGATGCAGCCGGTCCACGCTATTGCCCTTCGATCGAAGATAAGATCCACCGCTTTGGTGATCGCGACGGGCATCAGGTATTCCTGGAGCCGGAGGGGCTGAACACTCATTTGGTCTATCCAAACGGGATCAGCACATCCCTGCCGGTGGATGTTCAGCACGATATGGTTCGCGCGATGGCTGGGCTGTCGAAAGCGGAGATCGTCGAGCCTGGCTACGCAGTGGAATATGACCATATTGATCCACGTGCACTTACGCCCGACCTTCAGCTGCGAGCGATCCCTGGCCTCTATTGTGCAGGTCAGATCAATGGGACTACCGGCTATGAAGAAGCCGCCGCGCAGGGTTTGATCGCGGGTCTAAATGCCGCCGCTGGAGAGACTGATCGCCAGGCACCATTTTTGGACCGCGCCAACTCCTATATCGCGGTAATGATAGATGACCTCACTCTCCAAGGGGTGAGCGAGCCGTACCGAATGCTCACCTCACGTGCTGAGTACCGCCTTCGCCTGCGGGCTAACAACGCTTCGACGCGTTTAACGAAGCTGGGTGTCGAAGCAGGGTGCGTGTCAGATGAGCGCTCAAAATGGTTTGAGCATCGGGAGGCTGCGCGGACAGTTTTGGCGCCTTTGTTTGCGCAAAAGCTTCATTCCAAAGATCTGGCTGAGGCAGACCTACCTGTCCGGCGTGATGGTGGTGAAAAGCCCATCTCGGAATGGCTAAGGCATGACGGCGTCGAATTTGCTGACCTGATGCCTTGGGTAGACACCGAACTTGCCGAGGCGCTTTACGCTAACACCGACCTTGCTGATGAGATGGCCGAGGATGCGGCGTATGAGCCTTATCTCGCCCGTCAGGAGGCGGAGCTAAGAGACCTTCGTGCAAGTGAGAATCTGGCGTTAGCAGGGGACTTTCCGTTTGGCGAGGTTCCAGGGCTCTCATCTGAAATGATCGAGCGGCTGACCTCTGCCAGCCCGCCAACCTTAGCTGCTGCGGGCCGTGTGCCTGGGGTGACCCCAGCGGCTCTATCGGCTTTGTTGGTTTATGCGCGTCGCTGGCAAACTGCGGCATGAGCGAACCGAATATCATTGAGACGGAAGAGCAGGCACGTGCTTATGTTTGCGAGTGGGCTGACGCGACGGCAATCAAGCGGCTAGAGCGTTTTTCCACGCTGCTTCTCGCTGAAAACAAACAACAAAATTTGATATCGAGGCCCTCTGAAAGTCAGCTATGGCAACGGCATATTGCTGACAGCGTTCAGCTCTTACAACATGTTTCACGTGAAACACGTGAAGATCGCACAGGTGTGCCATGGCTCGATTTAGGAACAGGCGCAGGCTTTCCGGGGATAATTTTGGCTAGCTTGCTACCTAACATCCCAATAGTTCTGGTCGAATCACGGGCACGCCGCGTTGAGTTTCTGGAGCGTGTGGTGACCGAGCTCGACCTCAAGCGATGCCGAGTGGTGGGTGAGCGTCTGGAGAAGATAAAACCATTTCCAGTCAATGTGATAACGGCACGCGCCTTCGCGCCGCTCGATAAGCTCCTGCGCCTTTCACAACCGTTTTGCACTGCGAACACACGCTACGTTCTGCCGAAGGGCCGGTCCGCATCAGATGAGTTGGCCGGACTAAAAGCTCGCAATCGGCGGAAGTTCCACGTGGAACAATCATTGACCGATCGCGACGCAGGTATCATCGTCAGTTTGTGAATTGAGATTACCGCGTCGAATGGTTTCGTTTGCGGCGATTTTAGACTCACTTGAGCGCAAACGCCCCGCAATTAGGGGTTTTTGTGCTTAGAGTTTGCTGGTTCAAGCACGAGTTAAGGAACGCGTTAAGATGCTGACAATCGCAATTGCAAACCAGAAGGGAGGGGTCGGGAAGACGACCACTGCCATCAATATTGCAACAGCGATGGCGGCAACGGGATGGCGGACGCTGCTGATTGATCTCGATCCTCAAGGCAATGCATCGACTGGCATGGGTGTCGATGCGAATGATCGCGGCCTGTCGAGCTATGACCTCTTGGTTGATGAGATTGCTTTGGAAGATGCGGTGGTGCCGACCAGCATTCCTGGTCTCGATCTGGTTCCGGCGACGGTGGATTTGAGCGGCGCCGAGGTCGAGCTGGTTTCTGTCGAAGAGCGGACTGGGCGGCTAAAAGCGGCGTTGGCTCATCACAGGGAGCACGACATTTGCTTCATTGACTGCCCGCCGTCTCTGGGTCTGCTGACACTCAATGCCTTGTGCGCGGCTGACACTCTGCTTGTTCCGTTGCAATGCGAATTCTTCGCGCTCGAAGGTCTCAGCCAATTGCTGCAGACGGTGGAACGGATTCAGCAGCGCTTCAACCCTGATTTAGGTATTATTGGTGTTGCGCTCACAATGTTTGACCGTCGTAACCGCTTGACCGATCAAGTTGCTGATGACGTGCGAGATTGCCTCGGCAATTTGGTGTTTGAGACCGTCATCCCTCGCAACGTTCGCTTATCCGAGGCGCCAAGCCACGGGTTACCAGCGCTTGTCTATGACCATTCCTGCACGGGCAGCCGGGCGTACATCGCGCTAGCTCGAGAACTAATCGGACGATTCCCGCCAGAAAGGAAAGCCGCATGAGCCGCACTGTGAAACCGAACGCGAACCAATCTGGCGAGAAGATCGAATTCTCTGTACCGCATCGTGCACCTGGTGATCGTAAGAAGAAGCTCGGTAAGGGCCTCGGAGCGCTGTTGGGCGAAACTCAGCGTGAAGAGCCGCTTGTCCGTAGCGATATTGCGCAAGGCTCTGATAAAGTGATGAAAAGTGGAAATGCGAAGCCAGTCTCTGGCCTTGCGGCTCTACCAATTGCCTCGATTAGCCCCTTGCCAGGGCAACCACGCAAACATTTTGATGATGCCGCGCTTGCAGAACTGGCTGCATCGATCGCGGCACGCGGTGTTATTCAGCCGATCATCGTTCGGCCGCGCGGCGAGGGCCGTTATCAATTGGTTGCGGGTGAACGTCGTTGGCGGGCCGCGCAGAAGGCGCGCTTGCATGAGATCCCTGCGCTTGTTCGTGAACTGAATGACCGCGAAGTGATGGCGCTGGCTCTGATCGAGAATATTCAGCGTGAAGACCTCAACCCAGTCGAGGAGGCGCGCGCTTATCAACGCCTTGCTGATACTGAGGGTATGACCCAGGCCGAAATTGCCCGCATGGTCGATAAATCACGCAGCCATGTTGCGAATTTTCAGCGGCTTTTGGGCCTTCCTGGCGCAGTGCTCGATCTAGTAGAGGGTGGCAGACTGTCGATGGGGCATGCGCGCGCGCTCATTGGGCAGGAGAATGCGGCGAGCCTCGCTCAACAGGCGGTGAACGATAATCTGTCTGTGCGTGAGATTGAGCGCATGGTTCGCAAGGTTGCTGGGAAAGTCGCGACGAAGGCTCCGAAAACTCAGGTGGGTGGACGCGACCCCGCGAATGACGCCGATATCGAAGCGGTGCAGCGTCATCTGGAGGAATTTCTGGGTCTGACCGTCCGGATTAAGGCCGATGCGGATCCGCGTTCTGGTGCAGTTACTATCCGCTATCGGACGCTCGATCAGTTGGATCTGGTGTGTCAGAGGCTAACGGGCGGCGACATCTAGGTTTCTCAGATATCCGTTGCACAAGATATCCCATATCTAAATCAGTGATTTAAAGTTTTCGCAGCTTTGCACTTCTCGCCTGTAGAAAGTTGCGCCGCGCAACTGCGCTCATCTAGTGCGCCGGGTTGAATGGTATCTTGCTCACGGGAAGCGCATAGCAAAGCACGCGAGACTCGCTGAGAGTCCCGCATGCTGCTGTATCAAGATATGACGGCGACTAGATCCGCCGACCCAACCTAGTTCTTGATCATTTTGATTGGACGCGGCGCTGGCAAGACCCGTGTTGGCTGCTTGATCATGCGAGGCTCAGGAATTGTCCGTTCACGCACTGGCTCTGGCACAAATTCCTCGCGCACAGTTTCGCGAACGATCACCCGTTGCCGCTGCGTGGTTTGAACGGGAACTAGAACAGTTTGCTGTACGGGTTGCGCTTGGTAGCAATTGCAGCCGCCATAGCCATAAGCAGGTGCAGCAATGGTCCTTCTGGCAAAACGTTGAGGCGGTGCGGCAACCAATCCAGTGTTATTTTGCAGATAATCGTTGAGTGCTGCCTCGCAATCATAACGATCGTCATCATCGCCGTCGCCGATCAAGGTGCCAATCGCCAGGCCGGCCAAGCCGCCTGTACCCGCACCGATCAAAGTGCCAGCCAAACGCTCACCGCTTGATACCCGGTTGCCAATAATGCCGCCGGTGATTGCGCCGAGTAGGCCGCCAATAATGCCGCCCTTTTCCTTGCCATCGCGCCCGTCAGTGCGGCGGCGGCATTCTGAGAGCCATTGTTCACGCTCAAACACCACTGGCTGAGACACTGGGTAATATTGCACCGGCGCGGGTTGACCAAAACCACTATCCGCAGGCGGGATCGAGCGTGTCGCCGTGCGCGGTGTGATGTACCGTGTGCGGATGACGGTCTCGACCCCGTCTTCGCCGATGATGACTTCTTCCGTCTCACCCAAGGTCCGGCCGCCGGTTTGCGCTGGAGCAATGGAAGTCTCTGGCGTTGGGGCCGGAGCGGTTTGAAGGTCCGCCGGGAGCGATTGAATCTCTCCCTCGGTCATCACCACCTCTGCCTGTGCGAAAGCAGGTGCGGCGCTGGCCAAAGCCAGCCCGGCGACCGGTACGCTGAGGCTGCGAAGCGCGAAATGGAGTGTCGACATCAAAAGTTTCCCCTGTGCTTATAGAGCGATCATGAGGCACGATATCGTGCGATTCGCACGCTGAACCCATGGCAAATTGTTAGTTACTATCAACTAACAAACCAAACCAGCCAAACAGGAGAACTGTCTCTTTTCGGGGCGATTAAAGGTGGAACTGCTGCGGTTGACCAGTAAGTTTAGCTGACTGAGGGCTAAATTCGATTCTCTAGCAACGCGGCAAGGGCCTCTAACCCGCTTGCATCCTCTTTGGTGAAGCGCGCCGCCTCCGGGCTGTCGCAATCGATCACCGCAATAACCTCACCATTGTGCATCACGGGCACGACAACTTCGGATTGGCTGGCGGCATCGCAGGCAATATGCCCAGGGAAGGCGTGGACGTCCTCAACCAACTGGGTTTCCCCAGTCGCAGCGGCTGTGCCGCACACACCTTGGCCAAAAGGAATGCGAATACAGGCAGGGCGGCCGACAAAAGGCCCAAGCACCAGCTCTTTTTCCGTCCCGTTTCGAACCACGCGGTAAAAACCTGCCCAATTGAGCCGGGGCACAAATTCCCAGATCAGCGCCGCGACATTCGCCATGTTGGCAATGCTATCGTTCTCTCCGGCAGTAAGGGCGTCGGCGGCATCGGCCAATTGCCGATAAAGTTCGGCGGGCGCGAGGCTCTCATCAGGTTTGAAATCATACATAGCGATAGGCTGTCTAATCGCTTCCCCCATTGCCGCAAGGCCATGCCTCTTATATCGCAGGGAACTATGGCTATTATTCGCAAAATTCTCATCGCTTTTATTGTCCTGCTTGTGATCCTGGGCATTGCCGGTTTCTTTTTGACCCGCGGTGACACGGCGGATCTGTCGGTTGACGAAGTTGCGGGGACGGACCCAACCTTGGGAGAGCCTGATCCGGAGAGCTTCCCTACGGTGCAGATCGCAAAGCCGGTTGGCTGGGAAGAGGGCGCCTTGCCGGTGGCTGCTGAGGGACTGACCGTGACGCGATTTGCCGAAGGTCTGGACCACCCACGCGTGCTGTACGGTCTGCCGAATGGCGATGTGCTGGTCACTTTGACTCGGTCACCGAAGGCAAAGGATGATGGCGATGGTGGCATTATGGCCAGCATCCGCGGCTTTGTTGCAGAATATCTGTTCTCAGAAGCGGGCGCTGCTGGTGATTCGCCCAACCAAATCGTTCTACTGCGCGATGAAGACGGCGACGGTGTCGCCGAAAAGCAGGTCGTCATCCTGTCCGCTGGGCTCGATTCCCCGTCCGGGATGAGCTGGAACGATGGCACGCTCTATGTTGCCAATCACAATGCCGTGTTGGCGTTTCCCTATGAACTGGGGGCGGAAGCCGTAACAGGCGAACCGACAAAGCTGATGGATCTGGCACCGGGCGGCGGGCACTGGATGCGCAATATGGAGCTGCATCCGGACGGCAACCGTCTCTATGTCGCTGTCGGTTCGGTCAGCAATATCGGCGAAAGTGGGATGGAGGTCGAAGAAGGCCGGGCGATGATCTGGGAATATGATCTGACGGCTGGGCGTCAACGCCAGTTTGCTGTCGGTCTACGCAACCCCAACGGGCTGGACTTTAGCCCATGGTCGGGCGAGCTGTGGACCACGGTGAATGAACGCGACATGCTCGGCTCTGATCTGGTTCCTGACTATCTGACGAATGTACCCGTGGGCGCGCAATATGGCTGGCCGTGGCTGTATTATCGCACCAATATCGATCGCCGGGTTGAGGCGCCTATGCCAGCCTATCTCATGGAATATGCGCGTTACCCCGAATATGCGCTTGGGCCACATGTCGCCGCGCTGGGTCTTGTCTTCACCAAGGAAGGCCACCGCATGGGCGATGGCTTTGCCAGCGGTGCTTTCATTGCGCGGCATGGCTCATGGAACCGAAAGCCGCCGTCTGGCTATGACGTGGTCTATGTTGCCTTTGATGAACGCGGCAATCCTAACGGTAAGCCGGTGCCTGTGCTTACCGGCTTCCTGAATGAGGACGGCACAACAAAGGGCCGCCCGACTTGGGTTGAATGGGGCGGGGATGGCTCTTTGCTGGTGTCCGATGATACCGCAGGGATTATTTGGCGCGCCATTGCCCCCGGTGCGGAAGCGGGTGCTGCGATTGGACGTTTGGAAGGTGAGCGCTTGCGACCACAGCGAGAGCTAAGTGGCAATCCCACGGCCAGCTTTGGCGAGGATGACTTTGCACGCATCCAGCCTGCGGAATAGCGCCTCGCCCTAGGCCTGGGCCTCATGCAAAAGTCGCGCGGCGCAACATCGCTGCGCTGACTTGCCGCTCTGTTTAGCTTACGAGTTTGTTTGCGCTCAGGGCGTAGAGCAGGTCTGAGCCGCTGATCGCGCTGGCCTTTAGCCCGGCGGCTTCTGAGACGATATGGTCGAGGAAGAAGCGCGTCGTCACCGGCTTGGTCTCCGCCAAAGCAGGTGCGGCCCCTTCGGCCACCGCGCGCACCTGGCGCAGCATTTGCCACCCTGCGACTGCCACGGCCGCCATAGTGCAGAACGCGGTGCTGCCAGCCAAGCGATCATCCAGGCTTGCCTCATCGCGCATCCAGCGGGCGATATTCGCGCAATCGCTGGCAAGCCCAGCAAGGCCAGCTTCGTCGCTCGCGTCTCGGGCGATCTCTTCAAACAGGCCAATCACTGTTTCGCCGCCGGACATGCCAAGCTTGCGCGTTACCAGATCGGCGGCCTGAATGCCGTTGGTGCCCTCATAGATCGGGGCAATCTTGGAATCGCGCCAATGCTGCGCGGCACCAGCCTCTTCAACAAAACCCATGCCGCCATGCACTTGAATACCGATGCCTGACACCTCGACGCCGATGTCGGTGCCCCAGGCTTTGACCAGCGGGACCAGCACTTCGGCGCGCTCACCGGCGGCTTCATCCCCGATCGTGCCGCGATCCACTTGGCCGGCGCAGTAATAGAGCAGAGCGCGAACCCCTTCGGTTAGGGCTTTCATGCGTAGGATCATGCGCCGCACGTCGGGATGTTCGATAATCGCAACCGGGGTTTTGTCTGGCGAGCCAGCGCGGGCCGATTGGACCCGGTCCATCGCATAAGCAATCGCTTGCTGGGTCGCGCGCTCAGCGATTTGTGCGCCCTGGTTGCCGACGTTGATCCGCGCATTGTTCATCATCGTGAACATGGCCATCAGACCGCGGTTCTCCGCGCCGACCAGCTCTCCAATGCATTCCCCATTGTCGCCATAGCTCATCACGCAGGTGGGGGAGGCATTGATGCCGAGCTTATGTTCAAGACTTACACAGCGCACATCATTGCGATTACCCAGCGATCCGTCGTCATTGACGTGGTATTTGGGGACGAGGAACAGCGAGATGCCGCGTGAGCCCTCTGGCGCATCGGGTAGTCTTGCGAGCACCAGGTGGATGATGTTCTCGGCCAGATCGTGCTCACCCCAGGTGATGTAGATCTTTTGGCCTGCTATCTTGTACTTCCCGGCGTGTTCACCCTCTGTGATAGGCTCTGCGGTAGAGCGCAGCGCGCCCACATCGCTGCCCGCGCCCGGTTCAGTGAGGTTCATGGTGCCGGACCATTTGCCGCTGACCAGATCGGGCATGTATTTTGCCTGCTGATCCTTGCTGCCATGGTGGCCGATCGCCTCAATCGCGCCGACAGACAACATCGGCAGCAGGGTGAAGGCCATATTGGCGGACCCGAGGTTTTCCAGCACATTGCAAGACAAAGTGAAGGGCAGGCCTTGGCCACCGAATTCCTCCGGCGAGGCGATCGCGTTCCAGCCTTGCTCGACATAGGCGCTGTAGGCGGGCTCAAACCCCTCAGGCAGGCGCACCGCGCCATTTTCCAGCTTTGCTCCCTCAAGGTCGCCCACACGGTTGAGCGGCGCGAACTCACCCGCTGCAAACTGGCCCACGCCATCGACAATCGCCTCGACCAAATCGGCCTCTGCACTGGCAAAGCGCTCGCTTTGCGCCAGCTCTTCGATCCCGGCATTCACTCGGATGGCGAGCAATTGGTCTTGGGTAGGGGGCGTGTAAGGGGTCACGGGCGTGGGTCGTCCTTTGATTGGGTGCATTTCTCGGCTGGAGGCCGCCTGCCTCTTGGCAGCGCTTGCGCTTGAATATAGCGCAGATGGCATGAGCGACAAGAACCTTACGGAAGTGCTGGATGCGGATGCGCTGGGTATCGCTCGCGCGGCGGCGATTCTCGAATCGGGCGGGCTTGTCGCAGTGCCGACAGAGACGGTTTATGGGCTCGCGGCGAGGGCGGATAGCGCGGAGGCCGTGGCAAAGATTTACGCTGCCAAGGGCCGGCCGGATTTCAACCCGCTGATCGTTCATGTGCGGGACGCAGTGCAGGCGGGCATGCTGGCCAAGTTGTCAGATGCGGCGCAGTCGCTTGCCGAGCAGTATTGGCCCGGCCCGCTAACCTTAGTTTTGCCCTGCAGGCCAGAGGCAAAGCTCGCTGGCGCAGTGACGGCAGAGCTGCCGACGGTTGCGGTCCGCGCGCCTGCGCATCCTGTGATGCGGGCCTTGCTGGAGGCTGTGGATTTCCCGCTTGCCGCACCCTCGGCCAATCGCAGCGGGTTTATCAGCCCCACCACCGCGCGCCATGTGCTTGCCTCGCTGGATGGCCGAATTGATCTGGTTCTGGATGGCGGGCCAACGCAGGCGGGTGTTGAGTCGACGATTCTCGCTGTTCGCGGCGATGGTAGCTTGGAAGAATTGCGGCCCGGCCCTGTGGTATTAGGAGGCGCGCATCGCGCGAATGTGAGCGGTGTTGAGGCCCCTGGTCAGCTCGCCAGCCATTACGCGCCGGGCAAACCAGTGCGGCTGAACGCTCATCATGCCGAGCCTGGTGAGTTTTTGATCGGGTACGGTGAAGTGCCTGGCGATTGCACTTTGTCGGCAGCGGGCGATCTGGCCGAAGCCGCTTCCCGCCTCTATGGCTGCTTGCATATGGGCGCGGCGTCGGAAAAGCCGCGCATCGCAGTTGCGCCTATCCCAGAGGATAGCATTGGCATTGCGATCAACGACAGATTGCGCAGAGCAGCAACTCCGCCGGACTAATCGTCTTCCGGCTCCAGTGGGACGCTGGGTAGGATTTCCTGCATTTCGGCATAGGTCGCCTGAGCCTCATCGCAGGCTGCATCATCGCCTTCGCGGCATTCCTCGATCTGCTTGTCGTATTTGCGCTCAAGCTTGCCGAGCTGTTCCTCGCGGCGGCGAATTTCGCGCCCTCGGTTCTCGTCAGCCTCGGATTGGCTGGTGGTTGCGACATCCACGGCCTTGCCGGCCACCTTTACCGGCGCCGTCACTACGTCGAGCGCAGTGCGGGCAAGGCAGCCGCTCAAAGCGATGCTTGAAACAAGGGTGAGGGCCAGGGTTGAGGCAGGGTGGGGCGCGCGCATACCGTGCTTGTCGCGCGCATCCTGCCGCTTGGCAAGTGAGGGTGGTGCCAGATTAGCTCTCGTCTGCCTCGTCTTGCGGTGTTTCTGTTTCTGTCGCTGGTTCGTCTGCAGCCGGTTCTGCATTGGAGCGTGGCGCGCAATTGAGGTCGCCTGATCCCACTGCGTTGAGTTCGCACTGGGCGCTACCGAACACGTTGATATCGCCTGATCCCGCAATCGTAGCCTCGACCGTGCCATCAGAAGAGAAGGCTACATCGCCTGATCCACCAATCGTCACTTCGGCACGTTCGGTTGTTAGATCATCGAGGTTTACGTTGCCGTTGCCGCCGATGACCACTTCCAACCGGTTTGCTGAGCCCGCGCCGTTTACCGTGCCAGATCCGCCAATGTTTACGTCCAGCCGGCTGGCATCGAACTGTGCAACAGTCACACTGCCGGAGCCGCCGATGTTGATCGATGCGCTATCAGCCATAACCGGGGTTTCGACATTGCCGCTGCCGCCGATATTGATGTCGCGCGGGGCAGGCATGGTGATGCGAACGGTTGTCGAACCGCCATTGTCCCAGCCATCTTCGCGGTAAATGGACAGATCGCTGCCATCCAGTTCGAAGCGCAAAGTTTCGGTCGCCTCTTCATCACCCTCGACCGTGATGTCGAGCGTTTCCCCTTCGGTGATGATGACCTTGTCCGGTCCGGCAATGGAGAGCGTATCAGGCGCCGCACCGCTTATCTCGAGGTCGGCCAATGGTACGCCGTCACCGCCGCCGATATTGATGTCCACTTCACAGCCTGAGAGTCCGAACCCCAGCAACAGGACAGCGACGGGTGCGATGCGTTTCGAAGTGGATGTCAGCATTGGGGGATCCTCCAGGAGTATTTGAATGGCGTATTAGTCATATAATACACTAGATACGAAGGTTCAAGCACTGGCTTGGATTCTGATGCGCAAATGAAAAGGGGCCACCTACGACAGGCAGCCCCTTTGAAACGGTCCAATATAAGGGGGGCTTAGCCCTCCTCTTCCGGATTGTCGTAATATTGCGGCGCGTGTTCGCGCAGCACATCGAGAATTTTCTCAAGTGCGGTTGGCTCGTCGGTCTCTTCCATCGCGGCGAGTTCGCGTGCCAGACGGCTGGAGGCGGCTTCAAAAATCTGCCGCTCAGAATAGCTCTGCTCTGGCTGATCTTCAGGACGGAACAGATCGCGGGTAACTTCAGCGATCAGCACGATTTCGCCAGAGTTGATCTTCGCTTCATATTCTTGTGCGCGGCGCGACCACATGGTGCGCTTGACCTTTGGTTTGCCCTTGAGCGTTTCCATCGCTTCTTTCAAAGTCTTGTCGCTCGACAGCTTGCGCATACCGATCGCCTCGACCTTATTGGTGGGCACCCGCAGGGTCATCCGCTCTTTTTCGAAGCGCAGCACATACAGTTCGAGCTGCATGCCGGCGATCTCTTCGTTCTGAAGTTCGATCACGCGGCCAACGCCGTGTTTGGGGTAAACGACATAGTCGCCAACGGTAAAAGCAGGCACATTGCTTGCCATGCGAATTCCTTTCAATTGGCTCAGTTCAATTGCAAGTAGCCGACATGTCTTTCAGCGGCGCTGCGATGTGCAAACGCCGTCCAAAACATTGCCGGATCTGTTGCTACTGGTCTGAAACCTTCCTGTTTTTCGACCCGGCGCCGGGACCAACCAGCGCGGTTGAACAATTATATAGCACAACCGCAACAAAATTGCGAATCGCAACTCTATTGGTCGCCTGTCAGCGTTTCTAATGGTGGGAACGGATGCCCTTGCAGGATATTCGTTACGCTCTCGCTATGGCCGACGTTCAGGCGTTAGTCGCCTTCGCCCGGTGCCTCGCTAAAGTACTTCTCAAACTTGCCTTCAACGCCTTTGAAATCATCGGCGTCTGCGGGCGCTTCCTTCTGGCTCGTGATGTTGGGCCATTCAGTGGACAGCTTGGTGTTGAGCTCTAGCCATTTCTCCAGGCCGTCTTCGGTATCAGGCAGAATCGCCTCTGCTGGGCATTCTGGTTCACACACGCCGCAATCAATGCACTCGCTGGGATTGATCACCAGCATGTTGTCGCCTTCATAGAAGCAATCGACCGGGCACACTTCGACACAATCAGTGTATTTGCATTTGATACAGGCGTCGGTGACGACGTAAGTCATGAGGTAAGGCTTTCTTTCGATACCGTTTCGAGCGCTGCTAGTGCGCTTTACCCAGCGCGGTCAAGCTCGCGGTAGTGCGTGCGTGCTTCGTCGGGTGATCCGCGCCGCTTTGGCAGCGATGTGATCTCAACTACGCGCACTTCATTACCGATTGCTAAAGTCAGCACATCGCCTGCTACAACATCTTCGCTAGGGCGCATCACATGCTTTCTATTGCAGCGTAAAGAGCGGCTTGCGATCATCTTTTGCGCGCGCGATCGCGTCCGCGCGAATCTGAGATAGACCAGCAAGCGGTCGAGCCGCATTAGCGCAAGAGATCCGCCAAAGCATCGAAGGCACCGCTGGCTTTGGCAGGGCCAGTGTCGGGCTTTTTGCTGCGGTTTTGCGACCGTCCCTGGGGTGGGCCTTTGCTCGCCTTGCTGTGCTTCGCGCCCTTGTTCTTGCCGCCTGCGTGCTTGTGGTCTGCGCCAGCACCTTTGTTCTTGGCAGTGGGGCGGCGTCGGCGCGGATTGTCCTCTCCAGCGCGCTTGGGCCGCCAGGTCCAGCTGTCCGGTGCGGGTGGGCCAAATGCACCCTCGGCGAGCGCACGGGAGCGTTGCACTCTAAAACCAGCAGCGCTCAGCAGGCGGCGGGCGTTGTCTTCCTCAAGACCAATCGAGACCGGCAGCGCCAGATCAAGCCCAAACTTCAGATTGCGCTGCTTGCCCGCCTTTTCCTGAGCCTTGCCGCGCGCATCAAAGCCGGCGCGGAAAATCTTCTCCGCCAGATCAACCCGGATCGCCTGAGTGCCGGCTGGACGATATCCTGCAGGCAGGCCCTTTGCCTCGGGGATGACCGGCAACATGGCAGGATTAAGCGGACGTTTGTCGACACCCAGCGCGTGCAACAATTGCCGCGGGGCCGGTTTCAGCAAAGGCGCGGCGAAAATGTCGAGCGCGCCAAAAGTAATGCCCAATTTGCGCAGGAACGGACGCATTTCTTTAGGCAGATGTTCCAGCCCGGCCTTTTCACGGGTCACCACGCCGCGTGCATCGATCAGGATGTGCAGCAGAGCGCGCGCTTGCGATCCAGCCTCTGGGTCACGCGCCGCCTCGGTCAGCTTGCGCAATGGCTCAAGCGGTTGTAGCTGCCCTGTCAGCCATTGAGTCAGACCTGCTTCCAATGCGGTCCTCGGTACCTCTGGCAAGGTCGAGATATCGCGCGCCAATATCAGGCGCGGCGCCGCAAAATCCTCTGGGCCAGAGTTCGCTGAAAAGCTGATCTCGGCCAAAGTGCGATCTTGCCAGCGGATCGCACCGCGTGACAATTCCAATTCGCCAAGCCCCTCGGCCAGCAGCCAATTGGCCCGCTGGGTCAAGATAGTCGGTAGTGCTTTCTCCCCAGCAGCGAGCAGCATTTTCCGGTCCGCCACGGTCGCATTGGGGTCGACTACAAAGCGAAACCCATCGAGCCGACCAATCGGCTCGCCCTCAACGCACATTTGCCCATCGGGCTCCAGCGTAACTGGCAATGCATCGGCATCCTGTCCCAGCGACTTCATAAGTATTGTCGTCCTCCGATTGACGAACCTTTCGGTGAGCCGCCCATGCAGCGCATCCGATAATTTTGCTTCGACCGCGCGGGCGCGCGCAGCCATCTCATCTCGCGCCAGCACCCAATCGGGGCGCTGGCAAATATAGGCCCAGGATCGAATCGCAGCGATCCTACCCTGCAGTGTATCAATATCACCCTGCGTGCGGTCCAGCTCTGCGATCCGCGCCGCGACAAAGTCTGCGCCGATATAGCCATCGGCCATATCTTGCCAGAGCCGCGCGACGAAACGGGCATGATTGTCGGGGCCGATTTGCCGGAAATCAGGAAGACAGCATGCCTCCCAAAACCGCCGGACCTGCCTGCTGCCGCGAACAGTGCGACCCAGATCATCCTCGGCCAGACGTTTCAAAACAGCGAGGTCAATCGCTCTTGGAGCTGCCGTCAAAACATCACTTTCAGGCTTGCTCTCTAGATCCCCGATCAAAGTGCCAATGCTGTCGAAGCGTGGCTCCGCCTCGCGCCAGAACAGCTTGGTTAGTGGTGCGAATTGATGCTCCTCAATCGCGTAAATCTCGTCCTCAGCAAATTCGAGCGGCGCGCCATTGCGCGTGCCGCCGCCAGCAAGCGTGCCGAAGCTGCCATCGGTCTGGTGCCGGCCTGCGCGGCCCGCGATCTGCGCCATCTCTGCAGGGGTAAGGCGGCGTTTGCGGCGGCCATCAAACTTGCTCAGCGCCGCGAATGCGACATGGTGCAGATCGAGGTTGAGGCCCATGCCAATTGCATCGGTGGCGACGATGTAGTCAACTTCGCCATTCTGGAACAGCTCGACCTGCTTATTGCGGGTTTGCGGGGATAGTGCGCCCATTACCACCGCCGCGCCGCCTCTGAATCGGCGGAGCATTTCAGCCATCGCGTATACCTGCTCGACAGAGAAGGCGACGATTGCGCTGCGCGGGGGCAGGCGCGACAGTTTGGTTTGGCCTGCATGGGTGAGGGTGGAGAAACGTGGGCGTTCGACCAACTCAGCGCGCGGGACCAGCTGTTTGATGATTGGCTCCAGCGTGGCTGAGCCCAGGATCATCGTCTCTTCGCGGCCGCGTGCATTAATCAGCCGGTCGGTGAAGATATGGCCGCGCTCCGGATCCGCACCGATCTGAGCCTCGTCAATGGCGACAAAGGCGTGATTGCCTCCGGTGCGGTTCATCGCCTCCATCGTGCAGCAGAAATAGCGTGCGTTTTCCGGCTCAATCCGCTCTTCACCCGTAATCAGCGCGACTTGCTCATCGCCCTTGATCGCGCGCACCCGATCATAAACCTCCCGCGCCAGCAACCGAAGGGGAAAGCCCATCATCCCGCTGGAATGGGCGCACATCCGCTCGATCGCCAAATGCGTCTTGCCAGTATTGGTCGGCCCTAGCACCGCT
This sequence comes from uncultured Erythrobacter sp., assembly GCA_947488155.1. Lineage (GTDB taxonomy): Bacteria > Pseudomonadota > Alphaproteobacteria > Sphingomonadales > Sphingomonadaceae > Erythrobacter. The sequence continues at coordinate 1,328,112 of CANKYK010000001.1, read as the reverse complement.
CGAACGCGGCTATCGCTGTGATTTTGGCTGGGGTTCCAAGAGTGGTGGGCAGTCACATTTCCGCTTGTGTCACCGCGATCGACCTGCTGCAATGTTCCGCGGGTAATCCCTTGGACAGGTTCTCCACAAGTCACCGCTTGGGCGAGTCCTTTGGTCGTGAGTTAAGGCAGCATTTACTTTAATCGTGCAGGAAATCAGCCAATAGAGGTGATGCGCCACCAGATTCGGCTGTGCGCAGGATTAGCAAGCCTTGCCAGTTTTAGGATGCGAGTTGGATCACGCACGCGACATTGCTGATAGCGAAATCGCCAGTTCTGCAGATTCTGCGGAACTGACGGGCGTGGCTGATGCGAATCTCAAGGCTCCTGATGCGGGCGCATGCGAAGCGCAAGGTGACGCAGACCTGTTTAGCTATTTTGGTGATGACGCTCCGCAAATGGACGACACTGGCACCGCCGTTTCTACCAAAGTTTCGCTGAATCGCGCTGGCACTTGGCGCGATCGCTATGACGAATGGAAGCATTCAGTCGAAGATCGCCTTGCCGGGATTGATCTTGCTCCTGATTTGGCGAGCAATATCGGCAGCCGCCGCTGGTTCCGCGGGTTCGGCACTATGGTGGGCCTGGCCGCTGTGGCGCTCGCATTCTGGCCGGATATGAGCCCGCTTGAGGCCCGGCCAGCCATGAAAATTGATGCTGCCGCCCATGATGAGCTGCGCAGCCAGATGATTATGCCGCTGGCTCTGGGCGCCGATTCTGGTCGCCGGATGAGCCCAACACCTGAGGTTATTCCGCTGGCCAGCGCGCCTGAACGCCCACAAATTGAGCTGGTTTCCACTTTGGCAGAGGGTGACAGTTTTCAAAGCATGCTCCGCCGTGCAGGCCTTTCGTCTAGCGACGTTAGCCGGGTGAGCGAGCTTGTTTCCGGTGCGATGCCGCTCAGCGAGATCGATGCTGGCACGCAAATGGACATTATCTTGGGTCGGCGGGAAGCGAATGGCGCACCTCGCCCGCTTGATGAGCTGTCCTTCCGCGCCCGGTTCGACCTGGAATTGGCGATCACTCGGGAAAGCGGCGCTTTGGCGCTCGAACGCAATATCATCCGCGTGGATGAGACACCTTTGCGCATTCGCGGGACCGTGGGCGATAGCCTGTACCGCTCCATGCGTGCTGCCGGCGCTCCGGTCAGCGCTGTGCAAGATTACATCAAGGCGATTGATGAGCAGATCGATATGGACCGCGAGGTTCGATCGACCGACGAGTTCGATATGATCATTTCATACCGCCGCGCCGCCACGGGCGAACGTCAGGCGGGCAAATTGCTCTATGCTGGCGTTGATCGCGGCGGAACGACCAAGACGCAATTGATGCGCTGGGGCGAAGATGGCCGTTTTTATGAGGCTTCTGGTGTTGGTGAGCAGCGAGGCGGCTTGGTCGCTCCCGTACCCGGCCCGATTTCTTCGCGCTTTGGCATGCGCCGCCACCCGATCCTCGGCTATCGTAGGATGCATTCGGGCATGGATTTCCGCGCGCGCCATGGCACTCCAATCGTTGCCGTTACCGATGGGCGCGTGACCTCGGCTGGCCGTGCTGGCGGCTGCGGCAATGCGGTGAAGCTGGATCATGGCGGCAATCTGTCAACCCGCTATTGCCATATGAGTAGAATGTCAGTCAGCCGAGGGCAAAATGTCCGGCGGGGCCAAGTGATCGGCTATGTTGGTTCAACCGGCCTCTCCACTGGCCCGCATCTCCATTATGAAATGTACCGCGGCGGCCGCGCGATTAACCCGGCCAGTGTTAAATTCGTCACCCGGGCGCAATTGTCTGGCGAGGAGCTCAAGAAATTTCGAGCAGCCCTTGGCCGTTTGAAGACCGTTGAACCCGGCCTAGCGCTCAAAGACCTGACCCCGACCAGCGACGAGGTGGCAGAGCCGCTGCGCGAGATCGAGAAGCTCGATACCGTCAAAGAGGTGGAATAGCGCGCCTGTTTTTAAAGAGGCTTGCTTCTCCACCTAGCTCCAGAATTTGAGGCGTGATTGCACGCGCTCAAAAATTGCGGCAACAGGTCGCCCATGACTGGCAGCTATCCCAACACCCGCCTTCGCCGCACTCGCTCCACAGGATGGAGCCGTGCCTTGCATCGCGAAACCGTGCTGACTTCGGCGGATTTGATCTGGCCCTTATTTGTCACTGATGGTGAGGGAGTGGAAGAGAAGATTGCGACGCTGCCCGGCGTCTCGCGCTGGTCGGTTGACGGCATTGTGGAGCGCGCGCGAGAGGCGATCGCTCTGGGTATTCCGGTCATCGCCCTGTTCCCCAACACTCAGGCGGACAAGCGCAGCGATGACGGCGTAGAGGCGCACAATCCCGACAATCTGATGTGCCGTGCGATCCGTGCGATCAAGGCAGAGTGCGGCGATGAAATCGGCGTGCTGACCGATGTGGCGCTCGATCCCTACACCGCGCATGGGCAGGACGGCCTGCTCAATGATGCGGGTTACGTGATGAATGATGAAACGGTCGCGATGCTGGTCGATCAGGCCCTGAATCAAGCGGAGGCGGGCGCGGACATCATTGCTCCGTCAGACATGATGGATGGGCGCATTCACGCAATCCGCATGGCGTTGGAAATGGCCGGGCACACCAATGTCCAGATCATGAGCTATGCCGCGAAATATGCGAGTGCTTTTTATGGGCCGTTCCGCGATGCAGTTGGCTCTGGCGGTCTGCTGAAGGGCGATAAGAAAAGCTATCAGATGGACCCTGCCAACACCCTGGAGGCCTTGCGCGAGGTGGAATTTGACCTAGCCGAGGGGGCCGATAGCGTAATGGTGAAGCCGGGTCTCGCCTATTTGGATATTGCAACACGCGTTAAGGACCAATTTGGCGTTCCTGTGTTCGCCTATCAGGTCAGCGGCGAATATGCGATGATCGAGGCTGCTGTTGCGGCGGGCGCGGGAGACCGCGATGCTCTGGTTATGGAGACATTGCTGGCGTTCAAGCGCGCGGGATGCTCTGGGATACTCACCTATCATGCCGCCCATGCGGCACGCCTTTTGAATGGCTGACTTTCGCCACGAGACGGAACGGCTCGTCCTGCGCGATTGGCGGGAGGATGACTGGCCAGAGTTCTGGGAAGGCACAAACACGCCAGCGGTGATGCAATGGCTGGGGGGTGTGATCGACGAAGCCGGTCAAGACAGCGCGCGCCGACGGTTAGAAGGGTATCATGCCGATCACGGGCACACTTTCTGGGCGGTAGAGCGTAAATCAGACGGAGCAATCCTGGGATTTTGCGGCCTGAAGCGCTGCAATGAACCCAAGGGGCCAATTGGCGATATGGAGGCGGGATGGCGCCTACGTGAGAGCGCATGGGGCCAAGGCTACGCGAAAGAAGCGGCGCAGGCCTCGCTTGAAATCGCCTTTCGCAAATTTGGCGCGCCCCATGTCATTGCGCTGACAGTGGATGGCAATGCTGCAAGCTGGGGCCTGATGAAAAAGCTCGGGATGCGGCGCCGGCCCGATATGGATTTCCCAGACACCGTCTCTTGGGCAGAAGGCGAAAACATAATCGTCTACCGAATCGAGAAAGACGAGTGGGAAGCACAAAATGGGTGAGATTGTGCTGACGACCGAGCGATTGGAGCTGCGCCAGATTGGCAAAAATGACCTTGAAGCCCATCTTCAGCATCTCAACTCCCCCGCCGTGATGGCCAAGCTGGGCGGTCCGCGCACGGCTGAGCAGTTGGCGGAGAAGCACGAGGCCTCGCGCGCGGGTTTCGCGCAGGATGGGTTCGGCTTTATGTTTGCGTTTGACCGCAAAACCGGCGATCTGGTCGCGCATTGCGGGATGAAACGCGTTTCTAACCCGCTTGCGCCCAATATTGGCGATCATGAGATTGGCTGGCTCATGCGCGAGGACCGCTGGCGCCAGGGTCTGGCAGAAGAAGCGATGCGCGCCGTGATCAATTGGGGGTTTGATACGCATGGCGCTCCGCAACTGGTTGCGCTCACCAGCGAGAGCAATATCGGCAGTTGGAAACTCATGGAGAAGCTTGGGATGCTGCACCGTCCAGAGCTCGACTTTGATGATCCGTTCTTTGCCCCCGAACACAATCCAACCATTCAATACTCGCTCACTCGCGAGCAATGGGAGAACCATATATGAACCCCGCCTCGCAGCACCCCGGTGTCAATATCATCGCTATCCACGGCAAGGCGCCCAAGATCCACGAAACCGCGTTTATCGCGCCTGGCTGTACCATCATAGGCGATGTTGAGATCGGCGCAGGCAGTTCGATCTGGTACAATTGCGTGCTGCGCGCGGATGTTGCACCAATCCGCATTGGCGAGCGCACCAATGTGCAGGATGGCAGCGTCCTGCATTGCGACGGGCCAAAACCGGGCGATCCCGATGGCTGTCCGTTGATCATCGGGGATGACGTGCTGATCGGTCATATGGCGATGGTGCACGGCTGCACGATTGCGGACCGCGGATTTGTGGGGCTGGGCGCGATTGCGATGAATAAGTCTGTTATCGGCTCTGACGCCATGCTGGCAGCGGGCGCAATGCTGACCGAGGGTAAGGTGATGGAGCCGCGCATGCTGTGGGCGGGCCGCCCGGCGAAGCCGCTGCGCGAGCTAAACGATGCAGCGATTGCAGGCATGCGGCTGGGCGTGGCGCATTATGCGGAGAATGCGGAGCACCATGCTGAGGCGGTAGGCGAGGCGCTGGGATAACACCTCGCCGCGCATTTCCGCCTAACCCTGCGTGTTCAGATGCCGCAGCATGTGCGGCACCAGATCGGCCTTGCCGAGCTCTACACCCAGGCTGCGCATAATCGCGTAGGCGATGCTGGTGTGGAAATAGAAGTTCGGAAATGACCAGTCGGCGACATAATCGGCGACGGACAAGCGAAATTTCATCCCGTTTGGCAGCTCCAGATCGACCATGCTGTCATCGGACAGGAGTGTTTGTTCATCAAAGGTATCGAGCATCACCAGAGTTTCAGCAATCCTCGCTTTTGCCTCCGCCAGAGTGGTTGGATCATCTTCATTCGATGCCAGTTCAGCGCTTGAGATCATGTTTAGCGATTGCCGCGGAAAATTGGCCAGCATCCGGATTTGTGTTGCGAAAGGCAGCATATCCGGCGCGAGGCGGCCATCAATGATCGTGTCGGCGGCTTTGTGGGCGGTTGCTTTGTCCAGCATTCCAGACAGTGCGGTGAGCATATTGCGATAGGTAGTGATGGGCATTGTGACCTCCAGTTGCATTTTGCAACTTAGGTGCTGGGCGTGATTGGTCAATCCCTGATGAGCGACCTTAGGTTGTCCAACCGGTCCGCCTCATGCACCGGCTTGTCCCAGCGGATGCGGTGGATGCGCGGGAAGCGCATGGCCAGGCCGCTCTTGTGGCGCTTGCTTGAATGCACACTGTCGAAGGCAACCTCAAAGACCAGTGTGCGCTCCACCTCGCGCACTGGGCCAAACCGATTGAGGGTTGTCTGGCGCACAAGCTTGTCGAGCTTCTTCAGCTCGGCATCGGTGAAACCGGAATATGCCTTTCCCACGGGCAGCAATTCTGCGCCTGCGTCTGGATCGCCGTCCCAACATCCGAACGTGTAGTCCGAATAGAAGCTCGACCGCCTGCCAGAGCCGCGCTGCGCATACATCAGTACGCAATCCACCAGCAGCGGGTCGCGTTTCCACTTATACCACAGGCCGACCTTGCGCCCGGCGATATAGGGCGCGTCTCTGCGCTTCAGCATCAGGCCTTCGATTGCATCCTGGCGAGCACCTTCGCGGATTTCGGCGAGGTGTGAAAAGTCGCGCGCCGCAACTATTTGCGAAAGGTCAAAGTGGCTGTCCGGAAGTCGCGGCATCACCGTCTCCAACGCCGTACGGCGTTGCTCCCAACCCAGCTCGCGCAGATCTTCGCCTTCCAGCAGCAAGATATCATAGAGCCTCACGAAGGCAGGCAGCTCAGCGAGCATCTTCTTACTCACTTTCTTGCGGCCAAGTCGCTGTTGCAAGGCGTTGAAGCTGGCTGCGCCGCCTGCCTCGCCGCCTTGGACTGAGCCGCGCACCATCAATTCGCCATCGACCACGGCATCGATTGGCAAGACATCGAGCAATTCGGGGAAGGTCGCCGAGATATCATCGCCAGAGCGGGAATAGAGCCGTGTCTCTCCATTCACCCGCACCAATTGCACGCGGATGCCGTCCCATTTCCATTCTGCCGCGTAATCGCTGAGGTCCAATTCCTCTTCTTCTAGCGGATGGGCGAGCATAAATGGCCGGAACATGGGACGGTTGGTAACATCAGGCGGATCGCCTCCGTCAGCGGCCCAGGCGAACAGCTCCGCATAGGGCGGTTCCAGCGCGTGCCAATATTCCTCCACCTCCTCGACCGAGACATCGAAGCTTTGCGCAAAGGCCGTCTTCGCAAGCCGGGCAGAGACTCCAATCCGCATGCCGCCAGTCGCAAATTTGATCAGAGCAAAGCGGCCGTTCTCATCGAGCCGGCCGAGTAGCTTGGGCAGCTCGGTGGGGGCGCTGGAGCGGGTGAGGGCGGAGAGCGTCTCCACCACCTCCGCAATGCTGGGTGACTTATCAGCAGAAGCACTGCCTTCTGGCCACAGCAGGCTCGCGGTCTCAGCTGTATCACCAACGAAATCACGACTCAGCGTCCATAAGACCGGGTCGACGCGCTCCTTTAGAAGATTGCGGAACGTGTTTGCCTTCACCGCTGGAAAATCAACTGATCCCGTCAGAGCCGCCAATGCCCATCCGCGATCAGGGTCGGGCGTCTCGCGCAAATAGGCCGCGATCAGCGCCAGCTTGCGATTGCGGCTGGTCGTATAGACAAGTGCATTGAGGAGGGCGGCGAATTCTTCCACCTATTCGCCCTCTTCCTCGCGCCCGATCATTGCCAGCGCGCGGGCCTTTCGCTGGCCCAGTTCGCACCACCGCAGCAGCGCCTCTTCGCGGCCATGCGTGATCCAGGTTTCCGCTGGATTCACCTCTTCGATGGTGTCGATCAGCTCGTTCCAATCGGCGTGGTCAGAGATGATCAGCGGCAATTCAACGCCGCGTTGCCGCGCCCGGCCGCGTACCCGCATCCATCCGCTCGCCATGGCGGTAATTGGGTCGGGCAGCCGCCGCGACCAACGATCGTTGAGTGCCGCCGGTGTCGCGACCACAATGTGCCCGCGCATATCATCCTTGTCCGCATCCGTGATTAGTCGCAGCTTGCCCAGATCCACGCCATGCTCTTCATAGAGGTGGCACATCTTCTCCATCGCGCCGTGGAGATAGATCGGCTGGTCATGGCCCGCCGCGCGCAGTTCTGCGATCACGCGCTGCGCCTTGCCCAAAGCATAGGCGCCCACCGCGACGCATTGGTCCGGATTGGCGGCGAGTACACCAAGCAGTTTGGCGATTTCCTGCTCAATTGGTGGGTGAACGAACACGGGCAGGCCGAAGGTTGCCTCGGTGATAAACACGTCACACGGCACCACTTCGAACGGAGCGCATGTGGGGTCGTGACGCCGCTTGTAATCACCGGTGATTACCACTCGCTCTCCCGCATGCTCCAGCAGGATTTGCGCGCTGCCCAGAACATGCCCAGCGGGTACAAAGCTGGCCTTTACGCCGCCAGGCAGGCTGATCGTTTCGCCATATTGCACCGGTGTGGCCTTGGAGGGGATCTCCCCCTCACCGTTCTCGATACCAGTGCGATAGCGCAGGGCCATGATCGCCAATGTTTCCGGCGTGGCGATGGTTTCTCCGTGCCCGCCGCGTGCGTGATCGGCATGGCCGTGGGTCACCAGCGCTCGGTCAACCGCGCGGCCGGGGTCAATCCAGCAATTGGCAGGGACGATTTGCACGCCCCAGGGCTCAGGCCGGATCCATGAGAATGGGTTGCTCATGGCTTAGATACGAAAAAGGGCGCGAACCGTATGCTGGCGCGCGCCCTTTCCTTTAATTTTGTGCAGCTTAGCCCTCGCTATCGCCGCCTCCCGTATCGCTACCAGAGGCCTCGGGCTTGGTATCGCTGCTATCCTTTGCAGGCGGTGCCTTTTTTGCCGCGGGCTTTTTCTTCGCCGGCGCCTTGCGCTTCGGCTTGGTCTTGGGCGGGGCGGGGGTGAGCTCGAAAGTTGGCTTGCCGTCCTTGATCCCAACATGCACTTCACCGCCATCGGCCAGCTTACCGAACAGCAGCTCTTCGGCGAGCGGTTGCTTGATCTTATCTTGCAGCAGTCGGCCCATTGGCCGGGCGCCATAGAGCTTGTCATAGCCCTTGTCGGCCAGCCAATCGCGCGCATCACCGTCAAACTGGATGTGGACGTTTTGCTCGGCCAGTTGCAGTTCGAGCTGCAGGATGAACTTGTCGACCACGCGGGCAACAGTGCTCTTGCCGAGATAGGCAAATGGCACGATTGCATCCAAACGATTGCGGAATTCCGGCGTGAACATCTTCTTCACAGCCTCGCTGCCTGCATCTTCCTTAGACACGTCACCAAAGCCGATGCCCTGGCTCGCCATGTCGGATGCGCCAGCATTGGTCGTCATAATCAGTACGACATTGCGGAAATCGACCGTTTTGCCGTGGTGATCGGTCAGACGGCCATTATCCATGACCTGCAGTAGGATGTTGAACAGGTCCGGGTGAGCCTTCTCGATCTCGTCTAGCAACAGCACGCAGTGCGGGTTCTGATCAACCGCATCGGTTAAAAGACCCCCTTGGTCGTAACCAACATAGCCCGGGGGCGCACCGATCAGGCGCGAAACGCTATGGCGTTCCATATATTCCGACATGTCGAAGCGCTTCAGCTCAATGCCCATGATCGAGGCGAGTTGACGCGCAACCTCGGTCTTACCAACGCCGGTTGGACCGCTGAACAGGAAGCTGCCGATTGGCTTGTCCGGATCGCGCAGACCAGCGCGGGACAGCTTCATGGCCGTCGACAGGCGGTGGATTGCCTCATCTTGGCCAAACACGACGTGCTTCAGATCGCGTTCGAGGTTCTCGAGCGCCTTCTTGTCGTCCTTGCTGACTGATTTCGGTGGGATGCGCGCCATAGTTGCGATCACTTGCTCAATCTCGCGCGCAGTGATCTTCTTCTTGCGGCGGCTGGGCGGCAGCAGCATTTGCATCGCGCCCACCTCGTCGATCACGTCGATAGCCTTATCCGGCAGTTTGCGATCATTGATATAGCGCGCCGACAGCTCGACCGCAGTCTTCAGCGCGTCGGGCGTGTATTTCACATTGTGATGCTCTTCAAAGGCGGTCCGAAGCCCTTTGAGGATCTTAATGGTGTCTTCCACCGTCGGCTCATTCACATCGATTTTCTGAAACCGGCGCAGCAGCGCGCGGTCCTTTTCGAAGTGATTTCGGAATTCCTTGTAGGTGGTTGACCCGACACAGCGGATGGTGCCGCCGGACAGGGCCGGTTTTAGCAAGTTAGACGCGTCCATCGCCCCGCCGCTGGTCGCGCCTGCGCCGATAACGGTGTGAATTTCATCGATGAAGAGCACCGCATGCGGCATCCCTTCAAGCTCGGTCACAACCTGCTTCAAACGCTCCTCAAAATCACCGCGATAGCGCGTGCCAGCCAGCAAGGCGCCCATATCGAGTGAGTAGATCACCGCCTCGTTGAGCACTTCTGGCACTTCGCCTTCGACGATTTTGCGCGCAAGTCCCTCGGCAATCGCGGTTTTACCAACGCCGGGATCGCCAACGTAAAGCGGATTGTTCTTGCTGCGGCGGCACAGGATTTGGATTGTCCGATCAACTTCCGGTCCGCGGCCAATCAGCGGATCGACTTTCCCGGCCTCCGCCTTGGCATTGAGATTGACGGTGAACTGATCGAGCGCGGTTTCTTTCTTCGCCGCTTCGGCAGGCTTCTCGCCGCCTTCCGGCTGCGGTTCGTCAGAACCCTGAGCAGATTTCGCCTCCAGTTGGCGGCCGCCCTTGCCAATGCCGTGGCTGATATAGCTCACCGCATCGAGCCTGCTCATATCCTGCTGTTGCAGGAAATAGACCGCATAGCTGTCGCGCTCAGAGAACAGTGCGACCAGCACATTGGCGCCTGTGACCGTATCCTTGCCTGAGGATTGCACATGCAGAATGGCGCGCTGAATCACTCGCTGAAAACCAGCAGTTGGCTGCGGATCGGCCTCTTCCTCTGTTTTAAGTGATTGATATTCCTGATCAAGATACTGCTTCACGACCTCGCCAAGCTCAGCCAAGTCAACCCCGCATGCGGCCATCACCTGGGCTGCGTCTTCATCATCGATGAGCGCGAGCAACAGATGCTCCAGCGTGGCATATTCATGTCGCCGCTCCGACGCATGGCCAAGCGCATGATGCAGCGTTTTCTCTAGGTTCTGGGCAAAACTGGGCATGGGTCTGATTGTCTCTGGCTTAAACGGTTTGGCTTGCTGTTGGTCTGCGCGAATGTGCAGACTTGGGCGCTTTCAGCATATATGGGACGCCCTTTCTCAATTGCGACTCTGCACATGGGCTAAACCCACAAGACGGCATAAATCGGGCGGCGGGCTGTGGGATGGGACTATCCGCCTGGCTTCTTAAACAGGGCATCGGCCGCCTGCATATGCGCGGCGGTTTTCGCAGAATGAGAAGAAACCCGAGCGATTTCAGCCTCTAACAGAGCAATCCGCTCGTCCAATTCGTCTTGCGAATAAGGCGCCAAATCCTCCGCTGCGAGCTTGCTCGCCGCGTCTCCTTTTGCGCGTGGCTGATCGTCGTCTTCCATATTGGTTCACAACATCGCAAGCAGAACGGCTTGCTGTCAATCCGCGCCATCGTTAATCGCCACCGATACCGAAGTTTCTCGCGTCTGACCCCGGGGCAAGGGGTGGGCCAATGAAGCGTGGCAAGGGGCAACACGATGGTCGATCACAATTCGGCGGCACTTCCGCAGCATATGCAGGCGATTGGTTTCGATGCGCCGGGCGGACCCGACGTTCTGGTTCTGGAGCAAGCGGATGTTCCGCAGCCCGGTCCGCAAGATGTTCTGATCCGCGTGGCCTTTGCCGGCGTCAATCGGCCCGACTGCATTCAGCGCGCGGGAAATTACCCTGCGCCGGCCGGAGCCTCGCCGATCCTTGGCCTGGAGGTTGCGGGCGAGGTTGTGGCGGTGGGGACTGAAGTTCCGCCAGAGATGCTCGGCAATCGCGTCGCAGCGCTGACGCCGGGCGGCGGATATGCGGAATACTGCACCGCCCCATGGCAACATTGCCTGCCTGTGCCCGGTGACATGCCGCTCGAAAAAGCCGCCGCTTTGCCAGAGACATTGTTCACGGTGTGGCACAATGTGTTCGAACGCGGGCTGGCCTGCGATGGGGAGCGGCTGCTGGTGCACGGCGGCACCTCTGGTATTGGCACCATGGCGATCATGCTTGCCAAGGCATTTGGCGCGGAAGTGATCGTGACCTGCGGCGATGATGAGAAATGCGCCGCCGCGCGCGAAATTGGCGCGGATCTGGCGATCAATTACCGCTCGCAAGACTTCGTCGAGGTGATCAAGCAGCACACCAATGGCGAGGGTGTGAATATCGTGCTCGACATGGTTTCTGGCGATTATGTCCCGCGCAATCTCAAATGCCTGGCTGAGGATGGGCGGCATGTCACCATTGCGATCCTCGGCGGCGCAAAGGCAGAGATCAATATGGCGTTTGTGATGATGCGCCGCCTGGTGCTGACTGGATCGACCCTGCGCCCGCGCTCCGATGCGTTCAAGTCGGCGCTGGCTGAAGAGATCACGCGGCATGCCTGGCCATTGTTCGTAAGCGAAGAGCTTGCGCCGATTATGGATCAAACCTTTCCTTTGGCAGAGGCCGCTGCGGCCCATGCTCGGATGGAGGCGGGCAACCATATCGGTAAGATTGTGCTAGAGGTATGCGGTGGCTGAAACCTATCACCTGCACGAGGACCCTCGCAGCGGAAACTGCTATAAGATCAAGCTGACTGCAGCGCTGGTTGGGCATGAGCTCACCGCCACTCAATATGATATTCTGAAAGGCGAAACGCGCACGCCGAGCTTTCTTCAGAACATCAACGCAAATGGCCGCATCCCGGTTCTTCAAATCAGCGGCGAACAAGGCACCCGCTTTCTGCCAGAGAGCAATGCGGCATGCTGGTACTTGGCGTCGGGCTCACCGCTCATCCCGCAAGACCGTTTTGCCCAAGCTGATATGCTGCGTTGGATGTTTTTCGAGCAATACAATCACGAGCCCAATGTCGCGACTCTGCGATTTTGGCTGGCAATTGTGGGCGAAGCCAATCTGGCTCCGGAGCAATCCGCGCAAATTGAGGCCAAAAGGGCTGCGGGCGAAGCGGCGATTGCGCTGATGGATCAACAATTGGGCGAGTCGGCATTCCTGTGCGGGGATGATGTGACTTTGGCCGACATTGTCTTGTTTCCATATACCCATGTCGCAGACCAAGGCGGGATCGACCTTGAGGGTTTCGGCCATGTTCGCGCCTGGATTGACCGTATCCAAGGATTGCCAGGCTTTACGCCAATGGATTGAAGCTCTGATGGGTGAGTTTTAGCGCTCAAGCCATGCCCTTATCCTGAGGAATTGCAGACTGAATTGCGAACCTGGCGACTTCATATGCTGAACTCGCTTGCTCAATGCCGCGCAATTGCCTATCTACGGTCTCGCAACGGCCGCTCCGCAAGGGGCGGCCCTTTTAATTTTTAACGGAGTTTGCCTCATGGCCAAAGCGCCAAAGGAACAACCCAAGCCGCTCATGCCGCATGCGACTGCCACTTGGTTGGTCGATCACACGGGTTTGTCGTTTGAACAGATCGCGGAGTTTTGCGGTCTGCACATTCTCGAAGTTCAAGCGATGGCGGATGATCTTGCGGGTAGCAAGTACACCGGCCGCGACCCGGTTCATGCCGGTGAGCTGACCCAAGACGAAATCGACAAAGGTCAGGCAGACGCCAATTACGCCTTGGTGATGCAGAAGGCGCCGGTCGAAGTGACTCGGACCAAAGGCCCGCGCTACACGCCAGTGTCAAAGCGTCAGGATAAGCCAGATGGGATCGCTTGGATCCTGCGCAGCCACCCAGAGGTGTCCGATGCGCAAATCTCGAAGCTAATCGGGACGACTCGCAACACGATCGGCGCGATTAAAGAGCGTTCGCACTGGAATATTCAAAACATTCAGCCGAAAGATCCGGTAACCTTGGGCCTGTGCTCGCAACGAGAGCTTGATGCGGTTGTTGCCAAAGCGGCCAAGCGCGCCGGCGTTGTTGCGGAAGAAGTGCCGACAGACGGCGATGATCGCAGCGACAAGGAAAAACTGATCGAAGAGCTGCGGGCAGAGCGTGACGCCAATGTCAAAGCCGCCGCAGAAGCTGCGCAAGAGGCGGAAGCCGAAGCATGGCTGGCCGCAAAGCGCGAAGCAGAAGAGAACGGCGATGTTGCACAGACGGTGCCTGGCTACGCAGAGGAGCCAGCGGCTGAGCCGGAGCCAGAGCCTGGTCCCGCAGCCGAAGAAGAAGAGACCAAGGACGACTGATCTCGCGCCATTTGGCTTTGGCGTTTTAGTTTGAGCCATGATGAAAGGCCGCCTGCAGGATAACCTGTGTGGCGGCCTTTTCGTATTCGCTGCGCATTTCACGCGGTAGCGACCAAAATGGCTCAAAAAGATACTGCGCACCGCGTAGAATCGCTTGTGACTTTTGGTCGGATACGTCATGCTACTGACATGAATGTCAATAACGCGCCGTATCACCATCCCACCCCATGGGATTCGCAATTTGAGCTAATGAGCTTGCCAGCTCTGCTCGAACGCTCGGTTCGTAGTGATCCGAGCGCGCCCTTGCTGCATTTTTTGGGCCGCACGTTCTCTTATCGAGAGATTTTTACCGAGGCTCAGCGGTTCGCGGCGGGCCTTCAAGCAATGGGTATCGAAAGGGGCGACCGGGTCGGCCTGTTTCTTCCCAATGTCTCGATCTACGCCTCGGCCTATTATGGGGCGATGATGGCGGGCGCGATCGTCGTGAACTTCTCGCCACTCTACTCGGTTGAAGAACTGACCTGGCAAGTTGAGGATTCCGGCACGCGCGCGCTCGTAACGCTCGGCGTTCCAGAGCTTTATGAAACTGCTTCCAAAGTGCTCAGCGCCTCTGCGCTCGAAACGCTGATCGTCGGCTCGCTGCCTGATATGCTCACCGGTCTGAAGAGCCTCGCGCTAAAGACCCTCAGCCGCAGTAAGCTCGCCAAGGTTGAATTCAGCGCAAACGTGAAAAGCTGGGCCGAAACACTTGGTGCATGGGATTGGAGCAGTTGGGAAGCGGGAACACCTTCGACCTTGCCGATGATTGATCCAGCCGAGGATTTGGCGCTGCTGCAATACACCGGCGGGACGACCGGGCGGCCCAAAGGCGCGATGCTGGGCCATGCGCAGCTCGCCACAAACGCTCAGCAAGTCGCTGCAATCAACCCATTCGGCAAAGGTTCGGATGAGGTGTTCATGGGCGCACTGCCGTTCTTCCATGTCTTCGCTAACACCGCTTTGCTTAATCACGCAGTCGTGAGCGGAGCTTCAATTGCGATTGTGCCGCGATTCGAAACTAAGCAGGTGCTGCAAACCATCCAGAAATACAAAACTACGGGCTTTCCCGGCGTCCCAACCATGTTTCAGGCGCTGCTCGATCATCCAGATCTCGCCAAAACTGACGTGTCCTCGCTCAAGGTCTGCATTTCTGGCGGCGCGCCGATGCCAGCGCCGGTTCATGCCAAATTCGAAGAAGTCACCGGCGTGCGCCTGGTCGAGGGTTATGGTCTCACCGAAAGCTCCGGCGTCGTGTCGGTCAATCCCTATGCGGGCACGCGCAAACGCGGTACCATTGGCCAAGTTGTGGCGGGCACCCAGATCCTACTGCTGGACAAGGAAGACCCAGCCAAACTCGCGCCAGCGGGCGAACCCGGTGAACTCGCCATTTCCGGCCCACAGATTATGCGTGGCTATTGGAACCGGCCAGAGGCGGCGGCGGACGTATTCATTGAGCATAATGGCAAGCAATGGCTGCGCACCGGCGATGTTGCGACCTTTGATGAGGACGGTTTTCTAAAGATCGTCGATCGGATCAAGGATATGATCGCGGTTGGCGGATTTAAGGTTTTCCCGAGCCAGGTTGAGGACGTCATTCTCGAAAACGATGCGGTGAAGGAAGCACTCGTGATCGGCATGCCTGACGACTATAAGGGCGAAGTGCCGAGGGCCTTCGTGACTTTGGCAGACATCGGCGCTGATTCGGAGAAAACCGCGGTGGAATTGCGCGATTGGCTGAATGGCCGGATCGGCAAGCATGAGCGGGTCGACAAAGTCGTAATTCGCGATGAGCTACCCAAGACGATGATTGGTAAGCTCGACCGCAAGGCTTTGCGCGCCGAAGTGATCACTTAGAAGCGCGCTCACTGAGCGCAATTTGGCTTTAAGCCGCCTCAAACAAAGAGGCCCCGGAAAATCCGAGGCCTCTCGCTATCGTTTGAATGTGTCGCTGCTCGCTTATTGCGCGATCTTCAGCTGCGGCTCTTCATCGCCGCTTGGCTTGGCGCCGCCAGCTTTGGGCGCGGCTGGCTTTGCTTCAGGCTTGCGCCGATCGTTTGGGGCAAAGCGGCCGTCAACCTGAGCGCCTTGCTCAATCGTCAGTGCATCATAATGCACATCGCCTTCGATTTGCGCGCTCTTCAGGATCACCAATTCTCGAACATTGATTGAGCCTGTTACGCGGCCAGAAAGGCGCGCGGTCTCTGCCATGATCCCGCCGGTTACCAGCGAAGTTTCGCCTTGAACCAGCGAGGTGCATTTGATGTCGCCCTCAACCGAGCCATCGACGTGAAGGTCAGCAGAGGCGGAAACATTTCCTTTGATCGAAACGTCAGAACCGATCACCGAAAACGTTGAAGAATTGGATGGCATGGATTTTCCTCGGGGCTTGTCTTGAGGGTTAGTCTGAGGCGGTGCGGGCTGATTTGGCTCCGCGGGCTTCTTTGAGAACATTGGGGGCGGTCTCCAGGAAAGGGCGCGGATTTACCGCGTGGTCATTGATACGCACCTCAAAGTGCAGATGCGGTCCGGTCGAACGGCCAGTGCTGCCGATTGCGCCGATGGTTTCACCAGCGGCAACTTGCTCGCCTTCGACAGCATCAAACCGCGACATGTGAGCATAGCGCGTCATCATGCCATTGCCATGGCTTACTTCAACCACTTTGCCATAGCCAGACTTACGGCCCACGAACGTTACGACGCCTTTGGCCGCTGAATAGATCGGTGTTCCAGATGGCCCTTTGAAATCAAGGCCGCCATGCATCGCGCCGCCGCCGTTGAAGGGGTCGCGGCGATAGCCAAAGCCTGATGAAACTGTGGTTTTCGATAGATCGGTTGGCGTGAATTGCGGGACTGATTCCAGGCCGCGTTCCAGCGCTGCCATGCGGGCAAGACTTAGACCGAGGCGTTCGAACCGTGGATCGATGCTGCCATCAGCAGAGGTGGCGAGGATTTCCAGCGGACCACCCATCGCTTCGATATCGGCGCTATCAACCATCAACTTGGGATCAAGGCCGAGTTTGCGAAGTGCATTCTCAGCGCGTTTGGCGCGCTCATCGGCAAATCGTGTTACTCGCTCGACATAGGCCAATTGGCGCGCTTCGATTTTGGCCAATGTCACTGCTTCGGGGAACGAAGCACTGACTTTTTCGATCATCTCTGCCGTTTCAGAGGTCGAATCGGTGACCGTGCCGCTGGTATCTTTTACATCAGCGGGCAGCGCCTCGGTCATTTGTTCGATGAAATTTTGCCGCGCAGTCAAATCTTCTGCAACGGCGCTCAGATCATCGCCATATGTATCCAATCGCTCTTGCGCGGTGGCCACTTTGGCTGCGTTTTCGAGTAGAGAAAGCCGGTCCACATCTGCCTGATATTTGGACCATGCCATGGCCGCCATTGTGACGGCCCAACCAACAACCAGAACCACGATCGTCGCCGCCGCAATTTTCTGCATGCGCGATGTGAATGTGATGAAGCGGACCTGACCTTGCGAGCGCATAAAGAACTCACGGTCAGGAAACCACTTATCCAGCTGGTCACGCCAGCTGGCGGTGGAACCTTCTTTTAGCAAGGCGAACCCTTTTTTCTCTCTGCCCCAATTCAATTGATCGCGGCGCTACCAAGCGGGCTGCCTAAGGTCGAATCTAAGTGTTAACGGACCGGGCGAAGTGTGAACTTAACGCGATGAAACGTTCATCTGGGTGAAATATTACCGCTAGGCCGCCGTTTTCCGTGGGTTATCGCCTGGGGATTCGCACTGAGAGAATCGCCCGAGTTGGACGATTTCGACTTGCATTTACACCCGATTCGCTTGGGTTTAGACCTTGACGTCAGCGGACCTGACAGGGCTGTTTCACAGTGCTATTACC
Source organism: uncultured Erythrobacter sp. (assembly GCA_947488155.1). Classification (GTDB taxonomy): domain Bacteria; phylum Pseudomonadota; class Alphaproteobacteria; order Sphingomonadales; family Sphingomonadaceae; genus Erythrobacter. The sequence continues at coordinate 1,310,647 of CANKYK010000001.1, read as the reverse complement.
GCCGGATTATGACAGCAATTTCTCCCACTTTGCCTCAGCAAGTCAGCGCTGATGAAATCGTCACAGAGCTGGCAAACTCGGCCCGCGCGGCTCAGCGTCAACTTGCCTCCATGCCGAGCGAGGCGCGTGCCGCCGCTCTGCACCACGCCGCCGATCAATTGCGCCGTGACGTCAGCGTGATCCTGGAAGCGAATGCGAAGGATCTTGCCGCCGGTAAAACGGCAGGCCTGCCAGATGCGATGCTCGACCGATTAGCGTTGGATGAGGTGCGGGTTGAGGGCATTGCTACAGGCGTGGATGCGGTTGCGCAGCTATCTGATCCGGTAGGCCAGATTGTTGACACCAGTGAGCGGCCCAATGGATTACAGTTGTCACGGATACGCGTGCCGATTGGCGTCATTGGACTGATTTACGAAAGCCGCCCGAATGTGACGGCTGATGCAGCGGCCCTGTGCGTGCGGGCCGGGAATGCCGCCCTGCTGCGCGGTGGTAGCGAGGCAGTCCACTCGAATCACGCAATCCACGCCGCAATGACGTCAGGGCTTGTCCAAGGCGGCGTGCCAGCGGCGTCAGTGCAGATTATGCCAACACAAGACCGGGCTATGGTCGGCGCAATGCTGAGCGCCAGCGGACTCATCGATATGATTGTGCCGCGCGGCGGCAAGGGATTGGTTGCACGGGTTCAGGCCGATGCCCGTGTCCCGGTGCTCGCCCATCTTGATGGCATTTGTCACACCTATGTTCATGCCGATGCGAACCCTGCAATGGCGCAAGAGATCGTCCTCAATGCCAAGATGCGGCGTACAGGGATCTGCGGTGCGATGGAGACACTGCTGATCGATGCGCACTTCCCCAAGGCGGCGGACCTTGTCAAAGCCCTGCTGGCTTCAGGCTGTGAAGTGCGCGGCGATGGCCGGGCGCAAAGCCTTGATCCACGCATAGAACCTGCCGGGCCGGAGGATTGGGATACCGAATATCTCGACGCCGTCGTTTCCGCTGCGATTGTCGATAATATGGGCGACGCACTCTCGCATATTGCCGAGCATTCCAGCGCGCATACCGATGCGATCATCACGGAAGATCATTCGGCGGCAGAACGGTTTTTTGCCAATGTCGACAGCGCGATTGTAATGCACAATGCCTCGTCGCAATTTGCCGATGGGGCTGAATTTGGCCTAGGCGCAGAGATTGGCATTGCAACCGGCCGGCTGCACGCTCGCGGGCCTGTCGCGTTGGAGGGTCTGACCACTTACAAATGGCTGGTGCGCGGCACTGGCCAGGCGCGGCCATAAGACGATCGCAAGCGGTATGCGCAAAGGCCTGCGAACTGGTCTGCTGGGTGGCAGTTTCAATCCCGCGCACGGCGGGCATCGGCGAATCACGCTGTTTACGATTGATGCGCTGGGCCTGGATGAAGCCTGGTGGCTTGTCTCGCCCGGCAATCCGCTAAAACCGCGCAAGGGCATGGCGCGGCTCTCGGCCCGCGTCCAATCGGCGCAAAAGCAAGCACGCCGGGCGCGGATCGTGCCGACCGCCATCGAACAGCAGCTCGGCACGCGCTTCACGCTCGATACTTTGCGCGCGCTCAAGCGCCGCTATCCCAAGCGCGAATTTATCTGGCTGATGGGTTCGGACAATCTGGCGCAATTCCACCGGTGGAAGGCCTGGCGCGATATAGCGCGCACAATGCCGATTGCGGTGATCGCAAGGCCCGGCTATACTGGCCAGGCTATGGCGAGCCCCGCTATGGCCTGGCTCAGGCGCTACCGAGTGCCCGCCGCCAGTTTTCAAAAACGGGGGCGATGGAGCGCACCTGCACTGGTGTTATTGCGTTTCGATCCTGACACGCGTTCGGCCACGGCAATTCGCCGTGCCAATGCGGATTGGGCGGCGCAATATTCGCAAACAGGCGTGCGAGACCGGCTGACGTTCAGGCGGATCCAGGCATCGGAGGGAGTATGAGGCGCATATTCGGCGTTTCTGATCCTGCATTTACCCACCCCAGTATCTGGAGTTCTATATTCGCCTATGAATCAGGCACAAACTTCCGCGTCCAATGCCAATGTGGCCCCGCCAGCAGGCGGCGCAGCTGATATGGCGAAGCACGAATTGCACGAATTGGTGATGCGTCAGCTGGACGATGATCAGGCTCAGGAAATCGTCTCGATCCCGCTTGAGGGAAAGAGCTCGATTGCCGATTACATGGTGATTGCATCGGGTCGCTCGACCCGGCAGGTGGCCGCTATCGCTCAGAAATTGGCTGAAACGGTTAAGCAGGCTGGGCATGGCCAGGTACGCATTGAAGGCTTGCCAGCGGCCGATTGGGTGCTGGTCGATGTTGGCGATGTGGTGGTGCATCTGTTCCGTCCAGAAGTGCGCAGTTTCTACAATCTGGAAAGGATGTGGGCGTTCGACGGCGAAGTCGGCATGGGTAAAGCTTAGTTTTCTGACTTCAAGAGCCAGCGGTGGCATCCGCCGCCTTGGCTTATCCTCGCTCACGCGATCAAAAATCGCATCGCTGCGGGCGGCCTCTTGGCCTTGCTGCCCGTTGTACGGGCTGGATCGGTTCGGCGTCGCACAGCTTTCGTGCTTTACAACACTTCCTTCCACCAATGGGAGCTCTGACCATTCTCCTTCATGTCATCGCTCGCGGAAAGATCGCCCGCTCGCCCGAGGCGGAGCTGGTAGCGCGCTATGAAAAACGGCTGACGTGGCCGGTGAAACTCACCGAATTGCCGGAAACTGGCGGGAAAGTGCCTGATCCTCAAGCGCCGCTTAAGACCGTGCTGCTCGATGAGCGCGGCAAAACTATGAGTTCCGAAGATTTCGCCGCACTGCTTGGCCGCTGGCGCGATGACGGCATTCGCGAGGCCCGCTTTGTACTTGGCGCTGCGGATGGGCACAGCCGCGAAGAGCGGGCCGAGGCGGATTTGTTGCTAGCGTTTGGTCCCGCGACATGGCCACATTTGCTCGCCCGCGCGATGTTGATGGAGCAGCTCTACCGCGCCTCAACCATTCTTGCAGGTCACCCCTATCATCGCTCGTAGTGATCGGGCAAAAGGGCACGCATGAAGAGGCAAATCTCAGCTACCGCAGGCGCTATGGCACTGGCGATTGCGGGTTTTGCGGCGCTTGTCCCTGATGGCAATGCTCAGCGCAATATTGCGCTGCTTGATCCGGCTGAGGCGCGCCAGCAATTGGCCCGCGCTCAGCGCGCGGCGGCGGATGCGCAAAAACGCGCTGCTGAACTGACGGAAACGGCAGAGAACTCTGCGCTTGCTGCGGAAAAGACAGCAAGTGAGGCTGCGGCCTTGGCGGCGCAGGTCCAACAATCCGAAGCGGAGATTGCGGCGGCTCAGGCGCGCTATTCTCTGGCACAAACGCGGCGCGAGGAGCTAGGCGCGCGCTTGGCGGAGCGGCAAGAGCCCTTGGTGCGCTTAACCGGCGCGCTGCAGGCGATGTCTCGCAGGCCGCTGGCGCTTTCTGCATTGCAGCCCGGCTCTCTGCGTGAAACGGTTTACGTGCGTGCGGTTCTCGACAGCGCCGTGCCGCAAGTGCGCGCTCGCACCGCTGCCTTGCGCAGCGATCTGGACGAAGGCCGCGCGCTGGAAGATCAAGCACGCGAATCGCTTGCTGATCTGCGCGGTAGCGAAGGCGTTTTGCAGGAACGCAGAGCCGCGCTCACCCAATTGGAGGCGCGTCAGCGACGGGACTCGAGCGAAGCCCGCGCTATTGCCGCGCGCGAGAATGAACGCGCATTGGCGCTGGCGGAAGACGCACGCGATCTCGATGGTCTGATCGGCGAGCTGGGCAATGCGAGTGAATTGCGCCGCGAGCTTGCGGCATTATCCGGACCAGTCCTACGGCCCGTTCAGCCAAGCGCATCGCAGGTGTCGATCGAACCATCGCCGACCCCGTCACAGACGGCCGATGAAGTTGCCCCGCCAACCGATTTTCAGCTCCCTGTTCAAGGCCGTACGGTTGCTGGCTTTGGCGCGCTTCGCGACAGCGGATCTCGCAGCACCGGCGTGGTGATTGCGCCCGCTGCCGGAGCGCAAGTGATCGCACCTGCTGCTGGCCGAGTGGCGTTTTCAGGACCGTATCGGGGATTCGGGCGAATCGTTATTATTGAGCACGAAAATGGCTGGACCAGCCTGGTCACTGGCCTTGCGACCAGCGATGCGGAGGTTGGCGATCAGCTGGTTAGCGGCAGTCCATTGGGCGTCGCCGCCAATCAGGATCCTGCAATAACGATTGAACTGAGGCGCGCCGGAAAGCCGGTTAACCCACTGCAATTTCTGTAAGAATTGTAGGGCACAGGCCTGCCGAGCCGTCGCCCTACCACTTCCCATCCCACGCAGAACCGCGCGGTGTGATGCACAAAATTCATGTGGTCGCTCTCATCTGGCATTCAGACAGTTTGCGCGATACACATGGCATATTACGCCAAAGGAGCCCTGCGTGCCCAAGAAGTTTATCGCCCTGCTGCAAAGTGCAGCGCTCGTGACCACCATCGCGCTTATCCCAACCGCCACGGCCAGCATGGCTCAAGTGGAAGGCCGCGCTGGCCCAGAATTTTCGAAATTGTTTGCCACCTATCAACGGATCAAGGCGAGCTATGTCGAGGATGTCGAGGACGAAGTGCTGGTTCGCGGTGCGATTGACGGGATGCTGGCGGCACTTGATCCGCATTCGGCATATCTCGATGGCAGCAGCCTGCAGCGCCTCAATACCTTGATCGATGGCAATTACTCCGGTCTTGGCCTGTCCGTGGTGATGGAAGACGGCGCGGTGAAAGTGATCTCGCCATTCCGCGGCAGTCCCGCAGAAGGCGCCGGCATTAAAGCTGGCGATTTCATTACGCACCTTGACGGCGATCTTATTTATGGCGGCGACTTGGACGATGCCGTTGCGCGGATGCGCGGCGAGGCTGGCACCTCGATTGAGCTAACGATCTTCAGGGCAGGGCGTGAAGAGCCGTTGGAGGTGTCCGTCACACGTGGCGTGATTGAGCTAGAGCCGGTCACGCACAAGCTGGAGGCGGGCAATGTCGGCGTTATCTCGGTCAACGAATTCTCCGCTGATGTCGGCCAGGACGTGTTCAATGCATGGCAAGCCATCCAGACCGAAGCGACCGGCCGGGTCAGCGGCCTGATCCTTGATCTGCGCTCCAACCCGGGCGGCAGTCTGGACGAGGCAGTCGCCTTGTCCGACCTGTTCCTCGACAAGGGTCGGATCGTATCGCAGCGCGGCCGCGCTCGCGGTGAAACCCTGCTGTATGATGCCGAAACTGTGTTCCGCGGCGATATGGCAGAGGGCACTCCGGTAATCGTGCTGATCGATGCGGGCTCTGCATCGGCTTCTGAAATTGTCGCAGGCGCTTTGCAAGATCATCGCCGTGCGCTGGTGATGGGTGATCGCAGCTTTGGCAAAGGCAGCGTCCAATCGTTGCTGCCGTTGGGCCGTGACACCGCTCTTAAGCTGACCACCGCGCGTTATTACACGCCGTCGGGTCATTCGGTGCAAGAAGGCGGGATCAAGCCGGATATCACCGTGCCGCAATTGTCCGATCCCGATTATGCGCTGCGCAGCAAATATGTGACGCGTGAGAGCGATCTGCGCGGGCATCTGGTCAATGAGCTGGGCCTCAAGGACGATGAACTTGAAGGCGACAAGATCGATGATCCGCGCTTCAAACTGACCGCTGAACAGCTGGAGGAACAGGGCGTTGAGGACTTCCAATTGCATTATGCGTTGGAGACTTTGCGCCGCACGACAGCAAGTTCGGTGGCGCTGCGGGAATAAGCCGCCTAAAGCGGGCGCGTTATGGCTGATTTCTCGCGGTTGAAGGCCGCTCAAACTCTGGCATTTGCGCTCCCGGCGGGTTTGCTGGGCGGTGCATACGTCTCGCAATATGGCTTTGACCTGTTTCCGTGTGAAATGTGCTGGTGGCAGCGCTGGCCCCATTTTGCGGCGCTCGGCTTTGCGATTCTGGGGTTCTTTGCCGCGCCAAAGCGGCTGTGGCTTGGCCTGGCTGGACTGGCTGTAATCATCTCAGGATTGATCGGCGGATTTCATGCCGGCGTTGAATATGGCTGGTGGGAAGGCATCACCGGCTGCGCGACCATTCCTTCGGGGCCGGGAGCAGCGGCGTCGGTCATGGACACCAGCACACCTCTGGTGCGCTGTGATGTTGCGCCGTGGAGCCTGTTTGGCGTTTCGCTAGCGGGTTGGAACTTCCTCTTTTCATGTCTCGGTGGGATCACCATCTTGGCACTGATAGCCAAGCAGGAGCGAGCATGAAACGCGAAGACATCCACCGCATGATCCGCGTTGATCAAGCCGGAGAATTCGGCGCGACGCGGATCTATGAGGGTCAGCTGGCAGTCATGGGCGATCGCGGGCCGCACAGCCAGGAAATCGCGCATATGGCAGAGCAAGAGAAGGTTCACCGCGAGAAATTCGACGCTTTGATGGCAAAGCGCGGCGTGCGGCCGACCGCGCTGCAACCGTTCTGGTCGATAGCAGGCTATGCTTTGGGTGCTGGCACAGCCTTGCTCGGCCCAGAGGCGGCGATGGCCTGCACTGCGGCGGTCGAAACCGAGATCGATAAGCATTACTCGGATCAGCTCGACGAACTTGAGGCAGACAATGCTGACCCAGAGCTGGCTGAAATGATTGAGAAATTCCGCGAGGAAGAGCGCGAGCATCACGATGCGGCGATTGCCCATGGGGCGGAAAAAGCACCTGCTTACGGGCTGCTCTCAGGCGCGATCCGATTGGGCTGCCGCGCGGCGATCAAGATCAGCGAGCGTATTTAGCCTGCGCTTGATGTACCAGGCCACGCTTCAGCCATGGTTCACGGCGAATGGTGTGATATAGCGCTCAGAAATTCATGTGAGGAACATTCGATGACGTCGCTGCCCCGTAAGACCCTGATCGCCAGTCTCGCGCTTGGTGTGTCCGCCATGCTTGTGGCTGCGCCTGCCTCGGCTCAGGAGGGCGATGCGCTGCCCGATGATGTGCAAACCGCCTATGTTTACGGCGATGACGATGCCCCGCCGTGCCCCGAGGGTACGATTTGCGTGATCGCTAGGCTGCCGGAAGATGATCGGTTCCGTATTCCGCCCGCCTTGCGCTTTTCGGATAACCCGCAAAATACGGCTTGGTCGCGCCGGGTCGAAAGCCTTGAATTGGTTGGGGCTTTTGGCACTTTGTCGTGCAGCCCAGCCGGCGCAGGCGGTCTGACCGGCTGTACGCAGCAATTGATCAACGATGCGTACAAGGACAGGGCAGAGGGCCAGGATGTCCGCTTTAGCGAGCTGATCGAGCAAGCGCGCCAAGAGCGTTTGTCGAACATTGATGTTGATGCCGCCGCCGAGCAGAGCCGGGTCGAACAGATCGAGCGCGAGTACCTTGAGCGGCTGGAGCGGGAGCGCTCGCAGGCACTGCCAGGCGAAGAGGGACCGCCTGCTTTGACTGAGTCAGAGCCGAATGAAGCGGCCTCCACACAATCGACTGAAACACCCGCTGAGGAAGCGCCGCAAGGCTGAATTCTTGGGTGAGCAGCTAGCGCGCTCGACTCTAGATTTTGTAATAGTCGCGGTACCAGTCAACAAACTGACTGACGCCCTCTCGCACATCCGTTTTCGGTACGTAACCGGTCAGCTTTTTCAGCAAGGTTGCGTCCGCCCAAGTGGCAGGAACATCGCCCTTTTGCATGGGCATAAAGTTCTTGATCGCCTTGCGCCCGCAAGCACTCTCGATCGCCTCGACAAAGTCCATAAGGCGCACCTTGTCATTGTTGCCGATATTGACGACGCGATAGGGGGCGGCGGGTGACAGGCTGTCGTATTCAGCAATGTCCTCTGGCGTATCCGGGCGTGCTGGTGCGGCATCGATCAGCAATCGGATTCCGCGTACCAAATCTGTTACGAAGGTGAAGTCGCGGTACATGTCACCATTGTTGTAAATGTTGATCGGGGTGCCTTCGAGGATTCCCTTGGTGAACTTGAACAGCGCCATATCAGGGCGCCCCCACGGTCCGTAGACCGTGAAGAAACGAAACATCGTTGTCGGCAAGTTCCACAAGTGGGCGTAGGAATGGCCCATCGCCTCGTTCGCTTTTTTGGTCGCGGCATAAAGCGTCATCGGTGTGTCGCTCTTGTGCTGCTCCTGAAATGGCATTGCATCATTTGCGCCATACACAGAGCTGGTCGAGGCCATGAGCAGGTGCTCAACCGCCAGTTCCCGCGCAACCTCCATTACGTTGAACGTTCCGGTGACATTAGCCTCCATATAGGCGCGAGGGTTTTCTAGACTGTAGCGAACACCAGCTTGAGCGGCGAGGTGGACGATAGCGTTGGGTTGCTCTTTGAGCGCCAACTCGCGAAGCGTATCGAAGTCTTCCAGCATCCCAACTTTGCAGCGGAAGTGCTGGTTCTGCAGCAGCATCTGATGCCGCCGCTCTTTGATCCGCACATCGTAATAGTCGGTCATCGCGTCGTATCCGACGACTGCGAAGCCCTCTTCCAGAAGCAGCTTTGACAAGTGAAAGCCGATGAAGCCAGCGCTGCCAGTAACGAGGATTTTCTTCATTATCGTCTCTAATGTCTGCTTTGCTTGTCTGGCCTCGTTCACACTAAGCCCTAGATGTTATGGTGGTGAATGCCTTATGAGATTCGAACTGGTATTTGCCAGAAATCTGAAAATTGCCAAGCAATGGTAGCAAACTGCCTATCGAGACTGGTCAATCGGTTACGATTTTGGCGCAGAATAAGAAACAGCGGTTGATATAAGGCGCGCAGCTTGCCATGCGCCGCGCACGAAGTTGCAGTAGGCAACCCGGCGAACCAATGCTCGCTCGTAAGGCGGCAAAAGGATGCGGTCGAATGGCAAAAAAATTTAAAGTCGTTCTTGTCTTTGGCACGAGGCCCGAGGCAATCAAGATGGCCCCCGTTGTCAAAGCGCTCCAAGCCTCGGATACAATCGACGCGCGTGTGTGTGTGACGGCACAGCACCGCGAAATGCTTGATCAAGTGTTATCACTGTTTGAGATCAAGCCCGACTTCGATTTGAATCTAATGCAACCAGGCCAAGGACTGTTCGAAATCACCAGTGGAGCTCTGCTAGGGCTGCGCGAGGTTCTAGAACAGGAAAAGCCGGATTTGGTTCTAGTGCATGGTGATACCACCACGACTTTCGCAGCATCGCTGGCGTCTTATTATTTGCAAATACCGGTTGGCCATGTCGAGGCAGGCTTGCGTACTGGGGATATTTATTCTCCATGGCCCGAGGAGATAAACCGCAAACTGACAGGCGCAATCACTCGCCTACACTTCGCGCCGACGGAGCGTTCCAAAAGCAATTTGCTTGATGAGAACACCGCAACTGAACGTATTTTTGTCACTGGAAATACAGTCATCGACGCTTTGCTCTCGGTGGTCGAGATGCTTGAGGCCGACCCTGCTCAAAGCGACGCATTCGACCGATCCTTTGGGATTGATCCTGACAAAAAGATGATCTTGGTCACCGGCCATCGCCGGGAGAGTTTTGGAAGCGGATTTGAGCGAATTTGTGCGGCATTGGTCGAGCTGGCGAAACGCGATGACGTTCAAATCGTCTATCCGGTTCACCTTAACCCCAATGTGAAGGGGCCGGTTGAAGATAACTTAGGCGCGATCGAGCAGATCCAGCTCATCCCGCCACAAGACTATTTGCCGTTCGTGCATTTGATGCGCCGGGCCGACATTATTCTGACCGATTCTGGTGGCGTGCAAGAAGAAGCGCCTTCGCTCGGTAAGCCAGTTTTGGTGATGCGTGATACGACTGAGCGTCCAGAGGCGGTTCAGGCAGGCACGGTCAAGCTAGTGGGTACAGACGATGCGATGATCGTTAGCGAAGCAACGACCCTGCTTGATGATTTAACAGCTTACGAATCAATGGCTCGCGCGCACAACCCATATGGCGATGGCATGGCCTCAGGCCGTATTCACGACGCGATTGTCGAATTTGCGACATCCCAGTAATCGAAAGAATCATGGCACAAGAATTCAAAAGAATCTCCGTCGTTGGGCTTGGCTACATTGGGTTGCCTGCCGCAGCGATGTTTGCCTCGCGCAAGATCGAAGTGGTTGGGGTCGATGTGAATGAGGCGGCGGTTGAAACCATCAATCGCGGCGAAATCCACATTGTCGAGCCCGATCTTGATCTTGTTGTCCATGCCGCTGTGACTGAGGGCTATCTGCGGGCAACGACTAAGCCAGAGCCAGCAGAAGCCTTCCTGATCGCGGTTCCAACCCCCTTCAGGGGTGAAAATCATGATCCTGATCTTTCGTATATTGAAGCGGCTGCGCAAGCGATCGCACCGGTTTTAGAATCTGGCAATTTGGTGATCTTGGAATCAACTTCTCCTGTTGGTGCGACAGAGGCGCTGGCCGATTGGTTGGCAGATGCACGGCCTGATCTTTCTTTCCCTCAAACCGCTGGTGAGCAGTCGGATATACGCATCGCACATTGTCCCGAGCGCGTTCTGCCTGGCAAGGTCATGCAGGAGTTGATTTCCAACGACCGAGTAATCGGAGGCATGACGGAGCTTTGTTCGCAGCTCGCAGCTGATCTTTATAAGGTTTTCGTCACCGCTGACTGCGTGCTTGCTTCCGGCCCGCGCGTCGCAGAGATGGCCAAATTGACAGAAAACAGCTTTCGCGACGTAAATATCGCATTTGCGAACGAGTTGTCGTTTGTCTGTGATAAGCTGGATATCGATGTTTGGGAGCTAATCGCCCTGGCCAACCGCCATCCGCGGGTCAACATTCTGAAACCAGGACCTGGTGTTGGCGGTCACTGCATAGCGGTGGACCCTTGGTTTATCGTTTCCTCAGCGCAAGAAGAAGCAAGATTGATCCGGACAGCGCGCCTTATCAACGACGCTAAGCCAAGATGGGTTCAGCACAAGGTGAAGGAAGCTTTGGCCGAATTTTTGATGACCAATTCCCGAAAGTCTGCCACTGAGGTCAAGATTTGTTGCTATGGTATTACTTTTAAGCCCGACATTGATGACCTGCGCCATAGTCCGGCGCTAAGCATCGCGCTATGGTTAGATCAATATCATCCCGGACCCGTGGAGGTCTTCGAGCCGCATATCAGTGTCTTACCAAAGGATTTTCGCAAAGCCGTATTGGTTGACGAGCATTCTGCCTCGGGTGATATTCACCTTATTTTAGTTGATCATACCGCTCTGAAATCAATCTCTTTCGAGTCGAAAGTCATCATTGATACGGTCGGGCATGTTGAGCGCTAAACCAAAAACCACCAATTTAATAGGTCGCAAAGCATCACTATTAATAGTTTGCTTTTTGTTTTTAATACCAGTTTCAATATTTGATAGGCAGCAGGCTAGCCTACCAGTAGAAATAGTTCCGTCCGATGTTTTATCGTTAATTTTCACAATATTTCTAATACCGAATTTTATTCGCCTATCGAGTAATAATTTTTTAATTATATCTCAAATTATATTCGTTCTCTATGCGTTTTTTTTGGCAAGCATTTCTGTCAATCAGATTAACAATTTGATCCCCTATTTTTCTCTCGTAAAATTCTGCAAAGTTTTTCTAGCTTTCTTTGCGGGGTGTGCATTGGCGCGGATGTATGGGCGGGATACGGTTCTTCGCATTTTGTCTGATGCTGCTGCTGTGTATTTATTGATGCTTGCGGTATCGCAATTCATTTACCATGCAGATTTCACGCCGCGGTATGGCAGGGAGTTTTTCGAACTTCCTATCTATGGCTTTCCAAACTCGGCGGCCTCGTATCTTGTTTTCTTGTTGTGCCTATCTTTGTTCAGGGTTCGGACTTCGGCTGTGAAATTGCTCTTGCTTTTCATCACGGCGTTGTTAGCTGTCGGATCGCTATCGAGAGCTGCGCTGGTGCTCTTAATTTTGGCCGTCTTGGCCTTCTCGTTCGACAGTCCGAGGAAGTTACTTCTCTCTTTAAGCGCGGCGTTTCTGGGCTTGGTCGTCTTCGTTCTTTTTGATCTCCAAACCCTTCTGGGGATCGATCGAATTTTTGATGGTGTTATGGTGCGCCTTGAGGGTGCCGAGCGCTCAGGTGATTTTTCAAATGGCAGGTGGGGCATCTTTTCCCACACGCTGGGCCTTATCTCGGAGCGACCAATTTTTGGATATGGTTTCCAGCCTTTCTCGAACTTTGCATTCCATGGCACCCCGCACAACCAATACCTTGAGGTGATGTTCAAAACTGGTGTCATTGGCCTCCTAGGCTATCTCTATATTTTGTTCTTGGGAGTGACCCGTTTCGCAGAATCAAAAAAAGTATTGCCACCGGATCTTTCGTTGAAAGCTTTGTATCTGCTGATCGCGTTGGTGTTGCTGGGCAACGTCGTTCAGCCGAATCTGTCATATTCCGTGACCGGCAACCTCGTGTTCTTCCTTTTTGGTGCTTTCGCCAATATGCCAAGACGCTCGCGAAAGCGGATCCAGAGATTTTAGGCCATGCAACAAGTTTTATCGCGTATTGCCCAGACCTCTCTCAAATTGACCTTGGCTAACTTATGCACTCCACGATGCTTTTGTGCTTATATATCTAGGGGCCACGGTTTCTTCCTTTGCTTTGACGAAGGATCCAAGCTTGATAATTGCCGATCTTCCTGCTTGGCAATACTGCTCTCCGCCTCTCGCATTGACTCAAGGGCCCAGGCATCGGAAACGCTCTCGCAGAGCAAGACAAGTTGCATTAGTCGCTCAGCGCTCCGCCGATTGCCGCAAGTGTGGTTGAGTTCCCACTCTACCTTCGTCAAAATCGACTACATGAAATCGAAGGTGCCAACTTTATGATGACGGGAATGAGAAAGAAGCTAGCATCTGCTAGTTTCGGCACTACAATCGGATCTCTACTTTCGATCGCTAGTTTTTTGCTAATTTCTAATACTCTTGAATTCGAGAAAGTTGGAATTCTTGGCCTGCATTTCATCGTATCGGGACTAACTCTAAGCCTTATTTCATGCCGAGCTGAACTAATAATCCCGAGACTTGATCAGATTACAGCATATAGATTTGCGAAAGAGGTAATTACTATATCTCTTATGATGATTCCTGTCACAATCCTATTTAACTATTTTATTTATAATTATGCTCTCGATATTAGACAGCACCCATACCTTCCATTACTAACATCTATTCATACTATATCGTTCTGCGCATTCAATGTATTCAACGCTATTAATATTTGCTTTGGTCGAACTTATGTTGTTTTTCTATCCTATACATTTCAGGGTTTTCTCTATCTTGCTTTCACGTCCATATTCATTATTTCTGGTTATGGCGAGTTGGAGTTCTATGTGGTCGGTCACACCATTTCATTTGCACTCTACCCCGTCATTTACCAAACGATAATTTGGAAATTGGCCCCTAATTCGCAGGCACGTAATGGCAGTTTGTTTCCTGAATTGATTAGAATGAAAAAAGAGATTGCCCCGCTATCGATCCAGGGGTTGATAAATTCATATTCTGTAGGGCTCTTGTATTTTGGCGTAAACTTCATCACCGGTCAATCTGGAGTGGGTGTATTCACTATTGCTCATAAGATACTCAGTTTTCCACTGAGAGCAGTAAGTTTACCACTTCGACAACTGCTGACTTCTTCATTTTCTCAAGGGGATATTGGCAAAGGTCAGGTAATTGCCATCACTGCAGCAATTATTTCTATTGGGATTATATTTAAAGTATTGGCTTTTTCCATCAATTTAGATTTGCAGTTTGGATCAAAAATAGATCTTATTGTAGGCAACGTTCAAAATTTATTATTATGGTGGTTTGGTGCGATAATTCTAATACCGGCGACAAGTGCAGCGATAGCGAATCAATATGCATCTTCGTACATGATATTTGAGATCACTATTTTTATCTCGCGAGGACTGGGGGTGATTTCTATTGTTTTGTTAGGGATTTCTGCGGCAAATTTCATTGAAGTGACAAGTGCGATATATTTTTGTGCTGTCAGCACCTTTGCTATCTGGGCGTTATTGCTCAAGGAGAAAAAATGAAGGTAGTCAAATTTTCGTCGGTTCATGGCAACAATGTTGGCGACACCATCATATCGCTTGTTATTGAACGGGAGATGGCGCGTCGCGGCATTGCGGTTGAGTCGTATGATTGGATGTTTAGGGGGGTTGGCGACTTCATTCGGCAGGGAAGCGGCCAACCGAGCTTTCTTCAGAAAATTTCATACTACTTACAATTGTATGCTCCCGATATATTTCAGCTCCTAAAACTTATGAGCTATTGGTTTAGGGGCGATGATCGGCGTTATCTATCTGTAATTCAGGAAGCAGACCATGTTATAATCGGCGGTGGTAACCTTCTGATGGACAAGCATGGCTCCGACTACTCATTTCGCGCGGCAAATATTATGAGAATAGCCGGCCAAAAAACCTTGGTTATTGGTGTCGGAGCGGGCCCGTTTAGACAGAAATGGTCGCTTTCCTATTTGAAAAGACACCTTTCGAGTTGCAGTTATATTTGGGTCAGAGATTCCGTATCGTCAAACTCGTTAGAATACGATAGTTCCGAGGAAGTTATCGTTGCACCAGACCCTGCTTTTCTTATTTCAAATTATTTTAAAATTGATTCTAGATCTAGAAAGAAGTTCGTCGGCATCAACTTACTTCGGGATCTAGATGGGGTACAATTGCAAATTTTGGCAAACCAATTGACCGCTTTTTGCCGAAAGAATGATCTTGTAGTGAAAGTGATATGTACCGCATTTCCATTTGATAGGGAGATTGGGGAGATATTTTTGAATATGCTGTCGACCGATTTGTCTGAAGGATCGTCTATTGTTGAGCTGAGCGATAAGGAGGTCGAATTCGAAAAGGCATTTTCCCAAATGGCGTATTTTGTCGGGAGTCGAATGCACAGTATTATTTTTGCGGCATCATACGAAATTCCGGTAGTTGGCATCTTGTGGGACCGGAAGGTGGAGGGCGTGCTTCGGTGGCTCTATGGGGATGAATGGGATAGATTCTGTCTGGATGGGCGTTCGAGTACCTTCTCGGGGGACGTTGGTCGCGCCTTTGACAGTCTTGAGCGCTTTATGCCGCGTCGGCGGTATTCTGAAATTTTAGCCAAAATCAAAGGGCGGGTTGAGCTGCAGTTTGATGCAGTGCTCGGCCACATGAGCTGTGGGAAAGTCTCAGAATGAGCAACAGTTTTGATTGAGGTTGCCAGGCTGTATGGCCATGCGGATTTCTGATTGGGTTATCTTGGAGCGTTGATACTGACTGTGATGGTGAGGTTGTCGAAATCCTTGATCGTAGTCCGACTTCTTTAGCCGTTGTGATCGGGTTTGGCTTTGGTCTTTGGGGCTGCTTTTACGCATAATGTTAGCCATTATGCGGCGAAGATGCTTGGAGTTTGAGTATGAGTGGTCCTCGACCTAAAATTACGATTGTTGGCGCGCTACCCCCTCCTGTGGGTGGGGTAACCGTTTTTTTGCGTCGACTCACAGACTCGCTTGAATCGGATTTCGAAATAGCGCTGTTGGATCTTCGAAATATGGATGGGAAGAAACCCTTGTTTCCTGGCCATATTATCTCGCCATTTCGAAATCGCATTTTAGCAATTCTCTGGCTTCAATGGAGGTTGATAATCCAGCGCCAGTCTTTGGTGCACTTCAATTTCTCTGATGTTAAGGCTCTCGCGTTTGTCGCAGTTCTTTTTCGATGCAGCAGGATTACGATTGCCACCCTCCATCATGGTACGAAGGCTGTGCCGCGGTCTAAGCTATGGATTTTGAGGTGTTTGGCTCCGCTCATCAGGCGGAAGATAGATGTAATCCATGCGTTGAACGCTGAGCAGCGGTTCTTTTACCAATCCGTCTTGGGCTTCGCGGCTTCGTCTGTTTTTCAATGCCCCACTCATATCGCTCCAAAGCTCCACGGTGGTGCCCCGGGGCCTGAGGCGCGGCGCTTACTAAAAGACATGAGGCCTTATGTTTTGACGTCGGGTGTGGGCAATCGACTGAATAGAGCTGATCTTATCTTGCAATATTGGAAAAATCGTCCAAGCGACGATTTGCGCCTTATCGTTTCAATCTATGGTGATATTGATTCGCAATATGCCGCCGAGTTGCAGGAGATGGTCGACGATCAGTCGAACGCGATATTAGTGGGTCCTATGCCAGAGGTGGATTTCAATATGCTTCTCAAGGGAGCTGAGGTCTATCTGCGGCCTGCCGAAGTCGACTCGTTTGGGATTGCAGTGGCCGACGCTCTAACGTTTGGCACGCCAGTTTTGGCGTCAGATGCATGTGAAAGGATTTCTGGCGTCGATGTGTTTAGTCGCGCAGACTACTCTGAAATGGCGGTAAAGCTTGAAGCACTGTTGTTGGGCCAAGTAGATGGTTCGTCCAAGACCCACCAGAGCGATCGCTCGAAAGATTACCACAATTTATACACGAGATTGGCTTGAGTGACTATAAATGAAGCAAATCCTTCAGAACCTTTCCTCCGGTGAATCCGAGCTTGTTGAGGCGCCAGTTCCGCAATTGCGGCGCGGCGGTATGCTGATTGATACCACAATCTCGCTGATCTCCAGTGGGACGGAGCGAATGCTTGTCGACTTCGGAAAGTCCGGCCTGATCGCAAAGGCGCGTAGTCAACCTGACAAGGTCAAGCAGGTGTTGGACAAGGTTGCGACAGACGGGCTGCTCACCACAATCGATGCGGTTCAAGCAAAACTGGGACAGCCCCTTCCACTTGGTTATTGTAACGTCGGTGTGGTCAGCGCCAGCGCTGCCGAAGGGTTTCAAGAGGGAGATCGGGTGATCTCGAACGGCCCTCACGCTGATGTTGTCTGCGTCCCGAAGAACCTATGCGCGAAGATACCCGCCAGTGTCAGCGATGAAGCTGCTGCTTTTACGGTGGTAGCCAGCATTGGCTTGCAAGGTATTAGACTGGCTAAACCAACCTTAGGAGAGGCTTTCGTTGTTACCGGGGTCGGACTGATTGGTTTGCTCACAGTTCAGATGTTGCGCGCACAAGGGTGCCGGGTGCTCGCGATTGATTTTGATGCTGCTAAGCTGGAGCTAGCCCGGGAGTTTGGGGCTGAGACATGCAACCCTGGCGCTGGAGAAGATCCAGTCGCTGCGGGCATGGCATTTAGCCGCGGTGTTGGCGTGGACGGCGTTATCGTAACCGCCTCGACCAAGTCCACTGATCCTATCACGCAGGCGGCCCAGATGTGCCGCAAGCGTGGCCGAATTATTCTGGTCGGTGTGACCGGGCTTCAACTAAACCGCGCTGACTTCTACGAAAAAGAGCTCAGCTTCCAAGTGTCCTGTTCCTACGGTCCTGGCCGATATGACCCAGACTATGAGGACCGCGGCAATGACTATCCGATCGGGTTCGTGCGATGGACAGAGCAGCGCAATTTTGAAGCTGTTCTTGATATGCTGGATAGCGGAGCGCTTAAGGTGGATCAGCTGATCAGTCACAGAGTGCCGTTTGAAGATGCACCGCGCGCCTATGATCTTCTGACGACGGACAAGACAGCGCTCGGCATTATGCTGACCTATGATCACCCAGTTGAAGCGCGTCATATTGACAAAGTTAACCTTGGGAGCGCGTCCTCAGAGTCCACCGGCAAGGCGGTGGTTGGCTTTGTTGGCGCTGGCAATTACGCATCTCGTGTTTTGATCCCAGCCTTCAAGCGGGCAGGCGCTGTCTTACAATCAATTTCTTCGGCGGGCGGAGCCAATGCTGTCCTGCATGGCCGCCAACTGGGGTTTGCTGAGGCCACCTCTGATACAGACGCTTTGCTGGCTGATGGGGCGATCAACACCGTAGCCATCGTCACCCGTCACAACAGTCACGCACACTTCACTTGTCAGGCATTGAGGGCTGGCAAAAATGTGTTTGTGGAGAAGCCATTGGCCCTCACTTACGAAGAGCTGGCCGACGTTCAGGCCGCTCATGCTGAGAGTGGCAGGCAACTCATGGTCGGCTTCAACCGCAGGTTTGCCCCTCACGTTCAGACAATGAAGGGTCTGCTCGACAAAGTTCATGCGCCCAAGAGCTTTGTTATGGTTATGAATGCTGGCGCGATTCCTGCTGATCACTGGACGCAAGATCCAGAAGTCGGTGGTGGTCGAATTATCGGTGAAGCATGCCACTATATCGATCTTATGCGGTTCCTTGCAGGATCATCAATCACCTCTGTTCAAGCGCGTCGTATGGGCGACAGCGACGCCGAAAACGTAACCGAGGATAAAGCTGCGATTATACTCGGCTTTGAAGATGGATCCTTTGGCACGATCCATTATCTGGCCAATGGCGGCTCTTCCTTTGCTAAAGAACGTATTGAGGTCTTTGCTGGCGATGGAACTCTCCAACTCGATAACTTCCTCACCCTGCGGGGGTTTAATTGGAACGGCTTCAAGAAAGACAAGCTTTGGCGTCAAGATAAAGGGCAGGATGCGTGCTCGGCGGCATTCTTGCGCGCTGTTGAGGAGGGTGCTCCGGCACCAATCCCAGCGGGGGAATTGTTCGAGGTTGCCAAAGTTTCCATCGATGTAGCTGAGCTTCTACGCCATCAAAACTGAGCTCACGAATATGTCAAATTTTGAAAAAGCCTGTCGGTTATGGCGCACAGTACGATGGTTGAGGTTGACCCAGATTATCTGGAGGGTAGTCTACAAAATAGTCCCGCCAAAGGTAAGGTATGGCAATTTGGCGCGGGTGAGGCAGTCACCACAGGCTTGGGTGAAACCTGTGGCGATGCCATCAACTATGACTGGTACCACATGTTTTTCCATGATGGGCCATCAACATGATATCCGGAAGGGCGGTTGGAACCCTTCTCATCTGCCAAAGCTGTATGTCTACAATCTACATTATTTCGCTGACTTAAATGCCGAAGGTGCGTCTAAGCGAATAGATTGGCATATCGAACTTATACGTGATTGGTTGCTATCTAACCCACCCGTTGAGGGCGAAGGCTGGGAGCCGTACCCTGTCTCCCTCCGTATCGTGAACTGGATCAAGTCAGAACTGGCTGATCATAGAGCTCTGGAGAATCTTGGACGAGAGTGTTTAGCTTTGCAGGCACGTTTCCTCAGAAGTCGATTGGAATGGCATTTGCTTGGCAATCATCTGTTCGCTAATGCCAAAGCACTGGTTTTTGCTGGTCTCTATTTCGAAGGGCCTGAATCGGAGGATTGGCTCGAGACGGGCCTATCTATCTTGGAAGAGCAAATTTCCGAACAGATCCTGAGTGATGGAGGGCAGTTTGAACTGAGTCCTATGTATCATGCACTTGCGATTGAAGACTTGCTTGACCTTATCAATATCGCGATTGCTTATGCCGATGTTATACCATCGAGGTTTACGCATCAGATGAAGCGCTGGCCTGAAATTGTACAACGGATGTTCACTTGGCTCGCGACCATGTCGCACCCTGATGGCGGTATTTCCTTCTTTAATGATGCTGCTTTTGGTGTTGCACCAACGCTGTCGCAACTTCAGAGTTATGCTGAACGGCTTAACCTTGATCTTCCGCAATCACCAAGTTTAGGCTTAAATTGCCTTCCTCAGAGTGGATACGTGCGGATGGAAAACTCATCGGCAGTAGGAATTTTTGACGCTGCGTCCATTGGTCCTGACTATTTGCCTGGCCACGCTCATGCTGATAGTTTGAGTTTTGAATTGTCGATCGCGCAATCTCGTGTTGTGGTAAACTCAGGCACTTCTCAGTATGGGGAGGATACTGAGCGGCAGCGGCAGCGGGGTACTGCGGCTCACTCGACTCTTTGCCTAGAGGGACAAAATTCTAGTGAGGTATGGGGCGGGTTTCGCACCGGGCGTAGGGCGTCAATTCAAAAGCTAGAAACTAAAGTGTCTGGCGATGTGCTATCGCTCTACGCCGCTCATGATGGGTACGTTCACTTGTCAGGATGCCCTGTCCATCACCGTCGGTGGACGCTCGAGGAGGGGCGGCTGACCATTTTGGATGAATTATCTGGAACGGGTTTACGACACGCAAAAATCAACTTTCATCTTGCTGCCGGAATCACTGCAAAGAGGTCGGATGGAGGTTCAGTCAGTTTGTTAGATCCGGCAGGTGTGCTTTTGGCAAGTGTCCTTTGCAGCCAACCAAATTGTCTTTCAATTTTGGACAGCACTTGGCATCCTGAATTTGGGACAAAAGAGACGACCCACTGTTTGTCCGTCAATGCGTACTCGCAATTGCCTTTTCTATTTGAGACTGTCTTTGAGTGGGCGGTACCGTGAAACTCCTATTTCTAAGCTTCTATTTCCCCCCAGATTTAGGTGCAGGGTCTTTTCGCATTCAGGCTCTAATGTCAGCAATCAAAAAAGTCCGTTCCGAAGGTATTGAGATTGATGTCATTACGAGTCAGCCAAACCGCTACGCGGAAATCGCAAGCGATGTTGAGGCTTTTGAGGACTATGGATGGCTGCGTGTTTGGCGTGTTTCACTACCGAGCCATAAGGGCGGGATGCTAGATCAGGCATTAGCCTATAAAAACTACTTTGGCGCGGTGCAGGCCAGAGCTCAGGAAATCCAGTGGGATGGCGTCTTCGCGACCTCATCGCGGTTGATGACAGCTGCCACGGGCGCACTTATTGCGAGGAAGCAACGCATTCCGCTCTATCTTGATATCCGAGATTTGTTTGTTGATACTTTGGTAGATATTTTGAACAAGCCTCATCACAAGCCGTTATTGTCGGTGCTCAGGCAGCTAGAGCGATATACGATGCGAACGGCCGACTCGATCAACGTCGTTTCACCGGGCTTTCGAACGTACATTCAATCACTTGATGCTCATGTCAAGATCACTGAGTTTACAAACGGTATTGACGATGAGTTTCTGCAAGAGGATTTTGATATTGCGCCACCCGCTATGGAAGGGCAGCGGCCTCTTCGTATCTTGTATGCGGGAAACATAGGCCAAGGTCAGGGTCTCCATTCGGTTATCCCGCAGTCGGCACTCAGGCTCCGAGGCAAAGCTAGCTTCCGGATCATTGGGGATGGGGGCCTTCGGGAGCAATTGCGCAAAGAAATTGAGAGCCTCGGACTCGATGAGTCTTCGGTGGAGTTGCTTCCCCCGATAGAAAGATCCGATCTGATCAAAGAATACAAAGCGGCAGACATTTTACTTTTGCACCTCAATGATCTCGACGCATTTCATAAAGTTCTGCCGTCAAAACTGTTCGAGTATGCCGCCACACAGAAGCCGGTGCTGGCTGGGGTGGACGGGGAAGCAGCAAATTTCCTGAAAACGCATCTGCCTGATATTGGCGTATTCAAACCTTGTGATATTGACGGGCTTATCGCAAAATTTGAGCAGGTTAGCGCGATGAGTGAGCCGATTGATCGAAGCCAATTCTATCATCGCTTTGCACGTTCAAGGATAATGCAGGATATGGCAACGGACGTCCTCACATTTTTTGAAAAAAAGGGCGAAAGCAACATCACATCCCATGCTAGCTGAACCGAAGATTGTTATTACCGGTGCTGGTGGCTTCATCGGCTGCCAACTTGTTCCAAGGCTTAGTGCCTCTGGTGCCAAACTGCTGTTGGTTTCGCGAGACCCTGAATGCCTGGGCAAAGCTCTACCCGGGTATCAAATTTGCTCATATGAGGAACTGGCTGACAATGCTGGTGGCGCATATATGTTCCTTCATCTGGCTGCGGCGAACAACGACAAGGCTCTGAGCGCAGAGGCCTTTCGTTTGGCCAATATTGATCTGTTGCTCAGGGTAGCCCGTATCGCACGAGCTGAAGGAGTCGAGCATTTCATCAATTTTTCATCTGTGCATGCGCTTGATCCAACTGACCAATCTGATTATGCGATATCTAAGCGAGCTGGGGCTGATGCGCTTGCAAAGCTAGGATGGGCAGCATCACGGACTATTTATCTGCCCCCAATTTATGGCGATCGCTTTTCTGGGAAACTCTCTTTCCTCAAAAGTCTACCAATTTTTCTGGCAAATCCAGTTTTGAATATATTGGCAGCACTCAAGCCAATCTTACACATTAACAAACTAGCGGATCGCGTAATTGCGTTGCCGAATGATCGCCAAGAAGGGGGGATAATCTCAGACAAACCGGTTGCACTATATCATTTGATCAAGAGATTAGTCGATCTGATATTTGCCTTGGCAGTCATTTTATTCGCTGGATGGATACTGGTAATTGTTTGGGGACTTGTAAGACTAACCTCACCTGGGCCAGGTATCTTTGCTCAGGAGCGCGTTGGTAAAGATGGCGCGACATTTATGTGCTTGAAGTTTCGCACTATGCGTGAGGGAACTAAGCAGGCCGGGACACACGAGTTGAGCGCGAGCGATGTTACCGCAATCGGCAAATTTTTGCGCGCTTCGAAGCTTGACGAACTTCCGCAGGTGATCAACATCCTCCGCAATGAACTGAGTTTGATTGGCCCTCGGCCGTGTTTGCCAACTCAAATGGAGTTGATTGGTGAGCGCGACAAACGCGGGGTGTTATCGGTTAAGCCAGGGATAACAGGCCTTGCGCAAATCAACGACGTGGATATGAGCGTGCCCGAAGCACTTGCGCGGTGGGACGAACGCTACATGAGATTGCGAGGTCTTTTTCTTGATCTTGCCATCTTGTGGGCCACGATGAAGGGCGGCGGGCAAGGCGATCTGGTGAAGGATGAGCGCTCCGACCCGTAGAGACAAAGTCCGTCGATGCATGGATTTCTTGACTTGGGAAAGGTTACGTATGCATTCCAGAAGATTAATCGAAGTTGATTATCTTCTTCGCTTTGCTTTTGCCGTCAGGCTGGTGATCGAACTCACTCACTAATTGGCCAAGCAGAGCGATGCAATCTCCGCTTGTGGTGGCTGTCTCGAGGCTCTCTAAATGCTGGTTGAATTCGGCCCACGGCAAAAAGTGCTCATGCGCCATCTTAATCCGGTCATGCCTGGTGCTTTGAGCATCGTTACCGATCAGTAGTTCTTCAAACAGTTTTTCACCCGGCCTGAGGCCAATTTCGGTGATTTCAATATCGCCAGTGGGATTGTCTTCGTCGCGGACCTTTAAACCCGACAGCTGGATCATCGTCTTTGCCAGATCAATGATCTTCACCGGTTTGCCCATGTCGAGCACGAACACTTCGCCTCCCTTTGCTAGACCGCCTGCTTGAATGACTAAATTGGCCGCCTCGGGGATAGTCATGAAATAGCGGGTGATGCGCTTGTCAGTCAGTGTAATGGGACCACCAGCAGCAATTTGACTGCGAAACAGTGGCACGACTGAACCGCTTGAGCCCAGCACATTGCCAAACCGGACCATTGAGAAACGTGTGTCGGTCCCTTTGGCTGCGTAGCTTTGTAGGATTTGTTCAGCGACCCGCTTCGTTGCACCCATGACATTGGTCGGGCGAACAGCTTTATCCGTACTAATCAGGATGAAATCGCGCACTTTGGCTGTGATAGCGGCTTTCACAACTTCATGTGTGCCGAGCACATTATTACGTACGCCTTGTACAGCATTGGCCTCAACCAATGGCACGTGTTTGTATGCGGCTGCGTGATAGACGGTTTGCGGCCGGTGCTTCGTAAACACTTTGGAGAGTGCTTCCGGATCGCTTACCGAGCCGAGCACTGGCACAACCTCTAGTGATTTTCCAAGATCGGTTAGCAACCCACACAGTTCACGCTCAATTGCGTAGAGCGAATATTCGCTCATCTCGTAAAGCACGATTTTACTGGCGCTTTGAGCGACGATCTGACGGCACAGCTCGCTGCCGATTGAGCCTCCTGCACCTGTTACCATAACACTACGGCCAACAATAGTTCGACCGAGCAAGACTTCATTAGGGGCAACAGGTTCACGGCCCAACAAGTCCTCAATCTCAACGGGACGGGTATCGCTCAGCGAAACTTGCCCGCCGACAATATCCCGTGCTCGAGGAAGAATTTTCACTTCAACCGGATATTGCCGAAGTCGATGAAGGATTTCGCGTTGGCGGCGGCGCGAAACGCCTGGCAACGCGAGCAGGATGTCAGTGACGTCTCCCTTTGCGATGACGCGTTCCAAATCGCTACTAGCATATACGCGGTCACCGTCGAGGCGTTGACCGGCCAAGCGCGTGTCATCGTCAATATAGCCAACGGTTTGCATTTGCGGATCGGAGCGAATTGAACTTACCAGCTGTTGGCCAGCTCGTCCTGCGCCATAAATCACCACTCGTCTGACCTCACCACTATTGGTTCTGCGATCAAGGATATCGATAAAGAAATAGCGAGCTGCGATGCGTGAACCGAGTAGCAACAAGAAAAAGGTAAGCGGTTGCAAGAGACCCATGGTACGCGGCACACCTGATAGGCCGTACACCATAAATACACCGAACATTGCCGCGGCATATGCGCTGAATGCCGGCACGATTGTGCGCATCATACCCACGCCAGCATAACGAAATATCTGATTATAGACGCCAGCAGACCAGAAGATCGGTACCATCAATACCAAGCCGCCAACCAGCAGAGTACGTATGGGTTGAGAGAATAGCTCCCACTGACCAATGCGCAAAGAATAGGCGATCAAAACCGAAGCAAGCAATAAGGTGAGATCCAGCCCAAATACGAGCATGCGCTTTCGGGCTCGCGACCAAGTCGAAAGCTGCTTCAAGATGCCGACTAGTAGGGCGATGAGTATTTTCATAGCTTTTGGACGCTCTATCTCGCAATTCTCAAGCCACCAGAAAGGTCGCCTACACTTTGCTTATGACGCTTGCAAGAAAGCGAACGCTCCAGCGAAATGGTAGACCGTAGGTCTTCTCCCCCTTTCTTGTGCCTGCAATATCTGTAATGCGGACTCCATGATTCTCGCTCAACTTTGCAGGTCCATACCCAGGTGAATCGTTCTGTCGAAAAGAGCCGCTCATCCAAGTTGGGCCATACTGCTCCCTTAGTTTGGCTGGGCTTGTTCGCCTTTGTGGTGATTATGCTCGGCGGAAGCTCGCGCCCTGACGCGGTTCAAATTGCCGCGCTGCGTCCGTTGGCGGCATTGTTTTTGATTCCAGCTCTGTTCGCGTTGAAATCTGAAGACTTGCGTGAAGCGAAAGCGCTTGTCGTTTTTGTTGGGCTAGCCGCGCTTTGGATCGCGTTTCAGCTTGTACCGCTGCCTCCCTCTTTGTGGGGGGCGTTGCCAGGTCGTGATTTGGTTGCGAACCTTGATCAACTAACCGGCCTGGGAGATGTTTGGCGTCCAATCGCATGGGTGCCAAGCCGAGGTTGGAACTCGCTTGCGAGCCTCATTGTGCCACTCTCTGCCTTGTTGCTCGCGTTGGCGATGCGGCCTACCTTGCGCATGCTATTGCTCATAATCGCCTGCATCGGCCTGCTCGATGCCTTGCTGGGTTTGGCGCAGATTCTCATAGGGCGCTCAAGCCCACTCTATTTTTACGCCATCACCAATCAGGGATCACCTGTAGGATTTTTCGCTAATGAGAACCATTCAGCTGTCTTTTCCGCCATTGCTTTGCTTGTTATTGCGCGGCTCGGTGCGACTGCACTTAGATCGCATGACGCCACTTGGATTCGAATAGCCTATCTGCCTATTTACGTGGTCATCTTGCTGTCGATATTCGTTAGTGGTTCGCGAGCGGGCATACTTGCGGCTGGCTGGGCACTTCTCGCTTCAGCGATCATGATTTGGCTTAGCGTGAATTCTAAACGCAGCGCCAAGAAGGCGGACAAATTCGAGAAATGGCTGTCGGAGCACCCAAGGATACTTATAGGGTTTTTGATTCTTCTAGCGTTTGGTTTATTGGTGGCATTCTATCAGTTAGAGCGCGCACCAGGGTTAGAGGGCTTCTTGGTGCGGAGCAGTTTCGATGGTTTGCGGGTCGAGCTTTGGCCGATAATCTTACAAATGATCCGTGAACACGTTGTATTTGGCGTTGGCCTTGGTTCATTTGAAGAAGTTTATCATATTTATGAGCCCATCCAGCTCTTGCAGCCACGGTACATTAATCAAGCGCATAATGATTGGGCTCAATTGGTTATTGAGGGCGGCATCCCGGCGGTTATCCTGCTCTTTGCCACTCTTTGTTGGATTTCATCGTGTATGATGAGTTCGCTGCAAGCGGAGAATTCTCCATTCGAGGCTTTTGTTTTCTGGGGCTCTGTTTTCTCCATTCTGTCTGTCGCGTCTCTTGTGGATTATCCGCTTCGCACACCGATCTTTCAGTTTGTCGTGATTTGGTTGCTATTATCCCTTGCTATGGAGCGAAAGAGGGGTGTGTAAAAATTATTGCTGCTCTATGAGTGAGTAGATAAGGCTGGAAATCGAGCTGCAGTCGAGAATACAGTTGGTTGAGTCCAGAAATGCGGTATGGCTGCCGCTCAAGGTTCAAAGGTTACTATGATTTTTTTTATCAGGCACACTGTTGCGCTTGGCGCGATGTTTCTGCTCGCTGGATGTGCGACTGACCGAACTTTCGGTGCAGCACCTGATGTGGAGGTTACGGCACTAGAAGAACTGCCGGTGCCAACAGCTAGCTTATTTTACACAATCGGGCCGCAAGAAAAACTTGAAATCGAAGTGGTTGGTGCGGAACCTTTAAGTGGCGTTTTTTTGACTGATGAGCGAGGGAATCTCTATTTCCCTTTGCTTGGGAAGCTGGACGTAAGCGGGATGTCGCCTAGCTCTGCTTCAAGCCTAATTGCAGAGGGATTGCGTGGACAGTATTTGCGGGACCCTCAGGTCCGCGTCATTCCCGAAGAGTTCACCCCTCCTTCAGCCTCTATTGGAGGTCAAATAAGCAAGCCAGGTAGTTATCCTGTGATAGGTAAGCAGACTTTGCTAAGAATTGTAAACCAGGCTGGGGGTTTGGCCGAATATGCCAAACTTGATGATGTTCTTGTAATGCGTACCGTTGGTGGGCAGGATTACATCGGTGTTTTTAATGTTGGCGCTATACAGCGCGGCAACTACGCCGATCCAGCAATTTTTCCTGATGATGTGATAATGGTCGGGGATTCGCCAGCAAGGCGCCGACTTGATAATATTCTACAGTTTGTGCCGCTGCTCACGTCAGCCTCGATTGTGATCGATCGACTGGGGAGATGATCGTGAATACGATGGCCGATCCCAAATTTCCAGTGGCGAGTGGTGCGGAACCTGGCATGTTAGAATCCTATGAGGAGAGGGATAGCTTCCATCTCGACCTCGAACGATACCTGATTGAAGCGCGCGCATTAAAATACTGGATTGCGGCGATTATCGCACTTGCGCTGGTAGCTGGACTCGTTGTAACTTTGCTATCAACTGAGCTTTATCGTGCTAACGCTCGGATTGAAATCACGCAAGTCGCCGCGAACGTGACAGATATCGATCCAATCGAGAGTGATATCCGAGTCTCAGAGCTGCAATATCTGAATACACAGTATGAGTTGCTTGAATCGCGTTTTATGGCGGTGCGTGTGGCGGAAGCTGGAAACCTTCTACGTGACGAGGAGTTTTTGGATGCTGTGGGCTTAGGGGGCACAGATCGAATTTCTCAGACTTCTCTAGAGGATCTTTTACTTAGGCAGATCAGTATTGAACCAATCACGCAGTCGAGTTTGGTCGACGTTGGTTTTTCTAGTTCTTCAGCTAGGGTGTCTTCCCGCATTACGAACCTTTGGACGCAGGAGTACATTGCCGCGAATTATGAGAAACGATTTGGTGCCAATATTGAAGCTCGTGACTTTCTAAGTTCACAAATCAACGAGTTGCGAGAAAGACTCTCCGTATCTGAGCAAGAACTAGTCGATTATGCCAACGCCAATGAAATTCTTGTCTTGGATGGTGTAGATTCGACTGCAGGTTCTGATACTGCAGCCCGGACTTTAGTCGCCACCAATTTAACGAAGCTCAATGAAGCATTGGCGGAAGCAACGGCTGATCGCATTTCAGCTCAGGCTGGTCTCGCCTCCGGGGGCCATGCTGGCCTTGGTCCTCGCAGTCAATTGCATTCTGCCCAGGTTCTAGCAGAGGCAGAGTTGGCCAAACTAGAAGCAAATTTTGGTCCTGATTATCCGCCAGTCATTGAAAAGAGGGCTGAGGTACTATCCCTCCAAAACTCAATCTCGTCTGATGCCCGCGCTGTCTTGCAGGCCGCGACTATTCGCGAGAATGATCTCAAAACGCAGTTGGATCGTGCAAAATCACGCTTCATTGGTCAGCAAGATCAAGGCATACAGTACGGCATCCTTAAACGTGAGGTCGAGACTAACCGCCAGTTGTATGATGCTCTTCTCCAACGTTATAAAGAGCTCGAAGCATCGGGCGCCGGTCAAAACAACATCAAGCTGATCGACATGGCAGGCGTTCCTGAGGAGCCGTATGCGCCTTCGCCAATCCGGAATACCTTCATCGCGCTACTTTTGGGTTTAGTTATCGCGGCAGGTCTTGTTTATATCAGAGTACTACTGAGCCAAACTCTGCGGGATCCCCAAGATGTGCAGCGCATTCTTGGTATTCCAGCTCTGGGCCTCATCCCTAAGATCCGTACAGATGATATTGCTGGTGAAATTTTATCGCGTTCGTCAGAGCTCAGCGAAGCGTACAAGTCTTTACGCACAAACCTTGCATTTTTAACGCCGCAAGGCGCGCCGCGAGCTCTGATGTTGACCTCGTCAGTCCCTGCAGAGGGCAAGAGTATTTCCTCAGCGGCTCTGGCTGCGAGCTTTGCGCAATTGGGTAAGCGAACTTTGCTTATTGACGCCGATCTGCGGAATTCAAAACTAGCAGATACACTTGGCGTCATAGGCCATGGCAAAGGTGGATTAGCAGCTTTGCTAACCAATGAGGCGGCAATCGAATCGGAAGCTATCGGATTGGAAGACTTTGGCTTCGACTATGTTCCAATTGGTCACAAGCCACCAAATCCAGTAGAATTACTGGCCGGTTCGCGTCTGAAGCAATTGATAGAGGAAGCTCGTGGACTCTACGATCAGATTATTGTCGATGGGGCGCCGATGCTATCATTGGCCGATGCGATCGAACTGTCACGCGCAGTCGATGGCGTAATCTACGCCATCGAGTCTGACCGGGTAAAGGTGCGTGCGATTGAAAGTTCGCTCGATCGACTACGCCGCACGGGTGCACAAGTGTACGGTGCGTTGATTACCAAAGTTGATGAGAATAATGCGGCATACGGTTATGGCTACGGTTACGGTTATGGCTACGGTTACGGTTACGGTAGCGCTGACGAAGCCGAAGATACTGACCAAAAAACCTGATGGGCAAACAGCTTATGAGTGCGAAGGACTGGCCCAAGTTAGTTGGTGTTTCAACGCTCGCACTCGTGCTTGCTTTCGCGCTCGCTTTGCAGGCCGTCAGCGGTGTCTTGTCCAAACCCTCCCCAGAATTAGCGACGAAACTCTTTTCAGCGAATGGTCAGGCTGCTGAAAGACTGGCTTTCCAAACCTTCAAAAACGGCATCACTGACCCGGCAGAGACACAAGCCGCCGCCACTGCTGCTGCACCGCAAGCTCTGGCTGCCTATCGCGCAGATGTTTTGACGCCGCGAGCACTCGCAATCCTGATCATGGCTGAAACAGACGACCAGGCACGTAGTGAAATGTTGAGGGTTGCAGCCCAAATGAACAGGCGCGAGGCATCTCTACAGGCGCAGGTAATTCAAGATGCGTTAGCAAACAATAATTACGACCGGAGCATCAATGCGCTTGATCAACTACTTCGGGTTCACCCAGAGCTGAGAGAGGGTTTCTTTCCAATTCTTGGAGATGCGCTGGCACAAGGCGAGACTATTCCGCTGTTTGCTGAAATGTTGGATGGCAGCTCAGACTGGCATGAGCGGTTCCTGTCGTATGCTATCACCCAGCCCACGCTGCTACCAAATGTGGCTGTGCTTCGGCCTCAGATCACTGTTGAAAATGAAAACCTCGACCGCCGGTTGATCTTTGGATTGGCAGGTCTTGGAGATTTGACCGCCGCTCAAGAGGTGCTGAAAGCTGCGACTGGGCGAAACAGCACTCTGGCCAGTCTTGGAACACTGGATTGGCGGGCGGATTTTGCGCCGTTTGATTGGAGTTTTACAGACAAAACAGGGCTGCGTGCCCAATTGAGTCGCAATAAAGCAGAACTTGAACTGTTTGCACGACCTGGCCGGGGTGGACCTTTGGCAACGCGCCTATTGGCTGCGCCCGACGCGCCGTTTTCGATCACAATTGATCACCGTGTCGCACAGAAAGAGCAGGCACGTGACGTCCGTTTGCAACTAATCTGTAGCGGAGAAACCACGCCCTTTCTTGACGAGCGCTTTGGCGATAGCCCGCAAACGTTCGAGATTAATGCTTTGGGTGAAGGATGCGACTATGTTGCCCTTGCGTTGGTTGGACGCGCTTGGTCAGGCCGAAGCCCCCTTAACGCTGCTATTCGCTCAATTGAGATCACTCAGTAGTAGCCGTTATCCTGCCGCTCGCCTCATGACACAGTAATATCGGGCGCGTCTTCTTGTTTCATGCCGACCACGTGATAGCCGGCGTCCACGTGCTGGACCTCGCCGGTTACGCCGCTGGATAGGTCGGACAGGAAATAGAGCGCTGATCCGCCAACCTCGTCGATGGTGACGTTGCGGCGCAGCGGCGCATTATACTCATTCCATTTAAGGATATAGCGGAAATCACCAATCCCGCTTGCAGCCAGCGTTTTAATCGGTCCCGCACTGATCGCGTTCACCCGGATGCCGGCTGGCCCCAGATCATTGGCGAGATATTGCACGCTGGTCTCCAGCGCCGCCTTGGCCACGCCCATCACGTTGTAATGCGGGATGACCTTTTCCGCGCCATAATACGTCAGCGTCAGAATACTGCCGCCCCCAGAGCCGTCCTCTTGCAATGGTGGCATCATTTCTGCCGCGCGCTTGGTAACGGCGACCAGTGAATAGGCCGAGATGTTCATCGTCATCAGGAAGTTATCGAGGCTGGTGTCGACATATTTGCCGCGCAGTTCCGATTTGTCGGAAAAGCCGATTGCATGCACCACGAAATCCAGCGTGTCCCAGCGCTGTTTGAGTGTGTCGAAGGCGTTATCGAGCGAGGCCATATCCGACACATCGCACTCAAACACAAAGTCGCTGCCGAGCTGTTCAGCGAGCGGTATAACGCGTTTTGCCAGCGCATCACCCTGATAGGAAAATGCCAGCTCAGCGCCTTGCTCAGCCAGTTGCTTGGCAATGCCCCAGGCAATCGACTTGTCATTCGCCAGGCCCATAATCAGCCCGCGCTTGCCCTGCATCAGACCCTGACCAGCCGTTCCCATCGCATCCTCCTCGTCACTCTTTAACTGCGTCTTGCGCGCCGCCGTCTTCGCCCACAGGCCTGCTGTCACTGTCAGGCTCTGCGAGGGCAGCATTCAATTCCGCGCCGATCACCAGCCCTAGCCCCACCAGCCAGAAAAAGAAAAGCGCGATCATGATCCCGGCAAAACTGCCGTAGGTGAGATTGTAGGTGAAAAAGCTGCGTAGGATCGGTGGCAGCGCGCTGGAGACGCCCAGCCACCAGGCAGCGGTGAACAAAGCGCCGGGCCATTTTGGATACGCCTTTGTGCGGTAGGCGGCCGGGGTCAGCGTGTAGAACAGCAAATAGAGCGAGCCGAACAGGCCAAAGGCCGGGATAATGCGCGACAGGCGCAAAGTGCCCACCGCCTCGGTCAATTGCGGGAAGCGCGCATCGATCACCTGTTGGGCCGCGCCAATTGCGACCTGCGCAAAGAGCGAAACCATCAGCAGCACGACCGCGCCCAGTATCAATCCGGCGGACAGCAGGCGGTATTTCCAAAATGCATGGCTGGCGACCGTGCCATAGGCGCGGCGCAGAATGTCGCGAATGGTTTCAACCAGGCTGGATACCGTCCACAGCGCAATCCCGGCGCCAATCCACAACAACCAGCCGCTGCGCGCGCCCATCGTATTGTTGGCGACCGGCGCGATAGTGTCAGCGACGATCGGCGGCATCGCGTTAAGGACGGTTGCGATCAACCCAGCGCTGTTTCCCTCGCCGCCAACCAGCTCAAACAAAGCCGCGCCAAGGATAAAGAACGGGAAAATGGCCAGCATGGACAGATAGGCAAGATTCCCGGCGTGGATAAAGCCATCATTATATGTGCCGATTACGGTCCGTTTCACGACTGTGAATGCGCGTGAGCCCGGACCAAGCACGCCCAATACTTTGCCGCGCACTGATAGAGGTCCTTCGTCAGTGCTCATCAGCCCTTGAGTGTCAGTCTGCGCGTTGAGGCAGGCGCGGCGCGCCTCTGGAGAGAGCGAGCGTACCTCGCGTATGTTGTGATCGGGGAGGCCTGACTGCGCGCGCATGAGTTTACGACCTAATGATCACAGGCCAAATTTCTCACGCGGTTTGTCTGGATCGCTCCAATCGCCGATCTTGTCGGACAGGGCATCAAGATCTTCGGGCAATTGGATCTCCAGCGTCACCAATTGATCGCCGCGCTTACCGCCTTTTTTGGTCCAGCCTTTACCGCCCAATCGCATAATTGTGCCGCCATTGGTGCCTGGCTTAATGGTCAGCATCACCGGACCATCGACCGTCGGGCATTTGACCTTTGCGCCGCGGATCGCCTCATCCAGAGTAAGCGGCAAGTCCATGCGGATATGATCGCCATCGCGGCAGAAGAACGGGTGGCTGCCGACCTCGACAATCACCAGACCGTCGCCTTTGCCACCAGGGCCATCGTGACCCTTGCCCCTCAGGCGCATCTGTGTGCCGTCTTCGACGCCAGCGGGCAATTTCAGATCAATCGTCTTGCCATCGGCCAGAGTGATGCGTTGGTCCACGCCCGCGGCGGCATCAATGAAAGGAACAGCCAAGCGATATTGAA
Source organism: uncultured Erythrobacter sp. (assembly GCA_947488155.1). Taxonomy (GTDB): domain Bacteria; phylum Pseudomonadota; class Alphaproteobacteria; order Sphingomonadales; family Sphingomonadaceae; genus Erythrobacter. The sequence goes on along the minus strand of CANKYK010000001.1, from coordinate 1,277,729 downwards.
TGTCTGCGCCTTTTTTAGGTGGAGGCGTGGGGCGTGCGCCAAATCCGCCACGCCTTTGCCCGCCGCCCATTCCGCCTCTCGGTCCGCCGCGTGGCTTTCCGCCGCCAAACAGGCCTTCGAACAGATCGCCAAGGTCCATATCGTCTGGGCTGAACCCGCCAAGGTCATCCGCACTGTAGCTGCGCCGTGCGCCGCCGCCAAATCCGCCTCCTGGGCCGCCACTGAACCCGCCAAAGGGGTTTGTGGGGTTGCCCTCCATATCAATTTCGCCGCGATCAAACTGGGCACGTTTGGCGCTGTCAGACAGCAGATCATACGCCTTGGTCGCATCGGAAAAGCGCTCCGAGGCTTTGGGATTGTCCTTGTTGCGGTCAGGATGAAGTTCTTTGGCGAGCTTGCGATATGCGCTCTTTATCTCCTTTTCGGAGGCGGTGCGGGCAATGCCAAGGGTGCTATACGGGTCAGCCATCGCGTATTAGCTAAGTGTAACAGTCCCCCGGCGCAAGCGTGCACGTGCGCTTGTCCTGAGTGATGCCAGAGGCGCATGGCGCTTGGCCTACCTTTTTGATGTAAGTTCTGAATTTCACTGGGCCGTGTATTTATTGCGATGAAAGGCAATAGAAAACGCGTCGACCAAGTGAATGTTAACCACCATTCACTATATTGTAATGTAAGCTGCACAATAGCGGTTTTGTTATTTCTAAATAAGGGTCACTCAGATGATTAAGAAGAATGTTTTTGCAACTTTGGCTGTTCTCGGCCTGGCAAGCGCACCAGTGATGGCCCAGGTTGCTGCACCGGTAGAAGCTGAAAGCGAACTGGGAGGCGGCAGCGCTGGTATTGTGGCTGCTGGCTTGATTGCTGGTATCATCGCAATTGGTGTTTTCGCCTTTGCTGACGACGATGATGCGCCAGTTAGTCCATAACACGCTTTAGCGTTTTAAAGATTGTCGGCCCGGCCTCCATTGCGGAAGTCGGGCCGTTTTCATTTGCGTATGAGAAGCGCGTTTCGCGCCTTTGCGGCATTGCGCTTTCCTACTTGCGTGCGGGGCTGTAATTCTCGTTGCATGATGGCCCAAACATCCCACATGATTGCCATGCGAAGTGGTACTGTTTCTAGACTGACGAGGCCGAGAGGTTTTTGCCTCTGGACAGTGTTCCAGGTGTTCCAAGCGTGGCTGAGGTGCGGTGAAGCGAGTGGGAAGTGCAATGAGTGATATGGCTTTGAATGCAGCGCAATTGGCGGATAGCGCGATCCCCTCTGGCGCGGATCCCTACGCCCTGTTCGACGAGTGGTTTGCGCTTGCCAAAGCGAGCGAGCCGAACGATCCCAATGCGGTGGCAATAGCGACTGCGAGCGCTAATGCCGCGCCGTCGGTCCGGATGGTCTTGCTGAAAGAGCATGGGCCGCAGGACGCACCGGCCGAGATCGGAGGCGGCGGCTTCACCTTCTACACCAATACACAAAGCCGAAAAGGCAGCGAAATTCTCGCCAATGCTCAGGCGAGCATGCTGTTTCATTGGAAGAGCCAGCGCCGCCAAATCCGTATCGAAGGGCGCCTTTACGAGGTGACGCCTGAGCGCGCCGATGCCTACTTCCACTCGCGCCCGTTCAAGAGCCAGGTTGGCTCTGCCGCCAGTGAGCAGTCACGCCCGCTCGCCAATAGGCAGGCCTATGTTGATCGTGTTGAGCAATTGCGCGAGGAGCACGAGGCAGACGGAATAGTGCCGCGTCCGGCGCATTGGACTGGCTTTACGCTGGTGCCCAGCCGGATTGAGTTCTGGCTCGACCGCGACAATCGCCTGCATGACCGCCGCCTGTTTGAGCGCATGCCAGCGGGCGGCTGGTCCGACACACTGCTCTATCCGTAAGGGGCCACGTAATGACGCAGACAATACCCTATTGGCATGTTGACGCCTTCGCAGCTGACGCCTTTGGCGGCAATCAGGCTGCGGTCATGGTTCTGGATGAGTGGCTGCCGGATGATGTGCTCGTCAAAATTGGCGGTGAGAACATGTTCGCGGAAACCGCCTTTGTGGTGCGCGATGAGACTGGTGAAGCAGATTGGGAGCTGCGCTGGTGCACGCCAACCTATGAGATCGCGCTGTGCGGCCACGCGACCTTGGCGGCTGGTCACGTGCTGCTGTCTCATCACGAATGGGGAGGCGAGAACGGCGGGCGCGATGCCGTCACCTTCCGCACGCGCAAGTCAGGCATTCTTGAGGTTAAGCGGGCAGGCGAGGGCTACGAAGTGGCGCTACCCGCGATCCGGACCGAGCCTCGTCCGCATCCGGAGGCGGTCAGGATGCTCGGCGCAGAGCCGCTGCTCGTCCATCGTAATGACACGCTTTACAATATCTTCCTCTATGAAAATGAAGCGCAGGTCCGAGCACTGAAGCCTGACCTGAAAGCGTTAGGCGCTCTGGGCGTGGACCAGTTCGATTGCACAGCGCCGGGCGACAACAGCGACATTGTGAGCCGGGTGTTTGTGCCCGGTGCAGGCGTGGATGAGGACAGCGTAACCGGCTCGGCTCACGCAGCGCTGACGCCGTTCTGGGCCGAGCGGTTGGGCCGCGACAGCTTCACCGCGCATCAGGCATCGGAGCGCGGCGGTGACCTAACTTGTCGGCTTGATGGGGAGCGTGTCTGGCTGGGTGGGCCATGCGTAACCGTGGCGGAGGGTGTGTTCTACGTTTGAGTGTCTTGTCCGCGTGTTGTGCCACCCGCTACCTAGGCCAGCGTGACTAACGCACGGGATACAATGCCAGCACATCGGCGGCTTGTTCAAGCATCGGCGGGCGTTCCTCCGATGTGGAATGGCCGAGGCGGACCAGAGTCACTCGTTGCTCCGGTGATACAAGTACATATTGGCCCATATGCCCGATCAGCGAAAACAGGCTAGCGGGCGCGCGGTCTGGAAACAGCGGATGGGGAAGGCCGCCGCTTGCATCGCCCATCGGGCGGTTGAGCCAGGTTTGCAGGCCGTAATGCGGGCTCGCTGGGCTAGGGGTGACCATCGCCTCGACATAGCGGCGCGGGATCAAGCGCTCGCCATTGGGCGCGCGGCCCTTGGCGCGCAGGAACTCGCCAAACTTGGCCCAATCGCGCGCGGTGGCATGCATCAGGCTGCCGCCGATCATCGTGCCAGAGGCGTCAAACTCCAGCACCATTGAGTCCATGCCGAGCGGGTCAAACAAACGCTCACTCAAATACTCGCTCACTGCCTTGCGCCGCATATCTGGATCATCGCTCTCGGTCAGCGCGCGGGTCGCGATATCGGCGAGGATCACGGTGGTGTTGGAGGAATATTCGAAGGTCTCGCCCGGCTCCGCCTCAAGCGGTTGCTCCTTCGCCCAGCGCGCCATGTCGTCGCGTCCATCGAGGAACAGCATGCGCACCTCAGAGGATTCGTACGGCGGATCGCCAGCCTCAGTATGGCGCAGTCCGCTGCGCATCTGGAGCAATTGCCGCAAGGTGATCTCTGCGCGCGGATCGCCGGGGCGCTGCCACATGGGCACAGGCGCGGCCTCGTCCAGGCGCAAACGCCCATCTGCAACCAGCATGCCGACCATTACTGCTGTTACAGTCTTGGCCATGGACCAGCTGATATGCCGGGTTTCTGCATCGTAACCCTCGCCATAGCGCTCTGCGGCGAGCTCTCCATCCGCCATAACTACGACGGCGCGGGTCTCGCCGATCCCTTCGGCATTGAACAATTCGTCGACCTCGCGGGCTAGCTCTTCGCGCGGGGCACCAGCTTGCTCAGTGACTGCGGCCAGGGCCTCGTCGCTGAGCGGTGCGGGGCCAGCTGGCGGAGCGTCGCCGCATGCAGAAAGCAGCATCAAAGGGGCTGACAGAAGCGCAAGAGCAGCGTTAGAGGGGATGTGACGCACAGACATTTGACACTCAATTCCCCAAGGATCACGGTTTAGCAATGGCAAATTCAACGCGCCCGCGCGCCAAGCGAACATCGCGAGTGGGACTGTGGCTTTTCCTCCTCATCATTGTCGCTTTGGCCGTCACTTCATGGGTCTATCGCGAGCCGGTGCGCGGTTATGCGAACGCCGGTACGACCTACGCTGCACGGATTGCCTGCTCATGCCGTTTTGTGGCGGGGCGCAGCCTGGAGGATTGCAAGAAAGACAAGCTTGCCGGGATGGAGCTGATCACTCTGGTCGATAATGTTGAGGTGAAAAGCGTAACCGCGCGCTTCCCATTGATCACCGATGCAACCGCGACCCACCGCGAAGGCTATGGTTGTGTGTTGGAGAAGTGGGAGGGCTGAAAGCAGCTCACCTAATTCTAAGCTGCCGCGGTTGTCCCATCAATCCAGCCGCCGCCGACCACTCGCTCTCCGCAATAGATCACGGCGGCCTGGCCGGGCGCGACGCCAAATTCTGGCTCGGCAAATCGGATGGAGCAGATCGCGCCATCGCCCAGCTCACCGATCAGCTCAATCGGCACAGGTTTGGCAAGGCTGCGCACCTTCGCGGTCAGCGGAGCGTCTGGCAGCGGGCCAATCCGGTTGGTCTCAATGACCTTTGCCTCGCTCACCGCCAGCATGACTTTCGGGCCGACGCGGACTTCGCGGCTGTCAGCGTCCAGGCCAACGACATAGAGCGGCTCTGGCTGTCCGCCGATATCCAGCCCCTTGCGCTGGCCAACAGTGAAATGGACGATCCCCTTGTGCATGCCCAGTGTCTCGCCAGTTTGCGCGTGCACGATGCCGCCCGGGATGCCGCCTTCTGGCCGCAGCGATTTCACGATCTTGGCGTAATTGCCATCCGGGACGAAGCAGATGTCTTGGCTGTCAGGCTTCGCCGCATTGCGCAATGCCGCCGCTTCCGCAAGCTCGCGCACCTGCGTCTTGGGCAGGCCGCCCAGCGGAAAACGGATATAGTCCAATTGCTCCTGCGTGGTCGCATAGAGGAAATAGGATTGATCGCGTGAAGGATCGACTGCACGGTAAAGCTCCGGCCCGCCGCCTTCCATTACCCGCCGGACATAGTGACCGGTGGCGAGGCAGTCAGCGCCCAGCTCGCGCGCCATGCGAAACAGATCGGTGAATTTGGGCCCCATATTGCAACGGATGCAGGGTACCGGTGTGCGGCCTGCCAGATATTCATCGGCGAACTGCTCGACGACGTCTTCGCGAAAGGCGCTTTCATGATCGAATACGTAATGGGCAATGCCCAGACGGTCGCACACCGCTCGGGCATCTTGAATGTCATCACCAGCGCAGCATGCGCCTTTGCGGCCCGTCGCAGCGCCATAATCATAAAGCTGCAGTGTGATCCCAATCACTTCCGCGCCTGTATCCGCGGCCAATGCCGCGACCACAGAGGAATCGACCCCTCCGCTCATCGCCACGACGATGCGCGATTCGCTCGCTGGTTTCGGCAAGTCGAACAGGGCGGCGCTATCGAGCCCGAAGACCGGGCTGGCATCAAGAATTGTGTTTTCAGTCATTGCAGAGGGCGCCTTTACACCCGCTTTGCTGCGGGTTCCAGTGCTTTGCGAGACCCGCTCCAGGGCCGGGCGACGGGCTGAAACGCGCACCGCGAGAACTTGCGAATACTTGAACGCGCACCCGCCAATAGTCCTAAGAGCAGGTAAATGTGAGTTTTACCTCATGTTGACATGCTTGCCTTAGAGATGAGCGAATGTTCGAAAACGTTTCACCGATTCACAGCGCTCAGATGCAGGCCGAGCTGGCCGCAGCTGGCATCGCCGTGCCGACATCGCTGACCCTGATCGACGCCGGTGCCAATGGCATGGACGATGATCGGGCTGGCGATGCTCTGCGTGCAATCGGATGGAATGAACTGACCGCACGGATCAACGCAGCGCATGACCTTCGCGCCGTATTGCGCCGTGATGCGGTTCATGGATCTGTTAGCGTCGCGAGCTTTGGAGATGCGGCAGCAAGTTATTTTGCTGCGATTGGAGAAAGCGAACGGCCCGTTAACCCTATTGATTTAGAGGGTTGCAAAGCCTCAGCCACTATAAGGCTTCAACACGAAGAGAACGCGGTAAGAGGCGATCGAGAGACTATAAATGATTGAAAATCAGGACATCCGCCCCGCGCAGGTCATTGGTCCACTTGGTGAACCATTGACAATTGATGACTTGCCTTCGCCCAAAACGAAGCGTTGGGTTGTGCGTCGCAAGGCTGAAGTCGTGGCTGCAGTTAACGGCGGTCTCTTGACCATTGACGAAGTGCTGGAGCGCTATGGGCTGACTCTGGAAGAGTTCGCATCTTGGCAGCGCGCGGTTGATCGTTCGGGCATGCAAGGCCTGCGGGTGACCCGCATTCAGCATTACCGCGACCTCTACGAGCGTCAGCTTAAATACTGACACTTTAGACGCGCGCTCCTGAGCCTTTTCCGGGGCCAGATTCGCACAAACTTGTAAAACCTCCTAACATCCTGTCGTTCTCGCGCTTTAAATAGCGCGGGACGCAGTGGATTCGCGCCTTGGCCGGATCGCTGCTGATAAAGAAAACCTCAGGAGGGATCATTATGGGTTGGATTATTGCTCTTATCGTCGGCGGCGTGGCCGGTTGGCTCGCTAGCTTGGTTATGAACCGCGATGCTTCGATGGGCATCTTTTGGAACATTGTCGTGGGCTGTGTTGGCTCGGTGGTCGGCAATGCAATCGTTGGCCCGCTTTTGGGCATTAGCGGTAGCGTACAAGAGTTCTCATTGATCGGTTTGGGCGTTGCTGTTGTCGGCGCCGTCGTGCTGCTCGGCATTGTTAACCTGATCAAGCGTGGCAGCGTGCGCTAAAAGAGCCACGGTCAATTAGCATTATTGGAGCGGGGTAGTGGTGGCTGCCCCGCTCTTTTTCGTGTGTGCTTAGGAACTTATGCGTCATGCCGCTCGTCTATGCTCAAAGTCATCAGTCGAACCGCGCATTGCCCGATGGCTTACAGCGGCGTATGAGGGATTGCACAAGGTGACTTATGAGTATAACACACCTGTGCGATACACTTGAGGTTTAGCCATGAATTACGAAAGTTCCATCACTGCAGAGGCTGCCGATAGCGTGCCGACGGACTTGTCTGGCGCCGCTGCGGATAAGTCGCGCGTGTCGCGCCCAGTGGTGCTGATCGGGATCGGGATCATTGGCTTGCTACTGGCCATTGCCGCCTATGTAGTGCTGACCTCTGATGACGGTGTTGGAGCTGGCGATGACAATGCTCAGGCGCCGGTCGTAACCGTGGTTGCCCCGGGCAAAACCACTGTAGAAGGTGTGATCTCTGCGCCCGGCACTTTGGCCGCGCGGCGCGAGATGCCGGTTGGTGTGGTTGGCGAAGGCGGCCGAGTTGTCTCCGTTCCAGTGGATGCGGGTGATTGGGTGCGTCAGGGCCAGGTGCTGGCCGTGATCGATCGTTCGGTCCAATCACAGCAGGCTCAGGCGCAATCGGCCCAGATCGGCGTTGCCAAGGCAGATGCGCAATTGGCCCAGGCCAATCTCGACCGCGCGTTGCAATTGGTTGAGCGCGGATTTGTTTCGAAGGCTGACGTAGATCGCCTTACCGCAACCCGCGATTCTGCAAATGCCAGGGTTCAAGTGGCTGAGGCGCAATTGCGCGAGCTGCGCGCGCGGGCCGCGCGTCTCAATATCGTCGCTCCGGCGGCGGGCCTGCTGCTTGAGCGCAATGTTGAACCGGGACAAACGGTTTCTGCTGGCACGCCAAGCCTGTTCCGGATCGCGCGTGGCGGCGAGATGGAAATGCTCGCTCAGCTGAGTCAGGAACAAATCGCAGTTTTGGGTCAGGGCGTAGCGGCCACTGTTGTTCCAACCGGATCGAGCAAGAGTTTCACGGGTCAAGTGTGGCAAGTCTCCCCGGTTATCGATCCGCAAAACCGCCAAGGCATCGCGCGCGTTGCGCTGTCTTATGCGCCGGAATTGCGGCCTGGCGGCTTTGCCACGGCGGAAATCAAAAGTGGCACTGTAGTCGCCACGATTTTGCCAGAGAGCTCTGTCTTGGCCGATAGCGAAGGCAGCTATGTCTACATCGTCAGTGACGAGAAGAAGGCGGAGCGGCGCGCGATCAAGACCGGCATGGTTACGCCTGATGGCATCGTCGTGACTGAAGGGTTGAATGGCAGCGAGCAGATTGTGCTGCGCGCCGGCGGCTTTCTGACCGAAGGCGAAGCGGTCTCGCCCAAAATGCTAGAGGATAGCTAATAGCCATGGGTTTTCGGAACATCTCTGCTTGGTCAATCCGCAATCCAGTGATCCCGCTGGTTGCGTTCACCGCAATGTTCTTGGCGGGCCTGCTCAGCTTCAACAAAATGGATGTGGTGAACAACCCGGATATTGAGTTTCCGGGTGTGAACGTCACCATTTCTCAGCCCGGCGCGGCCCCGACTGAGATCGAAAACCAAATCACCCAGCAAGTCGAATCGGCTGTGCGTTCGCTTAGTGGCGTTCGCAACATTTCTTCGACCGCGCGTGAGGGCAGCTCAAACACTTTTGTCGAGTTTGAGCTAGGCATTGACCCCAATGTGGCCGTTGCTGAGGTTAAAAATGCGGTCGATAGCACGCGCGGGAACCTGCCCGATGGGATTTTAGAACCGCGGGTTAGCAAGGTCGACATTGCCGGCGGTTTCCTCGGCATTTACGCCGTTGAAGCGGACGATATGACGATTGAACAGCTCAGCTGGTTCATCGATGACACCGTTTCAAAACAATTGCTGTCTGTCGAAGGCATGGCTGAGGCTGGCCGCTGGGGCGGGGTAAACCGCGAAATTGAGGTCATTCTTGATCCGGCGCGGCTGTCCGCGCTCGGCGTCACAGCCAGCCAAATCAACCAAGTGCTACGTCTCGACAATGTTGATGCGGCTGGCGGCATGGCTGAGATTGGCGGCGCGCGGCAATCGGTGCGCGTATTGGGCAATACCGAAAGCGCGTTCGAATTGTCGCAGCGCCAGATCCGTCTGAACAATGGCACGTCGATCAAGCTGGCCGACGTTGCCCGGGTTCGCGATGGCTTTTCCGAACGCACTTCGATCAGCAAAGTCCGTGATAAAGAGGTGGTGAACTTCTTCATGTCGCGTGCGAAGGGCGCATCAGACGTCACCGTCTACGAAGAAGCGCTGACTATTATCGATCAGATTGAGGCGGAGAACCCAGGGGTCAAATTCATCCCGCTGTTCAACACCGTCAAATACACGAAGGACCAATACACTAGCTCGATCTCTGCCATGGTGGAGGGGGCTGTACTGGCTGTTGTCGTGGTGTTCTTCTTCCTGCGCGATTGGCGCGCGACGATGATTTCGTCGATCGCGATCCCACTATCGGCGATCCCAACCTTCTGGTTCATGGATCTGATCGGCTTCAACCTCAACCAAATGTCACTTCTGGCGCTGGGCCTAGTCGCGGGGGTCTTGGTTGATGATGCCATTGTTGAAATTGAAAACATCGTCAGACACATGCGAATGGGCAAATCCGCCTATGAGGCATCAATAGACGCGGCGGATGAAATTGGCCTGCCGGTTGTCGCGACCAGCTTTTGCATCATTGCGGTGTTCTTCCCCGTCGGCTTGATGCCGGGCATTACGGGGCAGTTCTTCAAAAACTTCGGCCTGACGGTCGTGATCGCGGTTTTGATGAGTCTTGCTGTGGCGCGGATGATCACGCCGATGCTTGCTGCCTACTTCCTGCGCGCAGAAGGGCACGCTGCGCATGGCGAAGGCAAGTGGATGGACCGCTATATGCGGGTCCTCAACTGGTCGCTTGATAAGACCAAGATGCTGGAGCGCCGCGAGGGTGTGGACGCCCCGCGTTATCGCTGGCTCTATGTTCTCTCCTTGCTACTCACCGTCTTTGCACTGCTTGCAGCGTCGGCGGCCGGTTTGTTCATGAGCTTTAGCATCGTCTCGGGCCTCGACATTCCTGCCAAGGTTGGCGCGCTCGTTTCCAGCGATCCAAACTCCTTCGCATTCGGGCTGGTTTCGAAGGTCTTTGAACTGCTGTTCCTTACCCTGGGACTTGCGGTCGGCTTCTTCGCCGGTTGGCTGGTTTTCAAATGTATTCAATTGCTCAGCCGCGTTAGCAGCGGACAGTTCTCGCACAGCGTAAAATACATGACTGCGCGCTTCTTTGACCACAGAGTTTGGATGCTCGGTGTTGGATACTTTGCCCTTCTGTTGACGGTTTTGTTGATGCAACAAACACCGTTTCAGGCGTTTCCAGACATTGATGACGAGAACGTTCGGGTTGAGATCGAAATGGTCCCAGGCACGACGCTGGCGGATACCGAACGCGTAACCGACCAGGTTTCCGCCTTGCTTTATGCGCAAGATGATGTGGAGCTGGCGCTGGAGCGGGTGCGCGAAGGCGAGGCGACTATGTTCGTCACCCTGAAGGATGATCGCTCAAAAACCTCGGTCGAATTCACCCGCGACCTGGCTCCCGAGCTTGCCCGTATTGCGGATGCGCGTGTGCGCTTCCAAAACGATAATGGGCCCGGTGGCGGCGGCAGCGGCCGCGACTTCACCATTATGTTGGCGGGTTCTGACCCGGCCTTGCTCAATGCCACTGCTGCGCAGGTCGTCGAGGATATGCAAAAGCTCGACTCGGTCGTTGCTCCGCGTATCAGTGCTGACATCCCTCGCCCGGAAATTATCATCCGTCCGCGCCAGGAACTGCTTGCGGATCTCGGTGTATCAACCGTTGCACTCAGCCAGACCATCCGAATTGCAACGATGGGCGAGATTGAGCAGAACTCCGCGAAGTTCTCACTGTCTGATCGCCAAGTGCCGATTTCGGTTCGATTGCCGGCCTCTTCCCGCGAAGATTTGACAACACTTGAAAACCTGCCTGTTCCGACAGCGAGCGGCGGATCGGTGCCGCTTGGCACTATTGCTGATATCTCGTTTGGTTCGGGGCCAACCTCTATTCAACGCTACAATCAGAATCGCCGTGTTTTCATCGGTGCTGACTTGGCCTCTGGCTTTCTACGCGGCGATGTGAATGCGCAGATTGAACAGCTGCCAACCCTGCTTGACTTGCCAACTGGCGTCATCCGCGATTCCATTGGCGCAGCAGATGTTGAGAACGAACTCGCTGAGAACTTCAGCACAGCAATCCTCGCGGGCGTTCTGCTTGTCTTTGCGGTTCTGGTCCTGCTGTATAAACGTTTGATGAGCCCGCTGGTGAATATGACATCACTGGCCCTTGCGCCATTGGGCGGAATTTTCCTCGTTTGGATCGTGGGTCAGCCGCTCTCTATGCCGGTGATGATCGGCATCCTGCTCTTGCTTGGAATTGTGTCGAAAAACTCGATTCTCTTGATAGACTTTGCGATTGAGGAAATGGCCGACGGCACCGATCAATTCAAAGCGATCATGGAAGCGGGCCATAAGCGTGCGCAGCCGATTGTGATGACGACAGTCGCAATGACCGCTGGCATGGTGCCAACGGCCCTGTCGCTGTCGGGTGATGGCGCATGGCGCCAACCCATGGGCGTTGTGGTGATTGGCGGCCTGATCCTGTCCACGGTCCTGACTTTGCTGATCGTCCCGGCAGGCTTCAGTCTGGCTGATAGCTTTGAGCGCCGCGCCGGCCCTTGGATGCGCCAACGCTTCCTTACCTATCGTCCCGGGGATGAAGATAGCAGCAACACCCAAGCGGTGCCGGAAGTGTCTGATGCCGGCGGCGAGCCTAAGCCTTCGGCTACTCCGGCAACCCGCTTGCCGCCCGGGGCAGAGCCTGCCGAGTGAGTGATCTCGCGCTAGTGCCAGCCAATGTCCCGCAAATCCCAGCGGCATGCTAGGCACGCGGCCATGTCTGATGCTCAGCCAATTCCACTAAAGTTCGGCGGTGAAGCGCTGGCGGAGGACCGTGCGCGGCGTATGCGCTGGACAGCGACCGGGCTGCTTGCGGCGATGGCGCTGCTGTTTTTTACGACGCATCCCTATGTCGAACTGCATCCGGCATGGGGCTATGTGAATGCCTTTGCTGAAGCGGCAATGGTCGGCGGCTTGGCCGATTGGTTCGCGGTCACCGCTCTGTTTCGCCACCCGTTAGGCCTGCCGATCCCGCACACGGCGATTATCCCTGAAAACAAAGACCGCATCGCCGACACTATGGCGCAGTTTCTCCAGGAGAATTTCCTGACCCCGGCGGTTGTTGCGCGGCGCATGGCGGGCATGAATGTCGCGCGGGCTGTGGGCGATTTCCTGGTGGCTCCGGCGCGCACGGAGGACGGCCCTGATCCGCGCTCTCGCATTACTGGCGGTGCGGCGGAATTGCTGGCTGAAGTGCTCGAATCGCTCGATCCCGATCGGCTCGGCAATCAAGTGCGTAGCGGGCTCGGCAACCAATTTGCCAAGATTGATGTCTCGCCGCTAGTGGGCCGAATGCTCGAAAGCGCAATCGCCGATGGACGCCACATGCCTTTGATGGATGGCTTTATCCGATGGGCGGGTCTGACGCTGGAGGATAATGAAGAGACGGTGCGCGAGGTGATCCATGCCCGCGCCAATGCGGTGCTGCGCTGGACCGGCCTTGATGAGCGTATTTCTGGCTCTGTGCTGGATGGTCTCTATAAACTGCTGGCGGAGGTTCTGGTCGATCCCGAGCACCCACTGCGCAGTAAGATTGAAGAGGGGCTGGCGAAGCTTTCGCAAGACTTGCAGCATGATCCCGACACCCGTGAGCGGGTCGAGAGCATGAAGCGCGACCTCATCGAAAATCCGGCGGTGGCCGAATGGTGGATGGGCGTGTGGGAACGCATCCGCAGGTCACTTATCCGCCGCGCGCGTGAAGCAGACAGCGAACTTGGCAATGAAATGCGTAAAGGCCTGTCCGAGCTTGGCAGCGCACTTAAACAGGATGAGCGCTTACAACTTCAGATCAATCGTTTCGCGCGGCGCACTCTGGTGGGCGTTGCGACCCGCTATGGCGGTGAAATTGTGACTCTGGTGTCTGACACGGTGAAACGCTGGGATGCGACAACGATTACCGGGCGGATCGAAAGCGCGGTCGGGCGCGATCTTCAGTTCATCCGCATCAACGGCACTTTGGTGGGTGGGCTGGTCGGTATGACGATCCATTTCATCATCGGCTTTATGTAAGAAGAACTTTGCCTCCTGCGGGGAATTACGCAGGCCCCTCGCAGTTCTCAGTTTGGCAATAGGCGTTAGCAGCAGTGCATGCCTATCCAAGAACCAGCACCTGCCCCAAAAACGATCTCCCTCGCCGCCGGAGCGCAGGCGGTGATCAATGGCGCTTTGGTGACTGCGCAGCGGGCGTGCCAGCTTGAGGTTGGATCAGGTGCTTATGTGCTCACCGGCCGGGCGCTGTGGCGCAGTCAGCGTGAACGCTCCAGCAGTGCGGATGCGCTGTATTATGCGACGTTAGAGGCTTGCACGACGCCGCAAGCCTTTGAGCTTGGGCGTTTCCAGTTGTTTGCCGCCCTTAGCGAGGTTGTAGCGCAGGATCGCACTCACCAGTCGCAGAAAGAATGCGCAGCCTGCGCCGCGGCTCTGGTCGCTGGCGATGCGGAGGCCGCGCTGGCGAGCGCGCGCCGATTGGCCGATGTTACCGCGACCAAAGCGAAGCGCACGCACGGCTCCCGCAGGGCGCCTGCTAAGCGGCGGGAGCAGATCGTATCGAACGGTGCGGTTTAGTTGTTCACTTTGTATGTGATCGAAGTCAGATAGTACGATGCCATCGGTGCACCATTGGCATCTAAGGCCGGCTCAAAACGCGCTTTGGTCATCTCTTTGCATGCGGGGGATTCGAGTGATTTGTTGAGCGTCGTCTCGTTGATGACACAACTGGTTACGCTCCCGCTACGGTCAACATTTACACGCAGTCGGACAATGCCTTGCTCGCCTTTGCGCAACGCTGTTCTTGGATAATTATCGGCAATTCTCCGAACAACCGCATCTTCGTTTATCCATTCAGGGCCTTTGTAGCGCTCTTATGCTTTTCGACGTCCAGTCCCCATTCGCTGACAAGACTTTGCGTGCACTGGTTGAGCACTTTGAAGACTTCACCGAGTTCGCCCGTTTTGAACATCACGCTTCGGTTACGTTGCTTGAACTCCACGAATTCGACGGAGCTTGCTTTTTCAGTGGTTAACTGTGGGAGGATGCCAAGCATGTAGCCTTGATCTTGGTCTTCAAGTGTCATCGTGGAGTAGATGATAGCGTCGCCCACGCTCTCGATTGTGCCCATGAATGGCTGCGTTTCACGCGGCTCTTGGGCGTTGGAGAATTTCACATCGACAGGCTTATAGGCACGGAAACGATCAAAGCCGGGTCCTGATGCGGTGAAGCCAAAGGTCGCCTTCGGTCCCCATTGCTCAAAGAACAGGACATGGCGGTTCTCCCCATGGCCAAACATGCGGGCAAGGCGGCATTTCTCGGCGGCAAAATCAACATTCCATTTGGAACTTGGCTCAAGCACGACCGGCTTTGCCTTGGCATACGCTGGACTCGCGGCGCCGATACCCAAAGCGGCCGCCACCAACACTTTCAATCCTAACCGCATATATGCCCCCACAAAGCAAAACCTCCGCCCCACAGTAACGGGACGGAGGTCAGCTTCAACCTTAAGTCTTTATGTAGGGCGACCGTTTAGCCGAGCTTTTGCGTCAACTCCGGCACTGCATTGAACAGATCGGCGACCAGACCGATGTCCGACACTTGGAAGATCGGTGCATCTTCATCCTTGTTGATCGCGATGATCACTTTGGAGTCTTTCATACCCGCAAGGTGCTGGATCGCGCCGGAGATACCGATCGCGATATAGACCTCTGGAGCGACGATCTTGCCGGTTTGGCCGACTTGATAATCGTTCGGAACATAGCCCGCATCCACCGCCGCGCGCGATGCACCGATGGCCGCGCCCAGCTTATCAGCCAGCGGGGTGATGACGCTTTCGAAGGTTTCGCTGTCTTTCAGCGCGCGCCCGCCAGAAACGATCACGCCAGCGCTGGCGAGTTCTGGACGATCGCCGCCATCGGCGATTTCGCTGCTGACAAAGCTGGAGATGCCCGCATCGCCAGGGCCGCTTGCGTCTTCAACCGAGGCTGATCCGCCGCTGGTCTCTGCCTTGTCAAAGGCCGTGCCGCGAACGGTGATCACCAGCTTGGGATCGGCGCTCTCGACAGTGGCGATGGCATTGCCGGCATAAATCGGACGGGTGAAGGTCTTGCCGCCTTCGACCGAGAGAATGTCGGAGATTTGCATCACATCAAGATGCGCAGCAACGCGTGGAGCGATGTTCTTACCGCTCGTCGTCGCCGGGGCGAGGAAAGCGTCATAGCCTTCCATCAGGCCAGCGACCAACGGTGCAACGTTTTCAGCGAGGCCATTGGCGTAAGCGGCATCATCCGCCTTCAGCACTTTTGAAACGCCGGCGATCTGCGCAGCGCCATCAGCAACGGCGCCGCAATTGTGGCCCGCGACCAGCGCGGTCACATCGCCCAGCTTGCCAGCGGCGGTGACGACAGCCAGTGTGGCGTCATTGACGGATGAATTGTCGTGTTCGACGAGAACCAGAGTGTTCATGGTCTTTGTTCCTTATCCTGCTCAGGCGCGCGCTTCACGCGATGCCCAGAGCCTTGATCTTTTCAACCAGCGCATCGACGTCGGCGACCTTTTCACCGGCCTGACGAACGGGAGGCTCAGCGACATTGGTGGTCGTGAGGCGTGGGGCCACATCGACACCGAAATCGGCTGGGGTTTTGCTGTCGAGCGGCTTCTTCTTCGCCTTCATGATGTTTGGCAGCGAAGCGTAGCGCGGCTCGTTGAGACGCAGGTCAGTGGTGACAATCGCCGGCAGTGTCAGCTTGACGGTTTCAAGACCGCCATCGACTTCGCGCTTCACCTCGACGCTGTCGCCATCAACTGCGACAGTGTTCGCAAATGTGCCTTGCGGGCGCCCCATCAGGGCGGCGAGCATTTGGCCGGTTTGGTTCGAATCGTCAGAGATCGATTGCTTGCCGAGCAGCACGAGACCGGGCTGTTCTTCGTCCGCAATCGCTTTCAGAATTTTCGCAACGGCAAGCGGCTCAACTTCTTCATCGGTTTCGACCAGGATCGCGCGGTCTGCGCCCATGGCGAGCGCGGTGCGCAGCGTTTCCTGAGCCTTGGCCGGACCAATCGAGACAGCGACGATTTCTTCGGCTTTGCCCGCCTCTTTGATGCGAATCGCCTCTTCGACAGCGATTTCATCAAATGGGTTCATGCTCATTTTGACATTGGCCAGATCAACGCCTGTGCCGTCGGCCTTAACGCGCGGTTTCACGTTATAATCAATCACCCGTTTGACGGGGACGAGGATTTTCATCGCAGTTCCTTCCTTATGGCGCCCAGGCGCAAATCTAATGAAAACCGCCCTAGCTTGCGTTTACGTAAACGTCAAGCAACGCCGGAGTCCCAAGTGCATGTTTGGCAGGCAGTCCTCGCGTGCTGATCGCTCAAGGTCAAGCCTGCCTTTTTGAGAGCTTTGCAGGTAAGGTTGCACGCAATGAAACAGGTGAAGCCGGGGAGTGGGCAAAAATGGCAATCGGATATGGAATCTTGATGGCGGTCGCAATTGTCGCGGTGGCAACACCTGGTGCGATATCGGCGCAAGAGAAGCCGGTCGGAGATGCAGCCTTAGAAGCGCAGTCGCCCCCGACCGCATCAAGCTGCTCAGATGCCTACACGACTCTCGCAATGAATGATTGTTTGAGTGGGCTTTTGACGAAGGCGGATCAACGCCGCAGTGCCTATCTTGACGAAGCTATGCGCCGATATGAGGGCGAAACGGAGCTTCGCGATCAGGTTATGCGCAGTGATGCGGCCTTCACCGCTTATCGCGATGCTGAATGCCGGGCAGTGTATGAGCATTGGAAATCAGGCTCAATTCGCGGCGTAATGCACCTCACGTGCCAAATCGAAATGACGGGCAAACGTACGCATACAATTTTGCGCAATTGGCTGACCTATGCAGATAGCGCTCCGCCTATTCTGCCGGAGCCGGGGCCAACGCGGTAGGTCCGACGCTTTAAACGAAAGGCCGCGCCGACCTAAGCTGACGCGGCCTTGCAAAATCCAAATCTGCGCAGCGCGGTCACGCCGCCTGTTTAACCTCAGCGACGATCTTCTTCGCCGCATCGCCCAGATCATCCGCGGCCACAATAGGCAGTCCGGAATTGGCAAGAATGTCCTTGCCCTGCTGAACATTGGTGCCTTCGAGACGGACCACCAGCGGGACAGACAGGTTCACGTCTTTTGCCGCTTGCACGATCCCGTCGGCGATGATGTCGCATTTCATGATCCCGCCAAAGATATTGACGAGGATGCCTTCGACCGCAGGATCCTTCAGGATAATTTTGAATGCCGCGGTCACTTTCTCGGTGGTTGCGCCGCCGCCTACGTCGAGGAAGTTGGCCGGAAACGCGCCGTTCAGCTTGATGATATCCATTGTCGCCATGGCGAGGCCCGCGCCATTGACCATGCAGCCGATGTTTCCATCGAGTTTAATGTAAGCAAGGTCATATTCTGACGCTTCAACTTCGGCTGGATCTTCCTCGGTCTCGTCGCGCATCGCCTCGATGTCTTTGTGACGATAGAGCGCATTGCCATCAAAACTCATCTTGGTGTCGAGTACCAGCAGGTCGGCCTTGCCCTCGGCGTTCGGCTCGGTCTCAACCAGCGGATTGATTTCCAGCATTTCGCAATCGCTCGCCATAAAGGCGGCATAGAGCTTGGCAGCAAGTTTCTGACACTGCTTGTTGAGATCGCCTGAAAGCTTCAGGGCGAATGCAACGGCGCGGCCATGATGCGGCATAAAGCCTTGCGCAGGGTCGATTGTGATTGTCGTGATCAGTTCCGGCGTGTTGTGCGCCACGTCTTCGATATCCATGCCGCCTTCGGTTGAGGCGACCATGGCGACCTGACCACTGGCCCGGTCGACCAGCATGGCGAGGTAATATTCGCTTTCGATATCAACGCCGTCAGTCACATAAAGGCGGTTGACCTGTTTGCCCTCGGCCCCGGTTTGAATGGTGACGAGCGTGTTGCCGAGCATTTCCTTCGCGTGGCTCTCCACTTCATCGAGCGAAAATGCCAGGCGTACGCCGCCCTTTGCATCTTCTGGCAGTTCCTTGAACTTGCCCTTGCCGCGTCCGCCAGCGTGAATTTGCGCCTTTACGACATAGAGTGGCCCAGGCAGCTCCTTCGCGCCATTGACGGCTTCTTCCACACTCATCGCGGCATGGCCTGCTGGCACGGCGATCCCGTGTTCCTTAAGCAATTCCTTGGCCTGATACTCGTGAATGTTCATCGGTGGCTGTCCTTAATTCGTAAATTCGGGGAGATAATGTTGCTACGTGCCTAAGCATGGATTCACCGGCTTGAAAAGTGTGGTTTGTACGGCCACGACTAAACGCTCACATGATTGATCGAACTCGCCTTCAAGAAATCGTCCGCGAAGCGGGCCGGATCGCGCATTCGCGCTGGCCGGGTGATGGCCACGCGCTGAGCACGTGGGAGAAGACGCCGGGCGATCCCGTTAGCGAGGCTGACCTTGAGGTTGATGCCTTTTTAAAGCGAGAGCTGGGCGCGCTGCTGCCCTCGGCGGGCTGGCTGTCAGAGGAAACCGCCGATGATCCGGGGCGGCTCGACAATGATTTGATTTGGCTGGTGGACCCGATTGACGGCACGCGCGATTTCATTCGCGGACGGCCTGGATGGGCGGTGTCCGTGGCCCTGATCAGTGCTGGTCGGCCCTTGATCGGAATGCTCGCTGCCCCTTCACGCGGGGAGGAATGGATCGCGGAGGCGGGCAAAGGCGCGACGCTTAATGACCAAGCGATCACCGCTTCACGGCGGACCGAATTTTCCGGTGCGCGCATTCCGATTGATCAATTGCCTGGTCCCGATTCTGATCTGGTGATTGTCGAGAAGCCCAATTCGATCGCGCTGCGCATTGCGATGGTGGCGGCAGATATGGCGGATTTGGTCGCGACATTGCGCTGGGGCTATGAGTGGGATGTCGGTGCAGCGACGCTGATCGCGCGTGAAGCGGGCGCGCAGGTCTCCGATGCGTTTGGCGTGCCGCTGGGCTATAATAAACGGGATCCGCGCGCCTTTGGCGTGCTGGTCAGCTCACCTGAAATTCACGGCGCAGCGGTTGAGCGGATTGCCGAGCGGGCCAGGGATTTGGCCAAGTAAGTTTGCTTGTGTGAGATTTAGCCACTCGCGCTTGAGGCGAAAAAGAAAAGGGCCAGGTTTCCCCGGCCCTCCTCGTAATATTGAAAGACGAATGTTTATGAGCCAGCGCGGGCCGCGTTCACGTCGTCTTGGCTGATCGGTACGATCTTGATCTCGACCCGGCGGTTCAGCGGCTCGTTGACGTTATCGCCGGTCTTCACGCGCAGATAATCATAGCTTTCACCAAAGCCCTGGGTTGCCATCCGGCTGCGCGCAACACCGCGCGACCCAAGGTAATCGGCAACCACCTGTGCGCGCTGTTCTGACAGGCGCTGGTTCAGTGCATTCGAGCCGGTGGTGTCGGTAAAGCCATAAACATCGACCAGGCTGTTGGGATATTTGATCAGGCTGTCGGCCACGGTGTTGAGCGTGTCGTAGAACCCGGGATTGATATCGGCCGATCCGCTGGCGAAGGTGACACCATCTGGCAGGCGCACCAGAATCGCGTCTTGATCGCCGATCTCTTCGACATCAACGCCGCTGCCTGCGGTTTGCTCGTCAAGTTCCTTGATCTGGTCGTCAAATTGCTTGCCGAAAACCGCGCCGGCAGAACCGCCAATGCCTGCGCCAATGATGCGGGCCGTATCGCCGCCGACCACGCCGCCGAGCAAATAGCCCAAAGTGCCGCCCAGAACCGCACCAATACCGGTTCGCGAGACCTTTTGCTGTCCGGTGTTAGGGTCCGTGACACAGGCGCTGGTGCCGAGCAGCGCGATGGCCGCTGTGCTCGATAGGAAAATTCTTGCTGTTTTCATTGTCGTTGTCCTCCTCGACGGCTCAAAGCTCGCACAGATCGTGCTTCGCGCGCAAGTGTCAGCGCCCAAAGCTGCGCTGATCTGGCGTGCATGTGCCTTGGCCTGCTTTTCGGCAAGCTGAATAAGGCTAATTCTTGTAAACCATAGATCGCGGCAGCGGTTTTTGAGCGCATGGATACGAGACCGGCTGGCAAGGCCGAACAATTGTGCTAGCGAATAGGGTGTGACCCCCTTTCCTTGGCCAGACCTGTTCATCATTTTTGGATTGATCGTGCTCAATGGCGTATTCGCCATGTCAGAGCTTGCGATTGTTTCGGCGAAGACCGCGCGCCTTAAGGCGAAGGCGGAGGACGGATCTTCGGCGGCCAAGACCGCGCTGGAGCTGGCGGCTGATCCGGGCAAATTCTTGTCCACCGTGCAGATCGGCATCACTTTGGTGGCGATTATCACCGGGGCGTATTCCGGGGCCAGCCTGGAGGAGCCTCTGGGTGAGCGTCTGGTCCCAATGGGTGTGCCCGCAGACATGGCCGGTGATGTCGGGTTTGGCATTGCGATTGCGGTGACCACCTATCTCAGCCTGGTGATCGGGGAGTTGGTGCCAAAGCAGCTGGCGCTGCGATCCTCGGTGCCAATCGCGCTGGTTATGGCGCGGCCTATGGCCTTGATCGCTCAGATCGCCGCCCCGCTGGTCTGGTTGCTGGATAAATCGTCCGCCGGGATCATCCGCCTGTTCGGCATTCGCAAGGGCAGCTCCAATTCGGTGACCGCTGAGGAATTGCAGATGATTTTCGCTGATGCGACTCGGTCCGGCGTGATCGAGGCGGAGCAGCATCAAATTCTGACCGGCGTTGTGCGCCTGGCCGAGCGGCCTGTGCGCGAAATGATGACGCCGCGTACAGAGCTCGACTGGATTGATATCGGCGCGGATGAAAAGGCGATCAAGGCCGCGATTGAAGACAGTCCGCACTCGCTGCTGCCGATCGCCGACGGCTCGCCCGACAATGTGCTGGGCGTGGTGAAAGTGCGCGAAGTTCTAGCCAAGATGGTGGCCGGAGAAGAAGTCTCGCTTAAGGATATGATGCGCAAGGCGGAGGTTGTGCCGGATCAGCTTGACGCAATGGATGCCCTGCGGGTTCTTCAGCAGGCGGATATTGCGCTCGCCATGGTACATGACGAATACGGCCATCTCGACGGCATCGTAACGCCGGTCGACTTGCTCACCGCAATGGCTGGCAATTTTGTGAGCGACAAGGACGAAGGCGATGAGCCTGATCTGATCGAGCGGCCCGATGGCTCTCTGATCATTTCCGGCGCGATCTCAGCGGATGCTTTGGCTGACCGGCTTGGCTTGGACTATGATGACAGCCGCGAATTCGGCACAGCCGCGGGCTATGTCCTGTCAGTGCTCAAACGCTTACCGGTCGCGGGCGACATGTTCAGCGACCAAGGCTGGCGTTTTGAAGTTGTGACAATGCACCGCCGCCGGATCAGCAAGATTCTGGTGCGTAAGGAAGCGGAGGCTCAGCCCGGTACGACCGTCTGAGCCGACGCGCCGTCGCCCTCTGGCGCAGCGATAATATCCCGCGTCACGCGTCCCTTGGCGACTGTATTGGTGCCTTCATCGCCCACTTGTGAACGGATGCCCGGTGCGGCGGCTCCGGCGCGGTCAAGCGCGCTGGTTTCCACCTGGCTGCGTGCAGCAGGACCGCCAAAGATGGCTTCCAGCGCTTGCTCAGAGGCGGTGCCTTCGGCTGGACGCGGCGCGCCCGGCGCAGGCGGCGCAAGGTTGAAATCTGGCGGAACCACCAATGGTGCCTGGCGCTGGACGGCGAATTCATCAGGCCGATCGCGGTTGAAAATGCCCGAGCCTCCGCACGCGCCCAGCATGGCACTGGTCGAAATCAGAAGGATGGCAGTTTTGTAGGCACGCATTGCAAATCTCCGAGTCAATTCTCAGCTGGCCGCTCAGCGTTAAGCTCGCCGACTGGCTCTTCAGCGGTTTCTGTATCACTCTTATCGCTCGCAAAAAAGCTGCGAATAAGGATTAAGACCACGCCGATGGTGATAGCGGCATCGGCGACGTTGAAAACAAGGAAGGGGCGAAACGTGCCGATATGCAAATCGGCATAATCGATCACATAGCCAAATTCATAACGGTCGCGGATGTTTCCGATGGCTCCGCCCAGGATCATGGCCAGGCCAATGATGTCCCCCATCAGCCGCTCTCGCATGATCCAGATCAGCACGACCAGCGCGATCAGCGCGGTCATCCCGACCAGCGCCCAGCGCATTTCCATACTGTCGGCCTGTAACATCCCGAGCGAGACGCCGCGGTTCTCGACATAGGTGAGGTCGAAAAACGGCAGCAGCTCTATATTGCGCACCTCGCGCAAGGCCAGCGGGCCGATCACATACCATTTGATCAACTGATCCACGCCCGCGATGATGATCGCCAGCACCAGGCCGATTATCCGGTTGCGGGTGAACAGGCCGCTCATGAGGCAGCGTCCAGATCAGCAATCACGTCATCACAGCGTCCGCACAGCGCGCCTTCCTCAGGCACGTCAGGCAGCAGGCGCCAGCAGCGCCCGCATTTCGCGTGGGATGTTTTGACGACGGTCACTTCGTCCCCTTGGCTGCGGCTGACTGTCGCAGTGATGAACAATTCGGCAAGCTCTTCGTCGCTCACGCCTTCCGGCACCGCGCTGGCGGGCACGGTTACCTCGGCCTCCAGGCTGGAGCGGATGGTCTTTTCTCGCCGCAAGGGCTCAATTGCTTCGGTCACGCGTTCGCGCAGAGCCCGCAGGGCTTCCCATTTGCCGGTGTCGGCAGGCACAGTCGGAATGCTCGGCCATTCGAGCAAGTGCACGCTGCCGACATTTCCGTCTTCATCTGGCTCGCCATCTTCGGGATAGCGGCTCTGCCACACTTCCTCGGCGGTGTAGACCAGCACTGGCGCGGCATAGCGGACCAAAGCGTGGAACAGCAGGTCGAGCACTGTGCGATAGGCGGTCCGGCGAGTCGAGTTTTCGCCGTCGCAATAGAGCGTGTCTTTGCGAATATCGAAGAAGAAGGCCGAGAGGTCTTCGTTGCAGAAATCGACCAACAGGCGGGTGTAGCTGTTAAAGTCGTATTCTTCCGCCGCCTTGCGCAGCTTGGCGTCGAGATCACCCAGCAGCGAGAGGACATAGATCTCCAACTCAGGGATTTCGCTGCCATCCGACATATCGCCGACAAAGCCATCAAGCGCGCCGAGCATATAGCGGAATGTGTTGCGCAGGCGGCGGTATTGATCGCCCACGCCTTTCAGGATTTCATCGCCAATCCGGTGGTCTTCGGTGAAGTCCACGCTGAGCGCCCACAGCCGGATGATATCCGCGCCATATTGCTCCATGACCTTCAGCGGATCGATGGTGTTGCCGAGCGATTTCGACATTTTCTTGCCGGCCTTGTCCATGGTGAAGCCATGGGTCAGCACTTCGTCATAGGGCGCGCGGCCGCGTGTGGCGCAGCTTTCCAGCAAGGAGGATTGGAACCACCCGCGGTGCTGGTCGCTGCCTTCGAGATAGAGGTTCGCAGGCCAGGTCAGATCCGGCCAGCGGTCCGATTCCAGCACAAATGCATGGGTGCAGCCGCTGTCGAACCACACATCCAGAATATCGGTGACCATTTCATAGTCATCCGGGTTGTGATTGGCCCCGAGGAACTCGGCCTTGCGGGCCTCTTCCCAAGCATCGACGCCTTCTGCGGTGACAGCGGCGACAATGCGTGCGTTCACTTCCGGGTCTTGCAGATAGGTGCCATCGGGGCGCACGAAGAGCGTGATTGGCACACCCCAGGCGCGCTGGCGGCTGAGCACCCAATCTGGGCGCCCCTCGACCATGGAGCCGATGCGGTTCTGGCCCTTGGGGGGGACGAAGTTCACCCGCTCAATTTCCGACATGGCGCGGGCGCGCAAAGTGTCGCCTTCACCCTTGGGCAGTGCGCTGCCCACGGCGGCGTCCAAGTCTTCTAAAGGCGCAGAATGCAGTGAAGACAATGGCTCCAAAACCTTGTCCATCGGCACAAACCATTGCGGCGTGCAGCGATAGATCACCTTGGCTTTGGAGCGCCAGGAATGCGGATAGGAGTGCGCGTAATCGGCCGAAGCGCTAAGCAACGCGCCCGCTTCGCGCAGGTCGTTGCAGATCGGGCCATCGGGCGCATTGAACGGTTTGTTGATAACGGCGCGGCGTCGCGCCTTGCCATCCGCATCCAGGTCATCCGCGCCGAGCCACGGCCAATCGTCGCGGTACCGGCCATCGTCCATCACCGCGAAAACGGGGTTGATGCCGTTCGCTTTGCACAGGTCGAAATCGTCTTCACCATGGTCAGGCGACATATGGACAAGGCCGGTGCCGCTTTCAGTGGTGACGAAGTCACCTGCGAGGAACGGGCGGGGCGTGGCGAAGAAGCCCTCAGTGCCGACATTCACCTTTTTGAGTCCGTGCATCGGGTGACGAACTTTGGTTCCAGCCAAGTGGGAGCCCTTAAAGCTCGCACCCTCCTCGAAAGTTAGTTCGAGCCCTTGAGATCCAAGGGCAAGCTCAACCGATTTTCGAAGACGGTGAGTGAAATCGGCGACCAAATCCTTGGCGACGACAAAGGACACCCCGCCGTCCAACTGGCCATAAACGGGATGAGCGTTCAGTTGCTTACCCACCTCACGAACGGCGTCGTCCGCCAATTCGTCGAAGGCTAGCTCGATGCGTGGGTACAAGGCGACGTAGTCTATGTCCGGGCCGTAAGCGAGCGCCTGATTGACAGGTATCGTCCATGGCGTTGTCGTCCAGATGACTGCATAGGCAAACTCGCCCAATTCCGGCGGGCCGTCTACGAATTCAAACGCCACATCAATCTGTGGGCTGTCGGTCAGGTCCTCATATTCGACCTCCGCCTCGGCCAGAGCGGTCTTTTCAACCGGGCTCCACATGATCGGCTTCGACCCGCGATAGAGGTTGCCAGTCTCCACAAACTTCATCAGTTCGGCGACAATCGTGCCCTCTGCCTGAGGGTCCATAGTGAGGTACGGATTGTCCCAATCACCCATAATACCAAGGCGTTTCAGCTGCTCACGCTGGGCATCGACCCATTTCTGGGCATAGGCGCGGCATTCGGCGCGGAATTCCTTTGGTGGAACCTCGTCCTTGTTCTTCTTTTTCTTGCGGTACAGCTCTTCAACCTTCCACTCGATTGGAAGGCCGTGGCAATCCCAGCCCGGCACATAGGGCGCATCCTTGCCCATCAGGTTTTGCGTGCGGCACACCATGTCTTTCAGGATATGGTTCAGCGCATGGCCGATATGCATGTCGCCATTGGCATAGGGCGGGCCATCATGCAGGATGAACTTCTCGCGCCCCGCGCGGGTGTCGCGCATGGTGCGGTACAGGTTCGCATCCTGCCAACGCGCGAGAATGCCCGGCTCCTTCTGCGGCAGGCCGGCTTTCATCGGAAACGCGGTCTTCGGCAGGAAGACGGTGTCCTTGTAATCTCGCTGTTCAGTCATCGGCTTTGCACTATTTCCTAGCCAAGACCCGCTCGTGCTGAGCTTGTCGAAGTATGGGCGGGTCGTTCGATTAACCCTTCGACAGGCTCAGGGCGAACGGCCCGTGGGAATCTCGTGTTGGGCCTCTAGGCAAAAGCTCAACTTGCGGCAAGAAGCCTTCGCGCTTCCTCGCAATCCTTGTCCATCTGAGTGATGAGATCCTCTAGCGAGTCGAACTTCGCCTCTCCGCGCAGGAAGTGGTGAAAGGCGATTTCGATTTCTTGGCCATAAAGGTCGCCGGAGAAATCGAAGAAATGCGGCTCCAGCAATTCCTTGGGCGGCTCAAACTGAGGGCGAATGCCGATATTGGCGGCGCCTTTCAGCTCCTCGCCGGTTGCCAGCACTTTGCCGGTCACCGCGTAAATTCCGTATTTGGGGCGCAGATATTTGTCGATCGCCAGGTTCGCGGTGGGATAGCCAATCTCGCGCCCGCGTTTGTCGCCATGTTCGACAATGCCTCGAATTGAGAAAGGTCGGGTGAGCAACTCTGCGGCAAGCTCTGGTTGGCCCTCGCGCAAAGCTTCGCGAATGCGGCTGGAGGAGACAATCGCGCCTTCTCCCTCGACCGGGGATACGACCCGGCTTTTGAGGCCATGCTCGCCGCCAAAGCTGCGTAGCAGATCGACATTGCCCTTCGCGCCCTTGCCAAAGGTAAAGTCCCCGCCGGTCACCACGCCATGCGCGCCAAAGCGCTCAATCAGGATCTCCGTGATGAAGTCCTCTGCGCTGGTGCCGGACAGCTCGGCATCGAAATGAAACACCAGCATAGCGGTCGCGCCCGCGCCTAGGTACAGCTCTTGGCGCTGCTCCAGCGTGGTCAGGCGAAATGGCGGCACGTCTGGCTTGAAAAAGCGCACCGGATGCGGATCGAATGTGGCGATGATCGAGGGACGACCTTCGGCGTGCGCCCAGTCTATCGCCTCACCCGCCACGGCTTGATGCCCGCGATGGAAGCCGTCAAAGTTGCCCAGCGCGATGATCGCACCGCGCAGGGCCTTTGCCACAGGTTCACGGTGATCGAGCCAGCGCATTATGCCTCTGCATCCTGCGTGTCTTTGCGCCCTTGCCGGTGGTAGGTGAGGAAGGAGTAGGCGGGATGGTCGCCCTCGGCGGGGTAGTCTTCGCGGGCGGTGACTTCCCATTCCGCACCAATCGGTTTCATAAAGGTGTCGCCGGAATATTCCGCGTGGATCTCGGTCACTTCGATCCTGTCCGCCAGCGGGCGAAAGACGTCATAGATCGCTGCGCCGCCAACGACCGCGATCTCGCCGGTTTCATTGCCGTCGCGGGCCAGCTCCAGCGCTTCGTCGATCGAATGCACCACCTCTGCGCCGCTGCTGTCCCAGCGATCGCGCCGGGTCAAAACGATGTGGCGGCGGCCAGGCAGCAGGCCAGGCAGGCTCTCAAAGGTCTTGCGCCCCATGATCATCGGGCGGTTCATGGTCAGCGCCTTGAACCGCTTAAGGTCGGCGGGCAGGTGCCAGGGCAGCTTGCCATCCTTGCCAATCGTGCCGTTCCCAGCGCGGGCATAGATCAGGAATATCTCTTCGCTCACGCGCTGGCTTGTCCCGCATCATGGCTCACCCGGGTGACATGGCCCATCTTTCGGCCCTCGCGGGCCTCGGCCTTGCCATAGAGGTGCAAATGCGGCTCCCCCTCTTCGGCCAAGAGGCTGTGCGCCTCCAGCGCGTCTTTGCCGATGATGTTGCG
Organism: uncultured Erythrobacter sp.; assembly: GCA_947488155.1. GTDB lineage: Bacteria > Pseudomonadota > Alphaproteobacteria > Sphingomonadales > Sphingomonadaceae > Erythrobacter. The sequence goes on along the minus strand of CANKYK010000001.1, from coordinate 1,250,450 downwards.
CATTTCGATGCTGGCAAAGCGGGTTTCTGTGCCGCCCAGCGGCAGGCCGCAAATGGCGCGGATGTGGTTTTCAAACTGGCTGGTGGCCGCGCCCTCGATGCTCCAATGGCCGGAATTGTGCACGCGCGGGGCCATCTCGTTGAACACGGGGCCAGCCTTTGTGGCGAAAAATTCGAGCGTCAGGACGCCGACGTAATTCAGCGCATCGGCAACCTGCCCGGCGATGCCGCGCGCGGCCTCAACCTGAGCCTCGACCAGAGGGCCTGCGGGCAGGATAGAGCTGCTCAGCATGCCGCTGTCATGGGTATTGGCGGTGGAATCCCAGAACCGCACTTCGCCATCATATCCGCGCACGAGGATCACCGAAAACTCGGTTTCGAAATCGACCATGCCCTCATAAACGCAGGCGACGCCGGGGAAGCGGATGCCATCCGCGTCATGCGCGGAGGCGACACGCCATTGGCCCTTGCCATCATAGCCATCGCGTGCGGTTTTAAGGATGCCGGGCGCGCCGACCATCTCAAGCGCTCTGGCAAAATCCGCATCATCTTCAACGCGTTTGTATGGGGCTGGTTGTGCGCCTAACCCTTCGACAAATCTCTTTTCATTGAGGCGATCCTGCGCCACCTCGAGCGCCTTTGGGCTGGGGGCCAGCATCGTCTCTGGCAATGCGTGAACCGTGCTGAGCGGGACGTTCTCAAACTCCCACGTTATCACATCGCATTTTTCCGCAAAGGCGGCGAGCGCGGCGGTATCACTCCAATCGTTCTCGAAGAAATCCGTGCAGACATCGCGCGCGATATTGTCGCCTTTGGGCGCGTAGCCAATGCAGCGATAGCCAAGCTGGAGCGCGGCAACCGCCAGCATTCGGCCCAGCTGACCGCCGCCCAAAATGCCAATTGTCGAGCCGGAGGGAAGCGTTCTCATTTCGCCCTTTTAATCCTGCGGTGTTTCAGTGACGGCGGCGCTGCGCGCGGCACGCCAATCTTGCAGCCGCTGCGATAAGCCTTCGTCAGACAGCGCCAGAATGCTGGCGGCAAGCAGGCCAGAATTGGTTGCGCCTGCCTCGCCAATCGCCAGCGTTCCAGTGGGTACACCGGCGGGCATTTGCACGATTGAGAGCAGGCTGTCCCAGCCCGACAGAGCCTTGGACTGAACCGGCACGCCGAGCACCGGCAGATGGGTCATCGCCGCTATCATGCCGGGCAAATGGGCCGCCCCGCCAGCGCCAGCGATAATCACGTCAAAGCCTTCGCCTTCGGCGCCTTTGGCAAAGGCGGCCATCCGGTCAGGTGTGCGGTGGGCCGAGACGATCCGCGCCTCATGCTCCACTTCCAGCTCTTCGAGCACTTCGGCGGCGCGTTTCATGGTCGGCCAGTCAGACTGGCTGCCCATGACGATGGCGACTTTGCCGGTGGTTTCTTTGCCCATACGCCCCTCAGCTGTCCTTCAAATAGTACCGCTCGCCCGGGACCATCGCATCATCAAAGTCATAGATGATCGGCTCACCGGTGGGAATCTCGAGGCCAGTGATGTCCTCATCTGAGATATTCGAAAGATGTTTCACCAGCGCGCGCAGCGAATTGCCATGCGCTGAAATGATCACCGTCTCACCACTGGCCAGCACCGGCAGGATCGCGCTTTCCCAATAGGGTAGCACGCGTTCAATTGTCAGCTTCAGGCTTTCGGTTTGAGGCACATCAATCCCGTCATAGCGTGGGTCTGCGCCGGGATCATATTCACTGCCCGGCTCGATCGGTGGGGGCGGTGTGTCAAAGCTGCGGCGCCAGATATGCACTTGCTCATCGCCATGCTTATCGCGCGTTTCTTGCTTGTTTAGGCCGGTTAGGCCGCCATAATGCCGCTCGTTGAGCTGCCAGTTCTTGGTCACCGGCAGCCACAACAGGCCCGCTTCTTCAAGCGCGAGGTTGAGCGTTTTGATCGCGCGGGTTTGCAGCGAGGTAAAGCAGGTGGTCGGCACCACGCCCTTTTCGCGCATCAGCGCGCCTGCGGCCTTGGCCTCGGCGATGCCTTGCTCGGTCAGGTCAACGTCCCACCATCCGGTGAAACGGTTCTCCAGGTTCCACTGGCTCTGGCCGTGGCGCACGAGAATAAGCTTAGGGATGGTGTTTCTCCGGATTTCCGCTTTGCTGTTCCGAGCCACCCGCTCCCTCCGCCCTTCCACCCGGACACTTTCGGATACGATCCGGGTGGAAGGGCGGAGGGAGCGGCTGGCCCCGGTTGCCCATAAATTTAAGTCAAACGCACTAGCCCCCGGCGTCGTCCTTGGAAACCCTGCTTTCGCCCGATTCGTCCACGCCGCTCGCAAGATCACGGCCTTGCGCTTTGCGGCGGCGCAGATTCTCTCGCAATTTCGCGGCCAAACGCTCCTCGCGCGACAGATTATTGCTTTTGCTGTCATTCATACGAAACGCCTTGCCGATATCGGGCCTCAGGTTCAAGCGCCGCTTGACATTGGCGCTGCACCCAACGATAGGCGCGCGTCTTGAACAGGCGCCGCGGTAGCTCAGTGGTAGAGCGCGTCATTGGTAATGACGAGGCCGAGAGTTCAATTCTCTCTCGTGGCACCATTCACAAAACCTGAAGCTGGCCAACGCCAGAACCATAGCGGTGAGCACGTCTATTATGGCGTTATTTCAGCAGGTTACGTGGATTCAAACAGCCGTGCAATTTGCAAGAGACGCCTTTGAGGCTCGCGAATGACGTGATTATCGGCGCGTTTCTCTGAGGTTCCAAAAGTCGGATCCCATTTGCTAGACTGTGGTTATTTGGAAATGCTGTTAGGAGAAGCCGAGTTGCTTATTTTGCTCATTCCAACAAAGCGGCAAGGTTCCAATGCGAAGCAAACTGCGTGCGGTCATTGTTGCTGGCTGTTTGCCAGATAAGATCGCTGCGATGATTTCGGGCGAAAGGCAACTTAGCCGAGCGAGGCGTATCTGATGGCGCCTACTAAAGTCTTCTACGATAGGGTTTGGTTTTGCCTCAAAGAGGTGCTGCCGCGCTGCGAATGCCTTGGCGATAAGCTCAAGCAATCCGGTATCCGCAGCGCTATCGGCCCCGTTTCCTGATTTGCTAGGAAGGATGCGAATATTGCTTCCTTTTTGTGCTAAGTTGGCGTTGACGACGAGATGTCGCACTTCGCGCGCAATGGGACATTCGTAGGATAGCGTAAGTTTTTCTTCGCTGATGGCCGCGATTGTTTTCAGGTCCATCAGAATGCTGCGCTGCGCCACTATTCCAGATGATCGAAGCTTGTTCGCTATCTGTTGTGCTTCGCGCAATTGGTCCTGCAGGCGGATATCATTCGCATACCGCAGGTCGGGGTTTTCGAGGGCCGCTGCCAATTCAGCGATAACGATCTTCTCAAGAGGCCCTGCGGAGGTTCTCCAAGCTTTAGAATGAGGATCAATCAGATCGACACGGGTGGCGTAATAACGGTAACGCCTGTCTTTCTTGCGCGCCTGAACAGGGGACATAGCGTTGCCATCGGGATCCAGCAGCATGCCAGTTAGAAGACTTGGATTGGCGGCTCGTTTTCCAAGCATGGCATCATGGCAGTTTGATTTGGTGATCGCCTGGACTTCATCAAACAGTTCTTGGTCAATGATAGCGTTGTGCTCGCCGTCGTAGAGGCTACCTTGGTGGGCGGTTTTTCCGATGTAGACAGGGTTCTTGAGCATGTAGGCAAGTGCGCCAGTGCCAAACTCAACGCCGCCTATAGTTTGGCCGGTCTTTAGTGCTCGGCTTCTTGTTCGATAGCCCGCGTTCTTGAGCTCTAGTTGGAGCTGGGGGATTGAATTGAGTGCGGCGTAGCGGCGAAAAATGTGCCGCACCTTTTCTGCCTCTTCTACATCAATCAGAAGCTTGCGTTTCTCAAGCCGGTAGCCAAACGGAATTGAGCCGCCCATCCACATGCCCTTCTTCTTTGAAGCAGCAAATTTGTCTCGAATGCGTTCACTTGTGACTTCGCGTTCGAACTGCGCAAATGATAGCAGAACGTTAAGCGTCAGCCGGCCCATACTGCTAGTGGTGTTAAAAGCCTGGGTCACGCTGACAAAGCTTGCGCCGGCATCATCCAGGATTTCGACGATCTTGGCAAAGTCGGCTAGCGAGCGCGTTAAACGGTCTACCTTATAGACTACGATAACATCGATCTTCCCGGCTTTTACATCGAGCATCAGTTGGGCGAGGCCAGGCCTATTCATGTTTCCACCGCTATAACCGCCATCATCATAAAGCTCAGGCATGTTCCCCCAGCCTTCGTGCGCCTGACTAAGTATGTAGGCGGCGCAGGATTCGCGCTGTGCATCCAAGCTGTTGAACTCCTGCTCTAGCCCTTCTTCGGTTGATTTGCGTGTGTAGATGGCGCAGCGAAGTTTCTTTGACCTATCCATCTTGCAAGGGCCTCTTCGATCGCTTCCTGATGCCGAAGAACCGCGGCCCTGACCAATGCGCGCCGGTAACGGATTCAGCAATTTGCGTCAGGCTAGAATATCGCTTCCCGCGGTATTCAAACGCATTGTCAAGAACGAGAACAACATGGGTCACACCTCCCCATTTCCTCAGCAGCTGAGTTCCTGGCATGAGCTGCACTGAGCGAGCGGGTTCGATAGTTCCTTTGTCGATCAATTGTTTTTGTAGCCGATTGATGCGGCGCATGTGGGTTGGTGACAATCTGCCGTGCTGCTTTTCTTGCAGGCGCTGTGCAATCGCATAGCGCATTAAGCTTGGGCTAATATCGGGATCCACGTCTTTCATGATCGAGCGCCAAGTATTGCGCAGCTCTGCCGCGTTCATTGATCGCAGTGCATCAATGTTCATATCCAAGCTCATTATTCTTCTCCGTGCCATTGAGCACGGGCATGAATGCTCGACTTCTCGCACTAGTCGAGTGCTTTCTGCGTACATGTGCTCTTTGCAGTGGACTTGTGCTGAAGTTCGAGCACTACCGCGCTTATGGATGACATTGACCGCGAACTTATCAGCCTGCTTTGCACCAAGGTCGGTATGTTGATGGAAGACCACAGCGCGCTGGCACTAACGATTGGCGGCTCATTGGGTGACGAAAGAAAGGCAGCCATCAACGAACTGGCTAACGTTTCAACAAAGATCGCAACCTTAGCTGCCGCTGCTCAATCTATCGCGCAATGACTGAAATGCGACAGAACCTTCAAGCGGTTGGTACTCGTATTGCAGACATTAGAACCGTTGCAAGGATCACTCCGCGAGTTTAGGCTCCCAGGATATTTTGTATCTTCGACTTGCGTTGTTTCTTTGGCACTTGACTAGTGAGTTCAGAATTTTGTCTTTGCCCAACCAGTGAATTCTTTGTTTGCCTTGATGACCTTCCTGACAGACTCTTGATAACTGGGGCTGTTGTGATCGACATCGAGGCCGCGCCACTTTGCTTGATGATCGAAGACGGCGTCCTTCATGTGTTGAAATCTTGTCTTGAACTCTTTGTAAAGCTCGGTATTTCCTAGCTCCCTGAAATACTGATCGGCGGTCTTTTGTATTTGAAAGATAGTTTCCCACGCTTCTCGGCGAAGTGCGGTCAACTCCCTACGAAAACCCTCATCGTCCCGCGCCTCATTTTTCCCAAGAGCGCCTTGAAGCTCAGCAAGCCTATCGAGTTCTTGTCTCAACTGCTCGGTTGTCGTTTTTCCTCCTGGTTCAGCCCCCATTCTTTGTTCCCCACTTTTTCTTGATCCGCCATGCGTGCAACAGTGGTTCGGTATAGCCGCTCGGTTGCTCGACGCCCTTGAAGATCAGATCTTTAGCCGCCTTAAACGCGATCCCGTCGTCATTACCGCTGAGCGGTTCGTAAGAAGGATCGCCTGCATTCTGCGCATCGACTTTCTCTGCCATCCGGCGCAGCGAATCCATGATCATATCCTCGCTCACCACGCCGTGATGCAGCCAGTTGGCCATGTGCTGCGATGAGATACGCAATGTCGCGCGGTCTTCCATCAGACCCACATCGTTGACGTCCGGCACTTTGGAACAGCCAACGCCCGCATCGATCCAGCGCACGACATAACCAAGCAGGCCCTGGCAATTGTTGTCGAGCTCCTCGCGCAGCTCGTCTTCCGACCAATTGGTGCCTTCCGCCAAAGGTATTTGCAGCAGTTCGTCCACCGAGGGAATTTCACCGAGCTGTTTCTGAATTTCGAACACGTTTGTCTGATGGTAGTGTAGCGCATGCAGCGTTGCAGCGGTCGGTGACGGAACCCAGGCGGTGTTTGCACCAGCTTTGAGATGGCCGATCTTTTCAACCAGCATCTGTCCCATCAGGCCGGGTGCAGCCCACATGCCCTTGCCGATCTGGGCCTTGCCAGTCAGGCCATGTTTGAGGCCGATGCCAACGTTGCGCGCCTCATATGCAGTCAGCCAGATGCTGCTCTTCATCTCTGCCTTGCGGATCATTGGCCCGGCCTGCATCGAGGTGTGGATCTCATCGCCCGTGCGATCGAGGAAACCGGTGTTGATGAAGACGATGCGATCCTTCACCGCTTCGATACACGCACCAAGGTTCGTGCTGGTGCGGCGTTCCTCGTCCATCACGCCAACCTTGATCGTGTGACGCGCCAGGCCAAGCAAATCCTCGACCGCGTTGAACAGGTCGTTGGTGAAGGCGCATTCGTCGGGCCCGTGCATCTTCGGCTTCACGATGTAGATGCTGCCGTGGCGGCTATTGCCGAATCTCGCGTGACCTTCGACATCCAGAGTGCCAATCGCGCTGGTGAAGACTGCGTCCATAATGCCCTCGGGCACTTCCGAACCATCAGCAAGCCGGATTGCCGGATTGGTCATCAGATGCCCGACATTGCGCACGAATAGGAGGCTGCGGCCTGGTAGTCGTAGCCGTTCACCTTTTGGTGTGAGGTAGACCTTGTCCCCCCTTAGTCTCCGGGTTTGGGTGCTTTTTTCCTTCTTGAAGTTTGCTTCCAAATCGCCGCGAATGACGCCCAGCCAATTGCTGTAAGCCAGCAGCTTGTCTGCGGCATCAACCGCTGCGACCGAATCCTCGCAATCGGCAATCGTCGTCAGCGCGCTCTCGAGGATGATATCGGCGATCCCCGCCTTGTCATCCTTGCCCACCGGGTGATCGCGATCGAATACTACTTCGATATGCAAGCCATTGTTGACGAACACATGGCCCTTGTGAGTGGCTCCAATATACTGGTCCTGGTCCGCGATCGCTAATCCTTCGGCGCGGATATCGTGGAAGGTCAGGTCTGCCCAACTTCCCGAAGCAAGAGGAATGGTCTGATCGAGGAACTCACGCCCGCGAGCGATGACAGCTGCACCGCGTTCCTTGTCATAGCCGCCAGGCCTGGCGGGTGGCGCATCAAGTGCGTCTGTGCCGTAAAATGCATCGTAGAGGCTGCCCCAGCGCGCATTGGCAGCGTTTAGCAGGAAGCGGGCATTGAGCACTGGGACCACCAATTGGGGACCTGCCATCGTGGCGATTTCCGGATCGACGTTCTGCGTGCCGATCTGGAAATCACCCGGCTCGGAAACGAGATAGCCGATCTCCTGCAGAAACGCCTTATAGGCGACGGCATCATGCGGCTTTCCTGCGCTCTCTTTATGCCAGGCATCGATCTTCGCCTGGAGATCCTCGCGCTTTTCAAGCAGCGCGGCATTGCGCGGCGCAAAGCCTGACAGCAGTTTCGTAAAGCCATCCCAGAAAGCAACCACATCGCGTCCCAGCGGCTCAAGCACCTCATGCTCCAGAAATTCAGCAAGATTGGTATCGATCTGAAGCCCCGAACGAGGGGAAAAAGCAGTCACGCTAAAATACTCTGTCCGGTCGATTTCCAGTCTTTCAAAAAGCCCTCGATGCCCTTGTCAGTCAGCGTGTGATTGAAGAGTTGCTGGATGACCTTTGGCGGAGCGGTCATAACATCGGCGCCGATCTTTGCGCTTTCCAGCACGTGGATCACATGCCGCACGCTCGCGACCAGAATTTCTGTGCCGTAATCGTAGTTGTCATAAACCAGACGGATATCTTCGATCAGTTCCATTCCGGTGAAGCCGTTGTCATCGTGCCGCCCGACAAACGGGCTGATGAAGCTCGCCCCGGCCTTTGCTGCAAGCAGCGCCTGATTGGCAGAGAAACACAGCGTGACGTTGACCATCGTACCGTCGTTGGTCAGCGCTTTGCAGGTCTTCAGGCCATCAATCGTCAGCGGAACCTTGATGCACACATTGTCCGCGATCTTGCGCAGGACTTCTGCCTCTTTCATCATCGTCTCATGATCCAATGCGACAACTTCCGCGCTGACCGGACCGTCAACGATATCGCAGATTTCCTTCGTTACCTCCATGAAATCGCGACCCGACTTGGCGATCAGCGAAGGATTGGTGGTGGCGCCATCAAGGAGGCCGGTTGCGGCAAGCTCTTTAATGTCGTCGAGTTCGGCTGTGTCGGCAAAGAATTTCATGTTTGTACCTTTAAATTTAGATGATTCTGTATCCGTGCGACGACATGCGCGGGTGTCAGTCCGAACTGCTCAAAAAGCTCTTCGGCGGATGCGGATTCGCCGAAACGATCAACGCCAAAGATCAAGCCCTCATCTCCGACAATCGGTCGCCAAGGATCTGGCAACCCAGCCTCGATCGCGACTTGAAGCGCGGGCGGTGTCCTGTGTGTTGATTGCACGGAATCGGAGCGGGCCACACGGTCGAGGCGAGGAACCGAGAAGACCTCGGTTTTGACCCCTTCCTTCATAAGGTGTTCTCCGGCCTCTACTGCCAAATGGACTTCAGACCCACTCGCAAAAATTCTCACATCCGCAGGCTCTTGGCACGAGGCAACCCGATAGGCTCCATTGGCGCTAAGGTTCTTGTCTGCATGAACGCGGAACTGAGGGAGATTCTGGCGAGACAAAACCAAGGCGGTCGGACCGTCACTGTTGAGTGCCATCTCCCAACATTCGGCGACCTCGACGGCGTCTGCAGGTCGCAAGACCTGTAGGCCAGGAATCAGGCGTAGGCTGGCCAGATGCTCAACGGGTTGGTGGGTTGGTCCGTCCTCACCCAAACCGATGGAGTCATGCGTGAAGACGTAGATCACTCGAAGCCGCATTAGGGCTGACAAGCGGATTGCTGGGCGGCAATAGTCGCTAAACACCAGAAACGTTCCGCCATAGGGTGTGTATGCCCCGGACAGAGCTATACCGTTCATTATTGCGGCCATAGCGTGTTCGCGAACGCCGTAACGGATATAGTTGCCTGACCTATTTTCGTTGCTGAAGTCCGAGTGATGATCCGTTCTTGTGCCGTTCGATCCACTCAGATCAGCCGAGCCTCCAGTAAGCGAAGGCATTTCTGGGACGATGCTTTCGAGCGCGTTCTTGGACGATACTCGTGTTGCCTGCGGATCTGATTGTGCCAATGCAACGGCGCGTAGCGATTTGACAGCCTCCGTTGAGAGAGCAGGCAGTTCCCCCTGTTCAATAGCCTTAAGGCGAGAGCGAACCTCGCTGTTCTCGGCACTTAGGCGGCTCTGCCAATCCCGATGCAAATTCGCGTTACGACGCCCTACTTCGCGCCACATTTCCAAAAGCCTGTTGGGGAGATGAAATGGTTCTGATTCCCAGCCTACGAGTTTTCGCAGTCCGATCACTTCGTCAGGCCCCAGCGGAGCACCATGAATGGCAGCCTTGCCGGCTTTAGTCGGTGCGCCAAACCCAATTTTGGTCTTACAGGCAATCAGGGTAGGTCGACATGCATCTTCGGCCTGAAGAAGCGCCTGATTGACCGACTGTTGGGAATGCCCATCAACTTTGATGGTGTTCCATCCATAAGAAGTAAAGCGTGACAGAACGTCTTCCGAGGACGTGATTGAGATCTTTCCGTCAATGGAAATGGAGTTGTCGTCGAACAAGACCGTGAGGTTGTCGAGTTGTAAGTGACCAGCAAGCGCAGCCGCTTCATGGCTAATGCCTTCCATCAGGCAGCCATCTCCTGCGATAGCGAAAACGCGGTGCGATGCGATGTCGGACTCTAGCTCAGCGCGGAGCTTTTTTTCAGAGATCGCCATACCAACAGACGTCGCGAAGCCTTGACCAAGAGGGCCCGTAGTGCATTCGATCCCAGTTGTGTGGCCGTGCTCAGGGTGTCCAGGTGTAAGGCTGCCCTTCCGACGCAACGTCTGCAACTGTTCCAGGCCCATCTCTGGAAGACCGATCAAGTGAAGTAGTGCGTAGATAAGCGCCGATCCGTGCCCTGCAGAAAGGACAAACCGATCGCGAGCGGCCCATTGCGGGTTTTGCGGGTCAAATCTAAGATGGTTTGTAAACAGAACGGTCGCGGCATCCGCCATGCCCATGGGCATACCGGGATGGCCCGATCCGGCATTTTCGATCATATCGGCACATAGCACCCGCAACATGGTCGCCATTTCAGTTAGAGATTGTTCGGTTTTTTCCACCCCTACTCCTTTCAGAATTCTCTCTGGCCTAGCTTTAGTTAAACGTTTAAGCAAGAATGAATGGAAAGAGGTAAAGTAGATGAAGGCAATTCCCGTAGAGCAGTTGACCGATGATGCGTTTCACCCCTTTGGAGACGTGATTGAAGCGGGTGATGAATCGTCCGCTTCCATCATCAACAACGGCACGTGTCTGAAGTTTGTAGAACTTGCGCGGCCTGATTGCGGGCGCGGGTCCGGCCACGCGGCAATCCATATTTACCGTGCCAAACCACGCTCCTTGCCTTTCATCGTCGAGACAATGGAAAGGCATCGACAGGGTTCGCAAGCCTTTGTGCCACTTAGTGGCAATCCCTTTCTGGTGGTCGTCGCACCTGCTGGCGATCTTGATAGCGATAGCATTCGCGTGTTCGCTGCGAAGGGCAGCCAGGGTGTCCAGTTTTCGGCTGGCACTTGGCACCATTTTTGTTTGGCGCTCGGCGAGACTAGTGATTTCCTAGTTATCGACCGAGTTGCACGAGAAGAAGACTGCGAGGAGGTGCTCCTCCTCAATGATCAGAAAGTGTGTATTGAAGCATCAGAACTTGCGGGATCGTTGCCAACCTGAACTCTTCTTAGTCAGGAATTTGCCAAGCGCGTAAGCGACGCCCGACAGCAAGAGGCTTGATGCAAAGAAACCTATAGCAAAGGCTCCATTGGCCTTACCCACTGACAGGACAAGACAAGCCACCGAGAGTAACAGAATCGGGAGCAGATCTGATTCCTCTCGCAACCATAGCGCGCTCGCAACCCCAATCACGCCGCCTAAACCCAGTAGTCCGACAAGATGTGCGATACCGGTTAGAGGATGTAAGAGTCCGCTCACGAGAGTATGATCAGCGAGCTGATGGCCTTCATGCGCAGCCCCGCTTGCCGACATGCTGAGCAAGGCAATCGTCACCCCAGTTTTCATTGGCGTCAGCTTCTTCACAAGTCGTCTCCTTCAGTTGGCAGGCAGCCGTTTTCGATGAGGAAATTCGCAATCTCCTCAACAGCGGTTCCCGCTTTGATGTTCGCAAAAACAAATGGCCGCTGACCACGCATGCGCCGGGCGTCCCGGTCCATCACGTCCAGATCCGCTCCCACCAAGGGCGCAAGGTCGGTCTTGTTGATGACGAGAAGATCCGACCGTGTGATACCCGGACCACCCTTTCTGGGAATTTTGTCGCCCGCCGACACATCAATGACGTAGATTGTGAGGTCAGCCAATTCCGGGCTGAATGTCGCGGCCAGATTGTCTCCGCCGCTTTCAATGAGGATGAGGTCGAGCCCATCATGGCGAGCGGTAATGTCCTCGACGGCAGCAAGGTTCATCGATGCATCTTCCCTGATCGCCGTATGGGGACAACCACCTGTTTCAACACCCACGATACGGTCTGCTGCGAGGGAGCCTGCGCGAAGCAGAAACTCTGCATCCTCTTTGGTATAAATGTCATTTGTAATGGCAGCGACTTCGAGCTGATTGCGGAGCCGTTTACAAAGGGCGTCCATGAGCGCGGTCTTGCCCGTTCCGACGGGACCGCCGATCCCTACTCTGAGTGGTGAGAGCCTCTTGTTGGTCATGTCCTGAAAAGCCTCGTGTATTGCGTTTCATGTTGGATACAGGCAATTTCTGCAGCGAGATTGGCGCTAGCTAATGCCTGCTCGATGGGAAGCAAGCGTCGTTCGAGACTGATGTCGACGGCATGCTGGACGTTATGCTGCAAAGTGGAGGCAAGCACTTGAGTATCAGTATGTCCTAGCGGCACGATGCGCTGGGAAGCTGACAGTAGGTTGGCAACTGCGGCGTGCAGAAAAGCCAGCAGCGCCGCTTCTACTGGAACTCTAAAAATAGCGAACAATACGCCAGCTGCTACCGGATAAGGCAGTTTTCCCTTTTCGATACTGCTTGTCGCCCGTTCGTAGGCAGCGATCTTGCCGGGGTGCACCTGCCTGTTAGCGTTTATGGCGATGGCGCGGAAAGCATCGCCCTGCGCAGCCGTTTCAATGGAGCGTTCTCGCGAAATCTGAGCAGCAAGCGAAAAAGTAGCCAGTTCCTTGAACTCGATAGCACCAGCATTTCCGTCCAATGGTTTAAAGCATCGGACAAAACAGGCAGCATCCGCTGACAGACTACCGCAGTCGAGACTATCGCGGATCCATTCCGCCACCGCATTGGCATCATAAAGCCAGCCCGCTTCATGAGCCCATTCGAGCCCGCTCGAATAGGCAAAAGCGCCAATTGGCCAAGAGGGCGACATCCAACTGAGAGTGCTGTAGAGCCAGCTGCGATCATCTGTTTGATTAGCCATGCGCATGACCATCCTGATGATCTTTATGCCGCGCATCACGAGCGTAGGCTCCGCGCTCAGGATCGAAACCAGCCCGAATTCTGCGAGTTTGCCCGCCAAGCCCTACGACCATTTCCTCGATGACGTGGTCGGCCCTAATATGGAGGCTAACACCATCAATGCTAGCTATTACCTGGGTGGGTAAGTGCCGATTTCCCAGATGCCACGCCAGTTGTGTCAGAAGTTTTAGGCTTGGTGTCGCGATGGCAATGAGGTCTTCTTCAGCCGCTTCAATCCGTACAACCGAGCCGTCTGGTAGCTCGAAGCCCTGACCAGATCGAAGCGTTGTGGGTCGCTCCTGATCGAGCAGAATTTTCTTACCGCTCGCTGTGGTCCAAACCGCACGGCGTTTGCTGCGAGCATCGTAATCGAGCGCAACACTGTCACTGGCCTGGAATGCGTTTTCAACAATGGCGCTGATGAGAGTGGGTTCGGTCATAGCTCAGTATAGGAAATAACGTTGGGCCATCGGAACGATGTTCGCCGGCTCGCAAGTCGCAAGCTCGCCGTTCATGCGCACTTCGTAAGTTTCGGGGTCTACGTCGATTTCTGGGAGGGCATCGTTTAAGATCATGTCTTTCTTACCGATATCTCGGCATTTGCTCACGGCAACGACGTCTTTTTCCAGCGATAACCTTTGTTTTACTCCACCTGCGAATGCAGCCTGTGAGACGAATGTGAGCGATGAGCTGGATAGCGCCTTGCCACACATTCCAAACATGGGCCGACCATGCATCGGTTGCGGTGTTGGTATGCTGGCGTTGGGGTCGCCCATAGCGGCAAAGCTGATGGTTCCGCCTTTGACAACTAGATCAGGTTTGACTCCAAAGAAGGCGGGATCCCACACGATGAGGTCGGCAAGCTTGCCTATGTCAACCGATCCGATCTCGGCCGACAACCCTTGGGCGATAGCCGGGTTCAGCGTGTATTTGGAAATGTACCGTCGAACCCGCAGGTTGTCATTATCGCCAGTCTCACCTTCGAGCTGACCACGCTGCCGCTTCATCTTGTCGGCAGTCTGCCACGTGCGTGTAATCACTTCGCCGACACGGCCCATCGCCTGGCTGTCGGAAGAGATGATCGATATCGCGCCGACATCGTGAAAGATGTCCTCTGCCGCAATCGTCTCCTTGCGAATGCGGCTTTCTGCAAAGGCAATGTCCTCTGCAATAGAGGGGTCGAGGTGATGGCACACCATGAGCATGTCGAGATGCTCTTCAATCGTATTGACGGTGAAGGGCCGTGTCGGGTTAGTCGACGAGGGAATGACGTGGGGTAGGCCCGCCAGCTTGATGACGTCGGGCGCGTGCCCACCGCCAGCGCCCTCGGTATGAAAAGCGTGAATCGTGCGCCCTTTGAACGCGGCGACTGTGTCGTCGACGAAACCACTTTCATTGAGGGTATCGGTGTGGAGCATAACCTGCACATCGTGATCATCGGCAGCTGTGAGACAGCAATCGATTGTGGCAGGTGTCGTGCCCCAATCTTCGTGCAGTTTGAGCGCAGCTGCCCCGGCCTCGATCTGCTCGATGAGCGCTTCAGGCCGGCTGCTGTTGCCTTTGCCAACAATCGCAAAATTGATCGGCAGCCCGTCAACCGCGCGCAGCATCTGCTCAATATGGAAGGGCCCCGGCGTGCACGTCGTGGCGTTGCTTCCGGTAGACGGCCCAGTGCCGCCTCCAACAAAGGTTGTGATCCCGCTTGCGACCGCTTCGTCAACTTGTTGCGGACAGATCATGTGGATGTGGCAATCGACCCCCCCGGCAGTCACGATCTTGCCTTCGCCTGCGATGACATCAGTGCCCGGTCCGACGACGATTTCGACGCCCGGTTGTGTATCGGGATTACCCGCTTTGCCAATTGCGTGGATCCGCCCGGCTTTGATACCGATGTCTGCTTTGATCACCTTGTTATGGTCAATGATGATGGCGTTGGTAATGACGGTATCGACAACACCTTGAGCGTTGGTTCGTTGGCTCTGGCCCATTCCGTCACGGATAACCTTGCCGCCACCAAACTTGATTTCATCGCCATAGACGGTCGCATCGCTCTCGATCTCGATGATGAGTTCGGTATCAGCGAGCCGCAGCCGATCGCCTTTTGTGGGGCCAAACATATGCGCGTAGTCATGGCGCGATATCTTGAACGGCATCAGCCCAGTTCCTTTCTGGTCAATCCCCTGAAACCGCACACGATTTCATCGCCCGCATAGGGCACCAGATCGACTTCGCGCGTCTGCCCCGGCTCAAATCGAACGGCTGAGCCTGCTGGGATATCCAGACGACACGCCCAGGCTTTGGCACGGTCAAAATCGAGACCCGCATTCGCTTCAGCGAAATGGTAGTGGCTGCCCACCTGAACCGGGCGATCGCCAAGATTACAGACAGTCACCTGCACGGCATCACTACGTGCATTGAGCACCAGATGCCCGTTGGCAGGGATCAGTTGTCCCGGAATCATCGGATCGGCCTGTGGACGGTTACGAGTTTGGTGCCGTCGGGAAACGTGGCTTCAACTTGAACATCGTGGATCATTTCCGCGATTCCCGGCATCACCTGATCAACCGTCAGGACATTCGCGCCCGCTTCCATGAGGTCTGCCACGCTAGTGCCATCTCGCGCGCCCTCCAGAACGAAATCCGAAATCAGCGCGATGGCTTCAGGGTGATTCAGCTTGACGCCACGCTCCAGGCGTCGCTGCGCAACCATGGCTGCAACCGAGATAAGCATTTTGTCCTTCTCTCTGGGCGACAGTCTCATAGTCAGCAACTCCAGTTACGAGGAAGGTCATGACCGCCGCGAGCTGCAATCAGAGCAAGGCTCATGTCGTGGCGCAGCGCGCAATCAGTCTTGGCAAGGAAACGCGCGTGCACCAGGCCGCGAACAAGCGTCGCGCCAACCAGCCCCTTGGCATCGCTCAAAGCCTCGCGCAGTTCTTTGAGCTTCTCTTCCGGCTCTGATGCCGCGATGACAATCGTGCCGCTGGCCCGGTTGGCTGCCCCGCACGAATTGCGATCCAACCAGGCGTTCAAGTCGCCTGACTGCTGCGTGCGATCAAAGAGGATCAACTCGCCATCACGGAAGACTTTAAGTTGTTCGCAAATGGAACCCGTACGCAGGCTTTCACCTCGAGCTAATCTGCCAAAAACGATGGCTTCGCAGCCGACGAAATTGGCTTCTCCATCAAGATGTACCTCAAGCTCTCGGTCGAGATGAGCACCGTCAAACAGGATGGTTTCCTGAGGTAGCCACTCTGCAGAAGCGCCTGACTTGACGGAGATATGCGTGCAAATTCGAGCTTTGCCTGATTGTGAGCGATAGATTTTTTCTGCCGCAACCGAAGTCACGCACGCCTCGGCATTGCGCTGCCACAAAAGGGTTTGTTTCAGATGGTCACCGCCGGTCAAGCCGCCCGCAGTGTTAATGGTCGCCAAAGTAGGCCATTCTTGGTTTGCCGTCTTGATCATACGCGCTCGAAGACAGCCCGACTGATGTTCCTTTTGAAGCTGGGTTCGTCCCTGTTTTGCGACAAAATCCAGCGTCAAGTTGCCAAAGGACTTGACGCTAGCAGGGATGCCCAAATAGCGATCGGACCTTTGAACACTTTCTGCTGGCTGGCTCGCCATCAGGAAAGCTGTTTCGCGACAGAATCAATTTCCTCTAAGCGCTGGGCTTTTTCCTCCTCGGGGAGAAATGAGCCCGTGAAAGAGTTCTTCGCCAGCACGACGATCTGTTCGGGCGTAAGCGGAAGGGCTTCGGCAACAGCACGAAAATTGTCGTTCACATAGCCGCCGAAATACGCCGGATCATCCGAGTTGATGGTCGCCTTGATACCCATGTCCAACATGCGCTTGACCGGGCTTTGGTCGATGGTGTCGATTACACAGAGTTTGAGGTTTGAAAGCGGGCATACTGTCAAAGTCTGTCCATCATTTACAATCCGCTGGACAAGCTCGTCGTCCTCAAGAGCGCGATTGCCATGATCGATGCGGTCAACCTTCAATTCATCCAATGCTTCCCAGACATAGTCAGGCGGCCCTTCCTCCCCGGCATGGGCGACGATCTTGAGACCCTTCGCTCGTGCCGCTC
The DNA here is from genome assembly GCA_947488155.1 of uncultured Erythrobacter sp. Taxonomy (GTDB): domain Bacteria; phylum Pseudomonadota; class Alphaproteobacteria; order Sphingomonadales; family Sphingomonadaceae; genus Erythrobacter. The sequence continues at coordinate 1,233,534 of CANKYK010000001.1, read as the reverse complement.
CAAAAACCCGAGCAAATTTCGATGGGGGATGACCGAGTTCGGAAGAATCAAGACCGATACCGGCAATCTGGTCAATCCACGGTTCCGCCTGCTCGAGTGTGTTGAAAGCAGACGCCTCGTCGAGGTGGCGCAGGAAGCACATAATGAGGCGGTACGAGATACCAAGGCGCGCTTCACCTTGCTCAAGTCCGCGTAGGATGCCGCCTATCGCTGTATCAAATGAGATGCCTCGGTCGGTATGCCCTTGCGGGTCGAAAAATATCTCTACGTGGCGGACGTTGTCGGCATGGGCTCTTTTGAGATAGGCGATCGTAAGGTCGTAGAAATCCTGCTGCTGCAGCAGCACACCCATGCCTTGATAGTAGATGTCGAGGAAGTCCTGCAGATTGCTGAAGTCATAAGCCGCACGCACTTCCTCGACGTTTTTGAACGGGATATCGATCTTGTTTCGCTGCGCGAGAGCGAACATGAGTTCTGGCTCGAGCGATCCCTCGATATGGAGATGGAGTTCTGCCTTCGGTAACTGATCGATTAGTTTCGCGGTGAGGCCGTTACGATTGTCTGACATGATTATTGGTGTCCCTTTGCAATGGTTCCGAGGGCGCGCAGCCGGGAAATCCCTCCATCGGGGATCATGTCGATCCGGAGGTGATCAACTGGCCCGATGTCTTGCAAATCTGCGACGAATTCATGCACAGCGTCAGCCGTGAGGCGTGTGGCGGGCAACAAGACAGGCCAGTAGATCGCCAAGGTGGGTAGAGCGAGATCGGGCAGATCACCAACCATCCCGCCATAGACAATCGTCTCAAACGCAAAGTTGCCCTTGAAATGCGCCGTATCAATCTCGAGCCGCTCTATCGAACCTGGATGCGCCAGCTTGATAATACCCCAATCAAAGCCGGGTTCGCGCCGCCGACGGGTTTCCCAACCATCTCCCATATCTTTGCCTCTGCCAGGCGCGATCAAGTTCGCAAGCTCACCGAAGTGAGCATCGCTCGCGACCACTGCTCTTCCGCCATTCTCAAGTGCTGCTAGATCTATTGGGGCTGTGCTGCTGTGAGTGTCCAAGTTTCCGCAAACATGCCCATAAACTCGAAGACGCGCGATGCCGCCGTCGGGGTAGGCTCGCAACCTCAGGTGCGTCCAAGCAGTCTCGCTATCCGGCAATCTGAAGAAGTGACGATGATCGCCAGATAGCGCACTGGGCGGAAGGACTTGAACCCAATCACTCCCGGTCGGATCACCGCCTTCTTTCGAGACGCAAGCGTCTAAGGCCACGGCTGGGACGTAGTTGCCGGTAAAGTGGCGGGTGTCCACTTCGACGCCCAAGACAAAGCCGGGCTGGCCGAGCGCAATTACACAGTTATCATGTCCTTGACCACGTTTTCGACGCGACTCCCAACCATCCATCCACTTGCCGTTCTCGTCGTATACGCCCGGTTTGAAAACAGGATCGGTCGGGTCGATAAGACGATCATGGGAGGCGAAGAAATCGTCGCTTGAGCCTATCACTTTGGCTCCGAGACGCGGCTGTGCCAAATTGACGGCTCGTTGAGCCCATGTCGGAATCGTCTCGGGAGCGGTCACGTCAAAAAGTTCCTTTGCATGTGGCAATCTGTTCCAATCTCATTTTCGCGATTCTATTGACCTGCTTTAGAGCTTCGACGCGCTCCTCATCAGCGCCAAGCTCGCTGCGTTTGCGCATCGATGCTAAAACGTCAGCGCGCGACAATCCCCGCACCGCGATGATGAACGGAAAGCCGAAACGCTTTTGGTAGAGCGCATTTAGCCGGCTAATCTCAGCAAGCTCGCTGGGGTTGCATTGGTCCAGGCCAGCACTCGCCTGTTCCGATTGAGAGCTATTGGTCAGATCGCCCTCCAGAGCTGCGCGTCCTGCAAGTTCGGGATGCGCGCGCAGCAATGCCAATTGCCTATCTTTTGGAGCTGCGCATACGAGTTGCTCCATCTTTTGCGCGAGCAAAGCGAAAGAAGGGGATTTCTCTTCTTTCAATTCCCGCCATGCCGCTTCTGGAATCCAAGGTGAGTGCTCGTAGACTTCGCCGAACACCCCTAGGAACCTGGCAAGGGCGGCCATGGTCTTCTGCGGAAGCAAAGTGTCGAGCCGGCCGTGCATTAGCGGGTCTCTTCGGCGGGGAAATTTGCACGCCAATGGTTGGCGATATCTAGCCGTCGACAGACCCACACACGATCGTGATCGGCAACGTACTCAACGAATTTCTTCAGACCTGCAAACCGGCCTGGTTTTCCTGCGAGGCGACAATGTAGCCCGATCGACATCATGGCGGGCCGCTCCGCACCCTCGGCATACAGAACATCGAAAGTGTCCTTCAAATACGCAAAGAACTGCTCGCCATTTGCGAACCCGTGTGCCGCAGCATAGCGCATGTCATTGGTATCCAGAGCGTAAGGTACGATGAGCAATGGGCTGCCAAAGCGATGGTCCCAGAAGGGAAGGTCATCGCTGTAGTCATCTGCGCAATAAACTAAATCGTGCTCATTGGAGATGATATCGAGGGTATTCGGACTTGTTCGGCCAGTGTACCACCCACCCGGTCGCTCTTCGAGCAGTTCGGTAAGAGAGTCGATAGCTTTCGCTATGTGATCTCTCTCCTCGTCCACCGTAACATTCTGATAGTCGATCCAGCGGTAACCGTGAGCGGCGACTTCGTGACCGCCGTGCAAAAACCGTCGCGCCAGCGCAGGATAATTCGCCAACGCGCTAGCGACAGCAAAGACCGTCAGCGGCCAGCCGCGTTCTTCAAACAAGCGAAGTATCCGCCAGACGCCAGCTCGGCTACCATACTCGAAAAGCGACTCCATACTCATATGGCGCATGCCGACGATATCGGGCGCAGGCATTATGTCAGAAAGGAAAGTTTCCGCGCCCTCATCGCCGTAGAGCACGCAATTCTCGCCACCCTCCTCGTAATTGAGTACGAACTGGACCGCGATCCGAGCATCATCTGGCCAATGCGGGTTAGGGCGCTTCTCCCCGTAACCAGCTAGATTTCGGTCGTTTTTATCCATCGCGCGCAGAAAAATTTCCTAGTAGAGCATTTATGTGACTTGTCAGATGAAACGTTTAAGTTCTAAGAGTGTGCTAGTCAATCAATGGAATCAAAATTGATGAGAGAGGAGGGTGACAAGTGCCAACTGGGCGATTGACAACGCATGCGCTGGATACGCGATCAGGCAAGCCTGCGTCGGGGCTGGGATTCGTATTGTTCAAGCACTCGGATGGGTTCGGATCTGCGCGAGAGGAGGTCGCGCGCGGCGTGACTGGACCTGATGGTCGCCCTACTTCGCCAATGCTGGAAGGTGATCGCTTAGTAGCTGGAGCGTATTGCCTTGAATTCGATGCGGAGACTTATTTCAAGCTGGACGGCTCCGTTCCTGTCGACCCGTTCTTGGGCATTGTTGCGTTGAATTTTCAGATATCGGACTCGGAATCGCATTACCACGTGCCGCTGATTCTCTCGCCATTTGGCTACTCGACATATCGCGGGAGTTAACGAAGGTGGGTGCAGCAATAAGATTTCTCCTGAATGGAGAACTGGTTGAAGTGAGTGGCTGCGATCCTACGCAGACGCTTCTCGATTTTTTGAGGGAGCAAAGAGCGCTGACGGGGACGAAAGAGGGTTGCCGTGAGGGCGACTGCGGAGCGTGCACGGTGGCTCTAACGACGCGCAGCGCGGGTAATGTCGAAACTCGCGCAGTCAATGCATGCATTCTGTTTTTGCCGGCAGTGGATGGATGCGCGGTTTCTACCGTCGAAAGCCTTGCCGACGAGAATGGTGAACTGCATCCTATTCAAAAGTCTTTTGTTGATCGGCACGCATCGCAGTGCGGATTTTGCACTCCGGGCTTTGTCATGTCGTTGTTCTCGGCCTCAGCTTCCGGAGGCCAACTAAGCCCGGAAAGAACGAAAGAAATCATCGCCGGAAATCTTTGTCGATGCACAGGCTACGGCCCTATTCTTGAAGCTGCTGAAGAGGGCCTCCTTGCCAGTGAGAACGCGTCAACATCGTTCGTCGACCAGCTGAGCGAGCTTGACGTTAGTGAGATGCTACAATTCGAGTACCATTGTCCGCAGTCTAAAGCGAAGCGGACTTACGCTGCACCGCGAAACTTAGACCAGCTCAAAGATGTGGTCAGCACCCGCACGGGTGTCCGCTTCTTGGCGGGCGGTACGGATCTCGGACTGCATGTTACCAAGCACCAGGTGCGTTTTGAGCACCTTGTTGATGTGTCGCGCATCGAAGAGCTTCGAGAGATTTCTCTAAGCGAGAAGCAACTTCGGGTTGGCGCATCGACAACGGTGGCACAGTTACGCCGTTTGCTGAACGAAGCGATCCCTTCGATAGATCCGATGTTGTCGCGATTTGGCTCTCTGCAAATTCGAAGTAGAGCGACTGTTGGAGGCAACATTGCTAACGGGTCTCCCATTGGGGACTTGCCGCCTGCGTTGATCGCGCTTGGCGCCAGTATCGAGCTTATTGGCTCGGAAGGCGCTCGCGAACTGCCGCTCCAGGATTTTTATATTGAGTATGGACACCAAGATCGTCGGCCAGACGAACTCCTTGCTCGCATCAACATTCCGCTTCCGGCAGAAAATGACGTGTTCGAAGTCTACAAGATATCGAAACGCTTCGAGCAGGATATCTCTTCGGTTTGCGGAGCATTCTATCTCCGGACTGCGGGCAAGAAAGTCTCTGAGATCAGAATAGCTTTTGGTGGGATGGCTGGCATTCCGAAACGCGCCGCGGCGGCTGAAAGCGTGCTGCGCGGGCAGCCTCTTTCTGATGAGCAAATCACTAAGGCCGCGGATGCGCTGGCTCGAGACTTTGCGCCCTTGGCCGACCATCGTGCGTCGGCGGACTATCGCCGACTCGTGGCGCGAAACCTACTTAAGAAATTCCTTCTGCAATCCGTTGGACACGACATGCCTCGTCTGGAGTGTGCTGACACATGACCAAGCAAGGCATAGCAACCGAATTTAGTCATCGGCCGGTCAAACACGACAGCGCGCACAAACATGTGGTCGGATCGGCGATCTATACCGATGACATCGCCGAACCTCGTGGTCTTCTCCACGTACAGGTTGGAATGAGCGAACACGCTCATGCAGAATTTGCGATTGTCGACCTCAGCAAGGTACGAAACTTTCCAGGCGTCGTGGATGTACTAACGGTCGAGGATGTGATTGGGGTAAACGACGTTAGCCCTATCGCCGGTGACGATCCGATTTTTGCCGATGGCAAAGTCGAGTATGTTGGCCAGGCAATTTTTGCCGTTATTGCCACCTCGCGAGACGCGGCCATAGCCGCGCGAAAGCTTGCGGTGATCGATTACACTCCGCTCCCCGCCATCGGCGATATTTCCGCCGCTCGCGAACTCGATCACAAGATTGCCCCCAGCATGACCTTTACGCAAGGCGATGTCGTGTCTGGATTTGCGAACTCGGCACGCCGCGCATCGGGTGCTTTTGCCATTGGCGGGCAAGATCACTTCTACCTCGAAGGCCAAGTAGCGATGGCTACTCCGGCCGAAGACGGCGACATGCTCGTGTATAGCTCCACGCAGCATCCCACCGAAGTACAGCACCTAGTCGCGCGTTCGCTCAACCAGCGCGACAATGCTGTCACTGTAGAGGTGCGCCGAATGGGCGGCGGTTTTGGCGGTAAAGAGACGACGCCAGCACATGTTGCCGCAATTGCCGCACTTGCGGCGCAGAAAACAGGGCGTCCGGCCAAGCTGCGCCTCGACCGGGATGACGACATGATCATGACCGGTAAGCGTCATGATTTTCACGTAAGTTTTGATGTCGGGTTTCAGGAAGACGGTTTGGTGTCGGCTTTGCGTCTTGAGCTTGCTTCACGATGCGGGCGTTCGCTTGATCTCTCTAACGCCATCAATGACCGAGCGATGTTTCACTCCGACAATTGTTATCATTTGCCTGACGTCGAGATCATCTCCCATCGCTATAAGACACATACGGTTTCTAACACCGCTTTCCGTGGTTTTGGCGGCCCTCAAGGGATGCTGGCTATTGAGCGCGTAATGGATGCGGTCGCTGCCGAGCTTGGCCTCGATCCTCTGGATGTTCGCAAGCGCAACTTCTATCGTCACGGCGCGCACTGCGAGACACCTTACGGTATGCGGGTCGAGGATTTCGTCGCTGACCAGATTGTTTCGGAATTGGAAAAGAGCAGTGACTATCAGGACCGCCGGGCGAATGTACTTGATTACAATCGGCAGAATAAGTTTTCCAAGAGAGGCATTGCCCTCACGCCCGTAAAATTTGGTATCTCTTTCACGGCCAAACATTACAACCAAGCCGGCGCGCTGGTGCATGTCTACTCTGACGGGAGCATCCATCTCAATCACGGTGGCACCGAGATGGGGCAAGGCCTATTTGTGAAAGTGGCTCAAGTCGTCGCTCAGGAATTTCAGGTTCCTCTCAACTCCATCAAGATAACGGCAACAACGACCGGTAAAGTTCCCAACACCTCGGCCACCGCCGCTTCATCTGGAAGCGACCTCAACGGAATGGCGGCATTTGATGCCGTGCGGCAGATCAAGGCACGATTGATCGACTTTGCACGTGATGAATTTGGGTGCAATCGCGATGAAGTCGAATTTCGCGATGGCCGGGTCGTGGCGGGCAGTTTCAAAGGAACTTTCGCTGAGTTTATCAAGCGCGCTTACTTTGGCCGAGTGCAGCTTTCAGCTGCTGGCTTTTACAAGACACCGGATCTCGATTTCGATCGCGAAAAAGGCAAAGGGAGGCCATTTTACTACTTTGCTTACGGAGCTGCGGTTTCCGAAGTACTGGTCGATACATTGACCGGAGAATACAGAGTCATTCGAACGGACATTCTGCATGATGTTGGTCGGTCGCTCAATCCCGCAATTGATCTAGGGCAAGTAGAGGGCGCCTTCATTCAAGGGATGGGATGGCTTACCACGGAGGAGCTCTTTTTCGACCAATCGCTGCGCCTTCGGACGCATGCTCCATCAACCTATAAGATCCCTTCTGCCGGAGATCGCCCTAAGACCTTTAACATGCACCTTTGGGAAAAGGGTGAGAACAAGGAGCCGACAATCTACCGCTCCAAGGCGGTTGGCGAGCCGCCATTTATGTTAGCGATCTCGGTGGTTTCTGCGCTTGAGATGGCGATTGCTCAGACCAAGCCTGAAAAGACATTGCCGCAGATAGATACCCCAATCACACCCGAGCGCGTGCTGATGGCGATTGAGGAAATGGCAAGAGAGGGAAGCAATGATTGATTGGCTTTCCTCGCTCAGTGAAAATCTAGAAGACGGAAAAGCTATCGTTAGTGTTACGTGCGTTGACGTGCGTGGATCAGCGCCATGCTCGGTTGGATCACGAATGCTGGTTGGAGAAGACCGGATATGGGGCACAATCGGTGGGGGAAACCTCGAATTTCAAGCAATTGAACAGTCGCGTCGTCTGATTAGGCATGAGCAGCGCTGTCTCAACCAAGATTTGCCACTCGGACCGCTTCTCTCTCAGTGTTGTGGCGGGCGCGTGAGGCTTGTCTACGAGAAATATACGCCAGTTGACCAAGCCTTCGCTGAGGCTGCCAAGACTGAGGATGCAACTATCCGGACAAACTGCCTTCCTGACGAATACGGGAAGTGGCTGTTGGCACCAGACGGATCCTGCTTGGCGTCGTTGGGAGGTCGAGAGGTAACGGGGCCAAGCGATCCGATTGACGGGTTTGATGGCACCTTTTGGGAAGAGAAGACCACGGCGAACCCTCGAAAAGTCTTCATCTTCGGTGGAGGCCATATCGGTCGCGCTCTCGCTCACATTCTCGAGCCCGTGCGTTGCAAAACAATCGTTGTCGATCCGCGGGAAGAGGTCTCCGCCGAACTGTCGCCACGGTTTGAAGTGATGCTGACTGAACGAATGGATGAGATTGCCCACTTCTGGGACGATAAGGTTCTAGCCGTCATCCTTACCCATAGTCACGATCTCGACTATGCTTGGGTGAAGTCGATCCTGCGGTCAGGCAATAGTGCCTATTGCGGGCTGATTGGGTCAAAAACGAAGCGGGCTCGGTTCGTGCGGAGATTGCGCCAGGACGGACTCACGCGAGATGAAATCGATCATCTCACGTCACCCATTGGCATTCCTGGCACCAAATCCAAGGATCCTGGAACTGTTGCGCTCTCTACCGCTGCTCAACTGTTGCCATTTCTCACTCCCAATCTGCCACGCGCAATCGCACCAAACGTGCGCTGCGAGACGCACGTCAACAACACAATTTCGGAAAATGCCTGATGTCGATTGATTTTGTGGAATGGCTCAACTTGGCCTTCCGATGGTTACACATTACTGCAGGGATCGCGTGGATTGGGTCATCGTTTTACTTCGTCTGGCTCGACAATCATCTCAAACGTCCTGAAGAGGGCAACGCTTCCGGTGAAGTTTGGTCGGTTCACGGAGGCGGCTTCTATCATAAACAGAAGTACCAGGTCGCTCCTGCCAAGATGCCTCAGGATCTCCATTGGTTCAAATGGGAAGCATATTTCACTTGGATAAGTGGCTTTTCCCTACTGGTGCTCATTTATTACTGGGGTGCCAATAACTACCTGATCGACCCTGCGAAATCAGACATAAGCGTGCCATGGGCGATCGCCCTTGCGCTCGCAGCGATCGTGGTATCTTGGCTCTTCTACGATTTACTGTGCCGAACCCCTGTTGGCCGGGATAATCGTTGGCTCGGAGCGCTGTGGTTTTCGTTTCTCGTGGGCGCCGCGGCTCTGCTCGACAGCTATTTCAGCTCCAAGGCGGCATATATCCATATAGGCGCAATGGCAGGCACGGTGATGGTGGCGAACGTCTTTTTCGTTATCATTCCCAATCAACGAAAGGTGGTTGCGGACCTGGTTTCCGACAAGACACCAGATCCGAAGCTTGGTCAGCAGGCTAAACAGCGATCAGTCCACAACAACTACATGACATTGCCTGTGTTGTTCATAATGATCAGCCAGCATCATCCGATGACTTACGGCGCGGAGCGACCTTGGCTGGTGCTCGGCATCATTGCGCTGCTTGGCGTTGCCATTCGGCACGCATTTAATCTCCGCCATCGTGGGCAATCCTCAGAACCCCTGTATCTGTTGATTGCAATTCTGGCGCTCAGTGCCGTGATCTATGTTTCACTTGAGAGAGATGATCCGCGGCCACCATCGCAAGCAAGCAGACCGGAGCCGGTGACTTACGCTACCGTCGCTCCGATACTGCAACAGCATTGCACCTCGTGCCATAGCGCTAATCCGACTGATCCAGCATTTCCCGTGACCGCTGTGGGCTTGCGATTGGACACTTTTGAACATGCCCAGCAAGCCGCTTCTCAGATTGAGGCTCGCGCAGTCAAAACGAACTCGATGCCTCTCGGCAATACGTCAAGCATGACCCAGAGCGAACGGGACGTGTTGGGTGAATGGATAGCGGCGGGTGCCAAGCCCTAGCGGTTGTCCTCTTTGCGCTGCTTTATGAAGTAGGGCGGAGAATCTGCGATGCAGCCGGTTTGTGGACGCGTATTTCCGCATCACTTAATCCCTGAAGTTCGTGCGGGAAGACCAGCCAATCTTCGGTCTCCTCGACATAGAAATCGGGAGCGAGATCTGTCTGGTTGCGTGACGGCTTGTAGAAGACGGTCGCAATCTTCACCGTTCGGGGCATGTTTCGTCGGCACTTCTCACGCAGTTCGTGCAAGAAGGCTTCTATGGACCGACCTGAGTCGAATACATCGTCCACAACCAGAAGAGCATCTTCTGCATTGAGTGTGTCGATCAGGTAACCAAGGGCATACACCTTCACCATCGGCTCTTGGCAATCGATGCCGGTATAGGAGGAAGTCCTGATCGCGCTGTGATCGCACGCGATGCCGCGGAACTCCAACAGCTCCTGCACCGCAATACCGATAGGAGCGCCCCCTCGCCAAATGCCAACAATGTGCGTGGGTCGAAAGCCGGAATCTATGACCATGTCACCTAGAAAAATGACATCTCCAGAAGACGCTGAGCATCAAGAAACAGTTTGTTCGTCATTGAGGATCGGTCGAGCAAATCGTCGCTACCAAGGCAGAGCAGATAACATTTTGCAACGTGCGATATTCCTGGCCAGTTTGGGCTATTTCGGCGGTCGTAAGTGGGCCGTTCCAGCGTGTATAATGATAGACGAAAACCGGTAGCGGGTACATGGTCTCCGCAACTTTCCGGACGTTCTCTGCATTGTCATCTACGAAAATCACAGCGGCATAATCGTCCATATCGACGCCAGCTAACAGCAACGCCAGCATCTCCCCCTTGTGCTGTCCTGCAAGAAGCATGACGCCGTCGCGTATTGATATTGGGCGATAGGGAGCGTGTCTCGGGGTGTATCCAATAGCCAAAAGCGCCCGCGACACATCGGAACCATCGTACTGCACACCTTGATTGCAAATGAAGAGCGCGCAGGCGCGAATAGGGGAAGGATCGATACCATGCCTTTCGGTTTCCCGAACTGTAGCGTTGAACAGTTCCGGTCCCCGCGCACTCATCAGGTAAACATCCATTTCTGCGTCCCTGACCGATTGTAGCAGCGCCGCCGTGTTGTTTTGGGTTGGCCTCATTCTAGATGCGGCGAAAAGCAAGTTCTGAGCTTCTACGAGCGCCTCGAACGAGCGGAAATCGGATGAGTTGCCCTGTTCAATCTCAGTTGCGTTATGGTTGAACCAAGCATCGCTGCCGAGCCGGGTCGGCATTGTTAGAAGGGTGTTGTCGATGTCGAACACCAAAAGGATATTGCGAGTGTCAGACTCTGCCCGAAGCTCATGGGCTTTTTCAACTGGCTCTGCCAGATCGTCAGTTTGCATAACCTGATTGGATGGCTGACTTTGTGCAGTTGCTGTGGCCGACGCAATTAATGATAGCCCGACGAAACTTGGCAAGCAAACGGCCAATTTCAGCCAGTTTCGAAATCTAAGGTTCCTCATTTCATCTCCACTTGCGGGGCGTTGACAAGTCCATTCCGGACGACTAACTGAAACGATTAAGTAAATTAGAGTGGATGTCAACTTATCGCGCCGGCCCGACCAACGGGTTCGGGCGATATTTTGCAACCAAATGAAAAAACGCGGCCGTCCGCGGCAAAAAATGGAGGACGAACAATAATGACAATTGATCGCGGTACACTCATCAAATGTGCGACACCTGAGGAGGCTGCCGACAAACTCGAGGCGCTTTATGCCGAGAGCAAAACCGCTCTCCGCGCCGCATTTGATACTTTCGTCGAATCTGGCGAGGCGCCAAATGTCGACGAACGAAAGTCTGGGCGCTTTAGCTATCCCTTACTGACGGTGACCTACCAGCCAGATGGTGCGACACCTGCTTTCTCGCGTGCCTTTGGTAACTTCAACGGCCCTGGAGTGTATCAGACCGACATCGCTCAACCAGAACTGTTTCGTGATTACCTAGTTTCGCAACTCGAAATTTTGACGAACACCTATGATTGCGAGCTCGCCGTCTCGCTTTCTGACTCCGAAATTCCCTACCCTTACGTTCTCGATGGCGCAAAGGGGGTCGACGCCGATCTGGTGCCTCCTTCGGAATTGGCCCGGTTCTTTCCTGTCCCTAACTTGGCAATGATCGATGATAAGATCGCCAATGGCGAGGCTGACAAGCCTTCGGAGTTCACGCTGGACAGACTCGGCGATGATCTTGAGGACACTCAACCTCTAAACCTGTTCTCTGCCCTCAGAACGGACTATTCTCTTCATCGCTTGCAACACTACACGGGTACGAAGGCGAGCGATTTTCAGAGCTTCATCCTCTTTACCAATTACCACCGTTACATGGAAAAGTTCGTCGATCTTGCGATCGACCGGATCGAGAATGACGACTTCTACGAAGAGTTGGTCGCTCCAGGCGGTGTTCGCGTCGGCAAAGGTACTGCCAATGCCAGAGAAAAGATTCTGGATTCCGAACTCGGCAAGTTCCAGATGCCAGCTTACCACCTGACCGGAAAAAACGGGCAGGGTATTACGCTCATTAACATCGGTGTCGGCCCTTCCAACTCCAAGACGATTACGGATCACCTCGCAGTTCTGAGGCCGCATTGCTGGATCATGATTGGGCACTGCGGCGGCCTTCGTCATTCACAGCGGCTTGGCGATTACGTACTGGCTCACGCCTATCTAAGGCTCGACGGTGTCTTGGATGAGGACTTACCGCCCGAAGTCCCAGTGCCCCCGATTGCAGAGGTTCAGCAAGCTCTGTTTGAGGCAGCCAAGCGAGTGACCGGTGATGCAGGTGCTGATCTTAAGATCCGCTTGCGCACGGGTACGGTGGTTACGAACGATGATCGTAATTGGGAGCTAAGATTTCACAGCGAGGCTCTCCGCTTCAACCAGTCTCGTGCGATCGCAATCGATATGGAAAGCGCAACGCTAGCTGCAAACGGATACCGTTTTCGAGTTCCCTACGGAACATTGCTCTGCGTTTCCGACAAGCCCCTCCATGGGGAAATCAAGCTGCCCGGAGCAGCAAACCGGTTCTATGAGCGTGCGATCTCCGAGCACATGCTGATCGGCATCGAGACGATGGAAGTGCTCCGAGGGCAGGGAGATCAAATGCACTCCCGGAAACTTCGTAGCTTTGAAGAGCCACCATTCCGTTGATGCGCTTTCGCGCAGCGGTCATCGAAGGGATGGTAAATGATTGAGAAGCAACTTGACGTGATCGGCATTGGGAATGCGATAGTCGATGTCATCGCCCAATCGACGGATGAATTCTTGCAGGCAGAGGGTCTCGCCAAAGGATCTATGCAATTGATCGACGCATCGAGAGCCGAGGAACTCTATGGCAGAATGGCGCCTGCCAGAGAGCTTAGTGGGGGCTCAGTCGCGAACACGATCGCTGGTCTTGCCCATCTTGGTCACTCATGCTCATTCGTAGGTCAGGTGGCTAACGATCAACTGGGACGCGTGTTTTCGCATGACATTCGCGCATCTGGCGTAAAATACACAGTGGAGCCAGCAACTGATGGGAAGCCGACGGCGCATTCTTTGATTTTGGTGACGCCCGATGGTCAGCGGACGATGAATACGTTTCTCGGCGCATCTCAAACCCTACCGACAGAAGCCATCAATGAAGACGCAATCAAAGCGTCGCGCATTCTCCTGCTTGAGGGCTATCTGTGGGATTCGGATGAAGCGCGGCCGGCAATGAATGCTGCTTTAGAATTCGCACTAGCGCACGATTGCCAAGTCGCGTTGACGCTATCGGATGCGTTTGTGGTTGAGCGACATCGTGATGAATTCGAAGCGCTTTTCCAAGCGGGGAAAATATCGATCATCTTCGCCAATCGGCTCGAAGCGATTTCCATGGCACAGACGGGTACATTTGAAGAGGCGTTGCGGAAGTTGGCGCGGCTAGTCCCAGTGCTCGTGGGCACAGATGGGGAGAGCGGAGCGACTTGTCTGCGCCAAGGTGAGGTCGAAAAAGTTCCTGCCGACAAGGACATTACCGTTGTCGACACAACAGGAGCGGGAGATCTGTTTGCTGCAGGTTTCTTGTCCGGGTTCTTGAGAGGTGCAACAACTCGAGAGTGTTTGCGTATCGGAACGCTCTGTGCCTCTGAGGCGATAAGCCATTTTGGGCCTCGCCCTGAAACGGACCTAAAGAGGATTACTGCGCACGGAGGCTCCGACATTCGTGTGGCTTAGGCACATCAGAAATAATGGCAATGGGGGAAAACCGGTTGCGGACTTGGCAGGATGGCCTTAAACGTTTAACTAAAAGTTTGATTGTATGGAAAGCTTAGGGAGGAATGAAATGTCTCGTAAAACTGCTTTGTTGAAATATTCATCTTGCGCTGCTGCGTTGATGATGGCGGCTGGACTGGTTAATCCAGCATCGGCCCAGAACGCCGAGTCAAGTGTGGAGGCTGAACAAGGTGATCCAGAAGATTCCGGGGTTATCATTGTGACGGCCCAAAAGCGTGCGCAGAATATTCTCGACGTTCCGATTTCCGTTGCGACGGTTTCAGAAGAAAAGCTGTCTTCCATACTTGATGCAGGCGCGGATATTCGCGGCCTCTCGGCACGCGTACCTAGCCTGTATGTCGAGGGTTCGAGTGGTCGCACGGCACCAAGGTTCTACGTTCGTGGCTTGGGCAACGTCGACTTTGATCTATCTGCATCTCAGCCTGTCTCGATTATTTCTGACGAGGTGGTTCTCGAAAACGTCTTGCTGAAAGGTTTCCCCATATTCGATATTGCGCAAACGGAGATTTTGCGTGGACCGCAGGGAACGCTGTTTGGTCGGAATACCCCAGCCGGTATTGTGAAGTTCGATACTGCGAAGCCCACGCAGTCTTTTGAGGGGTATGTCTCGGGTTCCTATGGCCGTTTCGATTCTGTCAAGCTCAATGCGGCGCTTAGCGGACCATTAAGCGATAGCCTGTCGGCTCGCGTCGCCGGTGAGTACACTCGCCGCTCAGACTTTGTGGAGAACGTCAATCCTGGTGCCGACTTCGCTGGCAACAATGATGGCGAACCGGATCTGGGCGGGTTCTCGTCTGTCGCATTGCGTTCGCATTTGCTGTTCGAGCCAGACACTGCTCTCGACTTTTCTTCACTCCTAACTTTCCAATATCAGCGGCTCAGGGGCACCACGACGCTTTTCCGTGCGAATATTTTGTCGCCGGGATCGAACGAGTTGAACGACAACTTCGATCGTTTTGAGGTCGCCTTCGACGGTGGTCGGAACAACGAATCCAATACCGAAATCTTTGGTGCAACTTGGCGTAATGAGCTCGATACAGGTAGTGTTACGTTGACTTCTGTGACGGGCTATTATGTCGGAGACAGTGACGGCGTCGGTGATATCGATGGCGGTGTCGGAACGGGGGCGACCTCTTTTCCGGGTTTCATTCCCTTCCGTTCCGAAACTGGCAGCTTGGACACGGATGTTGAGCAATTCACTCAGGAGTTTCGCGTCTCTAACAGCGGCAATGATCGCTTTAACTGGCAAATCGGTGCGTTTTACTTCTGGGACGAGTTCACAGCCGATAGCGCCTCGTTCAACGGTACTGGAGACCCGAACCCAACGATCCTTGCTATTACGACGCAGCAAAGCGAGGCGTACGCCTTTTTTGGTCAGCTAAGCTATGATCTTACCGATGCTCTGACTGTGACTGGCGGTGTTCGTTATTCGGACGAACGAAAAGTATTTCGTGGTACACGCCCCTTGGGGTTCCTTGGCCCAATCAACGCTGAAACCAGAACGCAAGACGACTCAATCAATTGGGATCTGGCTTTAAACTATGAGATCAGTGAAGGCGTTACTCTGTTCTCACGCGTTGCGACGGGCTTCCGCGGCCCGTCGATCCAGGGGCGTCTGGTGTTTAGCAACAACGTGACTGTCGCAAATAGCGAAGACGTCATTTCTTTCGACGCCGGTGTCAAGGCTTCGCTGCTCGACAATGCACTGAGAATCAATTTGGCTGGTTTCTACTATGAGGTTGATGACCAACAATTTACAGCGATCGGCGGCCTTGGGAATTTCAACCAATTGATCAATGCGGACAAGGGCGTTGGTCAGGGTTTCGAACTCGACATCGATTTCAGCCCCGTCGACAACCTCGACCTGTCTCTCGGCTATAGTTTCAACGATACCGAAATTCAGGACGATGATCTTCTCGTTGCGTTCTGCGGCGGGGGCTGCACAGTTACCGATCCACTAGTGACCGTCGGTACGACAACGCGTGCATCAATTGACGGCAATCCGTTTCCGCAGGCTCCTCGCACAATTCTGACGGCAACGGGCCGCTATGCAATCCCGGTTGGCGGCGGCGAGATATATCTCTTCGGTGATTATAGTCGTCTCGGCCGCACCAACTTCTTCCTTTATGAATCGGAAGAATTCCAAGTGAATGGCAACTTCGAGGTCGGCCTTCGCGCTGGATACATCGATTTTGACAATGGCTTTGAAATCGCTGCTTTTGTGCGGAACTTGACCAATGAAGAAAATCTGATTGGTGGGATCGATTTCAACAACCTTACAGGTTTCGTCAACGATCCCCGGATTTGGGGCGTCGAAGCCGAATTCAAGTTCTGATCAAGTTGGCTTGCTCTCCCGTGGTTCTCGGGCAATCAGTTCGAGAACCACAACCGGGCGGGGAATGCGCTATGCAAACTGATAGAAGGACAGCCTTGACGGGGGCCTTGGCAGCTATTGCCTGTGCTCCCTCATCGATTTCACAAGCCCATGCTCGGGAATTGGGCTCTTTTTTTGACGCCGATTACCCTTTTTTGCTTGGGGTGGCGTCTGGAGACCCTCTGCCGGATGGGTTCGTCATCTGGACACGCATTTTTCCGGCTGGCACCGTGCACGCAGTTGAGGGCAAGTCGGTGCGGGTGTCGTGGGAGGTCGCGACTGATGTATCCTTTCGCACGATCGTCGCAAAGGGAACGCAATATGCGGCAAGGCCCCTAGCAAACTCTGTGCATGTCGAGGTCAGTGGGCTTCGTCCGAGAACTCAATACTACTATCGTTTCCTGGTTCGAGACGCGCAAAGTCCGGTCGGCGCCGCCAAAACAGCTCCTCCTTTTGGCTCTCGACTTGATAAGCTTCGCTTTGCGCTTTGTTCGTGTCAAAGCTACGGAGACGGCTACTTTGGTGCTTATGCTGATGTGGCAGCGCAACAGCCCGACTTTGTTCTTCATGTAGGGGACTACATTTATGAGGAGCCTTGGGCCTCGCCGACACGCAGGGTCCCGGTCTCTGCCCCACATACTCTAGATGATTACCGAGCTCTGCACGTCGCTGCAAAACTCGATCCGAGCTTGCAAAGGGCGCATGCCGCTGCGCCTTGGCTTGTCATTTGGGACGATCATGAGGTCTGGGACGACTACAAGCCAGGCCAGCCGCTTGCTGGATTTTCAGCCGAGCAGATCGAGCAGAAACGCCGCGCTGCCTATCAGGCATTCTACGAACATATGCCGCTCCGAAAGCGGGCAATCTTCAATCGTTCGCCTATGGCGTTATACCAACGCTCCGTTTTCGGCGATCTGGTGCAACTGGACCAGCTTGACACGCGTCAATTTCGCAGCCCGCACCCCTGCCCGGAGCCTGATGGTCAGTTTCCGACTTGGGTTAGCTGCCCTTCAGATGACCCGGCAAGAACCCTTCTTGGAGCGCAGCAAGAGCGCTGGTTAGAAAGAGGGTTTGGTATTGCAGGTGCAAGGTGGAACCTGATAGCCCAAACGACTCAGCTCAACACCTACTATGAACAACACGAAGGCGTCGCGAGTTATCACTCGGATCGCTGGGGCGCCTATCCGCAGGCTAGAAGTCGCCTGTGCGATTTGGTGGCATCCCGACCTGATAGTCACACGGTCTTTCTCGGTGGGGACATCCATGCTTTCTTCGCCAGTGAAGTCCGGGGTGAGGGGCAAGGAATTCCATTGGCTAGTGAAGTCGTATGCGCAGCCATTTCGTCCGGTGGTGGGGGTGATGGGCGCTACAAGAGCGAAACCAGTTTCTACAATGGTCTTGGTCAACCGTTCTATTTTGAGAACCGGGCGAACGGCTATCTTCTATGCGACGTGACACGAAACAGTTTTTCCGCCCAAGCGCGAAAAGTGGATAGCGTTCTTGTCCCTGACGCAGCGATCAGCGCCTTGCGCGACATCAACATTCCCTATGGCAGCTACGGCATCGAGCAGGGTTAACGCAGTCGGAAGGCCCCGCGATAGGCTTAGTCAGCACATTGATAGTGTGCACGCGACGTCGATCGGTTGACAGGTGGTCGACGAACTCAAGCAAAGATTTGGATAAGAAATTTTGGAAAGTCTAATCGGCCTAATCGGCATTCTTGTGATCTTTAGTATTGCTGTTCTGGCGTCAGTCGACCGAAAGGCGATCAAATTGCGAGTGATTCTCGCAGCTTTTGCTTTGCAAGTGACGATCGGGTTTCTGGTGCTGCGTACCGAGCTAGGAAAATCTGTGGTGCTTGCAATGGCAAACGCCGTTGCTGCTCTTCTTGGTCATGCGCAGGCAGGCGTTGATTTCGTGTTCGGCAACCTCGCGAGTGCAGATCAGGGAGGACTGAGCTTCGCTATTGCTGCCCTCCCAGCCATTGTCTTTTTCTCAACTCTGATATCAATCCTCTATTACCTCAAAGTGATGGACTTTATCGTCAAATGGGTGGGCGGGGCACTGCAGGCCATTACTGGTATTTCTCGAGTGGAATCGCTTGCTGCTGCCTCCAATATCTTCGTGGGGCAGAGCGAGTCTCCGCTCGTGGTTCGCCCCTATATTTCCAGTATGACCCGGTCACAGCTTTTCGTGATGATGTCCGTTGGTATGGCAGGCGTTGCAGGGACGATCCTGGCTGCCTATGCCGCTGTACTCGGAACGGACATTCTTCCATATCTGCTGTCAGCTAGCTTCATGTCTGCGCCCGGTGGTATCATGATGGCAAAGATCATTGTCCCAGATGAACTCGATGCACTTGGTAAGGATCCAGAAGTCGACCTCGTCGGAGTGGACGACGAGTACAAGCCTGCAAACATCATCATGGCTGCCGCTGAAGGAGCGCAGACGGGTCTCAAGATAGCGGCAGCTGTAGGGGCGCTTGTCTTGGCATTCGTTGCTTTGGTCTCTCTCGCCAATGGGCTTTTGGGAGGTATAGGCGGCTGGTTTGGTTATCCAGATCTCAGCTTTCAGCAGGTAATCGGCACCCTATTCGCTCCTGTTATGTACTTGCTCAACGTGCCTTGGGACGAGGCAGCGACGGTTGGCGGACTTTTCGGGACCAAGGTTGTATTGAACGAGTTCGTTGCATTTGCCGATTTGGCCCAAATTCGTGAAACCCTCTCGCCAGGATCAGTCATAGTCGCAACGTTTGCTCTGTGCGGTTTTGCAAACTTTGGCTCCATTGCAATCCAACTTGCGGTGCTCGGCGGACTCGCACCTAGTCAGCGAGCCAACGTCGCGTCACTTGGCTTGCGTGCACTGCTAGCGGGAAGTCTGGCGAATCTCATGAGCGCCGCTCTCGCTGGACTTATGTTCTTGGTGTAGCGTCTCTCTCACCGAGTTTCGTCCAGCGGGGTTCCCGAATCTAGACTCGGCAACTAGAGTGGTTCGGTAAGAGATTGGACGTAGGGAGAAGTAGAGAGTGCCGGAAAATAAGGTGAAGACTGGCACCAAGCCACCCTCAATCAAGGATGTTGCGCGTGAGGCTGATGTTTCGATTGCCGCTGCTTCCTATGCTCTGAACGGTCGGGAAGGTGTCGGACGAGCCACTAGAGAGCGAATACTGGCGGTAGCCAAAAAGCTGCAATACCGCCCAAGCAAGTCCGCCCAAACTATGCGGACGGGAAAGACGGATACAGTCGGACTGGTCTTGCCGGACCTGAGTAACCCATTCTTTCCGCAATTTGCAAAAGCAGTCCAGCAGGCGGCGAGCGGCGAAGGTCTGAGCGTTCTTTTGTTCGATTCCGATGGGGATAGTCAGCGAGAGTTTGAAGGGGTCAATCGTCTTGGGAAACAAGGTGTCGACGGAATTATTTGGTGGCCCTCGCACGCAGGAAATTGTGAGAAGATTGCCGACATCACAGTTCCCGCCGTGTTGGTCGACACCAAAATCGACGGATTCGATATGGTTACCTCCGACCACTGGGTAGGAGGAAAAATGCTGGCGAGCTTGGTCAATCAGTCTGAGAGGACGAAAGTCGGGCTCGTTCGTGGACCGGAAAACTTCAGGTCAGCGTCCCTTCGGCGAGATGGATTTGTAGAGAATCTTGGGCCGCAAGCTGAGGTTGTTTGGGAGGAGGTAAACAGTTTCTCGCCACCTCTAGCTGATAACGTTCTAGCCAGGCTGGCAAGATCTGAGGCTGAGGTGTTGGTATGCCCAAACGATTTGATCGCGATTGAGGCGATCCGTTATCTTGCATCCCTCGGGCTGAAAGTGCCCGACGATATCGCGGTAACCGGTTTCGGCGATATTCAGTTTGCTGACATCGTATCCCCACCATTGACGACAATCTCGCAGCCTCTCAGCGACCTTGGAAGAGAAGCCTTTGGGCTTCTTAATCGACGGATGGAAAATCCCGAAGCAAAGATCGACGACGTTGTCTTGCCGGTGAAGCTTGCTGTACGCAGATCGTTTCCCGGACGTGTGTCGGGAGCCCAAGCAGCCTAATCTAGATCGATCGCGGTGGCTGTGTCGATACCACCAGCGCTGTTCCAACAAGGACTAGTGCCAGACCGATCAAACGATTGAGTTCGATTGGTTTTGTTGCCACGCCGAGCCAACCATTATGATCAATAACAACTGCCAGGATTAGCTGACCGACTACGGTTGCCACCAAGAACTGAGCGGCACCAATCTTGGGCAGCAGGTAAGTCCCAGAAATTACGAACGCAGCTCCAGATAGTCCCCCGAGCCAACACCAAGACGGAACCTGAAACGCTGTGTCGAGGGGAGGGCGTGGCGAGCGGGTTATCGCAATCGCGCAAAAGGCTACGAGCGCGCTGATGGACAGGGCAATGGCAGCAGACCAGAGAGGCTGGTCAAGCGATTGGCCCAACTTCGCATTGGCCGCTGCCTGAAGCGGGATACTTGCGCCTACGAGAATACCCAACAGAATGAGGATGACGGAGTGATGCAATTGCTGTCTGCCCTTAGTCTTAGTGGGCTGCCTCTAGCGTGCCCTTCAGATAAGTTAAACGTTTAAGTTAGGAGTAGCCCTGTGTTCCTCGTCAGGGCCTATAGCAAAAGTCTGAGTTTGGCTTAGCCATGCAGATGCCGGCTTGGCAAACCGGCTAGAAGCAAGCGGGGCTGCGTATGTGGTTTCCAGTCACGCAGAAATTATTGACCTGCTCTAGGTGTCCGCTTCGCGCTCCAATTTCGGACATTCCGATGGCTTCTAAACTACGCCGAAAGCGGAAGCTATGGCTGAGTACGCTCACCCTACGCAGCGGTAGCTGCATGGGGTGGCAAAAAAGCGCGAAGAAACAAAGATATTGCTTGTTGGCAGCGGTGAGCAATCAGGTGGTAGCCAAGGCACAGCAGTATCCCGCCGCAGGCAGTCCCATCGCCTCAAACTGACCGGCCATGTTGCCCGGCGAAAGTCGCTTCCTATCGGTATCACATGGGATACAGAGCTTCCCGGTTTCGGACTTCGGAAGCGCAAGTCGGGACACCTCACCTGGATTGTGAAGCATAGGCCGCGAGGCGTGCAGCGATTGGTGACGTTAGGAAGCGCGGGAGTGGCGGCAGGTGCGCTGAGCGCTCCAGCCGCGCGCGCTGCTGCGCGCAGATTGCTCATCAAGGCAACTCTTGTCGGCCTTCCGACCGCTCCCGAGAAACTAAGGGCCCCACTCTTTTCAGAATACGCTGAGGAGTTCTGGCTCGACTATTCGCCGCATTGGAAGCCTTCGACGCGCGATGCCTCGCGGGCTTGCATCGACAAGCGGCTGATCCCAAGGTTTGGAACACTCTCTGTCGACGCGATTGAACGGGCTGACATCAATCGCTGGCGAGACAGCATGGCTGACGTGGGAGGAGCCTTCAATCGCAGCATCCCGGTCATGTCGGTCATGATTCAATATGCCGAAAAACTCGGCTATCGCGAGAAGAACACCAACCCCTGTCGCGGCGTCTCTCGCTTTAAGCGGGACCTGCCGGAACGCTATCTGTCAGCTGATGAATATCGAAGGCTCGGTAAGGTGCTGGCAGAGCACGACGGTACCAATGCGTTCGTAGTCCCAGCTCTCCTGATGCTGATCTATACAGGCGCACGGGTTTCAGAGATTGCGACATTGCGCTGGCGCTACGTCCAGATACCCCGCCTCGCATTGCCTGACAGCAAGACCGGCCCAAAGACGATCTATCTCAACCCGCAGGCAATCGCTGTGCTCAATGGGCTACAACGGCGCGGAGACGATCAGCTCGTCTTCCCGGCAATGTATCGCGAAGTGCCGATCAACCTGGGCCAGCACTGGGCGACAATCAGGCGCAAGGCCGCCTTGCCCGATGTGCGCCTGCATGATCTCCGTCACAGCTTTGCCTCTGTGGCCATCGCGAAAGGGATACCGCTTGCGACGATTGGCAAGCTGCTCGGTCACGCGCTTCCCGAAACGACGGCACGATACGCGCATCTCGCGGACGAGGTCATTTCCAGAAGCGCCGACCGTATCTGTTCCAGCCTCGCAAACTCAATGGGGATGACCGCATGACCAGCTATGACCTTAAACGTATCCTCGCCGAAGAGCTCGCGCGCATCGTTCCGGGTGATGCAGGTAAGCGCCGCACGAAGTTCGATTACGTCCTTCCCGGTTTTCGCGAGCGTATCCATCCGTCTGGCAGGAAGAGTTACGTCCTGCAGCGCACGATGGGCGGCAAGCAGAGGCTCATTACAATCGGCGATGCTGCCATTCTAACCGAGCGTATCGCCAAGGATGTTGCACGCCGCCTAATCTTGAGGATCGAGCTGGGCCAGAATCCGGCGGACAAGAAGCAACGCGCGAAGAAGACGCCGACTTACGCTTCCTTCCTTCGACACTATTGGGAGGTGGCGGCTCCGACCTGGAAGCCATCCACGCTTGAGATACACGACATCTATCGGCGAACGCACTTGGAACATGCGTTCGCCGGAAAGTTCATCGACGAGATCAGGCACGCTGATGCCGTGCGCTGGCACGCAACGCTGACGCGCTCGGCAGGACCGGGCGCGGCCAACCGCGCTATGGAAATCCTAAAAGCCATGTTCGGCAAGGCTGAAGCATGGGGCTATCTCCCAGAGCATTCCAATCCCTTTCGTGGCGTAAAGCGCAACAAAGGGCGGAAGATCGAACGTTTTCTGAGCAAAGCCGAGATGGCCCGTCTTGGAGAAGCCCTGTCACAGCATCGAGCCGACAAGCCCAATGAGGTGGCGGTCATTTCGCTTCTCGCTTTGACAGGATGTCGGCGCGGCGAAATCCTCAATCTCACTTGGGGCGAGGTTCAGGGACGCAAACTCAAGCTGATCGATTCAAAGACTGGGTCCCGTATCATTTGGCTTGGTGAAGAGGCCAAGGCGATACTTGACGGTTTCCCTCGCTCGAAGAAACACGAGCGAGTTTTCCGCTTCGATATTCTGCCTGTCTCTAAAATCGAAGGGTTTTGGCGCATGCTGAGGGTCGAAGCAGGCATCGAGGATGTCAGATTGCACGACCTGAGACACAACTATGCGAGCCTCGCTGCAAGATCATCAGAAACTCTCCCGATAATTGGCAGCTTGCTTGGTCATAGCAACGTTAGAACCACCGCCAGATACGCGCATCTGGATGATGCTTACCTACGAGAAACCGTTGAGTCAGTGGGAACCGAGATAAAGAGTCAGCTCTTCGAGACGTAGCGCTAGAAGCCGACATTCTGCTAACGACCCATTTGCAGACATTGGGAGCCTGCTGTAAATCGCTAGCCGATGGAACACTTCGACGATTTAGAGAGAGAATTGAACGAAAGAGGCTTGATCAAACTTGAGGGCGTTGTCCCAATTGAAGAAGCTCGAAAAGCGTTCGAGATGGTTCTTGATCTGGCGAAGGAACATGGAATTTATTCGGCAGGAAGCTGGATGCAGTCCCCAAGTCGGTTTGGATATCCGAAGCCATTTCGCAATGCCCTCAATACGCTCAACAGAGCGGAGGAATTTCCAACCCTGATTGGTGCTCAGCTAACTCCCATGATTGAGCGGTTAATTGGCCAACCGGCAACACCGCTTTCACCGGGCCAGCAAATCTTGTTTTCCCTCCCGAGCGAGGATGCTTGGTTGGTTCCATCTGACGCATGGCATATCGACCTTCCCAAGATTGGCGAGAAGGCCTCGCCCGGTTTGCAGGCTTTCACATTTCTCGATGATGTTGAACCTAAAGGCGGGGCGACCCTCGTGATCGCGGGATCGCATCGTTTGGCAAACAATGCCGCGGATCTCTCATCCAAGAAACTTAAAAGCCAGCTGCAAAAGGAGCATTATTTCAAGTCACTGCTTGATCCCAAGCGCGCTCCAATCTCAAATCTCGCAGAAACCAAAGGGTCAGTTCATGGTGTTGATCTTGAAATTGTGGAGCTTTCCGGCAACGTTGGTGATGTGTACCTGATGGATTTGCGCCTGCTCCATACGCCAGCGCCTAATTGTTCTGACAAAGCCCGGCTAATGCTTACGGGTCGTTTTCCAAGAACAACAATCGCTGCAAAGTATGCCGGTTCGGAATACTAGGTTTCCTAAGGCTTATCAGATTAATCGAATCAAGAGGCATACAGCATGAAGCGTCGATACAAGATTGGACTTGGTTTACTGGCCGTTATCTTGGTCTTCGTTGGAGTGAATGCCTATTCTTGGTTCACGAGGGAACCGCGCCCGATCGTCGTAGTAGAGGCGGGCGTTGGAGGTGAGCGCGTCTCCGTCAATGGCTTGCCTGCCAATTTTTATCGAGGTTTAGGTGACGGGCCACGCCCGGCTATTTTGCTACTCGGAGGTTCGGAAGGCGGCCTGCGCGAGTACCGTAATGTCTTTGCTAGGCAGTTGGCACAAGAGGGCTACTCCGTTCTTTATCAAAGCTATTACGCTACCTCGGAAAGCAATCGGTCATTCAATATGGTGCCGCTCGAAACTTTTGACGCCGCTCTTGATTGGCTAGGCTCCAACCCAGAGGTACGCGCCGTTCCGATTGCGGTGATTGGTCATTCAAAAGGGGCAGAAGGTGCTTTGCTCCTAGCCACGCGCGACGCCCGTGTCGGAGCAGTGGTTGCGGCCATGCCTAGCGATGTTATCTGGCAAGGGTTCGACTTTGACAGCATCGATATGTCGCAGTTCAGTTCTTCGTGGAGCGAAAGCGGTGATCCGGTCTCATACTTACCGTATCAATCGCTCGCTTGGCATGAGTATTTTACGGTAGATGCTCCGAGACTAGAAATGTTCAAACGTAGTAGGGATGCCGCCACAGAGCATCCGTCGGCATTTATCCCAATTGAAAAAGCTACGGCGCAAATTCTGTTGATTTGCGGAAAGAACGATACGCTCTGGCCAGGTTGCCGCATGGCTGAAGAAATCAAGGCAAAGGTTGAAAAAAGAGAAGGTGCTGCGATTGAATTGCTGGCTTACGACGATGCTGGACACTGGGCCTTTGGACCCGCTAGCGATCTTGATGAAAGCGACACTCGGATGCTCGCAAGTATGGGCGGGGATGCCAATGGAGACTTGGCGGCTCGCCGTGATCAGTGGCCGCGGATACTCCGGTTTTTAGAGACCACAACCAGAGGTCAAGGGGCTGAGCAGAACTCTGACTAGTGTGTCGCACCTCTTTGGCTGCAGATTTATACAATGAGATATCGCTGAACTGTCCGCCTTCACCCCCATAAGCTGACGCTTGTGCAATGGAAGTTCGTGTCTGACAGCAGCCGGTCTTTAGTCGACCAACTGACCGGCTCTGACCTCAAGTGTGTTCGCTAACCTCTCAATGATCTCGATCGATGGATTGCGCGCGGAGCGCTCAAGGTCACTGATGTAAGTCCGATGGATATCAGCCTCGTGTGCGAACTCCTCCTGACTCCAGCCCTTTTCAAGACGGAGTTTGCGCAAATTTGCGGCGAGGCGCTGACGAATATCCACGTGCGCAGTTGAGACGGGTGTCGTCGATCAATCTACAGACGATGAGTGACATTTTACTTGACTGGAATAGTGAAGCGAGCAGTAGTCGATGTCACTTACTGGCGACATGAGGGTGATGGATGATTACGAAAAGCAACCGCAGGAGCATATTGGCGCTAGGCTTAGTGGCCACTTTGGGCTCTGCATTCACTTTGGCCGCGCCAAATGCTCACGCACGCGAACAGCAAAGTGATGAGCAAAGCCTAGAACGCTCGCACGTTGCGCCGGTTGACCGAGAAGAGACTCACTCTTCCGAGCCTCCGACACTTTGGCAAGAACTCAGGGTGGGTATGTCACCGGAAGAGGTTGTGCCTATCCTCCGAGTCCTTCCCGGAATCTCAAAGGCGAGACTCTATCGAAGAAGAGCGAGCGATAATCCCAGCCAGGTGAGAATATCATACCGTTCGGATGGGATTCAGATTGCGGGCATGCCCTTCAAGGTCGAACCACGGTTTAAAAGCAAACTCCTCGACCAGGTCTGGCTCGCATCAACTGATCAATGCAGTAACGATGCAGTCACGGTGCTAGACGAAGTGTCGGCAGGTCTCTCAGCGAAATATCCTGAGGCCATATTCGAAGAGGAATTCAGACGAATTGAGCTCGCCCGCGCGAACCGAAGAGCTCGGCGTAGCGGAGAGAGCGTTCAAACCTCGCGGATCTATGCTTCGCAACGGATCGCGGTTCTCTTGACCCTCTCGTTTTCGGCAGAGAGTCCTCCTCCTTATCCTGGATCGGCCAACCGGCTTGCTCGGTCGCTGTATCAGATTGCCCGAAGTAGCTATCTTCAAAGGTCGCAGGAATGCTCTGGAACTGGCACCAATCGTATGGATGTCGCTCTCCAGTATATGGCCCGGAGTGCCTTTGATGCTCGAGCAGCAGAGCTCGTGGAAGAGATCGAGCAAGAACAGGCTGACCTCGTCAGTCAGCTCTGAGCGTAGCGCTGATCCGAGGGATAGTTGGCCTACTCTTTGATACACGTGTCATGCACTGGTTTCACGTCATCGCCGACAAACTCCAATATGATCTTGGGCCGGTTATCCACTTCAGTATCCGGGTGAACGAGATCGATCTGGAACTCCCTCATCAACTCTAAAAGACGGAACATGTCTCGGGTCGATTTTCGCGATTCACTCAGGAGGCTTCTCATGATCGCCTCTTTCCAGGGCATTCGGACCTTCTTGCCTTCAAGCGCAACCGTGACCTTCTCATTGAACAGCCTAGCCAACATTTCTTCAGTATTTTGCTGCTGCTTTGACTTTCGCCTGCCCGCTGCTGCCCTGTTCCCTTTCTTGAACTGGTACATCTTCGGGGGCTTCTTGTAGCCAACCTCATAATCGGTATCGTCGCTCGCTTCGTTATCCATTGTCTGCCTCCGTGGATGCAGCTGACGATGTCTTTGCGACTTCCTCTTCACTGACTTTGACTGGGTCGATCCCCGTCGCTTCACGAAAGCGATGCAGGATAATGTCGCAGTAATGTCGATCGAGTTCGATCAATGCTGCTCGCCGCTTGGTCCTCTGCGCAGCTAAGGCAGTCGTTCCCGATCCTGCGAATGGATCAAGCACCAGATCACCCGGTTTTGAACAATCAAGGTTGGCATCTGCCACCATCTCCAAGTTCTTGACGGTCGGATGGAAACTCAGTGCTTTGGAGCGTCCCCTCCCAAATGATCCCATCCCTGGGTAAGCCCAAACGTTCGAACGGTTTCTACCGTGACGACCCAGTTCGATATTGTTGATGTGCGGAGCGGAGCCAGACTTAAAGACAGCGATGAACTCATGGCGGCTGCGGTAGAGCGAGCCCATCGAGCCTGTGCCTTTATCCCAGACGCAGATTGCCTTCAGCTCTTCGAAGCGCTGGCGACCGATGCTGACCAAGAGGTCGATCTGTCGCCAGTCCATGCAAATGAAGTGAATGGCTCCATCCTTGGTCGAAGCGATCGAACATTGGATGAAGCGCTCTAAGAACTCTCCAAACTTCGCTCGCGACATCTCACCGCTCGCTTGAACAAAGTCCTGATGCCGAACCTTTCCTTTGCCGGAAGCGACCCCGGCGATAGGCAGGTTGTATGGCGGGTCGGTGAACACCATCGCCGCTTTCTCCGAACCAAGCAGGACCTCATAACTCATTGGGTCAAGCGCATCGCCGCAATAGAGTCTGTGTTTACCGAGTTGCCATAGATCGCCAAGTTGGCAGAGCTGGTCCACCTCGGCGGCGAGGAAATTTTCCTCTTCAGGTTCGCTATCGTCCTGACTCTTCTCAATCAAATAGTCGATCTCGCCAATTTCAAACGCTGTATCGGTGATCTCGATTTCATCCTCGAGTTCGAGCAATGCGTTGAATTCGATTGCTAACTGGGCCTCGTCCCACTTGCCTTGCTCTGCAAGCTTATTGTCGGCGATCACAAATGCGCGGCGTTCGGCCTCACTGAGATGGTCAACACAAACTACCGGGAGTGATTTCTCGCCTAGCTGCTTGGCTGCCTGCAATCGGCCGTGCCCGCAAAGCACCATGCCATCTCCATCAACAAGTAACGGCACAAGGAATCCAAACTGCTCAATGGAACGGCAGATTTTTGAAATCTGTTCTTTGGGGTGCAGCTTGGCGTTGTTCGGGTTCTCGTGAAGGTTATCGATCGAACGATACTCGACCTTGAGTTCTGTCTTGAGTGATTTGGGAGTTGTCATGTTTCACCTTTCAATTGCTCGAAAGAGGTGATTCTGACGCGAAGGAAATCGGTCCGTAAGGCTGAAATGAGAAATTTAGTTTTCGGCTAGGCTGATGTGGTCAGCACAATTGCCGTGCACGTTGAGAAAATTCCCGTCGAGCAACGATTGAATTCCCGTGTTGTGATTTCGCAAAAAGCCTGAGTTAAATGATAAGATTCTGCAATTGCACGATAAGTGCGTCTGCGAGGCCCTCGTCAATGATTGAGATCAGGCAGGGAATCCCGTTCAAACGGGATTAAATTTCCAGAGACGGGTTAGAGGTGGACTGCCTCATGCACCATTTTCTTTGATTTGTGTTCCGCATCCCATCCGGGATCCGAGTGCACCCTTACAAACATTGCCCGTCATCCAGCACGAAATCCGCGCCGGTGATAAATTCCGCCGCGTCAGAGCACAGCATCAACATCACGGCATCCAGCCCCTCGGCGCCCATCAGGCGCTGCTTTGGAAAGCGTTTCATCTGCCGCTTGCCAGCTTCGGTCTCAAACCAGTCATTGTTGATATCGGTGCGGATATAGCCGGGCGAGATCGTATTCACGCAAATGCCAGTGCGCGCCCATTCGCGGGCCATACTGCGCGCGGCCTGGACGACACCTGCCTTGCTGGCGGCATAGGCGACGAGGCCCGGTGCTGGCTCAAAGGCGGTGATGGAGGCGATCATGACAATCCGGCCATTGGGCACGCCCGCCTCAATCATCCGCTTCGCCCCTTCGCGTGCGGTCAGGATCGCGCCCTTGAGATTGATCGAAAGAGTGCGTTCAATCTCTTCCTCAGGCATTTGCGTGGCTTTACCCAATCCATCGACACCGGCATTGGCGATGACCGTATCGACTGTGCCAAAGGCGGCCTCCGCCGCATCGTAACCAGCGATGATGTCCGCTTCCCTCGCCACATCCATCGTGATCGGCGCGGCCTTATCACCGATCTCGCTGGCCAAGGCCTCGAGCCGGTCCTTGCGCCGCGCGCCGAGCGCAACATTCGCGCCGCTGGCCGCTAATATGTGGCCAAAGCGCATGCCCAAGCCCGAAGAGGCCCCTGTGATCAGCGCATTGCGCCCACTCAAATCTGCAGAAATACTCATGTAGCGGACTATGGCGATGGAGGCGGATGGCCGTCTACAGATTTCTTTAGGGTGGCCGTGTGTTTGCGAGGCTCCTCTTGCGCAAGGCCCACTCACATGCGCTAGGATGCGGCAAACAGCGAACACCGCCTTTTGGGGACAGCCATGGATTTTAACCTGACCGATCAGCAGCGCGAGCTGCAGGAAACCGCGCGCAAATTTGCCCGTGCTGAACTGCCAGAACTTGCGCGCGATATGGAGACGAACGACTTTCCAGTGCCGGCCGATATGCTGCGGACCTATGGCGAGATGGGGTTTCTTGGCGTCAACCTACCAGAGGAATATGGCGGTCTGGGCCTGGGCCATATTGAGGCGCTGATCGTGCTGGAGGAATTTGCCCAAGTTTCCAACGCGGTCGCCTTTCCTGTGTTTGAGGCGCTGACCGGACCAGTGCGCACCATTGACCGGTTCGGCTCCCCAGAGATGAAAGCGCGCATCCTGCCTGAGGTGATTAAGGGCGAGAAGATTGTGGCCGTCTCAATGTCGGAGCCTGATGCCGGGACAGCTCTGACGGACCTTACGACGAAGGCGGTGGCAGACGGAAGTGACTACATAGTCAATGGTTACAAGCGGTGGACCAGCGGCGGCGGGCATTCTGATTACTACGTCACCTATTGCCGTTTCACCGACGATCCGGACGCAAAAGGGATCGGTGCGATCCTTCTCGAGAAAGACATGCCGGGCATGCAATTTGGCAAGCGCGAGGAACTGATGGGCTTTCGCGGCATCCCCACCGCCGACTATGCCATCGAAGACGTAAAAGTGCCGGGCGAGAATGTGATTATCGGCGCTGGCGGTTTCGGCAAGCTGATGAGCGCTTTCGGGCTAGAGCGCTGCGGCAATGCGACCCAGAGCCTGGGCGTTGCGGCGGCGGCGCTGGAACAAGCGCTTGCTTATACGCAGGAGCGCGAGGCATTTGGTAAGCCAATCGTCGATTTTCAGGCGGTGCAGATGAAGCTGGCTGAGATGGCGATGAAGGTCGATGCCGCGCGTCTGCTGATCCACCGTGCGGCGGTGAATGCGTCCAGCAATCCTGATGGCCTGCCCAGTGTTTATGAGAGCAGTCTCGCCAAATGTTATGCTAATGAAATTGTGCGTGAGGTTGCGGCGCTCGGCATGCAATTGATGGGCGGTTACGGCTATCACAAGGATTACGGGATGGAACAGCGGCTGCGCGATGCCTATGCTTGGGGGATCGCAGGCGGCGCAATCGATGTGCAGAAGACCAATATCGCCAGCGCAATGGTGGGCCGCCGATTCAACCAAAGGGCGTAATTGGGACTTGTGCGGCGCGGCTGTATTGCGCATCTAAGGCACTATGGACACACCCGAGACTAATCCGACCCCTGCCACGCCTGTACCGGGCAACAAGCCTGCTGCGCCTGCTGCCGCCCACGAAGTCGCTCCGCATGACGATGCGGCGCTGACGCAGCTGCATCCGAATTATGTCCATTCCTTGCGTTTGACCGCAATCCTCACAGCAATTCCCGTTCTGATCGGCGGCCTGGTGTTTGAGGCTGTGATTGTTGAGGAAACGCCAATCCCTGCTGGTGTGGTGATGAGCGTTTTGCTCGTCCTATCGCTTATCTTTATCATTCGCGTGCCGATGCGCCGTTTCAACGCGCGCGGATACAATATGAGTGCAGACCGGCTGCGCGTGGTGCGCGGCATCTTGTGGAACTCCGACACGGTTGTGCCGTTTGGCCGGGTTCAGCACATTGATGTGGATCAAGGCCCGATTGAGCGGTTCTTCGATCTCGCCACTCTTACCGTGCACACGGCGGGCAGTCACAATGCCTCTGTGCATTTGCCGGGGCTTAATAAGTCACTGGCCGACGACATGCGCGAGGATATTCGTGCGCATATCAAGCGGGATACGATGTGAGCATCGAGGTGGGCAACGAGGTGAGCGCTGAGGCCAGCGGCGCTTCTGCGGCTGCGCCAAGCGCTGGGCTAGCGGATGCGCAATCTGCCGAGATAGCGCCTCAACGTACGGCCCCGCTCAGCGTTGCTTTGGGCGTCGTTAGCGGGCTGAAAAACGCCGTCATTCCGGCGGCCTTTGTCATGTTTAGCAGTCGCAGCGGCTACGCCATTGCCCTGGGCCTCGGGATCGCGGCGCTGATCATGGCGGTAAGTTTCGGCATTGGCTACATCCGCTGGCGCAAGCTGACGTACACCGTTGGCGCGGAGGACATTCGGGTGGAAAGCGGGCTGGTGTCGCGCACCGCCCGCTCGGTCCCGTTTGAGCGCATTCAAGACGTCAGCCTGGAGCAGAAATTGCTGCCCCGCCTGTTTGGCCTGGTCTCGGTCAAGTTTGAAACCGGTGCTGGCGGCGGTGAGGATTTGTCGCTTTCCTTTCTGACCGAAGATGAAGGCGAGCGATTGCGCCAGGTAGTGCGCGAACGCCGAGCCGCTGAAACCGCACAGCCAGCGGTGGAAGGTGCAAGCGAGGCCGTCGCCACGCAAGAGGTTTCACAAGACGAAACCGCTGAAGCGCTCTTCACCATGGGGCCGCGCCGCATTTTCATCTTTGGATTGTTCAGCTTCTCTCTCGCTGTCGTTGCCGTCCTATTCGGTTTGACCCAGCAGTTTGAGTTCTTCCTACCATTTGACCTGTGGGATTTTGAGGCTTGGGAAGAGCGTCTGATCGGGCAAAGCGATGCGCTCTCCAGCCTTGGCCGCAGTGCGCAAATCGTTGGCGGCGTTATCGCAGTGCTTTCTCTGATCATCTTGGGGATCGCGACCGGCCTGATCCGTACGGCTCTGCGCGAATGGGATTTTCGGCTGGAAAAGACGCCCCGCGGGTTTCGCCGTCGGCGCGGTCTGCTGACCAAGACTGACGTCGTGATGCCGGTTCACCGGGTGCAGGGCATCAAGATCGGCACGCGCTTCATACGTTATCGGTTCGGCTGGCATGGCCTCAAATTCATCAGCCTCGCGAAGGATGCGGGCGCATCGAACCATGATGTTGCGCCCTTTGCGCAGATGGACGAGATCGCGCCAATCGTTGAGGCTTCCGGCTTTCATTTGCCGCGTGAAGATGCGGAATGGCACCGGGCCGCGAAGAAGTATCGCTTTGACGGCGCGCTGATCGATGGCGGCGTGTTTCTGCTCATCGCCGTGCCGGTGGCGATCTTTGCGCCGCCCTTTTTCGTGGCCATCCCCCTTGCGCTGGCGGCGCTTTTTGCTTTTGCTGCGCTGTATTCTTGGCAGTTTAAGCGCCACGCGCTGGACGCCAGTCAAATCATGTCGGTCAGCGGGCTTTTCTCACCCAGCAGCATGATCGCCAACCGTGTGAAATTGCATTCGGTTGAAATCAGCCAAGGCCCGATTGCGCAAAGGCGCGGCTATGCGAGCCTGAATTTCGGATTGGCAGGTGGCAGCTTTTCGATTCCTGGCGTCCCATTGGAACGGGCTCGAGAAGTGCGCGCCGCTGTGCTCGAAACAATCGTCAGCAGAGACTTCTCCCAGCTCGAGAGTGCGTAGTTATTTGGTCCTAGCCACCCGGACCCTCCACCCTTCCACCCGGATGGCTGCGGTTCGCCTTACAACACGCCCAAAACTAAGCGAGTAAGTCGCTCCAATCGGGATTCTTCTCAAATTTTGCGGCGACATAGGAACATTGCGGCACAATCTTGAACCCTTGTGTCCGAGCATCAGCGACCAGGCGCTTCACCAATTCGCCCGCGACACCGCGGCCGCCAATGGCTCGCGGAACAACGGTGTGGGTTGCGATGCGTACGCCCTCTTCGCGCGGTTCCCATTCAAGGTATCCGGTTGCCGTCTCGCCCTCTAGCTCAGCGACATACTTCCCGCCGGTATCTGTATCGTGGTGATTGATAGTAAGAATGTTTGTGATGTCAGTCATTTGCCATGCTCCTTCTTGCCAAGAACGCTGCTCGCACTAAAGCCGCTTTGTAATGACGAGCCCTAAGCCTTTCCTGTCGGACAATGCCGCGCCGGTCCACCCCAATGTGTGGGAGGCGATGCGAGCGGCGGATCAGGCCGACAACCCCTATGATGGCGATGCGCTGTCGGCGCGGCTAGACGAGCATTTTAGCGACCTGTTTGGGCGCGAATGCTCGGCGGAATGGATCGCGACGGGCACTGCGGCCAATTGCCTGGCGCTTGCCACTATGGTTCAGCCGCATGGCGGCGTTGTATGCCATGAAGAGGCGCATATCGAAGTCGATGAAGGCGGCGCGCCCGGCTTTTACCTCCACGGTGCGAAGCTGATGCTGGCGGCAGGCGAAGGCGCGAAGCTGACGGCGGACGGCATCGCCGCTTTGATCGATCCGATCCGAGACGATGTCCACCAGGTGCAGGCGCATGCCATCGCGATCACGCAGGCGAGCGAGTATGGCACGACCTATTCCAGCGAAGAACTCGCCGCGCTCAAAGAATTTGCGGCGGTGCGCAAGCTCGGCCTGCATATGGACGGGGCGCGCTTTGCCAATGCTGCGGCGAATGCTGGCGACTCGGCTCGGGAGGCAGCGCGTGCGGCATCTGGCCCGGTTGATAGCCTCGCCTTTGGCTTCATCAAAAATGGTGGCATGGGCGCAGAGGCGGTGGTGCTGTTTGACCAGAGCCAAGCCGATCTGGTGCGCTATTGCCGCAAACGCGCAGGGCATTTGCAATGCAAAGGTCGCTATCTCGCGGCGCAAATTCTCGCGATGCTCGAAGGTGATCTGTGGCTGGCCAATGCGAGCCATGCGAACACGGCGGCGGCTGAGATTGCCAGGGCTTGCGGTGACCGTTTGATGCACGCGGTTGAGGCCAATGAGCTATTCGTGCGCCTGACCGAGGCCGAGCGTGAGACGCTGCGTGCGCAGCACTTTGCCTTTTACGATTGGGGTGCCGATGCGGCCCGGTTTGTGACCGCTTGGAACACCCGCGATGAGGATGCGAGCGCGCTGGCCAAGGCGATTGCTGCGCTATGAGCCGATTCCCTTGAGCGCGACCCAAACGCCGATGCTGAGCTGGCGTGTCATCCTACCGTTTGTGCTCACTGGATCGATCTGGGGATCGACCTGGTTTGTGATCACCGGGCAGATTGATGGCGTGCCTGCGGCATGGTCGGTTTTCTATCGCTTTGCTCTGGCGACCCCGGCTCTGTTTCTCGTCGCGTATCTCATGAAACGGCGGCTGAAACTAACCCGGCCAGAACATGTGCTGGCCGTGATTGTCGGCATTTTCCAATTCAGCGGCAATTTTCTGTTCGTCTATCATGCCGAGCTTTACGTTACCTCTGGCATTGTCGCGATGATGTTCGGCTTGCTGATGGTGCCCAACGCTTTGTTCGGCAGGTTATTTCTTGGCGAGAAGGTGCAGGTCGGGTTTGTGCTGGGCAGTCTGATTGCGATCATCGGCGTCTCGTTCCTGCTCGTTCACGAATGGCGCGCAAATCCTGATGCTGGAGTTGTCGGAGGCAATGTCGGGCTAGGCATTGTGCTGGCTTTGTTCGGGATTCTGGCCGCCTCTGTGGCCAACGTGATCCAGGCGAACCCAACCGGCCGCGCGGTGCCAATGGTCAGCCTGCTAGCATGGGCGATGCTTTATGGGACGGTGTTTGATCTTGGCTTTGCCGCGCTAACCTCAGGCCCGCCGCCATTCCCGACAAACGCCGGATATTGGCTGGGCATCGTCTATCTGGCAGTGATCGGATCGGTAGTGACTTTCCCGCTGCACTATAATCTGGTGCGCGAGATTGGGGCTGGGCGGGCTGCCTACAATTCGATCCTCACGATCTCGGTCGCGATGCTGATTTCGACTCTGTTCGAGGACTATCAGTGGACGTGGCTGACCGCTGGCGGAATGGCGCTAGCGGTGGTGGGCATGGTGTTAGCTCTGCGAGCCAAGCACACTTCCTAGTCCTTCCGCAAAGGTTGGATATTGCGGCTGCCAGCCGAGCACACGCTTTGCCTTGCCATTCGCAACTCGGCGGTTCTCCGCGTAAAATCCGCGCGCCATTTCTGACAGATTTGCCTCCTCCAGCGTTTCCAGTGGCGGAGGCTCGATCCCTAGCAATTGGCAGGCATGCTCGGTCACGGCATTGCCGCTTGCCGGCAGATCATCGGCAAGGTTGTAAGCCCCCGCTGGCGCATCACTGGTTAGCGCGGCAACCACGCCGCTGACGATGTCATCGACATGCACCCGGCTGAAGACTTGATCCGGCATATTGATCCGGCGCGCGCGGCCATCACGCACCCGGTCGAGTGCGCTGCGACCCGGCCCATAGATGCCGGGCAAGCGGAACACCCGCGCGCCCAGCTTCACCCATAGAGCGTCAGCCTCTGCTCGCGCATTGCGGCGGCCTGCGCCCGTTTCGGCAATGGTGGGCGTGCTTTCATCGACCCATGCGCCCTGCTGATCGCCGTAAACGCCGGTGGATGAAAGATAGCCGTACCATCGTTGACTTGGGGCCTTGCCAAAATTGCGGCCATAGGTGTCCAGCACAGGATCAAGCCCGACCCTTCGATCCGGCGGGACCGAGGACAGCACATGGCTCGCGCGATCCAAGGCAACTTTCACAGCGTCGCGGTCGGTAAAATCCACATTTCCAGCGCTGCCCGTGGCGTCCACCTGCCATCCGCGCGTTCGCATTTCCTCAGCGATGCGTTTCGCGGTGTAGCCAAGGCCAAAGATCAGCAAATTTGTCATGCGCGCCACCTAATCGCTGGACGCTGAGGCAAATCAACCTAAATCTGAGCCCATGGATATTGCAACGACCCCCTCAAACCCGGATGGCAACCCTCAACTCGCCGATGCGCCGCCGGTCCCGGCCGAACCGCCGGTGATCCTGCGCGAGGATTATCAGCCGTTCCCTTGGCTGCTCCCTGAAACCAAGCTCGTGTTCAATCTTGACCTCGAAAAGACACGGGTGCTGGCCAGCTTTAAGGTGGAGCGCAATCCTGCTGCCGAGGCCTCCAACGAGCTGCGGCTCAATGGTGACAGCCTGACACCAGCGCGCGTTACCGTCGATGATGTGACGGTCGACAATTTTGTGATGGACGGGTCGGACCTGATCCTGACGCTATCGGGAGACAGCCACACAATCATGATCGAGACCGAAATCGATCCAAGCGCGAACACGACCCTGATGGGCCTCTACGCCTCAAACGGCATGCTGTGCACTCAATGCGAGGCAGAGGGCTTTCGCCGGATCACTTTCTTCCCGGATCGGCCCGATGTCCTTTCGACTTACCGCGTCCATATGAGCGGGCCGAAAGACCTGTTTCCGGTTCTGCTATGCAACGGCAATAAGGTCGCCGAGGGCGGGGGCAACGGCCAGCACTTTGCTGAATGGCACGATCCATGGCCTAAGCCGAGCTATCTCTTCGCTCTTGTTGCGGGCGATCTGGTCGCCAATTCTGCGCCGTTCACCACGATGTCTGGCCGTGAGGTTGAGTGCAACATTTGGGTCCGCGCAGAGGATCTAAGCCGCACGGACCATGCGCTCGCATCGCTTCACCATTCGATGAAATGGGACGAGGAGACCTTTGGCCGCGAGTATGATCTCGACCTCTACAACATCGTTGCCGTGTCAGATTTCAACATGGGCGCGATGGAGAACAAGGGCCTCAACGTCTTCAACACCAAATATGTGCTGGCCGATCCCGACACCGCAACCGATGCCGATTATGACGGCGTTGAGGGTGTGATCGCGCACGAATATTTCCACAATTGGTCGGGCAATCGCATCACCTGCCGCGATTGGTTCCAGCTTTCCTTGAAAGAGGGCTTTACCGTACTGCGCGACCAGTTGTTCAGCCAGGATATGCGCGGAGAAGCGGTGAAGCGGATCGAAGATGTGCGGATCCTGCGCGCGGCGCAATTTCCGGAGGATGCAGGGCCACTCGCGCATCCGATCCGCCCGGACAGTTACCGCGAAATCAGCAATTTCTACACCGCCACCGTCTATAACAAAGGCGCCGAAGTCATCCGGATGATGCGCAGCATGGCTGGGCTAGAGCGGTTCCGCGCAGGCACCGACCTGTACTTTGATCGCCATGATGGCGAGGCGGCGACCTGCGAGGATTTCATCAAATCCGTCGAAGACGGCGCGGGCCTTGACCTTGAGCAGTTCCGCTTGTGGTACCGTCAAGCTGGCACGCCGCGCGTAAAAGTTCGCCAAGAGGTGGCAAGCGATGGCCTGACCCTGACGCTCTCTCAAACCGTGCCGCCTACGCCGGGCCAGCCGGACAAGCAGGCGATGCCGATTCCGCTGCGGATCGCTGTGCACAGCCGCAGGGCAGGTCAGCTCGGCGAGGAGCAGTTGATCGTGCTTACCGAGGGTGAGCAGAGTTTCACTTTGCCAATGGCCGGGCCAGACCCTGTGGTTTCGATTAATCGCGGCTACACCGCGCCGGTGGTGATAGAGCATGAGGTGCCGCTCGAAGACCTCGGTTTTCTTGCCGCGCATGATGATGATCCCTTTGCGCGGTATGAGGCGATGCAGCAGCTCAGCGTGGGCTATTTGGTCGCGGCGGCCTCTGGCGAGCTGGACGAGGCGCAGCGCGCAGCGGGCAAGGCCGCGATTGGCGATGCGCTGGCCGCGATCCTGACTGATGATGCGCTGGACGACAATATGCGCGGCGAGCTGATGATGTTGCCGAGTGAGACCTATCTGTTTGAGCAAATGGCAAGCGGCACTCGTTTGGCTGATCCGGGCGCGATCCATGCTGAGCGTGAGGCGCTGAAGGCCGCGCTGGGTACCGTGCTCAAACGGGAGCTTGAAGGGCTCTACACGCGCACGGCCTCGATTGGCTTTGACGATCCTGCTGGGCGCGGTGCGCGTAAAGTGAAGACTCAGGTCCTCGCGCTACTGGCAGCGAGCGATCCAGAGCAAGCGGCGGAAACGGCGGCGCAGCAATTTGATGCGGCGGACAATATGACCGACCGCCAAGGCGCGCTGATGGTGCTATGTGGTCTTGAAAGCCGGCAACGCGCCGATGCGCTTAAGGCTTTCTATGATCGCTACACCGGCAATGATCTGGTGATCGACAAGTGGTTCACGCTGCAGGCGCTCGCGCCGCACAAGGATGTGATCGAGCATGTAAAAGAGCTCGCCAAACATCCCGATTTTACTATCAAGAACCCGAACCGCGTTCGCTCGCTCTACATGGCCTTTGCTGGCAATCCCTCGGCGTTCCACGCGGCCGATGGTTCCGGCTATGGCCTGATCACGGACCTCATTTTGGCGCTTGACCCGATCAACCCGCAAACAGCGGCGCGGTTTGTCTCGCCGCTGGGCAAATGGCGGCGGATTGAAGCTGGACGAGCAGCCATGATGAAGGCCGAGCTGGAGCGCATTGCCGCGGCATCCGGCCTGTCACGCGACACATCCGAGCAGGTCACGCGCAGTCTGGAGGGCTGAGCGTGGGCGCGTTCGACATCACCCGGGCTGATGCGCTTGGGCGCATTCCGCACGGCTTTTTCGGACATGCAAATGGCGCGCATCAATTCGGCTATGGCGGGGAGGGTGATAGCGCATTGATCGCGCGGGACCGTCAGGAAGCGGCGCAAGCTCTGGTGGAGGGCGGCAAGCTCGCCGCCCCGCATCAAGTCCATTCGCCTGATGTTGTAACCGTGGGCCAAGCCTGGGCTGACGATCCCACTGGACGCCCAGTGGGTGATGCTGTCGTGACGTCAACGCCTGGCATCGTGCTTGGCATTGTGACGGCGGATTGTGCGCCGGTCCTGTTTGCGGACCGGCAGGCGGGGGTTGTTGGCGCGGCCCATGCGGGATGGCGCGGCGCGGTAGGCGGCGTGCTCGAAAACACGCTCACCGCGATGGAGGCTCTGGGCGCAGCGCGTCAGAATATCGCCGCCGCCATCGGACCCACGATTTCCCAGGCGAGTTACGAGGTGGATGCGCCCTTTAAGGCCAATTTCACGCATGAGGATGAGCGCCATTTTTCCGTGGGTCGCGACGAGCATTGGCAGTTTGATTTGCCCGGCTTTGTCGCCGCGCGGCTCGCCAAATCTGGGTTGAAGACGGTCCAATTGCTCGATCTGGATACTTTTTCGCTATCGCAGCGTTATTATTCCTATCGCCGTGCGTCCGGGCGCGGGCAGGCGAATTATGGGCGTCAAATCAGTATGATCGCAGCTCCCTGATGTGGTTTGGCCATAGGCTTGCAGGAAAGCGAACAGGCAATGCTGAAAACAGTGTTGGAATCCCGGGCCATTGGGGCTAGGAGCGCGCACGAGTTGTAATCCGGCATGGGGTGAATGCAGGTTTGGGCTTTTGCCGACTGCGTAAATTCCCGCTGGACTGGCTAGACAAACAATCAACGTTGCCGCCGCATGGGCACATATCCAGAGCGGCAAAGAAGACAGGGTTTTTGAACGATGGCTGATGCAAACGAAGCAAATGAGGGCGTACGGCGGCGTGATTTCATTCACGTGGCAGCACTCTCGACCGCTGGCGTTGGTGCCGCGGCCAGCGCGCTGCCGCTGGTTTCCCAAATGGCTCCATCGGCCGATGTGCTCGCTGAAAGCACCACCGATGTGGACGTATCCGCAATCGAAGCGGGCCAGAGCATCAAGACGATCTTTCGCAAGCAGCCGCTGTTTGTAAAGCGCCTCACCGCGGAAGAAATTGCCGCCGCGAATGAAGTCGATGTGGCCAGCCTGCGGGATCAGCAAACGCTTGCTGAGCGTTTGGGCGAAGGCAATGAAGACATTCTCGTTACGATGGGCGTTTGCACCCATTTGGGCTGTGTGCCTCTGGGCGCGGCTGAGGGTGAGAATAAAGGGGAATATGGTGGCTATTTCTGCCCGTGCCATGGTTCCCACTACGATACCGCTGGCCGGATCCGTAAAGGCCCTGCGCCAACCAATATGATCGTGCCAGAATTTTCATTTACGTCTGAATCGGTCATCCGCGTCGGATAATCGATCTAGATAGATTACTGTTGAACACTCACGAGAGAACGCCATGAGCTTCGCCTGGGCAAAACAATACGAACCGAAGAACGACTTCACCAAATGGATTGATGAAAAGCTGCCATTGCCGCGGTTGGTCTACAATGCAGTTGGTGCGGGCTATCCGGTGCCGCGCAACCTCAACTATATGTGGAATTTTGGTGTTCTCGCCGGATTCTGTTTGATGATCCAGATCATCACCGGCGTGATTTTGGCAATGCACTATGCGGCCAATGCCGAAGTGGCCTTTGCCACGACAGAGCACATCATGCGCAACGTCAATTCCGGTTGGCTGATGCGTTATGCGCACGCCAACGGCGCGAGCTTCTTCTTCATCGTGATCTATCTGCACATCTTCCGCGGGTTCTACTATTCTTCTTACAAAGCGCCGCGTGAGATGATCTGGCTGCTGGG
This sequence comes from uncultured Erythrobacter sp., assembly GCA_947488155.1. GTDB lineage: Bacteria > Pseudomonadota > Alphaproteobacteria > Sphingomonadales > Sphingomonadaceae > Erythrobacter. The sequence goes on along the minus strand of CANKYK010000001.1, from coordinate 1,192,603 downwards.
CGTGGTCATCTTCCTGTTGATGATGGCGACTGCCTTTATGGGATATGTGTTGCCGTGGGGCCAAATGAGCTTCTGGGGCGCGAAAGTGATTACCGGCCTGTTTGGTGCAATCCCGCTGGTCGGGGAATCGCTTCAAACCTGGCTGCTGGGCGGATTTGCGCCTGATAATGCTGCACTGAACCGTTTCTTCTCGCTGCACTTCCTGCTGCCATTTGTGATTGCAGGCGTTGTTATCCTGCACATCTGGGCGCTTCACATTCCTGGCTCGTCGAACCCAACCGGGATCGAAGTGAAGAAGGAAAGCGACACCGTTCCGTTCCACCCATATTACACGGCTAAGGACGGCTTTGGCCTGGGCATCTTCCTGCTGGCGTTCACTTTCATGGTGTTCTTCCTTCCGAACACGTTGGGTCACCCGGATAACTATATCGAGGCGAACCCGCTTTCGACACCTGCTCTGATCGTTCCGGAATGGTACTTCCTGCCGTTCTACGCGATCCTGCGCGCATTCACCTCTGATCTGACAATCCCGTTCACCGGCATCATTTTGGTCCCGGCGAAACTGCTCGGTGTAATCGCGATGTTCGGCTCAATCCTGATCTGGTTCATTCTGCCATGGCTCGATAAAAGCCCGGTTCGCTCCGGTCATTATCGTCCGATGTTCAAGAAGTTCTTTTGGTTCGGCCTCATCCCTTGCATGGCTTTGCTGACCTATTGCGGAGGTGCGCCGGCAGAGGAGCCTTACGTGCTGCTAAGCCAGATCGCGACGGCCTATTACTTCCTGCACTTCCTGGTGATCCTGCCGATCGTCAGTCAGATCGAAGTGCCAAAGCCGCTGCCTTATTCGATCACCGAATCGGTGCTTGGATCGGATGATACGGCTCCTGAAAACTCCGCAAGTTCGGATGCAAAGGGTGCTGGCGAAGCCGGCTCCTTGCAGCCGGCCGAATAGTCCGCCATTGGCAACGCCGCCCGTTTGGCCCAAGTTTAAGTTGAAAGTCTAAGCGTATGAGCATTCGTCTCGGAGCGATCATTGCAGGTTTAGGGATCGTGGGGATCCTGTTTTTCTGGTCCCTGCTGCCAGGCGCGATCAATTATGCGCCCGCTGAAAAGCCTGACTATTATGCCTTCAAGGAAAAACCCGTCGCGCCTGAAGGTGGGTTTTCGTTTGAAGGTCCGTTCGGCAAATGGGACAATGCTCAGCTGCAGCGCGGCTATCAGGTCTATAAAGAGGTCTGCGCGGCCTGCCACGGTCTGAAGTTTGTCGCATTCCGTAATTTGAGCGAGCTTGGCTATTCCGAAGCAGAAGTGCAGGCCGAGGCAGCCAATTGGATCGTTCCGGGTATCGATCCCAACACCGGTGAGGCGACCACGCGTCCGGGCAAGCCGACCGATCAGTTCCCATCACCGTTCGCAAACGATGTTGCGGCCGCTGCGGCCAACAACAATGCGATCCCACCTGATCTCTCACTGATGACCAAGGCGCGCAAAGACGGCACAAATTACGTCTACTCGCTGCTTGCTGGTTACGGCGAACCAGATCCAGAGATCGCCGCGAGTGTGTCAGAGTTTGAGACCCCGACCGGCCTGTATTTCAACAAGTACTTCGCCAATGTGAACATTGCGATGGCTCCGCCTATCGCGGCCGACGGCCAAGTCACCTATGCAGACGGAACCGAAGCGACGGTCGATCAGATGTCTGCTGATGTTGCCGCGTTCCTGACCTGGACCGCTGAGCCAACTTTGGTGAAGCGCAAGCAAACCGGTTGGCCAGTGCTTGGCTTCCTGCTGTTCGCAACGATCCTTGCTTATCTCTCGAAGAAGCAGATTTGGGCCGGGCTTAAGCCGAAGAAGAAATAAGCAGACGGGCATCTGCCCAATGTTTGAAACAGCGCCTCTCCATCCACATGCGATGGCGGGGCGCTTTTCGTTTGAGGCCTATGCCAAGTGGGCGCGGTACGAGATGAGGAACTGGATATGACCCCTGAAGAACTGCGCGCGCTGATCCGTACGGTCCCAGACTTTCCCAAGCCAGGTATCCAGTTTCGCGACATCACGACATTGATCGGCCATTCTCAGGGCCTGGCGGCCAGCGTTCGCCATCTGGCCGAAATGGCGCGAGCCTGCGGCGCTCAAAAAATTGCTGGGATGGAGGCGCGCGGTTTTATCTTTGGCGCGGCGGTGGCGGTTGAACTGGGCATTGGCTTTGTGCCGGTGCGCAAGCCGGGCAAGCTGCCAATTGAGACTATCGGCGTCGACTACGCACTCGAATATGGCACCGATCGGTTGGAGATGGACCCTGCCGCCGTCAGCGATGGCGAGCATGTGGTGATCGTCGATGATCTGATCGCCACTGGCGGTACGGCCATTGCCGCGGCTGAGCTGCTGCGTATGGCCGGCGCGCGGATTGATCACGCGCTGTTTGTGATCGATTTGCCTGACCTTGGCGGGGCGGCGAAACTGACCTCGGCGGGCCTAGAAGTGCGTACATTGCTGGACTTTGAGGGCGATTGAGGCCGCTGCCCGCAAGCTCACGGCGCTGTAAACGATTGTCTTAAGCCTTGATTTCGCCCCCGTAAGCGCGCACCCGAACCCGGGTATGGACTCGCAAGCTCTTGTAATCGCCACGGTCGGCGTGCTGGGTATCGGCGCGCAATGGGTCGCTTGGCGAACCGGTTGGCCTGCGATTGTCCTGATGCTGGCGGCGGGCTTTATCGCTGGCCCAATCACCGGACTGATCGATCCCGAGGCAGCCTTTGGCGATTTGCTCGACCCTATGGTCAGCATTGGTGTTGCGCTGATCCTGTTCGAAGGAGGGCTTAGCCTCGACTACCGGGAGCTTAGGCATTCCGGTCAAGCGGTGATCCGCCTCGCCACGATTGGTGTGTTTATCGGTTGGGCGCTGGGCGCGGCGGCGGGGTATTATATTGCCGGTCTTGTGTGGCCGGTGGCGGTGCTGTTTGGCGGCATATTGATCGTCACCGGGCCAACGGTTGTTATCCCCCTGCTGAGGCAATCCAAGATCCAGACGCGGCCCGCCTCGATCCTCAAATGGGAGGGGATCGTAAACGACCCCACTGGCGCGCTGTGCGCGGTGATCGCGTATGAGTATTTTCGCAAGGTCGCCGATAGTCCTGGCGCTTCACTGATCGAAGTGGTGCCGCCGCTAATCATCGCCGCGATTATGGCGGGACTGATCGGCTATGCTGCTGCGCGCCTGATCGCCTTCTTGTTCCCGCGCGGCGCGATCCCGGAATATCTAAAAGTCCCCGTGCTGTTCAGCGCGGTGATCGGCGTGTTTGTCCTGTCGAATAATATCGAGCACGAAGCGGGTCTGGTCGCGGTTACGGTGATGGGCATTACTCTCGCCAACCTTGGCGTCTCCAGCTTGCGCTCGATCCACCCGTTCAAAGAGAATATTGCGGTGCTGCTCGTCTCGGGAATCTTTATCCTGCTTTCTGCCTCGCTGAAGTGGGAAGAACTAACCTATCTGCAGACGAGCTGGCGCCCGCTCGCATTCTTGGTCGCGCTGCTGTTCCTCGTGCGCCCGGCCACTGTTTTGCTCAGCCTGCTTGGCACCGCCGTGCCGTGGAATGAGCGTCTGTTCATCGCCTGGATTGCGCCGCGCGGCATTGTGCTGGTGGCGATCTCTGGCCTGTTTGCGCTGCGCCTGGATGAGCTTGGGATTGAAGGCGGGCAATTGCTCACCGGTCTCAGCTTCGCCGTCGTGGTCATTACCGTCATCGCCCACGGCTTTACGGTCGAATGGGCGGCCAAATTGCTGGGTGTGAAAGGCGAATCGCGACCTGGCCTGCTGATTGTTGGGGCGACCCCGTGGACTATTGCGCTCGCGCGCGAGATGCAGGCGCTCAAAACCCCGGTGATGATTGTCGATCCCAGCTGGCAGAGGCTTGGCGCGGCGCGGCGCGAGGGCCTGCCCTTCTACCATGGCGAGATTTTGAACGAGGCGACCGAGCACAATCTCGACCTCGCCCCGTTCCAAGTGCTGGTCGCGGCTACTGATAACGAGGCGTATAATGCGCTCGTCTGCAATGAATTTGCGCATGAGGTAGGGCGCGATTCTGTCTATCAGCTGGGCGAAAGCGCGGATGAGGATGATAAGCACGCGCTGCCAGAGAGCATTCGCGGGCGCGCTCTGTTCGAGTCCGGCTTTGGCGTATCCGACACGAACGAGCGCCAGGAGCAAGGCTGGGTGTTCCGCAAGACCAAGCTGTCTGACGAGTTCAATTTCGAAGACGCGCAGGAAATCCTGCCTGACAGTGCCAACATGCTGATGCTGGTGCGTAAGAGCGGCACACTGAGGTTCTTCACCCACGCCGCCCGGCCAGAGCCGCGCGCTGGCGATACGATTATCTCCTTCACGCCGCCTTCATTGAAGAGCGCGGAAGACCACGCGGCCAAGCGCGCTAATAAAGAGAGCGGAAAAGAGCGCGCGAGAGAAAACTCTAAGCCTGGCGGCGAGGGCGATGCTGGCCCGCAAACGGCCTGATCCGGGCGGGCAAAGGTACACGAGGAAGTGATGAGAACGACGATAGTCTTGATCGCAGCGTCATTGATGATGGGCCTATCCGCCTGCGCTTCTGAGCGCGGCGACACGGATACGGGCGAGGACGTCAGCACTGCGGATGGCTCCGGTGGTGAGAATGCCGAAGACGGTACTGGCGAAGAAGAACCCGTCTCAATCCTGCGCAGCGATATTGAGCAGCCCGAAGTGGAGACTCCGCTGGAGCCGCTTAATGCCACGATTGGTTTTCCAGATGGTGGATCGGACCTCAGCGGAGAGGCTTTGGAGGCGCTCAAAGAAGTGCTCGCCTCAGAGCAAGTGGGGCGCGGCCTGCCGATTGTCCTGCGCGCGCACAGCGATGCGGGCGGCAGCGATGCGGTGAACGAGCGCGCTTCGGAGGCGCGCGGTCTGGCGGTCGCCGCATGGCTGATCGAAAACGGCATTGCCGATGACCGCATTCGTGTGATCGTCTTTGGCGAACAAAACCCGATAGAGCCCAACGCTCTGCCCAATGGCGCGCCGAATGAAGCGGGCCGGGCGGCCAACCGCCGGGTGGAGGTGCTGGTAGGTTCTGCGGGCTCTGCGCCGCCGCCAGAAGCCGCCGCGGACTGATCAGTCGAGGCTGGCGACTAGTTCCAGTGCGGCCTGCGCATATTCGGGGCGGCAGATCAACAAGTCAGGCAGGTATGTGTCCGCTTGGTTATAGGCCATGGGTGAGCCGTCTATTCGGCTGCAATGCAGACCATGCGCCGCCGCGACTGCAATCGGCGCGCAGCTGTCCCATTCATATTGCCCGCCAGAATGCAGGTAAATTTCTGCCTCACCGCGCACGATCGCCATGGCCTTTGCGCCCGCGCTGCCCATGGGCAGCAATTCGCCGCCAATTGCGTCAGCCAATGCGACCGCTTCCTTAGCGGGCCGGGTGCGGCTGACGACCAGACGCGGTTTCGCCGCCGCTTCGGGCAGGGTAGCCGGTTGATCAGAGCGCAGCACGATGCCGCCGTCTAACCCGGGCAGAGCGACCGCACCGACGCTGGCTGTGCCATCCACCGATAGGCCCACATGCACGGCCCAATCGCTGCGCTCCTCGCCATATTCGCGCGTGCCATCCACCGGGTCGACGATCCAGACGCGGCTCATGGAGCAGCGCGCCGTGTCGTCCTTTTCCTCTTCGGACAGCAGGCCATCATCGGGGCGTGCGGTGCGGATCGCATGGCACAGGAATTGGTTCGCCGTGGCATCGCCTGCCGCGCCCAGCGCTTTGCCAGTGAACATACCGCTGCTGCGGACATCCAGTAGGATGCGCCCTGCGACCTCTGCCAGGTGTGCGGCCAATTCCGCATCGGACATTGCGGCCGGATCAGCGCTCATTGCTTCACCTGTCATTTCAGCGGCAGGATCGCGGCAATGATGTGGTCGGCGGCTTCTTCAATCGTCATCTCCACCGTGTTTACGCGGATTTCCGGGTTCTCTGGCGCTTCATAAGGGCTGTCGATCCCGGTGAAGTTCTTAAGCTCCCCATCGCGCGCCTTTTTGTAAAGGCCCTTCACATCGCGTTGTTCGGCGACTTCCAATGGCGTGTCCACGAAGATCTCAATGAATTCGCCTTCCGGCATCATTTCGCGCACCATTTGGCGCTCGGCCCGGAATGGCGAGATAAATGCGGTCATCACGATCAGCCCGGCATCCGTCATCAGCTTCGCCACCTCGCCAATGCGGCGAATGTTCTCAATCCGGTCTGCCTCGGTAAAGCCCAGATCCTTGTTCAGCCCGTGGCGCACATTGTCCCCGTCGAGCAGGAAGGTGTGGCGGTTCATCAGCGCCAGGCGCTTTTCCACTTCATTGGCGATGGTCGATTTGCCAGAGCCAGAAAGCCCGGTGAACCACAGCACGCGCGGGTGCTGGTTTTTCAGGTCAGAATGATCATCGCGGGTGATCGTGGTCGGCTGCCAATGGACGTTTTGTGCGCGTCGCAGGCTGAAATGCAGCATCCCGGCGCCCACGGTCGCATTAGTGAACTTGTCGATCAGGATGAACCCGCCAAGCGCGCGGCTGGTTTCATAGGATTCGAATGTGATCGGCCGATCCGTGCGCAGCTCCGCCACGCCTATGCCGTTGAGCTCCAGCGTTTTTGCCGCCAGATGCTCAAACCGGTTGATGCAGATCTCATATTTCGGCTCAGCGATGGTCGCGCTGACCATCTGGCTGCCGATTTTGAGCCAATAGGCGCGGCCAGGTTTCAACGCAGCCTCGTCCATCCACACGAGCGTGGTTTCAAATTGGTCTGAGGCTTCAGGCGGATTGTCCGCCGCCGCAATCACATCGCCTCGGCTGCAATCAACTTCATCCGCCAAAGTGATGGTTACCGACTGGCCGGCGACGGCCTCATCCAGCTCTCCATCGAAGGTCAGGATCGATTTGACGGTGCTGGTCTTGCCCGCGGGGACAATGCGCACTTTGTCGCCGGGTTTGATCGAGCCGCTCGCGATCAGGCCGGTAAACCCGCGAAAATCCAAGTTGGGCCGGTTCACCCATTGCACGGGCATGCGGAAACTGCGCTCCTGCGCGGCGGTGTTCGCCAGCTCAACAGTTTCCAGATGCTGGATTAGGGAGGGGCCGCCATACCACGGCGTATTGGCCGAAGGGGCGCCATCGGCTCTTGGGGTGATATTGTCGCCCTTAAAGCCGGAGATCGGAATCGCGGTGAAGCCTTCAATGCCGGTCTGCTCGGCAAACTGGCTGTAATCAGCCAAGATTTCCTCAAATCGGGCCTGATCGTAATCGACCAGATCCATCTTGTTCACTGCCAGCACTAAATGCTTGATGCCCAGCAGGTGGACAAGGAAAGAGTGCCGCCGCGTTTGTTCAAGCACACCTTTGCGCGCATCCACCAGGATCACCGCCAGATCGGCGGTTGAGGCCCCGGTGACCATATTGCGGGTGTATTGCTCGTGCCCCGGTGTGTCGGCGACGATGAATTTGCGTTTCTCGGTAGTGAAGAACCGGTAGGCAACATCGATGGTGATGCCCTGTTCGCGTTCCGCCGCCAGGCCATCGACCAGCAACGCAAAGTCAATCTCATCGCCTTGCGTGCCAACCTTCTTGCTGTCGCTTTCCAGTGCGGTCAGCTGATCTTCGAAGATCATCTTGGAATCGTACAACAGCCGCCCGATCAGGGTCGATTTGCCATCATCCACGCTGCCGCAGGTGATGAACCGCAGCAGGCTCTTATGCTGATGCTGGTCGAGATAGGCGTCGATATCCTCCGCGATCAGTGCATCGGTTTGGAAGCTGGAGTCCTGCGTGTTCATCAGAAATACCCCTCTTGCTTCTTGTCTTCCATCGATGCGGATTGCCCCTTGTCGATGGCTCGGCCTTGCCGTTCAGATCCGGTGGCGAGCAGCATTTCCTGAATGATGAGGTTCATATCGGTCGCATCGCTCTCCGTCGCGCCGGTCAGCGGATAGCAGCCCAGCGTGCGGAAACGGACGGATCGCTCAACCGGCTCTTCGCCGTCCTCCAGACGAAAGCGGTCATCATCAACCACCAGCAGCATCCCGTCACGCTCCACCGTGGGGCGCTTTTGCGACATATAAAGCGGGACGATATCGATCTTTTCCAGCGCGATGTATTGCCAGATGTCGAGCTCGGTCCAATTGCTGATCGGGAACACGCGAATGCTCTCATCATCGGCCTTTTTGGTGTTGTAGAGGTTCCACAGCTCGGGCCGCTGGTTCTTGGGATCCCAGCGGTGCGATGCGGTGCGGAACGAGAACACGCGCTCTTTCGCGCGGGCCTTTTCCTCATCGCGCCGCCCGCCGCCAAAGGCCGCGTCGAACCCGTGCTTGGTAAGCGCTGCCTTCAAGGGGTCGGTCAGCTGCGCCTGGGAATAGAGCGCGCTGCCGGTGTCGAACGGGTTGATGCCTTGTTCTTCGGCATGCTCGTTCTCAGCCACGATCAGGTCCAGATTATATTCCTTCACCGTCTTGTCACGGTGATCGAGCAGAGCTTGAAAATCCCACCCACTGGCGACATGCAGCATCGGGAAGGGCGGCGGCGCAGGGTAGAACGCCTTTCGCGCAAGGTGCAGCATGACCGAGGAATCCTTGCCGACCGAATACAGCATAACTGGTTTTTCAGTCTCGGCCACGACTTCGCGGAAGATATGGATGCTTTCGGCTTCGAGCCGCTCAAGATGGGTAAGGCTTTTCATGGTTCTTGGCAGCTAATAGCTGAAAGCGCCGCATCAAACCTAGAAAAGCTATGGCGCGGGGAAATTTTGTTGTGCGCGCTGCGAGTTTTGTAACGGTCTGGGCCACCCGCTCCCTCCACCCTTCCACCCGGATCATACTCCGGTGTGACAATCCGGGTGGAAGGGTGGAGGGAGCGGGTGGCCCAGACCGCGAGTTTGAGAAAAAAACTGGAGCGGGTAAGGGGGAGTCGCAGACGAACGAGCGTCAGCGAGGACAATCGAACCCCTCTTGATCAGAGGTATGGACCCGCGATGTATGACTGTGGGGAGATCTGGAGCGGGTAAGGGGAATCGAACCCCTCTAGCTAGCTTGGAAGGCTAGAGCATTACCACTATGCTATACCCGCCCGCTCGGCAGCGCCATTGCCACGGGTGGGTGGCATAGGTCAACGCGAAATCCGTATCGCTAAAATTCGTAACATGCATACTTTGCAACGTTCAGCTGTAAACTTCGCGTTTGACCCATTGCTGCTGTCAGCACATATCAAGCGCAGGCGATTGGGGAGTCCAATTGCTGTTCACATCAATCGAGGGAGTCTCGATCATGGCAAAACTATCCGCCCGCAGCGGAGCCAAACAGGCAAAAGCTTCTTTTGGCGTCTTCATTGGACGCTTTCAGCCCCTTCACATCGGCCACGAATATGTAGTCCGGCAATCGCTGGAGCAGGTTAACCGCGTCATCGTGTTGGTGGGCTCGGCGAATATTGCGCGCGATCCGCGCAACCCCTTCACCTTTGAAGAGCGCGAGCACATGATCCGCTCGGCATTCGCATATGAAATTGCGCAAGGCCGTGTGATTGTCGAGCCGCTGGACGACCATCTTTATTCTGACACCGCGTGGGTCGCTGAGGTTCAGCGGCGCGTGCACGATATTGTCTTGGAAGAGGGCAATAACGGCTTTGCAACAAGCGGCCTCGCCGACTTCGAGATTTCGCTTGCTGGTTTTGGCAAAGACAATTCATCGTTCTATCTCAAGCTCTTCCCGTCATGGGGCAATATTCAGATCGAAAGTCAATTCGGCACATTCAGCAGCTCTGACATTCGCGAACGGTATTTTGCGCGCCTATCCGATGTGCCCGCTCAGGTGCTGTCGCCAGGGGTCGCAGAGCAGTTGAAGGAATTTCAGCTATCAGGAGAATTCAAGGCATTGCTGGCGGAACGCGAATATCTTGATGCCTATCCGCAGGAATGGGGCCCTGGGCCATTTGTCACCGCTGATGCGGTGGTGATCCAAGCGGGGCATATCCTGCTGGTTGAGCGCGGCCGTTTACCTGGCAAGGGCTTGCTGGCGCTGCCGGGCGGCTTTGTCGATCAAGGCGAAAGGCTGCGCGATGCGGCCATTCGTGAACTACGGGAAGAGACGGAAATCTCTGATGCCAAGGGGCAGATCCCCCCGGCCATGCTTGCGAGCTTTGTCGAGGACAGCCGGACGCAAGTGTTTGACGCGCCGAAGCGTTCCTTGCGCGGGCGGATCATCACCCATGCGTTCCTGTTGCGCCTACCGGATCGGCGCAAGCTGTTCAAAGTGAAGGGCGGCGATGATGCGGCTCATGCGCGCTGGTATAAGCTGGGCGAACTGGCCCCGGAAATGCTGTTTGAAGATCACTGGTCCATCATCGAGCAGATGGCAGACCTTTGAAACCATTGGTGGGGGAGTCCCGCCGATACATAGGCCTCAAAAACCGAGGCACATTCATGTGAGGAGTTCACATTATGACCAATATCATTCTGGCGACTGATAGTTACAAACAAAGCCACTTTCTCCAATATCCACCTCAGGCCCGTGCGATCAGTGCTTACGGCGAGAGCCGACCCAATGACTTTTCAGACGAAGTCTTGTTCTTTGGCCTACAGCCGTTTCTGATCGACTATCTCGGCAAGTCGATATCTGAGGCGGATATCGCCGAAGCTGAGCTGATATGCGAGGCGCACGGCGTGCCGTTTAATAGCGGTGGATGGGATGCCATTCTTGTCGACTATGACGGCTATCTGCCGATTGAAATCAGCGCTTTGCCGGAGGGCGTGGTCGCGCCAGCAGGGGTGCCATTGTTTCAAGTGGTGAACACCGATGACCGTATGCCTTGGCTCACCACTTTCATCGAAACTGCTCTACTCAGGGCAATCTGGTACCCGACCACGGTCGCAACTCTGAGCTGGAAATGCGCGCAGTTAATTGGTGCGGGGCTGGAGCGCAGCTCTGATGATCCGGCGGGTCAATTGCCCTTCAAACTGCACGATTTTGGCGCTCGCGGGGTCAGCTCTGGTGAAAGCGCCGGGCTGGGCGGAATGGCGCACCTCGTGAATTTTGCGGGCACTGACACTTTGGAAGGAATCATGGCAGCGCGCCGCTATTACGGCGCTGAGATGCCCGGTTTTTCGATCCCTGCGGCAGAGCACAGCACGATGACCAGTTGGGGCCGAGAGGGCGAGGCGGATGCCTATGAAAACATGCTCGATGCGTTCGAGGGTGAAGGCAAAATCGTCGCCGTCGTCTCAGACAGTTATGACCTCGACAATGCGGTCGAGAGCATCTGGGGCGGCAGCCTGAAAGACAAGGTGCTGGCGCGCAAAGGCACTCTGGTTGTCCGCCCGGACAGCGGCGATCCGGTTGAGACCCCAGCGCGTGTCCTTGCCAAATTGTGGGACATCTTTGGCGGATCAATCAATGCCAAAGGTTACCGCGTACTGCACCCCAATGTTCGGGTAATCCAAGGCGATGGAATGAACATCACTAGCATTGGCCGTTTGGTCGACCGCGTGATCCAGGATGGCTTTGCGATCGACAATATCGCGTTCGGAATGGGCGGAGGGCTGCTGCAATCGGTCAATCGCGACACCTTGCGATTTGCGATGAAGGCCAATGCGATGCGCGATGCCGATGGTCAGTGGCACGATGTCTCAAAGAAGCCCGCAACTGATCCGAGCAAAGCCAGCAAGGCTGGACGTCAGGCAGTGGCGTTCGAAAACGGGCAGATGGTTGCCCGGCGCGCAGATGCTCTGGATGGCGCAGAGGACTTACTTGAGCCGGTCTGGCGCAATGGCAAGCTGCTAGTCAGCCGCAGCTTTGATGAAGTGCGAGAGCGCGCAAAATTTTGATTGCAGGGCGAATGGCGGGGCCTAACGGCTCCGCTATTCGCTGCGCTGCGATCAATCCACCGGCATATTGTCAATCAGCCGGGTGCCGCCAATTCGCGCTGCGACCAGCAGGCGGGCAGAACCGCCATCCAGCGCGGTGATCTCTGCCAGAGTGCTTGCATCGGCCAGGGACGCATAATCAACGCTTGAGAAGCCTGCACCCAGCAGGGCGGATTTGAGCGCGCTGAGTGCCGCGTTAACCGGCGCGCCGCTTTCAATTTCTGCAATTGTCGCCTTCATCGCCGCAGGCAGGGTCGCAGCGGCCGCGCGGTCGCTGGGTGAGAGATAGCGGTTGCGGCTGCTCATCGCGAGGCCATCTGCCTCTCGCACGGTTGGCACGCCGATAATCTGCTCTGCAGGCGGCTGGGTCAGATCAAGATCGCGGGCCATAGTGCGGATCACTGCAAGTTGTTGAAAATCCTTCTCGCCGAAGAACGCCATGTCGGGTTGGACCTGATTGAAGAGTTTGCACACGACCGTGGCGACCCCGTCAAAATGACCCGGCCTGTCCGCGCCGCAAAGGCCTTCGCTCACCCCGCGTACGGAAATACTGCTGGCGAAACTTCGCGGCCCGCCGGGATACATAGCCTCTACTGCTGGTGCCCACAGCAATGACACCCCAACGCTTTCCAGCATGGCGGAATCCTCGGCCAATTGCCGGGGATAAGCGTCCAGGTCTTCACCTTCGCCAAATTGGGTCGGGTTGACGAAGATCGAGGCTACCACATGGTCGCATTGATCACGCGCAGCCCGCATCAAAGTGAGATGCCCCTCGTGCAGCGCGCCCATGGTCGGGACCAGGCCAATGCTGGCGGGTGCGCTGATGCTACCCTCTGCCACCGGTTCCCGGCGCAGCGCCGCGATGGATTTTCTCAACATCTCGAGTGTGCTTACGGTTTGCAGTGGTTTGCCCTTTCGGTATGCGCTGTAACTCATCTTTAGCCGCGCTGGGCGAGCGGAGACAAGATCGCCCCGTTCGCACCGACGTTCGCAATGAAGGACACGGCCCATGGCCCAGAAAAGCGCGCACCGCATCGTCTTTGCGAATGAAAAAGGCGGTACGGGCAAATCCACTACCGCGGTGCATATTGCGGTTGCGCTGTCCTATCTGGGCGCGCGGGTGGTGGCGATTGACCTTGATCCGCGTCAGCGCACTATGGACCGCTATATGGAAAACCGCGCAGCCACCGCAGAGCGGCGCGGGATCAACCTGCCCACGCCCCAGTGCCAGGTTTTCAGAGGACGCAGCGATTCCGCACTGCTGGTGGCGATAGATCGGTTGGAGAAAGACGCCGATTTCCTGATCATAGACAATCCTGGGCGTGACGATCCCTTGGCCCGTACGGCGGCGGAAAACGCCGACACTTTGGTCACACCTATGAATGACAGCTTCGTCGATTTCGATTTAATCGGCCAGGTGGATTCGGAGACCTTTAAGGTCAAGAAATTGTCCTTCTTCGCAGAGCTGATCTGGGAGGCTCGGGTGAAGCGCAGCCGCGCCACTCTGGCTGACAAGCGTCCTGAGATGGATTGGATCGTGGTGCGCAACCGGACCGGGCACGTTGAGGCGCGCAATATGGCGCGGATTGAGCAGGCGCTTAACGAAATGTCGAAGCGCGTCGGTTTTCGGGTCGCCCACGGCCTTTCCGAGCGTGTGATTTATCGGGAACTGTTTCCCTCCGGGCTCACTTTGCTTGATAAGGGGCACTTGGGTGAGCTGGGCACCAGCCATCTGATCGCGCGGCAAGAGCTGCGTTCGCTGTTAAAAGCCCTCAACCTGCCCGATTTTGAACGTGGGCAATCGCAGATGGAGCTCGCCTGAGCCATGCTAAAGATCGCGGTTATTCTTGTGCTGATTTGCGTCCTGTTCCGTTGGGGTCTGGGCAAGTGGCCATGGGAGCTGGCGAAGGGCCCTTCCGGCAAGGGCCAGGAGCTGGCCAAAGCGCGGCAATTGCTGCGGGTCAGCGCGGACGCCAATTACGAAGAGATTGCCGCCGCGCATAGGCGCTTGATTGCGGTGGTGCATCCCGACAAAGGCGGCTCGGCCGAGCAAGTGTATGAGGCGAATGCAGCGCGCGATCTGCTCTATGAAGAATTGCCCGGGCCCGTGCCGGTGAAGGCGCGCGATGACGACGACACTGCTGAAACCCCGCCCGAGTGATGCCCGCTGATGATCGAGCCGAGTGACAGGATAACAGGTTTGCGAGCGCGCTCCCGACCATCACCCAATCAACTACCCCAAACCCAATTCAGGATGATCTTCTCATGAGCCACCAATTTCATTCCACGGTCCTGCGTGAATATGACATTCGCGGGATCATTGGTGAGACGCTGGGCGCGGATGATGCGCGGGCGATCGGGCGCAGTTTTGGCACCATGCTACGCGAGGCGGGCGGCAAAACGGTGGCGGTGGGCTACGATGGGAGGGTCAGCTCACCCATGCTCGAACACGCCCTTTCCGAAGGGCTCACAGCCAGCGGCTGCGACGTTGTAAAGATCGGGATGAGCGCCACCCCAATGCTCTACTATGCTGAGGCGTCATCCGAGCAGATTGATGGCGGCATACAGATAACTGGCAGCCACAATCCCGCCAATTACAATGGCTTCAAAATGGTATTTCAAGGGCGTCCGTTCTTTGGAAAGGACATTCTGGCGATCGGCGAAATGGCCGCCGCTGGCCGGTGGGCCGACGGAAACGGCGAGGTCAGCGAGAGCGATATCCTCAGCGAGTATGTCGAGCGCTTGCTCGAAGCCGTCACCGGGATCGAGGGGGAAGCCCTCGCTGACCTCAAGGTCGGATGGGACGCTGGCAATGGCGCCGCTGGGCCCGCTTTGGCGGCGCTGGCCGCGCAATTGCCTGGAGAACACCATCTGTTGTTTACCGACGTTGATGGACATTTTCCCAATCACCACCCTGATCCGACTGTGGAGGCCAATCTGACCGATCTTCGGGCGCTGGTCGCGGAGAAGAACCTCGACTTTGGTGTGGCTTTCGATGGTGATGGTGACCGGATCGGCGCGATCGATGGTTCAGGCCGGGTGATTTGGGGCGACCAATTGCTGATGATCTATGCCGAGGATGTCCTCAAAACCCACCAAAACGCCACGGTTATCGCCGATGTGAAGGCCAGCCGCGCTTTGTTTGATCACGTCGCGGCGCATGGCGGACAGCCGCTGATGTGGAAGACCGGGCACAGCCTGATTAAGTCCAAAATGAAGGAGACGGGCTCTCCTCTGGCCGGCGAAATGAGCGGCCACGTGTTCTTTGCTGACACATATTACGGGTTTGACGATGCTCTGTATGCCGGATTGCGGCTGATCGCGGCCTCTGCGCGGCTCGGCAAATCGGTGACGGAGTTGCGCGGCGCGATGCCCGACATGTTGAATACGCCAGAGATGCGCTTCCAAGTCGATGAAGCGCGCAAATTCCCCGCCATGGCCGAAATCAGCGAGCGGATGACGACCAATCCCGGCCCCGGTGTGGAAGAGGTCAATGCAACCGACGGCGTGCGCGTGAATACAGCCGATGGCTGGTGGCTGCTGCGCGCCTCAAACACACAGGACGTTCTGGTCGCCCGCGCGGAAAGCGACACCGAGGAAGGCTTGGAGCGCTTGATGGCGCAGATCGATGAACAATTGGCCCTGTCCGACCTTGAGCGCGGCGAAAGTGTGGGGCACTAGAACTAAGAGCACACGAATTTGCATCCGAATAATCGCACAAGGACAAAGAGATGAAGCGTCCGTTTAAGCACATTGCTCTCTCACTCAGCGCGGCCGCCTTGGCGTTTTCCGCGCCGCTCGCGGCTCAGGATTCTGCCTCGTCAGAGCCGACGGCCGAAGAGCTGGAGCAGGTCATGGGCGCGCTAACGGGCATGTTCCAGGCAGAGCCGCTGACGGCGGAGCAAGAGGCGCGTCTGCCCGCGGCTGAGGCGATTGTTGCGACGATGATGCCGGAGGGTTTCTACGCCGAGCTCATGGGCGATATGATGGGCGATACCTTCACCCCGATCATGGCGATGTTTTCTGGTGAGACGGGTGCGCAAATGATGCTGTCCACTCGGCTGGCGACCGATCCGGCTAAAGTTGAGGCCTTGAGCGCCGAGGAACGCAGCGAGCTGGTGGCCTTGCTCGATCCTGGATTTGAGCAGCGCGGTGAGGCGATGGGCGGCGTGTTTGGCGAGATGATGACCGAGGTTGCCACCTTGATTGAGCCGGGCTTTCGCCAAGGCATGGCGCGCGCTTACGCAGTGCGCTTCACCGCAGAGCAACTGACCGATATCGCGGCCTTTTATGCAACACCAACTGGCGAGATTTATGCGCAGCAGACCATGGCATTGTTCACTGATCCGCAAGTGATGTCCGCCAGTATGGAGGCGATGCCGGCGATGATGGGACAGTTTGCCGACATGGAAACGCGCGTATCTGACAAAATGGCGGAGCTGCCCGCGGAGCGCGACTTTGAAGATTTGAGCGCTGATGAGCGTGCGCGCATGGCACAATTGCTTGGCCTGTCCGAAGGGGAGCTAGCGGATATTGTTCAACCTCCAAGCGGAGGCGGCGGTTCACCGTTCTGATCTACGCTTGCGAGAGGCTGTGCTGATCTCCATTGTGTGAGGCGTGACAGCCAGCGCCCCTTCCCCAAAGCTTCCATCTGAGATCCAGGCGTGGTTCGATGCGCGCGGCTGGCGCGTGCGGCGGCATCAGCTCGACATGCTGGCTCAGGCCGAGGCGGGCAATCACGCGCTGCTGGTGGCGGATACTGGCGCGGGCAAGACGCTGGCCGGGTTTTTGCCGACATTGGCCGCCTTCGCGCCCTCGGCCCTGGATGGTGCAAAGCCGCCAGAGGGCCTGCACACGCTCTATGTTTCGCCGTTAAAGGCGCTGGCCCATGATGCGCAGCGTAATCTGCTGACCCCGGTGGAGGAGATTGGCCTTGATATTCAGATTGAGACGCGCAGCGGCGACACCTCCTCTGACAAGAAGAAGCGCCAGCGAACCAAGCCGCCACATGTGATGCTGACCACGCCAGAGAGCCTCTCTCTGCTGCTGTCCTATCCGGAAAGTCTGGAGCTGTTTCACGGCCTAAAGCGGGTGGTGATCGATGAGGTCCATGCCTTCGCCACGGGCAAGCGCGGAGACCTGCTCGCATTGGCGCTCGCGCGGCTTCAGAAGCTCGCGCCCGATATGCAGCGGGTCGCTTTGTCAGCAACGCTCGCCAACCCGCTGGCCTTTCGCGAATGGCTGGCCCCGCAGGCCGATGATGGCACGGGCGAGATTGCGGCGGCGGAGCTGGTGCTGGGCGAGGATGGCGCACCGGCGGAGGTGGAAATCCTGCTGCCGATTGATGCGCGTGTGCCGTGGGGCGGGCATGCCGGGCGCTGGGCGGTGGATCAACTTTATGAGCAGATCAAAGCCAATAAGACGACGCTGGTCTTCACCAACACCCGCTTTCTGGCGGAGTTCATTTTCCAATGCCTGTGGGATGTGAACGAGGACAATCTGCCCATCGGCGTCCACCACGGCAGCCTGTCGAAAGAGGCGCGGCGCAAGGTCGAGGATGCGATGGCACAGGGACGTCTGCGCGGCCTCGTGTGCACTGCCAGCCTCGATCTGGGTGTTGATTGGGGCGATATTGACTGCGTGGTGCAAATGGGCGCGCCCAAGGGCAGCTCTCGCCTGCTGCAACGCATTGGCCGCGCCAATCACCGGCTCGATGCGCCCAGTCGTGCGATCCTGGTCCCCGGTAATCGCTTTGAATTTCTGGAGGCCACCGCGGCCAAGGATGCGGTGGATGAGGGGCAGCGTGATGGCGAGGATTTTCGTAGCGGCGGCCTCGATGTGCTGGCTCAGCATGTGATGGCCTGCGCCTGTGCGGGCGATTTTCGCGAAGCCGAATTGCTGGCTGAGATTCGCAGTAGCCTGGCCTATGCTTGGGTTGATGAGGCGGCATTCCAGCGCGTGCTGAGCTTTGTCGAGAATGGCGGATATGCGCTCAAAGCCTATGACAAGTTCAAGCGGATCACCCGCGATCGGCCGCTGGCGAAATTGCCCTTTGGCGAGGGCACATGGCGGCTCACCCATCCCAGCCATGCGCAGCGCCACCGAATGAACGCCGGGATCATCGTCGATTCTGAAATGCTGATGGTGCGGTTCAAGAATGGCCGCAAGCTGGGCAAGGTGGAGGAACGCTTCGCCGCTCAGCTCTCGCCCGGTGACACGTTCTTCTTTGCGGGTATCAGCCTGGAGGTGGAGAGCCTCAAGGATATGGATGTGATCGTGCGGGCGGCGAAAAAATCGGCGACCATCCCGAGCTATGGCGGCCTGCGCCTGCCGCTGACCACCCATTTGGCGAGCCGGGTGCAGCAAATGTTGAGCGACCGGGTCAGCTGGGCGCGCTTTCCCGATGATGTGCGCGAATGGCTGGAGGTGCAGGATTGGCGCAGCGAAATGCCGGGGCCGGGCAAGCTGATGGTGGAGAGCTTCCCCCACGCGAAGAAGCATTACAGCGTCTATTATACGTTTGAGGGGTGGAACGCGAACCAGAGCCTGGGCATGCTGATCACACGGCGGATGGAGGACCTTGGCCTCGCGCCGGGCGGGTTTGTGGCGAATGATTATTCGCTCGGCGTGTGGGGGTTAAAGCCGGTGATGAACCCCGCGCCGCTGCTCTCACCCGATATTCTGAATGATGAGTTCGTGGATTGGGTGCAGGAATCCCACCTGCTGCGCCGCGCCTTTCGCGAGGTTGCGGTGATCAGTGGGCTGGTGGAGCGGCAGCATCCCGGTAAGCGCAAGACCGGCAAACAGGTCACGTTCTCGACCGACCTCATTTACGATGTGCTGAAGAAATACGAGCCAGACCATGTGCTGCTGGAGGCGGCTTGGGCTGATGCCCGCGCGCGGATGACGGATGTCGGGCGTCTCGCTGATTTGCTGGAGCGCTCAGAACGAGAATTGGTGCATGTCGAGCTCGACCGGGTCAGCCCGCTGGCCGTGCCAGTGATGACGATGATCGGGCGCGAGGCTGTGCCGCAAGGCGCGGTGGATGATGAACTGCTGCTGGAGGCTGAGACGCTGGCAGGTGAAGCGATGCGGGTGGATGAGCCGCTGGAGGATTAGGGAGCGGGCGGGGCAGGGGCAAAGGCGGACCGTCCGATAGCGACCCACAAGCAATCGTTGATGGTGGACTAGAACAAGCGCTCTAAAAGCAGATCTATTGTCTCGTTTGCGTCCGACCATGGATATGCGCTGATAGTGATTTTGTTATGCGCAATGCCATGAAGCGCTCCCAGAATTAGGTCCGTATTTAGTTGGAGCGATTCCTCGGCAATACCGCCCGCAGCTAGGGCGATTGCCTGCGGAAATAGTTCAAAGTCAGCCAAAATCTCAGGGTTGTCGACGAACAGGCTGACGTCCGACTGGGTCACTCCGTCCGCCATAAATACGAGACGATAATGTTCCGGGTTTGCCAGCCAATATCCAACATAGAGCTGGCAAGCGAGCTGAAGCCGCTCTTTGGGATCAGTGACTGACTCCAATCTCGCTCTGATTTCACCAAACACCGCTCGGAACACGACCGTCCATAGCGTCTGGAGTATCGCGAGTTTGCTGTCGTAATATTTGTAAAGCGTCATCGGAGAGCAGCCGACCTCGTTCGCCAATCGGCGGATTGAGACGTTGGCATAGCCTTCTTCCTGGAAAAGGCTCTCTGCGGTTTTGGCAATCAACTGCCGCGTTTCTTTGTTCTGGCCAGGCGTCTTGGACGGCCTTCCTCGTGGGCGGCGTTGGCTGCTCGGCAACTTAGTCATTGCCACGTTAGACCCCATTGACACGGCAAATGCAACTATATAATTAGAACGTGTATAATTAAATATCGCCCGATATGTTTTCTGCTCTCACTTGGGTGCAGATGCCAACGACGAGGATGCCGAAATGACGAACCTACTACGAATTGTCCTGGCGCTGTGCGGGATCGGAATTGTCGCGCTTGGCCTGAACGTCAGTCTTGGTGGAATTGTGACGCTGGGTTGGCAGGGTTCGACCGACTTCATCTCGGTCACGGACGCTGCTGCTTTTAGGGTTCAAGACAACCATGTTCGCTTTATCGCTGGCGTTTGGACCGGAGTGGGATTGCTGTTCCTTGCAGGATCGGTTGCACTTGAGCGAATGCGATCAGTGCTGCTCGCTTGCATCGCGATGATCGTAATCGGCGCTTTTGCTCGGCTTGGTTCAGGTGATTGGGATCTTGTCGCAAGTGCAGCGATCCTGCCCTCCTTGCTGGCTGAGCTAATCGTTTTCCCAGCGATTGGCTTTTGGATTGTGCGCAACGGGAGGACATCGAATGCTTGAAACTTTGCACATTCTCACAGTCATTTCGCTTGGTATCTTTTCTGGTGCGCAATTGGCCGAAGCTTGTATCCTAGTACCATTCTGGCGCCGAATACCGGCAACTGAATTTTTTAGTCTGCATCACGCTATGGGACCGCATCTGTTTCGGTTCTTCGCACCGATCACCGCCATTGCCGTACTGCTTGCGCTAGCATCTGCCTTAATCAGTAACGGTGATCCATGGCCAATCTCTGCAGGAGCGCTCTCGCTCATCGCGGTTGCGATGTTCTTCGCCTACTTTAAGGCCGCGAATGCCGCCTTCGCTGCACGTTCGATCACCGATGAGCGGCTGCCTATCGAATTGATGCGCTGGGCCAGATGGCATCAGGCCCGCACTGCGATCGTCATAGGTGCTTTTGTCAGCAGCGTGCTCGCCTTGTAGCCGTTCGCTCGACTCCCAGTATCGACCTATGAGTTGAAGGTCCGCTCCCACCCCCAATCGTCAGACTGAGTCCCAACGCCGCTTAACGCATAAAGTCCTTGTGCCTCTCATTGCCGACAAAGGCGAATTTGGTCGCACCGCTGTCTTTGATCAGCGCGATGGTGCGCGATGATTGGTCGTAGCTGGCATAGGCATCCGGATCGAAGCGTAGTTGCGGTTCCTCGGGCATAGCGTTCGCCAGCTCCAGCGATGCTCGCAGCCTCTTGCGGTCGACCGCCTGACCATTCCAGAACAATTGGTCCGATGCGTCGATATGGACGATGTTGATCCTGGGATCGGCGGTGCATTCCACACATGGCCCCGCTGGCAGATCGACCTCGGTGGTGTTGGTCTGAATGGGGATCGCCAGCATCAGCATGATGAGCAAGACCAGGAGCACATCGATGAAGGGAGTGACGTTCATCTCGCCCATGGTTTCCTTGCGGCTCGCAAATCCATTCGGGCGTCGCAGTGTCATAGGCATGGTCCAGTCTCCTTCGTGATGATGCTTGGTCGTGATGCGTGCGTTGCAGAGGGTGCTTTCCGTTAAATGTTAGCGTTATGATTAAGACTATATATCATAACAATTAAGTTGCCAAATGCATACCTTGTTTGGAGGGAGTGGAGCGCGGATTTGAGCCTCCATACCTGTACACCCGCACATTTTGGGGTTGTCGCAACCGGCTCAGCGTGTGCCGGAATTTTGTTTGGTATTTCTAGCCGCAAACTCAGGTCGCTGAAGGGCGGCGCGTGCGATATATTCGCCGCACCAGCCAAAGAAGCGCGACCCAAAAGAAAAGGGCGGGTCCGCATATGCAGCCCGCCCTCTTCGAGTTTCTGTATGATCGTTTGACCGTTACTGAGAGCCGCCAACCGGCGGTCCGCCGGTGCCAAATGTGCGGTATTTCTCGTTGCCGACAAAACCGAATTTGGTGATCCCTGAGCCTTTGATGATCTGCAGCACGCGAGCCGTCAGGTCATAGCCTGCGAGAGGCTCTGGTTCGAACTGCAATTCAGGCTCTACCGCAAAAGTCAGCGATTGCTGCAGATTGGATACCAATTCACCTTGCGAGATCGGAATCGCATTCCAAAGAATTTCGCCGCCCTGGGTAAGGACCAGCTTGTTCTTCACCGGGTCGACCGGCGGCGGGGTATCGTTCTCAGAAGGTTGCGGCAGATCGATATCAACCGAGTGGGTCGCCACCGGAATGGTGATGATGAACATAATCAGCAGCACGAGCAAAACGTCGATAAGCGGCGTCATGTTCATTGCGATCATCGGTTCGCCGTCGTCTGCGCCTCCAGACAATGCCATAGGTTTTCTCCTAGTTCTTTCTGGTCAGCTTAGCCGTTTGGATCGACCGGGTTCGAGATGAAGCCGACCGTTGGGTAACCAGCAGCCTGCACGTTATAGATCGCCCCTGCGATACAGCGCCAAGGTGCATTCACGTCACCGCGAATGTGAACCTGCGGGATCTGATCCGGGTCTTCCATGATCGCTTCCACGCCGCCAGCGCGCTGGACGATCGCGTCAAGGCGTTCAAACGCCCGGTCGTACAGCTCTTCTGAGGTCACTGGAGTGATGTTGTTGAAATAGACCCGGCACTCACCCTGACGGGCAGCGCCTTCAAATCCAGGCTCACCTGCACTGTTACCAGCGCCATCGGTCGTGCTGACCGTCAGCAGCAGGTTTTCCACCTTGTCATCGGATTCGAGCGACTCGAAAACTGGAATTTCGAGTTTTTCGATCGTCTGAATCGCCACTGGAACCGCGATAAGGAAGATGATCAGAAGAACCAGCATCACATCCACGAGGGGCGTGGTGTTGATCTCTGACATGGGGGTCTCACCCCCTCCCATCGAAATCGCCATTGTGTATTCCTATCCTAAACTTCGCCCGAAAATCCGGGCTGGTAATCGTATCTTGCTCTTAAGCAGAGCGGTTAGCGCGGGGCGGCCCATTCCTGGCGCATGGGCCAGTAGCAAGGCCGCCCGTCACGCAATACGATTAGGACCGGGCAGCGGCAGGCTTCGCAGCAGGCTTAGCCGCAGCAGCAGGCTTCTTAGCAGCCGGTGCAACACTTGGCTTAACCGCACCATCTGAGCTGATGTAGGCCAGAATGTCGGTTGAGAAGCTGTTGAGCAGCTCAGCAATGCGGCGGTTACGGCTCTGCAGCCAGTTAAACGCAAGCACGGCAGGCACAGCCACAAGCAGACCAATCGCGGTCATGATCAGGGCTTCACCAACCGGACCAGCAACCTTATCGATCGATGCCGAACCGGCGATACCGATGTTGATCAGTGCGCGGTAAATACCGATCACCGTACCAAGCAGACCGATGAATGGTGCGGTTGCGCCAACGGATGCGAGGAATGGCAGGCCGCCAGCAAGCTTCGAATTGATCGAATCTTCTGAACGCTGAAGCGAACCGTGCATGTAATCATGTGCTTCAAGGCTGTCGGTCATTTTGGCGTGCTTTTCTTCAGCGGTGATCGCATCATCTGCAACCTGGCGCCATGCACTGTTCTTCTCAAGCTTGGTCGCGCCTTCTTTCAGCGAGTTGGTGCGCCAGAAGTTTTGCAGGCCTTTGGCTTGTTTCATCACCTTGTTCTGCTCCAGCAGCTTGGTGATGAGGATGTAGAATGAGCCAACGCTCATGATGATCATGACAGTCAGAATGAACCAAGCGACAGGGCCGCCTTCTTCCATGGCTTTGACAAAGCCAAACTGGTTTTCCGGAGCTGCTTCAGCGGCGCCAGCAAGAAGTTGAATAATCATTGCGAAAAGTCCTCTTTGAAAAGTCCCCGAACCATGTCGATGCGTCGATCATGGCCGAATTATAAATCTTTAGTTCAAACGGTAGGTAATCCGTGTCGAATAGCGGCCCGAAGTCGGATTGCCGGCAGCATCAAGTGCTGGATTGAAACGCGCATAGCGCTCCATTCCGCGGCAGGCAGCCTGATCGAGCACGCTCGATCCACTTGATGAAGTCACCGAACATCCGGTCGCCCGGCCCTTATCCGTAACGGTAACGCTCACACCAACAGTTCCCTCAACTTCCTCACGCAAAGCACGTGAAGGGTAGTTCTCCTGGATCCGCCGTGCCCAGCGTCCTTCGTTCCGGGTCGTAGCTCCGCGCGCCTGTGATGGCGGCGGTGGCGGCGCTGGAGGCGCAACCGGTGCTGGCGGCGGAATTACGCGCGCAGGCGGTGCTGGCGGCGGAATAGTCTGCTGCGTTTGAACGTCCGGCGGCGATGTTGCCACACTGATTGGTGGTGGCGGTGCTACCGGTGGAGGAGGCGCAACATCCTGAGGCTCAGGGGGTGGCGGCTCGTCTTCTGGTTCTGGGGGTGGTGGTTCCTCAATGTCGATTGTGGTCACACGCTCGACTACGTTCTTGACCGCCGAAATGGCCAAGCCCGTTACCAGCATGTAGCCGACAGCCACATGAATTATCGCCACGATGATCAGAGCAATAATCCTGTTATTGCTCATCTGTTGGTCAGCGTAGGCCATCCAGTTGCTTTCTCTCCGTCATTTCAACCGGCAAAAACCGGTCCGCTCCTCATGCGCAGTCTGCACTGCGAATGAAACTCGTTATCTCATGTCATCCCAAATTGGGAACAGGTTTTTTCACCTGACTGGCTGTCAATGTGAATTCTCCCGCACATTACAGTCATGACCAAAAGCGACTATGTCCCCATCCTCGCTTCGGGTAATCGCAGGCTTTAACGGTCATGCGTTGGGCAATCAAACCCTTTATCCATTCAGGGCCGATTCAGTGTCTCAAGGGTGGAACAGTTGAGCGCAAGTGGCTCGCGATTTAACGCGTTTTAGGTATACGGATTGAGCAAATGTTTAACCAATTTTTAACAAACAAAATCAGTGTTCTGGCGCTTTCCTTGGGTCTTTTAATAAGCCCCTTTACGGCATTGGCGCAAGAAGCTGTCGCACCGCAAAGCGAAATTGCAACTTTTGCTGACCTAACCACGCTTGCAGACCGGTCTGACCTGGTCATTCGCGCAAAGATTCGCCGTCAAATCACTGTTGATGAGGAACGTGCGCCTGATCTCGAGTCTGGATTCGCGCGCCTTTATATCGAGGCGGATACAATGGCTTTGCTGTCTGGCCGCACTTCGATCGGCGAATCGCTTAATTATCTGGTGGATGTGCCGCTCACCGCGAAAGGTAAGCCGCCAAAACTAAAAAAGCGCGAGATGCTGCTGTTTGCTCGCGGAGTGCCTGGGCGGCCCGGCACGGTGCAATTGGTAGGTCAGGGCGCGCAGCTCGATTACACTCCTGCATTGGAGGCGCGCCTGCGCCCCATCCTGACGCAATTGGTGGCGGCCGATGCACCCGCAACGGTCACCGGCGTGCGCGATGCGCTGGCGGTGGCTGGCAATCTTGTGGGCGAATCGGAAACGCAGATATTCCTGGAGACCACTGATCGCTCGCCGGTCTCACTTACCGTTCTGCGCCGTCCGGGCCAGACCCCGGTCTGGGGCGTGTCCTGGGGTGAGATTATCGATTCGTCGGCGCGCGCGCCTCAGCCAAACACACTTCGCTGGTACCGGCTCGCCTGCGCTTTGCCGCGTGAACTGCCAAGCTCGGCCAATCTGTCGCGCGATCCCACCGCCCGGCGGCTGGCTGCGGCGGACTATGGTTTCGTCCTATCACAGCTCGGACCGTGCAACCGAGAAATCACGACCAGCTAAAGTCTAGGCTGACCCTGCCCAAGACAAACTGCTTTCAGCTTGCGTTTCGCGGCCGCTACGGCAATGCGCGACGCAAATGCTCACACGAAGGGTTCGGTGAGCGCGCGAATTTTGAAGGGAAGCGTTGAGCATGGCGCAGACACAGCAGCCATTACGCATTGCAATTGCCGGTTTGGGCACAGTGGGCGCGGGCGTGATTCGCTTGCTTGAAACCAATCGCGATCTGATCGCAGCGCGAGCGGGACGCGGTATTGAAGTGACCAGCGTGAGCGCGAGGGACCGGCACAAGGACCGCGGCATTGATATGTCGCCCTACAGCTGGACCGATGACATGATGGCGATGAGCAGAGCCTCTGACGTCGATGTGGTGGTCGAATTGATCGGTGGTTCCGATGGCCCAGCCTTGGCGCTCGCCAAATCCGCTCTCGAAGGCGGTAAGCATTTTGTCACCGCGAACAAGGCGATGATCGCGCATCACGGCATGGCACTCGCCAATTTGGCCGATGGCAATGCGGCTGCGCTCAAGTTTGAAGCAGCCGTGGCAGGCGGCATTCCAGTAGTGAAGGGCCTGCGCGAAGGCGCGGCGGCCAATGCCATCACCCGGATTTACGGCATTCTCAACGGCACCTGCAATTACATCCTGTCGGAGATGGAGCAGACCGGCGCCGACTTTGGCGAGACCTTGGCCGAGGCGCAAAAGCTTGGTTATGCTGAGGCCGACCCGACCTTTGACATTGAAGGTGTCGACGCGGCGCACAAGCTTGCGATCCTGGCGGGCATTGGCTTTGGCGCAGAGGTTGATTTTGGCGCTGTGCGGACCACCGGCATCACTCAGGTGCGCAGCGCCGACATCGCTCAGGCCGATGCGCTTGGTTATGTCATCCGTTTGATCGCGCAGGCCGATGTGGATGGCGGCGAGGTGGATGCGCCGCATTTGCTCCAGCGGGTACGACCCTGCCTGGTGCCGAAGGATCACCCACTCGCCCCGGTGGATGGGCCGACCAATGCCGTGGTTGCGGAAGGTAATTTTTCGGGTCGGCTGCTGTTCCAGGGCGCAGGTGCGGGCGACGGTCCAACCGCGAGCGCGGTGGTGGCCGACCTTATTGATATTGCGCGCGGGGACACTGGCGCGCCGTTCTCTGTACCTGCCGGTCAGCTCAAAAAGCTGGCGCCTGCGGAGCCTGGCCACCGCATGGAGCGGACCTATTTGCGCTTCACCGTGGCCGACCGCCCCGGCGTGCTGGCAGAGATCACGGCGGCGATGCGCGACGGCGCTGTTTCAATTGAGAGCCTCATTCAAAAGGGGCGTCCTTCGCAGGGCGACGATGTGCTGGTCGCAATGGTCACGCATGAGGGGCAGGAGCGCTGCGTTCACAAAGCGCTCGATCTGCTCGAAGGGTCAGACAGCCTGACGGCCCCGCCATTGGTGATGCCGATCCTGAAGAGTTGATTTGGAGGTTTTTGGGTTCCGCGCACCATCTGGTGCGCGATGTCCTCGCTCACGCGATCAGGATCGCATCGCTGCGGGTGGCCATGCGGCCTTGCGGTTGGCTAACGCCACCCGAGCTCTGCGGCTAATCCGCTGGCTGGGAATGGTTCGACGCCGGAGGCGTCGCAAGCGCGAATGCGCGCCCGAGCTTATGCGAGGAAAGCCAAGGCGGACGGATGTCCACCGCCCGGCGTTTGAGGGTCAAAACAAAACCCCCTATTCAGGCTCATCCAGGCTGGAGCTGGGAACGCCGAGCGCCGCACGCCGGGCCTTCTCCTCTTCTTCGGTCAGTTCGCGGTCACCCAGCGGCGGCAGCCCGCGTGCAATCCGATCCGCATCCGATCCCTCGGGAGCTTCGGGCAGGGCCTCGACGTCGATGAGTAGCGCGGCCTCTGGCGGGCAAGGCGGGATCAGGCATAGTCCGCCGACCGTCGCCGGACCGCGAAATATTCCCGCCCCCGCAACATCAGGCGGCGGCAAGGTGCCTGCGTTCTGCGTCTCTTGCGCATAGCGACGCTGCGCATCCTCGCGGCTGCCGCTGTAATAATTGGAATTGTCCTCGCCGATTTGGCGGCAGACGATGATATCGCCAGAAATGCTGGCAGCATCGGCCTCTTCCTCGCAGGCGCGCACATTGCTCTGGTTCACCTCGCCGCGCGGCACGGTAACAGTGAGGTCGATCCGAAACGGCTCATCCTCGCTTTCCGGCTCCTCATCTGCCTGTTCGGTTTGAGAAACCTCCGGATCGGATACGGAGCTGTCATCTTGGGCATGCACGGGAGAACTGAAGAAAAACACAGCAGCAGCTGCGGCAGGAGAAATTGCCAAGAGATGCGGGCAATTGCGCACAACCTTTGCCGGTTCGCTCGACCTGCTGCTCGACAAGGCTTGCTCCTATTGTCTAAGCGCTTGACCCAAGGCCAAAGCGCTCCACCTGCTTGGCGCTCACACACCCTGTAAGGAATGAATTCGTCATGAACACCCCCGCTGAAACAGATATGCTCGCCGGCAAAGATGAGGGTCTGGAAAACGCACTCGACCGGGTGTTGGTGCTGGAAATGGTGCGCGTGACCGAGGCGGCGGCTGTGGCCGCTGCGCAATTGGTTGGCCGTGGCGATGAGAAAGCCGCCGATGCCGCCGCGGTGGAGGCGATGCGCCGCGCGTTTGACACGCTCTACATGGATGGCACTGTGGTGATCGGTGAGGGCGAGCGTGACGAAGCCCCGATGCTCTATATTGGCGAGAAGGTGGGCGGCGCGCCAGGCAAGGGGCCGAAGATCGACATCGCGCTCGATCCGCTGGAAGGCACCACGATTACTGCAAAGGCTGGCCCCAATGCGCTGGCTGTTTTGGCAGCTGCAGAAGAAGGCTGTCTGCTCAATGCGCCTGATACCTATATGGACAAGATCGCGGTTGGTCCGGGCTATCCCGAAGGCGTGATTGATCTCGCGAAATCACCGACCGAGAATGTGAAAGCGGTCGCGGCGGCCAAAGGGGTGGCGCCGGGCGACATCATTATCTGCGTGCTCGACCGTCCGCGCCATGCGGATATGATTGCAGAGCTGCGCGCGCTCGGATGCGGCGTCGTGCTGATCGGCGATGGCGACGTTGCTGGCGTGATCGCGGTGACGGATGAGGAAACCAATATCGACATGTATATGGGCCAAGGCGGCGCGCCAGAGGGCGTGCTTGCTGCTGCCGCATTGCGCTGTGTCGGCGGCCAATTCAACGGTCGCCTGGTGTTCCGCAATGAGGATGAGAAGGCCCGCGCCCGCAAATGGGGCATCACCGAGTTTGACCGCATTTATAAGCTGGAAGAATTGGCGAGCGGCGATTGTATCTTTGCCGCAACCGGCGTGACTCAGGGCTCGCTGCTCGATGGAGTAAAGCGCCGCCGCAAACCAACCGGCGAGACGATTATGACCACCGACAGCGTCGTGATGCGTGCCTCATCAGGCACCGTGCGCTGGATCCGGGGCGAGCATAAGGTTTGATGGGGGGCTGAGAGATCAAGATGAGGGCACTCAAACTCTCTTTAGTCTTGAGTGTTTCAATTTGCCTCCTGATGGCGCTCTGGTGGAATGTTAACCCACTCGAGATCTATGTTGTTTCACTGCTCAACCTTCTCGATGAGCCGAGGATTGGGCTCTTGTTGTTCAATCTCCTGCTGTGGTCGCCCTTGCTTTGTCTGATCGTGATGCTGCTTGTGAAACTTCGAGCAGACAGCGTCCCTAAGCGAGGTTGCGATAGCTGCGGATCGCCCTTTGCAGCTATCAGCCGCCCAGGTCGGGCAGCTTTGCAAAGTCGGGCGCTTCGACGACAATCTGCGCCGACTTGGCCGCTTCGCCGCGCATGAAGGCGTGCATTGCCTCGCCAACTTGCGGCGAGGTCATGAACAGATTGTGGCCCGCGTTCTCGACCATGATCTGTTCGACATTGCTTAAGCCTGCGGTCGCCTCGGCGTGCCCTTCGGGATAGGTTCTGCCGTCCAAAGTTCCGGTCAGCATTAAGACCGGCGTGTCGCCGAATGGGCCATCGCGAAAATCGGGACCTGCGTCGATCTCTGGCAGCTCGCCCAGGATCTGCGGCATCGGAAAGTTGAGATAGGCACCGACGGGAGAGGCCGCGGTTTGCCGCTCAAATGCCTTTAGCCGGGCAGGCGTGATGCCCGATGCGCGGTCCATCGCCATTGACATGGCCGACAATGCAATCGGCTCGTCCGGTGTCCAGAAACGTTGCAGCACAAAGGTGATCAGAGTCGGATCGCCCGCGTCGATCTGCCGGTACATCATCAGCATCACAGCCGCGAATTGCGGATCAGAAATCAATCCGCTCATGAATTGCTGCAAATGCCGCCTTTGCAGGAGCAGATCATAGGTCGTGCCATCACGCTTTGGCACGGTGACCGTCATCGGTTCGGCGTCGAGCTTGGCGTGAACGCGGCTGATCAGGCCCAATATATCGGGATAGAGCTGCGCTGCTTCAGGTTGCTGATCGACGGCGGCTTGCAAGCGCTCAAAATAGCCAAGCGTGCGTGCGGGCAGCTTCACCGTTTGATCAAGCCCTTCGGTTGCCGCCATGATCACGCGGTCCAGTTCGTCTGGAATTGCGGCAAGTGCCGCCAGCGCCAGATGGCTTCCATAGGAAATCGACCACAGCGAAATTTGATTCGCGCCAAGATGTTTGCGGAGGTCGGAAAGATCCTGCGCGCTTTCGGCGGTGCTGAAACCGCGTAGGTCAACGCCGGCTTCGCCCCAGCGCGCCGCGCATTCGCGCACCGCCAGCCGGTAACGCATGGCATGCTCCGCATCGCTGATCCGCTCCATTTCGCCGATCGTGACGCTGGACGTGCAGCGCTCTGGCTGCTGAGATTGGCCGGTGCCGCGCTGGTCAAATGCAATCACATCGCCGTGCTGGCGCATCGCCATAAACAGCGGGAAACGCGGCCCTGTCGCAGTGCCAATCCCAGAACCGCCGGGGCCGCCGGACAGATAGACGATCGGGCTGCCGGGCGTGTCTGTTGTTGCTGGAAAGCGGACATAGGCGAGTTCTGTGGTGCCGCTGGCCGGATCGCTGCGGTTCATCGGCACGGTCAGCGTGCCTTGAAAGGCCTCCACGCTCTCGCCGTTGCGCGCCTCAAAAGTGATTGCTTCTTCATTGGGCGCGGCGACCGCGGCGCTAGGTGCGAAAGTGAGGGCGGGGGCAGCCAGCACTAGGGCAAGGGCGCTGATTAGGTGCGGTTTTTTCATTGCGGCTCTTTCCGATTGTTGATCGTGGATTGAGCATGAAACTGTCGGAAATTGGGGCTTTGAATAGGGGCTGATCTGTTAGCGGGGGGTTCTGATCGGTGAACGGGGGGACTTCCCGTTCATCGGAAGCTATAGGAATCCCGGTGCTACGCTTTGCCATCTTCTTACTGTCATTTCTGACGTTTCCTGCAATTGCGCAGGCACAGGTGCAGGCGCAGGATTATCAGAGCTTTATCGATCATCCCGCGCGCGTCTGTGATGCGGATTTAACCTCTGATGCGACCCCGGATTTTGCGGCTACGAATTGCCGATCCGTCCTGTTTTATCAGGCCGACCCGCAGGATCGGATGCTGTGGGCTGAGATCGTGTTTGAGGCAGAGCCAGCCCTGCTCGAAGGTGGCAAACCGCTTGGCCTGTTCGTGAGCGCAAAGGCCTCTAGCGAGGCAAGCCTCAACGGAGTGCCGATTGGCACGAATGGCAGGCCGGGCGCATCGCAAAGCAGCGAGGAACCCGGCGATATGGATGCGGTTTTCTTCGTGCCGGAAGGAACGCTGAAGCCCGGCAAGAACCGCCTTGTGATGCGGCTGTCCTCTATGAACGGCGGCATCACGCTGAATTCGCCGATCCACAATATTGCCCTCGCGCCCTACCGTGATCCGCGCCAGCCTGGGCCTGCCACATGGTTTGCGCTGATCACCCTAGGGTTGTTTGTCGCAGGCTTTGTGTTTTTCGGTGTGCGCTCGCTGCGCGGCGATGACCGTGAGGGTTCGGCTCTGATCGCTGCCCTATCACTCGCCGCTGCCTTGCAACTAGCGGCCGAGGCAGCGCGCGACGTCGTGCCTTACCCCTATCCCTTGCATGATTTGCGGCTCTCGCTGATCCTGACCTTTGCGATTGGTCTGGGCCTGAGCTTTGCCGCCTACGTACTGCTGTGGCTGTTCCGGGCATATCCACGGCGGCGTCTGCTGGCCTTGGCGGCGGTGCTTGCCGTAATGCTGGCGATCAGCGCGCTTCAGCCCGGCTTTGACCTAAAAACCAGCTTTGTCCTGATCACCGCGTCGTTCGCGGCGGGAATAGCGGGCACCACCGCATATTTCGGGCAAGGCAATCGCGGCGGCGCATGGCTCGCACTGGCCAGTGCAGCATTGGCGGCGGCGATCTATTGGCTTGGCGGGTTCTTTCTCGACACCGTGCTCTATCTGGTGGTCGCGGCGGGCCTGCTGTGGCTGTTTTTCAAGCAAGCGCGCGGCGGCGATCTCACCATGACCCCGGTGGCCCAGGACAGCGCGCCAAAGCGGATAGAGCTGACCAGCAATGGTAAGGTCGAATTTGTCGATGCGAGCGACATCGTACGCTTCAGCGGAGCGGGCGATTATGTCGAAGTGTTCTTGGCCAGCGGACGCAGCGCCTTGCACAATGCGAGCCTAGCTGCGCTGGAGCGAGAACTGTCAGACGGCTTTATCCGGGTTCACCGCTCCCACATAGTCAACGCGGCCTGCGTCAAATCGCTGACCCGCGAGAGCGCGGGCACAGGAAATCTGGAAATGTCCGACGGCAGCACGGTGCCCGTTAGCCGCCGCAACATGGCCAGCGTGCGGGACGCATTGACGCTGGCGTAAACAGAGAGCTCCAGCGTCCAGGCCTGTAACTTGGCCCGTAACTTGGCAGGCACGAGACGCTCAGAATCTCCGCCTGCCAAATCCAATTGCGGACAAATGGGCGGCGGCCTCTGTTGCGTCCCTATGAGTCTGGGCTAGGTGAACCGCCATCAACTGCACTCGGGGATACGCATCCATGAAAATCATGTCCGGCAATTCAAACCTGCCGCTCGCCCGGGCGATCGCCGCCTATCTCGAAATCCCTTTGACCGATGCCAGCGTGCGCCGGTTTGCCGATGAAGAAATCTTCGTCGAGATCCACGAGAACGTGCGCGGCGAGGATGTGTTCGTTGTCCAGTCGACCGGCTTTCCAGCGAATGACAATCTGATGGAGCTGCTGATCTGTATCGACGCGCTGAAACGCGCCTCGGCCAAACGGATTACCGCAGTTGTGCCTTACTTCGGCTATGCTCGGCAGGACCGTAAACCCGGCCCGCGCACGCCGATCTCGGCCAAGCTGGTGGCGAACCTTATCACAGAGGCGGGCGCTGACCGCGTGCTGGCGGTGGATTTGCACGCCGGGCAGATTCAGGGCTTCTTCGATATCCCGACCGATAACCTCTATGCCGCACCGGTCATGGCGGCCGATATTCAAGCG
Source organism: uncultured Erythrobacter sp. (assembly GCA_947488155.1). Classification (GTDB taxonomy): domain Bacteria; phylum Pseudomonadota; class Alphaproteobacteria; order Sphingomonadales; family Sphingomonadaceae; genus Erythrobacter. Next base: position 1,159,672 of record CANKYK010000001.1, on the reverse strand, counting down.
CGCTACGGCGATCAGGATTTGATGGTTGTTTCCCCCGATGTTGGCGGCGTGGTGCGCGCCCGCGCGCTCGCCAAACGGCTCGACAATGCGCCGCTCGCCATCGTCGATAAACGCCGCGACCGCCCTGGAGAATCGGAGGTCATGAACATCATCGGCGATGTCTCTGGCCGCCATTGCATCATGATCGATGACATCGTCGATTCCGGCGGCACGCTCTGCAATGCGGCGGAGGCTTTGCTGGCGGGCGGGGCGAAATCGGTCGCGGCCTATATCACCCACGGCGTCCTGTCGGGCGGCGCGGTGGCGCGGATCGACGGGTCAAAGCTGAAAGAGCTGGTGATCACCGATTCGATCCTGCCGACCGAAGCCTGCGCGGCCTCTGACCGGATCCGGGTGTTGACTATGGCGCCGCTGGTCGGCGAAGCCATCCGCCGGATCGCGGATGAAAGCAGCGTGAGCAGTTTGTTCGATTAAGGCGGGCCGCGCCGTCCTCACTCACCGCGCCACGGCGGCTCTGCCCCAGGCTTAATCCGGTCGAGCTCGGCAAGGCGCCGGGCTTGGCGCGTCTCCACATTGATCCGAAGGAACAAGCGCGGCTCAGAGCGGAAAGCGGCCGGGGTGGTCCCGAAAAACGCCTTAAAATCGCGGATCAAATGCGATTGGTCGAAATAGCGCAGCAGCAGCTCGCTTTCTTCCTCTTCATCCGCCACCCCGCACAGCTGGGCCGCCAGATCAAGCGCTTTGGCCCGGCGCAGAACCGTGCTCGCCGTTATGCCGAAATCGCGCCGCACCAGCCGCTCCAGCTTGCGCGAGGACATGCCATGCTGCGCGGCGAAATCACCCGGCGTAATCGTCGGATCGGCAAAGCTCGCATGTTCGAACGCGGCGGCCAGAGGATCGGGCTTCTCCGGCTGGACCCGCGCGATAAAGGCGCGCATCGCCTCCTCGACCGTCTGCAGCCATTGCTCTGGCTCGGCATCGAGCGGATAGTCCTGCGCGGCGCTATTCGTGATCAGACCAAAGGGATCGGAGCGCTCAATCCGGTCGACCAGCGGCGCCAATTCGCGCCCGAGCAGGCAGGGGATCGCCCCGGGGCGAAAGCCAATGCCGATGGCAATCACATGGCCGCTGCACCCCACCGGCATATGGCGCGATTGCGGGCCAAACAGGATGGCCTCATCGCGAAACTCCATCGACCCATCAGCGGTTTGTGCGTCCCATGTGCCGCCCATCACGATGCGAGCAAAGGCCACATCATTGCAAATGCCGCAGGCGATATGGGTGGCTTCGTCTGCCACCAGTTTTGAGGCGACCAGCCGCCCAATCCAGGGGTCCAGATCTTTGGCGGGGGCACGGCTGGCGGCGAGCGGCATTCCGCTGCGATTGACCCCAGAGCGGGGCGCAAATTGTACTGGCGCATCTGCGCCTGCCTGTTTGCCCATGTCCGACCCGTTTAAAAGACTTGCGACTGCCCAAATGGGCTGCGGTTTGAACCTTGTGCAACCCGCACCACTTATGCAGCCTATAACCCACCCTCTGGTCTATCCTCATCAGGACAGCCAGTTGTCTTTAACCATAAGGCACCGCCCGGCGCCCCTGTCAATTGCAACATTCCTATACGGAAATCGGCCGGGCCAGTGCCAACAGGCCCCTTGCATTGCCGCGCCGGTGATGAGACTGCGCGCGGATTATGACGAACAAAGACGTAGCAATCGCTCAGCGCCTGGCCGATGCGGCTGGCAATGCCATCCGCCCCCTGTTTCGCGGGGACTGGTCGCAGGAGCGCAAGGCCGATGCCTCGCCCGTGACAGAGGCCGACCGCGCAGCAGAGGCCGCGATGCGCGCGATTATCGAGGTGGAATGTCCCGATGACGGGATCATCGGGGAGGAATACGGCACCCATAATGAGGGTGCTGGCAGGCAATGGGTGCTCGACCCAATCGATGGCACGATCAGCTTTATGGCGGGCCGCCCCATCTTTGGCACGCTGATCGCTTTGCTGCAGGATGGCTGGCCAGTGCTCGGCGTGATCGATCAGCCTATCGCCGCAGAACGCTGGGTCGGGCGAATCGGCGAGGGCACGACCTTCAACGGCCTGCCGGTGCGCACGCGGGCTTGCAAAGAATTGTCAGAGGCAACCATCGCCTCCTCCGGCCCGCAATATTTCACCGACGATCAAGGCGGTGCGTTCATGTCGCTGGCCGCACAAACCTCACAAATCGTGGTGTGGGGCGGGGATTGCTACAATTACGGCTTGCTGGCGAGCGGCCATTTGGACGCCGTGTGCGAGGCCGGGCTGAAACTCTATGACTACGCCGCGCTGGTGCCAATCGTAGAGGGCGCTGGCGGCATGATGAGCGACTGGCAAGGCAACCCGCTGGACGCGAATTCCGATGGCACGGTGTTAGCGCTGGGCGAGCCCGCGCGGCTGGAAGAAGCGCTGGAGGCGATGGGGTAGGGGGCTGCCCGTTGCAGCAACTGTCATGTTGAGCTTGTGTTTGTAGTACTTTCGGCTGACGCTCTGTCGCTATAGCTACGGAAACAAAGTGATGCATCTTTCAAGCGCGATCATTTGCTGGAACTGGGAGAGGGGCAAGTGACACATGTTGGGTCATGAAGACCGAAATTGCTCGAGCAAACGGACGTCACCAATCTATATTCTTTTGCGGTTGGCGCTTCTTGTGGCTTTCATAGCTTGGCTTGCGCTCGCTGCGAGCGCCTGGCGATACTTCTCGGGCGCTGGATGGTCTAGCATTCCGTTATCCGCTCGCTATGGGGTTACTATCGCTCTTTTGCCACCAGATATTTGGAAAGAAAGTTATAGCACCAATGCAGATCGTTCTGAAGAGCCTCTGCGCTTGGTAAATAGGTTGTCGAAGGCCGAAATAGAAAAGCTCGCGTCGAAAGGACAAGTGGATTTCCGCGACTCGGATTCTTCGGAATTGGTCGGCGGATGGACAAGAGATTCTAGCAATCAGATTACGTTCTCTGGCTTGTTTAGAGAGCATTATGAAACTGATCGAACCACATACTTTGTTCGTGATCGTGAAATCTGTTTTTTGGATACCCGGCCAGTTTGCTTGACGGGCTTTAAAGACGACAACGACATAATACACTTTTGGCCAATTGCTCACTCGGCATCAGGACAAAATTGGCTATTGATGGATGGGACTATTTGATAGTTGTAGAGTGCATTTCAACCTCGCGTATGTCTCGAGAATTGGGACTGCTGAGATCTGCTAAGATAAAGGAGCTGTGATTTCTCCTCGTTCGGTCGAGACTAGTGAACTTTACGCTGTTGCGTGCGATTGGAGCGAAGAGCGAATTACTTTCTATCATGCCCAATTTTCCTACTTGGAACGCGGTCGCTAGAGGTGGGTCATGTGCTTACCTCAAGACTTTAATCGACTAAATCGATCAATCGGTGCGTCTGTGATCGATTGGCTTTTTGGCCTTGTAATGTGTTCCAGCCGTTCCAAGCGTGCTCCAGCAGCGATGAATGGAGTGGAGTGGGAAGGGGAGTTGTTTGTGGTTCCGCAGCACATCCGTGCTGCGATGTCCTCGGGTCTGTCGGCCCTGCGGGCGGCCACGAGGGCCTTGCGGCGCTGCGCGCCGTGCTCCGCGACAAGCCAAATGCCAAGCTCCAAGACGCTTGGCGCAAGATCGCTGGCCGGGAATGGATCGAGACCGCAGGTCTCGCAAGGGCGCACGCCCGCCCGGAGCGGCGCGGGCTTGCCCGCAAGCCGCGAGGACATCGCACACCGGATGGTGTGCGGAAACACAAACACTCCCCTCCCATCCCGCAAAAACGCTTGCCAAATTGGGCGGCTGGCCATAGACGCGCGCACTTCAACGACACGAATCAAGCGATTGGCCTGGCTCATCAGGGCTGCCAGGGCCGATTAGAACGTGTCTCTGATCAAGGAGAACGAAATGCCCAAGCTGAAGACCAAAAGCGGTGTGAAGAAACGCTTCAAAATCACCGCAACTGGCAAGGTCAAGCACGGCGTCGCTGGTAAGCGTCACCGTCTGATGAGCCACAATGCGAAGTATATCCGCCAAAACCGTGGCACCTCGGTCGCTTCAGACCCGGATGCGCGGACGATCAAGAAATGGGCGCCTTACGGGCTCGATTGATTTGATGGGCTAGACCGCCCACTCCCTCCACCCTTCCGCCCGGAACCTACCGGGTGATCATCCGGGTGGAAGGGTGGAGGGAGCGGGCTGGCGCAGAACTCTACAAAGGATACTACATATGCCTCGCATTAAACGCGGCGTCACCACACGCCAAAAGCACAAGCGTCTACTCGAACAAGCCAAGGGCTATCGCGGTCGCCGCAAGAACACCATTCGCGTTGCGCGCCAGGCGGTCGAGAAGGCCGGTCAATACGCTTACCGCGACCGTAAGGCGAAGAAGCGCAGCTTCCGCGCGATCTGGATCCAGCGCATCAACGCGGCTGTCCGCGCTGAAGGCCTGACCTACTCTCAGTTCATGCACGGCGTGAAGCTGGCGGGTATTGAGCTTGACCGCAAAGTCATGGCGGACCTCGCTATGAACGAAGAAGCGGCGTTCAAGTCGATCATCACTCAGGCGAAGGCGGCATTGCCAGCTTAAGCCTGCGCTATCAGCATGGGATGCGCAACCGCGCGGCACCATGTAGGAAACGCAAAACGGATAGGGCGCTGGCCGAAGAGGCTGGCGCCCTTTCGCTTGTAAAAACGCGACACATCGGCCAAACCGAGCGAATGGGTGGGCAGAGGACGAAACGCGTAGGCAATAAGGATGCGGACTTCACCGTTCGCAGCCAATTCTACTCGCCTTCGCCAGAGTTCGATGGCTGCTTCACGACCTTCTACCAATTGGTGCTGGAGGTTGAGGACGGCAAAACTGTCAAAGACCACTTGCAGCCGGAATGGGCCAATATCCGCTTCTTCAGCGGCAGCCGTCCGAATGCCAGCATTGGCACATCGCAGCTTTCTGGCTCGCGCTTCACGGCGACCGGGCCAAGCTCCTTGCCCTGCGAGTTTGAGCTGGGCGAATCGCGCATGTGGGGCATTGGCCTCTTGCCGCTCGGATGGGCAAGGTTCATCGATGTCGATGCACGGGAGCTTGCCAATGTCGGCTGTGATGGCGCGGCGCATCCTGCATTTGCGAAGTTTGCAGGGCTTGCTGACGCTTTGTGTGATGAAGGCGTGAGCGACGATCAGCAATTGGCCGCGATTGAAGACACCATGCGTGCACTGATGCGGCCCAACCGCGATGAGCCCAAGATTGCCCGCGTTCACAAGGCGCTGGTCGAACCGGCGCTCAACACGGTTGATGATCTGGCTCAGGCCAGCGGGTTCAGTGTGCGGACACTTGAGCGCGTGTGCCGGCGGTATTTCGGCTTTGCTCCAAAGCTCTTGATCCGGCGCCAGCGTTTCATGCGCAGCCTGTCGGACTGGATGCTGCATGACAAGCGGCTGTGGACCGAGGCGATGGACGATCACTATCACGACCAAGCCCAGTTCACCCGCGAATTCCGCGAGTTTATGACGATGAACCCGAGCGATTATGCGGCTCTTGAGCATCCCATTCTGGCCTCTTTCATGGAGGCCCGAGCACGCGTTTGGGGCAGCGCCGCGCAGACGCTGGACAAGCCTTTGCGATAAGCGCCTAGCCAGTAGCGCGCTGATCTTCGCGTCAAGGCGCAATTCGCGCTTTGCCAAGGCGGCGAAATCCCGCTAGCGGACCGGCTCAAACCTTTGGGCTAGACCATGATTGAATTGACATCACAAAAAGACGCCGCGCTGGCGGCAATCTCTGGAGCTGATACGCTCGATGCGCTGGAGGAACAGCGCGTGGGCGCGCTTGGAAAAAAGGGCTGGGTGAGCCTGGCGCTCAAGACGCTGGGCCAGATGAGCCCGGAAGAGCGCAGCGAAGCAGCGCCTGCGATCCAGGCGATCCGCGCCGAGGTGGCCGATGCGATTGCGGCGAAAAGGCAAGCGCTGGAGGCCGCTGAGCTCGAAGCGCAGTTGGCCAGCGAAACGCTTGACCTCACTCTGCCTGCGCCGGACATGCTGAGCGGTTCGGTTCACCCGGTGAGCCAGGTGATGGACGAACTGGCGGAGATATTTGCCGATCTCGGCTTCGCGGTCGCAACCGGTCCAGAGATCGAAGACGATTGGCACAACTTCACCGCGCTCAACATGGATGAGAGCCATCCTGCGCGCGCGATGCACGATACGTTCTACTTCCCTGATAAGGCGGCGGATGGTGGCCAATCGGCCTCAAGTAGCGAAGCGGTAGGCCAGAAAAGAATGCTGCTGAGGACGCACACCTCGCCGGTGCAGATCCGCAGCATGAAAGAGCAAGGCGCGCCGATCCGCCTGATCGCGCCGGGCCGTGTCTATCGCAGCGATAGTGACGCGACCCACACGCCGATGTTCCATCAGGTCGAAGGCCTGGTGATCGACAAGGACATTCACCTCGGTCATCTCAAATGGACGCTGGAGACGTTCTTCAAGGCGTTCTTTGAGCGCGAGGACATCACCTTGCGCCTGCGCCCATCCTATTTCCCCTTCACCGAGCCCAGCGTCGAGGTCGATGTTGGTTACTCAAACGAAGGCGACCGCCGTGTCGTTGGCGGCCACGGTGATGAGCAGGGCTATGACTGGATGGAGCTGGGCGGTAGCGGGATGGTGAACCGCCGTGTGCTCGAGTTTGCCGGGATCGATCCGGACGAATATCAAGGCTTTGCCTTTGGCCTCGGGATCGACCGTATCGCCATGCTCAAATACGGCATGAACGATCTGCGCGCCTTCTTCGATGGCGATCCGCGCTGGCTTGCGCATTATGGCTTCTCGCCTTTTGATCAACCGACCCTGTCCGCCGGTGTGGGAGCGCGCGCATGAAGTTCTCCGTCACATGGCTCAAAGACCATCTCGAAACCGATGCAACGCTTGGTGAGATCACCGACGCGCTGAACGCGATCGGGCTTGAGGTTGAAGGCGTTGAAGACTCGGCTGAAAGGCTTGCTGGCTTCAAGGTCGCCAAAGTTCTGACCGCTGAGAAGCACCCCGATGCAGACAAGCTGCAAGTGCTGAGCGTTGACACGGGCGAGGGCGATCCACTGCAGGTTGTCTGCGGTGCGCCCAATGCGCGCGCAGGAATGAAGGGCGTGCTTGGCCTGCCCGGTGCGGTGGTGCCAGCCAATGGCATGCAGCTCCGCAAGAGCGCGATCCGCGGCGTGGAGAGCAACGGCATGATGTGCTCCGTGCGCGAGCTGGAGCTGGGCGATGAGCACGACGGCATTATCGAATTGCCGGATGATGCGAGCGTGGGCCACGCCTTTGCTGCCTATCAGGGGTCTTCACCCATCATTGATGTCGCGATCACCCCCAACCGCCCCGATTGCATGGGCGTTTACGGGATTGCGCGCGATCTCGCCGCGGCGGGTCTTGGCACGCTGAAGCCAATTGCCTTTCCGAAATTTGAGGCCTCTGGCGCTTGTCCGGTGGAAATCCGCACGGATGATCCAGAAGGGTGCCCCGCATTCTATGGCCGGGTGATCAAGGGCGTGAAAAATGGCCCGTCGCCAGACTGGCTGCAACAGCGGCTGATCAGTGCGGGCCAGCGCCCGATCTCGCTGCTGGTTGATCTCACCAATTACCTGATGCTGGCGTTTGGCCGCCCGGCGCACGCCTATGATCTGGCGAAGCTCTCTGGCGCGGTTGTGGCGCGCCGCGCGAAGGCGGGTGAGCAAGTGTTGGCGCTCAACGAGAAAACCTACACGCTTGATGGAAGCATGGTCGTGATCGCCGATGACGCGCAGGTTCATGACATTGCCGGAATTATGGGCGGTGAGCATTCCGGCGTTTCGGATGGCACCACTGACTTGCTGCTCGAAATTGCCTATTTCGATCCGGCCCGCATCGGTGTGACCGGACGCAAGCTGGGTCTGGCATCGGATGCGCGCACCCGCTTTGAGCGCGGCGTTGATCCGGAGTTTCTGGACGATGGTCTAGATTTGCTTACCGGCTTGATTGTCGAGCTGGCGGGCGGCGAAGCAAGCGAGAGCGTGCGTGCAGGTGCGGTGCCCAGCGAACCTCTGGTCGTTACATTCGATACGGGTCTCACCTCCCGGCTTGGCGGCGTCGACGTGCCTGATGATGAGCAGCGCCGTATCCTCGAAAGCCTTGGGTTCGTTGTGGCAGAAGACTGGCAAGTTACCTGTCCCTTGCGCCGCAATGATATCGAAGGCGCAGCCGATCTTGTGGAAGAAGTCGTGCGTATCCACGGCCTCGACAAGGTGGAAAGTGTGGCCTTGCCGCGCATGGATGGGGTGGCAAGGCCAACTGCCACACCGGCGCAGCAGCTCGAGCGCAAATTGCGCCGTGCAGCAGCCGGTAACGGGTTGAATGAAGCGATCACATGGTCGTTTATCTCTGAGGACGAGGCCAATGTGGTCGGAGGCGGGCATTGGTCGCTCGACAATCCGATCAGCGAAGACTTGAAAGTGATGCGCCCCTCGCTTTTGCCCGGCCTCTTGTCGGCGGTGCGACGCAGTTTTGATCGCGGGTCTGCCAGCGTGCGCTTGTTCGAGATCGGCCGGCGTTACCTTGCAGATGGGGAGTATCCGGCGCTTGTCGCTGTTATGGCGGGCGATGCGGCGCCACGTTCATGGCAACATGGCAAGGCGAGGAGTTTCGATGTCTATGATGCCAAGGCTCAGTGCTTGGCCTTGCTCAAAGCAGCCGGTGCACCGGTCGACAGATTGCAAGTCATGGGCGAAGCGGGCGATATCTATCACCCTGGCCAATCTGCGACTTTGCGTCTGGGACCAAAGAACCGCATCGCGAGTTTTGGAATGGTCCACCCCACCGTTCTTAAGGCTTTCGAGATTGGCGTTCCTGTTGCCGCCTTGGGCATTCATCTCGATGCAATCCCGGCAAAGAAGGCGGGCAAAGGCCCGGTCAGTTTTGCACGGCCAAGCTTTACCCCGCCTGCCTTGCAATCGGTGACGCGCGATTTTGCGTTTCTAGTGCCAGAGACGCTTGCGGCGGGCGATCTGCTGCGCGCGGTTCAGGGCGCGGATAAGGCGAACATCGTGGGCGCGCGAGTGTTTGACCTGTTCACCGGTGGCAATGTTCCACAGGGTCAGAAGTCACTCGCGATCGAGGTGACTTTGCAACCGGGCGAGAAGAGCTTCAAGGACGCAGAGCTGACCGAGATTTCAGACAAAATTGTTGCAGCCGCGGCCAAGCATGGAGCGGAGCTGCGCGGCTAAGCCCCGCGCGCTCCAAACTGGGCGGCTGAGCAATAGTGGCGGCGTCTAATTACCCCAGCCGCCATCTGCAGCTGAGCCGCTTGCGCCCCAGTCTTCGCCGTATTCCTTCTCGAACTTTTCACGCTTTTCTTGTGCGGCCATCTCGCGTTCCATCTCACTGAACGCGACCATGGTCTCATTGGCGGCGTTGATCCGTTCTTGAACTTTTCCGCCCTGCGCGCTGAGTACGGCTTTGGCGGCGGGGGAGGTGGCGAACATCATATCGAATGCGCGCCCCTCGATGGTCGAGGCGATCTGTTCGTCGGCCGCTTTCTGGGCCATCGATGTATCTTGGCTTCCTAAAGTTTTGTGGAGCTGCTCAAACTTCGAAGTAACGCGCGTGCCATTGCCATCAGGCGCAATAGTCGCGACGATCCGAAAGATATCGCCGCCCAGTTCGTCGTTTGCAGTGATCACAAACGTATTGGGGGTAGGGTTCGTGACAGTCTCACCAACAACATTGCGTCCTAGGATAGCTATTGGCAGCTTCGCGCCTTTCAGCGCCTTCGCCACTTCTTCAGGAGATTTTTCGAAGTATTGACCCGATGCGCCGCATGCAGACAGCAAGACGGCAAAGAAACTGGAAAGAAGAATTTTGTAAATCGACATTAATGCCCCCTATTCGTGGCCCTGATTTCGCAGATCGATCTTACCAGCCGGTAAATTGGAGGCACAGCGCTGTGCAAGCTGCGGGGGATGTAGACGGATTCAACGCTTGCGGCTAAGGCGCGCGCTCCATGTCCAACGGTGCTTTAAGCTAAACCTATGTCCAATCGCCGCACATTCGCGATCATCTCTCACCCCGATGCGGGTAAGACCACGCTGACGGAGAAGCTGCTGCTGCAAGGCGGTGCGATCCATTTGGCGGGCGAGGTGAAGGCGCGCGGTCAAGCGCGGCGGGCGCGCTCTGACTGGATGAAGATTGAGCAGCAACGCGGCATCTCGGTCACCTCGTCTGTGATGACTTTTGAAAAAGAGTATGAGGGCGAGAAAATCACCTTCAACTTGCTTGATACGCCGGGGCATGAGGACTTTTCTGAGGACACCTATCGGACGCTGACTGCTGTCGATAGTGCGGTGATGGTGATCGATGCGGCCAAGGGTATTGAGCCGCAGACCCGCAAATTGTTCGAGGTTTGCCGGTTGCGCAGTGTGCCGATCATCACCTTCATCAACAAGGTCGACCGCGAAGGACGCCCGGGCTTTGAGTTGATGGACGAGGTCGCTGAGATGCTGGCGCTGGATGTCAGCCCGCAAGGCTGGCCGATTGGCATGGGCGGACAATTTGAAGGCGTGCTTGATTTTGAAAGTGGCGCTGTCAGCCGCCCGGAAGGCCCATCAAAGGAATTTCTCGGCACCCGCGACACCGATCCAGACATTCCCGCTGAATGGGCCGAAGAGGCTGAACTGGCGCAAGTGGGCTATCCGGAATTTGACCTCGAGGCCTATCGTAATGGCGATTTGACCCCGGTCTATTTCGGATCGGCACTCAAGAATTTCGGCGTCACCGAACTGATCGACGCAATTGCCAAGCACGCGCCGCCGCCGCGTCCGCAGCCAGCGGGCGATGATCAGATCACGCCCCAGCATGACGAGGTCACCGGCTTCATCTTCAAGGTGCAGGCCAATATGGACCCCAATCACCGGGACCGGATCGCCTTTATGCGCCAGGTTTCCGGCACCTTTAAGCGCGGGATGAAGCTGACGCCTTCTGGGCTGGGCAAGCCAATTGCGATCCATTCCCCGATCCTCTTTTTTGCTCAGGACCGCGAGATTGCCGACACTGCCGAGGCGGGCGATATTATTGGCATTCCAAACCACGGCACTTTGCGCGTGGGCGACACGCTGAGCGAGCAGAACAAGGTTCGCTTCACTGGTCTGCCCAATTTTGCGCCGGAAATCCTGCGCCGGGTCCAACTCAAAGATCCGACCAAGACCAAGCAGCTGCGTAAAGCGCTTGACGATCTGAGTGAAGAGGGCGTGATCCAGGTGTTCTACCCGGAACTTGGCGCGCAGCATATTGTCGGCGTGGTCGGTCAACTCCAGCTGGAGGTCCTGATCTCGCGGCTGTCGGCGGAATATAAGGTTGAGGCCGGACTTGAGGCTGCGCCCTTTGCCACCGCCCGCTGGGTTAAAGGTGAAGGCCAGGCTCTTGCTGATTTTGAAAGCTTCAACCGAGCTAACCTAGCGAAAGACCGCGACGGCGATCTGGTGTTCATGGCCAAGAGTCCGTGGGACGTGAATTATCAGGAAGAAAAGAACCCAGAGCTGAAATTCTCTGCCACCAAAGAACGCTAAGCGCTCACGCGAGTGTTGCGGCGCGGCAATGTTCGCGGCATGGGACACTGCATGACCGTATCAGGCCCAACCTCTCAGACGTTTTTCTCTCAGCGCATCAAGCTCAATTATTTCGATTGGGCGCAAAGTGATGCGGACCGCGCAAAGCCCAAGCTGGTTCTGGTGCATGGCGGGCGCGATCACGCGCGCAGTTGGGACTGGACGGCGGAGCAGCTATGCGCCGACTACCACGTGGTTGCGATGGATCACCGCGGGCACGGCGACAGCGATTGGGTGTCTGATGGCAATTACCAGTCGGGCGATATGGTCTATGATCTGGCGCAGCTGATCCACCAATTGGGCAGCGGCCCTGTTACCATTGTTAGCCATTCCATGGGCGGCAATGTTGCGCTGCGCTATGCGGGCACCTTTCCCGACATGGTGACGAAGCTGGTTGCGATTGAGGGCCTTGGCCCAAGCCCGACGCGCCGCGAAGAAATGCGCGCCACGCCCTATCCAGAACGCATGGCCGAATGGATCGTGAAGAAGCGCAAGGCGGCTGGCCGGAGCCCGCGCAAATATGAAAGCATTGAGGCGGCGTTCGCGCGCATGATCGAGGAAAACTCTTACCTCACAGAAGAGCAGGCTCGGCACCTCACCATCCACGGGGTCAACCGGAATGAGGACGGCACCTACAGCTGGAAATTTGACCCCCACCTCAATGTCTGGGGCGTGGAAGACGTGGCGGATGAGTTCATCAAGCAAACCTGGGGCGCGATCACATGTCCGACTTTGCTGCTCTATGGTGCAGATAGCTGGGCCTCAAATCCCGAGAAGGATGGGAGGCTTAAGCATTTCAATACAGCCGAAGTGATCGAATTTGAGCAGGCCGGGCATTGGCTACACCATGACCAATTCGACAAGTTTATGAGTGTGCTCAGAGACTTTCTTTGAAGGGCACAAGGCCAATAGAGCGCCATTTAGGCAGTTGCCATTGCGGCGCTGTGCAGTTCGCAATCAAAACGGATTTTCCCGAACTGACCACATGCGATTGTTCAATTTGCATCCGCAAGAACGCCCTAATGGTGAAGGTGCACGAAAGCGATTTTGAACTGCTCACAGGCACACAGGCGCTTAACGAATATCAATTCCACACGCATACAGCGCGGCACTTCTTTTGCGGAACCTGCGGCATCTACCCGTTCCATAGAAAACGGGTGACACCCGACTTTATTGGGATCAATGTCTATTGTCTGGATGATTTTGATCCGGCGGGCATTCCGGTGCGCGTGACCATAGGCAAGGATATGGATTGATGGCTGAGTTTTTTGATGCGCTGATTGATAAGCATGTTGCTATGATCGAAGCGCAGCCGGTTTTCTTCGTGGCGACCTCAGCTCGAATCGGGCGGATCAACCTCAGTCCAAAAGGCTATGATGCTTTCCGAATTCTCAGCCCTAAACGTGTCGCCTATCTCGACCTTGGCGGGTCAGGCAATGAGACGCACGCGCATCTCGGTGCTGACGGCCGGATCACCTTGATGTTTTGCAATTTTCAGCAACCCGCCAATATCCTGCGCATTTATGGCCGCGGTGTTCCTGTGCTGCCTCAAGATGATGGCTGGGACAAACTGGCGAGCCATTTCACGATGTTGCCGGGCACGCGCCAAATCTTTGCGATTGATATTGAAAGTGTGCAGACGAGCTGCGGTTGGGGTGTTCCGTTGATGACGCTGGAGGCGGAACGTGAGACGCTGAAGAAGGCGCATCGGCAATCTGATCCGGCGGAATGGGAAGCAAAGATGGCGACCCGCATCAGCAGCATTGATGGCCTGCCAGCGCGTCCGACCGACCGTTATATTGCAGGCGAATAACTTGCACTGCATCACAGTGACTGCCTAAAAAATAAACAATGGGTTAAAAATTAGGCAAACCTCTCTAGGTGGTTAACCTTAGAAGCCGCACTTCTGCGCGATTCCACTCTCTTGTAAAAACTGGCACGCCTTTTGCTGCTCTATGCGAGCCGGGGCTGACCGGCGGAAATTGAGGGGGCACGGATGAAGTTCATCATCGCCATCATAAAACCATTCAAGCTCGATGAAGTCCGCGAAGCGCTGGGCGGCATCGGTGTCGCCGGTATGACCGTTTCTGAGGTCAAGGGATTTGGCCGCCAAAAAGGCCAAACCGAGATTTATCGCGGCGCAGAATATTCGACCAACATGCTGCCAAAGGTGAAGCTCGAGATTGCAGCCAGCGATGAAATCGCTGGGCAAGTTGTCGAGACCATCCAGCAAACCGCCAACACCGACGCGATCGGTGACGGCAAGATTTTCGTGCTCGATCTCGCATCGGCAACCCGGATTCGCACAGGCGAAGCCGGTGAAACAGCGCTCTGACGGGGGACAAGGACAATGAAAAACACCCTTTTGAAATGTGCCGTGCTCGGTGGCGCCGGCTTGCTTGCCACACAGCCTGCACTCGCAGCGCCTGCAGCAGAGGTCGCCGCCGCTGTACCTAAAGCTGGTAACAACGCCTGGATGATGACCTCAACGGTGCTTGTGCTGCTTATGATCCTTCCGGGCCTTGCGCTGTTTTATGGCGGTTTGACTCGGTCAAAAAATATGCTCTCGACCATGACTCAGATCGGCGCCACCGCGGCTCTGGCGATGCTCGTGTGGGTGATGTGGGGCTTCTCACTCGCCTTTGGCTCAACACCCATCGAGGGTTTTCTGGGCCAGTTCATCAGCGGGGGTAGCTACTTCCTTGCGGGCATGAGTGCAGAAACAACGGCGGCAACATTCACGGACGAAGTGATCAGTGAATATGTGTTTGTCAGTTTCCAAATGACCTTCGCGGCGATTACGGCTGCGCTGATCCTCGGTGCGACTGCTGAACGGATGAAGTTCAACGCCGTCATGATGTTTGTGCCGATCTGGCTGACCATCGTGTACTTCCCAATTGCACACATGGTTTGGGCCGGCGACGGACTGCTGTTTGAAGCTGGCGCGTTGGATTTTGCCGGCGGCACCGTGGTTCACATTAATGCCGGTGTGTCTGGCCTCGTCCTGGCGTACCTGTTGGGCAAACGCCGCGGCTATCCGCAAGAGCCTATGCCTCCGCACTCACTGGTAATGACCATGATAGGTACAGGCCTGCTTTGGGTTGGCTGGTTCGGTTTCAACGCTGGTTCTGCATTGGAAGCTGACGGGTTCGCTGGTCTTGCGATGATCAACACCTTCGTTGCCACCGCCGCTGGTGCGCTAACCTGGATGGTAATTGAGCGCATGGCTGGGCATAAGGGTTCGGCGCTGGGCTTCTGCTCAGGTGTTATCGCTGGCCTTGTTGCTGTTACCCCGGCAGCGGGTAACAGTGGGCCATTCGGCGCTATCCTGCTCGGCATTGTCTCATCTGTTGTCTGCTACTTCTTTGTAGCGAAGGTGAAGACCAAGTTCGGCTATGACGACTCGCTTGATGCATTCGGCATTCACGGCGTGGGCGGCATCGTTGGTGCGATCGGCACCGGCATCGTCTATCAGCCATTCCTTGGTGGTCCTGGCGACGGTTCGACCGGTCTGGGCGCTCAGCTCTGGATCCAAACTGAAGGTGTACTCGTAACCATCGCTTGGGCCGGTATCGGCACTCTGATCGCCGCTTACATCGTTAAGATGATCATCGGCCTTCGCGTTGATGAAGAAACCGAAGTCGACGGGCTCGACATCTCTGAACACGGAGAGCGTGCCTACAATTAATCACCCAGTTTAGCGGGGGAGTACTCTCCTTTCCCACTTCCTCCGCTAACCTTTGTTCCTCCTGCGAACATACAACTCTTAATAGGCCGGGGCGTTCAAAGCGCTCCGGCCTCTTTTTTGCAATTTCTATGTGTGGCTAGTGTGTTACAGTTTTTCAGTAACTTACTCAGGTCGAATGTGAGCGCCTTGCAATTGATGCATCTGAGGAGTTGTCTTGGTCTCTGCTGGTATCAGACCCAGCAAATAGGAGAGAGATGATGCGTTCCCCCAAGCTTCTTTCGCTTCCCAAATGTCGCGCCGCTTTGTTAGTCGGCTGCGCGCTTACATTTGGCACGGCCCCTGCGTTCGCCCAGGACACTGACCAAGATGAAAATGCCGATAGTCCCGCCAGCGGCAATGTGATTGTGGTGACCGCGACCAAACGCGACACGACAATCCAGGATGTCCCCTTTTCGATCAACGCCCAGACACAGGAAGATATTCAAAGGTCAGGAGCGGTAACGCTCGAAGATTTGTCGCGTAATGTTGCTGGCTTGTCGGTCCAAAATTTGGGCCCTGGTCAAAGCCAAGTTTCCGTTCGCGGCGTTTCCGCCGGTCAGGTCGTCCGCGACCAACCTGGTGTGAAAGAGCAAGTCGGGGTGTATCTCGACGAATCCGTGATCTCACTGTCGCTGTTCACACCGGACCTTGATCTGTTTGACCTCAACCGTGTCGAAACACTGCGCGGCCCGCAAGGCACTTTGTTTGGGTCAGGCTCGGTCGGCGGCACAATCCGCTATATCACCAATCAGCCTAATACCGATGCGGTCGAAGGCTTGGTCGAGGGCAATGTCAATCTGGTTGATGGCGATGATCTGGGCTGGCACCTAAAGGGCGCGGTCAACCTACCGTTGAGTGAAAATACGGCCGTCAGGGCAGTCGGATACTATACCCAATATGCTGGCTTCATCGACGCTCAGGGGCCAGCAGGCGGCGAGGATGTGAACGGCGGCGAGCGTTATGGCGGCCGCATTGCGCTGCGTGTCGATACCGGCGAAGGTTTCAGCATTACCCCGCGCCTTGTCTATCAAAAGGTCACGGCAGACGGCTTCAACAGGCAGGAAATATTCAGCCTCTTCGCCAATCCCTTCACGACCACGCGTCCCCCGACGCAGCTGGGCGAACGCGAGCAGTTCTTGCTGCTGCGTGAGGCATTTGAGGACGAAACACTGATTGCAGATCTTGTGGTGGAGGCCGATCTGGGCCCGATCACAATGACCTCGGTCAGCTCGTTTACTAGCCGTGATATCTTGGTCAGCCGCGATGCCAGCGCCCTCTCCGGATCGGTGTCGGTCGATCTTGGATTTCCGGAGGCCGGGGTACTGCTCCCATCTAATCTACGTGACACGACCGATGTCGAATCCCTAACGCAGGAACTGCGTTTTGCATCGGATTATGACGGACCGATCCAGTGGGTGATTGGCGGCTTCTATTCAGAGACTGACCGGTTCTATCGCCAACGCTTGCCCACACCGGGCTATGCTGCTTTTACCGATGCGACGCTGGGTGCAGGCACGTCGGCGGCGGTTGCCAATGGGTTTGAAAATCTCGATTCGCCGTTCAATTCCGATCTGCCGTACAACATCGAGCAATTGGCGATCTTTGGTGAGGCGACCTGGGAAATCACCGATGCGCTGACTTTCACGGCTGGCGGTCGCTATTACGACTTTGAGGAAACCCGCACAATCACCACCGGCGGCTTGTTCGCCAATGGCGACGCGGGTGTGGTCGATGAAACGGCGTCTGACGGTTTTACCCCGCGCTTTCTACTCAGTTATGAACTCAACCCCAATGTGACGATCAATGCACAAGCCTCTCAAGGATTCCGCTTGGGCGGGGTCAATGATCCGCTCAATGTGCCGCTCTGCAATGCTAATGATCTCGCATTGTTCGGTGGATTTCAGGACTATGATGACGAAACGCTGTGGAACTATGAGTTGGGTGTAAAGGCGCAGGGCAATGGTTTCACGTTCAACGCCGCCGGCTTTTATAATGACATCAGCGACCTGCAGGTTACGCTGGATGCTGGCAGTTGTTCTTCACGCATTGTCTTCAATGTGCCTGATGCGCATTCGGCGGGGATTGAGGCGGAACTGGGCTACAGTCCATTTGCTGGTCTGAATCTGAACCTGTCGGGAAGCTGGATTGAGGCAGAGTTCGATACGACGCTGCCTGGCCCTCTGGCTGAGGCCACTGGTATCCGTGAAGGCAATCGATTGCCTTCGGTGCCAGAGCTGCAATTCTCGGCCGGTGGTAGTTATGAATGGCCGATCTCTAACAGTGCAGAGGCGTATTTATCAGCGTCTGTAACCCATGTGGGTTCGCGTTTCACTCAGCCTGCGGATCAGGAAAACAATCCGCGTACTTTTGTCCATGGCCTACCCTTCGGCGGCGCACCCGCTGATGCGGCAACCACCGTTGACCTCCTGCTTGACGACTATCAACTGGTGAACCTCAGCGCCGGGGTCGATTTCGACAGCGGGCTCAGCCTGGTGGTCTATGCCAACAATGTGTTTGACGAGAACGCGTTACTCTCTTTTGACCGCGAACGCGGCGGTAGAGCGCGGCTAGGATTCCGGGTTGGCAATCCGCGTACATTTGGAGTGACTGCGCGCCAATCATTCTGATCTCGTCGATCTGAGAAATCAGGAGGGCCGGGGCGTTTGGAGCGCTCCGGCCCTGATTCCTTGGAGATAAGACTATCTTGTCGCAGCCTTCACAAAGTCAGCGCAGCGTTCGCCGATCATAATGCTCGGCGCATTGGTGTTGCCGCTGACGATTTTGGGCATCACACTGGCATCGGCGATCCATAGTCCGTCGAGCCCGCGCACTTTCAGCGTTGGGTCGACCACACTGTCCTTGTCACCGCCCATGCGGCAGGTGCCAACCGGGTGATAGACAGTGTCCGCGCGTTCTCTGATGAGATTGTCGAGTTCGTCATCATTGTCGAGATCGATCGGATGTCGATCAGTCGGGCCATATTCCTGCAAAGCAGGTGCTTCCGCAATCCGGTGGGAGAGGCGCACGCCTGCTCTGAGGACCGCGAGATCGCGCTCATCATCCAGGAAATTCGGGTCGATCACTGGCGCATCAGTTGCCCGGCGCGATCCGAGTCGCACCGTGCCGCGACTTTCCGGGCGCAGGACGCAGGCATGCAAAGAGAAGCCATGCTCTTTGATCTTCTCACGACCGTGATCCTCCAGAACGGCGGGCACGAAATGCCATTGTACGTCAGGAGCGGGCGCGTCCGGCATAACCTTCCAGAACCCGCCCGCCTCGGCATAGCATGTGGTCATCGCGCCAGTGCGGCTGCGGCGATGCTCCAATATGGCGGCGGCCATTCGCAATGTACCTTTCAACGTCCCGCCAATCGGCACATCGCTCTCGGTTTCCCAACCGGATACATAGTCCAGATGATCTTGCAGGTTGCCGCCAACCTCGGGTCGATCGAGCGCCACTGGGATGCCGCGCTCTTGTAAATGCGCACCGGGGCCAACGCCTGACAGCATCAGGATTTGCGGGCTGTTAAAGGCGCCTGCGGACAGGATCACACCGCGTTTTGCATAGAGCATTTCGCTGCGCCGACCGCGCTTGACCCGAACGCCCGTGACCCGGCCTTGCTCGATCACTAGTTTTTCAACGACTGTGTCGGTGCGGATCGCAAAATTGCCCTGCTCGCGAATGGGCTCGACATAGGCGCGAGCAGCGGACCAGCGCTCGCCATCACGCTGGGTCACTTGGTAGAACCCAAAGCCGTCCTGGGTGTCGTCGTTGAAATCATCATTGCGGCGTAGCTGCATCTCGCTAGCGGCCTCGACAAAAGCATGGCTGGCTGGATTGGGAGAGATCAGGTCAGAGACAAACAGCGGCCCGCCAGTTCCATGATAATCATCCGCGCCGCGCTGGTTCGCTTCTGCTTTTTTGAAATATGGCAGCACGTCATCATAGGCCCAGCCGGTACAGCCCATCGCCGCCCAATTGTCATAATCCCATGCGTTACCACGAATATAGACCATGGCGTTGATCGCTGAAGATCCGCCCAGTCCCTTGCCGCGCGGTTGGTAACCGATCCGGCCATTCAGCCCCTCTTGCGGGACCGTGTCGAATTTGTAATTCGACGAATTGCGGATGAAGGGCATGAAGCCGGGCGTCTTGATCAGGACGTTGTCATTGCGCCCGCCTGCCTCGATCAAGCACACACGCTTGGTCCCATCGACGGCGAGCCGTCCCGCCGCTGCGCTGCCGCCGCTACCGCCGCCGATGACGATGTAATCGAAGCTTTCCATGATCTCTCCTCTTGGACGTGACAGGCTTAAGCAGCTTCGTTCGGGCTTTCAATCGAGTTTCGATCCGCCACCGGATTTTGTGCAGATTGGCCAGTGCGCTTGCGCCAACGCGCACGGATCATATCGGAGGTCTCGCGGCTGCCATCATGGGTCCAACCAGGCTCGCGCAGCAGGTAAGACAGCTTATGCCGCCAAGGCACGCGGGCAATATCGCTGAGCATGCCGATCCATTCATGGAATACCGCCCACAGCAGGTTGAAGCTGCCGAGCTGTTTGATGATGCCATAGCGGATTGGCTCATCGTCTTGCTCGGCCTCAAATGTGCCGAACATCCTGTCCCAGATAATGAAAACGCCTGCGTAGTTGCGATCGAGATAGCGCGGGTTGGTGGCGTGATGAACCCGGTGGTGGCTGGGGGTGTTCATCACGGCCTCGAACCAGCGCGGCATTTTGCCGATCGCCTCGGTGTGGATCCAGAATTGGTAGACCAGATTGATCCCGCCGCACACGGCGATCATGCCGGGGTGAAACCCGATCAGGACCAATGGCAAAGCGAACACAAAGCCGAGCGTGAAGGATCCCGTCCAGCTTTGCCGTAGTGCGGTTGAGAGGTTGTAGTGCTGGCTAGAGTGGTGATTGACATGCGCGGCCCAAAACCAGCGGATGCGGTGTCCCGCGCGGTGGACCCAGTAATACTTTAAATCATCGAGTACGAACACCACTGGCCATGCCCAAATCGGGTCCCACCAATTCTCACTGATATCGAACAAGCGGTAATCATAGGCGGCGATGAAGATGGCGAGGAAGAAGCCGCCGAACAGCGCGCCTGCAACCGTGGAGCCGAGTCCAAAGCCAAGGCTGACGAGCGTGTCCTTGGGTTCATAGGCGCTTTGCCTGCGCAGCCTTGCCCAGGTCATTTCGGCGAGAATAGCCGCGATAAACAGCGGTACGGCCAGCTCAGTGACAGAAAAATCGGGCAGGTCGATCATGCTAACGCCTACCTAGCTGATTGATGGCAGCGACCCAAGTTTCTGCATCATTAAGCGCTAGCTGAACCGAGCCGAATCGTGCTTCACCCGTGTCGATGATAACCATGTCGCGGCGAGTGGTGGCGCTGGCCTCTTCGCTGAGAATACGTCCGGCAAAATGTGCACCGTGCGGCTTGAGTAGCATGATCTGCCCTGCTGCGTCCCTCAGGAGTGCCCCGGCCCCATCGCGCGCTATCGCGCTTTCAATGGGCGCAAAACCGTCTGCCACCTCACCAGCCGCGTGTGCGGCCTCGTTATGGCTCGTTAATTTGGGTCTGCCGCCCAGCTTCAATGCAAAGGCGAGCCACGCCAGCAGCATTATTGCCACTAGCGAGCCGCCAGTTTGCAAAAGGAGCGGATGAATTTCCATCTGCAAAGGATTGGCACGGCCTCGGCTTTGCGGCAAGCAGTGCGCAAGGGAGATTGCTAATGAAGTTTGTTGCTCGCACTGTTTTGGCTGGATTGCTGCTTGGCGCAGCGCCGCTCAGCGCTCAGACTCAAGATCCTGCCGCTAATGTGGACGCGCAGCAAGAGCGCACCGTTAGAGTTGCACAGCAATTGTGGGATCTGGCCGAGGTTGGCTATCTTGAAACGCAATCGAGCGGGCTTTTACAATCCGAGCTTGCGGGTGAAGGGTTTGAGATAAAGGCGGGCATCGCCGAAATTCCAACTGCGTTCGTTGCCGAATGGGGTGAAGGTGGTCCGATCATCGCGATCCTTGCCGAGATGGACGCTCTGCCCGGTATCAACCAGTCTGCATTGGCCACCCGCGATATAGTCGAAGGCAAGCATGCAGGGCACGCCTGCGGGCACAATCTGTTTGGTGCTGCATCACTCACGGCTGCTATTGCGGTTAAGCAATGGCTTGAGGCCACCGGTACACCGGGCCGTATCCGTTTCTATGGCACGCCGGCTGAAGAAGGCGGCTCTGGCAAGGTCTATATGACGCGGGCTGGATTGTTCGATGATGTCGACATTGCGATCCACTGGCACGCCGATGACGAAAACAGTGCAGCGGCTCGCACCAGTCTTGCCAATCGTTCAGCCAAGTTTCGTTTCACGGGAATTTCCGCGCACGCGGCTGGCGCGCCAGAGCGCGGGCGCTCAGCCCTGGATGGGGCAGAGGCGATGAACATGATGGCGAATATGATGCATGAGCATATGCCGCAAGACGCGCGTATGCATTATGTCATCACCAGCGGCGGCAATGCGCCCAATGTGGTGCCAGATTTTGCCGAGGTCTTTTACTATGTCCGACACCCTGATCCCGATGGCGTGGATGCCATTTGGCAACGGTTGGAGAACGCGGCCAAGGGTGCTGCGCTCGGCACAGGAACCACCTTGGAATGGGAAGTCATTCATGGGAACAATCCGCTGTTGGTCAATGAGACCCTGGCCAAGATGATGGACGCGAAATTGCGGATGGTTGGCGGTGTTGAATACACCGCAGAAGAGCGTGCATGGGCGGAAGAGATCCAGAAATCACTCGGCGATGCGGCAAAGCCGCTCAGCAGCGCTGGTGAAATCGGTGAATACAACAAGAGTCTTGGCTACGGGTCGACCGATGTTGGCGATGTCTCGTGGGCGACGCCTACCGTTGGCGTGCGCACGGCCACTTGGGTGCCCGGCACTAGCGCGCATACTTGGCAAGCGGTTGCGGCCAGCGGCCATTCGATCGGTCACAAGGGCGCTCAGGTTGCGGCCAAAGCTATGGCTTTGATGGCGGCGGAGCTTTACACCAATCCGGGATTGCGCAGCGCGGCGAAGGCCGAATTCGATGCTGCACGCGGGCCGGACTACACGTACAAATCGCTGCTGGGCGACCGCGAACCGCCGCTCGATTACCGTAAGTAAATCAGCGCGCGGACTTACTCGCCTGATTGGCCAGAGAGCATATCGAGCATGGGGCGCACCGCGCTGACATCATAGCCAGCCTTGGATGCCGCATGCACAATGCCAGCAGGGCTATGACCTGACTTTGCCTGGGCGAGCGCCCACAGGAAGGTCGAGCGTGTGCCAGAGCGGCAATAGGCGAGCACCTTGCCTTCAGCTTTGGCCATCGCGCCAACCATCTCGTCAATCTGCGGCTGGCTAAAACCGGAATGCCCGATGGGTATGGCGCAATAATCCAGCCCTGCGGCCTTGGCCGCCGCTTCGATTGCATCACCTTGCGGTGCATCAGGCTCCTCGCCATCTGGTCGATTGTTGATGATCAAGGTGACGCCCGCATCTTTGGCCGCATTGATATCCTCCAATGCGATTTGCGGGCTTGCAAAAATGGCGGGTGAGAGTTCACGAAAATCGCTCATGGTTCTAATCGCCTTTGTGGTGCGAAGGCCTGCGGGAATGCTCAGAGTATCTGCGCGTGCGCGCATTTCATGGCCAACAGTTTGACGCGAAGCAAGTATTCGGATTGTTCGAAAGTGTCACAATTCTCAGGGATAACAGCCGGGATCGGTTAAATCATTCGCAAAGCATAAGTTTGTGCGCTATGCACCGATTCTACGAGGTGGGACTCCGGATGATGTCGGTGTTCTGCCTGTATCAGTGGCGGCTTGCTGTCCCCGCTCTGATGCATAGGAGGATGGGCAGTCTTGTAAGGTACGTTTTGAGTTATGGGTTACGATAGAGGACGTCGGCGCGGCCGGGACAAGCGCGACGGATTCGGCGAGGACAGCTACGATCCTTTTGGCGGCGGCGGCGACGGATTTCCGCCTCCGGGCAATTACGGAAATGACCGAAGCGGCGGTGGCGGTGATCGCTACGGCGGCGGTGGCGGTCGTGGTGGCCCAGGTGGCGGCGGCGATCGTTACGGCGGCGGAGGTGACCGTTTCGGTGGCGGCGATCGCAGCGGCGGCGGTGGCGGTCGTGGTGGCCCTGGCGGCGGCGGTGGAGGCGGCGGTTTCAACCGCATGCCCGCTCAAGTCGTAGGTACCGGCAAAGGTACTGTGAAATTCTTCAACAGCCAGAAGGGCTTCGGCTTTGTCGCGCAAGAAGGCGGCGGCGAAGACGTGTTCATTCACATCAGCGCAGTTGAGCGTGCTGGACTGGAAGGTCTGGCTGAGGGTCAAGAGCTTGAGTTCAACCTGGTTGATCGCGGCGGCAAGATTTCCGCTCAGGATCTCCAAGTGGTTGGCGATGTGATCGCGGTTGAGAAGCAAGAGGCGGCGCCTCAGCGCGAGCTGACCGGCGAGAAAGCAACTGGAACTGTGAAGTTCTTCAACTCGATGAAGGGCTTTGGCTTCCTGGTGCGCGACGATGGTCAACCGGATGCATTCGTGCACATCAGCGCGGTTGAGCGTTCTGGGCTGCAAGGCATCAATGAAGGCGAACGCTACGAATTCGACATTGAAGTCGACCGACGAGGCAAGCATTCTGCTGTCAACTTGGTGCCTGCGCAGGGATAAATCTCCCCAGCACATATCAGGGCCGTTTGACCGGAAACATGAGCGGCCTTATCAATTCGGGAAATGGCGGCTCTGTTTAGGGTCGCCTTTTCCATTCCTGAATTCAATTTTCGACTTCACTCAGCTTTTAAGGATCAAACCATGTCGATCACACCGCTTATGCCTGTCTACCCTCGCTGCGGTGTCCGTCCGGTCCGAGGCGAGCACTGCCACCTGATCGACGAGGATGGCACGCGCTACCTTGATTTTGCCAGCGGCATTGCGGTGAACTTACTGGGTCATTCACACGACGGGCTTATCAAGGCGATCCAGGATCAAGCTGCAACCTTGATGCACGTCTCCAATCTTTATGGCAGCCCGCAGGGTGAGAAACTGGCGCAAATGCTGGTCGACAACACTTTTGCAGACACCGTGTTCTTCACCAATTCAGGAGCCGAAGCGGTTGAGACCGCAATAAAAACCGCGCGTGCTTATCATCAGAACGCGGGCGATGCGGGCGATTCCAGTAAGCATGAGCTGATCACATTTTCTAACGCATTTCACGGCCGCACAATGGCGACCATCAGCGCATCAAACCAGACCAAGATGCACCACGGCTTCTCGCCGATGCTCGATGGTTTCAAGTATGCTGAGTTTGATGATCTGGAATCCGCCAAGGCTCTGATGGGACCGAACACAGCGGGCTTCCTGGTCGAGCCGATTCAAGGAGAAGGCGGCATTCGCCCCGCTTCACAGGAATTCATGCAGGGCTTGAGGGCTTTGGCTGATGAGCATGACCTGATGCTGGTTCTGGACGAGGTGCAATGCGGGGTTGCGCGCACCGGCACGCTTTACGCCTATGAGCAATATGGCATCACGCCTGATATTGTCGCAACCGCAAAAGGCATTGGCGGCGGCTTTCCTTTCGGCGCCTGCCTAGCAACCGAAAAAGCTGCACGAGGTATGACCTTCGGCACACATGGTTCGACCTATGGCGGCAACCCGCTGGCAATGGCGGCAGGCTGCGCGGTCATGGAGGCTGTAGCCAATGAGGAATTTTTGAGCTCAGTTCGCGAGAAGGGCGAGCGCATTCGCACGCGGCTTGAGCAGTTCATCGGCAATTACCCAGACCTGTTTGAGCTGGTGCGCGGGATGGGTCTGATGCTGGGCATCAAGATGAAGGTCGAAAGCCGTCCGTTCTTCGTGCACCTGCGTGAGAATCACGATCTGCTGACCGTTGCCGCGGGTGACAACACTTTGCGTGTGCTCCCGCCGTTGGTGATTGGCGATGCTGAGATTGACGAGTTTTTCGACAAGCTTTCTGCCGGTGCGGCGAGCTATAAAATTCCAGAGCCAGCCTGATGACACACCAACATTTTCTCGATCTCAGCGATGCTGGGACCGATGCAATTGCTGCGATGATTGGCGATGCGATTGATCGCAAAGCGGAGCGCAAAGGCTGGGGCAAGGGGCAGCCTGATGCCGATGCTCCGCTAGCAGGCAAGGTTCTGGCTTTGGTGTTTGAGAAAAACTCCACACGGACTCGCGTGAGCTTTGACATTGCGATGCGGCAGCTGGGTGGTTCTGTACTGATCCTAGATAACGCCTCTAGCCAATTGGGGCGCGGCGAGACCATTGCGGATACCGCCCGCGTTCTCAGCCGAATGGTCGATGCAATCATGCTGCGGACCGATGACCATGCGAAGATCGAAGAAATGGCGCGCCACGCGACGGTGCCTGTGATCAACGGTCTAACCGATCGCTCGCATCCGTGTCAGATCATGGCCGACCTGCTCACAGTGATTGAACATGGCAAGCCTCTTCCGGGCCTGGAGATCGCCTGGTTTGGGGATGGCAACAATGTGCTGCACTCTATCCTGGAGGCAGCCGGCCTGATGAAGTTCAACGTTCAGGTGGCGACGCCAGCTGGCTATGAGCCGGACAGTGAATTTGTCGAAATGGCTCGTGCAGGCGGCGCTGAGGTTACTTTGACACAGGACGCCGCTGTCGCCGCGCGCGGAGCGGACGTGCTGGTTACGGACACTTGGATTTCGATGGGGCAAGCGGATGCCGATGAGAAACGCCGCGCGATGGAGCCTTTTCAGGTCAACGCTTCGCTCATGGTGGAAGCCAAACCTGATGCATTGTTCCTTCATTGCCTGCCTGCGCACGTGGGTGAAGAGGTAAGCGAAGACGTGTTTGAAGGATCGCAGTCGGTCGTCTTTGACGAGGCGGAAAACCGCATCCATGCGCAGAAATCTGTACTGCTGTGGAGCTTCGGCCTGCTTGCGTGAGATTTGCCCCACGATTGGGGCTTACCTCCCGCGTTGGAGCCACCATATAGCTCGCTATGAAACAGGCCCGATCTCCCACGGCGCAAGAGCCAGAGACATTCGCTGATAAACTGCTTGGCTTCACTCTGCCTTCGCGCAGCGCCCGTGGCCGCGCGGTTCGCTTGGATGTCGTGCTGAACGATGTGCTGGCAGTGCATGATTATCCTGCCCCAATTCAACACCTGCTTGGCGAAGCGCTAGTGCTGGGCGCTCTGATGGGCGGATTGCTAAAGGGCGAAGACGGCCAGCTGACTATACAGGCACAGACGAAGGCTGGCCCGGTGCAATTGCTCGTGTGTGACTATCGCGGCGGCACAATGCGCGGATATGCTGAGTTTGATGGCGCTCGGGTTGAGGGCTTGGGTGCGAATCCAGCGCTCGCCGCACTGTTTGGGGAGGGATATCTCGCGATCACCTTCGAGACGGGCGGGGGTAAGCGCTATCAAGGCATCGTCCCGCTGGAAGGGGACAATCTGTCTGAGGCATGCGAGAACTATTTTGTTCAGTCGGAGCAAGTGCCCACACTGATCAGAGTGGCCAGCCGATCGGGCGTCAACGGCCATCACGCTGCCGGTATGCTGATCCAGCATCTTGCCGATGGCGAAGAGGGGCGCGAACGCTTGCACGTTCGCCTCGACCATCCGGATTGGGAACACATTGTCGCATTGGCCGGCACGATAAGTCATGAAGAATTGCTCGATCCTGGCCTCTCGATGGAAAGCATTGTGTGGCGCTTGTTCCACGAAGAGGATCAGATTCGGGTCCAGCCGGGCAAGAGGCTGGAACGCGGTTGCCGCTGCAGTGCTGACTATTATCATAGCGTCATCGCCCGTTTTCCAGCCGATGAGCAGGATGCAATGCGCGATAATGAAGGGCGGATTGTGGTCGACTGCCAGTTTTGCGCTCAGCAATACACCTTGGCAATTTAACAGTTCATCGCTATTCAGGAACGGGTCATCGCGTGTTGTCCAATACGTACAACTCAGTGCAGCAAATATATGGCGAGGTATGCTGATGAAAAAACATAGCGCACCGATTGGTAAACGAAAGCTGATGGCCTTGGGGCTGTTTGCTGTCGTTGGCGCCATGCCTCTTGCTGCACAGTCCGATGGACTTGCCATGCTATCTGGGTTGGCAAAAGGCGAATGGACTGTGAAGCCGCGAGATGGCTCACCGTCGCGCAGGATTTGCGTGCGCAGTGGACGTGAACTCATCCAGCTGCGCCATACTCAAAACGATTGTAGCCGGTTTGTGGTAGAGGATGGGGCATCTGAAGTGTCGGTTCAGTACACCTGCCCTGGCGATGGCTATGGGCGGACAAACATTCGCCGCGAGACGGCATCTTTGGTGCAAGTTGAAAGCCAGGGGATCGTTGGCGGCCTGCCATTCCAAGTGACTGCGGAGGCCCGGCGCACTGGCACGTGCTGATTGTTTGGGAATTGGTACGGGTGGATTGCTTAATATCGTAAGCGCGCTAAGCCGGTAGCGATGAGTTTCGAACCAGAGCAAAAGCGGCCTACCGCCGTGGTCCTGTTGTCAGGCGGTCTCGACTCAATGGTATCGGCTGGAATTGCGAAGGAACGCGGCTTTTCGGTTCAGGCGCTCACCATTGACTATGGCCAACGCCATCGCCGTGAATTGCAATCGGCCGAGAGTATCTCCCGGAAATTGGATCTAGAGCGTCAGGTGCAGATATCACTCGATCTGCGCTCATTCGGTGGCTCCGCGCTTACCGCCGACATTGACGTGCCCAAAACGGGGGTCGCAGATGATATTCCGGTTACCTATGTGCCAGCCCGCAATTTGGTGTTTCTCGCACTCACGATCGCATTTGCGGAAGCGGCAGGTGCCAGGGATGTCTTCATTGGAGTGAATGCGCTGGATTATTCTGGCTATCCGGATTGCCGCCCGGAATTCATTGCCAGCTTTGCTGAAACCGCTCGTCTGGGGACAAAGGCCGGGGTGGAGGGGTTTCCGTTCGAGATCCATGCACCTCTCCAGCATATGACGAAAGCCGATATTGCCAGCGAATGCGCTCGCTTGGGTCTAGACCCTGCCTGGAGCTGGTCTTGCTATGACCCCTCGCCCGATGGAACTGCATGCGGTCAGTGTGATTCATGCAGACTCAGGCGCAAGGGTTTTGCTGAGGCCGATCTAACCGACAACACGCGATACGCAGCATAACAATTGCTGCTCTAACTGGGGAACTGATTTGAGCGATACCGAAAGCCAACCAGTGGTCGATACCGACCAGCCGGTGCCCGCCTATTCCTGGTACGCATTGAGCGTTTTGGTGGTGGTTTATGTGCTCAATTTTATTGATCGGCAAATTCTGTCGATATTGGCCAATGACATCAAGGCTGATCTGGGCGTTGATGATGCCTATCTTGGCTTCTTGTATGGCACAGCATTCGCGATTTTTTACGCGCTCTTCGGTATCCCGCTTGGGAAATTAGCCGACAGTTGGAAACGCGTTCGGCTTATGACACTCGGCCTAACCCTCTGGTCAGCGATGACCGCTGTTTCAGGGTTCGCACGGGATGCCGCGACATTAACGGCCGCAAGAATCGGCGTTGGTGTCGGTGAGGCGACGGCTAGTCCTTCAGCCTACTCGCTAATTTCGGATTGGTTTCCGGCGAGGCTGAGGGCAACCGCACTCGCGATCTACAGCTCGGGAATTTATATTGGCGGTGGAATTTCGCTGGCAATTGGCGGGCTGGTCGTAGACCGCTGGAACGCTGCGTTCCCGCAAGGGGATCCCTTATTGGGCTTAGCGGGTTGGCAGGCCGCCTTCATTGCGGTCGGGGTGCCTGGATTGCTATTGGCAATTTGGGTGATGACGCTTCGCGAGCCTATACGCGGCGCAATTGATGGTCTGGCGACCCGAGAGGATCCGCATCCCTTTAAGGGCTTCGTGCGAGAGCTCTACACGGTCATCCCGGGTTTCACCTTTTTCGGTGCCGCCACTCGGGGTGGAAGAGCGCTAGCAATCAACATCGCGGTATTTATCGGTGCTCTTGCGATCGCTTATGGTTTGACGAATATCCTAGACTCCGGCCCTGGGTTCATCTTTTCGCCAATCACCGATCAATGGTTGCTTTTATCGATCGGCTATTATTCGGTCTTCTGTTGGGCGAGTGCGCTTCGGCAACGTGATTATCCCACATTCGCGTTGACTTGGGGATCGCCTGCCTTCCTTTGCACGATCCTCGGATACGGGACCGTGGCATTTATGGCCTATGCTGCCTCCTATTGGGGGGCGCCGTACGCCGAAAGGACATTTGACGTTTCTAAGGCTGAGCTTGGCTTTTGGCTTGGTGGCGGTGGTGCGGCCGGCGGATTCTTGGGGGTAATTCTCGGTGGAAGAATGGCTGATGCGCTGTTTACGCGTTTCTCATCTGGCCGGATTTGGGTGATTTTGTTTGGGCTTGTCAGTCCAATTCCCTTTGCCCTCGTTCAGTATACGACGGATAGCTTCACGCTGTTTCTCATTCTGAATGTGATGACTAGCGCATTGGCTGCATCAGCACTCGGCGCTGCAGCGGCCAGCAGTCAAGCGCTGGTCTTGCCTCGGATGCGGGGAACCGCGACAGCGACTTTCTTCTTGGCGACAACTCTTGTTGGTTTGGCACTTGGTCCATACACCGCTGGCTATGTTTCAGCACAAGACGATGCGGGCTTAAGCGTTGGAGTGCTTTCAACGTTATGGATTACTCCAATAGGTCTGCTCTTGTTGATCGCCGCTATTCGTCTTGTTCCGCATGCGAATGCAACGGTACTTGAGCGAGCGCAGGCTGCCGGGGAGCCAAAGCCGGGCAGCTAGACAGCCCTATTTCTTGACTAGGACGCCGCACGCGATGCGCGGTCCAGCGGCGCCTGCAGGATCGCTCATATAGTCGTCCGGTCCAGCATGCAGCATAACTGCGGTGCCATCTGCGTCAAAAATGAGCGGGAGTAGTTCCTCGGCAGAACCTGGCAGCTGAAACGATGTTTCGAGCGACGATTGCTCTTCGATAAGTAGATTAGGTAGGTCGCCAAGATGCGCTCCATCAACGCTTTGCGAGCCATGGGTTCTCTTGAACGGATTAAGGTGCCCGCCAGCCGTCTTGAAGTCGGGGCCTTCGCATACGCCAGTTGTGTGGAGGTGAAAGGCGCGTTCGCCAGGCTCAAGCCCCTCGATTGATACTGTAATAGAGAGGGCATCGGATTCTTCAGTGAGCCGAACTGTGCCGATCTCACCTTCGCTCGCGTCGAGAAGCTTTGCCTCAGCAACCGGAACAGCCCGGTCGTCTTGATTGGCAGCTATAGTTCCAGCATTTTCAGAGCCAGAGTTGCAAGCGTTCAGCGCAAGACCTGAGCAAAGCAAGGCTGTTGAGAGTAGGCGTGGCATAACGGTTTCCAACCAGAAATTTTGGCAAAAAAAGGGGCCGGACTTTGCCGACCCCTCTTCTTAGTGTTCGACGCTAAGTGCGCTTAAATACCCGCACCCGGGCCATAAGTCACTTCAACGCGGCGGTTTTGAAGTTCGCGAACACCATCTGCGGTAGGTACGCGAGGTTGCGATTCACCGAAAGCTTCACCGGTGATGCGACCTTCAGGAACGCCGCGACCGGCAAGGTAACCGCGAACCGAAGCGTTACGACGCTCAGCCAAAGCCATGTTGTAAGTCACACTGCCCGAACGGTCAGTATGGCCTGCAAGCATAACATTCGCCGAACCACAATCTGCATAGGCGGTAACCGCACTATCCAAGATGGTTGCCGCCTCTGGTGTAATCACAGATTCATCCCAATCGAAGAATACGATATATGGGCCGGTGTTACATGGTGCCGCAGCTGGTGCAGGTGGCGCAGGTGGTGGCGGCGGCGGTGGTGCCGGTGGAGCTGGTGGTGGAGGAGGTGGCGGCGGTGGTGCAACGTCGCCGCCAAAATTGTAAGTGATCGAACCTAGGATAGAATGTGTGCTTACATCGGTTTCGTACTGCGAACCAAGTGTATCGACGATGTTGACGTCTACAGCGTTAAAGTAGCGATACTTTAGGCCAACGTCCCAGCTATCATTCAATGGTGCGCGAATGCCAGCCAGGATCTGCCATGCAAGACCAGTGTCCGAATCATTGAATGCGCCTGGTCCATTTGATGCAATCGTTCCGTCCAGATCTACGCGGGCAACGCCAACGCCGCCGCCAGCGAAGCCTTGTATGCCGTCATCAGGTCCAAAATCAAAAAGGCCGTTCAGCATGAAGCTAAGCGCGTTTACTTCGCCTACCGCAGGGAACGTTCCACCACTAACCAAATCAGTTACGCTTCCGTCAGCAACACCGTTGGTGCCAACGGTCAAGTTTCCAAGGTCCGCAGCGCGGTAACTTGCCTCAGCTTCCAACCGGAAGGCGCCGAAATCATAACCAACGGCTGCACCGAAGTCATAACCGGAATCATAATCACCTTGGACATCATTCGAAGTCCCATTCACGTCGAAGTCGATATCTTCGACAAGCATGGCTCCACCATCGCCTTGGATGTACCACTGCCCATCGCGAGCTGTAGCAGGCGCTGCGAGCGCCGTTGAAGCCATCGCCAATCCTATGACGAGTTTGCGCATTCCAATAATCCCCTTTTTAGCGTTATTTGGAGCAGCGCACTCTCTAACTTTTCCCTTTGCGCGTGGCAAGCAATCAATCGACCAAACTGTTGCATTAAAGTCGCTATCGAGGGGGCTGGTCCCAAAAAAGGCAGACTTCGTCATGAGTTGTGGCGGTTGCGTGCTGTGCAAGAGTGGAATTTGTGCCTTACGCAAAAATGCCAACAGCTCTTAGTGCTTCCACGATCTCAGCGAGCATGATTCGAGCCTCTGCATCAACGACACTCCCGCTTTGGGGAAGGAGCGGTTCAGTTGCTCTCGACCAAACTGATGAGAAGAACATGAGTTGATTGGTGTCTTGGTTGAAAGCCAGCATACCGGCTGTTGGGGGCACGAATTGCCAAGCATTGTTAATGAAGATTGAGAGGCTATCATCTTGGCCGCTCCATTCACCGGAGCCAACTCCAACGATATACGTGTCGCCATCGTTTGGCGCCGACGGAGGTGTATCTAGGATGCTCAGAACTGTTCTCGCCATTAGGCTATCGATCAATGAAAATGCTTCATTGACGAAAAATTCCTTCTGCGATTGACCTGCAAACAGCAAAGGCAAAGAGTAATTCGTTGTCGTTGTCGGGAAAGAAGCGGCTGTCGGCATCGTAGGACTCCGTAAGTTTTAGAAAAGTGCCGCCAGCCTAATTGCCGACGAACTGGAAAACGTTCCAACCTGCTTGACCCAGAATTCTTGTGGACCGAAGTTGGCGAGCAGATCACTGCGTTCGACTTCGGAAAAACTCACTTCAGGTTCAATGGTGTTCCAAGATCGGAATGGGCTATCAGCCGGACCATACCCAATGAGGTAGGCTTCGCTTTCCTCGACAAGGGGGGTGTCGACTAAGTCTTCCCAAAGCCACTGGCCTCGGGCACGCCTTGTCCAGCAAAAGTGCCAAGACCCATCATGCGATTTGGAAAGGCGAGGGTGGACAGGCGTCAAAGGGCGCCTTGAAAGCCCTGAATTGGCGAGGTTTGCAAAAGTTGGCTCATCGTCTCCCAGACCGATCGCAGCGATCCTAGTGTTAGTGTTCGATGAGACTTCAGACGGATTGAGGGCAGTTAGGTTATCGTCAAGCAAAGTCGCTTGAGCGCCCGGCTCATGTCCATTTTGCGCGCTGGCTTCTGTACCGCCTCTGCCTCGCAGTAGTCCCGACAGCTTCCATCTTCCGGTGCTCACTACCTCGGCGGACAGAAATTGTACGACTTCGTCACCAATCAGGACTCGGTTTTCGCCAAGTGCTAAGCCCGCAATCGTGGTTTCAGCGAAAGAAAGGTTATCATCAGGAAGATCGATGAGCACCGATGAACCGGGTTCAAAATGGGTCGCATTGGACGGCCCAAGGCTACCGGCAATGACCCCTGAAACAGCACGCGGTGCGCTTGTTGAGCCGATTGGGATAAGACCTCCTGCGCGCTCTACATACAAGGCTGCACCCTTCCAGCTTGACGTTGCTGATGAAGCTGCTGCGAATATTATCGGTTCAGCAGCGGAGCTCGTGCCATCGGCCGGCACTTCAAACACGCTCAGCAGGGTTGGGCCAATCAGTTCATCATTGGGATGTTTAGCTGCTCCTGAGTCCGACGAAACGTCGCCAGCCAGTCCAGGGGCAAGCCTTTCCAAATTGAGTTCAACGCCGCGATCAAACCATTCCCAACCTTTGACTAGCCATCTTCCAGGCATATCGGGAATTTTAACAATTGATCCAGGTTCCACAGTTGGATTGAGATCTGCAGTGTTCCAAGTGATTTGCTCGTGTTGCCATCTTGCCCGGTTAGCGCTGGAGTTAGCGAGTTTGCGCGCGTCATCCGCTTGCATGGTGGCTGGGATATCAATCATGGCCTCCCGGCCATTTGGTCTTGAGCCGATCGCACGTTGGACACCGGGCTGATAATCGCGGTTTTCGTCGTAATAACGCAGCGCAACAGGCTCTTGTGCGAACCGCTCGGCCCTTCGTCTATTTCGCTGCCCTTCCTCAGCGTTGCTCACTTCTGGAGAGAGAGTGGCTAGCACAGCGCCGGAACTATCGATTGGGCTGAGTGTAAATCCACTACCTTTTGTAACGCAGGAAAGGGGAAAGACGCGATTGAGTGCAGATAGAGATGATGCAAGCGGCCCTCCTTCATCGGCAAACCCGCGTAGATGAGGCAGGGTTTGAGATGAGTCGCCTGAGATTGCCAGAGGGACGATGTCGTTAAGTGCAACCGACGAAGGACTCTCTGCCATGATCTCAAATGTGAGTGTCGGAATACGATTGCCAAAATCAGCCAATTGCAGATCTTCAAAGACTACATAGGCGCAGTCTCGAAAAGCGGGTGCGGCACTTCCCTTGTCGGCGGCAACCAATGGATCGACAGGATCATCGCCGTGACCGTCATAGAACCGGAGCACTCCTTCGGTCTTTAAGTCTCCGGCTGCACCTCTTAGCAATTCTCCATCCGCCCAAATCCGACCGAGGGAGGACACAGGCAAGCTGCTCAAGGCCACCGCGAATGAGGTGGAATAGCTGTATGTTTTCGTTGAAGGTCGGCCTTTGCCTCCACCACTCTTTGCTGAGCTTTCGATTAAGTCGGTGGACCAAATCACCGTTCCAGGCACCCGCATACGCCCAAAGACCCGAGCAATGGGCTGACCATAGCTTGAGGTGGTCACGGAGAGTTCTTTGAGTCGAGGCCCCTCGATTGTCCCAGAACCAAATATCGCTTGATCGGCTTGCTGACCGATTAGAGCGCCAATAGCGCCTCCAACCGGGCCACCAATAGCCGTTCCCACTGCTGTAAGTAGAAGCGTTGCCATCAGGTTTTTCCTCGAGTTTCTGGTTCAAACCGCCAATGCTTGACGAGCGAAATACTGGTTGGCGCTGGCTCTCGGATTACGCGTCGGAGACCGATATGAGCGTGAATGAAGGTCACCGAATTCTCAGCGATCATAATGTGAAATTGGCCGGGGGAAGGTGCTACTAGAAGGACGTCGCCGGCACTAATGGCACCGGCGGTTTCGCTAAGTCCGGACAATGATGCACAGTAGAGCCAGGGTTCGATGCTCTGATTGCGTATTTTGTACCCGACGGGTAGCTCGTGCTTTATACCAACTTTGCGTAAACTGCAGCCCAGTAGACCAACACAGTCGATGCCGCTTTTTGGGTCGCGACCGTGGAGCCGAAATGGCGCGCCAACGAAAGATGCAGCAGCTTCTGCAAGCCGGGATGGATGGGTCATCCGGTTGATCTGCCATAACGCGACAAAAGGTCATTGCCCGGCAGAAAGGGCTCGCCTCGGAAATTTGCCGCATTATTAAAACGATCAGTACATGTCGCCAGAGTGTGATCGCACCCTTCGAGTAATTCTGTGCGCGTCCCCAACTCCGTGCTCTCGGACAGGGCCCGATCAAGAACGAGGCCTTGAGGGTCTGCGCTCACAATTCCGAAGGTTAGCCCGGTTTGAGGGCCAGCCAGGAACCGCAGCTTGCCATCGATGTACAGATCGTACGAAACGTCATCGAAGGATACGCGATTGGCGTCAAAGTCGATTTGTGTGACGATATGAACGCTGGTTAGTCCAAACGCAGACAAGGTGCATCCCGGCCCGCAGAATTCTGCTCGGCACGTTGGGCTAGTTCGCGGTACCAGATCTTCTTGCAGCGAGGTTTTTGCAGAGCGAAGCTCAGCCACAAACTCGCGTTGGTTGTCATCGATACGCCCAAGCCGGCCCGAATAGAGCGTGCTGTGTTCCAGGCTTTCCCAATCAATGACACCAATTTCAATTGCAGCGGCGTCGAATAGGCCGGCCGCCAAATCCTCTGCTGTGATACTGTCGTGACTGAGTGCGCCTTCAACCTCAGCGCTATCGTTGTTCAATTCTGTTGTTCGCCGTATAGCAGCCGGAACCATCCCCGGAGCGGACTTGTGACAGATCCCTTCGAGGTAAAGGTCGCGATCGTGGCTGGTGAAACCGAGCGTCACGCCGTCGCGCCGGAACACACGCCAATATGTTGCGACAGTGTCGAGCTCTCTGTCGAAAAACACACGCATTAGTCAGCCTCGCGAATTTCGATCAGCGCAATGCTGGGGGCTTCACCCGCATCAAAACTGACGCCAGAGACGTCGATGCGATCTTCTGCGAAACGGACCGGCACGTCGAACAAGAAGCCCGCGCGCACTTCCGCTCCACTCTCTGGTGCAATTGAAAATTGGATCACGCCTTTGCTCGAGACCGTCCAATCGCTGCGTTCGATGCCATCGACGCTGATTAATATGCTCTCGACCCTCGGGCGGGTGATCGGCCGTTCTTGCGGATCTGCGACCGGTCCGTAAGACTTTATAAGCGGGAATTCGGCCCTCAATCCGTCACCGACGCCGATCAACTGATCGAAATGCGTTGGCACGCCCGTCATGCCATTAGAGCTATGGTCAAAAGGATCGCTGATCCGAAATCCCCGTGCCGCCCCTCGCCGCGCGCGGAAAAAAGCGATGAGCTCAGCGAGCTCACTCTCGGATCGAACCCCCGGGCCAACATCGAAATGCATACGAGCATCAGACCACAATGCATTGCGCCGTTCATAACCTGATGCGGTCACAGCAACAGAAGTGGAGAACTCAGGTGCAACGGCGGTGTCACGGCCAAGCGCGAATGGATAAAGCACATCATCGAAAGCTTGCATTGCATCCTCGTCATGATTGGGAAGGCGGGTGTATCCATCACGCGCAACCTGAGGGAGCGCCCAGACAAAGCGGCGCTGAACGCCTCTTGCTCGCGCTTCATCCAGGCCCGCATCGATTGGCGGCCATAATTGCTCGGCATCGGCCGCGTTCAGCACGAAGCCTGACAGGTAGTCTTGTTCTGCCAGAGGATAACCAAGTCTTGCATCGACAAAGGCGTAGGCCTGCCGGCGTGCCGCATCGGCTCCTTCGGTAAGCCAGTCATAGTCTTCTAGCTGTAGGCGATCGAAGGCTGGCCTAGCCCAACCTGAAGGGAGATTGGCCCGATAAAGCTCTGGTGTTTCTGGGTTCAGGATTGTCGGTGTGAATGCGAGCAGCAATATCTCTGCTGGGCCGCTGGCTGCATCCCGAACTGCTTGTCCAAGATCGGCCGTTGACTGCGCCAATTTGACACCCGCTTGATCCAGTAGAGCGAGCTGGCTGGCATCAAGCGGTGCGGTAACGTCATCTATGATGGGCGGATTGCCGCCAAACTCTGTCTTTGCTGCATCATCATACAGGCAGATTTCGTTTGCCGGTGTGACCCACCACCATGGCTCACCTATTTGAAAGCGCACGGGTAGCTGTGCGTCTTCTAAGAATTCTACGAACTTCGTCGCGCAGGCCTGCAGCCAAGCCATTGCACCATCATTCGCGGGTGACAGAAGCGTTGAAGGCGGAACCCAACCGGTTAGAGCCTGAGAACCACTGGCAGTCCGCTGCTTCCAATCATCAGGGCAATATGCGTCGAACAGCTCGTAGGAAAGCGAGGCGATGGCCTCAAATTCATTCTCTTTGCAGGCGGAAAGAAATGCCCGGTGCCAGACATCTGCAGGCGTACAAAGCACCCCGCTTTCGATAACATGCAATTCGCCGGGTCCAACCCGCTTGAGCCGCATAAAATGGCTCATGCCAACATAGTGAAGGATCTCATCGCGGTAGCCCAAGCCAACAATATTGCGGAGCAAGCGTGCGGGCGTCTGATTATAGGCATCATCATAGGCCGTCGCCATGCGTTCTTGGTGCGGAGGCATGCGAACATCGCCCAATTCCAACATCGCGTTCTTGCCATCGCATTTGATGCCCGAAACAATCACATGCCCATTGAGGCGCGATGACAAGGGTTCGGTGTTGCCAGCAGCAAAGTCAGGCGCAACGATCGAAATGAACATCCGGTCGATGTCTGTTGGATGGACGGGTTCTCCGGGTAGAACCCAACCACTTCCCAACTTAGAAAATGGTAGAGTGATGATCGCATCGCTTGGCGATCCCACTGCATAGTTCCAGAGCCGAACGTACCATGCGCGCGGATTGCCATCCGTATCGCGACCCTCAATTGTGAGGGTCGGACCGTTCACCTGATCAAGCGTGGCAACGCCGGTGGATTGCCACCGAAATTTGAGCTCAGTGTGCGAATAATCTCGGCTCGTTTCATAGGCGAGCAAGGGATGATCGAGACTGTCCGTGCTGTCCCAAATCAGACCGACAAGTTCGCCCCTATGGTGCAGTTCCACATCGACCCGAAGGCTATTGGCTGCTGTTGTTACAACAGACGCCATGGCCGGTCTCGGGAAATCGATTGTCCAAAACCGCGGATCAAACCTTTGCAGATAACGTGTTTCTTGGGCGCGGTGTTCGCGCGCTAGCCAAAATGCCATGATAGTCCTCTTTGGCTAAGCGTGTTGGAGGGCGCGGCGAACAGAGCTTGCGACTTGGCGAGAGGAGCGCTTCATCGCGGTTGGTGCAGAGGTCCCACGCGGTGAAGCAACTTGAATAGCCACGCGAACGTCCCGTGACTGTCCGCCCAAATTGCTGTTGGGCTCAATCCGCCCTGCGCTGGTCGGTACAAAGACCTCTGGACCTCTTTCGCCGACCAGATAGCTGCTGCCTGGACCAACTGGGCCGCCTGTCGCTCTACCGGGCAACCCCAACAGCCCGCCTAGGGACTGTGTAATCAAACTGCCAAAGCCAGAGGATGACCCGCCAGACCCTCCGAACAATGAACCAATTCCGGCATTGATGGCGCGCGCTGCGATCTGGTCGAGCGCCTGAAAGGCGGTCTTCTTCAGATCATCAAAGCCTAGGCTGCCATTCCTCAAGGCAGACGAAAGCCCACGCTCCAGAACGCTTCCCGCTTTTTCGAAGCCATCAAGCAATGATGTGTCGAGCGCGCTGCGCATGTTTTGCAGATCATTGGAAAAGCCATCGGTCGTGGCTCGCACATCGATGACCAGCTCTTCTATGTTATTTTCCATCGCTGTCGTGTTCCATCATTTGCGCGATTGCTTCGCGAGAGAGAGGTGAGGCTGTCTCAGATCCAGGCGTGTGTAGGGCCATGGACAATTCAGCCGGGGTTGAGCGCCAGAATTGAGATGGGCCCCAATGCAGTATGCGAGAAGCAAGCCCGCAGAAATCAGGGATATTGTCGCTGAACGAAGGTGTCACTTCTGACCCTTAAGAACCTGCGCCAAGATCACGCGAATAGGCTTTGCTGCTTCCAACAGCCCCATGGCCAAGACCGTGCTGCCAACCTCTGGTCGGTCAGGGCGATTTTCTGTCGGTAAACAATGCCACAGCAGGCCAGTAATTTCGGCAATGGTCAGCGAACCGGACGATGCTCGCTCCACCAGAGCAAAGAGTGATCCCAGCTCTTCTTCAGCAGCTACAAGCGCTTCGAAGCTGGGCCTCACAACATAGCCTCGGCCATCAATCGATAGCTCAGCTTCGCCCCGCATTGTGTTGGCGGAATTGGTCATGCAGGTACAACCGGGCCTGAGCTCTCCAGCTGCAAGGTGTAGTTGCGTTCGCCATTGAAATCGCCGGAATAATCCAGCCGTTGGACCAGAAAACGGCCCTGTAATTTTTCGCCGTCTTCGAACGACAATTCATAATCATCAATAGTGCCGGCCAAAGCATGGGCGCGGATCGAGGCCTCGGCGGAACTGCCAAGAAAAATGCCGGCGGCGCTAACGGAGACGGAACGATTGCCGGCACCTGATAAGAGGTCCCGCCAACCGCCGGATTCCTTGTGCGTCACAACGACTGTATCGCCATTGATCGACATCTGTGTGGTGCGCAGTCCAGCGACGGTTTCATAGGCGAGCGGGGCACCGCCATCGCCAATTTTGAGCAGAAAGGCAGAGCCAGTTTGTGCGGGCATAGGGCTTACTCCGTGATGGGTTTGAGAAGTCGGAAACGATATTCAAGTAAAGCGCCGCGCAAATTGTTGGGGCGGCGCTCGCTGCGCGCGCGCAAGAATTGCGACGACACCAATTGGAAGTCGGCTTGCTCGCGCGGGAATGCGGCAATGCGGTTTTCAATGGCCTCAACGAAGTCAGCATCGGCGGCGGGTTCATCAGTTCGGCTCTCCAGCTCAAACGCGATGCGGATCTCAAGCCCGCGCCGGTCTTTGACGCTCCAGTCGACTGAGCCGCTAGCGGCAATACCCAGCCAAGGAGGGCTTGCGGAAAGCGGACTTTCCTCTTCGATTGCATTGATACCCTGCAGTTGAGGATCGGCTCTGAGCCAATCGATCAGCGCTGTGCGCAGCAGATTTTCCATAAGTCTAAATCACCGTAAATTGAGGCCAGAGCGTACGAGCGCTGCGCCAAATGTGCTGCCGCGCTTTGTTTTGCTCATGGTCAAACTTTGCGCGGTCTTCGGCGATACGCTTCGCTTTG
Source organism: uncultured Erythrobacter sp. (assembly GCA_947488155.1). Classification (GTDB taxonomy): domain Bacteria; phylum Pseudomonadota; class Alphaproteobacteria; order Sphingomonadales; family Sphingomonadaceae; genus Erythrobacter. Next base: position 1,119,259 of record CANKYK010000001.1, on the reverse strand, counting down.
ACAGTGAGACGCTGCCCCAGCTCAGCGCTGGCGCTGCTCGTACGCTGGGCGATCATGTCAGGCCCACTGTGCGCCAAGGGCGCCAGAGTGCACCGACGCTGGCTGGAGGCGCAATCGCTTCCTCACGATCTCGGTCGCGGTAATAATATGCGGCCAATCGAATGATTCCGTGGCGCAGCGGCTTAGGCAGCTCGTCCCAGTCGGCGGCGATGCCAGCGACTGTTTGCACTATGACAGCACGCGCATCGACAAGTGATGAGGTAAGCGCGAAACAGGCGCGTCCGGCGCTATCAATTTCGATCTCCAAATCATCGTCGGCAAGTGTGCTGCGTATGCCGTTTTTGGCGAGCAGTTCTGCCGATGCCAAACTTTGAACGGGCCGGGATGCCAATTGGTAACGCCCTGCAACTGGCGGTAAGCTTTCTTCCAGTGTGGCTTCCAGCGGCAATTGGCCAATAAACGCTTCACACATGGAAAGGCTGGTCGCAAGCAGCTCGATCAACACATCATCTTCATTGGATCGAGTGATCCCGAGCCAGGCTTTCAACTCATCAAGCGGTGCGCCATTGAGGTCTGCCGCAATCACAATAGTCCGCTGCATTGCGGTCTCCCAGAAACAGGTTTCAATATGGGTGCACCCGCGCTGCTTCGGCAGGCGGGAGGGTGGCCTGGAGCGGCGCGGGTGCGGGGTGCCGGATAGGGAGAAAGGGGCTAACTCAACCTAGCCGGGAGCCGATCAGGCCTCGACTTTGAGGAGTTTGATCGCATTGCTGTCGAGCACTTTGCCGCCGACACGCTTGGTGGCGTAAAAATGTACGAACGGCTTATTGGTGAACGGATCACGCAGCACTTGTGTGGCGCTCCGCTCAGCGATCAAATAGCCATGGCGGAAATTGCCGAATGCGATAGGGTAAGTGCCTGAGGCGATGTCGGGCATGTCTTCTGCTTCAACCACCGGGTAACCAAGCAGACGATCCGGTTGACCTTCAACCATGCCAGGTTGCCAGAGGAACGCGCCATCTGCGGTCTTCAGCTTGCGGACTTCAGCAAGCGTGGCTGAGTTCATCACAAAACTTGCGCCTTGCCGGTGACCTGATTTCATCGTGTGGATGAGGTCGATTAGCTTGGCATCGGGCGCACCATCAAAGCCGTTCGCATCGCCTGACCCGACATATTGCAAAGTGCCAAAAGCGCGAACACCATCTTCGCCAGTGCCCATTGGGGCGCTGAGGAAGCCTTCGGGCTGATCGGAACCGGTGCCAGAGACGAAGGCAGCACCTTCTGCGCGGGCAAATTCGCTCGCGATTTCGCTTGCGAGCCATGCCTCAAGATTGAACCCTGCATCGTCCAGCATCGCTTGGCTGGCAGCTGGATTGGCATAAAGGTCGCCAGTTGGTGGGGCGATTTCGGCAAATTCTGGCGCGTCCGTTTCTGGGCGTGTCGATGTTTCACTAACCCAGCCAGATGCGGTTCCGCCTGTTGAGACCAGCTTGCGATAGCCAGCGCTGCCGGTTTGCACGACCTGCGCGATCGATCGGATTGGGCTGATTTCCGCAAGCTCGGTAGCGATAAGAGCATCGATCTCTCGTGGTACAGCATACCCACCATCTGCTGGCACCGCACCGCTGATTGATTTGATCTCGCTTTCTTTGCCGCGACGAAGGTAGCCATCGACAAAGCCCTTAACTTCGCTGGAAGTGGTGCCTCCGCCGATGGATGGCCGACTAGCTGCGCGGGAAACCTTATCAAGGCGGGCCTTCACTTCGTCGACATCGCTGCGCAGACCAACAATATCGGCCTCAGCTTGATCTTGCCGAGCGACAATGTCGAAGCTCTCTTCCAGTTGATCGTTGGGGGTAACATTAGGGGTGGGAGTGCTTTCCATAGGACATGCAACCTTTCTGTTGGGCATAAAAAAGGCCGCCCCGTTGGCGGCCAGTTGGGAAATTTGAAAATGCAGGTTCGTGTCAGGTGACGAGGTGAACTCGCGCACCGTGTTGCAGGGGATGAGTCACCAGACTGATTTCAAATAGATCGATGGTGAGCAATTCGCGGCCCTTGTCGGTTTTACGATATTGGCGAGCGCGGTAGCCAAAGCTGAGGCCATCGACCTCGCCCTGCTTGAGCATCGCGGCGCCGCGCGCATCGTGTTTGTCGATCCGGGCGATAACGCGCAGCCCTTTGGCATCTTCGGAGATATCCTCAATGATACCCAGAGGTTGATCGGGCCTATGCTGCCATAGCAGTGGCAAGGGCTCGTCCTGCTCCGTCAGCGTGTCGACAAAAGCGCCGGGCCTAACTGTGTCTTGCGCCGCATCGGCGATATCGAACAGGCTCGCATAGCCGGCGAAACGGATGGATTCATTGCTCATTTCAATAGTTCCCAACCGCCCAACCGGACGGCAATTCCGATCAGGACTAGGGCAAGAAGCGCTCGTATCGCCCAGCCGACAAATGCCTTCCAAGCGCTTGTTTTGGCATCGCGCCAGGCTTGCAGCAACTCACGCAGTTCATCCAAATCACCTTGGGCGCCCGCATCACCTAGTCCCAATCGCGCCAGCACTTTCTCTGCTGCCAGCTCACTCGATTCTTCGACTATTGCCCGCAGCGTTGCGATGTCAGCGCCATTTTCGGAGGCCTGAACCATCAGGTTGGCCAGCATTTCTTCGCGGCTCATGGTGCGTCCCCCTCAACCTCTTCTGGCTGCAATCCGAGCATCTCTCGTTTCTCAGCGCGGGATAGGAACTCCGCGTCCGATACCTGCTTCCACAGCCGTTCACGGTCTTCTGAAAGCGCTGGCACGCGGTCCATATCCACGCGTAGCTCACCCTCTGGAAACCAAGGTACCAAGCCTTCGTGCAGTGCCCCAAGGAGCTTATCGGCGAGCGGCAGCAAGGTCAGCCGCCACAGCGCTCTGTTGGCCTCGCGATAGTTGGAATAAGTATTGTCGCCCGGCAGGCCGAGCAGCATCGGCGGAACACCGAATGCCAGCGCAATATCGCGCGCAGCCGCGCTTTTGAGGGTCGCAAAGTCCATGTCCGCCGGTGAAAGCGCCATGCTTTGCCATTTCAGTCCGCCGTCAAGCAGCATGGGCCGGCCGGCATTGCTATGGCCGGAAAAGGCGCTGGCCAGCTCCGATTTCAACCGATCGAATTGATCAGTCGTCAGGCCAATTCCATCGCCCGCGTCATAAACAAGTGCGCCAGATGGCCTGGCGGCGTTTTCCAATAATGTTCGGTTCCAGTTTGCCGCTGCATTGTGAATGGCAATTGCCTCATGAGCCGCGGCCAGTGCTCCCGCGCCGTAGTGATCCTCAACGGGGTGCATGGCCTTGATATGGATCATGTTGGGCCAGCCGTTTTCATCCTCAAGCGGGATGGTGATCGGTTGGTCAGAAGGATGATATTCAAAGGCACATGGCCAGCCATCAGACCCAGCGACTATTTTGACCCGGTCTGGTCGAAGCGCAAACAGTTCGATGACTTGGCCGGATGCATCCTTGATGATTTGGACAAAGCCATTGCCATGCAGCACAACATGCGCCGTGATCGTCTCGATCAGGGATTGGCCTGCGCTGGTCGACTGGACCAGCGCCTTTAGAACATCGTTATTGCAGGCCAGTGGTGATTGGCCGACACCCTCTGCCACTATGCGGACGGCGCGTTGAGCAATCGGATTGCTCAAAAAACCATCGCGGATGGCCTTGTGGTATTCATAGTTTCGGGTGCCATCCGCCGCATTGAATGCTGGTGCCCAAGTTGGGATGAAGCTTGGAGCAAGCGGCACACGGGCTTCCTCGCCGCCTTTAAAGGCAGCGGCGATCGTTTCGAGCAATGCCATGAAATTTCCTTCTGCAGTCAGATTGGCAGCACGCGTGGCCGATGAGATGGGCCGAGCATTAGTTCAGTGAGCGCCCAGACCAGCGCATCGGCGCGGTCGGGGCTGCGGCCTGGTCCGGCGTATTCGCCGCCGGTCTTAAGACCGCATATTTGGTCTTCGAGTTGCGGGAATAGTCCGCAGTGTCTCACCCGCCCGGTTTCGTAGAGAGCGGCAACTGGCTCAGCGCGGGCAACCTTGCCGCGGCTGGCATGGACCAGTTTGATGGGCAATGTGTTGTGGGCAGCGCGCAGCACGCTGGAAACCATCGCGCCGCCTTGATTGGCCTCTGCGACGACACGGTCGGCATTCCATTCCTCTGCTGTTGCGGCGACCCGCCGAGCCCATTGTTCGGGGCTGGCCCGCTCGATTGTGCAATCAGCCAGCACGCGCCCAATTTGATCTTGTCCCAAAGCAGCAACGATAATTCCGCAGGCATCGCCGTTGGCCGAGGCGGGAGGATCGACCGCGACCACCACTCTTGCATCATCTGGTCTTTCGCCCTTTTCCCGGGAGTGTTCGACCATCGATCGCGTCCACAGCGCACCCTCGATATCGGTCAGGAGTTCGCCATCGATTTCTTGCCGTGCCTGCTGGCTGCCCGCAAATTCTCCCTCAATCGCGGCGAGGAAACGTTGCGGTAAGTTTGTCGAATTTTCATAGGTCGAACCGCGAGTGACCACTGCCTCCCCGCTCTCCTCCTGCTCCAATATTCGCGTGATCAGTGGCACGCTGCGCGGCGTCGTGGTTACCGCAATTCGCGGGTCACTGCCGAGCCTCAGGCCCATCAATAGATTGTCCCAACACCGCGTTGCGCGCTCGTGAGCAAGCGGCCATTTGCAGACCTCGTCACACCATGCATGGGTATGCTGAGGTCCTCTGAGCAATTCAGGTTCAGCGGCAGAGAACAGCTGTGCTTGCGCTCCATTGGGGAAGCGCAGTCGCCTAAGCGAAGGTTCAAAAACAGGCCTGCGTTCCGGTGGACAGCAGGCGATAATCCCGCTTTCCCCTTCAACCATAACAGCGCGTGCTTCGGCCAACGAAGACGAGACCAATGCGATCCGCGCTTGAGAATTCCCTTCGGCGATTGATCGTACCCATTCCGATCCAGCACGAGTTTTGCCAAAACCGCGTCCAGCCAGGATTAGCCAGATGCGCCACTCACCTTCGGGTGGCAATTGTGCAAGCCGCGCAAAGAAGCCCCAGTGATACGCAAATTCCGCGCGTTCCCGAGAGTTGAGCGCGCGGCTCAGTTCTTCGCGAGCAATGGCTGGAGCGTCCGCCAGCCAATCATGTTGCTCAATCACGTCTTTTTCGCTTCTCGGGCCCGTTCCTGCTGTATTCTGAGCCGGATCTCCTCGACCTTGCGGTCAATCGATCCGCGAATTTCAGCCGCACTGACATTGCGCTGTTCCGCTTGCGCTCTGACAGCGTTGTCGCGGTGTGCATTTAGCAGCCTGATGGCATTGGCGAAGTCATACTTTGATGCATCACCTGCTTGCTGGTCTCCTTCGCGCAATCGGCGCAAGACTTCCATTTCCAAGTGTTCATATCCTTCCCACAGGGCGGCGAGCCAGCGGCGGGCAAATTCAGGCTCGTTGGTCCGGGTACGGTAAACATGGCTGTTTGATACTCCGGCAAACTCAGCCGAGCGGCTGACGTTCGAGGATTGTGCGAGATGCTCAATAAATCGATCTCGCCAGTGCGGATTTATTCGCGGGCGTTTTTTCTGGCCACGCCGATCTGGACGTAAATTATCAGGCATCTTTGGTCTCCACTCGGCTTGGCTGAAGCTGAAATGCTAGAGGAGACCGACATAGAAAAGTCGCAGGAGTTGATCTGAAGTTTGTTTCAACCCCTCGTCTCGACTCACACTATCGCGATGTTGATTTTTTCTAACCAAAGATCGTGACAATGTCAATATAAAAGTACCAAATAGGTTATTTAATCTCAGTTGCGTCCTCTCTACAGCGCGGCTAAGCGCCAATAATCACTCGGGCGCGAACTGGCGAAAGATACTCAAGCTCATGATGAAACTGCTGCGCGGTCTGTACAATTGGACCATGGACAAGGCCGCTCACCCTAAGGCTGTGTGGTGGCTGGCGTTTTTCTGCTTCATCGAGTCGAGCTTCTTTCCGATTCCGCCGCATCCACTGCTCGGGCTGATGTGCCTTGCTGAACCAAAAAAGGCGATCCGGTTTGCCGTTGTCGCTACGGTCTCATCGGTGCTTGGCGGACTGTTTGGCTATGCGATCGGATACTTCTTATACGACGCCGTGGGCTCTTGGGTGATTGGCTTGCTTGGCCTCACAGAGAGCTTCCCGGTTGCGGCATGCTACATTCGCGAGCAGGGCGGCTTGGCCGTCTTCTTTGCCGCCGGCACACCGGTCCCGTTCAAATTGATGACAATTACAGCCGGCTTTATCGAGATGAATCTGGTGACGTTCACGCTCGCCGCCGTTGCTGGGCGGGCGCTCATTTTCATGATCGTTGGTGTGCTTTTCCAGCTATTTGGAGCGCCCATCAAGGCTGTCATCGACAAGTACCTTGGCTGGGTCACAACGGCCTTCGTCATTCTGGTGGTCGGCGGCTTCTTTGTGTTCACGCAGCTTGCAGGCAGCGAAAACGAAGGCGAGGTGAACGCCTGCGACAACGCAACCGAAGTGCGCGCTTAGCGCTTAGATAATGCCCATTGCCTTGCCGGCGCGTTCGAACATGCCGAGGATGGTTTCGACTTCCTCCGCCGAATGTTCAGCGCATAGCGAACAGCGCAGCAAGGTCATATTCGCCGGTGTTGCTGGCGGGCGCGCCAGATTGACGTAGAGTCCCTCTTTCAACAGCGCTTCCCACATGGCCGCACCGCGCTCAAGATCGGGCATGATGACGGCCACGATTGCGCTTTGCGGCTTACCGGTGCCAAGCTCAAAACCAAAGTCAGTCAGACCGCCGTGGAGCCGTTTGGAATTTTCCCAAAGGTGAGCACGTTTGTTCGCGCCATGCATCAGCTTGCGAATGGAGGTCGCTGCGGTTGCTACTACGCTGGGCGGCAGGCTGGCGGTGAAGACATAGGGACGGCAAACAAGCCGCATGATGTCAAACTTGGGGTGATTGGACACACAAAAGCCGCCAACCGTCCCGACGCTTTTCGAAAATGTGCCGATGATGAAGTCAACATCGTCGATCACGCCTTGCTCTTCGCAAACGCCGCGGCCGTTTTCGCCAATAAAGCCCATTGAGTGCGCTTCGTCGACCAGCACCATCGCGTCATATTTCTTCGCGATCGCAACCATTTCTTTTAGCGGGGCAACGTCGCCCAGCATCGAATAAACGCCTTCGAGGATGACGAGCTTGCCAGCGCCTTCAGGAATCCGGCGTAGGCGCTTTTCCATCGCTTCGACGTCATTGTGCTTGAACGGAACAACTTCAGCATTGCCCATCGCGCAGCCATCCCAAATCGAGGCATGACTGTCGATATCAAGGACAATGTAATCGCCCTTTCCGGCTAGAGTGGCGATGATCCCGAGATTGGCCTGGTAACCGGTCGAGAAAACCATCGCGTGATCCATCGCGTAAAATTCACGCAATGCATCTTCGCATTCTCGGTGACCTTGATAAGTGCCGTTGAGAACGCGGCTACCCGTTGTGCCTGAGCCGTAATCAGCCAAGGCCTGCTTGCCCGCATCGATCACATCAGGATCGAACGTCATGCCCATATAATTGTAGGTGCCGAGCAAGATTGTCTCGCGCCCGTTGCAGATCGCGGTGGTCGGCGAGAGGACCTTTTCCATGACGAGATTGAAAGGGTCTTCAATGCCGCTCGCGAGCAGCGTTTCACGCGTCTGGATAAGGTCGTCGAACTTGGACAGCAGATCGCCTGATGGCGCGACATCGGTAAGGGTCTCAGTCATGGGCAAAGCCTATATCAGCTATCCTGCATTTTGTGCACAGCAGCGACCAGCTGGCCGTAATTTTCGATTTCGGCCTGTTGGTTCATGCTTATGATGATGTCGAATTCGTCCTCAATCTCCGCGACGAAGTCCATCACGGTTAGGCTATCGAACTCAAGATCACCGGCAAACGTGGTTGCGTCTTCGATAGTGACGCCCTTCTTGTTGAAGGGCTCGATCAAGGCGCGGATACGCTCATCAACTGCGGCAGAATCCATGGTGTTGGCGCTCACTTTCTGGGTGCAATTTCAGCTTCGGGGAAAGGTCTAGAGGTATTTGGAATCGCAGACCAGCCCATATGAAGCCATTTCTCGGGGGCAAACGGCTCAAATCATTGCCGCTTCACCGCCATTTGGCCTTCAATTTCGAGAATTCAAGCTGATCGGTTAGGCGGTGCAAGTGCTTTGTTCTGGCGTCAAACCAAGGCTTTGACCGCGTTCATAAACGGCATGATCGAAACGGGCTTTGCCAGATAACCGGCGGCACCTGCCGAGCGGATCCGCTCTTCGTCACCCTTTCCGGCAAAGGCCGTAACGGCCAGGACCGGTATCTCGCACAGCGAGGTGTCACGCTTGGCCGCCTCGATTAGGTCCACACCGGAAATTCCGGGCAGCTGAATATCCATAATGATCAGATCGGGAGCGGTTCCACGCGCCATTTCAAGCACCTGATCGCCATCTGCGACAGGCTCGACTTCAAAGCCGTTTGCCTTCAACACGTCGCAGAACAGTTTTCGATTGAGGTCATTATCCTCGACAACCAAGATTCGCTTTGCCACTGACCGATGCTCCCCCGAAGTGGGCTGATTAACCCGACAAAGAGGCTACGACAATTCAAAATCCATCTATTCATGACGGCGCAGTACAAGAACTCAGCCCGCAAACCCTTGCCTTGGCGGTGCTGGGCTGGGTGCTGGAGGACAACGAACGCGCGGAACGCTACCTCGATTTGACCGGGCTTGATGCTGATACTTTGCGCGGCGGATTGAATGATCCCACAGTTCTAGCCTCGGTTTTTGATTTTCTCGCAAACCACGAACCTGACCTGATCCGGGCGGCAGAGGCGCTCGCCGTGACGCCTGAGGAATTGATTGCTGCCCGCCAGGAGCTCGCATCATGAGCCGGCCTCTTATCATAAGCGATTGCGACGAAGTGATCCTCCACATGGTCGCGCCGTTCAAAGAATGGCTGGAAAGCAGCCAGGGTGTGGATTTCGAGCTGGAAGGCAACAGCTTCGCCACCGCTTTGCGCTGGCAGGACAGCGGTGATGTGCTTGATCAAAAGGAGATCTGGCGGTTTCTGGGCGGCTTCTTCGACACCGAAATGGACAGCCAAATGCCGATTGCGGGAGCGGTCGAGGGCCTCAATCGTTTGTCAGAACAGGCTGATGTGGTGATCCTGACCAATCTGGTCGATGAGCGACGCGATCACCGCGCTCAACAATTGGCGACGCACGGTCTCAATGCCCGCGTGTTCACCAATCAGGGTCCGAAAGGCCCCGCACTGCAATCTATTTTGGCGGAATATTCGCCTAGCCGGGCGATTTTCATTGATGATTTGGCGCAGCATCATGCATCCGCATCCGAAGTGGTGCCGGACACAGTGCGACTGCATTTGTGCGGAGAGCCTATGATCGCGCCGCATATTGATTGCGCGCACAAGGCCGGTCACGCCAATGCGAGGATCGATGAGTGGTCGCGGGCGTTACCGTGGTTGTTAGAGCGTTTGAAAGAGGAAACACTATGAGCATCGAAGCCCGTCTGAAGGAGCTTGGCATCACATTGCCTGAGGCCGCTGCACCCGTTGCGAGCTATGTTCCGGTCGTATTGCAGGGCGGGTTTGCACATGTCTCCGGCCAATTGCCTTTTGTTGCAGGAGAGCTTGTGACCGGCCGGTTGGGCGATGATGTTTCGCTTGAAGATGGTCAGGCGGCGGCGCGAGCGTGCGGCCTGATGATTTTGGCGCAGCTCAAAGCGGCCGGGATCGATCTGGAGCGCGTGTCGCGGGTCGTAAAGCTCGGCGCATTCGTCAGTTGCACACCGGATTACACAGACCAGCCGAAGGTCGCCAATGGCGCTTCTGATCTGATGCAAGAGGTGTTTGGTGACATTGGCCGCCATGCCCGCGCAGCCGTCGGTGTTCCGGCCCTGCCGCTGGGCGCAGTGGTTGAGGTGGATGCGATTATCGCCATTGCCAGTGAGTGAGCGCAGCGCTCCGCGTTGGCTAACTGAGTGGGCTTACGCCCACCGCGGACTACATGGGCCAGGAGTGCCCGAAAATTCAGTTGCTGCGGCGAAGGCGGCCATCGCGGCAGGCATGGGCATCGAATGCGATATCCAGCGCAGCCGCGATAACGCACCCATGGTTTTCCATGATTGGGAGCTCGCTCGTTTGACGGACCAAGAGGGTGATACAAGCGCGCTCAATATGGGCGAGTTTACCCAGCTGCGCCTGTTAGGGACGCATGAGCACCCCGTCCCGCTAGCTCGGTTTCTGGCAATCATTGGCGGCCAGGTTCCACTGCTGATCGAGATCAAATCCAAACCTGGTTATGACGTTGATCTAACATGTGAATGTGTAAGCGCTGCATTAGCAGATTATGCGGGTGATCATGCGATCATGAGCTTCGATCCGCGCGTCGGCCAATGGTTTGCCGAACATGATTCTGAAAGAATCCGGGGCCTGGTCTGCACAGACACGCTGGACCTTGGGTTTCTGGGTGTGTGGCGGCAACCCGGCGCGCTCGAGCAGGCTCAGCCAGATTTTCTCGCGATGGATATTCGCGATTTGCCCAATGCGCTATGCGAGACTTGGCGAGCGGCACGGCGTCCACTGCTTAGCTGGACCATTCGCAGCAAGGAATTGCGCGAACAATCGCAGGGATTGATCGACGCACCGATCGCTGAGGGCGAGGGGATCGCGTGAGCGATACTGAGTTGACCGTGCGGTTGGCGCCAAGCGTTGGCTCTTTCGATGTGGCTGAATGGAACGCGCTTGACCCCAGCGGAAATCCTTTTGTCAGCCATGAATTCCTTACCGCCATGGAGGATTCTGGTAGCGTGGGCGACGGCACCGGCTGGGATCCGGTGCCAATCGCGATGACTGACGAGAATGGCAAACTGCTCGCCGCCATGCCGAGCTATGCCAAAGGCCACAGCCAGGGCGAATATGTGTTCGATCATTCCTGGGCCGACGCCTATCAGCGCGCTGGCGGGCGTTATTATCCAAAACTTCAGATTGCCTCGCCATTTACCCCTGCGACGGGGCCACGCTTGCTGTTGTCCGATCCCTCATTGGCTCTGCATCTGCTCAAGGGCGCTGAATTGGTGTGCGAGCAAAATGGATTGTCCTCAGCGCATGCGACCTTCATCGATCAAGCGCAATTGCCGCTGTTCGAGGATGCTGGCTGGTTGAAGCGAAGCGATTTGCAGTTCCATTGGATCAATCGCGGCTACAGCACCTTTGATGATTTTCTGGATGCCCTCTCGTCCCGCAAGCGCAAAAACCTGCGCAAGGAGCGGGCAGCGGCGCAGAAAGGCCTGCAAATCTCTAGGCTTTCCGGAGACGACATAAAGCCAGAGCATTGGGATGCCTTCTGGCTGTTCTATCAAGACACTGGTGCGCGCAAATGGGGCGTGCCCTATCTAACGCGCGAGGCATTTACGCTGCTGCAGGAGCGGATGGGCGACCAGCTGGTCATGATCCTCGCACTGGACGAGGGGATGCCAATAGCAGGCGCGCTTAATTTCATCGGCCAGGATGCGCTTTATGGCCGCTATTGGGGATGCGCGCGTGATGTGCGTTTCCTGCACTTTGAGCTGTGTTATTACCAAGCAATCGAAATTGCGATCGAGCGCGGTCTCGATCGGGTTGAAGCCGGTGCGCAAGGAGGCCACAAGCTCGCCCGTGGTTATGAACCAGTGCAAACTTGGTCGGCGCATTGGATTGCCGACCCTGGTTTTCGTGACGCGGTCGCGGACTTCCTAGAGCGCGAGCGCGATGGCGTGGCGACCGATCAAGTCCTGTTGGACAGGCGCACGCCCTTCAAGCAAAACTAGGCAGCTTGGCGGCGTGTTTCTGACAGCCATTGCCGCGCACGACGCTGAGCCTCTGCGATTTCGCGAGCGGTCATTTCGTCAGAAATGTCTGCGCGGCACCATGCGGCCTCTTCATGACCCTGCGCAGCGGCAAGATTAAACCATTTGTGGGCTTCAATAAGGTCGCATTGAGCACCATTGCTGCCGGTTGAAAAGGAAACACCCAGATCAAAATGCGCTGAAATGTCGCCTTGAGATGCCGCCGCCAGATAATCGGCAAGGATCCCATTGTTTAGATCCGTGTCCAGTTCGGTGGCTACGCCGCCAGTGATAGGTTTAAGTTCCATAATTTGGTTACCCCGTTAATCACGAAACCAACACCCCCCGGCTGGCTCGCTTAACCATGTCCTCGCTACTCGTGGTCAACAATTGGTTAACGACGACGTTAATTTTTGTGATCAAGCGGCACGAAATGCGTGAGATCCAGTATTTTACGTCTCGTGATGACACTGGGGTGGGGAAAGCCGCTTGTGCGTCTCAGACTGCAAGCCTATAGGCGCGCTCAATGCGTTGACTTAGGGGGCCGGCCAAGCGTTTGGAAATTCCGCGCTTAGCGAATTGGACAGTCTCGCCGAAAGTGATTGGGGTAAGAGGACCACATGGCCACTGCGTCGACTGACGATATTGATATTCTCGCAAAAGCGAAGAGTATGCTCGAGCCGGGCTACGTGCCCAGCGATAACGAAGAGTATATGAACGAGCAGCAGCAGAACTATTTTCGTATGCTGCTGCTTGAGTGGAAACGATCGATCCGCGATGCGGCTGATCAAACACTCCAGTCTTTACAAGACGGCCCAATCCGAGAAGCTGATCTCAATGATCGTGCATCTAGCGAGACGGATTGGGGCATTGAGCTGCGCACTCGCGACCGTCAGCGCAAGCTAGTGGCCAAGATTGAATCCGCTCTGCATCGGATCGACGAGGGCGAATATGGCTATTGTGAAGTAACGGGCGATCCGATCGGATTGAAGCGACTAATTGCCCGACCTGTCGCGACCATGACCGTTGAGGCGCAAGAAGCGCACGAGCGCAAAGAGAAAATTTCCCGCGACGACTGATCAGCCAGGCTAACGAACGGCTTGGAACAAGTGCCAGATTGGGACGCGTGCGTTTTCAAGGCTGCTCCTGCGCGCCTGTTAAACAATCATTAGGCACTGCGGCATAGCCCGCGAGACAGTAGACAATGCTCTGCGCGCTATTGTGGCGACGTAAGAGCCGATGGAATGGCAGTTTTGTTTGTGGTGGGCACAGGAGACTTCTTAGAATGACTGGTGTTGAAACTAGGAGCGTGTCGCGAGACAGTCTCTTTCTGCTCGCCGGTATTCGTGTGGAGCAGGCAGGGGACACGCACCGTATACGCGTGCGCAACTTGTCCGATGGCGGCATGATGGGCGAAGGCAATTTGCGCGTTCAACCCGGCAATCGGTTGGACATTGAGCTGAAAAATATTGGCTCTGTGACGGGAACTGTCGCTTGGGTTCAAGATGACCGTTTTGGTATCGCCTTCGATGAGGAAATTGATTCCCAATCTGCACGCAAGCCGGCCAACGGTGACGATCAATCAGACACTGCGGGCTTGAGCACTGCTCATACGCGTAAAGCGCCGTCGGCTCCTGATCCACGGGATTTTCGCAAGGTCTGAGGATTTCCGTCGGCTTCAACGCTGACCAACGGGAAACAACCTGATAGGCTCGCGGGGATGATGCGAGTCTTGCTGCTTTTCCCCTTCTTTTTGGCGCTTTTGGCCTGTGGTCCCTCGGCGGACGACGGGCCGGTTAAAGTGGTGATCATTGGCGAGCCGAAGAGCCTGCTGCAGCAAGGTGTTCGCCTATCACCTGCCGCTCAGCATTTGCGCGCATCGACTCATGAAGGCTTGGTTGCACTCGACCCATCCGGTCAAATTCTCCCGGCAATTGCAGAACGCTGGATCGTCACTGACGATGGGTTGAGCTATATTTTTCGTTTGCGAGAAGCGACTTGGCCGGATGGTGAGGCGATTACAGCCCAGGGCATAAGACTCCAACTGCGCGATCTCCTGCGCCGCTTAGAGGGTACGTCACTCGGCCTCGATTTAGCAAAAATCACTGAAGTCCGGGCCATGACCGGTCGGGTGATCGAAATACGATTGAGCAGTCCGATGCCTGAGTTCCTCAGGCTCATGGCCCAGCCAGAGCTTGGCTTTGTGCGCGAGGGCAGCGGGATGGGACCGATGATCGTCTCCAGCGATGAAGAGACCCCGCTTCTTGCTCGTTTGAATGCCTTGCCGCCTCAGGAGCGAGGCCTGCCCGCCCGCCAGGATTGGGAAGAAAACGCTCGGCCGATCCTTGTGCGCGCCATGTCAGAACAGCGTGCAGTGGCCGCGTTCTCCAATGGCGATGTTGATATTCTGCTAAATGGCCAGTTGGTCAGCTTCCCATTGGCGCAGCTGGGCCCGCTGTCACGCGGAAATATTCGGGTCGATCCGGCGGCCGGCCTGTTTGGGTTTGCGATCCGCAATGACGATGGCGTCTTGGCAACGCCCGCTTTGCGAGAAGCACTGTCGATGGCGATTGATCGGGATGCTTTGATCGAGCCGTTCAGTCTGGGTGGATGGCAATCGACCAGCTGGGTGGTGCCGTTGGATTTGCTTAAGCCTGTCACCACCGGTGATGAGCGGTGGCAAGACCTAACACTAGCTCAGCGCCGCAGTGTTGCATCTCGCCGGATTACCAGTTGGGAAACCGAGAACGGCGCAGAGGCCGTTTTGCGCGTCGCGCTGCCCTCTGGGCTAGGCGGTGATTTGTTGTTCAATCAATTGGCGGCAGATTGGGAGACCGTGGGCCTTCGGCTGATCAAGATGGAGCCTGGCACGGGCGCTGACCTGGAGTTGAGAGACCGGCTGGCGCGCTATTCCTCGCCCCGTTGGTATCTCAATCAATTCAATTGCGAGCTTGAAATTGGGCTATGTTCCGAAGCAGCCGACCAATTGGTGGCGCAGTCGCTGACCGCGCGCGACCCGCGTGAAAAGGCGTTGTTGCTGGCGCAAGCGCACGCGATAATGGTTGCGGAGGAGGTGTTTATTCCGCTTGGTGTGCCCGTGCGTTGGTCCCTGGTTCGGGGCACTGTTAACGCCTACCAGCCCAACCAATGGGGCGTGCACCCCTTGTTCCCGCTCTCTCAACCCACCATTTAGGGGGTAAGGAGAGACACTATGGATGGGCCTGAACGACCACAGGCGATAAATTTCGCCCTACCAACTGGCACGGATCCCGGTTCTGTGCGGCAACGCGTGGTCGCGATGGAAAACCTTCTGGAGCGCACTTTTCGCGTGCCAGGCGTCAATATGCCCATTGGTCTGGATGCGATTGTTGGTTTGATCCCGGTTATCGGTGATCTGGTTACCACCGCTCTTGGTGCCTATATTATTTGGGAAGCGCGCAACCTTAAAATTCCAAAGTGGAAGCTTTGGCGTATGGGCGTGAACGTCGCATTCGATACCGCTATTGGTTTGTTGCCGGTAGTTGGGGACGCAGCTGACTTTCTCTACCGCTCGAACTCGAAGAATCTGCGCATCATTATCAAGCATCTCGACGCACATCACCCGGAGACTCGGGTGATTGAAGGTTAGAACAAAGCCAAGAAAACGGGCGTTAAGCTTCCAGTTCGATGTCCCAATAGAGCCAATCTCGCCATGTCTCATGCAGATAGTTGGGCGGGAACATTTTGCCATATTGCTGCAATTGCCAGCTTGTCGGCCGAATTGGCTTCATCATCAGGCTCATATGCGCCTGTTTCGGTGTGCGGCCGCCCTTCTTCATATTGCACGGTGCACAAGCAGTGGTGATGTTCTCCCACGTCGTCTTACCGCCCAGACGGCGCGGGATGACATGATCGAAGGTCAGGTTCTGTCCAGGCCCCTGACCTTGCCCGCAATATTGGCATTGAAATCGGTCACGCAGGAACAGATTAAACCGTGTGAAGGCGGGAAACTCGCTTTGCTTAACATATTGCCTAAGTGCGATGACACTCGGAATCTTCATGTCCAGCGAAGGGGAATGAACCTCGCGGTCATAGCTCGCGACAATATCTACCCGGTCTAGAAACACCGCCTTGATCGCAGTTTGCCAAGGCCACAGACTCAGAGGGTAATAAGACAGCGGGGTGTAATCCGCGTTGAGCACGAGCGCGGGGCATGCCGACGGATTGCATGTCGGGTCTTCGTCGGCGCTGCGAAACCGCGCCACTCGCTCCATCAATTCGGCTTTGAACACACTCGTGATCCTTTCCGATTGCCATGAGAATGCCGTGGCACGTGAAATAGTCAAACCCATGACGTGCTGGGTTTCCACAAGGATTTTGGGTGGTATCGCGCTTCTTCCTCCACTGTGGCAGTGGAAAGCTGCGATGATTGTCACACGATTTGCCCCTAGCCCCAACGGTCACTTGCACCTTGGCCATGCCTTTTCGGCTATTATTGCGCATGATCTGGCTAAGGCAGCCGGAGGCACATTTTTGCTGAGGATTGAGGACATTGACGGTGCCCGGTCGCGGACAGAGCTGGTGGATGAATTCCGGCGTGATCTCGAATGGCTTGGGCTCGATTGGCAGGAAGTGACCCCACAGTCACAGCGGATTGAAAGCTATCGGGCTGCTGCGCAGAAATTGAAGGACGAAGGGTTCCTCTATCCATGTATATGCACGCGATCAGAGATTCAGCGCGCGCAGCAGGCAGCTGGCATTCAAAGCGGCCTTTATCCCGGGACTTGCAAGGGGCGAGACGATCTCGATCTGGAGAAACCGCATTGCCTGCGGCTCGATCTGAACAAAGCAATGGCAGGCGTCGGCGAATTGATCTGGACGGATGAACATGTCGGATCGGTGATGGTCGATCCGCGCGATTTCGGCGATGTCGTGATCATGCGCAAGGATGAACCCGCCAGCTATCACTTGGCTGCGACTTTGGATGACGCAGCAGACGGAGTGACTTTGGTCACTCGCGGCTCTGACCTCTTTTCATCGACTCATATTCACCGTCTTTTGCAAGAGCTTCTCGAACTGCCAGTGCCGCGTTGGCATCATCATAAACTCTTGCTCGACGAGCAAGGCAAGAAGCTTGCAAAACGGCGCGGTTCGTCTTCGCTGGCCGACATGCGAGAGCAGGGCGCGGACGGCCTCTTGCTGGCAGAGCAATTGCGGTTGCAACGTTTGCCGGGTGGTATCTCACTGGAAAGCGCCTAAATACTGCGCATGACATATTTTCTCATAGCTGTTCTGGCCGTCTTGAGCGTTCTGGTGCTTGTGTCGCTCGTTCGCGGTATTATCGCATTTCTTAAAACGACGAAGATCGACCTGGAGACGGGCGAGGGCGAGACCGCCACCGATATGCAATTGCTTCAAAACAAAGCGATGTTTGCACGGATCAAATATCAGGCGCTGGCCATTCTGGTCGTGGCGATCATTTTGGTTGTGGCACGGTAGGCCGGCCCAGGGGCGCAAAGAGACGTGGTAAAACTCAACAAGATTTACACCCGCACCGGGGATGACGGCACCACCGGTCTAGTCGATGGATCGCGTGCGGCAAAGCACTCGGCACGAATTTCAGCCATTGGCCGCGTGGATGAAACGAACAGCGCGATTGGTCTTGCCGCATGCCATTTGGCTGAGGGGCCGTATAAGCAACTCCTTACACGGGCTCAGAACGATCTTTTTGATCTCGGCGCTGACCTCGCGACTCCAAGCGAAGCCGGTGATTTCACGCCGTCGGAAATGGTGCTTCGGATCGTTCCTGCTCAAGTGACCTGGCTTGAGGATCAGATTGACGGCCTCAATGAAGAGCTAGAACCATTGACCAGCTTCGTGCTGCCCGGTGGCAGCGAAGCAGCCGCGCGCACTCACGTCGCCCGAGCTTCGGCTCGTGCAGCTGAGCGGGCGATGACCCGACTATCAGAACATGATGCTGTGAACCCATCAGCGCTTGCCTATATCAACCGACTGTCCGACTGTTTGTTCGTGCTGGCCCGAGTGCTCAACGACAATGGCCGCGCCGATGTTAAATGGGTGCCGGGAGCTAATCGCTAGCCAAGCGGGATTTGCACCGCTAACACGCGCTCTTTGCTGCACTTGCGAAGGGATTTTTCATGCGGACGATAGCGGTTATTGGAGCCGGGCAGATGGGCACTGGCATTGCTCAAACCATTGCTCAGCATGGCATGCCGGTTATGCTATCCGACGTGGATTTGGCTCGCGCTGAAGCTGGTAAAGCCGCTATTGAAAAGGCCCTTGTAAAACTGGTTGGGCGCGGAAAGATTGAAGCAGATGCTGCTGAAACCGTGCTCACCAAGGTCACGCCAATTGGCGATTACGCGCCTATGGCCGAAGCAGGGCTGATTATTGAGGCCGCGACTGAGCAAGAGGCGATCAAGCAAGCTATCTTTGAGCGCGCTGGCAAAGTTCTGGCTGGCGATGCGATCATGGCCAGCAATACAAGCTCTATTCCGATAACGCGTATGGCGAATTATTCGCCCGATCCAGAGCGTTTTATCGGGTTGCATTTCTTCAATCCTGTGCCGGTGATGGGTCTGATTGAGGTTATCCCTGGGCTTGCGACCTCACAGGATACAACCGATCAAATCACGGCATTTGCTGAAGGTTTAGGCAAAGAAGTGGTGCTGAGCCAGGATGAGCCAGGCTTCGTTGTAAACCGCATACTGCTGCCCATGATTAATGAGGCTGTGTTTGTCCTGGGCCAGTCAACTGCCGGTATTGAAGACATCGATAAAGGGTGTCGACTAGGTCTCAACCATCCCATGGGACCCTTGCAACTCGCAGATTTCGTTGGGCTTGATACATGCCTTGATATCATCAAGGTGCTTTACAAAACGACGCGCGATACAAAGTATCGCCCAGCGCCGCTGCTCGTAAAATATGTCGAGGCAGGTTGGCTGGGCCGCAAAACCGGACGCGGTTTTTATGATTATACAGGCGAGGCGCCGGTTCCGACGCGATAAATGGATGTCACGCAGTGTCGCCAAAATCAGCGAAGGTTAAGTCTGTGTTGGCTCGCTGGGCAAGTCAGGAGACTGTGCCGCAAGATAGCTGCTGAGTTACTCTGTGATCTCTTGAATATTTTGAACTTCTTCAATGCGAACGGGGCCGCTGTTGCCATTAGAGCTCGATGGCCCAGATGGGCTTGACTGAGTGTATGCATCCGCGCCGCTCGCCTGAAGAGAGGGAGCAGGCGATGGATCAAACCCGTTGGCGTTATCGATTAGCTCTGCGTCAGAGGCAAAATCCCCAATTACCGGCTGTTCGTTTGGTACTGGGCTAGATGCTCGCTGGTCCGCAGGTATTGGTGGTAAGTCCGAGCCAATCTCGCTTTGCTCGTTATCTCTTGCTGAACCCTTAGTGTCTGCGGAAAGTGAGCTCCCAAAAATCGCCACGCCGCCAACAACGATCGCGGCAAAGGCCAAGACGGGTTTGTAGTTCTCGAATATCGCCATAATGGGTGAGCGATACCCGAACTTGGTTAAGGTTTGGTAGACGTCAACTCGTTTTTGAGATGGTACAGAAAATCAAGCGCTTCCCGAGGCGATAAGGCATCAAGATCAGCGCCTTCCAACTTCTCTTTCAGGATATCGCCAGCTTCGAGTTCTCCGGGTTCATCCGTCTGGGCTGCATTCGCGAACAGCGGCAATTCACCCAGCCCAGCGGCGATGCCTCCAGTTTCTGCCCGGGCCGCCTCCAGTTTTTGCAGCACTTGCTTGGCTCGCTTTACGACCGGAGCCGGGACGCCGGCCAATTTGGCCACAGCAAGACCATAAGAACGATCCGCAGGGCCTTCTGATACTTCGTGTAGGAGTACCAAATCACCCTTCCATTCGCGCGCTTTCACATGGTGCAAAGACAGTGCTTCACAGCTATCGGCTAGCCGAGCAAGCTCATGGTAATGGGTGGCGAACAAGCAGCGGCAAGCAATCTTGGAATGCACTGCCTCAACGACGGACCATGCGAGCGCCAAACCGTCGTAGGTGGACGTTCCGCGGCCCACTTCATCAAGGATGACAAAGCTGCGCTCAGTAGCTTGCGAGAGGATCGCAGCGGTTTCGACCATCTCCACCATAAAGGTTGAACGGCCCCTTGCGAGATTGTCCGAAGCGCCGACGCGGCTGAACAGCCGGTCGACTAGCCCAATTCTGGCTGCTTGTGCTGGGACATAACCGCCCGCCTGTACCATCAAAATGATCAGCGCGTTTTGCCTCAGGAAGGTCGATTTACCGCCCATATTGGGTCCGCCAATCAACCACAGGCGGTCTTGCCGCGCCAGGTTGCAATCATTAGCGACAAAGCGATCATTGGTCTTGGTCAAAGCAGCTTCTACGACAGGATGGCGGCCAGCGGTGATCGCAAGTTCGGTCGTATCGACGATCTCAGGCTTGCACCAATCGCCCTCTGCTGCGCGCTCCGCCTGGCCCGCTGCTACATCAATTCGGGCCAGCGCTGCTGCAGTTTGCGCAATGGTTTGCTGTGAGGCGATCACCGCGCCAGTCAGCTCTTCAAAATGCGCTTCTTCCGCTGTCAATGCGCGTCCGCCAGCCTCAGCAATTCGGGTTGCTTCTTCGTGCAGCGACACCGAATTAAACCGCACGGCCCCTTTCATCGTTTGCCGGTGGGTAAAGCCGCTGTTTTGCTCCATCAAAGCATCGCCATGCCGGCTAGGCACCTCAATGAAATAGCCGAGCACGCCGTTGTGTTTGATCTTGAGCGAGGCAATTCCTGTCTCTTCGCGGTATCTCGCCTCCATTGCGGCAATCGCCTTGCGCGCATTGCCAGAGACTTGTCGCAGCTCGTCCAGCCCTGCGTCGTAACCATCCGCGATATATCCACCCCCAGATCGCTCTGTCGGAGGGGCCGCAACAAGCGCATTTGTTAGCAAATCTACTAAGGCGCTGTGACCGGCTAGGCATGGCATGAGCTGCTTCAGCAGGCTTGGGTGATCGCTTTGCTTTATCAGCGTCTCATGAAGCAGTCGGGCATCTCTGAGGCCATCTCGCACCTGACCCAAATCTCGCGGGCTTCCTCTGCCAGCTACTACTCGGCCCAAGGCGCGGCCAATATCCGGCAGTGCGCGCAAGGCCTCGCGCAGGTCTGCGCGGTCAATCGGTTGGCCATGCCAGAATTGAACTAAGGATAGCCGCTCTTCAATTGCGGATTGGTCAAGCAGAGGTGAGCCTAAGTCTTCTGCCAATTGCCGAGCGCCGGCTCCGGTAACGCAGCGGTCGATTGCCGCGATCAAGCTGCCGCTGCGCGAGCCATCTTGAGATTGCAAGATTTCTAGGCTCGCGCGGGTCGCCTCGTCCATCACCATGCCTTCGGCACCGCGCCGTGAGACTGGCGGGAGGAGCATAGGCAGATTGCCGCGACTTACATGCTCGAGATAGGCAATCAGGCCAGCCGCCGCCGCCAGCATAGCGCGCGAGAAATCCCCAAACCCATCCAATGTCGCAACGCCATGAAGCTTACGCAGCCGGTCCGAACCATCGTCGCTTGAAAAATCACCTTTCGACCGAGGCGTGATTTCATCTGGTCCATGCGTCCAGCTTTCCGGTGCAACAATTTCGTTCGCGCCAAGCCGTGCCAAATATGCACCCAGCATATCTGGTGTACATTCTTCTAAGACCATTATGCCCGTTGAGATGTCGCAGCTGGCCAAACCGATCGCCCCGCGGACATCGGCCAGTGCGACGAGCAAATTGGCATTGCGCGGTTCAAGCAAGGCCTCTTCGGTTAGCGTTCCAGCCGTCACAAAGCGGACGATGTCGCGTTTTACGAGCGCCTTGGAAGAAGGAGTGCCTTCCTTCTTAGCCCTTATTTTGGCTTCTTCTGGTGTTTCCACCTGCTCGGCAATCGCGACCCGGCAGCCGCCCTTGATCAAACGGGCCAGATAGCTGTCGGCGGAATGCACTGGAACGCCGCACATCGGCACTGGCTCGCCGCTGTGTTCACCGCGGGTGGTGAGGGCGATATCGAGAATGGCCGATGCAGTCTTGGCGTCATCAAAGAACAGCTCGAAAAAATCGCCCATCCGATAGAACAGCAAGCAATCACCCGCCTCTTGTTTGAGGGCGAGGAATTGCTCCATCATCGGTGTCGTTTTTCCGGCCATGGATTAGGCCTAGACACCCGTAGAGCGATTCGGAACGGTCCCTAGGCTCCTTTCCCCTATCGTTTGCATCGTTAGGTCGCTAAGCGCACGGTAGAAATCGATTTGGGAGACCTCCAGATGGCCGATGACCGGCAAGTCACATTCACGACCCGAGAAGCCCTTTTTTATCACGAGACAATTCGTCCGGGCAAAATTGAAATTGTGGCGTCAAAGCCAATGGCATCTCAGCGTGATCTCAGTCTCGCTTATTCACCCGGGGTTGCCGCCCCGGTTGAAGCTATCGCTGCTGATCCCAGTCTTGCGGCCCGCTACACTGCCCGGTCAAACTTGGTTGCTGTTATCTCAAATGGCACGGCGATTCTCGGCCTCGGCAATTTAGGGGCATTGGCCTCAAAGCCGGTCATGGAAGGCAAGGCGGTGCTGTTCAAGCGCTTCGCAGATGTCGATTCTATCGATCTGGAGCTGGCGACTGAGGATCCAGAGGCCTTCATTGAAGCGGTGGCGTTAATGGAGCCGAGCTTTGGCGGCATCAATCTGGAAGATATCAAAGCCCCGGAATGCTTTATTATCGAGCAAGCACTGCGTGAGCGGATGAACATTCCTGTCATGCACGATGACCAGCACGGGACCGCGATCATCACCGCTGCCGGGTTGCTCAATGCCTGTCATTTGACTGACCGAGACGTGAAAGACGTAAAGATCGTCGTCAATGGCGCCGGGGCTGCAGCGATTGCTTGCACTGCGCTTATCAAGGCAATGGGTGTTGCTCATGAGAACGTAATTATGTGTGATCGCACCGGTCCTATCACTCCGGGACGTGACAATGTGGATCAGTGGAAAAGCGCGCATGCCGTCGACACTGATGCGTCGAGCCTGGAAGAGGCGTTAGTCGGTGCTGACATTTTCCTCGGCCTGTCGGCAGCCGGAGCCTTGAAGCCGGAATGGGTGAAGAAGATGGCGGATAAACCCATCATCTTTGCAATGGCCAATCCCGTTCCAGAAATCATGCCAAATGAGGCGCAGGCAGTGCGTCCGGATGCGATCATTGCCACTGGCCGGTCGGACTTTCCGAACCAGGTAAACAACGTACTGGGTTTCCCATTCATATTTCGCGGCGCACTCGATGTGCAGGCGACTACGATAAATGAAGAAATGAAGATTGCCGCCGCCAATGCGATTGCGGAGCTGGCTCGCAAACAAGTGCCAGAAGAGGTTTCCAGCGCTTACGGCAAGAACCAAAAGTTCGGCAAAGACTACATTATTCCGGCGCCGTTTGATCCACGTCTGATTGAGGTGGTTTCTTCCGCTGTCGCCAAGGCCGCGATGGATTCTGGCGTGGCACAGGCCAAGATCGAAGATTTTGACGCCTATCGTCATGCGCTGAAATCGCGCCTCAATCCAACAACCGCCGTCCTCACGGGCACCTACAACGAAGCGAAAGCCAATCCCAAGCGGATGGTGTTTGCCGAGGCGGAAGAGGAAGTGGTGCTGCGCGCGGCCATTCAGTTCCGCGATTTCGGATACGGGACACCAGTTTTGGTCGGCCGCACGAAGGCTGTTGTCGACAAATTGCATCAATTGTCGGTGTCTGACCCGGGCAGTTTTGAGATTCAAAACTCCGCGACCTCAGAACATGTCCCTGAGATGGTAGAATACCTCTACAAACGCCTGCAGCGCAAAGGCTACACAGAGCGTGATGTGCGCCGAATGGTAAACCAAGAGCGCAACGTCTTTGCGGCCCTACTGGTTGCACTTGGCCACGGCGACGGGATGATTTCTGGCCTAACGCGGACATTCGCGCAGACGGCTCGAGAGGTGAATCTGGTGCTCGACAAGAAGCCGGATGCATTGCCGTTTGGCGTGCATATGATGATCGGCAAAAACCACACAACATTTCTGGCTGACACGACGATTAACGAGCGCCCGAGCGCAGAAGAATTAGCTCATATTGCCAAGGAAACGGCCGCTGTAGCACGGCGTATGGGACATGAACCGCGGGTCGCCTTCCTGTCATACTCGACATTCGGGAATCCTTCAGGCCAATGGCTTGGCAATATTCGCGAAGCCGTTGCAATTCTAGACCGTGAAGATCCTGGTTTTGAGTATGAAGGTGAGATGGCGCCAGACGCCGCGCTTAATCCCAAGGTAATGGAGCTCTATCCGTTCAGTCGCCTGTCTGCGCCTGCCAATGTGCTGATTATGCCGGGGCTGCAATCAGCCAATCTTTCCGCAAAATTGCTCAGAGAGCTGGCCGGGAATGACACCATTGGGCCAATGTTGATTGGCATGGAAAAGCCAGTTCAGATTGTGCCGATGACTGCGATTGCGCCGGATGTTTTGACCCTAGCGGTTCTCGCGAGCGCAGGCGTGGTGGGCTAGATCTCTGCATGCCTGGTATTATTGCCTGCCAACGAGATCGTTTCTCGATCCCACGCGACGTGCACTACCTCAATTGCGCGTATATGGCGCCGCTATCGCACGATGTAGTCCGAGCGATGGCAGACGCCTCGCGACAAAAGGCGACACCTTGGAATATTAGTCCGGCTGACTTCTTTGTTCATAGCGAGCATTTTCGGCGCCGCGCGGCGCAGTTGATGGATGTTGGTGCAGACAATTTGGCGATTGTGCCATCGGTCAGTTACGCTTTGGCGGTTGCGGCCAACAATCTATCACTATCAACCGGGCAAGAGATCGTAACCCTGGCGGATCAATTCCCATCCAACGTCTATGTCTGGCGCGAATTGGCCAAGCAATGCGGGGGAACGGTTGTGACGGTCCAGCGTGATCAAGACGCCGCTTGGACCGATGCTGTTCTGGATGCCATTGGACCAGACACGGCCATCGTCGCGGTGCCCAATTGCCACTGGGCCGATGGACGCATAGTCGATTTGGAGACCGTTGGAGCGAAATGCCGTTCGGTTGGCGCTGCTCTGGTTCTCGACCTGACTCAGTCATTGGGTGCAATGCCAATTGACTTTGCCAAGGTGCGACCTGATTTTGCGGTCGCGGCAAGCTACAAATGGTTGATGGGACCGTATGGGATCGGCATGCTCTATGTCGATCCGAGCTATCATGATGGGCTGCCGCTAGAGCACAATTGGATCAATCGTAGCGGTTCTGAGGACTTTAATCGGCTGGTTGATTATAGCGAAGATTTTCAGCCCGGTGCTCGTCGGTTTGACATGGGGGAGAAATCAAATCCGCCGCAGCTTTTTGGTGCCAGTGCTGGGCTCGACTTTCTGATTGAATTCGGGGCGGAGAGGATTGCTGAAACTCTGGGTGAGCTGACCAAGGCGATTGCGCATGAGGCTGCAAAACTCGGGCTGACGGCTGCACCGCTTGGCGTGCGTGCGCCGCATTTTCTCTCGCTCGGTTTTCCTGAAGGCGTGCCCGATGGTTTAACCGGAAGGCTGGCGGCCAATCAGATCTTTGTTTCGCAGCGCGGGGATTCGTTGAGGGTGACGCCGCATCTCTATAACGATGAAGCTGATGTTGCCGCGTTGCTTTCAGCGCTTTAGCTAATCAGTTCCTCAATCGGCACGTAGTCCATTTCATAGCCAAAATAGCGCGGGCTGAAGACCGCTAGGCCAGCTTCGCTGCGCCAGATCGGATCGCTCTTGAAGCCTAACACAGCAACAGACTGTCCATCTTCATAGCCCGGATTGACGACCCCATCGCCGCTTGCAAGGTCGATTAGGCTGATGAGGTCGGGGCATGTCGCGATCACGACGCCGTCTCGGCGAGCGACGAGATGCTCGTTCTTTACATCAGTTTCGAACGATTGGCCTGCAAAATCGCCGGTTCCATTCAGCGTCACTTTGCCTTGCAGGAAGCCGTCTTCATCGGCCCATTCGGTACCTGCGACCTCGCCAGTGAACAGCAGATAGCCATTGCCGGCCGCGCGTGCGGCCTCGATTGGATCATTACCGGCGGCCTTCGCTTCGCGAACGGCCTTACCGATCAATATCGCTAATGAGAGGCTACCGGTAACAAGTGTGCCTTTCGTCTTGGCCTGCTTACCCGTGATCGGAGAGTCCGCGACGCCGCAAGCGCGGCTGACGACGGCTACGCTCCGTAAAATGTCTTCTGCGCGAGTTGGATCGCCCAGAGTGCCGATCACCATTTCATCGCCAAATGGGGTGGCCGCACCAATCGGCGTCAGCGGCACTCCAGCAACCTTTACCGAATGCTGGTTGATCTCTGGAACCGCACGGCCGACTGTGTCGGCATCGAGCGCGGGAACGCCCAACCGCGCTGCTATCGAAAGGCCTTCAGCTAGGCTGAGAGGGCCGATCTCACCCAGAATAACGGCTGCAAACTTTTGATCCAGATGCCGCTCCAACGTTTCGAACGCAGCTTGTACTGGCTCTTCCACCTGGTTTTCTATGGCATCTAGCCGAGCCTGCATGTCCTCGCTCGTGGGCGCGAGGCTGGCCAAACCATAAGGGCAGGCGACCCTGTCATCATCAGATAGGCCCGAGACCGGAATCGCGCTGAACCGATGACCTGCCGCCAGGTCTGAGGCGATCAATTCACGCGCGTCGGCGAGGCTACCACCCCCACCTGTGCCGAGATAGGAGCTGCCGACGAGTGCATCTTCAAGCGCTTCAGCGTCTAGCAGCCTACCACCTTGATTGAGCGCAGCGGCAATCCGGTCACCGCCCGAACTGTTCGTGATCTCACTGCAAGCCGAAAGCGCTCCCGCGCCGATGGCCACTCCTGCCAGAAATTGTCGCCGCGCTACCATTTTGCCCCCTTATGTTAGGGTACAAGTCTGGCGCAGCAGAGCCGCGAAGGCAAATTCAACGTTTGCGGTAGCGAAAATACCAGACTTCATGCTCGAAGACTTCGCGCGCTTTCTTTTCATAGCGCGTTTCGGGCCAGCCCGATGGGCGGTTCTGAAAACTCTCCGGCCCCTCCGTCACCCATTCAAGACGGTCTGAGAAGCGCTGCATCACCATTAGTGCATGGCGCAGATAAATCGTATGATCGGTTCCGAAGCGGAATTCGCCGCCAGGTTTTAGCTTATCTGCGATCATGGCGATCGGACCGTCATTGACCATGCGCCGCTTTGCATGACGTGCCTTTGGCCAGGGATCGGGATGCAGAAGATACACCATAGTCAGAGCGCCATCGGGAATGCGGCTGAGCACATCGAGCGCGTCGCCAGCGTGCAAACGGACATTGGTGAGCCCTTGATCGTCGACATGGCCAAGCGCCGCTGCCACGCCATTCATGAATGGCTCTGCGCCGATCAACCCATGGTTCGGCAGCAAGTCTGCGCGGTAGGCAAGATGCTCTCCGCTGCCAAAGCCGATTTCAAAGTGCATTGGGCAATCCTGGCCGAACAGCCTTTCAGCGGTGACTGGCCCTTCTGCTGGTACGGCGATTCGAGGCAGCAAATCATCGACCAACCCCTGCTGGCGCGCGCGCAGGGGTTTGCCGACACTACGGCCGTACAAACGGTTGAGCGTCGTGGGGTCGCCTTCTTTGTGCGCAGTCATGTGCCCCCGCTAGAAAGAGCGCGGCCCTGTGTCCAGTGCTCAGTCCGCGACCGCCACTTCCATCGGCGCATTGTTGTAATCCATCGGGAACACTGATGCGGTGAATTGACCCTCAACATAGAGGACGATGCCGCCGGTCCGCTTGGCGATTTGCATCTGACCATATTCGTCGATCCGCTCCCAGCGGTCAGCCGTTTCGAGCTTTGCCCGGTCCATAAAGCTGGGGCTTAGTGCTGAGCAGGCCTCGTCGAACCACAGGATTTCCTGCGTTGGATAGCCCGGATATGTGAAGTTGATTTGGCAGGCGGGGCGTTCCCCGCGCTTCACGTCGTTTAAGGAAATGATCCGGGCTTCGCTCTCAATCGGTGCGTCCGCCCTGTCTGGAGGCGGCAGAGCAGGGGAACCTGTCCGCTTGATTTCTGCCGAACTTTGGTCGTCTGGGGGAGTTTCGGCCGAGGGCGCCGGATCGGCAGGCGCGGTTTGCTCTGCGCTCTCCTCCTTCGTCAGAGCGTCCGCATCTGAGCACCCAGCCAAGGCAGATGCTAGGGCCGCGAATGCGAGATATTGAAGGGCAGAGGGGCGTCTCATTGCCTCAGCTTAGTCTGGATCAAATTCGATATGAAGATGATTGTTCGCCGGATTGTTTGGGAAGACCTCAAATAGCACATCGTAATCTGGCCCAACAGCTTCGCTCACGGCATCTCGCAAGGCCCTCCCTTGAGCAATGGTCAGATTGTTGCCCCGGAAATCCAGCGCTTTGTTCTCATAGTGTAGTGAGTTCTCGCTATGCCGCGCGTCATTGCCGCTTGTAATGACAGGCTGAGGCAAGCCGAGCTGCTGCGCTGCCGCGGCCACCGCGCGGATCGCAGGGTCCATGGAGGCGTGCAACTGAGACAGGTTCACACTATCATTTTTGATGGCAACGCCCACTTCAGTGGCAAGCACTCTACCGTTGAAGGGACCAGTCGCAGGTTCAGCTGGTGACTGTGCAACGCTTGCCGTGCCCGGCAATCCGACTCTGAATTCGCTTGGCCGGTGGCGTTCAAGATCTGGCGTCGTGCCATGACGATGAATGGCGTCGCCTCGTCCTAGCACTGGTCCATCAAGTGCGTTGATCCAACCCAAATTGACGGAATCGGAATAGTTTGGATTCGCATAATTCAGATGCGATCCAATTGAGGATTCTCTGCCCTGAGCGCGCTCCGCAAGATAGCTGTCCACCAATTGATCGACCCGCGCGCTTACCTGAGCCATCGGGATTTGTTCGACCGATGTGCGCCCATCGCGCCAAGACACTGGGCCATTGATATCGGAGAATTGGTACCGTGCGTTCGCGACATCGGCGACTGTATCACCCCAGCGCCCTGAGGCGGTCCGATTGAGCAGAGTATCGATAATCCCATGCGCCTGTGCATCCCCGGCGGATTGCACCCATTCGGTTTGAAGGACGCGTTTCAAGTTATTGACGTCTGCCTGCGACAGACTGAGGGTCTCTCCGTTGAAGTT
Source organism: uncultured Erythrobacter sp. (assembly GCA_947488155.1). Lineage (GTDB taxonomy): Bacteria > Pseudomonadota > Alphaproteobacteria > Sphingomonadales > Sphingomonadaceae > Erythrobacter. The sequence goes on along the minus strand of CANKYK010000001.1, from coordinate 1,090,189 downwards.
CGTCTCTCCAACGGCTCCAACATCGCTCGGCCCAGTGACGGCTGGTGCCCCATTGCCAGAGCCTTCGACCCCAGATTGCGGTGCCGAAGGCTCAGTTGGAACAGCCGCCCTTGTTGCTGGCAGAGTAATCTCTTGGCCCGGGTAAATAAGGTCAGCATTGCGGATTTGAGGATTGGCGTTCAGCACAGCTTGCAAGGATAGGCCTGCGTTTCGGGCGATAACCGCCAAGGTGTCACCCCTTACAACCGTATGGGTGCTCGTTCCCGTACCCGGCACGTTGAGACTTTCGCCCGCATATATCCGGTTCGGGTTGGATATCCCATTCGCCCTCGCCAGCGTCGCCACATCAGTTCCAAACCGCTGCGCAATGCTGCTGAGCGTGTCGCCGCTCCGTATCGTGTAGCTGCTTTGAGCGCTCGCACTTTGCATCGCCGCGGCGATACGGCCGGTATCGTTAGAAATATGCTGCGTGGCTGCGTTTACCATGACCATGCCTCCATCGCTGCGAGTACTCCCATAGCGATCACGCGCTGTAACTATACGATTCGTAGAGATTGCGGCGGGGCGACCTTAGAGCGCGGCAAGCACAGCAAAACGCCCGGAGCATCGCTGCCCCGGGCGTCTATTGTTCCCGTCCCAGAAGACTGGAGAATTCGTTCAGGCGCTTAAGCGGCCTCTGCTTCCGCATCCGGATCGCGCAGCACATAGCCGCGGCCCCAGACCGTTTCGATGTAGTTCTCACCACCGCAAGCATGGCTCAATTTCTTGCGCAGCTTGCAAATGAAAACATCAATGATTTTGAGCTCAGGCTCGTCCATCCCGCCATACAGATGGTTGAGGAACATTTCCTTGGTCAGCGTTGTGCCTTTGCGCAGGCTCAATAGCTCAAGCATGGCATATTCTTTACCGGTCAGGTGAACGCGGGCGCTGTCGACTTCAACAGTCTTCGCGTCGAGGTTCACGGCAAGCTTGCCAGTGCGAATGATGGATTGGCTGTGGCCTTTTGAGCGGCGCACAACAGCATGGATACGAGCAACCAGTTCTTCGCGGTGGAATGGCTTGGTGACGTAGTCATCAGCGCCAAATCCGAAGCTGCGAATCTTGCTGTCCATTTCGGCAATGCCTGAAAGGATCAAAACTGGTGTCTGCACCTTCGCAACACGCAGTTTCTTAAGCACGTCATATCCGTGCATGTCTGGGAGGTTAAGGTCGAGCAGGATGATATCGTAATCATACAGCTTACCTAGATCCAAGCCTTCTTCGCCGAGGTCGGTCGAATAGACATTGAAGCCCTCTGTCGTGAGCATAAGCTCAATTGCTTTGGCCGTTGTTGGCTCGTCCTCAATCAAGAGCACACGCATTGCTGGTCCCCTATATACCCAGATCATCGTAACAAAGTGTCACGGTAACTCCTCGCTAAGAGGTGTTGCCATGTATTAACCACATAAGTTCTGAACGGAAAAGGTTAATTTACCGTAAAGCATGAGAAACCGGCGAGTCGCAGGGGTTCGCACCTATGCGGCGGATGGCCCAAATTCGCGTGTTTCTGAGGTGCTTAGGCATGCTCGGACGCGGCAAAGCTCTGACTCAGAGGCTGGCAAGCTTCTTTTGCCGGCGTCGTTCTGCGCTTGAGCCGATGCCTATGGCTTCACGATATTTAGCAACCGTTCTGCGTGCCAGATCGAAGCCTTCTTCTTTCAATAGGTCAGCGAGTTTCTGATCAGACAGGATTTTCTTCGGCTCTTCGGTATCGGTCAGAGCTTTGATGCGGGCCTTGATTGCTTCGGACGATGCGCCTTCGCCATCGCTCGATGAAACACCACTGGTGAAGAAATATTTGAGTTCGAAGCAGCCGCGCTCGCAATGCAGGAACTTGTTACTAGTCACACGGCTGACTGTGCTTTCGTGCATATCAATTTCTTCGGCCACTTCGCGCAAGGTCAGTGGGCGAAGGTCCGACACACCATTGCGAAAGAAGCCCTCTTGCTTCTTCACGATTTCGGCCGCTGTCTTGAGAATGGTTTTTTGGCGCTGGTCCAGCGCCCGGATGAGCCAATGTGCGTCCGCCAGCTTTTCCTTCAGCCAGCTTTGTGCGTCGGGATCCGGTGCGCCATCGCGCAGTTCAACAAAGTAAGATCGGTTGACGATCAGGCGCGGCAGCGTCTCCTCATTCAACGCAACATCCCAGCCGCCCTCGCCATTATCAGTGAGCAGGAGATCAGGCACCACCGCGCTCGCTGTGCTTGCACCATAGGCCAGCCCTGGTTTTGGGTCATAACCGCGCAATTCGGCCAGCATGTCGGCAAAGTCTTCTTCGTCCACTCCGCAAACGCGCTTCAGCCGGGCAATTTCGCCTCGCGCGACCCATTCCAGATGGTCAATCAATTGCGCCATGCACGGGTCATAACGGTCTGCCTCGCGCGCTTGGATCGCCAGGCATTCAGACAGACTGCGTGCGCCAACCCCGCTGGGGTCGAGCGTTTGCACTGCCTTTAGCGCGTCCTCAGCATCGCGCAGCTCCACCCCGAGGTCATAGGCAACATCGCGCAAATCGAAGGTGAGGTAGCCGGCTTCGTCGAGCAATCCGATCAAATGGCGCGCAATGAAGGCTTCTCCCTCGTTTTTGGCCGCCGCGCCAATTTGCTCATTGAGATGCTCTGCAAGAGTGATTTGTGCTGCGCTTGTTTGCTCAAGATCCGGCAACATGTCCGAACCGCCACCACCGCTCGCGGCCGCTCCCCATTCTGCATCCGCCGCAGCGGGTCCGCCCGCGCCGTCGCCCGTGTCACGGTCACGGTCAAGTGCGCCAGTGTCCAAATCGAGCGGAGCTTCGCTTTCGCCTTGCGCTTGACCGATCAGCTGATCGGCAGTGAATTCTTCGCGCGGTATGTCATCACTTTCTCCGCTAGGTCCGCTGTCTTCGTTGGACAGAGCCCCGGCCTCGAGCAGCGGATTGGCCTCCAAAGCGTCGGAGATGAAGGTTTCGATTTCGAGGTTTGACGCCGTCAGCAGTTTGATCGCCTGCTGCAATTGCGGCGTCATCACCAAAGACTGTGACTGGCGTAGGTCTAGCCTTGGGCCGAGCGCCATGATTTAGTTCCGCCGCCTCGTCACAAAGTGAAGCCTTCGCCCAAATAGAGCCGCTTGACGTTTTCGTCTGCGACAAGAGCCTGCGGTGTTCCCGCGAAGAGAACCTGTCCGCCATATATAATGCATGCGCGGTCTACGATATCGAGCGTTTCTCGAACGTTGTGATCTGTAATCAGGACGCCAATTCCGCGCTCTTTGAGGTCTTTCACCAGATCGCGAATGTCGCTGATCGAAAGCGGGTCGATGCCTGCAAACGGTTCGTCAAGCAGCATGATGGAAGGCTTTGCGGCCAGCGCGCGGGCGATTTCGCAGCGTCGACGTTCCCCGCCTGACAATGCCATGGCTGGCGAGCTGCGCAGCTCAGTGAGGCCAAACTCACCGAGCAAACGCTCCAACTCCTGCGCTCGGGTATCACTGTCTGGCTCGACCATCTCAAGAACGCAGTTGATGTTCTGCTCAACGGTCATACCGCGAAAAATGCTGGTTTCTTGCGGGAGATAGCCAAGCCCCAAGATCGCGCGGCGATACATCGGCAGCTTAGTGACATCTTCGCCGTCCATCAGGATCCGGCCAGAATCCGGGCGAACAAGACCCATTATCGAGTAGAAGCAGGTCGTCTTACCCGCACCATTGGGGCCAAGCAGGCCCAGCACTTCGCCCTTGCCGACCGTTAATGAAATGTCGCTTAGGACAGAGCGCTTGTCATAACTCTTAGCAATGGAAATGACCTCAAGGCCGCCGTCAGGCAGCGGCGCGGTGGCATCGGCGGTGCCGCTTTCAGGCATCTCGGCCAGGGCGTTTGTCTCATTCATCTGATAACCCTTAGCACCGCAATCCAGACATAAAAGGGCAGTATTACCCAATTTGGCAGGATTTTTGCGTGTCGCCATTCTCGCTCTGCGGAGTTGCAAACCATGCAACAAAATTGCGGTTTGGTTACTGAGCTTGCAAGATTCGTTGCAATTTGAAATACTCGTCGCTCGGGGAACGAATCCGTTGGAGAGCGGCACAATGAAAAATATCGCGCATCGCTATGACGTAGACCAGCAGACTGACAGCAAGGCTGAAGCTGGCGCTCTCGACTGGCGCAAATCGATGAGCGACCACGTTGCCTATGCGCTGCTCGTTTATACGGGGCTTCAGATCTTTGTGACGATCAAGGCGCTTAACACGGGTGGGGCATCGATCCTACCATACATCGCGCTGGTGGTTTTGGTCGCGGCAATCATTCCCGCCTGTCGCTGGTTCGAGAAGCGCTGGACTGGCCTGTCAGACAGCGAAGCGGCAGACCAAGCATATCGTCCGGCATTCCGGCGCGATCTTGCTGGCCTCTGGGTATTGGCGATTGGCCTGCCGTTCGTGCTGACTTTTTGCTTTAAAGCGGTCTCTTCGCTTCTTTGGGCTTAGATCACGCTCAGACCTGAGCGCGGTCGATTGCCTCTACAACAATCCGCCGGGCTTCTGCACGGTCGCCCCATTTACCGATCCGGACCCATTTTTCGGCTTCAAGATCTTTGTAGTGCGTGAAGAAGTGCTCGATCTGTTGAAAAATGATCGACGGCAAATCCTTGGTCTCACCAACGTCTGAGTAATACGGGAAAGTCGTGTCTACCGGCACGCAGATCAGCTTTTCATCGCCGCCGTGTTCGTCTTCTAGGTTCAGAACACCAATGGGGCGTGCGTGCACTACGCAGCCTGCCATAAAAGGTGTGCGCGCGATCACCAGAGCATCCAATGGATCGCCATCAGGGCTGAGCGTGTGCGGCACAAACCCATAGTTTGCCGGGTAACGCATCGGCGTGTGTAGAATACGATCGACGAATAATGCGCCGCTTTCCTTGTCAAATTCGTACTTCACTGGCTCTCCGCCAGTGGGCACTTCGATGATGACATTGAGTTCGTCAGGTGGGTTTTTTCCGGTCGAGATTTTGTCGATACGCATGCTGCTATCCTACTAGTGTCAAAGCCCTCTCCCAGAGCTTGAGTGCCCCCTAGCTGCGCGGCTCTATTGCGGCAAGATGATCTTGCCCCTAATCGCTCAAGTGAAATGTCGAAAAACACTCCAAAAGCCATTCGTGGGACGCAAGACATCTTTGGCGCTGATGCTGAAGCCTTCGCGTTCGTGGTCGAAACCTTTGAGCGCGTGCGCCGGCTTTACCGATTTCGCCGCATTGAAATGCCAGTGTTTGAGAAGACGGAAGTGTTTGCGCGCTCGCTTGGCGAGACGACGGATGTTGTCTCTAAAGAGATGTACTCGTTTGAGGACCGCGGCGGGGATTCGCTGACCCTCAGGCCAGAATTTACCGCCGGAATTGCCCGTGCTTACCTGACCAACGGTTGGCAGCAGCACGCGCCGCTAAAGGCGGCGACCCACGGCCCGCTGTTCCGTTATGAACGTCCGCAAAAGGGCAGGTATCGGCAGTTTCACCAGATCGATGCCGAGATCATTGGTGCCGTGGAACCGCAGGCCGATGTTGAGCTGCTTGCGATGGCTGACCAACTCTTGAAAGAGCTGGGTATCGAAGGGGTGACGCTGCATCTCAACACTTTGGGCGATGGGACAAGCCGGGAGGCCTGGCGCGCGGCGTTGATCGAATACTTCAGCGCAGTGAAGGATCAACTGTCAGAAGATTCGCAGCAGCGGCTGGAGAAGAATCCGCTGCGTATCCTTGATAGCAAGGATGGCCGGGATAAACCGTTCCTAGCTGACGCACCAAAAATCGATGATTTCCTATCTGATGAGGCGAGGGCGTTCTTTAAGGCTGTGACTGACGGTCTGGATGCGGCAGGCGTCAAATGGGTGAGGGCAGAGGCACTGGTGCGTGGGTTAGATTATTACCGCCACACCGCCTTTGAGTTCATCCCAGACGAAGGTTCTGCAGCGGCAGAAGCTCTGGGCGCGCAAAGCACGGTCCTTGGCGGCGGGCGCTATGATGGTTTGATGGAAAGCCTGGGCGGGCCTGCTACACCAGCGGTTGGCTGGGCGGCCGGAATTGAGCGCTTGGCGATGTTGGTTGGTAAGCGCGAGATTTTCGACAGGGCTAAATTGGTCATTGTTCCAGATACCGGAAACGTTGAAGAATTGGCTTGGTATTATACTAGCCAGCTTCGTGCGTCAGGTTTGTCCGTTGAAATCGCATACTCAGGCAAGGCAAAAAAACGGATTGATAAGGCACGTCGCACTGACCCTGATGCAATTTTCTTTGTGCGGGAGCGCGGGCATGCCGAGGGCAATGAGTATCTGCGACAAGGTGCGCATATGTCCGTGATAGCGATGGACGAGCTAGCAGAGAAAGTTGGCACTATCCTAGGCGTTGGCAAAATTGATTGGTCTCGATGACTATCCCCGCAGAACGCCTTGATCAGATCGCTCACCGCTTCGCGGAGCTGGAAGCCCGAATGGCATCTGGCACGCTGGAAGGTGACGAGTTTGTGCGTGCCTCGCGCGACTATTCGGAGCTGGAGCCGGTCGCGAAGCTATCGCTGCAGGTTAAGGCCATGCGAGAGGAAATCACCGGCCTCGAAGACATGCTGGCTGATCCTGAAATGAAGGCGATGGCTGAGGAAGAACTCGGTGAGCTGCGGGAGCAATTGCCCTTGGCAGAGCGCCAGCTCGCCATTGCCTTGCTGCCTCGTGATGCCGCCGACAGCAAGCCGGCCATGCTGGAAATTCGCGCGGGGACGGGCGGCGATGAAGCGGCTCTGTTCGCTGGCGATCTTTACCGCATGTATGAGCGCTTTGCCTCTGAGCAGGGATGGAAAGTCGAACCCGTCAGCATGAACGCATCAGAAGTCGGCGGTTTCAAGGAAATCGTCGCCAATGTGCGCGGCGCTGACGTGTTTGCGAAGCTCAAATTTGAAAGCGGTGTGCACCGGGTTCAGCGCGTCCCTGAGACTGAGAGTGGCGGGCGCATCCACACGTCAGCGGCGACCGTCGCGGTGTTGCCAGAGCCGGATGAGGTGGATATTCGGATCGATCCAGGTGACCTCAAGATCGACACGTACCGGGCCAGTGGCGCCGGGGGTCAGCACGTCAACACGACCGACAGCGCAATCCGCATTACCCACGAGCCAAGCGGGCTGGTGGTCACCTGCCAAGACGGGCGCAGCCAGCATAAGAACCGTGAGAAGGCGATGCAGGTTCTGCGTGCGCGTCTGTTCGAGAAAACCCGCGATGAAGCGCAAGGCGCCGAGGCGGAAGCCCGCAAAGCTATGGTGGGTTCAGGCGATCGTTCCGAACGGATCCGGACCTACAATTTCCCTCAGGGTCGGGTAACCGACCATCGCATTGGGTTGACCTTGCACAAGCTTGAGGATGTGCTCGCAGGCCCGGGCCTCAACGAACTGGTCGATGCATTGACGGCAGAGGACGAGGGCAAGCGGCTGGCTGCGCTCAACGAATGACCGTCGCTGACGCCCTGCGCGAGGCCGCTCATAAACTCTCGAGCACAAGTGATACCGCGCGCCTTGATACCGAAATTCTGATGGCGCACGCTCTTCGTGTAAGCCGCTCTGACATGTTGCTGAGGCATATGACCGATGAGGCGCCTGCTGGCTTTGCGGCTCTCCTAGAGCGGCGTCTAGGGCACGAGCCAGTGGCCTACATAACCGGTGTGCAGGAGTTCTATGGACGTGAATTTTGCGTCACACCCGATGTCTTGATCCCTCGTGGTGACAGCGAAAGCGTGGTTGAAGCAGCGCTTTTGAAAGCTCCAAATCCCGGCCGGATCCTCGATCTTGGTACGGGAAGCGGCGCTCTCTTAATCACTATGTTGGCGGAAACCGAGGCATCCGGCTTGGGTATCGACCAATCATCGGCAGCGATTGCAGTGACACAGACCAATGCCGAAAGACTGGGAGTTGCTGATCGAGCACAGCTTCGCGTCGCCGATTGGAGCGTGCCTGGCTGGAGCGAGGGCAGCGGTCGCTACGATCTGATCATTTCCAACCCGCCCTATGTGGAGAGGGACGCGGTACTGGAGCCGGATGTGCGCAAATTTGAGCCTGCCAGCGCTCTGTTTGCGGGCGATAAGGGGCTGGATGACTATTGGCGCATCATCCCGCAACTGTGTGCTCTGCTAACGCCTGATGGTATCGCAGTGCTTGAAATAGGGGCAGATCAGGCGCCAGCCGTCAGCTCAATCGCTGAAACAGAGGGTTTTGATGTGGAGATTGTTCGCGATCTGGCAGGCTGTGACCGCGCGTTGATCCTCACTTGACCAGCGATTCGGGGTTGACGAATTTTCGTCAGGGCTTGGCAAACGCGGCCAGCCTCGCTAACCCCGAATCAGGCAATTGATTGGCACGGGCTGCAAATCAATTGATCTAGCTCCGTATGAAAGCATGGATTTGCCGCGTGGATACCCCCGGCTCGTACAGCGCGGAGCGCGCGCCAAGATTGAAAGTGGCGTTTGGACGAGGGGTCTACTGGTCATGGTAAAATGAAAAATTTGCCTGAGAGCCGTAAATGAGGATGAATTTCCTTGAATAACAATCGTAATAATCGTCGCCGCGGTCGCGGTAATCGCAATCAAGGCGGCGGCAATCAGCTAAACCGGATCGACAGCAGGGCACGCGGTAACGCGCCGCAATTGCTCGATAAGTACAAGAAACTGGCGCAAGACGCTCAGCATCACGGCGACCGGGTTCAAGCTGAATACTATTTGCAATTTGCCGATCATTATCTGCGTGTAATCGCTGATAATAAGGCCCGTCAGGACGAAGCGCGCGCTAAACGCCAGGAAGAGCGCGGCCAGTCAGGTGAGGACGGCGATGAGGATGAAGACGGTGAAAACCGTCGCCGCTCGCGCCGGCCACGTTCACGCCGGGATGAACAGGCAAATGACCAGCAATCTGACAGCGACAATGGCGCCGAAGCGGATGCGGGTGATGTAAGCTCGGATGACGTAGGCGAGGAAGAACCCAAGCGCCGCACGCGTAAGCCGCGCGGTGAAGGTCAGTCGGAAGGTCGCACCACGCGCCGGAAACCTCGCGAGCCGCGCAAACCGAAAAGCGATAACAAAGTTGCTGATGAAATTGACGCTTCTGTTCTTCCGCCAGCGATTGGCGGGGACACACCGAGCGAAGAAGGCAGCGGCGACAGTTTGGAAACCGTGGACCAATAGAGCCTTAAGGCCGGGATGATCGCGGGAAAAGCAGCCAATATGCGAGCCATCATTGATCGCTGGATTGGTATTGTCCGCGCGCATCCCAATTGGACCACATTACTGCTGGGCGCACTGGCCGCACTGGGTTTCCCACCTCTTGGATGGTGGCCGGTTACTCTAGTCGCTGTGTCTGCCTTTATCGTCTTGCTGAGCAATGCTGCCAATTGGCGCAGAGCCGCTTTGCTTGGCTGGCTGTTCGGTTGGTCACATCTGACCCTGGCCAATAATTGGATTGCGACGGCGTTCACCTACCAGGCGGAGATGCCGCAGTTCCTTGGCTGGCTCGCCGTACCGTTGCTGTGCGTTTACTTGGCTCTCTACCCAGCCATCGCGGCTGTGATTGCCCATATCGCGGCGAGACGCGCTGGATTGCTCGCGTTCGGAATGGCGCTTGCCGCTGCGTGGATTGTGACGGAGTGGCTGCGCAGCTGGATCTTTACTGGCTATCCATGGCCGCCGCTCGGCCTGTCTTTGCTGGGATCTTGGGGGCGGCCCGGACTGGCAATTTTGCTGCCATGGCTCGGCACCTATGCGCTTTCGGGATTGGTGATTTTGCTCGCTACGGGCCTCGCCCATCTTGCGCTTAACAAGGCGCGGATCAGCCTCGCCGTTTTGGTCGCGCTGATCTGTGCTGGAATGCTCTTTCCTTTGTCGAGCGTTCTTGAGCGCGAAGACAGCACAGTGCCCTATGCTCTTATCCAGCCGCTGATCCCGCAACCAGAGATCAACGATCCGAGGAAGTTTGAAGAACAGTTTGCACGTATCACTCAGCTTACTTTGCCGGGGCGCGAGCATTCGCGGCTAGTGTTATGGCCAGAGAGCGGGGTGCCGGATTATCTCGAAGATGGCTATCCGCAACGATACTATGATCGGATGACGGCAGCGGGCGATCCAGAGTTCGCGCGCAATCGCATCTCGTCGATTATTGGTTCAAACTCACTGTTATTAACCGGTGTCGTGAACCTAGACCTCGCTGAGAAGAATGGGTTCATCCGCGCGGTCAGCGCAAGAAACTCTGTCATAGCCTTGGACGGTGCAGGAGACATTACGCAGCAATATGCCAAGGCGCACTTGGTGCCATATGGCGAATATTTGCCGATGCGCGGCCTACTGGAACCGCTCGGCCTTAGCCGTTTGGTGGCAGGCTCCATTGACTATCTGCCCGGACCCGGTCCGCGCACGCTCGATACTGGCTCGTTTGGCAAAGTGGGCATCCAGATTTGCTATGAGATCGTCTTTTCCGGGCAAGTGGTCGACACCGCCAATCGCCCAGACTACCTGTTCAATCCGTCCAATGATGGGTGGTTCGGCATTTGGGGACCGCCGCAGCATCTAGCCCAGGCCAGATTGCGGGCCATTGAAGAGGGTTTGCCTGTGCTTCGGTCCACCACAACCGGGATCAGCGCGGTGATCGATGCCGATGGTATTGTGCGACAGAGCATCGCAAGTGGCAAAGCAGACCGGCTCGATGGCTATGTGCCTAGCGCCAAACCACCGACCCTGTTCGCGCGTCTTGGCAATGCTCTTCCTCTTAGCTGGGCAGCGCTTCTGATCTTGCTGGCGCTGGGTGTATCTAGACTGGTTGCGCAACGTCGCGCTCCGAGTTAGGGCATATCAGACATAAAGAATTCCTTATATCCCGTGAATCTAACGCAGAGGTACCATGCGTAGCGAATATTTGTTCACATCAGAAAGCGTTTCTGAAGGCCACCCGGATAAGGTCTCTGACCAGATTTCCGACGCCATTGTCGATCTGTTTCTATCGAAGGATCCCGAAGCGCGGGTCGCCTGTGAAACCCTGACCACGACGCAGCGCGTTGTGCTCGCGGGCGAAATTCGCGCCAAGGGGATCTACGAAAATGGCGAGTGGGCTGAGGGCGCCCTGGACGAAATTGAACAGACGGTCCGGGCCACTGTGAAAGAGATTGGATATGCCCAGTCTGGATTTCATCATGAAACCCTGACCTTTGAAAATCATTTGCACGGTCAGTCGGCTGAAATTGCCATGGGCGTGGATGCCGGCTCTGAAGGCTCAAACAAAGACGAAGGCGCTGGTGATCAAGGTATCATGTTTGGCTTTGCCTGCGATGAAACACCTGATTTGATGCCCGCGACACTCGACTACAGCCACAAGATCTTGCAGCGCCTAGCGCGTGATCGCAAATCGGGTGCTGCTCCTTTTCTGGAACCGGATGCGAAAAGCCAAGTGACCTTGCGTTATCGCGATGGAAAGCCGGTGGCCTGCACGGCCATTGTGGTCTCTACGCAGCATGCCCCTGGCTATCACGAAGGTGAGAAAGAGGCAGAGCTCAAAGCCTACGTTAAAGGCGCGGTTGGTGCCGTCCTTCCAGATGGTTTCATCAGCGATGAGACGGTCTGGCACATTAATCCAACCGGCGCCTTTGAAATTGGCGGCCCGGATGGGGACGCTGGCCTGACCGGGCGCAAAATCATTGTCGATACCTATGGCGGCGCGAGCCCGCATGGCGGAGGTGCCTTTAGCGGCAAAGACCCGACCAAGGTTGATCGCAGCGCGGCCTATATTACGCGCTATTTGGCGAAGAATATCGTCGCAGCAGGACTGGCGAAGCGCTGCACTATTCAGCTCGCCTATGCGATTGGTGTTTCAAGGCCACTATCGCTCTATGTCGACACCTTCGGTACCGGCACAGTCGGTGATGACCGTATCGAACAAGCGATCATCGGCATGCAGAGCCTTGGCGGCCTGACGCCGCGCGGCATTCGTACGCACCTCGGTCTGAATAAGCCGATCTATCTCAGAAGTGCGGCCTATGGTCATTTCGGACGTCAGGCGGAAGGCGATTTCTTCCCATGGGAACGCACGGATCTGGTCGATACACTGAAGGCAGCGCTTACTTAAACGAACTAGCTATCTGCGACATCTGGGGTGTCTTCACCAAGCCTTGGTGATGGGTGATCAAGCGCCAATTCTGCATCAGAGAAAGTAAATGGGCTGCGCACGCCCGGCTGTCCATCGAGCTCTACCTCTAGGCTGCGCGCCTTCACTTGCGGGTCCGAAAACACCTGATCAAGATCGTTGATCGGGCCAGCGGGCACTCCGGCGGCTGCACAGGCCTTTAGCAAGTCGTCGCGCGCCCAATTCGCAGTCTCCTTAGCGATCATGACGTCAACCAGACCCCGATTGGCAATACGTGCTTCATTCGTCGCAAATCTCTCATCCTTGAGCAGATCATCACGCCTGAGCACGCTCAGCAGCTTGCGGAAGAGACCATCATTGGCGGGCGCAAGAACGACCGGGTCATCGCGAGTGGGGAATACGCCATAGGTGCTCACTTGAGCATGCGCATTGCCCATGCGCGGCGGCACCTGGCCCGTCGTGAAATAACTCGTCGCTTGATTGGCCAGCAAGGCGACAGAGCAATCGAGCAAGCTCATATCGATCCATTGACCTTTGCCAGTGCGCTCTCGCATGAGCAATGCAGCCTGGATGGCGTTGGCAGCATAGAGGCCGCATGTAAGATCGGAGATCGATACGCCATGTTTCATGGGCTCCCCGTCCGGCTCCCCGGTTAGCGACATGAAACCGCTCATCGCTTGGATGACAAAGTCGTATCCGGGTTCATCGCGCCTTGGCCCGTCTTGGCCGAACCCGCTGATGGAGCAATATGCGACTCTGGGGTTGGACTGAACGATATTCTCATAGTCTAAGGTGAATTTAGAAAGCGTGCCCGGCTTGAAATTCTCCAGTACAACATCTGCCTCATCACACAGGTTACGCACGAGTTGGAGATCGTGTTCGACTGAAAAATCGGCTTTCACAGACCGCTTTCCGCGATTGCAGGCGTGGTAATAGGCGGCTTCGCGTTCAGTCGCTCCGTCCCGGCCTTCACGCTCAATCCAAGGCGGACCCCACAACCGGGTGCCATCGCCCTGAGGGCTCTCAATCTTGACAACGTCAGCCCCAAGGTCAGCGAGAATTTGGCCCGCCCATGGTCCCGCCAATACGCGCGCCAACTCCACCACGCGCAGGCCCGCCAGTGGTGCGTTTGGATTTCGCGGATTTTCTAGCCACATTGCCTTCGAGCCTCAGGCTAGAGCCACTTCGTACTTTGCGCTTGTTTTGGCCGCGATTTCCGCTTCGCTGACACCAGGTGCCAGCTCAATAAGGCGAAACGGGCTATCATGGTCTGTACGATGGAAGACGCCCAAATTCGTGATGATCATATCAACCACATTCTTACCGGTTAGCGGCAATGTGCATCCAGGGATGAACTTCGGATCGCCCGCTTTGCTGTTGTGATCCATCACTACGATGATCTTCTTCACCCCAGCAACCAGATCCATCGCACCGCCCATGCCCTTGATCATTTTGCCAGGAATCATCCAATTGGCGATGTCGCCGTTCTCGGCAACTTCCATGGCGCCGAGCACGGTCAGGTCAATGTGACCGCCGCGGATCATGGAAAAGCTGGTAGCGCTATCGAAATAGGCCGAGTGCGGCAGCTCACTGATGGTTTGCTTGCCCGCGTTGATCAGGTCCGGGTCGACTTCATCATCATAAGGGAACGGCCCAATTCCAAGCATGCCGTTCTCGCTTTGCAAGGTTACATGCATGCCTTCTGGAATGTGATTGGCGACCAATGTCGGGATACCAATGCCAAGATTGACATAATAGCCGTCTTGCAATTCCTGCGCGGCGCGTGCTGCCATTTCGTCACGAGACCAACCGGTTATTTCATCTGACATGTGTGTTGCTTTCAATTTTGATCAAGCACAGGGGGAATAAGGAACCAGCCATTGCCGATTATGGACTCGAGTGCAAAGGCAGCTTCGGGTTTCAAAAGATAATCGTACAATTCGTCAAAGTCGCTGCGGGTGTCGCCAGCAATGGCAACGGTGCAATGGGTCTCAGACAATTCGCCGCGCCGTGTTTGTTTACGGTCGGCCTGATATCGCATCAGTAGCAGATTGTCCGATTTGTCCGGATCAAGACCAGAGGCATGCAGGGCGCGCCGCACTTTGCCCGCATCAGCTGCAGAATTGGCGGAGAGCCAGGTTATCTCAAGGCCCAGCGCCCGCAGGTTAGCCAAACCTTCTGCGAGAGCGGGTTGAGCGTTTGGCGCGTTTGGTGGTGTGAACAGACCATCGCCTGGGTCTAAGTCGATCAGCACGGTTGGTGTGCGTTCTCCGCAGTCGTCGCGCTTGCCATCAAGTGCTGGCGGATTGGTGAGGACCGCCGTGCTGGCTTGCGGAGCATCCTCATCCGTTTGCCGCAATATCTGCTCCGCCTGGTCGCGTGCATAAGCGATCAGGGCTGCGTATTCGCTACTAATTGGTGCTGACGTATCAGGAGAGCCAGGTGCTGCTATCCGTTTATCCGGTGTGAAAGCGCTCTCCTCGATGATGGTGCCGTCAGGCGCTCCCCGTTCGATCTCCACGCGCGGGTCTGGTTCATCCGCTTCCTGTCTGTCACGGTCGGCGTTCGCTCCGGCAAGGGCTCCTCCCGCAACGACAGGAATGACCGCCGCAACACAGCCATTGAGCGCAAATGCTGCGACGAGCATTCCGGCTATCAAGGGCGAGCGGTGGGAGAACATTTATCAGCCTTTAGCGCTAGCCGCCGCTATTCAGGCGCTGACGCGTTCGCGCGTCGTGCGGAATTCAATTTGTTTATCGTAGGGTGCGCCCAGGACCAGGCGCTGCACGAACACACCGGGCAAATGGATTTCATCGGGACTCAGTTCACCGACAGGAACGATTTCCTCGACCTCTGCTATGCAGACCTTGCCGCAAGTCGCGGCGGGCTGGTTGAAATTGCGCGCTGTCTTACGAAACACAAGGTTTCCTGTCTCATCCGCTTTCCATGCCTTCACGATGGCAAGGTCGGCAAAGATCCCATGTTCGAGGATGTAGGTCTCCCCATCAAAGTCCTTATGCTCTTTGTCCTTGGCGACCTCGGTGCCCACACCGGTTTTGGTATAAAAGCCCGGTATACCTGCACCGCCTGCGCGCATGCGCTCGGCCAGCGTGCCTTGTGGGCAGAATTCCACCTCAAGCTCGCCAGCAAGAAATTGTCGCTCAAACTCTTTGTTTTCACCAACATATGAGCTGATCATTTTTGCGACCTGCTTGGTCCGGAGCAGCTTGCCGATGCCTTCGTTATCGATCCCGGCATTGTTGCTGGCGAATGTCAGGCCAGTGACGCCGCTGTCGCGGATCGCATCTAGGAGTCGTTCTGGAATGCCGCACAGACCAAATCCCCCGGCGGCGATCAGCATGTCATTTGTGATCACACCTTCAAGAGCGTTCGCTGCATCTGGAAAAAGCTTGTTCATGGATGGGGCTGGCCTTGGTTGAGGTTGATTGTTGGTCTGTCGATTAGTCGTTTGGGGATTGGCTGTCACCACCTGACCGTGCGCTTTGGTGAGCTGTCTGGGTCAAGCTTAGAGTTTCGAGTGGTATGATTGCTTGGTGGCGATTTGGATGGATTGCCGCATACGTATGCGGACATTGCACTGCAACATTTCAGGCGATCTACAAAGCTCAAGGCAGCGGCATAACATGACGGTTTTGCGACAATTGCAATCATTATATCTATTAAAATTAGATACTTGAGATTATTATAAATAGAGATTGTTGCATTTTCTGCAATTTTAAATGCGCCTTTCGCACTTGCACAAAATAGCCCGTTTCTGCATATGACTGCCATGCCTAACAGGCATCCTCTCCCAAACTTTTAAGCCCGGTCTTTGGACCGGGCTTTTTCTTTGGGCGCGCGTTTTCTCCCTTTGACGCGACTCCCGGTCCGCTCGTTGTTTTGTCCTGAGTCCACTGTGAGGCACGCGCTATCCGTGCACATTTGCATTCCCACGCCAGTCTTCCTAGCTACAAGAGCCTGTAGTTAGAAAACCGCCCGAAGAGGAAGTGATGAATGGCTGATGCCGAAGCTGCGCCGCCGACCCGAACAACAAGGCTGCAAGTGGCGCCAGCCCGGCAGGAGGAATCGGGTCAGGGCATCGCGCGTATGCCGCGTTCAGCTTTCAAAACTCTCGGAATAACTGAAGGCGATATTGTTGAGATCGCTGGCAAAAGAACGACTGCCGCGATTGCCATGGCAGCCTACGCTGAGGACGACACGCTGGATGTGGTGCGGCTCGACGGCCTGCAACGCGGCAATGCAGAGGCTGGCTCCGGAGAAAAGGTAGAAATAAGCGCGGCCGAATCCCGCCCAGCGACACGCGTAGTCTTCGCACCAGCTCAGCGCGAGATGCGGTTGCAAGGGCCGACGCAGGCCTTGAAGCGGAACTTCTTCCGCCGTCCTTTGGTCGCGGGCGATTTGGTTGCAACCACCGGCCAACAACCGGTCCAGAACATGCCTTCTGACGTTCGCCAGATGCTCCGTGCGCCGGCTTATGCACTGACACAAATCCGACTGTCCGTTTTCGCCACTGTGCCTAAAGGCATCGTGCATATCGACGAAAATACCGAAGTCGAATTGCGAACCGAGTTTGAAGAGCCACGTGATGCTCGCGCCGTGGTCAATTACGACGATGTCGGTGGTATGTCCGATACGATTCAGGCGCTGCGCGAGATGGTGGAACTGCCGCTGCGCTATCCAGAGCTCTTTACCCGTCTGGGTGTCGATCCGCCAAAGGGCGTTTTGCTGCATGGCCCTCCTGGAACTGGTAAAACGCGCCTGGCTCAGGCTGTTGCGAACGAATCCGATGCTGAGTTTTTCACTATTAATGGCCCGGAGATTATGGGCTCCGGCTATGGTGAGAGCGAAAAGCGGCTGCGCGAGGTGTTTGAAGAAGCGACCCGCGCTGCACCCGCAATTGTCTTTATCGACGAAATCGACTCAATCGCGCCTAAGCGGCAGAACGTCCCTGGCGAGGCGGAGAAACGCCTGGTTGCGCAATTGCTCACTCTGATGGACGGCCTAGAAGCGCGTGCAAACCTTGTTGTGATCGCCGCGACCAATCGGCCAGATGCGATCGATGAAGCCTTGCGGCGCCCGGGCCGGTTTGACCGAGAAATCGTCATTGGTGTTCCCGACCAGGGGGGGCGGCGCGAAATCCTGTCCATTCATACTCGCGGAATGCCGCTTGAAAGCGCGGTTGATCTGGATGAATTGTCCCGCGTTACTCACGGTTTCGTGGGTGCGGATCTGGCCGCCTTGGCGCGCGAGGCTGCAATTGATGCCGTCCGCCGGATTATGCCTAAGCTTGATCTTGATGCGCGGACGGTCCCGCCGGAGGTTCTCGAAGAGCTTTGTGTGACGCGCGAGGATTTCCTCGGTGCGTTAAAGCGGATTCAGCCGAGTGCGATGCGCGAGGTCATGGTTCAAATGCCCAATGTCAAATGGGATGACATTGGCGGCGTCGGCGATGCAATTGAGAAACTGAAAGAGGGCATTGAGCTACCACTCAAGAAACCCGATGCGTTCCGTCGTCTGGGTATTCGTCCGGCCAAGGGTTTCCTGCTCTATGGTCCCCCCGGGACTGGCAAGACATTGCTGGCGAAGGCCGTTGCGAAAGAAGCTGAGGCGAACTTCATTTCGATGAAAAGCTCCGATCTTTTGTCAAAATGGTATGGCGAGAGCGAGCAACAAATCACTCGCATGTTTGCACGTGCTCGTGCGGTTGCCCCGTGCGTCATCTTCATCGACGAGATTGATAGCCTCGTGCCTGCGCGTGGGTCGGGCCAAGGCGAACCGCAGGTAACCGGCCGCGTCGTGAACACCATTCTGGCTGAGATGGATGGTATGGAGGACCTGCAATCGGTCGTTGTGATTGGAGCTACCAATCGTCCGACTTTGGTGGATCCGGCGTTGCTTAGACCGGGCCGTTTTGACGAGCTGGTCTATGTCGGAACACCTGATCCGGAAGGTCGCGAGCATATCTTGCGGATCCACACGTCGAAGATGCCATTGGCTGATGATGTCGACCTATCCGTAGTGGCCAGCAAGACCGAGCGCTTCACTGGTGCGGACCTCGAAGATGTCGTGCGCAGAGCGGGTCTTAATGCGCTTCACCGCATGGGCAATGATGTTGAGATGGTGACCGCAAAGGACTTTGAAGAGGCACTCAAAGATTCGCGCGCAACTGTTACTGGAAAGATGGAAGCAGAATATCGCAAGATGCGCGGTGAGCTCAAAAAGCGGGCAGCTGAAGTCAATCCGATCGGCTTCTTGCAACCAGAGAAACTGGAACCAACTCGCGCCAAAAAGCACGAGTGATGCGCCGTTCTAAGCGAGCGTCAGTTTCCTTGCGCTCGTTCATTGGCGGATTGCACTTCGAGCCGGTGCCGGATCAATGCATCCGGCTGGTTGGTTCGCAGCCAGGAAATCATGTGCTCGCGCGTTGCGCAGCGTAGGGTCCACAGATCGCCAATGGTCGCCGCGCTCATGGACAGGCGCAGCTCCATGCTTTCTGGATAAGCTTCTGTCATCAGCATCGCGCAGGTGCGCCCATCAAACAGCTCGTGGGAGCCTACGAAGCGCTCAAATTCGGCGCGAATTGGCGGGACGTCAGCGGCCGGGTCAAGGTGCAGGAAGACCGGGCCGGTCAGCATTTCGCTCTTGCGTGACCAGTTTTCAAAACTGTTGTCGAGAAAGCGGGTTGTCGGGACGATCAGCGCTCTTTCATCCCAGGTGCGAACTTTGACAAAGCTCATATGGATCTCTTCAACGCGCCCCACTTCGCCATCCACTTTGACCATATCGCCAAGCCGCATGGGCTCGGTCAAAGCGACCTGAAGTCCCGCAATCAGCGACTTCAGCGCAGGTTGAGCCGCGGCACCTACCGCTAGCGCAGCCAAGCCCGCTGATGCTAGCAGCGTTGTGCCAATGTCGCGAACGGCGGGAATGCCAAGGAGCATCAAGCCGACCGTGATAAAAATGATAGTAAACGTTGCCGTCCGGCTCAAAATGGCGATCCGGGTTTTGCGACTGCGCATTGCTACGGGATCGTTCGAGGCCTCCAGCCTCAGCTCCAACGCCGCGGTAAAGCCCTTCACCAGAGTGTAAGCGATCCAACCCAGCAGCGCCGGGCGCAGGAATTTGGCCAGCGGTTCCCAGATCGATTGCAATTCGGCGTTCATTTGCGCCGCGATCGTGATGCCGATCGCAATGAATGACCACTTGATCGGAAGGCGGACACGCTCAACGATCATCTCGTCCGCAGTTGTTTGGGACATTTTGGTCAGCTTGCCGACCGCACCATAGACGAGCCGGTAGATCAGGTATGCAATCCCGATTGCCAGCAACAGGGCGAGGCCAGCAACGCCCCATGCGAACCAATCGATGGTGAGATTTGCGGGATTGAATTGATCAAGCATGCTGCGCACCTATGCAGACGCGCACACGAATACAACCATGGATGCGCCCGCATGCTCGCTGCGCAGACATGGCGTGCAACCAATTAGTGCGCTGCATCCCAGCTTGGTCCGGTCCCGATTTCAATCTGCAATGGCACATCGAGCTTGACCGCAGGCAGCGCGGCTTCCGCCATCACGCGCTCGATAACCGGGCTGGCCTTGGCCACATCCTCTTCAGGTAGCTCGAATACCAATTCATCATGAACCTGCAGAAGCATACGAACATTGGATAGGCCTGCTTCTTCCAAGGCGGGCAGCATACGCACCATTGCACGTTTGATAATGTCTGCGCTCGTCCCTTGGATAGGCGCATTGATGGCCGCGCGTTCGGAGCCTTGGCGTTCAGCCTGGTTCTTTGACTTGATACGAGGGAACCAAGTCTTTCGCCCGAAAAGGGTCTCGGAATATCCGCGCTCGCGCACCGTCTCCAGCGTTTCCAAGATGTATCTCTGGATGCCGGGAAAGCGCTTGAAATAAGTGTCGATCATGGCTTGCGCTTCGTCCGGTTCTACTTCCAATCTGCCCGCCAGCCCCCAGCGCGATATGCCGTAAAGAATAGCAAAATTGATCGTCTTTGCCTGGGCGCGGGTATCTCTGGTTACTTCGCCGAACATCTCGTTCGCAGTGCGTGAGTGGATGTCTTCGCCTGAGGCAAAGGCTTCCTTGAGTGTGCCAACATCGGCCATATGCGCGGCCAGTCGCAATTCGATTTGCGAATAGTCGGCGGCAAGCAGGACGTTACCGGGCTCGGGCACAAAGGCTTCGCGGATCTGGCGTCCAATAGCAGTTCTGATCGGAATGTTCTGTAGGTTCGGATCGGTGGAAGACAGCCGGCCTGTTTGTGCGCCGACCAAGCTATAGCTTGTGTGCACGCGGTCGGTCTTGGGATTGATCGCTTGTTGCAAAGCGTCGGTGTAGGTTGATTTGAGCTTCGCCAATTGGCGCCATTCGAGCACTTTGTTGGCGATCTCTGCGCCTTGGCCAGCAAGTTTCTCCAGCGTGCTGTGATCGGTTGAATATTGTCCGCTCTTGCCTTTACGCCCCCCCTTATAGCCGAGCTTATCAAACAGGATTTCGCCCAATTGCTTAGGGCTGCCAACGGTGAATTCTTGCCCGGCGTCAGCATGAATTTGTTTCTCGAGAGAGGCTATTTCTGTCGCGAATTCCTCGGACAGCTTTGCCAACCGTGCACGGTCGACCTTGATACCCTCACGCTCGATCGCTGCGACAACCGGAATCAGTGGCCGGTCAACCCGCTCGTAAATTTGCGACCCTCCTTCTGATGAGAGGCGCGGTTTGAGATGCTGATAGAGCCGCCACGTTACATCGGCATCTTCGGCGGCATATTCGGTCGCACGGTCGAGCGGGACCTCGCCAAATGGGATTTGCTTCTTGCCGGTTCCGCAGACTTCTTTGAATGACAATGGCGTGTGGTTGAGATGGCGGACGGAAAGATCATCCATTCCATGCCCGCCGCCAAGACCTTGTTCACCGCGTCCAGCATCCAGAGCAAAGCTCATCACCATTGTGTCTTCGATCGGACTGACGGCCAGGCCGTATTGTGCCAGAACGTTGAGGTCATATTTGCCGTTCTGGAAGATTTTCAGAACGGCATCAGCTTCGAACAAAGGTCTCAGCGCAGCGAGCGCGGCGTTGCGGTCCACTTGTTCTGGCTTTTCTGAGAGCAGATCCACACCGCCATGAGCGAGCGGGATATAGCAGGCATCGTTTGGACCCAACGCGAGGCTGACGCCGACAAGCTCAGCCTGCATCGCATCAAGCGAGGATGTTTCGGTGTCGACAGCCACCTTTCGCGCTGCAAACGCACGAGAAACCCAGTCCTCCAGACGTTCCATGGTCTGCACCGTTTCATAGGCGCTGCGGTCAACGGCTGGCATCTCAGGAAGTGTCTGACGGCTGCCATCTTCCGATCCTGCATCGCCCGCTGTTTCGGCTTTGGCAGGATCCAGATTTGTCGCGCGTTCAGGGCTACCGCTGCCCGCTCCGAGGCGTTTTAGCAGGCTGGTGAAACCATGCTTTTGGAGAAAGGCTGCCAGCGGTTCGGCAGGCACACTTTCGAGCTTAAAGCCATCAAGCGGTTGCGGCAGATCGGCATCTTCCTTGAGGGCCACCAGCACGCGGCTCAACTCCGCTTCCTCGCGCCCGCCGAGTAACCGCTCCTGCAGCTTAGACTTCTTCATGCCTGGTGCCGAATCCAGAGCTGCGCCGAGCGAGCCGTGTTCAGCGATGAGTTTGCTCGCTGTCTTTGGGCCGACACCATAAATGCCGGGAACATTGTCGACGCTATCGCCCATCAGAGCGAGAACATCGCCAACCAGTTCAGGGACGACGCCGAATTTTTCCTCGACCTCAGGGATATAGATGCGCTGGTTTTTCATCGTGTCGAGCATGTCGACCCGTCCGCCGCTGCGCTCACCCACCAATTGCATTAAATCCTTGTCAGACGAGACAATGGTCACATTCCAACCTTGTGCCTGCGCCGCCCGAGCATAGGAGGCAATCAAGTCGTCGGCCTCCAATCCCTCTTGTTCAATGCAAGGCAGGCTAAACGCCTTTGTCGCATCCCGAATAAGCGGGAATTGCGGCACCAAGTCCTCCGGTGGAGGAGGGC
Organism: uncultured Erythrobacter sp.; assembly: GCA_947488155.1. Classification (GTDB taxonomy): domain Bacteria; phylum Pseudomonadota; class Alphaproteobacteria; order Sphingomonadales; family Sphingomonadaceae; genus Erythrobacter. The sequence continues at coordinate 1,067,941 of CANKYK010000001.1, read as the reverse complement.
GGTTTGCCTTATACTCTGGATAAATATCGTTGCGGAATGATTTGGATGAGGCATCCAGAATGACCGCCATGTGAGTCGGACCATCGGCTTGGTCGAGGTCTTCGGCTAACTTCCAAAGCATGGTGGTGTAACCATAGACTGCGCCGACCGGCGTTCCCTCGGGATCGGTCAGAGGAGGCAGGCGGTGATACGCCCTGAAAATATAGGATGAACCATCGACGAGATAGAGGTGCTGTTGCTCGGCCATGACGCGGTGCTAGCACCGCGCAAGGCAGGTGATAAGCCGGTTTGGTCGAGGCATGGCGGCTATCACCCACGCAATAGTGAGCAACGACAGAACGGGCGGCAAATAAGGCGGAAAAATGGCGAAAAAGGCGATTTGGCCTTGCGTTGCCATAAAGTTGCCACTATTTAGGATCTCGAAGCTGGGCGTTCTAGACTTGGCTTTGGCATTCTCCGGGGGGACCGGATGTGCTTAACACACTCGCTGGATAAGGAATTGAATCCTATGCGTAAAATTATTCTTGCTGCCGCTGTTGCTGGTTCGGCTCTTGGCCTTGCTGCATGCTCTGAAACCGCTGAACAAGCTGGTGAAACCGTTGACGCGATGGCCGCTGACGCAACTTCTGTTGTTGAAGACGGCGCGGAAGCTGTTGAAGGCGCTGCTGATGCGACTGCAGAAGCTGCTGGCGATGCAGTCGATGCAACTGGCGAAGCTGCCGAAGGCGCTGCTGCTGAAGTAACTGAAGCTGCTGAAGGCGCTGCCGAAGCTGCTGAAGAAGCAATGACCGGCGAAGCTGCTGAATAATTCAGCCTTTTAGCTTTAGCTAATTAGATTGAGGGCGGTGCCAGATAGGTGCCGCCCTTTTTCCATGCGCCGCGTTTTCTATCCGTCAGATTTCCGACGTGCTCAGCCGCCAGTGTGCGGAGCGTTTGTCCAATTTTGCTGATTGCGCGCTTTGGCTCCGAAGCCATCATAAAGCGCACGCGCAATTGCGGCGATCCGGCGTTCGCGGGCCAGTCGTGACCCTTGCCCGGTCACATAAATGGCGACGGCAATTGCACGGCCATCTGGTGCTTCGATAATTCCAATATCGCTCGACGTGTTATTGAGCGAACCTGTCTTGTGACTGACCCGTGCATCCGCCGGCATGTTCGCTACGATGCGGCGCTTACCGGTGCGAGTGCGGCTCATCGCGCCAAGCAGAACACGGCGGCTTTGCGCGGATAGGAAGTCTCCGCGATAGAGACCTTGGAGCAACTGGATCATCGCTTTGGGTGTCGCCGAATCCCGTGGATCAATCCATGCAGCTGGATCATATTCCCCATCATCGCGGACCAAAGTGGCGATATCACGGTCAATGCTGAAGTTCTCAATGCCCTGGCGGCGTACCCAATCATTGACGCGTTCTGGCCCGCCAACTGCGGCGAGCAAAGCATCGGTCGCCGGATTGCTAGAACGAGTGATCATAATCTCTATGAGATCGATCGCCTGCATGTAATTGCCTTTGCGCACGGGTGCAGCGGCGCTTGAATATTTGGCCGAACGGATCGGAATGAGCAGCGGGAACTCGCTTGTCAGCGAATAGCGTCCTTGCTCAACCATCTCGAGATAGGCACCGGCGACCGCAATCTTGCTGGTCGATGCCATTGGAAACAGCTGGTCACCCAACACATAAAGCTGGTCGCCCGTTGCAAGGTCGACAGCAGCAACTCCGATGCGTCCTTTGTCGCCGTCGGCGAGTTCAGCAATCCGCTGCTCAAAGCCGGATGCATAAACGGCCTCAAAACTCTGCGGGTCGCGAACATTAGTTCCCAACGCATTGTCAAAGCTGGCAAGCAGTTCATTGCCTTGCGCAGATGCTGGACTGGAGATCAGGAGTGTGGCCGCTAAGCCTGCGAAAAGTGGTGCGAGACGACGTTTGAACATGAAGCGAATATACTCAACTAGGGTTATCGGAGGCTTAACAATTGGCGATTCGCCGCGGCAAGCTTTAGTTTCATCGCTCGCGATGAACGGTGTGTCGCAAGCGACCGGATTCGCTGGACACCAGCCAAGGCGGTGCGGGTTATCACTCTATGGATCGATTACGAGGTCCGTACCGCGCCGGCTGCGCATTGCGATGCGTTGATTGATCTTGACTGTAGCGAGCGCCTCGGCAGTGTGATCGTCAAGCTTTGAACAGGGTAAATTTCTAATGATTCGCACAACACAGATCGTAAAAACTTCAAGCTTCGCGATTACTGGGCTTTTGCTTAGCACATCGAGCATTGCGCTGTCGCAAGACGCTCTGATTGTGCAGCCTGGCGCACCCGGTCAGGAAGGCCGCGTGCTGAGCGCCGATGAGGCAACCCAGATTGCAGCGACTACGCATTCGCCGGCTGACGTTGGCTTCATGCAAGGTATGATTGTACACCATCAACAAGCGGTAGATATGGCGGTTCTGGTGAAAGACCGCACGAACCGCGAAGAAGTCGTAACGCTTGCTGGCCGGATCGAAGCAAGCCAAGCTGATGAAATCAAGTTCATGGAAGGTTGGCTGAAAGATCGCGGCGAGCCGACTGAATTGCCCGGTCATGCTAGCCACGCGGCGCACATGCATCACATGATGGCCGGCATGGCTAGCCCGGATCAAATGGCTGCTTTGGCAGCCGCCTCGGGGGTCGAGTTTGACCGACAATTCCTCACTCTGATGATCGCTCACCATGAGGGCGCGATCGACATGGTCGAAGACTTGCTCGACCAGCCCGGCAGCGCAGCTGATCCGGTCTTGTTCAAGTTCGCAAGTGATGTGGATAGCGACCAAACCAGCGAAATCGACAAGATGAACCTCGTTCTGGTCAGTCTCTCTGCCGATCCCCGTGCGACATTGAAAGCTGGCTTTGCAGATGCAGGAGAGGCAATCCTCAACCTGCGTAAGGTGGCCAGCCTATCCAAACCCGCTGGTTTCTTTGACCCGGCGAATCCCGCTGATTTGCGGCCAGCCATTCCTGATGAGGAAAAGGACAAAGCCGACAAGACAGCTGACGAAGCAGTAAAGGCAACTGACCCCAAAGCAGACGCACAGCCGGCTGAGGACACACCGCTGCGCGAAGAGGAAGAAGACCTCACAAAGTTCGCTGAGCGCTCACCATTGCTCGATTTCGCCAATACCGACATGGCCTTCTTCGACGATATCATGGTCGCTGGCAGCTATCACGGATTTAACATCTACAGGCTGAGCGAAGACGGCGCGCCAAACCTTATGAGCTCAGTCGTATGTCCCGGCGGCCAAGGGGACGTGTCGGTTGTGGGTGACATCCTGGTGATGAGCGTTGAGCAAACGCGGGGGCGCGTCGATTGCGGTCTGCAAGGCGTGGTTGAAGATGTGAGCAAAGAACGTTTTCGCGGGCTTCGCATCTTCGATATCTCAGACCTCGCCCGTCCGCGCCAAGTCGGCGGCGTACAGACCTGCCGGGGCAGCCATACACACTCCATCGTCAGCGCCGATGACACAAAGATTATCGTTTACAATTCCGGCACCTCAAGCATTCGGGAAGAAGATGAGCTGACTGGCTGTGTTGGCGATATTGCCGGGGATACTCGGACGGCTCTGTTCAGCATTGATGTGATCGAAATTCCGCTTGCTGACCCGTCTCAGTCGCGCATCGTAAAATCGCCGCGCGTCTTTGCTGACCCAGAAACCGGCAGCATTGCGGGCCTTTGGACCGGCGGTGACAGCGGTGAGGGCACGCAGGACACACGTCCGACCGACGAATGCCACGATATCACGGTCTTCCCGAGCAAGAATATCGCTGCAGGTGCGTGCTCGGGCAATGGCATTTTGTTCGACATTTCTGATCCGATGAACCCGGTGCGGATTGATGCGGTGTTCGACAAAGGTTTTGCCTATTGGCACTCCGCAACGTTCAACAATGATGGCACGAAAGTGATCTTCACCGATGAATGGGGCGGCGGCGGACGTGCGCGTTGCCGCGCATCTGACCCGATGACCTGGGGCGCGAATGCGATCTACGATATCGTAGAGGGCAAGCTTGAGTTTCGCAGTCACTACAAAATGCCTGCGCCGCAAGGCGACAAGGAAAACTGTGTTGCGCACAATGGCTCAATCGTTCCGGTGCCGGGCCGCGATCTGTTCGTCCAATCCTGGTATCAGGGCGGGATCAGCGTGATGGATTTCACCGATAGCTCGCAGCCGGTTGAAATCGCCTATTTTGATCGCGGCCCAATTGATGAAGAGCAATTGGTGGTCGGCGGCTATTGGTCATCCTATTGGTACAATGGACGGATTTATGGGACCGAGATCACGCGCGGCATTGATGTGTTTGCGCTTGAACCAAGTGAGTTCCTAACCGCTGACGAAATCGCTGCAGCAGAAGCAGCCAGTTATGCCAATACGCGGTTCAACCCGCAGACCCAGACAGAGGTCACTTGGGATGCGGACGTGATCGAGGCCGCAGCGAACAGTCGCAGCGGCGGCTAACTCTAAGCGTCACCAAACCTGGTGCATGTAAAATAAAGGGCGGGGCGGCAATTAAGCCATCCCGCCCTTAGTGCTTTTGCCGCAGTGGCTTTAGCTCTCTTTTGTCCGTGCGATCCACTGATCTACTTGTTTCTCAAGGATGCTGAGCGGCACCGAGCCACCGCCAAGAACAGTGTCGTGGAACCCGCGAATATCGAAGCTATCGCCCAGTTCAGTTTCCGCTTTGGCGCGCAGTTCCTGAATGCGGATCATACCGATTTTGTAAGCGGTCGCCTGGCCTGGTATCACGATGTAGCGGCGCACTTCAGAGCGTACCGTCGTCTCGGGCATTGGCGAGTTCTCTAGGAAATAATCGATCGCCTGCTGTTCGCTCCATCCCTTGGAATGGATACCTGTGTCGACAACCAGCCTGATGGCTCGCCATATCTCCGTCGTTAGCCTGCCGAAATCAGAATAGGGGTCTTCATAGGCCCCCATCTCTTTTGCCAGAATTTCTGAATACAGCGCCCAGCCTTCGCCGAACGCCGGGATATAGCCGCCTTGCGCGCGGAATTTTGGAATGCCAGTCAGCTCTTGTGCAATCGAGCTTTGCATATGGTGACCGGGATTGCCCTCATGATAGGCGATCACTTCCAGCGGGGGGATCGGCATGGCGCGCATGTCGGATAGGTGCGCATAATATACACCGGGCCTTGAACCATCTGGCGTGCCGACGCGGTAGTGCTGGGCCGCGCCATCCTGCTCGCGGAAAGGCTCCACCCGTTTTACGACCAGATCGGCCTTTGGCAGAGTGCCAAAGAATTCAGGCAATTTGGTTTTGATGAAGGCGAGATGCTCCTCGGCCTGATCAATATATTGCTGCGCACCTGCATCTGTATTGGGATAGTAGAACTGGTTGTCCTCGCGCATGAACGCAAAAAAGGCCTGCAGATCGCCGTCAAATTCGACCTGATTTTTGATCGCCTCCATCTCGGTGCGAATGCGGGTGACCTCGGCGAGGCCGATCTCGTGAATTTCATCCGCCGTCAGGTCGGTCGTGGTCATCAGCCCCAAGCGATAATTGTAGAAATCTGCACCGTTCGACAGAGCGCCCACGCCTTGCGCTTGCTCATCGGCATTCGGACGATCTTCGGTGAACCAATCAATCACACGCTGATAAGCGGGCGCCATCTGATCGATCAGAGCTGCGCGGGCTTCTTCGCGCAATTCGCCGGCGCGTTCTTCGGTGATTGCGCCTGTTTCGACCAGACCGGCGAGACGCTCTTCACTCGCCACCCACAACGCCGATGGCTCACCTTCATCGAATGGCGCACCTCTGATGAGCTTGCCCGATTCAGCGATAACGGCATCATAAGAAAAACGAGGAGGGCGGGTGCCAGCCTCTGCATTTGATTGCGCGCGCTCCAGCAATTGATCCATCGCCATGCCGATTCCGCCGAGGCGTGAGATAAACGCGGTCATATCGCTTTCATCTTCGACCTTATGCTGGCCGATAACAAAGCTGGGCAGCGATGTGTGCGTGCCGTTCATCTGATGGAGGACGTATTCCTGGCTGTTGAACTCAGCCGCAGCTTCGGCCTGATCCTTGCGAAATTGCCACATGTCCCATGACAGCTTGGCTTCGTCTGACAGCTCATCATAGTCGAAGTTTGCTTCCATTTCAGCGGTAGCGGACTGCCACCATTCGATCTGAGCCGCTTGCGCAGCGAGACTCATGTCGTCGATCTTGTCGTAATCCGTTTTGCGACCAAGTGCGGTCTGCCGGATGGGGCTGAATTTCAGCTCTTCCTCAAACTTCTCGTCAAACCAAGCGTTAATGCATTCGGTTTGTGTGGTCGCGCATTCGATGGTTTGGGCGGGAGCGCTCATCATGTCGCATCCGGTCACAGCAACAGACGCGAGGAGCAGCGCTGCAAATTTCGTTCTCATGGATCAGTCCCTCATTCGTAAAATTACTGAGGATCGCCATGCGCCACTCGATCCAAAATGGGAAGCCATGCATTCGACAAATAAAAAACCCCGGCGGACGAACGTCCACCGGGGCCTTCTTGTAAGCGTTGGGTGATGGGGGCTTAGAAGCCGCCCATTCCGCCCATTCCGCCCATGCCGCCCATATCAGGCATTGCAGGCGAGCCGCCGGCGCTGTCGTCCGGAGCATCCGAAATCGCTGCTTCGGTGGTGATCAGCAGACCAGCCACAGATGCCGCGTCTTGCAGTGCCGTGCGAACAACCTTGGTTGGGTCGATCACGCCAGCCGCGACCAGGTTTTCGTACGTGTCAGTGCTTGCGTTGAAGCCTTGCGTTTCGTCATCTTCGCGCAGCAGATTGCCCGAAATCACTGCGCCATCATGGCCAGCGTTTTGTGCGATCTGACGGATTGGTGCGAGGATAGCCTTGCGCACGATGTCGATACCGCGCGTTTGGTCATCATTTTCGCCTTTGACACCGGCGAGTGCTTTTGACGCATACAGAAGCGCAGTGCCGCCGCCTGGGACGATGCCCTCTTCAACAGCTGCGCGGGTCGCGTGGAGCGCATCGTCAACGCGGTCCTTGCGTTCTTTCACTTCGACTTCAGAAGCGCCGCCAACCTTGATCACAGCAACACCGCCAGCGAGTTTCGCGAGGCGCTCTTGCAGCTTCTCTTTGTCATAGTCTGACGAGGTTGTTTCGATCTGAGCGCGGATTTCGCCAACGCGTGCCTTGATGTCGGCTTGATCGCCAGCACCGTCAACAATCGTGGTGTTATCCTTGTCGATGGTGACGCGCTTGGCATCGCCCAGCATGTCGAGTGTGACTTTATCAAGCGTGATGCCCAGCTCTTCGCTGACCAGCTCGCCCTTGGTCAGGATCGAGATGTCTTGCAGCATTGCTTTGCGGCGATCGCCAAAGCCAGGGGCCTTGACCGCAGCAACCTTGAGGCCGCCGCGCAGCTTGTTCACGACGAGTGTCGCGAGCGCTTCGCCTTCGATGTCTTCTGCGATGATCAGCAGAGGACGGCCTGATTGCATGGCAGCTTCGAGAACCGGCAGCATGGCTTGCAGGCTGGAGAGCTTGCCTTCGTTGATGAGGATGTATGGGTTTTCCAGTTCAACCGTCATCTTGTCAGGGTTGGTGATGAAATAGGGCGACAGGTAACCGCGGTCGAACTGCATGCCTTCAACAACGTCGAGCTCAAATTCGAGACCCTTGGCTTCTTCAACCGTGATCACGCCTTCTTTGCCGACTTTTTCCATGGCTTCAGCGATCTTCTCGCCGACTTCCTTGTCGCCATTGGCAGAGATGATGCCGACTTGCGCGATTTCTTCGCTACCAGCGACGTCTTTTGAACGACCTTTGAGATCAGCAACAATAGTGGTCACTGCTTGGTCGATGCCGCGCTTCAGATCCATCGGGTTCATACCGGCGGCAACTGCGGTCATGCCTTCGCGGATGATCGCTTGGCCCAGAACGGTTGCAGTGGTTGTGCCGTCACCGGCGAGGTCGTTCGTTTTCGAAGCGACTTCTTTGAGCATTTGCGCGCCCATGTTTTCGAACTTGTCTTTAAGTTCGATTTCCTTGGCGACGGTTACGCCGTCCTTGGTGATGCGCGGTGCGCCGAAGCTCTTGTCGATGACAACGTTGCGCCCCTTGGGGCCGAGTGTCACTTTGACAGCATTTGCGAGCGTATCGACGCCCTTGAGGATGCCTTCACGGGCATCGCGGCCGAACTTTACGTCCTTAGCAGCCATGGTTGTTTCTCCTGAAATTCTTTAAGTGTGAAAGGATGTTTGAGGGTCAGCTGATCAGCCGATGATCCCCATGATGTCGCTTTCTTTCATGATCAGCAGGTCTTCGCCGTCGAGCTTGACCTCTGTGCCAGACCATTTGCCGAACAGGACTTTGTCGCCCGCTTTGACGTCGAGCGGGGTTACGCTGCCGTCTTCAGCTTTGGAACCTGAGCCAACGGAGACGATTTCGCCTTCGCTTGGCTTTTCCTGAGCGCTGTCTGGGATGATGATGCCGCCAGCGGTTTTCTGATCGGCTTCGATGCGACGGACCAATACGCGGTCGTGCAGCGGACGAAATGCCATAGTTTATGACCTTTCCATTAGGGTTGATGATCGTGATTGGCACTCTCCTCTTAAGAGTGCCAGCGCAGGGCAAATGGGGATGCTGGGACGCGGAGTCAACAGCGCGCCATGCACTTTTTTACATCCGCTAATCCGGATGGATCATTGCGGGCGCGCGGTTAGACCCAATCGTTCCCGCAAAACCCACCGCCAAGTGAGAAGAACGGCCGCACAAGCTAGGCCAACAGCCAGGCCAATCCAGACACCAATGCCCTGCAAAGGCGTGAAGAACCCCAGCCCCAATGCCAGTCCAAAACCGGGCACCCAATAGCTGAAGATGGCGATCCACATTGGCACGCGCGTGTCTTGCAGTCCGCGCAGAGCTCCCGCGGCGACAGCCTGTACGCCATCAACCAGTTGGAAAGCGGCTGCGAGCACAAGAAATTGCAATGCGAAGCCCACCAATGCTGCATTTTTCGGATCGGCAGTGTCGACAAAGATCAGCAACAAGTATTCGGGCACCAGAACCATAGCGGTTGCTGTGAGCGCCATAAAACCTGTGCCGATGATTAGGGCGACCCATCCGGCGAGCCTGATGCCTTCGATCTCACGTGCACCATAATGATAGCCGACGCGGATGGTCGCCGCTTGGCCGACTCCAAACGGCACTTGAAACGCCAAGGCTGCGATATTCAGCGCGACGATATGTCCAGCAAGTTCCGCCGCTCCAATGCGTCCCATTAGGAAGGCAGCGGCGCTAAACACGCCTGCCTCTGCGGTCACGGTCAGCGCTATTGGAGTGCCGAGGCGAATGATAGTGCCGAGCCGTTTCCAATCGGGCCGCCAGAAGCGATAGAATATATGATACCGGGCCAGCGCTGGGTTGATGAGAATGATCGCCACATAAGCGCCTAAGGTCACCAGGGAGGTGATGATTGTCGCGACCGCAGCGCCCGTCAGGCCGAGTTCTGGCGCGCCAAAATTGCCGAAGATAAAGGCGTAATTTGCCAGCGCGTTCACGGGAATACCAAGCGCAGTAATGGCGGTTGCGACAACCGGGCGCCCCAATGCGGAGACGTAATTGCGCAAAGCAGCCGATAACAGCATTGGGATCAGTGAGAAGATGATCACCTGATTGTATTCATTCGCGAGCGCTATAATCGCTGCCTCTTGCCCGGTGAGGCGCATCGCCGGATCCAGCAGCAGGGCAAAACCCATCCCGCCAATGCCAGCGATCACGGCGAGCCACAGCGCCATTCTGGTTGCGCGGCGTACTGGCCTGAACGAGGTAGAGCGTGAGCCAATCGCCTCCGCAATCAGAGGAGCAACAGCCCCAACCAATGATGCGAGGGTCCATACAACAAGGCCGAATAAACCAGCCGCCAGACCAGATGCGGCCAGCGGTTCTTCTCCAAGCCGAGCGATAAAGATGACATCGACGATGTAGATCGCAGCCTGCAGCAGATTGGCGAGCGCGAGCGGCGCAGCAAGCAGGGTCGTCTCGCGCAATTCCTTGCCCCAAGTGGGCGAATTATGAGTTGCAATCTCGCTCATACAGCCGGCCCGGATAGGCCCGTGGCCGCTTTGATCAAAGGCGGTTTTGGATAACCGCTGCCCTACGACGTCAGATGCGCTATATACGCCACACCCGATAGGTGCCTCTTCGCCAGCGTTTCTGGCTCAGTCGGGCAAGTTGAAAAAGAGGTTTATCCGGTTGTCCCAGGCGCCTTCTCACGCTGGTAGTGCTCCAGGTATTTATCGAGATATTGCTCGGCTTCTGCGTCCCAAACTCCATCCAGTCGCTTGATTTGATCTTTGAAGTCGAACTGGAAGGCACCGGGCTGTTCGATGCGTAGGACAAAGCCAGCTATCATGTCGCCAGCCCCTCGCTTCCGCTGCAAATATAGCTCGGTGCAGGCGTCTCGTGCGGCTTTATCCAATTGAAACTGATCCTGCCTCAGTTGGCCATCATTTCCGGGTATCAAGACGATCCCAACATAGTCGGAATCGAAGCCGCCTGAGACTTCCCGAATCTCATAATCAAGGATCACCGCTTGCCATGCATCGGCTGGCAAGGCGCCAGCAACCGCCCTTACGACATTTGTCTGTGCTTGAGTGAAATCCATATCTGAGGGCTTACTTATTGTCGAAGGTTCTGGTTCTCCAAGCGCCGTCATTGACCCGATATTGAGCAGTGAAGCTATCAGGGCGAGCGCTTGCATTGCTTGGATCATACTCGGCTTGTATCCTGACTTCAACGCGGTTTCCAGGTTGCTCGGCTATCCTGCCAACTTCATTCTCAAACCGCTTGAATGCACCTTGATTAAGGTTAGGCGCGCCATCGCCAATTGGCCGCCCGTTGCCTGGCACAACATTCAGCCGGTTGGTCTGCCCGCCAAATCGATCGGCAATCATGTGAAAGCCAACATCAGTTGATCGGCCTTCGCGTCCAATGTCCGCCTGCAATGTCGGATCGTTCCGTCCAGCAGGAGTGAGGTCAATTTGCCCCTGGGCTACGGATACTCGCCCATTGGCATCGGTGGTGTAGCTGTAATTGCCATATTCATAGCGAGTGTTGGGGGCGGCATTATTGGCGGCGCGGTTGAAATCGGCCGCATTGTCGAACTGCCGCACTGGAATATTATCGGCTGCCCTTGCTCCTGCGCCGAAGAACTCATCAAGCTGAGATTTCATACGCTCCAGAGATTCGCGTGCTCCCGCTGGCAGGCTGTCGATCGCGCCTTGCGGAATGCGGTTCACCAGGTTCTGAATCTCTTTCAGCGGGGCTTCCATGGTTGCGCGGAGCGCTGGATTGCGAGCCGCCATGGAAACGGCATCAGCAACGGTTTGTGCCCATTTGCCCACTTTGCCAGCTTTCGCCGCATCGCCAAGATATGGAATGATGCCAACGGCCGAGAGCGTGCCGTTTAGCAGATGCCCGCCAGCATCACCCCAATTGCCATTCCATGCTGAGCCTATCGAACGCCCAAGTGAAATGATTGCATTGCTGCCATCGGCAAACGGAGTGGGCTCAACAATGCCAACCAAATCCAAAGTGAGCTGAGTCAGGTCAGTGACCACAGTCGCGGTAGAGGGGCCGGGATCGTTGGCAGCCACAGGCGTCTGCGCCGTTCCTGAACGCATGAATTCGCCTTGTTCGCGCGGAGACATTTGCGCCAGGACGACCTGCTCCATCGCATTCGCCTGGGCCGGAAAGGCCGATTGAAGTGCCGCCAGATCACCGCGAAGTCCAGCGGTATTGAGGACGGGATCGCGGTTTTGATTGACCAGATTTGCCGCGACGCTGAGCGGGCTCGCGTCATTTTGAGATTGCGATTGCAACGCCGATTGGCTGCGATTCACTTCGGCCATTAGATTTCTCCAACACTATGCGGTGCAGCATATGTTGGCGAGTGGCGATGCGGTATCTGCAGATCGTATAGGGCGGTGCAACTCACCGCATCACAGCACTAGTCCAGCGGGTGGAACAGCAAGCCTGCGAGCGCGACCAGCCCGCGCATGCCATCAAGCTCCAGCTTGCGGACTGCGCTGTTGAGGTGCGTACGAGCGGTGCCCTCGCTGATAGCCAGCAAAGTCGCAATATCAGCATTGGAGCGCCCCCAGCCAGCAAACCTGAGGGCTGCTGATTCTGTCCGGGTCAGCTGCTGCAATGGATCAACTAATGATAGCGGAACCCGCGCTCCATCGACCAGGAACTCGCCGACGGTGACTTCTCGTTTGCGTGATGGGTCCCGCTTGGCTGCGCTTCGCATTTCCTCAATCAGTGCGAGCAATTCAGAATCTACTTCTGAGCCGTCCCGTGAGCTGGCGCGGGTAGCGAGACCCTCAGTCGGAAGGTTAGGGCGCTGTGTCATTGCGGCGTCCCTGCGCGCTCCAGCATGCCCTGTGCAACGGCATCGCGTGACATCAGCTCGTTCACGACGAGGTTGCCGAGCAAGGGCAATATCAAGATGAGCACAAAGATCGCGGCAGTGGCCTTAATCGACAGCGATAGCATGAACACGTTGAAGTTTTGCGCGAAGCGATTGAGCAGTCCCATACCAAGGTCGATCATAAACAAGACCATAAGCGCGGGGGTAGCGAGAATAAACGCAATCATAAAGTATCGGCCAAATTCCCATTCAAACAGCGCGACTGCCGACATATCAAGCTCAACCCCGCCCGGCCCCATGGGCCAAAGTGCATAGCTCATCATCAAAGTTCCAATGAGCAGCGTTAGCCCGCCAGCGGTTACGAAGGTTACCTGCGCGAATCTGCCCAGCAGGGTGGCGGAGAGTGACTGAGTGTTGCCAGAAATTGGATCGACAACTTGCGCAATGGTTGCGCCAGTTTTGCTATCGATGATCTCGCCTGCTGAGGCCATCGCCCACAGAAAGGTTGCATAAAACAGGCCGATCACAACGCCTGCCGCCGCTTCGCGTCCAAACAGCGCCAGCCATTGACCTGCGGTTAAGGTGCTGGGGGAGAATGAGACAGGCAGTGACAGGGCGACCAAGCCAAAGGCGATGATAAGGGAATTGCGCACTAGCGGCGGGATTAATTGCGGTGAGAACAAAGGCAACATGATGAATGCCATGGCGAACCGCGCTGACGCAGCCCCCACAAGCAGCGCCTGCTCTGTCCAAGGTGCGGCGGAAATCAGCGACTGGCCAAGGGCGCCCCCAACACTCATCCAACCAGCCCATTGAGGTTGCTGAATATCTTATCGCTAAAGGCGAACAGGCTGCCAACCATCAGGCTGGCGGTGATGAACAGGGTGAGCACAATCGCGAAGAATTTCAGCGTGAACTGGAGCGTTTGCTCTTGGATCTGCGTTGCCGCTTGCACAACTGCGACCATTAGGCCGACCACTGATGCCGCAATAATGGGTGGGGCGGAAAGCAGCAGCACCAGCCACAATGCCTCAAGCGTGATGTCGGTCAGGTTCATGGACAGCGCCTCGCCTTGCTACATCGCATAGGAGAGCACCAATCCATGGCTGAGCTTTGCCCATCCATCGATTACGACGAATAGCAATATCTTGAACGGCAGTGAGATTGTGACCGGGCTAAGCATCATCATATTGAGCGCGAGCAGGATGTTCGAGATTACCAGGTCAATGATCAGGAAGGGCAGGAAAATCAGGAAGCCGATCTGAAAGGCCGTTGTTAACTCGCGCACCGCGAATGCTGGTACAATGATAACAAAATCGCTGTCGTTAATCTCTGCCGCGCGTTCCGGCCCGCTGATCCGCCGCTGTGTTGCCAAGAAAAAGGCACGGTCTTCTGCGTCTGTGTTTGCGAGCAGGAACTTACGCAGCGGCTCTTTCGCTTTGTCAGCGGTTGATATGATCTGCTGAGTGTCGCCAAGCTGAGACGGTCCAGCCGGATTTTCACCCGGCATGCTGGCTTCGGTTTCGCTGCCCATTCCCGCCGCAGCCGACATGTCTTGAAGTGTCGGGTACATGACATAGACCGAAAGGATGAGCGCTAGTCCATTCAGGACGATATTGGGCGGGGTCTGTTGCAGGCCGAGAGCGCTGCGGACGATGGCCAGAACAACCACGATTTTGGTGAAACTTGTGACCATCACGGCTAGGAACGGCGCGAGCGCGATCAACAATACAGTGATCAGCGCGGAACCTGGGGTGAATGTCCCGAGTTCCATCATTTTGCCTCTGCCGTCAGCTCGTCCGTATCCCCCAATGGTTCGCTGGGAGAGGCTTCTTCAGCAGTGGGCGTAGCGATATCTGCCTTTTGATCGCCGGGTTGGTTCGCAGCAGGTGACGGGCTCTCGACCAACACCGCAAATCGGTCACCCACGCGGACAATTTCGCCTTTACCAACGGGCAATCCGCCGACGCTGATTGTAACCTGCAGGCCCTCTGTGATCGGCCCAAGATCAATCGATCCAGCATCAGCAAGGGCGGTCAAATCATCTTGCGACAGAACGGCGTCGGGCAATTGCAGAGCCACTGGCACGGTCATTTGACTGGTGTCTTTTGGATCACTCATCGGAGCTGCCTCGAGATTGTTGGGGGAGTTTGTGAGCGCGGTGATCAGTCGCCCTGTTTGCGGATCGAATGCAACGCCGTAGTTTAATGGACTCGTCGCATTTTCAATGACTGGCCAAGGTGATCCAGAGAGCAGCAGCAGATCGCCTCCACCCAGAGCTTCGGCTTCGTTTAATGTGAGCCGGGTCGCCGCGAGCGAAAGCTGCACCGGCACCGGAGTGGCTGCCAGGCACGGTATGGGTGGCGACGCAAGCGGTGCGATCTCGCCCAACGGCTCACCGGCGCGCGAAAGCTGAACGCAGGCAAGTTCAGCGTCCAGCTCGCCGTGATTTTTGAACTCAGCGGCGAGGCCTGTTGCCTGCTCAACCTCATCCAGCGACGAATTGTGTAAAGCCAAGGCGCTCACCAATGCGTCAGCCGCTGCGCCCTGCGGCGCGCGCGTCTCTGGCGGCGGGCGAAATGCAAGACCATCTGCCTTGTACCAGTCCGCCTGACCAGACGAAGCTGGCACAACTGATGTCACAATACCGCGACAGGCGAGCAATCGGGCTGTGTGATGCGCCCAGGCACATTGATCGGCGTTCAAGCTAGGCAAGCTGCCCGCTATACCCTCGAGTTGTTGGTGACGAATGCTCATATCTGCCCCTCATCGGACATGCGAAGCCGAAAGCGTGGCCGTCCCTTTGGGGCATCACTTGGCATCTGCTCGGCGTCGTAGTCCGCCGCGCCTATGGATGCCTCGGTAGAGTCAGGAGCGGGCCATTCCCGCAGCCTAGAAATAGAGTGTGCAGTTACTCCCAGGAGCATCTCCTCGCCCTCAATCTCGATTAGCACCAGACGTTCACGCGGGCCGATTGGCAAGGCCCGGATAAAGCGCAAATTTCGCGTGTCTTGCTGGCCGACAAGCTTCCCAAAGCTCCCGTCTTGAAATCGGCGCATCAGGTAAA
The DNA here is from genome assembly GCA_947488155.1 of uncultured Erythrobacter sp. Lineage (GTDB taxonomy): Bacteria > Pseudomonadota > Alphaproteobacteria > Sphingomonadales > Sphingomonadaceae > Erythrobacter. The sequence continues at coordinate 1,052,448 of CANKYK010000001.1, read as the reverse complement.
GCCCACCCCACGCAAGGGCGATTACGAATGCCAAAGACAAGACAATTGCTAGCAGGGACGAAAGCACCGTTCCGATGGTCATGACGGTTCTAACTCCATTGGTTCTTTGTCAGTTGGGTTGCTGGGCGGCGTGTGGCCATGGTCCAGCTCACATTCCATCGGAGCCTTTCCTGCGCGAGCACGCTTGGCCCACAAAATCACCTCGGCGATGGCATCGAACAATTCCTCCGGAACCATCTCACCAACTGCGCCGCGTGCCCAAAGTTTGCGGGCGGTGGGAATGTGACGGACTATTGGCACTTCAGCATCAATGGCGGCCTCCCGCATGGCCTGCGCGATCTCACCATCACCGCGCGCCAGAACGACCGGGACCGGTGCACGGTCCGGATCATAGTCGAGCGCGATCGCTAGATGAGTAGGATTGACCAACAAAGCCGATGCATCTTGGGTGGCTGAGACAGCGCCTGATTGCGCCCATTCTTGACCCAGCTGGCGGCGATGATCCTTTACATGAGGGTCGCCTTCGTCCTGCTTAACCTCCTGTTTGATATCGCGGCGGCTCATCATCATTTTCTTGAGAAAGCGCTGTTTGGTCCACACATTGTCAATCAATGCGATCCCTACGAAAAGCCCACCAACCCAGGCGAGGATTTCAAGTGCGATACCGAAGGTAAGAGCCGCATCGCGCGATCCCGCCTGTGCGCCAAGCCCATCTCGCCAGACTGGCTCTGACGCAGGCAGCAGCATCGAGCCCATTTTCTCAATATGTCCGTAGGCGACCAGCCAGACGACGGAGAGCACCGCGAGCACTTTTGCCAGTGTTTTGACCAGCTGAACCAGTCCGTCTTTACCGAACAACCGCTTCAATCCCTTGATTGGATTGATATTCTCGAATTTCGGTTCAAGCCGCTTAGGCGCGAACAGGCCGCGAGTCTGGAATATTTCTGACAATCCGCCCAGCGCGGACAGGGGGATCAATACCACTGCGCTCAGCATAAGCAGTAGCAATGCTCCCTCTCCGGCGAGGCCGTCGAAGGCTAAGTCAAAGTCTCCACTGGCCGCCTGACTCACAACTCGGCCGCCAAAGTCGGCGATGCTTCGAGCGATCCAAGCGCCCGCTACGAGCAGCAATAAAATTGCCCCGAAGGTGCCGAGCATGGACGAAATGTCTTGTGCCTTGGCAATGTCGCCCTTTTCGCGGGCGTCTTTCAACTTCTTGGGAGTCGGCAGCTCTGTCTTGTCGCCGCCTTTATCTTCATCCGCCATTTATGCCTGCCACTCACCTCATAAGACGCCCGTCAGAAACCGGCTCTAATTCTGCGCGCGCGTGAGGCACTTTATCCTCGTGCGCGACTCCGGATGGCAGGCCCGGAAATCACGTTATTTGCACCCTTGTTAGTAAAGTCAACGGACTTTGAAGTCGTTACCAGTGAAACTTGTGGCGACTCGACTCGGTTGCAGTAATCACTTCATAAATGTGTCACAGACGAATTGCTCCAATTTTACGGTGAACCGAAAATGGCAAATGCACTCGATTCGTCGCACAATGCACGCAATTCTGGGCAATTGAGCAAGTTTTCCCATGGTTTACGTTGGCACTTCAAACTTATCAAATATCCTTTACCATCATGGTTGCTGGATTGGTGGGGTCAAAGGCAGGATTCCCGACCCGTTGGCGAATAGCTAGGTTACTTGATTGGTTTGGAACTAAGTTCTGAACAGGAGGTCGCATGTCAAGTAAATTACATAACAAATATGGGCGAATTCTTCGTCATGTGAAGTTATTTGGTTCGATACCTACTGTAATTGGCATCAGTTTTTCTCTGTTGAACGGGGCTGCGGTCGCCGCGAAAGAGCGTGATCCAGAACCGATCGAGAATCCTGGTGAGTGCGAGGTGGATGCGCCCATTCGAGTGGCAAGCGTTGATTCGCTTCGACATTTTGAGGGTTTGCTCGGACATTGCCCTGAGACCTCAGTAATCGAGTCGCCAGCGTTCAAGGCAAATCGGCCTCGCGGAGTTGTTCGCAGCACGACGATCTCAGAAGAAGCCGAGCCGTTACGGCCTGATGGCGGTTATGATGGTGATCCAAGGTTTATTCTCGCGACCAAAACGGACCTAAAGGTGAGCAAAGAACCAAGTGTGGAAGCTGAGACCTTCAAACTTGGCGATGGATCAATTGTCGCAATTATCCCTCCTGAAAGCGCGCGCCGTCCCATCGAAGCTGAAGGTTTGAACGGGCTGGGGTTGATCGATGATCAGGACAGCGAAGCGGTCCTGGCACTCAGTCCGCAAAGCTACGGAACGCGTTTCGATGCGATCATCGGGGAAGCGGCCAGGGCGCACCGGGTTGATCCTTTGTTGCTTCACGCTGTTATCAAGCAAGAATCCAGATATCGGGACCGAGCGGTCAGCCATGCGGGCGCCAGAGGCCTGATGCAGGTCATGCCGGGTACGGGGCGCGATCTGGGAGTGAGAGATCCGCAGCATCTTTTTGATCCTACCACCAACATCAATGCCGGTGCGAAATTGCTTAGTCGATTGTGGCAAACGTTCGATGGAAATTTGGAGCTAGTGCTCGCCGCATATAACGCCGGTGAAGGCGCTGTTCGTAAGCATGGCATGAAGATCCCGCCCTATCGTGAAACTCAAGATTATGTTGCCAAGGTGAAGGCGAATTACGTCTCACTTGCTGACGAGAACGGGATTGCGGTGAACTTCTGATGGCGCTCAGCGCGAAGCTCAAAAATGCCGCATCGGCGGTTCCAACGGCCCAGCTGGTCGTGATCGGTGGGCTGGTAGCAATTTTCGCAATGTTCATTTTGCCAATGCCTCCAGCGATGCTGGATGTGTTCATTGCCTTCAACCTCACTGCCGCCGCTCTGCTTGTGATAGCTGTTATTGGCGTTCGCCACCCGCTCGAATTCTCTACTTTCCCCTCGATCCTGTTGTTCACGACCGTTGCGCGGCTTGCGATTAGTGTGGCGACCACACGGATGATCTTGACCGAAATGGATGGCGGTCAAATCATCACTGAATTTGGCGAAACGGCAGCTGGCGGGAATATCATTGTCGGGCTCGTCGTCTTCCTGATCATCACAGTCGTGCAGTTTATCGTGATCTCGAAAGGCTCGGAGCGGGTCGCGGAGGTGTGCGCACGCTTCAGCCTAGATGCGATGCCGGGCAAGCAGCTTTCGATTGATAGTGACCTGCGGTCTGGGATGCTGAGCAAAGATGAGGCGCGCAAGAAGCGTAGCGAATTGGAGCAGGAAAGCCGACTCTACGGTAGCCTCGATGGCGCCATGAAATTCGTAAAAGGCGATGCAATTGCCACAATCGTGATCGTGGTTATCAATCTTATCGGTGGCATCGCGGTCGGCTCACTGTACCATGGTCTCTCACTGGGTGAGGCCGCTGCAACGTTTTCCATTCTGACGGTTGGCGATGGGCTTGTTGCTCAAATCCCGGCGTTTTTATGCGCGCTTGCTGCCGGATTGCTGGTTACGCGTAGCAATGATCCAAGCACGAAACCTGACCTTGCACCTGCGATCTTCTCTGAAATCGGTGCACGCCCTGGTACACTCATTGCTGCAGGTGCGATCGCTCTGGCGCTCGGACTGATACCGGGTTTTCCTTGGGCGGTGTTCTGCGCTCTAGGACTTACGCTGATGTTGGTGGGCGCTTGGCGTGATCCAGTACTCGGGCGGAAAATGCGTGAATTCGCAGCGCGCGGGCAAGACGACGATGCGCCCATCGCGGAGGAAATCATCCTGAAGGCGCGCCCCGCTCCGCAGGTCGAGCCACTGGTTCTGTCGCTCCAATGGGGTGCAATGAGCGCTAGCAAAATGGCGCTTTTGACGAGTGAACTGGATGCGGCCAAAGACGATCTACAAATGGTGTCCGGCGTCGCCCTTCCGGCGCTACGAGTGCAGCGGATGGCGGATCATGCATCCGAAGGAAGTTGGGAGCTGCTCGCCTATGACGCTCCGCTTGGTGCAGCGTGCGAAAAGCCCGAGCAAATTCAGGAACGTCTGCCTGCATTTATGCGCGAGCTGCTCCGCCGCAATCTGACCCTGTTCCTCGGCCTGCAAGAGGTCACCGATCAGCTTGATGTTTTGGGCGAGACCCATCCAGAGGTGGTGAAAGAGGCGGTTCGCGCCGTGCCGATTCAGACCATCCTCGAGGTTCTGCGTATCCTGGCTGATGAGCAGGTGTCATTGCGCAATATGCGCGATTGCATCGCTGCGATCAGCGAGGCCGGCCAAACCGAGCGTGAGGCGCATATGATTGCAGCGCGAGTCCGCATCGCTTTGAGGCGGAACATTGTTGCGCCGTTATGTGAGGATGGCCGTCTGAAAGTGATGATGATCGGTCCGCGCGCAGAAGATGCGATCCGAGCTACATTGACGAGCATTGATGGCCAGCCGCGCTTGGCTGTTGATCCTCTACGCATGCGTGATCTCGTGAAATTGATCGGGCAGGAAGTAGAGGCTGGGGGCGCCCGCGCCATCCTGACTGCGCAAGATTTGCGCCGGCCATTGCGCCTCGTGTGTGCGGCCGATCTGTTTGATGTTCCAGTTTTGAGTTTTAACGAATTAAACCCCGCTGTCCCACTTGATGTGGTGCGGCAACTCGACATCGCTCCGGATTTGGTTGCCCACGCAGCCGAGCCGGACGAAATTTATGCGGAGGCTGCGGAGTGAATCCCCTAAACACCCGTTCGATTTTCCCTATTTTGAAGGGCGTTATGCGCAGGCCGATAATGGCCGGCCTCAGCTTAGCAGCCTTGCTCTCCCCAGTGGGTGCAACCGCTGGGGAGGTACCGTTTGAAGAGAGCCCGATATCGATCAGCGCGCGTGGTCAGGATGTGCGCGACTTTGTTGCAGATCTGTTTAGCGAAGCGGGCCTTCGCGCAAAGGTCAGCACGGGGGTGAAAGGCAAGGTTCAAGGGGTCTTCAAAGACGATCCACTGACGATTTGGGGCACAATCTCGCGTGCCTATGGACTTGTTGTTTACTGGGATGGTTCGGTTGCCCGGGTTTACAGCAATGATGAGATTTCGAGCCGATCCATCCCTACGTTTGCTGGCGAGAAGGTTCGAGATCAGGTCGAGTCGATGGGCCTAACGGATAAGGTCAACACGGTCCAGACTAGGAACGGGATGGTTCTGGCAACAGGAGTGCCGTCCTTTCTCGACAAGGTTGAGCACATGGCTGGCCAATTGCAAACTCAGGCGCTATCCGCTCCCGCGCCTGTTGTTCCAGTTGCAAAGACACGGCCTCTTGTCGCCTCGCCTTTGCTCCGTGCGCCGCTTGCCCGTGCCAGCGTTCGTTCGGAAGTGATCCGGCACGCGGGTCTTCGCAGTCCGTTTGAAGTGCGCATTTTCTATCTGAAATATCGCAGTGCAGCCGATCGACCGGTGCGCAATTCTGACTTGCTGACGATTATTCCAGGGGTTGCGACTGTCCTTCAGGAGCAGATGGGTGATGGCCGGCAAGTTGGCAATGTCACTTCGAACTCCACCAATGAATACACCACCACCGGGCTTCGTAGCCTACGCGACCGACCATTTGATGATCGAGATCGCGATTTCAGTCGCCGGGACGATGGTGACCAGCGAGAATTCGAACGTGACTTGAATGGACCGCGCATTTCCGCCGATTCAACAGTCAACGCTGTGATCGTGCGAGATCGCCCGGAAACCATGGGCGTCTATGAGCAGTTGATCGCGAACCTCGATATTGAGCCGCTGATCGTTGAGACGCAGGTTACGATCCTAGAGCTCAATGTCACGAAACTTAAAGAGCTTGGCCTTGATTTCGGTTTCGGGATTGAGAGCCTTGGATTGCTGTTTGGCGGCGGCCCAAACTTCGGCCCGGGCGGGATCACTGGTGGCTATCTGAGTGGTGATGGAAAGCTGTTCATTGCTCGGGTGAAGGCGTTGGAGGAGCGCGGCGCCGTTCGGGTTGTGACCCGGCAATCACTTTCCTCATTGAATAATGAGGTAGCCTCCTTTGGAGACAGCACCCAGCAAGTGATCAAGCTTGAGGGTGAGCGCGAGGTTGATGCGGTTACGGTCGATTATGGTCTGACAATGAGGGTGCGACCATCTGCGATCGAAGATGGCGGTGAAATGCGGATCCGTATGCAGGTTGAGATCGACGACACCCAGCTCAACGGCATGGTCATCGACGGAGTGCCCGTGACCGGCGGTGCCAATTTGGCAACGCATATGATCGTGCGCCAGGGTGAGAGTGTGATGCTGGGCGGTATGACCCGGACAACGACGTATGATCGGAAGCGCAAAACCCCGGTTTTGGGCGACATCCCTGGACTTGGTCAGCTGTTTCGTAAGCGCCGCAAAGGTGAGGATCACTATGAACGCCTCTTCCTGTTGACGCCCAGGATCAGCAATCTTGGCACCTCTCAACTGTCCGCGAATGAGGTCGAGCCTTTATCCATGGAGCAATTGCGCGGCGAAGAGCCGATCACTCCGAGACAGCGCCGATGAACGCGCATTCGTCAGTTGCCGAGGTGCATGAGGCCGGTGAGAGCATAACGCTCACGCTACGGGTGCTGAACGGGCGCTCGCAAGGTGCAGAACACAGTCTGCCGCCTGGTCGTTCGCTGGCGATTGGTCACAGTTTTGAAAACGATATCGTCCTGCGTGACCGCTCGACGAAAGGCTGCGCGCTAAGGCTCGCAACCTGCGGAAAACGCCCAATGCTTGAAATCATCGCTGGTGAGGCAGTGGTGCTGGGTCGTGATATGGGGGCGGGCGAAAAGCTGGTGCTGGAACCCTATCTTCCGGTTCAGATTGGCGATCTCCAATTTGCGATCGGTGGCAATGATGAAGAGCGTTGGTCGGACGCGAGCGAAGCGGCCAGTGAGACCATGGTCGTCGCTTTGCAGGAAGCTGACGCTCTGCCTGCGACAGATATGGGCGAGCGATTGGCGCTGCGCTCTCAGCCCACTCGCACAAAGATTGCCGGGATCGAGTGGACCGCCGGAAAGCTGGGCCTGATCGGTGCAGCGCTGCTAGTCATTGCAGGCGGTGCGTTCTTTGGGAACACCGCGCTTAGCCCCGATGCCGATGATCCCACGGCCATTGAGCTTGCTCTGGTTGATCAAGGGTTTCGGGGCCTTGAAGTTGGACGGGCAGCGGACACAGGCGCGCTCGCGGTAACTGGCCTAGTGCCTAATGAGAGCGCTCTGCTTCAATTGCGCGAATGGGCGACGGCAGAGCATCCTTCTTTGTTCGTTGGGGTTGAGACGCTTTCGCAAGCAGCGGAAACCGCAACCGACCTGCTGTCCGCGCAGAAAATTGACGCACGCGCTTTGCCAGCAGGTGCAAGTGGTTTGATAATCGAAGGGCCGTTTCTGCCCAAGGACAAGCAAGGCGAACTGACTGCTCTGGTTCAGAAAGACCTGCCGCATGTCCGCTCGGTTGAGTTTCGATCAGACCCCAATCGCGGAGGCAGTGATCTCGCCTATTTCTTCAACGCACCGGGATATGGCGCGGCGAGCTTTGTGGCGGGTGACCCCGGCTATTTGGTGACCGAAGACGGGACGCGCTGGTTCGTTGGTGCGAGCCTGCCAACCGGCCACAAAATCGTTGAGATTGGCGAAGGTCAGGTGACCGTAGAGCGTGAAGGGATGCGCGACACTCTAGTGATGTGAAACGAGAAAATTGAGCCGAGTACGAAAGGAAGTGACATGACAGATATTAGTGGAAGGGTATTGGCAAATTTAAGCTCCAGCCCATCAATGTTTACCAGCAGCCGTAATCGCAGTTGGTTTGAAGCCTTTGCTGGGGCCTGGGGTTCTGCGCTCGACAATCAGGCATCAAAGATTGAGCAGCAAGCCAATGTGATTAGCGGTGAAGAAGGGGCCGACAGCCCGTCTGAAATCACCAAGCTAACGGCGGAATCTATGCGCATGAGCTTTATGGCCCAGAGCAGCCACACTTCGCTCGACAGCGTTTCGAAAGCGCTTGAGACGATGGCTCGGAAGAACTGATCCATGAGTATCGAGCTACTCACGGCGGCCATGCTTCCCGGCGGGGTGCAGCAGTCCAGCGGAGGGGCAGACCGCACCATTTCGCTCGGCCCGTCGGCTTCTGCCCAAGGGGCGCAAGGCACAGAAGCCGCACGCTTTGCGCAAGCGATCGACAAGGCCTCCAGCGCGAGCGGGGTCAATCGAGCTGATCTTCCCGCCCCGCTTGGCAACATGCTGCGGGCGCTTGACGGGATCGATGTGCAAGCGCGCTCAGTGACGGATTTCGCGCAGTCAGCGCAGGCCAGCAATGGCGAGCTGACACCGGGCGAGATCGTGCAGCTGACGATGAAGTGCCAGGAGTTTATGTTCCAGTGTCAGCTGACCTCGAACATTGCCAATCGCAGCGCAGACGGGCTGCAACAATTGTTCCGGCAACAGGGGTAAGGTGACTATGGGCAGCGGACAGGTTGGATCAATTGGCTCAGGTCTGCAGCGAGGTCTACGTGGCTTGGCTGCGCTGGTTTTGATGGTCGTCGTGGCGGCTTGCAGCGGGCAGGAATTGTACCGCGATGTGGCTGAGCGGGAAGCCAATGAGATGGTCGCCGTGTTGGAACGAGCGGGCATCGAGAGCGGTAAGAGCCCAGGTGAAAAGGGCGTCTTCACCGTCACCGTCGCCCAAGGGGATTTTGCGCGCTCGGTAGAGGTTCTGCGGCAAAATGGCCTGCCGCGTGATCAATATGAATCGCTGGGCACGGTGTTCAAAAAGGAGGGCTTCACCTCGTCCTCTTTGGCTGAACGCGCTCGGTTGGTTTATGGTCTGAGCCAAGAGTTATCCCATACGATCAGCGAATTTGACGGGGTGGTTGAGGCCCGTGTCCACCTCGCTTTGCCTGAGACGGATGTGCTGACCGGCGTTGCTAATCCTCCCTCGGCATCGGTTTTTGTGAAGTATCGCGAAGGCTTTGATCTCAGAGCGCAGACCGCCGCGATCAAGGCTCTGGTTACCAACAGCATTGAAGGGCTGGAGTACGAAAAGGTCAGCGTCGCAATGACTGAGGCGAAACCATTGCCTGTGGTGACGTCGAATGCGCCAACTTACCAGCTCAGCGAAATTCTGGTCACGCTGGCTGCTGTTTTGGGCGTCGGCCTGCTCGGGCTTTGCGCATTGCAATTGTGGCGCGGTCGCCGTCGTCGATCAAAATCCAGAGCTCCGGTCGAACAGTCAATTGGGATGAGCCATGGCGGTTGAGGGGCTAAGTGAAGGATTGCCAGCGCGCGCGCAGCGATTTGCCGCCCGGCTGCGTGGAGAGAGCCTGCCCACATTTAGCGATCTGGTCGATCCACCCGACTGGAGCGTCGCGGAGCAGGAACGCCATAGTGAGCTGGTCGTGACCATTGGCTTGCTTCATGCACGTCCGGCGATTGATGCGGAGCTCAATGGTGCCCGGCTTGCGGCCTTGGCTGCGTTCGTCGGGGAAGATCGGTTCGATGCGATCTGCGATGCCGATACAGATCAGCTTAGAGCAGAATTTCTCACTGACGACCTGCCAACGCCTGTCGAGCTGGTGGAACAAGGTGAGGCGCTGGTCGAAAGGATCCAGCGGCACCGCGAGTTCGCACCATTGGCTGAGCTTGCAGCAGAAGTCTTGGCGCAGGCGAATACACCTGAGATGGAGCTGGCGGAATGAGTGAATTCGTTATGTGCGGCGATGTCTTAGTCCGGCCGTCCTCTTCTCGGATTGCCAAAGACAATGTGAGTGATTTTCGTGAGAGCGCAGCGCTGCTCGCCGAGGCAAAGGCGATAGCTGATCAAGCTCGGACCGACGCAGCCGCGGTGCGGGCGGAGGGCCATGCTGCGGGCCGCGAAGAGGCGCTGGCAGAAATGTGCGATGCGCTCGCCAAATGCACGGTGCAACTGCATGAAGATATGGCCCGCGAAGATGCTCGGCGTGAGCGCGCTGCGGCTATCGCGGCGATGGAAGCGGTTGAGCATTTGATTGGATCACGCGAAGACGCATCGGTCGTCACGGGATTGGTCGAGCAAACCCTTAGTCGCTCAGGCGCCAAAGCCTCGCGGATCGTAGTTGCTGAGCAATGGGTCGATGCGGTTCGCAGCCAATTGCCGGAAAGCAGCGCGCGATTGGTCGAGGGTGACCCAGAACTGCAAGATATGGGTTGCCGAATTGAGGCTGGCGGCGGGCGGATTATCGCTGACCTTGAGATGCAAATGGCGGCTCTGCGAACGCGCTGGGACGTTGGTGCGGCCGACCTCAATGGCTAACCCCGGCGTCTCCTCTCTGTTCGATAGCCTACGTTCGCCGCTGTATGAGCAGCGCGGTCGGCTGGTCGGTGCGGTGGGTACAACACTTAGGGTGCGAGGCGCGCGCGGCCGCATCGGCGATGTCATGGAGATCGCGACAACCGAAGGTGAAGAGGCGCTGCGCGCAGAAATTGTCGGATTTGATGGCGATATGATGCTGCTGACACCGCTTGGCGAATTGCGTGGATTATACGCTGATGCCGAAGTGATTTTGCGCGAAATGGCCGACCGTGTGCCGGCCAATGACAGCCTGTTGGGCCGCGTCCTGGATGCGCAAGGTGCACCTATCGATGGCGCAGGGCCAATCGCTCCGTCGCCTGACCGCCCGCTGGTTGCGCTTCCGCCCGCGCCTATGGAACGCCCTCCCATTGATATGGCGCTGGAAAGCGGGGTTCGCGCTGTCGATGGCTTGCTCACGCTCGGCATCGGTCAGCGCATGGGAATTTTCGCGGCTGCTGGTGGTGGGAAGTCGACGCTGCTCGCAATGTTGGCTCGCCGAGCAAAGGCCGATGCGATTGTAATTGGCCTAATCGGAGAGCGCGGCCGCGAGGTGCGCGAATTTATTGCTGATACGCTGGGTGATGAGGGGTTGGCGCGTTCCGTCGTCGTGGTCGCCACGTCAGATCGCCCGGCAATGGAGCGCATCCGGGCTGCGCGCGCGGCAACCGCGATTGCGGAAGGTTTTAGAGCGCAGGGCAAACATGTTTTGCTGCTAATGGATAGCGTGACCCGCTATGCTCGTGCACTGCGAGAGATCGGCTTGGCTGCCGGCGAACCTGCCGTTAGGCGCGGCCTGCCGCCTTCGGTGTTTGCCGAGCTTCCGCGACTGTTTGAGCGCGCAGGGACGGATGGCGAGGGTGCGATCACCGCGCTCTACACTGTCCTGACTGAGGGCGAGGAGGAAGACCCGGTTGGCGAAGAGGTCCGCTCTTTGCTTGATGGCCATATTCACTTGTCGCGCAAGTTGGCTGCGCGCGGCCATTTCCCCGCTATCGATATCGCCACGAGCCAGTCTCGGTTGTTCCGCAAGCTGTCTGGGCCAGGCCAAATTGCCTCCGCAGAAGCGGTGAGGGCGATGCTCGCCAAATTGTCCGAGATCGACTTGCTGCTGCAAATGGGCGAGTATCAATCCGGGCAGGACCCACTCGCTGATGCGGCGCTAGAACAGCGCGATGCGATCGAGGCGTTTTTGTGCCAGCGTTCTGAAGATGCCAGCGATCAAGCGACCACGCTCGCCCGGCTGCGAGCGATTGGAGAGGCGATCCTATGAACCAGCAATTGCAGCAAGCAAACCGGATTGCGCAGTTGAGAGAGCGGCGCGCGCAGCGGGTTCGGCGCGAGGCCAAGGCTGCTGAGCTAACGAGCGCAGCCGCCGCACAGCAGGCGCATGATGTTTATAGATTGGAGCGCGAACAGCGCGAAGAAGCGGAGTTTATGCTGCGCTCTAATCCTGCCGACCCTCAGGCATTGCTATGGCGCCGCGTATCTGATGAAAAATGCGAAAACGCCAGCATGCAGCGCGCCGATGCTTATGATGCGTTGAGCGAGGCACGTGAGCATTTGCTTGTTGCCCGCACTGAGCATGAACGCGCTGCAGAACGGGCTGATCTGATCACTGAAGAAGCTATGGCTGAACGAAAAGCAGAAGCCTTACGGCGTGAGATCATTGCCGACGAAGCAGCGGAGGAATGCCGCCAATGACCCAGGCTCCCCGTGCAGCAAATGATTCCAGTGTCGCGCGCGCTCCGCGCCGGGCACCGGAGGCATCCAAGAGCAATGAGCCGCCGCGCCGGCAAGCGGAGGTCAGAACGCTGAGCGAGCGATTCTCAGCAAAGGTAGAAAGAGGGGGCGATGACGCTGGCCGTTCTTCTGAGCAAAGCACAGATAGGCCAGGGCAGAACTCTTCCGTACGATCACGATCAGGTGACTTCGACAGTCTGTCAGGCGAGAGCGGCCATCAAAGCGAAGGGGAATTGTCGCGCGCTGATATGACTCGCATTATGGCTGGCAAAGACCCGCAAGCGATAGCGGCCCAGTCCGCGCTTTCACCTACTGACAAGGCCATGTTTGACCGGATGGCCGCGCAGATCGCGGAAAGCTGGCCAAACGCGTCTCAGCCGTCGGCAGAAATTGAGTTTCCACCCGGTTCCTTGGCACAAGGTGCGCATTTGCAAAGGCAAGCGGATGGTGGGATCGCCATTCGAATTGCAGGCCTCGATCCGAAATTGAATGCATTGCGGGCAGGATATGCGCAATTGGCTTTGCTGCATGGCTTGGGCCGGCGTCGCTTGAACATTGCTTCTTTGCAGTTTGAGCGGGCCAGCAAGAGTGCCGACAACGCTCAGCCGGGACGGCTCTCTGATATACCCAGAGCGGTCTGATCAATCTGATTGAACGCTCGCTCAATCGTTTCGCCATCAGAAGGCTGTTCGTGCGCAGCAATCACGCGCGCAATAGTGTCTAGCGAGGCGGCTTCTGGCCGGGCCGCGAGCAAGCAAGCGCTTTCTTGCGCGAATGCTCCGAGGCTGCGTGCCAATCGGCCTTCGTCGGTTGGTCTGGCTTGCAGGTCACTGGCGAGTTCGCGGGCAACCGCGCGGATCTCGTAGAGATCTTCGCCATCGCGCAGCGGAGCCTCGTCTTGATAATCACGCTCATCTTCGGACATTCGAAATTCGCGAACCACGCGGCCTGCAATTTGCTTTGCCAACTTTCTTAGAGCGCCGCCAGTGCGACCTCCGGTTTTGCCAGAGCCAGCAGAAATGGCTGACACTGCGCTTACTCCGGTCGGGCGGATTGAGTTTACCATCTCCGGCCCTCCCTATTTTTGCGCTCGGTCGGCCAGGCGCATAGATGCCATCGCCTGCTCGGTTGCAACAAAACCAGCCTCTTTCATCGCTGCATTGGGCCAATCACTGTGAAGGAACCCCTTGATGACCTCAGCTGGGGCAGGAGGCGGCCAAATCGGGCTGCGAGCTTGCACCATTTCGAGCAGCTTTAATCGTTGCGGCTCATCACTGCTTTGCTCAGCCGGTTTGGTCAGCATCGCCGCTGGCAGAGCGCCTTTATTGCCCACTTGCCATGGGTTTGCGCCCGCCTTGAGCAGAACTGCCGCTGATCGAAAATCCTGAAACATCAATGCTAGCTCAAGCGGGCTGGCGCCCAGTTCATCGGGGCGGTTCACATCCGCCCCTGCGCGCAGCAGCAGGTCAACCGCATCGGGCCTCTCAAAATAGAGGATTTCCTTCAGCGGCGTTGACCGGCCTGGTGTCTGGGCATCGGACGAAGCGCCCGCTTGCAGCAGCATTGTCGCCATTAGCGGATCGTCAGCGAGCACGGCGTAAGTGAGCGCTAGGCCGGCTGGTATGCCATCGGGATCGGCGCCAAGCTCTAGCAAAGCGCCCAGCATGCGGGGATCGCAATTGCCAATCGCGAAGCTGAGCAAGCCGCCGCTGTTACCGCTGGCGGCGCGTTCATTTTCGCGCAGAACGCGGTGGGTGGATAGCAGCCGAGGGTTGGCGCGCACCATCTCTTCTACACGGCTAATATCGCCGTCCATCACCGCGTCAAACAGCTGTCTACCTTCTTCACCATTACTGAGGTGGGCGCGCACTTTTTGACGATCAGGAAGCTTAGGCTGCGACCGCGTGTAACAGGATGAGGTTTCGCTCAATGCAGAGCAGCTCCCAGAAAGACCAGCGAGTGCCAGAATAGCAGGTGATAAGGCTAGCGCATAGCGCATCGTAGATACCAGCCTATAGGCAAGCTAAGGTCGCGCGCCAAGTCAACCTCCTGGCAGACTGGCATTCACATAGCTCATGAAATGACGGTTCACCGCGTGGTCTTGATACCACTTCATGCCCTCAGGACGGACGGGATCAAGCTCAATGCGCGTGCCGATCGCTTCTGGCATGTCGACAACGCTAGCGCCAAGCACGCCGCCCAGGATTGCGCCGATCATGCGGTCACCGCCATCTTGCAAAGTCGATAGGATCTCGCCGCGCACATAGAAAGCGCTAATATCAGGGACATCCAACCGCCCGTCTCTTGCCGCTATGTTCCGAGCCTCGGTAAGGGTCGGTTCTGAGAGGCCAGCGGCGTTGAATGTTGTCGCATCAAGTTCCGCAGCGGTCGCTGCGGCCGAGGCCAATCCGCCGCCAAGCGAATGACCGGTCAGGGTCACTCTTGCGCCCTCTGGCACGGTCAGCCGCTCGCCGATTTCCAAAGCGCGGTTGTAATAATCGGTCCGCAGGCCCAGTCCTTGGCCAAAATTGCCGCGCCAATCAGCGGCGCTTTGTGTGCCTCTGAAGGCGACCACATAGCTTGTTTGTCCGGCGATTTCTCGGGTGTAGACCTCGGCTTGAAAATCGGTTGTGGGTGAGGAAAGCATAGACTCGCTTAGCCCAATCTCAATGACCTGCGCACCAGAGGCGAGATCCCAACCAGGGGGTGGTGCGGTGCCAGGCGTGTAGACGTCGGTTGCCATCGCGGCAAGTTCGCGGGTGGTTGGCGGCGGCGGAGCGCCTGCCGCGAACACGTCAGCCGGCCCGGCCTGACCCACGGCAATTTGATCCGGCGCGGACTGCGTGCGATTGAATTGCACCGCATTGCTTGGCCCGCCGGTCGTTATTGTATTGCGAGCCGCCTCAATTCGCGCATCACTGGCTGCCGCTAGCGGAGAGGTTTGGACGCCAACACCGATCTCACTGCGTCTGTCGGCAGCAAAATCATTTATGCGATTGGTTTCCATTGCCCGCTCCGTCTCGCCGTTTGGCGCTCCTACATATCTGACAGCTAATGCCAAATATGGCGGTGAGCGTCTCTATACGTTTCGTATAGACGGCGCCGAGGACGGCGTGCGGGGGCTCGGGCCTAGAACCGTTCCCACATCGACTCGAGTAGATTGTCATTCAAATCGAGCGCCTCGAGACGCGGGAAGTCGCCGCTCGCTGAACAACCTTCGATCCTCGCTGCGCCTTCTTCGCGCACCTGAGTGCTTTGCCCTGCGAAACCGAGCAGCGGTTCCTGCATGATCGGCGCAGCTCTTCGGCGGCGCGGTTTGCGGGCGAAGTTTAGGGTGCCATCAGCGTCGTCATAAGCCAGTCCGTCGACCTCGAAATAGCATCCGCCAACCGCCACTCCTTTGGCGCTGGCCCAGCCTGATCCATCGGTTTTCACAATTACAGCTGCCACGGCGGAATCGAGCAGGATCGGCAAGATTCGGCCATATAGGCCTGGTTGACCTTCTGCCGTTGGATAGGCTGCTTCGCTGGATACGAACAATCGATAGCCTGAGCCTGACATCCAGGACGGTGCACCGGTGCCAGAGCGCAGATCCGTTTGCCGCGCTTCATAGGCGGCGATAACGCAGCTAACCTTTTGGTCTTCGGTTTCCAGATTTGTGCAGCCGTCGCGGCTCGCCGCCCAAGCCGCCCGGCGAGATGCGTACCCTTTCTTGGCGGTGCTTTGACGCTCCAGGTCCATTACTGAACTTAGCAATGCGCGCGTGCTGCTGCCCGGAACATCGCATGCTAATTGCAAGGCGGGAACCAGCCGAGCATTGCCGCATGGGTCCGTTTCGCTGGCCTCTTCACTTGAGTCCTTGACCAGCTGGTCCACCTCTCCGGGAAACAGCATTATCGCGCGGCGGGGTGAACGCAGGACAACCGGGCCAACCAGACGAGCGCCCTTCAAGCTTGGAAGGTGATCCAGCGCTAGCTCAGTCTGATCGATTTGCGCACCGCCAAGATCAATATCCGGCCAAAAGAAGCCGTAGAAACTGGCGCGGCGCAGATTGGCGTTCTTGAGTGATATGCCTTCGCGTTCGGTCGGGCAGCCATCGGCCGCACCGCTGCCGCAAGCAATACGGAAATTGGTGAGGTTGGCGCCTGACAGATCAAGGTTGCGCATCGAACCGCTCCAGCCGCCATCAAGACGGCCGTTTTGCCAATCGGCCTGCCGTGCGTCGACCTGAGCCAGCTTGGCATCGCGCATCAAGACATAGGGCAGCTTCGCCCCTGCCATCATCGCGCCGGACAGATCTACATTAACAAAGCCAAGGCCCGATCCGGAAAAGTCCGTCCAATCGGTCTGGCTGAAATCTGTGCCGAAGAAGCACATATTATAGAGCCGGGCCTTCTTCATTTCGGCGCCAACGAACGAGCCGCCCTTGATATAGATCGTTCCCGCGCGCGTTTTCTTACGGATCTTGGTTAGGTCCCGGACGCGCTTCATGCCGGTCGCGTCAATCGCAAAGCCTGGCTCGTTGGTGCCAATTGGCGGAGCATTGGCTAGACAAGAATCTTCCGGCACATCCACCTGTTCAAACAAATTATCGCCGAGCCGCTTCCCGGTGACGATAATCGCGCCGGTGTCGCGCGCGAAGTCGTCCCCCAGAATGCTTTCCTCTACCTCTGTTTCGGAGGTCTGGGCCGACGCTACGCTCATGCCAAACGCGTTTGAGAGACCGATTGCACAGGTCAGTCCGGTGATAACGCTTAGCAGCTTGCCCATGTTTGCCCCTGATTTGACGATTTTGCCTGAATTATCATTCAACTAGTCAATCGCGATTGGCTGATATCTGGCGGTGAATGACAAGCAGATGGCGACCAGCTGTTACGTAGCTGCGTCAGATGTTCGAGAATCGGGGTGTTTGGTGTCGCCTATGCGTTTTGCAGAGGCGATCTATGCATTCTGCCGATACTGCGACTCGGTGAATTGGATCAGAAAGGTCTCGACGGCGATAGTCGCTTCGAAACTTTGAAAACGCAGTAGGGAGTATCTGTTATGCCTTTAGGTGGAATTCTTCGTTCGGTCGTTAATCCGATTAATCTGATGCAGATTGCGATGGGGCCAGCTGGCTGGGCAAGCTTGGCGATGCGCACTATCGGATCACAGATTGCGATGAATGCGATCCAGCAGCTCGGTGAACGCCTTGGTATGCCGCAAACGATGATTGACTTCGTTCAGGCCAGCGCTGCGACACAAATGGGTATGCCGGGTCTCGCTCGGCGCGAAATTGGTGAAGTTATCTCCGGCCTTAGCAGCCAATTCAATGTTTCGCCTCGCGACGCGGCTAACCTCGAGCGGGCAGCGCAATTCGATATAAACGACTTCATGCGCCAGATTGAGCGTGCAGTTGAGCGCGGCGAAGCGCAAGGTGGCAGTCGCTCTCGTCGCGGTGGCCGTGGTAGCATTCTTGAGGTAATCGCCGAGGCCATGATCAAGGCGATGAATAGCAAGGTCGGTGAGATGCAGGATCTTGCGGCACAAATGGATAAGGTGAAGCATAAAAAGGGCAAGAGCGACTCGGTTGAAATCAACACGAAACTGACCGTTGCAACGCAGGAATTCTCAATGATGATGAATGCGACAAGCAATATGATCAAAACAATCGGTGATGCCCTTTCCGCGATGGCTCGTAGGCAATAAACGACGAAATGAATGTGGTATGGGGTGGCTCCACGGAGCCACCCTTTACTGTTTCCAAGGCCAGTGCGAGAAATTATACAGAGCTTATTGGTGCTCATTTGAAACTGCTCAGGGATGAGGAGAGCAATTCTATGCTTTTATTTCGCCAGCTCGCTGCCGCAGCCTTTGTGACTTCTCTTGCCGCAGGTGCGGCTTTGCCTGCTTCTGCGCAGGATATTTCGCCTCCAGCGATCGATGTTCTCTCCCCCCATCTCAACGCGATAGAGTTTGGGCGCCAAAACGAACAGGCTGCTGATGCATCGAGTGGTGATGATGTCTATATTGGCGAAAGCGCTGTGGGTTCCATCGGGCAGAGCCTCGTTTTGGGTCTTGTCGCGCCTGCGCAGGCAAGCGGTGCGGCTCGCTCGCTCGACGCTAGCTACCACTATGATCGTTCGCGCACGAGCCAAAACATTCGCACTTTTATTCAGCGCACGCCGGTCAATAAAGGACGCGCTGAGTTGGAGCAAATGTTCGCAGCCCAGCCGACGCTTTTCGACGATCTGAGACGCGCGCTTCAACCACATGGGCTTGACACGTATAATGTCGCAGATGCCTACGCCCTTTGGTGGATTAATGCCTGGTTGGTTGCGAACAAGCGAGATGAAGATCCCGACCAAGGCACGATCGCTATGGTGAAGCATCAAGTGCGTAATGCCTTTGCCGCGACTCCAGATTTTGTAAAAACTACCGATGCGCAGCGGCAAGAGTATGCCGAAGCACTACTGCTCCAAGGTACTATGTTGAGTTCAGCTTTCGAGCAATGGAAGGATGATCCAGCCATGTTAGATCAGGTTGCGAAAGCCGCGAGGCAGGGTGCGAGCGCAAGCGATTTGGACCTATCGTTGATGACGCTCACAGCGAATGGATTTGTCCCTCGGACAGGTGCCGACGCGAGCGAAGCGGTTGAGGGCGAGGCCGCCCATGCTTTGGCTAAGGACGGTTCGTCGGAGCAGAGCGATGGCAGCGATTCCTCGATGGGAATTGCCTTGGCCGCAGGTGCTGGTCTCGGCCTGGTGTTGCTCGCTGGCGGGGTGATCCTGCGTAAAGGCTAAGGCGCTCTGCCGTAATCCAAACGAGATTGAGCGGCGGCGTCGTTGATTTGGCGTCGCCGTTTCTATTGGGCCGCACTATCCCGACGTGTTGACGCAGGGCGGAAACCTTACCGACAAACAAAAAGGGCGGCACCTTGCGGTACCGCCCTCCTATCTGCGGGCGCTTCAAGACACCCACAAAACTCTGGTCAAGATTACTTGAGCAAGCCCGTTACTTAAGTTCGACGGTGCCGCCAGCAGCTTCGATCTTGCCTTTGATTTCTTCAGCTTCAGCCTTAGCAACGCCTTCTTTAAGCGGCTTCGGTGCGCCTTCAACAAGACCCTTGGCTTCGGTGAGGCCCAGACCAGTGATAGCGCGGACTTCTTTGATAACCTGGATTTTCTTGCCGCCGTCGCCGGTGAGAATGACGTCGAATTCATCTTTCTCTTCAGCAGCCGGTGCGTCGCCGCCAGCCGCAGGGCCAGCAACAGCAACAGCAGCAGCGGCGCTTACGCCCCACGCTTCTTCAAGTGCGGTTGCGAGTTCAGCTGCCTCAAGGACGGTCAGCTTCGAAAGTTCTTCAACAAGCTTGGCAATATCAGCCATGATGTTCACTCCAAAAATTTGGCAGGGCGGATGGGTTCATCCCAAGGCCCCCAGTATGTTTCGTCTCTAATAAGAGCGTCTCTTAAGCAGCTTCGCTGGCGCCGTAGGCACCAAATACACGAGCAAGCTTGTTGGCGGGCGCGTTGACGACCTGAGCAACCTTGGTTGCTGGTGCGTTGACGAGACCCACAAGTTTGCCGCGCAGCTCGTCGAGGCTTGGCATCGAGGCGAGTGCCTTGACCCCAGCTTCGTCGAGCACCTGCTTGCCCATCGATCCACCGACGATTTCCAGCTTGTCGTTCGACTTTGCGAATTCGACTGCTGTTTTGGCTGCGGAGACTGGGTCTTCCGACCAAGCCAGTGCAGTTGGGCCGGAGAGAAACTCTTCGATCCCGGTATAATCGGTGTCTTTCAGGGCGAGCTTAGCAAGACGGTTCTTCGCAACCTTATAGGAAGCACCGGCTTCACGCATCTTGCCGCGCAGTTCAGTGGACTGGTCCACCGTCAGGCCGAGGTTACGGGTGACAACCACCACGCCAACGTCTTTCAAGATGTCGTTGAGCTGGGCAACCGCATCGGCTTTTTGCGAACGATCCATGCTTTTGCTCCTTCACTAATGATCGCCCAGCATATGCCAGACGACCGGCTCACAATTGGCCTTGCCGCTAACCGACAAGACCGAATGTCCATTGATGGGGAAGGAGGATGCCGGTGAAGCATCAGAGGGGCCGCCGAATAGGGAGGCCTGAAATCTCTTTTCCCCGTCTAGGCTGGAAATTAAGAAAGCCAGATTGCCTTCACCAACTGTCTCGGACGGATGGCTGCCGAAACAGCCGAGGCGCGCAATTAGCCTACGCGCCCCGAATGTCAAGCTATTGTGGTTCGAATGAGAGCAGGTCGCCCGGTTGACAGTCGAGCTCGCGGCAGATGGCTTCAAGGGTTGAGAAGCGGATTGCCTTGGCTTTGCCGGTTTTCAAGATTGATAGGTTGGCAAGGGTCAGGCCCACACGCTCCGCCAGCTCGGTAAGGGTCATCCGGCGATCGTGCAGCAGGTCGTCTAGCTTTACCATGATATTAGTTCCTTCTTCGGCTGGCATCAGACGGTCCCTTCCAGATCATCGCGCATCGCTGCGCCATGTTTGAACACACGGGCGAGAATGAAGAGCACCACGACCATGATGATGCCTGTTAGGTCGAACCCGGAATCAACATTGAAGTTGGCATCTTCCATGGGTTCAGCCCATTTCGCCAGAAGCAAAGCGAGCCCGGCCAATGGGATTGCCATCACTTGGACAGCGAGCAGCATCCACGCCATGATATTTAACCGGTCGGCATTCTCTGGAACGAATGGATCGCCTTCACCGACCGTTGATATGATCGCGCGCAATTTGCCAAAGAACAGGAAAATCAAAACGACACATCCCATAGCCAGGGCCATCGCACCAAGCGTAGGCATCAGCGGCAATACGCCGACAGCGCCTTCAAATTCCGTGGTGATTTCAGCGTTGATCGCGCTCTGCATGAATACCACCGCGATCAGGCCTGCAAGCAAAGCCGCAGCGCCGATTGCCATGAATATCTGCATCAGGATCGTGAGTATTTTGCCGGCAAGCAGTAAGAGATCATTGGGTTTGTCTGTCATTGGAGAGCCTCCCTTCAATTCTCGATCAAGCCAGCTCAGGCATGGCTGAGTGGATTTGGCCGCTTGCATTTGCTTGGGCCGACGGAACGGTGACGATCACGCCGATTGAAGAGAGAGCCATGAGGACCGCAGCGAAAGCGGCGAATGATTGGGCGCCAAAGTTTGTCATATATCGATCTCCTTGATGGTGCATATTGATATTCAATAATTTCGATCTAGACTTGAGTCGATTTATTGTCAATCAATAATATTGAAAAACAATATGTGATGCATCGAATAACGAGGTGTAGTGCCTGATCCTCCTGGTGGGGATGTGCATATCGATTGCGCATTTTGGCCACCCGGAAACGACTTTTTTGATCTCTGCTTAATCGCCTCGAGTGCGTGCGGTTTGTGTGGGGGCGAAACTGATGTTTGACTCGGGGCCTGCGAATTCCTACATGCTCGTCAATCGCTCGCTTCGAGCAAAGTCGATTCATACGCGGGAATGGGCTTAGGAATGGAAGCGGCGAGTTTCATATTCGCGACGTTATTACTGAGCTGCTGCAAAGCGATCCTCCTTTAAGGTCTCTTTGCGTGCGGCCTTTTTCGCGTCTGATATGAGGCTGATTTCGCGCGGTGCAGAAATCAATTGTGAGCGACCGGAGATTCTCTTCGGCGACAGATAAAGAGGCAATTTACCTCCATGGCTACTAAGGCAAAGCCCATCAAATCAAAGGGCGCGGCGCAAGGCACGGCCAAGCGGCGCATTCGTAAGATCTTCGGTGACATTCACGAAGTCGTGCAAATGCCGAACCTGATTGAGGTTCAGCGCGAAAGTTACGAGCAATTCCTGCGCTCAGACAAGGAAACAGGCTATGTTTCCGGTCTTGAAAAGACGCTGCGCTCGGTTTTCCCGATCCGTGATTTTGCTGGCTCTGCCGAGCTCGATTTCGTTCACTACGAACTTGAGCCGCCAAAATATGACACAACTGAGTGCCGTCAGCGCGGCATCACTTATGCAGCGCCGATGAAGGTCACGCTGCGTTTGATCGTGTTTGAAGTCGACCAGGAAACGGAAACCCGCTCCGTTCTCGATATTAAAGAACAAGACGTCTATATGGGCGATATGCCGCTGATGACGGAGAACGGCACGTTCATCATCAATGGCACAGAGCGCGTAATCGTATCGCAAATGCACCGCTCGCCTGGCGTGCTGTTCGATCACGATCGCGGCAAAACGCACTCCTCTGGTAAGCTTCTGTTCGCGGCACGCGTCATTCCGTATCGCGGTTCATGGCTCGATTTTGAATTTGATGCGAAAGACATCGTCAACGTCCGGATCGACCGCAAGCGTAAGCTGCCTGTCACGGCGCTGCTCTATGCGCTGGGTCAAGACAGCGAAGAAATCCTGCACTTCTTCTATGACACCGTCACTTGGGAACGCGCGAAAGACGGCTGGAAAATGCCGTTCGTGGCTGACCAATGGCGCGGCCAGAAGCCTGCATTCCCATTGGTGGACGCGAAGACCGGCGAAGAAGTGTTCGCAGCGAACCAGAAGATTTCGCCGCGGGCTGCCAATAAGGCCGCGAAAGACGGTCTCACCGACCTGCTGCTTCCTACCGAAGAAGTCGTCAGCCGCTATGCTGCGCGCGACATGATTGATGAGGCGACTGGTCGCATCTATGTCGAGGCGGGTGATGAGCTGACGCTGGAGCATGTTGAAACGCTCGACAATGCCGGCATCGACGGCCTCGAGCTGCTCGACATAGACGAGATCAACACCGGTCCGTGGATCCGCAACACGTTGAAGGTCGATAAGGCTGAAAACCGTGATGAAGGCCTTGAGGCCATCTATAAGGTGATGCGTCCGGGCGAGCCGCCTACCAAGGAAACCGCAGAAGCCCTGTTTGAAGGTCTGTTCTTCGATGGTGAGCGTTATGACCTTTCCGCAGTTGGCCGCGTGAAGCTCAACATGCGTCTTGAGCTTGATGCAGAAGACACCGTCACGACCCTGCGTAAGGAAGACATCCTCGCCGTGGTCAAAGAATTGGTCGATCTGAAGGACGGCAAAGGCGAGGTTGACGATATCGACAACCTCGGCAACCGCCGGGTCCGCTCGGTCGGCGAATTGCTGGAGAACCAGTACCGCGTTGGTCTGCTGCGCATGGAACGCGCGGTTAAAGAACGCATGAGCAGTGTCGACGTATCGACCGTCATGCCGAACGATCTCATCAACGCTAAGCCAGCAGTTGCTGCGGTGCGTGAATTCTTTGGCTCTTCACAGCTGTCGCAGTTCATGGATCAAACCAACCCGCTGTCTGAAGTGACGCACAAACGCCGCGTGTCGGCGCTTGGCCCAGGTGGTCTGACGCGTGAGCGCGCGGGCTTTGAAGTGCGAGACGTTCACCCGACCCACTACGGCCGGATTTGCCCGATTGAAACGCCTGAAGGTCCGAACATCGGCCTTATCAACTCGCTGGCATCGTTCAGCCGGGTCAATAAATATGGCTTTATTGAAACGCCGTATCGCCGGATTGAAGACAATAAGGTCACTGGTGATGTGGTCTATCTCTCCGCAATGGAAGAGCAGAAACACACCGTTGCCCAGGCATCGGCTGAACTCAATGAAGATGGTTCTTTTGTTGAAGAGTTGATCTCAGCGCGTCAGAGCGGTGACAACCTGATGGCTCCGAACGAGCAGATCACGCTCATGGACGTGTCGCCTAAGCAGCTCGTCTCGGTCGCGGCATCGCTTATTCCATTCCTGGAAAACGATGACGCCAACCGTGCACTGATGGGTTCGAACATGCAACGTCAGGCTGTGCCATTGGTCAAGGCGGAAGCGCCTTGGGTTGGCACCGGCATGGAAGAAACCGTGGCCCGCGATAGCGGCGCTGCGATCGCGGCGAAGCGCGGCGGGATTGTCGACCAAGTCGATGCGACCCGTATCGTGATCCGTGCGATTGGCGATGTTGAGCCCGGTCAGTCCGGCGTCGACATCTACACGCTGCAAAAATTCCAACGCTCAAACCAGAACACCTGCATCAACCAGCGTCCGCTGGTGAAGGTTGGTGAGACGATTGAACCGGGCGATATCATCGCCGATGGTCCTTCGACTGATCTGGGTGAGCTGGCGCTGGGTAAGAACAGCCTCGTCGCCTTTATGCCTTGGAATGGCTACAACTACGAAGACAGTATCCTGATTTCAGAGCGCATCGTGAAAGATGATGTCTTCACATCGATCCATATCGATGAGTTTGAAGTCATGGCCCGCGACACCAAGCTTGGCCCAGAGGACATCACGCGCGACATTCCAAATGTCGGCGAAGAGGCTCTGCGTAACTTGGATGAGGCTGGCATTGTCTACATTGGTGCAGAAGTGCATCCTGGCGATATTCTGGCTGGTAAGATCACGCCAAAGGGCGAAAGCCCGATGACGCCGGAAGAGAAGCTCTTGCGGGCGATCTTTGGTGAGAAGGCCAGCGATGTGCGTGACACCTCGCTGCGTCTGCCACCAGGTGTTGCTGGCACGGTTGTCGAAGTTCGCGTGTTCAACCGTCACGGCATTGAAATTGATGACCGTACCCGGGCGATTCAGAACGAAGAGATCGAGCGTCTGCGCAAGGACGCGGCCGACGAACGCGGCATTTTGAACCGGGCGACCTATAACCGCCTTCGCGACATGCTGGTTGGCCAAACCATCGCTGCAGGTCCAAAGGGCGTGAAGAAGGGTGACAAGATCACCGCCGACATGCTCGAGGGTATTGAGCGCCACGAGTGGTTCAAATTCGCTGTTGCGGCGGACAAGCGCCAGACCCAAATCGAAGCGGTTAAGTCGCAATATGACGAAGCCGTTGGCGGGATCGATGCGAAGTTCGAAGACCGTAAAGAGAAGCTGGAGCGTGGGGATGAACTCGCACCGGGTGTGCTCAAGATGGTCAAGGTCTTCGTCGCCGTGAAGCGCAAGCTTCAGCCAGGCGATAAGATGGCTGGCCGTCACGGGAACAAGGGTGTGATCTCTCGCATCCTTCCGGTTGAAGACATGCCATTCCTCGAAGACGGTACCGCTGTTGACGTGGTGCTGAACCCGCTGGGCGTGCCATCGCGTATGAACGTCGGGCAGATCTTCGAAACGCACCTCGGCTTTGCGGCTCGCGGGCTCGGCATGGATATCGCGGAGAAGCTTGAAGAGTGGAAAGCGGCCAATCCGAATGCGCGTCAAGACTATGCCAAGGCGAAGCCGCCAGAGGCTGTGCTTGACCGGTTGAAGGATGTTTACGGCGAGGCGTATCATGAGGATCTGGCAAGCCGTTCAACCGAGCAGATCGTTGATCTGGCGGGGAACCTCACCGCTGGTGTGCCAATGGGTACACCCGTGTTTGATGGTGCGCGTGAACCGGATGTGTCAGACATGCTGGTGAAGGCTGGTATCGACAGCTCTGGTCAGTCGGTTCTGTTCGATGGCCGCACGGGTGAGGCATTCGACCGTAAGGTCACAGTGGGCATTATCTACATGCTCAAACTGCACCACTTGGTCGATGACAAGATCCACGCTCGTTCGATCGGTCCATACTCGCTCGTCACCCAGCAGCCGCTGGGCGGTAAGGCGCAGTTCGGCGGACAGCGCTTTGGTGAGATGGAGGTCTGGGCACTGCAAGCTTACGGTGCTGCCTACACCTTGCAGGAAATGCTCACCGTTAAGTCGGATGACGTCATTGGTCGTACCAAGGTCTATGAAGCCATCGTCAAGGGCGATGATACCTTTGAGGCGGGCATTCCAGAGAGCTTCAACGTTCTTGTGAAGGAAATGCGCAGCCTGGGTCTCAACGTTGAACTCAAATCTTTGTCTGACGGCGAAGATGGCGATGATGATCAGTGGCCGGAGGCAGCGGAATAAGGGGTGGATGGCAGACTTTAGCTACATCCTCGCGAGCGATGTGTATCTTCGTGATGGATTGGGCTTGGAGCTTTGGAGAGACGAAGAGCAGGTTGGTGAAGTTTTCAGGTCAGATGAGCATAAATTGATGACCATCACACTTTGGAAAAAAGACCTTCCACTCGAAGTTATCGAACGCTTCATCGCCGATGCAAAAGACCGCCTCCTTCCGTTCTCGGATGATTAGGTTTTCTCCCAAAAGGGAATGTGAAAAATGAACGAACTTACCAAATTCACCAACCAGCTGGCCAAGCCGGAAACTTTTGACCAAATCCAGATCGGCATTGCCTCGCCAGAGCGCATTCGCAGCTGGTCATTTGGCGAAATCAAAAAGCCAGAAACGATCAACTATCGTACGTTCAAGCCTGAGCGTGATGGCCTGTTCTGCGCCCGTATCTTCGGTCCAGTAAAGGACTACGAATGCCTGTGCGGCAAGTACAAGCGCATGAAGTACAAAGGCGTCGTCTGCGAGAAGTGCGGCGTTGAGGTTACCGTTACCAAGGTTCGCCGTGAGCGGATGGGGCACATTGAACTGGCCGCGCCGGTTGCGCATATCTGGTTCCTGAAGTCACTGCCATCGCGCATCGGCTTGCTGCTCGACATCCAGCTTAAGCAGCTTGAGCGCATCCTCTATTTCGAGAGCTATGTAGTGATCGAACCGGGCCTGACCCCGCTTGAGAAATTCCAACTGCTGACCGAAGACGAGTTGCTCGAAGCTCAGGACGAATACGGCGAAGACGCGTTCTCTGCCGACATCGGCGCAGAAGCGGTCAAGCACATGCTGATGGATCTCGATCTTGAGCAAGAGCGCGATGATCTGATGGAAGAGCTGGCGACGACCAAGTCGACGCTAAAGCCGAAGAAAATCATCAAGCGTCTCAAGGTTGTTGAGAGCTTCATCGACTCGGGCAACCGCCCTGAGTGGATGATCCTCGAAGTGATCCCTGTGATCCCGCCAGAGCTGCGCCCACTGGTGCCGCTGGATGGTGGTCGTTTTGCAACCTCGGATCTCAACGATCTTTATCGCCGCGTGATCAACCGGAACAACCGTTTGAAGCGTCTGATTGAATTACGCGCGCCGGACATCATCGTCCGTAACGAGAAGCGTATGCTGCAAGAGGCTGTTGACGCGCTGTTCGACAATGGCCGCCGTGGCCGCGTTATTACCGGTGCTAACAAGCGTCCGCTCAAATCCCTCAGCGACATGCTGAAGGGTAAGCAAGGGCGCTTCCGTCAGAACCTGCTTGGTAAGCGTGTCGATTACTCTGGCCGTTCGGTCATCGTGACCGGCCCAGAGCTGAAGTTGCACCAGTGCGGCTTGCCGAAAAAGATGGCGCTCGAGCTGTTCAAGCCGTTCATCTACGCCCGCCTCGATGCAAAGGGTCTCTCGATGACCCTGAAGCAAGCGAAGAAGTGGGTTGAGAAAGAGCGCAAGGAAGTATGGGACATCCTTGACGAAGTGATCCGCGAGCACCCGGTTCTGCTGAACCGTGCGCCAACGCTTCACCGTCTTGGCATCCAGGCGTTCGAGCCGGTTCTGATCGAAGGTAAAGCGATCCAGCTTCACCCGCTGGTCTGCTCGGCCTTTAACGCTGACTTTGATGGCGACCAAATGGCCGTTCACGTTCCGCTGAGCCTCGAGGCTCAATTGGAAGCGCGCGTCCTGATGATGTCGACCAACAACATCCTTTCGCCTGCCAATGGTAAGCCAATCATCGTTCCTTCGCAGGATATGGTGCTCGGCCTCTATTATCTCTCGATGGAGCGCCAGGAACACGCTCCGGAATTTATCGAAGAGAAAGACGGTACCAAGATCGAGAAGCTTCCGCGCTTTGCCGATATGGCCGAAGTGCACCAGGCGCTCGAAACCAAGTCTGTCACGCTCCACACCAAAATCATCGCCCGCGTCCCGCAGGCCGATGAAAAGGGCAAGGTCGTGATGAAGCGTTTCGTCACCACGCCTGGCCGGATGCTGATCGGTGAGTGCATGCCGAAGAACCACAAGGTTCCTTTCGACATCGTCAACCGTCTGCTGACCAAGAAAGACATCGGCGATGTGATCGATGAGGTCTATCGCCACACCGGTCAGAAGGACACTGTCCTGTTTGCCGATGCGATCATGGTTCTTGGTTTCCGTCACGCGTTTAAGGCCGGCATCAGCTTCGGTAAGGACGACATGATCATTCCTGACAGTAAGGAAGGCATGATCGAGGAAACCAAGTCGCTGGTCGCTGACTATGAGCAGCAATACCAGGACGGCCTGATCACTCAGCAAGAGAAGTACAACAAGGTGATCGACGCTTGGAGCCGCTGTGGTGACCAAGTGGCCGACGCCATGATGGACGAGATTAAGGCTCAGCCGATCGACAAGGATGGCCGCGAGGCTCAGATCAACTCGATCTACATGATGGCTCACTCTGGTGCGCGTGGTTCGCCCGCTCAGATGAAGCAGCTGGCTGGTATGCGCGGCCTGATGGCTAAGCCTTCGGGCGAGATCATCGAGACACCGATTATCTCGAACTTTAAGGAAGGCCTGACCGTCCTTGAGTACTTCAACTCCACCCACGGTGCGCGTAAAGGCCTCGCCGATACCGCGCTTAAGACGGCAAACTCAGGTTACCTAACCCGCCGTCTGGTTGACGTGTCGCAAGACTGCGTCATCGTTGAGCTGGATTGTAAGACCGAGAACGCGTTGGAAATGCGCGCCATCGTTCAGGGTGGTTCGGTCATCGCATCGCTTGGCGAGCGTATTCTTGGCCGAACAACGGCAGAAGACATCGTCAACGCATCGACCGGCGAAGTTATCGTGAAGTCTGGCACTCTGCTCGACGAAGCGATGGTGAAGGAAATCGAGGCGGCTGAAACTCAGTCCGCTAAGATCCGCTCTCCGCTCGTTTGCGAAGCCGAGCAAGGCGTTTGCGGGAAGTGCTACGGGCGTGATCTCGCTCGCGGTACGCCGGTAAACATTGGTGAGGCTGTCGGTGTTATCGCGGCTCAGTCCATCGGTGAGCCGGGCACGCAGCTGACCATGCGGACCTTCCACATTGGCGGCGCGGCTCAGCTGAACGAAACCTCGCACCTTGAGGCGATTTCGGATGGTAAGGTCGAACTTCGCGACATGCCAACGATCACCGATAAGAAGGGCCGGATCCTCTCGCTCGCTCGAAACGGCGAAATCGCTGTGATCGATGCTGAGGGCCGTGAGCGTGAAATGCACAAGGTGCCTTATGGTACCGTGCTGATGTTCAAGGACGGCGCGAAGGTGAAGGTGGGTGATCGCCTGGCTGAGTGGGATCCGTTCACTCTGCCAATCATCACCGAGCAATCGGGCGTCGTGAAGTACCAAGACCTTGTCGAAGGTACGACGTTGGAAGAGCGCACTGATGATGCCACCGGTATTGCCCAGCGTGTTGTGACAGAGAACCGTGCAACCGGCCGCAAGAAGAAGGAAGACCTGCGTCCGCGCATGACCCTGCTTGCTGAAGGTCAGACCGATGCGGATGAAACCGAGGCTCAGCGTTATATGCTGGCTCCGGGTACGACCTTGTCGGTCGATGATGGCCAAACGGTTGAAGCGGGCGACATCCTCGCACGTGCCAGCCGCGAAGCTGCCAAGACCCGCGACATCACCGGTGGTCTGCCGCGTGTGGCGGAATTGTTCGAAGCGCGTCTGCCAAAGGACATGTCAGTCATCGCCAAGATTTCAGGCAAGATCGAATTCGTTCGCGAATACAAAGCGAAACGTAAGATCGCGATCGTTCCGGAAGAAGGTGATGCAGTCGAATATCTGATCCCCAAGACCAAGGTGATCGATGTGCAGGAAGGTGACTTTGTGAAGAAGGGCGATACGCTCATCTCCGGCTCGCCCAACCCGCATGACATTCTGGAAGTCCTCGGCGTGGAAGCGCTGGCGGAATATCTCGTTAACGAGATCCAGGAAGTTTACCGACTGCAAGGCGTGAAGATCAACGACAAGCACATCGAGACCATCGTTCGTCAGATGCTGCAAAAAGTCGAGATCACCGATGGCGGAGACACCACTCTGCTGCCTGGTGAACAAGTTGATCTGGAAGAAATGAACGAGGCCAACTCGAAGCTCACCAAGAGCAAGAAGCCGGCCAGTGGCACGCCGATCCTGCTCGGGATCACTAAGGCGTCGCTGCAAACCCGTTCGTTTATCTCTGCCGCTTCGTTCCAGGAAACCACGCGTGTTCTGACGCAAGCGTCGGTTGAGGGTAAGAAGGACACGCTGATCGGTCTCAAAGAGAACGTGATCGTGGGCCGCCTGATCCCGGCCGGTACCGGTGCGGGCATGAATCGTATGCGGGTGACAGCATCAAGCCGCGATGCAGCGCTGAAAGCTCAGTGGAAGAAGCAGCAGGACGCGTTGGCTGCGGCTGGTGCGGCGGAAGCTGAACCAGAAGCTGATCCAGTGTCGAGCGAAGAAGCCATGAAGGCGGCGATGGCCGCTGCGGCTCCATCGCCTACTCCTGAAGAAGGCGGCGCTGAATAAGCGCAGCAGTTTGGCTGCATTCGTAGCTCAACAGACAAGGCCCCGCTGGAGCTTAAGTGCTTCGGCGGGGCCTTTTGTATTTGATGTCGCTTGCCGTAATTTTCGCTCGTGATACGTTCCATGTGTCAAATGGAGAGGGGTGAGGGGTCTAAAATGAAAAGGTTTTTTCTGACGGCTGCAGCCGTATCTGGCCTGTTGGTGCCAGCTGGGGCGTGGGCACAGGATGGGGCGGAGACGATCATCGTCACTGGCTCGCGCTCGGATCGCGGAGATTTCGACGAGTATTATGATGATGAGCAATCCGCGATCGGCCTCACCCGCAAGGCGGACTATTTCGTCAAACCGATCTACGTGAACTCGGATTCGCGCGAAGAAAATGTCCGTCGCAGCGAGGTCGCTGCGATGCTTCGCGCTGTTATCGAGCGGGCAGAGGCAGAAGGTATCACTCTGGTTGCGGGCCAATACAAGCTTTCGCCCCTCACACTTGAGTCGATGGAAGACTTGCTCGTCTATGGCCGTGGCAACAGGCCAGACACTACGCGTGTCAGACTTTATGCGCGTCTTCCGGTTGGAGGTAAATTTAGGGGCCAGGACGAGGTCGATGAAACAATCCAGGCCTTTCGTAAGAATGTGCCGGCTACGGGACGGTCATATATCGAAACGGGGACTACCGATCTCGCGATAGACAATCCCGATCAATACCGCGGTTCGGTCGTTAAGGCGATCGCAGACGAGTCCAGGAGGTATGCCGCAATGTTCGGAAGCGATTACGGAATCGAAATTCGCGGCCTTGATTCGGAGCTCTTCTTCAAACAGGCAAGTCAGACCGAGGTGTTCCTGTTCATCGAGCATAGCTTCATGATTAAGCCGAAGTAGGCCACAAACACATTATAGCTATTGCGAGGCAATCGCAACAAAGGTAGTGCTGAGGTGTAGCGAGTCGCTATGCAGCATTGCCGAGGTCTTTATGAAAACGCCGCGTTCCAGTTTACCGTCCGCCACTCCCGAAGCGGGCAAAGGCAATTGGATCGCGGCGCTTGCAGAGCCAGCGAAGATAGAAATGCTCGGCCCAATTGCCGCTCGCTTCATCTACTCGCTGCGACTGATCGCTTTGCATGAGCGTGCGAGGCAAGATCCCGTGCCGGAGCTTGCCGTCCGCCTTGGCAATGTGAGCGCCGCGAGCCGATCATTGTCGCTGGCCCAAGCGATCTCGCGAACTTGGCCTGAGAATATTCACGTTGCGCGCTTCTGCTGTCGTATGCTGAGCCATGATGAGGCCTGCATCGGTGCGATGATTGATCATGCTACCGCGCGGTCCCGCATCGAATTTGGCCGCGAGCTTGGCGGGTTGGTGCGGCCAGAGCGGATTGCCGAACTGTGGGACAGGACACAGGCATTGATCCTGGCGGAATCGCACGGGTAGGCCGGCTTGCAACAATGCTTGCCCGAAGGGCGCGCGCTGGCTACCGCTTTAGGCATGACCATTACACGTTTTGCGCCCGCTCCGACGGGCCGTCTTCATGTTGGCAATATCCGCACCGCGCTCCACAATTGGATGCTCGCGCGCAAGGCGGGCGGTAAATTTCTGCTGCGCATTGACGATACCGACGCGGCGCGTTCCAAAGAAGAATATGTCGATGCAATTCACGAGGACCTCGCGTGGCTAGGTATGCAGCCAGACATGGTGGAGCGTCAGTCCCTGCGGCTCGAACGCTACGATGCTGCATTTGACGTTCTGAAGGCCGCAGGGCGGATCTATCCGGCCTATGAAACAAGCCAGGAATTGGAACTGAAGCGTAAGGTGCTGCTCGGTCGCGGATTGCCGCCGATCTATGATCGCGGTGCCCTGAAGCTGACGGACGAGGAGCGCGCAGCGAAGGAGGCTGATGGCATTCAGCCACATTGGCGCTTTAAGCTCGATCATGATGAGCCGATTGTGTGGGAAGACGGCGTGCGCGGTACCGCGAAGTTTGATCCTGCCCAGCTTTCTGATCCGGTTATTCGGCGCGCGGACGGGTCATGGCTCTACATGCTTCCCAGCACAGTTGATGATGTTGAAATGGGCGTCACTCAAGTGCTTCGCGGTGAAGATCATGTTTCCAACACTGCCGTTCAAATTCAAATGTTTACCGCGCTTTATGCTGCACAATTTTCTGCAGCATCAGGCGCGCCTAACGAACTACCCGAATTCGCACACGAAGCCTTGTTGGTCGGCCGCGAGGGCAAGCTCTCGAAACGACTTGGCTCACTTGGCTGCGATGCATTTAGAGAACGCGGGATTGAGCCAGAGGCGCTGATTGCTTTGCTGGCCCGGCTCGGCACATCGCTCTCCGTAGAGCCGATTGCGAACATGAAGGATTTGCTTGAGACGTTTGATCTGTCGACCTTTGGCCGCGCGCCAGCAAAGTTTGACGATGCCGATCTGGAGCGGGTGAACACCGCCATCGTCCACCAAATGGAATTCGCGGAAGTCAAAGATCGCTTGCCAGAAGGCATGGGCGAAGACGCATGGCACGCCGTTCGCCCAAATCTGGAAACTGTCGGCGGGGCGCATGATTATTGGCGAATCGTCACCGGTCCGGTTGATCTGCCAGAGTTCTCTGACGAAGACCGCGCCTATCTCGCCGATGCGGCCAGCACGCTGCAATGGGGCGATGATCCTTGGGCTGCGCTCACGTCAGCACTGAAGGAGAAGACCGGGCGCAAGGGCAAAGCCTTGTTCCTGCCTTTGCGGCAAGCGCTAACCGGTATGAACCACGGACCGGATATGGGTGAATTGCTGCCAGTGCTGGGTGAAGAGGTCGCGCGCCGCCGATTGGAGCGGGCGTCAAACTAGGCCTTCTTTAGCTCTCGTGCCGCTCAAGCTCATTACCGGATAGCGTTACGACGTGGAGCAAATTGGTCGCGCCAGGGGTGCCAAATGGCACACCAGCCAGCGCGATCAGCTTGTTTCCAGCTTCGCCAAATCCGTGGCGCAGGGCCATGCGTTTACCCTTGGCAATCATCTCTTCAAAACTGCCGATGTCCTTGGTCGCGACCGCATGCGCGCCCCACAACAAGCACACGCGGCGAGCAGTCCGGTTCGATGGGGTGAGCACTAGGACCGGTGTATCGGGTCGCTCGCGCGACACGCGCCGCGCGGTTGAGCCAGAGGCTGTGAACACCGTAATCGCACTGATCGGCACGGTATCGGCAATTGTCATACAGGCATGTGCGAGCGCATCGGATGTCGTCGCGTCTGGCGGTGTCTCGAGAAAACGCACGCGCTCTTTATAGCCTTCATCGCGCTCGACCTGACCTGCAATCTTGTCCATCATGGCCACGGATTCCTCTGGCCATTCACCCGCGGCACTTTCCGCAGATAGCATCACTGCATCGGCGCCATCATAGACGGCATTGGCGACGTCAGAGACCTCCGCACGGGTTGGCATCGGACTTTCGATCATGCTTTCCAGCATTTGCGTAGCGACAATCACTGGCTTGCCCGCGCGCCGCGTCGCATTGACGATCTTCTTTTGCAGCGGCGGGACTTCAAACGGCTCCAGCTCCACACCCAAATCACCGCGAGCAACCATTATGCCATCGGACAGCTCGATGATCTCATCCAATCGGTGCACCGCCATTGGCTTTTCGATCTTCGCACACAGAGCGGTGTCATTGCCGATCAGCCTGCGCGCCTCGGCAAGGTCTTCTGGCCGCTGAACGAACGACAATGCTATCCAATCCGCCTCTTGCTGAACCGCAAAGGCCAGATCGCGGCGGTCCTTATCGGTGAGCGCAGGGATGGGCACCTCCGCGTCAGGTACGTTGACGCCTTTACGGTCAGAGATGACCCCGCCAACCTCCGCCGAGCAGAGGATTTCTTCGTCGCTTGCCTTGATCACCTTCAGCTTGATTTTGCCATCATTGATCAGCAGGCGCTGACCCTTTTCCAGAATGCCGAACAGCTCTGGATGAGGCAGACATACGCGGGTTTCGTCACCTGGCTCTGGATTGCGGTCGAGCGTGAAATGGCCGGAGTGGCGGATCGCCGCGCTGCCATCTTTGAACGTACCCACGCGCAGTTTTGGACCCTGTAAATCGGCCAAGATTGCGACAGGGCGAGCAAACTCTCGCTCCATATCCCGGATCGCCGCAATCGAGGCGGCATGATCGGCGTGTTCACCGTGGCTCATATTCACCCGGAACGCATCTGCGCCCGCGCGAAACAATTTGCGCAGCATTTCTGGCGAGCGGCTGGCCGGGCCGATTGTCGCCAAAATTTTGACCTTGCGGCCGCGGGGGTTCATCCGATTGAGGTCGCTCTTTTTCATGGTACCAGCTATGGCACAGGTGAATGTCAACTCAAGGACTAGCTTCAAATGGATACGAATGCGCCCAATCACGACAGCCAGAATATCGGCCCGCTGGAGCAATTGGATGATGCAGTGGCGGCCGCCGCTTTCCGCCGGTTAGTGCGTCATCTACAACACCGTCATGACGCGCAGAACATTGATTTGATGGGGCTATCGGGTTTTTGCCGCAATTGCCTGGCGGACTGGATCCGCGATGCGGGCTTTGACGGTGACAAGGCGACCGCGCGTGAGCTGATCCATGGCATGCCAATGGATGAATGGAAGGCGACCCGCCAAACCCCGGCGACCGAAGAACAATTGGCCGCCATGCAGGCCAGCGTTGCCAAAAATCGCGTGGATTAGCGACGAGTCCGGTTCACGGCTGATCCGCCTTTGGCTATCGCAGCGTTCAACTGATTCTCAAATTTTGGAGCACATAGAATATGGCTGATGCCACAGATGACCGCCTGCGCCTTTTGATCGAGCGCATTGAGCGCCTTGAAGAAGAGAAGAAGGGCATCGCCGATGACATTCGCGATGTTTATGCAGAAGCAAAAGCGGTCGGTTATGACCCCAAAATCATGCGTCAGGTGGTCCGTCTACGCAAGATGAAGCCAGATGACCGCAATGAAATGGAAATGGTCCTCGATACTTATAAGGCTGCCCTCGGCCTCGGCTGATTGCGTGCTTCACTGGCGGTATCATCGCCTTGAAAACTCCGGTCTGTGTATTATTTGAATAATACAGCATCCAAAGGAGGAAACATGGCCGGACAGTACAAAGACGCTTGCGGGATTATCGTCAGCACAACACCGACGCTCGAAGGCCATCCGATCCAGGAATATTTGGGTGTGGTGACCGGTGAGGTGATCGTTGGTGCGAACTTGTTCCGCGATTTTTTTGCCAATATTCGCGACATTGTTGGCGGCCGTTCGGGCAGTTACGAGCGCATTTTGTCCGATGCTCGCAATCAGGCGATTGAGGAATTGCAGGCGGAATGTGCCAGCCGCGGCGGCAATGCAGTGGTTGGCATTGATCTCGATTACGAAGTTATAGGCGATAGCGGATCGATGCTGATGGTATCCGCCAGCGGCACAGCTGTGAAAATCTGAATCTGTTCACATCTGATAGATCGTTGGCAGATAAACCGCGTTGAACGCGGCGTGATGCAGCATGGCTGCGCGCTAACAGAGGGTAATATCCGCTATAGCTGGCCTTGCCTCAATATCAGGCATCGGAGTAAGGCCACCCTTCATCCAATTGCAGCGGTAGTGATTCAGAGACCATGGCAGGCCATTCCAAATTTAAGAACATCATGCACCGTAAAGGTGCGCAGGACAAAAAACGTTCTAATCTGTTTTCCAAGCTTTCCCGCGAAATTACGGTGGCTGCGAAAATGGGCACGCCCGATCCGGATATGAACCCGCGTCTGCGGTTGGCGGTCAACACCGCCAAAGGCCAATCGATGCCGAAGGACAATATCCAGCGCGCGATCGACAAGGCAAGCGCAGGCGATGACGAGAATTACGAAGAGGTCCGTTATGAAGGTTACGGCCCAGGCGGCAGCGCGATCATCGTTGAAACGCTGACCGACAATCGCAACCGCACGGCAACAGCGGTGCGGACTGCGTTTAGTAAGAATGGCGGCAATCTGGGTACAGAAGGTTCGGTTGCGCATGGCTTTGAACGGCTCGGGCTGATCGAATATTCGGTCGATGCTGGCGATGAAGACAAAGTCCTGGAAGCGGCCATGGATGCGGGCGCAGAGGATATTGAATCCTCAGAAGACGGTCACACAATTTGGACCGCATCGGAAGATTTGCACGAGGTTGCCTCTGCGCTTGAGAAGGCTCTGGGTGAGGCTAAGGAAGTCAAACTCGCATGGAAGCCGAACCTAACGGTTGAGCTTGATGAGAAGGGCGCTGGCACATTGCTGAAGTTGATCGATACGCTTGATGATGATGACGATGTGCAGACCGTTTGGGGCAATTACGAAATTTCTGACGAGGTGATGGCGAAGCTTGACGCTTAGGTTCGCTTCATGCCGGGCTGCCTGCATTGAGACTTCGCGAATGGGTTTTAGCGATTGGTTTGGCCGCAGCTTTCCTGCTGGCTATCGCTTGGCGTTTGGGGTTTAGGGTCGGTCTATGATTATCCTTGGCCTTGATCCTTCGCTCAGCTGCACTGGCTGGGGCGTGCTGCGCAGTGAAGGCAGCCGGATTAGCCACGTCGCCAATGGCCAGATCAAGACGGATGCCAAAGCGCCGATCGCCGTGCGACTATCGCATCTGGTCACTGCGCTGGATGCGGTGATTGCTGAGCATGATCCGGGCCGGGCGGCGGCGGAAGAGATCTTCGTCAACAAAAACCCGCAATCAACTTTAAAATTGGCGCAGGCGCGCGGTGCGGTGTTGGCCGCCTGCGGGGCACGGGGGCTTGAAGTGCGTGAGCATGCGGCGCGTTCGGTCAAGAAGTCGGTGGTTGGGACAGGCGCAGCGGATAAGGAGCAGGTTCAGGCTATGCTCAAGGTTTTGCTCCCAAGTGCGGCTCTTGCCGGTGCGGATGCGGCCGATGCACTAGCGGTGGCCATTGCTGATGCGCATCTGTCCTACACGCCGCCAGACAGATAAGGGTGCGAACTGTTATGCGACATTTGGCGAGCAATTGTGATCGTACAGGTGCAGAACACGCGCCAAGTGGGTTGGTTCGAAAACGTCAAATGTGTTCCAGGAATATGGGTAGGGATTGGGCATGAAACTGCAGATTTACGGGATTCCGAACTGCGATACGGTCAAGAAAGCGCGCATATGGCTGGATGCCAAAGGTCACACTTTCGACTTTCATGATTACAAGAAGGTCGGTGCTGATCCGGCCAAGCTGGAGGCATGGATCGCGGACAAAGGCGTTGATGTGGTGCTGAACCGGCGCGGTACGACATTCCGCAAGCTGCCCGATGCTGACAAGGCCGACATTACGCCTGCGAAGGCTGTCACATTGCTGCAAGAGCACCCGTCCATGATCAAGCGACCCATCGCCGAGTATGGCCGCGGCTTGCTGGTTGGGTTTAAGGAGGAAGAATGGTCCGCAGCTCTGTCTTAGGTTTGCTCGCATGTGCGCTTTCAGTGATTTCACCAATATCAATGCCTGCTTCTGCGGCGGCGCAATCCGGGACGTCGCGCGTGGCTGATGGGCCGCTCATCATCGCCCACCGCGGCGCCAGCGGTGATCGTCCGGAGCACACGCTTGCCGCCTATGAGTTGGCGATCGATCTGGGAGCAGACTATGTCGAGCCAGATCTGGTTGCGACCAAAGATCTGGTGCTGGTCGCGCGGCATGAAAACGAACTGTCTGGCACCACGGATGTGGCAAGCCGCGAGGAGTTTGAGGATCGCCGCCGCGACAAGATGATCGACGGCCAATTGGTCGCCGGCTGGTTTGCGGAGGACTTCACTCTCGCCGAAATCCGGACCCTGCGCGCCAAGGAACGCGTGCCGAGCGCGCGGCCCGACAATACGGCCTACAATGGGCTCTATCAGGTGCCGACCTTCGAAGAAGTAGTCCAGCTGGTACGGGCCAAGGAGGCGGAGACCGGGCGCAGTATTGGCCTCTACCCAGAGCTCAAGCACCCGACCTTCATGCTGCAAGAAGCTGGCATTGATATGGTTGACCTGCTGGTGCGCGATTTGCGCGCTCTGGGTCTGGATAAGGCGGACAGCCGCATCTTCGTGCAGATCTTCGAGGTGGGTCCGCTTCAGAGGCTCAACCAGCGAGTGGATGTGCCGCTGGTGCTGCTGATCCATCCGCAGGGCGGACCTTATGACGAGCCGGAGTTGCGCTGGGCCGACATGGTCACTCCGGCAGGCCTGGCAGAGATCGCCGAATATGCCGATGGTATTGGCCCAGGGCTAAGCTACATCGTTAATGAAGACGGCTCGCTCACCGATCTGGTCAATAATGCTCACGCAGCTGGTCTCACGGTGCATCCTTGGACCCTGCGCAAAGAGAACGGTTTTCTGCCTTCCGCATTGAAAGGGACCGGCGGGCCAGCGGGCGACGGCCGCTACCAATGGCTGTGGAGCCGCGCGATAGAGAGCGGCGCAGACGGGTTCTTCACCGACAATGTTGGGGAGCTAGTGGAAGTGCTCAAGCAGCAAAAACGCTAAGTCCGGCGAGCCGACAGGATGTAATTGAGCGCTTCATCGTCTGACAGATGCAAGCCTTTGCCTGGTCGGTAAGCGATGCCTTGCTGATCG
This sequence comes from uncultured Erythrobacter sp., assembly GCA_947488155.1. Lineage (GTDB taxonomy): Bacteria > Pseudomonadota > Alphaproteobacteria > Sphingomonadales > Sphingomonadaceae > Erythrobacter. The sequence goes on along the minus strand of CANKYK010000001.1, from coordinate 1,013,363 downwards.
ATCAGCTCAAGCCCGACGTCTGACAGTAGGTCAGCCAACTCCTCTGGTGTTATGAATTCAGACCAATCGTGCGTGCCCTTGGGTACATAGCCGATGGCTTCAGCGGCGCCCACGAGCAGCAAGCGGCTCGCGGCGGTGCGGTTTGGCGTCGACATGACGAGCAATCCTCTGGGCGCAATCCGGTCGGCAACATTAGCGAGAAACGCGGGCTTGTCAGCAACGTGCTCAACAACCTCCAGGCAGTTCACGAGGTCGAACTGTCCAATATCAAGTCCAGCCAGTTCGCCTGCCATATAACGAATGTCGAGTCCGACTGCTTCGGCGTGTGCTGCGGCGGCTGATACGTTCTCAGCGGCAGCGTCAACCCCGGTTACAGCCGCGCCTAAGCGCGCCATGGGTTCGCAAACGAGGCCTGCACCGCAACCAATGTCGAGTGCGCTCTTGCCCAGTAGAGGTTTGGCGCTGTTTGCCGAGCCACTCCAATGTGTATCGATTGCGCCGCGAATGAACTGCAATCTTACTGGGTTCACCTGGTGCAAAGAGGCCATCGGCCCTTTCGGGTTCCACCAGTCGCGCGCCAAAGAAGCGAAGTGTTCCGCCTCCTCTGGGCGGATAGTTACACTTGTGACATTTGCCTTTGTCATCCACCGCCCTTAACAGCGCCCAGCACAGTGAACCAGCAGGAGCGAAAATAAATTGGCCAAGAGTGGGCAACGGATCGTGATGAAGTTCGGCGGCACATCAATGGCCGGTACCGAGCGCATTCGCCGCGTCGCCAATCTCGTGCGCGCGCAAACTGCTGCGGGGCATCAGGTGGCCGTGGTTGTTTCGGCCATGGCTGGCGAGACTGACCGGCTGATCAATTTCTGCCGCGAAGCCAATGCGCTTTACGATCCTGCTGAATTTGACGTTGTTGTTTCCAGCGGAGAACAAGTGACCAGCGGGCTGCTTGCGCTCACGCTCCAGTCATTGGGTAGCAAGGCGCGAAGCTGGCTCGGCTGGCAATTGCCGGTGCGCACGATTGAGGCACACTCAAAGGCGCGGATTGACACAATCGATGCGCCTGGCTTGGTCGAAGCGCTGGAAAATGGCGAGATCGCCGTCATTCCAGGTTTTCAAGGCGTGTCCGAGGAAGGTCGCATCACCACGATGGGACGCGGCGGCTCAGACACCTCTGCCGTTGGGATTGCTGCTGCGGTTAATGCAGACCGCTGTGACATCTACACCGATGTTGATGGCGTCTACACGACCGACCCGCGCATCGTCGCCAAGGCGCGCAAGCTCAAGGCGGTGACTTACGAAGAAATGCTCGAACTGGCCTCAGTAGGGGCCAAAGTGCTGCAGACCAGGTCGGTGGGACTGGCGATGAAAGCTGGGGTGCGTATTCAAGTGCTTTCCAGCTTTGGCGATGACGATGCAGCGAGTGCAGATGAACTGCCGGGAACGCTGATCGTCTCGGACATGGAAATGGATCAATTGGTGGAGAACGGCGATATGGAACGCCAGCTGGTAACCGGTATTGCGCATGATAAGAATGAGGCGAAAATCATCCTCACCCGTGTGCCTGACAAGCCCGGCGCAGTGGCTCACATTTTTGAGCCGCTGGCCGATGCCAGTATCAATGTCGACATGATCATTCAAAACGTTGGCCGTGATAAAGGCGAGACCGACGTGACCTTCACCGTCCCTCAGGCGGATCTAGCCCGCGCGCAGGCGATGCTGGAAGATCGGCTTGAGGATATTGGCTTCAACCGGATCATCACCGACAGCCATATTGCCAAGATCAGCGTCGTTGGCGTCGGTATGAAAAGTCATGCTGGTGTGGCCAGCACTATGTTTCGTGCCTTGTCCGATCGCGGGATTAACATTCAGGCGATCTCAACTTCAGAGATTAAGGTCAGCGTGCTGATCGATGAGGATGAAACAGAGCTCGCTGTGCGCGTTTTGCACACTGCTTATGGGCTTGATGCAGCGGATGAACCCGTCTGACCGTGTGGCTGGACGGCGTCTAACCGGTTAAGGTCTCGCTTCGTCGGGTTAGGCGTTAGCTGCTAACTACTTCTTAACTCTGCTCGGCAAGATTTGCGGCTCGCAAAGGAGTCGCGACTATGGTGTTGAGAGCGCATCTGGGCCCAATTGAGCCTGCCTACAGTTCTGATGGACAACGCGATGAGCCACGGCGCGAGCTGCGCTTAGAGACCAGCGGCGTGTTGCCTGGCGGTGTGAACGCGAATGTTACCGTCCATAACATCTCGGCAACGGGCTTGCTGGTCGAAACGGCCCTGCCTGTCGTACGCGGGGAAACGCTGGCTGTGGAGCTTCCGCAGATTGGTGAGGTGGTCGCAGAGATCGTCTGGGTCAGCGGTTCTTTGTTCGGATGTGCTTTCGCGAAAGCCCTTAGTCCTGCGGCCTTGGCTGCGGCTGAATTGCGCTCAGACGCACCGCTGCCAGAGGCGATCGGAACGACCGCTGCTATTGCGGCGATGACTCCAATCACCAATGAGACCCTTGGTCTCAAATTGTCGCGCTTGCGCAAGGAACGCAGCCTTACCCTCGCTCAAGTTGCTGAATATCTTGGGGTTAGCAAGCCGACCGTGTGGGCATGGGAGAAAGGTAAGGCGCGCCCGCTACCAGATCGGCTTGATGCGATCGCTCAGGTGTTGGGCGTTTCAACCGATGATTTGTCCGGTGCAGCCACACCTGATGATAGCACTGCGATCATCAATGAGAGCCGTTTACGTATTGCTACCAGCCTCGGAACGACGCCGGATAAGGTGCGTATCATGATTGAGCTCTGAGAATATTGTTTTACAAACATAAGGATCAAGTTGAGGTAGAAGAAACTCAACATTGATTCGTATGCGGCATGCCAAGCAGAGAATCCTTTGAAAACCTTACGATCCGATATGAATAGGTATTAGTATGAATACCAACAAATTTTCAGATTGTGGTAAGTATATCTGAGGTTGATTCGTTTTTTAGGTAAGTTAATTTACTAAACTAACTCTACTTCAGAAAAGTAATGCAAGTGCGAGCTTTTCAATAGCGATTACTCGCATTCGTTAGTTTATTTGTTGATTTAACTTTGGAACGGTTTGACCCGGGGGGTGTCAAAGCCGGGGGCAATACGGCAATGGAAATTGGTTTAAGCGCGACAGAGGGTGCCGAGCTGCACGGTCTACTGGCCGAAGCTGCTGGTGACATTGTCGTAAAATTGGATGCGAATGGCTTCATTCAGCATGCATCACCGAACATTAAGGCAATGGGGCTTGAACTCAGTCAGCTCTTGTTCCTGCCGCATATCGCTGACTTGGCCTGCGTTAATTACGTGGACGGCCTGCGCGCCTTTGTCGCTGCCGCCATGGGCGATAATGCGCCAGAGGGGCCTTTCGAATTTCCAATTATGATACCCGGCGAGACGGGTTTGGTTGGCCAGGGCAAATGGCATTCGCTCAGCCTACGTCCTGTCATCAATGATGACGGCGCAACCTGCGGCGCTCTTGGCCTGCTGCGCTCGGTCGAACATCGCCGTATGCTCGAAGGTGAGCTATATGCCAGCGCAACGACCGATCATTTGACGGGCCTTTGCAACAGCAAAGTCTTCGCCGCGAAATTACGGCGCGCGAAGAAGAGTGATGAAGGCGGGGCACTCGCTCTGTTCGAACTCGACCGATTCCGCGCGATTTTCATGCAATATGGCCAGAGCGCGGCGGAAGAAGTGCTGTGGGCGTTTGCGCAATTCCTCGAAGCAATGTCGCAGCCAGACTATGATCTTGCGCATCTCGATGGCGGCCGCTTTGCGGTATGCCTGCCGGGCCTAACTTCAGAAGAGGCCCGGGAATGGTGTGAGGATGTGTTGGAAACTTTCGCGGCGCTGGCGATTGGCGCGACACCTGGCGAACCGCGCCTTTCGGCCAGCGTGGGTCTAACTACACTCAGCTCCACTGTTGATGAGGCGTTCAAGCAGGCTGAGCTTGCTCTGGTGATGGCGCGCGCTAGCGGCGGCATGCGCGTCGGCGTTAGCGGCGATACCCGCGGGCCAATTGTCTTTCGTGAACGGCCATTGGTTGGTGAGCTTGGAGTCAGCTTCGCAGCCCGCTAAGGGCTAGCAATGGCGTTTACAACAACAATACTTCTGCTTGGCTCGGGCGAATTGGGCCGCGAATTTGTCATCTCAGCAAAGCGGTTGGGCGCGCACGTTATCGCGTGCGATGCCTACGACAATGCGCCAGCGATGCAGGTCGCTGACGAGCGTGAGGTTTTCTCTATGCTGGATGGAAAGGCTCTCCGTGAAGTGGCGATCCGACACAAGCCTGGCCTTATCGTCCCAGAAATCGAAGCGATCCGAACCGAGGTCTTAGCCGAATTGGAGGCCGATGGCTTCAACATCGTGCCTTCGGCGCGTGCAGCTCTGTTGACGATGAACCGCGATGCTATCCGCGATCTGGCCGCTGACCAACTCGGTCTCACAACCTCACGCTATCGTTATGCTGAAAGCCTGGACGAAGTGCGTGAGGGCGCGGCCCATGCCGGCTTCCCATGCGTTATCAAGCCAGTGATGTCCTCCTCTGGCAAGGGACAGAGCAAGGTTGACGATGCCGCTGGGCTGGAAGCTGCATGGCACCATGCGGTCGACAACATGCGCGGCGACCGGCGGCGCGTGATTGTCGAACAATTCATCGACTTCGACTATGAAATCACCGTGCTGACCGTGCGCCATGCTGGCGGGATCAGCTTCTGCCCGCCCATCGGCCACCGTCAGGAACGCGGTGATTATCAGGAAAGCTGGCAACCTGCCGCGATGAGCCCCGCAGCGCTGGCCAAAGCGCAAGAGATGGCATCTAGAGTGGTGACGGAGCTTGGCGGCAAGGGAGGCGGCCTCGGTCTGTTCGGGGTCGAATTCTTTGTGCGCGGGGAAGAGGTGATTTTCTCAGAGCTGAGCCCGCGCCCGCATGACACAGGGATGGTAACGCTGATCTCGCAGGATCTAAGCGAGTTTGATCTGCATGCCCGCGCTATTTTGGGCTTGCCCATCCCCGCAGAGATTAATGCGCGTCCCTCTGCCTCAGCGGTGATCTTGGCCGACCGAGATAGTTCAGATTTCCACTTTGAAGGAGTGGCTGATGCTCTCGCTCTCAGCGAGCAGCAGGTGGATGTTCGCATCTTCGGAAAACCTGTCACGCGGCCCTATCGCCGTATGGCGGTTGCGCTCGCCAAAGCAGACGACACCGATGCCGCTCGCAAGCTGGCCGGTGAGGCCGCGAGCAAGGTGCGCATTGCCTATCGCGATTGAGGCCTCTAATCGCCTCAAACATGAGTGATTATTCAAAGAGCGCGGCCCTGATGCAGCGCGGAACCGATTTTCTTGGCTGCGAAACTGCGATCCTTTGCGGCGCGATGAGCTGGGTGTCAGAGCGTAATCTCGTATCGGCAATTTCAAATGCTGGCGGGTTTGGTGTGATCGCCTGCGGGGCGATGACGCCAGAGCTGCTCGATAAAGAGATCGCGGCGACCAAAGCGATGACCGGCAAGCCATTCGGCGTGAACTTGATCACTATGCATCCGCAATTGTTCGATCTGATCGCAGTGTGCGGCAAGCATGGCGTCACGCACGTGGTGCTGGCAGGCGGTATCCCGCCCAAAGGTAGTGTCGAGGCGATCAAGGAATTCGGCGCGAAGGTCATCGTTTTCGCCCCAACGCTCGCCTTGGCAAAGAAGCTGCTGCGTTCCGGCGGTGATGCATTGGTGATCGAGGGCATGGAGGCAGGCGGCCATATCGGTCCAGTTTCAACCAGTGTCTTGGCACAGGAATTCCTGCCAGAATTGGCCGAAGATCACTTGGTGTTTGTTGCTGGCGGCATTGGCCGGGGCGAGGCGATTGCGAGCTATCTTGAGATGGGTGCTTGCGGTGTTCAGTTAGGCACGCGTTTTGCCTGCGCGGCCGAGAGCATCGCACATCCCGATTTCAAGAAGGCCTTCTTCCGTGCCAAGGCGCGCGATGCCGATGCCAGCGTTCAGGTCGATCCGCGCCTGCCCGTGATCCCGGTACGTGCGCTTAAGAACAAGGGCACGGAAGAGTTCACTGCCAAACAGATTGAGGTTGCCGGGATGCTGGACCGGGACGAGGTTGATATGGGCGAGGCACAATTGCAGATCGAGCATTATTGGGCGGGCGCATTGCGCCGTGCAGTGATCGACGGCGATGTTGAGAATGGCAGCCTCATGGCCGGTCAGAGCGTCGGGATGGTAAAGGCGGAAGAACCCGCCGCTGATATCATCGCCTCCCTGATGCGCGAATGCGAGGCCGCTCTGGAGGGCAGATAGGATGGCTCCTTCAGACGAGCAATCAGGTAGCAATGCCTTGATCCTTACGCTTGATTGCGCTGATCAACCGGGTATCACCGCGCGGGTTACGGCGTTTCTGTTTGAGCGCGGTTGCAATATTCTCGAAGCGCAACAGTTCAACGATCGCACCAGCGATCGGTTTTTCATGCGTGTGGCGTTTGATCCGGCTGGTCGTTTGAGCAAAGATCTGCGTGAAGAATTCGGCGTGTTTGCTGGTGAATATGGCATGCGTTGGAAGCTCGCATTACGCGATCGGCCGCGCCGCGTTCTCATAATGGTCAGCAAGTTTGACCATTGCCTTGCCGATCTGCTGTATCGCTGGCGCACAGGCGAGCTCAACATCGAACCAGTTGCCATAGTCTCCAACCACCCTCGTGAAGCAGTGTCCCACAGTGAAATCGGCGATGTGCCATTCTTTCATCTGCCCATCACCAAAGAGACGAAGCCGCAGCAAGAAGCGCAGATGCGCCAGATTGCCGAAGACGTGGGCGCCGAACTGGTGGTCTTGGCGCGCTACATGCAGATTTTCTCAGACGAGCAGTCGCAGAATTTTGCCGGGCGCTGTATTAATATCCATCACAGCTTCTTGCCTGGATTCAAAGGGGCGCGGCCCTATCATCAGGCGCACGCGCGCGGCGTAAAGATGATTGGAGCGACCGCGCATTTCGTTACGCCGGACCTCGATGAGGGGCCGATCATCCACCAGGATGTCGAGCCGATCAGTCATGCCGATCAGCCTGACGATCTGGTGCGTAAAGGGCGCGATATTGAGCGCCGCGTTCTGGCCGAAGCTGTCCGATTGTTTGTCGAGGAGCGGGTGCTGCTGAACGACAGCCGTACGGTTGTGTTCAGAGGTTAGAACGCCGAATCATCGCTTCGCAACTTTGGCAGGCTTCTCAATCGCCTTATCTTCATTCGCGCGGTGGATCACATAGGCACGGACGGCTTCGATCTCTTCGGGTGAAAGCGATTCAGCAAAGCTCACCATGCCGTTGTCTTTCAATATCCCGTCGCCGACGACTGCCATCCAGCTTTGCTTGTTGCCGAGCGTTCCTGAGCGTCTGAGGTCAGGCAGCACCGTAGAACCAACGGCTGCAGGCGCGTGGCATACAGCGCAATAGCGAGCATATTTCTCTGCTCCTAATGCAATGGTCTGTTCGTCCGCGCGGCTCACTGGAGGATCAAGGGGCAAGGCTGCAAGCTCAGGCTCTGGCGGCAGTTCCGCTTCACCACCAAGCTTGAAGACGAGCAGTCGGCTGATGTTTCGCACAGGTGCAAGATCATTGAGGATCCCGCCATCAACCGTGATCGCGTAGGCGCCGCCCCAACCGGCCAGCACAGCAACATATTGCTCGCCATCAACAGTGTAGGTTATGGGCGGGGCGACCACGCCGGTCTGTGCTCCAAAGCTCCAGACTTTGTCGCCTGTCGCTGCGCTGTAGGCGTTGAACTCGCTGCCTGCTGTGCCTTGGAAGACCAGGCCACCGCCCGTTGCGAGCAGGCCGCCATTCCAAGGTCCAGGATGGTCGACGGTCCATTTCGCCTCCTGGCTAACCGGATCCCATGCGACCAGCCTGCCCTTCAGCGTGCCAACCACTTCGCGGCGAATGCCCAGATCTGGCGGCAAGTCGCCAGCGCCCAGGTTAAATCCGATATTGAAACCGCGCGCGCGGTCGGGCTTCCAATTTGCCTCGGGCGCATAAACCATGGCCGCCTCAAACGCCGGGATGTAAACCAAGTTTTCACCGGGGTGATAGGCCATCGGGTGCCAATTGTGCCCGCCGAGTGCGCCCGGCGTAACAATTGCTGGCTTGCCGGTTTTGTCGACGCGGGTTTCTGGGTTTTCAATCGGGCGGCCATCTTCGTCAATCCCGCTTGCCCAATTCACCGCCACATAAGGTTCCGCCGAGATAAACTCTCCGGTTGCGCGGTCGATCACATAAAAGAACCCGTTCTTGGGCGCTTGCATCAACACCTGACGCTCGGTGCCATCAATCTCCATATCGGCCAGAATTATGTGCTGGGTCGCGGTGTAATCCCAGGTCTCGCCCGGCGTGGTTTGATAGTGCCACACATATTCACCAGTGCTCGGTCGGATCGCGACTATCGAAGATAGATAGAGGTTATCGCCTTCGCCTGTCCCGTCCTCGCCAGGCGAACGATAGGCCCGGTTCCATGGGGAGCCATTGCCAACGCCGATATAAAGCAGGTCTAAATCTGGGTCATAGGCCATCGAGTCCCAGACGGTGCCGCCACCGCCAATCGCGTCTTCGCCGACGAGGGCATCGCCGCTCCATGTTTCAGCCGCCGCCTTCAGATATTCAGGTGATGTCTCACCTTCATTGCCTTCTGGAACGGTATAGAAGCGCCACAGCTCCTCGCCATTCTCCACATTATAGGCCGCGACATATCCGCGTACCCCAAATTCTGCGCCGCCATTGCCGATGATAACCTTGCCATCGATGATCCGCGGCGCACCGGTCACCGTGTACGACTGGGATTGGTCTACGGTCACCGTCTCCCACTCAACTTCGCCGTTGTCGCGGTTGAGCGCGATCAGACGTCCATCAAGAGTGCCTAGGAACAGTTTGTTCCCCCAAGCGGCGAGGCCCCGGTTAACAACATCGCAGCAAGCTTTGACCGCGGTCTCGCCGGGCACTTCGGGATCATAGTCCCATAGCGGCTCTCCAGAAGCGGCATCGAAGGCGCGGACTTTGCTCCATGCGGTGGTAAGGTACAGCTTGCCGTCCATTACTAGCGGGGTCGCCTCTTGGCCGCGTGCGGTGTCCATATCGGCGAACCATTCGAGTCCCAGATCGCCTATTGTCTCTGCATTGATTTGCTGAAGCGGGGAGTAGCGCTGTTCCGAATATGTGCGGCCATGGGTGATCCAATCCGCGTCATTGTCGCCAGCGTTGACCAATGCCGCGCGAGTGATCCCGCCTTCTGCTTCGCCTTCTTCGAGCATTCCGCAACTCGCCAAAGCGATCGATACCGCCAGCGCAAACCCTGTTCTTATCATTATCTCGCCTCTCCCTCAGGCTGGCATGTTGCCGTGCATTCATGCGCTTGTCCATCTTCGGAATCTGAGGGGGCGAGTCGGTTGGGGATGCGGGCCTTTGCTATTGCGCACGGCTGGGTTAGGTTAAATGCAGTTCGGTCTGCGGTGATTTCTAGATTACCGAGTTTAGGGCCAAAGGGGAGTTTGAATTCATGGAATACGTGCTTGGTGCATTGCTGCTGGTGCTAATTGTGTTCTTGGTCATGGGTGTTCTCGTGGTCAAACAAGGCTTCGTCTACACAGTCGAGACATTCGGCAAATACACTAAGGCTGCCGAGCCTGGTTTTCACATCATCTATCCGTTCATGCAACGAGTAGGGCAGAAAGTGAATGTGATGGAGCAGGTGCTCGACATTCCCGGCCAAGAGATCATCACCAAGGATAACGCCATGGTCGGCGTCGATGCGGTGGTGTTTTTCCAAGTGCTCGACGCTGGTAAGGCGGCGTATGAGGTGGCCAACCTTTACAATGCGATCATGGCACTGACGACGACCAACTTACGTACAGTGATGGGGTCTATGGACCTTGATGAGACACTTTCTAAGCGTGATGAAATCAATGCACGTCTGCTAAGCGTCGTGGATCACGCCACCTCACCATGGGGCATTAAGATCACGCGCGTAGAGATCAAAGATATCCGCCCGCCACGTGATATTTCAGAGGCCATGGCGCGGCAAATGAAGGCGGAGCGCGTCAAACGTGCAGAAATTCTCGAAGCAGAAGGCGACCGTGCATCCAACATCCTGCGCGCTGAAGGTGACAAGCAATCCGCCATCCTGCAAGCGGAAGGCACGAAAGAAGCCGCGTTCCGTGATGCAGAAGCGCGCGAACGCGCCGCTGAGGCTGAGGCTAAGGCGACCCAAATGGTGTCAGACGCCATCGCCTCCTCAGGCAGCCAGGCGATCAACTACTTTGTTGCGCAGGAATACACCAAGGCGATTGGCAAGTTTGCGGATAGCGCCAATGCCAAGACGATCCTGTTCCCGGTTGAGGCAACCCAGCTGATCGGTTCGCTCGGCGGGATCGGCGAATTGGTGCGCGAGGCGGTTAGCCCTGCCGAAGGCGATGTTACAACCAACGCTGGAGCGCCTCTGCCGAAATCACGCGCTCGCACCACTGTGCCACGTACAGGCGACAAATGATGGACGATTGGGGTTCCTTCGATCCGCATTGGATATGGGTCGCGTTCGGCCTGGTCTTGGCCGCGCTCGAAATGCTGGTGCCGGGCGTCTATCTCATCTGGCTTGCAGTTGCCGCGATCGTCACTGGTCTGCTTACATTCGGCCTTGATCTCGGACTACCCAGCCAGGTTGTAATCTTTGTATCGCTGTCCTTGATCGCTGTGTTCAGTGCGCGGCGGTTTCTGCGGGACCAACCGATCAAGAGCGCCGATCCGATGCTCAACCATCGCGGTGCGCAATTGATTGGCGAGAGCGCTGTTGTGACGCAAGCCTTTGAAGGCGGCTCAGGTCGGATCAAGCATGGCGACAGCGAATGGCTCGCCCGCGGACCAGATTTGGACGTTGGACAGCGTGTTCGTATCTCTGGCAGTGAGGGAGCGGTGCTGCTCGTTGAGGTCGCTCACGCAATCGCAGACGGTTCGCCAACCGGCGTGGAGGAAGAGCCCAGCTAACTAACTGGCGGCGCGCTCATTGCTCAGGCCAAACCGGCCAAATTTGCGATATCGAACCATCCATTTGTCCAGAAATAGGCCAAGCGGCTTCGGCTCGATGCCCAGCTCTTTGAAGCCCGGACGGTTGCCGGAAGTGACAGATCCCAATTTGAGTAGCTTCCATTGATCCCGGCTCATCGGTGTGCCGGGTAGGGCCGCAAACATTGCCGAAACGCCATCCGGCATGGCGATGAATTTGCGCGTCCGGCCCTGAGCAGCGGCGATCCGCTGATTGATTTCCATCATGCTAAGCTGCTCCGGTCCGCCAAGTTCAAAGGTCTTGCTGCCATGCTTTGTCGGCTCTTCAAGGGTGCGCAGGACTGCCTCGGCCACATCATCAGCGAACACCAATTGCAGTTTCGCCTCAGGCGCAAAGACCGGGAGCGCGGGCAGGTTCGCAATCATTGAACCAAACATATTGAGGAAATTGTCGTCTTTTCCGAACACAATCGAAGGGCGTAGGATGGTCGCCTTGGGAAAAGCGGCTGTTACATTTTTTTCGCCTTGCGCCTTGGCACGGGCATATTCAGCACTCGAATTGGCGTCGGGACCGATTGCGCTGACATGCACAAACGCTCTCACGCCTGCCTCTTTAGCGAACCTAGCCATCGTGCCAGGTGCTTCACCCATAACCTTGGACTGGTCGCCGCTAAATGTGCCGACCAAATTGACCACATAGCTCGCGCCATCAATCGCGGCGGCCACGCTGGCCTCATTGGTGATGTCGCACCGTGCGAATTGAAGTTGACCGAGATTGGCGAGTGGTTTCAGTGAAAACCCATTTTCAGGATTGCGGCTTGCAATGCGGAGGCGCGCGCCGCGCTCCAACAGGCTTTGCGCGACATAATTGCCGATAAAGCCGCCGCCACCGAATACGGTGACTAGCTGATCTTGAAAGAGGTCTGATTTGGGCATTTGCCTGTGCTTTCCCAGCCTTGAATAGTCTCGCTTCCCCATGTCCTAAGCCGCGCACCACTGCAAGTGCCGCGATCACTTAGCGACCTTGGTATGCGTATTGGCGTTGACAGTAGGGCGCGCACATCGCTATTGGCCCGCCCTCACCGCGAGTACGCTCTTGCAGCGCTGCGAGCAGGTGTGCCCAGATGGCGGAATTGGTAGACGCGCTAGCTTCAGGTGCTAGTATTCGCAAGGATGTGGAGGTTCGAGTCCTCTTCTGGGCACCATTTGTACATTTCTTGACATCGCTGACTTTCTCTCCAAAACCCCGGAATACTGGGGTTTTTGGGCTCTGATCTGTCCGTTACGTTTCTCGGTGTGCCCCCATATTTCGAGTCGAATTGGGGTGCTTTCGGGGGTATCGTGCTGGGGCCATTTGCGAGGAAGCTAACAATGTCCCTGACTGATTCTCAAGTGAAAGCACTCAAGCCAGGTGAACGGCCATACAAGAGGAGTGACAGCAAAGGTCTATTTCTGCTGATAAACCCAACTGGCTCGAAGCTCTGGCGGCACAAGATTCGGTTCGCAGGCAAAGAGAAGCTCATGAGCTATGGTGCATATCCAGAGGTTGGGCTGGCAGAGGCTAGAAGAAAGAGAGATGAGGCTAGGCAGGTTTTGAGGGAGGGCTTGGACCCTTCGCTCGAACAAAAAAAGGCTAGAGCTGCTGCGAAATTTGGTGTTGAGAACAGTTTCGAGCACGTGGCAACCGAATTTATTGAGAAAAGGACCAAAGAAGGCCTCGCACCCGCTACAATCAAAAAGCTCTGGTGGTTCTTGAGTCATCTTAGCGCTGATATCGGGAAACTTCCTGTAAATGATGTAAGCCCGCAGCTTGTACTTGCAGCGTTGAATAAGCTTGAGAACAGCGGACGTCACGAGAGCGCGAAGAAAACGCTTAGTTTCGCGGGGCGTGTCTTCAGATACGCTGTGGCGACAGGGAGGGCTGAGAGCGATCCTGCTTCACTACTTAAAGATGCTTTGACCGCGCCGAAACCAAAACACTACGCTGCGATCCTTGATCCAAAAAAACTAGGAGAGCTGTTGAGGGCAATTGATGGCTATTCTGGCTATCCCTCTACATGCCTTGCCCTCAAGTTAGCCCCGCATTTGTTCTTGCGGCCGGGTGAGTTGCGTAAGGCCGTTTGGGATGAGATCGACCTACACAGTGATACTTGGACTATCCCAGCTGAAAGAATGAAGGCCCGGAAGCCACATTCATTCTCACTAACGAAGCAGGTGAAAGAACTACTACTCGAGGCTAGAGATCATTTTTCCCCTCAAGGCTTTGTTTTTCCAGCATATCATAACAATACGATACCGCTGAGCGAGAACGCGCTGACTCAAGCCCTGAGAAGGCTTGGTTATGACTCCAACACAATGACCGCGCATGGGTTTAGGGCAACAGCCTCTTCGCTCTTGAATGAAAGCGGCAAATGGAACCCAGATGCGATAGAGCGGGCACTTGCACATGGAGACTCGAGTGCAGTTAGAGGAGCATACCATCGGGCTGAATATTGGGGTGAGAGGGTCCAGATGTTGCAGTGGTGGAGTGATCACCTAGACAAACTTAAAGTAGGTTAATTGCACCTCTTTCGTCGCCTAGTGCAATTAATTGCACTTCAATTTGTCTGCAAAACTAGCTCGTTTGCTGCGTTTTGGCCAACGAAATGTTTGCGCAGATCGCGCTCAACTTGCTTTTCTAGAAATCGGCGTAATGCTTAGGGACGAAGGCTTGTTTACCCCCAAATGAGCCCACTACTTCCATGGAGGCCCAAATGGCCAAGCTGATGAGCATACGTGATTTCGCCGAACGTTACTCCCTAAGTCGATCCACCGTCTACCGGTTGGAAGAACGAGGTGAGATAAATTTCTTGAAGATTGGGCGGTCCACTAGGATTAGTACAGAGGTTGCTGAGCAGTGGTTTCAGTCACTGAGCGAAGCGAAAGGTTGAAGCTGGCTGGAGGCGGCAATGGGTACTTTGACATTAGACGGCGAGCTTGTTTTCGATAACTCACATGGTGGGTGCTCTAACAAGGCCAAGACTAAGGTCAATTCGACCTTGGAGTGGCAAGCTAATGCTCCAGCGGACGACAATACTCACATGCCATTCATTGATAGGCTGAGCGTAGTCGTAAACGTTCAGGACGGAGAGCTTCAGAAGGACCTCTACGAAGCGCACTTCCTTGCGGTTGAGGACCAAAGTGCCTTTAAGGTTACGAAGCATACGAAGGGCTTCAAGAAAGGGTTCCGGCTTGCTCTGGAGTCAGTGCCAAACTCGGTTCACTGGCCTCACTACCAATACGCCACAAACGAATTCGGGGTATCCAAGATCCGGATCGACTTTGTCCCCAAAGACATCGGTCTCGAGGGGATGTATGATTTGCATGCTTGCCTTACACCGCTTGTCCCTAACGGATGGCAGTACTTTATCTCCAATGGGACGATCACTCGTCTCGACGTCGCTACAGACGTTGGAGGTTTGGCAATGGACGACTTTATGATCGTTCCGCCGCAAATTCTCACTGTCACTCGCCGCAGTAACAAAGGCATACTTCAAACTGTCGAACTTGGAAAACCGAAGGGCAACCAAACCTGCATTTATGATCGATATCAGAAGCGCATCGCCAAGGGACAAGGCAACAAATTCGGCCCTGGAGTTCGCATTGAGCGAAGATTGAGGACACCAAATATACTCCTGTCCGAGCTTGCGAGCCTCAAAAACCCGTTCGCCAAACTTGAGATGGTCTCACCGAATATAACGCGGCCACCATTAGAGAAGAGCGAAGGTAAGTGGCTAATGTTCCGCTACACAGTCACGGCCATTGGCTTAGAAAGCGCAATTGCATTTATCAGTCCCAAACGCCGCACTATGTATCGAAAGCACTTTAAGTCCTTGAATGCAGATTGGTGGGATCCGAGTAAGATATGGAGCAAATGGCCAGAAGCTCTGGAGCAATGCTTGGTGGCCGACAAGTCCGCCTTCAAATAGTTGGTTTGGCAAGTGCTGTGTAGCTGAAGGTCGAATGCGACCTCACTGGCTACAGATTGGGTATTCTGGCTGTAGCCAAGCACAATTTTGGGTGTCGCCAGCGGCTAAAAATGGTGTCGCGGAGGGTCTCCTGGCGACAGTATGATCAACTGCTTTCTAAGCGGTCATAACTCTACACTGAGAATTCGTTTAATTCGCTGTTTTTATGAGGGTTAGACCTCTGGTTTTGCAATTGTAACGATCAAGCTTCTGGCCCCACTTAGATTCGAATGTGTAGCCAGCGTTTGGAGCAGTCAGACGGGCATGCCTGCCATATGAATCTGACCAGGTTTTTCCCTTCACTAGATAGTTCAATCGCCTAAAGTTCGATCTGGGCAGCACGCAATCAGCCTCCCGTAAAAGGAGGTTGGAATGAACGGAAATAAATGCTCACGCGATTTGCTCGGCGACGCCTACACGGCAAGCTCATTGCTCCAGAAGGCTATACGTAGGGGTGAGCCTGAGCTTGCCTTGTTGGCCGCTGCAAAGCTGCTGCCTAGAAGAGGCAAAAGCATATGGAGGCGACTGCTAGCAATTGCGTTTGAAGATGTAGGCGCTGCCAACATAGACATAGTAGCCAGCGTATTGGAGCTGACCGAAGGCCATCTTAAAGATACCAAGCAAGCGCCGAGCAAGGGTTTGCATAATGCAGTGGTTATGCTTGCAGAAAGCCCAAAGTCTCGGGCCGCTGATCACCTTATATGCAGCGCTCGCAGCAGCCTATTAGCAAAAAGCACTCGCGAGCGAGCACAGATGTCAGACCTGCCCGTAACGCTCGCGATCGCCGGTGATCCCAGCCAACCGTTAATTAAAAGGATGGCTGTCACGATTGATGCATGTGGGCGAAATGAGCGCGCTGCACGGGCAATTCAATCTGAGCGATTGGGTGCTCTTAGGAGCGTGCTACCTGAGCAAGCGCATGTTGCTATCGACCTCAGCCTGCGTGGCTATAGAGTATTGAGGGACGGCATAGCACTTCCGCTGCCATTCCTTGTTTCGGCCCTTACTGAGTTGGACAGATCGTCTTCAGTTTCCGATCAGGAAATGCCCGAAACCGCCTACTTACAAGAGGTGCCAACTTGGGTCTGGGACAAGCATACGTCATTGGGGAAGCGCGCTTTTGGCAGGCTGCTTAAAGAAAGCGATCCCATTCGGCGATGCCTCAGTCACTATGTAGCTTCTGAACATCATCTATCAGCTCTGTGCATGGCCGGTTTCTATTTCGACGCAGCGCCAGTTCACCGCCGTTTGGACTGGACTGGTTCGATGGAACTTGAGCTGGCTGGCAAGACCGCAGATATGCGTAAGGTCGGTTGTCCACCTTGCGGCATCGAACCCCTGATGGAGGTCGTGACAAACAACTCTGATCATTTGAACACCATTAGGATCAAGCTTGCAGGTGGGAGAGCGGCATGAGCTCTCCAACTTTCGATAAAGCCCACTTATCGAAGTCACAAATGGAGCAATCAGGAACGTTCAGGAAGAAGAATGCAATTAATTGCACAGCTCTGAGCAATCCTGATCGTGGCGCATTCACTGCAAGTGCAATCAATTGCACGCGAAGTGCCACTGAGCATACGCAAGAAGGAATTGACGAGCTGGTTCGACAGAGCCTCTCGGACAATACAAGAAGAGCATATGCCTCCGACCTCCGGCGCTTTGAAGTTTGGGGCGGTGCACTGCCAGCTTCAAGTGAGGCCATAGCGGCGTACGTGTCCGTTCATGCCCAGAGCCATTCATGCGCGACTATCTTGCGATGGTTAGCGTCACTCTCGAAAGCTCATAGAGCAGTGCAACAACATGACCCGACCAAGACAGAGTTGGTCAAATCCGTTTTGAAAGGGATCAGAAGGCGCCATGGAACTCCACCCAAGCAAGCGCTCCCTCTTACACGCGATCTCCTTTTTGACGTTCTGGAGGCTATCCCCGAAGACCTTAGAGGTGCTCGAGACAAGGCACTGCTCTTAGTCGGCTTCGCAGGAGGTTTTCGGCGCTCTGAATTAGTGGGCCTCTGTGTTTCTGACTGCGCATATCAAGAGAAAGGTCTGCTCCTGACGCTTCGTCGTTCGAAGACCGATCAAACGGGGCGAGGGCGAGTGATTGGAGTTCCTTTTGGCCGAGGTCGCTTCTGCCCGGTGAAGGCTCTTAGAAATTGGCTTGAAGCAGCAAACGTTGATGATGGACCTGTGTTTCGGAGTGTTGATCGGAATGAGTGTGTTTCACAGAAGGCGCTATCTGGGCACGCAGTATCACTTCTAATCAAAAGGCGTCTGGCGAAGGCAGGTATCGAGTGTTCGGACTACTCAGGTCATAGCTTGCGATCCGGCTTTGTAACCAGCGCAGCGCGAGCAGGCGTTTCATCATGGAAGATTAGGCAGCAAACGGGACATGCTTCCGATGCGATGCTGCAAAGGTACATCCGCGACACCGAGGTCTTTCAGGACAATGCTGCTGGTGCATTACTCTGAATGCACCGTATCCGTTTTCCTGAATAGACTGTTTCGACGCCTAGTTTGCGCACTCTTGGGAAAATCGTGCCTCCTCTTAAGAGGCCGGGAGCGTGCATCACTCTGTCCAAATGGTGAGAAGTCCTACTTTCAAGATCAGTTGACCAGACGTACGACGCCAAGGTAACCTGGTGATCAAAAGCTAGGAACGCAACATGGCAGAGCGAGATCAACGAGCTGACACTCTCTCGAAGTTCTTAGAATGCTCCTTGGATTCCGCAATAGCTCTAGCAAATGCCATGCACATGCGGCGGTATTCTTCACGCGGGTTCCTTAGCCAACAAGGGGACGCTGATCGGTTGCTTTGGCTCATTCTTGAGGGGACCGTGCAATTGCAGGCTCTCTCGGCGGAGGGGCAAGCGACGGTCATCTCTGCATTTGGGCCCGGCGAGCTGATTGGCGGGCGTTCAGATGATGAAGAACGTCCTTATGGCATACAAGCGTTGGGCGAAGTGGTAGCGCTTGAGATAAACGCATTGCATTTGCGCGAACTGCTGCGTGAATGGCCGGAATTAGCTGTTGGGTTGTCGCGAATCTACTCTGGTCAGCTCGACACTGTCCTCGATCGGCTTGCCGCGCGCGTAACCTTGTCGGCAATGGGACGGTTCTATCGTGAACTGTTACGTTTGGCCGGTCCGTCCGATACTGTCATACCGTCTCCGGTCATTGCAGCTTTGGCCCTGTCGGCGCAGACGACGAGAGAGACCGGATCTCGAGCGATCAACGCACTTGAACGGCGTGGTATCATTGCGCGCGACCAGAGTCAGTTGACCATCGTTTCTCGGCGTATGTTGGAAGAGTTGATTGTATAGAGTGAACTCTAATAGCTACCTGCCCATAGCGAGATCGGTCCGTAAAGTGACGCAAGCTCTCCAGTTTCTTCCAGCTTAAGCGTTTGATCCAAGAGTATCGCAACTAGTGCGGTGTTCCGATCAACCGAGAATCGGCCGAATTCTCCACCCTGCGCTATGAGGCGAATTTTGACCATTAGCGCTTTATCAGGGTGTGTCATATCCATGTCATCTATGACTAGACTGGTCCTACAACCGGGATCGGCATCCAAGCATTCCCTAATCAGCTCGAGAGAATTTTTGAGCGGTGCAGTGAACATGCACTCTGCCTGATCACCAACATTGATTGCATCATGTTTCTTGGCGATAACGTCGACCTGAGCTTGATCTGGTGCGGTTAAAAGAACAAGGCCAGCCAGTTGCGAGGTCGATTGCGACACATTGCCTCTCACGCCGTTGTTCTGGCGGGTTGTCTCTATCAGTTCAAGCGATCGGCCGGATTCCAACCAACGCGTAATGGGCAGGCGCTCCTCTTCGTCAGGCGCGGCTATTGTCAAGGCATAGGCCTTGCTGTGCAGATTAGCCGCATTTCGCAATGCCTGGCCCATGCAAACGAGGCTGGCCAGTTCAATAGAATGCGAGAGTGAGCAATCTATTGGTACAAGGCGCTCTGGCAGGGCTTCGACGGTCGCAGCCTCTTCAATCAGTGTATCAAAGCGCGCGCACCATTCTGCCCCATAAGGCTCAACCGAAGCAATGCGAAATGCGTCCGGCGGATTGGGCAGAACGACATGTAATTGCGCTCCTTCCTCCAACGCAGCTTCGGCGATCATGATATCCGCGCCCGCTGCCAATGCGCCGAAGGCATAGCCTGGCCGCAATTGAGCGATCTTTTGCTGGATAGTGTCGCGCAAGTCTGGCGTGTTCGGATTGAGCCCAATCAGACCGCTGAAATGAAGCGAGCTGGGCGGGCGATGCACCTCCAGCCAACTCAGATCGCCGTTCTGCGCTGCGATGATCGCTTCGAATTGACCAATCGTCGCTGCCAAGTCCTCATGCGCCAGCGGAAGCATCTCAATTGCAGCGGCGAGCGCATTCTTCGCTGCGGCTGGCCGGTCTAGCAGTAGCAGTGCCTCTGCCCGCGTCGCCTCACGCCAATACGGGGTTTCGCCCTCATTGGGGTCCGCTTCAATCATATCCAGTACGCGTTGAGCATACTTGCGTGAGGTAGCGGGGGTGCCTGCTAGCAGTCCGAGTGCAGCTGCATTTATTAGCGGATAAGTATCTGGCTCGCACTCGAACGCGGCCAGATAGGCTGTTGAAGCATCTTGAAGCAGCGCCTTGCGCCTACCTTCTGAGCATTGCAATGCGCGCTCCTTGAGCAGGCGGCCATGGAGGGTCAGGAGCTTGGGATCGTTATTGCGCTGGTCGAGACCCTGCTCACTAAACAAGCGCAACGCCCGCGCTGGATTTCCAGCACGGGCGACACGAAGGATTTGAATGTGGTGACTCACCTAGTTTTATGGTCCCGTGTTCCGACCGCCGGGATCAATAACGATCGTAAGCCGCTTGTCCTTAGGCAGAATTCCTCTAACTGCAGCTCTGTAATACAAATCGTATTTGTAATTATCAGGTTTGTCGCTCTTCTTGCGAGGACGAACACATGTTGGTTCTTCGCAGTCACGGGTTAGGTGGTAGTTGTCGACTATAATAAAACGTTCATGCGTACTTCCTCCTAAAACCTGTTCGTTTCTTGCATTGAAGAAGGATTCATTTGACGTTGGTTGGTCCTCTTTATCGAGAACAAGTTTCGGTGCCTCTTCGTGCGCAAAATGAAGTGAGTTGCTACCAAAGACTGTGCCGCCGATATTAAGATCGAGCAAAGCCCACGCCGGATCGTCAAGAAAAAATGCCAATCTGCCCGGTGCCTTCCATTTGTGCTCTTCTATATCGTCGCTCGCCACCCAAGAGTTTTGCCGAGCTCGCTTGATCCAATCTGTGATCGATTGAGCATAACCACGTGCGCCGACAGTACCTGTGAATATCCGAGTAGTGAGGGAGCTATGCTCGTCAAAACTCATGTAATAAAATGTTAGGTTGTCTCGAATCTCGGTTCCCATTGGCTTGGGGAAATTACTTGGATAGGGGTGGCTCGGCGGGTAGTATCTGTAAACGCGCCCGCTCGGCCCTGGATAAGAGAAAGTCTTGCTGCAATCTCTCCAGGGTTTGCAACTTTCGCTAGAGCGATCTTCATCGTCACATGCCGTGTCATTTGCGACCTCTTTCGGGATCATAGGTTCAGCATTTCCAATGAAATCACTGTAATCTTCGTTTTCAATTGCTTCCACAAACTTATCTGTCCACCATTGGATGTCTTTGTCTGTTTGAAATGGCAATGTCTTACTCCCACAGTTTTCGCTATTTGGCTTGGAATTTCTTGGCGAAGTCCGCCCATTCGCGATTTGAGCTGTCTCGTTGCGCTAGGCTGCGCGCTCTTGCAGCGACGTCCCGCAGCTCGGCCTGTCCTTGCTCAATTTGCCCTAATTCTATTCGGGTCAAGGCCACTGCGCGTTGCGCGACCAGCAGTGAAAATTGAGCCTCGCGATCCTCCGGTTTGTCAGCCAGGACCTGCTGTATAATCGCGACACTCTGTGCTCGCTGATCAAGTGCTTGCTCGAACTCACCCAGATTGTAATGGGTGTTGAACCGCCATGCGTGAGCGTTGACCAAGGCATCCTGCGTAGACCGATCCCGTGGAGCCATGGTATTGGCTTGTTCAAACGAACTTATTGCCAGATCAAACTCCTCTCCAGCAGCAACGAGATCATCTTGCTTGAAAGACATGATGCCTACATTCAACTCGCCCCAGCCAAGTTCCATTAATGTCCGGTGGCTATCTGGCTCAAACCGAGCCAGCTCACGCGCGAGATCTCGGTATCGCTCATACTGTGCATGCGCTCCGCGGAAGTCCTCGCGCAGTTCAGCGATCCAACCGACCCAATATTCGCTCTGAGCATGCACATAGATACGATCAGGGTTGTCGGGTTCGCGCGCCAAAAGTTCTTTGGTCGTGCGATGCGCTTCCGTGAACTTTCCCAACGCCGATTCGAGATCCCCATCAACAGTATCTGTTTCATCCTCGCCCATGGCGTGGAGAATCTTGGCGCGTTGCTCCAAACTAGCGGGCGGAAGACCAGATAGATCGCCCTGATTCGTGTAATACTCCAGAGCGCGTTTGTTGACGCCGGCCATCACATCCAGCCTACCAACACCTTTCAATTCATCGCGCAGCTCATCCATCATATACGCGACGAGGCCTTCAGCCTCTGTCTGCTGGAACTGTGCTTCATTGCGCGCCTGAAGTGCGACCGTAGTCATTGCAGCCATGGCTACGGCAATAAGCGCGACCACGCCCGTGACGGCCATCACGCGGCGCGTTCGTCGTCGTCCATCGCGCTCGATCAGCATGTCCAGTGGCACGCCAGCGATGCCAGCTACCAGCTTCAAGAACCCCAATCGCCAACCATCGCCTTCTTTACGCAAGTCAGCGGCAAGGGGTTCCGCGCCGCCTTCAGTCAGCGCGTTGGGAAAGGCCTCAGCTGGCTCGCCTGATAGTATCGCGGCCAGTATTGGCCTTTCAGGATAGTGCTCTTTGAAATAGTCAATCTCCTGATTCACCCAGCGCGAAGCCCTTGCATCAGGCGAACAGGCAACAAGCAAGACATTGGATCGGTCAAGCGCATCAGTAACGGCAGAGGAGAGATCCTGCGCCGCTGATAGGTCCTCACGATCGCGGAAGACTCGGTTGAGTTTCCCTTGCCGGTGATTGAGTGCATCAATCGCGCCAAGCCCTTTGGGCAGGTGATAAGCCTCTATTTGAGAGTGTAGTTTGCGCACTTTGGCAGCGTCCGCATGACTGTAACTTATAAAGGCACCGAATTTAGGCGCTTCTTCTCTCGCTTTGCGGCCAGAATTTCTTCGTACATTGTCCATCGTGAGCCCCCCGCCCTGGATAGATCAGACGAACTGACGTCAATACTATGAATATTGCAAGGGCATAATTCTCGACGCCCGATGTTGGTTCCTGGGAGCCGTAGGACGAAATGTTTGTTCAGCGTGACGGTGATCACGCGCGAAGTGAAATGAACTCGCCAGATTGCAGTCAGAGTATAACAATCAGGGCGAGCAAGATGAAAAAATATCAGTTTATGAAATTCGATGGAGGGAAGGCTACACGCGCAGTCAAGCTAATGGTTCTCGTGCCAACTGCTTTGGTGGCGGGCTGTGTCAGTACAACCTATCGCGAGTCAGTGGCAGAATTTGGCGAAGTGACCAAGGCAGCCGTAGATCTGCAATCGACCAATCTCAAAGCGATTGTTGATGCGGAAAATGCCGTAATTCTGCGAAAATTTGCAGTACAGAGAACCGATCTGCAAATTTCAGGAGACTGCCTTCCAGCGGTTCTGAATGGGGCCACTATTCAAGAAGTCAAGGCGGCCTGTCCAATCGAAGACGGCTCTGGAACAAAGCTGCGCTCAGCACCGGACTTTGCTCACATCCTCAAACTTGGAGACGCGCTCGGCTCCTACTCTGCCAGTGTTGCACAGCTCGCGAAAGATAGCAGCGAAGATCGCGCAACTTTCAAGAAGTCGCTCGCTGATGCAGCAAGCGAAGCTTCGAAGTTAGAAGGAGCTCTGAGAAAGGCTCTTGAAGTTGAAGGCAAGCCTCCAGCAACAGATAAGCTTGGTGTTTTGGCGGGGATCGTCGGCGATGTTGGCGGCCTATTGCTGGAGAAGCAGCGTGTCGATGCTCTTAAGAGCATCATTATCGAAGCGGATCCGATTGTGCAGGAATCTGTCGTAGCTCTTCAAGCTGCTTACATCGCTGAACGATCTTACAATACTGCCGATCGCACGAGACAGCTGCGAGCTTCGCAATCGGGTCTGAAAGGCATAAACGCAAACCTCGGCTCAACACTTGAACAGCGAATGGCTGCACAAGCTCATTTCATCGAAATTGCAGAAAACTACGTGTTGCTTGCAAGAGCGCAGGATCGTTTCTTGCGGATCGGTGCCGCTCATAGTGCGCTAAAGCAGGCCGCCCAAAAGGATGCCACCAAAGAAGATCTGAAGGCTGGTATCAGAGCTGTTTTCGAGGTGGCTAGGTCGGTCGGAGAAGCCACACCAAAGCTTAAGAATGAGGAGAAGAAATAATGTCGAAGACCATGACCACTTTCGGACCGTGGATTCAAACCAAAAACGTCATTGTCAACGTGCTCGCCATGGTTTGGGACTACGCTAACGCGCAGCCTTACTCCGAGGAGGAGACATCAGAGTTTGTGAAAGCAAACAAGGTCATTGATGATCTGCTGGACCTGCTCAAGGAGCACGCCATGCAGGGGCTCAAATCGTTTGACGAAGAGATCGCGGAATCGAACCTAGTCGATGAACTGAAACGGCTCTCCAAAGAGGCGAAGGCTGAGGCCGATCGCATCAAGAAGGCCACCAAGAGCATAGAGAAGTTCACCGAAGCGCTCAATAAAGTGACGAAGGTTGTAGAGGCCATTCCTGGCTTGCCCCTTCTCTAATCGGATCAAGCATCATGCGAGGCGATCCGGACGCGCGATTGACACCATGCCAAGGTCTGAGTCGAATATACCATCTCCGCAAGCGCATTGAAGTTTCGCCACATCCGAATTTGATCGATTGCTGAATGTTTGCTCTCAGCTCAGTGGTTGCAATCTGAGGCTGCCCACCAACCTTGGATAGTCCTCTCATTCCCGAGCCTACAGCAAGTCAGCTTTGGGATGCCTAATTGCAATTAATTGCACGAGGACTGCATAACTGGGGAGTGTGCATTCGCTGAATAGACCTCCAGATGCTTTCTTATATTTAGCGATTGAGCGTGGCTAAAGGCAGGCGGCAGCGCATTACCTATCATCAATGCCAAATCGTGCTTGGGAATATCCGTTGGGAATACGTAAGCCTCCGGGAAAGATTGAAGCAATGCTGCTTCTCTTGGCGTTATCACTCTATCTTGATGCGGATGCAGGAATCGTCCCTTTGAAGGGTTTAGGCACCCTCCGGTAATTGTCGTCGACACCGCATCCCATCGCAAGCGACCGTAGATGTCATTGAATCCAATTCTAGGGTCGTTGTGGCATTTAAGCGTGAGCTCAGGTGGCAAATCCTTGCGGCTCCCACCATCCTTTGGGGTCAGTCTTATCCTTTCCAGTACCGCTGGCGTGTGTTTGGCGACGATCTTGTGTAGCTTGTCTTTACTCTTCGACGGCGGAGGCAAATGAGAAATCGTCTCCCTGACGGTCACCAATTTCTCGATGCCTGTTGCAACGGATAGCTTTCCTAATAGGGAGCCAACCATCACAAGCCGGCGTCGACTTTGCGCTACTCCATAGTCTTTCACGTTCACGACTTGATAGTCGATAAAGTAGCCTAGAGCTTTCAGATCACGAACGATCTTTTTGAAGAGATAGTAGTCTGTGAGGCCAGGTACGTTCTCCATCATAAGGGTCTGTGGTCGAAGTCTTTCGACGAAGCGGAAATACTCCAAAACTAACTTATTTCGAGGGTCACGAACGCTAGCTCTCTGATTGAGCTTGCGGACTGACGAAAACCCTTGGCACGGTGGGCAGCCTGCTAGCAAATGCAGCGGCTCACCGGCGAGCTCTGCCTCTACCTTATCAAGTTTAACCTGTCGGATGTCTTTCTCGATCAACCGGGTATCGGCATGGTTTAGAAGAAAAGCTCTTGCAGGACTAGCTTCTAGCTCGATTGCTATTCTCGTGTCGAAGCCAGCTTGCCTCATACCTTCGGTTAGGCCGCCGCATCCAGCGAAAAGATCAATACTGTTGTAGGACATGTTCATTGCGCCGGCTCTGTGTATGTCTCAATGAGTTTTGTGCCGAGCTGCTTCTGTAATTCGGCCGGGAAATCTTCTACACCCCAGCCTGCTAACGTTGCGAGAACCGTGCTGATTAGAGGTCCATTGAATGGATCGCTAACTCTACATATCCGTCGAAAACCGACATCGGTGTAGCTCAAGCTCGCATTTGCACGTGCGCCGCGATTTTCTTCACCACTGAGCTTTTCGGGAATAGCTACATAGATGCTTTGTATCTGTCTCAGTTTGACGAGATAGTCTTTACGACCTTCCTCGTGTTGCACAAATGGCAGCAGGGTTTGGCCGCCGGGTGGGCTGAGTGGATTCGTCAGAGAGGTAACTCTTCGGTCCTTTTTCTTGTATTCCTTCAAGGCTCTTGTCAGAGCTGCCAACTTCCTCAACTCGGGTGCTTTCTCATCGATATCGTGAAGCTGCACTAGCGACAATATCCCGCCTGTATTCTTCCAAAAGCGAGTGAGATCGCAGGGCGGTGTGAGCACAAGGAATTGTTCGGATCCGTCTTCTCGCTCCAGGATATCTCCCGTCCTAACACGATCATCCGATGGCTTATGGTACAGTCGATACGACCAAAGAGCTTCTATGATTTCCTTGTCGTGCTCTCTTTCTTCGCCGTTCTCAACAGGAGCATTGACAAGTTCTTCGGAGCCCACGTCATTCTTCATTATCTCACCGACAACCTCGAGCAGTTCATCGTAGGCTTTGCCGCTCACCCCTTTCGCCTTGAGAGCTTCCCGCAACGCTTCATTCTCTTGAAGCCCGTTCTTTATTTTTTCGCCAAGCATCTCTTTGAATTCAGTGTTATCGGCCTGACCCTCCTCACTCGAAAGCAAATACAATATCCTTTGAATGTCTAAAGTGGAGAGCTTGTGCAACGCTTCATCGAGACTCTTGTTTACGGTCGCACGCAACTGACTGCCAAATCTAAAGGCAAAGCACTCTGACTGTTTCTTTGTCAGTCGATCATGTAGGATCTCGTGTTGTCGATCGTCTTCGCCGTTCTTGTCAATAACAATGAGTCTTGCCTTAAACTCCCCTAAATGTTCAGCAAGTATTATGTTAATCTGGTCGACTTTGTCGGCACCTGTGAAGATGAAGACTTCGCTGTGAGTGCCAGTAAGGATTTTCCTTAGCTCAGATACCTGATCGACATTGCCATCATATTCCCAGTCAAATACAATTAGATCTGCTCGGTATTTTCCAGCGTTGAATGCTTCGCGATAGAACTGGGGCTGGCGGAAGCCAGCGAGGCTCCATTTTGGAGTTGCATCCTCCATTCTGTCTTCGAGTAACAACAGGCAAAGACGCCTCAGTATAGGGTCTTGCTCCCATTCTTTCTTTGCCATTGCCGCTGATTGCGGAACCTGAGAAATAGGAATGGCTTTCAATTTCGAGTTCGACTGCGGGATGACGGAATCCGTCATCGATAATGCAGATGTTCGTCCCAATCATACGTGATTATTACCTCGTCGAACCATATTAAAGTCTAGGAAAAACTGAGCGCCCTTCATCTCTGGATCTCTATACTTCGGACTCTGGAGATTTTGAATGTCACCCTTCATATCTTGCATGTAGTACTTGCAGATATAGAGACCTAATCCACTCCTAGGTACCTTCATGCTATACCCAGGCATGAACAAGTGAGGTATAATTGCGGAATGAATATCTGGCCCATTGTCTGAGAATAATACGCTGCGATGATCGCTATCTATCTTAATTCTAATTTCGCGCTTCTCATTCTCGCTGTTGTCCAGCCAGTATAACGAGTTGTCTAAGAGGTTTGAAAAAACCTGCGCGATTGCACCGAATCTTGCAAAGACTTCGAAATCGTCCGTTGCATCGAGAATTAATGTAACATCATTATCCTTCATTCTTGTTCGGTAGTTTTCAATAGCCAGACGTATTGCGCGCGAAATCTTAAAGTCCTTTCGGCTCTCACCACGCAGGGCCATTAGAGGGGACAATCTCTTTAGTTCGCCGCGCAAGGAGGAGGAGTTGTCCTTCAACCGTTCAAGCCTCTCCTTGCTAGGCCTACTAGACTTTAGGACCTCGTTGATTCCGTAAAAGAAATTCGTCGTAATCTTGTTTATCTCGTGGATCGAAGAGGCGATCGCGAGACCGTAACCAGCCTGCTCCGTAAGCAAATCTTGCTGGTCCGAGATCAGATCAAGGCTCGCTTGAAGGTCTTCCAGTGATCTTGTGAGGTCGCTGTGTCGTTCTGCGCGCACTGTCGGGTCGTCACCCAGGGCGGTCAGAATGTTGAACGGATCTTGCTCAATGGGGTAGCCTGTGTCGATACTCTTATGGATCGCGAGCGATTGTTTTCCAAATTTCTGTAGCGCTTTGGGGTCTCTAATCACTTCCTTTGTTAAAGAAGTATATTCGTCGCGTTTTGCAATCCAAGCATTTTCAACAATAGTCTTTATGATTGTGCGTAGGAGGATGATGAAATCAGCATTGGCGTCATTCTCGACCATGCCCTCTCTGTTCGTCTTGTCCGTGAGTCCAATATTTGCGCCCTGATCGATCTCTACGTTCCCTACCATATTGTAGTAAGATAGACGCTTGCCTTGCTTGATGTGTGCCTTTGACAGCCCTAGCCAATCGGTTTGGGCTCCCCATTCCGCTGGGAACACATTGAGGCCGTCACGATAAATTGAGATTCCGCCGTATCGGTCCAATCGCTCCATAAAGCTCGAGGCGTTTGGACCGGAAATCCACGGTGCCCGTCGGTACCAGAGTTTGATGTTCAAAAAGAAAGGGCCGCACTCCGTGAGCTTGCCTTTACGTTGCTTCCAATGGCCCACTTCCGAAAGCATGGTTAAATCAGTGACATCGGCTTCCACCGATCGAGCCATTGGAACGCTCTTAGGTGGCTCAAAGGTCAAAGTGTAATCTAGATTGCCCCTCTCATCGACCAGCCCAACGAGCTGGAACGTGGGGTCGAATTCGAGGGTGTTCTGATCTTCCAGATCAGGAAGTTGAGGCACGTCGAGTGTGGCAACGAATGTCGAGTCTTCGTTGGCCGGATTGGGATGAGGCGAGTTGAGTTGAGTTATGGACCGGCTAAGATCGATGATCTTTGTTTCACTCCACCCAAAACTCTCTCTACCTCCAGATATAACAAGTCGAGTTCCAGAGTTGGTAGGGCCATAATCTCGTGATGGTTTTTGGCGAGACAGTCCAATTCCAATGTCCCTAAGATCAACGCCCACGGCCTCATATTTGTCAAATCGATCCCAATCGATTTTGAGAACGAATTCATAGTCGAATTCGGCCTTTTTTGTTGTCAGTTCGAGAGATCTGCCGAGGCGATGGGAGGCGAAGCGCCCTACTCCCTTTTCACCGAGAGGGATCCTGCCCTTGTTTGCCTTTTTTAGCTCACTCACAAATGCGTTGAAAATCTCAAGGTTACCGCGCTCCAACGCGTTCTGGCGTTCCGCTTTCAGTCCATCCTTGACGTGTGTCTTGATAATGGATGCAGGCCTTAGCCAGCCATTCTCTATCGTTTGGCGGTCCATCCCCAAACCGTCATCTTCGATTACAATGACTGGGCCAGGAAACCTCGAAAACCTATAGTACTCGTCGGGAAGCTCTCTGAGCTCCGGCGAGTTCTCGATGGTGACATGGCAGTAGCTTGCGTGCGCGTCGTATGCATTCTTGATAAGCTCTAAGACACCAACCTTTTCGGATGCTATCAGTTGCTCACCTAAGACTTTGATTAGGTGAGCGTCCGAGTTGAAGTTGAGTTGTATCTCACCGTCGAGACAGATTTCATCTAGAAGCGTTTCCGGGATTCGCCGGACGGCGTTTTGTGGATTGTAGCTCTCGCTACTGGCTTCACGGACATTACCCTCGTCATCTTTATAGGGGACTCGTTGCCCAAAAGGCTTATAGTCATCAATCTCTACAAAGTAGTGGTCGCTCTCCCGTTTATCTTTGAACGGAGGTTTGGTTATCCGGCCAAAGCCAAAGAACTCTCCGCGCCCACCCTCTGACTTGGGTTCGTAATAGATGAACTCAATAGGCAGCCTATCAAACTGGCTAAGGTATGATTTCGATCTATTGGCAGGGAAGTGGTAGAACTTTCCGATGAAGTCGTTGTACTCACTTGCCTCATCTCGATGTTGGGAGAGAACGAGGCAGTTTCGCATTCTTTATTTTCCCTCAGCACATTTTAGCACGCGTCGTGAATGGGCGTAGCAAGCTTGAACGAGCAATCAAAGTTAGAATTGCACGGCTTGACTAGCGCGAGCTGGTCATAGGTCATGGATCTGACAGTCTGGCGTCTGCCCAGGAAAACAAGCTTGGGCGCCGATGTGTTTCGTGCTGAATAGGCCTTGATTGAATTGTGGGTCATCCAGGTACCCCACCTATTGAAAGTTAGCCTCCAGCCAGCTCAAGCAATTGAGCGGCGGTAAGCCCGAGTGCGCCAGCGATCTTCTTGAGGTTCAGGATGCTCAAATTTCGTTCGCCCCGCTCAATTCGCCCAAGATGCGAACGATCAATCTCGGATGCGTCGGCCAAAGCTTCTTGAGACAATCCTTCCTGCAGCCTGACAGCTCTAATAGAACTACCCAACCTAGTGAGGATGTCCTCAGGATCGTTTTTTCCAGATACTCGATGCACACCACTAACTTGAAATAGTGGGCGCAATAGGCCACGGCATTTACGACCCATTTGTAAAAAGGAGCGCAGCTATGTCTGAAAACGAAAAAGGAGAGGCGCAGGAGTTTGTGGCTGCTCAGGCTTCGGGGTGCATCGGATTATTCTGGGGTGCCATTGCCTTGTTTTTTGGGGGCCTGTTGCTCGTTTCCGTAGTTGGCCTCTTGTCTTAAGGCGCCCCGCTTTCACTACGCACCCAAAGTTTGGATCACACATCGGGTATTTATGATGTTGCTCGAGGGTGTCACGCAAAGAGCACTATAGTATGATGGGGGTATAAATGAGGGTTTTCTTGAACAAGACTACCATAAAAATACAATAATACAGAGTAGTAAGGAAGGGAAACGAGTCCTCTTCTGACACCATTTACACATCATCACAAGTCACTAACGGTTGAAGAAACCGCAGAAATCTGCCAAGAATGCACGGTTTCCTGGTTGCTGGCGTCCGTCTAGCTTGTCTGCAATCGCAGTATGGTTGGGGCCACGATGGGGGCCGCATTTGAGCACTGAATGAAAGTGGTCCCCATATGGCTTTGACCGAGATAGCGCTTCGCAACGCCAAACCATCGGACAAAGGTTGGCAATCATCAGATGGAAAGCAGACGCCTTCGACTTGAATGCATTGACTTCGCACTCATGGAATCTCTTCAGCCGAGTCTTGCTGCAATGTGATTTGATGGCAGCTTTCGGATCCTTTTCCGACCGAGCAGATCAAGGATCCGATTTTGGCGCAATAGCGCGCCAGCCTCGAAAGAGGATAGACCGTCATCGGCCAGCACAGGCGATCGCACGAGGCTGCGCACATAGTCGCCAACAGAGCCGTAGATTTGCGCAGCGCTCATGCCGTTCGTTTGGGCCTCTTTGGAGGCTAGGCGAGACACGCGCTCTTGCTCAATGAAGCAATCCAGTTCGATCGAGGCCAAAGCGTATTGGTACCAATTGTCAGGTTCGCTAACGATGTCATCCAAGGCAATTGCTTTTGGTATGTTTTGCGGTGAGCCATCGTTGCAAAATTCTAGAAACTCCAGAATTTTCTTTGTGCTACCCGCACAGGCCATCCCATTGAAAGAAATGAAAATGCCGTTCTCGTCTGCATAGTCATACAGCACTTGTGCAAGGACAGGCTGGTTTTCTTCTATCAGGCGTTCCGCATTTTCCATCATATGCCGGCAGATCATGAAGACACCGGAAATGAACTGGAATTGGCTGGTCAGATCATCGCTCACCCTGTTTGCAACTTTGGCCTGACGATTAAAGCGCATTCGATAGGCAATAAGGGCGATGCTGGCACGCGCCATTATGTAAAGATCCCAGATGCCCAACGGATCAGCGCTGCCTTTGTGATCAACATGATAGGACTGCACCGCTTTGGTGATTGCTAGTGCGGCATCAAAATTCTGCATCGCGGTCCGAAGAGCTGACATATTGATCAGGCGCCCTCTTCGAGATCCCTCATACTTGCAGGCAATCGTTTCAGCAGGCACATGGTGATTTAGTGCAAAGGGCCGGGTGTTTTCTTCGCCCAATTGGCGGCCACTGACTGAATAGAGCGCCGACACGCCATGCCATAGCCCATAGTGGAACTCCATATCTGGAGATTTCCATGGCTTGGGCAGCATAGGCCACAAGGAAGTCTTTATTAACTCACGCAAGTGCACATTTCCCAAATCAGGACTGGACGATCTTTAAGCTACGCTGGAATTCAGGAATGGCTAGCTCAAAGAGCGTTTAAATTCGATTAGTTTCTTGATCTTACGAGGCTGTCGCTTCGGCCAGAGAGTTATGCACTCACCCATTTTGTCCAAGTCAGTGAACACCTATCGCTCGCGTGAAGATCACGCTCTCTCATGGCTGTGTGGGGACTTAACGCTTGATACTTTGTGCACCTTGGCGCCTGAGTGGGAAGAATTGACGCAAGGGGCGACCGAAAAGAACATATTTCAGTTCCCTCACTTCATTCGCAATTCCCTCCCCTTGCTGGCTGAGCAAGAGCCCAAAATTGTGACTGTCCGAGCTGCGGGCTTGCTCATTGGCATTGTGATCCTGCGACGCGATGTAGGTTATGCGAAGCTGCCGGTGCCGTTCTGGAAAAGCGCTCTACACCACGAACAATACCTTGGTTCGCCTTTGGTTCGGGCAGGCTTCGAAGAAGAGTTTGTGGCGGGATTGACCTCGTGGTTGGACCAGGCTCCGTTCCATTGCGGTTTTCTGCAATTGGCAAAGATATCGAGTGATGGCCCATTCGCCCAAGCTATGCTGAGGCATTGCGCTAAGACCGGGCGAGGTATCATAGTGGCCAACCGGCATGAGCGTGCCGCAATCGCACCAAAAGTCAGATCGGGAACCAAAGACGACAGTCATCTCAGTTCTTCGCGGCGCAAGAGTATCCGAAGGGCGAAAAAGCGGCTTCATGAAGCCGGTGAGGTATCCATCGAAAGATTGAGTGAGAGGGATGATCTCGACGAATGGACTGACCAGTTTCTGTCCATGGAAGACACTGGTTGGAAGCACGAGGCTGGCTCATCGATCCTTTCGTGTCCTAATGAGACTGCTGTTTACCGGGCAACAATTCGAGACGCGTTTGAGGGAGGGAACCTCACCCTCACAAGGCTCAGCCTCGATGGAAGGCCGATCGCCTACACGCTCGACGTTCTTGCTCCGCCCATGGGGTTCTGCCTGAAATCGGCGGTCCATCCGGATTATCGCAGGTTTTCGCCAGGCGTGTTGATGGAGTTTGAAACGCTCCAATATTATCAGCGGCAAGATGAACTCGATTTGATCGATTCCTGTACGCAGCCGGATAATGCCATGCTCAATGAACTTTGGCCGGACAGGCAGGCAATCATGGATGTGGCAGTTGCCAGGCGCGGTCTGATATATGGTCCGATTTTCGCAGGCACTCGCGCTGCCAAAGCCATTATGCAGAGGTTCGCTGATGCCTGAGATGCAAAACCCTAACACGCCTTTATCACAACAGGCTGCGGAGGTGCGTTCACTTGATCGCAAGAGCGCTCCCTTGCTTGAAGCTATGATTGACCTGTTTGGGCAAGGTCAGGAGCCGCACCATCGATCCTTTCCAGAGCATTTTGGTCCAGCAGATAACTTCGTTGCGATTTCTGTTTATCTTCAAGGCTTCTTGAAGCCGCGCAATCCGTTTCGCCAACGCACTGGGTTTGCCAAAGGCCTATTTCTCCAAGAGAGTTTGGTCGGTTACCTGCTATACCGGCTCAGCGAAACCAACGATGTTTTCTACGGGAAGCCGCGCTGGCATTGCCATATCGAGGATATCGTCGTCGATAAGCGCGCGCGCGGTCTAGGCGGGGCTTCGGCTTTGATCAGCACCTTGTTGGCCGAGCTTGCCCCTTGGGGCGAATGCGCGGTTTCTGGTACTGTTTGGGACGGCAATTCGGCATCTCAGGCGCTGTTCCAGAACCAAGGTTTTGAGCCGCTTTCTCAGAGTTTTTTCAAGGTGATTTCATGAACTCCCTTCGCTTATTCACTTGCTTAGCGCTGCTTGGCATTGCGTCTTGTTCTAAGCCTGCTCCGCGAAATACCATCGAGCTAACGGGTGTCTCTCCTCACTTGCTCCTGTTGGTCGGCGATCAGGATGAGCAGGACGAAGACTTCATCACAGTCTTGGATGTCGATCCCAGTTCGGACGGGCGCGGGCAGCCCTTGGGTTCAACCCCAATTGGGCACAAGGCATCTATGGTGCATCACATGGAATATGAGGCGCCGCCCAAGGGCGAACCCATTTTCATGAATGGTCACCATCACGAACTGACATTTGTCGTCGATATTTCCGACCCGGCCGCACCCACAATTGCGACGACCTTTGGCTCGCCATCACCCCTTCGCTTCGCTCACGACTACGCCCGCACGGCCGAAGGCACGCGATTGGTTGGATTCTTGCGAAGCGCTGGCGAAAGCCCCGACCCTGATGAAACGACCACTCCAGGAGGCCATGGGGGGATAGCGGAATATTCCATAGCCGGAGAATTGATCCGTTCAGCCTCTGCTGAGGTTCCTGGTTTCACCAAGGCGATCCGCCCCTATTCCTTCGCCCAACTTCCCGAAATTGACCGGATCACCGTAACCAGCGCGCCAATGATGGAACAATCGTGGGCTGAAGTCGTCCAGATATACCGCTATTCCGATTTCGAACTGCTGCACACGCTCGATCTTGAAGTGGGTGTGGATCACAAGGGTAGGCCGGTTGAGGGTCTGAATGGAGCTAGCTTTGGGCAGCACGTCCTGCGCGACGGGTCTGTCTTTCTCAACTCCTATGGCTGCAATTTCTATCATCTGAGCGCGATCGACAGCGAGAAACCACAGCTTGATCTGGTCTATTCGGTCGAAACGGATCCCGCTGAAGATCCCACACGCATTCGCGGAGCCTGCGGCGTCCCATTGTTGATTGGTCAATATTGGGTGCAGCCGATTGGCAAGAAGCAGCAAGTGGTCGTCCTCGATATTTCCAACCCACAGTCACCCAAAGAAGTCTTTCGGTTAGATACGCCGGAGGGTTTTGCACCGCACTGGATGGGTAAGGACCCGGCAGGCAATAGATTGATCATGGGCGCAGAACTTGGCGGAGAGCAGGGCTTCTACGTGCTGCGTTTTGACGAAAGCACAGGACGTATTGAGTTCGATTCAGACTTTGCCGACTACACTAGCGACAGTGCGCTCAACTTTCTCCGCTCCAAAAGTCCTGGCTACATTTCGCTCCATCGGAGCGAGTGGCCGCATGGCCCGACAGGGCCGGCCTGGGGCCATGCAGCAGTCTTCTTTGACGGCCGCTAGAGTGGGAGTTGTTGGCTTCTCGGTACGTCTTTTGCGATGAGTGATACGCTTTCCTTCGGCGAGCGCGTGCGTAAAGCTTTGATATGGCGTTCGGGCACGCAGGTTCTGGCCCAGCTTATCTCCTGGGGCAGCACACTGGCGGTGATCCGTATCCTTGACCCGTCGGATTATGGTCTGTTCGCGATGACGCAGGTCGTGCTGGTCTTCTTGAGTTTTCTTAATGGTTACGGGCTTGCCAGCTCAATCGTTCAGAGCGAGGAGCTTGACCCGCGCCGACTTAAGCAAGCCTTTGGAGCGCTGTTACTGCTCAATGGAGGGCTTGCCGCAGCGCAATTCCTGCTCGCCCCCTTGATCGCCGACTATTATAACCAGCCGATCGTCGGTGATTTGCTCCGCGTTCAGGCACTGATTTTCCTGGCGACGCCCTTTATCGTGCTGCCCGAAGCTGTGATGGCGCGCGAGTTGGAGTTTAAGAAGACTGCAATTGTAAATCTGTTCTCTGCAGTAATTGGGGCAATCGTCGCCCTGAGCTGTGCCCTGTCCGGCCTTGGGGTTTGGACACTGGTTTACGCCGCGCTGGCGATTTTCTGGACTCAGGGCATTGGGCTGTTCTTATCTGCCCGGATGTTCATCTGGCCGAGCTTCGATTTTCGCGGCTCTAAAGATATGTTCGCTTTCGGCGGAACCATCCTTTTGGCGCACGTGCTTTGGACGGTTCAAAGCCAATCAGACATTTTCATCGGCAGCCAATCGCTCACGACTTACGAGCTTGGCCTGTATGCAGAAGCGTTGTTCCTGACGACAATTTTTGCGGCGAAGTTTGTCCCACCTTTGAACGAGGTTGCGTTTCCCGCCTATTCGAGAATGCAGGATGACCCAGAAGCCGTGCGCCGCGCGTTCCTTAAGGCCGTCCGCCTCATAATGATGGTCGCTTGCCCCTTCTACCTGGGGATGGCGGTGACTGCGCCAGAATTGGTCCACGTTGTGTTGGGTGAAAAGTGGTTGCCAATGGTGCCTATCGTCTCAGTGATGGCCCTGGTTATGCCGCTGATGACACTACAAATTCTGTTTGCGCCGCTCAACAACGCCATGGGCCATCCGGAGATCTCATTGCACGCAACTTTGGTGGGTGCGGTCGTAATGTCGCTCGGCTTTCTGATTGGGGCGCAATTTGGGGTTATGGGCCTCGCCTATGCATGGGTTGGCGGCTTCCCACTCGTGACGATCGCAACTGTTTTGCTTTCACGGCAACACTTGCGGTTGCCAGCCATGGACCTTGCCCAGGCGATCTGGCCAGGTCTGTCTGCCGCTGTGGTCATGGCTGGTGCAGTGTATCTTGCGAAAACGGTCCTGCCGCCGCTGCCCGTTTTCGCCAGCCTATCAATAAACGTTCTGCTTGGAGCCTGCATCTGTGCGGCTGTTCTGTACTGGCTCGCGAAACCGACATTGATTGAATTGTTCCATCTGATCTTTCGCCGCAAACGCAAAGAGGAGCCTGAAAGCAACCTTCAACCTGCTCTTCGAGGCACTGAACCTCGTTGATCGACGGGACTAGAGAAAGCAAATCAGGCCGGGGGATGAGAGCCATTGAGTGATCGCTTCGGAGAGAACATAACCATCGGCCAACTGAGCACAGCCAGTTTCGAGTGAGTTAGGCTTGGACAACCGGCGAACGGGTGGATTCGCACCAAAGGCCAGCTTTGTTAACTACGCAGTGCAACTGGCGCCACCAAGGACGCAAAAGCGCGCGCAATGTGGATGATTGAGTTGAACAGGAGAATTTGCCTCTTCAAGCGTTGCTCCTAAGTCAAAACCTTTTTGATAGGGCAAAAGAGTACAGGCTGCGACGCGCGGTGTCTTCTCACCTTTACGCTTCACCACCATTCGGCTGGATGCGCACATCATGCTTTGCGGGTTGAGATTCAATTTGTCCCAACAGTCACTGGTGATCTCGGCGATATCGGCATGGGCGTCCATTTGCGGGAAAAGCGTCAATTCGATCGGATTGTTCGCATCGACAGGCAAATCATGCTGGGCGAACAAGTCAGCAAATCCTTGGCGTGCAGATGCTTCGGTTTCGCCTTCCAAAAGGCGCCCTGCAATCGTCACGTTAAAGCCGTTTGAAGTCAGCCATTCTAGGCCGTCCATTGCCTTGTCCCAGCTTGTTCCGCGTTCTTCCTCGTGAACAGCCTTGGTAAAGTGATCAAGACTGACCCGGATGGTCATTCGCTCGGTACCTTCAAGCTCTAGCAATTCCTGTTCAAATCGTCGCATCGGCCGCATCGCATTGGATAGGACCAAGACATCAAAACCGCGAGCCAGACACAGGCGCAGGATCTCAATAATGTCCGGATTCATAAATGGTTCGCCGCCGGTGAACGCTATCTCGCGGGTGGTAAGGTCTGTTTCGGCGATCTCATCCAGATAGGTCTGTACCTCCGCCAGTGTGAGATAGACCAGCGCATCATTTTTGGGCGAGCTTTCGATATAGCAAGATTTGCATGCCAAATTGCACAAAGTCCCTGTGTTAAACCACAGCGTTTCCAATCGCTGGAGTTCTACATAGGCTCGTTCATCGCCCTTTGCGGTGTGATAGGGATCTGCAAATTTCTCATCCGAAATTTTCTGAGTCTTGCTCAAGGCGAATGGGGATTGATCATCCATCTTCTAGCTTTCCAGAGCGGGGGTCATTGTGCTGCATTCGCTTTCTGGTTCCGCCAGAGAATGTCCCGCGCAAGCGAGCTTTGTAAGCTCTGGCCATCGCCTGAGATCTTCTGGCAGATCGCAATCTGAAAGCGACTCAAGCAAAAAGGGGGTAATACCCATCTGCTTTGCGCGCCGAAGTGTCTCTGGCAAGACTTGATCTGTGCTCCAAGGCATATCGGTAAGCAATTGCGGCAAAGGTTCCCGCATACCAATCAGATAATATCCGCCATCCAGTGCGGGTCCAATCACCAACTCATGCTCGGCCAGTCCAGCAATGGCTGCTGAAACATGTGAAGGACTTAGGTCTGGGGTGTCTGAACCGAAAAAAATAATTGGTGCATCATCGACGAATGCTAGGAGCCGCTGCGAGAGATCGCCTTCGGCTTGCGGAACGAGAGCCGCCCTCTCGCCGAGCCATCGCATGAAGGCGGTTCTGTCACCTCCAGTATAAGCAAGCGTCAGCGGACATCCGGCTTTGGTCAGAACACCAAAAACGTGCTCGGTCAGATGTCGATGGATCGCTGCAGCCCCCTTTGAACCGACAGCTGGGATCAGTCTGGATTTGCATTCTCCAGCCACTGGGTAGCGAGTGAACTGAACAAGGCGCGGGTTTGGCATAGAATGATCAATCACAGTTCGCTGGCAGGTGGCAAGCGCTAAGTGCGCGCATTAGCCATTGTTAAGTGACCAATCATAAGCATAGCCTGCAACATCGGTTGCTCCGTCGAGCAAGGCCGCTGTTGGTCCAGTGGCATATTCGCGGGCATGATCCAAGACATCCTCTACAGATCCCCAATCATCCTGATACCATTCGTAAATGTTGGATGCGATAATACGGCCGTTCTCGCCGCCAAAACCACGTGGGTGGTTTACATATGCGGCAGCTGCTTGTTCGAGCATTGGCTCCAATTTTGCCGCCGTATAGGCTTCGAGAGCCAAATTCGGGCAGCCAATTGAGGCGCAATTCACGGCATAGTGGATACGGACATCCTGCCATTCTGGCCTCAGAATATCATGCTCAATATTGTCGAGGCTCAGCGTGCGACCCGAAACGGTAACGGCGTCGTCCTTCCAAGGTCCGCTGCCCAGCAAACCAATATCACGGATAGAGTCCAACGGCAGATTTTTGAGGATCACGTCTACTGTTACGGCATTGTAGAGATTGACCCAGAACGCGAATTGCTCATCGCTTGAGAAATCTTCGACGGCCACAGCCTGCATTGCATCAAGGTAGGATTTCAGAGCATCGGCGGCTTCGCCCTTCATCCGGTTATAGTCCACCAAATTGACGCCATTTTCGCCCGCGGTCACATATTCGCGCAGCAACGCGTCCCATTCCGAATGGTCGATCATTTCGCTTGAATCCTCATTCGTCGTGAAGCTGTCTTCTCCTAAGCCACCGGGATCGGAGCCTCCGCATGCTGCCAACAAGGCGGTCGCGGGTATCGCGCCGATTATGGTGCGGCGCGACATTTGCATTGATGATTGTATCTGAACTTGCGGAGCCGTCATGACTTCATCCTTGTAACCTAAAAGCGTTCAATTGATGTTCGCCGCGTTGCCAGCAATTGTTACATAGAATTCAGTTCTGAGCTGCTGCTTTGGCGGCTTTGCGTCCAGTAGTGGTTAGTGACCCTAGGTGAGAGTGGTCAAAATCACCGAAGGCCTCGCGCCCGATAACGTACAAAATTTTCCAGCCAGCGGCGAAAACGCCCTTTATCGTGCCAGATATTTTTGAGGTGCCGACACGCTTTCGGTAGCGTGCCGGACGCTCACATACCTGTAAGCCCATCTTCGCTGCCCTAACCTGCATTTCGATCGTCCAGCCGAAGTCTCGATCGGCCATTGTAAGACGTTCCAGGGCATCGCGGCGGATCGCTCTGAAGGGGCCAAGATCAGTGTAACGTATCCCCCAAATCAACCTTACCAACGCTGGAGCTAGCCAGTTGCCGAGGCGCTGCGGTACAGTCATTGCTCCTGGATCAATTGTACCCAAGGGGCGCGATCCAATCACCATATCAGCATCGCCTGCAACTATCGGTGCAATTAAACTTGCGGCTTCCTCAGGAACATCAGACAAATCGGCATCCATAAACAGGATGATATTACTCTTAAGATCAACCTTTCCCAAACCAGCCAGGCAAGCCGCCCCGTATCCTTTTTCTGGTTCCGTAACGAGGACAGCACCGGCTTCTTTCGCGATCTGTGCCGTCCGGTCTTGCGAACCATTGTCGGCGACAATGACCTCTTTTAGGCCATCGGGGTTAGCGCGCATAATGCCGCTGACTGTTTCACCAATGGACCTCTCTTCATTCAGCGCGGGGATCACTACTGAGACTTGCGGAGATGATATAGGCGCGGCAGTGCGTTCTTTCGCCGATCGACTGCCTCTAAGCCGCCAACAATCATAAATTATCGCAGCGGCAATCAAGCTCCATTCGACATATTGTGCAG
Source organism: uncultured Erythrobacter sp. (assembly GCA_947488155.1). Classification (GTDB taxonomy): domain Bacteria; phylum Pseudomonadota; class Alphaproteobacteria; order Sphingomonadales; family Sphingomonadaceae; genus Erythrobacter. Next base: position 973,453 of record CANKYK010000001.1, on the reverse strand, counting down.
CCGGATGGACCTGAAATTCTTCAAGCGTAAAATTCTCCAAATTTAGACCGGTCAGGTATGACAACGGCAAAGCTGCACTGGCAACATACGGCCAGACCTCTTTGCGTCCAACCGCCAAAGGCAATAGCCACATCAGATACCAAGTGTTGACCGCCGGAGCGAAGAGCAAAATCACTCCGAATATTGCCGCCAATGGCACATCATCAAAACTGCGTGATTGGGCGTGCATCCAAAGGACAATCATGCCTGCTACAAACAAGGCGACCAACCGCCCCCAAGTCGGTCCAAAAAGCAGGAAAAGAGGCTGATAAGCAAGCGGGTTATAGTACCAAATTGTCGCGAAAGTCTCAGTGGAGTCGAGCCCCACACCTTGGCCTTGAACTGCAAAGATGCCGTATAGCAGCAGCAATGTTGTCAAAGCCGCAATCAAGGCTCTTGGCCTGAGCCGCAACAAAATCGGCCAAGCGGCCAATGCCACCAACTTAACCCCTGCCGCGACCGCCAAGAGACTGCCAGCCATAAGGGGATGTCGTCGCCCTGCTACGATGGCCGCGAACAGCGCCAATCCAACAAAAATGTCGGAATGCAAATGCAATGTTGTTTCTGCAATCACGACCGGGTTCCAGGCGAACAGGACTACGCGTTCGGGCCGAAATTTGCGAAGTAGCAATCCGCTTGTCAGCAGGCTTGCCGCGGCAAAAACTAACCGCAGGCCAAATTCATCAGTGCCAGCAAAGACACTGGTAATGGCGAAGATGATTTGGAGAACCGGACCGTAAATGGTCGGATATTGAGGATAGTTCACCCACTCTAGCACCGCTAGCATTTGCGGTGGTACGCTCTCATTATCGAAAAAGTCTGCCGGCGGGATACCGTAAGGTGTACCGGTTTCCAGAATGCGCCATCCATCCCAGATGAAACGATAATAGTCGTCTTCAAAAATCGTGAAGCCGAACAGCGCAATTCCATTGCCGAGTAGCGCAATAGCCATAACGGTAACCGGCCTTAGCGGGCCTGATTGCCATAGCAGCGCACTGGTCAAAGCGCTGCCCAGGGATAGTGCCGCAACGTACGCCAGAACCGATGTGTCTGGCTGCCGCGACAGCAAGACCAATGCAAATATAGTCACCAAACACAAAAACGCCCCGCCTACCAAACGGTAGCGAAGCGTTTTGTGCGAATGTTTTTCGGGCATGATTGTATAGCCCAATGAGGCTAGCGGAGGCTGTTAAACTCCGTAGCGTTGCCGCAGATAGTACAAAACCGCTTCACGGTTTTTGCCTTTCAAATTGAACTGACCGCCTTGAACAGCTTTTGCAACTTCAGCGGCTGTTTGCTGATTCAACTTCCCATGATAACTGCACTTTTTACACGTGATGCGTTTGCGCACTTGGGATTTGCCGCGGCGCTCCAATCTTTCAGCTGGTGAGATGCGCGGTGCTGAGGCACCGGAACCGCCACTGAAGCCGCCATAACCGCCTCCACCCCCGCCAGAACCTGACGCGAAAGCTGGAGCGGAACCCAATGCCAAGACGATGGCTGCCGTTGATAAGATTGCGCTTCGCACGATGTTTTCCCTACAATTGATATAGACGTTACCCGTCCGTTCGTTGGAAGAGTCGATTGGGTTACAAAATTCTGAAAAATTATTTCGGAAATTTGGATGCGAACGATTTTCGTTCGAGAAGTTGCCCCCAATTATCATCATAGGGATGGATCAGCATAGTTGCTTCACCTCGCTGGTTGACAAGCGGGCGACCATCATTGTGCCAGCCGAACAGGCCGAGCTCTAAATTGACGGTTTTGATGCCCCCATTTGTTCGTATCGCGTTCTGAATTTTGCTTGCGTATTGTGTTGAGCGTACGCCAACCGAGCAATAGAAAACCACCGTTTTACCCGATATCAAATGCTCAAAATTTCTCATAAAATCTGCAACTGACATCTCTGGCGGGATGCGAATGGAGCCGGGGAGGTGGCTGACGGCGTATTCTTCTGCCTCACGGGTATCAAAGATGATCGTTGTGTCGGGATCGCTGGCCGCAAGCTGCTGCGCCGAAATATGCGCAATTTCGGGTATGTTTGCTTTAATGGTGCTGTGGACACCGGCCAAGTCACTTGCCGGTGTCCAAAGGAATGTTGCTGTCGCCCAAAGCAAAGGTGCGCTGAGGACGCTAGCAAGACCTAGGTAAAGCCATCTGCGTTCGGTCATGTCTTGCCCCGGTTTGTAAAAGGGCGGATCAGATAATCACGCCAGTTTTCCAGCGGCGCGTAGCCGTCAATGCCGGTTGCATGAAAGGTTTCGTCTCGCGGCATATGCTGCGTGCCAAAAATCCGGTCGTAGAAAGAAAAGAACGAGCAATAGTTGCGCCCCCAATGCTCGATGCGGCGCGAATGGTGATAATGATGATAGACATTGTCGGCTAGCACATGTCGAAGAATCGGTGGGAACGACAAGGCCGGATTGTCGGTGTGCATGTAGTAGTTCGAGATCAAATAGAACGTCGTTAGCAATGCGACAAAACCCTGCGGGCTCTCTACCAGAAAGATCAGAGGGACTGTAATAACTGCCAGATATACCGCGTCCTGAGCCCAGTGGGAGTAGCTGCGCGCGGCGTTCATGTCTTCGATTTGGTGATGGATAGCGTGCAGCCGCCAAAGGAAGGGAACATCGTGAAGCGCGCGGTGCAGCCAGTATTCGAAGAAGCCGATTATGACCATGTAGATGATCGGGAATAGCAACGAGACAGGCCCCAAATCTTGGATCTGGAAAACGGGCTCGAAATCCAAGGTTTGCAGACTGGAGAAAGCCGCAGTTTGCAGCATCACCGCGATGACAATAGCTGTGGCTCCATACAGCAAACCCTCGGCATAACGTCGGCGAAAGTCTTTAAAGCCCAGGTGACGCCATTCAAAGAAGGCGAAGAGCGCGACCAAGCCTGTGTAAGTAAAGATCGCATTGACCAAGGCTGCTGCGAAGCCGGCCCAGAGGAGATCAATATCATGGTCGATCAACGCCCAGCCGACCGCGTCTTGAGCCCAAGCGACCAATCGCAAAAGACCCTCTGAAAGAGCGATTAACAGACCGAAGGTAATGACAAACGCCAAGGTCCGTGGGCGACGGATTTCCTGGTCTGTGCTTTCTTTGGCGCGCTTATCAATGGTGTCAGCCATGCTCGCCCCTTACTCGAGAATTTCTGTCCTGCGCCAAAACATTCGTCGACACGATAGTTTCGGTTACAAATTTCGGTGACGTGACCTTGGGCTGGTGGCGGTTGTATCGGCTCAGCCTGATGGAGAAGGGAAAACTAGCTTGAAACGGGCGTGAACGTAAAAAGGCAGTGATAAACGGATGAGGTTTCTCGGCTTGCACCGTTTCTATTCCACGCAGCCTTGATCGATCGAGAGCCTTGCCGGCTGGCTCGAGGCATCTGTTTTGTCATTCAGAGCCCGTGCTGTTTGCTGCAATTGCGCGCAATCAAACTTTGCGCCCAGATCTTGTGCTTCGGCAATCAGTTCAGCGAACGCCCGCGGCTTCAGGTTCGGCAACCCGCGCCTTAGGAAAGTTCGATGCCAGCGCTTTGCCGGAGCTAAAACAGCGGCAAAGGTGCTGCGACCATCAGGGGTCTCCAAGGCTGCCTCTCCCAGTTCGGACAGTAGGGGGTTTGACGTGTTTGGCATGGCCATCAAGGCCGCATATCGTCTGGCGGCCTCCCTGTGGTTGCCCGTTTCGATGGCTAGTCTCAAAACTGCTTCTTGCGTGATTGGGTCGCGCCAGCCGCGCTGGCTCGCGGTTTGCAACGTCTGCAGGCTTCCTGTGTCGTTTTGATTGAGGGCTTGGGCTATGGCCAGAATGCGAAGATGCTCGGCGGGGAGCGGACGCCGCGCGACCAATCGCTGAGCTTCAGCAAGCGCTTGGTTTGAGTCGCTGGCTGCAAGGGTTCGGGTGGCGAGCCTCTCCTGAGCAAAGGCTCGAAACGGTGTGGGAACCGGCGCCGCGAGATCGCCTGACACGCGGGCCTGCCGGTCCAGCTGCACTCCTGTGGTAACGAGACCGATCAGGACCAAAGCGATGAGCCATAAAGCCTGCTTCATGCCTATTGTTCCTGTCCAACTCTACTAAAACGCAGCAGCAAGATGAGCGCGAATGCGGCCACCCCCAACATGGTTTGGCTGCGGAGTGGAAAATCCACCAATGACTGAGCCGCGATGCCAACCAATATTACGCTGCTGCCCCAAGCGACCCATTTATGCGCTGACAGCCGCGCCCGCCATGTCATCCAGGCGATCCAAGCAAGCCATAAAGCGATGAGGAAAATCCCAATTAGGCCTGCTTCAATTGCGACTTCCAAATAGTCGTTGTGAGCGCGCCCAGCTCGCCGAGGTGTCAGATTTTCAAGAGATTCGTCGAGCTGAAAAACCTCGTCGAACGTGCCTATGCCCGATCCAATCGGCCAATATCGACCGGCAGTGTAGGTTGCATCTTCCCAGATATAGATGCGCGCGTCGTCTCTCGCTTCAAACCGATCAAGGCTGTCGCTGATCCGCCCAGGCGCAAAGGCGAAAAGGCTGGCGATCAATGCCACACACGAGAGACCAGCAACAATGCCTTTCTTGCCTCGTCGATGTCCTTTGCTAGCGTTCGCCTGCGCCTCGTTCAGCCTTGCTCCCATGCTCTTCGCAAGCAACATCGCGAGTGGCAACGCGGCCAGGACAATAGCGGTGCGTGAGCGAGTGAGAAGAATGGCCGTGATCAGCATTAGGCAGATCATGGCGCGCCAGAAAAGAAACGATGAGGTGCTGGAGGGAGCGGGCAACAGTGCGGCAAGCGCAAGCGCCGAAACCATAAACAGGCCAGTGGAATTGCGATTGGCAAAGGTTCCAAAAAGTACCCCGGGCATTGGGTTCTCTGGATAGAGCAGACCACTTTGACCCTGGCTCACGACCTGTACGGCGCCCAGCAATACGCTAACCAGTGCCAAGCCCACCAGTGTCCAAGCGATCCAGATCAATTGGCGCCGCGAAAGTTGGTAAGCGACAACGAGTACCGAGAGTGGCAAGATCAGGCCGGCAAATGCGACCAGCGTTCTGGCCGGATCAACGCTTATGGGAAACCAGGTGTTCACCCCGGCCAGCGAGTGCGCTTCGAGCACAAGGTGTCTGCCGGGCAAGATTGCAAGAATTCCGTTTGGTAACGGGATGAGCTGTATAGCCGGAAGCAATAAGCACGCACCAACGAGAGCGCGAAGGCCAAACGGTGTCGTGCTCCAAAACTTAACAAAGGCACCGCGATGAAAGCCGAGAACGAAGAGTGCTGCAAGTTGTACAGCCAGGTTTGCCAGACCGTATCTGACGCCGCCTCCACCAATGATCACCGCAATGGTCAGTAGCGCAGCCAGCGCATAGGCGCTTGATCGAGGAGAAATGCGATCAGCACGCATAGAAAGCGATCAAAAGGCCTGCTTCAATTGGCCCCTGGAGATTGATTGAGGCCTCCATCACCGCGCTGCGCAGGATCATCATCTTCTTGGATGATCAGGATTCCGATGATTATTCCCACACCGCCCAAAAGCGCCAGCCATAGTGCACCGCGATCTGCATCCTCGGCAAACCAGTCTCGATCACTGATAGCGTTAGACGAGGCCCTATCGGTTGAAGCTGCGCAGCAGACAGAATAGTCGCCTGCTCGCGTGTTGGCATGCGCAGAGATTGGCGCGAAAAACAGCCCAAGTGCTGCGGCAAAAAACGCTATTTGAGCTCGTAATGTTGGCACCATCGTCCGCTCCCGCCTTCTGATCTATGTAATACTACTAGGTTGGGAGCAATTTACAAATCGAGCTGGACCACTGAGAGGATCAGACATGCCGATTACTTGTTATGTGGGGTGATTGGCTTTGAATTGTGCGGAAAGATCGGATTGTAAAGCTCTTTGCTGCTGCCCAGCACGATCTGGCCTCCGCACAGCAACCAAGCATGCGAGTTTAAGCCATTGGCCTCTTCTCGTTTAACTCCAAGCTCAATCACACTTGGGATGCCTAATTGGCTTAGCCAGTTCTGCCCAGCGATCGCTTGTATCAAGCAATCACTGCGCCACGGCAAACGAGCGGACAAACGAGGCAGAATATAGCCGATGCGGGCGATGGTCTCCGCTCGTTTTGAGCTAGGCTGAGGCTGCTCTTGACGGGCCAAGGCCGCCTTTCCATTGCGCTGATCAAGTGCGCGCATATCCAGTTTCGCGAATGCCAGCCGAGCCTGAACAAGCTCCACCATACCGCGCACGCTGTAGTGCCCAATCCAAAGAGCATCCCTCAGTTTGGGTTTCTGGCCCTCTGTGGGCACGGAGGAAACTCTCGTTGTCACTTTGCAATAGATGCCAGACTTGGCCGCTTGCGACAATCTGAGGGCGCATGACGCAGCGTGGTTTATCCGCCTTATCGCCTATGCCTCGCGGTGTGCTATGTGAGCCAAATGCTGAGTGAGGCGATCAAGGACAGGTTGGGCGATCGTGACTATCTCGATCTCCATTTGGCGGCCATCGCGTCGGTCGCAAAGCTCGGCGAAGTGCCGTGGTACGACGCGCATTTCTTGCGCCGGTTCGAGGCAGCAAAGTTGTATATAGGAGAGGTGGCTCCCGAGTATTTGGAGCGATTTGTCGCTGGATTCGCGCCGCTGCGCCCAGCCGATAAGTTCGAGATTTGCACTATCGATGCGCTGTTTGATGACGCTGTTCGGCATGAGATCGGCTCGGTGGTCCAAAGCCTTCCCGCCGCGCAGCTCGAACGCCACGAGGTCGAGAAATTCGGACGTGATGTAGTCCACGATCATCCATTCTTTCTGCAATTGCAGCAGGGCCTACTGCCTTTGGTGAGCGAGCTTGCAGAGCGCGAATTGGTGACGGGATACAACTTCCTGAGCCTATACGGGGGTTCTGGCCAGTGTGCACCGCATCTGGATGAGCCGATGTCGATGTACACGCTCGATTATTGTATCGAGCAAAGCGGCAGCTGGCCGATACACTTCAGCAAGCAAGTGGAATTGCCTGATGCTGATGCGATGCAGGCTTGGAATGAGGAAGACCTCAAGGATGACGCCGGGATGGATTGGACATCGCATGAGCTAGAGCCGAACCAGGCGTTGCTCTTCAATGGCTCGTCCCAGTGGCATTACCGTGATCCGATCACGCGCGGAGGGTATTGCAATCTCTTGTTCTTCCACTTTTATCCCGCTGGCTGTGAAAAGCTGGTGAGGCCGCACCTCTGGGCTGAGCATTTCGAGCTCAGCATATTGCAACCATTGTGCGATGTCTTTGCGGCAGAATCTGAAAATAGGCAGATTTGGTGATTGAACTGCGTCACTTGAAATCATGCAAAGTCATTGAAGCCGAATGACCGGGATCGCTGGGCTCTATTGTGCTGATGGTGCGGACCCTGCGACCCTCAAGGCAATGACGGACGCCATCGCGGATCGCGGCCAGGATGGCGCCGCTACTTGGCTATCGAACGCATCCGACCGTGGTCGCTCAACGGGAAATGAGAGCCTCGTGGGATTGGGTGCCAGCCTACTGCGTGTAACGAGCGAAGCGCAGGACGAAACCCAGCCGCATTGCAGCGAAGACCGGCGGATTGCTCTCGTGTTTGATGGGTTCCTCATCAATTGGGAGGAGCTTCGCGCCGACTTGCTGAGACTTGGCGTGGTGCTGCGCAATCGAACGGACACGGAGCTGGTGCTGCGCGCGTACCAGCAATGGGGCGAGGATTGCGCACGTCATTTAGACGGCGAATTTGCCCTCGCTCTGACTGATTGTCGGTCCGATCCGAGCAATCCGCTTGTTTATTGCGCGCGCGATCACATGGGTCTGCGGCCCTTGTTTTATCACTTTGATGGCCAGCAATTGCTGTTTGCTTCTGACCTATCGGCACTGGTTCCGCGGATTGAACCAAAGCCAAGGCCAGATCTTGATTATTTGGCCGGCGTCATGGCGGACAAATGGCATCAGCGCGATGCAACACCTTGGCAGGGTATCAAGCGCTTATTGCCTGCCCATTCGCTGAGTTTCTCGGCAAATCGCCTGACCTTAAAAGAGCACTGGTCGCTGGACCCGGAAGTCACCACTCGGTATCCCCGTGATGAGGACTATTTTGAGCATTACCGACATCTATTGAAAGATTGTGTCCGCCGAACTTCGCGTTCTCATGGGCCTCTTGGAGTGACGGTAAGCGGCGGTCTCGATTCTAGCGCTCTCTATTGTTTGGCATATCAATTAGCAGAGCGAGGCGAACTGCCCGCGCCATCAATCTCAGGGTATACTCTTGCGGGAGCGTCAGGCTCCCCCGCCTATGAATTGCCGTTCGCCAGAGCCGCGGCGGAGCATGTTGGTGCCCAATTATGTGAAGTGCCTCTAACGCAGCCGCCCATCGATTGGTTCACGGAGCAGGCACGCACGCAATATGATCTACCGATCCCTACCAATGGCGCGATGAGTATTGGGTTGGAAAATGCAGCTGCGGCAGATGGTTGCAGGGCTTTGATGGGCGGCGACGGGGGTGATGAATGGCTGCAAGGCAGCCGTCACTACTACCGAGAGTTTACCGAGGCTGGCGACGTTGCGGGGTTTGCGCGGGCCTTGCGCCAGGACGCGGCGGCTGAAGGATGGCGGCAAACGTTGCCCATTGCCTTGCGGCATATGACCATGACGCTTCTGCCGGAAATCATTCGAGATCGGGGCCGAGACTATAAGCGGCAGAAAGCGAGGGAGCGGAAGGAATATCTCGATTGGTTGACGGAGGAGACCAGACACCGACTGGCCGAGTTTGAAGACAGCTACGTCACCTCACTGCCAAGCGAGCCGGTGCGTTGGAGCAAGCTCAATCTCGTACGCGCGCCGGGCACGGACATGGCAAACACGATGATGCAGGGGCAATATGCGAGGGCTGGTTTGGAACCGCGCAATCCAATGTTGAGCAAGGCCTTCATCGAATTTTCGGCCAGCACGCCGGAACATATTCGTCGGCGAGCTGGTCACAGCAAATATATCCATCGTAGGGCACTGCGAGGAATTGTGCCGGATGTGATCCTAGATCGGACTACCAAAGCGGATTTCCCGTCGCCAGAGCTGGACCGAGAATTCGCTGACTTCGCTCGCAAGAATGCCGATCCTCTGCTCGATAATATGTGCGATGAAGCCGGGTTTCAGTGTCTTCTGCGGCCAGATGCGTCTGGCACAATCCCAGATGAGCGTTCGTGGGAGGTGTGGGGAGTTTACGCTTGCGCGGCTTTTTTGTATCATTTCCGCTGATGGTCGCAATGTTTCCTGACGCGCGGCCAAACCAGCAAGGTCGCCTTATGAAACAGCAAGCAAAAAAAGCGAAATATACACCGCCACGCCTGACCGCATACGGTTCTGTACGAAATTTGACCGGCGGTAGCGCCACCATGATGATGGACGGTATGATCATGATGGCGATGAACTAGCATCCTGCTGTTTTCACGCCGGACGGATAAGGCCGGTGGCTCAAGAGGTGCCTTCGCCTAAATGATCGACATCCTGAACGAGCATCTTGAATATCTCAATCTCTCAGAGCGCCTGACGATATATCGCCAAGCTATCGAAGAGGCTATTCAGCCTGGAGATACCGTAGCGGATCTTGGCTGCGGGCTCGGCGTTTTAGGGCTGCTTTGCTTGGAGACAGGCGCTTCAGAGGTGTGGGGCATTGATAGCAGCGATGCGATCCATCTCGCGCGCGAGAGCATGGCGAAGGCTGGTTTGGAAGATCGCTATCACTGCGTTCCGCAATCAGCTTTCCACGCTGAGTTACCAGAGAAGGTCGATCTGCTGATTTGCGACCACGTTGGCTTTTTCGGGTTCGATTATGGCATCATTGCGATGCTTGAGGATGCGCGCAGGCGGTTTCTAAAGCCGGGCGGCGCAATTGTGCCTCAGTCGATGAATTTGATGGTTGCGGGCGTTTCAAGCGAGGAATGCCGGAGTAAGGCCGGCGCATGGCAGGCAGAGCATATTCCGTCAGAATATCGCTGGCTTGATGGCTATAATCGGCACGCAAAGCATCACCACAGCTACTCTGTTGACGAACTGATTAGTGGTGCGGTGCAACTGGGTCGCATATCCTTTTGTGAAGACAACCCAGAGATTTTCAGGTTTAGCGCTTCGCTATCGATCATTCATTCCGGCGTGTTTGACGGAGTGGCTGGGTGGTTTGATTGTGCATTGAGTCAGGGTGTGCGGATGACCAATTCGCCGTTTGATCCTGCCAGCATTGGCCGCTCGCAAGCGTTCTTGCCAGCAGCCGAACCTTTCCGGGTTGAAGAGGGCGATGAAGTCGAATTCTCAATCCGCATTCGCCATGCGGAAGAGATGCTGGCTTGGACGATACAGCCCCCCAATGACGCGCCCGTTCAGAAGCTCTCAACCTGGCAAGGGACCTTGCTGAAACCCACTGACTTGGCGGTGTCAAACGGACAAGCGCCTGCTTTATCAGATCATGGCGCGGCGCGTGCGTTTGTATTGGCCCAGGTTGATGGGGTGCGCACGAGTCAAGAGATTGTGGATCAGGTCTTGAGGGACCGACCAAAGTTGTTTCCAAGTGATCAGGCCGTTCGTGACTTTGTGATGCAGGTGTTAGCCAAGGATTGCACGCTGTGATCCGCCTGGAACTCGCAGAGGTGCGAGCGCAAACAGATTTATCGCCCCAGCCCTATGATCGCTGGGTTGATCCTGATGGCGAGATAAAGGCCGAATTCCGGCGAGATGGCGATGGCTTCCACTTGAGGTTCCTGGATGAGGCCGACTTTCAAATCACGAGCAATGGTCAAGGGGTGATCGCTTGGCCTGCGCCCGGCAGCACCGAGCAAACGGCGCAGAACCTGTTTCACAATGCAATACTTCCGCTGCTCACCAATTATTCCGGCGGGCTGTGCCTTCACGGGAGCGCGGTTGTGATTGACGGTAGGGCTGCAGCCTTTTTGGGGCCATCACGCAGCGGCAAGACGACACTAGCAGGAGCCTTTGCAAAATCAGACGCTCCATTTCTTACAGAAGATGTGGTTGAGCTTGAACGGCGAGAAAGCGATTATTGGGTCCAGCCAAAGGCTACAGCGCTGCGCCTTTTCAATGACAGTGCTGAGTTTCTGCTCGGCTCGCAAGACCACTGGATTGAAGCCGAGGATAAACAAGCTGTTTCAGTGCCTGAGCAATTGCCATTTGCTCAGGAGGTTGCAGGATTGGACGCAATCTTTGTACTAGCCAGCGCAGAGCCAGAGAAAGTAAGCATCACCAGGCTCAGCCCACTCAGCGCTTTGACGCACTTGATACCGCACTCATTCATTCTAGATGTCGAAGACAAGCCGCGCCTTAAGGCCCATTTCTCAAGGCTTGTCGATCTGTCGCAGGACGTTCCGTGCTATGCGCTGGACTATCGCCGCGACTATCGCGAGCTTGAGCATGTTATCGAAGCGGTTCGTGCAGTGAGGAGCAGGTAGGAGGTGCACAATGCAATTGAGTGATGTCATATGTGCGTCTGAAGACGTGGTCTCGCGAGAGGTGAGCGGCGAAATGGTGCTGCTCGATATGGCCAGCGGGACTTATTTTGGTCTGAATGCTGTTGGCACTCGAATTTGGAGCCTGCTCGATGAGAAACCCTATTCGATTGCCGAGCTTTGCGAGGTAATTGAAGCGGAATTTGATGCGCCGCTTGTGAGTATCCAGCAAGACGTGCTCGGCCTGGCAATAGAGTTAAGCGAGCAAAACCTGATCAGGATTGAGTAGCAACCTCGCATACGGTCTGATCGCTCACCTCGAAAACCCGGTCGGCAAGCGCAAGGCTCGCTGTGCGATGTGTTATGATGATGATGGTGCGACCGCTAAGCGCGCTTTCGCATTCGGCAATGAAGGCTGCTTCGCTTTCAAGGTCATACATGCTGGTTGCTTCGTCCAGTATGAGGATGGGTGGATCATTGAGCAGTGCCCGGGCCAGCGCAATGCGCTGACGCTCTCCACCTGACAATCGGATACCATTGTCGCCAATCTCCGTGTGGAGGCCATCGGGGAGCTGCGCGATGAATTCCCATGCCTGAGCCTGCCTGGCGGCACGCTCCATTGCTTGCGGTTCTGCTTCTTCGCATCCAAACTCGATGTTGTCGGCTATCGTCCCGTTGAACAACAACGCGCGCTGAGGAACATATCCGATCTGCCTGCGCCAGGCCTGTATTTGCAAATCGGCGATATTGTTCGATCCGTGCAAGATGCGTCCCGCGTCTGGCTCGTAAAAGCGCAAGAGCAATCGGATAAGGGTCGACTTTCCAGCGCCATTTGCTCCGGTCAGCGCAATCACTTGCGCAGGTTCTATCACAAAGTTGATGCCGCGAAGAATCGGCTCGCGGCTATCATATCCAAAGCTCACATTTTCGAACCGGATGGTCGAAAGTGAGGCGTTTGTGATGTCGTTTCCAAAACCGTCGATTTCAGGCTCCACCGCGAAGATTTTTTCCATCCGCGCGGCCGTTCCACGTGCGATCTGCCACTGGCCGTAGACATTGGCTAAGCCGCCGACAGGACGAGTAAGCAAGGCAGCATAGAGCAGAAAGGCGAACATTTCTGCCGGATCGCGCTCACCGACAGCTTCCCCAGAGGTAGCAAGCACGATAATTGCGATGGTGGCCAATCCAGCGGCAAGGGCGATCACAGGGCCAATTGAGGCTGTAATGCGGTCTTCCTGCAAGCTGAGGACACGCGCCGCATCAACAATTCTAGCGTAGGCTTTGCTGTGCCGGGCTTCGGTTGCAAAGGATTTGATCGCGGGGATCATCTCCAGATCGCTGTCCGCAATCCACATCACCTTTGCCTCTGTTTCTCTGACCCGCTCGGCCAGCCCTCTGAGCCGCCGGCTAAGGAGTTTGAGTACGATGAAGAATACGGGCACGAGTATCGGAACGATGAAAGCGATTGTTGGATCGATGAGAAACAACAATATCACCGCGCCGCCAGCCGTCATTAGCATGGCTGGCACATTGGCGATGGTGGAGGTTAGGAAGTCGCTGAGTAAGCGTACTTCATAAGTCATCATCGCCAGGAGATCGCCTCTTCTGCTTTGTTCGTGAAAACCTATCGGAAGGTTCTGGATGTGGCCGTAGGCATCAAGTCTCAGCCTGGCGAGTATTCGCCCTGATGTCTGAGCGGTTACCATGCTTGCAGCAATATTCATGGCAGTCATAATGACCAGCGCGAGCACCAACAGGCCTGTGATCTTGCCGAGGTCGGTAGGCGTATCATCAGCAAGCCTGCCGAGCAATTGTCCGGCCAGCCAAGGCACGGATAGCGTGGCCATGGAACTTAATAGAGTAAGCCCGCTGATAAGAGATAGCTCGCGCTTAAACTCCAGCGCGCGCCGCCATAGGAATGAGCGCTTCATGAAGGCTTTCGTCCAGCCACTAATCTGATGAAGGAGCGAGCCAACCACTGCAAGCGCAGGCCAGCGACTGACCAGTTTTGGGCCGCCCCGGATTTCTCCTTCAGATGTGCTGCACTGGGCCAAGCCTGCGCAAGGGCGAAGCGAGCTTTAGCCGCCGGCGAATGCACATTGGCGAGATCGGTTTTGAACCGCGTGACTGGGTCTGTTTCTGCGAGATAGGCTTGAATTTCGGGGCATCCAGTTTGGGGTGCTAGTTGGGTTTCGACTTCTTCAGGAATGGGGGTGTGGAAAGCATTTCTCGCGGTTTTTAGGGCCGCATATACAATTGGCCCTACACCGACCTTTTCGCAGAACTCTGCTAGCATGGACCAATCGCGCTGACCGAAACTGCGGGCAAGCAAATCGTAGTCCTTCGCCCAGATCAGCCGCTCTCCACCATGCACTTTGGTTTCATTGACTGCATAGCCATGTGTTTGGTGCCACGCCTGATTGAGCGCAATTTGGACCAAGGTGAGCACAGGCGGTGCTGCCATCGCAGCTTTGCTGAGGTTGGGCAGGGGAACGGCTTCTTCGAAATATAGCTCAGCAGGCAGGATTGCTTGCAATGTGGGACCATCGATCGCTTGCCAATGGAGGTCCAGTTCATGCACGAAATGGGCGCCTGTCTTGAACAGCCATGTTTCCTGATAGACTAAACCGTGCGGCACCTCACGCATGATCCAGCCACTCGATGAGAGCACGTCTCGCGCTGTCTTTCGGTCACTCGGTTTTACCAGTAAATCCGTGTCACCGCGCCGACGGACCGAAGCATCCTCGTAGAGAGAATAGGCAAGGGCGGTTCCTTTCATGACGACTGTTTCAACGCCTCGCTCTGCCAAATGCTGGATAAGTTTTGCCACACAAAGGCGGTGCGTTTCTTCCCATAAAGCGGCAATCTGGGCTTCCTGCCCGATGTCATTCAGTATCCGGATGGGCCAGTCCGAGAGTTGGTTGCGGCATAAATTGAGCGCTCCTGCGATCCCGTGGAAGGCGATCCGGTCCCAAACCTGCGTAACGCCTTCGCCTGTCCATTGCGCAGCCTGGCCGCGCATTGCGCTGGCTAACATTGCATCGATGGTCGCGGTTTCTGTCATCTGTTTGGCGACAAGCCTCTTGGGTTCGGGCAATTACTTCCCGCAGAAGGTGCGTTATTTTTGGCATATTATCCAGCGTATCAATCAGGCTTTTGCCGCGTCCGTGCGATTGGCTGCTCCGGCTAGTCCAAGGAGTTTGGTGGAAGCCGGCTGTTGTACATTGACCAGGCTAGACTGCACTGCAATGAATCGAAGTTGCAAACGCATGAGGTGTTTGCTCCAGAATTAGGAGCCTTCTTTCTATGACCACCAGCCGTAAAGGCATCATTCTAGCTGGTGGCTCGGGCACGCGTTTATACCCGCTGACGCGCGGTGTTTCTAAGCAGTTGATGCCAGTTTTCGATAAGCCAATGATCTACTATCCGCTCAGCACTCTAATGCTGGCCGGGATCCGCGATATATTGATCATCACCACGCCAGAGGATGCGGCGCAATTTCACCGAGTGCTGGGTGATGGCAGCGATTGGGGCTTATCTCTGAGCTATGCGGAGCAGCCAAATCCTGAGGGGTTGGCGCAGGCTTTTCATATTGGTGCAGATTTTATCAATGGCGAGCCAAGCGCTCTCATTCTCGGTGATAATATTTTCTATGGCCACGGGTTACCGCGCGACCTGACCAATGCCGATGCCCGCACCTCTGGTGCAAGCGTATTTGCTTATCGCGTAAACAATCCAGCGGCATATGGCGTCGTAGAATTTGATGATCGCGGACGGGCTGTGTCCATCGAAGAAAAGCCGGCAGCTCCGAAATCCAATTATGCGGTAACGGGATTATATTTTTACGATAAGACGGTCGTGGACCGGGCTCGGGACCTAAGGCCATCGCCGCGCGGCGAGTTGGAAATCACCGATCTCAATCGCTTGTACCTAGACGATGAGGCGCTTTCGGTGGAGTTGATGGGGCGCGGCTATGCGTGGCTGGACACTGGTACGCATGCTTCATTGCTTGATGCTGCGACCTTTGTTCGCATCACAGAAGAGCGTCAGGGTTTGAAGCTGTGTTGCCCTGAGGAGATCGCTTGGCGGCAGGGTTTCATAGACGATGAAAAGCTTCAGGAAATTGCGGAGCCTCTGCGCAAATCGGGCTATGGGACTTACTTGCGGCAATTGCTTAAAAATCCGGTGCAAGCGTGAAGTTGATAGAGTGCGATATTCCAGGGCCGATATTGATCGAGCCGCGCGTGTTTGGTGATGATCGTGGTTTCTTTTTGGAAAGTTGGAACGAGCGAATCTTCAAAGAACTCGGTCTGGATGCCGGGTTTGTCCAAGACAATCATAGCCGCTCTCAAGCCGGAGTATTGCGGGGCTTGCATTTTCAAAATCCCGATCCTCAGGGCAAACTGGTGCGCGTTACCAAGGGCGCGGTGTTTGATGTGGCCGTCGATTTACGGCGTTCATCTGAGCATTTTGGGAAATGGGTCGGCGTAGAACTTTCAGAGGCGAACAAACGGATGTTTTGGGTGCCAGAGGGCTTTGCCCATGGCTTTTTGACGCTCGCGCCGGATACTGATTTTCTTTACAAATGTACGTCTGCCTATGCACCAGAATATGAGCATACGCTTGCTTGGGATGACCCCAAACTGGCGATTGATTGGCCAATTGATGATCTTGAGTTGGTGTTGTCGGATAAAGACTGCCGAGGCGCTACGCTAGCCGAAGTGGAAGCCTTTGCATGAAGGTGCTTGTCACTGGCGCCAACGGGCAGGTTGGGCGTGCGTTGCAGGCCTGCGTTCCTGGTAGGGTTGATCTGATCCCCCTTGATCGTCTGCAATTGGATGTCACCGATCAACTGGGTGTACAGCGCACGATTGATGAGCATCAACCAGACTGGATCATAAACACTGCTGCGTACACCGCCGTTGATAAGGCCGAGGGTGATGCTTCTGCCGCGCAGCTGCTGAATACCGATGCCGTCTCATTTTTGGCAGAGGCAGCGGCCGGTTGCGGCGCTCGATTGGTGCAAATTTCCACCGACTTCGTTTTCAATGGTGAACGCAAATTTTCCTACAAGCCGACGGATCGACGGGACCCTTTGTCGGTTTACGGCACTACAAAAATGGCTGGTGAAGATGCTGCTGGCAAAAAGGCCCTGATCGTGCGGACAAGTTGGGTGTACGCCGCAGGGCATGCTAACTTCGTGACAACGATGCTTAGGCTGATGAAGGAGCGCGATGAACTGCACGTAGTGTCTGACCAGATAGGCGCACCGACTTATGCAGGCAGCTTAGCGAAAGTGATTTGGGAACTGGTCGAAGGCGGCAAGCAGGGCGTATTTCACTATTGCGATGCTGGCGAAGCGAGCTGGTACGATTTCGCGGTGGCCATACAGAATGAGGCTTTGGCAATAGGTTTGCTTGATCGCTCTATCCCGATCATGCCAATTTCAAGTGAGGAATACCCGGTACCAGCCAAGCGGCCCAGGTTTTCTCGGCTGGATTGTTCGATCACCAGCGAAGTTCTGGGGCGCGGTTTCCCTGATTGGCGCGACAACCTGCGCGTGATGCTGAAGCAGGAGCAGGCTCTTGGCTAATCTACTCATCACGGGCGGTGCGGGCTTTATTGGCGGCAATTTTGTGCACTTTTGGAGTAAGCACCATCCTGCTGACCAGCTTGTTGTGCTCGATGCGCTAACCTATGCGGGCAATCGTTCGACTATAGAGGGCGTTGAGCAATGTGAGCTGATCGAAGGCGATATTCGTGATCAAACCTTGGTTCAGCGGCTGCTTAGCGAGCGCGACATTGACACGATTGTACACTTTGCGGCCGAAAGCCATGTGGACAGATCCATCACTGGGCCTGATGCCTTCATCGATACCAACATTCTGGGAACGAATTGTCTCTTGAAGGCGGCTCGTAAAGTTTGGTTAGACGAGGGTGGCGGGCGCGAGCATCGCTTCCACCATATCTCGACTGACGAGGTTTTTGGCTCACTGACTGCGGATGAACCTGCGTTCAGTGAGACCACGGCATATGCGCCCAATTCGCCCTATTCCGCCTCAAAGGCAGCCTCTGACCACTTGGTCCGGGCCTACCACCACACATACGGCCTTCAGGTAACCACCAGCAATTGTTCGAACAATTATGGCCCCTACCAATATCCTGAAAAACTGATTCCGCTGTTCTTGCTAAATGCGCTGTCGGGTCGGCCCCTGCCGATTTACGGCGACGGTATGAATGTGCGTGACTGGCTTCATGTCGAGGATCATTGCCGCGGAATAGAAGCCTGCATTGAGCGCGGCAAGATTGGCGAGACCTACAATATTGGTGGCGGCGCTGAGCTCCCCAATATGGCTGTGATCGATGCGATTTGCCTGGAAGTCGACCGGGCCTTTGCGCGGAACGAGGCATTGGTGAAAAGATACCCTGATGCGCCAGCAGCACAGGGACGAGAAACGTCAGAGCTGAAAACCTTCGTCGAAGATCGCGCTGGCCATGATCGTCGATACGCTATCGATGAAACGAAAGCGCGGCGTGATCTCGGTTACGCACCTCAACGCAGCTTCGAGCAAGGTCTGGCGCAATCGCTGCGCTGGTATTTGGATAATGAGGCGTGGTGGCGCCCTCTGCTGGCGGTTTGAATAAAGCCGTGCCGCAAGCCAAGTCCGCTGCGCTGAAGTCTGATGATTTCTGCCTGATCGTGGCGGTCGATAATGATGAGATATTAAGCGAATGCTTGCTGCGTTCTCCTGATGTCGCGAGCGGCGCTCTGACAATCACCGAGATCCGTGGCGCAAGCAATATGGCCGACGCTTACAATCAAGGCCTGGCGAGAACTATGCGGCCCATTTGCGTCTTCACCCACCAAGATGTCTATTTGCCGCAGGGTTGGCTTGAGCGGGCAGTCGCGGTTCTCAATGGACTCAGCGAGAGCGCACCTGGCTGGATGGTTGCAGGCCCTTACGGCGTTCGTCCAAACGGCGAGCATGTTGGCCGGGTTTGGGATGTGACGATGGGCAAAGAGCTGGGATCGAGCGGCTTTGCCCCGGCAGAGGTCGGTTCATTTGACGAGCTGGTTTTGATCTTGCGCCGAGAGCCGGGTTTCCAATTCGATCCAGATTTGCCGTATTTCCACCTCTACGGAACGGATCTGGCGCAGGCCGCGATTGCAGCTGGCAGAACGGCTTGGGCAGTGGAGCTGCCCGTGGTTCATAACAACCGCCCAATTGTCTCACTTGGTGGAGGCTATCGCGAAGCTTACCATTACGCCCGAAAAAAATGGCGAGCAAAGCTGCCAATTCCTACCTCAATTTGTTCGTTATCGAACAATCCACTGGCGCTTTGGCGTGCACAGTGGAGGCGGAGGAAAGTAAAGTCGCGCGGCCTTTGTTTACAAGCTGACGCGCAAGACATCGCTAGGCAAGCAGGTTATGAGGATCCATAGTTTAGATGACTTGGGATGCCTTTACATACGCGGAGCGGTATTCCCGGCTAGGAGGCTAGGTCTTTGCCATCATTAGCAGTGCTGGGCATGCATCGTTCCTACACTTCGCTCGCCGCGCGGTGGCTGGCCAGTTGCGGGATTGATATGGGCGGCTCCACATTGGGGGCCGGGATTGGTAATGAGCATGGTCATTTTGAAGATGTCGAATTTTTGACGTTTCACACGAAAATTTTGGCGGCGCATGGTCTCTCCAGCAACGGCATGGCCGATTGGGGCGGGCGCTCATTCGACTCAGCCGCCTATAGAGCGATTGAGGTTGAGGGCGAACTTGCCGAAGAAGGCCGCGCTCTTTTGGAGCGCAAGCGAAGGGTAAACGAGCACTTTGGCTGGAAGGAGCCTCGCACTTGCCTGTTCCTCCCGTTCTACCGCGAGGCGCTCGATCCCTTTGCGCTGATCTTGTTTCGCCCCTTTGAGGAAGTCGTGTCTTCATTGCTGGAGCGGGAACGACGTGTCCATGCAGAGACCGGCCATCGCGGCTGGCGCCGGGTGTATTATTGGGCCACGCGATCGCGTAGTGAAGCGTGGTTTGAGCAATTGCGCAGCGACTATCTGGAGGCCTGGATACACTACAATCAATGCTTGCTGGATCATGTCGAAGCGAGTGACCCGGGCCGCTATATGGTCCACGATCTGGCCAGCATGGTGGCAAATGATGGTAATATTCTTGAACGGCTAAACCATTGGGGTTTTGACTGTGACGCAAGTGGACTTGGCGCGTTGAAGGAGTCTACTAAAACGCGTGAATTGAAGGGATTGAGTGGTGATGAACTGGGCCGCGCCCAGCATATAACGCAGCGCTTTTCCGAGTTAATTGGCCGATAGCGCCGTGATGGTCTGGAAACGAATACGCACGAACGCAGGCTGGTCACTGGTGTCACTGGGTGCAGTCGCCATGTTCGGTTTTGCCGCAATGTATTTCAACGCCCGCGCGCTCGGCGTCGACGGTCTTGGCACGCTGGCCGCACTGCTGGCCCTTACGATGATGCTAGAGGCTTTGGCAGGCATGCAATTGTGGCAGGCGATCTTGGCATTGTCTGAAGGGCGTGAGAGCCGAATATTGGGCGCGGCCTTCATCTTAAATTTGGTAGCGGCGGCGATTGGTGTGCTAATCGGCCTCTGCGCTCTGCTGTGGCTGAATTGGGAGGGCGGCTGGCCGGCGATCATGCTGATCGGTTCCCAGCTGTTTCGAACGTCTGACCCGCTGACTGGAATTTTGCGCAAGTACGACCGCTTCGATTGCTTAGCCTTCGTGCGGTCAGGATCCGCTGCGATCACCTTCCTCGTAGCCGCGGTGTTTTGGTATGCAGCGGCTCCTATAGACGCTTACTTGATCGCCTTTGCGCTGGTCTTTGTGGGCACGAATGCCGTTCTGCTCGCAAAGGGATGGCAATTGTGCGTGCCTGAGCGGCCGGCGCGCGGCGAAGTTCTTGAGGTTTTGAAGTTCTGCCTGCCGACCGGGCTATCTGGCGCGGTGGGTGCGGTGAGGCAGCGTGGCATAGTAGTGCTGTTGGGGGCAGTTGCTGGCAATTCGATGGTCGGCATTTATGCCGTGGCTGACCGGATCGCCTCAATTATGCAGATGCTCTACCGGGCGGCATTCGAAGCTGTGTTTCGAGAAATGCCAACCACGTCAAATCCGCTACGATTGGCAGGTGTGATTGCCGCATTCGGACTATTCACTTCCGCAGCCGCCTTGGCGGCGGTCTATTGGTTGGGGGTGCCAATCATAGAGCTTGTCGCAGGGCCAGAATTCGTCCCCGCTGCAGCCACCTTGCATTGGCTAGTCTTGGCCATTTGCTTGAGTCTGATGACCCTGGGTATGAGGGCGCTCACGATCGTCAGAATTGGACCAGGCGCGATGTTGAAATGCAATCTGTTTGCCTTGACCGCACTGCTTGCAGCGCCCTGGATGATTGGACAACATGGCGCAGTCGGGGCGGCCATGATCCAGGTTGTGTTTGAGGTTTTGTGGATCGGCGCGGTCTTGCTGGTGATGCTGCGGAATTGGCCTTCGCTTAGCAGGCCCGCGCAAAATTAGGCGGCGTGAGAGCCGGAACATACAAGTAGCGCCGGCTCCCTTCGCTCACCGCAAGACTCAACCAAAGATCGATTTTCCGACAGCGCCTACTGCGCCGTAGGTTGAGCGTTTTGCGCAGTTCAAATCGCCGCGAAGCACCGGGCCCTTGCCATTGATCAGGAGATCGCCGGACGGGCTAAAGTCACCATTGTCAGCGTCCACATAGAGCGAGCCAAAGTCGCCGCCAATGGACGTGCCGCTGGCACCTGCTGGCGGGGACGATCCAGCGTGCACGTGATTGTCAGCAACAATTGGATCAGGATCAGCGGCTCCGCCCCACCGCAACTCTTGCGAGATATTGTTTGCAATCAAGCAGTAACCGTCTGGATTGAACGTGCTGTCGCTACGCATGGTGATTGTTTGGCTCGCCATGGAATTATGCGCGATAATCACATGGCTATGCGCTGAGCTAAATTGACTCTGCGCGCCGCTGCTTAGAAAGTTCTCAAACGCATTATTCACAATCATCACATCGCTGAAGCCTCCTGGTGCGGTCAGGAAGATGTTTTGGGCATCGATATCCCACATTCGGTTTTCTGCGATAATGAGATTCTCAATCGCTGAATTGCCGCTCAATTGGTAGATATCGGCGTGGATGTCGAACTTGGTGTGCAGGACAAGCGCCGCTGACTTTACATCTTGCTGGCCGAAGGCCGCCTGCGGAGAACCGCTATCCAAGCACAGCGCAAAAGCGGCAAAACGATTGTCCAGCACGGTCGCGCTCCAACCAGGCTGTGCATTGATCCAGTCGGCCAGATTTTGGACTGTGTAATTGGTGTCGGCAAGAAATGCGGCCTTGTTGGTTCCAGTCACAAACGTTCCGATGCTTGAACCATCTTCTCGGAGGGTGAAGGTTTTGGGACCAATACCGTTTGCTGCGATGGTCGCGGTTCCAGCAGGTCCGGCGTATTCGACACTCAGCGCGGCCATGCCGTCGCGGTAATAGCTGCCATCGAAATCCTGCACGGTGTTGCCGACAAAGGCATATGTGCCATTGGCGAGATCCGACCAGCACTGGGTGAACTCGCATCCGCGCACCAGATGCTGACCCGTCGCGCAGTTTGCCAAATTGCTGAAACTGCATTCGGTGATCCAATGGCGGCCGCGCAATATCCAAGCCAGCGTGTTACGAGGCACCTTCAGCGGGGCATCATTGCGGCCGTTGCTATTGGTCAATACGCAGCCATCGAACCAATTGTTCCGCGCCCATCCAGGCTCGAAATAATACTCGCTTGATCCAGCAAAATCGAACTCGCAGCGACGAAAGCAAACTGGTTCAAATCTGGGCCTAAAGAAGTTGAGCGTGCCGTCCGCTCGCAGGCTCTGTGAAAAGCGCACGCCTGGAACAGTCGCTTCAATGACGAGCCATTCAGCGGTCGCGCCCCTGTTCCAATTACGGTCGGTGAGCGCGTAATCGCCAGCTTTCTCAATTCGCACTCGCAATGCACCGGAGGCACCCTGCTGCTTCATCGCATTGATGGCTGGATTGATGTCATGATAATTCGTGGCTGAAAGCGGCAAGTCGGGATTGACGGTGAAGTCGAGTTCCCACTCGTCGTCATTCGGATGAAACGTATAGGGGCCGATCACGCGGTTCTGCATGCTGGTGTCGGTCGGGACCGCCTCAAAATACACATCGGCAGAGCCATTGCCGGTGTATTCAAGCTCACACCACCAACCCCAATAACATCTGGTGAGGCCATTAGCATCGACGAGATTTCGCACACTCGGGGCGGCAATATCTACAACATTGCCCTCATAATGGACGCGGACAAATGACAGGCCGTCTGTGTCGAACAAAGTGCCAGCATTGTTCGCCGCCGCCCGGACTCCAACCGTGAGATTGCTTGAAAAGCGTTGCTTGGGAGGGGTGATGAGACGCAGCACAGGCTTGGCGGTTGTTCGAGCCGGATCGACGGGTGTGGAGGCAAAACCGCTCCCCGCTGTTCCAGTCCAGTTTTCGCCCGGCATGATGGTCGCTTTGCTTGATGCAGAGGCTGCATTCAGCAGTCTCGACACCGAGCCAAAGCCATATCCGACGCGCCCCATTAGGCCAGCCCGATAATGTTCGCTGCTGTCGTGCCGGATGCGCTGACTTTCCGGGCGCGGACATCGATAATGCTGCCTGATGGAACGCTGGTGAAGACCACCGGAGCATCGGCGCGGACCGAGGTGATGGCCAGGTCCCCGCCTTCGCCAACGTACAAAGCCTTGGTCGCGCACATCAGATCGTCAGTGTCGCTGGGTGTGATTTCAAAGCAATATTCTGCTGGTGCCATTGGGCTGTCGGCTTGGTTGCGGAATGGATCTTGTTGCATTTCAATGTCCTCGGATTCGCTTTTGGTGAAACTATCCGCAATAGAGAACATAAAAAGAACATGTAGGAAAGTTGTTTGCGAGAACTTGGGTCTGGCAAGAACATGCGCCGTGATGCACAGTGCGAGTATTTCATAGCCTTAGTGTATCGTTCAAGGATCAAGGGAAGTCGCCGCAATATCGCAATGGGAAATTCTGCAACCCCACCAATCCACTCAATGGCCGCGCCACAAATGGCGAGAAATCACGAGGCTGAGCGATGGCGTGTTTTTGGTGCGGTGGCGCTGGTCTATACTCTACTGATCCCGTTACCTTTCAATTTTAGCGTCGGCACCTTGTTGCTTCCGCCGTATCGGCTTTTCCTGATCGGTGCGGCTTTCGTGATCCTGCGTGATATTCTTAAGGGTCACCTGCGACTTTGCCTGGCCGATTATGTGGTCGCCGCGCTTGGGGTTTGGATTGCCATATCCTCAATTGTGACGATGGGGTTGGACCAGGCCGTGCAGGCCTCTGGTTCTTTAGTTCTGGACATAGTCGTCGCCTACTTCTGGCTGCGAACGACGATTAGTTCCCTCAGGGATTTGCGCATTCTGCTGGTTTTGAGTGCACCGGGGCTGGCAATGACGGGGCTAATCATTGGTGCCGAGTCGCTTCTCCAGATGCATCTGGTTATGCCCGCTGCAAGCGCGATCACCGGACAGGTTCACGAGCTTGAGCCGTCGATACGACTTGGTCTGATGCGCGGGCAGGGGCCGTTTCCGCATCCAATTCTCGCCGGTATTTTCTTAGGCAGCTTCTTGCCGCTCTATCTGGTGGCTGGTCTGCGTGGATGGCCATTGTGGCTTGGCCTTTTCGGAGGCTTGTGCTGCGTGTTCACATTCAGCTCCGGTGCGTTTTTGGTGCTCGCTTCGGGCCTCGCTTTGGTGGCGGCCAATTTTATGATTTTGCGTACCAGCATGGTCAGTTGGCGGCTCGCGCTTTTGGGATTGCTGGTGGTGATTATCTTTCTGGAGGTCGCCAGTCAGTCTGGGGTTGTGAAACTGATTACCCGGTTTGCGGCGCTGAACAATCAAACCGCCTTCTTCCGTCTGCTGATCTGGGACGAAGGCATCAAGACGGTGGTCGAAAACCCCATTTTTGGGATCGGCTTTGGTGACTGGGCACGCCCGCGTTGGATGCCGCCATCGGTGGACAATTACTGGCTGGTCTTGGCAATGCGGCATGGGGTCATCGCTCCACTGCTTGCCTTGCTGGGGGTATTGCTTGCCGTGGTGGGCCTCGCCCGCAATTCAGTGCGATTAGCCACGGTGGATCAGAACACGATCCGCGGCACTGCGATCGCCTTGTCGGTTATGTGCCTTGGGGTGTTTTCAGTGGCCTTGTGGTTGTCCCCTCAGGTCTGGTTCTTCGCCTTGCTGGGCATCGCGGCATCGCTTGTTCAGCACACTGCGCAAAGTGCCGCTGAGACATAGCGTCAGCGGTTTAGAGTTCGCTTTGCCAAGGCAATTGCGCGCTCTCGAACCCATCTCATTGGCCACCAAATCCATCTGTCCGTTTTGGTCGCAAGCACACTCGGAGGGCGGGGCAGTCGGTGCTCTGTAATTTGAAAGCTCAAAAGCGTCGTAGGACTATCCACGCGCGGGCCCCTGATACGGTTCGAGACATTCTCGCCATGAATTGTCTGAAGCCAAGCGGGTGGCGATTGAATCTGCTGATATGGATAGCTGCGTTGTAATTTTCTATGCTGATCGCACCAAACGGTTTTTATGTCGTCCGACCCTTCTAGCAGAGACACAAAGGGGCTGTTGGGGTCGCTCGCATGGTACAATTTATGCGCCCTTAGACTGTAGCCCGTTGGAAAGTTAAGCGCCGTCCCAATCGGCATCTGATCTGCTGTTTCATGCAGCTTGGCAACGAAAAAACGGGCAATTGCATCATCATTGTCGAGCCGTGTTGTCAGCAGTTTTTCGGTGCTCGCGCTGAGGCGTTTTCTGATATCGTTAGCCGCTCTGCGTGATACGAAATCATCGACAAACAATGCCTCGAACGGCACGATCATACGCCAGTTTTGGATCCGTTTGCGATAGACCTCATCGGTTCTGGCATCGAAATAGATGAGCCATTTGAAATCGTGCACAGTTTGTGCCGCCACACTGGGCAGGCATATTTCTTCAAACAAATCCATTCGTCTGTCGAGCCATCCACTACGGCCTCGGATTGCGGCCTCTCGGCCGTCGCTCGCGATATTGAAACGCGTGAGAAGAAAGTGCTGAAGGCTCACCGCTTCGTTCGATCGGCCAGTGCACCGCGATCAAGCCTAGCCTTCAAGCCGGACCTGGTGTGATAGCCGCGCAGCCATAGGTCCGGACGCAATGCAACGTGGCGATATCCCCTGCCAGCGGCGGCAAGCCTATCGCTACACCATCCCAGAAGCGCGCCGAGACTTACCCGCAATATTGCAGCCTTCCACATCATGCCAGCGGCAATGATCCGCCTATGCATAGGCCAGTGCTTCCTAAGAAATTCCATGGTCCCAGCGGCTTGATAGAGGCGGCGGAGTGGCGACTGAAAATTTCCATGCGCGATTTTGTGGTGTGCCTTTGCAGCGGCTATCTGCCACAAGTCATATCCTGATTTGTGCAGGCGCAAACACAGATCGACCTCTTCACAATATAGGAAGAAGCGTTCGTCCAAACCGCTCATCTCTTCCCAAAGATCGCGCCGGATCATGAAGAAACCACCGGACAGAACGTCTGCCCGCCGGTCGCTCGTAATGCCTGAAGAATGGGTATCTTGCGCCCCAAAGAGGCCAATCATGCTGGATAGAAAGCCTCGCAAAGATGGCATTTGAATGGAATTGCCAAAATCTGGCTGACCATTGCCATCCAGAGTGATCCCGCCCCAGGCACCGGCATCAGGGTGGCGGGCGGCGCTATCCAGCAGCGCATCAAGCGCTCCATACTGCAGAAAAGCATCTGGATTGAGCAGCAGTAGATACTGACCCTTCGCATGCTGGGCCAGTCGGTTGTTCGCTAGCGCAAATCCGACATTGCCTTCGCTGGCTATTGTCGTGACTTGCGGGAAGGTATCCGAGACATGTTTCTCCGTCCCATCACTGCCATTGTCGATGAGCAGAACTTCAACACTTGCTCGCTCTTTAGCTTTTTCAATGGAGCCCAAACATTCATCAATGAAGCCCCGCGAATTGAAGGCCACAACCAGAACGGAAATGTCGATTGGTGAAGATGTCCGGGGCTGATCCATGTTCACAGTTTGCGCGAGCTGTGATCGCGGACCCAAATTGCTTGTTTCCCTCGCAGCTTGCGCCATTCCGCCAGTAGTTTCGAGGCGAATTTCATTCCCGCAAAAGTCATGGCGGCTAAGGGAGGCGTCCCTTCTGCAAATGCGGATTTGAAGATGGCGCCCTTGCCCATCGCTGGCAAATGGGGACTTGGGAAATGGCGATGAACTTGCTCGCTGCCTATCCGGCGTCGCGCTTCGACGCGAACCTGTTTGATCGCAGTTTGAGGCGGGGTTATGGTGCAATAAACTGGCTCACCAGCACTATCTTGCATCACCAACACTCTTTCATGGCCTGCGAACCGGGACAAAGCCCAAAGATCATCTGCGATGATCGTGGGGAAGGGACCAATCCGTCCCAAGCCTTGCTCTGAGATCGCAAAGCATCCCGCACCGCCCAGCGCCGAGGACGCAAAGCGCTGCTGTTGCCAGACTTTGTAATAGGCTCGCACGGGTGAGCTGGACTTCGATGTATCGAAGCGCGCTTTGGGTACGGCAGCCAAGACCTCACTATTCTCTAGTGCGTCAGTCAGAGACCGGAGCGTTCCAAAGCTACACATCACATCTGCGTCTAAGAACACTTGAGGGTAGTACGACGCTGCCTCTCGCCCCGCGTTCATGGCCGCAGTTTTGGACGCCTCAGCTATTTCCATAACTTTGGCCTGAGGAGCGAACTCGCGCGCTATTTGCGCGGTTTGATCGCTGCATCCATTGGCGACCACGATCACTTCAAAATCGGCGTCTACCGGTGCATCCTTGTACAGAAAGGCGAGGCAACGCGCGATCACTGCGGCCTCATCATGAGCAGGGATGATGACCGTAAAGCACGCCGTGTCCATCGGCCTTTGGTCCCGCTTATTTGTCCTCATATTGGTAATAGCGGTATTGGTAATCATAGCTTTGCCCGGCGGTCAGCGCGCGATACTTCGTCAGGACCACGCCCAAGACATTGGCGCCGACACCTTGCAACCGCTTTACGGCCGCTTTGGCTTGGCCGAATTGCACTTTGTTCGCCTCAAGAATGAAGATTGTCCCATCAACATGTTTGGCGAGCAGCGGGGCATCTGCGATCCCCATAACGGGAGAGGAATCGATCAGGATGATCGAATAGTCTTGCCGCTGCTTTGATAGAAAATTGGCCAGATAATCAGACGACAGTGTCTCAACTGGATTGGGCGGAAGGGCCCCTACAGCCAGCACATCCAGGTTTTCATGAGGCCCTTTGACCACCGCTGTTCCAAAATCAGAATGCCCGAGCAAGACCTCAACGAGGCCCGCCTCGGGCGGTTCGCTGCCAAGCAATTTTGCAATCGAGGGTTTGCGTAGGTCCCCGTCAATCAGCAACGTCTTGCGGCCTAGCCGAGCGAACATTTCAGCCAGGATTAGCGCGCTGGTCGATTTCCCTTCACCCGGCTGGGCACTGGTGAATTGCAGTACATTTTTATCCCGTGACATCGCGTAGTCGAGCGTCGACTGTATCGACGCATAGGCTTCCACCAATGCCCCATGCTGCTCTGTCCCTTCTTCATGGATCTTGGCCTCATCGACATATGGCGTGTGCCCAAACAGCGGCAATCCAACTTTCGTTTCAACGTCGTCGAGTGAGCGCAGGCGATCATCGAGGGTCTCGCGTATCACCGCTAGTCCGCCAGCCAGTGCGAGGCCGCTTACGAGAGCGATCAGCAGGTTGCGCATAAGATTGGGTGATATCGGCGAGGATGGCACCAAGGCGGGGTCAAGCCGCGTGATGGAGCCGCTTTGCACATTTGCGGCGGTGCTAATCGAGTTGAACCGCTCCAAGAGCTCTGCAAGCTGACTGCGAAGGGCGCCAGCCTCTCGTTCGAGCACACTGTATTGCACCTGGCGGTCCTGTTCGTTGAGCGTTTCTTGCGTGACCGAGCGCAATTCGCGCGTAAGCGCACGTTCCTGCTCACGGGCAATCACGAAATCGCTGCGAATGCTTGCTTTGATATCAGCACTGGCGTTTGCGATCTGACGGTCAACTTCAGCGATTTGAGCGTTGATTTCTACGATCGAAGGGTACTGGTCGTTGTAGCGCTGCTGCAGATTGGTGCGTTCTCCGGTCAGCCGCGCTCGCGTGTTTTGCAGATTTTGGACGACCACGTTGTCCTGCACCTCCGGCAATTGTGCAGCCGGTATGGAGGAAACGGCTTTCCATCTTTGCTCCGCGGCTATGCGTTTTGCACGGGCCGCGCTGGTGGTCTGGTTTATGCTCGTCAGATTGGCTGCGGTCGTTGTTGTCGCCGCTTCGCCGTCTTCGCTTGCTGGCCTTTGAGTGACGATACCATTGCTTCGGGCATAGGCGTTTGCCGCCTTCTCAGCATCTTGGAGCTGAGCCCGCACATCGGTGATCTGTTCCTGCAAATATGCGCGCGCATATTCGTTGCTGTCGACATTCCGCCGCGCGTCTGATGAGACATAGGCCTCGGCATAAGCATTGGCGATTTCCGCCGCCAATGCTGGGTTTTCCGACTGGTAGCTGATCGTCGCAATGCGGCTGTCATAGGGAATATCCGCAGTCAGCCCGCCCTTCAGCATCGACGCGGCCATGGCGGTTTTGTCTTCAAGCCATTGTTCGTCATTGCGGCCATTGGCGCGGCCGCTGTCTGTTTCCGCGCCGATGAACTCCTGTCGTTCGGCTAGCTTGAGATTTTGGGCAACGACGAGCGCAAGGTTGTAGCTTTCGATGACGCCAACCTGAGTGGCCATGTAGCTGGAAATTTCATTGTTGTAGATTTGCGGGGCGACGTCCTGACCTTCGACGACATAGAGTCCGCGCGGCTCCACTCTCAACGTTGTTTCGGCTTGGTAAACCGGCTGTTGCAGCATCGTGAGGATGAGCCCGGCAACAAGAGCAAGCAGGACAGTGCCGCCAATCGACCAGCGTTGCCTGAAAAGCAGTCCGCGCAAGGCTGTCACGTCGAACAGTGGTCGCCGCTCCTGTGTGCTCGGTTGAGACGGTGGAAGATAGCGATCGTACCAAGCGGGAGGCGGCTGAGGCGTGGGCTGCTGGACTGCAGATGTCTCGTTCATGATCGGCTCAATTGTCCAGGCTTGCGAACACGCCAAAGGCTGGTAGCGCGCGGAGTGTGTCTTGCCAGAACTGCGACAATGTTGAGGTGCCGACCACAACTCTGTCGCCTGGCTCTAACACCGGGTCCAGCATCGTGCCGCGGCTGACCTCGCCATAGTCAAAGCGCGCCGCATAAATGCCATCGGGGCGGGTGCGGAAGACCGCCACTTGCTTAAGTTCAGCAACGCGGGTCACCCCTTTCGCCATTGCGATCGCGGATGACAACCGAGCACCCGGCTGAAACGGGTACACGCCTGCTTCTTGCACGGCTCCTTCGACTGTCACCAAATGGGATGCATAATCGGAGATATTGACGCTGACGCGCGGGTTTTTGAGGCCCAGAGTGTCCAGCCTTTGGGTGAGTTCGCTCTCGATCTCACCAGTTGTCTTGCCGCCAACTTCGTGGCGTCCCAACATTGGCAGAGAAACGATCCCATCGACCCCTACGCGTACATCACTGAGCGAAAGGTCAGGCTCACGAAAGACACTGACGGAAATGATGTCCGAAGCGCGCAGCCGATATGTGCCCGGTTTTTGGAAGGTATAGTCTGCCTGTCCCAGCGCTTCATTTGGCGCGGTGACGCTTGCGCCAATGTTGGCTGGAGGTAGAGAGGCGCAGGCCCCCAGTATGGCTGCGACGCCCAAGATTACAGAACTGCGAAGTGCTTGATCAATAATCTGAATTCTCACAATAATGATCCCCAAGGCTCTTCGGTAGAACCTTAAGTATTGGAGACTAGTGCGGCAAATCCTTAGGCGCAACAAGTTACGCAGATTCCTACGAAGTGTCCTGGCGCTACGCGGTGAGTAGAGCCTATTCGTCGATTGCTGGAAGATCGAGTATTGAATGCGATCTGGCTCCTGGACCGGTTGGCGGACGTAAATTATGACTTGGGGCAAGTTTGATTTCACTCGGCTAAGAAAGGGCAGCGGCTGTGCTTCTGGATGTATCGCTCCTCAATTGGCTTGGCGCAGGCCTCTATCTGTTTGTGGTCATAATGTGCGGCGCGGCATGGAGGGTTTCTGTGCAGCGGGGCATGAGAGTGTCTCAAGCGCGCGCGTGGCGGCTGATGGCCGTGTTCTTTGGTCTGCTCATTGCGTCACGGCTGCTGGGTCTTGAGGACATGTTGCGCGATGTGATGCGCGATCTGCTGCGATCTCAAGGCGCTTATGAGGGGCGCAGTTTTTGGCAGCTTCCTGCGGTGATTGCTCTATTGGCAATCGCGGCAATCACCGTTGGCTTGATGGCCCGACAAGGATTTCGTGCCAAATCTGGTGCGGTCAGCGTGAGTGCATACAGGATGCTGCTCACAGCACAGCTATCTGCTTTTGCAATGCTGCTCCTAATCGGTCTGCGCATCATATCGCTGCATTCAGTGGACGCTCTGCTCTACGGTGGACCGATAAAACTGAACTGGATCATGGATATTGGCGCTTCACTGCTCGTCGCTGGATGCGCGGCGCGATACGCAACGATCGTAACGGGGCAGCAGAGCAGCTAGTGCTAAATCTGGCCTCGCTCAATGAACCCTGCGACTGCGTTTAGAAGCTCCGAGGAGGCCTGAGGTTCGACATGTGGCAAGGTGGAGTTTGCCAGGCTCTTTCGGATCGTAACACCTAGCTCATTTGTGCTCCAAGCAACAAGGATCCCGGGGCGGCTACGCAATTGCTTGGCTGTTGCCAGCTGATGATCATTGCGATGCTCGTTCAAGTCCGCTTGTCGGGGGATCAAGACGATTGGCTTTCGAAGCCTTTGGGCGGTTAGAACCGTGCCAATGCCCGCGTGTGAGACGATCAACTTGGAATCGGCGACCAGTTCTTCAAACTGGCCTGCGTCGAGATTGTTGTGCAATTCCATATTAATCGGGCGATACCGGCCTCGTCCCGTCTGAGCGATCACGGGCATATCAAGCGTTGGCGCAATTTCGTCCATCGCGCGTATCAGCCGATCAAACCCCAGCTGCATACCAACGGTTACTAAGATCACAGAACCGACCCACGAAAAAGCGGTTTGGTGTCGCTCGCCAAATGGTCCCACTGCGTCAGGCATTCATGGGCCACGTGCTTGGACAGCTTGCCGCACATTGAGAGCTGCTCAGCATTGGCTACACTATCAACCCATAGTGTTTTGGCGCCAATCAATCGTCCGGCAAGAATGCAGAAAAATCCTGGTGCGGCGCCGGTTGAGATCACTGCGGAAGGCCTGGCTTTCAGGACAAGGCGTATCGCCGCAATCAGGCAAAGGAGTGCGCGAATCGGCGTATGCTGATTGCAATCCAGCAGTTCTGCTACGGGCTCAATACCATGCGTGGCCGCCATATCCCTTCGGGTTGTCGCATAGCAGACATCGTGCGGATCGAGTGATGATCGCAGCATCATCAACTGCTCCCAATGTCCGCCGCCTGATGCGACTGCCAGGACCTTTTTCATATCGTAACCGGCCCTCACTTGGAAAAATCGCAGACCAAACAATTGCGTGATTTGTGCTTACAAAGTCAATCAATCTCCCTTCGATATCTTGCCACCATAACAAGGGCAGGCCAATGTCGCTGACAAGAGGGAGAAAAATTGCATGACGCAATCCAATGGGCCGCTAACGGGCCTCAAAGTGGTCGAATTCACGGGCATAGGCCCCGGTCCGCACGTTGCGATGCTGCTGGCCGATATGGGCGCTGAGGTCGTTCGGATTGAGCGGCATGGCACACAAATCAGCAATCCGGTGGTCGAGAGGGCGCGCAACCGAGTTGCCGTGGATGTGAAGAGCGATGAAGGCCGCGCATTTTGCCTCGAAACGTTAGCTCATGCCGATGTTTTGATCGAAGGGTTCCGCCCTGGTGTGATGGAGCGTTTAGGTCTGGGGCCAGACGAAGTGCTGAGCGCAAACGAGCGTTTGGTCTATGCCCGGATGACGGGATGGGGCCAGGACGGCCCGCTCGCAAAGGCGGCTGGCCATGACATCAATTACATCGCAATCACCGGCGCGCTCGCTGCGGTTGGTAGAGAGGGAGAGCCAGCGATACCGCCGCAAAACCTTGTCGGGGATTTTGGCGGCGGGTCGATGTACTGCGCATTTGGCATCCTTGCTGCTCTCTATGAACGGGAGCGGTCAGGCAAAGGGCAAGTTGTCGATGCGGCGATTGTCGATGGCGCGACCAGCCTGATGAGCTTCTTTTTCGGGGCCGGATCGCGGCCAATCCTCTCGACGGAGAAGGGCAAAGGGATGCTCGGGGGGGCGGCGCATTTCTATCGCTGTTTTGAATGCGCAGACGGCTTAGAAGTCTCCGTGGGCGCGATTGAGCCGCAGTTCTACGCCGAATTTCTCGCTAAATCAGGCGCGCCAGGCGAGCTTAGCGAGGGCCAGTTGAACCCGAGCAATTGGGATGACTATGCCGAACAATTGGCGATCATGTTCAAAACAAAGACACAGGCTGAGTGGTGCACATTGCTGGAGGGAAGCGATGCGTGTTTTGCCCCAGTCCTTCCGGTCGAGAAAGCCCGCGAACACCCGCATTTGAAGGCCCGCGGCGCCTATATCGAGCACGGCGGCGAGTGGCACACGGCGCCTGCTCCGCGATTTAGCCGCACGCCGGGCGTAATCCGTGACAGCGCGATGGATGGCGCAGACGTCGCCGGAAGCTGGAAAAAAGAAGGCTAAAGCCAATGGCAGGAAAGTACTTTGACGAATGGCAGGTGGGTGAACGGATCGAACACGATATCCGCCGCACAGTGACCGAGACGGACAACCTCCTGTTTTCGACCATGACACACAATCCTCAGCCGCTTCACCTTGATGTGGAGGCGGCGAAGGAAAGCGGGTTTGGGCAAATCCTGGTCAATTCGACCTTCACATTTTCGCTTCTGGTTGGGCTCTCAGTGGGCGACACAACCTTGGGCACATTGGTCGCGAACCTAGGCTTTGATAAGGTCGTGACGCCCAAGCCAGTGTTCATCGGCGACACCTTGCGCGCGGCGAGCGAAGTCAAAGAACTTCGCCCCAGCAAGTCACGCCCAGAGGCGGGCGTCGTGACCTTCATCCATGAGTTGACGAACCAGCACGATGAGGTTGTGTGCCGCTGTGAGCGTTCTGCCTTGCTGCAAAAGTCAGGCTGACCATTCCCTTTGGCTTGACGAAGTGCGCTATCTCAGCCCACATTCTTGGCCATAAAAAGAGGAATGGGAGGGACGCCATGCAGATGACATGGAAAGCGGCAACTTTGACTGGGATTGCGAGCATTTCGCTCGCTGGATGCGACGCGCTGAGCGGCGTTGACGAGGCGCAAAGCGGCGATGGCGAAGGCACTATCGAGCTCGCAGAGTTTCCCGACCGCCCCTATTGGGGTGACACTCACCTGCATACAGACAATTCGGTCGATGCCTTTGGCTTCGGCGTCCGCCTTGGTCCGGAAGAGGCGCTGCGTTTCGCTAGCGGTGAAGAGGTAACGGCGACCACTGGTGCACCAGCCAAGCTCGCCCGGCCGCTCGATTTTCTGGTTATTGCTGACCATTCCGATGGTCTCGGGGCGACGCGGCGGCTTTACGATGCCCCGCGGATCGGCGTGCAAGCGATGGGCGATGAGACCATGCTGCGCTGGTATGACATGATGCATGAAAGCCCCGAGCAATCTCAGCGCGCAATCGGGGAGCTAATTACTGCGGCAGCCAATGGCACTTTGCCTGAGGCGATGAGCGATCCAGAGCGGCAAAAGGAAAACACCACCGACATTTGGAATACCCAGCTGGAGATCCTTGATCGCTACAATAAGCCGGGCAGCTTCACCGCGCTGGCGGGGTTTGAATGGACCCTCATGCCGAATGGCAATAATTTGCACCGGGTGGTGATGTTTCGCGATGGCAGCGATCGAACCAGCCAAGTCTTGCCTTTCCCGGGCCTGAGCACGACGCCAGAGCAATTGTGGGACTATATGAGCGCCTATGCGGATAAGACGGGCGGGAAAGCGCTCGCCATTCCGCACAACTCGAACCTTTCCAACGGGATGATGTTTGAGATGACCATGCCTGATGGCAGTGCAATGACCGCAGAATATGCAGCCAAGCGAGCGGCGGCGGAACCGGTGGTCGAGGTCACGCAGATAAAAGGGGACAGCGAGGCTCACCCGCTGCTCTCTCCCAATGATGAGATGGCAGGTTATGGCGTGAAAGGCTGGGAGCTTGGCAATTTGCCACTCACAGCCAAAACCGAGCCTGAGATGCTGGGCGGAAATTATGTCCGAGAAGCGCTGAAGCGAGGCCTCTCGTTAGAAGAACAGCTTGGCGTGAACCCCTATGCCTTTGGTATGATCGGTTCGACCGATAGTCATACGTCGCTCGCCACGGGTGATGAGGACAATTTCTTCGGTAAGCATACCGGCAATGAGCCAAGTGTCGAAGATCGTGCTGCTGCCGCGCAGAACCTTGGAACACGCGAAGGACGGTTCGGCTGGCATTATCTTGCGGGCGGTTATGCAGCGGCATGGGCGCGCGGCAACACACGGGCAGAGATTTTTGACGCGTTCTCTCGGCGAGAGGTTTACGCCACCACTGGTCCGCGCATGTCTGTGCGTGTCTTTGGCGGATTTGACTTCACCGATGCAGATTGGGACGGCGATTGGGTGAGGGCTGGCTATACACGCGGCGTGCCAATGGGCGGCGAATTGACCGATAATGGCAGCGCTCCAAACTTCATGATATCTGCCCTGAAAGATCCTGATGGCGCAAACCTTGACCGCGTTCAGGTTGTGAAGGGGTGGATTGATGCCTCAGGCGAAGCTCAGGAACAGGTCTATGATGTCGTGTGGAGCGCCATGGAGAGCCGCGCGCTAGCAGGCGGCAAAGTGCCCTCTGTCGGCGATACGGTCGACCGCGAGACGGCAACCTACACCAATGACATCGGTGCCGCCGAACTGCGCACGGTCTGGACTGATCCAGACTACTCTGAGGGCCAGCGCGCATTCTACTATGTCCGCGTCATCGAGATCCCAACGCCGCGCTGGTCGCTGTTTGATGCGGTGCGTTTTGGGATAACTCTGTCAGAGGACGCGATGGCCGACGCTGTAGCGCAAGAGCGTGCGTATACCTCACCGATATGGCTTCGGCCTGCGGTGGTGGCGACGGCTCCTGCGATCATGGAGGAAGGGTGAGCGAGCCTGACGACGGGGTCAGAACCTGGCCCAATTGGACACGCGAACCGCTGGTCCATTTCCTGGCCGCGGGCGCGCTCGTCTTTGCCCTGTTTGCTTGGCGCGGCGACGAGGTCGATCCCGCCAACCGAACGATAGACATCGATCGCGCGGTCCAGGCCGACCTGTCCCTGAGATTTGAGCGGACCTTGGGCCGGGCGCCAACTGATGCGGAGCTTGATCAGCAGATTGAGCGGTTTGTCCGCGATGAAGTGCTGTATCGCGAGGCGCTGCGTCTGGGTTTTGATCAGGGCGATGCTGTCGTTAGGCGAAGGCTTGCGAGCAAGATGGACCTCGCGGCCGGCGCACGTGCAGAAGCTGCGACGCCTTCTGACGAGACCTTGCGCGCTTGGTATGAGGCCAATGCGGAGCGTTATGCCGGCGCAGTGAGCTACAGCTTTGACCAGCTCTATTTCGAGAGTGAGAGTGCGGCCAAGTCTGCGATTGCCGGTCTCACCTCGGGCACTGATTGGAGCGCCACCGGCGAGACCATCAGCTTGCCCGCGTCCGCGCAAGGGATGCCTGCGCGCGAAGTCGACACCCGCTTTGGTGAGGTGTTCTTGAAGGAGCTCGCTAAGCTTGATCCCGGAGATAGTTGGCAAGGACCTTTGCGCTCTGGCTTCGGGTGGCATGTGGTCCGATTGCGAGCGAGAACCAGCGCGGCTGCGCCCGACTTTACCGAGGTTC
Organism: uncultured Erythrobacter sp.; assembly: GCA_947488155.1. Classification (GTDB taxonomy): domain Bacteria; phylum Pseudomonadota; class Alphaproteobacteria; order Sphingomonadales; family Sphingomonadaceae; genus Erythrobacter. The sequence goes on along the minus strand of CANKYK010000001.1, from coordinate 936,808 downwards.
GCGACCAAGTCCTGAACGATTGGCGCAGCGAGACGATCGCCTCCCGCAAGGAAGCGGCCTACGAACTGCTGCGCGGCGCCTACACGGTTGAGATCGCTGAGTGAGGTCATGGCTTGGATGGCTGCTGACGTGTGCCGCGGTGCTGCTTGCTGTGCCCGCGTCCGCTGATGAGATCCGCCCCGCCGTTGTTGAACTGTCTGAGCAAGAGGCAGGCGAGTGGCTGCTCGATTGGAAGCTGCCCGTCGCATCGGCCGACCAGGCTGCCGGTCCCGTTCCAGCGCTGGTGATCCCGGAGAACTGCGCCTTTATCGAAGGGCCCGTTCTTCGCGCTGCCCCGCTAGCACAGCTTGGCCACGGTCGGTTGCAATGCGAGGGCGCGCTTGCGGATCAGCGGATTGGCTTTGCTGCGCTGCCCAGCGGTTCGGATGCGCTGCTGCGGGTGGTTCCGATTGGGCAAGCGTCGCAGACCTCTCGGCTGACGTCCGACATGCCAAGCGTTCTCATCGCCGCCGCGCCCACCACTTGGGGCGTCGCGCGCAGCTACTTTGCCATCGGGGTTGAGCACATTGTGCTTGGCTGGGACCATCTGCTGTTCGTCATCGCGCTGGTGCTGCTGGTGCGCGGCGGCTGGTCGGTCGTTAAAGCGGCCACGGCCTTCACGGTAGCGCACTCGGTTACCTTGGTCGCGACCACATTGGGCTATGCCGGATTGCTGCAGCGACCCGTAGAGGCGCTGATCGCGCTGTCTATCCTGTTTCTGGCGGTGGAGCTGCACGGTCGCGGCAAGCCGGATCGCCCGAGGAGCTGGACACAGCGCGCGCCGTGGCTGGTCGCGCTGGGTTTCGGCCTGCTGCATGGGTTTGGCTTTGCGGGCGCGCTGTCGGAGATTGGCCTGCCACCTGGCGAGATGCCCGCCGCCTTGCTGGCCTTCAACATTGGCGTTGAGGCGGGGCAATTGCTGGTCATCGCCGTTGCGCTCTGCCTGCGCTGGCTGGTCCTCCGCTGGGCGCCTCAGGCATGGCCGATTGCTCTGAAGCTCATCACCTACGCCATCGGCACCATCGCCAGCTTCTGGCTGTTTGAGCGGATTTTGACCTAGCTCCATCCATCGCATGTGAGGCACGCTTGGAACGGCTGGAACACAGTCATGGTCAAAAAACCAATCGATCACAGCCGCGCTGATTGATCGATTTACTCGATTAAGGTGCGGGTGGAGAGCGTGGAGCAAAGGCATGCCGCAGTTCTAGCGAAGGCGCATCGAGTAGGAAAATTGGCTCGCTGCCATGCCTTACCCCGTGTCGTCACCCTGAACTTGGTTCAGGGTCCATCCTCAGAACAAACATCTCCAGTAGCGCGCGGCGATGGATGCTGAACTGAATTCAGCATGACGTGTTTGGATTTGGGGTGATGCAGGAAGGAACGGTCAAGTTTGGTGGCCATCGCAGCCCGCTTCATTCGTCATCCCGGGCTTGATCCGGGGTAACACCCTCAATGGTGCGCGGGTTTCGCCGGTCTTAATCCCAAGCAAATGACTTTGCGATGCGTGCGATCATTGCCCAAAAGGAGCATGGGCAAGTGGCGATAGCCGCGCTGGGTTACGTGATGCGGGGAACGACGATGCGCACAAGTCTGACCGCGAGGGCGAGGCTTTGGCTGTGGGCCGCTACAGTCAGTTAAGTATACTGTACCCGGAACTCACTTGAGCGTTGGCTTTGAGGTGTCTCGTGTCAGCTATAGAATGACCATCATTGGGAGTGGAACCGGCCATGATGCCACTCCGACTCATCATCATTAGATGCGATCCCTTTAATTAGCCTTGACTCTAATTAGATCTATCCCTAACTAAGGGGAATGAAGCTCGCCGAAGTCCTGAAAGCGCTCAACCATCCGATCCGCCGCGATATTGTTGCGCGGCTCAAGGATGGTCCTGCCACCGCTGGAGACCTCGCTGAGGCGTATCAGGTTTCCAAGCCGACGATGTCGACCCATTTCTCTGCTCTTAAAGGAGCTGATCTCATCCGAGGCGAGAGAGATGGGGTCACCATCACATATCATCTGAACGCAACAGTAGCTGAAGAAGCGATGTCCGCTTTGATGGACTTGCTTGGCCACAATGATGCGGCCGCCAGCAAAAGCAGTGCAGCATCCAATTCTAGAAAACCGGAACCAAGCCCATGAGACAGTCTCTCTTCACCGCTGCAATCATCGTGGCGCTCACCGCCTGTATCGGCATCACCCTTTGGGCCAATGGATACCCGCCGGAAAAGGCAGGATTGACCGAATTCAAATCACAAATGCTAAGCGTCATAACATTCCCGCTGTTCTGGGCCGGCTTCGGCCTGTTGCTGACGGTTCCAACCATTTGGTTCAAACGTCGGCGTCTGGCCGAGACATCAGGGAAGGCTGCAATTCTTCCTGCTTTATCTGTGCAGTTGTTCGCCTTGGCGGGCTTGCTGATGCAAGTTCTCATTCCACTCGATCTGTACGGTTTTATTGAATCCGAAGGTTCGCAGATTGCATTTTTCTACTTCATCGCGCTCGCATTCGGTTTGATCGGCAACTTTGTTGTAACGGTGCCATTTGAAGGCAAGGTCGGGTTTCGCACTGCCGCTACCCTTTCTGACCACACTGTTTGGACGAAAACGCATCGTATGCTCGGGCGGAGGCTTGTGACAATCGTCCTTGTTACATTGCCGCTGCCGTTTTTGGTCGGCGGGCAAATGGCGCAGTGGATCCTGCTCGGACTTATTTGCGCTCTCAAGGCCTTAACTTGGCTGCAAGCGCGTCAGCTTGCTGCCCGCCAGAACTTCCGCCGTTCGATAACAAACTGACCCCTTAACCATCTAACATTTGGAGAATTCTCATGGTGTTTTCGCCATACAGGACAGCTGCACTCAAATTTCTAGCTATACCTCTGCTTGCAGGTGCGCTCACAGCTTGCGCGACCGCACGCTCGAGCGAACCCGTTTCGGCAGTGGAGGGCGCGCCAACCCCCGGTCCCGCGCTTTGGACAATCAGCGATGAAGATACGACCATTCATCTGTTTGGATTTGCACCGGTTCTCAAACCCGGCACTGATTGGCAAAGCAAACTGATCTCGGATTCTCTCACTGACGCCAATCTGTTTCTGATTGAAACCGATAGCAGCTCGCCAGAATCGCAGGCCGCTGTCCAGTCACTTATTCCGCAGATCGGCCTTAATACGGACGGGCGCAGCCTCAGCTCGCAACTTGATGAGAATGAGCGCGACGAACTCAACGCCATCTCAACCGCAATTGGAGCACCTTTATCGGCCCTTGATCCTCTAAGGCCTTGGCTTGCTTCCATTCAACTTGGCGTATTGGCGATCTCGCAGGGTGGCTATGATCTGGAGAACGTTCCATCGAACCAACTGCTAGGCATGGCGAAAGATCGTGCCATCGAGGTTAGATCGCTGGAGGGCCCGTCAGATCTGATGCAAGTCATGGCGAGGTTTTCGGAAGAGGAACAAGTGGGCATGCTCCTGCATAGCGCGCGGTCCTTGCGCGACAGGCCGGACCAGCAAGCGATGATCGCTGATGCATGGCTGTCTGGCGATGTTGAACTGATAGGGCGGCTCTTGCACGGAGAGGAAGGTGCCTGGTCGAGTGAGGCGATTTACAATGCAATGCTGGTGAGCCGTAATGAAACTTGGCGTGATCGGATCAAGACCCTGATGGCAGAGCACGAAGGCACCGTGTTCTTTACCGTCGGGCTTGGTCACCTCGCTGGCGAAGATAGTCTGATTGCCATGCTGGAAGCGGATGGTTTCGATGTGGTGCGGTTGAATAGCGAGTAATTCTCTACCCGTACCCAACGACAAGAAGATGAGCCTTTCAAAGGATAGATCATGAAGCGTGTCTTACATCTCATCCCTCTCACGATGGCGCCCCTCGTAATGATCGGCCTGCCAACTCAGCCGATAAAGGCGCAAAATGATGCGCAAAATTCGGTGCACTGGGGCGATCCCAATGCGGACTATGTTTCATCAGCGTGGCCAATTGAAGACGGCAGTGATCTATTAGACATCCGAGAGGTGCCAGTACTCGACGGCGGCTTTTTCGAGATTGCTCCTGAAGACAGAGGCGACGGCATTGTCGTCGGTGAATTGGGCGTAGACGGCGGCGACCGACAGATGGTTTTGGGTCTGACGGAGGAATTGTCTCTCGGTCAGCATGGTGCAGTCGACAGTTTGCTTATCTCTCACAAAGGCAAGCTTGTTTTTGAGTCCTATTATCAACGGGGGCGGATCAATCTTAGCCACCCACAGGCATCAGCAACGAAAACCTACACCAGCCTCGCGCTGGGGCGCGCGATCCAGCTAGGCTATCTGACCATGGACGATCTGCACAAACCCGTGATCAGCTTCCTAAACGATATTGATCGATCCGACCTTGTCGAAGGCGCGGACAAAGTCACGTTACACCAAGCACTGACTATGCGCTCAGGCATTCGTATCGAAGGTGAGAAGGCCGAGGAGTTTGAGCAGTATCGCGACCTGATCGATGGGCAGAAACTCGCTCAGTCGGTACTCGAACAGAGCAGCCCGATAACCGATGAGGTTCTGTCCGAATTCGCTTACGGAAACTACAGTAGCATGATGGTCATGCAGGTGATCGATGCCGTAGTTCCCGGCGGCGCTGAGAACTTTGTCAGAACCGAGCTCATCGAAAAGTTGGACATTACGGGTTACGAATGGCGGGCCGGTCTAGGAGGCATTCCGGCAGGTGGCTGGAAATCCAGCTTCACTTCACGAGATATGCTCAAGTTTGGCACTCTTGCCATGAACAAAGGCCAGTGGAACGGCGAGCAGCTGATACCAGAAGCCTACATCTCCAAAGCGACCAGCAGAATTTTCTACAATGGAGATGATCGCATATATGGCGGCGGCAAAGATGTTTCTGGTCAGGGATATGGCTATTTCTGGTGGAGTGCCGACTTAAAAGTCGGCGATAAGACGTATTTCGCAACTTCAGCGCAAGGTGGCGGTGGACAGTTCATAATCCTGATTGAGGAACTGGACCTGGTCATTGTGACAACAGCGGGGATGCGAGACCCTAAGGCTCTGCAGATAGCAGCGGAACGGATCGTCCCGGCTTTTGAAGATTGAAAGCAAGCAGGCTGGTGCCTGGCTGAAGATCCAGAGATCATCATCCAAATTGGTTTAGGCAGGCGGCGAACGAATGGACTAGACAATGACAACACGCTTTCTGCCCCTTATCATCGTCCAGATTGTTACAATTCTCCTCTTTGCCATTCTTAAACGCTTTCGCTCTCAGTTGGTGGAGGCCCTTCCCAATGGTGCTTTCGAGGTCATTCTTTATTCATTTCCCAACTTTGCTGAAGGGCTGGTCGGGTTTCTCGCTCTCGCGATGCTGCTATCGCTGGCCGCGCAGAGAGTGGCTTTTGCAAAGCGGTTTCTGACCCTCCCATGGATTTGTGCGTGCGCGTTCGTCGCAGCTGCATTCTATGTAATCAGCCAAGAACTTGGTTTCCACAATCTGGGAGGTGACCAAGTTTATGACCCTTATGACATCCTTTTCTCGATCGCAGGACTATCAGTAGGTCTTGTTACGTTTCTTTCATTTAGACCCATTATTTTCCCGGACTCGGATTGACGATCCAATCAAGTTGAGAGCTAATTCAGGTGGGCTCGGGAGGCTCCGGATCAGGTCCTTCGTGGGCGTCAAAACGCATAACTCAAGACCATTCTTAGGCAGGGATTTTGGATGAGAGACCCACTTGCAGCATTTTTCGATTTAGAAGTGATGAAACCATTCATCTTCGCAGATGATCCTGAGATTGCGGCCGAAATTGAAGGTTTGAAAAACAAGTTGAAATTTCGCTCGTGGAGCCAGGATTCTGACGCTTTGCTCCATAACCTGGAGCTTAAAGTCTACAATCAGGACGGTTGCACACCGTATGCGATAGCCACCTACATCATGACCGAAGCCTACTACACACGGAAGGCTTGGGAGCCGCTCGCCTCAGCCTATCGCGGCTTTTGTTGGCCCGTGCCTGAGTGGGTGAATGTTTTTGTTGAGCATGCGAGCGCGGACGGCAGATCCGACTTGGTCGAGAAAATCTGGCGCAATGTCGCCGAGAAAACGAAGCTGCAGTTTCTTGAGTCGTACGCGGAGCGACAAGCGTATCCCAATCTTGAGGATGTTCGAAACGGATCTGAACAGGCGAAGATCAATGCTTTGGCCGCATATGACAACTTGGCAGCGTTCTATCGAGCCACGGAGATTGAGGACAGACTTGCCGAGACGGTCGCGGCCCGCGAGATGCTAAAACGGGAAGCGTTTCGAAAGCCTCTCGCAGAGTCCCTTCATCTTAAGATAGACGAGGTTGCCTTTTGGGGACTTCTTCAAGACGTCCATGCTAACTCTGCCTCTGACGAGCTCGATCCCACAGCATTGTTGGTGCGATTGGAAGAATTCAGCGGGCCAAGCATCCGTAAGTTCTATTCCCTCTACGCCAAGAACATGAAACGCTTATATCACTGGAATGTTTGGGCGCTTGCCTATGCGGCAAGAGGGGGATGCTCTGATGATGCATTTCACGACTTCCGCGTGGCCTTGATAACAAAAGGCAATCCCGATTTAGTCGATCTGGCAATTGAGCACCCAGAGGAAGCCGCAAGATATCTGATCAAAGGCGAAAACATGGCTGAATGGTCGATGTATTCAACATGCTTAGCCGCTTACCTGGCGCGTACCGGCCAAGTGCTTAAAGACATTTCTACAGACCTTTCAGAGCCTAGAGGACTCGAGTGGGACGAGCACGAATTTGAGAAGTCCTACCCCAAGCTTTTGGCCGTCTTCGCCTGATTGCCACCGAATGCGGAGGTCAGAAATTGGGTCGAAAGCAGAAAGTCTGCTCTCGGCTAACACCGGCCAAAATCGGTCATGCAAGAAGGACAGCGCGTCAGCCGTCGTTAGGTATTCGAGTTAAGTTGACTGAAGGCTGCGGCGACCGATGGCCGCCGCTTACATTTGCTCACCGCCCAAGGCCTGCCACAGGAGTACACGAGCGCGCTGCGCTCGGCCCAGTGCGGCGGCGGCGCGTTCTCCGCTGGCATCGGCGGCCCGGCGCGCCTCTAAAACGGTCAGGAAATCGGCTAGTCCGGCGCGGTAGCGTGAATTGGCGAGGCTGGCTGCGCGCTGCAATTCGTCTCTTTCCTTCACCGCCAGATCCGCTTCGCGGTCGCTCGCTTCGATCAGGCCGTAGGCGGTTTCTGCTTCGCCGAGTGCTTGGAACACGGCGCCGCGATAGGCGGCGAATGCGGCCCTTTTGGTCGCCGCTGCGCCGTCGATCTCGGCCTCTATCCGGCCAAAGTCGAGCAAGGGCGCAGCCAAGCCTGCGCTGAGCGAGCCGACCAGAGAATCCGAGTTGAACAGATCGCCCAGGTTGAAGGCGAGCAGGCCCAGCGCGGCTGACAGAGTGAACTGAGGAAAACGCTGGCGCGCGGTCGCGGCAAGGTCTGCGTCGGTTGCGGCCAGCTCTGCGGTTGCCGCCAAGACGTCAGGCCGGTTGGTCAGCACCAGTGATGGGACGGCGGCTGGGGCCAGCGCGCGCACGCCCGCTGGGCCCTGCTTTTCCAGAGCCGCGGTGACTGTGCTCGCGTTCTGGCCCGTCAGCGTGACCAGGCGGCCAATGATGCGGACCCGCTCGCTGGTGAGCGCGGCCAAGCGAGAGCGCGAGGCGCTTGCCGCTGCCTCTGCGCGGACGCGGTCAAATCCGGGGGCTAGCCCGGCGTCTTCGCGAGTTTTGGCTAGCCCTGCGAGTTGTTCGGCGGCGAGCACGTCTTGCTCCAACGCCTCTTGCCGCTGAGAGAACGTGCGCCAATCAATCACGCCGGTTGCGATCTCTGCGACCAGTGCCAAGCGGACGGCACCCGCCGAGGCGCTGGCGGCATCAATTCGGGCGATGGCCGCGCGTTCTTGCGCACGCAGACGGCCGAACAAATCCAAGTCCCAGCTGGCCGCAACATTGGCGCCATATTGCACCTGTTCGGTGTCGATAAAGCCGCCCTGCGCCGCGCCGTCGCCGAATTGATTGGGATTGATCCGCGTGCCAGTTGCCGATGCATCACCGGTGACGAGCGGGAGGCGCGCTGCGCCAGCGCGCCGGGCGCCGGAGCGCGCAATATCGATGCGGGCCAAGGCCTCCTGAAGGCTGGGGGCGCTGTCCAATGCCTGGCTGGACAGATCAAGAAACGCCGGGTCACCACTTGGTAAAAGCTCAGCCAGAGTGGCGCTCGTCTCGGTTGAGGGCGCGAAGAGAAAACTCTCTGGCAGCTCAGGCGCAGGCGTGGCGATTTCTGGCGGAGGTCCAGCGACGCAGGCGCCGAGCGAGAGGGCTAGCGCCGCAGCGAAGGATCGGCGTAGGACCACGGAGGAGGAGAGGCGGGCCATCGGCTATTCCTCCGTCTCACCGTCAGGTGTCTCGGCGGTATCGCTGGAGCTGCTGCGGGCTGGGATGAACGCGTCTACCTGCTGCCCGACACGGAATGCATCGCCTTCTGGCAGTGCATAGATGACCTGAAGCACGCGAACATCGACTCGTTCTGCTGCGCTATTTGTCAATTGACGTTTGGGCACAACCTGCGGCTCGGCGCGGACGAATTTCGCCTCCACCTGGCGATCTGCAGCGCCGCGCGGGCTGACGATGGCCGATGCGCCAAGGCTCAGCCGGACGGCTTCATTCTCGTCCACGTCGACCCGCACGTGGAGCGGGCGTGTCTCACCCATTTGGATGAAGGGCAGCGAATTGCCGCCGCCCTGATTGGAGACGAACTCGCCGGGGCGGATGTTCACCGCCAGAATCTCGCCAGCAATGGGTGCGCGCACGGTCAACCGGCCAAGCTCGGTTCGCGAACTCGCCGCTCCAGCTTGCGCGGCGGCCAGGCGGGCGCGGGCAAGCTCTAACCTGCTCGTCGCCGCGGCAACCTCGCCTTCGGCCTGAATGACTTCGGATTGGCTGACTGCGGCTGGATCGTCGATCTGGGTATATAGCGCAAGTTGGCGCTGTGCATTGTTGCGCGCGGTTTGAGCTTCGCGAATGGCCGCGCGGGCTTCACCAACGGCTGCGTTTGTTTCCTGGAGGCGAGCGCGAATGGCTCTGTCGTCAACGACAAACAGCGGCTGTCCCTTCTCAACGAAATCGCCCGGCTGAACCCGCAGGTCGGCGATCAGGCCTGAGAGGGCCGTCCCGACATCGATAATCTCGCTCGATGGCTCGACCAAGCCCGCGCCGGCCACGCGCGCTGAATTGGCAAGTTCGCCGCTCGCTTTGGGTGGTTCACGATCAGGCTCGGATAACTCGCGATCGGGCAGGCCCGTCACGATGAAATACACCGCCGCAATCAGGCCAATGATGGCCAGTATGGGCATGATCTTGCGTGAGAAGCTGAGATTTTCAGGTAAAATAGCCATGGCTGTGCCTCGAAGGGAGAACGAAAAAGGTTTAGTGGTCGTCCGGCATTTCTGTGCCGTCATGTGTGACCCGCCCGTCCTCAAGCACGAGGATACGGTCAGCGAGATCGAAAATACGGTTGTCGTGGGTCACAATGATGCAGGCGCGGTCTTCGGCGACCGCAACCTCACGCAGCAAATCCATCACTCTGCGCCCGGACTTAGCGTCCAATGCAGCGGTTGGTTCGTCGCACACCACAAGGCGGGGTTCATGAACCAATGCGCGGGCAATTGCGACGCGTTGCTGCTGGCCGCCGGAGAGCTGTTTGGGCAGCTTGTTCGCTTGATCGCCGATGTTGAGCGCATCGAGCAATTCGATCGCTTTGCGCCGCGCTGGCTCCATGGCCATGCCTTGGGCGATCAGCGGCACGGCGGCGTTGGCCGCCGCATCGATTGAGGGAATGAGATTGTACTGCTGAAAAATGAAACCGATGTTTTCCAGGCGGAAGTTCACAAGCTCTGTGTCGCTGAGATTGTAGATGTCGGTGCCGAACACACGAACCTCGCCCTCGGTCGGCCATAGGATCCCGCACATGATGGAGATCAAGGTGGTTTTGCCGGAGCCGCTTTCGCCAACGACATAGGTCAGCTCACCGGGCTGAATATCGGTATCGATACCGTGCAGCACCCGGATCGTGGACTGCCCGGCCTGAAAGTCGCGCACGATTCCGCGAGCGCAAATCGCGGCCTCGCGCGGCGCGGCGTCGGATGCAGATACACTTTGGGTCTGTGCCATATCGCTCACCGGAACACCGCTGCTGGCTCTGTGCGCAGCACGCTGCGGATCGCTATAAAGCCTGTAATCGCGAGGATGATGATGACCGAGGCTAGGCTCACCAGCGGGATTTGCCAGGGAATATAGAACCCTTTGAAGAAGGGGTTGCCCGAGAAAGCGTAGAGAAAGCCGACGGTCCCAAGCACACCGATGGCGTAACCAATGAAGCCGACGAGGCCCGCTTGGACGGCGACCATGCGGATGATCTTGGCGTTGGTCACACCAATCGCTTTGAGCGCCCCAAACTGCTTAATATTGTCTCTGATAAATAGGCTGAAAGTGAGGCCAACAATCGCCACGCCGACTATGAAGCCAAGCAAAACGGTGATTCCAAAATTGGTCGGGATACCAGTGTTCTCAATGATGAAGTCCACACCGGCCTGCGCCAATTCGTCGCGGGTTTCGGCTTTCAGGCCAGTTTGTTCTTCAATGCGATCAGCGACGCCTTCGGCGGTTTCGCCATCGCTAATCCCGGCGAGCACGAAACTCATCCGGTTGCGCGTGCCCGGCACGTAATTGAGCGCTTGGCTGTATTTCGTGTAAAGCGTGACCTGGCTCGTAAAGCTCGGGATTGCATCGGCAACGCCGCGAACAACGGCGCGCTGGTCGTTGAGCTCTAGTCTCTGACCGATGGGATCGGTCCCATCCTCAAACATATTGTTGATGCCGACATCATCGATCACGACAGTGTCCGGTTGAGCAAAAACGTCTAACGATCCCTCAACCATATTCTTGGGCAGGCCAATCAAGCTCGCATCATCAACTCCGATGATTGTGACGCCTTCAAGATCTCCGTTGCTTGTGCGGACGTTTGCAGCGGCGCGCAGGTGCGGGACAGCCCATTCCACGCCAGGCACGGAGCGCACTTGGTCGAGCGCTGTCGCAGGCATCGCAAAGTTTACATCGGTTGTTCGGCTGACCGGATCCATCACCCAAACCTTGGCCGTTGGTACATTGTAGACGCCGCTTGCGCCGCGCTCGACCAGATTTACGAAGATGGTCAGCTGCTGCGTGATCAGCAGGGTTGAAAAGCCAATACCGAACAATAGCCCGTAGAACTTTTGGGCATCGCCGGTCAGCATTCGTATCGCAATCCAAAGCACGTGGCGGGAACCTTTACGGCGAGAGGGGGTTGCGTCTTTGTGACGTCTATCACATTATTGAACGGTCGCGTTTAAATGAACGGAGCCGTTCACTTTGTCAACCCAGTTTCAAAAAAGAACCGGAAGGCCGGTCGATATTGCGAAGCGAGAGGCAATCGTGGAGGCGGGTGCGCGCGCCTTTTTTAATGTTGGATTTGCGGCAAGTTCGATCGAGCAGATCGCTGCCGATGCCGGCGTATCAAAGGTCACAATCTACAATCACTTTAGCGATAAGCGCGGGTTGTTCGCCGCAGCTGTTGACCATGAATGCGAAAAAATGCGCGGCTATTTCTCGATCGATTCGGCCTCTGACGCATCAATTAAAGAGCGTCTGCGTGTGATTGGAGAGGCAATGTTTGCTTTTCTTTCGCGCCCAGAAATGGTCCAATTCGAGCGACGAATTGCCGCCGAGACAGAGACCAATCCGTCGATTGGGCGAGAATTTCTCGAAGCTGGGCCTTGGCGGATGAAGGGAGCATTCAGTAAATTTCTCGCTCATGCTGACGCGTCAGGAGAGCTATCGGTGCCAAACCCTGACTTGGCCGCGGAACAGTTTGTCGCAATGTGCAAGGGAATGGGCGACCTGGAACAGCGTTTTGGTGAGGTGATAACGGCGGAGGCCAGGGACGCCCGGATCAGCGGCGCAGTCGAAGTGTTCCTGCGCGCCTACTCGCCTGTAAAAGCATAACCAATTGGCTTGAATCGCAAAAACAGATCATTCTGTTCGCAATTTCGCATGATCCGATACGTATAAGGATGTCTTGCCATTCATCTCCGCTCACCTACATATTCGGGTGAGAACAAGGAATCTGAGCGCATGAGCGACGAAAACGACCCGCAGCAAACACCACCTGAAAACCCAAACCCTTGGGTCAAACAATTGATGATTTGGGGCGGCATCTTCATGGCGCTGCTCGTCGTGGTATCGATGTTCAGCAATTCCAATGCTGCGCCTGGCCAGCAGATGCGGTATTCTGAATTCCGCGAAGCAGTCGCTGAAGGGCGCGTTTCAGAGGTGCAGATTGCGCCTGATCTGATCACCGGTAAACTTAAGAACAATGACGAGACGTTCTCGACTGTTCCGGTGCCGAGCGACGATCAACTCACTCAATTGCTCGACGATAACGAAGTGAAATATGCCGGACAGGCCCCTGAGCAAATGAATGTGCTCTGGGTTATCTTGATCCAGGCCTTGCCGTTTATCCTGATCCTCGGGATCGCATTCTTTGCGCTGCGCCAAGTGCAAAAAGGCGGTGGCGGCGGCGCCATGGGCTTTGGAAAGTCCAAGGCTAAAATGCTGACTGAACGCCAGGGCCGCGTCACATTTGATGACGTCGCAGGCATTGATGAGGCTCGCGAAGAGCTTGAGGAAATCGTCGAATTTCTGAAAGATCCTCAGCGGTTCTCCAAGCTTGGCGGTCAAATCCCGAAAGGCGCATTGCTGGTCGGTTCGCCTGGTACCGGTAAGACTTTGCTTGCCCGCGCGATTGCGGGCGAGGCGGGCGTGCCGTTCTTTACGATTTCGGGTTCTGACTTTGTCGAGATGTTCGTTGGCGTCGGCGCCAGCCGCGTGCGTGACATGTTTGAACAGGCGAAGAAGAACGCTCCATGTATCGTCTTCATCGACGAGATTGATGCGGTTGGCCGTTCGCGTGGCCATGGTCTGGGCAATTCCAACGATGAGCGTGAGCAGACACTTAACCAGCTCTTGGTTGAGATGGATGGTTTTGAAGCGAACGAAGGCATCATCATCATCGCCGCTACCAACCGTCCTGACGTGCTCGACCCTGCGCTGCTGCGTCCGGGTCGTTTCGACCGTCAGGTTGTGGTTCCGATCCCGGACATCGATGGCCGGGAAAAGATTCTTGGCGTTCACATGAAGAAGGTGCCGCTGGCACCGGATGTGAACCCGCGCACGATTGCTCGCGGTACGCCTGGCTTCTCAGGCGCGGATCTGGCTAACCTGGTGAACGAAGCCGCCTTGCTGGCCGCGCGCCGGAACAAACGCCTGGTCGCCATGCGTGAATTCGAGGACGCCAAAGACAAGGTCATGATGGGTGCGGAGCGCCGCTCCATGGTAATGACCGAGGATGAAAAGAAGATGACCGCCTATCACGAGGCGGGCCACGCGATTGTCTCCGTCCACGAGGAAGCATCCGATCCGATCCACAAGGCGACGATCATTCCGCGCGGCCGCGCTTTGGGTATGGTGATGCGCCTGCCAGAGCGGGACAGCTATTCCTACCACCGTGACAAAATGCACGCGAACCTGTCTGTCAGCATGGGCGGACGTGTGGCTGAAGAGATCATTTTTGGTCACGACAAGGTTAGCTCTGGTGCTTCGTCTGACATCCAATATGCGACCGACTTGGCCCGCAATATGGTGACCAAATGGGGCATGTCGGAGAAGCTTGGTCCGCTGCAATATGAGCAGAGCCAGGAAGGTTATCTGGGCATGGGCCAGACCGCTCGCACAATGGGCGGGGCGGAAACGAACAAGCTGATCGATGCTGAGATCAAGGGCCTGGTCGAAGGGGCGCATAAGCGTGCGACCCAATTGCTCAAGAAGCATGAGGATCAATTGCACCTCTTGGCGCAGGCCATGCTCGAATATGAGACGCTGACCGGCGATGAGATCAAGCAATTGCTCGACACAGGTAAGATGGACCGACCCGATGAGCCGAAAGGCCCAGCGGTGGTTCAGCCGGCCCATGGCTCTGCGATTCCGAAAGCGGGCAAGCGCTTTGGATCGAAAGATGACGAAGGCGGGGCCGCACCGCAGGGCGCATAACCTCAGTCTAGATCATGCAAGTAAATTGGGGCGTCTGAGGCAACTCAGGCGCCCTTTTTGTCGGGAAGCATGCGGTTGGCCGCCGGCACTTTTTTATCGCGCTCAGAACGCTCCAATCATCAACAGCAGCCATGCGAAACCAAACGTGATCGGCAGCATGATCATACTCAGCAATGTACTCGTTCGCCAAAAGGCCGAGAAATGTGACAGATTATAGGCGCCCTTAAGTTGGCGGTAGATGTGCACTGGCGGGATGAGAAACGTGATCAAGACGATCCAGCCTTCGCTTACCCCAGCCAAAATCAGCATCGAGACGATGATGAACAGCATCGACATAAATGCCAGCGAGTAAGTCACAAAAATCGCATGGTCATAGGCCTTGAAACGACGCTTCCAAAAGAACAGGATCCATACGAACGGGATCGATAAAGGGATCAATAGCCAGCTGAATTTATAGGCGTTGTTCTGGAGCTTATAGAGCATCAGTCCCGGGTTTTCATTCCACTTCTTGATGATCCCCTCGTCAAATGCGTCGATACCGGTGCCATTGAGTGAGCTCGGTCCAGCGGCATCTGGCACCATCTCATCGACCGTATTTATTCCTTTGACGGCTTCTTCCGCCTCTCTAAGCGCAATCTCCGCTGCCAATCGTCCTGGCGAGCCTGTGGGCATGTTCTCAAGCGCTTCAGCCGCAGCATCGCGGTCCGCTATCACTTGCTCTTGCGCTTCATCCAAAGAGATATAGACGTTGGTGCTCTCTGGCAGGGTGGTTGGTGTGCTGATCCCAGCGATTTGGAACACTGCGAACATCATAAAGACGGTGAACAGGAACATCGCCATCGGGCTGACGAACTTCGCGCGTTCCCCGTCGATATAGCGGCGTGTCAATTGGCCGGGCTTAAACACCAGCATTGGCAATGTGCGCCACAGCTTGCCATCCAGGTGTAGGACGCCGTGGATCAAATCATGGGCGATTGCGGCTAGGCTGCTGTGGATGTGCCGTTTCTGGCCGCAGGCAGAGCAGTGCTCGCCCGTCACCTCGGACCCGCAATTCTTGCAGGTGGTTACGGCGTCGCCGTTTGCGTTCAGTGCAGCGTTCTCGCCGTGTGCCGGTTCGACAGCACGGCTGGCCATGCCCCCTTCAATCGCGGCGCCAACGCCTTCGGTTATGTCGCTCATAGCCCCCTCAATCCACCTGCTGCCTTATAGGCAGCATGAAGACGAACGCGAAAGACCTGAGGTTGCCGTATCTCAATCATTTTGAGGAGAAGCGATCAGATAGGCACAAAAAAGGCCGCCTGTTGGCAGCCTCTTTCGCAAATAGTGCACGCATTTCGCGTGCGAGTGTCAGCAGTCTTAGCTGCCGTCGTAGTCTGAACCGATCGACGTTGAGCGTGTCGGAGCCGAAGCGGTAATCCGCAGGGCTTCTGCAGATTGGCTCAGCGAACCGATTTCATCGGCATCATCTTCATCATCAGGAAGGATTTTTTGAAGTCCGGTAACCAGCGCTTCTTTCAATTCCTTCGGCTTGATTGTCTGCTCGGCGACTTCGCGCAGGGCGACAACCGGATTCTTATCACGGTCGCGGTCGAGGGTCAGTTCCGCACCGCCAGAGATTTCGCGCGCACGCTGAGCTGCGAGCAGCACCAGATCAAAACGGTTTGGAACCTTGTCTACGCAATCTTCAACGGTAACGCGTGCCATACTGGCCTCTTAAATTAGATTTTTCGGAAAAATGAGCGTTGCAGTTAGTCGCAGGGCCGGTCTGAGTCAAGAAATGCGAGCTTTCTGCGGTTCGCGGACTAAGAGGTGAGACTATGCAAACCGCTCCCAATCCTGCCGAAGCGCCAACGAGCGATTACAGCGATTCAGATAGTTTCCAGATGGAAGCTCAGGGCCACGTGTTTACGTTCTATCCCAGAGGTTCAGACAGACTTGCCGCCTTGCTCGATCATATTAACGAAGCGGAACGCTCTCTGGAGGTTTTTTATTACCTCTTTCAAGATGATGCCTCAGGCACAAAAGTGCGCGATGCAATGGTTAGGGCGGCTGAGCGCGGGGTAAAGGTTCACCTGATCGTCGATGCTTTTGGCAGCGATGCCCCGCCCGATTTCTTCGAACCATTGGAAAGAGCCGGAGGACGTTTCTCCATCTTCTCTCCGCGTTGGGGTGTGCGATACCTTATTCGCAACCATCAAAAATTCGCGATCGCAGACGGCGCGCGGGTGATGACGGGTGGCTCCAACGTCTCTGACCACTATTATGACCCTCCAGAGAAGAACGGCTGGTGCGATCTTGGCGTGGCAATTGAAGGCCCCGTTGTTGGCCGATTTGGTGAATGGTTTGGCAGTATCTGTAGCTGGGTGGGAAGCGAAGGTGCACAGTTCCGCCGAATTCGCAAAATGGTGCGTGATTGGGATCCCGGCGACGAGCAGGTGCAGCTCGTACTTGGCGGGCCGGTCGTGCGTGCGCAGAATTGGGCGTATCGGCTGAAGAAAGACTTGGCGAAGGCCACAAGGCTGGATTTCGTGACTGCCTATTTCTCTCCGCCGCTTAGCATTCGGCGTCAAATGGCCCGTGTCGCAAAGCATGGTGATGTGCGAATGATTACGGCGGGAAAGTCGGACATTATGGCGACGATCGAAGCGGCGAGATTGCTGTACAATCGCTTTCTCAAAGCGGGCGTTCGCATCTTCGAATTTCGCCCGTGCAAACTGCACATGAAACTGCTCGTCGTGGATGCGATCAGCTATTTTGGCAGCGCCAATTTGGACCGCCGGTCTGTGCGGATCAATCTGGAGCTGATGGTGCGGGTGGAAGATGAAGCGCTGGCTGAGCGCTTGCGTGAATTCATGGATCACTTGGAGAGCGCGAGCACGCCGATCACGCCGGAGTGGTACAGCGAAAACGCCACCTTCTTCACGCGCCTGCGCTGGCGATTGTGGTTCTATTTCGGATTGGCGGATGCCTGGGCCACACGCAGGCTCAATTCCTAACCACGTTGGTCTTTCGCCCCAATATCACTCGTATCCGTAATCCGAATAATCCTTCAGATTTGGCGAGGTAAACTTGGTGAACTCGCTTTGGAAATGCAGCGGGACCATACCGGTCGAGCCGTGACGCTGCTTCGCAACGTTGACCGCAGCCTTGTTCTTGACCTGCTCGTAAGATTCTTCCCAGGCGCGGTATTTCTCAACCGCTTCTGGCGTGCTCGCCTCGGTCGGGAAATCGGGCCTGGTAGCCTCCAGATAATAATCGTCGCGATAGACGAACCAGACCATGTCGGCGTCTTGCTCAATCGAGCCCGATTCGCGCAAGTCAGAGAGCATCGGGCGTTTGTCTTCGCGCTGCTCAACCGCACGGCTGAGCTGCGAGAGCGCGATCACTGGGACACTTAGTTCCTTCGCAAGCGTCTTTAGACCGCGGCTGATCTCAGAGATTTCGTTGACCCGGTTGTCATTGGCGCGGCCCGAACCTTGCAGCAGCTGCAAATAGTCGACCACGATCAGGCCGATGTCATGACGCCGCTTCATCCGCCGTGCGCGCGTCCGCAAGGCCCCAATGGTGAGGGCAGGCGTGTCGTCAATGTAGAGTGGCAGTTCGGCAAGGCGCTGGCTGGCGAAGGACAATTTCTGGAAGTCCTCCCGACTCATTTTACCGCTGCGCAAAGCCTCAGAACTGATCTCCGCTTGCTCGGCAAGGATACGCGTCGCGAGCTGATCCGCGCTCATCTCAAGGCTGAAGAAGGCGGCCGGTGCGCCATAGTTGAACTCGCCGCCGTCCTGCTCCCAATTCAAATGGGCTTCGGCGCAATTGAAGGCGATATTGGTGGCAAGCGATGTCTTGCCCATGCCCGGACGGCCAGCGAGGATGATAAGGTCGGATGCGTGCAAGCCTGATGTCTTGCGATCAATCGAGTCCAGACCCGTCGTCTTTCCCGATAGCCCGCCGCCCGAATTCATCGCGGCTTCGGCCATCTTGATCGCGGTGAGGGCCGCGTCACGGAAGGTCGAGGCTTCGCTACCCGTCGCCGCGCCCTCGGCAACCTTAAACAAGTCCGCTTCGGCTTGGGAAATCCGATCCATTGGATCGACTTCTTCACTGGTATCCAGCGCGCCTTCGACAAGGCCTCGGCCCACGCTGACGAGCTCCCGCAGCAGAGCGAGATCGTAGATTTGTTGAGCCAATTCGCGCGGGGCGAGCAGGCCTGCGCCGTTCGCGGTCAGCTGAGCCAGATAGCTCGTGCCGCCCAGTTCTTTCAGCGCCTCATCACTCTCAAAATACGGGCGCAGTGTGACCGGGCTGGCGGTCGCATTGCGCTCAATCAAAGTGAGTATGCGAGTGTATATCCGATCGTGCAAAGGCTCGAAGAAATGATCTGGGCGCAATGGCGTCTGCAATTCTTCGATCACCCGATTGTCGATCAAAACCGCGCCCAGAAACGCTGCTTCCGCCTCAAGGTTAGAAGGCAGCTTACGCGCATTGTCGGTTTGAGAATCGATGGGGAGAAGAATTTCAGGTTCGGCCATGCGCGTCTCTTGCGCAGCGGATGGGAAATGGCGCAAGGGCAAATGGCGGCAAATTCGCCTCACTTGGCTGTGGATAGCGGGGATGGTTGATCGAAGTGCTTGAACTGTCCCGATACGATCTGCGAAGGCGATGCTTGTAATGGTGACGCCAAGCGAATCTTCTGCGAGCCAATCGGGCAATTATCGCATCACGCATGTTGCGCTGGATGAGGAGACGATCCTCTGGCGCAATGCAGATGTTGAGCAGGAGCGGCGCGTCGCGATTTATGACCTGATCGAGGAAAACAGCTTTAAGCCATTGCGCAGTGCAGAGCGCGGTTCAGATGGACCATACCGGTTGCAATTGTCGGTGCGTGATGGCCGGCTCGCGATGGATATCAGCGATACAGACGAAACGCTGCTTGAAAGTCTGGTGATTGGCCTGGCGCGCTTTCGCCGTCCGATTAGAGAATACTTTGCAATTTGCGACAGCTATTATCAGGCCATTCGCAAGGCGACGCCGTCAGAGATTGAGACGATCGATATGGCGCGGCGCGGTATTCATAATGATGCTGCAGAGCTCTTGCTTGAACGCTTGGAAGGTAAAGTGGAAACCGATTTCGCCACGGCCCGGCGATTGTTCACGCTGATCTGCGTTTTGCATATCAAAGGCTGAAGGCAGGGGCAGGGCACAAGACGTGGTAAGCAGTCGTTCCAAGACCAAGGCCAAACGGCAACGCCCCGCGCGCACGGGGAAACCTCGCCGTGGGCGCTTGCTGGTGTACGCAGCTTCCGGCTTTGCATTGCTGGCGATCGTCTATGCTGCTTGGTTCTGGTGGGACATGCGCAGTTGGCGGCCTGATGAGGCGGTCTTTCCAGAGCAGGGCGCGGTGGTCGCCAGCGGAGCAAAGAACGTCCGGTTTGAAACGCTCAAGGCGCTGGGCGGACAATTCGTCTATCTTGATTTGGGTGATCCGATTGCGCGGCCTGATCCTGAGTTTGCGAAGCACTTAAGTGCGGCCGAGCGCAGCGGGATGAAGGTCGGAATGCTGCATGTGTTCAACCCGTGTCAGCGTGCAGACCCGCAATCGGCCCGCTTTACTCGCATGGTTCCGCGCAGCGCCGACCTGCTGCCGCCCGCGATTGCCTTATCAATGGTGGCTGACACCTGCGAAGATGCGATCAGCGATGCAGCGGTCGAAAGTGAGTTGATGACTTTAATCAATCAGATCGAAATGCATGCGGGCAAGCCAGTGGTGCTGAAAATCAGCCGCGAGTTTGAAGAACGCCATTCGGTGGCTGGCAATATTGAGCGCGACCTTTGGCTGGAGCGTGACCGCGCAAAACCGGCCTATGCCGGGCGGCCTTGGCTGCTATGGAGCGCTAACAGCCAATTGGTCAGTGAAGCGGCAAAGGAGCCGATAGAATGGGTGGTCATCCAGAATTGAATGTCGGCGAACTGGTGGCTGCTGCGCGCGAAGCGGCTGAGCATTCCTACTCGCCATATTCCAACTATTCAGTCGGGGCTGCGCTGTTGTTTGACGACGGGACGGTCGTGACCGGCACCAATGTTGAGAATGCAAGCTACGGTCTCGCGCTGTGTGCGGAGACGATCGCAGTGTCCAAGGCGATGGCTGATGGCCGGCGCGGCGGGCTGATAGCGGCGGCCGTTACCGGGCCGCATGATAGCGGTGACGGGCTGCCAATCACGCCGTGCGGGCGGTGCCGTCAGGTGCTGAATGAACTGGCGCAATTGGGCGGGACCGACCCGGAGATTTTGTGCGTCGGCGCGGATGAGATCCGTCGCGTCGCCCTCTCACAGCTGCTCCCGCACGCATTCGGGCCTGCGCATCTGGCTTAATTGCCGAAAATGTCACCCAAGGCCTTGCCAACATCACCAAGCGGGTTTTTGCGGAAAGCGCGCTCTTCCTTGCCGATGTAAGAGAAGATTCCGTCGAGTCCCTGATCGGTCACGCTGCTGTTGATCCGTTCACGATTGAGCCCGGCCGCGCTGATAAAGCGGTGCTGGCTCGATAGCTTTTCAAACTCACCATAAACGCCCAGCTCTTCCAGCGCGCTGTCGACCAGCGGAGAGAGCTTGCCTTGCAGCGTGTCATTTGCGCTGCTGCGCAGATAGCGGGTGCCGCCGTCACCTTTCGAAATGATGCCTGGCGCATCGGTGATCGAGAGATCGCCAATTGCATCGCGAAAGATTGGCTTGGCTTCGCCTGCCGCGATGCCGGCAGCATCATTGATCCGGCGAGTGACACCATCAAGAATCCCGAGCTTTCGCCCTGCACCCAGGATTGAGCCGAGCAGTCCGCCGCGCTTCTTGCCGATGATGGGCAGGCCAATGCGAATGGCCTCATCGCCGTAAAAGGCACCGGGCTGCGCGAGCTGGTCGAGAGCGCTGTCGCTGGCCTTGCCCAGCAATGAGGTCAGACTTAGCCCTTGGGCATATGCAGGGGCAGGGAGCATTGCCGCAATGCCGAGCGCCCCTGTTCCAAGCAGAATGTCGCGGCGATTCCAGTTCAAATTTGCGGCCATTGTCTCATCCCCTTTTTATGCAATATGCTTGATAGTAGCACATCGCGGGCTGCGAGCAGACTGAACCGGATGTAAAATCCTATTGCGGCTCATCCAACCATTCTAGCAGTGCAGCTAGGCAGTCTCGGGCGAGCAGCTTACAGCGCTCTGGTGACCACCCTTGCTCTGGCTCTGGCGCATCGGCCAAATCCTTATAGGGCATTTCCAAAGTCATGGCGGTGCAGCCGAAACGTTCCGCAACCAAATTGGTGCTGATCCCGAGATTGGCCTTGCCAGCGGGGGCTTTTGGATAGCCGAGCTTTGTTTGAAAGTCTGGCGTTCGCCGGTCCAAAATGCGTTGATAGCGGTAGAACTCCTCGCCTTGCTCGTCGGTCCAGGATGGAATGCCTTCAAAGCCTGCCAGAAACACGGCGGGGATCGCCTCATCGCCGTGTGCGTCAATTGCAAAGTCGACGCCGGTCGCGTCCATATGATTGCGGATCGCGAGGACCTCGGGCGATTTCTCGGCGCTCGGCTCGTTCCATTCGCGGTTCAAATTGACGCCAACTGCATTCGTGCGCAGATGGCCGCGGCGTGATCCATCCGGATTGCAATTGGGCACAATGTGTAGGCGGCATTTGCGGCGCAATGCCCGCGCGACCGGATAAGTCGGATCGGTCAGACATTCCAGTACGCCCTCCATCCACCATTCTGCCTGTGTTTCACCGGGATGCTGGCGCGCATAGAGCCAGACGGAACGTTCACCTTCGCCCATTTCAAGGCAATCGATCGGTTGGCCATCTAGAGTGGTGCCAAGGCGTAGGAGGTCTACACCTTCGCTAGCGGCGGCCTCTGATACTAGGTCATGATGCCGTTCCATGGAGTAGGGCGCGAAATAGGCGAACCAAGCGATATTACCAGACGGGACATAGCTGATGGTTAGCGTGCCATTGGCCTCGCTTTTGTCAAAGCTGCTGGCCGCGCGCGCCCAGAATTCGCGATCCTCGGACACGCAGGCGTTATAATCAGGCCAGCCGCCTGTAAACGCGCTATCATTAAGGTCAGTGATCTTCAGCGTTAGCTCTTCGCCGGCTGCGCAAGTGACCCGGAAATGGAACCACTGAGCAAACTCCGACATGTGGTCCTTGCGCAGGGCCAGTTTGGCGGTGTTTCCGGAGACGGAGAGAACTTGGATATTGCCGCTGTCAAACTCGGCATCAATGGCAATGTCATTCACTATTTTTGTCACTCACTCGTCTCAATATCTTGCAATTCAATCGTTACGGTGTCGCCATTGCCCCCTGGGAAATCACGAAACAAGGCTTTTGCTAAAATTGGTGCGCTTGAGGCTGCCTGATCTTCAGGTGTGTCCTGCGACACTTCGATTTGAGCGCGCCCTTCCCACAGGTTACCTGGAGATGATGTTTGGTCGCCGGCGGGCCGTAATGTGACAGCCAGCTCAGTGCCGATACGCGCGCGGTTGCTGCCGCCGCCCAGATTGATCCCAATCCCTAGGCCAACGCCGGAGCCAAACGATCCAGTCCGGCCTCCGACCCCGACACTAACGGGCCCGCCGCCTTGGCGCTCTCTCTGTGCTTCAAAACGTTCGAGCGAAATGCTGGCGATAGCGTTTGCTTCGCTGCGCGGTCCCTCCCGATAGCCAAGCGCCATCAGCTCTGCTGCCACCGCGGCCTTATATGGAGCGAGTTCAAGGTCTGCATTGCTCTCGTCAGGCGCGCTTTCGACAAACACAATGCCCTGGCCAATTTGGCCAATTTGGCCAAGCGTGTCTTGCTGATGGAACCGAGTTACCGAAACAGGGCTGGGCGGCGGCACGGTGGCGCAGGCGCCTAGTGCGGTGGTGGCAACCAATGCGATGAGCATTGCTGCTTGTTTCCTAATGGGTTGAGCCATGTCGGCCTCCTTTAAATATGTGCGACGTTTGATCGCGTAATCCCGTTTCAGCGGCGCACTGTTTGGACCCATTGGCGCGATTGTGCAAAACTGCGGTTCTTTCGATGAGCCATCTACGCTTTTGCACATGTAGCTTGCTAAGGCCTTCCTATGACCGAATTTTCTAAAGTCCCAGTTTTAGTAACAGGCGGTGCCGGTTACATTGGCAGCCATGCGGTGCTTGCGCTTAAAGATGCAGGCTGGCCAGTTGCGGTGATCGACAATCTCACAACCGGCTTTCGTTTTGCGATCCCCGATGGGGTTCCGCTTTACGAGGGCGACATTGAGGATGGGGAGTTGCTGGCGCGCATATTTGCCGAGCAGGGAACGGGTGCGATCATGCATTTTGCGGGCTCGATAATCGTTCCTGAAAGCGTCGAAAATCCGTTGAAATATTATCATAACAACACCGCGAAGAGCCGGGCGTTGATTGAGGCAGCGACCAAAGCAGGCGTACCGCATTTCATTTTCTCCTCGACTGCTGCCACTTACGGAGTACCGGAGAGCTCTCCGGTTACAGAGGAAACCCCGCGCAATCCGATCAATCCCTATGGCTGGTCAAAACTGATGACCGAACAGATGCTGGGTGACGTATCGGCGGCGCATGACCTCAATTATTGCGCCCTGCGCTATTTCAATGTCGCAGGCGCAGATCCCGAGGCGCGCAGCGGGCAATCCACCGCAGGGGCAACGCATCTTATCAAGGTCGCGGTTGAGGCAGCGCTGGGCAAACGCGAATCGGTGAGCGTGTTTGGCACGGATTATGACACCACCGATGGCACGGGGGTGCGCGATTACATCCATGTCAGCGATCTGGCGGCGGCGCATGTGCTGGCGCTTGAGGCACTTATTGAGCAGCCCAAACGCTCCCTCACGATGAACTGCGGATATGGCCGCGGTTTCTCGGTTCTTGAGGTGCTGGACGCGGTTGATCGCGTGACGAATCGCCCGATTAACCGCGTGCTTCAAGGGCGTCGCGCTGGCGATCCCGATTCGCTCGTCTCTGACCCAAAGCGGATTCAGTCCACTTTGCCGTGGCAGCCCAAGCATGCAGACCTCGACACGATTATCACCCATGCGCTTGCCTGGGAGCGGAAGCTGTCAGATCTGCGCTAGATCGTATGACGTATGAATTTGCGGCCTAGATTGCTTGACCTTGGCGGTCTCTGGCGCTAGTGGCCGCTCAACAAATTTCCGCGCGTCGGGGCTATCTCCGGCGCGCTTACCTTTTGGAAGACAGACAATGAAAATCCGCAACAGCCTGAAGTCGCTGAAAAACCGCCACCGCGATTGTCGAGTGATTCGTCGTCGCGGCCGCACTTATGTGATCAACAAGACCAATCGCCGTTTCAAGGCGCGTCAGGGCTAATCAGTCCTGTTATGGCCAATTGTCCTAGAGGCAATTGAGCAACCGCACCGGCCCGCCTCCGCAATGGAGAGCGGGCCGTTGCCGTATTTGGAGCATTCCCAATGAGTAAGTCACCGGCTGCGGTCGTGTTTGATGTGGGGCGCGTGCTGTTCCACTGGCAGCTTCGGGCTCTTTTCGAAAAGCTGATCGAGGACCCTGAAGAGCTCGACTGGTTCCTCGCCAATGTCGTGACCGAAGAGTGGCATTTCCAGCATGATCGCGGTTGCCCGCTGGGTGACATGGTTCCCGAACGCATTGCAATGTTCCCAAAATATGAGACGCATCTCAATGCCTACACTTCACGTTTTAACGAGACCGTGCCCGGCCCCGTCGAGGGGACGCACGATATCGTCAAGCGACTGCATGCCGATGGGGTGCCGCTGTATTGCTTGACCAATTTCGGGCATGAATTCTGGAACATGTTCCGCCCCGAACATCCGATCTTTGACCTGTTTGAAGATATCATCGTGTCAGGCACAGAGAAGGTCGCAAAGCCTGATCCGCGCATTTACGAGCTTGTCGAGGAGCGAAGTGGTTTTGGGCCTCAAGAGCTGTTCTTCACCGATGATAATGCTGCGAATATTGAGGCGGCACAGGCTCGCGGTTGGTCGGCGCATTTGTTCACCGATGCGCAAAATCTAGAAGCGCAATTGCGCTCCTCTGGCTTCTTGGCAGCATAAACCAAAAGACCCCCGGCGCCGTTTGGGGAAG
Organism: uncultured Erythrobacter sp.; assembly: GCA_947488155.1. Classification (GTDB taxonomy): domain Bacteria; phylum Pseudomonadota; class Alphaproteobacteria; order Sphingomonadales; family Sphingomonadaceae; genus Erythrobacter. The sequence goes on along the minus strand of CANKYK010000001.1, from coordinate 911,497 downwards.
CGCCGAGGGCCATCATTCATCGTCCGAGTTGGAGAGCTTCGGACGAGAGGAGGTCTTTTAGGTCGACTTACTTGCCGTTGCACTTGGCCAGCTTGTCTGCGGCCAGCTCTTCACCCTTGGCGGTAAAACTCACGATCTCACCGAATTCACGTGAGAGGCCGCGGCAGATGCGAAGTGGGCGTGAAGGACCTTTGTTCGCGACACACGTGGTGCCTTTGCATGACCAAGCGACGCCCGATGCGACAGTGCGGCTGTCATCTGCGGGCTGAGCAAGAGTTACGGTATAGTAAGGGCTGCTTTTCGCCATCGCGGGCGCCGTTGCCACACCGAATGTCAGGCCAGTGTAAACTAATGCCATTGCGAAAACCGATAGGCGGCTGAAACGTGAAAGGGAGAGGGTCATCGTTCATTCCTTGTTTGAGATGTTTGATCAGTTGCAATTCAAAACCAGTTGCGAATCACTACCTAAGCGATTAGGTTTTGAGTTGCAACTAAAAACTGAAATCTTTTTGCGTCATCTGAAAATCGCGCTAAAAAGGTTTCAGGGAGAGGACTGAATTATGGGCGATATCCGCGAGCCATTGCGTGAACTAACTGAGTGCGGCCTACCGCAAGCGCTTGAAGTTATGGGTGAACGCTGGTCATTTATGATTCTGCGGGCGAGCTTTAACGGGCTGCACCATTTCGAGGAGTTCCTCAGTGAACTCGGCATTGCGCGTAATATTCTGTCCAACAGGCTGGCGAAACTGGTCGAACATGGGATCCTGAAAAGAGAGCCATGCGCCGATGATCGCCGCAAAATTGAATACCGGCTGACGCCCAAAGGCTTCGATTTGCTCCCTGCGATGCTTGCGCTTCGCCAATGGGGCCAGAAATACGGTGTCGAGGTGGAGGAAAGCCCCGTGCTTGTCGATGAGCAGGACCGCCTGCCGATTGGTCCGGTGTCAATCCTCGCTCATGACGGACGCATTTTGACGCATGAAGATCTGTGGCTGGTCGCGCGTGAAAACCTGGGCAAGCGGGCTGATGGCTCAATCGCTTCTGCCGAAGGCGATCTATCGCGCGGCGATGTGGTTGATCTGGCCGCTGCCAAGCGCGCGGCGGGCTAATCCTGAGGCTTGCCTGTTTTCTACATGCGCGCGGGTTGGTGGCGATAACTAAGCGCCTCGGCGATATGCGCACGTCCAACAGTCTCCGCTCCTGAGAGATCAGCGATTGTCCGCGCGACCCGGAGCATTCTGGTATATCCGCGCGCTGACAGGCGCAGCTTCTCTGCCGCCTGCATCAGCAATTGCCGACCGGGATCATCGGGCGAGGCATAATGTTCCAGCTTCTCGCCCTCGAGTTCCGCGTTGGAGCGAACGCCGCGTCCCTCCTGAATTCGGCGTGCTGCTGCCACTCTTTGCGCCACGGCTCCACTGCCTTCGCTCGCTGGCGGCAGGGCCATATCCATCGCGCTCACGGCGGCCACTTCAACATGCAGGTCGATCCGATCCAGCAAGGGGCCGCTGATGCGCGCTTGGTATTCGGTGGCGCAGCGCGGCCCGCGCGCGCAAACATGGCCCGGTTCGCCCGCATGGCCGCAGCGGCAGGGGTTCATGGCGGCTATCAATTGCACTCTGGCCGGAAAGGTAACATGCGCATTGGCGCGGGCGACGTCGACATGGCCCGTCTCCAGCGGCTGTCTTAGGGAATCGAGCACTGGACGTTGAAATTCCGGCAGTTCGTCAAGGAACAGCACGCCGAGATGCGCCAGGCTGACCTCGCCAGGGCGGACTTTCAGGCCGCCTCCGGTCAAGGCGGCCATGCTGGCTGAGTGATGCGGTGCGCGGAAGGGCCGCGACCGGCTGATCCGTCCGCTGTCGAGCAATCCGGCGACCGATTGCACCATCGATACTTCCAGCGCCTCGCTCGGCGTAAGTTCTGGTAAAATGCCGGGTAGGCAGGAGGCGAGCAGGCTTTTGCCCGATCCCGGCGGTCCCATCATCAGCATATTGTGCCCGCCGCTGGCGGCGATCTCGAGCGCGCGCTTGGCGGTTTCTTGACCCTTAACTTGTTTCAGGTCTGCGCCAATCGGCTTTTCCTCTATCGCGCCCCGCTCTGGCTCTGCCAGGGTCTGCGTGCCTTTGAGATGATTGAGCAGGCTGACCAGATCCTTCGCCGCCAATACCGGTATTCCGCTGGCCCATTTTGCCTCGGGGCCTTGCTCTGCCGGGCAGATTAAACCGATTTCATTTTCACTCGCATGCAGTGCGGCCAGCAATGCGCCCGGCGTGGCGACAATTCGGCCGTCAAGTGAGAGCTCTCCAACGGCCAGCCAGTCCCCCAATTGCTCTGCATCGGTCACGCCCATCGCCGCGAGCAGCGCGAGCGCAATTGGCAAATCATAGTGCGAGCCGTCCTTTGGCAGATCGGCAGGAGACAGATTTATGGTGATCCGCTTCGGGGGCAGGGCAAGGCCCATCGCAGCCAGCGCGGCCTGCACTCGCTCTCGGCTTTCGCTAATGGCTTTATCTGGCAATCCGACCACGGTGAAGCGCGGCAAGCCGGACGCGACTTGGCATTGTACCTCTACGCCGCGCGCCTCGAGCCCGAGATAAGCGACCGTTTTGACCAGCGCGACCAAAGAGTAACCCCCTAATAACCATAGTGCGATAGCCACCCAAAACTCATTCATTCGCACTATTCGATTGCATAGGTGCAATTCCTAAACGTCTTGGCAAGCATAAAACTTCGCCATTCCTAAAATATGTCGACTTTAAAGATTAGGGATGCAACATGTTACTCGCCTGCTCATCGCTATTTTCGGCTTACTTGCATTGCCAAGTGTTGCCGCTGCGCAAGAATTTGCAGTATCGCGGTCAGTCGCGGTGGAACGTTGGGTGGAAGAATGGGACCCTGCGGCTCAGCGCTGGGTGCGTCTGCAGTCTTCAGCCGCTGCGCCCGCTAGTTTCCAGTCGGTTTCGGCAGGCAGCAGCGCAGTTATTACCGAATACACCTATGTGGAGCCGCAAGCCGACGCGATGACGGCCCGCTATGCTGCGCCGCTGCCGGCTGCTGAGCGGCCAGCGAAAACGGCATTGGCGCAATATGGTCCGTTCCAAGTTCTTGATGAGAACCGCGCTGCTGTGGTTGGATCAACCAACCGGATGAGCCCGCAATACTTCAGCGCGATGCTGCGCGATTTTCCAGGTCTTAAGCACCTTGAAATGATCGAGGCTCCGGGCACCAGCGATGACATTGCCAACCTTGCCGTGGGCCGCGCTATTCGCGCCGCTGGCATCTCAACCCATGTTCCCGACGGCGGCTCTGTGCGCTCTGGCGCGGTTGAGCTGTTCCTGGCGGGCAAGACCCGCACTATGGAAGACGGGGCCGAGTTTGCGGTGCATTCCTGGCTCGACAACCATGGTCGTCAACCACAAGACTTTGCCCCGGACGCGCCGGAAAACCGTCTCTATCTCGACTACTACACCGAGATGGGTATGAGCGATGTGCGCGCGCGCGACTTTTACGCAATGACCAATTCTGTGCCGCATCAAAGCGCCAAATGGCTCGGCGCGGACGAAATGCGCACGTGGCTGCGCCCCGAGCGTCCTGCACGTGCTCCAAAGGTTGAGCGCCAGCGCCAGATTGATCTGAACTTTATCATGATGCCGACCATCAAACTGGCATTCAACGATATCGCTCATGTTGAGCTCGCAATGCTTGACTCAGGGTACGCTTTCCCATAATTGAGCGCTCGTAATGCGGTCGCCAGCAGGCGGCCCTTTTTATTCGCGCGGCAATAAAGATTATCATATTGCTGAGCACACTGATTTCGAGGACGATATGAAGCGGACATTCCAACCAAGCAATCTCGTGCGCGCCCGCCGCCACGGTTTCTTCGCTCGCAAAGCAACGCCAGGTGGCCGCAAGGTTCTGCGCGCTCGCCGCAAGCGTGGCCGCAAGACCCTTTGCGCGTAAATTAGACTGGTCGGCGTCCCTGCTGGGACGCGCAGTTTTTGCTAACGACTGAGACGTCGTATGCTGCGGGCTCCCATTGGGGGCCCGTTCTGCGTATAGCAGCACCTTAATGGCTCAAGTTCTTACAAAGCGGTCTGACTTTTTGGCGGCGAATCGCGGTCTGCGTGTGGCGCGGCCGGGGTTTGTCTTGCTCACCCGTCCCAATGGCGGTTTGGGTCAGCGCTATGGCATTACCGTCACCAAGAAGATCGGCAATGCCGTGGTTCGCAACCGAATGAAACGCAGGTTCCGCGAAATACTGCGCGCGGCTTTGCCTCAGTTTGGCCTGCCGGATCATGATCATGTGCTGATTGGCCGAGCAGGCGGCGTGGAGCGCGACTTTGACGCGCTGGGTCAAGAGCTTGAGCATGCACTGGAGCGCGCCAAGGCGGGGAAGGGCGATCCGGCCCGTGGACGCAGGCCGCGGCGCGGCAAGCGCCAAATTCCCAGCCAGAAGATCTGTGGTTCGACTCCGTCATGAAGCACGTTCTGATCTTTATCGCCAAGTTGTGGCAATGGGGGCCAAGCCGGATTTTGCCGCCGACATGCCGTTATGCGCCGTCGTGTTCGCAATATGCGATCCAAGCCTTGGGGAAATATGGCGCGATCAAGGGTGGATGGCTGGCGACGAAGCGGCTAATGCGCTGCCATCCGTGGGGCGGGCATGGATATGATCCCGTCCCTTGAGTTCGCATTTTTGACTGTCATACCTATATAACACGCCTGCTGCCAAATCGGGCAAACACACAAACAGGATTTACTCTTGGACAATCAGCGTAATTTGTTGCTGGCCGTAGCGCTTTCAGGTCTGCTTATTCTCGGTTGGGATGTGGCCATGCGCCAGTTCTATCCGGATGCCGCGATCACGGCGTCGACCGAAGAGGTTGACCCAGCGGCGGCTGCGAGCGCGGGCGATGTCCCGGGAACCAGCGTCGTTGCAGCGGACTTGCCCAGCGGCGTGACGCCTGCGGCGGGGCCAGTTGATCTGGATGCAGCCTTGGAAAACCCGCTACGGGTGGCGATTGATGCGCCGCGCCTGGCTGGTTCAATCAACCTTGTTGGCGCGCGGATTGATGACATTGTCCTAAAGGATCATCGCCAGACGATTGACGATGACAGCGGCCCAGTGCGGCTGTTCGCACCGGATCGCACCGACAACCAGTATTTTGCTGAGTTTGGCTTTCTCGCTAATGCTGAGCGGCTGGGCCCGGATGTCGTCTGGACTGCCGACGCGGAGAGGCTGACCGTAGATACGCCGGTCACGCTAACACACACGGCCGCCGATGGACTGACCTATTCGATCAAGCTTTCGATTGATGACAACTACATGCTGGAGGCGGTGCAAACCGTATCCAATGCTGGCGAAGCTGCGGCGGTGGTTCAGCCATTCTCGCTGATCAACCGCACGAGTGCCAATGCCTCGGCAGACGAATTTATTGTCCATGCGGGCCCAGTCGGTGTGTTTGGCGGCACGATCGACGAAGAATACGCGTATGATGACCTCGACGAGGTCCCCAGCTACACCCCTGAGGGGAAAGCCAATTGGCTTGGCTTTACAGATCGCTACTGGCTTTCCGCACTTGTCCCGGGCGAGGGAAACTTCGAAACCAACTTCCGTGCACTAGGCGGAGAGATTTACCGCAGCGATCTGATCTATGATGCTGTCACCCTGCCTGCCGGGCAATCCATTGAGCAAACAACGCAGCTGTTCGTGGGTGCCAAAGAGAGTGCGGTGCTGGATTCATATGAGGAGAGCGGGATCGATGACTTCGGTCTGGCGATTTCATGGGGTTGGTTCTGGTTCCTTGAGAAACCGCTCCTGCTGCTGCTCAAGACTCTGTTCGATTTCGTCGGCAATTTCGGTGTCGCGATTGTCCTGCTCACTGTGATCATTCGCGGATTGCTATTCCCGATCGCGCAAAAGCAGTTCGCCAGCATGGCCGCGATGAAGGCGGTTCAGCCTAAGATGAAGGCGATCCAGGACCGTTATAAGGACGACAAGCAGAAGCAGCAGCAAGAGATTATGAAGCTGTACAAGGATGAGAAGGTCAATCCGCTCGCCGGTTGTTTGCCGCTGCTGATTCAGATTCCGATCTTCTTTGCGCTCTACAAGGTTCTGATCCTGGCGATTGAAATGCGGCACGAGCCGCTCGTTGATTTCTGGATTAAGGATCTGTCCGCACCAGATCCCTGGACAATCCTCAACCTGTTCGGCCTTCTGCCATTCGAAGTGACCGGTTTCCTGGGTATTGGCGTGCTCGCTGTGCTGCTTGGTGTGACCATGTGGCTCACGTTTAAGCTGAACCCATCGGCAATGGACCCGATGCAGCAGCAAATCTTTAACTTCATGCCGTGGATTTTGATGTTCGTGATGGCGCCGTTTGCGGCCGGTCTGCTGCTTTACTGGGTAACGTCGAACATCCTCACGCTGGCTCAGCAAAGCTACCTCTATTCGAAGCACCCGCAATTGCGCGCTGCTGCGGAGAAGGAAAAGGCCGAGAAGGAGCGCAGCAAAGCGCTTGAGGACCAGTCAAAGGGCGAGGCGTGACCCCAGAAAAAGAGCAGCAAGAGCAAGAGGAGCGGGCGCAGAAATTTCGTGAGCGCGCCGCTTCCAAGCTCTTCTCCGGGCGGGTCGACTTCCTGTTGTCCGCGCCCCAGCTCAAATTCCTGCCCGAGCCGACGGTGCCGGAAATCGCCTTTTGCGGGCGTTCCAATGTCGGCAAGAGCTCGCTTTTGAATGCGCTAACCGGGCGTCGCTCAATCGCGCGCACTTCGGTTACGCCGGGCCGGACGCAGGAGCTAAATGTTTTCGAGGTGGGTGAGCCGACCCAGTTCCGGCTCGTCGACATGCCGGGCTATGGCTTTGCCAAGGCGCCGCCCAAAGTGGTCGAGACGTGGAAGAAGCTTGTCCGTCAATATTTGCGTGGACGGCCCGTTCTTGCTCGCAATCTTGTGCTCGTCGACTGCCGCCATGGCCTGAAAGATGTTGACCGCGAAATGATGACCATGCTCGACGAGGCAGCCGTCGGCTATCGCGTGGTGCTGACCAAGGCGGATAAGATCAAAGCCAGCGAGCTAGCCAAAACGGCAGAGGCGGTTTCCGCTGAGGCGCGCAAACATGTGGCTGCCTTTCCTGAACTGCATATCACCAGCAGCGAGAAGGGCATGGGTATTGCGGAGCTTCGCGCAGCCGTGTTGCTGGACGCTATGGGTGAGAGTTACTTCACCTAAAGATTACTTCGTAAACAGCTGATCGGGATCGGCGAAAGCCTTCATCTCGATCGCATTGCCGGAAGGGTCGCGAAAAAACATCGTCGCTTGCTCCCCGGTTTCGCCTTTGAAGCGCACCGTTGGCTCGATCACGAACGTTGTGCCCGCGTCTTTCAGCCGCTCCGCCAACGCTTCCCAGGCGAGCATATCCAAGACCAATCCGAAATGCGGCACCGGTACGCCGTGACCATCGACAGGATTGCTCGCGCTATCGCCAGCCGCACCCGGTGCCAGATGCGCAACAATCTGATGACCATGGAAATCAAAGTCGATCCATTCGTCGCTGCTGCGGCCCTCTGCGCACCCCAGGACGCCTCCGTAAAAAGAACGCGCGGCGGCAAGATCATCAACCGGGAAGGCGAGGTGGAATGGTGGTGTAGCCATGTCTGGGCGAAGAGCCTTTTTGTGATTGGATGCCAAGAAGTAACCCGTTCAGCCTCGACAGCGAAACACTGAATATCTAGGGCATCGCAAAGCGAGGCGGATAATTGCCTCAAACCTCTAAGCCCCGCAAGATGGAGCAAGCCGTCATGAAGCTGATTATCGGCAATAAGAATTATTCCAGCTGGTCGCTGCGCGGCTGGCTGGCGGCGAAGCAATCTGGGCTGTCATTTGAAGAATTGACGGTGCCGATCCTCGGCGAAGGCTGGGAAGAGCAAAAGCAAGGTATGGGCGAGATGCAACCCTCGCACGGCAAGGTTCCGATCCTGTGGGATGATGACAAGGTCATTTGGGATAGCCTCGCGATCATGGAATATCTCGCCGACAAAGTTGGGCGTGATCGTTTCTGGCCAAAGGATGAGAGCGCGCGCGGGATGGCCCGCGCCATGGTGGCTGAGATGCACTCGTCCTATGCCGCGCTGCGCAAAGACCTGCCGATGAATGTCCGCCGCAAGATGAAGCTGGAAGAGGTATCGGAAGAGGCTCGCCAAGATATTGTGCGTATCCTGACCCTATGGGCGGAGGCGCGCTCGCGGTACGGCAGCAGCGGGCCATTTCTGTTCGGAACCTTTGGCGCCGCCGATATATTCTACGCGCCCGTGGTCTCACGCTTTATCACTTACGGTATTGGCGTTCCGGGTTTTGCGGAGGCCTATATGCAAGCGGTGTGGGAACACGCCTGGATGCAGGAATGGATAGGAGCCTCTGAAGAAGAGCAATGGGTGATTGAACAGTACGAGACGATCGGCTGATGCGTGCCTTCGCAAGGCTGTGGCTGTGCGCCTTGGCAGTTATGCTCGCCGCACCAAACCCTGCTTTCGCTTGGGGTTTTTATGCGCACGGCAAGACCGCTGAGATCGGCGAGGCAAATATATCGCCCAGGGCACGCGCAGAAATAGCGCGATTGCTGCGCTCGGAGGCGCTGCTTGGCACGCCGGAATGTTCGCTTTCCACGTTAGAAGAGGCCTCTGTTTGGCCGGATTGCGTCCGCCGGACTCGCTGGCGCTGGGGCTACACCGCCGCCTGGCATTATCGCACGACACCGATTTGCGAGGCTTACAATCCGCGCGCCAATTGCTCTGGCGGGAATTGCGTCACCGCCCAGATTGAGCGCAGCCACCGCATCCTAGCCGACGAAAGCCTGCCGGATCATATCCGCTTGGAAGCGCTGGCCTTCATGGTCCATTTCGCGGGCGACATTCATATGCCGCTGCATTCAGGTGACAAGGATGATCGCGGCGGCAACGACCGAGAGGCGGACTATGGGATTGTCCCCAGCCTCAATTTGCATTGGATCTGGGATGGCCCCTTGGCGGAGCGCGCGATCACCAGTGGTGAGCGACCTGTTGTCCGGTCTTACAGCGCAGCAGAACGCATGGAGCTTGGCGGCGGATCACCGGCGGATTGGGGCCAGGAAAGCTGGAAGATTGCCCGCGATTTCGTCTATCCGACCGCCTTTGACACGCAGGATGTTTGCGGAGGCCAGCTGCCAAACAAGACCGCCCTCAGCCAAGAGGATATCGTCAAAGGCGTGCCAATAGCGCGGCGGCGCGTCCAGCAGGCTGGCATCCGCATTGCGGAGCTGCTCGAAAGCGCTTTTGCCCCAGGACCATTGCCGGAATCGGAGCGGCGCGGGCGATAATCCGCGCACCAGTGCGAAAAGCGGGTTTGGCGAAGTCACACAGCCTGCTAAGCCTAGCGACGATGACCACAGTTCTTGAGATCGCGCAGCGACTTATCGCAGCGCCCAGCGTTACGCCAGCGACCGGCACGGTGTTCGATGCGATGGAGGCGATGCTGGCCCCGCACGGCTTTGCGGTGCATCGTTTCACGCGCGGCGATGGCCCAGAGGGCAGCGATGAAGCAGCGGTTGAGAACCTGTTCGCGATACGCAAGGGGCCTGAAGGTTCCAAGCATTTCGCCTTTGCAGGCCATCTGGACGTGGTCCCTCCCGGTGAGGGCTGGACCAGCGCTCCGTTCGAACCGGAGATCAGAGGCGATCTGCTGTATGGGCGCGGCGCGGTCGATATGAAAGGCGCGATCGCCGCCATGATCGCTGCCATTGCCGATGTGCCAGCGGATGCGGGCACGATCAGCTTTATCATCACGGGCGATGAGGAAGGCCCCGCGCTGCACGGTACGCGCGCGCTGATCGACTATATGCGAGAGCAGGATATTCAGCCTGATCTGTGCCTTGTGGGTGAGCCAACCAGTGTTAACAGGCTCGGCGATATGATGAAGATCGGACGGCGCGGCTCCGTCAATATCTGGCTGAGCGTTGAAGGCACCCAGGGCCACGTCGCCTATCCGCATTTGGCCGATAATCCTCTGCCCAAACTGGTGGCGATGCTTGCCGAGCTTGATGCGCTTACTTTGGATACAGGCACCGATTGGTTCCAACCGTCCAATCTGGAAATCACCGATCTGACGGTTGGGAACAAGGCGCACAACGTCATCCCGGCAAAGGCCGAGGCGCGCATTTCGATCCGTTTCAACGATCTGCACAGCGGCGCGAGTCTGTCCGACAGGGTCAGCTCTATCGCCGAAAACCATGGCGGGACGGCGCGGCCGATCATTTCGGGCGAGCCATTCTTGACCGAGCCGGGCGCATTTTCGCAGATGATCGCCGATGCGGTTGAGGCGGAAACCGGCACCGCGCCAGAGGCCTCCACCAGCGGCGGCACATCGGATGCGCGTTTCCTGCGCAATGTTTGCCCGGTGATTGAATTTGGGCTTTGCAACGCAACCATGCATAAGCGCGATGAAGCGGTGGCCATTGCTGATCTGGATGCGCTGGCCCGGATTTATACGAATGTGGCCTTGGCCGCTCTAAAACACGACTAAACGCGGGAGCGCAGATGTGCTGAAGGCTTGGTTCAATATTCCCTTGTGGCAACGCGTTATCGGGGCGCTCATTCTGGGCATTGCTCTCGGCCTCTACTGGGGGCCGGAAGCAGAGAGTATCAAGTGGATCGGCGACTTCTTCATCAAGTCGATCAAGATGCTGGTCGTCCCACTGATCTTTTTCAGCCTTGTCGCGGGTGTCGCGGCCATCGGCGATCTGCGGAAGCTTGGCGCGGTTGGTGGGCGCGCTATTATTCTGTTTGTAGTGAGCGGACAGATCGCTGTCTGGTTGGGTTTGGCTCTTGGAACCGCCGCTGTGAATTTGGGGCTTTTCCCGAGCAAGGAAGAGCTTGGGACTCCTGAAGTTCCGACGCCTGAGCCCAACGAAACCACTGCCGTCGATATGGTGCTCTCAGTCGTGCCTGAAAGCCCAGTGCAGGTGATGGCGGATGTCGCTGTGCTTCCGCTCATCGTATTCTCCCTCCTGATCGGGATCGGCATTCTGATGGCCGGGCGCGATGGCGAGCCGGTGCAGAAAATTTTCGATAGCGGCGCGATTGTGATGCAAAAGGTCACGATGATCGTGATGGAGCTGACGCCGTTTGGTGTCTTTGCGCTTATGGCCTGGGTTGCGGGCACGCTCGGCGTGGATGCCTTGAAGGCCCTGAGCTGGCTGGTCGTGCTCAACTATCTCGGCTGCTTCCTGATTATTGGCGTGATGTATTCGGCGATGATCAAACTGATCGCGAAACTGCCGATCATCGATTTCTTTCGTGGGATCGTGGACGCGGTTGCCGTGAGCTATTCCACGGCCAGCTCCAATGCGACGCTGCCGGTTACTTTGCGCTGCGCGGAGCGAAACTTGGGTATTCCCAATTCCATCGCAGCATTCGTGATCAGCCTTGGCGCGACAATCAATATGAACGGCACGGCGATGTATCTCGGCCTTGCGACCCTGTTTGGCGCGTCCATCTTCGGTGTGGATCTCAGCTGGGGGCAGTATTTCCTCATCTCAATCCTCGCGACCCTTGGCGCGATTGGCGCAGCGGGCATTCCGGGCGCAGGCCTCATCATGATGGCGCTGGTGTTTGGCGCTGTCGGCGTGCCGCTGGAGACCATCGCCTTTGTGGCCGGTGTTGACCGGATCATGGACATGATGCGCACCACCACCAATGTGAGCGGCGATGCGGCTGTGGCGACGACGGTGGCGAGCCTGCTGGATGAGATTGACCGCGAGGAAATGATCAGCGCGGATGATGTGTGAGGGAAGCGGAACCGATGACTTGGCATGATGGTAGCTGCCATTGCCAGCGAGTTCGATTTCGCATCTTCCTTGAAACGCCCATATTGCGCCAATGTGACTGCTCTATCTGCCGAAGGCGCGGAACACTGATTGTTCGCGTCGAGGAGAACGAGCTCGAAATCCTGACGCCGCTCGACCGGTTGAGCAGGTATCGCTGGGGGTCAAGGACTGCCGTCGACTACTTCTGTCCGGATTGTGGCATCCTGCCCTTCAGGAGACCAAGTGAGCTGACTGTAGAGGAACGAAGAGTAGGCAAGGAGCCGTTCGAGGGATGGGCGGTCAATGCACGCTGCATCGATGGTCTCGACCTTGAGAAGCTGCCTGTCATGAAAATCGCTGGCAGTGCTCTAAATGTCTGATCACCGCCCCCTAGGCTTCTCCAGAACTTTCTTCCTGAAGCTGCACAGGTCCGTCAGCTGACACCGCCAGCATTCAGGCGTTCGTGCTTTGCATACGTACCGCCCATGCAGGATTAGCCAGTGATGCGCGTGCAGGCGGAAGGGCTGCGGAACGCGTTTCTCCAGCTTTGCCTCGACCTGCTCCGGCGTTTTGCCTTTGGCCAGGCCTGTGCGATTGCCCATCCGCAGGATGTGCGTGTCGACCGCAAAGGTCTCTTGGCGGAACCAGCAATTCAGCACGACATTCGCGGTCTTTCGCCCCACGCCGGGCAGCCGGACGAGGTCTTCGCGCGTATCGGGAACTTCGCCGCCATAATCGTCGATCAGCAATTGCGAGAGCGCGATGACGTTCTTGGCCTTGGAGTTGAACAGACCGATCGTCTTGATGTGTTCGGTGAGGCCCTCCAGCCCCAGATCGAGCATCTGCTGCGGCGTTTCCACCTCCGCAAACAGCGCGCGCGTTGCCTTGTTCACGCCAACATCTGTTGCCTGCGCAGACAGGGCCACGGCTACGACCAGTTGATAGGCATTGCCATATTCCAGCTCAGTCTCGGGTTCAGGATTGTCCTCAGCCAGACGGCGGAAGAATTCGAAGATCTGGTCTTTGGTCATTGGCGGTTGATCACAATCCCAGAACGTCGTTCATTGTGTAGCGTCCAGCGGGTTTACCGATCATCCAGCCCGCCGCTTTCACTGCGCCGCGCGCAAAGATCATGCGGTTTTCTGCGCTGTGCGAGAGGGTAATGCGCTCTTCGTCGCCAGCCAGAATGACGCTGTGATCGCCGGCAACGCTGCCGCCGCGCAGCGCCGCAAAGCCAATTGCGCCTTCGGCTCGCGCGCCAGTGTTTCCGTGCCGTCCGCTTTCCATATGGCTCGCAAGATCAATACCGCGCCCTTCAGCCGCCGCTTCACCGAGCAGCTTGGCCGTGCCAGAGGGAGCATCGACCTTGTGGCGGTGGTGCATTTCCAGCACCTCAATATCCCACTCCGGGCCAAGCTTGCTCGCCGCCTCACGCGCCAGATGAGCCAGCAGGGTGACGCCCAGTGAAGTGTTGCCGGTTTGAAGCACAGGGATAGTCTCAGCCGCTTTGTCAATCGCAGCGAAGTGTTCCGCTTCCAATCCCGTCGTCCCAATCACAATCGCCGTGCTGGCGGCAAGCGCAGCGTCTAGGTTCGCTTGTAATGCGGCCGGAGCGGAAAAGTCGACCAGCGCGTCAGACACGGCCGCCAATGGGCCAGGCGTCTCGCCTTGATCCACGCCGCCCGCCAATTGATGGCCAGCATCCGCGATGGCCCGGCTTAAGGCTTCGCCCATTCGCCCCTTGCTGCCGATAATTCCGATTTCCGCCATTGCTACCAACCTATTCAAAGTGTTTGATGGCCTCATGGCAGACATTGAACGCATCGTCATCCTGACAGGCGCAGGAATTTCCGCAGAGAGCGGGATTGACACATTTCGATCTGCTGGCGGGCTGTGGGAACAGCACAAGATTGAGGATGTAGCGACGCCAGATGGGTTTGCGCGTGATCCCGATCTGGTGCTTGGGTTTTACGATATGCGGCGCGAAGCGCTGGCGACAGTAGAGCCGAACGATGCCCACCGCGCGCTGGCGCGGTTGAGCCAGGAATTTGCCGGTGAAGTGCTGCTTGTTACTCAGAACGTTGATGATCTGCACGAGCGCGGCGGTGCCTGTGACGTGCTGCATATGCATGGGCAATTGAAAAGCGCGCTGTGCCAATCATGCGCCATTCGTTCGCCCTGGGATGCCCCGATGGCGGATCGCCTGCCATGCCCTGTTTGTCAGGCACCGACCCTGCGCCCGGATGTCGTGTGGTTTGGCGAAATGCCGTATCAGATGGATCGCATCTACGCGGCCTTACTGACCGCAGATTTGTTCGTCAGCATTGGGACGAGCGGCGCGGTCTATCCAGCGGCGGGCTTTGTCCAGGAAGCGAAGGCAGCGGGCGTTCATACCGTGGAACTTAATTTGGAGCCAAGCGAGGGCACGCATCATTTTGCTGAAGCTCGCCACGGCCCTGCCAGCCTATTGGTGCCGGCGTGGGTCGACGAGGTGTTAGGCGTCTGAGGGCCCGCAGCCCTTGCACGCTGCGTCTTTGGCAATGCTGAGCGTGCGCATACCGGGCTTCATCCCATCCAGAATGTGAATTTTGCCCCATTGTGGATCGCCAAAGGCGCTAACACCGCTCAGCAAAACGCGCACGGCCTGCATGGCGGCAAAGCTGCCAGCCCAGCCCGCCATCGCGCCCAGCATGCCGTCCTCTGCGCATGTGTCGCAGTCTTCTGCATCAAACGCATCGCCGACAAAGCAGCGATAGCAGGCATGGTCAGCTAGGTGGCCAGCAAAGGCACCAACTTGGCCCTGAAAACGGCCAACGGCTGCGCTGAGCAGAGGCACACCGGCCGTCACACAGGCATCGGACACCGCCAAACGCGTGGCAAAATTGTCTGTGCCATCCAGCACCAGATCAGCGCCACCGATCAGGCCGTGGGCATTATCAGGATCAATCCTGGTGTCAGAGATCTCCGCACCGATCTCGTCATCGAAATTTGCCAGCCATCGGCGCGCTGAGACAGCCTTGCCGTGCCCAACATCGCGGGATGAAAAAATAGTCTGGCGCTGGAGATTGCTGGTATCAACCACGTCGTCATCGACCAGTGTGAACCGCCCAATTCCGCTTGCTGCCAGATATTGCAGCGCTGGCGATCCAATCCCGCCAAGCCCGATCATTGCGATATGTTTGTCAGCGAGTGCGACCTGACCCGCGCCGCCAATCTCCGGCAGCACAATATGGCGCGCAAAGCGATCAAGGCGGGCAGGGGATAAGGCGCTGGAAACAGTCATGCACCGCCTGTTGGCACCATGTTCACAGCCTGTCGACAGCCTGTGGGCAAGGCTGTTGATGACCCTGTCGACAGACTGTTGGGTTCTTGTGAACTTCAGGGGCCAGCGTTCACGTCCGCTTGGCTATCTTGTGGACTTCACCACCCGCTCCCTCCGTCCTTCCACCCGGATGGTATCCCGGTAGGCTCCGGGAAGAAGGGCGGAGGGAGCGGGTGGCTAGGCCGTCCTCAAAAAATCAACTCTCCAGCTGGCGCAACAGGCTACGCACATCGCCATCCATATCCGCATCACGGGTGCGCAGATCTTCGATCAGCCGTACTGCGTGGATAACTGTCGAATGATCCCGGCCACCAAATTTGCGGCCAATCTCTGGATAGCTGCGCGGTGTCAGCACCTTCGCAAGATACATTGCGACCTGGCGCGGCCGAACAACGGCACGGGCGCGGCGTTTGGACGACATCTCACTGCGATCAATCCGGTAGAATTGGCAGACGGTGCGCTGGATCTCATCAATCGTGATCCGGCGGCGATTGGCCGAAAGAATATCGGTCAGCTGTTCTTCGGCGAGCTGCAGGGATACCTCTTGGCCGGTCAGCTGCGCATAGGCGATCAGCTTATTGAGGCCGCCGACCAGCTCGCGGATGTTGCGAGTGATGGTGCGGGCGAGGAAATCGATCACATCGTCCGGCACGTTGAGAGGCGCAAAACGGGTGAGTTTCGATTCAAGGATCTTGCGACGCAGCTCGATGTCGGCTGCTTGGATGTCCGCAACCAGACCCATCGACAGACGGCTCAGGAGACGCGGTTCAACCCCGTCGAGCGCTTGCGGTGCGCGGTCAGCGGCAAAGACGAGGCGTTTGCCCTCAGCCAAAAGCGCATCGATTGTATAGAGCAGCTCTTCTTGAGCGCTCGCTTTGCCGATGATGAATTGGATGTCGTCAACCAGCAGCAGATCAAAGCTGCGCAGCCGCGCCTTAAACTCGATCATCTGGTTGGCTTTAAGCGCTTGGACAAACTCGACCATGAAGCGCTCAGCAGAGCAGTAGAAAATCCGTGCGCGCGGGTGCGCTTGCAGAAACGCATGGCCAATCGCGTGCAGCAGGTGGGTCTTACCCTGGCCGGTCGCAGCCTTCAGATAGAGCGGTGAGAATTGCGGCTGCTCAGTTGCGGCCATGCGCTGCGCGGCATTGCAAGCGAGCACATTGGCCTCGCCTGTCACAAAGGCGGCAAAGGTCAGCGATGGGTCGAGCCCTACGGAGCTGGTAAAGCCTGCATCGCCAATCGTACCGGCAGCCATCGCGATTGCGCTGGCATCCGCGTCATTGGCGGGGCGGCGGCCATTGTCCAGCCGCAGCTCTGGCAATTGGCGGCGTCCGGGGTGAACTTGCACGCGAACATTGCGAACTTCGCTGCGCGCAATCTTCCAAGCGAGCTGCAAACGGTCGTGAAACCGGTCTTGCACCCAATTGGCTGAAAACTCAGTTGGCAAAAACAGATCGAGCGTGCCGGTCTCTTTATCAATGCCGCCAACCTGGATCGGTTTGATCCATTGGCTGTGCAATTGATGGCCTAGATCCTTGCGAAGTCCTTGGCTGATATCTGACCAATCGGCAGCGAGGTTCACAGCTTCGGAATCTTCCATCAAGTCGTCATCTGCTTTCCGACGCGTAGACCGCGCCTTATCTATTTTATGAACCATCTTACGTAATCCTGTGCCAACTCCAGAGCCGCTGATCTGGAGCGTTTCCCCAACTTCATGACAGGCAAAGCCTTCCCATGACCCGGAATCCAAAGATCCGGGTTTCCCCTCTTCATTCAAACTTTAAAAACCCAGGCTGTCCCGCCCCGAGTCAGTTATGATGTACCTATGCATTTCACCATCAGGCAAGGGTGCATAATGTAAAAAAACAGAAATATTTCTGTTGACTCGGCTGTGACCCGCAGGCCTCCGTTCAACGCGCTGAATTACCTTTAATTTTTGGTTTATGACCGCGCGAATCGCGGGGAATCCTAAGCTCTCAGTGTGTCAGGCTTGTCATGTTTCCCGCAAACAAAAAGGGCCGAGCCAATACGGCCCGACCCTTATGTATATTTCTCCGCAATAATACGGATGCGAGTGGGTGCGAATCAGAGCGCAGCGACTCGTTTTGAGAGACGCGACATTTTCCGCGCGACTGTGTTTTTGTGCATAACGCCGCGAGCAACACCGCGAGCCATTTCAGGTTGAGCAGCCTTGAGCGCTTCAGCAGCAGCAGGCTTGTCGCCGGCTTCGCAAGCGGCTTCGACCTTTTTCACAAAACCGCGAATGCGGCTCATGCGGGCTGTGTTGATTTCCGCACGGCGATTGTTGCGGCGGATGCGTTTGCGGGCTTGCGGCGTATTGGCCATATCTGTTTCTGTCTCGCGGTTTCTGCGGGCCACCAATGATGGCCTGATCTCTAATATCGTTTGCTCGAAGAATCGGCGCTCAGGAATTCGCCCGTTCGCCGGAAAACGCGGCACATAGGGCCAGCCTTGCGAATCGTCAATGATTTTGGTGCCGCCCTGGCTGAGGGTACATCAATCTAAGCGGCGCTCACTTTTGACACTTGGGGCAGAACCACGTGCTGCGCCCGCCTTGCGCGATGCGCTTGATAGTTCCACCATCTTCATTGCGGCATGCCTCACCCGTCCGGTCATAGACATCAAAGCGCGTCGCAAAATAGCCCAGTTCGCCGTCGGGCTGCGCATAATCTCGTAAGGTCGAACCGCCATCGCGGATCGAGGTCTCAAGCACATTGCGAATGGCTGGCACTAGCCGAGCAAGCTGCGGCTTTGTCACCTTGCCACCTTGCTTGCGGGGATGAATGCCAGAACGCCACAGAGCTTCGCAGACATATATATTGCCTAGACCGGCGATAATCTTCTGGTCGAGCAGGCACAATTTGATCGACTGGGTCTTGCCTTTCAGCGCTGCTTTCAGGTGATCCACGCTGAGACCTTCGCCCAATGGCTCCGGCCCAAGGCTTGCAAATTGCGGCCACCGGTCCAGTGCATCACTCGGCACTAGATCAACCGAGCCGAAGCGGCGCGGATCGCAAAGCGCAAATTGGTGATCGTCTGTCTCGATGATCAGATGATCGTGTTTGTCGGGCGTTTCAGGATCGATTCGCCAGCGTCCACTCATTCCCAGATGGAAGACCATCGACTGGCCGCGATTGAGATCAATGAGGCCATACTTGGCGCGCCGTGAAAGGCCGGTGATCACTGCGCCGGTCATCACCTGCACCAAGTCTGGCGGGAAGGGACGGCGCAGGTTAGGGCGGTTCAATTGGACGCGCGAAATACGTTCACCCAGCATAAAGCGCTCTAGCCCGCGAACGGTGGTCTCAACTTCTGGTAATTCAGGCATTATTCTTAGGCTCGCTGATACTTGCGAACCGTAGCCACCCGCTCCCTCCGCCCTTCCACCCGGATGGTGTCCCGGTAGGCTCCGGGTGGAAGGGCGGAGGGAGCGGGTGGCTACGGCAGCGTTCGGCAGAAGCCGAAAGCATCGCAACAAACATACGCTGTAACAAGCTTTGCGCGCTGCACAAACTCCCCTAAGGCTCTGCGCCATGAGCGAAAAGACAGTATCCTTCGGTTACGAAGAAGTGGCCCCAGAGGAAAAGACCCGCCGCGTTGGTGATGTATTTTCCAGCGTCGCGGGCAAGTATGACATCATGAACGATGCGATGTCGGGCGGTATGCACCGTTTGTGGAAGGACCGTTTTGTCAGGCGGGTGAAGCCGCAGGCGGGCGAGACGATCCTCGATATGGCAGGCGGCACCGGTGATATCGCCTTTCGCATGGCGCCCAGCGGCGCAGCGATCACGGTGTGCGACATCAATCAGGATATGCTCGATGTGGGCGTTGAGCGGGCGATGGATCGCGGCTTGCAGGACGATGAGGGTTCGCTGGTCTGGTCGTGCCAGAACGCGGAGGAACTTAATTTTGCCTCCAGCAGTTTCGATGCCTACACAATCGTATTCGGCATTCGCAATGTGACCGACATTCCAAAGGCTTTGCGTGAGGCAAACCGCGTTCTGCGACCTGGCGGACGTTTTTTCTGCATGGAGTTTTCGACGACGGAATGGCCGGGCTTCAAAGAGGTTTACGACGTCTATTCACATAAGATCATGCCGAAGATGGGCAAGATCATCGCCCAAGATGAAGAAAGCTACCGCTATCTTGCTGAATCGATCCGCCGTTTCCCAAAAATGCCTGAGTTTGAGCAGATGATCCGCGATGCGGGCTTTGCCAACACCAAGGTGGAGCCGATCCTAGGCGGCGCAGTGGCCATTCACTCGGGGTGGAAGATCTAGGGTGACGCAGCCCGCGACACATCTTTTCCGCCTGCTGAAGTGGGGCATTACGCTCGCTCGCCGCCGTGCGCTCGTCGGTATCGAGAATGATCCCAATGCACCGCCTCCTGTGCGGCGATTGGTCAAGCTGGCACGCTGGATATCTCTTACTGGCAAGTCTGGCACACCTGACTATGCGGGGGCTTTTCGCGCGATTGGTCCGGCGGCGATCAAGCTGGGGCAATCTTTGGCCACGCGGCCCGATATTGTGGGCGAGGAAGCGGCGAACAATCTGCTCAGCCTGCAGGATAATTTGCCACCTGTGCCTTTCGTCCAGATCAAGGCCGTGATTGAGGCCAGCTTTGGTGCGCCGCTGGAGACTCTGTTCCGCGAAATAGACCCCAATCCCGTGGGCGCGGCATCCATTGCTCAGGTTCACAAGGGTGTGACCACGGATGGCCGCGAAGTTGCGATTAAGGTGCTGCGGCCTGGCATTCGCGAAAAATTTGCGCGTGATATTCAAACCTATGAATGGGCGGCGGCGCACCTTGAGGCCTTTGGCGGAGAGGCGGAGCGGCTGCGTCCGCGCCTGACGATTGCCAATTTCAAACGCTGGACCAATAGCGAGCTTGATCTACGGCGCGAGGCGGCCTCTGCATCAGAGCTGGCCGAGGGCATGGCCGGGATCGAAGGATACCGCATTCCAGAGATCGATTGGGACCGCACCAATGGCCGGGTCCTGACGGTTGAGTGGATCAACGCGGTCAAGATCAGCCGGATTGAAGAGCTGAAAGCGCAGGGGCACGACCTGCCGCATATCGCCGAACGCCTGGTGATATCCTTTCTGACGCAGGCGATCAGCGCCGGCTTCTTCCATGCCGATATGCATCAGGGCAATCTGTTCGTTGAAGAAGACGGCACGATTGTCGCGATTGATTTTGGCATCATGGGACGGATTGATCGCCGCGCGCGGCAATGGCTCGCAGAGATCCTTTATGGCCTGACGACGGGCAATTATAAACGCGTAGCCGAAATTCATTTCGAGGCGCAATATGTGCCGAGCTACCACTCGGTTGGCGAATTTGCGACCGCATTGCGCGCCGTTGGCGAACCAATGCGCGGCAAGCCGGTGAGCGAGCTGAGCGTTGGACAAATGCTCGACGGGCTGTTTGCGATCACGCGGGATTTTGACATGCAGACGCAGCCGCATCTGCTGCTGCTGCAAAAAACGATGGTGATGGTCGAAGGCATCGCGACCCAGCTCAACCCTCAGATCAATATGTGGGACACATCGGCGCCCTATGTTCGCGGCTGGATCCGGGACGAATTGGGGCCAGAGGCCGCGGTTGCCGAACGGATTAAAGAAGACACGCAAACCTTCCTGCGTCTGCCCGGTTTGATCCGCCGGATTGAGGACCGCTTCCCAGCGAAAGGCGGCGCGCCAGAACAGCCTCCGCTGCCCGATGTGCCATTGATGACCGACCGCAAACCGCGGCAGGGCGGCAGTGTGCTTGGGTACCTCGTTGCGGGCGTTGCCGGGGCAGGCGCAATGTTTGGGGCGATGGCGCTGGGTTTGATCGGTTAAATTATCGCTGATTTTACTCGATTTAATGTCCCATTGATCAGGCTTAATTAACCATTGTATCCCAAGGAACTCGCTTGGGCTTGGCCCAAGGGCGCTGTACGTCTAGGTTCTGAAACAGCGTTAATGTGATGTGAGGGAGTGACGCGAGTGATTGTTTGCTTGCCCGGCCCATGTGTAAGTCTATGTGTGAGGACGCAAAAATGACCGAAGCACGGCCGAAAATCCTGTTGGTCGTGGGCGGCGGAATTGCCGCTTACAAGGCTTGCGAGCTGGTGCGCCTGATCCGCAAAGGCGGCGGCGATGTCACTTGCGTTGTGACCAAAGGTGGTCAGCAATTCGTCACGCCCATGTCGCTCGCCGCTTTGAGCGAAAATCAAGTTTACACCAATCTCTGGGATCTCAAGAACGAGATCGAGATGGGTCATATCGAGCTGAGCCGTGAGGCTGACCTTGTGGTCGTCTGCCCGGCGACTGCCGATCTCTTGGCCAAAATGTCGTCTGGCATCGCAGACGATCTGGCGACCACTTTGATCCTGGCGACCGACAAGCCAGTTATGGCCGTGCCGGCGATGAATGTGCGCATGTGGGAGCATGAGGCAACCCAGCGCAATATCGAATGGCTGCGCCAGGCGGGTGTCAATGTGCTGGACCCCGATGAGGGGCCGATGGCCTGCGGCGAGTTTGGCTATGGCCGCCTGCCAGAGCCGGATGCGATCTGGCGCGAAATTGCGTCTTACTTTGACATTGAAGTTGAAGAGCCGGTCGCACCAGCGGCCACTCCCGTTGCTGTGCCTGCCAATGACGGACCGGACGACGAGTATGAGGTGGAGGCGATTGAGCCTGAACCGGAGTACGAAGAAGAAGACCCGGAGAGCAAAAGCGGCGGTCTGGGCGGCCTGTTGTCGATGATCATTCCGCGTTCCACCGCAAAGCGCACGCATGAAGAGATCGAGACCGAATATGTCGAAGCGGCTGATCTCGATGATGCCGAGGCGGCGGAGTTGGCCGAAGACGGTGAGATCGAAGAAGCGCCTGAGTTCAATCCGGACTTTGGCGGGCCTTTGTTGGCCAAGAAGGGCGGAGCGGGCGCTGCGCCGCCGATGGATCCAAGTGCGATCAACCACGAAGTCGACAAACGCAAAGCCGCGCCTGAGCTGACCGGGCCAGTGGCATCCTTGGAGGACGGCGTTCAAGCCGCGCTGGATGATGCGCTGGGCGGCGGCGGTTTTGATGTTGATCCGAACTACCGCCCGCTTGAGGGACGCCATGTGCTCGTGACCGCCGGGCCAACGTGGGAATCGCTCGATCCGGTGCGCTACATCGCCAATCGCTCAAGCGGTAAGCAAGGTTTTGCCATTGCCGCTGCTGCCGCTGCGCTGGGCGCAAAGGTCACTCTGGTGGCTGGGCCAGTTGCCCTGCAAACGCCCGCCGGTGTTGACCGGATTGATGTCGAGAGCGCTGCGCAAATGTCAGAGCGGGTGAAAGCGGCTCTTCCCGCAGACGCAGCCGTGATGGTGGCGGCCGTGGCCGATTGGAAACCGAAAGAATACATGTCTGAGAAGATGAAGAAGCGCGGCTCGGCTCCTCCCGCATTGCTGCTTACCGAAAATCCAGACATTCTCACAAATCTTGCCGCCGGTTCAAACCGCCCAGAATTGGTCGTCGGCTTTGCGGCTGAGACCGAAAATGTGCTCGAAAACGCTAAGAAGAAGCGCAAGCGCAAGGCCGCCGACTGGATCGTGGCCAATGATGTATCCGGCGATGTGATGGGCGGCAATGAAAACACCGTACATATCGTTTCAAGCGAAGGGGTGGAGAGCCTCGACAAGATGCCCAAACGCGCGGTTGCGCTGGCTCTGGTAGAGCGTATCGCAGAGACTTTGACCGCTGAGGCCGCCGAATGAGCGGTCAGCCGGGTGCTCCGGGCGCCGGAGTAGAACCATCTGTGCCAATTTCCGTTGAACTCAAACGCTTGCCTCACGGTGAAGGCTTGCCTTTGCCAGCATACGCCACGGACGGCGCCGCAGGCATGGACATTGTCGCGGCAGAAGATGTCATCATTGATCCAGGTGCGCGCCATGCCGTTGCAACCGGCCTCGCGGTCGCCATTCCCAAAGGGTTTGAAATTCAGGTGCGCCCGCGCTCCGGCCTCGCACTGAAGCATGGGATTACCGTTCCCAATACGCCCGGTACAATCGATTCTGATTATCGCGGTGAGCTAAAAGTCATCATGATCAATCACGGCGGTGAACCCTTCGCAATTGCGCGCGGTGACCGGGTTGCTCAGCTGGTGCTGGCTCCTGTTACGCAAGGTGCCTGGGTGGAGGTAGAAGAGCTTGACGCAACGAAGCGCGGCGCGGGCGGATTTGGTTCCACCGGCGGCCACGAAAAGCTTTAGCAGCGCTCCAAACGCAAAAAAGGCGGCGCCGTCTCCAGCACCGCCTCTTCAATCCCGTCCAAGGGAAAGGGGTGATCGGCCTTCCGACTAGTCGGTGCGGCGGACCTTTTTGCTTTCTGGCTTGATGGTGATGCGCAAAGTCTCGCCCGAATTGCCGGGGAAGTCTGTGAACATCGCATCCACCAGATTCGGAACCAGATATTGCAATCGGTTTGAGCTGGAGACGGCCTCAGCCTTACCTTCAAACAAGCGTTCGCCGGTCGCCGTGCTGTCGATCTTCATATCGATACCGCTGGTATAGACTGTGATGCTGCGCACTTCTGGTCCGCCGAACCACGGATCATAGAAACCAAATCCCCAGGCGCCGCCAAAACGGCTGCGATGGAAACCTCGACCGCGGTAGAAGCCGCGCCGGCCAAATCCGCGGTACCAGGGGCTGAAAAAGGGATCACTGCGAAACCCAGCGTTCGTGGTGCGAATTCTCTCGCGTCCTTTGTCGATCCCATAATCGAAACGTACCAGCAGGTTCGCTGCTTCAGGCGCAGCCTGCGAATATCCGAGCCGCTCCATCTCTGATTCCACGAAATCGGCATATTGCGCGAATTCTAAGCCACCCGCGAGCTTCGGATCGTCGGCGACGACTGCAAAGGTCTGACCGGTTGGAGCGGGCAGCGCGCTTTGGAAGCGCGAGACATCGGCCTTAAACGGCGTGGCGCAGGCTGCGAGGCTTAGCAGCAGCACTGGCACGCTCGCACGTCCCAAACGCCTCAATAGCGCGCGGCCTGGCGTTTTCGCCGAGGAAGTATCGGAATTGGTCATGGCATTACCTCTTATCACTCACATGGCTTTCAAAGGCTCATGGTTTGCCGCCGCCATTTCCCTTCATTCGCACTATAAAGTCCTGGTGCGAATCCCATCATCGAGTCGGCAAGCTGTCATCAGCAGGCCTAAGTGTAAAGACGTGGCCTGAACGCATTTTGAACGCGTAATGACTGAATCGCGTGCTTTTAAGCGTGCAAAATATGATTTATCGCGATTGCAGCTGTGCCTAGCCACGCACCAGACCAAGCGCCTCATAGGTTGCTTTTAGTGTCGGCGCGCTGCGCTCGCGCGCTTTCGCCGCTCCCTTCGCAAGGATCGCATCGAGCGCTTCACGGTCCTGCATCAGCTCCCGGAAACGGGCGGTAACCGGCGCAAAACTCTCAGTCAGAAGCTCGCCGAGAGCAGGCTTGAACGCTCCGAAACCCTGGCCGCCAAAATCAACCAGAACCTGTTCCTTGCTGATGCCGGCCAGCGAGGCAAAGATACTCACAAGGTTCAGCGCCTCTGCGCGGCCTTCCAGCCCCTCCAGCTCGCTTGGCAGCGGCTCTGGGTCCGTCTTTGCCTTCTTCACCTTTTTCATGATGGTATCAGCATCATCGGTCAGGTTGATACGACTGAGATCCGACGGATCAGATTTGCTCATCTTGGCTGTGCCATCGCGCAGCGACATGATCCGCGCGGCTTCTGGCGGAATGTAAGGATCGGGTAGGGTAAAGACCGGCGCATCTTCAGAGGCGAAATCCGTGTTGAACTTCTGCGCAATGTCGCGCGCTAGCTCCAGATGCTGCTTCTGATCATCGCCAACCGGCACATGAGTCGCCTGGTACAGCAAGACGTCAGCGGCCTGCAGGACAGGATAGGTGAACAGGGCAATCGATTGCCCTTCACGGTTTTTGCCCGACTTATCCTTCCACTGAGTCATGCGGTTGAGCCACCCCATCCGCGCCGTTCCATTCAGCAGCCATTGCATTTCTGCATGGGCTGGAACCTGCGCTTGGTTGAACAGAACCGAGCGTGACGGATCGACCCCGCAAGCGACCAAGGCAGCAGTCATCTCAAGCGTCGACCGCTTAAGCTGGAC
Organism: uncultured Erythrobacter sp.; assembly: GCA_947488155.1. Lineage (GTDB taxonomy): Bacteria > Pseudomonadota > Alphaproteobacteria > Sphingomonadales > Sphingomonadaceae > Erythrobacter. The sequence goes on along the minus strand of CANKYK010000001.1, from coordinate 886,167 downwards.
CGGATCATGCGGCAGTGAAATTGCGTGCAGATCGGCCAGAAAGAACAGGCATTGGCCATCGTCACCAATGTCGTCTTGCATGCTCACCCAATTGCGGATCGCCCCCAGGTAATTGCCGAGGTGAAGATTGCCGGTAGGCTGAATGCCGGAGACGACTTGCATGGGAAATAGGCTCTTTCAGTTTAGGTTGATTTGCGGGTGAGCTTGGCGATCCGTTCGCGGTCGAGCGCCCCCAGAGCGAAAGCCAAGGTGAAATAGACGATTGCCGCCGCGCCGACCAGCACCGCGAGTGCAAACAAACGCGCAAAGATGCCAGCGGAGTAATAATCGGACAGCATGCCGCTGGTAAAATACAGCGCCGCGCCCATTGCGGCGGCGGCGATGAGCTGCCGCAGGATTCGACCGACCAGCTGCCAATTGGCGCGGTAGTGCCCGCGCATGGCGAGGATCACATAGAGGATTGTGACATTGATCCACGCACCGGCCGCGCTGGCCAAGGCGACGCCGACAACGCCATATGTTTCCAGGAACAGGATGTTGTAGGTGATGAACACAAAGAGCGCGACGAAGGCGGTGTAAACCGGCGTCTTCGTATCGGCGCGCGCATAAAAGTTCGGCACCAGCACTTTGATCAGCACATATGCAGGCAGGCCCATCACCAGTGCGGTCAGCACAGCGCCCGTTTGGTTGGCATCCTCGATCGCGAAACGCCCGCCTTCAAAAATCATCGTCACAAACGGCACGCCGCAAATCGCGAGGGCAATTGTGGCGGGCAGCGTCAGCAGCATTGAGAGTTCGATCGCGTCAGACTGGATTTGCGATGCGCCATCGTGATTGTCGCTGCCGACGAATTTGGACAAGGTTGGCAGGATCGCGGTCGATAAGGCAATGCCGATGATTCCGAGCGGCAATTGATTGAGCCGGTCGGCATAATTCATATAACTGACCGCGCCGGTCTCCAACTGGTTGAGAAAATAGAGCTGGACCAGAGTGTTGATCTGATAAGCGCCGCCGCCAATCGCAGCAGGCAGAGCGATGATGCCGAGCCGTTTCACCTCCGGTGTCAGACGCGGCAGGCGCATTTTGACCTCGAAGCCCTCAACCCTGACCCAGTAATAGAGCCAGGCAAGCTGCATCACGCCTGCACCGGTGACGGCCCAGGCGATCCCATAGGCGACCTGCTCTAGGCTGGCGCCGGTTGCCATCCAGCGCTCGCCGATTAGCAAGGCAGCGATCAGCACCAGATTCAATATGATCGGAAAGCTGGCTCCGGGCGCAAAGCGAGAGACCGAATTGAGCATGCCGGTGAACAATGTCACCAAGCTGACCAGCACAATATAGGGGAACATGATCCGGGCGAAATCGACCGCAATCGGGAAGGTGTTCTCGTCAACTGGCTTTTCTGCGAGCAGCCAGATGACGCCCGGCATGGCGAGCTCAAATATCGCCACCAGCGCAATCAGTACTGGTAAGAATACGCTCAGCACATCAGCGCTGAACGAGCGCGCTTCTTCCATGCCGCCTTCGCCGTGCAGGCGTTTGGAAAACATCGGCACAAAGGCAGCCGAAAAGGCTCCCTCGGCAAACAGCCGGCGGAACACATTCGGGATGATGAAGGCCTGAAACCAGGCGTCAGTGATGTCATTGGCACCGAGGACACGCGAGAAAATCATCTCGCGCGCCATCCCAGCGACCCGGCTGGCGAGGGTTAACCCGCCAATGGTTCCGACATTTTTAAGCAGGCTCATGGCTGCACCAGCCCTATCACAGGTCTAGCGGTTTGAAAGCCTGTGAGCTGAGCCAAGCAGAACGCTGCCTTACGCCTCGCCAGCAGGCGCACCGCCAGCGGCTGCTTCTTCTTGCTGCTTTCGAGCGAGCTGCTGAAGATAGAGACCGTTGAAATCAATCGGATCCATCAGCAGTGGGGGGAAGCCAGCGTCACGCACGGCATCGGCAACTACGCGGCGAGCGAATGGGAAAAGCAGGCGCGGTGCTTCGGCAAACAGGAACGCATGGGTCTGGTCTTCAGGCAGATTGCGCACACCGATGAGGCCGCAATAGGCCAGCTCTACCAAATAGGCGCTGCCTTGCTCGGTCTTGGCGTCGATGTTCACTTTCAAAGTGATCTCGTGAACATTCTCGTTCACTTGCTCAGCGCCAATGTTGAACTGCACGTCGATCTGCGGTTGATCCTGCCATTGATAGACGTCTGGCGCATTCGGGTTTTCGACCGACAAGTCTTTGACATATTGCGTAATCAGGCCCGCTGCGGGCTGATTATCGGCGCCATTTGCGCCGGCTGCTGGATTGTTGAGATCGGTTAGGATGTCGCCTTCTTCGGCCATTTTTAAGCTCTTTCCATCATGGATAATGTGAAGCCTGCACAGCGCGCAGGGTAATCGGGTATTCGGTTGGCGGCGCGCCTAGCAGGCGCGAGCCGTGCTCGCAACCGGATGAGATGCACGCAAAAACCTTTAACGGGTACGTGAAAGGTCGTTGTCGATTTGTATTTAGCGCCTATTTAAGGCACTTAAGGTATATAGGAATCGGAGATCGCGTGCCCGCGTGATCCCAAACCAACCGGGTATTACAAACGTGATTGTTGAAATTATCATCCTCGCCATGATCGCCGCGTTTTTGGGGCTGCGTCTCTATTCGGTGCTTGGCCGCCGTGCAGAGCATGAAGAGGAATCGGTTCCAAACCGGTTTGAGCCGAGCGGAAAACAGCCGCCACACACCCCGCCCAGCCCGGCGGCGGTGCCGGTGGCTGCCAATCCTCAACCAGAGATCACAGGCGTATTACCAGCGGTCGAACGCGGCATCCGTGAGATCGCGGCGGCGGACAGCCGATTTGACCTCACCTCTTTCCTAGAGGGCGGACGCGCAGCCTACACCATGGTGCTTGAGGCATTCTGGCAGGGCGACCGTGAGACCCTGCGCGATCTGTGCGATGATGATGTGTTTGAAGGCTTTTCCGCGGCTATTGATGAGCGTGAGGCTGCTAACCACACCCTCGACAACAAGCTGATCCGGATCGAAGAGACGAAAATCCACTCTGCGCAGCTCGATGGCCGGATGGCCCGGATCGCTTTGTTGTTCGTGGCCGATATCGCGGCTGTTACGCGCGATAAGGACGGCAACATGATCGCCGGTTCGCTAGACGATGCGATCGAAAGCCGCGACATCTGGGTGTTCTCACGCAATGTGAGCGATAAAGATCCAAACTGGGTGCTCGACGAAACCGACGAAGGCTAAGTATTAGCCTCACCGGACACTGACCCTAAGGAGAGTACAATGCGCACAGGCCTGGTTCTGGCGATCGCTGTCCTCTTGTCCGGCTGCGTTCGCGTAATCCCTGAAAGCAACGCGCCAAGCGGCCCGGTTGTTACGACACCGCCGCCACCTGTGACCGCGCCCACTGCGCCGCCTGCTCCCACTGGGCCTGCGCCGACCAGCGCGCTGATGGCGGGCGTGAAGCCTGGCCCATTCGTGTCTGGGCTTGGCTATGCTCAGGCGGATGCAGAGGAGGCTCTGCGCTCATTTATCGAAAGCTGCCCCAGCCTGCTGCGGCGCGAGGACACCACAGGCCTGACCCGGCCCAGCGATTGGCAGCGAGCGTGCGAGGCTGCCCCCCGCAATCGCGGCACCGCCGACACTTTCTTTGCCACTTATTTTGAAACCGCGATTGTCGGCACAGGCGAGGCCTTTGCGACCGGATATTTTGAACCTGAAATCCGCGCAAGCCGCACGCGGGCTCCTGGTTTTCAGACGCCGATCTATGCGATGCCGAGCGATCTGAAACGCGGATGGACGGCGGATATTCCCGAGGCAGAGCGCACAGGGCGTCCGCCGCTGGGACGCACCAATGAAGCGGGCGAATTTGTGCGCTATTACGAGCGCCGCGAAATTGAAGAGGGCGCGCTAGACGGCCGTGTGCCCGTCATCGCCTGGGCCGCCGATCCCGTTGAGCTCTTCTTCCTGCAAATTCAGGGCTCCGGACGCCTGCGGACGCCTAATGGCGAAGTGATCCGCATTGGTTACGCCGGGCAGAATGGGCGTGAGTATGTCGGCGTTGGCCGGGTCATGCGGGACCGGGGTTTGATCGGCGAGGGGCCGGGCAAATATGCTGGCTCCATGCAAGGCATCATGGCCTATATCCGGGAAAATCCAGAGGAAGGCCGCGAGCTGATGCGCCTCAACAAAAGCTGGATTTTCTTCCGTGAGCTGACTGGTGATGGCCCCTTGGGTTCGCTTGGTATTCCGGTGCGTCGGGAAAGCTCGGTCGCTGTTGACCCGCGCTTTGTGCCTTACGGTGCGCCCGTCTGGCTCGATCTCGACCGCGATGTCGCCGATGGCCTATGGATTGCGCAGGATACAGGTGGGGCAATCAAAGGTCCGAACCGCTTCGACACCTTTTGGGGTGCGGGCGAAGACGCGCGTCAGATCGCTGGCGGCATGAGCGGGCGCGGCCAAGCGCTCATCCTGCTTCCGCGCGGCGTAGTGGAACGCCACAGCAACCGATGAGCGTCCCGCGCGGCCTCAATGAGCAAGAGGCTGCTGCTTGGGCGCATTTGGCGCAGAGCGTAACCCCGCTAGAGGGACGCGTGCGGCCTGTGATGCCGCAAGAGCCAGCCGCTGGCGTGCAGACCAAGACGAAACCCAAGACTGGCTTGAAAGCGCCGCAGCCGGTCTCGCCAATGCGCAAGCAGTCCAAGAAACTCCCGCGCGCCGCCGCTCAGGTTATTGCCGCCCCGCAGCCAAAGGCGGCCCCGTCCAGTCTTGATGGGCATTGGGATCGCAAACTCAAAACTGGGCGCATTGTGCCCGACTACACTCTCGATTTGCATGGCCACACGCTCGACAGTGCTTACACGCGGCTTTCCAGCGGGCTTGACCAAGCGCGGGCGATGGATGCGCGGGTCGTATTGGTGATTGCGGGGCGTTCGCGTCCGGTTGATCCGGCGGATCGCGGGCAAAAACGCGGTGCGATCAGAGCTAAACTGCTCGATTGGCTTGCCGCTGGACCGCATGCTGGCGCAATCTCTGCGGTTAGAGCCGCGCATCGCAGCCACGGCGGCGAAGGTGCGCTCTATCTGGTTCTGAAACGGCAGCGGTAGAGACGTAGGGCAGCGCGGCCCTATCAACCTCCTGACCCATCCCAAAGTCCCAAATAAAAAGCCCCCGGCATTTCTGCCGAGGGCTTTCTTGCGACCCGATCAGGCTTGTGCCCGATCAGCCGTGGTATTTCGCATGGGTCAGATCAAAGCGATCTGCGTTCATGACTTTAGTCCATGCCGAGACGAAGTCGGCGACGAACTTCGCTTCATTGCCAGCCTCGGCATAGACTTCTGCCTGCGCGCGCAGCTGAGAGTTGGAGCCGAAGACGAGGTCCGTACGGGTGGCTCGGTATTTCTCGGCGCCGGTCTTGCGGTCCGTGCCGATGTATTCTTCATCGCCGCTGCCATCGACCGGGGTCCACTTGGTTCCCATGTCGAGCAGGTTGGTGAAGAAGTCCGGGGTCAACTGACCAACGCGGTCAGTGAACACGCCGTGGCTGGTGCCTCCAGCATTCGCGCCAAGCGCCCGCATACCGCCGACCAGAACGGTCATTTCCGGGATGGACAGGCCGAGCAGGTGCGCACGGTCGATCAGCATTTCTTCGGTCCGCACGCTAGCCTTCGTCTTGAGGTAGTTGCGGAAGCCATCAGCAAACGGCTCCAGCGGCTCAAAGCTTTCCGCATCAGTCTGATCGTCGGTCGCGTCGCCGCGGCCGCCAGCAAACGGAACGCTTACGCTGTGGCCAGCGTCCGCAGCGGCTTTCTCAACCGCAGCCGACCCAGCCAGCACGATGGCATCGGCCATTGAGATGTCGCCGCGCAGCTCGTCGATCTTGGCGAGTACTTTGCCCAGCTCATCCGGATCGTTTGCCGCCCAGCCATTTTGCGGGGCGAGCCGCACACGGGCACCGTTGGCGCCGCCGCGGTGATCCGAATTGCGATAGCTTGAAGCTGAGGCCCATGCTGCTTTGACCAGCTCGCTGACGGTCAGGCCGCTGCCAAGGATGTCCGACTTGAATGCGTTAACCGCACTCTCAGCAGGCTCAGTTCCGGCAGGAACGGCGTCCATCCAGATCAGGGTTTCTTCTGGAACCTCTGGACCCATATAGCGGACCTTTGGACCCATATCGCGGTGGCACAGTTTGAACCATGCGCGCGCAAATGCGTCATCCAGCTGCTCTGGGTTGGCCAGGAAGCGCTCGGAAACCTTGCGATATTCCGGATCCATCTTCAGCGCCATATCGGCAGTGGTCATCATGGTCGGAACCTTCTTCGAAGGATCGCGAGCGTCCGGCGCCATGTCGGCTTCTTCAGGATCGATTGGCGTCCACTGCTGAGCGCCGGCTGGTGAGTGCACCAGTTCAAAGTCATATTTGAACATGATCCGGAAGTAGTCATGCGACCATGCAGTCGGATTGTTCGACCAAGCGCCTTCGATGCCAGAGGTGGTGATGTGCCCCTTGGCAATCTCTTCCTCGTCGACCAGCCAACCCAAACCTTGTTGGTGCAGTTCTTCACTTTCTGGAGCGCCGCCAAATGTGTCGGAAGGCTGCGCGCCATGCGCCTTGCCGAATGCGTGGCCGCCAGCGGTCAATGCGACGGTCTCCTCATCATTCATCGCCATCCGGGCGAAGGTTTCGCGCATGTCGCGGGCCGATTGCAGCGGATCAGGATTGCCGCCCGGTCCTTCTGGATTGACGTAGATCAGGCCCATCTGGATTGCTGCCAGCGGGTTTTCGATCTCTGCACCGTCATCGGGACGGATGCGAGTGGCAACGCCTTCGTTCACCCACTGCTCTTCGGTGCCCCAATAGACACTTTCCGGCTCGAACACGTCCGCACGTCCGCCGCCAAAGCCAAATACCGGGCCGCCCATTGATTCAATCGCGACATTGCCCGTGAGGATGAACAGGTCAGCCCAACTGATGTTCTTGCCGTACTTCTGCTTGATCGGCCACAGCAGACGGCGCGCCTTGTCGAGGTTGCCATTGTCTGGCCAGCTGTTGAGCGGGGCAAACCGTTGTTGCCCACTGCCTGCGCCGCCGCGGCCATCGCCGGTGCGATAGGTGCCGGCTGCGTGCCACGCCATGCGAATGAAGAACGGACCATAGTGGCCATAATCCGCTGGCCACCAATCCTGGCTGTCAGTCATCAGCGCGGTCAGGTCTGCCTTCAGCGCGCTGTAATCGATTGTGTTGAAAGCCTCGGCATAGTCAAAGTCGTCGCCATAGGGATTGGCGTCGCGACCTTCCTGAGTGAGGATTTCAAGCTGAGTTGCCTCTGGCCACCAATCGCGATTGGTCCGGCCCAAAAGCGAGCGCATCGTGCCATCGCCATTAAAGGGGCAGCCATTCATTTCACCAGTCTTTGCATCCATCGGGATTCTCCTATCCAGTTGAGACTCGGGGGTGAGCCAAGGTTATGAGCAGAAGATGACGGTTTGAGTGTGATCTGTCTAATCGATTAATATGCGCTGATTGATTGACAGGATCGATTTGTCGCAAGGCCAATTGCGCACTTCACCGTCTTGGAACTTCCGCGTTCTTTGCTCAGATTGAGAGCCGTTTGGCCTCGCGAAAGCTGATCAATTTGCGGCGATCCTCATCCCATAGCGCCAGCCACATTGAGCTGACCGCTTCGCGCGGGCCAACGCGGTTGATCTCCGCTAGCTCCGGGTGTGCCTTTAGCGCGGTGGGCAGCCGGTAGAACGGGATGCGGCTGACCAGATGGTGGATGTGGTGGATCGCGATATTGCCGGTGAACCAATTCATCACAGCTGGCAGGTGTAGATAGGAACTGCCGCCAATTGCCGATTCGTGATAGGACCAGTTTTCGCGCGTGTCCCAATGCGCATCCTCAAACTGATGCTGGACATAGAACAGCCATACGCCAACCGATGCGGCGGTCAGCAGCACTGGCAGGAACACGATTGCGGTCACATAGGCCCCAAAGATCAGGCCCAGCGTAATGAGCAGCGCTGCGGCAACGGCATTGGTGGCCAGGGCGCTGATCCAATAGACCCATCCGTCCTTCATCAGCCCGATCGGCAGGCGGTGCCTGAGCAGGAACAGATAGGCCGGGCCAATGCCCATCAGCACAATCGGATGGCGATAGAGCCGGTATCCAAACCGCCCAAGCCAGCTCTTTGCCCGGTATTCGCGCACGGTCAGCGTATCGACATCGCCAAACCCGCGCGCATCGAGGTTGCCCGTGCTGGCATGATGCAGCTCGTGGCTGCGCCTCCAGCAATCATACGGGGTCAGCGTCAGCACGCCGATGGAGCGGCCGAGCCAGGTGTTGGCGGTCTTGCTCTTGAAGAACGATCCATGCCCGCAATCATGCTGGATGATGAACAGGCGCAGCAGCAGCATTCCTGCGAGCGGCGTCAGCGCAAAGGCGGCATAATGCCCCGCCTGCACCGCGAACAGCATCGCGCCCAGCAGTACCGCAAACGGCACAAAGGTAGAGGCCACTTCCCAGATGCTGCGCGAGACGCGCGGTGTCCGGAATGCTGCGAGTTCACGGGCGAGGGCGCGCGGATTGATCACCGGCTCTACCTCTTCGTTCGTGGTCACGGGAGCCAGCTCAGCATCTCCTTCGTCCATACTGCCAGAGGCGCTTTCGAGGTGGAGGTCTGATTGCTGTGAGGGGGAAGAGCGGATGGGGATACCTGCTTGTTCGTGGGGAGGGGTCAAAGCGTTGTTCTAGCTAGCCAATGGTGGGTGAAGTGGCAATTGACGTTGGTCGAAAGCCAGGGCTGTTTGGTAGTCTGCGCCGCGCCTGCGCTGCGCGCCAATCCGCATTGCAAGCCTGCATGTTATTCACCGCCAACCTGCATGCGCCTGGTCATGCTATCGCTCACGCTACTTGAGCACGGTGCAGCAGTTTGTGATCGGCCAACACCAGCGCCATCATCGCCTCCACCACCGGCGTGCCGCGAATGCCGACGCACGGGTCGTGCCGCCCCTTGGTGCGGACTTTGGTGGCCTCTCCATCGGAGTTGATCGAGTCCACCGGGGTCAGGATCGAGCTGGTGGGTTTGAACGCCGTGCGGCACACCACAGGCTGTCCGGTTGAGATGCCGCCCGCCGTGCCGCCTGCGTGGTTGCTGACGTATTGCGGAGTGCCATCTGTGCCCGGGCTCATCGCATCGGCGTTTTGCTCTCCGGTCAGCCGCGCTGCCTCGAACCCATCGCCAATCTCCACGCCCTTGGTTGCGTTGATCGTCATCATTGCGGCGGCCAGATCGCTGTCTAGCTTTGCATAGACCGGCGCGCCCCATCCGGCGGGCACGCCCGTTGCCACGCATTCGACCACCGCGCCCAGCGATGACCCGTCCTTGCGCGCTGTATCGACCAGCTCTTCCCAGCGTTTCGCCGCCCAGCTGTCTGGACACCAGAACGGGTTGTTGCCGATCTCGCTGAGGTTGATCGCCTCGCGGTCGATCCTGTCCCCGCCCAGCTCGCACACGAAGCCGGTGATGGTGACCTCTGGGATGATCAGCCGCGCCACCGCGCCCGCCGCCACTCGTGCCGCGGTCTCGCGTGCGCTGCTGCGCCCGCCGCCGCGATAGTCACGATGTCCGTATTTCGCATCATAGGTGTAGTCCGCATGGCCAGGGCGATAGCTCTTGGCGATCTCGCCGTAATCCTTGCTGCGCTGATCGGTGTTCTCGATCATCATGCTGATCGGCGTGCCGGTGGTTTTGCCTTCGAACACGCCAGAGAGGATTCGCACCAGATCGGCCTCTTTGCGCTGAGTGGTGAACTTGCTCGTGCCCGGCTTGCGCGCGTCCATGAACGGCTGAATGTCTGCCTCGCTCAGCGCAATGCCCGGCGGGCACCCGTCCAGCACCACGCCCAATGCCGGTCCATGGCTCTCGCCCCAAGTGGTGAAGCGCAATGCGCGTCCGAAGGTGTTCCAACTCATAGCCGCCCAATTCGCCAATCTCGCCGCGTTTGTCCACCTTTGGCTGCGCGTCTGTTCTGGTTGCATGGCTACCGTTCCTTCCACCCGTCCACCCGGATGGTGTCCCGGTAGGCTCCGGGTGGACTGGTGGAGGGAGCGGACGGCTCGGTTCATCGTGCGTGACGCACGCTTGGAACGGCTGGAACACAGTCTAGAAGAAGAAAAGCAATCGATCACCGGTGCCCCCATTGATCGGAAATTCCGATTAAGCGTGAAAGGTGCGAAGAGCGGGGCGGTTTGCATGGGCAAGTTTATAGCGATCGCCCCTGAGGTAGGAAAACCAATACTCTTCTGGACAACCAATCAACTTCCTCTGGTCAAAGCCGCGCGGTTAAGGCAGGAACAAACCATGTCCAAGGGAACACGAGTATGATCGCGAAATTATCCGGACGCCTCGATGAAACGGGCGAGGATTGGGCCATCGTCGATGTTCAGGGCGTAGGCTATCTGGTCCATTGCTCCACCAAAACGCTTGGCGCCATGGGCGAGGTGGGTGAGGCCTGCACCATCCACACTGATTTGCAGGTCAGCGAGAATGATATGCGCTTGCTCGGCTTTGCCGAAAGCGCAGAGCGCGATTGGTTCCGCCTGCTCACCACCGTCCAAGGGGTGGGCAGCAAGGTGGCCTTGGCGATCCTCTCTGCCCTGTCGACTGGCGAAGTGCGCGATGCCTGTGCTGGCGGCGATGCGGCCACGGTCGCGCGGGCGCAGGGCGTTGGGCCGAAGCTGGCGAGTCGGATTGTCAACGAGCTGAAGGATAAGGCCGGCGCGCTACCTGCTTCTGGGCCGGGCGGCGGGATTGCGGGAGCGCCAATTGGTGCAGTTTCACAAGCAGGCGGCGCGAGCGCGGATGCGGTGAGCGCGCTGGAGAACCTCGGCTTTAAACCAGCGGTCGCGGCGCAGGCTGTGGCCCGCGCGCAAAGCGAGCTGGGCGAGGATGCAAAGGAAGGCGATCTGATCCGGGTGGCGCTGAAAAAGGCGGCGGGGTGATGGAATGGCAGTTTGGACTTGCCGCCTTCGGTGTCTTGTTGGCGTGGACTTTTCAGTTCTATGACAAAACTTCAGACCGCAAAAGGCGGAGGCAGTCAACACTCGTTGCTATTGCATCAGAAGTTCAGGCGATAGGTTTTTTGTTGCGTTCCGACCGCTATCTTGAGCGCTATCATTCACTCGCAAATCAGGTTCGCAATGGCACTTGGACTGGCGACAGCTACGTCATGGACATCCGGAGCAACTACACCAGGGTTTTCGAAGCAAATGCTGATTCACTATCGGAGTTGGAACCTGAGCAGGTATCGAAGATCGTAAGCTTCTACACCTATACACAAGCGTTGATCGACAGCTCTAAACCAGATGGAAGCGCGGTTAACTCAGAGCACCTTGATGATGTAGCCAGCAATGTTCTGGCGCTAGAAGGATATCTGATGGCGATATTGGCGCTTGGTGACGAAATTGTGCAAATGCCCAAGACGCCATTGCCCACGCTGTCAGAAAATGACTGATCGAAGCCTTCAGCCATCACTTTCCCGTCATCCTGAACTTGTTTCAGGATCCATCACCAGCGCTACGCGGCGGCAAAGGCTCAAATCCAAAATCAACTGCCAAGTCTTGCCAATGCGGGTTGGCATCCTCGATCAGATTGATCTTCCATTGGCGGCGCCAGTTTTTGATCTGTTTCTCTCGGGTGATGGCACCGTCCATTGCGCCGAAGACCTCAAAATGAACCAATCGGTGAACCGCATATTGGCTGGTGAAGCCTCCAGTGATTCCCTCGCGGTGCTGCCAAAGGCGCGCGGGCAGGTCAGAGGTAACGCCCGTGTACAGCGTGCCTCGGTATCCGCTTGCCAGAATGTAGACACAGGGTTGGATATCGCGCTTCACAAGGTGCCTTGTGACGGGCGATGGATGCTGAAACAAGTTCAGCATGACGGCCCGAACTCTGTGCACTCAATATGACTACCAAAGGAACACTCATGCTTTGCTCCAGCAAAACGGCTATACGGTGAACCCGTTTTGACGCAGGACAATGAACTTCGCCCTGGATTGAACATCCCGCGCTGGCTCTTGCCATTGCTGGCGGGCGTGGTGGTGGTCGCCTTTATCCTCGGCGCGAGCGGCGCGGTTGAAATCTCTGGCAAAAGCGAGTGCGAGGAGGCAGGGGGCACATTGCTTGACGGGCCGGGCGTGCGCGACTGCATCATGCCACAGGAAGAGGAGGGCGCATGACCGAAGAGACACCGATCCATTCGCCTGACCGGCAGCCGGACGATCCGGATGCGGCGCTGCGCCCCAAATCGCTTAAGGAATTTATCGGCCAAGAGGCCGCGCGTGATAATTTGCGTGTGTTCATTGAAAGCGCGAAATCGCGCGGTGAGGCGATGGATCACACGTTGTTTTTTGGCCCTCCGGGGCTGGGTAAGACGACGCTGGCGCAGATCGTCGCTAATGAGCTTGGCGTGGGTTTCCGTGCGACCTCTGGGCCGGTGATTGCAAAGGCCGGCGATCTCGCCGCGCTGCTCACTAACCTGGAGCCGCATGATGTTCTGTTCATTGACGAAATTCACCGGCTGAACCCGGTCGTCGAGGAAGTGCTGTACCCCGCGATGGAGGACCGCGCGCTCGATCTGATCATTGGCGAGGGGCCGTCTGCCCGCAGCGTGCGGATCGACTTGCCGCCGTTCACTTTGATCGGCGCGACCACGCGGCAAGGCCTGCTGACGACGCCTTTGCGCGATCGGTTTGGCATTCCGGTTCGGCTCAATTTCTACACCCATGATGAGCTGGATCAGGTGGTGACGCGCGGGGCGCGGCTGCTGGGTCTGAACATTGATAAACAGGGCGCGCGTGAGATCGCCCGCCGATCGCGCGGGACGCCTCGGGTCGCTGGCCGCTTGCTACGCCGTGTGCGCGATTTTGCCCATGTCGCGGGCGAGGGCACGGTGACGCGCGCGGGCGCGGACAATGCGCTCACCCGGTTGGAGATTGACCGGCTGGGCCTGGACGCGATGGACCGGCGCTATCTCACCATGATTGCAACCACTTATAAGGGTGGCCCGGTGGGGGTGGAGACGTTGGCGGCGGGCCTCGCAGAGCCGCGCGACACGGTGGAGGATGTGGTCGAACCATATCTGATCCAGCTCGGCCTGCTGGCGCGGACAGCGCGCGGCCGGGTGCTCAATGATGGCGGTTGGGAACATCTGGAAATGACCTCGCCAGCGCCCACGGCTGCGAATCGGGCCAGCGGCGATGGCCAGCCCAGCATGTTTGGCGAAGGCGATTAAGCGCGTCAGGCTAACTCAGCGGCTTACTTAGTCCGCATATTCGGTATCAAACTGGGACAGGCCCTCTGAAAAACCACGCTTTTGGCGGGATTTTCAGCGTTAGCCGCTGCGATTCATGGTTAACCGCGTTGTGCACGGCCCTGCCCAAGCATCATGAGAAGATTGGATTTGGTGAAGGAGCGGATGGGCCGCCTCTTAACCGCCCACGCAAATGCAAGGTTCGTAACTCATGTCGATCAAACTGGCCGCAGCTAAGCTATCAGCCACCGCCGCAGGGCTCGCCCTGATGACCGGGGGCGCCGTGCGAGTGGCAGAGCCGATGAACACGGATGATCCGCAGTTCACCACCAATATTGATGGGAAGCTGGTCGAAACCCGCACCCGTCTGGTGAAGGGCGAGCCGCAACTGATCAAGACACGCACGCGTCAACTGCCTCCACCGGAGCAGCGCCGCCGGCGTATCGTAGAGCGCACGATTGAGTGCCAGCCAGAACAGCCTGGCTTTGGTGGCCCGAACGCTGCATCAGGCGCTGGCGCAGTCGCTGGCGCTGGTGCAGGCCGCATTGTGCAGACTTATTTCGATCCAGCTGAGTGCCCGCCCATCGCTCAGGTTGCGTACGCTCCAGCACCGCTTCCACCCTTGCCGCCAATTCGCGGCGGGGGCAGCGCGGCTCCGATTGTAATCGGCGGCAGCGGCGGCTTTGGTGGTTTCGGCGGCGGCTTTATTGGCGGCGGGTTCTTCGGCGGCGGCGGTTCGTCGAGCGGCGATGTCTCTGTGGTCAGCACCACGACTTCTGGCGGCGGCACGACCAGCGATGGCGTTTCATCCTCTGGCGACATCATTATTGATATCGACAATTCAACCTCGACCACATCGTCTTCGGGCGTGGTTACCTCAACCAGCTCTAGCGGTGAGATCACCTCGTCTACCGGTGCGGTTTCGACCTCGACGTCTAGCTCTTCGGGCAATGTGTCTTCTTCGACCGGTCAGGTCAGCACATCGACCGGACAGGTGAGCTCTTCTACGGGTCAAGTGAGCAGCTCGACTGGTCAGGTGTCGAGTTCAACCGGCCAGGTTTCAAGCTCCTCTGGCAATGTTTCGTCGTCATCGGGCAATGTTTCGTCTTCGTCGGGCAACGTTTCAAGCTCGTCTGGGAATGTTTCGAGTTCATCCTCGTCATCGTCGAGTTCTTCGAGCTCTTCCAGCTCGTCTTCGTCTTCTTCCAGCAGCTCATCCGGCGGCGGTAACACCTCCACTGGCGGCAACACTTCGACTGGTGGCAACACTTCAACTGGAGGGATGACTTCGAGCGGCGGTTCGAGCAGTGGCTCGTCCTCAGGTTCGTCTTCGGGCAGTTCGTCCGGATCGTCTTCTGGCGGCAGCAGCTCAGGCAGCTCGTCTGGCTCGAGCAGCGGCTCTTCATCAGGTTCGTCATCGGGCGGTTCCAGCAGTGGCAGCTCTGGCGGCGGAAGTGGCTCTTCGACAACAACCGGGGGCATGACCTCAACCGGTGGCAGCTCGGGCGGATCATCGTCCAGCTCTTCCTCCAGCTCGTCTTCTTCGTCGAGCAGCTCGTCCTCATCGGGCGGCAGCAATGGCGGCTCTAGCGGCTCCAGCTCTAGCTCGTCTTCAGGTAGCTCATCCGGTTCATCGTCAGGTGGCAGCAGCTCCGGCGGCGCATCGTCCAGCTCCTCGTCTTCAGGCAGCAGCTCTTCATCGAGCAGCTCATCCTCATCCGGCGGCAGCGGAAGCACAACGTCTGGCATGTCGACCAGCGGCGGCAGCACCTCGGGCGATATGACCAGCAGCACCAGCTCTTCGTCGGGCAGCTCGTCTTCGTCGTCGAGTTCTTCAGGCTCCAGCTCTGGCTCGTCATCGGGCGGCTCAACCAGTTCAAGCAGCAGCTCTTCGAGCTCGTCATCGTCTTCGTCGAGCTCCAGCAGCTCCTCGGGCGGCACCAGCAGTGGCACAGAAGTCCCTGCACCGCCGATGACAGTACTGTTTGGCTTGGCGGCAGCCGCGATCCTGGGCCGCAAGAAGTTTCGGATTAAGCGCGGCGGCTAAGCCTCGCTATTGAGCCTTCGCGCTCACACGATCTCCTGATGAAAAGGGCGGTTCCGCGTTGGGGCCGCCCTTTTTCATTACGGGGTGGCTTGCTCTGGGATTGGCTGAAGCTGTGCAAACATCGGCTCGCCCGTCCATGGAACGTCCGCGATCGGCATCACGCCGTCCAACTCCCACACGTTGTCATAGCCATAGCCGACCAGATTGATGAAGGTCGGGATGTTGAGCGCGAGCGGCGCTGCCTTCAGGCCGATTGGTTCGACATTATCGCTAAAGTTGTTGTTGCAATAGATGTAGATCGGACGATCACGGTTTTCGCCGATCACCTTGGCCAATTTCTCCTCGGTAAAATCCGAAAACGGCAGGTTCACTGCGCCTTCAATATGGCCAAGCCGGAACGCTTCGGCAGATCTGGTGTCGAGCAATAGGGCACCATCGGCGAGCGCTTGCTTCAGAAACTCATCCTTGGGCAGAAGGCGCCGCTCGCGCAGCTCAGCAACTTCTGCTGTGAGCGCGGCAAAAGCGGGAAAGTCGATTTGCGGAGATGAACTCTCCAACACGTCGGGCTGCGGTTGCGTTTGATCTTGGGCCGAGGCACCTGCCGTGGCCACCAGTGCAAGCATTGGTGCAGTCATCAGAAACAGTTGCATGAAATCATCCTCCCAGAAGCATTTCTGGAAAACTGCGCTCACGCGGCTGACTTTGTCGTGAATGGCGATGTTGCGGCCGGTCTGTGGTCGGCCAGTCCGGCAACCTTACGGCGTCACTTCTGGTTGATTTGCCTCACGCCAGGCGATGATCCCGCCGCCCAAATGCTTGGCCGGCTCGCCAGTGTGCGCCGCGAGTTTCTCCGCTGCAATGCCGGAACGCCGACCAGAACGGCAATAGAGTACCACTTCGCGCCCATCGGTTAGATCAAGCGCCGCTGGATCGAAATTATCGAGCATGATGTGCTCTGCGCCCGGGATAATGCCCTCGGCCACTTCATCATCGCGCCGCACGTCAATCAGTCGGATATTGCCGCCGTCTATTAAACTCGCGAGCTCATCCACGCTGAGGTCGACGACCGAGGTCTCTGCAATGACGCTTTCCTCTGCCGTATCCACTGCCGCCTGTTCCGATGCCTCAGATGTGCAAGCAGCAAGGCACAGGCTCGCCGCCATGATCGAAATCATTGCTTTGCGAGCCTGCATGCGTCTGCTTTCTTAGCTTGCGAGTTTGCGCAGAACGTAATGAAGGATGCCGCCGTTGCGGTAATATTCCATCTCGTTCGCGGTATCGATCCGGCACAGCGCGGTGAAGCTGAAGGTACTGCCATCGGCGCGTGTCACGTCGATTGTCACGTCCTGGCCCGGGGTCAGATCGGCCAGACCGCGAATGCTGAAGCTGTCGTCTGAGCCAAGGCCCAGGGTCTTGCGCGTGTCGCCATCCTTAAATTGCAGCGGCAGAACGCCCATGCCGACAAGGTTTGAGCGGTGAATCCGCTCGAAGCTCTCAACGATCACAGCGCGCACGCCGAGCAGGATGGTGCCCTTCGCCGCCCAATCGCGTGATGAACCGGTGCCATATTCCTTGCCGCCGACCACGATCAGCGGGGTACCATCCGCCTTGTGCTTCATGGCCGCATCGTAAATCGGCATTTGTTCGCCGTTATAAGTGGTCTCGCCGCCTTCGACGCCCGGGACCATCTCGTTCTTGATGCGGATGTTGGCGAAGGTGCCGCGCATCATCACATCGTGGTTGCCGCGGCGTGAGCCGTAGGAGTTGAAGTCTTTCTTCGCGACCTGATTGCTGTTGAGATAGGAGCCAGCGGGGCTGTCTTCCTTGATCGCGCCAGCGGGCGAAATGTGGTCTGTTGTGACCGAGTCGCCGAGGATCGCGAGCGGTTTTGCCCCCTCGATATCGGTGATCGGTGCAGGCTCCATGCCCATGCCTTCGAAGTATGGCGGGTTGGCGACATAGGTGCTGCCCGCGCGCCATTGATAGGTGTCGGATGGCTCAACTGTGATCGCCTGCCAATGCTCATCGCCGTCATAGACGTTGGCATAGCGGTTTTCGAACATCGAACGGTCGATATTGGCAGCGCGGTGCTCGGCAATTTCCGCATTGCTTGGCCACAGATCGGCCAGCATCACATCATTGCCATCCTGATCCTGGCCCAGCGGGGTGGCGGTGATGTCTTCGGTGACGGTGCCCTTCAGCGCATAGGCGACGACCAGCGGCGGCGATGCGAGGAAGTTGGCGCGCACGTCTTGCGAAACGCGGCCTTCGAAATTGCGGTTACCCGACAGGACAGAGGCCGCGACAATGTCATTGCCGTTGATCGCCGCGCTGATTGGCGCAGCGAGCGGGCCAGAGTTGCCGATGCAGGTGGTGCAGCCATAGCCGACGAGGTCAAAGCCGATGGCATCGAGATCATCTTGCAGGCCGGACTTGACCAGATAGTCGGTCACAACTTGGCTGCCCGGTGCGAGGCTGGTCTTCACCCAAGGCTTAGGCAGCATGCCGCGCTCATTCGCCTTTTTCGCGACGAGGCCAGCGGCGATCAGCACGTCCGGGTTGGATGTGTTGGTGCAGCTAGTGATCGCGGCGATCACGACGTCGCCGTCGCCAATATCGTGGTCTTTGCCGTCAACACCGACGCGAACCGGCGCGTCTTTCTTGTAAGTGGTCTTGAGATCGCCATTGAACAGCTCGTCAACCTCAGGAAGGATGACCTTGTCCTGCGGACGCTTCGGCCCGGCCAGGCTTGGCACAACCGAACCCATGTCGAGCGAGAGTGTGTTGGTGAACACTGGCTCATTCGCCGGGTCGAACCACATGCCTTGCTCTTTCGAATAGGCTTCAACCAGAGCGATGTTTTCTTCTGAGCGGCCGGTGAGGCGCATGTAGTCGAGCGTTTTGTCGTCGATCCCGAAGAAGCCGCAGGTTGCGCCATATTCCGGCGCCATATTGGCGATGGTCGCGCGGTCGGCGAGTGTGAGGTTGGCAACGCCCGGACCGTAGAATTCAACAAAGCGGCCAACCACGCCCACTTCGCGCAGCATTTGCACGCAGGTGAGAACGAGGTCGGTGGCGGTGATGCCTTCGGCCATGCGGCCTTCCAGTTTAAATCCGACGACCTCTGGGATCAGCATGGAGATCGGCTGACCGAGCATAGCGGCCTCTGCTTCAATCCCGCCAACGCCCCAGCCGAGCACGCCCAGGCCGTTGATCATGGTGGTGTGACTGTCGGTGCCAACGCACGTATCAGGATAGGCGACCATCGCGCCGCTGGTACCCTTGCTCGACCATACGCCTTGGGCGATATGCTCCAGGTTCACCTGGTGGCAAATGCCCGTGCCGGGAGGAACCGCAGAGAAGTTCTCAAAGCTCTTCGAGCCCCATTTGAGGAAGTCATAACGCTCCGCATTACGCTCATATTCGAGCGCCATGTTGGCTTCCATCGCTTGTGGATGGCCAAACTCATCGACCATAACCGAGTGATCGATCACGAGATTGACGGGAACCTGCGGATTGATCTTGGCGGTGTCGCCGCCCAGCTCTTTGATCGCATCCCGCATCGCGGCGAGGTCCACCACGCACGGCACGCCAGTGAAATCTTGCAACAGCACGCGGGCCGGGCGGTATTGGATCTCATTACCGGTGACCGGGTTGTTCTGCCAGTCGACAATCGCCTGCGCATGCTCGCGGCCAACGGTGAAGCCCTCGTCTTCAAAGCGCAGCATGTTCTCCAGCAGCACTTTTAAAGAAATCGGCAGCTTGGAGACGTCGCCCAATTGCTCGGCCGCTTTTGCGAGCGAATAGTAAGCGTATTCAGTGCCGCCTACATTGAGGGTTGAGCGGGTTGCGAGCGTGTCCTTGCCGACCTGTGTCATCGAGGCGTTTCTTCCTTGTCTGTGGTGTGTTCCGGGCGGGTTCCGCGCCGGAGAAATGTCTGCTGGATCACCTGCTAGACCTTGGCCGCTAGGTCAAGTGCGGCGTGGCCCCCGCAATCACGCCAATTCAGATTTTACAATAGTTAACTTTCCGAATCTCGGGCTTCGGTGCAAAAGCGTTTTCGCAGCAGGGACGCGATAAAAATGAATAGAAACGCGCAGTCGCACAAAGCGAAAATCAACAGCTTACGCGCCGGATTATTGGGCGCAGTGATGATGGTCATTGCTTGTTTTGGGGCTGCCATCGCCTTTTCGGGGGAACAGGCGGAGGCACCACAGGGGTACTCGGCGGCGTTGGTCCAATTGGGGGCAACCAATAGCCCTCGGGTCGCAGCTGGAAACGAACCGTAGAGTTCATAACCGGCTTTTACCAAGGGGGTTGGTCGGATCGGCGTTTGCGCGCTGATCCGGCCTTTTTTGTGTTCGCTATGACGGTGGCCGTGATGGTGATTATACCCGCAACTACACTCATCTGTGACGCGTAATTGCGTTAAATTTGCATTCATAATAAAAGACTTAGCGCGCAGTGGCTATTGTGCGGGGGAGATATGCAAATGACACGAGTTTTTCGATCGCTTGTTTTGGGCACGGCGTTGATCGCTGCGACTGGTTGTACCACAGTCATGGACGAAACGGTCGGCCTGATTGGTAGTGCAATTGGGCCGCGAGCCGATAAAACGGCAGATGGATCTTATGCCCTGCCGACCTTTAGCATCCCCGATGATGGTACGCGCTTTTCGGCCAAATCAGCGGCAGAGGCGCACAACAGCCTGGCCCGCATGGTCACCGGCATGAACAAGAGCGAGCGGCAGTATTTTGCTCGGGTGTTCGGTTCGCTTGGATATTATCATGGATGCAAGGATCGTGGCCGCCGTAGCTATGTAAAGAACGCCTTCGCCAATCCCCGGCAGTACGGGATTTGCAATATGAGCACCTTCTATGACGACTCAAAGTGGGTGTCGCTCAATCTGATCTACCGCGGCCGGCCCGATTCTGAAGTCGTCCGCACGGTGCAGCGGCGCTATCTGCTGGGCGGTGCGCCGATTGGTGAGCCCTATAATGTTGGCTATGGTTCGGCGACAGCGTGGAACCGCTGGATCGAATGGTCCGGTCATCGGCTGGACGGTATGACGCGCACAGAGATCGTGGCGTTCTTCCTCGACAAGACCAATGGCCGCTTCGGCAATCAGCAGCAGCTTAGCCAGCGGCCCTATCCGGTGCAGGGCAGCTAGCTGGCCTCAAAAGGTTTCGCTTGCACTGCTGCTTGGCGAAACCGGCTGCGTCCTGCGTGTCGCGATCCAGCTTCCTGCGATAATCAGCGCAGTGCCGGCGAGCGTCGTCAGCGTCACTTCCTCACGGAAGCACAGCCAGCCGAGCACGCTAGCCCAGAGAAATCCGGAATATTCAATCGGTACCAGCGCCTGCGCCTCCGCCCGGGCATAGGCCCAGGCAATCGCCATTGCGCCGGTGACGGTGAAGGCGCTGGCAATCGCAATGGACCCGACCGCGCTTGGATCTGGTGTGGACCATAGGAATGGCGCGAAGATGAGCAGCACCAGCCCGCCGACCCCGCTGTGAAAGGTGGCCACTTCGACCGGCCCGGCAACCTGCGACTGGCGGCGAATGACGATGAAATTATAGGCGTAGAGCAAGGCGGAGAATATTAGCGCGATCAGACCGAGGATGAGATCATTGCTCATTTCCGCGCGCCCGAACTGTCCGGCGATAATCACAATCGCACCGATAAAGCCGATGATGCTGGCATAGATCGCTTGCGGTTGGATTTCCTCACCCAGCAGTGCGCGCGCAAAATACAGCGCAATCAGCGGCGAGATAAAGCTGATGGCAATCGCCTCTGCTAGCGGCATTTTCGTGAGCGCGTAGAAGAAGCTGAGCGCCATAAAGGCGGAGATGATCCCGCGTTCCAAATGCAGCTTCATCACGGTGCGCTCTGGCCACCGCGCTGCGCCCTTCCTCAGCATCGGGACCAGCCAAAATGGCGCAATCATTGCCGCCCCGATCAGCGCGCGCAGCAAGGTGGCGGTATAGGCCCCGGCGGCAAGTGCCGCGCCCTTCATAAAGGCATCCATCAAGGACAGCAGCCCGACCCCGGCAAAAGCGGCCAAAAAAGGCAAGAGACGGTGGGAGCTATGCATTGCGGCATCCCCTAATGGCGCATCGGCGGCGCGTCACTTGGAAACTCGCGTGGAGGTCTACGTTCGCATGGCTCCGCTAGGGCGATTGAACACGGGCTGTCCCCGCGCCTCTCGTTAATTTGTGTAAACTCCAGCGATTCAGCCAAGCGAAAGGGCATATCGCATAAACATCCGCTTGAATCGGGGGGCTTCAGAGCCTTATAACTATGGTTACTGCGCCGTCACCGGGCGGCGCGTATTGGGATGCTTAAGACACTATGCGCAAACACCTCAGCAAACTTGCCGCTGGAGCAGCACTTTCAGCGATCGCTTTTGGCGGCGCCTCCGCGCAGCAGGCCGAGCCTGCTGACCTGCTTGCTGATGCGCAGGCTGAACCAGCCGCTGAGACGCAAACGCCGCCTCAAGAGACAGCGCAGGAGCAATCCGGCAGCTTTGAAGAGGCTTTTCCGGGCAGTGTTTCCGCGCCCGTCGTTCAAGGCAATCTTGATCCCACGCCAAAGCCGAATATTCAGGCCTGGACAGCTGAAAACGCCGCCGCTCTGATCGCGGTGATCGAAGGCATTGCCAGCGAAGGCCTCGACCCGGCGGATTATGACCTGCAAGCGCTGAAAGT
This sequence comes from uncultured Erythrobacter sp., assembly GCA_947488155.1. Taxonomy (GTDB): domain Bacteria; phylum Pseudomonadota; class Alphaproteobacteria; order Sphingomonadales; family Sphingomonadaceae; genus Erythrobacter. Next base: position 864,089 of record CANKYK010000001.1, on the reverse strand, counting down.
TTCGCAGGCTTCCGGTCCATCGGCCGAACTCGACATGCTGGCGTCCAAAAATTTCCGCTGGCTGGTGGAGGATATGCGCGATGGCCGCACGCCAATGGACGCGCGCAAACAATGGTTTGTGGTTGATCCAGACCGCGACACTTATCGCACCGCAGATCTGCTGGAAAAGGCGGTTCAGACCGGCGATATCGCGGGCACTCTGGCGCAGCTTGCGCCGACCCATCCCGATTATGCGCGGCTGAAGGAAGAGCTGGCCAAGACACCGGCGAGCGAACCCGCCAAACGCAAGCTGATCCGCGCGAATATGGACCGCTGGCGCTGGCTCGCCCGCGATCTGGGCAAGCAATATCTGATCACCAATGTGCCGGAATATCAGCTGCGCCTGACGGTGAACGATAAGATTATTTCCACCTATCGCACCGTCGTGGGCAAGCCGGGCCGCACCGCGACCCCGCAGCTGGCCGAGATAGTGTCGGGTGTGGTGTTCAACCCGACCTGGACCGTGCCGCAATCAATCGTGAAGGGCGAAGGGCTGGGCAATAAGGTGCTGAGCAACCCTGCTTGGGCACGGCGCAATGGCTATAAGGCGACCAAGAATTCGAATGGCTGGATCACTGTGGTTCAGCAGCCAGGGCCGGGCAATTCGCTGGGCCGGATGAAGCTGGAGATGCCAAATCGCCACGCGATCTTCTTCCACGATACGCCATCGCGTCACCTGTTTAAGAACGCCAATCGCGCGCTGAGCCATGGCTGTATCCGCACCGAGCGGGCGTTGGAGCTCGCGATTACGATGGCGATCCTGGGCAAGGGCGCGAGCAAGGAAAAGGCGGTCGAGATCGCGACCTCGGGCAAATACACCAAGGTTCCGATCAAGAAGGAAATGCCCGCCTACATCACCTATTTCACGATGGCCTCGGACATCGAAGGCAATATGTCGACTTTCAAGGACATCTATGGCCGTGACAAACCTGTGCTCGCGAGCCTGGACAAGCCGCGTGTCGACAATCGCACCAATGTGAGCGACGATGAGGTTATTGTGATTGAGGACGATCCGCGCGTTGGGGGGTAGGCGCTAGCGGTTAGCTAGCCCACTGGCTCAATTGCCGCGCGGCGACGACCGATTGGCGATACAATAGGCCGGCTGGAATGGCGTAGCATAGCAGCGCTGCCAGCCAATACTGGCTCTCCGCTTCCTGCAAAGAGAAGCCCCCTCCTGCCATTAGGTAAGACGCAGCAATCGCTGTGAGCGTTGCGGCGGCGACGGAAATCCATGCGGCTGTGGGTTTTTCGATGTTGTCTCGCAGCAGCGCGGCAATGGGCACGCCGACCACGGCGATATAGAATGCACAGAATGCTGTGCCGATCATGATCCCGAAAAACATCATGAGGAAGAAGCTGACCAAAATCGATCCGATGGACAGAAAACTGAGTTCGAATTGCGGGGTAAATCCCGAAATGACGACGTAAATCCACAGGCACAATGAACCGCAGGCAGCAGCTTGAAGGCTGGCTGGCAAAACTCCGCTGAGCGCTGATCCAATATTGAGCTCAAGCCCAGCATGGCTCGGTCGATAAGACACCGTCTTAGAACGATCCCGGGGCGTAGCGTTGAACATCGCTAGGCCGCGCCGGTTGCAGTGGTTCGAGCTGAGGACGCTGCGCGATGCTGCCATCCTCGTTCAGGCCCAGACTGTCCGCAAACAGCAAACGCCCGCCAGACAGGTTGAGCAGGGCAATACGGAATTGCTCCTCGCCCAGCGCAAAGCAGCCATTGGAACGGCCCAGCCGGCCCCAGCGGTCAATATGCGAGGGCTCGGCATATTTGGCGCGGTGCATCACGATATAGCGGCGCAGGGCCGCATCATTGGTCGGGTCAAGTCCGCCCAGCCGCACCGATGTGCCATAGCGCCCGACATACCATTCCCACGTCACATAGGCACCGCGGCTGGTCGCGTTGGAGCCTTCGACATTGGAATAATTGTTGAGCCAGCCGTCATGCTCTGGATCAGAGCCGGTGCCGTGACTGACGTGATAGCTTTGCACCTCTTGGCGGTCCAAGTTAACGAAGTGAAACCGCCGCTGGGCCGAGTGCACGCCGAAATCAGCAATGCCCACGATGTCGCGTTTCCAGATCGCCGCGCCCGCCCGGTTCAGCTCACGCTGGGCAATATCGAACAGTTTGCGGTTGCGCATAGAGCCTTTGATCGGCTGCGCCGCGAGCGTCGCTGGCAATGCAGGTGCAGCCAAGGCCGCGCCTGCGACTAGGCCAGTTTTGAGAAGATCGCGCCGTTTCATCATCGCTAAACTACTAGCGCAAATCTATCCTTTTCGTGAACAAAAAATCACATCAATTTTGGGGTGAGTTTTAGGCCTGGTTTTTCGTGACCGAGGTTTCGCGCGGCGGGGCGGCGTTGTGCTCGGCAAAGGCCTTCATCCCCAGCGCCATGATCCCCGGCATGCATTCTTTCACCACCGAGCCAATGTCGGCGATCGCGGCGAGTTTCGGGCTGCCTTCCGCCATCATCTTGGCCACTGCTGGGCCGGTCGGGTGCAAGCGGCTGCGCGCGTTAAACGCATTGGTCTTTTCGTTTTGGGACAGCAGCCCGGTGCTGCGCAAATTGGACAGAAACGCGGCTGGATAGGCGCTCGGCGTGTCGGTCAGCGGCGCGGGCGGGGTCAGCGCGTTCTTCTCGTCGTCGGTCTCGAAATTCGCCTCCAGGAAGGCAGCGAGCGATGCGCTGTAAGGCACAAATGGGGACTGCGCCAATTGCAAGGTGATCGTGTCGCCATCGAAGAATGGGCGCTGATTGCTGCGGGCGTCAAACGGCACAGCCGACGCAGTGCAATCGATAAACATGGTGCGTGCTGGCACGTCCACGCCCTCGCTCGCAAAGTGCATTTTGCCCGGCTCAATGCGCGTGACCCGGCCTTGGCGATAGACTTGGCTGATCTCGCGCAGCATTGCAATCTCGCCTTCAGAGATCACCGCAAAGTGGAACATCTCTGGCTTGGTCTCCGGATCAATCCGCAGCATCAGGCCTTCTTCGCCCAGTTTCGCGAACATCTCATCGCCGCTTTCCGACGCGGCGGCGGCGCGCATTTGCCGCCGTTGGAAGTCGACTAGCCGGTCAAGGTGATGCTCGGCGGGTTGCAGGAACTTGCGATTGAACATCCAGCTGTCGCGCGGGCGCACCCAGCCGATCCGGTCCGCTGCAACGCCTGCCTCCAGCAGCCAGACGGCGGTGTCCATCGCAGTCTTGCCTGCGCCCAGAATCACGAAATGCTCAGGCAGATTATCCGCATCCTTCCATAGGCCGGGCAGCTCGCCGGGAATGGTGAAGGGCGTGCCATCCGCGATCTCATAAGCGGGCTTATGCGTGGAGGGGACCGAGGTCTGGAAATAGGTGCCATCCACCAGTTTGCGCCGGACATTCACCTGCCGGGTCTCGCCCGACAAAATGCCTTTGACCTTATGGCCCTCATGATACTCGCTCAGCGGCAGATAGGTGACCCGCCCGCTAGGCAGGAAACGCTCATTCATCAGCTGCTCGTAATAGGCCAGGATTTCCGCATGCTTGGCGAGCGGATACATGCCTGCATTATGCCCATGCGCATCAACCCTGTTGGTGCACAGCTCCACCGAATTGACCCCATAGGTGCTCGATGGCTGGTGCAGCGTCACAAAGGAATAGGCATCGTTCCAGTGTCCGCCCGGCTTTGCATGCTTGTCGACAATGGTGATGTGGCAATCAGGATCTTCGTCGAGCAGGGTGTCGGTGAAGGCCATCCCCACCGCGCCAGCGCCAATAACGAGATAATCCGTTTCGAATTCGGCCATGGCTCTGGTATCCCTTGCGCTGCAATTTATTGCGAAATGCGTGGCGTCTTTTGCTGCGTCATGCAAGGCCATGCAAGCTGGGAGTGAGCGAATGAATGCGCGAATGGGGCTGGTTTTTGCCTTGGTTTCAGGGGGCTTGTTGGTGAGTGGAGGCGTTGCCTCAGCCGACAGCGCTCCGTCGGTGCTGGCTCCGGTGGCACAGCCGCAGCCCGCGCCAGAGCCCCCAGTGGAGGCGCATGCGGAGCCACAAGAACCGGCCTATGCCGCCCCGGTGGATTTGCCCGCGCTTAGCGACCGTTCCATCGTCCGCAAGAATATGGCGGAGGGGCCATCGATCATCACGGTTGAGACGGCGGAAATCCCTGAAACGCCGACCAAGATTACGGATCAGGCAGCAGCTGAGCGGTTGTTTGGTAATTCTGGCATAACCCTGCAGTGGATCGGCTGGAAGCAGCGCGGGCCGGTGTTCATCGCGATCGATGAAGACGGGGTCTGGTGGCTGACCGGCAAGCAAGAGGGCGAGGATGGCTCGGGCTTGAAGTTGGAGGGGCGCATTTCGGAAATTGGCTCGGACTATTTCCTGTTTCAGGGCGAGATCAAGATCATCGGTTCGCCAGATGATGAGCGCTTTTGCCGCGGGAATAAACAATGGCGTTTCGGCATAACGCAGAACCGCAAATATTGGCGTTTGCGCGAATTTGAATGGTGCGACCGGCTAGCCGATTACATCGACATCTATTTTTGAGGCCGCGTGAGCGAGCGCCAGTACGCGCTATTGCGCGCTCATAACCATCTGATTATCGGCGATTTCGACCGTGCCAATCTTGGATAGATAGGATTGGCCGAGCAGCGATATGCTGAGCCCCTCTGGAATGATCACGGCGGGGATGTTGCGCCGGGTTATGCCGCCGATCTCAACCTCGTTAAGGCGGGTCGGCACGCCGTACACCGCGCCGCTTGCGCCTGCACCAATATGGCGGACTTCGCTCTCGTCCCATTGCAGGCCAGCGGCCAGCGCGTCATCCGCGGTCAGCGCGATCACGCTCGCCCCAGTGTCGACCAGCATGCGAATATCCGCGCCATCGACGTAGGCAGAGGCGTAAAAATGCCCATCCGGCTTTCGCTCCAGCACGTGCTCACCTGCAGACCATGCTGCGTTGGATTGTGATTGGGCAGGGGAAATGCTGCCAAAGCGCGATGCAGACGCGCTCGTCTCGCTCTCGGCTGCATCCTCATCAGCAGAGGGCACAGCCAGATAGGCAAAGCCGCAGGCGGCAAGCGCAAAGACAATAAAACGTTCCATCACCTCGCAGCTTAGCGGGGCGAGATTAAGCCTCTCTAAAGAGTGGCAGTGTGTGCGGAAACACGCGCGTTTTCATCCGCCATCGCCAGCATGGACCGGGCGTGCCGGGCGCCAACCTCCGCCTGATCATCGCCATATCCGCCGCCCAGTGCGCTGGCCACAGGAAGACCCCGCGACCGCGCCTCGCGCACGACATAGCGATCCCGCATGGTCAGCCCCTCGTCCGACAGCGCCAGCCGCCCGAGCTTGTCCTCTGCATGGGGATCAACGCCCGCCTGATAGAACACAAAATCGGGCGTAAACTCGGCAAAAACGCGGGGCAAATGCAGCGTCAGCGCCGCCATATAGCTATCATCGTCCACACCATCAGGCAGCGGCACGTCCAGATTAGAGCGTGCCTTTCGCACCGGAAAATTCTTCTCCGCATGCAGCGACAGCGTGAAAATATCATCGCGCAGCGCGGTGAGGCTAGCGGTGCCATCGCCCTGATGCACGTCGAGATCGACGATCAATATGCGCGCCGCGTCCCCTTCCGCAATCAGGCGGTTGGAGGCGACGGCCAGATCGTTGAACACGCAGTAACCCGCGCCTGTGTTCTCCAGCGCATGGTGGCTGCCCGCGGCGCTGTTTGCGGCATATCCGTGCTCCATTGCCAGCTTCGCCGCGAGCCACGTTCCGCCATTGGTGTGAGCGACGCGGCTGGCGATGTGCGGGGTGACGGGAAAGCCGATGCGGCGTTCCTTTTCGCGCGGGACGCTGGCGGTGAAAACCTCCTCGACATAGGCCGGGTCATGCACCGCCTCCAGCCATTCGCGCGGGATAGGCTGAGGCGCGTGTTCGATGATCTCCGCGCCGCTCTCTCGCCCAAATTCCCTGAGCGCCTCCATGACGAGATAATACTTGTCGAACTTGAAGGTGCCGCGCTCTGGACGAGGGGCCATGTAGTCTGGGTGATGAACGACGTGGAGCACCCTGGCATCACTCGCGAGCCTCCTTGCTCAAGTCAACATGCGGCCATTAAGACATTGTTCATTAAGCGAATGTTCCTTTAGGATAGTTTTTGGGGAGCGTCGTAATGAAACATATTATCGCAACAACAATAGTCAGCGGAGCAGCGATTTGCCTGCCTGCGTCACAGGCGTCGGCACAATATGATGCGGCGCGGCCGGGTAGCTCGCTTTATGCTCAGCCGGTGAAAAACGATGCGGCGCAGGCCTTCATCCAATCGGGTGATGCCTATGTTCACTGGCTAACCAGCATGAAGTGTCCGGTGGAGACCTCTGGCGTGCCGCTGAATGTACGGAGGCAATACACCATCCAGGGGCATTCGGTTGCCTGCAGTTATGGCGATGGCAAGACCATCCGAACCAGCTTCAATTTCAGGCCGTTCGACCGGGATGAGACCCCTTCGACAATGGTTGAACGTATTTCTGCCAGTATCGAAGAAGGGGGGAAGATCGCGGCAAAAAACGATGTTCAAGAAGTCAGGATGGATTTCGCCGGTGAGCCAATTGCCTGCGTTAAAGTGACCTATGATTATCAGCCCGGTAGCAGTGGAGTTAAGATTTCAGAGAGCATCATGGCATGCAATATGCTCACTTGGGCACTTTCGGTTAACTGGACTGGCCGGACGTCTGAAAAGGCGCGCGGTGACGCACTGATCGAGGATTTCCTCAAGAAACAACAGGCCACCAGGCAGCATTTGCGCAGTTGCATTGCCGAGGGCAAAAAGCGTCGCGAAATGCAGCCGAGCAGCGCAACGGGATTGAGCATCGCGGTGGACAGGTTCGGGTATCAGGAGAAAGGCAATCCCTGCTTCTCAGGCAATATTAGCGCGAGGGAAGGCCGCGATCCGCTGTTGATACTGGTTTGGCCTGGCAATTCGGATACGCCGACGACCCTTCATTCCGTTGCGCAAAACGGCGTCGTAAATCGCCAACCGGTGTTCCAGCTTCAGGATATGTGGGCGACTGTACCGGCAAGCGAGCGCGGGCCGGGTGGTTATGTCATGGTGAAACAGGACGCCGATGGAACCGTGTCGTCTTATGGCGGATATCTGAAGATCGTTAGCAGCGGCAGTATCTATGAAAACTACCTGAAGGTCTTGAGTGGAGAGCTGAAAGCCCAGACGAGTTCCAAGCCCAACAAGGCCGGCGGTTCAAATATCACGATCGGCTAGCTGTGATCGGCGCCGGTTGTGATTGTCATCATGACCGGCAGTCAGGCTGCTTGCCCCGCTGGTTTTGCATCCGCGATTTCATAACGGCTTCGCCTTGCTATCGGCTCCAGGCTTCAAGCTCGCCGTAAATCTCGTCCTCGCTGCGGCTTGCGGAGTTGCGCCAAGAGGTCGCTGTGTCCGCGTTGAGCAGTTCGCTCTCAGCCGTCAGGATCAGCACATTGGGCGTGCCGGGCAGGTCCTCAATCCCAAACCGCTGGGCAATCGCGAGATTATGGCCGTCGCCTGATTGCGGCATGCCGACATTGATAAACACTAGCTCGTATTCTGCGTCGATCAGCGCGGCGAAGCGATCGGTCTGAAGCCAGCCCGCAAGGGCGCGGCTGTCGTGGCACCAGTTTGCGCCCATCACCAGCATAACGAGTTTACCGTTTGCTGCTGCCCGTTCAAACGCAGCATGGACATCGGCGTCCACGCTCTCAGAGACGTCATAGGCCTTTGCCTCGGGATAGTCGTGCGAGGTGGACAGCGTTCCTGCCGCCATGACGCCGCCGGTCACCAACAGCCCGCCAGCCAGTCCGCCAAACAATTGCTTGATCACTCGGCAGCCTCTGGCGCTGCTTCCGCCTCCACTGCGTGCGGATCAAAGGCGGTGGCTTCGCCTGCTTCGATCTTCGCTGCTTTTTCCTCGACCAGTTTAACAATGTGTTCGAGTGTGTTCTCATCATCGATCGCATGCGCTTTCACGCCGGAGAGGTAGACCATGTGCTTGCCATTGCCGCCGCCGGTCAGGCCAATATCGGTTTCGCGGGCTTCGCCTGGGCCATTGACGACGCAGCCGAGCACGGACAGCGACATGGGCGTCTTGATGTGCTCCAGCCGCTTCTCCAGCGTCTCAACCGTGCGGATCACGTCAAAGCCCTGGCGTGAGCAGCTGGGGCAGGACACGACGCGAACGCCGCGTGTGCGCAGGCCTAATGACTTGAGCATCTCATAGCCGACTTTGACCTCTTCCTCTGGCTCCGCCGACAGCGAGACGCGGATCGTGTCACCAATCCCCGCCCATAGCAGGCTGCCCATGCCGATCGAGGATTTCACCGTGCCGCCGATCAATCCGCCTGCCTCTGTAATGCCCAGGTGCAGCGGGCAATCGACGGTTTCCGCCAGACCATGATAGGCGGCCACTGCGAGAAAGACGTCGCTGGCTTTCACGGCGACTTTAAATTCGTGAAAATCGTGATCCTGCAGCAACTTGATATGATCGAGCGCGCTTTCGATCAGCGCCTCTGGGCAGGGCTCGCCATATTTTTCGAGCAGGTGCTTCTCAAGACTGCCAGCGTTCACGCCAATGCGGATTGCGCAGCCATTGGCCTTGGCCGCGCGGACAACTTCACCCACGCGCTGACTGCTGCCGATGTTACCGGGGTTGATGCGCAGACAGGCGGCGCCGCCGTCGGCTGCTTCCAACGCGCGTTTGTAGTGAAAATGGATGTCGGCCACGATCGGAATGCGCGCAGCCTTGGTGATCTTGCCAAAGGCGGTGGTCGCTTCCTCTGTCGGACAGGACACCCGGATGATGTCTGCGCCCACTTCTTCGCACCGGCGGATCTGATCGAGCGTCGCGACAGCATCTTCGGTCGGGGTGTTGGTCATGGTCTGCACGGTGATCGGCGCATTGCCGCCCACGGGCACATCGCCAACCATGATTTGGCGGCATTGCCGCCGTTCGATATCGCGCCAGGGCCGTATTGAAGACATGCCTCGTGATATAGGCGCGTTGATGGGCAGGGGCAATGACGCAGGCGCGGGTTGGCTAAGGGCACGCAAACAAAAGCGGCGGCCAACTGGATGCTGACCGCCGCTTGAATTACTGTGAGGTTTAGCCGTTACCAGCGGATCAGTGGGGGAACCACGATCCGGCCAATGACAGCCGCAATTGCCACGGGCACAACATGCCACAGGCCAAGGTGCGCGACACTGTCGACCGGGCAAGTGATGCCGTAAGCGAAGGTGCCAAGTGCACCCGCTGCTGTACCTGTCAGCCAGCCGGACCGCTCTAGCGAGACCGGTGCGCTGCGGCGCAGCCACAGGATGGACGCTAAGCCAACCAGCAATGAAGCAGACAGCGAAGCCTTGGTGCACATCCAGGCAACCGGTGTGACCAGCTCCCCATGATCATGGCTACCAGTCGTCACGCTCAGTGCCACTGTGATTGGCAGAACAGCGAGCATTGCCGCGCTCCAACCAGGGGCGTTTTCACGCTGGCCAACGCGCGGAGATCCGCCCATGACCAGAGCCAATGCGCTGGCTACGCCAAGCAACAGGACCAGGCCATTGGTGACCCAAAAGAACGAGGAGGCCTTGCCTTCGAACATGCCGAACCAGAAGTCGAACACGGCCACTGACACGGCAAAGGCAACCAGCGTGGCAAAGCCCACCAGCATCAGACCGCCTTGAACCGTAATCCGGCGGACCGGTTCCAGATCGTCAGCTAGCCCTGCAATCATGTTTTCACGTGTAGTGTTCATCTTAATCAGCTTTCTCAACCAGCGCGGCAAGCTTCTTCAAGCCGCGATGTATATTCACTTTAACCAGACTTTCGCTCTGGCCTGTTCTTTGGGAGGCTTCGCGGATCGAAAGCCCCTCGATTTTGACCAGTTCGATGGCCTCTGCCTGACTTTCATTGAGGTGGCTAAACAGCCGCTCAAGACTAACCCGGGCCAGCGTCACTTCTTCGTCGCTATCCTGCACCGCATCGTCATCTTCGATTTCTTTGCTCTCGTGCTTATACACTTTGCGCAAATGATCGACCCAGCGATAGCGGGCAATGGCGGCCATCCACGGCATAAACGGGCGGGTTGGATCGTAGGTTGCCCGTTTATGATGGATCGCCAGCAGCACGTCCTGCACCAGATCATCGAGCTGGGACGGTGGCACGCGCCGGCGAAAATATCTCTCTAGCCACATCCCCGCCTCTGACAGCAGCACATTGTAGGCGGCTTTGTCGCCGTCTTGTGCCGATGCCATCAGGCGGGCAAGGGTGACTTCGTCAGCGATCACAACCCCGTCTCCCGTTACTGGCCGCGTGCTTTAGCGATCAGAGCGTCAGCGGAGAAGATACCGCCACCGCGAGAGACCAGAGCCAGCGCCAGAGCGATGATCGTAACAGCCCAACCAAAGAAGTGATCACTGGTAGGGAATACGAACAACTGGATGACGATTGCCATGCCCATCAATGCGAGCGCTGAGAACCGAGTGAACAGTCCAAGCACCAGCAGGATCGGGAACAAAAACTCTGCATAGGTTGCCATCGGCACCGCTATGTTGGTCGGCAAAGGAAGGCCTGCAAACTCATTCTCAAAGATGAAGTATTGCACTTCACTGATCTGAAGCCACGTGCCTTCCTCGACCTTGGTTTTGTACGACCGCCAGAATACTCCGGCGAGCGCGATGCGGGTGAAGAGCAGCGCAAGCCCTTCAAAGAATCGGCCAGATAACAGCCCGACCAACCGGTCATATAGTGAGATTACGCTGCTCATAAATTCCTCCTAGAATTCGCCGCGCTGCTTAGCGCTTAACCGGCTTTAGCGAACCTTTGCCCTTAGGCGTACTGATTTTAACGCAGCTGCCTTTGTCGACATAGGTCCATGCATTTCCTTGGTAATCGCGGGTCGATGTACCTGCACAGCTTGTGCCTGGACCGGCAGCGCAATCATTTTTGCCTGCTTTTGAAACTCCGTAACATTTCTCTTTTGCACCTTGCGCAGCAACCGGTGTGGATGCAAGTCCGGCTGCGATACCGGCGGTCATGGCGAGGCCAGCGAAGGTGGCGATTGACTTAGCGTTCATGATGTTTCTCCAAAAATCTTAATCGGTGTGTTGGTCCAGCTTAATGCCGGGACTGACCATGAGTTCGCGGTCCTACATGCAATGGTTACAGGTGGGCACTTTTTTCTGTTTTTCTTTGGCAGGAGGCCATTTGTTAAAAGGCAGGTGTAACGCCTGCGCCCTCACGCGCGAACACTATCCATGAAGCAAGCATTGCAAGGCAGCGCCTTAAAACCCGCAGCGTAGCAATGTTTCAAAGTCTGGCGAACGCGCGCTCAACCCTAGTATGAGCGCGCGGTTGCCAAGCGGTCTGGTGCGCTTGCACGTCTGCCCATTAATCGACCCTTCAAATGGACGAGGAATGTGAGCGTACTAGACCGCTAAATTTCTGCTATAGCGGGAAGAGATATGCAAACCACACAAGAAACGATTGCGCCTTTTGGCGGCTTTGGCCTGGGTCTCAGGCGTACGCATTACGAGGATTTTCTGGATCGCGGTGACGGCCCGGATGTGCCGGTCGACTTCGTTGAGGTGATTTCGGAAAACTATATGATCGAAGGTGGGCGCCAATTGCGCATTCTTGAAGCGGTGCGGGAAAAGCACCCGGTGATCATCCACGGGGTGTCGATGTCGATTGGATCGGCGGGCGGATTGGACGCCGATTATCTCGACCGCCTCAAGCAATTGGAACGCCGGATTGATCCTTTGTGGGTGTCAGACCATCTGTGCTGGACCCGCACGAGCGCGCACAACAGCCATGATCTGCTGCCGCTTCCACTGACCGGGGAGGCTCTCGATGCGGTCTGCGCCAATATTGATCGCGCGCAAAGTCACCTTGGCCGGCCAATGCTGTTCGAAAACCCTTCCAGCTATCTCACATTCCCAGAGGACGAGCTGACCGAGTGGGAATTCCTGTCGGAAATGGCGCGGCGCACGGGCTGCTATCTGCTGCTCGATGTGAACAATATCTATGTCAGCAGCCAGAACCACGGATTTTCAGCCGATGACTATCTTGCTGGCCTGCCATTGGAGCGCGTCCGCCAGATCCATTTGGCCGGACATGATCCGGCAAATGAGCAGCGGGATATCATTATCGACACGCATGACCGCGAAGTGTGCGACGAGGTGTGGGCGCTTTATACCAAGGCTTTGCGCATGCTGCCGGTACCGGTCGCGACAATGATTGAACGCGATGACAATATTCCGCCGCTGCCCGAACTGCTGGCAGAGCTGGAGCGTGCGCGCGGCTTGGCTAAAGAGGCTCTGGAGCCCGTTCCTGCATGAGCGCCGCTGATCTCGCTCAGCAGCAGGCCGCCTTTATGGCGCAAGTGCTCGATGAAAACGTGCCTCTGCCGAACGGTTGGGGCAATTCGCAGGCTGCCGGAATGCAGGTTTACCGGGGCAATTATCGCTCTGCCTTGATGGATGCGCTCAGCGATACGTTTGAACGGGTGAAGCATTATGTGGGCGATGGGCCCTTCGCTCAGGTCGCTGCGCATCATGCGATCACCAATCCTCCTGCCAGCTGGACGATTGATGATGCGGGTGCGGGCTTTGATGAAAGCTGCGCTCAGTTGTTCGGCAACAATCCGGAAGTGGCCGAGCTTGCCTGGCTGGAATGGACCATGCTGGGCCTGGCGACTGCACTGGATGTTCAGCCGCTGGATGGGACAGCTTTTGGCACGGCAACGGCGCAGTTTGGCGATGCCGATTGGGGCGCGATGAAACTGATGCTTGCACCGCGCGCCGCCGCGCGCGAGGTGGCGCATGATCTCACCGCGATCTGGAACAGTCTGGGCGAAGATGGCGCAGAACTCGGCGAATTCACGCTCGAAAGCCCCGGCGGCTGCCTGGTTTGGCGCGAAGGCGAACAACCAGTTTTTGTGATGGTCGAGGCAGAGCAAGCGCGCGCGTTTTCCGCGGTTCAAAGCGGCGCTAGTTATGGCGAGATCTGCATGCTGCTAGCGGGCGACAATGCCGGTGAGCAAGACATCGCAGATGCGGCGATGCGAGCTGGCGCGATGCTGGGGCGCTGGCTCAATGACGGGCTGATCATAGGGCTCGCCTAGAGCGGCCGCTGCCCAGGCCTTTGTCGCTCGCTTGCCCAATAGGGGGGCTATTCTACTTCGCTCGCTCCGTGCCCTGAAAGATTCTGGCTCAAGCCACGGTCATGTGCTTAATGGGTCCTGACCTAAGTCAAAGGGAGAGACCATGCTTAGCGGAACCTCGATCGAACTGCGCAGCGCCAAGGCAAGCCTGACCATGCGGCTGGTCAAATGGATCATGTCGCGCAAAAGCGCTGTTTTCCCGCATGATGCCGGAGATTTTGCCTCCTATATGGCGTCGCGCAAACTCCCCGAAGACGCGCCCATGCCGGCCAAGTTTGAGCAGCAATTTCAAATCGAGCATTGGGAGGCTGAGGGTCAGAAGCTTGTCACCTTACACCCCAAATCGGGTCCAGCGGACTGGCACATGCTTTATTTCCACGGTGGGGGATTTATCCTGCCGATGTTCAAGGAGCACTGGCCGCTAGCCGCTGAATTGATCGGTCAGGCGGGCGTTAGCATTACCTTGCCGATGTATGAGGTCGTGCCGGAAAACCATTATTCGCGTGCGGACAGGCTAGCTGATGCCGCCTTTGCCAAGCTTGCAGAAACGCATGATCCGCAAAGGATCGTGATCTGCGGCGACAGCGCTGGCGGGCACATGGCACTCAGCCTGGCTTTGCGGCTGGCGAAGGCGGGCGGTCCGCAGGCTGGTAAGCTCGCATTGTTTGCGCCGTGGCTCGATGTAACGATGGCGGATCCCGCGATGCAGGCGGTGGAGCCGCATGACATCATGCTGAAGATCGGCACCTTGCGCAGCTGCGGTGCGATGTTCGCTGACGAGCGTGATCCAGCCAGCGCTGAGTGCAGCCCGCTATACGCTGCGCCAGAGGCACTGGCGCAATTGCCGCCGACCCGCATTTTCACCGGTCGACACGATCTGTTCATCATCGACAGCCGCACCTTCACACACAAGCTGTGCGATGCGGGCGTGAATGCCAAGCTTTATGAATATGAGGGCGCACCGCATGTGTTTATGGCGGTCACACCCACGCGCGAGGCGAAGGATGTGTTCGCGCTGGTTCGGCAGTTCTTGGCCGAGGCGTAGCGCGGTCGCGACGAAGGATCAGGCGCTAAAACTCTCGCCGACCATCTGCTCGCTTAACGACCACAACCGGTCTGCATTGCCCTTGTCCAGAGCATAGCTGCGCACCCCGCCCTTGGTGGATTGGTCGTCAATCTCGGCGACATGGCAATCCTCGCAGTAAAGCCCGCCTTTGCCATTCAGCTCTGGCGCGGTTGCCGCCCAGGTCTGCGTCGCAGCGCCTTGGGGAATGCTCTTAAAGGCGAAGTTCGGATCGCTGCTGGTGGCCCGCTCAATGAGCGCCTGCTCCTGTTCTTCGCTCAAATGCCGGCCGAGATTGGTGTTGATCCCGCCCGGATGCACGGCAAAGGCGTGGATGCCAAGCGGGGAAAAGCGGTCCTCCAGACCCACGGTGAAAAGCACATTTGCAGTCTTGGATTGGCCGTAGCTCAGCCATTCGTTGTAATCGCGATCTTCAAAATTGGGATCGTCCAGATCAACCGGGCCAATATGGTGGCCGCGGCTGGAGAGGTTGACGATGCGCTTGTTTGTGCCCGCTTCAACCAGCGGCATCAGGCCCTTGGTCAGCAGGAAATGGCCCAGGTGATTGGTGCCAAATTGCCGTTCGAACCCGTCCGCTGTCGCTTCTTTGGGGCAGGCCATGACGCCAGCATTGTTGATCAGCAGATCGATCTTGGCAAAGCGCCCGGTCGCCTCTGCGCTGCATGCGCGCACGCTGTCCAGCGAGCCGAGATCGCAAATGATCGTCTCCAACTGAGCGCCGGGCGTTTCCTCCGCAATGCTGTGCTTTGCTTCATCAAGCTTTGCCTGATTGCGCCCAGCCAGCACAATATGCGCGCCCTTGGTCGCCATCGCCCGCGCCGTCTCTAGACCCAGGCCAGAATTGCCGCCAGTGATGAACACGGTCTTGCCGGATAGATCCACGCCGGACAGCACTTCATCCGTGGTCGATTGCGCGCCAAATTTGTCCATGCTTGACCTATCCCTTTGTCACATACAATTGGGGCGCGGTAACATAGCCACCGCGCCCCGTCATGTGATTAGGCCAGCGTCCCGCAGAGGGCGCCAGCAATCGCTTTATTTGTCGAGCTGTTCCAGCTTCTTGGCGGCCCATTCGCGCCCACCAAGACCGAAGGCCAGCGATGCAGCGACCGCGCCGCCGATGACCAATGCGCCAAAGGCGATGTTCACGATGTCTTGTCCGACATTCATGTTGCTAAGACCCATGAACGTGAAGACGAGGATGGTGGCATAACGCACCACTGAACTCGCCATCGAACCGCCATCGGAACCGCCGAGCAGCTTAGCCAGCAGGTTAGCGATCAGGAAGCCAACGCCAATGATGACCGCGCCGAACACCACGTTTCCGCCCGTTCCAAGGATTTGGTCAAGGATACCGGTCAGCTCTGGGAAGCCAAGAACCTTGGTCGCAGCGATTGCGAAGAACAAGATGATGGCGATTTGAGCAACCCGGGCAAACACGTCAGAGGCGTTGGTTCCTTCTGGAAGCAAGCCCATTGCGGCAATCGGACGATCAACGCCGAGGCCAGACAGCAATTCACTGAGAATGCCGACCACGAATTTACTGATCAGGTAGCCAATACCCAGCAACACGCCAGCGGCAATGATGTTCGGGATCGCGCCCATGATCAGGCTCAGCATTTCAGTGGCTGGGCCAGAGATAGCCGCGATGTTCAGAACCCCAAGAGCGCCGATGGCCACTGGAATAGCGATCAGGGCGTAAATGATTGTGCCCAGCGTCTTGCTAATCGTGGAATTGCCGGTGACGTTCTCTACGCCGCCTTTATTTGCCCACTTGTCGAGGTTGATCGTCTGCATCGCGGTGGTTGCGATATCGCGAACGATCCCAGCGATTAAGAGGCCGATGAACAGCAGCAAGCCTGCGCCAACGAGGTTGGGAACATAGCTCATAATATTATTGAGCAGTTTGTTGATTGGCCCCGCGACCCCATCCAGTTCAAGCACTTGCAAGATGCCGAGCAAGCCGAACAGCCAGATCAGTAGCGAGACGATTTTTCCAAGCGATGTGCCGATGCTTTCACCGCTACCGGTCGCGCGCTGAAAGATGCTGACCTTGTCGACGAGTGTCGCAAAAGCCCATTTAGCCGCCTTTGCGAGCAGCCATGTGACCACCAGAATAGCGACTGCGAACGCTGCTTTTTCAAGCAGTTCCATCGCAAGCGCTTGATCGAATTGATAATTGCCAATTTGCATAGGAGATCCCCTCATTACTGAAGTTCAGTCTAGACGCCGTGTAGGTTTCTACAAAGCGAACAGTTGTAAATTTTGTTGAAGGGGGGCTGAGGATTGGGACTGGCCTATTCGCGCATGAGAGGTATGATCGCGCCTATGCAGACAACGATCACGCGCTTCGCCTTGGGTTTGTTTCTTGGTCTGGTGGCGGCAGGCCCGCTAACTGCTCCCGCCTTTGCTCAAGACCCGAATGAGCCGCGCTGGTCGCTGGCGATCCATGGCGGGGCGGGAACGCTTGATCCAGAACGGATCACGCCGGAGCTGCGGGTACAATACGAGGCCGCGCTGCAAGACGCGCTGGATCGCGGCACGCAGATTTTGAAAGACGGTGGTAGCGCTGTCGATGCGGTGAAGGCAGCAATTGTTCCGCTGGAGGATAATCCGCTGTTCAACGCTGGGCGCGGCGCGGTGTTTACCTGGGAAGGGGAGAACGAGCTCGATGCCTCAATCATGGTTGGTAACGACCGCAGCGCAGGCGCAGTGACGGGCGTCAAAGCGATCAAGAACCCTATTTTGCTGGCCGACAAAGTACGCACCGAAAGCCGCCACGTGTTCCTGAGCGGGGCGGGCGCAGAGGAATTCGCGGTCGACAAAGGGCTGGAGACCGCCGGACCGGAATGGTTTGCGACAGAGCATCGCCGCGAGGCTTTGGTGCGGATGAAGGCGCGTCAGCTCTCTGCGATTGATGTTGATCACAAATTTGGCACCGTTGGCGCGGTGGCGCTTGATCTGTCCGGCAATTTGGCCGCAGGCACTTCGACCGGCGGGATGACCGGCAAACGTTGGGGCCGGATCGGGGACTCCCCCATGATTGGCGCGGGTAATTATGCCGACAACCGCTCTTGCGCGGTCTCGGCCACGGGTTCTGGCGAATATTTCATCCGGGTTGGCGTGGCGAAAGAGATTTGCTCGCGGCTGCGCCACCGGTTCCGAAAGGAAATTGACGCGGCTCAAGCGACCGTGCCGCTCGATACCGACGGCAACCCGACCTATATCGTGCATGCCTCTGAATTCATCTTCGACGAAGCAATCGTGCAGGAGGAAGCCGATGCCGTTATGGCCGAGGTCAAGGATTTGGGCGGCAGCGGCGGCGTGATCTTGGTGACACCGGATGGCTATGCGCTCTACAGCTTCAACACCACCGGCATGTACCGCGGGCGGGCGACCAGCGACGGCGTGAATGAAGTGGCGATTTTTGCGGGCGAATGAGGCGCGGGCCTAAGCCGCCCAGTCTCCTCGTTTTAGCCGCGAGCAAAGTCGACAAGCACTTTGCCAATTTCAGCCAGCAGTGCCTCGGCGGCTGGCTCGACTCGCTGATGCGTATCCTGAGCGCGGAAATATGCAGCGAAGGCTATTGGCGCTCTGCCTGGCGGCTCGGCAAAGCCAATATCGACATACAGGCTGCCCATGCCTGGCCAGAATGACGTGCCAGTCTTGTCGCCCGCGGCCCAGCCTTCGGGCAGGCCCGCTCGCACGCGGTTGAGCCCGGTCTGCGTGTCCACCATCCAGCGGCGCAATTGTTCGCGTTCTTCCGATGGCAGGACATCGCCATAGGTCAGCTTGGCGAGGGTGCGGGCCATGGCGAGCGGTGTGGAGGTATCGCGGACCTCACCCAACGGCACATGGTTTAGCGCCGGTTCGATCCGGTCGAGGCGGCTCGTCTCATCCCCGATACTGCGCCAGAACTGGTTGAGCGCCTCCGGCCCGCCAAGCTCTCTCAGTAGTACGTTGGCCGCTGTGTTGTCAGAGGTCCTTTGTGTCGCCTCGGCTAGCTCACGCAGGCTCGCCCCTTGCTGAAGGCGCGGTGTGGTGAAGGGCGCGTAGGACAGCAGCTCTTCCTCGCTCCAGCGCACATTCCGGTCAGCATCAATCGCGCCGGAGGCGTGACGAGCCAAAACCAGCGCGGCGAGCGAGGTTTTAAAGGATGAGCAATGGCCAAACCGTGCTGAACCATTGTGGCTGATCGATTGCCCGGTCTCGGTATCGATGATGGCCGCGCCCAATGCGCCGCCTGCGGTTGCAGCCTCGAGAATGCGCAGCCGGGCCGAAAGGCGCCCAAGCGCGCTTTGGTCAATCGGTACGCAGGCCGCCGCCGCGCTTGCCAGCATTCCCGATAGGACTGCGCGCCGCTGGGCTTTGGGTGCTCCGTCAGGATCGCCGGACCTGCTCATGCGAACTTGTTCTGTTTGCGTTTGCCAAAGCGCATATCGTTTTCCAGCTTGGCCCTCAGCTGCGCATAAAACGCCTCTAGGAAGGCTCGCTCATCACCGGCGCCCGGATCCCATCCGATCTTGCCGCAAATGGTGGCGTGCACTGCCGAAATCGCCTCGCCCCTTCCATCGCGCAGCACCTGTTCCAGCGTCTGCAATTCATGTTCGCCGTAGACCGACAGCTCCTCATCGCCGAATTCATAAAGCGCCCCGGTAACGCCGCTTTGCCCGCGTGCTGCGCCCTGCGTGGAAAGCGCCTTGGCCAGCTTCGTACGCGGTGCCTCGACCACCCAAGTGCCCGCGATCACATCGCCAGCGCGCAGAGCGTCTTTGTTGAAGAATGGAAAGGCCATGAACACCATGAACCAGGCCAGACCTGCTAGCCCCGCATTGCCCATCTCGCCAGTAGGGGCGAAGATCAGGAAGACGAGCGGCATGAACAGTTCGATGTCGCGCAGCAGGTTGCGCGCTAGTACGGCCTCCGCGGTTAGACGTCCGCCATCGCGCGCAGCGATGCGTATTCCGGTCGCGCGCTTGCCCAGCGTCGCCCCGCGCGGACCAAGCTCAAAGGCGAGGAAGTAGCCATAGCGAGCGAGGAACAATATTAGGATGAAGACGATGACGAGGAACTCTCCAGCGCCAGAGATGCTCTCTTCCATTTCGCTTGTGACTTCGTCGAACAGGCCTCCTGCAATCCAGCCCATCAGTAGGACAAAGATCGTCAGGCCCACATAAAGCAGCACGAAATCGAGCACCAAAGCGCCCACGCGTGATCCGCGCGATGCGACCACGATTGGCACGGTTATGCCCTCTGGCGTCACCAGAGTGCGCTGTCTCTTGTTGACATATTCATAGCTGCCGGCCGCGGCGCTCATGCGGTGTCCTCAATATTCTTGGGCCGATAGGCAAAGAAATAGGCGAGCCACAGCGCGAGCATTGTTCCGCCGATCAGAAAGCGGTCTTCCATTCCGCCGACCAATTGGCGCGGGAAAGCCTCCAGGATCGCAGCGGCCACCATCATCAGCACCACGCCTGCCATCACGGTTGCGCCGCGCCGTCCGCTTTCCGCCGCTGCGGTTAGGACAGAGCGATTGCCTGGAAAGGCCATGGAGCGCCCGATATGCAGGCCCGCCGCACCGGATAGTAGGATCGCAAACAGCTCTGTTGTGCCGTGGACGCTGAGCCATGCAGCGAATTCCACCGTCAGCCCCTGGCCCGCGAACAGCCACAACATTGCGCCCAGCACCGCCATATTGTGCACCAGCAGCATCAGCGATGGGATGCCAAAGGCAAAGCCAAGCGCAAAGGCAAGGATCGCGACCCCGGCATTGTTGCTGAACAGGCTGGCGGCGAATACTGACAGCCCGCCTGCGTCCTGCTCCACTGCGAGGGATTCTTGCAAAACCTCGCGGCTGGCGCCCGGCACGCGGGTGTCGAGGAATTGGGTGGGCACAAGCCGGAAGTACCATTCGCGGTCTTGCACCACGAGCAGCCAGCCGACCACTGTGCCGGCGACCATCACGGCCAAGGCGATGCAAATCTCCAGCCAGATCTCGCGCACTGCGCGGCTCCACCCGCCAAACAGGAACGAGCGCAGCCAGCCGCCAAAGCCCTGTCGCGGGCCATAAACCTGAAACCAGGCGCGCTGCACCAGGCTCTCAAGATAGCGCAAGGTCGACGCATCGAGCGAGGTTTCGCGCGCGACGGACAGGCTGGATGCCGCCGTGCGATAGAGGGTGGGCAGGGCGAGCAAATCCTCATCGCTCACGCGCCGCAATCCGCCGCGCTCCATGCGCTTCAGGATCTCTTCAAGCCGCCGCCAATCGCCTTCACGCTCCAAACGGAAACGGTCGGAGCGCAGCGCGGCACTTTCAATATCGGCGGGCGCTTCAATCTGGGTTTTGCCAAACCAGCTAGAGATGACAGGGGCCTTCATCCGATCGCCTCGCTGTTCTTGATCATGAAATAGCGGTCGATCAACTGATAGCCGATCTGATCCCACGGAGCCTCGATCACATCGACACCCATGCGGCGCAGGCGTTGCAGCACGACGCGGCGCTGATTGGCTAGGGTATCGGCAGTGACGCTGCGCGCGAGCATGGCGATGTCTGAAGGTTCTTCAGCGATGAATTCCTCCAGCTCGCTATCCGCGATGGTGACGAACAATACGAGGTGCTTATCGACCAGCCGGCCAAGGCTTTCGATCATCAGTTCCGCAGCAGTCGGATCGGTGAAGTCGGAAAACAGAATGATCAACGAGCGGCGTTGCAGTTTGGCGGTCAGGGTCGCTAGCGCGAGCGTGAAGTTCGGCTCTGTGCTGGTGTAATCGAGCGAGGCGGCTGCGCTTTGCAGGCGGTGGAACGCGCGCGCATCGCCAACGAAGGGCGTCATCACTTGCGGGCGCTGGTCAAAGCCGAACAGAGAGACGCGGTCCCCGCTCTTCAGCGCCACGTAGGATGCGGTGAGGGCGGCGGACACCGCCCGGTCAATGCGCGGCATGCCGTCCACCGGCTCGCACATCGCCTGACCGCAATCGAACGCGAAGACGATCTGATTGTTGCGCTCGCTTTCGTTTTCGCGGGCATAGAGCTTGGTGTGGCGGGCGCTGGCTTTCCAATCGATCCGGCGGCGGTCCATCCCCGGTTCGTATTCCGACAAAGCCTCAAATTGCGTGCCTTCGCCGCGAATACGCCTGGCGATCAGACCGGTTTGGGCATCGCGCAGAAATGTCTGAAGCTCACGGCTGCGCACCGGCGAGAGATCAGGCCAGATCCTGAGCTCTGTATCCAGTTCTCGGCTTTGCTGGCGCGCGCCGAGACCCAGCGGACCGGCCCAGCGCAGCCATGCGCGCGGAACCTGCGCGGTGCCGCGCCGCTCCGGTTTGGTCTGATAAGTGCCGGTGTAATAATCTTCGGTGGAATGCGGGGTCAGGCTCAGCTCCGCGCGGCCGCCGCCGCCCAGGCGCGGATCAAATTCCAGCGCGCCTTCCACCCGCGAGATCTGCCCGCCAGTAAATTCTGCCAGCATGGTGAGTGCAGCAGGCTGGCCCACCTCGACATCGCGCGGGGCGCGAACGTCCCACTCTCCTGGGCGCCCTGCCAAGCCTGCGTCCAGCACGATCAGCAGCAGCAGGACAATCGCCGCCGCGGGGGCCGCGATCCATGTGCCCGGCGCCATCGCCGCAATCACCAAAGCGACCGGTGCAAAACCCGCCGCCAGCCATGCGGCGCGCTCTGTCGGCACGATCGGCAGGCTGGGCATATTGGCCAGTTTGGGCAAAGCGAGAGCCATGGTTTTAGCGCGGCGCCTCGGTGCTTTCGATGAGTTCAGCGACCAGTGCCTCAACATCGCGGCCTTCGATCTCGGCCGCTGGGCTGAGCGTCAGGCGGTGGCGCAGCACTGGGACGGCCAGCGCCTTCACATCGTCGGGAATGGCATAGGCGCGGCCATGCAATGCGGCGCGCGCGCGGGCGGCATTGGCTAGCATCACGGCGGCGCGAGGCGAGGCGCCGACGGAAAGTTCCGCATGTTCGCGCGTCGCCCGCACCAGCCGCACGACATAACCGGTTATTTCCTCGGCAACCGTCACATGGTCCAGCGCGCCGCTGGCCGCGATCAGTTTTGCCGTGTCGGCCACCGCCGTCACGCCGAGCGTTGCGGGCCGGATCGGGCCTTGCTTCTGGCCATAGCTGGTGACGATCTTGGTCTCTTCTGCCTCATCGGGATATTGCACCAAGAGCTTGAACAGAAAGCGGTCGAGCTGTGCCTCTGGCAGGGGATAGACCCCCTGGTTCTCAATCGGGTTTTGGGTCGCGACGACCATGAAACGTTCGGCCAGTTGATGAGTTTCGCCGTCTAGAGTGACGCGGCGTTCTTGCATCGCCTCCAGCAAGGCAGCCTGTGTCTTTGGCGGTGTGCGGTTGATCTCATCCGCGAGCAGCAGCTCGCAGAAAATCGGCCCGCGCGTCAGGGTGAACTCGCTGGTTTGAAAATTGAACAGATTGGAGCCCAGAATATCGCCCGGCAGTAGGTCCGGCGTGAACTGGATACGGCCAAAATCAAGGCCCAGCGCGGTGGCAAAACTCTGGGCCAGAAAGGTTTTGGCTGTGCCCGGAGGACCCTCTAGCAACACGTGTCCCTCGCTGATCATCGCGATCAGCAATTGATCGATCATCTCGTCTTGGCCGACGATGGCTTTGGCCACTTCGGCACGGATTGCGTCTGCCAGTTCGCGCAGTTCTTCGAGGCTCATGCTCATTTCTGGAGTTTCCTTGTCAGCTCTTTGAGCGCGCGCGCGGCGCGCAGAATATCGGATGGTGACCGTGCGGCGCGCAATTGCTGCGCCCTCACAGAAAATGGCGGATCTTCGGGCAATATACGCCGAACCGCCTCGTCAATCGTGCCTTCGTCAGGCTTGGTCAGTCCCAGCCTGCTCGCCAGCTGCCGTGCGGATAGCGCGACGTAAGGATCGGCGAGCAAGCGCAGGCGGCGTGCCTTTACGACCAACCCTGCACCATTGGCGACCAAGCGACGTTTGCCAAAGGCAATGTCCGGCCCGCTAGCCGCCGCCGGACCAAAGCGTTTGAACGCGCGCCAGCCGACAATCAACATGGCCAGGATGAGGCACAAGGTGGCGGCCAGAAACGGCGGACGAAATGCCAAGGTTAGAAGATTGGTCGAACCGCCAAAACCATTGAGCGTAAGGTCAAAGACGATTGGATATTCATAGCCATAGCTTGCCTCGTCAATCAGCGCCAGAGCGAGCGCCGCGCGGCTGGGATCAGCGAGGCCATAATTGTTGACCAGATCAGGCTCGACGACGAAGACGACCTCTTCATTGTCGCCGGTGGTGCCAAATTGATCCGCAACCAGGAATGACAGGGCGAGGGGTTCCCCGCTCTGGTTCACCACTAAAGCCGCACCGTTGCCGCGGTCCGTCACAACAATATTCGTGTCCGTTGGCAATGCGCCGGTTAGCTCAAGACCCGCCCAATTGTTGGGTCCATCTTTTGCGTTCTTTAGCTCGGTCTCTATCGCATAATGATCGGGCAGACTTTCGCTCCAATCAAACGGGATCGCACTGTTTAACTGGACCCAATCGTCCTCAATATCTTCCTCAACCCGGCTTTCGGCTCCGGGGGGGAAACCACTGGCGAACCATTTGGGCAGGATGACCATGGTCGGACCGAGATAGGCCCGCTTTTGCAGGATCTCGCCGAGTTCATCCTTGTCGAAATATTGTGGCAGGGTCAGCACCAACAGATCGGGCGTCTCCAGCCCGCTTGGCGAGCGTGAGGTGGAGACGGCTTCACCTTCAAGCTCCAGCAGCTTGACCAAGCCGGAATAGCCATTGAGACCATTGGAGGCGGCGTGGGCCGCACCATTATTGCCGCGCCCCTGCGTGTCACCAGCCCCGATGAAATAGAGCATGGCGATGAAGGCGAGGAAGCCAAACAGCACAAGGCCCAGCACTATGCGGCGGCTGAAACCACCGCCGCCGCGCCGGTTGTTGGCCTGTTGCAGTGCGCCGCTCATGCGCCCGCCTCTGCCGCGGCGTCGCGGTCAATCAAATTGCGCTTTTGATGGCTGCCTTCGATCTTGGCCAAGGCGAAATCGGCATAGGCTTTGCGGGCGGCCTCCCAATCACCAGCATCGAGCGAGCGCAGGGCAAACAGGCTTTGCTCCACCCGCTCTGCGATAGTGCGAAAGGCGGCGCGGGCCGCGTCCGAGAGGGCAGGCAATGCCGCCAGTTCGCGCGCGGTGCTGGACGGGACCACCCAATCCGGCCGTGCAGATGCGATTTGCCCGACACTGCGTTGCAGCAGCAGGTGTACCGCCTCGTCATAACGCCCGTCGGCGGCGAGCTTGTCTGCATCCTCCAGCAGGGCCAGCGACTGCGCGCGGTCCGGCTGCCATTCAATCTCTTCTTCCGCTTCGGCTATGCGCGCGCGCAATCCAGTCAACGGGCCAAACATGCGCCAGATAATGAACAATACCGCCGCGATCAGCAGCGCCAGAAACACCCATCGCAAGATCGGCCATGCGCCTCCGAACATACCGCCAAGCGGGCTGAAGAAATCAGCCAGGCTTTGCAGCGCTTCTTCAAATCGGCCCGGTTCGCGCGGTGGGATAGGAGGGATTTCAATCTGTTCAAATTGAATATCACTATCACTGCGCAGTTCCTGCCAACTACCGGGTGCATCCGCGCTGTTGATGGGATTGAGCGCCGCATCGTCTGCGCCAACAGCAGAGCCATCGCCGGGGGCCTCTATTGGCCCTGAATTGGTCCCTGTTACGCTCGTCATGTGGGCATGTTCGTGGCACGGGGCGCTGCAGGGCGCAACACCCGATCCTTAAACAATTGGGTGTGTGCGTGACCCTTGGCCCGCGAATTTGGCGAATCGCCTAAGTAATTTGGCGGGCGCGGCCCTGTTTATAGGTGCCCAAAATCCGCAATTCTTTGGAATGAAACGCGAGTTCTTCCAGTGCCCGGTCCACCGCCGGATCACCCGGCGCGCCCAGAATATCAGCGTAAAAAGCGGTTGCAGAGAAACTCGTGCCCTTTTGATAGCTTTCCAACTTGGTCATATTGACGCCGTTCGTCGCGAAACCGCCCATCGCTTTGTAGAGCGCGGCGGGGATGTTTTTGACTTCAAACACAAAAGTTGTGATCGCCTCGCTGCCGCCCAGCGTTTCGTCGCGTTCTGGCGTCTCGGCCAAAATCACAAAGCGGGTCATATTGTCCGCGCTGTCCTCGACATTGTGCTGAGCGATTTCGAGACCGTAAAGCTCAGCTGCAATCGCCGGAGCAATCGCGCCCAACTTAGGATCGCCGCGCTCCGAAACAAAGGCGGCGGCCCCCGCCGTGTCGGCATAGCTTAGCGGAACAATGCCGCGTTCACGCAGGAAAAAGCGTGATTGACCAAGTGCTTGCGGGTGACTGTAGGCAGCTTCGAATGGCCCGCTGCCCAGCCCCATCAGCGCGTGATTGATCGGCATGAAATATTCGCCAACAATCGACAGGCCGCTTTCCGGCAGCAGGAAATGGATGTCGGCAACCCGGCCGTGCTGCGAATTTTCAATCGGGATGATTGCCCGGGCCGCCCGCCCGTCTTTCACTGCCTCCAGTGCATCTTCAAAGCTGAAGCAGGGCAGCGGCAGATAGTCTGCTGCTGCTTCGGTCGCGGCGCGGTGCGAATTTGCGCCCGGCGATCCTTGAAATGCAATCGCGCGCTCAGGCTGCTTAGCGGCGGCGGCGCGCATGGTTTCAACAATTGCGAGGGCAGGAGCGGGAAAACTGTGCATACAGCCACGCTTGCTAGAGAGGGAGCGGCCCACTCGCAAGCTCGCTCTTGGGGCCGCTTGCATTTGCTGCAATGCGTAATGCTGCGATCACTCTTGCACCAAAGGGCATCGGCGATTAGAGCGGCCTCAACTTTGACCATAGCAAGATTACCGGATCTCAATTCACCATGGATGATCGTTTTAACACCGCCGCTGGCTGGGTGCTGTTTGCAGGCATTATCGCGCTGGGCTTCTCGATTTTGAGTGGGAAGTATTTCCATGCTGACAATCCGCAGCGCCCTGAGCAATTGGGCTATGAGATTGAAGGCGTGGTGGAAGATACCGCTGAGGCTGAAATGACCATGACTGAGGCGCTGAATATGACGGAGACCACCGTCGAAAAAGGCGCACAAGTGTTCGCCAAATGCTCGGCCTGTCACACGGTTGATCAAGGTGGTGCGAACGGCGTTGGTCCCAATATCTACGGCATTATGGGTAAGCCGATTGGCAAGAGCGTTGCTGGCTTCGCCTATAGTTCTGCGCTTTCCAGCAAAGACGGCGTGTGGGATTGGGATACAATGGATGCCTGGTTGAAGAGCCCGCGCGGCTTTGCCGATGGCACCAAAATGAGCTTTGCTGGCCTGTCGAAGATTGAAGACCGCGCCGCTGTTGCGGTCTATATGAACTCGCTCGGCTCTAGCCTAGAGGTACCAGCTTATGTCGAAGCGGTGGCTGATGAGAGCGGCGAGGAAGATGCAGCCGAAGGTGAAGCAGGCGAAGTTGCAGAAGCGGAAGCTGAGCAAAACGCAGCTGCTGAGATAGAAGAAGCGACCGCAGAATAAGCGCTTAGCGCCTCGCATGCGTTAGGCGGCGCTACGTCTGTCTTTCTATCAGGCTTTAGCCGGCCTCCGTGCCGGGCTTAAATCCCTGAGCGACCACATACCATTCTGATGATCCCTTGCGGCTTGCCGGGGGTTTGGCATGCTTTACGCTCTTAAAATGCTTCTTGAGTAGGTTGAGCAAATCGGTGTCCGTACCGCCTGCAAGCACCTTGGCGATGAAGGTGCCGCCTTCCTCCAGGTTTTCCGTGGCAAACCATGCCGCCGCCTCAACCAGCCCCATCGTGCGTAAATGGTCGGTCTGTTTATGGCCCACCGTGTTGGCCGCCATATCCGACATCACCAGATCGGGCTTGCCGTCCAGCTCCGCTTGCAAAGCAGCGGGCGCGTGATCGGCCATGAAATCCATCTCTAGGATCGCGACGCCTTCAATCGGCTCGGTTGGCAGCAGGTCGATCCCGACAATTGCGGCGCGCGGTGCTTGCTTGCGTACCACTTGTGCCCAGCCGCCGGGTGCAATCCCCAAATCAACGACGCGCTTGGCGCCCCGGATTAGGGCAAAGCGCTCGTCTAGCTCGATCAGCTTATAGGCCGCGCGGCTGCGATAGCCGTCTGCCTTGGCCTTTTTGACATAGGGATCGTTCAACTGACGCTCTAGCCAGCGGGTGGAAGATGCCGTGCGCTTGCGCGATTTTCGCACCCGCTTTTCAGGGTCGCGGCCCGATCGCGTCATCGCCTATTGCTCGCCGCTTTTGGCGGCTTCACCAGCGACTGGAACCTCGCCCGCGCGTATTTTTTGCAAGGCACGCATGCTGCGTTCTCCATCTCGTTCGGCGGCCATCAGGCTGCGCAAAATGCCTTCGCGAATGCCCCGGTCCGCCACGCCCAGGCAGCTTGCCGGCCACAGGTCGAGGATCGATTCCAAGATCGCGCATCCCGCAACCACCAGATCGGCCCGGTCATTGCCAATACAGGGCAGCTCGCTGCGCTCCTCCGGCGACATGGTGGAAAGCCGCGTGCTGATGTCGCGCATTGAGCGAGATGGCACGATCAGACCGTCAACGGCCTTGCGATCATAATGTGGCAGCTCAAGATGCAGGCTGGCGAGGGTTGTAACTGTGCCGCTGGTGCCGAGCAGGCGGATATCATCATGCGCGGCGGCCTCGCTGATGCGCTCAGCAAATGGGGCGAAACTTTCGGATACGCGGCGGCGCATCTCTTGATAACGCGTGGCTCTACCTTCTGCCGTGTTGGCCCCGCGCCTGACCGTATCGGTCAGCGAGACAACGCCCCAGGGCACGCTTTGCCAGTCGATAATGCGCGGGACTTTGCCGCCCGGTTCCAGCAGCACAAGCTCGGTTGAGCCGCCGCCAATGTCGAAGATGACCGCTGGTCCATGACCTTGCTCCAGCAGGATATGGCAGCCGAGAACCGCGAGCCGTGCTTCTTCTTCTGCGCTGATAATGTCGAGCACAATGCCGGTTTCCTGCCGCACGCGTTCGATGAAATCGGCACCATTGCTGGCCCTGCGGCAGGCTTCTGTGGCGACCGAGCGTGCCAAGCGAACTTTGCGGCGGCGCAGCTTGTCCGCGCAAATCGACAGCGCGCCCAGCGCGCGGTCCATCGCCTCGTCAGACAGGCGGCCAGTGCTGGCGAGGTCTTCACCCAGTTTCACCACCCGGCTAAACGCGTCAATGACGGTAAAATCCTTGCCAGAAGGGCGCGCGATCAAAAGCCGGCAATTGTTTGTGCCGAGGTCGAGCGCAGCGTATGCTTCATTGGGGCGATGTGATCGGCCATCCGCGCGATTGCCGCGAGAATGCTCACCCGGCCGGCCATGGGCGGGGTGCTTGCTTTCATTGGGCTGGTGGGCGCGTTTGTAGCGAAAATCGGCTACTTTACCGGACTTGCGTCCCCTTTTTCTGCCAGCCTTTTTAAAACCGTCCGGCGGAGACAGATCCGCCATACTCAACTCTTTCTTTTCCTCTCGCGCGCATATTCTCGCGAGGACCTGAAAAGAAAACTAACGGATAGCGCGCCTTAGGGCAAGCGGCGCGGGGTGTTGGTTCTCGGTATCCGTTAAAAGGGGGTGGACCTGGAGAGGCATGCTGTCATGTCCCGCAAATATTGCCCGCTGAAGAAGTATTCTTCTTCATACGCCCATTTGCCGAGCAGCCCATCGCTCAGTGTGGAGAAGTCATTCGACGTGATTTGTGACGGCAAGAAACACAATTGCCCGCCCTCGAGTTTATAACCG
The DNA here is from genome assembly GCA_947488155.1 of uncultured Erythrobacter sp. Taxonomy (GTDB): domain Bacteria; phylum Pseudomonadota; class Alphaproteobacteria; order Sphingomonadales; family Sphingomonadaceae; genus Erythrobacter. The sequence continues at coordinate 834,930 of CANKYK010000001.1, read as the reverse complement.
AGGGTCTCGCCAGCCATCGCGTCCACGCCAATTTTGAAAAAAATGTCCTGATAGATCATCCTTCGTCCACCAGATCGTATCTCGCGATCCATCATCTCGTACATAGAATTCCATTCCTCCGGTGGAGTTTGAGTTATCACGAAAGCGACATCACGGTCTTTGCAGCCCCGGGCATTGTACTGGATCAAATGCGTGAGGAAAAAATCGTCAGCGGTAAACTCTATGATCGTCCGGTGCGATGTTTCCTCCAGTGTTCCACACGCAGGCACATCCCAACATCCTTGAATGCCACTGGCCTTTGTTTGACAGGTAAAGCTAGTCTGAGATCCAAACCCCTTAAGGGCCTCGGCTAATTCAGCCGAGCTTTGAGCCGATACGGCATTCGCGGGCAGCAGACAGGCTGATAATGCAAGGATCATAAAGGCTCGCACACAATTGGGAAAACTTGATTTGGCGGTCAATTGATAGCTCCCTCGGGTAAGACGTTAGCTTAGCAACGCAGATTTATCAACTAAGGCAAGCATTTGAAGGGGGTGTTGAGCGATTTCGGCTCAGTCGCATCTCAGCTCGGCTTGCCCGCGCATGGCTCTGCGCCTAAGGGCATTGATATGACTGAAAAAGACCTCACAGATCGCAAGTTTTACCGTGCAGAGCAGGAAACCCGCTTTGCTGAAGAAGCACCTGAGCACACACCTCAGACCGAACATCCGGCCTATAAATTGGCATTTCGTGACGTCGATTTCATGCTGCGTGATGAGCTGCGCCCGGTGCGTTTTCAGCTTGAGCTATTGAAGCCGGAAATGCTGCTGGACGAGGCGCGCGTTGGCTCCACTCTGGTGATGTACGGATCGGCCCGAATTCCTTCGCCCGAAGAAGCGGATGCGAAGGTCGAGGCGGCCAAGAATAGCAGCGAGTACGAACAGAAGGTCGCGGCAAGCCTGGCGGTAAAGTCGAAATATTACACCGAGGCGCATAAGCTGGCGAAAATGGTCTCAGAAAAGGGGATCGTTGAAGACGGCAAGCGGCAATTTGTCGTGTGCTCTGGCGGCGGTCCATCGATCATGGAGGCGGCCAATCGCGGGGCTTCGGATGCTGGCGCTGAATCGATCGGGCTCAACATCATTTTGCCGCATGAGCAAGCGCCCAATTCCTATGTGACGCCCTATCTCAGTCTCAATTTTCACTATTTCGCACTGCGCAAGATGCACTTCCTGATGCGCGCGCGTGCCGTTGCTGTTTTCCCGGGCGGGTTCGGTACATTTGATGAGTTCTTTGAGCTGCTAACCCTGATCCAGACCGGCAAGATGCAGCCCATTCCGATCCTGTTGTTTGGCAAGGATTTCTGGAACCGCGTGGTCAATTTCGAAGCAATTGCCGAGGAAGGCACGATCTCCAAGAAAGACCTTGAGCTGTTCCATTGGTGCGAAACAGCGGATGAGGCGTGGTCGCACATCTCGGACTTTTACGAGCTGAACCGCTAGGGGTTTTGTCCTTAAGCTGACCGTAGCCACCCGTTCCCTCCAACCCTTCCACCCGGAGCCTACCGGGATATCATCCGGGTGGAAGGGTTGGAGGGAACGGGTGGTTAAGCCAATTTTTATCAATTGCTAAGCGTGATCTCGCTCAACCAAATCTTCGCGGCGATCCTGCTGGCGCGGGGTGCCGATGTCATGGGCGAGGCCCAAACGTCTCAAGCCGGCGATCACCCACCAGCCCGGATCGGCCTGTCCCGGCTCAATGCCGATGCGTGCCGATTCCGGGAAGGCATGGTGATTGTTATGCCAGCACTCGCCATAGGTGATGAGGCCAAGGCCGGGCAGGTTGGAGGCTTGAATGCCCGCATCACGCACCAGCCAGCGTCCGGGGCCGGGGTTGTGGCAGAAGTAGGTGATGGTCCAGTGGCCTGCCGTGCTCACGAACACACGGGCGCATATGCCCCATAGGACAAAGGCCCAGCCGCCGATCCAATATAGGGCGATGGCCAGCGGGATTTGGTGCAATCGCCATGTCGCATCGAGCATCCGGTAGAACGGATCATCGGCGATTTCAGGCTCGATTGCCACCCTTGGCGGGCGCTCGAATTCAAATTTGCAGAACAGGTTCCACGCGAGATCCCGCGCCAGTGAGCGGCGGTGAGCGAAGAAGTCATGGCACTGCGGCTCGCGCTGGGCCCAGTCTCTGGTGTCATGGATGCGAATGATCCCCGATGGGCCGGAAACGCCGACCAAGGTGCCGATATAAATCAACGCTCTGGCGAGCCATTTGGGCGCCCTGAACGTCCGGTGGATCATCATCCTGTGCATCCCGACACTATGGCCGATCAGTAGTGTGAAATAGGTGAGCCCCAGGAAGAGCGCGACGGTGGACAGGCTCACCAAGAACAGCGCAGCCACAGTCCCGCCCAGCATACCAGCGTTCCACACGGCCTTTGGCCAATCGATCCGTACGCGGCCCCGCACTGGGTCGGCGCCTTGGCCATCCACTCGGATGGCCGGCTCCATCATAGGCTGCGCACCGCCTGATGACCTAGAGGCCCGTTGCCAAGGCCGTACCCCGGCGCCGCCTCGATTGCTTGCCTCACAAAGCTCTGGCCGAGTCGGACCGCGTTTTCGAGCGGCTGGCCGTGGCCCAGCAGCACTGCAATGGCGGATGATAAAGTGCAGCCGGTGCCATGCGTGTGGGGGGTATCGATCTTGGCTTGAGCAAAGTGCTTGGGAACTTCGCCAGAGCGCACCAGAATATCGATGATGCGCGCATCCTCTGTGTGCCCGCCCTTGGCCAGTACGTCGCAGCCATGGGCCCGGATCAGCTCTTCGGCGGCGCCCTCGATCAGGCGCGTGTCGCCAAGATTGCGGCGGACCAGATGCTCTAGCTCTGGCAAGTTCGGGGTGATGATGGTGGCGCGCGGGAACAGCCGTTCACGCATGATCTCAATCGCCTCATCCGCGATCAGGGTCGCCCCGGAGGTTGCGACCATAACCGGGTCCAGCACCACTGGCACCAGGCTGTCGACCAGCTCCAGCGCGTCCGCCACATGGGCGATAATGTCGGCGTCATGCAGCATGCCGATCTTGATCGCATCGACACCGATATCGTTGATGCAGCTGGTGATCTGCTTGGCGACAAAGTCTCCAGACAGTGGCATGATCGCCTGCACACCCACGCTGTTTTGCGCGGTCGCGGCGGTGATCGCGGTCATTGCATAGCCGCCCAGCATGGTGATGGTTTTGATATCGGCCTGAATGCCTGCGCCGCCAGAGGAATCGGAACCGGCAATCGCCAAAATGCGCGGCGGAGCAGGCGGTGTGTTCTCGCTCATCCTTTAAACTTGCGCTCTGTACTGGGCGGATATTTCTCTTGCAGAGCCTTGGCGCGGGTGGGCCGGTCCATCAATTCGCCGCCGCAATTGGGGCATTGATCATCCTGCGCGTCCGCGCACTCAGCGCAGAACGTGCATTCAAAGCTGCAGATGAACGCACCAGGTGCCTCAGCAGGCAGATCGGTGCCGCATTTCTCGCAATCGGGGCGCATTTCCAGCATGGTCTTGGTCCTCTGAGTTGCTACTCAAACGGCGGCGCGGACGGCGTCGCAAATACGGCCGACCACCGCCTCAACTTGGGCGCTGTCATCGCCCTCCGCCATCACGCGGATCACCGGCTCTGTGCCGGATGGGCGGATGACCAAGCGGCCTTTGCCTTCCAGTTCTGCCTCCGCTTCGCTGATAACCTGCTTTACGGCTTCGTTCTCCAACGGCTTGCCACCGGAATAGCGCACGTTCTTGAGCAGTTGCGGGACTGGGTCAAACACATGCAACAGCTCGCTGGCGGGCTTATCAGCGCGCACCAGACTGGATAGCACGCGAAGCGCGGCGACCGTACCATCGCCGGTGGTCGCGTGATCGAGCAAGATCATATGGCCCGATTGTTCGCCGCCAACGTTAAATCCGCCCTCTTTCATGCGTTCAAGCACATAACGATCGCCGACCTTGGTCCGTTCCAGCGTGAGGCCTTGCGCGTGAAGATGCCGTTCCAGCCCCAGGTTGGACATGACGGTGGCGACCACGCCGCCGCCCGTCAGTGCGCCCTTTTCATGCATCCGCGTCGCGATGAGAGCCATGATCTGGTCGCCATCGACCGCGCGGCCTTTTTCATCAACGACGATAAGCCGGTCTGCATCACCATCCAAGGCGATGCCGATATGCGCCTGCTCCTCAACGACTTTGGCCTGCAACGCCTCAATCGCGGTGGAGCCAACGCCGTCATTGATATTGGTGCCATTGGGGTCAACGCCGACGGTGATGACCTGCGCGCCGAGTTCCCAAATCGCCGATGGAGCCACTTCATAGGCGGCGCCATTGGCGCAATCGACCACGACCTTCAGCCCGTCAAAACTGACCTCGTCAGAGACCGATTGCTTGACCGCGTGGATGTAGCGTCCGCGAGCATCCTCGATCCGCCGTGCACGCCCAATTTGCGAGGCATCGACCAGCGCCGGTTGTAGCTCCAGCAATTCCTCGATCTGCATTTCGTCCTTATCAGACAGCTTAAAGCCATCCGGGCCGAACAGTTTGACGCCATTATCCTCGTAAGGGTTGTGGCTGGCCGAAATCATCACGCCCAGATCGGCGCGCATTTCGCGTGTGAGTAAAGCAATCGCCGGGGTCGGGATCGGACCGGTCATGATCACATCCATGCCGACACTTGTGAAACCCGCGACCAGCGCGCTTTCAATCATATAGCCGGACAGGCGTGTGTCCTTGCCAATCACAACTCGGTGGCGGTGCTTGCCGCGCATGAAGTGAGCGCCCGCTGCCTGTCCTACTTTCATCGCCATTTCCGATGTCATCACATCGCTGTTCGTGCGGCCACGGATGCCGTCTGTGCCAAAGAATTTGCGTGCCATGGCTGTGTCTGTTCTCTCCATGAAAGCACCGCCGCGGGTGCGCGCGGGGCGAAAGCCGATTTGTCAGGCGCTTCTGGCGCGGTTATCGCACGAATGGAAGGGCGCAAGGCCCAAAGGGGACAGAATTTGAGTGAAGTTGAAGGCCAAAGCGCAGCAGCGACAAGCGGACAGCGTTATGAGCTGGCGTCTATCCGTCTGCCAGTGGCGCTGACATTTGCCGGATTGGTCGCTGGCTTGCTGCTGGGCATGGTGCTGTCGGACGGTGGGATCACCGAGTGGCTGCAGCAGATTGTCGCGCTGATCGGCAGCCTGTGGCTGCGGGCGCTGCAGATGACGATCATCCCGCTGGTAGCGGCGCTGCTGGTGCTGGGCATTGCGCAAATGGCCGAGGCCGCGAGAGCGGGCGCAGCGGCGCGGCGATTTTTGGCTCTTGTGTTTGCTGTGCTCGTCGCAGGCGGATTTTTCACAGCCCTGATGATGCCGATAGTGCTTGGCGCCTTGCCTATCCCAGACAGCGCGAGCGGATTTTTGGCCGCCGTCCCTGACGGCGAGCAGCAAGTGCCCGGTGTGCTCGATTTCCTCGCCTCGCTGATCGCACCCAATATCATCGCTGCGGCGGCGGAAACGGCGATGTTGCCACTCACTATATTTTTCGCTCTGTTCGCGGTCGCCGTGACCCGGCTGCCCCAGGATCAGAGCGAGCGGATGCTGGGCTTTTTCCATGCGCTGGCCAACACCATGCTGATGATCATTGGCTGGGTGCTGTGGATCGCGCCGCTCGGCGTGTTTGCGCTGGCCTTTGGAGTGGGCCTGAAAAGTGGCGGCGGCGCGTTTGCGACATTGGCGCATTACATTCTGGTCGTCTCCGCGATGGGCGGATTTATCCTGATACTAGCTTATCTGATGGCATGGGCGCTGGGCGGGGTCAGCCCGCTGCGCTTCGCCAAGGCAGTTCTGCCCGCCCAAGCGGTCGCGGTTTCCACTCAAAGCTCGCTCGCCAGCCTGCCCGCGATGCTGGACAGCGCTGGGCGGCTTAACTTGCGCGAGGAAACCAGCGAGTTCGTGCTGCCGCTGGCGGTGGCGATTTTTCGCGCGACCAGCGTAGCGATGAATATGGCGGTGGCACTGTATGTCGCCAGCTTGGCCGGAATAGAGGTATCCTGGCCGCTGATGCTGATCGGCATTGGCGTGGCGGTGGTCATCTCCATCGGCTCGGTCAGCCTGCCTGGCTCCATCAGTTTCGTGGTATCGATTGGCCCGATCGCGCTCGCCATGGGTGTGCCAATAGAGCCGCTGGCATTGCTGGTGGCGGTGGAAATGTTGCCCGATATCATGCGCACTTTGGCCAATGTCACAATGAATGTGGCGGTGGCTGGCACGGTCGACCGCTCCAAGAATTGAGGCTTTGCCGGGCTAACCCGCCGGACCAGCTTCCTCTTCTGGGCTGCGATTGAACAGCTCGCTGCCAAACAGGGGCTCGCCAAACACAAAGCCGATCAGATTGGGGCTGCCGATGTGATCGAATAATGCGGTGAGCGTCAGAAGGATTGGCACGGATAGCAGCGCGCCCGGCACGCCCCAGATCCAGGTGAAATAGGACAGGGCGAGCAAGATCATCACCGGGTTCATGGTGAAGCGCGCGCCCAGAATTGATGGGGTGACGACATTCGCCTCCACCGTGTGCAGCACGATATATGCGGTGACCGGGACCAGCCCGAGGAACACTGTGTCCGCCGTGCCGATGCCGAACATCCCCAGCAGGGCGGCCATGGCGATTGGCCCGATATAGGGCACGAAATTGAGGATCGCGGCGAGCCCGCCCCACATGATCGGCGCCTCCACACCCAGCGCCCATGCGCCCAGCGCGACGACCACTCCGACACAGGCGTTGATGAAGCCGACGGTGAGAATATAGGCGGCGACCCGGTCCTGCACTTCGCGGAGAACCCGCGCGGCCTTCACGCTGGAGCCGAAGCTGGAGCGATCAAACAGCAAATGCCGCCTTAGCCGCACGCGCGCCTCGATCATGAAGAAGGTCATCAGCAGAGTGATCAAGACCTCGATCAGCACGCTCGGCGTGGACCAAGCGATCTGTTCGAGCAGGGTTGGGGTGGCGAGCACGACTTCGCGTGTGCCGGATTCGCCCAATATTTCGCCCAGCTCTCGGTTGATGATGGCGAGCCATTCAAACTGATCGCGCAGCTCAGCAAAACGCGCGCCCACTTGCTCAGTAATGGCGGGCAAGGTGTCGAACAGGGCAAGGGCGGGTTGAAGCACCAGTGCGAGGGCGAGCAGCACAACCGCCAGAAACGCTATCAACGCGCCCAGGGAGGCGAGCACATTGGGTAGGCCGATCCGCGCCAGCCTGTCGGCCAGCGGCGACAGAAGGATGGTGAGCAAGATCGCTGTGACCAGCGGCAAAAACACCACCGATCCGATCGACAAAACGAAGGGTATGGCGAGGAACAGACCGATCCCGATCAGCAAAACCAGGGCCGACACCAGCCGCACCTCCTGCTCAGCAAAGGCCAGCCGTCTGCTGGACGCAGGGGTGGCGCTCGGCTCGCTTGGGCGCGGGTTGGGTGTTTCGCTCGTCATTTCAGGCAATTCCAGCTTGTCGCTGGTCTTATTGCAGGACTACAAAGCCGCGCCAAGCGCCTGATGCGGGAAGTTTTGAAGTTACGCTCTTGCAAGCCCGCAGGTCGGGCGTGAATTAATCGATCTTCGCGGTTTCGCCATTGCCCGCGGCGACATCGTCCAATTCTTCTAGGATGGCGCGGTGCGCGGCATCATCCCCGATTGAACGTTGAGGGATATTGCCCTCTGCCAGCATGCTGTTGAGTGTGGAGCGAGCGCGGCCCACGCGGCTTTTGATCGTGCCGACGGCGCAGCCACATATTTGCGCGGCTTCCTCGTAAGAAAATCCGCCCGCGCCCACCAATAGCAAGGCCTCGCGCCGTTCCGGCGGCAGCGTCAGCAACGCACGGTGCATGTCCGACAGGTGGATTGGTTCTTCTTGCCCAGCAGGTGCGGTCAGGATGCGCTCTGCCACCGTCTCATCATAATCGCCGCGAAAACGGTTGCGCCGCATATCTGTGAGATAGGCATTGCGTAGGATCACAAAGGTCCAGGCGCGCATTGATGTGCCTGGCTCAAATCGGGCCTGCGCGGCCCACGCCTTCAACAAGGTTTCTTGAACCAGATCATCGGCCATGTCTGGACGGCCGCATAGGCCGCGCGCAAAGGCCCGCAAATGCGGTACGACCTCGGTCAGTTCGCGCTTAAAGTCAGCTTTTTCAGAGGCGCTGCGGGTCTCGACCGACATCAGCTATTCCCATTCTGGCTGGCATCATCTGGATCAGTTACATCAAGCTGAGACAGCAGATTTTTGAAGCTGTCGGGAAGCGGTTCTTCGACCACGGAATCGTACAATTGCTTTAGCCCGTCAGCCCATTGTGGCTGCTCCATAGCCTTGGCGCTTGTTGGTTTTTCCGCCGCTGCGTCAGTCGGCGATGTTTCTTTACCCGAGGCCATAATTGATCCTGATATACTCCGCGATAGGCGAAAGGCACCGGCATGTTAGGCCATATCGGTGGCATTACTACATATGAATTTGGGAACGATACGGCCTATGTATTGTTCCCCTGCCATTGACAACTAAGAGCTTGGACTGATGCAGGCGAAGGCATCTAAACGAAAAGATACTGTGCCGCTTGGCGGGGTTCGGCAATGGTTGATTGCCTATCCGAGCGCCGTGCCTGCTATCATTTTTCTCGCTATTTCCGTTGTCACCTTGCTCAGCGTATTCGCGATTGAGACAGGTGCGCGCCACAGCGAGAGCTTGCAGACCCGCAAGATCGCCGCATCCATCGCGTCTGAGCTTGGCCATGAAGCCAATATTGCCGTGTCTTACATGCACGCGGGCGCTGTGGTGCTGTCCAGCAGAGGGCGGCCCACGCCGGAACTGCTCCAGCAATTTAGCACCGAGATGGAGGGGGATTTTGAAGTGCCAGGGGCGGGGCCAATGGGCTGGCTGTCTCGCGTTGACCTTGCCGATGTTGACGGGCAAGCAAGCCCGATGTTTCAGGAAACTCTGGCCGCCGTTCAGGGCAGCGGCGCACCATCATCCTCTGGCAGGCTGATGATTGCTGGCCCTGAAGGCGGCGAGGTTCCTGCCTTTCTGATTGTTATGCCGGTGCTGGCGGGGAATACGGCTGAGGTTGAGCCAAGGGGCTTTGTCCACCGCGCGTTTAACGCGAATATGTTCCTTGCAGCGGCGCTGGATTTGGCGATTGAAAACGATCTGGCTGTACGCCTGTTTGACGGGATGGAGGATGAGGCTGCATTGCTTGCAGAGCGTTCTTCCACTGCCTTCACTAGCAATGTGATCGAAAAACCGATCCAGATTGCCAATCGCACTATGCGCTTGGAAGTGGCCGCGCCGACGCCTGCTTTGCTGACCCCGCTGTCTGTGGTTACTCTGCTGCTCGGTCTTTCGGTTGCCGCTTTGCTGGCAATGCTCGCGCGGATCCTGACCCGGCAAATAGCCAAGGACAACGCGCGCCTCGAATTCTTCGAAGAACAGCACTCGATCCGCAATTCACTGACTAGAGAGCTTAATCACCGGGTCAAAAATACGCTTGCAAACGTTCTTTCGCTGCTTTCGTTGACGCGCCGCCGGGCAGACAATCTGGATGATTTTGCGGAAGGGCTAGCAGGGCGGATCAGGGCCCTGTCCGCGACCCACGATTTACTAACCAATTCGGAGTGGGGAACCACACCCATTGCCTCCGTCGTCAAAGCAGAGTTGGCGCATGTCAGTGCAGCAAGAGAGCATGAGGTTGAGATCGAAGGTCCCGATGTTGAGCTTGCCCCCAATGACGCGTTGACCCTTGGTCAGGCAATCCACGAGCTTGCCACCAATGCGGCCAAATATGGCGCGCTCAGCGATGATGTAGGCCGGGTGTCGATCACATGGTCTTTGGTCGATCCGGATTTGGCCGAAGTGGAATGGCTGGAGGCGGGCGGACCAGAGGTAAGCGAGGTGCGCGGAAGCGGCTTTGGCACGGAACTGATCCAGAAAATCGTCGCTCACGAATTAAGGCATCCGGTTGAATTGCATTTCGACACTGGCGGCGTGCGCTGCACTATGCGCGTGCCAGTTCGTCCCGCAGGCGAGTTTCAACTTCGAGATCAATTGGCAGGCTGATTGTTCGGGCGGCCTGCCTAGAGCATCAATCGAGCGGTTTGCTGGAGCCGAAGAACAGCGCCTGGCTGATGGCGGCGCTGACGGTGCGTTCCTCAAATGGCTTGGTCACCAGATAGGTTGGCTCTGGCCGATCCCCGGTCAGCAGACGCTCTGGATAGGCGGTAATGAAGATCACCGGGACATCGCCAATCGCCAGGATGTCGTCGACTGCGTCTAGGCCGGATGAGCCATCGGCCAACTGAATATCGGCCAGCACCAATCCTGGGGTCTTTTCCGCGACGACCTCGCGCGCCTGCGTGCGTGTCGCCGCCGTGCCGCAAATCGTGTGGCCCAGCGATTTGACCAAATCTTCGAGCTGCATTGAGATCAGCGGTTCGTCTTCAATAATCAGCACCTCGGTGCTGGTCTCGCGGTCAATTTCGCTCACCGCCTCTTGCACCAGTCGTTCAACATCTGCTGGTTCGAGTTCCATGATTTGCGCCGCTTGCGCAGACGTGAAGTCTTCCAACGTAGTGAGTAGCAAGGCCTGACGATTGAGCGGTGTGATTGCCTCAAGCCGCGCTTTCGCCGCTGCTTCATGCTCACCCGCTGGTGTTTCGTCTTTGGCGACTTCCATATAGGCGCTCGCCCAGACCTTGTTGAACGCAGCGTATAATGCGACCCGGCCGCCTTCGAGCGATTGCTTCAGCGTCTCGTCAGCGAGCGCCGCCTCTAGAGTCGCACGAACAAAGGCATCGCCCGTGTTTTGCGCGCCGGTCAGCGCCCGTGCATAGCGCCGCAAATAAGGAAGATTGGTAGCAATGTCTTGGCCAAGTGGCATTGGTTCGCTTTCATTCAAGGATCTGAGCACCTCTATAGCGGGTTGGTGCACCTATTCTATAGCTTCCTTGCAGTTACGCGGCGCACGCCCGCTTGGTTGCAACGGGCGTCATGTCAGAGATGAATGCCTGCCCTAGCTGCCGGAACGAAGGCGATCCCGGTTTGCCCGGTCTGGAAGGCAAGTTTGCAAAAAAATTCAAAGCGACGGGAACCAGAGCGAAGGCGGCGCATTTTGTCTGTATCACCGCCGAGACCCCCCTCCCGTCCAAGCGGCGTGTGGTACGATCCCAAGGCCTTCACTCATCCGAGTGGAGGCCTTTTTTCGTATTCGTGCAAAGCTTTGTTGAGTTCAACGGCTGCGACGGAACCGATCAAACATGCCTTTGCGCGGGGCCGTTTTCAGCATCGCAATGAGGTCGTCTGGCCCGTATGGTTTGGTGAGGACAGGGCCGAGTTTCTGAACCGCTGGCGGGATTTCACTGGGATCGTCAGTTTGAAAAATGATGCGAGTGGCATTGCCGCCAACGGCATCGACAAGTTCCGCGACTTCCCAGCCCATGTCGCTGTCGGCCAAATGCACATCAAGGATAATCGCATCGAACGAGCCGGAGCGCAGGCGTTCAAGCGAGCAAGCGGTTGAAGGACAGATGTTCACTTCGTCCACGCCTTCGTGGATCAGGGCTTCTTCCAGCACGCGGCCATGCTCAGCATGATCTTCAACCACCAGAACACGCCGAGGAAGGCGGGCTGGGGCGGCTTTGCCTTTGCGAAATGAGAGCATGCTTCACCCTTGGCTGAACTAGCGAACGACAATCTACCTTACGGACAGATCGGCGTTCTTGTTACAGTCTGCAAGACGGAATGTCCGGGTGCTCGCCCCTAAGCTATCGGTTTTTCATAGATCGCATATTCGCGGTTGATCTCTGCCTGGATCGTGTCGGCGATCGCAACCATTCCCTGATTATCTTCCAGGATCCAACCGATCTCTGCACGCTTGGAGGCAAAGGTGGTGTAAGCACTCTCGCGAATCTCGTTGATCATCATGAAGGCAAGCTGGCTTGCCAAGCGCGAGTTCTGCACTTCTTTCAGAACCCCCATCAGGGGCACTCGCATGCCTGATCCGCGCGGCCCGCGCAGCCAGCGCAGCATGTGAAACCAACCAAACGGCAGCAGCTTGCCATCAATTTTGTCTAACACATCGTTGATGTCCGGGAAGGTCAGCATGAAGGCAACCGGTTTTCCCTCAACCTCGGCAATCATATTCAGCGGTTCGAAGATGATCGTTTTCAGCTTCTTGCCTGCATAGGCGACCTCTTCCGGGGTGAAGGGTGTGAAACCCCAATTGTCTGACCATGCATCATTGAGAATCGACAGCACGATCTCTGCATCACGGTCCCAATTGGATTTGTCGACGCGGCGAATGGTGATCCGCTCGTTGCGCTTGCCCGACTTCACGATCCGCTGCACCAGCGGTGGGAAGTCTTTCGTGATGTCGAGATCATAGGTGTAGAGCGTCTTTACGCGGCTGTATCCAACGCCTTCGATCCAGCTTTGATATTGCGCGGGATGATGACCCATCATGATCATGGGCGAATGGTCGTGCCCGCTCACCAGAAGTCCGGGCTCCTCCCACATGGCCATGGAAATCGGGCCAACGGCGCGCGTCATCCCTTGGGCGGCGAGCCAGCTCTGAGCCTTTTCCAGCAGAGCTGAACCCACGTGTTCGTCGGCTGCATCGAAGTATCCGAACATGCCGGTTCCCGGACCAAAGCCCTGTTCGGCAGGCATGGCTAATGCCAGCTCGTCAATTTGTGCGGAAATGCGCCCGACCATTTTTCCATCACGGTGGGCGATGAACAGTTGTGCCTTACCGTGCTTGAAAAACGGGTTCTTGTCCGGGTTGACCAATTCCAGCAGTTCAGAGCGCAATTGCGGGACGTGGTGCGGCACGGATGCTGCAAATTCACGCCCCAAATCAACGAACTGCGCCCGCCCGCGCTTGTCGCTTACCGCTTCGATGCTTATTTGCGCATTGGTCACGCAGATCGCCTTGTTCAGCCCATTGCCAAGGCGTCTGTTTGTCCCGGCAGCGGCCAACGTGCAAGAGAATCGATCACTCTTGCCAACAGGATGCGTTTGTCCTCGCCGGTAAGATCGCCTAAATGGCGGAATTGAAAGCACCGTAATGACGATGATTGAGCAACCTCTGATCCCTGCTAAGGACGTGCCCAGCGACACCGCTGGTGTGCCCACGCGTGCGCAGTTCCAGACGACCGACGACAAGGATATGCTGCGCGCCGCGCGCGACCTGACTAAGGGTTTGGGCGAGGCACGTGCGGGCGTTTACTGGTCTGACATGCTGATTTCGACCGGTGTCGGATACGCGGGTATCGCAGGCGCGATCTTGTCAGGTAATCTCGCATTATCGGCTGTGTTCGGTCTGGTCGCGGCCTTGGCGCTTTACCGCTCGCTGATGTTCATCCACGAGCTCACCCATATTCACCGCGATGCACTGCCCGGCTTTCGCAAGGGCTGGAACCTGCTGGTTGGCATTCCGCTGCTGACCCCCAGCTTCATGTATGAGGGTGTGCATACGATCCACCACACTCGCACACGCTATGGCACGATCGAAGATCCTGAATATCTGCCACTCGCGCTGATGAAGCCGTGGAGCTTGCCCGCTTTTGTGTTGGTCGCGTTTCTCGCGCCAATTGCTCTGATCGTGCGCGCGGCGATCCTGGTGCCACTGGGCGCAATTATTCCGCCGGTCCGCACTTTCGTGTGGGAGCGGTTTTCCGCGCTTTCGATCAATCCTGATTTTCGCCGCAAGCCGCCCAAGGGTGAGCTGTCTCGCCAGGTGAAGTGGCAAGAGGCGGGCGTGTTCGTCTGGTCATGGGCGCTGCTCGCCAGCACGCAGGTGTTTGGCTGGCAACCACTCCTGATCGCGCTTGCTATTCTGTCGCTGACTGCGGTTCTCAACCAGCTGCGCACATTGGTGGCGCATTTGTGGGAGAACGAAGGTGAGCCGATGACTGTGACCGCGCAATTCCTCGACAGCGTGAATGTGCCGCCCCCCGGCCCGATTGCCGAGGTCTGGGCGCCTGTTGGTCTGCGTTATCATGCGCTCCACCATCTTATGCCGTCCATGCCCTATCACGACCTGCCAGAGGCGCATCGGCGGCTGGCGGCGGAGTTCGGTGCAGGTTCAACCTATTCCGGTGCAAACCATTCCGGCCTACTGCCGCTGGTTGGCCGGATCGCGCGTAGCACTATGATGCGCTGAGCGGCGACGGCTAAGGCTACTGAACTGGGTCAGCCTTTATCAGTTTAGACGCTTTGGCATCGATCTCTTGCGAGCTTTCGCCGCGGATCATCGTTTCAGAACCGCTCGCTGAGTCCCCGCCATAATCTGGCCCGCTGGTGATGTTGAGGCCTGAGGTCGCATCATTGCCGCTGCCTCTGCCATCGCCACCATCGGCAGCATCCTCTGCGCCCACGCCGAGGGCCATCTCTTCATCGGTTGGCTCATCGACATCCTCTAGCGGGATTAACTCTGCTGAGGCCTCAGCGGTTTCATCATTGCCATTGCCGCAGGCTGACAGCAGCATGGCGGCGCCCAATGCGCCGATGAGTTGAATGCACTTCATTTTTGTCCTCCCAAGGTTTGGCACTCAGCTTAGGCAGGAAGGCAGGTGTGTTCAAACCGGCTTGCGGCAAAGCGTGGCTGAGAGCGCCCATGGCCACCGCGGGGCGGTCAATCGAGGAAATGGATCATCGCACAGCGGCTCTCGGCGGGAATGCCTAAAGCGACGGCACCCTCCAGCGATTCAGCCAAATGCGGACGCCCTTCAAAATTCTCCACCTCAACAAAGCCATGCCGCGCATAAAACGGCGCGTTCCAGGCGATATCACGAAACGTATTGAGTGTGATCGCCTTGAAGCCGGAGTTGCGCGCATCAATTTTCAAAGCGCCCAGCAGGGTTGCACCAATCCCTTGCCTCTGGTGCTCTCGCGATACGCTGAGCTCGTGCAAATGCAGTTCCCTTCGAACCGGACCAGCTTCAGCAAAGCCGACGATTTCTTCGCCAGCTACGGCGGTCAGCGAGCGTCCATGCGCTATCGCTTTGATGTGGTGCTCGACGCTGGACGTAGGCGGGATCGGAATGCCCTCCAGCTCAGGAGCCTGGCGCAATAGTTTCGCCGCATCGTCTTCGACACGAAAGAAGTGCTCTGCATCCTCTTTGCGCGAGAGGCGAATGGAGAACCCGCTCATTCCTCGGTCCGTATGAGAACGGTCTCACCCACAAGGAAGAACAGGAAGAACGGAGCCCATGCGGCTAGGAACGGCGGATACCCGCCAAAGCTGCCCATCGCCAGTGCGGCATTGTCGACCACGAAATAGGCGAAGCCCAGACCCATGCCGATGATCGCGCGCACGAACAATTGACCTGATCGGGCAAGCCCAAAGGCGGCGATTGCGCCCAGCAGGGGCATCAAAAAAGCGGATAGCGGGCCGGACAATTTGTGCCACCATTTGGCTTTCATTTCTGAGGTTCGCCGGCCAGCGGCTTCATAGGCATCGATTGTTTCTGACAGCTCGAAGAAGGACAAAGCCTCTGGATCGATCGATTCCAGGCCAATCCGCTCTGGCGAGATGCTTGTTCCGACGGTCAGGTTTTCCAGCGGCTGGCTGTCCGCGCTGCCAACCTCAAAGCTCACTGGATTTTCCAGCTTCCAGCCGGGGTTGGCATAGACAGCGCGCGGCGCACGCACTTGCTGGCGAATGATGCCGCCCGGTGCGCGCTCATACCAGGTGACATTGGTCATGGTGATTTGTTCGCCCGTGCCGCTGAGGCTGGCGGCAGACAAAATGCTAGAGCCATCGGTGAGATAGACGTTGGCCTTAATGCTGGAGGCCTCTGGTATCGGGCCATAATCGGCCGCTTCCCAGGCTTTGAGTGTAGCGGTCGCCCGGGTCACCACGCGGTCGTGAAAACCGAAGCTGATCACCGAAACCAACGCGGCTGTGAGCAGCAGAGGTGAGAGCACTTGATGTGCAGAGAGGCCAGCGGCCTTCATCGCTACGACCTCGCTGTTCTGATTGAGCGTCACCAAGGTAATGAGCGTCGCGAGCAGTACAGAATAGGGCAGGAAGCGCGATATTAGTTGAGGAATGCGCAGGCTGGCGTATTTCCAGACCTCGCTATCGCCATTGCCAGGCACCGCCAGGATGTCGCCGCTGTTCGACAGCAGGTCGAGCATCATCAACACCAGCACCAGCATCACCAGGACCGCTAGGATTCGCACGACGAACATCTTTGCAAGGTAGAGCGTAAGGGTGCGCGAAGGGAAAAAGTCGAGCTGCATATTGAGGCTATACCCTGCCTATTCCGCTGGTGATGGTTGCGGGTCAGGATCGGGCCCGCGCAGCCGGTGCGGCTTTCGCCGGTCAAACAGCTTGCGCAGTCCCTTACCGATTTTGGCAGTGCCAGTTTCCAGCGCGCCAATCGCTTGCCCGCCGGGCACATGGGCAACGCGGTAATACATCCACAGGATCAGCGCGGCGAACACCACAAACGGGCCCCACAATGCGATGATCGGATCGATCCGGCCCAGCGTCGCGATGTCTTCGCCATATTGATTGATCTTGTGATAGGCGACCACCATCACAATCGAGACGAACACGCCCAGCGCGCTGGTCGATCGTTTGGGCGGGATCGCCAATGCCACCGCCAGCAGTGGCATCAGGAACATCATCACCACCTCGACCAATCGGAAGTGAAAGCTCGCCTGGCTGGCGTCACGGTCCAGCTCTGCGACATTGTCATCTGACCATCCGATCCTGAGCAATTCGGGCAGGATGTATTCTCGCTCCGCATCGCCGCGCGCACGGAACTCCTCAATCGCAGGCAGGTCTATCGGCAGGTCATGGCGGCTGAAGGACAGAACGCGCGGGGTCTCGCTGCCGGTGTCTTGTACGATGGTGCCTTCGGACAGGCGCAGGATGATCGTGTTGGGATCGTCGCTGGTCGCCAGAAACGCGCCTTCGCGCGCGCTGATCGACAGCACTTGATCCTGAGAGTTGGAGACGCGGGCAAAGATGCCGATCAAGCGCCGCCCTTCGTCTTCGCTTTCCTCAATTCGCAAGGCCATGCGGTCGGCCAGAGTGTTGAATTCGCCAACCTTTATCGATGCACCCAGCGCGCCAGAGCGCAGCTCAAATTCCATCTGCTCGTAATAATATCGGCTGATCGGCTGGACATAAAACACTAGCGCCACATTGATCGCCACCAGTACGCATGTGATCGCATAGGGAACACGCAGCAGCCGCCAATAGCTGAGGCCGACGGCCCGCATCACATCGAGCTCGCTGGAGGTCGCCAGTTTTCTAAAGGCGAGCAGAATACCGAGCAGCAGGCCCAGCGGGATCGCGAGGCTGGCATATTCCGGGATCAACGCGCCCAGCATCTTGAAAACAACGCCAATCGGGCCGCCCTCAACCGCGACAAAATCGAACAATCGCAGCATTTTGTCGAGCATCAGCAGCGAGGCGGCGAGGGCAAACACGCCCAGCATTGGAAACACCACCAGCCGGAAGATATATCGATCAATACTGGGAAAAGCGTTGAGCACGGGAGCTTAGCTGGCTTTCACATCCAAAGGTTTCGCGGCGTGTTCGCGCGGGTAAGTGCCCTAGCGAAGCGGTGTCTTATCAACGCCCATAGCGAGGTTTTTGACCGGGGTCATCTGCCGTCTGCGTAAGCGTCGTGGATGTATGGCTTCTGACTGATCGGGCAGGGTAGCTGCACGGTCTGAGAGTAGAAGCCCCATACCGCAAGGCTCACCAGAACTGGCTGCCGGGAACGCCTTTGAACGGGCCGGCCTCATATTGGCTTATCCAGCCGCCATAAAATCCCCCTGGTTGCGGCGTGATCTGTTCACCATCAACCATGCATTGGTCGAAGAAGTTGGGATAGAAGGCGATATAGTCAGCGATTTTCTCAAATGCGGGCGAGGGCGAGGGGTAGGACCAAGCGGCCGCCTCCAGCCGCTCCTCGCCAATGGTCACATCCCAATAGTTTGCCTGCCCCTTCCACTCACATAGAGAGCGGCGCGGATTGGGGCTGAAATGCTCTATCGCGATGTCTGCCTGCGGCAGGTAATAGGTTGGTGGGTGGCTGGTTTCGAGCGTGAGGAAAGCAGCCGTGGTATCGGCCAATGTGACACCGCGATGCACGATCGCAATCCGGCGGGTGTTTGGCTCCGCGATGGCTGGTCGCGGATAGCCCCAAACGCTTTCCTGGTTTTCGCCGACCGGATCGGGTTGTGGATGGTGGGGCTGCCCCATAAGGCTAGCGGGCCGCGCGCTCAGTGGCCCACGCTGCCCTTACGCCTTTTCAAGCGTGCATTGCAGCGGGTGCTGGTGCTGCTTGGCAAAATCCATCACCTGATTGACCTTCGTCTCGGCCACTTCATAGGGGAAGATCCCACACACGCCGACGCCCTTTTGATGCACATGCAGCATCACCCGCGTCGCTTGCTCCAAATCCATCGAGAAGAAGCGCTTCAGAACCATCACTACGAATTCCATCGGGGTGTAGTCATCATTCAGCAGCAACACTTTGTATTGGCTGGGTTTCTTTGGCTTTGTGCGAGTTTTGGTCGCGACACCAACTTCGCTCTCCGACCCGTCATCGCTGTCATCGCCGGTCGACAATTGCGGCAGCAATAGAGGTGTGGTCGCATGGCTGAGGGTGAGAAGCAGAGTGTCAGTCATCATGATGTGCAATATCGGAAAGGTTGGTCCATCTGCAAGGTGCCTTGCGCAACCTTAAGGTTTTACCAAGACGATTTGCCTGATTGCCGTACAGTTTCGGCGCATTCGCCGCGCAGGCGTGCTCATTTCAGCGCTTAAAAATAAGGGGGCCGGACAAACCATGATGGTCTATCCGGCCCGGCGCTTTCGCGCGTTTTCGAGAGCCAGTTGGGAGAGTGGAGAGGCTGGCTCTGAAAAGCTCTTTGTTCAAATTCGAATGTTCGAATTAGGCAGCTTTCGAGACTTTCTCAGCAGCTACGCTAACGCGGTTCGAAATTGGTGCGAACGCTTCGTTGTAAAGCTTCACCCATGCTTCGGTGCGCTTGGAACCGTAAGAAACAACCGCATCAAAGTTGCGGCGGGTCAATTCGCCCTGCATCTGGATCAGTTCGGTTGGTGACTTAACCGAAGCCATTTTTTTCACGTCTCCGGTGACGGTTTCAACGACGGTCTTACCGGTTTCAACTTGCTCGCGGCCCATGTCTTGCATGCCTGCAAGCAGGATCTTGCCCGATTCAACGACGGCATCGACATTGGCTTTGTTGAACTCGCCAACTTCGCTTGCCAGCTCAGTGCCCTTGGCAGCGGCGGTCTTTACGCGGGTTTGGACGTCAGCGGCCAATTCCTTGGCAGTCGCGATGATGTCGGTGTTCTTGGCAGTGGCCATGATGGTGTCCTTCAGTTTGATGACTGGATTGGTATCTGTGGTCTTCGCTGCGGCTTTTGCTGGTGCCTTCTTGGCAGCAGGCTTCTTCGCAGCGGTCTTTTTAGCGGCGACCTTCTTAGGGGCTGCCTTGCGCGCCGCTGGCTTCTTTTTCGCAGCGGTCTTCTTGGCGGCTGCCTTTTTCTTGGCAGGTGCTTTTTTCGCCGCAGTCTTCTTAGCAGCAGGAGCTGCGGCTGCTTTTTTCACCACCGCTGCCTTTGGGGCTGGCTTCGGTGCGTCGGCGTTAACCGCCTTTGGAGCAGATGTTTCGCTCACAGTCTTCTTTGCAGCAGCTTCGGCATATGCCTTCTCAGCAGCAGCATCAATCTTAGATGGGGCGTTGGTAGCCATAGTAACCTCACTTTATGTTGCACTGCACAAAATAGCGATTGCAACTGCGAAGTCAAGCATTTTTTGTGCACTGCACAATAAATGAATAAATGGCTTTAAAGCAGATATTTAACGGGTTTTAACGTAGCGTCCGGGCGCATCTTCGATGACTGTATCACCGCGCCCACCAGGCTTGCGCTTGCCCTTTACAGGTACTTTTTCCGGCGCCTGCTGGTCCAGCCAGCCCAGCCAATGCGGCCACCAACTGCCCGGATGCTCTTCTGCGCTCTCGACGAAGGCTTTGAGTGATCCTGCTTCGCTATCACCCAGCCAATATTGGTACTTACCCGCTGCCGGAGGGTTCACGACGCCGGCGATATGGCCGGAGCCGGCGAGCAGGAACTCCATCGGTCCGTTGAAATGTTCGGTCAGGCGCCACACGCTTTCCGGTGGCGCGATGTGATCTTCCTTACCGGCTTGGACAAAGCTGGGCGTTTTGACCTGCGTCAGATCAATCGGTGTGCCGTCGGCGGACAGCGCATCTGGCACCACCAGCTTATTGTCGCGGTAGAGGTCGCGCAGATAGCCATTGTGCCATTTGGACGGTAGGTTGGTGACGTCGCCGTTCCAATGCAGCAGGTCAAAGGCGGGATAATCCTCGCCCAGCAGGTAATTGTTGACGACGTAGTTCCAGATCAGGTCCTTGCCGCGTAGCGCGTTAAAGGTCGCCGCAAGATAGCGGCCATCGAGATAGCCCTTGGGAGAGAGCGTATCGATCATTTCCAGATGGCTGTCTTTGATGAAGTGTTTCAGCTCACCGCTCTTCTCAAAGTCGACTTGCGCGGTGAAGAATGTCGCTGATTTGACTTTGTCCGCCTCGCCGCGGTGCTCCAGCACGGCCAATGTCGCGGCCAGCGTGGTGCCCGCCACGCAATAGCCGATCGTATGCACTGCGGGCACAGACAGGCGCTCTCTCACCAGATCGATCGCTTCGATCTGCGAGCGGATATAATCATCCCATACAACTTCACCCATGCTCTCATCGGCAGACTTCCAACTGACCACGAATACGGTCAGGCCCTGATCAACGGCCCATTTGATGAAGCTCTTTTTTGGCGTTAGATCGAGGATGTAGAACCGGTTGATCCATGGCGGGAAGATCACCAGCGGTACGTCATAGATGTCTTTGGTCGATGGGCTGTATTGAATCAGCTGAAACAGATCGGTCTCATGCACGACCTTGCCGGGGCTCGCGGCCAGGTTCTCACCCAGGGTAAAGGCATTGGCGTCAGTATGGGTCAGCTGCCCGCGCTTAAGGTCTGTGATGAGGTGTTTCATCCCGCGCACCAGATTTTGCCCGCGTGTCTCAACCGTGCGCTTCATCACAACCGGATTGGTGAGCAGAAAATTGTCTGGGCTCATTGCCTCCGCCAGAGCGGTCACTGCAAATTCCAACTGGCGGCGTTTTTCCTTGTCGACGCCTTTCATCGATTTGACGGAAGCTTGGAAATGCTCCGCGAGCATCAGATAAGTCTGGTGCAGCAGAGCAAAGGCGGGATACTCACTCCACGCTGGATCGGCGAAGCGGCGGTCTTTGCGCGGCAGTTGTGGCTCGTCTTTAGAGGCGGTCGCGCTGCCGCCAGCCATAGGCGCGGCGAACCGGCCCATTACGCCTTGCCACAATTGCAGCGATTCCTGAGCAAGCTTGGCCGGCGCCTCCAGCGGATTGGTTGGTGCTTGCTTCAGCAGGCTTTGCGTCATCAGCATCCACTGTGCTGGATCCAAAGGATTGCTGCCTTGGGTCACCTTCTTTGCGGTTTCACTGGCCTGATAGGCGGCAAATTCGAGCCACATTTTCTGCAGCTCCGAACTGGCTTTGGCCCATTCGGCCAGCTCGCCAGCAGAGGGTGTTTTGCTAAATAGGCCGCCGCTGTTCTCGCCGCCAACGCTGTCTGCGCCCGGCGCGCCGTTGCTGGTCGCTTGCGAAAACATCTCTCGCATCGCCTCGCCCTGCATATCGAAAAAGGCGCGAAATGGTTCGCCGCCCCCTAGCATTGTGTTGGAGGGATCGTCTTGTGACATGGCCGTTTGTGCTCCGCTTTCCCAACTCACCATAGGGCGTTTTCTGACGTTCCCCAGCAGAATAGCGAAATTGCCTTCCCACTTCGACCGTTAATCGCCTAAACTGATTCGTGCTCCTGTCGCTATGATGATTGCGCAAAACTGGGTAAGGATCGCAATGAACGACCAATTCTACCGTATGAAGCGGCTGCCGCCGTACGTAATCGCTGAAGTTAATGCGATGCGTCACGAAGCGCGCTCGGCAGGTAAGGACATTATTGATCTGGGTATGGGAAACCCGGATCAACCTCCTCCTCAACACGTGATAGACAAATTGTGCGAAGTCGCCGCGAAACCCAATGCGCATGGCTATTCGCAGTCCAAAGGCATTCCGGGTCTGCGCAAGGCTCAGGCGAATTATTATGGTCGCCGCTTTGGGGTCGATCTCGACCCTGAGAGCGAAGTCGTGGTTACTATGGGATCGAAGGAAGGGTTGGGCAGTCTGGCCAATGCGATCACTGCGCCGGGTGACGTCGTCCTTGCACCGAATCCATCATACCCGATCCACACCTTTGGCTTCATCATTGCAGGGGCGACTATCCGCGCGATCCCAACGACGCCTGACGAGGATTATTGGCGCTCGCTCGAAAGTGCGATGAACTTCACCGTGCCGCGCCCCAGCGTGCTGGTTGTGAGCTATCCTTCAAACCCAACGGCAGAAGTTGTCGACCTTGCATTTTATGAGCGGCTGGTTGCTTGGGCGCGCGAGAACAAGGTTTGGGTCCTGTCCGACCTTGCGTACTCAGAGCTCTATTATGACGACAATCCAACGCCCTCCATCATGCAGGTGAAAGGGGCAAAAGACGTCGCGGTTGAGTTTACCAGCATGTCAAAGACGTATTCGATGGCTGGCTGGCGAATGGGCTTTGCGGTCGGTAATAAGCAGCTGATTGCCGCTTTGACCCGGGTGAAATCCTATCTCGATTATGGTGCATTTACGCCGATCCAGGCGGCGGCTTGCGCTGCGCTCAATGGCCCGCAAGACATCGTTGAAAGCAATCGCAACCTCTATCGCAAACGCCGCGATGTGATGGTGGAGGCGTTTGGCCGCGCGGGCTGGGACATTCCGTCACCATCGGCCTCTATGTTTGCCTGGGCGCCTTTGCCGCCATCGCTGGCGGAGATGGGCAGCCTTGAATTTTCCAAAAAACTGCTGACCGAGGCGGAGGTCGCTGTTGCTCCTGGCGTTGGTTACGGAGAGGAAGGTGAAGGCTTTGTACGCATTGCGATGGTCGAAAATGAGCAGCGGCTGAGGCAAGCGGCGAGAAACATTAAAAAATATTTTGCCTCGCTTGGTCTCAACGCGGGGGCGTCTTGAGATAGAGAATGGCTCAAAGAGAAATTCTTGAGTTTGGTTCGGAGCGGAATGGCTTGGCGAGCGTTGTTCGCAAAAGCACTGCCGATTTAAGGAGAGGCAAATGCCATCCGCCGACCCACGGCCATTAACCGATCGGCAGCGTGACGTTATCGAGCGGATTGATCGGCGCGTCCCGATCAAAGTCATTGCTCAGGAGATGGGGGTTTCTGAGACCCGCATCAATCAGCATATCAGGGCTCTCAAAGACGTCTATGAAGCTGGCAGCCTGAATGAGCTGGTTGAGAAATATCGCGCGACGAAGCCTTCACCATCCGGATCAGGGGCGGGCCAAGGCAGCCCGGGTGTGAAGCCATTTATTGGTCCGGTTCAATTCCCCGGGCAGATGGGCTTCCCGGGAACCGGCGAAAGCAAGATTTCGCTCGGTATTTTTGATGGCCGCTATGGGGTCTTGGCCCGTCTAGCGGCGGTCGTCGGGATCGCCTTCGGTGTCCTTCTTGCTGTTATCTTGGCGCTTAGCGCCGCTCAGGCGCTCAGCGATATCATGGACGCTAGCGCTTAAAGCACCCCCGCAAATCTGGGAGGTTTAGGGTGGGCCACCACACTGTTAGTGCCCGGAGAGATGTGCGTTTCTGAATGGCGCCGACAGTGCTTTCAAAGAAAATCACACCACAGATATGCGCAAGTAATTGATGTACATGACATTTGAAAAATGCCGAGCTGAGGCTGGGAACGAATTCATTGTACATTCCTTTAAGATGCATAATACCGAACATAGTTAAGACAGCGGATGGCGTTAATACTTCGCCTATTCTGTCTGTAGGCCGAATTCAGGGGCGGTTGTACAATGTGGGGTGCTGCATCATGGAGTGGGCCGTGAGCTCGATCGCAGCCTATAATCTGGTGCCTGATGGCGACGCGCTGATCCCCAGATTTCGGGAGGCGGGAGATCTAACACTGGACCTTTTCCATCGCGATGGCCGGATCGAGGATCGCTGGCTCGGGCTTCATCCGCGTGAATTTGAACTGCTGTGGCGGCTCGCTGAAGAGCCGCAGGTTACATTATCGCGAGAGCAATTGCTCGCTGATGTTTGGCGCATAATGTACGAACCAGAGACCAATAGTGTTGCCGTCCACGTCGCCCGTGTTCGGGCAAAACTGGCTGGTTTCGATCTGGCGCACATCCTGGTGACGGATGAAAACCGTGGGTACTTCCTCGATGTTCCCGCTGAACCGGGTGTGTTCAAATTTTCTAATGAAACGTCGGAGCATGACGAGAACGAAGTCAGCGGCAAACCCTAAGGTGTGTCTGGACTTGAGGAACGCCTTGCGGCAGTCTTTTGGTAGATGAGGCGGAGCGCCCATTTCCTAGACCTTGAGGGAAAAGACAATGTCCGAAGCTGCTGCAATGACTTCCAATGATCGCATTGCGATTGAGCTGAGTGATGATGGGGTGGCGCAGGTGCGCTTTACTCGCGGCGACAAAATGAATGCACTCGATCCTGAGATGTTTCAGCGGATCATTGAGGCGAGCAGTCAATTGCAGCGGATGAAGGGCCTGAGGGCGGTTGTCCTCTCCGGTGAAGGCCGTGCGTTTTGCGCTGGGCTCGACCTGTCGAATTTCTCGCGGCCACCCAGTCCGGATGAACCAGAATTGACAGAGCGGACCTATGGCAATGCCAACAAGTTTCAGCAGGTGGCCATGCAGTGGCGCAAGCTACCTGTGCCGGTGATTGCGGCGGTGCACGGCGTGTGCTTTGGCGGGGGCTTGCAGATTGCCAGCGGGGCTGACATTCGCGTGGTCCATCCTGAGACCCGTATGGCCATCATGGAGATGAAATGGGGCCTGGTGCCGGACATGGGTGGCTATGCCCTGTGGCGCGGGCTGGTGCGTGATGATGTGTTGCGTGAGCTTATTTATACCAATCGCGAGTTTTCCGGAGCGGAGGCGCATCAGCTGGGCCTCGCAACCCACGTTGATGAAGATCCGGTCGCGCGCGCCACTCTGATCGCCAGCGAGATTGCCAATCGCAATCCCCATGCAATCCGGGCGGCCAAACGGTTGCAAGCCGGTATGCTGGAAAGCGACACTGATACGATCCTGATGGAGGAAAGCATCGAGCAGCACGGGATCATGCGCACCAAAAATCAGGTCGAGGCGGTGATGGCTGGCATGGAAAAGCGCAAGGCCAATTTCGACGATGTGTGAGGCTGCGGCTTAACCCGCCTGCTGCGCTAACCAAACACCGCGACGCATTGCAGCCCGTCCAGCATCTGGCGACCTTCGCTGTTCCACATCCGCAGACGCTCTGAGGAATAACCATTGTCGGCGTGCTGGCTGGCGTTTTCGGCCAGATACCAGCCATCGGGATTGCTCGCCTGTGGCTCCAGCACATTAAACGACCAGTTGATCGAGCTGATCGGCCCCATTCGCTGCATAATCCGCATCGCGCCTGGCGGCATCACGTCCCCCATCAACACCAATTGGCTAACGGTGTCGAGGCTGTGGTCTTCGGTCAACCGCGCCCATCGACGCACGGTCGCGCCGTGGTCTTTGCCTTTGTCCTGGCCAAAACGCACATCGAAATTTTTCTGGATGAAGGCCGGCGCCTGCCCGGTCATCGCTTGGGCCGCTTCCTCAGGGCCGCCGGGCCAATCGTCCGGCGGGCTGGAGGGGTGCAGCGCATTGGGATCGCGGCCGGTACCGAACAGCCAGAAGCCGGTAAGCGCGACTTTCCCTTCGCTTAAAATTTCGCTGCGGACTTGAGTGACATTGCGCCCCTGCCGGATAATTTCAGCCTTCAGTTCGATCTCTTCGCCGATCGGCGCGACAAAGCCGATTTGCGCGGCCCTTAGCGGCGGCAGATCGGGGAAGGCACGC
This sequence comes from uncultured Erythrobacter sp., assembly GCA_947488155.1. Lineage (GTDB taxonomy): Bacteria > Pseudomonadota > Alphaproteobacteria > Sphingomonadales > Sphingomonadaceae > Erythrobacter. The sequence continues at coordinate 808,834 of CANKYK010000001.1, read as the reverse complement.
ACCGCCATGGTGTATCCCACCAGCGCTGACGCGCCGCCATATAGAGTGCGTCCCTGCATCCAGTCGCTGGCATGCTCCAGGCGGGCGGGGCCGGGCTTGCCGGTGATCGGTTCGAGAAGGCTCGCGATAGTCATGGCTATCATCTCTGCCGCGCCAAAGTGCTTGCGTCCAGATTGCCCTTACGGAAACTCGCTCGCTTCGCGCAAAGGGCACAAGGCGCATTGCCTTTGCCGCCGCGAATCGCTAGTGCGCGCGCTCCGCAGGTCGTAAGACCAAAAGGGTTGGCCCGATGGCGGAGTGGTGACGCAGCGGATTGCAAATCCGTGTACGCCGGTTCGATTCCGGCTCGGGCCTCCATCTTTCCCTTGGGAAGATACAATATCTGGGTGGTTCGCCACTATCACCCACCGGCGCCGCTTTAGCTCAGGTGGTAGAGCACATCATTCGTAATGATGGGGTCAGAGGTTCGAGTCCTCTAAGCGGCACCACGTTTTTAAGTGTTTAAAACACAACGATTGCTAGGAGTCTGCGATACTCTCTGTAGCAGAAGTTGTGCAGAAACTACTTGGGTCAAGCTTACAAGACCGCTCGCTCAGCCGCCTTGGCTGAGTGTTAAAACCTCACTGCCGGACCCGCGTTTAGCCGTGCCGCGCGACAACTCTGCCATCCCAAGACAAGTTCGCTGTAGCTTCGCAGTGCCATCGGCACTGACCAAGGAAATCAGGCCGAAGCCATCAAAGTGCCATCGGCAGAACAATTCACATAGTCACCGGTCAGCCAGCCTTCTGGAAACACGGAAACCTCGTGCCACAAATGCAGGCCCGGCTGCCCCTGGAATTGCTCCACCATACCGCCGAACTGGGCCATAATATCAAGATGGGTGGGGTGATGGTGAGTCCATTCTTCAAGATGACCCAGCGAAGCAAAATAACCAAGTCCCACAGTGCGTGGTTGCGGGGCCTCCGCACCGCCGATTTCCTCAACAAAGCGCATGCCGAAGCAACCGGTATCTGCGCTATTTTCACGAATATGAGTGAGCCCTCGGTGCAAAGCGGGTTCGACATCCGCTTTGTACTTTGCAAACTGCTCGTCATTGATCATGGCGAGATCTTGCGTTGTCTTAATAAGGCACGCATTCGCTGGCGCTTGCACTTTAACCCTGCGGCCGAGCGATGAACCGGCTGGCACGTCAGATACGCCCCCGGTAGCTGCCAACTGATCATCAACTGTCGCAACCATCCTATCGCGGCAGCTACCCCAATATGCATGGTCAGGCGTGATCTCCATCGCATCGGCCATATTGGCTATACCGCTGACATTCTCTGCACGGGAACCTGAGGTTTCGTTATGATCGAGCGAGATACGGGAATATTCGCGCCACAGCCCGACAGGACCAGTCAAAAAGGCATTATCCTCGAACAGGGCCTCAATCTCTGAAGCGGCTAGCCATGCGTCATATTGCGATTGGCTCTTCCAATAGGCGAACCAAACTTCGCAATTTGGCCCGAAGCCGGTCTTTACACGTCCATGCTCTAGCACACTGGGGCCGGTTTCATGGCTCAGTTCAGTCAAGAGGCGGGCTTTTGCACCGGTATCATCGCCGCCGCGATTCTCGATCCCGAAAGTCACCAGAACCAGATCGTCAATATCCCGGAAACGCGGTTCAAACGCGTCATATGGAGGCTCAAACCCTTCGGGTTTTGCAACCGGCGGCGCCTTACGACGAGGCCCGATATTGGTCATTCAGAGGCCTCCTGAGCACCAATCGTTTCAAACGAAGAAGTGTCTTCGGCCGCATATTCGGCAGGTGAAACGACAGGTCTGATTGGATCGCGATTGAGCAGCAAACGTGTGGCCTCTGGTTTTGAGTAATGACCGGCGGGGTCCGCGACGGCTTTCGCCATCACAATCTGATCGAAATCGAGCTCTGCCACAATCAACCCTTCCTCAGTTTCAGAAAGGAATTCTGCTAGCTTGCGACCATCCGGTCCGAAGATCATAGATGACCCACCGCCGAGCTCGATGAATGGCGGAACTTCTTCACCAACTTTGAAAAAGTCGAGCGCAGCTTGGTCGATCACACTCGTTGCCGCCACGACAAATGACTGACCTTCGACAGCATATATCTGAGAGGCGGCCATGTTTACTTCGGCGCCCAGCGCATGCGCGTTCTCACGATAGACGACAAAGGCAGGCCAAGCGGAAATGTGAATTTCTTCGTTTTGACTATACAAGGCATATTTTGAAAGCGGTTGGATGTGCTCCCAACAGCAAAGCTGTCCAACTCTGCCGATGTCTGTGTCCGAAACGACGAGATCCGCGCCGTATCCTTCCCCAAAAACTGATCTCTCGACATGGGTTGGTTTGAGTTTACGGCGCAGAGACACAATCGATCCATCGCGACCGATCAGAACTTGGCTTAGGTACAAACTGCCGCCCGAACGTTCCGAAATTCCGGTCGAAATCATGATATTGGCATCACGTGCCATTTGACACAGACGCTCAAATTCAGGTGTCCCCACCTCAACAGAATTTTCGAAATAGCGAGTGGTAAACTGCATGCCCCACGCGGGGGCACCGAGCCAGATATGGAATGGGTAACCGGGGAACCAGGCTTCTCCAAACGCGATCAGGTCACAACCCTGCTTCGCCGCATCGTCGACGAATTTCTTTGCTTTATCCAGACAGGCATCGAGGTCGAAGAAAATCGGGGCGGCCTGCACGGCAGCGACTTTGATGGGTAATCTCTTGCTCATTGCTTCCACTTTCTAATTCGAACGATCACAGCAATGACGGATCGCAGGTTGCAGTTGCTCGCACACCTGGCCGATCCGTCACCTCAATTCGTCAAAAATTGACAGTTACGCTCGCGCCCCATTCGGCACCACGCGCGAAGAGTTTCTGTTGGAAACCGCCGGGGTTGAGAATCGATGCACCAGCAACAGCATAGAGTTCATCGGTCACATTGGTCCCAAAAAAGCTGGCACTATACATTCCATCGAGACTGTCCCAAGTCACGCCAACATTCACGGTTGTATAGCCGTCTTGTCCGACCTCGTTGTTTGCATCGAAAAAGAACTCGCTGCGCGTGCTTACGTCGCCGCGGAACGTCAGCGAGCCAAGGTCACCAATCTCGGCGGTATATTGGGCTCCGGCGTTGACCGTCCATTCCGAAGTGCCTGGAAGGGCACTGTCGAGAGTGATGCCAACGACACCTGCGTCCAATCGGTCGTATTTCGCGTCAATATAGCCCGCACCCAAGTTAAACTGGAATGCATCAACCGGTTGAATCAGCAATTCCAATTCCGCCCCGTTGATCGTTGCTTCAGCCGCGTTCTGGGTAGTCGGCGCGATGCCAAGCTGCACATTCACCTGAAGGTCATTGTATTTTGTGGTGTAGGCGGCCGCATTCAACTGGACTGTATTGTCGAGAAGCTGCGATTTCAGGCCAATCTCAAACGTGTCGACGGTTTCTGCATCGAAGGCAGGAATGGCATCAACCGGATCCTGACCAGGTTCAGGGAAGATTGGAGGGAAAACGCGCTGAGTGAAGCCGCCCGATTTGAAGCCCTGAGAATAGGTGAAATAGGTCGAGACATCCGGCGTCCATTCATAACGGACATTGACCATCGGCGTCACTTTTGTGGTGGATGTGGATGCGGTCACAACCGGAAGTATCGGCGTGCCTTCAGGAATGCCTGTTGCGATGTCACGCAGCACGCGCTGTTCAGGGCTAAAATCACGCTCATCCCTAGTCCAGCGTAAACCTGCGGTGAGGCTCAGGCTATCAGTGATTTCGTAGGTAGCTTGACCAAAGGCAGCAATCGACTGGTTTTCGACGGTGCCGCCGCTGAGAATTTCAATGACGGAAAAATTCACGAAATTTTCGTTGGTGCCTTCTTCTGCAAAGAAATAGCCGCCCAATATCCAGTTCAACCGATCATCAAACGCTGTGCCTAGTAATTGCAATTCTTGGCTGAACTGCTCGTAGATGAAACTGTCGACCGTCGAATTGATACTGACAGGTGCGCTGTCTGGCTCGTTTGTGGAATTGCTGTCGAGGTCGCGGTAAGCCGTGATGGACTTTACAGTGATTGCGTCTGACAACTCATATTCAGCGGTGAATGATACGCCGAAGACATCAAGGTCAGAGAAGGAATCTCCAGTGCCCTGATTTATGCCAGGCACGCCGACCGCAACAGACTGCTCGTTGAAACAAGCTGGATTGCTTGCGCCGATAAAGCAGGCGCTCGGCGGCCCCATCATTCCCAATGGAAAGGCAAGAGTGGGGTCGATTGCTGGAGCTACGACAGCATTGTGAAACCCTGCGAAAGGAGCGTCTTGGTCTAGCGCTGTGATGATAAAGGGCGCCGAAGCCTCGCGCCGCCGTGAATAGTCACCGGACAGGGTCAGCTGCAACGGCCCGTTGTCAAAGGCCAGCGTGCCGCGAGCGGAAAAGCTGTTATCATCGCCTAGGAAATCCCCAACATTGGGGCGGAAGACATAGCCGTCACGCTTGTGGTAGTTTGCCGCAAAGCGCGAAGACAGGTTTTCACCCAAAGGAATGTTGACCAGCCCTTGAACCTGTATCCGGTCATCGGATCCGGTCGTCACTTTCAAGCGGCCACCAAACTCATCGTCCGGCTGTTTCGAAGTGACGTTTACAGCGCCGCCAATCGTGTTGCGGCCAAACAATGTGCCTTGCGGTCCACGCAGAACTTCAATCCGCTCAATATCAACCAGATCAATGAGCCCGCCAACCGCGCGCGATATATAGACACCGTCAACATACAGACCGACGCCGGGGTCTGTGTTGAGCGAGAAGTCAACTTGGCCAACACCGCGCAGGAAGATCGCCGGTGTTGCAGAGCTTCCGGAAAATGCGGCTGATGTATTGATTGTCAAACCTGGCGTAACGTCAGAGATCTGGCCGACATTTGAAATTTGCCGGCTTTCAAGAGCTTCCCCACCAAACGCCGTGATCGAGATTGGTGTGTCCTGAATGTTCTCTTCACGCCGGCGCGCGGTCACAACGATCGTATTGATGCCGCCTTGTTCCGCTTCTTCTTGAGGCTGCGTTTGATCGGTGCCGTCAATTTCCTGGGCGTGGACGCTGCTTGCAGCAAAACCCAATGCCAATAGTGAGGCGGTTGCCGCTAGATGTGCGTTTCTCGTCATTTAAGTCACTCCCTCTAACCTGCCTGGTAAGCCCGCTGTTGCGCCCTCAATCAATTTCGAAAGTTCGCCGACTTATTTGGACAGAATCGCCAGTGCTTTCGCGATTCTTCATCATCAACCTAGCTCATGCTTTCCGTGAAACTTGACACTGGCGGCGCAAAATGTTGAATATTCACGTAATGAATTTGTGAGGATGGCAACTTGACCGACGCAACCCTATCTCAGCTTGATCGCTTCACCACAGAAGCGGTGGTGCCATCCAGGCGCGGCGACCATTGGAATCGTTTGGTCAACGCGGCTTTCTTGCCGCTGGAAACGGAGTTGTTGCAAGATAACGAGTTCACGGGCCAGATTGAGTTGCTGCGGTCCGGGCGTACCGGCATCGCTCTGGTGCGTGCAGGATCCCAGATTGTCCGACGCAGCCGGAAGGCTATTCGAGCCGGCGATGGCTCGTCATACATTTTTGTCTGCCAAACGGCTGGTAGAGGGGCCATCTGGCAAGATCAGGAAGAAATCAAACTAGCAGAGGGTGACATCACATTTGTCGATAGTGACCGCCCGTATGAGCTGCGTTTCGACACGTTTTTTGAGCAAGCGGTATTTCAGGTGCCGAAAGAAGTCTTTCACGAACGCTGTCGGTGGTTGGCGGGCGCAGCTCCTATCCGTCTCAATGGGCAAGATGCGCTGACAAAAATTATTGCCCAGAATATGAAAACATTGCTGTCGGTTGGGCAAAATTTGCCTGAAGGCCTGCGGCCCCAAGTCTTCGGGAGCCTCACCAGTCTTGTCTCGACTGCGCTGGGCGCCAGGTTCGATTCCACCGCAAATGATATCACACAGCCGCGTATCGAGCATCTGCAGCGCGCAAAACGGTTTATCCTCGACAATCTGAAGGACGAGGCGCTTAATCCCCAAATGGTCAGCGCGGGATGCAACATCTCCCCTCGCTATTTGAGAGATCTATTTGCGAAGGATGGTCAATCGCTAACTGCTTGGATTAAGGCGCAAAGGCTCGATGCGGCGAGGATGGACATGGAATCAAACCTCGGCGGCAGCGAAACTCTCAGTCAGATTGCCTATCGTTGGGGTTTTGCCGACTACACGCACTTTTGCCGGTCTTTTAAAGCGGCTTATGGGACAAGTCCGCGGGCGTGGGTGAAGCAAAGGGGCTTTAGCAATAGCGGTGGAGGCCAAGCGCATTGATGGCCGTCTTTTAGGTCCGATGTGCGGAAATGCCCACCTACTTCTCAGAGGCGCCCGCTAAGTTGCGTGCGATCTTTTGCAACGTTCCGTTGAGTTGAGCGATCTCTTCGGCTTCGACTCCGTCGAAAGCGATCCCATAGATACGGTCTGCCTGATGCCAGGCCAGCGGCCGTGCCCGCCTGCCATTGCGCGTCAGCAAGACTTCGGTCACCCGCGCATCCGAGGCGCGCTGGCGAGTCTCAACCAACCCTTCTGTCTGCATGCGTTTGACAATCCGTGTCATTGTCGAAAGTTTGATGCAAGATTCCTTGGCGAGGTAGCTGACACTGCGCGCGCGGTCGCCCGACAGCAGCATAAGGACCCGCCAGTGAGGAACATCAAGCTCTACGGTTTTGAGGCCTGCTTCCAGAAACTCAAGATACCGGTCATGCGTGCGAATGAGCCAATAGAATGGCCATGTTTGGACATCGAACTTTGGGTTCTCGGTTCCGTCGGTCGCATATGCATCCCTAGTCGCTGTATCGACATCAGGTGTTGTGTAATTCACGAGGCTTCTCAACTTTAGTTGAAAGATCAACTTGTCTATGGCGGCAAAACTTTAAAAAGAAAAGCGTTGCCAGTCGGTTCGCGCAGGCGGCTATGCCAATTCCTTGTCTGGCCATGCCAGCAAGGCAGCATCCGTCGCCTTCTGGATCTGCTCACGGCTGACGCCAGGCGCTATCTCGGCGACTGCCAATCCTTCGCCCTTCACATCGAAAATGCCCAGATCGGTAATGATCCGCTTCACAACGCCTTGCCCAGTTAGAGGCAGCGTGCATTGCTTCAGCAGTTTTGGCGCGCCTGATTTTGTGACGTGATCGGTGATCACAACCACGCGTTTCGCACCAGCGACAAGATCCATGCCGCCGCCCATCCCTTTGACCAGCTTGCCCGGGATCATCCAGTTGGCGATATCGCCGTTCTGGGCGACTTCCATCGTCCCAAGGATCGCAAGATCGATATGGCCGCCGCGGATCATCGCGAAGGATGTCGATGAGCTGAAATAAGATGTGCGGTCGAGTTCGGTAATGGTTTGCTTGCCCGCATTGATTAGGTCAGGATCTGCCTCTCCTTCAAACGGGAAGGGCCCCATTCCGAGCATGCCGTTTTCGGATTGCAGAATAAGATCTCGGTCTGCCGGAATGTGGTTTGCAACCAGAGTGGGAATGCCAATGCCCAAATTGACATAAAACCCATCCTCGATCTCTTCGGCAGCTTTTGCGGCCATTTCATCACGGCTCCAGCTCATTGTGCGACTTCCTTCGAGCGTTCAGTCAGTTTTTCAATGCGTTTGGCGCGCGTGCTTTGGACCACACGTTGAACAAAGATGCCTGGCGTATGAATGTGATCTGGGTCCAGCGATCCGGCGGGGACGATTTGTTCAACTTCGGCCACGGTCATGCGTCCACCCATCGCCATGTCAGGATTAAAATTACGAGCGGTCTTGCGGTAGATCAGGTTGCCGTCTTCGTCTGCGATTTCGGCCTTCACCAGCGCCAGATCAGCGATGATGCCCGTTTCCAAGACATGAGGAACACCATCAAATTCGCGGATCTCCTTGCCCTCAGCATTGACCGTGCCGACGCCCGTTTTCGTGTAGAAGCCAGCAATTCCGGCGCCGCCTGCGCGGCAACGCTCGGCTAATGTCCCTTGAGGGCAGAACTCCAGTTCGATCGCACCTGACAAATAGAGGTCAGAAAACAGTTTGTTGTCTCCAACGTAAGATGAAATCATCTTTCGGATTTGCCCGGTTGAGAGAAGCAGGGCGAGGCCTTCGCCATCGGTTCCTGCATTGTTGGACACACAAGTCAGCGCGCTAGCGCCTGTGTCTCGCAGGGCTTCGATCAATGATGCCGGCATCCCGCACAGGCCAAATCCGCCCGCCATGACAGTCATGCCATCGGTGGCGATCCCTGCCAGTGCATCCGTTGCGTTTCCGAAAACCTTTTTCTTCAAGATACCCTCATTTGCTTCACATCTATTTTTTGCTTGTCAATACGCTTGGATCAAGTTACGTGAATAATCAAGTTTTATCTTTGAGGATGCAAATTGACCCAGATTTCCACCCCTATGGCAGTTGAAAACGACCCGCTGCATGGTCAGGCCGACTCGGTCTTGGCTGCAAGGGTTAGGGTTGGTGACGGGCGTTTCTCGGTTATGATCAAAGATACAATTGACCTTGCTGGAGCGGTGAGTGCAGCAGGCAGTGCGGCATTAATATCTGAAAAACCAGCATATTCAAATGCCCGGATCGTTGAAAATCTGCTTGATTCGAATTGCAGTATCATTGGTAAGACCAATCTGCACGAGCTTGCTTATGGTGTGACCGGGATCAACGATTGGTCCGGTACGCCGCGCAATCCTCACTATCCGACTCTGATACCAGGGGGGTCGTCGAGTGGTTCCGCCGTAGCTGTCTCAGCCGGAATGTGTGATTTTTCAATTGGTACAGATACAGGCGGTTCGATCCGAATTCCAGCGGCCTGTTGCGGCATATTTGGTCTGAAGCCGACATTCGGTCGTATTTCCAGGGCGGGCTGCGCGCCCAAGGTTTCTTCGCTGGACTGCGTTGGGCCGTTCGCGCGCGATGCTGGGATGCTGTACAAAGCGATGCAGTGTATCGATCCTGAGTTTTCTCCACTTCCTCCAATCGCCCAAATCCGCTTTGGCTGGCTTGAAACTGCGGCAGAAGAAGCCGTTGCGAAAATGGTTCGGCGCTCGGTCGAGGACGCATTCGGTTCGATCCATGAAGGCATTGCGCTTGATGCTTTTGATGATGCTAACCGGGCCGGCCTCACGATCATTGCGCGGGAAACCCACAATGCGTTCGGCCATTTGATTTCTACTGGAAAGCTGGGCGCAGATATTGCCCACCGCCTGACAAAGGCGGGGCAGGTTAGCGACGATCAACTGGTGCAGGCCGAGCGTGTGCGCGGCGAATTTACGGCTGAATTGAATGAGGCGCTGGAGGCTGTCGACATTGTCGCGCTGCCTACGCTTGCCGGGCTGCCGCCGCGCCTTGAGGATGCTGGTGATCTGATGAAGATGCTGGCGCTGACAGCCCTGTGCCGACCATTCAATGTCAGCGGACATCCGGCCTTGAGCGTGCCTGTTGGCGAGATCGACGGCGCGCCGGTTAGCCTCCAGCTTGTCGGCCGTAAGGGTGAAGACGAGACATTGATCGCGGCGGCACAGAAATTTGCGCCGCTCCACACCTCCAAAATCAACACAGTTCAAAGCTGAAGGAATCAATCATGCACATTTCCGATGCAAAAGAATTCTCGCCATCAGAGTTCATTGATAAATCACGTTTTGAGGCTCTCCTCGAAGACATTGCAGCTCGGCGCGACGAATTTCGCGATCAACGCCATGTCAGCAAGGATGTGATCGAGGAGCTGCAAGCTATTGGCCTGTATCGCGCTTTCGTTCCGACCCAGTTCGGCGGGAGTGAAATGCCAGCTAGCGATTTCCTTCAAATCATTGAGCGCATCTCTGAGGCTGATGGATCGGTGGGCTGGGTGGCTAGCTTTGCTTTCGCCACAAAATATCTTTCATCGCTCCCGCCAGAGACGCTGTCGAAAATTTACGCGGACACGCCTGATATCGTCTTCGCAGGCGCGGTATTTCCCCCCCAACCCGCGAAGAAGGTGGATGGCGGGGTCCGGGTCAGCGGACGTTGGAGCTTCGGCAGCGGGTGCATGGGGGCCTCTCTGATTGGGGTCGGCATCAGTATTGAAGGGCAGGATGGCCCGCCTTTGCCGCTGATGGCGGTTATGCCGGCGGATCAGGTCACGATCGATCCAACTTGGGATACGCTGGGTATGACCGGCACTGGCAGTCATGATCTGGTTGTTGAAGATGTTTTTGTGCCGGATGACTGGATTTTGGTGAGAGGCGCGGCCCCCACGATCAATTCGACGGCCTATGATTACCCGACATTGGGGATTTCGGCGCAAGTGCTGGCGGTCTGCAATCTGGGTATTGCGCGTGCGGCAGTCGACCATGTGATTGGCATTGCCGACAAGTCGAAATCCATCACCGGCGCGCCGACACTTGGCGACCGTGACAACGTTCAAATCCATCTCGGCGAATGCGAGGCAAAGCTGTGTGCAGCGCGCAGCTGGTTTTATGAATTGAGCGATGAAATCTGGGCAAAGTCGGAAGCGCGCGAGGAAATGACGCGTGATGACATGATGCGTCTGCGTTTGGCTTCATCCCATGCCGCGCGCGCGGGGGCGGAGGTCGCACGGGCCTGTTTCGAGATGACCGGCACGATGGGTATTTTCAACGCGAATCCTCTGTCCCGCTATCTCGCTGACGCGATGGTCACAGCGCAGCACGCCTTCCTCAATGAAGGATCTTTTATGAACGCGGGCAAGGTTCTGGTCGGGCAACCGCCGATCCCTGGATACGCTTGAGCCAAACGGACCATATTGAAAGGGATTGCCATGACTGAACAGCCTAAGAAAATTCGCACGCTCTTGTGCATTGCCGTGTTGCAACCATTCTTCGATTTGCCTTCCTCAGAGATCGGGAAGGTCTGGAGTGCGTTCGGCGAGATGATGGGACGCATCAACCAGATGGAGGGCGTGGAAGTCCTAGGCATGCTCGACGATGACGAGACAATGGTGGGAACGTCTCCCGACGGCTATCCTTGGACCGCTTACATCATGGCCGACATGCCCGATCGCGACAGCGTTATCGCAGCATGCAATCTGTTCCGCACGATTGAGATCGGCGAGTATCGCCTTTGGAAATATTGCCGGGTCGAGGCGCGGATGGGCCGCGCGCTCGAAGTGCCTGAGCAATATGCGAACGGTTGAGCGCACGCGAGATGTCTAGCCCGTCATCTTCTTTAACTGATCATGCCCGTCTGGCTGAGCTGGAGCGCCGGTTGTTTACGCTTGAGGCAGAGAGTGCGATCCGCGGTCTTGTCGCTCGCTATATGGAGATTTGCGACGACCTCGATCCCCATACCGATTTCGATGAGCTCGGCAGTCTCTTTGGCGAGAATGCGAAGTGGCTTGGTGGCGGGGCAAGCTATGAGCAGGCATTTGGCGTGCACAATGGCAGAGCCGAGATAGTCGCATTCCTGCGTGGTTATGCCGAACCACCACATTTTGCCTCCAACGCGCATTTTCTCACCAGTGAAACCATCAATGTTGATGGCGAAACGGCCGAGGGCAGCTGGATGATGTTGCAGATGCCAAGCTTTGCGTGCGGCGAGAGCTTCGTGCTCGCTGCGCAGCTCAAGCTTGGTTTCGTATTTGAGGACGGTGCGTGGCGAATTGATCGTTTCCTAACGACCAATCTGCTCGACCGTCAGATCGAGGGACAATGGAGAAACGACTCCAAAATCCCAACTCCCAATTCAACACCGGAAAAAGGGGACTGAAATGGCCACTGCTTTCACCCGTCAAAACTCTACGGAGTTTGATTTTGACCACCTGGTTCAGCATGACCGTGTGCACACATCCCTGTACAATGATGCAGCCATTTTCGACGTGGAGATGGATAAGATCTTCGGCGAGACATGGGTCTGGGTTGCGCATGAAAGTGAGCTTCCGGGCAAGGGCGATTTCATCACCACCCATGTCGGCATGCAGCCGGTTATCGTCTCACGCGACCGCAAGGGTGTTGTTCGCGTTTTGCTCAATCGCTGTCGTCATCGCGCGGCAACGGTGTGTGAAGCGAAAAAAGGCAATGCGGCAAGCTTTGTGTGCCCTTATCATGGGTGGGGTTATGCGCAGGATGGTTCTCTGCGCGGTGTGCCGATGGCGGATGGCTACGATGCGAGCTTCAATAAGTCCGAATACGGTCTGATTAACCTTCGGACCGAGAGCTATAATGGGCTGATCTTCGCAACGCATAACGATGATGCCCCAAGCCTTGATGATTTTCTGGGCAAAGCAAAGCCGTGGATTGACCTGTTTATGAAACAGGGCGGCGGATATCCCGTTTCCACCGGCGGCGAGCATAAGTTTCGTTTCCCAGGCAATTGGAAAATCCAGCTTGAGAACACAACCGACGCCTATCACTTTCCGGTCGTCCACAAATCGTTCCTGAACTCGCTGGATTCGCAAGCCGAGGAATTGTTCTCCTTCCTTGATGGCGACGGCTATGTCGAAGATCTCGGCAATGGCCATTCAGTCATGGTGATGATCCCTGAACTGGTAGATCTCGATGCCAATCTGGATGATCCGATACCTGACCGTTTTGAAGAGCTCGCCGAAGAGCTGCGCAAGGAACACAGCGAGGAAGAGGTTCGCCGCATCGTGCGGGCAGTCGGCGGCACCGGGTTCAACCTGAATTTATTCCCGAACATCGCGTGTTCTATGGCATTTTTCCGGGCCCTGCGTCCGATTTCAGTCGAAGAGACAGAGATCCGTCATATTGCGATCACCATGGAGGGCGGGCCTGAGGCAGCCAACCAGATGCGGCTGCGGCTGCACGAACATTTCCAAGGCCCGATGGGTTTTGGCAGCACCGACGATGCCGAAGCGTGGGAACGCGTTCAGCGTGGCTCGCAAGCCGGGCCTGACCTTTGGATTATGCTCAATCGCGGCCTTGACGGCGATGGCAACGGCCCTGGTGGTTCAAACCGGGGTGATGTCAGCGCCGAAACTGGAATGCGTGCCGCCTATGGCGAGTGGAAACGGATGATGCAGGCATGAGCACTTCAATTCAACTCAGCGAAGCGACCGCACTGATCTGGCAAGAGGCAGAATTGCTTGACCGTCAGGATTATGACGAGTGGCTCAAAGTGTGGTCAGATGATGGCCTCTACATCATCCCAATCGAGAAAGACTGCGATGATTTCGCGAACAGTCTGAACTATATTTACGACGATCAGAGTATGCGAGACATGCGGGTGAGACGGCTGAAGAGCAGTTTTTCCATGTCCGCGCTGACGGCGGCCAGCACCGTTAGAACTGTGTCGCGTTTCACAGTATCCAATCAGAGCGATAACGCGATTGAAGTTCGCGCCGCGCAAATCCTGATTGAGCACAAGCGTGATAACAGCCGGACCGTTGCGGCCAATGTCGACTACCGCCTTGTTCGTGGTCCAAACGGTCTTCAGATCGCGCAAAAGGTTGTCTGGCTCGCCAACAGCGAGGATTCAGTCAACGGTATCGGATATTTGCTGTGAGCCTTCCTGATCATCACGATGTCGCAATCGTGACAGGGGCTGGGCGTGGTCTGGGCCAGGTGATTGCTCGAGAGCTGATTGCTGCCGGATATCGTGTGGCGGCGAGCGACTTGGACCGGGCACGCGCCGAGGCGACCTGTACAGCGATTGATCCGTCGGGTCTGCGATCCATGCCGGTCACTCTCGATGTGTCTAGCAAGAGTGCTTTCGAACAGGCCTTGAGCGATGTGAGCGATCAGTGGGGCGGTGTGGGCGTGTTGGTCAACAATGCTGGCATCACTAAAACTACGCCTCTGTTCGAGATTACGCCGGAAGAGTTTACCGAAGTCACCAACGTCAATCTGCGGGGTACATTTTTAGGTTGCCAGGTCTTCGGGCGCGCATTCGCTGATCAGGGCTATGGCCGGATCATCAATCTGTCCTCGCTTGCCGCTCAGAATGGCGGAGCCGCTACCGGAGCGCATTATGCTGCGTCGAAAGGTGGAATTGCCACACTGACCAAAGTGTTCGCGCGGGATCTTGCTGCAAAAGGTGTGACGGTAAATGCCATTGCACCAGGCCCGCTGGATGTGGAGCTGGTGCATGAAATTCTGCCCGCTGACAAATTGGCTGCTGTGACCGCTTCAATCCCGGTTGGAACACTCGGTGACCCAGCATTCATTGCCGCCATCGTAAAGCTGATGGCTTCGCCAGAAGCGTCCTCGATGACGGGTTCAACTGTGGACTCCAATGGGGGACTCTATGTCCGCTAAGCCGATCATCTCGACCAAAGTTGCAAGCCGGATCGACCACCCTTCGGGAGTGATGATCGTCGAGTTGGAACCTGCCGATGGCGCGGTGTTGCCTCCGTTCTCAGCTGGTGCCCATGTCGAGGTTTTGATTGAAGAAGGGCTGACGCGGCAATATTCGCTTTGCGGCGCTCCGTGCTCGGATGGGTTGTATCGCCTTGGAATTCTTAAAGACCAGAATTCGCGCGGGGGATCTGAGGCGCTCCATGCGCGCCTTTCAAAAGGTGATACGCTCAAAATTAAGGCGCCAGAGAACCTCTTTCCGCTCGCACATGATGCCATGCATGTCACTTTGGTGGGCGGAGGAATTGGTATCACGCCGCTGATCGCGATGGCCTATGATCTCCATGAGAAGGGCACGCCGTTTACCCTGCATTATTGCATCAGCGATCCGAGTAAGGCTGCGTTCGAAAGTGAACTCAGACGGGCACCTTTCGCCGCGCAAGTCCACTTGCATTGCAGTAGATCAGACGCGCATCCTGCTTTTGCCGCAGGCGACATCCCGGCGCATTTGAACGGGCATCACATTTACACCTGCGGGCCCGACGGGTTCATGGACCACGTGTTCGATTTGGGTCGAAAGCACGGGTACGCTGACGACGCTTTGCATAAAGAGTTTTTCAGTGCGGATGTCGACACATCAGGGGACAGCTTCGAAGTTGAGGCATCACAAAGCGGCCAGATATTCGCGATTGGCGAAGACGAAACCATTGCCGAAGTGCTCAGTGCAGCCGGGATTGAAATTGCTGTTTCTTGCGAAGAGGGCATTTGCGGCACTTGTCTGACCGACGTGATCGAGGGTGATATCGACCACCGCGATCAGTATCTATCGGATGAAGAGCGCGAAGAAGGCGAGCTTATGCTGGTCTGCTGCTCGCGGGCCAAGTCGAAAAAACTAGTGCTCGATCTATGAGCAATCCGCTTGCCTCAAATGGTCCCACGATTGAGCGGGTCGAAAGCTGGATCATCTCCATCCCGACAATCCGCGCGCACGCTTTATCAATGGCGACGACGTCTGAGCAGCGGATCGTTCTGGTAAAAATCACCACTTCAAACGGGGATTTTGGGTGGGGAGAAGCAACTACAATTGGCGGCCTCGCCTATGGAGACGAAAGCCCTGACAGCATCAAGCTAACGATTGATCGCTACTTTGCAGATATGTTGATCGGTCGGTCGATCCTACGCCCTGCGTTGGCGATGGCGGCAATAAACCAAAGCTGCGTCGGCAATTACTTTGCCAAATGTGCGGTTGAGACGGCGCTGCTCGATTGTCTGGGCAAGCACACCGAAATGCCGCTTTCCGAATTGCTGGGGGGCCGTTTGCATGACCGGCTGAGCGTCGCCTGGACTTTGGCCAGCGGCAATACAGAGCGTGATATTGCCGAAGGGCGCGAGATGATCGCAGCGCGGCGGCACAACATCTTCAAACTTAAGATCGGCAAAAACCACTGGCAGGACGACTTGGCGCATGTTCGCAAGATTTGTGATGCGCTGGGCGAGCAGGCCAGCATAAGAGTGGATGTCAATCAGGCATGGGATCTGCCAACAGCGCAGAAGGCTATTCCCGCTCTCACGGAGGCGGGTGTTGAGCTTGTCGAGCAACCGATGCGGGGGGCGGACCATGCTGGTGCGCGTGAACTGCGCTTGCTCGGGACCGCTGCGATTATGGCGGATGAAGCGCTGCGCGGCGGTGTGGAGCCGGCTCTTGCGATCTGCGTCAGCCGCTCTGCTGATGCGATATCCCTAAAGATTGCGCAGGCAGGTGGCCTTACACCTTGCCGGGACGTCGCCAGGATTGGCGTAGCTGCCGGCCTGTCACTTTATGGCGGAACAATGCTCGAAGGCAGCGTTGGCACTGCGGCATCTGCTCATCTGTTCTCAACTTTGCCCAACATCACATGGGGCACAGAGCTGTTCGGCCCACTGCTGTTGACGCGAGACTTCCTGACTACGCCGCTCACTTACGACGATTTTTCACTGGTCGTGCCCACGGGACCAGGTCTTGGCATTGAGATCGATGAAGCTGCTGTTTCGGAATGCGCCGAGACATGAAGCGGCCCCAGTCAAACAAAGGATAAAGTATGCTGTTCATGGTCGAAATGACGGTCAACGTGCCGCACGGTGTTGATCAAACGACATTTCAACAGGAAGTCGCCACCGAAAAAGCGCGTGCAGAAGAGCTGCAACGAGCGGGCACCTGGCGGCACCTTTGGCGTGTCGCGGGTCAGTACGCAAATGTCAGTATCTTTGATGTCGAGAGCCCTGGCGCGCTCCACGAATTGCTGATCGGCCTGCCGCTTTACAAATATATGGACGTGAAGGTCACGGCGCTGTGCCGCCATCCGTCCTCAATCCACACCAACGACCAATAGCATTCATCAGGGAGAGAACCGATGGCCAACGTTTACGAGAGCGAGCATGTCCAGAACCTGCTCAAAAGAGTCGCTGGACTTGATCAAGATGGCGGTGACCCGCGCGTTAAGAGCATTGTTTACGATCTCGTGTCTGCGATCTGCGCTACGATTGAAAAGCATGATGTGAGCGAGAGCGAGCTTTGGAATGCTGTGAATTTTTTGGGCGCTGGCGCCGATGAGTACGGCCTGATCGTGCCGGGTATCGGATTGGAGCACTATATGGATGTTCTGATGGATGCTGCGGATGCAGAAGCGGGCCTAAGCGGAGGCACGCCGCGAACCATCGAAGGCCCACTATTCGTGGAAGGCGCACCGCAGTCAGACAGTCACGCCGTTATGAGCGACAGCGAAGACGAAGGGGAAGTGCTGATCGTAAATGGCACCGTGCGCGATTTGGAAGGAAACCCGGTTGCCAATGCTGTGCTCGACGTTTGGCATGCTGACACGCGCGGCTTTTATTCGCACTTCGACCCCACTGAACAGCAAGGTCCGTTCAACAATCGCCGCAAGATCAAAACCGGCGCAGATGGCACATACAGTTTCCGTTCGATCATGCCGGTTGGATATAGCGTGCCTCCCGAAGGAACGACGGATCGTTTGATGAAGGCCTTGGGACGTCATGGCAGCCGTCCTGCGCACATCCACTATTTCGTGCGCGCTGAGGGTTTCCGCCACCTCACCACACAGATCAATATCGCTGATGACCCATTGGTGCACGATGACTTTGCCTATGCAACCCGCGATGAGTTGATCCCCTCACTGACGCGCTCTGAAGACAGAGCCGCGATCATCTTTGACTTTGAACTCGTTCCTAACGAGGTTGGCGCATACGCGCTGTCAGACCGCGTTCGGACAGCCGCCTGATGCCAGGTCAGGGGTAAGTCAGGTGAAACCGCCCAGCCATATCGAAACAAGCGACCGGACGAGGATCGCTATCGACTATCGCCCCGTCGCGGGTGCTCCTGTCCTTGTGCTGTCCAATTCGTTGGGCACTGACATGTCGATGTGGGAACCGCAGATAGAGAGCTGGTCATCGCAATTTTCCATTTTGCGTTACGATACGCGCGGCCACGGAGGGTCTGATTGCCCGCCTGGTTCGTATTCCATCGATCGCTTGGCTCTTGATGCGATCGAGATTCTGGATGCTCTCGCAATCGAGCGTGCCCACTTTTGCGGTCTCTCTCTTGGCGGGATGACGGGCCAGCGTTTGGGCCGGCTTGCGCCGGATCGCTTCAAATCGATCACATTGGCCGCGACGAGTGCCCATATGGGGCCTCCATCCGGGTGGCAGGATCGGATTGAAACCATCAACGCAGGCGGGATGCAGGCGATTGCGGACAAAACGCAGAATGTCTGGTTTACGCCAAAATACCAGTCGGAAAGCGGCGATGAGGTTGCCCGCCTTCGCGCCATCTTCCTATCTACAGACGTTACGGGATATGCCGGTTGCTGCGGTGCAATTCGTGATATGGATTTGCGAGCGTCAGCGCGTCTGAACACAGGGCCCGTGCTTGTCATTGCCGGTGCGGATGATCATGCAACCCCTGTCTCACATTCGGAATTTCTGGTGTCTCAGATGCCCGATGCTCGGCTGGCCATGCTTGCCGGCGCGCATCTGGTCAATTTTCAACAACCGCAGAAATTTGCCCAGCTCGTATCTGAGTTCATTCACGAACACGACTAGGAGTACGCAGCATGCCTCATCTAACGATAGAATACAGCCGCCCGGCTTTGGATGAAGCGAGGTTAGGGGAGCTCATCGATGCACTGATCGGCGTTGCGGACCGATCCGATGTGATCGAACTGACGAATGTGAAATTGCGGGCGATCCCTCTCGATCATTTCCGCGTAGGGGCGAATGTAGAACCCTTTGTCCATATCGGCGTCGCCTTGATGGCTGGGCGGCCAAAGGCCGACCTGTCTGGGCTTAGTAACCAGATTTTCGATGCCGCTGCCGATCTCTTGCCTGATGTGGATCAAGTGACGGTCGATATCAGGCAAACAGACCCCGATACTTATCGCAAGCGCGCTAGCTAGGCGTTCACGCTTACCATCAGATCCCACAGGAGTGCAGTATGTCTGACACCAAACAGAAAGATGATAGCGTCGAGGCGCTCAAACAGTGCTTCTTCAATGGGATGAGTTTGGCTGCTGCCACGGTCAATGTTGTAACCACTGATGGCCCCGGTGGCCGTGCGGGAGTGACCGTTTCGGCGATGTCATCTGTGTCAGCAGATACGCCAAAACCGACACTGCTGGTTTGCGTCAACGAAGCCAGTGCCGCTGCCCAGATAATTCTTGAGAACGGCGTTTTTTGCGTCAATGTCCTGCGCGATCATCAGTCATATGTGTCGGACGTGTTCGCCGGCCGATTTAATGATCAGCTATCAGACAAGTTCGATTGTGCAGAATGGCAACAATTTGAGACGGGCGCACCAGCAGCAATTGGCGCGTTGGTGGCATTTGATTGCAAGGTATCTTTGACTGAAAAAGTCGGCTCACACTATGTCATCTTTGGGCAAGTCCAGCATGTCGAAGTCGGCGAATCCGGCAGCGCTTTAACCTACGCCAATCGTGCTTACAGTTCAGCCCAGCCGATCGAAATTGGACAGCCGGACGAAGGAGATAAATTTGCTCCGGTATCGATAGGTTGCTTCCACACCTTTGCGCCAACAATTGTGCCGCCCATCATGAGAAGGCTTAGCGATGCGAATACTCCGGTTTCGCTCAACCTTGTTGAGGGGGACAATCGCCGGTTGAAAACTGCATTGCTTTCTGGCGAAATCGATTTTGCATTTCTGTATGATTATGATCTCGCACCGGAACTTGAGACTGAACAGATTGCGGATCTGAAGCCCTATGTGCTGCTGTCGGCCAGTCATCCACTCGCTAAACTGGATAAACTCCAACCTGAAGATCTAGCCAATGTTCCGATGGTGTCGGTTCGTGAGGAATCGAGTAGAGTACGGTTGGAAAGCGTCTTGCACCAATTCAATATCGAACCCCAAGTGGTCTACCGATCCTCCTCATTGGAAATGACGCGGGCGATGGTTGCGCAGGGATTAGGCTTCGCAATTGTTATGACGCGAACTGCAAACTCTCGCTCTCATGGAGGTTTGGAGTTGGTTTCACGAGAACTCAGCACGACTATCCGGGAGAGCCGCATCGTCCTGGCCCGGAAGAAAGGCAATGCGAGCCATTCGATGGAAAAAAGAATGCTGGAGATAGCCCGTACAGTCTCGATCTAAGCGCGGAGATTTTGTCCGGCGTTACCAGCTAACTGCACCTGATTGACGAAAGAGGCGGCCAGGGAGGGGTGCTCTATATCTAACAGAGACGAGTTCGCTTTTGCCTGACAGAACCGGCTGAAAGCATACTGGTGCTCGGCCCAAAAACCAGTCAATATGATCCCGATATGACACCTGAGTTCGGCGAATATACCCTGCGCGATCACCATGCCAAATTGTTGGCAACTGCCGCGTGAACGCAGGAAACTTGCTCTTCACCGCGCTTAGCTGTGTGTTCTTTATGGCGCTGGTCGGTTGGATCAGTTGGCTCAAAACCCGCGGGACCGCTGACACCAAAGACGGTTATTTCCTCGCAGGGCGTGGGCTGGGCGCGACCTTTATCGCTGGCTCGCTGCTGCTCACAAACCTTTCTGCAGAGCAGCTGATCGGGCTGAACGGCTCTGCCTATGGCTACAATATGTCGAGCATGGGCTGGGAGGTCACAGCGGCGGTCGCGACGATTGCGATGGCGCTTACCTTCCTGCCGAAATATCTCGCGGGCGCTTTCACGACCCTGCCGCAGTTCCTCAATGACCGGTTCGATCCGGTGGTCCGGCGCATGTCAGTGGTATTGTTCATGCTTGGATACGGCCTCGTGACAATCCCCAGCGTGCTCTATTCTGGCTCGGTGGCCGTCTTGCTGTTGTTCGACGTGCCTGCGCTCACTGGCCTTGCATACTTCCCGGCATTGGTGATGACGGTGATTGCGATCGGGGTAACCGGCGCTGTTTATGCGATCTTTGGCGGGCTGCGCGCGGTTGCGATTTCCGACACGCTCAATGGCGTGGGTTTGCTAATCATCGGAGTGCTCGTTCCCGTGTTTGGCCTGATCGCGCTGGGCGGCGGCAGCTTTGGTGATGGCCTGGCTCAGATCACCACGCAAAACTCGGAGAAATTGAACGCGATTGGTGCGGCAGATGATCCAACGCCGTTCGGCACGATCTTCACCGGCATGATCTTCGCGAACCTCTTTTATTGGTGCACCAATCAATATGTGATCCAGCGCACGCTTGGCGCGCAGAGCCTCGCTGAAGGACAAAAGGGCGTGCTGTTTTCCGGCTTCTTCAAGATTCTGGTGCCGTTCATGATGATGATCCCCGGTGTCATCGCGTTCCATCTTTATGGCCCCGGGCTGGGCACGATTGACGAGGCCTATCCGCGTCTGATCCGCGACGTCTTGCCCGTCTATCTGTCCGGCTTCTTCCTCGCGGTGCTGCTGGGCGCGGTGTTCAGTTCGTTCAATTCGCTGCTCAATTCTGCCGCGACCCTGTTTGCCTTGGATGTCTATGCGCCCGCGCGCGGCGGCGAGGCGAGTGACGCGGAGCTGGTGCGGGTCGCCAAGATCGCCAGCCTGGTGATCGCGTTGTTCTCTTTCGTGGTCGCTCCGCTGCTCTATTTTTCGCCAGAGGGGCTGTGGCAAATCATCCGGGTCTTCACCGGCTTTTACAACATCCCGACGGTGGTGATCGTGATCGTTGGCCTGTTCACATCGCGCGTGCCCGCGCTGGGTGCGAAGCTGGTGATCATCTTCCACGTGGTCACTTACGGTCTCATCCGCTTCGTGTTTGACGATGTGATCACGCTGCACTTCATCCATCTTTATGCGGTGCTGTTCTGGATTGAGGTTGGCATCATGCTGGCCTGCGGCTGGCTGCGCCCGCGCGCAGAGGCGTGGCAATTTACCCGCGACGAGAAGGTCGACCTCACCCCGTGGCGCTTTGCCAAGCCGCTGGCGGTGACGCTCTTCTCCTGCGTGGTCGCGACCTATCTGCTGTTCTCGCCCATCGGGGTGGCAAGCGGGCAGGGGCTGGGCGCACTGTTCGCCGCGCTGATGGCGGCGTTGGTGCTGGCAAATGGCGCGGTTTGGAGCCTCGCCGCGCGCCGCGCTGCTTAGGCGATCAAGCTCGCCAGCACCCGGCGGCGTCCGCGAAATGGCCGTCTGCCGTGCATCACAAGAAAATTGTCGACTAGCGCGACGTCGCCCTTTTGCCATACGAGGTCATAGGTCAGCTCGTCCGCGATGCGGATGGCGGGCTCCATGTCCACGCCCGTTATCGGAGTGCCGTCGCCGAAAGTGACCGCCTTGTTCGGATTATTGCGGCTGTCGGCCCAGCCTCTGAATGCCGCGATTAGCTGGTTGAAGAAGCTGGTGCCGCCAGCAGCGAGTTCGCGCACAGCGGGCAGGGCCGCCGTGGTGACGCGCAGGCTCTCATCCTCCAGCCATTCCCATGAATAGCCGAGCGCTGACAGCCGCGTCTCAGCGCCCGTCTGGTCGGTCACGCTCAACGTGCTGCGCCAACTGCGCCCTTGGCCGGAACCAGCGTCATCGCTGCCGGGCATCACATTGGTGTATCGCACGCCCTCGGCCTTCACGCGCGCGACGAATTCCGGATTGGCGGTGCGCAATTGATCGAGCACCCAGTCGGACCGGCACAGCGGCGTTGCCCCGCCGCTTTCCGCGGCAATTTCGCAGTAAAAGAGCAGTTTCGCTGGGAACAGCGGGGTTTGCGCCATTTCGTGATGCAGGAAAATTTCGGTCTCTGGTGGCGCTTCATTGGCGGTGAACACGCGCGGCGTCACATTGGTGCGCACTGCATTCGAGAGCGAATCCTCATAGGTGAAGCCCGCCTCACCATAGGCTTCAATCGCCGCTTCGAAGGCCAAGGGATCAGGAACATCGAACCCGCGGAACAACAGTACGCCAGCGTGGTCCAAGGCCGCGTCGACCGCCGGTTTATTCGCGCTGATAAACGCGCTGAGATCGCCGCCGCCGGTGATGATCGCTGGAAATTCTGGAGTTTCACTCATCGCGCCGCTCAATCGTAAATCGGGTGGAAGGTGCCGAACGCCGCCTCTGCAAACACGCCGGGATCGTTAAATCGGCGATCCTGATTGAGCGCACTGATCGCGGCCATTTCGACCTGACTCAGTTCGAAATTGTCAATGCTCAAATTCTCACGCATCCGCTCCGGCTTGGTGGTCTTCGGGATCACTGCCGTGCCGCGTTGCACGCCCCAGCGCAGCACCACTTGCGCTGCCGTTTTGCCATGGGCTTGAGCTGCCACCATCACGGGGGCAGAGCCGAGAACGCTCTCCTCCTTCTTTGCCATGTCGAGCTCGAAATAGCTTTGCGCGCCGAGTGGGGAAAAGGCGGTGACTGGAATGCCATAAGCGCCCGCGCAGCGGACCAGCTTTTCCTGCGTTAGAAACGGGTGGCTTTCCACTTGCAGCATGGCTGGCGCGATCCGGGCATAGCTCATCAAATCATGGATCAAGCCGGTGTTGTAATTGCACACGCCGATTTGCTCCACGAGGCGCTTATCGACCAGAGCCTCCATCGCCGCCCATGTCGCATGCAGCGGAACCTTGGCCAGTTTCATGCCAGAGTTCGCGGCGGGATCATGCACCCATTCGGGTGGATAGCGGGTTTCAATCGGCACATATTCGAGCGCGATCGGGAAGTGGATCAGATACAGATCAAGCTGCTCGATGCCGAGATCATCCAATGATTTGCGGCAGGCTTTTTCGACGTGCACGGGCGCGTGGAATGTGTTCCACAGCTTGGAGGTGATCCACAGCTCGTCGCGCGTCACCAGACCTTCGCTGATCGCCTGCGCGATGCCTTGGCCGGTTTCAATCTCATTGCCGTAATCTGCCGCGCTATCGAAATGACGGTAGCCTGCACGGATCGCCTCAACGACGGTTGCGGCGGTGTCTTCGCGCGGGATTTTCCAAAGGCCAAAGCCAATCGGGGGCATGATCTGCGGCATAGTCTAACCTTCGTCTGAGAAATTGAGTTCGACCGGCTGGCCGGTGGCGATGCTTTGCTGGGCTGCGGCGCCGATGACAACGGAGCGATAGCCATCGCGGGCTGTGATCAGCGGATCGCTGCCGCTGAGCAGAGCCGCGTGAAAATCGCGCAGCTGATAATATGTTGCCCCGTGGTGATCACCCGCAGCCAGTGCATCTGCAGGGGTTTCGACAGTCTCGCGGTGTGGGCCAGACTTGTCGCGTGGGGACCAGGTGACTTGCCCAAGTGGCAACTTCACTTCCATCTTGCCGATAGGGCCAGCGGCGCTGATTTCTTCCTGCTGCTCAGACCCTTCGGCGAACATGCACAGGTCCAGCACGGCGCGCGCGCCGCCCGCGAAGTCCACCATGACAAAGGCGTTGTCGATAATGTCCGGCGTTTCGCCGCCATATGTTTCATCAAGGTGGTTTACGTCCTGAGCGCCGCTGGCAAAGACGCGCACCGGTTCATCGCGCAATATATGCCGCATCAGATCGAAGAAGTGGCAGCATTTCTCCACCAGAGTGCCGCCGGTGTTGCGGTTAAAACGGTTCCAATCGCCGACTTTCTCGAGGAAGGGAAAGCGATGCTCGCGAATGGCCAGCATTTTGATATCGCCCGCTTCGCCAGCATGGACCCGCTCAATAAAGCGCGTGACCGGCGGCATGTAGCGGTACTCGAGACCAACCCAGAAGAGGCCGTCGTAGTCGCGCGCGGTTTTGGCCAGCGCCTCGGCCTCCACTACGCTGGTGCACATTGGCTTTTCGAGCAGCACAGCGCAGCCCGCCTCCATAACTGGCGCAACTACGTCGTAGTGCGTGAAATTGGGCGAAGCGATGATGACGGCATCGGGTCTCGCCTCGCGCAGCATGGCGGCATTGTCATCATAACTAGTAATGGTCTGGCCAAGCTCGCTTGCGAGAGCGGCGGCGGCGCTGCGCGACCCAGAATCGGGGTCAGCAATAGCGATCAGTTCCGCACCGGAAACCAGCGCCACGTTTTGCATATGCTCGCGGCCCATCATGCCGCATCCGATGATCGCATATCTGCGTGTGTCGCTCATAGCTGGCTCATGTCTGTGCGGCGGCGGAATGGCAAGCGATCATGCGCGGCGAGGCGCAATCGCATAGCCAGCGGGCGCCATTTCCTCGCCGGTCTCAGGCCAGACCACAGGCGCGCTGGAATAGTTGAATGCGAAGATGTGCGAGGCACTGCACCGGGTCCGCAAACCTTCGGGCATAGCAGTGAACGTGACGCCCGCTTCACTTGCCATGCGCGCGACGAGTTGATCCAGCAAAGCGCGATCGGGCCAAATGGAGACATAGCGGCGACCACCTTGCTTATAGACCACGCCGCAGCCATCAGCGTCGGCAAATTCAGGCTCTAGGTCGCTGGCAATTTCTTCGCGCCAGCGGGTAACATCAAAACCATCGCCCGGCTCGCTGACGCCATCGCGCAGGCTCTCCACGCGGGTGATTTTGAGCGCGAATAGCTCCTGCAATGCGCCGGGTGCCAGATTGTCAGGAATGCAGAAGCTATCGGTTTTGCTTCCAGAACGTGGACCGATCAGCACGGGGCATCTGAGTGCTGCCAGCTTCTCCGCAAGGCCATTGGGCACAATCGGCAGAGTCGGGATGACGACCATTTTGTAGTCTGTCAGGTCTGCGGCTGGTGAGACAATATCCACGTCCAATCCCGCACGTCGCAGCGCGGAGTAATGCTCGTACACCAGCTCGAGATAGCGGAAGCTCTTTCCTTGCGGCTGAATACCGCACACCCATGCCGCCTCATAGGAGAAGACCAGAGCGACGAGTGCTTGCGCTGTCTCTTGCGGGCCAATGTTCGCAATCACGCGTGCCGCCTCCCGCACTTCGTCCGCGGCTGGCGCATCTTCGCTGTCTGGCCTCAGCAGGCCTGCGTGCATTTGCTCCTGCGCAAATGGGGCCTGCCGCCAGCGGAAATAGCTGGTGAATTCTGCCCCGTGCGCCATCGCCTCCAGCGTCCACAGCGTGACCATTCCGGGCAGCGGGGCTGGGTTGAAACGCGCCCAGTTTACCGGGCCGGGTTGCTGCTCCATCACACCCCAGCGCTCGCCTGTGCAGCCGCGATAAAGATCGTGGTGGAAGGCGGCGATATCGGGGTGGCCTTGGCGCAGAAACTCCTGCTTTTCATCTTCGCTGAACCAGAATTGCTCCAGAAACCCGAGTGGGTAGCTGTCCCAAGTGGCGACATCCAAATCCTGGCCGACGTCGTAGTGATCGAACTCGGTGAAGAACCCCATGAAATTGTGCGTAATGTCTCGGCCATGCGATGCTGCGCGCAGAATATCGACTTGCTCACGGTTGAGGCTGGCAACCTCGTCCGATGCAAACCGGCGGTAGTCGAGCCAATGCGCCGGGTTCGCCTCGGTCACGGTGAGGTGCGGGGGATCGACCTCTGCAAAGGTGCGATATTCCGTGCTCCAAAACACATTGCCCCATGCGGTATTCAGCGCATCAACATCACCATAGCGCGCGGCGAGCCATTCGCGAAAGCGCTCAGCGGCAGCCTTTGAAAAGCTCAAAACCGTGTCATGACAGCCATATTCATTGTCGGTTTGCCACATGGTGATTGCGGGATGTGCCCCGTAACGCTCGGCCATGGCGGCGGTTATCCGGCGGCTTTCGGTGCGGTAACCTGAGTGTGAGAAGCAATAATGCCTCCGCGAGCCATAGCCGCGCGGGCGGCCTTGCTCGTCAATTGCGAGCATATCCGGCATTTGATCGACCAGCCATTTGGGCGGCGTCGCAGTGGGCGTACCAAGGATGATTTTGAGGCCCGCATTGGCAAGCGTCTCAATCGCCCGATCGAGCCAACCCCACTCAAATTTTCCCGGCTGTGGTTCAATCCGGCTCCAGGCAAATTCGCCGATCCGCACCAGGGACAGGCCCATTTCGGCCATGCGGCGCGCATCATCAGCCCACATATCCTCCGGCCAATGTTCGGGATAATAGCAGCAACCCAGCTTCATTTGCGC
The DNA here is from genome assembly GCA_947488155.1 of uncultured Erythrobacter sp. GTDB lineage: Bacteria > Pseudomonadota > Alphaproteobacteria > Sphingomonadales > Sphingomonadaceae > Erythrobacter. Next base: position 781,969 of record CANKYK010000001.1, on the reverse strand, counting down.
GTCCTTTGGCGTTTTCAAAAGCGGGGTTTCGCGCCCGGTGGATCAGAATGCAAGTCCGCGCGTTGTTACGGCAGTATGCTAAGGGTTAACCCTTATGACTGCGGACTATTTACACATATATAAATATCTTTATATGTTGCTTCTGTGATGAATATTGACACAATCTTCCGCGCGCTTGCCGACCCCACCCGGCTGCGCATTATGCGCCTGCTTTCGGCGATGGAATTGGCCGTTGGCGAGCTTGCGCAAGTGCTGGGGCAGAGCCAGCCGCGTGTTTCGCGCCATGTTGGAATATTGTGCGATGCGGGTCTGGCGGAGCGGCGACGCGAAGGCAGCTGGGTGTTTCTACGCATGCAGGGCGGGGTGGAGCAAGCCTCTCCTTTAGTGGAAGCTATTGCCCGTTTGCTGGCCATTGCTGAGGCAGAAGATCAGGACTTTGGCCAGTCCTGCGCGGAGGATATGCGTAAGCTGGCCGCGATCCGGACTGCCCGCGAAGAGACCGCGGAGGGTTACTTTGCGCGCCATGCCGGGGAATGGGATGAACTGCGCCGCTTGCACAGCTCAGACAGCGAGGTTGAAAAGGTTCTGGCGCGCGCACTGGGCGATGCTCCGCTGGGAACGCTGCTAGATATTGGCACGGGAACAGGCCGCATGGCGGAATTGTTCGCGGATAGCGCGGAACGGATTGTCGCGCTCGACAAGAGCCTTGAGATGCTGCGGATCGCGCGGGCTAAACTGCAACATCTACCGACAGAACAGATTGAGCTGGTGCAGGGCGATCTGGGCGATCTGCCTTTTGCTGCGGCGAGCTTTGATACGATTGTGATCCACCAAGTGCTTCATTTCGTACAAGACCCTGCACTTGCATTGCTGGAGGCGGCGCGGGTCACGCGGCCCGGCGGGCGCATCGCAATCGTCGACTTTGCCGCCCACAATCATGAAGAATTGCGTGATCGCCATGCGCACGCGCGCCTTGGCTTTTCCGACGCGCAATTGCGCGATCTGCTGTTTGATGCAGGCTTTGAACCCGAAGCGCCGCAAGCACTTGATGGCGAGCAGCTGACCGTGAAAATCTGGCTCGGCGAACGTCGCAGCAACCCTCTCTCAACCCCCGCTAAGGAACGCACAGCGTGAGCCCGACCCTCGATCAAATGCATGAAGCGCGCACGGCGTTGGATACGCCGCTTTTCTCCGGCTTGCCCGGCGACATTGAAATCAGCTTTGAGTTCTTTCCACCTAAGTCGGAGAAGATGGCGGAGACCTTGTGGAGCAGCGTCGACACGCTCTCGCCGCTGGGGCCGCGCTTCGTGTCGGTTACCTATGGCGCCGGTGGCACCACTCGCGAGCGCACTCATGAGCAGGTTGTGCGGATCAATCAGGAAACCAATATTCCCGCAGCAGCGCACCTGACCTGCGTCAACGCAACTCGCGAAGAGGTGGATGCGGTGGCGCGGCATTATTGGGAAAGCGGTATCCGTCATATCGTTGCTCTACGCGGAGACCCGCCTGAGGGCGCAGGCGGATACACGCCGCATCCCGGTGGATACGCGAATGCGGTGGAGCTGATTTCGGGCCTAAAGAATGTAGCTGATTTCGAGATATCGGTTGCGGCCTACCCTGAGGTTCACCCGGATTCCCCCGATGCGCAGGCCGATATCGACAATTTGAAAGCGAAGTTTGAGGCAGGCGCAACCCGCGCAATCACTCAGTTCTTTTTTGAACCGGAATGCTTCTTCCGCTTCCGCGACCAGGCGGCAGCGGCGGGAATCAATGGCGAAATTGTGCCAGGCATCATGCCTGTAATGAGCTTCGCCGCGGTCCAACGCATGGCCAGCATGTGCGGGACGGCGATACCTGGTTGGATGGAAGGCCTGTTCGACGGCTTGGACGAGCGTCCGGCGGCTCGCCAACTGGTCTCCGCAACGATTGCGGCAGAGCTGTGTCGCAAGCTTTATGCGGGCGGCGTGCGCCAATTTCATTTTTACACGCTCAACCGTGCGGAGTTGAGCTATGCGATTTGCCACATGCTCGGCAAACGCCCGGTCGGAGAAGCAGCGTGAACGCGCGGGAAGCCTTGTTGGAGCAAGCTGGCGAGCGGGTGTTGATCTTTGATGGCGCGTTCGGGACGCAAATCCAGGAACGCAAGCTGACCGAAGAGGACTATGCCGGCGATCTGGGCCTTAAGGCCGATCAGAAAGGCAATAATGACATTCTCGCCCTGACCCGGCCTGATGTGATTGAAGACATTACGCGCGCCTATCTTGATTCTGGATCGGACGTGATTTCGACCAACACCTTTTCAGCCAACCGGATTAGCCAGGCGGATTACGCCGCTGAGGATCAGGTGGCCGCGATCAACATCGCCAGTGGCAAGATCGCCCGAGCGTTGGCCGATGAATATGCGGCGAAGGACGGCCGGCCGCGCTTTGTTACCGGAGCGATTGGGCCGACCAATAAGACGCTCTCGCTCAGCCCCGATGTCGAAGATCCTGGCTTTCGCGAGATTGATTTTGATGAGCTGACCGCAGTCTACAAAGAACAGGCCTCTGCTCTGATCGAGGGTGGATGCGATTTCATCCTGATTGAAACCGTGTTCGACACGCTCAATGCCAAGGCCGGGATTATGGCGGTAAAGCAATTGGAGATAGATCTGAGGCGCGAAGTTCCGGTGATGATCTCTATGACGCTGACCGACTTATCGGGCCGCAATTTGTCCGGCCATACGGTCGAGGCGTTTTGGTATGCGGTGCGCCACGCCAATCCGATTACCATCGGCCTCAATTGCAGCTTTGGTGCGGATCAACTGCGCCCGCATGTTCAGGTTCTCTCGGGCATCGCGGACACTTTGCTGATGGCATATCCCAACGCGGGTCTGCCCAATGAGCTGGGGGAATATGACGAAATGCCGGAAACCACGGCGGGACTCGTCAAGCAATGGGCCGAGAACGGTCAGGCGAATATTCTGGGCGGTTGCTGCGGGTCTTCGCCTGCGCATATTCAGGCGATTGCCGATGCGGTTGCGGGCCTCGCCCCGCGCAATGTGCCTGCGCCAGAAACGGCCATGCGGCTTGCGGGCCTCGAACCCTTCACGGTGGCGGCCTGATGGACCAGCAAAATTCGACGGCGCGCTTCATCAATGTGGGTGAGCGTACCAATGTCACCGGCAGCGCTCGGTTCAAGAAGCTCATCATGGCGGATGACTACACTGCCGCGGTCGAGGTCGCGCGCCAGCAGGTGGAAAACGGCGCTCAGGTGATCGACGTCAATATGGACGAGGGGCTGCTTGATGCGGTCCACGCCATGACGACGTTCCTCAAATTGATCGCAGCAGAGCCTGATATTGCCCGTGTTCCAGTGATGATCGACAGCTCCAAATGGGAGGTGATCGAGGCTGGTCTGAAATGCGTTTCCGGCAAGCCGATTGTGAACTCAATCTCGATGAAAGAAGGCGAAGAGCCGTTCCTGGAGCAAGCTCGCAAATGCATGGCCTATGGCGCGGCTGTTGTGGTGATGGCGTTTGACGAGACCGGTCAGGCGGACACCAAGGCACGCAAGGTTGAGATTTGCAGCCGCGCTTATGAATTGCTTACTGGCATCGGTTTCCCGCCAGAAGATATCATCTTTGATCCGAACGTTTTTGCGGTCGCCACCGGCATCGAAGAACATGACCGCTATGGCCTCGACTTCATTGAGGCTGTGCGCGAGATTAAGGCCGCGTGCCCGCATGTGAAGACAAGCGGCGGCCTGTCCAACCTCTCCTTCAGCTTTCGCGGGAACGAAACGGTACGGCGCGCGATGCACTCTGTCTTTCTCTATCACGCGATCCCCGCTGGGCTCGACATGGCGATCGTCAATGCCGGACAATTGGATGTCTATGACACGATTGACCCTGTGCTGCGCGATGCGTGCGAAGATGTGATCCTGATGCGCCCGGTAGAGGGAGAAGACAGCGCGACGGAGCGGCTGATCAACCTCGCCGAAAGCTTCAAAGGCAAATCAAAGGAAGACGATAAGCAGGCGGCGGAATGGCGCGGTTGGGAAGTTCGCAAGCGGCTGGAGCATGCGCTGGTCAAAGGGATCGATGCGCATATCGTCGATGATACTGAGGAAATGCGCAGCGCCACTGCCGACGCTGGTGGCCGCCCAATCGAAGTGATCGAAGGCCCGCTGATGGACGGCATGAATGTCGTTGGTGATCTGTTTGGCAGTGGCAAGATGTTCCTGCCGCAAGTGGTCAAATCCGCGCGCGTTATGAAGAAGGCGGTCGCGCATCTCATCCCGTTTATCGAGGCAGAGAAGGATCTGCTGCCGGAGGCTGAGCGTAAGGCCAAAGGCAAGATTATCATGGCGACCGTGAAGGGCGACGTGCATGATATTGGCAAAAATATCGTCGGTGTTGTGCTGCAATGCAATGGCTATGAGGTGATCGACCTTGGCGTGATGGTGCCTTGGCCCAAGATCCTGGAAATCGCGAACGACAACAATGTCGATATGATCGGCCTGTCCGGCCTGATCACTCCCTCGCTAGATGAGATGGTGACCGTGGCGGAAGAAATGCAACGCGCGGAGATGACGATGCCGCTGCTGATCGGCGGGGCAACCACCAGCAAGGTTCACACCGCGCTCAAGATCGACCCAGCCTACGAAGGCCCGGTGATCCATGTGCTGGATGCCAGCCGCGCGGTTGGCGTGGCGTCGAAACTACTTTCAGACACTCAGCGTGATGGCTTCGTTGGCGAAACGGCGGGCGACTACACCAAAGTTCGCGAGGCGAGGGCAGGCAAGACGCCGAGCGTGCTGCTGAGCCTAGAAGACGCGCGGGCCAATTATTACGACGCTTACCTCAGTGATAAACCTGCGCCGCCGCTCAATCCCGGTGTGCATGCGTTTGACGATTGGGATTTGGCGGATCTGCGGCAATATATTGATTGGACACCGTTCTTCCGCGCGTGGGAGCTGCACGGCAATTATCCCGCGATCCTGACGGATGACGTGGTGGGCGAAACCGCCAGCCAGCTGTTCGATGACGCCAATGCGATGCTCGACCAGATCATTGCGGAGAAATGGCTGACGGCGCGCGGTGTTGCGGGCTTTTGGCCGTGTGCACGCGACGGCGATGATGTGACGATCCACCGGGTTCGGCGTGAAGAGCATGTGACGCTGCCTTTCCTACGCCAACAGGTGAAGAAATCGCGCGATCGGGCGAATATGTGCCTTGCCGACTTTATCGATCCCGATGGCGATTGGATCGGCGGCTTTGCGGTCGGTATTCACGGGATAGAGCCGCATTCGGCCCGTTTCCAAGCGGACAAAGATGACTATTCCGACATTCTGCTGAAGGCGCTGGCTGACCGGTTTGCCGAGGCCTTTGCCGAGCGTCTGCACCAGCACACACGGACCGATCTTTGGGGCTATGCACCCGGTGAGCAGCTGACCAATGAAGCACTGATCAAAGAGCAATATCGCGGCATTCGCCCGGCGCCTGGCTATCCCGCGTGTCCAGATCACTCGCTTAAGCCGATCCTGTTTGAACTGCTCGAAGCGGAAAAGAACGTTGGCCTGACGCTGACTGAGAGCTTCGCGATGTATCCAACGGCGGCGGTCTCAGGCTTCTATTTCGGGCACCCGGAATCGCAATATTTCGGCGTGGCGCGGGTTGGGCGCGATCAATTGGAGGATTATGCCACGCGGCGCGGGGTCGATTTGGCAACGGCGGAACGCTGGCTGCGTCCAAATCTGGATTAGGCCAATCTCGATTGATTTTGGGCGGCGCAGCGGCAATGCTCTGGCGATGTATGCTCGATTGCTTGCCCCGCTGCTCCTTGCTTTGCCGATGACATCGGCCTGCGCGACCATACCAGACATCGACGCCGGTCCGCCGCCTGCCACAGTGGTGGTGGCGTTTGACCGAGAGACTATCGGGCCGCTGATTGTCGAAGGTGTACGCAATCGGGAGCGGGGCGAGGCGATCGAGGCCAACGATCCGGTGCGCATTGCGAGCATTTCAAAACTGATCATGGCGCTGGCAACCTTGCGGCTGGTCGATGAGGGCAAGGTCAATCTGGATGCCGATGTATCGGATTATCTCGGTTGGCAAGTTCGCTCGCCCAAATTTCCCGATGCCAAGGTAACGCTGGCGCAATTGCTGTCCCACCGATCCGGGCTGCGCGATAATGCGGGCTATGTCATTCCGCTCGGCGAAAGCCTGCAGGCGAAGCTTGCCGATCCAGAGGCGTGGTATGCGGATAGCCCGCCCGGAGAGGCTCCGTTTGAATATGCAAACCTTGGATCGCCTGTTGTGGCGACCGTGCTCGAGGCGGCAACGGGCGAGCGATATGACCGCATTGTGGAACGCACGGTTTTTGCTCCCTTGGATGTCAAAGCGTGCCTCAATTGGATCGGTTGTGATGAAGATATGACCTCCCGTGCTGTCACACTCTACCGCGACACTGGCGAGGTGGCCCGCGATGAGCCAAGCGATCTGCCGCCCAATTGCACTGTGCCAGTGGCAGAAGGCACCGCATGCGACCTTGAGAGCTACGTTCCCGGAACCAATGCGTCGATCTTCTCACCCCAAGGCGGGGTCCGGATCGGCATGATGGATCTCGCCAAGATCGGGCAGGCACTTGTTCTAGAGAATGCTGGACCATTCCCTCGGAAAATGATGCGTCCTGCGGGAAGGCGCATTTCGTCCAACTCGATCCCCGGTCAAGAATTCTTCTGTTTCTACGGGCTCCATGTCCAAGTGATTGCGATGAAAGGCTCGGATTGCCAAGATGACTTGTTTCGAAACGGTAGCGCTTGGCTTGGCCACGCAGGAGAGGCCTATGGCCTGCGTTCTGGGCTGTGGTTCTCCGAGAATGGGAAGCAGGGCTTCGCTTACTTCACCACGGCTGTTCCTCCGCGCCAAGGGGCCGAGGACGAGGGCGGGTTCTCGCAGCGCGAGATCGACCTAATGGCGCGCGCTCAGGCGCTGCTGGCGGAGTAAAACTCCAACTGATCGCATGATTGTTTCGCGTTTTCCCGGATAATGCTTGGCGGAGATTGACGCACCCCTTCGCATGCGCAAAATGGCGCATGCCCGTCAGAAGTGATTCTGGCATCTTTCGCGGGAGAGATTTGGCCGACTTGCCTTCAAAGGCATTCGGGTAAGGCGCCGAAGGAGCAACCGCCCCGGAAACTCTCAGGCAAACGGACCGCGCTGGAATGGGCACTCTGGAAAGCGCTCTTGCGAGCATTCGCAAGGCCACCGAAGGGGAAGGCTCGCCGCGCCGCAAGGGACGGCCGAGTTAAGCTCTCAGGTTTCCCGACAGAGGGGGCAGGATGAAACGGCGCTTCAATAGTGGAGCGTCGCACGCCTGTGCGGGGACTGATTTTGAGCGACGATCACACCACTGATACTATGGAAGATGGCGCACCGCCGATTGCGCAGCTGCCGCTGGACGCCTGGCACCGGGCACGCGGCGCGCGCATGGTCCCGTTCGCAGGCTATCAAATGCCGATCCAATATACGGGCGAGGGCGGCGGCATTGTTGCTGAGCACGAATGGACGCGGACCAGCGCCGGTCTGTTCGACGTGAGCCACATGGGGCAGGTGTTGTTGTCGGGCGAAGGACTCGACGAGGCCGTCGAAGCAATTCTGCCGATTGATCTTTCAACCTTGAAACTCGGGCGTCAGCGCTATTCTCTGCTGCTCGATGAAAATGGCGGTGTGCTCGATGATCTGATGGTCTCACGCTGGCCGGGTAATCTGTATCTGGTGGTCAATGGCGCGACCAAATGGGATGACATTGGCCATCTGCGCGAACACCTGCCTGATGCAATTACGCTTCACCACATGGACGAGCATGCTCTGCTCGCACTGCAAGGGCCCAAGGCTGTCGATGCGCTCGCACGCCATGCGACGGGCGAATATTCCTTGGCCGATCTGACCTTTATGCGCTTTGGCCGGTTCGAGATCGCGGGACATGTGGTGACGATCGCGCGTGCGGGCTACACTGGCGAGGATGGGTTTGAAATCTCCATCCCGGCAGAGGCAGCGGAAGAGATCGCGACTCTGCTTTGCGCCGAGCCAGAGGTCCGGCCAATTGGCCTCGGCGCGCGCGATAGCTTGCGTCTCGAAGCTGGCCTGCCGCTTTACGGCCATGATCTATCGCCGGAAATTAGCCCGATCGAAGCAGGACTGATCTTTGGAATTAACAAGCGCCGCCGCAGCGAAGGCGGCTTTCTGGGAGCAGAGCGCGTTCAGCGCGAGCTTGCCGATGGGCCGCCGCGAAAGCGTATCGGTCTCAAGCTGGATGGCCGGATGCCCGCGCGCGAAGGGGCCAAGGTTTTTGCCGGAGACCAAGAGATCGGTGTTGTTACCAGCGGCGGGTTTTCACCCACGCTCGGGGCTCCGATTGCTATGGCCTATATCGATCCCGCCCATGCGGGCGAAGGTCAAACACTAGAGATTGAGGTGCGGTCCAAGCGCCTCTCCGCCACCGTTTCACCCATGCCATTTGTACCCCATAATTATTACCGAGGGAGCTGATCAAAATGCCGCGTTATTTCACCGATGAACATGAATGGATTGATGTCGAAGGCGAAACCGCCACGGTTGGGATCACCGATTATGCGCAGGAACAATTGGGCGATATCGTCTTCGTCGAACTGCCCGATGTCGGCGCGACGGTCGACAAGGGCGGCGAGGCTGCTGTGGTGGAAAGTGTTAAGGCGGCAAGCGATGTCTACGCGCCGATCACGGGCGAAGTGACCGAGACCAATTCCTCGCTCGAAGATGAGCCCGCGCTGGTCAACACCTCGCCTGAGGAAGAGGGATGGTTTTTCCGCCTGACCATCAGCGACACCGGTGAGCTGGAAGGCTTGATGGATGACAAAGGCTATAAGACCTTCGTCGATAGTCTTTAATCGGCATCTGAATTGCCCACCGCGCCGTAACTGACGGCGCGGTGGGATACCGCTTTTCCGATAGCAAAGCGGTCTGGAGAATACTCAATGCGTTACCTGCCTCTTACCGACACTGATCGCGCAGATATGCTGGCGAAAATTGGTGCCAATTCGATCGATGATCTGTTTGTCGATGTGCCAGCCGTGGCGCAGCTTGATGGCCCGATCCGCGAGCTGCCGATGCATGCCTCCGAAATGGCGGTTGAGCGGCATATGAAAGCGCGCGCAAACAAGAATTTGGCGGCAGGTGATGCGCCATTCTTCCTGGGCGCAGGGGCGTATCGCCACCATGTTCCCGCCAGCGTCGATACGGTGATCCAGCGCGGCGAGTTCCTGACCGCTTACACGCCGTATCAGCCTGAGATCGCTCAGGGCACGCTGCAAATGCTGTTCGAATTTCAGAGCCAGGTCGCGCGGCTCTATGGCTGCGTGGTTGCCAATGCCTCGATGTATGATGGCTCTACTGCATGCTGGGAAGCGGTGGCCATGGCTGGGCGCGTCACGCGCCGCCATCGCGCGGTGCTATCGGGCGCGCTGCACCCGCATTACAGCCAAGTCGTTAAGACCATGGCGCAGTTTACCGGCGACACCATCGCTGATGCGATGCCCGCCATTCAAACCGAGCCAGACAATGCTGGCCTGATCAGCCGGATCGATGAAGACACCGCCTGTGTGGTGGTGCAATATCCCGATATTCTGGGCCGCATTCCGGACCTCACCGAACTGGCCGACGCTGCCCATGCAAAGGGCGCTTTGCTGGTGGTAGTGAACACAGAGCCGGTGGCGCTGGGCGCGATCAAATCGCCGGGCGAAATGGGCGCGGACATAGTAGTGGGTGAGGGCCAATCGATTGGCGTTGGCTTGCAATTTGGCGGGCCTTACCTTGGCCTGTTCGCAGTGCGCGATCCGAAGCATGTGCGGCAAATGCCGGGCCGACTGTGCGGTGAGACCACGGATGCAGAGGGCAAGCGTGGCTTCGTGCTGACGCTCTCCGCGCGGGAGCAGCATATTCGCCGCGAAAAGGCGACTTCTAATATCTGCACCAATTCCGGCCTTTGCGCGCTAGCGTTCAATGTTCACATGACATTGCTCGGCGAAAAGGGGCTGCGCGAACTGGCGGCGGAGAACCACCGATTGGCCTGCATTGCGGCTGACCGGTTGGAGAAAATTCCCGGTGTGAGCTTGCTCAACAGCGCCTTCTTCAACGAATTCACTCTGCAACTCGGCGGCAAGCCAGCGCGCGACGTTGTGCGCAGTCTGGCCGATCGCGGCGTTCTGGGCGGCGTCTCGCTCGACCGGCTCTATCCCGGTGTTGCGGGGCTGGAGGATGCTCTGCTGGTCGCGGTGACCGAGACGGCGACAGAGGAAGACATCGAAACACTGGCAAGCGAGCTGGAAGGAGTGCTGTCATGAACGCGCCCAACAAATCTGGCTGGAAGCCTGAGATGCAAGTGAGCGAAGACGGTCTCCACAATGGCCCTTCGACCACAACTGGCAACCGCGCTTTGATGCTGGAAGAACCGCTGATCTTTGAGATTGGCCATGCGGAAACAACCGGCGTTGACCTGCCAGAGATTGACCCCGGCGCGCCAAACCGCCTGGGCGGTTTTGATCGCATGGATCCGATTGGTCTCGTCGGTCTGACAGAGCCAGAAACGGTGCGTCATTACACCCGTTTGAGCCGTCAGAACTATGGCATTGATCTGGGCTTCTTCCCGCTGGGCAGTTGCACGATGAAGCACAATCCGCGCCTTAACGAGAAGGTCGCGCGGCTTCCCGGCTTTGCTGATATTCATCCGCTGCAACCGGTGCAAACGGTGCAAGGTGCGCTGGAGGTGATGAACGAGCTGGCGCATTGGCTGCTGACCCTAACTGGAATGCACAGTGTTGCGATGAGTCTTAAGGCAGGCGCGCATGGTGAATTGTGCGGTATCCTGTGCATCCGTGCCGCACTTGAAGCGCGCGGTGACGCGCGTGAAGTCGTGCTGGTTCCGGAAAGTGCGCACGGCACCAATCCAGCAACGGCTGCTTTTGCCAACTACCGGGTGGAGAATATTCCTGCGACGCCTGCGGGCCGGGTTGATCTAGAGGCTCTGAAAGCCCGTTTGGGACCGGACGTTGCAGCGGTGATGATCACCAACCCGAACACATGCGGCCTGTTTGAACCCGATCTGCGCGAGATCAGCGATGCGGTCCATGCCGCTGGTGGTTTCGTCTATTGCGACGGTGCAAATTTCAACGCGATCGTTGGCCGAGTGCGCCCTGGCGACCTTGGCGTCGATGCGATGCACATCAATCTGCATAAAACGTTTTCGACCCCGCATGGCGGCGGCGGTCCCGGCTCTGGCCCGGTCGTCCTGTCCGAAGCGCTCGCGCCTTTTATGCCGCTACCCTACACGGCGCGCACCGCAGACGGCGTGGTGCATCTGGTTGAAGAAGAGCAGGCGGACGATTTCGCCCGCGAACACTTTGGTGGCGAGTTATCCAGCTTTGGCCGGATGACCGCGTTTCACGGCCAGATGGGCATGTTCACCCGCGCGCTGACCTATATGCTCAGCCACGGAGCCGACGGCCTGAAGCAAGTTGCCGAGGACGCGGTGCTCAATGCCAATTATGTGCTGCGCAGTCTGGAAGATATCCTCCACGCTCCGTTCGCAGACAGCGGGCCGTGCATGCACGAGGCGCTGTTTGGCGATAAGGATTTCGGCGGCGGCCTCTCAACGCTCGATCTAGCGAAAGCGCTGATCGATGAGGGCTATCATCCGATGACGGTGTATTTCCCGTTGGTGGTGCACGGCGCGATGCTGGTCGAGCCGACCGAGACGGAAAGCAAGGCGAGCATTGATCAGTTCATCACCGCATTCCGCAGCGTGGCAGAGCGCGCGCTGGCTGGCGATGAGAGCATGAAACAGGCACCGTATTATGCGCCGCGCCGCAGGCTGGACGAGACGCAGGCTGCGCGCAAACCGAAACTGGCATGGCAGGACCCAGAACTGTCAGCTTAGACTATCGCTCCTAGAGGGCGGGGCGTTCGGGCTTTTTGAGCTCCGCCTCGCCACCGGGTGCAACGGCGATTTTGATCTCGCGTAGGTTCAGCACCACCACGAAAAAGCCCAGCACGGCGAGAGAGCTTGATCCGAGCATGGCAAAGGCAGCGCCTTTCGCGCCGTCCCACTCGATCGCTGTGCCGAGCAGGAGCAGCGCGAGGATGGTCGGCACCGCCCGCACGAAAAATGCGGTGTGCGCCTTACCAGCGGAAACCAACAGCGATTCCAGACTCGCCCCGACCAGCTCCACCGCGCCTGCGATAGAGAGGATCACCATCGCCCAATAAAAACCGGAGAAGTCATCCTCTGCGATGGTTGCCAGGCCCCAGCGGCCAAACAGCAGCGCCATTCCTACCGCCAGCCCGCCGGCGACAACCGCTATATTGGCCATGCGCCGCGCGATCTCGACCGCGTTTTCCTTGTCATGAACCAGCTCTGGCAGGATCGCTTTCGATATGGTTTGCGCCAATGTTACCAGCGCCTGACCCAGCTGAGCCGCGACCCGAAAGCCGCCAGCCAGCGCCGCTCCGCCAAACGTGCCAACCAACAGGATGATCACTTGTTTGCCTGCAATCGTCAGGCTGCCTGACATGTTGGTCGACCAGACAAAGCGCCAAACATCGCGGTGCTTTTTGGGGAGTTTGGTCAGGCTGACCTGCGACAGGTCAATCGGTTCCTTGCGCGTTGCAACGATCCAGAGCGTCACCGCCACGGCGACCTCTGCCGCGGCCCAGGCCATGATAAAGCCAGCGACATTGGGCATGAACATCCAGGCGAGAACCGCGCCCGCCGCGCGGATCGCGGGTTGGACCGCTTCAGCCCCGGTCGCCGTGGCAAATTTAAACCTCAGTCGCAGCAGGCCTGTCGGCGTCGTGCGGATCGATAGCAGCGAGACGATGCAATAGCCGAAGGTCAGCCATAACAGTTCGCTGGGCAGAGGTAGCCACATCTGCGCCGTCCATACGACAAAGGCTGCGATCACCGCGCCCATCACAACCGACAGCAGATCAAGCGCGATGGCAAAGCCGGTTGCCTCTCCGGGGCCATCGCCGTTTGCGCCCCAGCGGATAATGAATTGCCAGGTTTGAAAATTGGCGAGGCCGGTGACCGTCTGGCCCAAAGCGACAATGATGGCGAAATGGCCAAAGCTCTCAATCCCAAGCGTGTGCGTCGCAAGGTAAAGATACAGCAGGCTCATCGCTGCGTTGAAACCGCGCCCTCCGAGGAGCCAACCGATGTTTTTGAAGAGGCGCTTCATGGCGGCGTGTCCGTATGTTTAGCCGCGTTTGCCTTCGGTTTTTGCCAGCAGCCGTTCGGTCACTTCAAAGGTCCGTTCATTATCGACGTCGATGGCATATTGCCCCTTAGACAGCACAATCGGCACCATCTTCAATCCGAACCGGTTGGAAATTTGCGCGAATAATTTCTCTTTAGATCCCCAGCCCATGCGGAATCGGATCAGGTTCATAAAGCCGAATGCCTTGATGATGCGGCGCGGGAATTTCACAAACTGTCCGCCTTCGCGCATGATCTCGGCGGCTGTTAAAGCGTCCGCACTGCCCATCCAATACATGTTGCAATTGGAATAGCCGCCGTCCTGGAATTGATAGAACTTTGATTGGCCTTCCGGATCGGCGGCCTGCACGTCTTCTTTGCGCGCGAGACCTGCGGCGGCGCCAGCCTCTTCAGCCAAAGCTTTGTCGATGAATTCGGCGTAGCCTTCCGGGGTGACCAGACAATTGTCAGCGGTGGTGATGAGCATGGGAAACTCCACGCCCTCCGCGCCTGAAAACACGCTGTCGACGATGTTGAATTTACCCTCAGCAAAGCTTAGGCGGCCTTCTTCGAGCAGCTTTGCCACGACGGGCTGAGCCGCAATCTCGTCCGGCTCGTGCGCCACAATGCGAATTTTACCGACACGGTCACAGGCCGCGACCTGTTCGACCACGCGTGCGACCATGGGGGTGCCATTGACCGGGACGACGCATTTCTGCGCCACACCAGCGCGTTGAGCCAAGGGGTCAAGCACGCCAGAGCGTTTGCCGGCCATGATGAGAGCTGTTGCTTTGATTGATCGGTCCATGCACGCGCCTTTAGCGCTTATCGTGGGAGTGCGCAAAGTGGAGTGCGACGAGTGTTGTGCAACAATGGTTTGCACGCCATGGGTCAGCGCATGCGGATTATCTTCTCTCGCAAAGGGTTTGACAGCGCGGCGGGCGGCGGACCGTCTCCAATAGTGGACGGCCAGCCGATCAGCCTGCCGATCCCGGCCGGCGCGGCCAGCAGCACGCGCTATGGCGATTTGGGATTGGGGGATCTGGTTTCAGCCGCAAGCAAGGGTAAGCTGGGCGCAGGCGATTTGTGCCACCACGATCCGATGTTTCGGAGGGATGGTACATGCTGGTTCGGTCAATGCGGCGCAGCGCAAACCCATCTGGAGCGGCAAGGCGTGGGCCTGGGCGATGTGTTTGTGTTCTTCGGGCTGTTTCGCGAAGAGCACGCGGACCGCACACGCGGCGATCCACACCACCGCATCTTCGGATATTTGCGCGCGGAGGAGATGGTGGCGCTCACCGAGGATGTCCCAAGCGAGCTTGTCAAAGAGGGGCATCCTCATGCGCTCGAGCTGCACGGTTCGAACGATGTGATCTGGCGCGGGGAAGGCCGCACCGCAAACAATGCGAGCGATATGCTGCGGCTGACGATCCCCGGCGCCTCGCCCAGCGTGTGGCGCAGGCCCGACTGGCTGAAACGCGGCGGGCTATCCTATCATGACAGGCCGGAGCGCTGGGCCAAGCGCGGCCAATTGCAAAGCGTTGCGCGCGGTCAGGAATTCGTCACCGATATTGGACGCAGGCAGGCTCCGCGCGACTGGCTGGAGCGGATTATTGTTGAGATAAATAGGTCTTGATGATGGCGGAAAAATCCTTGCCGCCATTGCCCGCCCCGTCGAAATCCTCATAGAGCGCGGCTGCGCGTGAGCCCATAGGAACGGCGCTGTCCGAAGTGTCCGCTGCATCCATTGCGAGGCGCAGATCCTTCAGCATCAATGCCGTAGCAAAGCCGCCTTCGTAATCATTGTCAGACGGGCTTTGCGGGCCGACGCCGGGGACCGGGCAATAGCTGGTCATCGACCAGTTTTGGCCTGATGAAACCGAAGAAATATCGTAGAAGGTTTGCGGGTCCAGACCGAGCTTTTCAGCCATTGCAAAGGCCTCGCATGTGCCCGCCATATGCACTGCGAGCAGCATGTTGTTGCAGATTTTCGCCGCTTGACCATTACCGGCGTCGCCCGCGTGGATCACGGCTTTGCCCATCGCGGAAAGGATCGGCTCTGCGCGGTCAAACGCGGCCTTCGTGCCGCCGACCATAAAGGTGAGCGTGCCGCCATTCGCCGCCGCAATCCCGCCGGACACTGGCGCATCGACCATGTCATAGCCCGCCGCCGTGGCGAGCCCAATCACGTCGCGAGCGGTGGCGACATCGATGGTTGAGCAATCGAGGAAGACGGCGCCAGCGGGCGCTTTGCCGATGACATCTGCGGTAAAAACCGATTTCACGATGGTGCCATTGGGCAGCATGGAGACAACCGCCTTAGCATCGGCGCAGGCCTCAGATGCGCTGGTGAAGGTCGCACAGCCTGCGTCCTTTGCAGCGTCCAAAGCGGCCTCGGATAGGTCAAAGGCCCGCACATCATGGCCCGCCTTCACCAGGTTGGCGGCCATCCCGCCGCCCATATTGCCAAGGCCGATAAATGCGATTTTCATTGTGCTTGTCCTCTCTGATGGTGCGGGTGGTCCGGTTCAATCCAGACCTACCGCCCCTCCCACACGCCTTCACGCTTCTCAATGAAGGCGGCCATACCCTCGGCCTTGTCTTCGCTTGCGGTGAGGATTTGGAAGATCCGGCGCTCCATGATCAGGCCCTGATCGAGCGTCATTTCAAACGCGGCGTTGACCATTTCCTTGTTAGCGATCGCGGCCATTGGCGGCATGCTTGCGATTGTGCTCGCGGACTTCAACGCGTCGGCCAGCAGATCCGCCTGCGGTACGACCCGCACGATCAGGTTCGCACGCTCGGCCTCTTCCGCGCTCATCATCCGGCCGGTCAGGCACATTTCCATCGATTTCGATTTGCCGATGGCGCGGGTGAGACGCTGTGATCCGCCCATCCCGGGTGCCACGCCCAGCTTGATTTCGGGTTGCCCGAATTTCGCATTGTCCGATGCGATGATGAAGTCGGCCATCATGGCAAGTTCGCACCCGCCGCCCAGCGCAAAGCCGTTTACCGCCGCGATCCACGGCTTGCGGGTTTTCTTCACGATCTCGCTGGTCCAGGGTGAAAAGAAATCGTCGAGATAGAAATCGGCCGCCGCCTTGTCCGACATTTCTTTGATGTCCGCGCCGGCGGCAAAGGCCTTCTCGCCGGAACCGGTCAATACCGCGCACAGCTGGCTGTTATCGGCTTGATACGCCGCAAAAGCCTCAATCAATTCTGCCAGTACAACCGAATTGAGAGCGTTCAGCGCTTTGGGCCGGTTGAGCGTCATCAGTGTGACACCGGTGTTGCCCTGCGCATTGGTTTCAACTGTGATGGTTTCATAGCTCATAGGGGTTTCCATTCCTCGTTTTCGGGGAGGGGAGCAAAGATGCTCTCGATCAATTCGTCAGACACGCCCTCTGGCGTTGCCGGGTCCCATTTGGGATCGTTGGTCTTGTCGGTAATGACCGCGCGAACGCCCTCGGCAAAATCGGGCCGGGTCAGCACGCGCGATGCGATGCGATATTCCATGCGCATGTTGTTCGAAAAATCGGTGAGGCCTGCGCTGTCCGCCAATTGCCGCAGCGCCACCTTGCAGGTCTGCGGGCTCTTGGTGCCCAAAGTATCGCGCTCTTTCGCGGCCCAATCCGCGCCGCCATTCTCATCGGTCTCGATCTCAGCCTCCAAGCTGGCGAGGATCTCTTCATAACTGTCGCTGGCGAAGTGCTTGGCAATGCGTAGGGCGTTTTTCTCAATCCGCGCATCGGGCGGCGTGCCCACGGGTTCAGACAAAATACCAGCGATCCGGCCGGGCCGTTCAATAATGCGCGCCTTTAGGTCATCGAGCATATCGCTGGGTACGTAATGGGTCGCAAGGCCGGTCCATGCGCATTCTGCGCCATCTAGCCGCGCGCCGGTCAGCGCGAGGAACTGGCCGATCCGCCCGCCCAGGCGCGAAAGATACCATCCGCCGCCGACATCGGGGAACAATCCGATCCCGGTTTCTGGCATGGCAAAGCGGGTGTTTTCGGTCGCTACGCGGAATTTCGCAGGCTGAGAAATGCCAACCCCGCCGCCCATAGTGATCCCATCCATGAAGGCCACAATCGGCTTTTCATAGGTGAACATCTGATGGTTGAGCTGGTATTCGTCGTGAAAGAACTTGCGGCCCGATATGCCGCCATCATTCAGCGCTGAGTCCCGCAAGAACGCGATATCGCCGCCTGCGCAAAACCCGCGTGTGCCCTCGATGTGGTCGAGGATGACCGCTTCGACCGTGTCGTCATTGGCCCACTCCGTAAGAGCAGCGCCGATCGCATGGCACATCTCCAGTGTCAGCGCGTGCAGCGCCTTGGGCCGGTTCAGCGAGATATGGCCAACAGCGCCAGTTTTGCGGGTGAGGACGTCTTGAGTCATTAGGAACTTTCTAAACGCAGGTTTGGGGTTACTGGCGCAGCAGATCGCGGCCCACGATCATGCGCATTACCTGATTGGTGCCTTCGAGGATTGAGTGCACGCGCAGATCGCGCCAGAACCGTTCAATCGGGTAATCCCTGAGATAGCCGTATCCGCCGAACAATTGCAGTGCATCGTTCACGACCTTGCTGCCGTTGTCGGTTGCAAGCCGTTTTGCCATCGCTGAAAAGCGCGACTTGTCCGGCGCATTGTCTGTCACCTTGGCTGCTGCGAGATAGAGCAGCGCTCGGGCGCTCTCGAGGTCGGTTGCCATATCGGCCAGCATGAACTGCGTATTCTGGAAGTCGGCAATCGGAGTGTCGAATTGCTTGCGATCCTTGGTGTAGGCAATCGCCTCATCGAGACAGCGCTGCGCCCCGCCAAGCGAACACGCACCAATGTTCAAGCGGCCGCCATCTAGCCCCATCATCGCAAAACGGAACCCTTCGCCTTCATCGCCGACACGGTTCGCGACCGGAATGCGTGCATCTTCGAAGACCACCTGCGCCGTGGGTGAAGCGTTCCAACCGAGCTTCTTCTCAGGCGCGCCGAACGAAACGCCTGGTGTGTCTTTGTCGATCACCAGGCATGTGATGCCCTTGGTCTTATGCTCGCCCGTGCGCACCATGGTGACATAAATATCGTTGACCCCGCCGCCGGAAATGAACTGCTTCGTGCCGTTGAGCACGTAGTGATCACCGTCCAGCACGGCATTGGTCTTCAGACCTGCAGCGTCCGATCCGCTGCCCGGTTCTGTCAAGCAATAGCTGGCGATCTTATCCATCGTGACGAGGTCAGGGAGATAGCGTTCCTTGATCTCCGTCCCGCCAAACTGGTCAATCATCCAAGCGGCCATATTGTGGATCGAGATGAATGCGCTGGTGGTGGGGCAACCGTAAGACATCGCCTCCATAATCAACGCTGCTTCAAGTCGGCCAAGCCCGATGCCGCCGCTTTCTTCTGAGACATAGATCGCGCCAAAGCCCAACTCTGCGGTGCTTTTGATCACGTCTTTGGGGAAATGGTGTTTCTCGTCCCATTCGCCGGCAAACGGCGTGATGTTATCGGCGGTGAAACGCTGCGCCATTTCTTGGATCGCGAGTTGATCGTCTGTGAGCTGAAATTGTCCTGTCATGGATGATCTCCTACCCGGCTTAAGGGCGCGAGAAAAGGCGTGATCGGCTGCGAATTTTGCTGGGACCATGCAATTTTTTGTAACTATTTGCTCGCGTGCGCGTAACTATTGGTATGACCCAGACAAAGCCCAAGCTGTTGATCGTGTACAATGCCGATGGCGGCATCCTCAACGCGCTGGTCCACGCGGTGCACAAAACCGTCTTTCCCGCGACCTATCCGTGCTCCCTATGCGCCGTCACATACGGTACAGTGTCGATGCGCAAGGTGTGGCGGCAGTTCCTTGATGGCTTGGATATAGAGAAGGTGTTTCATCACCGCGATGATTTCGCCGCTGATTATCCCGGGCATGAATTTGTGCTGCCTGCGATCTTGATCCGCGAGGATGATGGACAGCCGGAGCTGCTGCTTGGCCCAGAGCAATTGGATCAAATGACCGATGTGGCAGAGCTGATCGCAGCGCTGGAGCTGGCCTTGTCTCAACGTCAGAAGTCTGCCGCTGCTTAGGCGCTTGCCGAACCTTTGACAGAAGGTATCTAGCCCTCCGTTTTAGGGCTGAACCATGGTGCAGGAATCTGCATTCGAGGCCGCTTTCGCCTCTTCAAACAGAGCCTGGGTCGGTGCCAGTCTTCGGATCAGAACTACGCCGCGCAGAGTTGGGCTGACAATATCGGCCGCGTCCTCGCCGGGCGCCGCCATGCTTGAGATCATTCTGACTTTTTGGGCGCTGCCCGCTGTCCGAATGGTTGCAAAATTGTTTGTGTGGGCGTCGAAGAACGAGAGGGACTGATACTCCGGCCATTCACCGATCGTTACGTCGAGCCATGCTGAACTTTCCCCGTTAGTGCTGAGGTCATAGCGACATAGCGAATAGAACAGATCGGGTGAGCTCCTGACCACGGCCTGGCTTTGCGGAGTAATGCGCTGCGGGGTTGTGAAGGCGTGTTCGGCTATACCGCGATTCTTGAGCGTGGCCAGAGTGCGGTCCATAATGACGCCTGGCGCATAATGCAGCGCCGCCCAATGCGTGGCGAGTGCTGTTACGATCAGCATTGCAATCGGGCCAAGCCAGCGGCTCATGCTTCATCCTCACAGGAAAGCCGCTCGACGGACGGGGGCTCAAGCGCGCTCTGCGGGTCGGCCAGCAAGGCTTCGTCAGGCATGTACAGCCGCAGTGTAAGGTCGAAGTTACCTGCACCGCGGCTCGAAATCCAAAGGCGGTTTTCCTGCGGTTTTTGCGGTGCGATAATGGCTGTCATCACTGCGCCAACATCCTCTTCATTGGCCTCTGCGAAGACATTCTGATCTGCATTGATAGACAGCGCCTCATCCTCATTCATTGGCAGTTTGCTGTCAGCATCATACAAAGTGACCGACCACCATTCAGCAGGCATTTCGGCCACTTTCAGGCGATAGATGCACTCTTCGCGCAGGTGTTCGCCCGAACTGTCAGTCGTGCGAGTGAAATAGACGGCTTCACTCTTTGCAAGCGCCAACAGGCCATGGCGAGCGACCCTTGCGCGGGTGTAGGGATCGGCGGCGTTCGACCCGATGGCGAAATCTGCCCGCCAACCGCGAACCTCAATATCTCCGAAATCGAGCGGTTTCATCCCGGGCCAAAGCCCGGCCATGTAAAGCATGCTGCCAATGCCAATCGCAGCGCCTAGCATCAGTGCCAGGCCATAGCGTAGTGCTGTGCCCATCACGCTAGGATCGCCTCGGCCTCAATCTCGACTTTCCATTCTTCGTGGCACAACCAGGCTACGCCGGCCATCGTTGCTGCAGGAGGGGTCTCGCCGAAAAAGCGGGCATGCACCTCGCCAACGGCGCTCTGATCGGCGGGATTGGTCAGCAGCATTCGGGTGCGCACAACGTCGCGCGCGCTGCCGCCCAAATCCTCAATCGCTTTCACGATCAGAGTAAGACAGCGCTCAGCTTGTTCAGCGGCCCCGCCCGGCGTTGTTTCACCATTCTCCTCAATCGGGCCAGTGCCAGCGACAACGATACGATTGCCTTCCCTAACCGCGCGGCAAAATCCGAACTGCGCCTCAAAAGGCGAACCGGATGAGGTGCGTTGACGTGTCATTGCGCAGGCTCCTTTTTCAGCTCTGTTTCGCGTAGTACTTCGCGATTGAACCTCTCGCCGAGCTTGGTCGTATCATTGCCAGGATACCAGCGCTGCGATCCGGTCCCCTTGTGCCATGCGGTGAGTTCCACCAGGGTCCCCTGCGCCGACGGGACGTCGGGGGCAGCGAGATAGGCCGGATCGGCAAAGGCTTCGTCCGTGGTGATAATAGTCCAGCCCTTTGCTTCTAACGCCGCCACCAAATCGCCAATAAACATCGCTGAAAGGTCGGTCTCATGCAGCAGCATATTGTGGGCAATCGGGCGGCCATAGGTCTCGCGGGCAAGCCGGTCATAAAACTCGGCGGCCTCGACGTGGCTCTCAATGAATATGCGCCCGGCAGCGTCCAAATCGAAGAGTTCGCCGCTGCGCTTGGCACGGTTCAATTCGTTATCGGTAAACCAGTCTGAGGCGTCTACGGTCGGGCTGGCGTTGAGCAGTCCGCGCGATTTTAGCGCCGCACGAATGGCGTCGCGCTTGGCCACATCTTCGCGGCCCTCGTCGAGATAGGGGTAACGGAACCAGGCGCGGTAACCGCGCCGGTCTTTGAGCCAAGCGCCTGCGCGGTCGATTTCGGCGATGTATTCTGAGGTTTCGGTTTGCGAGAGGCGCGGGTGATCCGCGGTATGATTGGCGATGACGTGCCCGGCGGCGGCATAGGCGGCGATACGCTTTTCCGCGCCGGGACGTTCAGCGATTTTTGCCGGATTGAGGAAGAATGCTGCCTGAGTAACGCCCGCCTCGTTCAATTGCTTGATCAAACGCTCCGTGCGCTCATCTTCACCGAAAAACGCACCAGGATGACGCGGCGTATCATCGAATGTCAGCGCGATGCGCTTGTCGCTGATCGCTTGCGTTTCCGTTGCTTCTTGCTCGGCATTCGGGCTCGCGCAATTGACGAGCAATATGCCCAACAGAGCCAGAAGGCCCGTTTTCACGATTTGGGTAATGCTCCCCGTCATTCGCACCGCTTGCGAGGCAACGGTGTGCCCGCTTGCTCACCGTCCGCATCGACTGGCGTTAGAATATCGCCGCCATCCGTCAGCGTCAGGCGGGTGCTTTCCGTCCAGCTTTCGCCTTCGCCAGACATCGAGAGCGCAACCACCACTTGGTTGTCATTCTCCACCTCGACGCTCTCAACCTCGCCGACGCTTTCGTAGAACATCAGATCGCCAGCGGTTACCTCTAGGCGTAGGTCGGATTCGGGCGCGCAGCTGCCCTCGATATAGTCCCACACACCGCGAAATTGCTCTGGGATTGCGGCGATGGCCGGAGCCGACGGCGCTTCCGGCGCCGCTGCTGGCTCAGGCGATGCGACGATCGGCGCAGCGGGCGCTTCTGCGTCCACTGGCATGCTCTCTTGCGCGCCCTGATCCGCCTGCGAACAGGCAGCCAGAAGAAGAACAGTGGATCCAATCAGCAGTCGCATAGGCCTTACCCCATGGTTGGAATGACAAAGGCGTTCCCGCCATCCGGTGAGCCATCGGGCCAACGCTGGGTGACTTTCTTGACCTTAGTCCAGAACTTCAGACCTTCCATGCCATATTGATCGGTGTCGCCAAAGCCGGAGCGTTTCCACCCGCCAAAGCTGTGATAGCTGACCGGCACTGGGATCGGCACGTTGATGCCGACCATGCCGACGTTCACGCGGCTCGCGAATTCGCGCGCAGCGTGGCCATTGCGGGTGAAGATCGCGACGCCATTGCCATATTGATGATCACTCGGCAGGCGCACAGCCTCTTCAAAATCATTGGCCCGCACAATCTGCAGCACTGGGCCGAAGATTTCTTCCTGATAGCTTTCCATTTGGGGGGTGACCCGGTCGATCAGGGTCGGGCCGATGAAGAAACCTTTCTCATGACCTTGCAAAGTGAAGCCGCGGCCATCCACGACGATTTCGCCGCCTTCGCGCTCCGCCGTGTCGATCCAGCCCTCGACCCGCGCCTTGTGCTCAGGTGTCACAACCGGGCCGTAATGCGCGTCGGGGTCGTTCGAGACACCAATGTTGAGCGCATGGATCGCCGGGATCAGCTTCCCTTTCAGGCGCTCGGCGGTGTCTTCGCCCACTGGCACAACCACTGGCAATGCCATGCAACGTTCGCCGGCGGAGCCGAAGGCTGCACCCGATAAATCATTCACGACCTGATCGAGGTCCGCATCAGGCATCACAATGCCGTGATTCTTCGCGCCGCCCATGGCTTGCACGCGCTTACCGGCGGCAACGCCGCGCTTATAGACATAATGCGCAATATCGGATGATCCGACAAAGCTGACCGCGCTAATATCTTCATGGTCGAGGATCGCATCGACCATTTCTTTATCGCCATGCACGACCTGCAGCAGACCCTCTGGCGCGCCCGCTTCAACGAACAATTCCGCGAGGCGAACGGGCACAGATGGATCGCGCTCCGATGGCTTCAGGATAAACGCATTGCCAACCGCAATCGCCATGCCGAACATCCACATCGGGATCATCGCTGGGAAGTTAAACGGGGTGATCCCTGCGCCAATGCCCAACGGCTGGCGCATGGAATAGACATCAATGCCTGGCCCTGCGCCTTGGGTGTATTCGCCCTTCAGGACCTGCGGAATGCCGCAGGCAAACTCGATCACTTCCAGTCCGCGCTGAACATCGCCCTTCGCATCGTCGATCACTTTGCCGTGTTCGGAGGACAGGAGCTCTGCCAACTCCTGCATGTTCGCCTCGATCAGCTCTTTGAACTTGAACATCACGCGGGCACGCTTTTGCGGATTGGTCGCCGCCCATGCCGGCTGCACTTCCTTTGCGGTCGCGACAGCTTTTTCGAGCAGCGCAGCATCGCCCAGCGCAACCTCGGCCTGGATCTCGCCGGTTGATGGGTTCCACACTTGGTGCTTACGTGCGGCAGCGGTGTTTGGTCCGCCAACCATGAAGTGATCAATCTGACGCATGGGGTTGGATGCTCCTCTATTGCCGGATCAATTGCAGTTGGACGCGCGCTGCGCAAGCTCTGCAAGCCTCACAAAAGCTGGTGAGAATTCTCGCCCCCACATTGCGACACGATCTGTCTTGCGTTTGAGCCTTTATGAAATTTTGTGCACGCAGATTGCACAATGCATCTGTCCGACGCTCCTATGGCGGTGCCGTTTGTGGCGTTTTGTCTGGCTGCCGCGTACGGATGTTGACGATTACGTGATCCTCGTGTTTATCGCGCAGCGCTCAATGCGGGTGTAGCTCAATGGTAGAGCAGCAGCTTCCCAATTGTATCGACCCACGCATTTCTGCGGTTTTTTGACTGAAATCGTTCCAACATCAGGTAAGTTCTAGCCTTATGTTGGAACGATTTTAAACGTGCTCAATCGTTGTGCGCATCGTGCCCCGGTAGTCGCTCGTTCGGCGTGTGCCGTAGTACGACTTTCTTGGCCTCAGCATTCAAGATCTCGAAGAGTTGGCAGAGTGGTTCCGAAGCGATCGGTTCATGAGCACTTCGGCACGCTAATAGGTCTTGCAAGCCATCCATTGCGTCAAGATATCGAGCGGCACGGGCTTCGCGATCAAGCGGGTTCATGCGGTCTCTCCGGCTTCGACTTCCTCGCGGAGTGCGACGGGACGGCTAAAGACATTAGCGGTGCGGTGCTTTGCCACCTTGCGCTTCTGTGAGGTCCAACCCCAAAGGCGCAAGATCTTGCCGATGCGATAGCGATCGGAATTGGTTGGCTCGCTAATTCCGATAGCTTCGGCAGCGTCCTGGATGGTGCATTCCTGACGGGTGGCAAGGACTTGCTTGAGTGGTGCGGCCATCGGATCGCCATCATAGATCGCCTCGCTGTCGGCAATGCAGGGCGGCAGGCCGACCTCGTTCCAGATGCGGCGCGCGGCGTGGGGCCCGAACAGGCGGCGTGCCTCGCGAACCACGCTGACGCCGGCGGTGAGCTTGGCGCTGTCCACCTCAGGCGGCGCTAGCGGTGTTTGGTAGTCGTGAAGGCGGTAGGCACCTGTTCGTCGAATGGTTGGTAGAACCTCGCTGGTGATCCATTTGCGGAAGCGGCGAGCTTCTGGTTTTCGAGACCTCAAGATGAGGGCGTACATTCCGCTTTCGGAGACGATGTTAAGTTCTTGCTGGCCGCCAAGGGTGTCGGTTAAACCGACACCCTTTTCATCACTATCCAGCTTGCCAAGTGCGTCCCTCGGATTTCTAAGCGAAAGCGCCGAGCACAGATCGTTGCACACGAACCATGGTTCGTCGGCGATCATGACTATGCGCACAGGCGCGTCGTCGAATTGGTAGGATATGAGTTGGGTCATGGCGGGGCCTTTATTCTAAACCGCCCCCCGCTACTAATCGGGTGGCCGGACGTGGCGGGTTAGTAGACCGCTAAAGGCTAACGGCAGGCTCTCGCCTCCCACACACGACCGACCATAAAAAACGCGCTTGGCAACTAGCCTCGCGCGTCGGACGCGCCTTTAATTCGGGCTACTAATCCCGATCCCGCGACATACGGGACAGCAATTGCTATAGCGGATCCCGGTTCAATGGTGAAGGGGTGACTGTAAAATGATGACATTGCTAGCTCTTTTGTTGCAACCGGAACTTGATTTCAAATGGATCGAAGATCGAGCGCAATTGCGCGGCGCTTGGGAGCGTTGTGTGCACACGCAGGTTGTCCGGGCTGTTCCTGAAACGGGTGAGTTGGTTGAAACGCAGGTGGCCAGGGCGATGTTGATTTGTGGTCAGCAACGTCGTGCTTACGAAGCGCGAGTTCGCAGTACTGTGAGAGATCCCAAAGAGGTTGCAATACAAATAGCGGGGACGACCAGTGAAATTCGTCGCCGTGCAATCCGATGGGTTCGATTGAAGGCTCAATGATGTCAGCAGCAATTGTCGAGGGCCCGATTTGGGACTAACATTTGTCCCTATGTTGGAACGATTTTGAAAATCTGAGAATTGTTTCATTAAAATCAATCGTTTGCGGGTGTAGCTCAATGGTAGAGCAGCAGCTTCCCAAGCTGACGACGAGAGTTCGATTCTCTTCACCCGCTCCATCCCCGCCATCGCCGGATCCGCCCTGCTGCGGCTCCATTTAGGAGTGCGTTGGGTGATGTGTCTAAGGCGGCATAAATGCCGATCCCAACTGTTGGCGTCATTTCCCAATCATCCGCATGTGATGTTATTTGGAGAATCGACCATCTCTCTCAAAAGCTGAGAATTCTGCCATTTTTCAAGTTTGGCACGGCTCCTGCAAAGTTGTTTTCATCCAGCGGGGTCGCCCCGCCAGATACGAAACAGACCAATAGGAGACTTCAAAATGTTCGCTACCGAAACCAACAACGCCGTCCTCGCAGCTGTATTCTCACTGACCATTTCTGCCGCTCTGTTCGCCACAGCGATCATCCCAGCCAGCCCAACTCTCTTCGCTTAACAGCGCCAACCCACCCAAAGGAATTCAATCATGTACGCCGACGCCAACAGCACCACGATCCTCGCAGCCGCCCTCTCCGTCGCTATCTCAGCCGTCTTGTTCGCAGGCGCGATCGTTCCAGCCAGCCCCGGTTTGTTTGCTTAAGAGCCGTTTACATGAACACCGACCGCTAAGGCCCTAAGGCCAGCGCCCGGTCTCAACCTTGGAGGCTGGGCGACAGAGAAGTGGAAATTACGGGTAGACCGCCGGACGCTTCGCCATCATCGCGGCCACGCTTTCGCCGAACTCACTCGATTTCAACTGCGCCGCGAAAATCTCACCTTCGACATTCATACATTCGGTGATCGCCTCGTTCTGAGTGCGGACTAGCGCCTTGGAATGCCGCATTGCATTCGGCGCAGCATTGGCAACCAATTGCGCCAGCGCGCCGGTTTCCGCCGCAAACACATCATCCTCAAACACCCGTGAGACCAGCCCCATGCGCAATGCTTCTTCAGACGTCAGCGTGCGCCCGGTCATGAACACATCGTTCGCCGCCGCCATCCCGATGATCGCTGGCAGCAGCATCGAGGACGCCGCCTCTGGCACCAGGCCCAGCTTTACGAACGGTGCGGCAAAAGTCGCCGAGGTAGCGCAATAGACCAGATCGCAATGCAGCGTCAGCGTCAGGCCGACGCCAATCGCGGGGCCATTGACGGCGGCAATCAGCGGCTTTGGACAATCCTTGATAGCATGGAGGAATTGCACGACCGGCGGCAAGCCGTCGCCGCGAGGGCCCATAGCGAAATCTTGCAAGTCATTGCCCGAGGTGAAGTAATCGCCAATACCGGTGAACATCAGCGCGCGCGCACTGTCGTCGCTGGCATAGCCGTTCACTGCATCGGCCATGGCCTGATACATATCCTGCGTGATCGCATTCTTCTTTTCCGGGCGGTCGAAGGACACCGTCGTCAAACGGTCGGCGGTTTCAATGCGAATATGATCGGTCATTGGCTTGGTTCCTTTGATTGGGGGGCATTCACATTGCGTGCGACAATTGTTTGTGAATGCGATGTCACGTGGTCGAGAAAGCGCGCGATTGTGCGGCGCTCCTGCTCGGAAAATGGCTCAAGCAATTCGGTGTTGATCGCCTTTGTGATTGGCGATGTGTGCTGCGCAATTGCGCGCCCAGCCGGCAAGATCGTGAGGGCAATGCGGCGGCGGTCCTGCTCGTCCGGCGCCCGTTTGACCAGATTGGCTGCCTCCATCCGATCAACCAGGCCGCTGAGGCCGGATTTGCCTAAGTGCAGCGCTTGCGCAATTTCGCCCAGCGATAATCCATTCTTTTTTGCCAGCATAAACAGGATCGCCTGCTGCGCGCTGCCAAGTCCGATCTGATCGCGCAAATGATGATTCGCTGCCCGGAATAGGGCGGCATGGGCAGCCTGAAGCTGGTGGAAGATGCGAAGTTTGGACATTTGATTGTTCGCATACGAACTAATATCGGGCGATTGTCAAGCTGTGGGTTACCGGATGCAGCGCTCAAACTAGCTATTTGGGTGGCATGCGGATCGCGCCGTCCAAGCGGAATTGGTGGCCGTTGATATAGGTGTTGCGAGCGATCTCCACGATCAGCGAGGCAAATTCCTCTGGCTCTCCGAGGCGCTTGGGGAAGGGGACGCTGGCGTTCAGCTGATCCCACATTTGCGGATTGCGATCCTTCATGCCCAGCATCAGCGGCGTCGCAAAAATCCCAGGCATGACTGAGTTCACCCGAATACCCAAGTCCATCAGGTCGCGCGCCATCGGCAGAACCATGCCGTTCACGCCGGATTTGCAAGAACCGTAGATCGTCTGGCCGATCTGGCCGTCTTGCGCCGCGACACTGGCGGTAAGGGTTATGGAGCCGCGCTCCCCATCATCGTTGACCGGTTCAGAATTGGCCATGCCCAGTGCAGAGATGCTCGCCACCCGGTAGCTCGCGACCAGAATGCCCATCGCGCCGAATTCATAATCTTCGGTGGAGAGACGCTTGTATCCGCCCTTTTCCTTGTCCCAGCCGATGGTCTTGCCGCGCCGGCTGGCCATGGCGCAGTGGACGGTGACACGTTCTTGGCCATTGGCTTCGCGCGCAGCGGCAAAGCCCGTCTCGACCGAGGCTTCGTCCATGATGTCGACATCGTGAAAGGTGCCGCCAATCGCCTTTGCATGCGCTTCGCCGTCTTCATCATTGATGTCGAAAATCGCGACCTTCAGCCCGGCCTCTGCCAAAGCCGCTGCGCTTGCCCGGCCCAAACCCGATGCGCCACCGGTAACAACTGCGGTCATGCCTTTTGTCAGTTTCATATGCTCTCCCCGTTTTTCCTGGTTGCTCAGACTTGTAAGCGAGCGGCGCGTAGCTGCAAGTCTCAGCCGCAGGAGGCGCTGGCGAAACCGCTGTGGCATAGCTAGGGCGGAGCTATGGACTCGTTTCTCTTTGCTATGCTGCTGGTGTTTGCGATCGCGCTGGGCGGGCGTGATCAGCTGATCATTGCGCAGTTTTCCGAAGTGGAGGAACGCAATTTTGGTTTGCTGATTGCGGGCGCGGCCTGCGCCGTGATGAGCGCGGGCGTGATGGCTTATGCCGGCTCAACCATGGCCGCAATCTTGCCGCCGCGTGCCGCAGATATGCTGGTCGCCTTCGCGCTGGCCATCGCCGCGTTCGAACTGTGCTGGCGGGTCAAGGTCAAACCGATGAAGGAGCCGACCCGATCTTACATCGCGATTGGCGCGGTTTTGCTCGCGCGCCAGATCGGGGATGCGGCACGCTTTGCGATCTTCGCGCTCGCGGCCGAGGCGGTCTACCCAACCACGGCCTTCATCGGCGGAGCGATTGGCGGCATTGCGGCGATTGGTCTCGGCTGGACGCTTGGCCTTGCGCAATTGCAGCGATTTCCGCTGCGCACCATCCGGTTTGGCTTTGGGTTTTGTTTGATTGTTGCGGCGTTGGTGATTGGATTGAACGCTCGTTACATGTTTCTGTGATTGGCTCGAACGATTGTTGTAACTTGAGTTTTCTCGGAACTGATGCCGCAGCTTGGCGATTGATTGGATGCAACTTTACGACGCGCCGACACACCGTTCAGGCGCCCCACACGAGAACAGGAGAGCCTTTCAATGCTCGACCCAAATGACAATTCCAAGACCGCAATGGTAGCCGCAATCAATGGTCTGTTGGCCGATCACTTTGCCCTCTACGTGAAGACCAAGAACTTTCACTGGCATGTAAAGGGACCGCGCTTTCGCGACCTGCATTTGTTGTTCGACGAACAGGCGCTGGCCATCCAGGGCCAGATCGATGCGATCGGTGAGCGCGCTCGTAAGCTGGGCGGCGATACGATCACCTCGATTGGCATGATCGCGCAGCATACTCAGGTTAAAAACCAGGACAGCGCGTCCCTGTCTGCTGAGGAGATGATCGCCGAGTTGCGCGATGATAACCAGCGTATGGTTGATCGCCTCAAGTCGATGAAAGAAACCGCAGAGCAGGCTGGTGATAACGCGACCGATGGCCTGATCGACGATTGGACCGATATGGCCGAAGAACGCGTCTGGTTCCTTAACTCACTGCTCCAAGGATAAATGCGCCTGTATCCCCGGCATTGCCGAGCACCGGCGAATACGATTGCAAAGATCACGAAGGGGCCGTTTCCGCTAGCCGGAGGCGCCCCTTTTGCTATGCGGGTGGAATGACAACAAACATGATCGAAGCCGCCACGCCTGAGACCATCGCTGAATTTGTCGCTGCCCAGCTCAGCGATGAACTTGCCGCGAGCCCCCAGGGCGCGGGCGATCTGCCGATTGCGATTACTGTACCCGGTGGCTCGACCCCTTTCCCGATATTCGAAGCTTTGGTTCGCCATCCGCTCGATTGGTCGCGCATTATCGTGTGGCCCAATGACGACCGCATCGTGGCGGAAGACCATGCCGCGTCCAACACTGGAAAATTGCGCAGCATTTTTGAGCCGGTTGGCGCGCAAGTTGTCGCTCTGCCTAGTGCGGAGGAACCGCCGCGTTTCGCGCTGGCATGGCTCGGGATGGGGGCGGACGGCCACATCGCCTCACTCTTCCCCAACACTGATCCGCAGACTGATGACGCGCAGCTGATCCGCCGCCTGACGCCCGATCCGCTGCCGCCAGAGGCTCCATTTGATCGTATAACGCTGACCATTCCCGCACTGCTAAACAGCGGGCAGTTGATGTTTACGCTCGGCGGCTCGGCGGAAAAGCGAAGCGTGTTTGAGGCGGCGCTGGCCAGCGAGCACAATCTGCCGGTTGCACGTTTGATTGGCGCAGTGGGCGAGCAGACGCTAACCTGCTTCGTATGAAGCTGACCGCACTTATTCCTGCTGCGCTCCATCGGGCTGCATTGCCCCTTGCGCACAAGGTGCGGCATCGCTGGCGTGGGCTTATGAAACACCCGCTGGCTGGTTGTTCGGTGATCATTACCGACTTTAACGGCAATTTGCTGTTGCTGAGGCACAGTTACGGCCCGCAGGGCTGGGCGCTGCCTGGCGGCGGCCTAAGCAAAGGCGAGGATGCTAGCGAGGCTGCGCTGCGCGAAGTGCATGAGGAGCTGGGTCTGGAGCTAAGTGCCGTGACCCTCATCGGGACAATCGACGAGGTGATTTCAGGCGCGCCACACACGGCCTATCTGTTCACGGCCGTTTGTGATGATCATCCGAAGCCGGACCAGCGTGAGGTGCTGGAGGCGCGGTTCTTCCCCTTGCATTCATTGCCAGAACCGCTGAACGAGCGAACCCGTGCACGACTGGAATTTTGGCGCGGGCAAAAGGGCGACGGCAGCGCGGTCGCCGACTAAAGCAGCGACAATTGCGCGGTATCTTTGGGCGGCGACTTGTTCTCTACGCCCTCCAGATTGGACAGGGTCAGCCCCATCAACCGGATCGGCAGCCTAAGCGGCAAAGCCTCCTCCAGTAGCTCCCGGCCAATGGCCGCAAATTCTTCCTTGTTTGCAACCCAATCCGGCAAAGACTTTGAGCGGGTCATATTCTGAAAATCGGTGTATTTCATTTTTAGGGTCACCGTGCGCCCGCGCGCCTTGGCGTTTTCAATCCGTTCCCACACGATGTCGGTGATATTGGCCAGAGTTTCGCGCAATTGCGCGCCGCTAGAGATATCTTCGCTAAAGGTCCGTTCTCCGCCAACCGACTTGCGTTCCCGGTGAGCGCTGACCGGGCGCAGGTCGATGCCGCGCGCGGCGCGGTAGAGATAATCGGCAAAGCTGCCAAAATTTTCACGCAGGAATGCGATGTCTTTCGCGGCCAGATCCGCGCCCGTCGCTATGCCAAAGCGCTTCATTTTCTCCTCCGCCTTTGGTCCGACGCCGTGGAACCGGCGGATCGGCAGGCCAGCGACAAAGTCTGCGCCTTCGCCCGGCCGGATAACGCACATGCCGTCGGGCTTGTTCTGATCACTGGCAATCTTGGCGAGAAATTTGTTGTATGAAATGCCCGCGCTAGCGGTCAGCTCGGTCTTGGCTTTGATTTCCTGCCGGATCAGTTGAGCAATGCGCGTGGCCGATCCAATGCCTAGCCTATCCTCGGTCACATCGAGATAGGCCTCATCCAAGCTGAGCGGTTCGACATGCGGCGTGTGGTGTTCAAACACTTTGCGGATGGTCCGGCTGGCCTCTTTATAGGCATCAAATCGGTGGCGCACGAAAATGAGATCGGGGCACAGCCGCTTGGCCGTGACCGATGGCATGGCGCTGCGCACGCCGAATTTGCGCGCTTCATAGCTGGCGGCGGCGACAACCCCGCGCCCGCCAGATCCGCCCACCGCCACCGGCTTTCCGCGCAGTTCAGGGTGATCGCGCTGCTCAACGCTGGCAAAAAACGCGTCCATATCGACATGGATGATCTTGCGCAGGCCAACCGCCTCTTCGTTTTCGCCGCCGGTTCCTGCGTTGCCTTCCATAGCGCTGTATTACGCGATCACTTGGCCAAGCGAAACCTTCGCTTGGCCTCCACAAAAAGCCAAGTTTGATCAAATCGCTGCTTTCCTTCTTGTACGCTTACGCCCAATGACCGCTGACCATGTCAACAACCACAGCCGCCACAGCTCCCAAAGCCTTGGGTGAGCGCGAGATGATCGTGCTCATGGCGCTGCTGATGAGCCTGCAGGCGTTTGGCATTGACGCAATGCTGCCCGCTCTGGGAGAGATCGCGAGCGATTTTAATGCTGATGGCAATGACCGGCAGCAGGTGATCGGCGCGTATTTCCTTGGATCAGGGCTGGGCGCCTTGTTTCCTGGAATGTTTGCTGATCGTTTCGGGCGCAGGCCAGTGCTGGCCGTGGGCCTGTTCGCATACATCGGATTTTCGGCCGCCTGCGCCTTAGCGACCAGTTTTGATATGCTGATTGCGATGCGTCTGGTGCAAGGTTTCACCTGCGCTGGGCTTAGCGTCGTACCGGCGGCGATTGTGCGTGATCAGGTGGGCGGCGACCGAATGGCCCGGCTGATGAGCCTTGTCATGATGATTTTTCTGATTGTTCCGATTATCGCTCCGGCCATTGGCCAAGTCATTCTGATCTTCGCGGGTTGGCAGGCTATTTTCATCGCGATGGCTGTGGTCGGAACTTTTGTGGCTGCGTGGACATGGCTGCGCCTGCCGGAAACGCTGACGGATGAAACCCGGCAGAAAATCGATGTTGCCACTGTTGCGCAAAATATGGGTCAGGCGTTGTTTAACCGTCAGGCAATCGGTTACGTCATTGGCAGCGGGCTGGTGTTTGGATCACTGTTTGGCTTTCTCAATTCGTCACAGCAATTGATCGGCGAGGCGTTCGGAATGGGCGAATACTTCGCGCTGATCTTTGGCGGAGCGGTGCTGGGAATGGTGGCCGCCAATTTCCTAAATTCGCGGATCGTAGAACGCTTTGGCGCGCGCCGGGTCAGCCATACGGCGCTGTTCCTGTTTATAGCCGCCTCCTTGCTGCAATTGTGGTCGGCTAGCCAACCCAATCAGACGATCTGGCAGTTTGTCCCGCTCATGAGCTTCAATATGGCGATGCTCGGCTTTGTGGGTGCGAATTTCAGCTCAATTGCGATGCAGCCATTCTTCCATATCGCAGGTGCTGCCAGCTCCGTTCACGCTGCGCTCCGCATGACATTGGGCGCGCTGCTAGGCGCGGGCATTGGTTCGGCCTATGATGGCACCACCGCGCCTCTGGCTATGTCGATGCTGGTCTGTTCGTTGCTGTCGTTGGCCGTCGTTTTGTTTAGCGAGCGGGGTAGACTGTTTACGCGGCCCAATGGGTGATTGGCGAGAAGAGTTCCGCGGAGTTTTTAGAGGTTAGGCTTCGCTATCAAGACGCCTCCAGGCCAGCTCCGCAAATTCGCACAGCAGCGGCCGCGTATCGCGCGGGTCGATAATATCCTCGACATTGAAGCGTTCAGCGCTGCGGAATGGCGAGGTGACCTTGTCCAGCCTCGCCTTGATCTCTTCAAGCATCGCGGCGGGATCATCGGCCGCCTCCAGCTCGGATTTGTAGGCAACCTCTAGGCCGCCCGCGATGGGCAGGCTGCCCCAATCGCCCGAGGGCCAGCAATAGCGATATTGGAACTTTTCGGCATTGCTCATCGCGCTGCCCGCGATCCCATAGGCGCGGCGCATCACAATGCTGGCGAGAGGGACGCTGGCCTTATAGATCGCGTTCATCGCCTGCACGCCGTAGCGGATCGTGCCCGCCATTTCCGCCTCGCGGCCGATCATAAAGCCGGGATTGTCAACCAGATGCACGATCGGCAGGCGGAATTGGTCCGCGAGCTTCACGAAGCGCTCAACCTTTTCAGAGGTTTTCACCTCCCAGCTGCCGCCGAGATAGCTCGGATCGCTCGCCACCACTGCTACCGGATAGCCATCGAGCCGGGCAAGCGCGGTGATCGCGGCGCGGCCCCAGTTCTTGCCGATCTCAAACACGGTGCCCGTGTCCAGAATCAGATCCATCGCGCGGCGCATCGAGTACACCTGCTTGTCATCGCGTGGCACGAGCGACAGCAGCGCCTCCTCGCGGCGGTCCACCGGATCGCTCGGCTGCGCACGGCGGGCATGCTGGCCCACATGTTCGGGCATAAAGCTCAGGAAATGGCGCGTCCGGGCAAAGGCTTCGGCCTCGCTCGCGACCTCATCATCGACCACGCCGTTGCGGGTGTGAATATCGACGCCGCCGAGCTCTTCTTTGGCCCGCGCATGATCGGTCGAGCCCTTGTAACTCTCGCCCAGTCCATCAACGACAGCGGGGCCAGCGGCGAACAATTGCGAGAGGCCGCGCACCATAATCGAATAATGGCTGGCGACAATGCGCGCCGCGCCCAGGCCAGCGGTTGGCCCGAGTGCCAGCGCGACGACGGGGACAGTGTCGAGGTTCTCGACAACATCGCCCCAGCCGGGCACGGCGGGGATATAGGTCGCGCCGATTTGCTCCAGTGTTTTTACGCTGCCGCCGCCGCCAGTGCCGTCGATCATCTTGACGATGGGCAGCTTCAGCTCGTGGGCCATCTGTTCGGCCTGAACCATCTTGCGCTTAATGCCCGCATCCGCCGCGCCGCCACGAATGGTGAAATCATCTGCAGTCGCGACGATGGGGCGCCCATTGACGGTGGCCTTGCCGAACAGGAATGGGGCAGGGGTGACGCCGGTCAGATCGCCATTTTCATCGTAGCGGGCGTTGCCTGCAATTTTGCCAATCTCGCGGAAAGAGCCGGGGTCGCACAAGGCGGCTAGGCGCGCACGAGCGTCCATCTTGCCCCGGCCATGCTGGCGCGCGACTTTGTCCGGTCCGCCCATTTCCTCGGCGAGCGCCTCGCGTGCGCGAAGTTCTTCGAGTTCTTTGGCCCAGCTCATTTTCGTTTCGTGCCGGAGCCACCCGCGCCCTCCACCCTTCCACCCGGATTATCACGCCGGGTTACGATCCGGGTGGAAGGGTGGAGGGCGCGGGTGGCGCGGCCGCAAATCATTCGGACGGCTCCACCACGCACAGCACCGCCTCAACCTGAACCTGCGCATCCTGACTGGCGGAAAGCTCGGTAACGGTCCCGTCAAACGGCGCGGTGAGCGCATGCTCCATCTTCATCGCCTCCAGCACCATCAGCCGGTCGCCCGCTTTGACTGTTTGGCCCTCGCTTACATCCACCGCGATGACCTTGCCCGGCATCGGCGCGAGGATTGCTCCGTCTGCGGCGGAGGCGGTGCCAAAGCCATCGTGACGGAATGGCTGAACATGGAATGTCGCGCCATTGCAGAAATAAAACTTCCCGACATGGCTCTGAATGGTCAGGTCAAAGGCCGGATCATCGCCGTCAAAAGTGGGATCGACTTCGAACTCTTCGCCATCGACAAGCAGTCGGACTGACTGTTTGTGATCGGCGTTTAGCCGGAGCCCTCCAATGCCGCTTTGCCGGGCGAAACTATCGCCCCAAGCATCGGCGTAGAGAAGGTCTTCAGCATAGAGGGCCAGCGACAGTTTCGGGAGCGTCGGCGGCGCAATCAGATCGTCGATGTGGTTGGCAATCGACCCTGTCGTCATCGTTCCGGTCTTGAACTCCTCCAAGTCGAGCAAGCGGAACAGGAACCAAGCGTTCTGCTTAACGGGCCAAACCTGCACATTGCCTGTTGATCGGCGCAAGGCAGTGATGGAATCGGCGCGATCGTCTGCGTGGCAGATAACCTTTGCAATCATGGGATCATAAAACGGCGTAACATCCGAGCCTCGTTCGACCCCGGTATCCACGCGGGCGAAGTGATCCGACACATTCATCCATTCCAACCGCCCGGTGCTCGGCAAAAAACCTTTCACCGGGTCTTCTGCATAGAGCCGTGCTTCGATCGCATGGCCGTTGATACTCAGCTCGTCCTGCTTCAGCGGGATTGGCTCACCGCTGGCCACGCGCAACTGCCATTCCACCAGGTCAACGCCGGTGATCTCTTCGGTCACCGGGTGCTCGACCTGTAGCCGCGTGTTCATCTCCATGAAGAAGATGCGGTCCGCGCGTAGGCCTTCGCTGGCATCGGCGATAAACTCAATCGTGCCTGCGCCTTCGTAATCGACCGCCTTCGCGGCGCGCACGGCGGCAGCGCAGATTTCCTCACGCGTTCCCTCATCCATGCCGGGGGCGGGGGCTTCCTCGATCACCTTCTGGTGCCTGCGTTGCAGCGAACAATCGCGCTCAAACAGGTGGACGATATTGCCGTGGCTGTCGCCGAACACCTGCACCTCGATATGGCGCGGTGAGGTGATCCACTTCTCCAGCAGAACTTCATCATTGCCAAAGCTCGCCTTGGCCTCGCGCCGGCAGCTTTCCAGATCGGCGGCGAAATTCTCTGGCGCGTCGACCTTGCGCATGCCCTTGCCGCCGCCGCCTGCCACCGCCTTGATCAGCACAGGGTATCCAATCGCGTCCGCCTCTTTGGAAAGGCGCTCCACCGATTGATCCTCGCCCAGATAGCCGGGTGTGACGGGCACGCCCGCATCCATCATCAGCTGTTTCGCTGCATCTTTCAGGCCCATTGCGCGGATGCTGTCTGGCTTTGGCCCGACCCAGATCAGGCCCGCGTCGATCACGCTCTGCGCGAAGTCTGCGTTCTCTGACAGAAAGCCATAGCCGGGATGGATCGCCTCTGCGCCGGTTTGCTTCGCCGCAGCGATAATCTTCTCACCGATCAGATAGCTTTCGGCGGCGGGTGAGGGGCCGATATGCACCGCCTCATCGGCGCTTCGCACATGCAAAGCCTTGGCATCGGCATCGGAATAGACCGCCACTGTGGCGACCCCCATAGCCCGCGCAGTGCGGATGATGCGGCAGGCGATTTCGCCGCGATTGGCGATAAGAAGTTTGCTGATCATTCAGGACGTCCCGGCGCATCAATATCGGCGCATTGATCGGGCGGGACCATGGTGAAACTGGTATTGCCGACTTTCCATTCACCGTCAGTTTTCACGAGGCTCAACGAATTGATCCCGCAATGTGTAATCTCACCCTCGACCCAGAACGTATACGGGCCCCAAACCTGCGCCAGATTGCCAGAGATATGGATATGATCCCGATACATTTTCTCGTCGACTGATCGGGTGTCTTTCGCCCAGCGCGCGAGATGATCGGCGACCGGTACAGTGATCGTGCGCGGATTGTCTGCATCCATCTGATCGATGATCATAATCGTCGCCTCTGGCATTATGGTGTCAGCAAGCGCAGTCTTATCCTCGCTTCGCAAGGCTGCGAAAAACCGTTCCACTGCGGACACGACCTCTCCTGTCGGCAGGACTACAAGCTGCGCGGATGCAGGTGACGCGGCGCACGCAAACGCTGCGCATGCGAATGTCAGAATTCCTCTCATGTCAGCTCGCTACGCGCTCAAGGCCGGGGCTTCAAGCCGGATCGGGAGAGGTCGGCCTGAAATCCTTTATCCCCCAGGTGATCGGGCCATCGGGGTGCCTTTGCCGGTTGATCACGGCGGACAGGAATGCGCGTGCGCCATAGAGTGCCTTTTCGGAGCGGGGTACATAGGTGCGGCTGTTCCACGCCTCTGTGCCACGTGCACGAACTTTGCGCCCGATCGCGCCGTAAATCCGCGCTGCCGACAGCACGGCCCAGCGGCTGCGGAAGGGCAGGCGAGCGGCGCCCACCCGGGCGGCGGCTTCGTGTTTCTCAACCAATGCGACGAGCCGCGCGGCCATATCGGCGAGCTCCTCGCGGTGGTGCGGCTTGGTGTGTTGGCCAGGCTCGATATCTTCCTCGACCAGCCATTCCGCTGGCAGATAGCATCGGCCCGCGGCGTCATCCTCGACAATGTCGCGGGCAATGTTGGACAGTTGGAAGGCTAGGCCCAGGTCACACGCCCTATCGAGCGTATCTTCATCATCTGGGGCGACGCCCATGACCACCGCCATCATGACGCCAACCGCACCCGCCACGTGATAGCAATAGCGCAGCATGTCGGCCTCGCTGCGCGGGCGCCAATCCTGCGCATCCAATGCAAAGCCTTCAATCACATCCTCCGCCATTTGCGCGGTTAGCCCGCATTCTGCCGCCACCACGCCGAGTGCATCGAAGGCAGGATCGCCGGTCGGCTCGCCGCTTAGCGCTTTGTCGGTAAGCTTGCGGATCAAGGCCAAGCGTTCCTCAGCGCTGGATTGATCGCCTAGCGGCCCACCCATGTCCTGATTATCGGCGATGTCATCGGCGCGGCGGCACCAGGCATAGAGCAGCCAAGCGCGTTCGCGCGTTTCCTGGTCGAACAATTTTGAGGCGGCAGAGAAGCTTTGCGAACCGTACTTGATCGATAGGCGGGCTTGTTCGACCAAAGCGGCGCGTTGTTCGCTTGTAGTGTTCATACTGAACGAGCTTCGCCGACCTGCGCCCTCCACCCTTCCACCCGGAGCCTACCGGGATACCATCCGGGTGGAAGGTTGGAGGGCGCGGGCTGGCAAGGAATCATCAAAGATCAGACGCCTTCATCCGAAAGATCGGCGTATGCGGCTGGTAAGCGGCCATTTTGTCGAGCAGATCAGGCATGGTGTCTGCGTGGATCAGGATGTTTTGATGGGCCTGGCGGACAAAGCCGACATCCGCCATTTTGGCGTTGAATGCGATCAGATCATCATAGAAGCCAAAGGCGTTGAGCAGCCCCACAGGGTCAGAGTGATAACCAAGCTGGGCCCAGCTCATCGCCTCCCACAATTCGTCCATTGTGCCGACCCCGCCGGGGATGGTGATAAAGCCATCGGAGAGGTCGGTGAAACGCTGTTTGCGCTCATGCATGCCTGTCACGGTGATCAGCTCGTCGCAATTGTGATTGGCAACCTCGGAATTGACCAGCGCCTCTGGGATCACGCCGATCACTTCGCCGCCCGCGTCCTTCGCGCCGTTCGCCACAGCACCCATCAGGCCGAGCCGTCCGCCGCCATAAACGACGCCAATGCCTCGCTCGGCAAGATTTTGACCGACCTCAGTGGCGAGTTCGATATAGCGCGGGTCTTCGGGTGTGGCCGATCCGCAATAGACAGCAAGGCGTTTCATCTTGGATGCTCATCTTCTTTTGGTGGGCGGGCGCGTCCGACATATTCCTTATGGGATGCGCCAAACTCACGGAAATTCAATCGCGCCTGTGCAAGACTAAGGTTCTTGTTGGCGCCGCCCCATTGTTCATCTGCATTCTCATCATTTTGTCCGTCGTCTTGCCACCAGCAAACCATGCAAATCTCAAACGACCATGGCTTTGG
Organism: uncultured Erythrobacter sp.; assembly: GCA_947488155.1. GTDB lineage: Bacteria > Pseudomonadota > Alphaproteobacteria > Sphingomonadales > Sphingomonadaceae > Erythrobacter. The sequence goes on along the minus strand of CANKYK010000001.1, from coordinate 742,336 downwards.
CATGGTCAGAAATCCACAGCACGGACAGGGTTCTTTGCTCATGTCGTCGCTGTGGCCGCCAAATCCTCCAGCATCAAGCCTGCAGTTGCTTTTGCGCTGCCGACCACGCCGGGAATGCCTGCGCCCGGGTGGGTGCCTGCGCCGACGAGGTAGAAATTGTCGATCACATCGTCGCGGTTGTGTCCGCGCAGATACGCGCTCTGCCACAGCACGGGCTCAAGGCTGAAGGCGCTGCCCAGATGCGCGTTGAGGTCTTGTGAGAAGTCCTTTGGCGCGTAGCTGAATTTGGTCACGATCCGGTCGTGAATGTCCGGGATCAGGCGGCGGCCAACCTCGTCCAGGATCGCCTTTTCCAACTTTGGCCCTTCGACGTCCCAATCAATCGGCATCTTGCCCATGTGAGCGACCGGCACGAGCGCGTAAAACGTGCTCTTGCCCTTTGGCGCCATGCTGGGGTCGGTAACGGTCGGGTGGTGCAGATAGATGCTGAAATCCTGCGGCAGCACGCCGTTTTTATAGATGTCGTCGAGCAGGCCCTTATAGCGCGGGCCGAACAGGATCATATGATGCGGAATGCCGGGCCATGCGCCCTCCAGCCCGAAATGCACCACGAACAGCGATGGGCTGAAGCTCTTGCGCGAGAGCGCTTTCGCAGCCTTGGGCCCGCGCGGCGAGCCGGACAGCAGATCGCGGTAGGAATGCATGATATCCGCGTTGGAGGCGACCGCGTCAAAGCGCTGTTTCCAGCCGCTTTCGGTCTCGACTTCGGTGGCGCGGTTGCCGAGTGTGTGAACCTGCTTCACCCCGTCGCCAACGCGCATCGTGCCGCCGAGCCGCTCAAAATGGCGGATCATGCCTGCGATCAGGCGGTTGGTGCCGCCGCGCGCCCACCAAACCCCGCCGTCTTTTTCCAACTTGTGAATAAGCGCGTAGATCGCGCTGGTGTTCATCGGATTGCCGCCAACCAGCAGCGAGTGGAATGAGAGAGCCTCACGCAGTTTTTCGTTCTTCACATAGCTGGAGACCATGGAATAGACGCTGCGCCACGCCTGTTTCTTGACCAGCGCCGGGGCGGCTTTCAGCATGCTCTTGAAATCGAGGAACGGCTTATGGCCGAGCTTCAGATAGCCTTCTTCATGCACGCCTGCGGAATATTCCAGAAAGCGCGCATACCCGACCACATCATCGGGATCGAGCTTGGCGATTTCGGCGTTGAGTTCCGCTTCGTCGTTGGAATAATCAAAATTGGTGCCGTCGGGCCAGTTCAGCCGGTAAAACGGCATGACCTTCATCAGCTCAACATCTTCTGAGATATCATGCCCGGTCAGGTGCCACAGTTCCTCTAGGCAAGGCGGATCGGTGATGACGGTAGGGCCAGCATCAAAGGTGAAGCCGTCTTTTTCCCAGAAATAGGCCCGGCCGCCCGGCTTGTCGCGCGCTTCCACCACAGTGGTCGCAATGCCCGCCGATTGCAGCCGCATAGCGAGCGCCATGCCGCCAAATCCTGCGCCAACGACGCAGGCGGTGCGCCCGGCATATTTCTCTGCCGATGCTAGGTTGATCCCGTGGCCAGTGGCGGGCGGAGAGGCAAGGTCCAGTCTGTCAGTCTGCGACACGGGGGCATTCATACCGATTTCTCCGATTGCGATTTGGTTGTCAGCGGCTGGCCGCTTTTGATCATGGCGGCGAGCGCGCGCGGGATAGTTACGGGCGGCTTGCCCCAAAGGACGCGCAGTTTATCACGCCGGGTGGAGCGCGCGGCATAGAACCGCTCGATCAGGCCTTCGCGAAGGGTGTAGAAGCGTTGAAATATGTCGACCCGGCGGTGCGGCTTTGCCGCGAAGAACAGCATGCGTGCGAGCATCCGGTAATATCCGGTCTTGCGCCAATGCCGCGCGGCCCGCGTCTCAAACAGGGCGGCCAGCTGAGCGCCCGCAAGGTCTGCCTCGGCCGCTATAGTCAGCGCATTTTCGACCGCGATGACCATGGTGTAGCTGGTGAGCGGGTGGACAAAGCCGCCTCGCGCGCCAGCAATGGCGACGCCGGGAATGCGCACCTCGGCCTGGTAAGCGGCGAAATTGCCACCGGTCAGCACAGGCAGCAGGCCTGCTTCGCTGCCGACGATCGCGCCATCGGCCCAGCCGTGCTGGCGGGCGTAGGCATCAATGCGAGAGGATAGCGCGCCGCGGTCCATCTCTGGCTCGTCGGCGTAATAGGTATCCTCGACAAACACGTCATGCGCGCCCAGCGGCAATGTGTAGACGAAGCGGTAGGCCCCGCCATTGCCGTGCGGGGCAAGCTGATCAACGGCGGCGTCCATGATCACCGGGCGTTCCAGCCCATGTGCCGCGTCCAGCCGTATCTGGCGGCCCATGAAAATCTGCCAGCCCCCGCGTAAATGCGGGCTGGGTGAAAAGCTGCGGCAATCGATGACGGCGCGGGCATTGATCCGCTCCCCATCCGCCAAGGTCACACCGCGCGCGTCGATTGCCTCTGCCTCGCAGCCTAGGCGCAGTGCCCCCTCCGGCAGCAGCCGCACGAGACCTTCGTGAAAATCGCCGCTGGCCATAGAACGATAACCGGTTCTCAAAGTGCGGCGATATTTCGGAAACGCGACGTCATAACCGCTGTCCCATTCGGTCTGACGGAAGGCAGCGAGCAGCTCTCGGCCTGCCTCTGACAGGTCGCTGTCGAACCAGCTCCAGCGGTGATTGCCGCCAAAGCTTTTGCCGTTCTCGATGATGGATAGGCGCAGTTCGGGCCGTTCGCGGAAAAGCGCCAGCGCAATCAATCCGCCAGCCAATCCGCCGCCAACAATGGCCACATCGATTATGTTTCCGCTCATCCTGACCTCGCCCTAGGGAAAGCGTGAGGGATCGGCAATGGCGCGTTGTAATAGCAGGTATAATGCCGTGCGGCTGCCCTGTTCTTTCCGCTGTGATTATGGGCGTTTGCGGTGATCTTTGCTTGCAAGTGCGCGCGCGCTGATTCACACTCAGACGTGATGGCAAAACTCATTCCCAACCGCACCACTGTGTTCGTCTCTATCGGCATAACGATTGCGACAATCGTAATCCTGCTGGCGATGGATCGCCCGCCGATCTGTGAATGCGGTGATATCAAGTTGTGGCACGGGGACATCAATTCCTCTGGCAACAGCCAGCACATCTCCGATTGGTACACGCCCAGCCACATCATCCACGGAATGATTTTCTATGGGTTTGGTTGGCTGCTCTTCAGCAAATTGGGCCTGGGCGGCAAGAATGCCGTGCGTTGGGGATTGCCGCTCGCGGTGTTTCTTGAGGCGGCTTGGGAAGTGCTAGAAAACACCCCGATGGTGATTGCTCGGTTTCGCTCGGTCACGGCCAATTGGGGCTATTCTGGTGACAGCGTGCTCAATTCCTTCGCAGACATCGGCTGGATGAGCTTCGGCTTTTACCTCGCGCTTAAGCTACCCGTGAGGGTGACCGTCATATTGGCGGTCATCATGGAGATACTCGCTGCCTATGTGGTGCGCGACAATCTGACGCTGAATGTCATCATGCTGTTGTTCCCGGTTGAGGCAATTGCTGAGTGGCAAGCGGCAGGTTCCGCCTGAGCCTTGGGAACTGACCCAAGGGCGGTCGGTTGAATGGCTGAAACGGAGCTACAAATGTCACGAAAAACAATTGCGTGGGCGCTGGTCGCCGCCGCTGGCCTGTGCAGCACGCCTGCCTATGCAAACGGCAATAGTGAAGGAGATGCATCTCAGCCGAGCGAGCGCGATCCTGTTGGCGGCCAAGCTCAGCCTTCAGAGCGGCAAGGTCCGCCAAGCGGGGCTGGAGGCCCGCCTCCCGGTGTTTTGAACGGCGAAAACGTCTTTGATGAGACCTGGGTGACGATTGGCATCGGCGCGGGATTGGTGCCGAGCTATTCCGGGTCGGATGACTACAACGTCTTTCCGTTGCCGCTGATCGTTGGCCGCGTTGGCGGTGTTGGGATCAGCCCCAATGGGCCCGGCTTTGCGCTCGATCTGCTGTCACAGGCGCCGAGTGCTGGGCCATCTGAGACCAGCGTCTCCTTCGGGCCAGCCTTTCGCCTGCGCAGTGACCGCGATGGCGATATCGAAGATCCTGTGGTTGCGCTGACCGGGGACTTAGACACCGCGTTTGAGATCGGCGTGCAAGGCGGCGTGCGTATCCCCGGCGTGTTGGGACGCTTCGATGCGGTTACTTTGTCGACGCAGGTGCGATGGGACATATTGGGCGCGCATGACGGCATGCTGATCGAGCCCAGTGTCGGCTATTTTACCCCAGTTGGACGCGGAGCTGTGGTGCAGGTCAGCGCCAGTGCGAGCTTCGTCGACGATAGCTTCGCCGATTATTACTACACCGTCACGCCTCAACAGAGTGCGGACAGCGGCCTGGCAGAATTCACTGCGGATGGCGGGCTAAACAGCCTTGGCCTGACGGCGATTGTCACCTTTGATTTGGATGGCAACGCTTTGAACGGTGGCCTGAATATTTATGGGATTGGCGGCTACAGCCGCTTGGTCGGTGATGCCGCCGATACGCCGTTTACGTCTGTCCGCGGCAACGCGGATCAATTCCTGGTTGGCGCGGGCGTGGGATACACGTTTTAGTCTTTCGCACGCTATCCAGCGTGCGGTATCCTCGCGGTTTGCGGACAAGTCCGCACCGCTGTGGGCGGCCACTTGGCCTTGCGGTCGCTGCGCGACCGATTGGTCCATCGACTGTCAAACATAAAAAGGGCCGCCGTTAGGGCAGCCCTTTTCTATTTGTAGTGCTGACGAACCAAATCAATCTTCGCTGTCGTCGTCCACATCATCGGCGCTCGCGCCTTTGGCGCCTTCGGCCAATTGTGGACGCGCGGCAGGCAGCGCCGCCTTGCGATCGCCCGTCATCAAATAGGTGTCGAACCATTCGAGCATCCGCAGGCTGTAATCATAGCGGCTGCCTGCGCGGCGGTTGCCGTGCCCTTCGCCAGGATACAGCACAAAGCGCACGGGCGTCTCTGGCTTGCGGATTTTCAACGAGCGATAAAGCTCAAACGACTGGCCCGGATCAACGCGGGTGTCGCTGTCGCCGTGCATGATCAGGATTGGCGTCTCTGCCTTGTCGACGTGGAAGATCGGGGAAACCTCCAGCATCGCCTGCCAATCATCCCATGGCCATTTGCGGCTGTGCACATTGTACATCTCATAAGGGATGTCGCCGGTGCCAAATTTGCTGACCTGGTTGGAGATGCCGACGAACATCACGCTGGCGGCATATTCCGCTGAATGCGCGGTTGCGCCCCATGCGCTGGCATAGCCGCCGTATGATCCGCCGGTGATGCCGGTGCGGTCTGCATCGGTGATGCCTTCTGCAACCAACGCGCGTTTCGCATCAACAATGTCGGTGAACTCTGGATCGGTGTAATTGCCCTGATGCTGCTTAGAAAAAGCAGTGCCATATCCGGTTGACCCGCGATAATTCGGCAGGAACACGGCATAGCCTTTGGCTGCGGCCATTTGGCCCGGCTTCGAATAGCCAGTTTGCCAGCCATTGCTTTCGTGTGCTTCCGGCCCGCCATGAATATTCATGATGGTCGGCGCACCGCCTTCTGGAGCACCGCCAACCGGTTCAATCAGCACGCCTTCGATCTCTTGACCATCGCGCGCGGTATAGGTGTAGGTACGCTGATTACCGAAGGAGATATCGGCCAGCCATGGGTTGTGGGTGGTCCAGCGGGTGAAGGTGCTGCCGTTTACGGCGAACACTTCATTCGGGTGCTTGGGGCTGTTCGCAGCGACAACCATCTGTCCGCCAGCGGCCTCAACCCGTGTCAGGATCAATTCGCCCGGATCAATCTCGCCTGAGATCTTGCCGTTTGAATTGTAAATCCGCAGCACGCTTTGCGCACCGGTGTGAATGACGGTGGCAAGGCGGCCATTGGCAAGCCATTCCGCGTCGACGGCGGCTTCTTCAGCGCCCGCGTTAAGCGCGCGGTACGCGCCGGTGGCGGTGTCGACGAGATGCAGCGTGGTTGCCGCCGGATCGTTCATATCGACGCCCGCGATCAGCGAAAGCTGTTTGCCATCTGGGGAAATTTCGACATCGTCGATCTTGCCCGGTGTTTCTACGACTGCGCGAACATTGCCGGTGTTCAGATCAATGATGTTCACTCGCTTGCTGGTGAGGCTATCATCGACCAGCGGGGTTGGTGCGGTTTCGACGATGCCGAATGCATTGCCGGGCGCAATGTCGAATGCGCTAACGAAACCGGGCAAAGCAATCTCGCGCGGTTCTTCGTCTACTTCATCGCCGACTTTAGCGGCGAACATGCGTGCTGGCCTGAATTCTTCTTCGTAAACTCGCGCGTTAAAGCCGGCCTTGCGCTGCTTGGTGCGCTGCTTGTCTTCCTCAGCGTTGGCGAGCAGGAACAAGGTGCTGCCATCATCGCTCCAGCGGTAGCTGCGGACGTTTGCATCTTCGACTTCGGCGAGCTTCTTATACGTGCCGCCGTCCACTGGAACGCCCCAAACGGCGCGTTTCTCGTCCTTCTTCGTCCATAGGAAGCTGACCATCTGGCCGTCTGGCGAAAACGCGACGCCGCCCGGCGAGACATCATCGGGCAGATAAGCGCGGGCATCGCCCGGTGCGCTTGCCACTTTTAGTTCCTGAGTGAACGATCCGTCCTTCTCGCCCTCGGTCACATCTGGCAGGCCAGAGGTCGTGAAGGCAATGTGCTCTCCATCGGGCGAGACGGCCACCGCGCCGACGCTTTCCAGTTTGGCAACGTCTTCAGGCGTTATCGGGCGGGCATGGGCGGCCGCAGTCAGCGAGACGGATGCGAACAATGTGGCGGAAATTACGGAAAGCCGGTTCATAGGAAAATTGTCCCCTGTGGGTGGATTATTACGCGCCTGTCATAACGTTCAACTCGCCTTTGGCAAATGATGAGCGCATTCATATCTTATCTGGTGGGCTTGCGGCGCGGCTTAAACCGGGCCTATCAGGGCCAAAACGTAAGAGAGGTTCAATGATGAAATTGCTATCTAAGCTCGCGGTTCCCGCGATGGCTGCTGTGACACTGCTGAGCGCGCCTGCGGCGGCTGAAACGATTGCGATCCGCGCAGGATCTGTGATTGTTGATGCGGATAGCGAACCGACCGGACCGGCGGTCATCTACGTTGAAGATGGGCGTCTGGTCGCGGTTGATACGGATCCCGCACCCCCAGGACCAATCAAGGCCGACCGGGTAATTGACCTCTCGGACAAAACCGTGCTGCCCGGTATGATCGATCTGCACACGCATTTGTCCGGCGATCCCAGCGGCGAGTTCTGGCGCGCGGCCACCACGCCTCCAGAATATTACACGCTGATCGCGGCTAAGAACGCTCGCATCACCGCTCTGGCCGGGTTCACCACCGTGCGTGATCTTGGCTCGCGGACAGATCAGGTCACGCAAATGCTGCGCCGCGCCACGGCAGAGGGTATTGTGGCGGGTCCGCGTGTCGTCACCTCCGCCCGCACGATCAGCATTGTTGGCGGGCACGGCGACACCAACGGTTTTCACAAGCATGTGAACGATGTGCTGGATTCTGGGTTTACCTGCACAGGCGCGGTCGAGTGCTCGCAAAAGGTGCGCGAGGCATCCAAATATGGCGCGGACCTGATCAAGATCACGGCCACTGGCGGGGTGCTCAGCCAGCAGGGCCGGGGCCTAGAGGCGCACTTTACTGACGCTGAAATGAAGTCGATTGTCGACACAGCGGAAACGCTCGGTCTGAAAGTCGCCGCGCACGCGCATGGTGCGCGCGGGATCGAGGCGGCGGCGCGCGCCGGTGTGCACACGATTGAGCATGGCACCTATATCGATAAAGCCGCAGCGGACGCGATGAAGGCGAATGGCACTACGCTGGTGCCCACTCTGATGGCGTTCCAAGGGGTGAAGAATAATCTGGGTAAAGGGGTCTATACCCCAGTGGTAGAAGAGAAAATTGTCGCCGTAAGCGAGATTGCTGGCTCGATTGTGGAGCGCGCCAGTGAATACGGCGTGAAAATCGCGTTTGGCACGGATGCGGGCGTCTTCCCGCATGGTCAAAACGCGGGCGAACTCGCCTTGATGCGCAGCGGCGGCATGTCAAACCGAGCAGTGCTGGCGTCGGCCACCACGGTTGCGGCAGAAGTCCTGGGCCTAGAGAATGAAATCGGCCGGATCGCGCCGGGCTTCTCAGCCGATATCATCGCGGTCGATGGCAATCCGCTGGCTGATGTCAGCGTGCTGGAGGATGTCGATTTCGTGATGGTCCGCGGGCGGGTCATCGATTGATGAGAGCAGCAATGCGCGCGTCAGTGGCCGCGCTCGGGCTTGTCTTTGCGGTGCCAGCACAGGCGCAGCAAGATGAGGAATTGTGCGCCGCCTGGGCCAATTCACCAGCGGCCTTGGCCGAAATCGAAGGGCGCATCCGCCGCGACTATGCCTACACCGACCGTGTGGAGGATATCGACGCGTTGTTTGCGGCCTTTCGTGTCAGCGCTGCCCAGGCCACTAGTCTTGCGGAACTGGGCAGTGTGACCGAAGCGCTTGGTTATGCCTTTCGTGACGGGCATTTTCACATTCGCCCCAGCGTAGGGCCGGAGCGTGCGTGGATTCCATCCTCGTCAGATTTCTGGATTGAGCGCAAAGAGGGGCGCTGGATTGTCTCCGACGTAAAGCAATTGAGCGAGGCGCGGGCGCGCGGCATTCGACCCGGCTGGGAAGTGCTGTCGATGGATGGTGCGCCGATTGAAGACCTCGCCAGGGCCGCGCTCAAGCCGGTTGCACCGCAGCCGAGCGATGAGCAGATCGAGTATGGCGTGAATGTTGTGCTAACCGGACGCCTCAACCAGGCGCGCCAGTTTGTGTTTACTGATGGTACGCAGCAGCGCCAGATCGAGCTGCCACCGGCCCAGCAATCATTCGGCGATCGGCCATCCGGCACGATGCAGGTTATCGATCACGAGGGGATCACGCGGATCCGATTCAACAATTCGCTCGGCAATAATGCACTGATTGCTGAATTTGATGCGTTGATGAAACAGCAGGCTGACGCCCGCGCCATCATTTTGGATTTCAGAGATACGCCGGGCGGCGGCAACACCACTGTGGCGCGCACGATTATGGGGCATTTCATCTCTGAATCGTCCCCCTATCAGGCGCACCGGATTATCTCAGAAGAGATGCAATTCGGGGTTCGCCGCCAGCATATGGAATATGTTTTCCCGCGCGGCACCACTTTTGAAAAACCAGTGGTTGTCCTCGCTGGACGCTGGACAGGCAGCGTGGGTGAAGCCTTAGCGATGGCGTTTGACACCGCGATCGGCGCACACACGATTGGCACCCCGCTTGCGGACTTGCTGGGAACTTTGAACCGCAGCCGGGTGGACAATAATTGCATGTCGTTGGACTTTGCATGGGACAAGCTGTTTTCGGTCGAAGGGACACCGCGCGAAGACTGGGTTCCCGCTGAGCAGATGGCGTCGGGCGACACAGGCCGCGATGGCGGAGATCCAGCGTTGGCGCAGGCGCTCGACTATCTCGCTGGCCGCCTCAAATAGGCGCTCAGACAACAGTTGAACCGACCATCCGCCGGCCAAAAGTAACAAGGCGCTCATCGAAACGTCTTGCGCACCCATCGGGCTTGTTCTTGCCGAGTCGTGACAAATTCCTTAGCGCTCACCGGCAATCAAATTTGGTTAATGGGACTTACGCATCATGCATATTCGCGCTGCACTTCTCGCTGCGACAGCTTTCGCCTTACCGGCTGCACCAGCTCTGGCTGACAATCATAGCGGAGCGGCAGAGGCCGCCGCTGAGCAGCCTCAGTCTGAGCAAGAGAAGCTGTTTGCGTTGTTCGCCGATTCTGACCAGCGCCAATTGGCCCTCAACCCCCTGTCGCGCCTGTTTCGCGGGGATGACAAGGACGCGGGCAAACTCGGTGATTTCCTAACCGATGCGCAGTTCCTGGCGGGCCGCACAGACACGCAATTGAACATGGCGCTGCTCGCGCAGATCGACCGGTCGCGGCTCTCCGCCACCGATCAGCTCGCCTATGATGTGTTCAAGTACAATCAGGAGCAATCGCTGAAGGCCAACACAGACCGCATTCGTGCGCTTACCGAAGTGCGCCCGGTCAACCATTTCAGCGGTTTTCATACCTTCTATCCCAACTTTGCCAGCGGTACGGGCGCTGCCCCGTTCCGAACGCTCGCCAATTACGAAGATAATCTGTCGCGCCATGATGATTACATTGCGATCACTGACCGGGCGATTGAGAAATTTCGCGAAGGCATGGAAAGCGGCGTGTTTGAAACGAAGCTGACGATTGGCAATGTCATTTCTCAGCTCGACACTCAGATCGCCATTCCTGTCGCTGAGTCGCAATTTATGGGTCCAGTGAAGAATTTTCCGGAGGACTTCTCTGAGGAAGACAAAGCGCGCCTGACCGCTGCTTACGAAGCGAAAACCCAGGAGATCTACGCCGCGCACACGCGGATGCGGGACTTCCTGCGCGATGAATATCTGGTCGTTGCTCGTGACAGTGTCGGGCTCAGCCAGATGAAGGGCGGCGAGGAGCTTTACGCCCAGCTGATTGAGGGTACGACTACGCTGCCGCTTGACGCGGATACGATCCACCAGCTGGGCCTGAATGAAGTGGCGCGGGTCAAATCGGATCTGGAAAAGGTGCAGGCTGAGGTCGGGTTTGAAGGTACGCTCAACGAGTTTTTCGACTATGTTCGAACCGATGAGCAGTTCAAACCGGAAAGCCGCGAGGCGCTGACCCAGAGCTATTACGATCTGGGCAAAGAGGTCGATAAGAAGATCGGCGAATATTTCTCGCTGCTGCCGAAATCAGAACTTCGGATCGAGCCCTATGATCCCTCGATTGAGCAGTTCAGCGCGGGCGGTTCTTACCAATCGGGAACCCCCGATGGCTCGCGCCCAGGTACATTCTATTTCAACGCCTATGACCTGCCGAGCCGCCTGACGACCGGCAATATGACGCTGTACCTGCACGAGGGCGCACCAGGCCACCACTTCCAGATCAGCCTGGCTCAGGAAAACGAAGCACTGCCCGCCTTTATGCGGTTTGGCGGAACGACCGCGTTTGTTGAGGGCTGGGCGCTCTATGCCGAGACCTTGGGCTATGAAATGGGCTTTTTCGAAGACCCATGGAACCGCTATGGCACGTTGCAGGATGAGCAGCTGCGCGCGATGCGTCTGGTCGTTGACACTGGCCTGCACGCAAAGGGATGGAGCCGTGAGCAGGCAATCGATTTCATGCTGGAAAATTCTGGCATGACGCGGACCGAAGTGGTCTCCGAGGTTGAGCGCTATATCGCCATTCCGTCGCAAGCCTTGGCTTACAAGATCGGCGCGCTCAAAATTCAAGAGCTGCGCGCGCGGGCTGAGAAACAGCTCGCCGGTGACTTCGACATCAAGGAATTCCACGCTCAGGTGCTGAACACTGGCGGGCTTCCGCTGGCCGTCTTGGAGGCCAAAATTGACCGCTGGATCGCGGCGCAAAAGGGCGGCTAAGGCACCTTGTGTAGCTCTATTCGATTTGCATCCGGTAGGTGATCGTGAAGCCGGGGTGGTTGGTCCCGTCAGATGCGGCCAATTGCCCGGTCGGCTGGATTTGAATCGCACTGACATCCGGATCAAATGTGCCTGTTGGTGAATAGCCGAACGGGGCGGCCCCGCCGGGTTGATCGGAAAATCCAACCATCGTCGAGGCATTGAAGGTGTCTAGCCCGCTAGCGGTAGTGGCTTCGGTAAAGGACACGCCAAATGCGGCACCATAGGCCATGTCGGCTGGCACAAGATCGATCATATCGAGCGTGTTTGCATCGACCGGGGCATCCCCTTCGTTGCGCACGCTGATAGTGTATTCGATCACGGCGCCCGGGATAGCCTTAAAATCGCTTGTCTCGGCATCATTCGTGATGATCGCGGACGCTTTGTCGACCACAATAATCGCGTCCGGAGGTCCCCGTGTGTTGGTGACCACACAGGTAATAACATCGCCCAGTTGCGGGATGAGGTCGACCCGCCTGGCTCCTGTTGGCAGACTGGTGGACGAGCTGGAGTTGGTGTTCGTGCACACCGTGCCTGAGGTGTAGCGCGAAATGACCGTTGACCCTCGCGCAAATTCAACCAAGCGGATGGTATTTCCTGCTGTCACTTCAATCGGGCCTGCACCATCCACTGTGAATGCCGAGCCACTGCCCTCGGTGTCGATTTGCACCAGATTTGTGCCTGTGGTGAGATCGCGCGTGCGCAGTCGGAATTGGTCGGTGTCGAAAATCCGTCCGCCTGCGCCAAGCTCTTTCCGATAGGTAACATGCGGCAACGGCGTGTTGGTGAAGCGGCATTCGATTGCATCGCCAAATTGCAAGGGACCAATGTCGAAGCTGGCCGACTGCACTCCAGTTGGCAAAGACGTAGACGAACCACCGCTTCCATTGGTGCAGGTTATTTCGGAATTATAGCTGGTGATCGCGCTGGTGCTGCCAGCGGCCATTTGTTCGCTGATCGTCAGCGGGATGCCTGATCCCGTGGTTAGCACGGCGGCATCGAAGGGACCAAGCCCGCTGCCGCTTGTCGATCCAGTGGCAAAGATGGCCCCTGAAGAGGTTGAGCTGATCATGAAATCAAACTGATCAGCGGGGTCCAGCCGGGTGCCGCCGATCACCTTGTCCAGGCTGATCGAGGCAAAGCGGACTGCGAACATGATCCCCTGCAGGCCAGCACCGTTCATTTCAGCAGACACGTTTGTGGGTGTGTTCGACCCGACAATATAGGCGCCCACGCGGCCGCTCTGACCTAAGCCGTCGCTGCGGAATGTGCTTGTTCCAACGCCAGCAGCGCCCGGCATTTGTGTGCCGCTGATCGGAGGCACGTCATCGAGCAGTTCCCACGCACCGCCATCAGTGGTGTATTCCAGATATTCGGCATTGTCGGTGGATTCTGCATCGGCCACCACAAAGGCATAAGTCGTGACCGTCGCAACCCCCGGCGGCGGCGTGATGCTGATATTGCTAAAGTCGAACCTGACCGTTGAACCGCTGTTCGCCATGTAGAGGATTGGGCGCCCGGGAATACCCAAAAACGCCGTATTGCCCACGGCTGCTCCGGTCCAGCTTGGCGCGGCGCGCGGGTCCGCCCCGGTCGCGGCGCTGCTGGTGGTGCGCAAGGTGAAATTGAGGACTGATCCGTCGGACAGGCCAACGGCGAAGGTTTGACCTGCGGCGGATCGCGCGACGGCATCGTCATAGCCGTCCATATCTATCCAACAATAGGTCTGCCACGAGGCAGGTGCAGTGCCTTGACTTGTGGCCGCGCCGCAGCTGCTCGATTGTGCACTTGCGCTGGGGGCGAGCAGGATCGCAGCGAGCAGCGCAGCTGCCAGCTGGATGATCAGCAGAAATGGTCGCGCCAAAGTGGCCACGCGCTGCAGTTCCCCCTTTTTTCAAGGTGGCAGTTACTGCAGCCTGGTTAGATTATGGTTAACCAGTTTTCATGTTTGCGATTAGTTAGGAGGCAGTTTTGCCTAATGCCTATTCGAGCGCGCTGGCGAGCGTCTCATAGCCGCTGACGAATTCTTGTTTGAAATCCTGCACCACGCCGCCCGCGCTTCGTACCTCTGTGACGAGGCCAACGCCCTGACCGACAAAGTATGAGCATAGCGCGCGTGCGTCTTCATTGCCGTTCACTGCGGCCTTGTCGATCGCGCGCAGCACCGGCTCAGACAGTAACATCATCAGCGGCATGGGCAGGGCGGGCAGGCCAGCCTCTTCCCAGCGTGCGTGCCAGCCAGATCGCAGCTGACGGCTGAACTTGCCGGTGCGGTGTTTGGAGCGGATGGTGTCGCGGCTGGAGGCGGCGATCATCTTCTCGCGGAAAACCTCATGCGTTTCGGCCTCCTGTGTGGCGAGCCACACGCTGCCGCACCATGCGCCCGCCGCGTCCATCGCCATCATCCCGGCCATTTGCCGCCCGTTCATGATTCCGCCCGCCGCAAGCACGGGAATGTCCGCGCCTGCCCGCTCAATCGCTTCGATCACCTCGGGCACCAGCACGATTGTGCTAACCTCGCCGCAATGCCCGCCGCCTTCGCCGCCTTGGGCAATGATCAGATCAACGCCCGCCTCGATTTGCTTCATCGCGTGCTCTTTTGCGCCGACCAATGCTGCCACCGGAATGCCGTGTTTCTTCCCCGCTTCGATCATCGCTGGCGGGGCCGTGCCCAGCGCATTGGCGATCAGGCGGACCGGGTGGTTGAAGCTTACCTCCAGCAATTCCTGACCCAGCGAGGTGTTGGGTGCCTGGCTGCCGCCCAATGGCGCTGTGCCATCCAGGCTGACGCCCGCCTCGCGTAGAATGGTGGCGGTCATATCGCGGTATTCCGCCGGGATCGCGGCGACGATATCATCCGCGCTTACCGAATGATCGACCGCCTGCACCTCAGGGATCAGCACGTCGATGCCGTATGGTTTGCCCTCGACATTGTCGTCGATCCATTTGAGCTCCGTTTCGAGCTGCTCCGGGGTGAAGCTGACCGCGCCGAGCACGCCAAATCCGCCCGCGCGGCTGACCGCGGCGACCACATCGCGGCAATGCGAAAAGGCAAAGAGCGGGAATTCACATCCCACCATATCTGTCATGCGAAACGGCATTATCGGGTCTTTCGTAAGGGTTGCGATGTCGGTTCAGGATTGCGGCGCGCGGCGCGTGTGGTCAAGGCTTAGCGGCGCGATATTAGCGCATGCCCAGACTGCGCATGACAAAGCCGATGATGGTCTTGTCCCGCTCCGTCCCGGCCTGTCCTAAAACGCCGCGCGCATGATCGGGGATGTGGTCGGCAGATTGCGCTGCACCCTCGCCAAACACGTAGTGATCAAAGAAGCTCCTCCAGGCCTGACGTTCTGACAAGGGGCGTTCTCGGATGGCGAGCATGGCCAGCGCCATGGCGGGCATTTGCACCCCTCGCGGATCGCTCGGCCACCAATAGTTTACCAGCATGTTGAACGCGCCATCGGCCGTGACATGATGCCACCACAGCGGTGGTAGAAACAATGCATCGCCGGGCTGTAATTCAATCTCGATGCGTGCATCCCAGGCCTCGCGAAACTTCGGAAACCGCTCAAAATCCGGATCGGCAAAATCGACCAGGCTGGCGGGCGGACCAGCCATGTTGAACTCCAGCGGGCCGATGTAGAGATTGCCCACTTGATCGGGCGGAAAAACGGTGAATTTGCGTGATCCGGCAATGGCGCAGGCAATGTTCAGCTCCACATCGATATGCGCCGCGACGCGGGATTTATTGCCGATCCAAACGCGCGGCTCGATCCCATTCGCCAGCAGCGGCATTGCATTGTCCGCGGCAAAGCCGGGCAGGCAGCTACTGACCGGAACGGAGCCTGCGTAAATCGCGGGCGGATTGGGCCGATCAGCAACCTCGATCAGCTTGTCGAGCAGAGCGTTCAGCGGTGCCTTTTGCCGCTGAAAATTAAAGCCGCGCATCTGATCATCATAAAAGTGGCGGCCGTCATTGCCGCTCGCCGAGATGAAAGTTTCCACCGGCTGGCCATTGTATCCTGCATTGAGGTAACTGCGCAGCGCCTCTGGCGATTGCTGGGCTGCCTTCACCACTGGCCAATCGCTCACCAATCCGCGCATGATGATCGGCCTGCCGGCCTGCACCACGGCGCTTTCAAACTTGACTCGATCGATGTCAGTGAACTCTTCAATATTGGGCGTTTGCGGGGCGTCCAAGAGGGCTTCCAATCCTTGGGCTGAATGCTGATGGTTGCACGATAGGTGGCAGGGGCGGGCTTGTCATGCCCTCGTATGTTGGAGAAGTTGCTCATCTCAAAAGCAGTAACTGCGCGCTGACTGGACCTGCTGCGGATTGCGGCCTAACCTTAGCGTGCAAATGCATGGATGGAAGAGGAATTGGGCATGGCTTACCGCGCGATAATTGCAGCGGCTTTTGGAGCGCTTACGCTGGCGGGATGCTCTGCCGCGCCAGCTTCTGAAGTTCCGACTGTCGAAAGCAGCGGTGAGGGCAGCGTCACCTCGATCCTTAACGCGGGGGTTAGCGCCAGAATGGGCGGGGCGAAGTTTCTGTTCGACCCATTGTATGACAACCATTTTGGATCGCTGGCTGAAATGGGCGAACCCCTGATCGAGGCGATTATCAATGGCAGCGCGCCGTATGATAATGTCGATACAGTCTTCGTCAGCCACGCGCATGGCGACCATTTCTCCGCAGAATATCTCAACCGCATGATGGCCGCGCAGCCGGGTGTGCAATTGATCGCACCCGCCCAGGCTGAAGAGGCGATGCAAGGCCATGAGATGTGGCAGGATGACTTTGCCGAGCGGATCACCGGTGTTGCACTCAGCAATGGTGAGGCGGCAGAACGGATCGAGGTCGCAGGTGTGGTTGTCGAGGCTCTGCGCACGCCGCACGCAGGCTGGCCAGAGCGGCATAGCGAGGTGCACAACATCACCTTCCGGGTCTCCGCCACCAATTCCGTAGGCGCGCCAATCCGCGTGATGCATATGGGCGATGCCGATCCCGCTGCGCAGCATTTCACGATGAATTCAAAGTTCTTTTGCTGCGCGCGGACGAATTTGGTGATGGTGCCGTTCTGGTTCTTCCAACAGGATGATGCGGGGCTGTTGATTGATCGAACGCTTAACGCAGAGGAAGCCGTTGGCGTGCATGTGCCTGCTGAAACGCCTGCATTTTTGACGAGCAGCGAATGGGATTATTTCACCAAGGTGGGTGAGGAATTGCCGATCAAAGAGCTGCCCTAATTGCTATTTATCCGCTGGCTAGCGCGGTATAAGCTCGGCGATTTCTGGCAAATGTGTAACTGACGCTACCAACTTCGCGTACCGGTATTTAGACAAGAATTAAGGGGACTTTCAATGAATTTCACATTGTCACGCACCGTGCAGATCACGGCCTTACTGTTACTCTTGGCGGCTGTGACACAGGCGCTCTACACCGGGCTTTATATCGCTGAGGTCGATGTTCCGCGCCAGCTGCTGTGGGGTCTGGAAGGGCTGATCTTCGTGCTGCTGGCGGCCTTTGCCGGATCCGCGATGGTTCAGGCCAAAAACCTCCATCTTGGCTGGTCGGCGATCGCATTTAGCGCGGTGCTCAACGTCGTTCAGGTTGGTGTCGGTCTCACGATGTTTGGCCCCTTCCGCGAAGCAGCGGAAGCATCCGAAGCGCTCGCTCCGGCGGCGGGCGCGGTCGTGGCCTTCTCTTTCATGGTTTACAATGCGGCCAAGGTCTTGCTGGCGCTTGCGGCGATTGTGTTTGGCATGGCCAAGATGAATGACGGCGCAAAGGCGTTGGGCGGTCTCACCGCTGCTATTGGCGCGGCCGCGCTGATCGCGAACACGCTTTCAATGGCCCTGGGTCGCGGCTTCTCTGGCGAATTGCCGCTGGCTGGTGGCACCGGCGTTCTTGCAACATTGCTGCTTGCATTTTGCCTGTCGAACGCCGTCAAAGAAGACTGATTTTGTCCGCCATGGTGCCCCTGCGTTTGGCTCAAACGGCTTAACGCGGGGGGCTTGCCAAGGCTTGCAGAGTTGCGCCCTATCTCCAGCTGGGGCTGTGCGCGGTCAGATAGCTGTGCAGATCGCTGTCGCTTTCTTGCGCGGCCAAGGCGGTGTCATATTCCGCTGGCAGCTCCATACAGCGGTATTGGGCGATTTTCTCCGCAATCTGCGCGTTGCGCTCGGCATCCTCGCTCGCTTCGCCTGCAAAGTGATTGCAGACGGTGAGGCGGCTAACCAACAGGCCAAGGTCCTTTGCAGATTGAGAAGCAAAGGCGCTTAGAATTTCGGGATCGGCGATAAAGTAGGCCTGCGGCTGGGTAATACTGGCATCGTCGCTGCCCGAGGCTGTCACTCCGAAACCATCGGCTTGCCCGTCTCTACTAAGATCGATTGTAATGCGGTCGCCGCCTTTTACGAAATGCAGCTCTTCAAAATTGCCGTCTTGGGCGAGCAACCCACCGCGCGCTTCAAATGTGTTTTGCCTGCCGTCTGGCGTCTCTCTGAGCACCAATTCGCCATCTTCGATAAGAACAGTGATGGCTTCGGTTCCAAAGGTGGCCACCATTACAATTGTATCATTGTCGATGCAGTCGACCTGAAACTCCTCTTCTCCCGAGATGCTGAGCAGGCCGGCCGTTGCGCTGGGCAATTCCATCTCGCGCGCGCCGTGAGCGATAAAATTCATCATCAGATATTCTTCGGTATTGTCAGGATTGCCGATCCGATAGTGCCGCTTGCTCGCGCTTGCATCGACAGGGGCCAGGGTTATGGGCACCGGGCCGGTTTCAGTCCGCGCGATTGCCGGTTCTCCGCCTGAGGCTGACTGAATGCCAAAAAAGCGTTTGCCATCCTGGGTGATGCAGAGGTTTTCGACCCTTGTGTAGCTGGCTGGTGTCGTGCCTTCATTGGTGGTGCGTGCTTCATTCAGCACCCAATAGCTGCCAGCGCGGGCGGTCTGCGTTTGCGCAGCTGCGGCGACAGCCGTGTTTGTGTTTGCCGGGTTTTCAGCGGTGGCTGGCACCGCAAGCGATACCACTAAGACAGCGAGTGAGGCTGGAAATTTGATCAAAACCGTATCCTCTTCATGCTTCATGGGCAGCGCCAGGCGCCGCGCTGAAAGCGGTATACAGCAATTTGCCGATAAAGCTGAGCGATAGATTATCTTTATCGCTAGAAGAGGAAAGAGCCGGCGATTAACACGCGGCCAGATCATGTTTGTGCTAGTCTTTACGGATGCGTTCCAGGAAAGATCTGGCCTGATCTGTCAGACGTTTTGCCTGACTTTCAAGGTCTGTCGCAGAGCCTAACAACTCATCTGCCACTGCCCCGACTTTGCTCGCCTGTTCCAGCATTTCTGCCGTATGGACGGTCACATCCTCTGTCCCTCGCGCGGACAGATCAATGCTATGCGCCAAGTCTTTGCCAGCGACAGATTGCTGATCAACCGCAGCAGCAATCGAAGTCGATGTCGTCTCAAGCTCACGGACGCGTTCGGCAATCGCTTGTAGTTCGGAGACACCTGCACTGGTCGAACCTTGCATGGTTTCGATCTGTGCTGACACTTCGCTGGTCGCTGTGCTGGTCTGATTGGCGAGTTCTTTTACTTCTGAGGCGACAACTGCAAAACCGCGTCCCGCTTCACCGCCACGTGCGGCCTCGATGGAGGCGTTGAGTGCAAGCAAATTGGTGCGGTTGGCGATCGATTGGATCAGCTCGACCACCTGAGTAACTTGCTCTGCTTCGCTGGAGAGGGTCGAAATCGTCTTGTCGGTTCCCTCTGCAGCGCGTGATGCATTTCGGGCCAATTCCTCAGAGCGTGCCGCCTGCCGGCTGATTTCATCGATCGAAAGGGCAAACTCATCTGAGGCCGCAGCGGCAGAAGCAACGCCGTTTGATGCGCGGGTCATTGCATCCACCACCATTTGCGCCTTTTCTGAAGAAAGGTGTGCGGAACCGGCAAGGTCGTGCGCTCTTGAGTTTAGCTGTGATGCGGCCGTGGCGACGTTGCTTGTGACTTCACCAACCATCTCTTCAAATTGCTCGGCCAGTCTCAGGAATTCTTGGCGCTGATTGTCTTCGGTTTCCAGCCGCAGTTTATCGGCAATATCACGTTCAATTACCAATTGATCCAAATGCGTATAGGCTGTTTTGAATGCGTCGAGAGAACGCGCCAAATCGCCAATTTCATCCTGCCGGGCTTGGCCTGAAATCTCGATATCGCGCGCGCCGCTTGAAAGCCTGCTCATTTCGCTTGCGATTGTGCTGATCGGATCAATCAAGTCGCGTGTCATGCCGCGTTTTGCCAGAGCGACCCAACTGAGGCCCAAAATGCCGATAATAATTGCAACAAGGGTTGGGATCCAACTCCAGTTACCCATAAACAACGATGCGGCATTGCTGACCAATATTACCGCAAGTATTATCAGCAGACTGTCGTTATACAGCCCCATCTTTGCAGTCATGCGCATCGCATTGACACGGCGTGCCATCGCGTTGGCACCGGCGTCGTCAGGCGGTGAGTAATCTGCATCGACGTCCGATGATCGCACCTCTTGCAGCGGGTGCTGATGATCTTCCGATAGAAAATCTTGCGAGAAATTCATGACAATTGCGTCCCTTTGAGAACGATGGTGTAACCAAAAAGCCCTAATTTCTCGTGAAAAGGGCGTTTAGATTTTCTTGCACGTCATTGTACGGCTGCAATGCTGCCGATCATGGATTTGTTCTGGGACGGAAATGCGCAATCGCTAACCGCGCGCGGCCAATTCGGTTGGAAGTGGGTGTTCGCTTCGCCTGCTATGTCGCAGCAGTGGCCGCATCTAACTTGAAGAATCCCCTTAAAAATGAAGACCTTGGCAGCGTAAGGTAGGGGAGAAACGATGATGAGTTTAGCATCGGGTTGGCGCAGACACTGGCATAGCGGAGCCGCGCTTGCGGTTGTGGCCATGGTGACAGGTCTTACAGGGTGCGGCGAAGGTTCCGGTGGCAGCAGCAATGGACCGGCCGTTACGCAGCCGGCCCCGACACCCACGCCAACGCCAACGCCAACACCGACGCCCACAGCAACACCTGTGCCCCCGAGCCCTGGTTCCCAATTGACGCAGTCTGACGCGCGGATTGGCGCATGCATCAACATGTCGAACCAGTTGGAAGGCAATCCCACCGAAGGCAGTTGGGGCCGCCCGATTGCCAATGACGACTTTGCGCAAATCAAAGCCCAGGGTTTTGAAACCGTGCGC
Source organism: uncultured Erythrobacter sp. (assembly GCA_947488155.1). GTDB lineage: Bacteria > Pseudomonadota > Alphaproteobacteria > Sphingomonadales > Sphingomonadaceae > Erythrobacter. The sequence continues at coordinate 721,487 of CANKYK010000001.1, read as the reverse complement.
ATTCCTGTGCGCTGGTCGACCCATGCGCCGGCAACGGCACCCTATACGATAGATGCAGCCTGGATGGACCGGGTGGAAGAGGTCGTTACTCTGGCTCGCGCATCTGACCTGCGTGTTATACTGAACGTCCATCATTATGATGAGATCTTCGTCGATCCTGACGGCCATAGGGATCGTTTCGCTGCCTTCTGGTTGCAGATTGCCGAGCGTTTTCAAAATGCCGATGACATGGTTTGGTTCGAGTTGCTGAATGAGCCGCACAATCAGCTTACCGATGCCAATCTGCTCTCGATCTTGGAACCCGCGCTGGCCAATGTGCGCGCCACAAACCCAACTCGCCCGGTGGTGATTGGCGGCGAGAACTTCAGCGGGATCAATTCGTTGGCCACCCTGCCATTGCCTGATGATCCCTATCTGATCGCCACATTCCACTATTACGATCCGTTTGACTTTACGCACCAGGGCGCAAGTTTTCTGGCAAGTCCGCCTCCGTTCGGCCGCGTGTTCGGTACCCCGCAAGATTTAGGCGATGTCGATAACAGTGTCGCAAAGGTGCAGGATTTCATGACCCGTACGGGCCGCCCTGTGTTCATGGGTGAATATGGCGCGATCCAAACCATCCCCTCGGCCAATCGCGCGCTTTATTATCAGACCGTGACCGATGCGTTCCGCGCTGCGGATGTCGATGGCTGTGTCTGGGGATACATCAGTTCGTTCAACTTCCGTGAGGATGCTCTGGGCGGGGCATGGGATACCGAGATGCTAAACGCCATCGGCCTTTAGCGCACTGGACGCAGGCGCCCGCGTACACTAATCGTGATCGCATCCCCGGGGAGCCAGCGAGTCTGATTATCAGGCGCAGGCTGAGAGGGGCGCATCGCAGCGCTCGACCCGTTGAACCTGAACCGATTAACATCGGCGGAGGGAGCGGGCTGGTCTTATGTCTAAGGCATTGTCCGAAGTCCCATCCGCCATTCTTGGAGACTTCGCAGCCATGGCAGACATCAACTCACCGGTCGAAATCGGCGTAACCACCGGTCCCATCCGTGGCAGCCGCAAGGTCCATATCGGCGCACGTACCGGTAGCGGCATTCAAGTCGCCATGCGCGAGATTGATCTGGAGGGCGGAGAGGCGCCAGTGCGCGTCTACGACACCTCCGGTCCCTACACCGATACGAACATCAACATCGACATCAACGCTGGCCTCGCCGCGAAACGCCGTGACTGGATCATGGCCCGCGGTGATGTCGAGGAATATGACGCGCGCGAGGTTAAGCCAGAGGACAACGGGCAGCTCGGCCCGGACCGCAGTGGCGGCGTTCCGCAATTCCCGAACGCGGTGAAGCGTCCGCTGCGCGCGAAGGCAGGCCAGAACGTCAGCCAGATGCACTATGCCCGCAAAGGCATCATCACGCCGGAGATGGAATATGTCGCCGAGCGGGAGAATCTGGGCCGCGAGATTGCCGCTGATCTGGTCCGCGATGGTGAGAGCTGGGGCGCGGAAATCCCAACCGTGATCACGCCTGAATTCGTGCGCGATGAGGTCGCCCGCGGCCGTGCGATCATTCCGAACAACATCAACCATCCGGAAACCGAGCCGATGGCGATTGGGCGCAATTTCCTGGTCAAGATCAACGCCAATATCGGCAATTCCGCCGTCGCGTCAGACGTCGCCAATGAAGTCGACAAGATGGTGTGGGCCACCCGCTGGGGCGCGGATACGATCATGGACCTTTCTACCGGGCGGAACATCCACGACACCCGCGAATGGATCATCCGCAACTCCGCCGTGCCGGTTGGCACCGTGCCGATTTACCAAGCGCTGGAAAAGGTCGGCGGGGTCGCAGAAGACCTCACCTGGGACATCTTCCGCGACACTCTGATCGAGCAGGCCGAGCAAGGCGTCGACTATTTCACGATCCACGCCGGTGTGCGTCTGGCCTATGTGCCGATGGCCGCAAACCGCGTGACCGGCATCGTGTCGCGCGGCGGCTCTATCATGGCGAAATGGTGCCTCGCGCATCACAAGGAAAGCTTCCTCTACGAGCATTTCGACGACATCACCGAGGTAATGAAGGCCTATGACATCGCCTATTCCCTCGGCGATGGCCTGCGCCCCGGCTCCATCGCGGACGCCAATGACGAGGCGCAATTCGCCGAGCTTTACACCCTGGGCGAGCTGACCCACCGCGCGTGGAAGCATGACGTGCAGGTGATGATCGAGGGGCCGGGCCACGTGCCCATGCACAAGATCAAAGAGAACATGGAAAAGCAGCTACAGGTCTGCGGCGAGGCGCCGTTTTACACCCTCGGCCCGCTCGTCACCGATATCGCGCCGGGATACGACCACATCACCAGCGGCATCGGCGCGGCGCAGATCGGCTGGTACGGCACGGCGATGCTTTGCTACGTCACGCCGAAGGAGCACCTTGGCCTGCCCGACCGCGACGATGTGAAGGTCGGGGTTGTGACCTATAAGCTCGCCGCGCATGCAGCCGACCTTGCGAAGGGTCACCCGGCGGCGAAGGTGCGCGATGATGCCCTGTCAAAGGCGCGCTTTGAATTCCGCTGGAGGGATCAGTTCAACCTGTCGCTCGACCCGGAAACGGCCGAGCAATATCATGATCAAACCCTGCCGGCAGAGGGCGCAAAGACAGCGCATTTCTGCTCCATGTGCGGACCAAAGTTTTGCTCGATGCAGATCAGCCAGGAAGTGCGCGATTTCGCCGCGAAGCAGAATGAAAGCCCCGAGACATTCCTCGCGGCGGAGAAGCTAGGCGCCGACACCGCCGAAGCCAGCAAGCAGGCTGCGCTTAAAGGCATGGAAGAAATGAGCGAGAAATATAAGGATATGGGGCAGAAGCTGTATTTGCCGGACGAATAAGGGAGGGTGTATCATGAACGATAAACTATCAATTGCCGCTGTGGCTTTGGGCGTTCTCTGCGCGGGGTGCAGCTCAACATACGCCCCGGTTGATGGCCGCACGAGTGCTCAAGCGGCCCCTTATGCAGCGCCCGCTGCGCCGCAATTCCGCCCGCTGGGTGATGACCGTTTCCCCCTCTCCGAAGCAGTGCAGGTGGGCGATATCCTTTATCTGTCAGGACAGCTTGGCCTCGCCAAAGACGGGAGCGGCATCGTGAGCGGCGGCATCGAGCCAGAAACCCGCCGTACAATGGATCGGATCGGCGAAACTTTGGCCGAATATGATCTCACCCATGACGCGCTATTCAAGTGCACCGTCTGGCTGGCAGATATGAGCGATTTTGGCGCGTTTAACGCGGTCTATAAGACTTATTTCGATCCGAGCCGTTATCCCGCGCGTTCCGCTATGGCGGTAAAGGGACTGGCCGCTGGCGCGTTGGTCGAGGTGGAGTGTATGGCGTGGAACCCGTAGGGGTGAGGCTTCAAGAATAAGCGCGTGGGATAGAAGCTGTACTTGCCGGAGGGGCGAGCGGAGAAATGTTTGGTTTCTGTAAGAAATCGGGTGCCGTTTCGAAGCTCGAGCATGGCACTTGGCGCTGTGCCAATTTCGATGCCAAGCAGGGCGAGAGTGATGGTATCGTCCCGACTTCGTCATCCTGAACTTGTTTCAGGATAACTCTATCGAGCCAGCATTACTTGTCCGGCTAAAGTGAGTTCAGCATGGCGATGTGGGAGGAAGTCCAAGCCTTCTTCTAACCCTGCCCCAGTTTTACCAGCACTCGGTCCAGCTCCTGTAGGAAACGCGAGCGGTCGGCCTTTGAGAATGGCGGTGGGCCGCCGCCGATGCCGTCCATACCGGCGCGCAGGTCTTCCATAATTGCGCGGGTCGCGATTGCGCTGCCGATGCTGGCCGCATCGAACGGCTTGCCATTGTGCGCCAGCACCGCCGCGCCCGCCTTTAGGCACCGCTCGGCAAGCAAAATGTCGGCAGTGATCACCACGCTTAGCGGGTCCGCATTTTCCGCGATCCAGTCATCTGCTGCGTCAAAGCCATCGTCGACAACGATGCGCTTTATGCGCGGGTGATCGGGGATACGGAACGGCGAATTGCTGACGATGCGCACCTGCGCCTTAAACCGCTCTGCGACGCGGTAGACCTCGTCCTTCACCGGGCAGGCATCGGCATCGACCAGGATTGTGATGGGGTTTTGTGCTTCAGACATTGCCGAAGTTGTAGCGCCAAGATCTGAAAGAGTCTTTGTTTGGCTTCAAGCGCCAGCGCTCACATCCGTTCGCTTGGCTATCCTCGCTCACGCGATCATAGATCGCGTCGCTGCGGGCGGGCGCAAGGCCCTTGCGGTCGCTAACGCAACCGTGCTCCGCGACCAAGCCAACGGAAGCGCACCAAGTATCTTGGAGCAACATCTATCCTCTGGAATGATTCGGCGAGCGATTAGCGAGCCGCAAGCGCGACCGCGCGCCGGCCGGTTAGGCCGAAAGCCAAGCGAACGGATGTGAGCGCCCGGCGCCTGAGGGCGCAAACAAAAAACCCGTGCTCCGCGACCAAGCCTCGAAACTCCCCCTTCCGAAATCCCTCGAAATTCCCGCGCGGCTCCCCATATCAAATGGTACAACAAACCCCCTAAGAGAGGAGCGTCGCCCCCGATGCCTAACACCGAAACCATGCAGTTCCAGTTCAATTCTGACAGCAGCGTTATGGGCACAGAGAACGTCGCAGAGCGGATCGAGGTCGCTGTGCGTCACAAGCTTGCCCGGTTTGAAAATCGCCTCACCCGGTTGGAGGTTCACGTGCGCGATGACAATGCGCGCAAGGGCGGTGATGATGACAAGGCCTGTATGATTGAGGCGCGCCCGCGCGGGGACAAGCCGATCGGTGTCACCGAACATGCGGGCGATGTGGATACGGCGGCTCGCAAAGCGGCGAACACCATGGCCCAGCGACTGGAACGCGTGCTGGGCAAGATGGAAAAGCACAAGCACGATCCGCGCCCTGATAAGGAGATGTGATGTTTGTGTTTTGGCTCAACAAACACACTCGTCATCCTGAACTTGTTTCAGGATAACCGTCTCAGAGAGGCTTCACTTGTTATGCTGGAGTGAATTCAGCATGAAGGTGGGCATATGGCCAAACAACCTTGCGTCTATATCATAGCGAGCGGTCGCCGCGGCTACATCTATATCGGCGTTACTTCCAATTTCGCCCAGCGCATGTGGCAACATCGCACTGGCGCACTCGAAGGGTTTGCCAAAGTGCGAAATTGCAAACGTCTCGTCGGGATTGAGATGTTTGAGAGCATGTATGACGCGATCTCGCGCGAGAAGCAGCTGAAGAATTGGCACCGAGAATGGAAGATCAATCTAGTGGAGGAAGAGAACCCCGAGTGGATTGATCTGAGTCTGGAGCTGGGTTTGCGAGAGTGAGGCTTGTGGCTTGTTATCCTGAAACAAGTTCAGGATGACGGGGTAGTGGGCGCTTGCTCCGTAATTCTCACTAGGCTCCAGTCATAGCCGAGCTCGCGCACCCGGGCCTCTAGCGCGGCGCGCAATTCCGCGCTGGGCTGGGCCTCGCGGGTGAGCATCCAGAGGTATCGGCCTGATGGTTCGCCGACGATCGACCACGGATATTGCCCTTCTGCGTCTGGTTCGCCGCGGTCCAGCACCCAATAATCGCCGTAGAACGGGCCGAAGAAGCTGACTTTCAGCTTGGCTCCGTCTGATCCCTCGACCACTTTGGCGCGGCCTTTGGCTTCGCTGAGCTTGCCATCAAGCCCGCCCTTGCGGCAGGAATTGAGCACCGCGATCTTGCCATCATCGCGCTCCGAATAGGTCGCAGTGACGCCTTCGCAGCCCTTTTGAAATGGCGCCTCATAGCGGGCGTATTCGTGCCAGGTGCCAAGGTAGGATGCGAGCGCAACCGGCTTTGCGGGCTGAGGCACGGCGGTGTTGCCGACCGGGCCGGGAGAGCCAGCGCATGCGGCGAGTGCTGCTGCTCCGAACAGTGTGGTGAGGATACGTGAGGTGTGTTTGAAGATCATACTGGCTTAACGCGGACGAGGGGGCACTTGTTCCGCTTTCCTACTTGCGATGCGTAAGACTATCGTAAGCCGATGCGTCATTTTCTTATGCCTAATCTTGCTCTCCTGAGCGGCGTTCAATCGATTTTTTCGATCAATAGGCGTGTCTGTGATCGGATGGTTTTTGGCCCTAGACTGTGTTCCAGCTGTTCCAAGCGCCCTGTGCGTGCGGCGAGTGGAGGAATGGGGCTTACGGCGCTGCGAAAAGCGACCTTTCATGGCGGCGCAGAAATGGCGGCTAACTCCTTCAAATTAGGTGATTGCCCAAATGTCTGCTAGTTGCGCCTTGCTGACGTCGAGATTTGCGACGGACTTCGAGATTTGCCTTCCGCCGTTTGGCCCCTGTGGCCCCCGGCGTAAACCAGACGACGACTTCCTTTCATTTGACGATTTGACGCACAACCATGCCTCGCATTGGGGCATGGCAATTACCGTTTCGCTTGAAAGGAAACGACTATGTCTAAGACTGGAACCGTAAAGTTCTTCAACACTGACAAGGGCTATGGCTTCATTCAGCCTGACGATGGCTCCAATGACAGCTTCGTCCACATCAGCGCAGTGCAAGCCGCCGGCATGCAATCGCTTGATAAGGACCAGCGCGTCAACTTCGACCTCGAAGAAGGCCGTAATGGCAAAGAAAGCGCTGTGAACTTGTCAGCTGCTGACTAAGCGATCCGTGGCGGGGCGGGGCTGTGATGGCTCTGCCCCGCTGCAATCCCTCTGCGCGGGAAGACGCGCAGATGGGCTCCGACAGATGTGAGCCAAGATATGAAGCGCTGATGACGCTGGCTATGGCCGCCGCAGCGCTTTCCTACTCGTACTGACCGTGGTTAGAAGCGAGAGGATGGGCCACAGTAACCTCAGTATTAACCCTATAGTAGCCATGCGCGGTTAACGCGCTGGAAGGATTACGCTGCATGACAGCGGGGCTGGCCTTTGGCGCCAGTGCGGATCGTGACTAAGGGGTTTTGAAAATGCATCAATTGCAGGAAGTCTTTGCGACTGCCGAGGGGGAAAGAGCCTTTGAGGAGCGCTTGCATGCGCTGTTCGCCGCCTCTGATTTTGATGCTGTGGAGACAATCCTTTCAGAGCATATTGCGACCATGGACAGCCCAGTGGCTGAACTGTGCCGCCAGCTTGATCATGATGCGATTGAGATCAATGGTCTCGAAGACGTGTTCGATTGCGTCGATGGGCTTGAAGGCGAACCCGTCAGCACGGTGATCATCGTCGCGGCGAACCCGCCAGACCTGGCCTTTGAAAAGGGCAAGACGCATGAGCCTTTCCTCGCAGCCATGCTCTATACGGACGAGGACTATGCCTTTTCTGGTACGCCCGCTGACCAGATAATCGCGGAATGCGGCAATGAAGAGGGTCCGGCCTGGGCTGGCAAAGAAGAAGACATTGAGCTCTATCTAGAGATTGAGGGTTTTGGCCCGCTCAACACTGCTTTGCTGTTCCACAAGCAGCGCCACTTCTTCCGCGATGACAACCCGCCGCAGGCGCCGCTGCGCTACGTCGAATATGTTGTTGGCTGTTGGTGGCGCGCGCTGAGGTGTCAGCAAGCGATCGCGGCCCGCGTGAAAGAGCACCTCCATCCCATCGGCATTGGTGCCGTCGTCGCTGTTGAGGACATGCGCCCTGAGCTGATCAGTGTTCTGGCCAAGCCTGCGATGGAGCAGGTGGCGGAACGCCGTCCGGTCGTGGAGCTTGCCTCGATTGAGGCAGAGACATTCATCCAACGCAAGGTGGTTGAAGAGGAGAAGGAATTCTCCGGTGCAGATCTGCGCCGCAAAGTTGATGAGATCATGGAAGAGGCGCCAGAGCCTGAGCCGAAGAAGCGCGGCTTCTTCAGCCGTTTGTTTGGGCGCGGGCGCTCCGTCGACAAGGCGGCTTAGTCTCAGCGCGCGAGCATTGTCTCTGTACGGCGCGAGTGCTTGCGCGTGTATTTACCACGAAAGCCGCATAAATTAGGTGTTTGGGTATAAATCTGCTACCCCTACGGTCTATCCAAAGAATCTGGCGCCGCTGCGCTTAGTTTGCGGCAAGACATGCCAAGTGCTTGCATGCACTCTGACCCCTGCTGAGCCAGAGCATAAAGAGAGACCATTACATGGCCCAAACTTACGAATTCTACAGCGAGCGCGCTGACGAAGCGGCGGCGCAAGCAGAAAAGTCTGATCTCGCCAATGTGCGTGAACGGCATCTGCGGGCTGAGAAAACCTGGCGTGGTTTGGCTGAGCAGGCTCGCAAGACCGTGCAAGACCGCGCCCGCGCCGATGAAGAGCGTGCCGCGCGCCGTGCGGCCGAAGCCGAAGCAGCCGAAGCGGCCAGCGCTTAAGAACCTACGAACGCTTTGTAGTGTGACCTCTCAGCCTATGCTGAGGGGCCAAACTTGCGCGCACTAGACACCTTTCCGGCCAAACACTTTCGCGCGCAATCTCTTGCCGCTTAGGCTTGGCATGCCCGGATTACTGGGTGTTGGCTGGCTGACTTGGGCGGGCTTTGGGGAGTCGGGATCAGGGTGCGGGACACCTCCGTCTCCAATCGCGCGCACTTCGAACCTTCCGCCTATGCCCTCGGCCATGGTGCGTTTCTCGGCCCACTCATTCGCAAGTTCGGCCTTCGCGTCCTGTTCCCCAGGCATGAGGTCAGCTGGAAAGGATCGGTCGTTGAAGGCGTTTTCGTCAGGGACGTGATCCTCAGCGAGAAAATCATGCTCCACATGTTTAAGCGGAGTGAGTTCATAAAACGCCAATCCAGCCTCGCCATCTTCTGGGTCAGCATCGCGCCAGTTCACTCGGTATGATAGGCTGCGGTCTTCCGGCCCGAATGTATCGCCATCCGGGATGACATAGCCGTTCTCGGCCGTGCAGATATTCATAAAACCAATGATGGTTTCGAAATTGACAGCCCAAGGCAGCACATTGGGTTTGATCATGATTTCGCGGCCCAGCCAATGACGCGCGCCATAGGTGCGAATGCCCAACTCTTGACCTTCGCTGGGGCCTGCTCGCGGCCCAAACAGATACGGGTGGATGTGAAGCGGGCTTGGCGCATCCATCGCTGCAAAGCTATCAAACATCTCACCAGAGATTAGCTGATCTGACTGCGTCCAATGCACGGCGGATGGGCTGGCATGGTCAGTGATAATCCGGCTCATCAGAGCCAAAACTTGTAAGCGTCGGTCAAATTGCTCCTGCGTCGCGCCTGCTTGTGTCACGCCGATCTGCTCAAACATCGCGGCGATTTTGGGATCGTTTTCGACACCGCCCATCACCCCATGCGACACCTCCAGCAGGATGTGGCTGCGCGAGCGAGCAATGCGATCTCGAATGTCCGGGCACAGAATGCCGGTGACGGTCGATGACAATGCCGCGGCGAACACGTCTGGATTGGCCGGACCATCGATATATTCAAAGGTCAGCATCAGTTCTTCAGAACCGTTGAATAGCCGATAAAATTTGCCTGGATTGGCCTCAGGCACGTTGAAAATCGCACCCGATTTCATCTCTTCGATCCGAGCGAAATCACGCACAGCCGCCTCTAAGATGTCGTGCGGCTGGTCGAACAGCAAAGCGGTTTGCAAACGGTTCGGATATTTCATCGTCTTGGGTCCCGGTTTCCAATCCGGGGACGGTAATGCAGCAGGCGTAAGTTTCCGGTTAACTATGCACCGCGTGCAGCGTGGCTGTAATGCGTGCAAATGCGCATTTTACGCGCTCGTGTCAGCCGACGCCAAGCTCTCCCAGAATGCTCTCGATCTGCTTTTTGACGCCAAAGAAGCCAGCCTTAGCATGCGGCCACGTGGCCCGATCAAGTTCTGGCAGCAGGGTGACGAGATTACCCGCTGCCTGCAATTCGGACAGCTCCGGCCATAGCGCATCACGGGTCCAACCAATAGGCAGATACGGCGTCACGACCCGCGTGACCCCGGCATCTGACAGCAGGTTAGCAAGGCTTTGTTCGCTGTCCCACACGGTAGTTTTACAGCCAAACGCATCGGCCGCCTTGCTAAGCGAACCTGCGACGGCCTCTTCTGCGAAACTCAGCGCCTTATCGCTCATCTCGCGCGGCGACCGCGCGGCGGGACGGGCCGCGCCAATCACTAGGCTCGGCACATTGGGCAAGGTTAGCGGGGCGTGGCTCGCCGCTTCATCATGCAGCATTAGCGCAAACGGTTCTGCAAAAGCATCTTCGCTGGGAACATCGGGTAGGGACAATGGCTGCCTTGGGTGGTTGCGGGGTTCTTCGAGGGCTGTCGCTTCCATTGCCAAACCTTCTGCCGGCAGCGGGCCATCTGGGTGATTGACGGTGTAGGTGGCGATATTGTCCTGGCGAGCAAGGTAAGCCTTACCCTTAGTGTGCAGGCCCGCAACCCAGCGCCAGCTAAGCGTGTTTGAGGCTGCATCGCCGTCGATCAGGTTCCTCAAAAAGAGGTCCGCACCGAGCTGCCAATCAAGTTTGAGCGTGAAAATCCAAATGCTGGCGAACCACATGCGGGCGTGATTGTGTAGATAGCCTGTTTCCATGAGTTCACGCGCCCACACATCAAACGCTTCGATCCCAGTGCGGCCATAGATTGCCTCGCTATAGGCTCTTTCGAAGCGAGTATTGGTTTCCAAACGGCTGAAGGCCGCGTCACGATCTTTGCAATATTCCGCCCAAACACTTGGGTGTTGTTCGAGATAGCCTTTGAAATAGACGCGCCAGAACACCTCAGCGATGAATTTCTCCGACTTTTGCGGGCTGTGCTTGGCAAGCACGGAGGTACAGACTTCGGTCTCGTTCAGCAGCCCTGCGTGCAGCCAAGGTGACAGCAGCGAGACATTGCTGCGGCCCGTTCCATCGTCAAAATTGCGCGCATCAGCATATCGTCTTCCGGCTTTTGGTAAAAAGGCGGCAAATTGCTCAAGGCCAGCGGCGCGAGTGGGTGTCCATTGCATGGAAAGAACAACCAAAGGCGCCTCCTAGAGTTCCAACAAAGTGCGAGCCATCGACCCTGAGTTGTGTAATTTTCGTGCTCAAACGCACAACAAATTTCGGAACATCTAATTTGGGGACTCGTTCGTATCTGTGAGCGAGCAAGCAAAACGGCTTGTTCCCATTCCCCCGCGAATGACTCCAAAATTTTTTGAAGATTACAAGGATGATCCCCTATGAACACCCTTAAATTGGCCTTGGCCTCGACCATCGCATGGTCGATTGCAGCCTGTTCGCCAGAAGCGGCGACCGATGACGTTGCAACCGAAGATGCAATGGCGGCGGAAGAAGCGGCACCTGGTACGATTGTTGATGTGGCCGTTGGCGATGACAACCTCTCAACCCTTGTGGCGGCGGTGACGGCCGCTGAACTTGGCGACACTCTATCTGGCGAGGGTCCGTTCACGGTGTTCGCGCCAAACAATGAGGCATTCGCGAAGCTGCCAGAAGGCACAGTCGAAACGCTTACGACCGACGACACCGAGACCCTCGGTACGATCCTGACATATCACGTCATCGCGCAGGCGGTTGATGCGGCTTCGCTGACCGGTGCAATCGAAGGTGCGGGCGAGGGCGGATATGAAATCCCAACCGTGAATGGCGGTACGCTGACAGCCAATGTCGTCGATGGTGCAGTGGTTCTGACCGATGCCGCTGGCGGCACCGCGACCATAACCGCGGTCGATGTAGAAGCATCAAACGGTATCGTCCACGTCATCGATTCGGTGCTGATGCCTCAGTAATTCAAGCATTCTTCAACAAAGCTTGGAAGGGGCAGGCTCCATAAAGGGGTCTGCCCCTTTTTGTGGGTGGAATACGCCTTTACACCCCACCGGGAATGAATTTGTCGACTGTCTGCGGTCAGATAGTGACGCTGGGGTTGGTTATCCCTATGTTAGCGAGAGGCAGCGCAAAGGTAGATGTGAAATGATTGGCTTAAGGCAGGTTTGCTTGATGCTGCTGGGAGTATTGAGCCTTTCCGCGTGCACTGCCAGTGGTGATAACCGCGCCGATACACCTCAGAACTTTGCCGGTATTGCTGATGATGAAACGATCAATTTGAGCGGGACAGAGCCGTTCTGGAGCATGGCAATCGAAGGCAGCAAGCTGACCTATACAAGCCCAGAGAACCTTGAAGGCGAGGTTACCGAGGTCAGCCGATTTTCTGGCAACAATGGGCTTGGATTTTCTGGCGAGCTTGCTGGAGAGAGCTTGCAGATTGCCATCACACCAGGCGAATGCAGCGATGGCATGAGCGATTTCGAATATCCGTTTACAGCGACCGTCAATTTGGGTGATGCGACACTGCTTGGATGCGGTTACACCGACAGCAATCCGATTACTGGGGAAGAATCCGAATGAGCGATGCGCATGATGTCCAGATGGTCGAGGATCAGGCCATTACAGAGGGTGAAGATGCTGGTGTAGCAAGCGCCTATTCCGTCTCGCGTTATTGGCGGATGTTCTTCTGGGCGGCTGCGGTCTTCAACTTGATCGTCGGCTTGGCTGGCATGCTCAGCCCAGAGGCAACGATCGATGCCCGGATCATCGGCTTGTTTATCTTCAGCTTTGGCATCGTGTATTTCCATGTAGCGCGCGAGCCGATGCGCTTTGGCCCGATTTTGTGGGCCGGCATCTTGAGCAAGATTGGCATTTTGGCGCTGCTCGCACCTCAAGTGTTTGGTGCCGCTGTTGTCGATCCGATGGTGGCGGGCGGATTGGTCGCGGACGGGATATTCGCGGTTGGTTTTCTGGTGTTTTTGATGAGCGTGATCGACGATTACGAGATTTGATGGGATACATCTAAGCCGTCACAGGGAAGCCTAAATTGGGCTACTGAGCGCCCGTGACCGGCACTATCTAGATCCTCAAGAAACGCAGTTTGCCGCAGGGCTAGAACGAATAATTGCACCGGAATTTCACCTAAAATCTCTATAGTGCAATGGCTTATGAGTCTGCATGCTTATGGCAGCCGAATTTCTTGGAACGCACGCGTCCGATTGTCGTTTGGATGGCAATGAACAGATATGGTCGTTGCATTGATCACTGCGGCGGGAAAGCGGACTATAGTGAGCACCGACGAAGAACGCGATCCTAAGCGATCCGAGCAAGTATCTTTGAGCTTTGACGACGCGCCCGACAGGTTTCGGGCGGGCCACAAAGGCGATCAGTTTTCTGGCGCATCTGGCGTGCTGTTTGAGCAAGCCATGGCGCAAACCCGCATGGCGATCTGCCTGTGCGATCCGCACCAGCCAGACCTGCCGATAGTTTTTGCAAACCGGGCGTTTCGCCGCCTGACCGGCTATGGCGAGGATGAGATATTAGGGCGGTCATGCCGGTTCCTACAGGGCCCTGATACTGATCCGGAGCCGGTTGCGCGCATTCGCGAAGCGCTGGTCAATGAAGACGTCGTGGTGGTTGAGCTGCTCAATTACCGGAAGAACGGCACAACTTTCTGGAACGCTTTGCACCTCGGTCCGATCTACAACAGCGACGGCGAACTCGTCTATTTCTTTGGCAGTCAATGGGACGTGTCTGACGTGCGCGCTGCGCGGTCTGAGGGTCGCCATGCAAAGGAAATGGCGCGCGAGTTGTCCCACCGCATGAAGAATATGTTCGCGGTGATATCGGGCATCGTGAATGTAACCGGGCGCGTGCGGGGCATTCGCGCCGAGGCGGCTGAGATCAATTCCCGCATTCAGGCACTTGGGCGCGCTTACGAAACGACCCTGGATGATGCTTCATCCGGCAGCATCGATATCGGGCAAGCGATTAAGGCCGTTCTGCTGCCTTATGACCGCGATGAGGAACGTATGATCTTGCAGGGGAATGGTGTGCGTATGCCGTTTACCATCATCTCTCTTGTCGGCCTAATCCTGCACGAGCTTGCTGCCAATGCGACCAAGCACGGCGCGTGGGCCACCGAAGAGGGCAAAGTCACCGTCAGTTGGATGTCAGCGGAGGATAAAGAGGGCCTTGTCATCACCTGGGCGGAAGAAGGCGGCCCTCTCGTCATCCCGGATCAAATCCTCGCGGGAACGGGCACTGCAATTGTCGACCGGATGCTTGCCACGACTGATGGAACGATAGAGCGTGATTGGAACGAAACAGGCCTCAAAGCCGTTATCACTCTGCCGGTTGGGAGCGTGTGATGGCCAAGAGCTACACCATATTGCTATTGGAAGACGAACCTCTGATTCTGATGGATATGGAGTTTGCGGCTGAAGATCGCGGCTGCGAAGTGTTAACTGCGACAAATTGCGATACTGCCCAGCGCCATATTCAAAGGCATGGGGCAGGCATAGACTTGGCGATATTGGACGTATCGCTGGGTGAGGGGCTGACATGCTTCCCCGTGGCACATGAGCTTGATCGTCTGAAAATCCCTTACATCCTGCACTCAGGCGATCTGGATCGCCACAATGAGCGCATTCGTGAGCTGGATGCCGAACTGATTGCCAAGCCAGCCTCAGCAGACAAAGTCATCGCTGCTGCAATCGCGCATTCGCAAGGTGCGGACGCTCAAGCCGTTCACTTCGTCGCAGAGTAGAGTCTCCGGCTGCAGGCCGTCCGCCTTAGAACAGTCCTGGGATCTCAAACTGCGCTGCATTCGGCCGTTCTGGTTGCAACATCGTTTGGCTGGCCGAGCCTTGCACTCGCTGAAGCCCAGCGGCGCCTATGGCGGTGCAGGTGCGCCCGCCAAGAAAGTCTAGCGCCGCCGCTATTGAGGCTTCGTTCGGATCGCCAAACGGCGTGAAAATATCGTCGTCCGCTTGGCAGGTGTTGGGAACCTCGCTCGCTAACCCGGTGAAATATTCGCCATTCCCATCGGCATTGTTGGTCTGGAAAGTCACGGCGCGAACCCTGAGGTCGCAGGCCGCCAGGTCAAAGCCAAACTGTCCCACTGGCTTGCCAGAGGTGTCATCCCCGACCAGCGCCAGATTGTTGCCCAAATAAGGGATCATTGAGTTAATCACGAGCTCGCTGGCAGAGGCTGTGCTTCTGCGGCCAATGAAGGCGATCTTCGTTGGCTGGATCGCATTAGCCTCGGACTGGAACAGCTCGGTTGAGTTTTCCGAGGACTTTGAGGGGCGTAGGACCGTTTCGCTAAACACTTGGCCCGTGCGTCCTGAACCCAGCAGGTCGCCGAGCAGGTCGGCAACATCGACCAATCCGCCACCATTATAGCGGAAATCGATGATCAGTTCGGTTACCCCTTCGCTTTGAAACAGGGCGAATGCATCGCGCAGCTCGTCAGACGCGCTGGCAACGATAAAGGTGCGAAG
Source organism: uncultured Erythrobacter sp. (assembly GCA_947488155.1). GTDB lineage: Bacteria > Pseudomonadota > Alphaproteobacteria > Sphingomonadales > Sphingomonadaceae > Erythrobacter. The sequence goes on along the minus strand of CANKYK010000001.1, from coordinate 706,200 downwards.
GTTCAGGTAGCCAACCTTTTTGCCAGCATCATCAAGCACAAGCGCGCCATATCGATCAGATACCGGATCTAGCGCGAAATCAGCCTTCGTAATGCTGGATTCTGTGGTCGTGTTGGTCGCAGTCCGGAACTGGATAACCCGAGTTGTGCCGGCGGTTGACGGGCCAAGCGCGTTGATGACCGATTGCGGCCCGCCTGAGGACATCAGTGAGGACACGTTCTGCAAATTGCCGCTGCTGGTGCCAATCGCCAGCAATTCTGTGCCGCGATCAATGCCAGCACCAAATCCTGGTGCATTCTCATAGGCCTCAAACACAAAGACACGGTTGTTGACCGTGTCATAACCAAGCCTGATGCCAAAGCCGGCGTTAGAGCCGGAGTTAATCAGCGCGTTTTCTTCTGCGATAGATGTTGCGAAGGTAAAGCCCCGGTCACGCGACTGGGCGCGGGCAGGGGCGACCAATGCATCTAAATAGCCCTGGAGGTCGGTGAAATTGCTGGCCACTACTGTATTGTCGACGAGATTGGGGAACAGGTACCATTCGTCGATTACGTCTTTGGCGAACTGCTGCTGATCAGCGAGCGCGCATCCTGCTGTGGCTCCGCCACTACCACCACCGGTTCCTCCGCCAGTGCCGCCGCCTCCTGCGCCGCCGCCGCTAGCGGTTTGGCCTGATCCTCCCCCACCGCCGCAAGCGGCCAATGAGATTGCTAGGAAGGTGGACAGGACAATGCGACCAATGGTCATGCGGTGCGACTCCGGCTTACAAAAGGGTCTTTGATCAGTATTTCTATACGATTAGCATGGCTGATGAACCCTAAGTGGGCAAGATTGCGCCCGCGTTAATGGACGAATGCCAAGCACGCCTGCCCGCAATGTGCATCAACGAAAGGCGGGAATTCTGCCATTTGGATACAACTTTTCACAAATTTGGACGAGTTTTCCTCAGAAACCGGGGCAAAGCTTAGCTAAAACTCTCGTCTTGGCGATCCGATGCGCCTAGTTTGCACAGAATATTCAGGAGGAAATTGCTTCGATGACTGGTTTGCCTGATTGGCTTAGAACTGCATTGCCTGCTTCTGCGCAGCATGCGGGCTTGGCGATTGCGCAATTGGGAAGCGAGCGCAATTTTGCCCGCGGTGGGTTTAAGCTAACCAGCCCCGCGTTTGATCCTGGTGAAGAACTGGACCCTTGCTTCAGCGCTGAAGAAGAGGACGCCGTCGCTCCGCCGCTTGAATGGAATGCGCCGCCGCCAGGGACGCAAGAATTGGTGCTGATTGCGGAAGACGCAACAAGCGCCAGCGATGAGCCGGACTGCCATTGGCTGGTCTGGGGCCTGAAGGGACAAAAGGGCATGCTCTTGGAAGGCGAAACGCCTCCGCGTGCCGGAAAGAATTCCAAAGGCAATTCGGAATGGTTGCTGCCTAATCCGCCAGAGGGTGAGACGCGGCAATATGTGTTCCAATTGTTTGCAACAGAATTGCCGCTGACATTGATGCCCGGGGCAACCCGCGCCGATTTGTTGGCGACATTAGAAGGGTCGATAGTCGCCAGCGCATTGTTGGTCGCCCCATTTACTGGTTCTGCCGCTGAAGATGAGGGCGACTGGGCCGAAGACGATATTTGAAGTTGAATACGTGACTTTGATTTTTGAAACCTGCCACCACTGAGAAGGAGAGGATCATGGCTGGAAAGACTAATGCACTGCAGAAACCGGTGCAGCTTTCGTCTGAACTTGAAGCTGTCATCGGCAAAGGCCCGATGACGCGCGCGCAAGTGACGTCAAAGATTTGGGAATACATTAAGGGCAACAGCCTGCAGGACAGCAAAGACAAGCGTCAGATCAATCCTGATGGCAAGCTCAGCGCTGTGATCGGTAAAGACCAGATCTCAATGTTCAAAATGACGGCTGCGGTGTCTAAGCACCTCACCTAAGAGTGATTGCTGGCGGCGTCGCGCAGGTTTTATGTGCGGCGTCGCCAGCCCACTTCTCCAGCGAACAGGGCCAGCCAGATCAATATCGGTTGAGCGATCATTCGCGGAACATGATAGCCAAGCCCGAAACCGCCATCAGGGTTCGCCATGTCCATGGAAAAATGATTGATATTGGCGGGCCATACACACAAAGCGTACAGAGCAAGGCCGATACCGCCTGCCCTCCTTATTGGTTTGGAGAAGGGCTGTAGCAGGGCAATTGCCCTGGCGACCTCCGCAATACCCGTCAAGTAAACGACCGCTTCTGGTGCTGGCACAAAGCGCGGCATGATCGCCAGAAATAGCCCCGGCGTGGCGATATGGGCATAGCCAGCATAGCCGTAAAACACGGCCAAGATGATGCGCACCAGCGCGAGATTGAAGCGCTTTAGGCCGCTCTCAGCGGGCTCCGATGCGGTGGTCGCGCTGGACCGCTGCTCAGTCGAATTGTTGATTGGCCATTCCCCACCAATTTGCAGAAAGCCGCTTCCCTTCGGCCTACTGCTTGCTAAGACAATACATAGCTGATCTGGTCCATGCTTAGGAGCTGTTATTTGTCATGAAATACGCCGCCGCCTTGCTCGCCGCTTCCCTGCTGATCTCGCCGCTTGCGGCGCAAGAAGCTGGGAGTGATGCAGCCGTGCCGGATCCTGCAGAAGCGCTTGCCACGGCTGCGCTTGATGCTGCGCCTGTGTTTGACGGGCACAACGACGTGCCGATCCAACTGCGCTCGCGGTTTGACAACCAGATCAATGATTTTGACTTTGTCGATACCACAGGCACTGGCGTGACCCATCCAGAGGGGCGGGCGATGCATTCTGACCTGACTCGCCTGGCCGAAGGTAAAGTCGGCGCGCAATATTGGTCGGTCTATGTGCCAACCGGGATCAGTGAACCAGAAGCCGTCCAAATGACGATGGAACAGATCGACGTGATGAAGCGTCTGATCGCGCGTTATCCCGATCAATTGCAGCTTACACTGACTGCTGACCAAGCCGAAAGCGCCATGGCAGAGGGACGGATTGCTTCATTCTTGGGAATGGAAGGCGGGCATTCGATTGGCTCCAGCCTGGCAGTCCTGCGGCAAATGTATGCGCTGGGCGCGCGCTATATGACGATCACCCATTCCAAGAACACGCCGTGGGCAGACAGCGCGACCGATGCGCCTGAACATGGCGGCTTGACCGAGTTCGGCAAAGACTTGATCCGTGAGATGAACCGCATTGGGATGCTCGTCGATCTGAGCCACGTCAGCGAAGACACGATGATGGACGCGCTTGATACGACTCGCGCTCCGGTGATCTTTAGCCATTCTGGCGCGCGTGCGATTAACGGTCATGCGCGCAATGTACCCGACAGCGTGCTTGAAAGATTGCCTCAAAATGGCGGTATTGTGATGGTCGTTGGTTTGCCTGGCTTTCTCAACGAAGAACGCCGCCAGTGGTACAGCCAGCGCGAGGCAGAGCTGGCGCGGCAGGAATCGCTCAACCAGGGGCAGCCGAGCATTGTTGAGGCGGCAATGACAGAGTGGGATGCAGCCAATCCAGAACCGCAGACGCCGGTTAGCCAGATGGCCGACCACATCGATCATATCCGCTCGGTCGCGGGCGTTGAGTATATTGGTATCGGGGCGGATTTTGATGGTATGCCAACCGGGCCGATCGGGATGGAAGATAGCGCAGGCTATCCTGCGCTCTTTACCGAACTGGCCCGCCGGGGCTACTCGCAGACAGAGCTGGAACTCATCTCAAGCCTCAATGCGATGCGCGTTCTGCGCGCGGCCGAACGTTATTCGAGCAGTGTTTCAAATATGCCGCCGATTGAAACACTGATTGAGCCTGGCGAGTGATCCTGTAAGGAGCCCGCCAAGCCGAAGTACAAAACTGGTAATTAGCCGTAGATTGCGGGAATGACCCAGACGAGGGTCATTGCGACAACCGCTGCGGCCAAGCTGATGCCCAGAACCCAGCGCATCACACCTGTCGTTTGCGCGCCACGTGCGTCATCATCTTCGATGTGAATTTCATCGCCTTCTTTATGCATAAAACTCTCCGCAAAATGAGAATATAGGTAAATTAACGGAGAGAGTCAGCAATCGTTCCGGGTTCGCTGGGCTGGTTAGGTCTGTAAATTACTCGCGTAGCAGCTCATTGATGCCGGTCTTGGAGCGTGTTTGCGCATCCACCGTCTTCACGATCACCGCGCAATAGAGCGACGGGCCGGGGCTGCCATCAGCCAAAGGCTTACCCGGCAATGCGCCTGGGACAACCACAGCATAGGGTGGGACTTCGCCGCGGTGAACTTCGCCTGTGGTGCGGTCGACAATCTTGGTCGATGCGCCGAGATAGACACCCATTGATAGCACCGCACCCTCGCCGACGCGCACGCCCTCTGCCACTTCGCTGCGTGCACCAATGAATGCGCCGTCGCCAATGATCACGGGTTCCGCCTGCAAGGGTTCCAGCACGCCGCCAATTCCAGCGCCGCCGGAAATATGCACGTTCTTGCCGATTTGCGCGCATGATCCGACGGTTGCCCATGTGTCGATCATGGTTCCTTCGTCAACAAATGCGCCAATGTTTACAAAGCTTGGCATGAGGACAACGCCCTTGCCGATATGGCTGCCGCGTCGAACGACTGCCCCGGGGACGACGCGAAATCCAGCGTCGTTGAAACGGTTCTCGCCCCAACCTGCAAACTTGGTTGGGACTTTGTCATAGGCTGCTTCGCCAGCAGAGCCTCCCTCCATGACGTGATTGTCACGCAGGCGGAATGAGAGAAGCACTGCTTTCTTGAGCCATTGGTTGACACGCCAACTGCCATTGCCATCAGGTTCCGCCACCCGGGCTCGGCCATTGTCGAGCAATGCCAGGGCATCATTCACCGCATGACGCACATCGCTACCCGGTGTGATGTCGGCGCGTGATTCCCACGCAGCTTCGATTTGGGTGATCAACTCTTGTGACATAATTTCTCCAAAATGATTGCTCTTGAATTTGCCTTAAGCCGGAAAATTCGCCGCAGTCTTCATCGGTTTTCAAGGTTGGTGTGCTGCTAGCCCGGTGGGGTCTTAGTCACAAGGGCTCTCAACGCGGGACTGTTATTTTGGGGTCTTTGCCGCATTCGTCTTGCGTTGTCATTTGCTTTGGTTTTAAGCCCTACAGCTAGAAGGGTATATGAAGGATAATCTTGATGGAAAAGAGTCCCAATTGCCCGATCAGCTGGAAAATTGTTGTCGCTGCAACCGCTTGCGCCGCACTAAGTGCTTGCGGTGGCAGCCCAGGCGGTGCTGGCGGAGGCGGGCCAATTTCTGCCCCGGCTCCCTCTCCTCCGCCTCCACCACCACCACCGCCGCCGCCACCACCACCTCCTCCTCCGCCACCACCGTCCACAACCAATTTCAATACAGCCGAATTCCGTCGCTCCGACGGACCTGAATTTCACGGGGCTATCTCAGCCTGGGAGCAGGGGTTCACCGGAGTTGGAGAGATCATTGCTGTTATCGACACCGGTCTGGACACTGACAGCCCCGAATTCGCGGGCCGAGTGAATGCAAACTCTGCTGATGTCGTCGGAAATCGTGGGGTCGATCCAGAGGATGACCACGGCACAAATGTTGCATTGGTCGCCGCGGGTGGGCGCGATGGCATCGGCGTGCTTGGAATCGCGTTTGATGCAGAAGTGCTAGCGGTTCGTGCCGACAATGTTGGCTCTTGCGGTGTAGACACGCCTTCAGATCCGTCGCTCGGGTGCTTGTTCAGCGACAGAAATATAACGGACGGCATTGATCTCGCGATCAGTTCTGGCGCTGCTGTGGTCAATATCAGCCTTGGAGGTGGGCGGGCTTCTGGTGGTTTGCTCAATGCAGTTGGGCGAGCGGCGAATGCGGGATTAGTCATTGTCGTATCGGCGGGCAATTCAGGCGATGGCTCAGACCCCGATATTGACCCGGATCAACCTGATCCCTTTGCTGCTGATTTACAGCAAGCGGGAAATGGCAATGTGATCATTGTCGGTTCTGTCGATGAAAACGGAGCGATCTCTGATTTCTCAAACCGTGCCGGTAACTTTGGCAGCTCCTTTATCAATGCGCGTGGTGAAGCTATCTGCTGCGTGTACGAGAATGGAGAGGTGTTCATTGAAAACATCAATGGGCAGGACTTTGTTACATTGTTCTCTGGGACGAGCTTCTCTGCTCCACAGGTATCCGGTGCGGTCGCATTGCTGGCGCAGGCCTTCCCAAATCTGACTGGTCCAGAGATTGTCCAAATCCTGCTTGATAGTGCACGCGATGCTGGTGCGACCGGCGTTGATGCGGTCTTCGGTTCAGGCATTCTTGATATCGGGGCTGCTTTTGCTCCAGCAGGCACGACGACATTGGGGGGAACCCAAACCAGGCTGGCGCTAGCCGACGATGTGGTGATTGGCTCGGCTGCGATGGGCGATGCGCTTAGCGGGATCAGCCTTAACGCGGTTGTGACCGACAGATTTGATAGGGCCTACACCGTTGATCTGGGGGCACGCACGCGTAACTCTGCGCAGATTCAAAGACTTCGCGGTGTGGTCGAGCGGAACGGGATCAGTCGCGGCGGGACAAGCGGCGCTTTGTCGATGGCGTTCACCATAGCAGACACTGCACGCTCGGGCGAACTTGGCTGGACTCAGCAATTGCAACTCACACCGGAAGAAGCGCAGGGGGCACGGGTTCTGGCGGCGCGGGTTGCCGCCAAGATCGCGCCAGATATCCAGCTTGGCTTTGCTTTATCGCAAGGAGCCGGCGGTTTGGTCGCACAGTTACAAGGCACGGACCGCCCGGCATTTCGCATCGCACCGCAAGCAAGCGGTGATGACGGCTTTTTCCAAAACAGCGAGTTTTCCCTGGCTGCGCGCCAACAGCTTGGGCCTTGGGGACTGACTGTGTCCGCCGATCGCGGCGATGTGCTGCTTGGGGCGGATAGACAAGCAGAAACTGTTCTGAGCGGAGCGCGCGAACAGAGGCCAACGCAAAGTTTTAGCCTTGCTGCGGATCGCTCCATCGCCGGCGTGGACGCGGTTGTCTCTCTCACTTGGTTGCAGGAAACAGATACATTGCTGGGGGCGCATTTCCACGACGCACTTAGTGTGAGCGGAGCCGATACGGTGTTTCTTGATACCGCATTTGGTCATGAATTTGCGCGCGGTTGGCGGATGGGCGCCGCTTACCGTCAGGGGATTACGCGACCTCGAGGCGGCGCGTTGATCGGTGATGGTTCACAATTGACGAGTGAGGCCTGGTCGTTTGATGTGACCCGCTACGGCGTTCTCACCAATAGCGACAGTTTGGGCCTTCGTTTCAGCCAACCCTTGCGGGTCAGCGGCGGCGGGTTGAACCTCGATCTGCCAGTGGCGTATGATTATGTGACTGAGAGTGCGATTTTCGGAATACAGCGGCTCTCGCTGTCTCCGGAAGGGCGCGAGGTCATGGGTGAACTCGCTTGGCAAGGGCCGCTATCCTTCGGATATGCTTCAGCAAGCCTGTTTTATCGCCGTGATCCTGGGCATTTCGCGGCATCGCGTGACGATGCCGGCGCAGTGGTGAGCTTTAGTACGGAGTTTTGAACGCTCAGACTGGTAAGTACGAGGGTCAAACGGCGCAGATGCCGCGGGCCTGTATTGCTCAACTTACTCAGGCATTCCCGCTTCGAGAGCGAATTGATACGCGCGCTCAACCAGTGGTGCGACCCGGTCGCTCATTGCCTTGGCATGGGCGGATGAAGCGGTGCCATCGATCACGCGTTTCTTGATGCCCTGCATAATTCCGGCAAGGCGGAACAGATTGTAAGCGAAGTACCAATCCATCGGAGGAACGGGATAGCCGGTGCGCGCAACATAACGTTCCACTGCCTCCTCTACTGTCGGAATGCCCAATGCTGGCAGATCAAGACCCAACAAACCCGCACGGCCATCATCGGAAGGCTGGAACCAGTTGAGCATCAGGTAGCTGAAATCAGCGATTGGATCGCCCAGCGTCGACAACTCCCAGTCCAGCACAGCGATGACGCGGTTCTCGGTCTTGTGAAAGATCACATTGTCGAGGCGGTAATCGCCATGAACGACACTGCTCTCGTGCTGCGGTGGGATGGTTTGCGGCAACCATTCAATCAGCCGCTCCATTTGCGGCATATGTTCTGTTTCCGATAGCTTATACTGCTTTGACCAGCGGGCGATTTGACGCGCGCAGTAATCGGTCGGCTTGCCATAATCGCCAAGGCCAATTTCATCGGGCTTGTTAAGGTGCATGTCCGCGATCGTGTCGATCAGTGCGTTGTAAAGTTCGCGGCGTTCTTCTGGCGATCGGCCAGGCAGCGCGCCGTTCCAGAGCGAGCGACCATCGGCCATGCTCATCACAAAGAACTTCGAACCCAGAACCTCTGGATCTTCGCACAGTCCATATGTTTTCGGAACGGGGAAACCGGTCGGGTGAAGGCCCGTCATCGCCTTATACTCGCGATCGACCGCATGGGCCGACGGCAGCAATTTGCCAAACGGCTGACGGCGCAAAACATAGTTCGCGCCAGGGGTCTCAATCTTATAGGTTGGGTTCGATTGCCCGCCTTTAAACTTGGTGTAGTTGATCGGTCCGGCAAAGCCTTCGACATTGGCTTCAAACCATGCCGTCAGCTTTTCCATATCGAGCTTGTCGGCGTCCGCCACTTCAACCGTGCCGACCATTTCCTTGTCGAAATCGATTTGCGGAGCAGAATTGTCAGTCATCAGTCAAACACCACAACGCTGCGCGCGGAATGGCCGGCGCGCATTTTGTCAAAACCAGCATTAATATCATCGAGCGCGATCCGCTCTGCGATGATCGTGTCGAGATCAAGCAGTCCGCGCATATAGAAATCGACCAGCCGCGGCAGGTCGACTGGGAAGTGATTGTCACCCATGATCGCACCTGTCAGTTTTTTGCCGCTGAGCAGATCCATTGCACCAAGCCCGACTTTGCAATCCAGTGGCATCATGCCGAGTATTATCGCCGTGCCGCCGCGCCGCAAAGACGCAACCGCCAGGTTTGCTGATGCTTGACGTCCGACCGCTTCGATGCCGAAGTCGACGCCGCCATTTGAGATCATCGTGATCTGCTTGGCAGCATCATCAGCGGTGGCATCCACCGTGTGGGTCGCCCCCAGCGCTTCAGCCAGGGCTCGCTTTTCAGGGAGTGGATCAGCAGCAATGATTTGGCCTGCCCCTGCAATCTTTGCGGCATTCACAACCGCCAGGCCAACCCCGCCGCAACCGATGACCGCGACGGTTTGACCCGGTGTTAGCTTACAGGTGTTGAAGATCGTGCCAGCACCAGTGGTGACCGCACAGCCGATGACGGCGGCCCGGTCCAATGGCATATCTTTATCAATCGAGACGCATGCATTTTCATGGATGAGCATCTGCTCAGAGAAAGCCGACAGATTGAGCATCTGATTGACGCTTTCCCCGCCAGCGCGACTGATGCGCATCGCATCGCCTTCGCTCCGCCGAGTGTCTCCACCAAGGCAAAGTGCCATACGGCCGGTAACGCAAAATTCGCAGGTCCCACAAAAGGCGCTGAGGCAGGATACGACGTGATCACCGGGTTTGACGGTGCGCACCTCGCTGCCCACGGCGCGGACAATGCCCGCCGCCTCGTGCCCCGGAATGGCGGGGAGGGGATGCGGATAGGCTCCATCAATAAAGTGCAAATCTGAATGGCACAGGCCGCAGGCCTTGGTGTCAATCAGCACTTCGTGCGGCATCGGATCTGCCAGTTCTACCTCGCCAATGACGAGGCCCTGTCCCGGCGTCTCCAGAATTGCTGCCTTTGCCATAACTCGCTCTTCCTTTTGCCTGCTTAGCGTGTCGCGCCCATATCGCCGGAGCTGAATCCACCAGCGTCATTTGCGGCCGCGCCGCCTTTGCGCAATGCGTTGGCAGTTGGCCCCTCTTGCGGAACGTGCTTACCAAATTCCATCCGAGCAATTGAGCGTGCGTGGACCTCATCGGGACCATCGGCGAGCCGCAAGGTGCGCTGATGGGCATAGGCCGACGCAAGACCGTAATCGTTCGAAACGCCGCCGCCGCCATGGGCCTGGATTGCATCGTCGATGATTTGTAGAGCCATGTTAGGCGCCTGAACTTTGATCATCGCGATCTCTTGCTTGGCGGACTTGTTGCCAACCTTGTCCATCATATCAGCGGCCTTGAGGCACAGCAGACGGGTCATGTCGATATCGATGCGCGCGCGCGCAACACGCTCTTCCCAGACGGAATGCTTGTAGATCGGTTTGCCGAAGGCTTCGCGTTCTTGCAGCCGCTTGCACATTTTCTCCAGTGCTTCTTCAGCGACGCCGATCGTGCGCATGCAGTGGTGGATACGGCCAGGGCCAAGGCGACCCTGCGCAATTTCGAACCCACGTCCTTCGCCCAGCAGCATATTGGTGACCGGGACACGAACGTCCTTCATTTCCACTTCCATATGGCCATGGGGTGCATCGTCATATCCGAACACCGGTAGATGGCGGATGATGTTCACGCCTGGCGCATCGTTCGGCATGAGCAGCATGCTTTGCTGTGCGTGGCGGCCCGCAGAGAAATCGGTCTTACCCATTACGATCGAGACTTTGCAACGCGGATCGCCCAGGCCTGAAGACCACCACTTGCAGCCATTGATGACATATTCATCGCCGTCGCGCTCAATCCGGGTTTCGATATTGGTCGCATCGGATGAAGCGGTGAAAGGCTCTGTCATCAGGAAGGCAGAGCGGATTTCGCCATTCATCAGCGGACCGAGATAGGTCTCTTTTTGCTCGCGGGTACCATAACGGTGGAACACTTCCATGTTGCCGGTGTCAGGCGCAGAGCAGTTGAAGACTTCGCTGGCCCAGCCAATGCGGCCCATTTCTTCAGCGCACAGTGCATATTCGAGATTGGTGAGACCCGGACCTTCAAATTCGAACGTGTCATCGACATGATGATGACTCTCATTGCGTGGCGGCATGAACAGGTTCCAGATGCCAGCGTCCTTCGCCAGCTTCTTCTTATCTTCGATGATTTGGATGACCTTCCAGCGGTCGCCCTCGGCATCCTGTTCGTAATAGGTGCCCATGTTCGGACGTACATGCGTTTCGATGAAATCACGCACGCGGTCGCGCCAATAGACCTGGCGTTCGGTTGGCTGAAAATCCATGAGGTTTCCTCTCTAGTCCTTAATCGCAATCGAATCTGCTTGGCGCGACCGTGGCAGTTCGCAGCGCACCCGCCAAGCTCTCATTTGTGTCTGTCAGGTCAATTTTTCGCCGCGGCCAAGGCGTTGACGCGCGCTTCATGATCTTCCCGATTGATCGGAAACCGGCCGAGCCAATATGCCGCGATCCCCATTAGGACAGACGTAGCCAGCGCATAAAACAGGATCAGACTGCCGATGGTCGTATCAGGCACCTCGCCAGGCGCAGCATCGCGCGAAAAACTGATGAAGGACAGAACCTGGCCAGTCAGAAAGATGCCAAGCCCGGTCGCGCATTTCTGGATCAGCCAGTTGCCAGAATAGAACGCACCTTCGGCGCGCCGACCAGTGCGCTCCAAATAGGCTTCGACGATTTCTGCAATCATCGAGCTTGCGGAAATCAGGACGACTATGCCGAGCGTGTTGCCGATTATCAGTAAGCCCAGCAGCATAAGGCCGGAAAGGGCCGTGTCGAGCGGTGGCCAGATCCCGGCATAAAGCGCCATGTATGGGATCAGCGTAAATATGACTGTTCCAATTGCCGAAAGCGCGGCGCTTTTTGGTTTACCGAAATGTTTGTGCATTGGTCCGACGATAAAGAACATCAGGATCGCCGAAAGGAAAAGTGCCAGCGGATAAATGCTAAGCGCGGTCACACCCTCTGGCAACAACGGCATTTGCGCGGTGTCGAGCCTCCACACATATAGCGTCAGATAATTGGTGAGCGAGAAGGTCAAACCCTGGTTGACATAGGCCGCCAATCCGCCTGCGGCGAAGATCAGAAACGCCCGCTCTCGAAACGCCTCAAAGATTTCCTCGAAACATCCCTTAATTGTAAACGGCGCAGGTTTTGTCTCAGGCAGATGGGCGACCAGTTTATGCTGTCCCCAAGCCGATCCCATCACCGACAGCACGATCAGGCATCCGCCAGTCATCGCCCAGCCGACGTAACCCTCTCTGTTCAACAAACCGCCCTCTCCTGGCATAAAGACGGTGTAAGCGAGCACCATCATCAAAATGCCGCCGAGCCAGCCGGAAATATAGCGAAAGCGGAACAGGGTTGTGCGCTCGTCATAATCGCTTGTGATTTCAGGCAGCAGAGAGATGGAGGGCACTTCGCACGCAGAAAGCAGAATGCGCACGACAACCGCAATTCCCAACAAACCCATGAATGTCGGTGCCTCTCCGCCGGGCGGGGACCACATCATCACCCATGCAAAGGCAAGCGGAATCGGTGCGACGTAGAGCCAGGGCAATCGCCTACCCCATTTGGTATAGGTCCGGTCGGACAGATTGCCGAGTATTGGATCAACCACCGCATCGATCAGCAGGGCGCATAACAAAGCGAGGCTTACCAGCCCTGCATCCATGCCCATCACTTGACTGTAAAAGAACAGCAGGAAGAACTGGAACCCGGTATCCTTTACGCCGAATGCCACCGCGCCAAAGCCGTGGATCAATTTCAGCCGCAAAGGCAGCGGCCCCTTTACAAGGCTCACGCAGACACCTCTTTCTGGCTGCTATTTCCAGCGAATCTTTGCATTGCGGCTCTCCCAAGCTCTTTACGCAAACGTAAGCGAAGCAGGCGGCGCGTCAATGCAAAGCTGGGCTTTCCACGTCGACCCAGTGACTTGACGTTACGGCATTCGCGATTGGCGCTCTGATCCTTTGAAGCCTAGCATTTGAGCGCTTGCAGCGGACGCGCAAATGACCATAACGTAAGCGTCAAGTGGGAGCGATTAGAGGAGAGTCGGCACCATGCCTGATCTAGATACATTCCGCCAAGAAACCCGCGCGTGGCTGGAGGCGAACTGCCCGGCTGAGATGCGTGAGCCTGTTCGCGATGAAGGCGACATTTACTGGGGCGGCCGCCGGGCGACCTTCAAAAACGACGCGCAAAAGGTGTGGTTCGAAGCATGTCTTGCAAAGGGCTACACAGTCCCTGCGTGGCCAAAGGAGTATGGCGGGGCGGGACTGGGGCCAGCGGAGGCCAAGGTTCTGCGTCAGGAAATGAACCGCATAAATGCGCGCCCACCGCTCTCCAGTTTTGGTATTTGGATGCTTGGCCCGGCATTGCTGCACTTCGGCACCGAAGAGCAAAAGAAGCACTTCCTAGGCGAAATTGCGCGCGGTGAAATCCGCTGGTGCCAGGGCTATTCAGAGCCGGGTTCGGGAAGCGATCTCGTCAGTCTGCAAACATTTGGCGAGGATCAGGGCGATCACTGGGTCGTGAACGGTCAGAAGGTTTGGACCAGCTATGCTGACCGAGCCGACTGGATTTTCTGCCTCGTGCGCACCGACAAAGAGAACAAGTATCAAGGCATTACCTTCATGCTGTTCGACATGGAAAGCGAAGGCTGCTCGACCAAGCCGATCAAGCTGATCAGCGGCAACTCGCCGTTCTGCGAAACCTTCATGGACAATGTCAAGGTGCCTAAGAGTTATGGCGACGGCCTCCCTGCGCAAGTGGGTGAAGTGGGTCGCGGCTGGGACGTGGCCAAATATCTGCTTGGCCATGAGCGTGAGATGATTTCCGGCGCCGATGGCGGCAACACCGGCACGATCGGTGCGGCGATGAAACGTCACGCTGGTGAACTTGACCCGGTCCTGCGCGCGGAGCTGGCCATGTTTGACGTCGATGCGTTGGCTTATGGTGCAATGGGCGAGAAATTTCTCGATGAAATCAAGGTTGGCAAGGGGCATCCCGCTCAGCCGAACATGATGAAATATGCCGGCACGGAGCTCAACAAGCGGCGCCACGAGCTGATGATGTCAGCCGGCGGCTCGCGCAGTCTGGAATGGGAGAGCGAAGAAACGGGCGGCGGTAAACCCTCTCGCAACTGGCTTCGAACCAAGGCAAACTCGATTGAGGGCGGCACATCTGAAGTCATGCTGAATGTGATTTCTAAACGCATTCTCGACCTGCCTGGCTCCTAACCGAACGCTCAAGGACATATGGCCAATCCGGCAAATTGCATGGATGGTCCGCACGAATAAACGTATGAGAGGATCAAGGGACAATGCCCCTTTACCACAATGACGATCAGGCCATGCTGGCCGACAGCGCCCGCCAATTTATGGCTGAGGAAGGTAAAATCGCCAAGCAGTTGCGCCATTGGCGTGACCGAGATTGCCCGGATGGTTTTGGCCACGCTCTGTGGGAGCAGTTTGGCGAAATGGGCTTCACCGGCATTCTTGTTCGCGAGGAAGACGGCGGGCTTGGCATGGGCCATGTTGAGGCTGGCATCGTCCTGGAAGAGATCGGCCGCAATCTGTCGCCTTCGCCGTTCCTGACCAGCTCTGTTTTGGCGGCCACGGCTCTTGGCCACGGGTCCAACGATCTGCGCGGGCGCTATCTGCCCGGCCTTATCGAAGGCAAGAGTGTGTTTGCCGTTGCGATTGATGAAGGTGCAAAGCACCGCCCAGAGCGGATCAAAATGCGCGCCGAAAAATCAGGCAATGGCTTTAAGCTCTCCGGTCAGAAAGATTTCGTCATCCACGGCGCAAGCTCTGACATGATCGTTGTCGCGGCGCGCACCAGCGGCGGCGATGATGACGAAGATGGCATCACTCTGTTTGCCGTGCCTAAGGACGCAGCGAATATGAGCCATGACTCGGTCCGTCTGGTCGACAGCTCAATGGCGACCCATACCAAATTCAACGGTGTGGAGCTGGATGGTGACGCGGTCATTGGCGAAGTTGATGGCGGACGCGAAGTGCTGAACGCTATGCTGAAGGCGGGCCGGGTTGGCGCAGCGGCAGAAGGTGTTGGCGTGGCCAGCGGTGCGATGGATATGACCGTTGAGTATCTCAAACAGCGCAAGCAATTCGGGAAGCTGATCGGCGAGTTTCAATCGCTGCAACACCGCGCCAGCCACCTCTATTCCGAGGTTGAGATCGCGCGCGCCTCTGTGATCAAGGCGCAGCAATTGCTTGATGGTGACAGCGAGAAAGCTGACTTGATGGCATCGGTTGCCAAGGCGAAAGTCTCACAAACCGCTGGTCTAGCCGTGCGCGAAGGCGTGCAAATGCACGGCGGCATCGGTATGACCGACGAATACGACATCGGTCTTTATATGAAGCGCGACCGCGCGCTCAGCGAATTCCTTGGTGATGCCTATTACCATTCTGGCCGTGTGGCCGAAATGAGCGGCTACTAAGCCTGCCAATTGGAGCAAGAATTATGATGGATATGAACGCCCTGTTTGGCCTCAACGGCCGCGTTGCTCTGGTGACCGGCGGCAGCCGCGGCATTGGCAAAATGTTTGTTGAGGGGCTGCTGTCTGCGGGCTGCTCTCGGGTCTACATTTCGGCGCGCAAAGTGGAGCAAATGCAAGAAACCATCGCCGAATTTGGCGAAGACAAAGTGATCGGCATTCCTGCTGACCTCAGTCAGATGGATGGGATTCAGAGCCTTGCGGATGAGATGACAAAGCGCGAGGAGAAGCTTGATATTCTGATCAACAACGCAGGCGCTGCTTGGGGCCAGCCTTATCTGGAGTTCAGCGAGGCGGGCTGGCACCGCACGATGGACCTGAACGTCAAAACGCCATTCTTCCTCACGCAGAAGCTGCACGATTTGCTGGTTGCAGGCGGCAGGGGCGATCACCCGGCAAAGGTGATCCATGTCTCGTCCATTGATGGTCAACGGATCAATCCGTGGGAAACCTATCCGTACCAGGCATCGAAAGCGGCCGTTATTCAGCTTACCAAGCGGATGGCCGCGCGTCTGATCCAAGACAATATCATTGTCACTTCGATCGCGCCTGGGGCCTTCCCAAGCGAGATGAACAAGGCCGCCAAGAATGCACCAGATGCATCTGCGGCGATGATCCCGTCCAAACGTGTCGGCACGAAGGAAGATATGGCCGCCGCTGCTATCTACCTGTGCAGCCGCGCTGGTGATTATGTCGTCGGCGACACAGTGACGGTCGATGGCGGGGTAGTGAACGCGTCGCTGCCGAGTATGTTCAACGATCCTGCTGGCTAGTCGCGGCCTTTATGGACCCGAAACTTGTAACCTTCGGCATGCCCCTTTCGAATTGAGATGTAAGAGATGCGCCTGCCGGAGGATTACACCATGCCCAAACACAAACGCCGCTATCAGCTTATCCAAGCGGCTTCGCTCGCGATCTTTCTAGGGCTGGGAATTGCAGCGGCTCCCTACGCCGATGCACAAGATGTTGAACCCGCCCCTGATTTTAGTGAACCTGCGCCAGAGGAGGGTGAGGCCCCTGAGGCAAGTCCAGAGGTCAGCGAAGAGCTCAAAGCAGTGCTCGACCAGATGGATGAGGTGATCGGCGCGCTAGATGGAGATGCGCAGCGTACCGGCAATTCTTGGCAGTTCACCCTCCAGGAGCGGACAATCCTGGTGGTTACCGATACCAGCCAGGGCCGCATGCGAGTGATCACCCCCATCGCCGCTGTTTCGGATTTGCCAGAGGGCGCGATGCAGCGCCTGATGCAGGCGAACTTCGATACTGCTCTCGATGCGCGTTACGCGGTGGCGCAAAATCTGGTGTGGAGCGCTTATATTCATCCGCTCGACACGCTGACAACGCGCGATTTCGCCTCTGGCGTGCTGCAAACACACGCATTGGCCGACACATTTGGCACCACTTTTTCAAGCGGTGCGTTGAATTATGGCGGCGGCGACAGCGGCGCAATTCTTGGCGAGCAGCTAAGAGAACTGCTGGAACAATTGGAAGACCGCAATACGATCTAGGCCTGTGCTTGCTTGGTCGTTTGCGGCCAAGCGGGAACGCATTTACCCCATCAGTTCGCGCACAAACGGGATAAGGCCCGTCTGCCGCGTGCGGCGCATGCGCTCTGCGTCCAAAATCTCGCGAACCTTGGCAAAGCATGCATCGACATCATCGTTGATCACTACATAGTCATATTCAGCCCAATGGCTGATCTCGCCGCGCGCGCGCTCCATCCGACCATCGATCACATCGCCGCTATCGGTGGCGCGCTCCTCCAGACGGCGGCGCAGCTCTTCGAGGCTTGGCGGCAGGATGAACACGCTGACCACGTCCTGCTGGTCCTTTTGGTAGAGTTGCTGCGTGCCTTGCCAATCAATGTCGAACAGAAAATCCTGCCCCTCTTTCAAAGCGTTGCGGATCAGCCCTTTGGGCGTTCCATAGCGGTGATCGAAAACCGGGGCCCATTCGTAAAAATCATCCTCTTCGACCATTTGATCGAACTTCGCGTCCGAGACGAAGTGATAGTGTACGCCGTCAATCTCTCCCTTGCGCGGCGGGCGCGTTGTGACCGAGACGGACAAGGCGATTTCCGGATCCGCCTCCAGCAGCATGCGTGACAAAGTCGTTTTGCCCGCGCCCGACGGCGAGGAAAGAATGAACATTAAGCCGCGGCGATTGAGGTGGCCGGGATCATTATTGGTATGCTGTGGTGTGTCGCCCATGCGGCCCGATGCCGCAAACTGGGCGGTTAAATCAAGTCTTGTGACCGCGCACGGGCAAGATTGGCCTTAGTCCAAGGGTTCGTTTGCACTCTCTTTTGAGCGTGCGCTGCGCCGCAGTTCGACCGATTTTCCGCGATCATACAGCGTCTTGGCCAGCAACCCGGCCGCCACAATCGCAAGGCCCGGCACGGAACGCGTGGCGAGTTTGCTCGCACCGTAAAGCGCCAAAGTGGTCAAAATCCCGCGCCCGTCCAGCATGTCACGTGCGCCTTGCTCGTCCTCGCTGGTGCTGACGATGCCCTTTTCCGCTTGCTTGCGAAACAGGGTGGAGGCCCCGCGCAGCACAACATCCGCGATCAGCAGGTTTGTCGCCGGGTTGGTGCTGGGGCCAAGCACGCGAACCTCTCCGTTCTCATCATCGGATGACGAAGCGGGGACCAAGTCCCGTGATGGTTCTCTTAAACTGCTCATCATTCACTCAATGCACCGGTGTGCGCCATTGAACCGCCTTGCCTTTTGAGCAGAGCGGCTATTTCTTGCGTCCGAAATCCACTGTGACCACGTTAGAGCCATCATCTGCGCCCTCGGCTGCTTCCTCGCCGTCACTTTCGATGAGGTCATTTTCGGCGTCCTCATGCTCTTCAGGAGCCATATCGGCGACCGTCGCCTGGAATTGCAGGCCGAAATCCACGGCCGGATCGACAAATGCGGTGATCGAGGCAAATGGTACGGACAGTTTGGCCGGGATCTGATTGAATGACAGTCCCACGGAGAAACCTTCGTCGGTGACTTCCAAATCCCAAAATTTGTTTTGCAGCACGATGGTCATTTCATCAGGGAACCGTTCGTGCAGGTGCGGCGGTATCGAGACCCCAGGCGCTTCGGTTTTGAAGGTGATGTAGAAATGATGCGTGCCAGGAAGCTCGCTGCCTCCAGCGACAATTTCGCCAAGCACGCGGCCAACCACGGCGCGCAGTGCCTCTTGGACGATCTCATCATAGGGGATCAGGCTATCGGGGGTGTCTTCGGTCATTATGCTTAAAGGGTGGCGAGGCGCGCCGCGCTGGTCAAGCAAATTGGTAACTTAACTTGGCAGTTACGCCCAGTAGTGTGCGAGCGCTTGCTTCAATTTGCGGTGCGCCTATAGCGCGATTTATGCAAAAAACAGCTCGCACAGGCACGATAGAGCGCAAAACGGCGGAAACCGAGATTGCCATTACGGTCAATCTCGATGGCACTGGCGCTTATGACATCTCCACCGGCATTGGGTTTCTCGATCATATGGTCGAGCAATTTGCCAAGCATTCCCTGATCGATGTGTCGATGAAGGTGGTGGGCGATCTGCATGTGGATCAGCACCACACGACGGAAGACAGCGCGATTGCGCTGGGCCAGGCATTGTCCGATGCGCTGGGCGATAAGGCCGGAATTGGCCGTTATGGCAGCGCCTATTCCCCTATGGATGAGACATTGGCGCGCGTTGCGCTCGACATTTCTGGCCGACCATTTCTGGTTTGGAACGCTGGCTTTACTCAGGAAAAATTGGGCGAGTGGGACACGGAACTGATCGAGCACTGGTTCCAATCGGTCGCGCAAACCGCTGGCATCACGCTGCATGTGGAGCTGCTCTATGGCAGCAACAATCACCACATCTGTGAAGCGATCTATAAAGGCTTTGCCCGCGCAATGCGGGGCGCGGTGGAGCAAGACCCGCGTAAGGCCGGCGCAATCCCTAGCACCAAGGGGCAGCTCGGTGGGTGAGAGGGTCGCGCTTATCGACTATGGCGCGGGCAACCTTCACTCTGTTCACAATGCTTTGAAAGCGGTTGGGGCAACGGTCGAGGTGACTGCCAACCCAAACGTGGTGCGCGCGGCGGATCGGATTGTCCTGCCCGGTGTTGGCTCGTTCAAAGCCTGCGCTGAGGGCTTGCACGCCATTCCCGGCATGGTGGAGGCGATGACAGAGCGCGTGCAGGTGGGCGGCGCGCCCTTCTTGGGCATTTGTGTCGGCATGCAGCTACTCTGCACTCGCGGACTTGAGCACGGGACAACCGCTGGACTTGGCTGGATTCCCGGCGAAGTGCGGCTGATCGAACCCACCGACCCGGCGATCAAAGTGCCGCATATGGGCTGGAACGATGTAGCATTGTTGCCGCATGCGCGCAGCCATCATGTAGTGGAGGAGGGCGAGGCCTATTTCCTCCATTCTTACCACTTCGCCGCCGAAGACCCGCAGCACATTGCCGCCCTGACCGACCACGGTGAGGGGCTTGTCGCGGCGGTTGCCAAGGAAAATATGCTTGGCGTGCAATTCCACCCGGAAAAGAGCCAGTCTTATGGGCTGGAGACATTAGAGAGGTTCCTGCGATGGATGCCTTGAATCTTCTGTGGCTCGATAAAACTCGTAACCTAGCCACCCGCGCCCTCCATCCTTCCACCCGGATAGTGACCCGGCGTGATAATCCGGGTGGAAGGATGGAGGGCGCGGGCTGGCTGCGGCAACGCCCAAGAAAGCACCTCCAATGATTATCTTTCCTGCCATCGATCTTAAGAACGGCGAGGTCGTGCGTCTGGCCGAGGGCGATATGGATCGCGCGACCGTCTATGGCGATAACCCTGCCGCTCAGGCGCAGCTGTTTGCCGAAAGCGGCGCGCAGCACCTGCATGTAGTCGATCTTGATGGCAGCTTTGCCGGGCGGACGGAAAACCGCGAAGCGGTCGAAGCCATCATCGCGGCCTTTCCCGGCCATGTGCAATTGGGCGGGGGTATCCGCGATGCGGCCGACGTGGAAGGCTGGTTCAAGCTCGGCGTCTCGCGCGTGGTGATGGGCTCTGCTGCGCTGAAGAACCCCGAATTTGTTAAAGAGATGGCGCGGGAATGGGAAGGCGGTATTGTCGTCGCGGTGGATGCCAAAGACGGCATGGTCGCGACCGAAGGCTGGGCCGATGTCTCCGATGTGCCCGTCGTTGATCTCGCTCGCCGGTTTGAGGACGCAGGCGTCGCTAGCCTGCTGTTCACCGATATTGGCCGCGATGGCCTGCTCAAAGGCGCGAATATCGACGCGACGCTGGAACTCGCGCGGCAGGTGGACATTCCTGTGATCGCCAGCGGCGGGGTGAAGGGCTTAGACGATATTCACGTGCTGTCGCTGCATGCACAAGAGGGTATCGAAGGCGTAATTACTGGCCGTGCTTTGTACGAAGGTAAGCTCGATCTTGCAGCAGCCATTGCGATGGCAGAGCGGGCATGACCGTCCGTATCCGCGTCATACCCTGCCTTGATGTGGCAGATGGCCGTGTGGTTAAAGGCGTCAATTTCGTCGATCTCAAAGACGCAGGTGATCCGGTTGAACAAGCGCGCGCCTATGATGCGGCCGGCGCGGATGAGCTGTGTTTTCTAGACATTTCTGCCAGTCATGAAGGACGGGGTACCTTGCTCGATATGGTGCGCCGCACGGCAGAAGTGTGCTTCATGCCATTGACCGTTGGCGGCGGGGTTCGCAGCGTTGAGGATGCGCGTGAATTGCTGCTCGCAGGTGCAGACAAAGTCGCGATCAATTCTGCCGCAGTTGCTCGGCCAGAGCTGGTGAGCGAGATAGCCGCACGGTTTGGCAGCCAATGCGTCGTTGCTAGCGTGGATGCGCGTCGGGTCATCCTGCCGATTGGTGAGGCGGTGCCGCAGTGGGAAATATTCACCCACGGCGGGCGCAAACCAACCGGCATTGATGCAGTCGCTTATGCGCAGAAAGTCGCTGATCTCGGCGCAGGCGAACTGCTGGTCACCAGCATGGATGGCGATGGGACCAAAGCCGGGTATGATTTGGAATTGATCCGTACAATCGCGGACAAAGTCAGCGTGCCTGTGATTGCAAGCGGCGGGGTGGGCACACTCGATCACCTGGTGGAGGGCGTGACAAAAGGCCATGCGAGCGCGGTTTTGGCCGCCTCAATCTTCCATTTTGGTGAGCACACCGTCTCTGAGGCGCATGAGGCGTTGAGAGCCGCTGGCTTGCCCGCACGCGGCGTTTAGGCAAAAGGATAGCGTTATGGATACGCCGAGCACTCTTGACCGCCTGGAGCAGACGATTGCAGCGCGCGCAGACGCCGCGCCGGATGCGAGCTATGTCGCCAGCCTGAATGCAAAGGGGCTGGGCAAGATCGCGCAAAAGCTGGGCGAGGAGGCAACCGAGACGATCATTGCCGCGTTGAGCGAAGGCGATGATGCGCTGGTTGGTGAGGCGGCAGATCTGCTGTTCCACCTTATGGTTCTGTTGGGTCATAAGGGCATTGCGATTGGTGATGTGATGGCCGAGCTGGACCGGCGCGAAGGTGTCTCTGGCCTCGATGAAAAAGCCTCTCGGGAGTAGTCATATGCCGATTGATGCGACCTTGCCGTATGATGATGCGAACATCTTCGCCAAAATCCTGCGCGGCGAAATCCCCTCGACCAAGGTTTATGAGGATGAGTGGGCCTTTGCCTTTGAAGACATCAATCCGCAGGCAGAGATCCACACGCTGGTGATTCCAAAAGGGCGTTATGTCAGTTGGGACGATTTTTCGGCCAAGGCGTCAGACGCAGAGATCGGCGGATTTGTCCGTGCGGTTGGCACAGTCGCTCGGGCCAAGGGGCTGGTGGAACTGGGATACCGCCTACTCGCCAATATCGGCGCGCATGGTGGGCAAGAGGTTTCGCACCTGCATGTGCATATTTTTGGCGGTCAACCGCTGGGCCGGATGATCAGCGCGTAACCAATTCTGTCGCAGATAAGACTCGTTTCACCGCCATTAATCACCGAGGGTGAAAAGCCCACTTCCCAGCGAATCCCCGCTGCGTTAGACGGTTTGCACCATGGTTAACCCCAATCCGCAGTCTTTGAATCTTCCGGGCGGCGTCTTTGATGGGCCGCGCCACCTTTATGCGGTGCGCGTCTATTACGAGGACACAGACCTGTCGGGGATCACTTATCACGCGAATTACCTGCGCTGGTTTGAGCGTGCGCGTTCTGATTTGCTGCGTATGCTCGAAATCGATCAGCGCGCCGCGATCGAAGCGGACGAGGGCGCCTATGCCGTGTCTGAGATCAATCTGAAATATCTGCGCCCGGCCAAGCTTGATGATGATGTGGTGATTGTCACCACATGCACCGAGTTGGGCGCGGCGAGTTGCCGCATGCATCAACTGGCAAAACGCGGCGAAGGAACCCTGTGCGAGGCGTATCTGCGCGTCGGCTTTATCTCTCTCGAAGGTCGTCCAAAGCGCCAGCCTGGTGCTTGGCGAGCGGCCTTTCAGAACTTCATGGACCAAGAGGCTAAATGACGATTTTCTCATCGCTTGCGGCGAGCGCCGCTGCTGCTGCGCCCACCCGGCTCGATCCGATTGAGCTGTTTCTGGACGCCGATATTGTTGTGCAATTGGTGATGGCTGGCCTGATCCTTGCCAGCATCTGGGTATGGATGATCATCGTCTCCTTCAGCCTGCGGATCGGCGGGATGGAGCGCAAGGCGCGCGGCTATGAAGAGGATTTCTTCGAGACCAGCGACCATGAGGCGGTGCTGGGTAAACGCACTCAGAAAGAGGTCGCCTCCGCCCGGGTCGCCGCCAAGGGACTGCGCGAATGGAAGATGTCGACCCAATCCTCCAACGTTGACCGGGATGCTGCACGCCAGCGGATTGGCGCGGCGATGGAGAGCCAGGTCGCATTTGAAGCAGACGAGCTTGCTGCGCGGCTTAACTTCCTCGCCACGACCGGATCGGTCGCACCATTTGTTGGTCTGTTCGGCACGGTCTGGGGCATCATGAACAGCTTCTTCCAAATCGGCGCTCAGGAAAGTTCGTCGCTGGCTGTGGTCGCGCCGGGCATTTCCGAGGCGCTGTTTGCAACCGCGATAGGCCTGTTCGCGGCGATCCCGGCAGTGATTGGGTACAACCGTTTCAGCAATAGGGTGAATCGGTTTGAGGCGCGATTGCAGCGTTTTGCGGACCGCTTCCATGCGGGCCTGAGTAGGGAACTGGATAAGGCATGACGGAGCGGGGTTTGCGATTGGCGATGTTCGGCTGCGCAGCAGCCGCAAGGGCGACTGCCCGCCCGCAGCGACGCGGCCTATGGCCGCATGAGCGAGGAGTTCGCGCGCCCGGATGGGCGTGCGGAAGGAAAATAAGCTAATGGGGATGGGGCTAGCCGCTAACTCTCGCGGCGGGCGTCGTTCGCGGCGCGCGCCCATGGCGGAGATCAACGTCACGCCGTTCGTCGACGTCATGCTTGTGCTGCTCATCATCTTTATGGTCACAGCGCCGCTGCTCGCCTCTGGCGTGCCGATTGAACTGCCGGAAAGTCGTGCCAATCCGATCGATCAAACGCCGGAGCAGGTGACTATTTCGGTCGATGGCGCGGGTGTGATCTACATTGATGATGCAGCGGTCGAACCGGGTGCTTTTCCTGAGGCTTTGGCCCGGATTGACCGCGGCGGTGACGGTCAGCAGCCGGCTATTGTGCTACGCGGCGACCGCACGCTTGATTACGGCAGAGTGATGGCTGTGATGGGTGAATTGAACCGAGCGGGCTTTTCTTCGATCTCGCTGGTCACCAGCGGTTCAGTTTCGCCGCCATAGCCCGGTACAGTGATGAGCGAGCAGACCATGCAGCCAGCGCAGTTTAGCAGCGAGGAACGGATCGGCCTTCTGGTCGCTCTGGCATTGCATGTGGGCGTTGTCGCGGTGATGCTGCTGCAGCCGGTACGCGATGATGCAATGCCGGTCCCAGAGCGGATGACGGTTAGCCTGGCCAGCGAAGTGAGTCTAGAATCGACCGCGCCGGATCCCGTTGCAGACAGCAGGGCTGCGATTGCGCCGACGCTCGCGGAAGATCCCGCGCCTACGACGGCAGAGGAGCTGCCCAGCGAGGCGCAGAGCGACCCCGAACCGACGCGGCCGTCCGTGCAGCCAACAACGCGTCCGACATCCCGCCCCACCACCCGCGCGACACAAACACCGCGCACCCGGCCTTCAGCTACCCCGACCCCGCGCGGTGGCAGCCGGATTGGCAGCGATTTTCTCCCCGGTTCAGGTAGCTCAACGACCACGGACGACACCCGCATCCCGGCTTCACAGATCGGCGCGAGTGCGCAGGCGTCCTTGCGATCTGCGATCACTCGGCAATTGCGCCCTCATTGGACCGCGCCGCAAGGTGTCGATGCCGAGAAATTGGTCTCGGTCGCCTCTTGGCGGCTCAATCCGGATGGCTCATTGAGTGGCCGGCCCAAATGCAATACCGTTGGCAGCAGCATAACCCCGTCCAATCGGCCACAGGCAAATTTGCATTGCGAACGTGTGATTCGAGCAATTCAGCTTGCGGCCCCTTTCGATCTGCCCGATCAGTTCTACAACGGGTGGAAGACCATTTCCGCATGGCGTTTCGACAGAAGGCTCTAATGATTATGAGATCTTATCTCGCACTTTCCTTGGCTCTTTTCGCAGCCCCACTCGCCGCTCAAAACGAGGATTTGGGTGAGCCAGTGGGCGAAGGCGGCAATGTTGAAACAGCTTTCGAAGAAAACGCCTCTGAAGAAGGCGGGCTGACGGGCTCTGTCACCGATGAAAGCGATTGGCAGGATCTTGGCATTGCGATCCCTGCATTTGCCACAGATCGGGAGCGTTCGACACCGGCCAACGCCAGCGGCACAGGCGCATTGG
Organism: uncultured Erythrobacter sp.; assembly: GCA_947488155.1. Classification (GTDB taxonomy): domain Bacteria; phylum Pseudomonadota; class Alphaproteobacteria; order Sphingomonadales; family Sphingomonadaceae; genus Erythrobacter. The sequence goes on along the minus strand of CANKYK010000001.1, from coordinate 680,874 downwards.
GCGGAGAGATCGCCCGCGTCATTACGGCCAACCTGCGCAACAATGGTATCTTCAAGCCAACAGGCCCCGATGCTTTGCCCAAGCCGAGCTTTGCCCAGATCACTGCACCATCATGGAGCAGTTGGAACGGGCGCGGCGCAGAGATGCTGGTGAAGGGATATGTGAGGGCCCGCGATGATGGCCGCTTGGTCGTCGGGTGCTACCTCTATGACGTTGCCCTGCAAGACGAGCTGATCCGTGAAGGCTGGGTCGTGCGTCCAGCGGATTGGCGCCGCGCTGCGCACAAATGCTCTGACCTTATCTATGCCCGTTTGACGGGAGAGAACCCGTTTTTTGACAGCCGCATCGCTTACATCGCTGAGACTGGCCCGAAGGATAAACGGGTCAAGCGGCTCGCAATTATGGACAGTGACGGCGCAAACCACCGCTTCCTGACCCTGGGCAGTGCAACTGCGCTCACACCGCGCTATTCGCCGGATTACTCTCAGCTGCTCTATTTGTCTTATGTCGACGGCAATCCGCGCATCTATGTCTATGACATTGGCACCGGTAAGCAGAAACTGGTTGCGGATACGGGCAATCCCACACTTGCGCCGCGCTGGTCGCCGGATGGCCGCTCGATCCTCTATTCGATGGCGGTGAATGGCAACACGGATATCTACCGCGTGTCGGCCAATGGCGGGCGCAGCGTGCGGCTTACCAACACACCCGGTATTGATGTGGGGGGATCCTATTCCCCCGACGGGCAAAAGATCGTTTTTGAGAGCGATCGTTCCGGCTCGCAGCAATGCTATGTCATGAATGCCGATGGTTCTGGCCAGCGCCGCATCACCTTCTTTGGCGGTCGCTGCGCCACGCCAGAATGGAGCCCGCGCGGAGACCAGATTGCCTTCACCCGCATCGCAGGCGACTTTAATATTGCTGTTATGACGCCTGCTGGGCGTAACCTTCGGGTGCTTACCAACGGATGGCAAGATGAGGCACCAACTTGGGCACCCAATGGCCGCATCATCCAATTCTTCCGCACGGCGCGCAATTCGGGCCGGTCGGGACTGCATCAGGTTGATCTGACCGGGCGCAATGAACGGCGCCTGCCAACCCCGGTTGACGCTTCAGACCCTGCTTGGGGACCCATTCGTCCTTGAGGTATGTTATTCACCATCCGCCGGGCTCCCCGACCCGCCGGCAACCAGAGAGGATTTGCCATGACTATCCCTAATACTCGTATTATCGCGATCGCTGTGCTTTCATCGACCGCCTTGCTCGGCGCCTGCGCCAAAAAGGCACCAGAGGAACTGCCACCGACCCCGCAAGCAACGGCTACGCCAACCACGAGCGGCCCCTCCACCGCTCCGTCTGGTCCAGGTGTTGGAACACAGGCGCATTTCGAACAGGCTGTGGGCAGCAATGCCGTGGTGTATTTCGACACGGACCGCTTCAACATCGACAGCACCGATGCGGCGGCCCTGCAAACACAGGCACAATATCTTGGTCAGTACTCGCAAGTAACCATCACGATTGAAGGCCATGCGGATGAGCGCGGCACACGCGAATACAACGTCGCGCTGGGCGAACGCCGGGCCAATTCAGCCAAGAATTATTTGGTCAGCCTGGGCATTGCCGCAAACCGGATCAGCACGGTCAGCTTTGGTAAGGAGCGCCCGATTGCGCTTGGATCCAACGCAGAGGCATGGGCGCAGAACCGCCGTGCGGCCAGCGTCGTAATTAACTAATTTGAAAATTGCATAGAGGTGGCTGCCCGGCTCCGCGCCGGGCCAGCGCCTTTATGGCAGCAAGTAATCCAGAGCTGGCAGGTCGAGCGAAGGAAGCTCGGCCTGGACCGGTGCGAGGACTGTGCTTGGCCCACTGCTCATCTCGCCGCCTGCCGACAATACGCACAGCGCAGCCATCGCGAATGTTGCGAATGTGCTCGAGATGGCGAGTTGTGGACTCATAACGGTCTTGGGTCTCTTGCTTACGTTTATCTTCGGCTGCGCTCTAGCGCTTACATATGAACGATTTATTGCGATGCAACATTGCAATACGCAACTGATTTCAAAATCTTCCTTCATATGCGATCTACTGGCTTTGCTTTGTGCGCCAGCGCGCCTAGGTTAAGCGGATAATGGCATCGACAAACAACATTAGTCGCGCCGCTGCAGGGCAGCTGGCATGAGCGGCAAAGGACGATCAAACGACTGGGGTTTTCCGCGCTGGAGATCTTACGATTCCTCACGCGAGGCGGTGACTCAGCGCGAATGTGATCGACATGGATGCGGCGATCCGGGTCTATGCCCGGCGCCGAAATCACCGAACAGCCCAGACCGCTGGCATTTTTGCCAAAAGCATGCGGCGGAATACAACCGCAAGTGGGACTATTTCGAAGGGCTCGACAAAGAAGAAGCCGCGAAGCGCGCGAAAGACGAACGGCGCGAAAATTCAGGCTATGCTGAGGCAAGCCATTACGGCTGGACCGGCTCTGGCGATGGCAGCCGCAGCGATGACGAAATGCGCGCGTTGGAATTGTTAGGGCTAGAGGCGGACGCCGATTTCGGGGCAATCAAGAAAGCCTACCGGGCGAGGGCGAAACTGGTCCATCCTGATGTGATGCCAGGCGACGAAGAGGCTGCGCGGCAATTCCAGGCGATCCAGGTTTCCTATGAAGTGCTGCGCCAGGCGGAAGAACGGCGGGAGTGGAAGGGGTAGAATATGCGATTTGTTGGGTGGGTGCTGTGCGGGCTGATAGCTACTGGCCTTTGTTTTGGGGTGGTCCCCACAGCTGAGGCGCAAGAAGTCACTGATGCGTCGGCGAAGGGGGACGCAGCAAGGGACTTACTTGCGAAGTGGGATGATCCCGCGAACCCGGGACTTGCCGTCGCCATTGTCGCCGATGGCCAGACAGTCTTTCAAAGGGGATATGGGGCGGCCGATCTGGAGCATGATGTAGCGATTTCGGAAAAGACGGCATTTCATGCTGCATCCCTTTCGAAACAATTTACCGCCTTCGCGATCTCAACCCTTGTTGATGAGGGTAGACTTAATCTGGACGACGATGTCCGAGAGATCCTGCCAGACCTCAGCGCTTTGCCAGAAAAGATGACTATCGCGCAGTTACTCGACCACACGAGCGGCCTGCGAGAAGTCGGCACATTGCTGCTCATGGCAGGTTGGTTGGAAGACGACATTGTAACCCAGGATCAGCAGTTCTCGATGATTGCGCGGCAGCGAGATCTCAATTTCTCACCCGCGGAGCAGATCGAATACAGCAATACGGGCTATGCCCTGTTGGCAAAGGTCGTTGAGAAGGTCTCTGATCAAGCGTTTGATGCCTATCTGGAACAGGTGATATTTGCGCCGCTTGGCATGGATAATACGGTGGTTCAAACCAACCGGTCCGCCTTGGTGCCGAATGTTGCCTATTCCTATAACGTGTCTCGCCGGGGGACTTCAAAAAGCATTCTCAACCGCGAGATTGTCGGGTCCACTGGGGTGATCACGACGATAGCTGATCTGATGAAGTGGTCGGCGAATTTCAATTTGATGACCGTCGGAAATGAGCGCGTCTTTGCGTTAATGGAACAGCGCGGCGTCACCGCAAGCGGCGAGGTTTCTTTGCTGTCTCGCGGGCAGGAATCGCGCGTGCACAATGGCCTCGAAACATGGTCGCACGGTGGGCGTATCGCCGGGTTTAGATCGTTCCTTTTGCGCGTGCCTGATGCGAATTTTTCGGTCGCTCTGCTTAGCAATCGCAGTGACTTTGATGCAGCCGGGACGGCCTTTGCACTCACGGATATCTATTTGGCAGACAATGCTGACTTTGAAAAAGCGCCGGAGCCGGAATGGAGCGAGGCAACGCAAAGCGAGCTGGACAGCTATGCGGGCTATTATGAGCTATTTCCCGGAGCGGTGTTCGATATATCTAACGCCGAAGGCAAGCTGCAGTTCTCGCCCTATGGAACGGGTCAGCAACTGACGCTTGCTCAATCTGGGAAAGGGGAATTCGTTCTGAACTCAGCAAGCCAGCTCTCGATAAGGTTTGACAACGAGCCCGGTGAGCAAGCGCAGGAAGTCAAATATGTGATTGGTTTGAACGGTGAGCTGACTGCTCACAAGACGACCGTCACGCCGGTCGATACAGAAACGCTAAACTTGCAGGAATTCACCGGGGTCTTCTTCAGCGAAGAATTGCAGACACAATATGAATTTCGTGTTGTCGAAGGCACGCTCACGGCCCTTCATTTGCGATTTGGGCCAATTGCCTTGTCTGCCTTTGCCCCGGACACGTTTACAGGGCCCGGCTCTGGCCTGCAGGAAGTCGTTTTCCAACGTGACGGCGATGGCCGAGTGACAGGCGCATTGGTATCCGCCGCTCTTGCGGAAAATGTGATTTTCGAAAAGCTGCGGTAACCAGCTTACTTCCGGTCAATCGCCGCAATTGGGTTGTCATTCCACCACGGAGTGTCGGTCCATGGCCGCGCGTCAATCTCATGCGTCCAGCAATTTTTCGGCTGCTGCGCGAGGTGCCAATATGTCTCCGCCAGTGCAGCCGGATCGATCACGCCGTCTTCGCCCTTTGACGCCTTATAGGCCTCAAACTTGTCGCCCAGCAGCTTGCCCAACGTGTCGGGCGCATCAACCGAGCCATCGACCACGATGTGCGCCACATGCACGCCTTGCGGACCGAACTCTGCGTTGAGCGTTTGGCACAACATACGCCGTCCGCCCATTGCCGCGGCGTGGCTGTGCTGACCTGTGTTGCCGCGCACGGCCGCGGTCGCCGAGGTGACCAGCAGCGTGCCTTTCCTTCGCTCTACCATCGCGGGGAACACCGCATGGGCGAGCCGGAACAGGCCATAGGTGCCGAGCCTCCAACCGAGCTCAAATGTGCGGTGCGGCGTGTCAGCAAGAGAGCGATTGCCGATTTGCGCGCCGAGATTGTAGAGCGCGGTGTCGATCGGGCCTATGTCGCGTTCGATCCGCTGGGTCAGTTCTTCGATTGAACCATCCTCGGTGGCGTTGAGCAGGACGCCGCTGGCCGAACCGCCCGCGTCCTCGATCTGGCTGACCAACTTTGCAAGGCCCTCCTCATCGCTGCGCCGCGCAAGGACTGTGTGATAGCCGCCAGCGGCAAAGCGCATCGCCGTGTGCCCGCCGATCCCAGCGCCCGCTCCGATTACGAGGCATACAGGTTTGCGTGTCTCACTCATGTTCCTCTCCCTAGCTGTCCATTCTACCACTGCGGGCCGAACAAGGGAACGGCGTCATTGCCTTAGGAATATTCCGCGAGACAGATTTCGGAGTTCTTTGCTTTCGATTTTGGCTGCGGAATTGGCACTGTTTGCCGCGTCGATTTTGGACTGCACCGCCGCGCGTGATTGCTCGAATTGCTGCGTCGGCGCGGCCACCGGTTGCTCATCGAGCGCAGCGAAGCGATCATTAACTTCCTCGCGATAGCTGGCGAATGCCTCCTGGGAATCGGTCAGCGCGGTATTGATCGCCGAGATTGCTTCACTGTTCTTCTCTGATGCTTTCAGCATTGCATCGGCAGCTTCGGCTGATTGGTCCGCCACTTCCCGGACCAGCTTCACGCTCCCGCCGCCCGGCAGGCTCGCACTGACTTCATCGGCGGCAAACATGAACGCACCGATCAACGCCAGCACAATTGGGAAAACCACCCTGCCGGTGTCCTTCAAGTAACAGCCTACAGCAGCGAGTAACAACAGCCCTCCTGCAATATACAGGACTATCTCCAGCGTAAACATGGTCCGTCTCCTCAATGATGACTTGAAGAAGTACCACGGAATTCACGCTATGAATTGCTGAAACCCGCCAATTTTCGAACCAATGCGCGCTCTATACGTGCTCCAATGCCTGTTCGAAGTCTGCGATCAGATCGTCGGCATCCTCGATCCCGATGCTGATCCGCACGAGGTTGTCTGTAATGCCCAGCGCGTCTTTGCGCTCCTGAGGGACAGACAGATGCGTCATTGCCGCCGGATGGCTTGCTAGCGTCTCTGTGCCGCCCAGGCTGACCGCGAGTTTCGCGATTGTCAGATTGTCGAGGAAGCGGAAGCTCTCTGCCTCGCCGCCTTTGATGAACACGCTGAATGTGCTGCCTGCGCCCTTGCAATGGCGATCGTATATGTCTTGCTGGCGCGGGTCGTCGATAAAGCCAAGATAACCGAGCCCCTCTACCTTCGGGTGTGCTTTCAGGAAGGCGCAGACCTTGGCCGCATTCTCGCCCGCGCGCTGCATCCGCAGCTCAACCGTTTCCAGGCTGCGCAGCAGCATCCACGCGGTGTTCGGATCGACAATGCCGCCCATGGTGTTGCGCAAGGCGCGCACGGGGTCCATCCACTTCTTCGCGCCAGCAATCGAGCCAGCGACCAGGTCCGAATGACCCCCGACATACTTGGTCAGCGAGTAGACCACGATGTCCGCACCGTGATCGAGCGGGCGCTGCCATAACGGACCCAGGAAGGTGTTGTCGATCGCGATCGGGCAATCGCTTTCTTGCGCGCTACCGCCCGCTGCTTGAGCGCCGCCGAGGATCGCATCGCGCGCGTCCTTTACCGCCTCGATATCGACCAAGGCATTGGTCGGATTGGCCGGGCTTTCGAGGTAGATCATCGCCACCTTGCCGCCGCCTGCATTGGCTTGGGCTTTGGCGCGTTTCAGCACCTCGTCCAGCTCCTCGCGGCTCGCACCTGCTGGGAAGTCCACGTACGTCACGCCGAACTTCGCCAGCACTTTCGCGACGAAGCCCTCCGATGCGGCATAGAGCGGGCCGGAGTGCACGATCACATCGCCTTGGCCAACGCTCGCCAGCATCAGGATGCAGATTGCGGTCATCCCGCTGGAGAAGGTGAGCGCATCCTCCGCCCCGTCCCAGATCGCCAGCCGGTCCTCCAGGATCTCCTGGTTGGGTCCGTTGAAGCGGGAGTAGACCAGGCCCTCTGCGCCGCCGGGGCGCTGGCCCGTGATGCCTTCGAAATGCCGCTTGCCCGCCGCCGCGTTCTCAAACGCGAAGGTGGAGGTGAGGAAGATCGGCGCTTTCAGCGACCCTTCTGACAAGGCCGGGTCAAAGCCATAACCCATCATCTGAGTCGCCGGCTTCATCTCGCGCCCGCCGATCATGGTCTTGGGCTGCTTGGGTTTGCGCCGCGGGGTGGGGGTCTCAGTTGCGTCGATTGCGTCGGTCATGATGGCCGGCATCCTTCCTTAGTCACACCCCCAGGAAGGCAGGAGCTAGTCTGAGCAGTCCGAGCAGCTCCCGTCCCTAACCTCCGCAGGAACGCCTCTCCACTCGGCCCATACAACGCGCATTGACTATCGCGCGATGGTTGCCCTTGCAACCGGTTCGGAGTCTCAGTTTGTGGACCGTAGCCACCCGCACCCTCCGCCCTTCCACCCGGATGGTATCCTGGTAGGTTCCGGGTGGAAGGGCGGAGGGTGCGGGTGGCTACGGCACAGCGAGAGGGCGCACTCAACTCATCGCTGGTGGGGCACGCTTGGAACGGCTGGAACACAGTCTTGAGCCAAAAATCCATTCGATCAAAACGCGGCCTGTAATCGATTTTTCCGATCAAAGGCGAGGGTCGGTTCATAGCCCCCTGATAATCCATTTGCTGCATGTAGGAAATTTACAATCACGCTTCCCGTCCGCATGCTAGTGTTGCACGATCATAGAGTATTGCGCCGATTGATATTTGCTCAATTCAGGCGTTTCATTGTGGGGGTGCCTAATGATCAACGATCCATTCCAAATGCAGCGAGAGCTGCGCTACGGCGCGCCGCCATGCGACCAGATCATGACGGGGCGGCATTTCACCATCGGTTATTCCTGGTATTTCCGCCAAGCCAAATGGACGCTGGAGATCATCAATCGCGACCGTGAACTGGTGAACAGTCTGGAGGATGTCGAGCGGCTCGATAATTTCCGCGCCGACACCCGCATTCCGAAGCGGTTTCGTGCGGGTCTAAAGGCCTATCAGGGCAGCGGGTTTGATCGCGGCCATCTGGTCGCCAGCGCCAATCAGGATTTGCAGGATATCCAAAATTCCGAGACGTTTCTGCTGTCCAACATGTCGCCGCAACGGCCGATGTTCAATCGCGGCATCTGGCGCCAGCTGGAGGAGGAAATCCGCGAGCTTGATGCCCGTGATAGCACGCTGGAGACCTATGTTCTGACCTGCCCGGTGTTTTACTTTGGTGAGAAGGTGGAGCGGATCGGCAAGGATCAGGCGGACTTTGGCATCAGCGTGCCGGTGCCCCACGCCTTTATAAAAAGCGTGCTGGCAGAGAACAAACGCGGGCGCTTTCGCCTGTGGACCTTTGAGATACCGAACAAGAAACAGACTGATCCGCTGGAGAGCTTTCTGGTCAAAACCTATGATGCGGAACAGGTCGTCGGAGGGTGCTTCTGGGATCGGATTTCCGGCGGCGACCTGCACAGCGACAAAAGCCGCACCCGCAAGATGTGGTGAAGGCTTTGTTTGGCGGTGTCATTCAACCTGGCTCGTTATGGCATATAGTAAGCCGTGAGCTCTGAAATTGGGGGTTGGAGCTGAACGGCAGCCAATGGGAAACGGAACCGCAAAAGCTGACGCTACTTCTCCGAGTTTAAGGCTTCTGCTAACGACCCAATTTCAGCCGTTGTCCCGTTTTTACTCCATTTCCAGCATGCAGGTAATCGTAGCTGCGAAATGCGCTAGCGTTGATTTGTCGTTCCAAGTTGGGTGAGCACGGCTCTTATCATCTAGCCTTGTCTCGCGCGCGCTAAGCACCCCGCCAAGATAGGATTCCAGAAAGACAAAGCGCTGGTTTTGGATGGTTCGGCTTTTTGTTGGCATCAGCACGCGCAGATGTTTGAGGCAGCGCTGATACCCAGAGTTCCAGCGCCCCTCCAGAGCATCGTCAAATAAGTCGCGGTGTGACATGGTAAGCATGCAGAGGAAGCGGTTGTATGTGTCTGTTTCACCGGGCGCTGCCAGATTGACGGACGGATAGATCAGAATATCGACGATTTGAGAAATGCTGGCCGGGCCGCCGCTGTCTTCCAGAACATCAAGTTGATCGTTTCGGCGATCATCAATGACTTTAGCACCATCCACGATAAGCTCGCGGATCAGCGCCTCCTTCGAACCAAAGTGATAACCGACAGCGGCAGGGTTCTTTTGCCCTGCGGCCGCGGCGATGTCACGCACGGTAACGCCGTCGATGCCTCGATTGGCAAAGAGGCGCTGTGCCTCGGCCTTGAGCCTCTCAACCGAAGGGCTGCGCACTTTCGAAGACAGTTTGCTCATATCAGCCGCATATAGACCACAGGCAATTGCAGCTTGCAATAATGCAGATGATTAATACAGTTGCATTATGTCGAATCAATCAAGCGGAGAATCGATACCGGTCGATCTGCAAGCTCTAACAGCTTGGATGGACGATATCGGACTGGAACGCGGACCGCTTAGCAATATGCAGCTTCTGGCGGGCGGGACCCAAAACATCCTCCTGCGTTTTGACCGTGGCGGCCAAGAGTTTGTGCTGCGCAGACCGCCGCTCCATCTGCGCAAGAATTCCAATGACACGATGAAACGCGAGGCACGCGTCTTGGAAGCGCTAGTCGCAACTGGGGTGCCACATCCTAAATTCATCGCGAGCTGCGACGATGAAGACGTGCTTGGCGCCTGCTTCTATCTGATGTCGCCTGTTGATGGCTTCAATCCGGCCAACGGTCTGCCGCCGCTTCACTCTAACGACCCGGCGATCCGACAGCGCATGGGATATTCCTATATCGAAGGAATGGCAGCCCTTGGAGCAGTGTATTACAAGGCTGCGGGACTGGAAGGTTTCGGCAAGCCCGATGGTTTTCTAGAGCGGCAATCGGGCCGGTGGATGAAGCAGCTCGAAAGCTATGCCGCATTTGACGAATGGACTGGCTTTAAGGAGCTGCCCGACGTCGAAAAAATCGTCATGTGGCTTGAGGACAACCTACCTCAGGAATTCACGCCAGGCATCATTCACGGCGATTGCCATTTGGCCAACACGATGTTTGCCCATGACAGCGCCGAACTGGCCGCATTTGTCGATTGGGAATTGGCCACCATTGGCGATCCCTTGATCGACCTTGGGTGGGTCATGGCAACTTGGGCGGATGACCACACACCAACCGTCGGTAATATCGAACCTTGGGAAGGCTTCCCAGATCTCGATGAACTCGTTGCACACTATGGCAAACACACGGTCCGCAGTTTGGACGCGGTCGCTTGGTACGGTGTGCTCGCGTGTTTCAAATTGGGAGCAATATTGGAGGGAACCCATGCCCGCGCGAGCGCTGGCAAGGCCTCCAAAGAAACCGGCGATCGCCTGCATGCAATGACAATTTCACTGTTCGATCGCGCGCACCGATTGATCGCGAAGAATTGAGAGGGAACCAATTATGAATGATTTGGACTTTTCGGGAAGGCGGGTGCTGGTTGTCGGCGGCTCCAGCGGGATCGGGAATGGCATCGCCCATGGTTTCCGCGCGCGCGGGGCCGAGGTGCATGTTTGGGGCACGCGCGCAGAGGCAAGCGACTACTCGGCTGAGGAAGGCTCTGACTTGGAAGGCCTGCATTACGGACAAGTCAATGTCGCGGACTTCGACGAGCTGGACGCCTACCAGCCGCCTTTCGACAGTCTAGATGTGCTCGTGCAGTCGCAGGGCTTCGTCCGGTACAAGCAGGCGGAATATGCCAAGCCGGGCTGGGATGACGTGATGGACATCAATATCAACTCGGTCATGCATACGGCGACCAAATTCAAGCCAATGCTAAGCGAAGCCAAAGGCTCAATTGTGATTGTCAGTTCGGTTTCTGGCTTGAAGGCGAATATAGGCAACCCAGCTTATGCCGCCTCTAAAGCTGCCGCGATCAGCCTTACCAAAACGCTCGGCCAGTCATGGGCGCGTGACGGGATACGGGTGAACGGGCTCGCACCGGGATTGGTGCCAACTAAACTGACGGCCGTCACTACCGAGAATGAGGAGCGCAAAGAGGCATCTTTGCGCTCGATCCCGCTTCGCCGCATGGGCACTCCGGAAGATATGGCTGGCGCGGCCATGTTCCTTGCATCGCCGCTTGCCTCGTACGTGCAGGGGCACACTCTCATCGCAGATGGCGGGCTCACGCTGTGACGACCTGCCCCAACCCAGCCCGGTAATCACAATCTAGGACACCCATAGTATGCTCTTTGAATATAGCGAAAAAACGCAAGGCCTGATCGCCAGATTGCAAGCCTTTGTCGATGCGAATATTCTTCCTGTGGATCATGAGGTCCATGCATGGAACCACGACCCGGTCAATCGCTGGAAGCCTTGGCCTGGCCTTGAACCGCTCAAAGAAAAAGCAAAAGCAGCTGGTCTATGGAATCTGTTCCTGCCTGAGGAATATGGCGAATACAGCCCTGGCCTGACCAATCTGGAATATGCGCCCTTGGCTGAGATTATGGGCCGCAATGCTTGGTGCAGCGAGGTCTTTAACTGCTCTGCGCCTGACACCGGCAATATGGAAGTGTTCGCTAAATTCGGCACCGATGCCCAAAAAAAGGAATGGCTAGAGCCCCTGCTCGCCGGGGAAATTCGTTCGGTATATATGATGACCGAACCTGACCACGCCTGCTCCGATGCGACGAATGTCCGCACTGAAATTCGTAGTGACGGCGATGATTATGTCATCAATGGCAAGAAATGGTGGATTTCGGGTATCATGGACCCACGCAGCAAAGTCTTGCTGATGATGGGACAGACCAATCCAGAGAACCCACGCCATTCGCAGCAATCAACAGTGATCATTCCCCGCGACACGCCCGGCGTAGAGGTTATCCGCGCACAGACCGTGTTCGGTGATGTCCATTCTCCCGGCGGGCATTGCGAAGTGCATTTGAAGGATGTGCGCATTCCCAAAGAGAACATCATTCTTGGCGAAGGGCGCGGCTTTGAAATCGCGCAAGGGCGCCTTGGCCCTGGCCGCATTCACCACTGCATGCGTTCGATCGGATCAGCCCAACTTGCGCTTGAATTGATGTGTCAACGCGCGACCGAGCGCAAAACCTTTGGCCGAATGCTTTCGGATCGCTCCAGCATTCGGATGGAAATCGCGAAGAGCTATTGCGATATCGAGCAGGCTCGCCTCCTCACGTTGAAGGCTGCTGATGCGATTGATCGTCAAGGTGCCAAGAACGCCAAAGATCTGATCGGAGCGATCAAAGTAGTGGCCCCGCAAATGGCGCAAACAGTGGCAGATCGCGCGATCCAAATCTTCGGCGGCATGGGTGTGAGCGATGATGTGCCCTTGGCCAATATTCTTGCCACGCAGCGCTTCATCCGTCTCGCCGATGGCCCTGATGAAGTGCACGCATCCCAACTGGGTAAGTTCAAGATCGGGCAATACGCAAAGCCCGGCACTGGCTGGAACGACGTCCCCACCGATTGAGCCGCAAGCCAAAAGAGAGAGTGCAAAATGCGTAGATGGGTAGTTGAATCGTTCGGAGAGCCGAAAGATGTTTGGACGCTTGAGGACGTCGAAAGCCTGGTGCCCGGCCCCGGTCAGGTCAAAGTCAAAGTCGAAGCCTGCGGCTTGGGCCTGCCCGATGTCTTGATGAGCCGCGACAACTACCCTTTGACGCCGCCTCTTCCGTTTACGCCTTCGCAAGAGGCAGCGGGCGAGGTGATCGCCACCGGTGAAGGTGTCGATGAAGCGCTAATCGGTACCCGCGTGGTTGGTCCTACTCTTTTCCAAGCCCAAGCTGGCGGTTTGGCCGAAGAATGCTTGATGCGGGCAAGTGGCACCGATTATGGTGTACTAACTGGCCTATTCCCCATCCCCGATGAAATGAGCGGAACCGAGGCAGCAGGTCTTTATATACCCTATCAAACGGCATGGGTCGCTCTCGTCCGGCGCGCGAAAATCACAAAAGACGACGTCGTGCTGGTGCTCGGTGCATCCGGCAGCTCGGGCAATGCAGCGGTTCAATTGGCAAAGGCCAAGGGCGCCCGCGTTATCGCCGTTGCTGGCGGCTCGCAAAAGGCCGCTTTCTGCAAAAGCATCGGCGCAGATGATGTCATCGACAGGCGTGAGCAAGACATAACCGAGGCAGCTCTTGAGCTCACAGGCGGCAAAGGCGCCTCGGTCATCTTCGATCCTGTTGGAGACAAAGCTGCACGCGCTGCTTTCAATGCGATCGCTTTCGAAGGGCGGTTTGTTGTGATCGGTTATGCCAGCGGTGAATGGGCGCGCATCGCTCTGCCAGAAACGGTGATGAAGAACATCTCACTCTTGGGCGCAATGCCCGTTGGCTGGACCGCAGATCAGGTGCTCGAAACCCATCAGGATTTGATCCAACACTGGCAGGAGGGCGCGATTGATCTTTCAAGCAGCCAAGTCTTTGAGTTCGAAGATGCGGTGACAGCGGCGACGCATATCGCGGACGGAAAAGTCGAAGGCAAAGTCATTGTCCGGCTGAAAGAAAGGCAATCATAGGATACCCGGCCCCTTGATCTTGTTTCACACGCCGAATTCGCGCTCGCTCCGGCCTCTTTGGTTACTCGAAGAGATGGGACTCGAGTTCGAGCTGAAGACGATTGGCTATGACGCAGAGTATTTTGCGTCCGATGCTTACCGAGAGATCAATCCCATGGGCAAGGTGCCCGCCTTCTATGATGACGATCACCTTGTTTTGGAATCGACCGTTATTCTCGAATACATTCTGGCGAAACACGGTCCATCTCCCCTTAGCGTAGCGCCCGAAGAGGGGGATTTTGGGCACTATTTGACTTGGCTCCACATGGCCGAAAGCGGCCTATCGCACTATCTCGCTGTCTATCTCGGTCAGATGATGGGCATCGATAAATATGCAGTTTCCGAAGGCTTTGAAGCTTATGTGAAGTTTCAAGCTGAGAAGGCTTTTGAGATGCTCAATGACCATCTTAGCGCAAGGTCATTCATCGCCGCAGAACGCTTCTCAGCCGCTGATATCTCTGTGGGATACAGCCTATTTCTGGCAAACGCGATTTGTAGATTGCCCGTCCCAGATCGCGTGCAAGCGTATTTCGAAAGACTGCAGGACCGTCCGGCTTGGAAAAAGGCCGTTTCGGTCAAATAGGTCTGTTTCTTCGAGGATCGACGGACTGACTGCAACTCGCGGCAAGGTTGGTAGATGGGCGAGCCCAAGCCTGCTTTTGAGGCCGTCCGCTTACACCTCCAATTTGTGAAGTATCGGAGCAGTGCGAATTCCATCCGCTTTTGGGAAAGCAGGCAAGGAGTTCTAGCGTCCGTGTTTGAGTCTAAGCGCCCATAACGAGCACCGCCACTTCGATTGTTTTGCACGCCATCAGGTGTGTGATTTCCTTGCTTATCCGACCCGAAGGTCGCGTAGTTGCGGGTGGCTACGAAAGCGTTAGAACAAGAAAGCAATTCCCCACACCATGCCCACAATCAGGAATATCCCGGCGATATCGAGCACCAGGCCTGCGCCGACCATCCGCTCTATCTTGATCCGTCCGGTGGACCACGCAATCGCGTTTGGCCCGGTCCCGGCGGGCAGCATAAAGCCCCAGCTCGCCGCCAGTGCAGCGGGCATCGCGAGCAGCAGCGGGTCTGCGCCCAGAGCCACCACCAGCGCCGCGATCACCGGGATAATGCCGGTTGCGGTTGCGACATTGCTGGCGAATTCGGTGATCACCACGATCATCGCCACCACGCACAGAGCCACCACGATCAGCGGCAGGTTCTCCAGCGGCAACAACGCCTCTCCCAGCCATGTGGCCAGGCCAGAGGCCTGCATGCCGCCCGCCAGCGCCAAGCCGCCGCCAAACATCATGATCACGCCCCATGGCGCGCGGTCGGCCTCTTTCCAATTCAGCAGCGCGCGCCCCGTACCATCAGGCAGCAGGAACAGCGCAAAGCTGGCCAGGATCGCAATCGTGCCATTGGTCCATGACCCTTCCGGCAAGTACGGTTTGACCAACGGCAATGTCATCCACGCGAAGAAGGTGAGGACGGCGACCGGGATCAGCCGTTTCTCCGGTGTGGTCCAGGCAGTGCCGGTCTCGATCGCATCGCGCGCGGCGGCGACATCAAACGGGTGCTGCGACACCTTTTGAAACTTGGCAATGATCAGCGCGGCGAGCGGTACGCCGACGATCACAATCGGCAGGCCAAACAGGGTCCACTGGGCAAAGGTGATCTCCACCCCGATCATCGTGTCGAGCAGGCCGACGGCAATCGCGTTGGTGGGCGATCCGACAATGGTGCCGAGCCCGCCAATGCTGGCGGCAAAGGCAATGCCCATCGGCAAAGCGCCGGAGAGGCCTTCTTTGTCGAGTGCGGTTTCGGCATCCGCCGAAACCTGGGGCTGGGCCTCCCGCTCCCTCCGCCCTTCCACCCGGATCGTATCCGAAACTGTTCCGGGTGGAAGGGCGGAGGGAGCGGGAGGCTCGGCTGCGCGCGAAAGCGCGCCTCCAGAAAGCACCGCCAGCGCCATGGGCATCATAATCAAGCTGGTCGAGGTGTTGGAAATCAGCATTGAGAGCAGCGCGGCGGAGATCATAAATGCGAGCAGCAATTGCGTCTGCCCGCCGCCTTTGCCGACGACGCGTAGGATCGCCAGGCTTAGGCGCTTGTGCAGGCCGGTGCGTTCAATCGCCAGCGCCAGAAACGCGCCGCCCAAGATCAGAAACAGGATCGGCGAATAGTACGTGCTGGCCGTCTCGCGCGCGGTCGACACCCCGCCAAAGGGTAGGATCACAAACGGCAGCAGCGCCGTCACCGTCAGCGGCACAGCCTCCGTCATCCACCAGGCGGCCATCCACACCACCAGGCCCGCGACCAGCCACGCTTCGCCCGGCATGCCGGCGGGCGGGGCGGTGATCGCGGTGATGGCAAAGACCAGCGGGCCAAGGATCAGGCCAATCATGCGCGCGCTCATACTGGCTATCGGTCCCCGTGCTGTGGCCGCGCGCTGGAATGCTCGCGGCGATCTCGCATTACTCGCGCGCAAAGCCCGCAAGTGCAAGCGGGATCAGAGAAATGCGGCGCGCCGGGGTGAAGGTAAGCTGGAAAAGCAAAAGGCGAGCGCTCTTTCGAGGGCCCGCCTTTGCGGGTCTGTATCGAGTGTTCGTGCCTATTTCGGGGCGAGCACCATCAGCATTTGCCGGCCTTCTAGGCGCGGAAATGCTTCGACTTTGGCAATCTCTTCGACGTCAGCCTGCACCTTTTTGAGCAAATCCATGCCCAGATGTTGGTGCGCCATTTCACGCCCGCGAAAACGCAAGGTGACCTTCACCTTGTCGCCGTTTTCGATGAATTTGTTCACATTGCGCATCTTCACGTCATAATCATGCGTGTCGATGTTGGGACGCATTTTGACTTCTTTAATATCCTGCGTTTTCTGGGTCTTACGCGCAGCATTGGCCTTTTTCTGGGCCTCATACCGATACTTGCCGACATCCAGGAATTTGCACACGGGCGGGTCTGCATTGGGCGAAACCTCAACCAGGTTGAGACCAACTTCATTGGCCTGCTCGGTGGCTTCAGCCGTGATCATAACGCCGAGATTCTCGCCGTTTTCGTCGATCACGCGGACCTTGGGAACTTGAATGAAATTATCGTAGCGAGGGCCGCTTTTGATTGGCGGGGCCATCGAACGCCGAGGTGGACGGGCTATGTGTGTTCTCCTGTAATAGCCAAAGTGTGCAGCGCGTTATGTAAGAGCAAATACAGGCGAATGCCAGATGAGTCTTACGCCGCAGCGCGATATAATGGGAAGTGTGCCAATTTCCCCTTCGCGGGCAGCACGGCATCAATCTGGCTCGCGGGTTTCAGCGCATCCAAAATCACCGGATCGCCAGCATCCATGCCGCCGGTGTAAGCGCCAAAGGCGGGCAGGATCATCCGGTCTGCGCGCGCTTCTCCGCGGCTCACGACGCCGCAGGGGCGGGCGATATGGCGGCCGCGCACCCTTAGGCGCATCTTGGGGTGATAATGTCCGGACAGCTCCGGCTGCGTCTCGCCTGCCTTCGCCTCATGCCTCAGAACAATGCTGCCGACCTCCAGCTCCTCGGTCAATTGCGCGCCAAAAGAGCGCTGCATATTCTCGTCGTGATTGCCGGTGATCCACACCCAATCGAGCGCGCGGGTCAGCGATTCCAGCATGCCAGCGGCGTAATCATCCAGCCGGTGCGTGCCATCATCATCGTGGAAATTATCACCCAGAGTGATCACTCGCTGCGCGCCGGTCGCCTTCACGCTATCTGCCAGCCGTTCCAGCGTCTCTCGGCTGTCATAAGGCGGCAGCATCTGCCCGTGCTGCGCATAGAAGCTGCCCTTTTCCAGGTGCAGGTCCGCGACCAGCAAGGCGCGCTCCCGCGGCCAATACAGCGCATTGTTCTTCAGCAGCACCATTTCCTCACCGGCAAATTCCATTGCGGCAAAATCAGATGGTGCGAACGAAAGGTGAACCATGCGTCTCATCTGGCGGGCCTAGCGCGATAATGCAACCGCGATGATTGCATTCGCTGTGCCTATTTGATTTACGTCAAAGCGGGTGGACAGCGGCGTTGTCATCGCGCAGTTGACGCGGTGTAGGTGACAGAGCGGCAAGAGAGCGAGATTTATGAGCGAGAGGCAATCCAACACAGAGCAAGCACGCATGTGGTTTGAAAGCCTGCGCGACCAGATTTGCGCTGAGTTTCAAGCGATCGAGCGCGAAGCCGGATCCGATGCAAGCTTTGCCTACACGCCGTGGGAACGGGAAGAGGAAGGCAATTCTGACCCCGGCGGCGGCACGCAAGGCCTGATGAAGGGTACAGTGTTTGAGAAGGTTGGCGTCAATGTCTCTACCGTGCGCGGCAGCTTCAGCAAGGAGTTTGCGGGCCAGGTGAACGGCGCGAGCGCGGAGAACCCCGGATTTTCTGCGACCGGCATTTCGCTGGTGGCGCATATGACCAATCCGCGCGTGCCCGCCGTGCATATGAACACACGCTTCCTCACCACGGGTAAGGCCTGGTTTGGCGGCGGGGCGGATCTCAACCCGCCGATCCCTAATGAGGAAGACACCGAGGCATTCCACGCCAGCCTGCGCGCCGCATGCATGGCCCACAATCCGACCTATTATGAGAAGTACAAGAAATGGGCGGATGACTATTTTTACATTCCGCACCGCGATAAACACCGCGGCGTTGGCGGGATTTTCTACGATCATCTGGAATGCGAGGACGAGGCGGCGTTTGATCGCAATTTCGCCTTCACTCAGGACGTCGGCAAAGCCTTCCTCGACATCTATCCCAAGCTGGTGCGCGCCCGCATGAACAGCGAATTCAGCGACGAGGACGTCGCCCGCCAGCTTGAGTATCGCGGGCTCTATGCCGAGTTTAACCTCGTCTATGATCGCGGGACATTGTTTGGTCTGAAGACCGGCGGGAATATTGATGCGATCCTGATGAGTCTGCCGCCCAGAGCCACCTGGAGCTGATCAAGCTGGGATCTTGCGATCCTGCTTTAGCCGCTTTCTGATCCGGCTAAGGGCCACCGGCGTCACGCGCAGGAACGATGCAATTTCACGCTGTTCCAGGCGGTGGGCCAGTTCCGGCTCGCTGTTCAAGAAATTCAAATACCGATCCTCTGCGGATAGGCAGAGGAGGTCCTCTTCGCGTTTGCGTTTGCGCTCAAACAGCCAGTTTTGAAACTCACCTAGGGCACCTGCCAGTTGCTCATCCCGCTGCAATTGCTGGCTCAACCAGATGAGCGAAATGTGCCCAATCGTGCAATTCTCCAGCGCGCTCGCACCAAATTGTGTGAACTGTGCACTTGCGGAGGTGGGGCCAAACACGCCCGCGTCGATGATGTAGCTTTTGGTCCACTGGTCGCCTTCGGCCACCAAATAATACAGCTTTACCAGTCCGCCTTTGAGAACGCAGATCGGGGGTGTTTCCGATTGCGGTGCGAAAACGTCAGACCCGAGGGAATATTCGCGCAATCGCCACTCATCCGCCTCGATCGCGCGGGCTTCAAGCAATGCGGCAAGGCGCGTTCCAGGATTTTTCTGTTCCAATAAACCTCGATCAATCGGTTTGCACACAAAGCCTGCCAAAGGTTACGCAACTTGGAAAGAGGAAGAACTGATGAATTTTCAAAATCGAACCATTTGCATCACGGGTGCGAGCCGGGGAATTGGCCGGGCAATGAGCGACCAACTGGCCGAGCGGGGGGCGGCGGCAATCATATGTGCCGGGCGCTCTCGTGGTGACTTGCCAGACAAGATTGGCGAGACGTTGATAAGCTTCATCGAATGCGATTTGTCGCAATCTGGCGGCGCGGTCAATCTGGCGCAGATTTTGATCGCTGAGCACCCGGAATGCTCGGTGCTCATCAACAATGCGGGCATGCAGGTGATGAACGATTGCGTCGCGCCCGATGCTGGCGAGCATGCAGGCGTTATCGCGCAAGAGATCGAGCTCAATTTTGCCAGTCCCATTCTGCTTGGCCTACATGTCATGCCAATGTTGCTTCGCCACAAGGAGGCAGCGATCTGCAATGTTACATCCGGCCTTGCATTAGCGCCGAAGCAATCTGCACCAGTCTATTGCGCGACGAAGGCAGGGCTGGGCTCGTTTTCGCGTGCGCTGCGTTATCAGGCGGCAGCTCGCGCAAAAAACCTGAAGATATTTGAGGCGCTGCCGCCGCTGGTTGACACCGCCATGACGGAGGGGCGGGGGCGCGGAAAATTGACTGCCCGCGAATGTGCCGCCCAAATCATTACTGGGATGGAGCGCGATAAGCCGGTGATCGATGTCGGCAAGACCCGTCTTTTGCGTGCGATCATGCGGCTGTCACCGTCGCTTGGCTATCGGATTTTGAGCCGTGGGTGAGGGGATGCGCAAACCGCTCGCTTTGAGATTGGGTACCTGGGCAGCGGCGCGAGCACATAAGCCGTGGCTGCCGCCAGCCGTTTCGGTTTTTCCTGCGGCGGATTTCCTTGTCCCGATCATGCCCAACCAATTGCTGCTCGCTGGATTGTCGATGCTGGCCCCGGCGCGTTGGTGGATATTCACCCTTGTCTTTGCTGCTGGTACAGCGCTGGGTGCGGGGGCCGTCGCCTTGGCGCTGCAAAGTTTGGGAATGGACCACAGTCTGTTTCTTGCTGCTGATGAAACAAATGGTCCACTAGCGCAGGCGACCGATCAATTCAGGCGATATGGCCTGTGGTTTCTGGCCGGTATGGCCATGCTGCCATGGACACCGCGCCTAACCGTTGTCGCTTGCGCGCTGCTCGGCTTTGGCCCTCTTGCGCTGCTTGCGGTGGTGTTCACCGCCAGATTGGTTCCGTGCACTGCGCTGGCTTTGATCGGGGCATATGGTTTGCCATTGGCTGCGCGAGTCCCACTGATTGGCAGGATCCGTGATAGGATCGGAGCCGCAATTGGTGCGCGCGGCTAGCCCTAGCTTTTGCCCCAACCAGCCACACTCACCTTTTCCTCCCCATAGGAAATGAGGCAGCGCATATAGCGCTTGTGAAATTCGATCGGATCGTCGATTTCGATGTCGACCTCTTGCCATTCTGGGCAGGTCAGGAACTCTTCAAACCCATCGCCCGCTGGCATGCCATAGATGAAATCGTTCACGTCCTTCTCGATCCGCAGGAAGTTGAAGCAGCCGGCTTCTTCGCACGCGTTAGCCTCCACCGCTAGGGCGGAGAAGCGGTAGACCTCGTTGACCAGAATATGCTCCGAAGTGAGCGCGAGATCGAGGATGTTCCAATCCTTATGCGCGCCGTCCTTGCCGCCCATTGGTTTGTCTTTGGTGCACAGGCTCTTGTCCTTTTTCGGGCAGTGGCGCTTGGAGAGATCGAGTGTTCCGTCGATCACCGCATAGACAACCGGGGCGAGCGATTGGACTGGCGTCGGGACGTCATCCTCTTGCTCGGCTGCTATCTCTTCCTCCAGCTCATAGGCATCGGTCAGCCCATTCTGGCGGCGGAAGAATGCTTCCAACACGCTGTCTGAAAAGAGCCCGAAACGGGTGCCGCCATCGATATACATGGTGTTGTCGATAAAGGCGGGCGGGGCGGCGATTGGCGAGGATGAGCTGGCGATGATTGCGCTGACATAGCAATCCTGGATCGCCGATTGGTCCGCTTCCTCTGCATTGACATAGCGGGTCGCCATATCGCCCAGATCAAACGCCACCGCATCGCCGGTGTCGGCATCGGTCGCGCCGACATAGAGACGCGCACCAGCGGCGTAGCGGCTGGCTACCTTGGCCAGTACGTCGCCGTCTATGAAGCTCTTAAGCCGGGCGCGCAGCGGCTCCAGATTGGCGAACGACCCATGCTCAACCAGGCTGGCGAAATTTGCCGGGCCTGGATTGCCATGGTCCGGCTTGGCATAGACAGTGATAAGTTCGCTTTCGGAATTGATCGTGTAGCCTTCAACCGCGCCCTCTGCATCGTTCACAAAGGCAAAGGTGGCCAGGATGGAGCCAGTGCTGATCCCGGTGACGACTTGAAAGTCTGGCAGATCGCCTGTGCCGCCCCATCCGGCCAGAATGCCTGCGCCAAATGCGCCATGCTCGCTGCCGCCTGACAGTGCGAGCAGGCTGGCCGTTTCGCCTTGTCGCAGGCGGTCATGAGCGCGCAGGCTGGCCTCAATCTCTCCGGCTAGCGGGGATGGCGTGCGTTCGGCAAGGTCCGCCGGGCGTGATACTGGCACGCCTACACTCATGCGGATCGTCTTGAAATCGCACATCTGATTGGCGGGTGTGATCGGCGCCTTTTGACAGCCAGCGGCGGCGGCCGCGCCCAATACCAGCGCCGTGGCGCTCAGTTTTACTGCGATGCTCATGCGTCAATTCCCTCAATCTCGTCACTGTGCCAGGGCCTTATGACGCTAAGAGTTTGATATTTACTTGCTCGGTTGCGGAATTGTTTTGCAATATTGAGCGTTTTCGCCGCATCATAGAAACCGGTATGCTGAGGCAATATGAACTGGTGGAACGGGTCAAGGAATATGACCCAGAGGCGGATGAGGCAGCGCTCAACCGTGCCTATGTCTACACCGTTCAGAAACACGGCACGCAAAAGCGCGCGAGCGGCGATCCCTATTTCTCTCATCCGGTCGAGGTTGCCGGTTTGATGACCGATCTTCAGCTGGATCAGGAAACGATCATCACCGCGTTGTTGCATGACACGGTTGAAGACACGCTCGCCACGATTGAGGATATTGAGAAAAACTTTGGCACCGACGTTGCGCGGCTGGTCGATGGCGTGACCAAGCTGTCCAAGATCGAGGCCATGCCAGAGAATGAACGGGCGGCGGAGAACCTGCGCAAATTCCTGCTCGCGATGAGCGAGGACATCCGAGTTCTGCTGGTCAAGCTGGCGGACCGGCTGCACAATATGCGCACGCTGCACTTCATCAAAAAACCTGAGAAGCGCCAGCGGATCGCGCGCGAGACGATGGATATTTATGCGCCGCTGGCCGAGCGGATTGGCATGTATGAATATATGCGCGAGATGCAGGCGCTGGCGTTTGAGCAATTGGAGCCAGAGGCCTTTACGACCATCACCAACCGGCTGGAGCAATTGCGCAGCCAGGATGGCGGACAGGTTGATGCAATCGCGTTGAAGGTGAAGCAGGTGCTGGCCGAGGCGGGCCTTCAGGTCGAGGTGATGGGGCGCGAAAAGCATCCCTATTCGATCTGGAAAAAGATGGCGGAGCGCCATGTTAGTTTCGAGCAGGTTACTGATATTATGGCATTTCGTGTGATCTGCGAGAGCGAGACGGATTGTTACGCCGCGATGGGCGTGCTGCACACCACGTGGCAATTTCTGCCCGGCCGTTTCAAGGATTACATCTCAACGCCAAAGTCGAACGGCTATCGTTCGCTCCACACCTCGTTGATGTATGAAAATTCAATGCGGGTGGAGGTGCAAATCCGGACCCGCGAAATGCACAGCCGCAATGAATTCGGTTTGGCGTCGCATTGGGCCTACAAACAGAGCGACAGCGCCGATGGCCAGGTGGCTTGGCTGCGGGACCTGATCGAGATTGTCGATGCCAGCCATGATGCGGAGGAATTGCTCGAGCATACCCGCATGGCGATCTATCAGGATCGGATTTTCGCCTTCACGCCCAAGGGCGCTTTGTTCCAATTGCCCAAGGGCGCAAGCTCGGTCGACTTTGCCTTTGCAGTGCACACCGATCTGGGCGCGCAAACGGTCGGCGCGAAGATTAATGGCCGGCACATGCCGCTGCGCACCACGTTGAATAATGGTGATGTGGTGGAGATTATCAAAGGCAAGAATGCGGAACCACAGCTATCCTGGCTTGGCTTTGTGGTGACGGGCAAGGCGCGTGCGTCGATCCGCCGCTCTGTGCGCCTCAAAGAACGCGCAGAGGTGGCGGCCATTGGCAGCAAATTGTTCGATGAAATTGCCGCAAAAGTGCCCGCCAGGATTGGCAAGAAAGCCATACGCGAAGCGGTGAAACGCCTCCAAATGGAGGAGCCGGAAGATCTGATGTTCGCGATTGGTGCGGCCAAAATCACCGACCGCGAAGTGATGGAGGCGTTGGTCCCCGGATCGACCGCCGATTTCGAAGATGACGCAGAATGGTCCAAGCGCGAGCGGGTGATCTCGATCCGCGGGTTGACGCCAGAGGTTGGTTACACGCTGGCAACCTGCTGTCATCCGGTGCCGGGCGACCGGATCGTCGGCTTACGCCGCAAAGACGAGCGGGTGGAAGTGCATGCGATTGATTGCCTGGAGCTTGCCAGCGGGATCGATGCCGATTGGCTCGATCTGTCCTGGGGCAAGCGTTCGGTTGGCGCCGTTGGCCGCCTGAGAGTGACGCTGTATGACCGGCCCGGCACTCTGGCGGAAATGGCCGGGATCTTCGCGCAGAACAAGACGAATGTGACCAGCCTAAATCAGGTCCAGCTTGACCATCCTTTCACCACCTATGAGATCGATTCAGAGGTGCAGGATCTCGCCCACCTTACGCGAATATTGAGCGCGCTGCGCGCGAGTGACGCAGTGGCACAGGCAGAGCGAATTTAGTGGGAATAGTCGGTATTGATCACGTTCAACTGGCCATTCCGGCTGGTGGAGAGGATCAAGCGCGTGCATTTTTCGTCGGCTTGCTGGGCATGCGCGAGGTGCCAAAGCCAGCTAACCTATCAAGCAGTGGATGTTGGTTTGAGGCGGGCGGAGTGAGCCTGCATATCGGAGTCGATCCGGATTTCTCTCCAGCGCGAAAAGCTCATCCCGCTATGCTGGTTGACGATCTTGCGGGCCTTCGGGAAAAACTGATGGAAGCGGGCATGGATACGCGCGATGACAAGCCGGTTGAAGGCTACTCACGCTTTTTCACCAGCGACCCTTTCGGCAATCGGATTGAGCTGATGCAGCGCGGTTGATCAGCGCCTCAATTGTTGGCTTCTCGCGGGCTTTGATGGTTAAATTGGCGTTTACCACTCCTTAAACCCGCCCTCGTATTACCCCTCATGTAAGAAACCACAAACGCCCGCAAGCGGCGGTATGAGGAAAATACATTGAGCTTTTCAGCGCATGATTTCGTGCCCGCCACCGGCGAGGAACTGGCCGCAGATGACGCGGATCTGAGCGCAGGTGAAGATCGCCGCAGGCGCTGGCTCGATCGTTTTTCTCTGGTCGGAAATCTGCGGATCGCGATTTTCAGCAACGCGGCCATGGTGCTGATCGTTGCCTTCATTATCCTGAGCGGATTTGCCTACATCGGCAATCAAGGCGAAAGGCAAACCGTGCTTGCCTCTGCAGAGGTACGCAGTGGCCATGCTGCACTGGCGCTGGGCGATGCCTATGTGTCATTGCGCGATGTGACGGAGCGCGGCGAACAGGCAGGGTATGAGCGCGCCTCTGATAAGCTCGAAGACGCTGCTGAGGATATTGCAACAGCGCTCAACTATGGCGGCGAAATGATGCCAACTGACATTCGCTTATCGCTTGAGAATTACCGTGAGCGGATTGAGAATGCGGATGCACGCCTTGATGCGATTGCGGCCGGTGCTGGCGCTGATACGTCCGCAGCCCGTGAAGTCGAAAAAGAGGTGGGCACTCTCTACAGCGAGATGCGTGTCTATGTTGATGACCTTCACGTGTTTGTCAGCGGAAAGGCTGGCGATCTGCTGAACATTGTCGGCAAGACAATCCTTGCCTTTATGGCCCTATTGGCCGTCACCGTAATTGGTTCCTTCTTTGGCGGCCGCGTTATCATTCGCAATGTGGTGCGCATGGTGCGCAGCATTACCGATGCGATGGAGCGTATCGCGAGCGGTGATGACCAGACCGAGATTCCCCACGCCCAGCGTGAAGATGAAATTGGCGCTATGGCCCGCGCGCTTGCGGTGTTCCGCCAGGATGCTCTGGAGCTAAGTCAGCTAACCGCTGAACGCGCCAGCGCCGCAGAACGCGAGCTTGCTCAGCAGCAAACGCTCGCACAGGAATCGAACCGCCTGCGCACCGATAAAGGTGAGCTGTTAGAAAGGCTTGCTGGAGGGTTTGAAGTTTCAATCGGGGAAGTGATTGATGCCGTTGGCGCAGCCTCTGCGCAGCTCAAAGAAACCTCGGAAAGCATGGTGAGGCTTGCGGAGAGCTCAGCTGAGCAATCGCAAGAGGCCTCCACCTCTATGCAGGAAACCACCCGCAATGTGACGGCGGCGGCGGCGGCAACGGATGAGTTTGCACTGTCGATTGCAGAGATCAGCAAGCAAGCCGGCGCTTCTGCCACTTTGGCGCGCGAGGCCAGCGAGTTGGTGACCGCAGCCAACCTTAAGATGACAAATCTGTCGAGTGCGGCCGATGAGATTGGCAGCATCGTCGAGATGATCCAGACCATTGCTCAACGCACCAATCTGCTCGCGCTTAACGCTTCTATTGAGGCTGCACGCGGCGGCGAGGCGGGACGCGGGTTTGCCGTTGTCGCCTCCGAAGTGAAAGAGCTGGCGACCCAGACCAGTAATGCGACCAACAGCGTGACTGAGAAGATCGGCGCGATGCAAAGCTCCACCCAGTCGAGCGTGGCAGATCTCAATTCTATGGTTACGCAGATCAACGAGCTTGAACGCGCCTCGGTCGTGATTGCGACCGCCGTCGATCAGCAGTCAATTTCTGGCGAAGATCTGGCGCGCAATATCGACACCGTTGCCAATGGCACTTCGCAAGTGGATGCGCAGCTGGATAATTTGCGTGAGGCGTCGCTGGCGACCGGATCCGCCTCTGCCCAGGTTTTGGCATCCGCCAGCGAGCTTGACATTCACGCCGATGCACTGCGCGAAAAAGCCACGAGTTTCCTCGGGGACGTGCGCCGCAGCGCGAGCGATCTGAATTCTCAGGATACAGAGCTTAAGGTGGTGGGCTAAGCGCGCTGGACCCCTCGGCGCTCAGATTAGCGCCAGAGTGACCTGAACTTGGCTGCCTTCCGCCAGCCCCTCAGCCTTCCGCACAGGCGCCTTCACAGGCAGTAACCAGGCGCCATCATCGCTGGGAAAGCACGAGGTCGTCCAGATCGTTTCGCCGATCTTGGCCTCCACCTTTTGCGAACGGAACCCGCGTTTCCGCCCCAGCTCCAGACGCCGCATTGCCTCATTGGCGGCGATGGTCTCCCCCGCCTCGCCATTAATCGTGATAAAGTGCCAGCTGACCCCGTTGGAGGCGGTCCACAGCCACAGCGGGCCTGTTTGCGTGATCTGCGCCACACTCATTCGCCAGCAGAGATTGGCCGCACTGGTACCGGGATGTTGCAGATGTCCGCGCCGCCAGCGGGCACGATAAAGAACGGATCGCGTCGGTTCGCGCGTGCATCAGCATACTGAGCAAAGGTATCGCTTTCCGTCGAGAGATACTCGAACTGAGGCCGCTCACCGTCCGGCAGGTCGGATGCGACGCGAACGGAGAGGATCGGCGTGCGCTTGTCTGCTTCCTCTGCGGTGTAGAAGCCCAGAGCGCCGCTCCCGCGCGGCAGGCTGGAGAGATGCTCCATGCCGAAAATGATCCGGCCCACCAGCGCGATATTGCGATCCAAGTGACGCGGCGCATGGCCGATCACAGTGTAAAGCTCTGCGCCAGAGCCGGTGTCCGGCGAGTATCCGCGACCCACGCCGACCATGCCGTAGCAATGGGCGGGCGCGAAAGACCCATCGAAGAGGCTCGTGATCAACTTGAACGAGTATGGAAAGCCGTGATTGAACGCGGCGTAAACCCCAATTGGGACGTCGGCTATTCTCAGGTCGCCCGCTTCGTATCCCACCAAAGGGAGGCGGTCAGGATATTCCGAATTGAATCTACTGACCCAGCTTTCATGCAATTTTCGCATTACGTTGTTGGGTTTTGTGACAACATACTCCTCCTCACCCATTACGCTCAGCCCCTCGGGCAGCGGCTTTGCCTCGCCTTCGCCTTCCGGATTGTCATAATTGGGATCGCCCCATTGCACGACGTAATTGTCCTGCACGCGGTTGACGGTGATATCGTCATACCACTTTGCGCGGGCGAGCTTGCGGATATTGCCGACCCAGCCCTGGGAGAATGGCGCAGGCATCAGCTGGATCACCACTTTGCGCGAGGCCCCTTGCGCATCCGGGGCGAGCGTCATCACCAGCAAATCCTCTGGGGCAATTGTCACCCACTCAGCCTGCGGCGCAGCATCAACGATCTCGTTCGGGGAGGGTGCGCCCTCCGGTGCTTCTTGAGCGAGCGCAGCGCTCGTGGGTATCGATATGGCGGCGGTAAGAAGGCCCGCGCAGAATAGGATTTGTGACTTCATAAATGCCACCGTGCCACTTCGCCGCTTGCGCGGCAAGCAGAGGGCAGCTAGAGGCGCGAGCCTGCCTAATTGAGGTGGGCGTAGACGGGCGCGCATGCGCCCTATGCGCACGCTTCTTTGTTTGTGCTAACACTTTGTTGTTTGAGCACGGTTGCGAAGCAAATTTCGCATCGCTAGGGGCATCCTGCTCGGATAGAGCATGCGGAGACGTGGCCGAGTGGTCGAAGGCGCACGCCTGGAAAGTGTGTAAAGGGGCAACTCTTTCGTGGGTTCGAATCCCACCGTCTCCGCCATTTCTCTATGAGTGTCCAAGAGATACAAAGCACCCATTCCGCATTCGACGCAATTTTCGGATCCTCAACCGTACCCTTGGCAACGAGCAAAGAAGGGCATTTCAAAAGTCATCTACAGGGTTCCCGATAGTAATGACGCCATCGCCCGCGCGGACGGGTGGTCCTCGGAGGCCATAAAGAGCATATCCGTCTATGGGTGAATGTAGGCGTTCGACTTCGCGCCCTGAATAGTCGCGGATCGTGCCGATCAGATCGCCTTCAAAGAAATAGCGACGTTCCGGGTCGGCCGGATAGAAGAGACCAGAATGTGACGCGCTAACACCGGTCGTGCTCTCAAACAATCGCAACACCGGCGGCACGTTTTGGCGCGGCTTGTTCCAGATGCCCAAGGTCCCGAGTGCATTCTCAACCCCGGTCACAATCGCCTCAATATGCTCTTCTTTACGGCTGCCATTCTGTCCGATCTCCACCAGGATTGTTGGAATGCCGGTGGCGACGCCCTGACGGTTAAGCGTGCGGCGTGTGTCGACTTGCTCCTGCGTGTTCATTTTGTAGCGCACGACATTTGGAAAGCCAAAGCCACGCGCTACTTCCAGCGCTTGCTCGAAATCGGTCGATAGAGGACCTCCATAGACACCGATGAACGCCTCCAGGAATTCTGCGCCGTCACCGCTGTGTATGTCCATTAGGAAGTCGGCGCGCGCGACGACCTCGCGCGACAACATATCCGCGATCCGTTCGGTTGAACTGCCTTGTGCGCTGCCGGGAAAGGAGCGGTTGAGGTTTTTTCGGTCGATCGGGTTCACATAGGGTGATCGCGCTTCAAAAGCGGGGATATTGGCGATGCGAACGATGACCAGCGTGCCGGAGAGGTCTTTGGGATCAATTCGATCGGCCAAGCGGTCCGCCGCAAGGATCGGCGCAAACTCGTATCCATGCACACCGGAAACTGCCGCGAGTACAGGCCCGTCTTCGTTGCCATGAATGACCGTGATGGGGATGAAAGTTGCTGGCTCATCCTCCGCAGCACCGATTGCCAATCGCAGGTCCACCCGCGATCCTGGCTGGACTTCTTCTTGCCCAATCATAAATGGAGCCGCCGGAGCAGCCAATGCGACTGATGCATAAAGCGCTAAACCAGCGGCAGCGACCAATCGAGAGACAAAACCAATCATGGTGACCCGTTACGACGCAGGAGTATAACTGGGCAAGTCATCCAGTAGCTCGCTATCATATGGCTCCTCAGGAAACATCAGCGGATAGTAAAAGGCCCGCAGATCAGCGTGGTAATCGCGAACGCGGTCTTCATATGCGATCATGGAGCGGGCATCGGTCTCGGCCAGCTGCTCAAAAGCGCGCTCGACCATCGACATTGGGGACAATAGCGAAGCGGTCCCGGCCTGCCGGTCCCGCGCAAGGCGCACATCGCGGTATTCCTCTACGAGCGGTTCTGTCACTTGGTCGCCGACTTGTTGAAAGGCGTAGTACCACTTCCATTCAAAGCCTTCTTCGATCTCGGTGTGGTCAGCGAGTTCTGGGTGCCGCTCAACGAACGGCTCCATCGTTGCTTCCTTGGGCAAATCCCACGCATCGTTCACCGTCTCGCGCTGTAGCAGCAGGATTTCGCCGCCGTCGGGCACAGGGTTGCCCGCTTCGATGGCCGCCTTTGAAACAGCAGGAATAACGATCGCGAGTGCAAGCCACAGGCCGATCAGTGACGTCAGAAGGATGGATGGCGACGCGTCTACGCGGCTAACCAGATCAACAATCAGCCACCAGATCAGCAGCGAGCCGACCATTATGGCCGTCGCCTGCAAAGCAAGCCCCATCGCAGCCCCTTCGATCAAGGTTCCTATCCAGAGGGGTATGAGCAGCAGCAATGCCAGCGCAGCGACACGCACCAGCGCACGCGGCAGCCAAAGCGATCGCGGTGATCCGGCGGTCGCCACCAGCAGGTCGTGGCGACGCATGGTCCGCTCCGATGCCCGCAGGTCATAGAGCAGTAGGATCAGCAGCAGCGGCGCAACCGACGCCGCAAGGAAAGCGAAATCGAACCGTCCGACGAGTCCAAAATCCGCATTGCGTGTATCGGCCTCATGGATTTGCCCTTCCAATGCGAGCATGCGCACGCGGTGCTTCCACGGGCTGCTATCGCGCTGCCCCATCGCTGCAAATGCAAAGTCAGATGGTGGCGCATAGGTCAGGTGGAACGCGTAATAGGCGGCGCTGCCCCAATCTTCTTGCCCTTCGAGTGCATTTGCGCGGTCGGCCGCGTCCTCTTCGAGCAGGGCCGCGATGGTTTCACGTTGTTCACGAACCTCTGCGACGCCGAAAGACACCGCCACGACCGAGAGGAGGAAAGCGAGAAACAGCCAGAAAATTGCGCCGCGATCCTTTGCGAGGAAGCGGGTTTCGCGGATGAGATTTCTAACCATCAGAGCCTCACTCGGCGTGCTGCACCATACACGATCCCGCCAGCAGCGGTGAGCCAGGCGAGCAGTATGACAAACGATAGCAATGCCCGTTCCAGGCGCGCGTCTGCGCCGTCCGGCTCAAAACGGAACTCGTCGAGTACCTGCCATGCACTGGCATTTACGCGCGCCCGGCGGGAAGCCTCAGCGTCAGCGTTGCGGTTTATGTCTGCCGCATAATCGAGCTCTGTTGCGTGTTTTTCATTGAGCGCCTGAACAAAGCCAAATCGCAGCGCCTCGCTTTCGCGCAGAAACCGGTGGTGGGTGGCGAGATCAGTTCCAGCCAGCGTGCGCGAAGCCGAACTGATCGCGATGGTCGGCGACGCTAGCCCGAACAGTCCGAAGATGCGCGACTGGCTCGCCTCTAGCCCCATGCGCTCCTCAGCGTAGGAATTGAGCAGATCGGTCAGCTCAGCCTCCGAATAGGAGGCAACCACGCCGCGCCAATTAATCGGCAGTTCCTCAATGGTCTCCACCTCATATTGCTCCAGCACTTCGGCCTGAAGCTGCATGAAGGCGGGGTCCGCGGCATTGTGCCCGTCACCCAGCTTTCGCTGCTCGGCGAGCATCACGAGGTCACTCTCGATCTTGCCGGGAGCATCGATAGCAGCACTGCTGGCGTTGATTGCGAAGCGCGGCACTATGAGCGCAGCAAACAGCCACACAAAAATCAGAGCGCCAAGCGAAACCGAGCGCTGTTTGAGCAGGATTGAGGCGGCAAGGACAATTGCACCCCAAATACAGAGGTAGACGAAGTATCCAGCGACCATTGAGCCTGCCGCGAGCGCGCTTTCGCCGAGGCTGAT
Organism: uncultured Erythrobacter sp.; assembly: GCA_947488155.1. Taxonomy (GTDB): domain Bacteria; phylum Pseudomonadota; class Alphaproteobacteria; order Sphingomonadales; family Sphingomonadaceae; genus Erythrobacter. The sequence goes on along the minus strand of CANKYK010000001.1, from coordinate 649,475 downwards.
CGAATAGACAGCCACAAAGACCAACGGGACCATGAAGATTGCGATCACGGCAAGCAAAGCTGCGGCCTTACCCAACGCAAGCTTCGTACCTGATTGCCCCTGAGCGAGCATGACCGCCAGCGTCCCGCTCTCCCGCTCGCGCAGGAACATGGCATGCCCCAAGACAATCAGCAGCAAAGGTAGAAGCAATTGATACAGGCTTGCCGGGGTCAGTGCCGCAAACCCGCCCAGATCGGCTGCCGCCTTGGTGTCGGCGAACATGGCGGTGTTCTGGCGGTGTCCTTCGAGGAAGATTGATTGACCTGTTACCGCATCCACGCCCGGCTCGAACACCGCGAGTGGGGGCGGCGGACGGAATGCATAGTGGCCGTAGTGGACCATGCGGTGCGGATGGCGGTCCGGTTGCGCGAAGAACGTTTGCTCCGCTGCGATCTGTTGCTGGGTGCGCTGAGACTGCTCATCGGCGATGCGACCCGCCGTCAGCATGCTGGTGGCAGCAATCAGCACCGCGACGATCAGCGCGGCAGCGACCACAACCCGTGAGCGCAGCCATAGCCGCCATTCCTCGCGCGCTATGCGCGTGATCGTGCTCATACCGCTTGCCTCTCTGCGAATGCAGCATGCACCGTTTCTGTATCGATCCGCTTGCCGTTCTCTGCCGCGAAGCTGCCGACCAGCTTGCCGTGGCGGAGCAAACCAACCCTATCGGCAACCTGGCAGGCCCCATAAACATCGTGGGTCACCATCAGGACGGTCTGCCCGCCCTCGGCCAGTGTCTTCACCAGATCGTGAAATTCATCGATCGCGACAGGGTCGAGGCCAGACGTCGGCTCATCAAGGAGCAGGATCGGGGTCTCACGAAGCAAAGCGAGGGCGATGGCGGTCTTTTGGCGCATCCCCTTGGAATAGGATTGCAACCGGCGGGTGCGAGCCTCTTGCGGTAGAGCCACGCGATCAAGCGCGGCGTCGATCTCATCCTTGCTCGCCGACTTCCCAGCAAGATCAAGGAAATAGTCGAGATTTTCGTAGGCTGTCATATGTCCATAGAGCGACGCGGCCTCGGGGAGGTATGCGATCGCATTCCGGGCGGCGGCAATGTCACTTGTCACGCTTGTACCATTCACCAACACTTCGCCGCCGGACGGGTCAAGAAAGCCGAGGAAGGTGAGCAATGTGCTGGATTTGCCGGCACCATTGCCGCCGAGCAGAGCGAAAATTTCGCCTTGCTCGGCTGTGAAAGAAACACCGTCGAGCACGGTGTTCCCCTCACGCACCAAGACCAGTGAACGGGCTTCAAGCGGAGATGTCATGGTCAACCTTACCTGTCCTTAGAACGAGAACCGTGCCGAAACGCGCGCCGTAGTAGGGGCGCCAGGCTGCACCCACACATCGGCGAATGAATTGGTGAAATAGGTTTCATTAAACAGGTTTTCGATGTCCCCGCGAATAATGAAGCCATCGGCAACCTCGACTTCTCCGAACAGGCCGAAGATCGTGTAGTCAGGCAGGAAGAAATCGAAGCCGGTGAAGCCAAGGCGTTCGCCCACATGCAGCATCCGGCCGCCGATCGTGACTGGCACGTCCGAAACGTCAAAGTCCTGGCTCATCAGAATGCTGAGCTGGTGATCAGGGGAGTTGATCAGCGGGTCACCAGCCTCAATCAATGCGCCAAAATCGGCGTCGGGCTGCGACGTCTGGAAATCGGCGTCGGTGTAGGCATAGGACAGGAAGAGATTGAAACCGCTGTCAAAGGCGAGATTGGCGTCGAATTCGATGCCTCTGCTGCGTGCTTCACCCGCATCGATGGAAAAGAAGCCCGCTGCGGTCGCCGCCGGACTGTCGTCATTCACCAAGATATTGCTCTGATCGACTTGGAATGCGGTCAACGTGACAATTCCTTGGACGTTATCGAGATAGGTACCGAGGTCGGCCTTCACGCCGAATTCGAACGATTCGGTGATGTTCGGTGCGAACTGATTGCCTTCAAAGTTCGAGCCGGTCTGTTGGCGGAAACCCTCACCGTAAGACGCGTAGATGCTGAACCCGTCGTCGACTTGATAGACCGCACCAACTTGCGGAGAAAAGCGATCATCATTGGTCGTGATTGTGGTTGCTGGTGTTGCCCGCAGGTTGGTCAGGTCCTGCTCAAAATCATCGAAGCGCCCACCGATACGGATCTGGAATCGTTCGGTAATCTCAATCTGATCCTGGATGTAGAAACCAAAGCCTTTGAGCACTTCCTCTCGGTCCGTGTTCGGTCCCGGTACCGGCGTCGGAAACTGGCCAAAGACCGGGTTAAAGGCATCGAGTAGCAGGAATTCTGCCGGATCAAGATCGCTGATTGGTCTTCCACCGATGCTGCCAGACCGGAAACGCAGGATAAACAAGCTGTTCTCGAAGCGGTCATAATCCGCACCAACGATAAGGTTGTGGCGGAGCGAGCCGGTGTCGAATTGACCGGCCAGCTCCGCCCGCGCGACGAAGTATTCGGAGTCGAAATCGCGGAATCGGAAGAAACGCGAAATCGTCTGCCCATCGATGAAAAAGGTTTGGCGGCCACCGAAATTGTTTTCAGAGGCGTTCCCGGTGAGCGAGGTGTCGCGATAGCCAATACCTGCCAGCAGGCTCCAATTGTCCGAGAAATCGTGTTGCAATTCAAGCTGGTGGCCGAGGACTTCGGTCTCAATTGGACCGTCGCCGGGTTCGCCTGTGAAGGTGCGGCGCGGGCTGAAACCGAACTCATCTGAGAAAACGACGCCTCGATCAAATGGAATGTCCTGCGCGGTGTATTCCAGTTCGTATGTCAGCGCGGTGCTCTCGCCCAGACGTGCTGTGATCGACGGATAGATGCCAAAGCGTTCGGTCTCCACTGTCTCGCGGAAACTGCCCGCATCCTCGTAAAAGCCCGCAACACGGACGCCGACATTGTCACCCAATGTCGTTTGCAGATCGACATCGCCGCGATAGAAATCGAACGAGCCGCCTTGGAACTGCACGTATCCAGACGTCTCGAACTGTGGGCGCTTGGTGATCAGATTGACCGTGCCCCCCGGTTCGCCGCGGCCATACAGTGCAGAGCGTGGCCCCTTGAGGACTTCAACCGCTTCGATACCGGCCAGATCACGCGGACCACCAAATCCGCGTCCGGCATTAAAGCCATTGACCAGGAAACCGCTCGGCAGATTGATGTCACCCTGGAAGCCGCGAACAGAGAACGAATTCCACAGCCCGCCGAAATTGTTTTGACGCGCGACTGAGGCCGATAGATCGAGTGCTTGGCTTAGATCGAGCGCGTTGGCATCCCTCAGCAGATCTTCATCAATGATCTGGTCCGCATTTGGCGTTTCCAGCGGCTCGAAATCGCCGCGATACGCCCGGCGATCGGTCACGATAATCTCGCTACCTGCCGTTTCGGCACTTTCGGAGGTCTCAAAGTCCTGAGCAATTGCTGGAGCGCTGATAACGCTAAGGATGATGAACGAGGATGAGGCGAGGAGCCGATTAAGGTGCATTAGAATATCCGTTCAGAATTGAATTAGTGATTTCGGGAAAGTCGATAGAGGTGCGCGCTAGCCAAAAGCATGGCGCCGGAAACTGTTGGAGCGGTTTCGCCCAGGCCCAAAGATTCTGAGACAAGCGCAAGCAGCAGCAAGCCAATCCCGATAGATGCTGGGATCATGAATGACGGCGCGTGCGCATCATGCGCGATTAAGGCAATTGTGATCGCTGCAAGGATTGAGAGCGACACAAACAACCAATGGACCCACTCTGCGTCCGCCAGCAAGCCAAGCATTGGCAGGCTGATCGCGGCCACGGGTAGGAGCGCGCAATGCACTACACAGACCAAGCTAAAGCCTATCGCCGCCCGGTCGATCCTTGCTGTGCTGTCCATGTCAATTGCCCTCTGTGGGATTGAGGACCAAAAGGAGGCGCTTCTCGCCCGTTCCCGCGATCGGTGGCGAGCGGTGAATGGCTGCGTTGGTCGTTGCGAGCTTACCCTTGAAGATGCCAACATCGCCCGCTGACATGGAGTTGATACGGACGGGCTCCGCTGCGTTCTTGACCCGGTCAGAATCTGCAGAGTTCAACCATTGAGTGCCAGAGCCGACATAGGTCGTGATCAGGCGTGCTTTGACATAGTCAGCATGCCATTTGCGGCAGGAATTGGTGGTTACAACCTCAAGCCTCACCTCGAGGTCACTGAGGCTAAGGACGCTGCAATAGTGGCCTGCCAATATCACAATGTCGGCAATCAATTCATCTCGTTCAATCTGATTTACATATCCGGCGTCGCTCAAGGCTTGTTCGAGGCGGTCGCGTAAGTGCGACAAGGATGCTTCGAAACGCACGTCGTCCAATCCATCAGACAACAGGTTTGCGAAGCTGCTTGAGGTTTCGCGTTCCCAGATCGCCAGATTGCACTCGGGGTCACGCACCGCGCTAAAAACGTCGCAGGAGGCAGAAACCGCCGCGCAGGATTCCAATATTTCGGACAATTTGGAGACTAGCTCTTATGCAGAATGTTACAACGTATCATTTCAGTTAACCCAGAGAATTGTTCCTTGCAAATGGTTTCTTGGCAGGATTGTCCTTTTGTCATCGCGAAGGGCGATCTCTCCGGGTGAGAGCGCACTTGAAGTCAGCCAATCTGACCGGCCCAATCGCATTGTATTTCTCTGGGCATGCCTCTGGTCTCGCCCCTCACAGTTAAACAAATGAACTGGTGGTGTTGGCCGCGCCTACACTCATCACTTGCTAATGCAAGTGATTCGCATTTGCGGTCCTGAAAGAGGGGGTGGTGCAAACGAATGGCGGTCAGGGTATCGATAATTGATGGAGCTATTTATGCTTGATGGTGGGGCAGCGGGCAACGTGGCGACGGACAATCCGTTGCGTGCAGACTGGCATTTAAGTTAGGTTTGAACTTAAGCCTGTCGGTGCTGGTCATCGATCGGGCTTGGTCGTTAGATTGAAACTGGACTAGCCTATTCGTCTCACTGCAGATGTCCAACGCCACACACTCTCGCGATATCTTTGTTGTCACCCCTGCCCATCATCAGAAAGCAAATTGCTCTTGATGCATATTTGTTTCGTTGACGCCGAGCTCGCGAAGTGCGTCCTTGCTCCAGTCCATCAAGGGATCCGGCCCGCACAGAAATACCTCTGTATCGGTTAAGCCCTTGATTGCTTCTAAGTCAGAGAGTTGAACACGCCTTTGTTCAATGTTCAATGCAGCGCCCGGGAAGTCCTGGATTAGGGTATCCAGCGCAGTTTCATCCTCGGACGAGGCATGGTCCGCGCTTTGGAAAGCGAGGATGCGAAGGTTGAGGCTTTCTGGCACTGCGCTGCTGGTCACCAGAAAATGCCTCAAGACGTTGATGTCATCGCCGCGGCCGGAGAACACCAAAACGATTTCGGAAGACAGCTGATCAGGGAGCACTTTTGCGATCTTCGTTATGCCTTCCCACATAGCCATGAACGGGGTTATACCAACACCGCCTGCGACCCAGAGCATCTTCGCCGGAATAGTCGGAGGGCCTCCTGCTGCATCTGGAGTAAGGCAACTAAACCCCACGCCAGCGCCTTTAAAGTCCACCTGCATTGGTTGCTCGATCTGTTGGGCCACGTACTCGTGTAAGAAGTTGGACATGAGGCCGCCGCGTTTGCGTTTGACCGTGACGCTGACCTGATTGGCCCGCCGGAACAGGTTTTTCTCTGCATCAAACTCTGGCGCGCTTGAGAGGGTCCAGGTGCGAACAAAGTCTTCATTCACCAATTGGGGATTGGCCTCATTCATATGGCTATACCCAGAATCCAGCATACCCGAGAAATCGAAGATGCCGAATCCGCCCGGCATGGGCGCCTCAATCGTTTCCGACAATTCAAAGGTGAATGTGCGAATAGTAGCGGAGATCTGCTCGGTTGAGACGAGCGTTGCTCCTATCGGGTTAGACGTTTCGAGCGCGTCAACCGCATGCCCCATCGCGTCCAATTCAGACCGAAGATATCGTACTGGCGGGTTGTAAGGAGAATACTGTTCTTCTGACACTAGTCGCAAGTTGAGCGCGCCTTTTACAAAGACCGCCCCGGTCACTTGGATGCGGGTCAGGAGGCCAACCCTCGGCATGATTGCTTCTGCTTCTGTATCGTACAGATTCTCAGCATCTCCGGTGATATAGAGAACATCGCCCGTGGTGAAATCCGGGAATGCCAACCCGACCTGCTTGTCAGTTTCGATATTGCCCAATGACTGATAAAAACGGTTTCCAGAGTGGTCTGGTAGGATCAGATAGGTGGTGACGCCGTCACCGCTCGTTTCTTCATACATCCGCACAAAACCTGGCGCCCCGCCGCGGTGATTGAGGCCCATATCGCCTTGGTCCAGAGACGCATCCTCAGCGTTCTCACTGTGTTTTGTCGCCAGAAACACGGTGCTTGCCCGAGCAATCAGGTCTTTTGAAGCCTGCGGCAAAGCCGCTGTGAGCGCATCAAAGCTATCGAGGGCCAGCTCAGCCTCCCAGCTTTCATGCACCAGCGAGCGAACCGTGATATATTTGGGGCAATTGCCCAGGTGCTGATCGGAGATCAGTCGCAGGCTAACTTTGCCGATAGTGCTGAGTGAAATGGGCTCTATGAGTCCTGCCAGTTTGTTGCGGCGACGATTGGAGAAGTCGACCCCGACTCCGGCAAAAAGACGGCGATCATCATCGGTAGGTTTCTGGTCTGGTCCGAGCGCTCGAACGAACGGATCATGAGGGTTCACCTCAGCGATAATATCGGTCTGGTTGGGGCCAGATGTTGTGATGCCTATTGAAGGATCACTATCGGACATGGTGACCAGAACACTCACCCACGGCCGCCCCCGCTTATCCAGCGTCGCCAATGGCAGGTAAGGCAGTCCAGAAAAGAACTCCGCGTGCTGTTGCGGCATATCCTTTTCGATATAATCTGGCACCGAGAGTACAATGTTGCTCGGTGTGCCGCGGCGCTCTTGAACCAACGCCTCGCCGCTATGCCATGGATGTCCTGCGGTCATTTTCGATCCTTTCATCGGCGATGTTGGGCGCGGCTGACCGTGCGATCAGCCGCGCTCGCGAGGAAATTAGCCCTGATTGGCTTAAGCCGCCACAGGAATGGGCGACGTTGCCATTCCGACAAAGCGATCCTGGGCTTCAATCCGGCCAAGCCAAGTACGGATGTTGGGGTAGGCATCCAAGCTGACACCACCTTCGGGTGCATGCGCGATATAGCTGTAACCAGCGACATCAGCGAGCGTCAGGCGTTCGGCGACGAGGAAGCTTTTGCCTTCAAGATGCTTTTCCATAACCTCAAACAGGGCATGGGACTTTGCAATGCAGGCCTCATGATCGAACGGCGCTCCAAAAACGGTGACGAGACGGGCACAGCATGGGCCAGCGAAAATCTCACCCGCTGCGACGGAAAGCCAGCGCTGGATCTGGGCCGTCTCGACCGGATCGCGCCCGGCCCATTCAGCGGTGTCGCCATAGCGGTCTGCCAGATAGGCAATGATCCCGTTGGAATCCGACAGCATTGTGCCGTTATCGTCGATTGCTGGAACTTGCCCGAATGGGCTGATGGCAAGAAATTCAGGTGCTTTGTGAGCGCCATTCGCCATGTCCACTTCAACCGTTTCGTATGGCAGGTCGAGAAGGGCAAGCATCAGTTCGGCCCGGTGGCTGTGGCCAGATTTGGCCACGCGGTGAAGCTTGATTGGGGCTGCGTTGGCAGGGAAGTTGGTGTTCATAGGTAATTCCTTTTTCAAAATTGTTGATTGGTTGACTGGTTAAAGGCCAAGATCGGACAGGCCCGGATGGTCGTCGGGTCGACGGCCAAGTGGCCAGCGAAACTTGCGATCTTCTTCGGCAATCGGATGCTCGTTGATGCTGGCGTGGCGCACGGCCATGTATCCGTTTGCATCAAACTCCCAGTTCTCGTTGCCATAGGCGCGGAACCAGTTGCCGCTATCGTCGCGATATTCGTAGGCATAGCGGACAGCGATGCGGTCCGTATCGAACGCCCAGAGCTCCTTGATCAGACGATAGTCGAGCTCCTTGGCCCATTTTCTGGTCAGGAACTCTTGGATTTCCTTGCGGCCTTGCGGAAACTCGGCGCGATTGCGCCATTTGCTATCAGGTGTGTAGGCAAGGGCAACCTTCGCCGGATCGCGCGAGTTCCAGCCATCTTCAGCAAGCCGGATCTTCTCGATTGCGGTCTCACGCGTAAACGGTGGCAGCGGCGGGCGAGGTGCTTCATTCTGTTTCATGGTTTCACTCCTGCATTGGGCGAAAGGGGGGAGGGAGGTTCGCGGTGGAGGGTGAGGGGAGGGGAATACCGCGAACCTCCCAACGGGGTCAGGCTGCGCGGGCCGCCTCGACAACAGGGAAATCGATCTCCGTATCGAACACTTCGTTGAGGTAATTGGTCAGAATATTGTATCCAACGTGACCAACGATCTCGACGATCTCGGCATCGGAAAAGCCGGCGAGCCGGACTGTGGCAATATCGCCTTCGGTCACACGGCCGCGCTCTTCCGCAATCTTGAGTGCGAACTGCACAGCAGCATCGGCTTTGGCGTCCGTAGACCGGCCTGAGCGATTGGACGCGATCTCAGCTTCATCGAGCTTGGCGACGTTTTTGGCGAGATAGGTGTGCGCACTGTTGCAATAGCTGCAGCCATTATAGTTGGCGATGGCCAGCGCGATGCGTTCACGGGTCGCAGCGTTAAGCGAGCCCTTGGAAAGCGCGCCATTCATACCGAGCATTCCCTCAAGCGTGATGGGGCTGTTGGCAACCAGGCGAAAGAGGTTCGGCACGGAACCGAGAGAGGCCTCAACCGCTTCAAGAAGTGGGCGAGCAGCCTCTGGGGAGTCTGCGATCGTAGCGGGGGTGGGGATGCGTGACATGTGTATTCTCCATTCAATTGAGCAGATGATCTGCCGATGCCGATGGAAATAAGTTCATCCGGCTGAGAGAAGAATGGCCTATTTTGGAAATGGATTATTTCATATTCCTGCTATAATAGGATTGCCATATGGACAGGATTCAGGCTCTCGAAGTGTTTGTAGCGGTGGCCGAGGCGCAGAGCTTTGCTGGTGGCGCGCGCAAGACAGGCCTCAGCCCACCCTCGGTGACGCGCGGGATAAACTCGCTCGAAGAACGCCTGGGCGCAAGGCTATTCACGCGCACCACGCGGCGCGTGCGGCTTACCGATGTTGGTCAGGCCTATCTGGAGGATGCACGGCAGATATTGGAGCACTTGCAGGCGGCAAATGATGCTGCTGCGGGCGCGGCAACCAATCCGGTTGGGCAGTTGCGGCTAACCTGTTCGCATGAATTCGGCCGCATCTATGTGATGCCTGTGCTCACCGAATTTCTCGATCTTTATCCTGATGTCTCCGTCGATGTGGTGATGGTCGATCGTATCGTAAATCTGGTGGAGGAAGGATTCGATATCGCCGTTCGGATTGGGCATCTGCCCTCGTCCGATCTGTCTGCAGTACGCGTGGGCCGTGTGCGCCGGGTTGTGTGCGGGGCGCCCGGCTATTTCGCGGAAAACGGCATTCCTCGATCTCCCGAGGATCTAAAGATGCACCGCACCGTGGCAATCAGCCCGGTTAGCCCATCGGTCGACTGGAGGTTCGGCTATGAGATGGACGAGACGGTCCGGATCAATTCTCGCCTCGTAGTGAGCAGCGTGGCATCGGGCATTGAAGTGGCGCGGAAAGGTTGGGGCCTCACGCGCGTCCTGTCCTACCAGATCGGGCCCGACCTAGAGAGCGGAGCAATGCAAACCGTTCTGGAAGACTTTGAGCCCGAGCCTCTACCGATTCACCTTGTGCATGTCGAAGGCCGCAGGGCGGCTGCAAAGGTTCGAACTTTCATCGACCTAGCATCCCGGCGGCTGCGTTCGGTTGCCGTCCTGAACTGAGCGAGAGCCGGATCGCACACCAGAATTGCGCCAGTTGTGCGAAAGCTAGACGGGTGTTCTTTTCGCGAAATCTATAAAGGCTCGTAATCTGGAAGGCATGTGTCGCTTCGTCCGGTAGTTTAGCGAATAATGCGGCAACTCAGGCACCATATCTTCGAACAGGCTCACCAACGTGCCATGCTCCAGCGCATCTCTGGCGGCCTCATGATAGACATAGGCAAGGCCGAGGCCGCTGGCCGCGAATTCGACCATGGACCGCAGATTGTTGATAGTCATCCGGCGCTTGGGATTGATCACGCGCGATCCCCCCTCCTCTTGAAAGGTCCAGGGTGCAACATTCCCCGAATTGCCAAAGGCAAAGAATATCCCATCGTGATCGAGCAGATCGTCAGGGCGATCAGGCGTGCCTTTCTCTGCGAGATAGCCGGGCGATGCGATCAGGGCCATCTTGAGCTTTGGTCCGAGAGGTACGGCGTGCGTATCCTGTTCAAGAAGCGTGTTGGACCGGATTGCTGCGTCGATACCGCTTGTCACCAAATCGACTTTGGCGTCCTCATAAATAAGCTCGACTTGAACGTCCGGGAATTCCTTGGCGAACTGAGCGAGAAGTCGATCAAGGAAGAACGGTCCGGCGCTGTATGGCGCGCTGAGTTTCAATGTGCCAGCAATCGCATCCTTGTCATCATCCAGTTCCTGAATGGCGACCTCAAGGTCGGACAAAGCCGGCAGGCTGCGCGAATAGAGCCTTTCGCCAGCAGTTGTGAGCGCGACCGAGCGAGTGGATCTTTCAAACAACCTCACGCCCAGGCGGTCTTCGAAACGCTGCACGGCTTCGCTGATCGAACCCGCCTGAAGGTTCAGGCGGGATGCGGCGGCCCGGAATCCGTTTGAACGTGCAACCTCGGCGAAGATTGTCAGGTCGCTCAATTGTTGGCGTTCCATTGTTTGATATTTCTTACAGTGTGTTTGTTAAAATGCGGATTATCAGATCAATCTAGCGAGCCTATCTGTCTTTGCAAGCCGAAACTGAAACTGAAACACAGGAGAATGATTATGACTGAACGTGAAGAAATCGAAGCTGTCGTTAACGCTTGGAACAATGGCCTGGACGCTGGTGACATCGAAGCGATGGTCGCAACCTGTCATCCGGACACGATGACCGTGAATGAACGTCAGCCCGTCACAATTGGTACGCAAGGTATCCGCGATAAGTACAACCCCCGCATCGCAGCCGCCGAAATTACCTCGGGATATGACATTGAAGACTTGCAGTTCTTTGGTGATGTTGCCGTCGTTTCGGGCCGTTTCTACGGTACGATGAAAATGCGCGACACCGGAGAAGTCCGTAACCCTGAAGGCCGCCTGGTTCTGGTCTACCAACGCGACGACACGGGCGCCTGGAAGATGATCCTCGACATCGACAATAACGGCCCAGCCTGATCCCTTGCAGGCCGCGTCATACCGGCGCGGCCTGTCTCCCCCTTTGAGCTGAGTACCGGAGCGTGAATCATGACAACCTTGGAAACCGTCACCAACGAAATTGTGGGTCTGCACGATTTTTTCGCCGCATGGTTTAACGGCACTGCCGATCGCGATCAGCTTGATCCACGTTTTCTGTCGCGCTTGCATCAGGATATCCAGTTCATCCCACCAGAAGGCCAGGTAATGAACCGGGCCACCCTGCAAGCGGGCTTTGACAACAGTTACGGATCAAACCCTGATTTTCGCATCGCAATTCGCGATGTCGATATTCGCTATGAGCATGGCGACCATGTTCTTGCCACCTACACTGAATGGCAATCAGGAGCGACCCGGTCCGCCTTGGCCAACAACGCCCGGTTCACCACAGTTCTGATGGAGATGACCAAGCCGGTGACATGGCTGCACCTTCAGGAAACTTGGCTGCCTGAGGCTGTGCGTAGCGCAGGTTCATTCGATTTCTAACGCCGACAATATCACCCAAACTAAACTAATTGAGGTACCCAAATGACAAAACACATTGCACACCGACCCCGCGAGATTGCTGACTGCGTCAGCGCCTATTTGCAAGAGGGTGACCTGGATGGGATCGTTTCGATGTTTCATCCCGATTGTCTGGTGTTCTTTCCACCTGACGCCCCGCCAAGTGTAGGCTTGGAAGGCGCCAGAAAGGCCTTTGAAAGCTTCTTGGAAGTGCGCCCCAAGATCGAAAGCAAGGTCTTCAGCGAAATCATCACTGGCGACACGGCCATGCTCCGCGCGAACTGGCGGGTTATCGCGCCCGACGGGTCGGTCATGGCGGAAGGGCAATCGACCGAAGTTGCCAAGAAACTGGACAATGGTGGCTGGGGCTATCTAATTGATTGCCCCAACGGCCCGCCCAATCTTGAGGATGCGTAGCGATGGCTGATCAGAATTTCCATGAGCATGAGATGCGCCTCCAAAACAAGATGGGGATGCGCGAACAAATCGACATGCTCACGGAAAGGCTGATGCACGATGAGATGCCCGATCAGCATCGCGAATTCTATGCTGGTCTTGAATACATCTTGGTCGGCACGGTCGGCGCAGATGGGAAACCATATGCTTCAATGCTGACCGGCCCCGTTGGCTTTGCGTCGTCACCTGATCCCAAAATCTTGAGTATTCGCAATACGATTGACGACGAAGATCCCGCATTTGCTGAGCTGAAAGTGGGTGCCCCGGTTAGCGTTCTGGGCATCGAGCTTAGCAATAGGCGCCGTAACCGGATGCATGGTCGGATTTCTCGCATCGACCCGGATGGTTTCGATATTACGGTCAGCCAGAGCTACGGCAATTGCCCCAAATATATCAGCACGCGGGCAATTATCGATCGCGTCGACACGCCGGCAAATCCAGTCGTGGCAGAGCGAGATGAGCTGTCGGTGCAAGACGTCGATCTGATAAAGAGGTCCGATACGTTCTTCATTGCCAGCCATCACCTTGATGGCAGCGGCCAGCCATATGAGGGCAGTGATATGTCGCACCGCGGCGGCAACCCCGGCTTCATCCATGTGGAAGGGGACAGCCGATTTGTTGTCCCTGATTACAGGGGCAACAATCTGTTCAACACGATTGGCAATCTGGTCTCGAACTCCGCTGCCGCTGTGCTCTTCGTCGATTTTGAAACGGGCGATCTGCTCCACATCAATGCGGCAGCGAAGATTATCGAAGATGAGGCCGCGATTGCAGCATATCCCGGTGCAAAGCGATTGATCGCTTTCGATGTGTTAGACGTCCGCGCCACAGACGCTGGCATCGGCTTGAGGTGGCAGCTGCTTAAACCATCACCGGTCAATCCGGCGCTTTGAGGGTCTCGGCGTCGACTGTGTTTAGGCGATCTTCGCTGCGGATATAGCGGCTGCCTTCCAGTCATAGCCACGCGCCAGCTGTTCCAGACCTACAATCGACTTTGCAGCGCCAGATCCGAATATGAATGACATAGAGACCGTACGCTTAAGGTCGATGCCTTCAATGGGGCGCATATTGATGCCCGCAACAACCGTTGAAAATTCACCCAAGGTGCAAACGCCCTTGCCTGCGGCCACCAGTTGCTGGATCCAGTCTTCACGATCAGATTGCACCTTTGGGCGTATGTCCAATCTTTTTTCAGTCACCATCGCCAGAAAATCTGATCGGAATTCGCAGTTCAAACGATCAAAATAGCTCTCCTTGGAGAATTCTTCCAAACTGATCTGAGACTTGTCTGCAAGTTCAGGTTTGTCTCCAAAGGCCATTAGAATCCGCTCTTCGAAAAGAGGGGTGGTTTTTATCTTATGATTTTCAGACGGCCGCTGTGTACAGATGCAGGCGTCGAGGAAACCCGACAGTATCGCCTCTTCAGAAGTGGATTGGTCGATTTGGTGCAGAACGATGCGTGTGTTGGAATTCTCGTTCATGAATTGCGAGAAAAAATCTGCAAACTTCGCTGGCCCCAGAGAGTTAGCGATGCCGATGTTCAACATGCAATGGCCAGATTGCAAATGTTCTTCCGCAAGCATTTTTGCACGCGCTTCGCTCTCTGCTATGCTTGAGAACTCCTGGCGAATTTTCTGGCCCAGTTCTGTCAGTCGCGTGTTCTTGCCATCGCGAATAATCAGCAGACCGCGAAATTCATCCTCCAGTTTCTGGATGGATTTGGTCAAGGCGGGTTGCGAAATATTGTGCTGCTGTGATGCCTGCGTAAAGTTCAGCGTCTCAGCTACCGACAGAAAGTATTTTATCTGACTTAGCTCCACGTGATCCCTCCTAAGCTATGATTTTATCGCCGTCGTAAAAGAGCATCGATCACGCATTGCAACCGATGCCATCATTCTTCAAAAAACTGCCCTAGGGCAGAGTTCTGATGGAGGACGCGAGATATGGTCTTCAGGTTGAACACAGTCGATTTTCATCTCAGGTGTCTAGGTGTGGCTTGCAATATTTGCAACTTTGCACCGCAACATGCCAGCCCGACTTAGGCCGATATTGATCTTCACATTTTCAAACGGATAGCAATTCTTGCGAACAAGCAATGGCAGCTGGCCTCTCATCGCCAGCCGCCATTACATTGCCGCTTTTAGGAATCGTCTAGTGAAGCCTCAACCTCGCCGAGCCATTTGGGGACGGGTGGGTTTCCATCTTCCCATAAGACCGGATATGCTTCCACGTAGATCCAATCGGTGTCTTCTGCCGGAACATGGCAAGCCAGACAGTCTCGTTTGTAATCCGTGGCCACTTGTTTCGTGGGTTCTTTGGCTTCGAACAAGGCCCAGCCCCAGCCATCTCCCCAGAGCGGGTTGTCGCCAAAACGCTGCTGAGCGTCCTTGACCATAACAAACCAGACGCCCTTGTCTGTGGCATAACTGGCCGCACCTGTAGACAATTGTGCGGTCGCCGCGCTCCTCACTTCCTTGACGAGGACAGCGCCATCAGGGAACTTGCCCGTGCTTCGATAGGCATCAATCGTGCCTGGCGAAACATACACTTGGTGCATGCCATTAGTGGTTCCGGCCCCGTCAGCTGTCGACCAAGCTCCCAGAGTTTGCCATTCCAAGAAGTCTTCCGGAAAAGAAATGTCTCCACTGTCAGATACAATATCTGACGGCCAAGCCACCTCTCCATTTGCTAGCTCGGAACCCTCAGGAGAGGATTCCGAGCCGCACGAACCGAGGGCCAATGCTAAGGCAGCCACGGCGCCTAATTTTGCTTTTCTCATGGAGTGCCTCCCTCCGCTTTTTGTTTACTTAGTTGGGTTTGGCAGCTCGCAAAACTGGATAAAACTGCGTGAAAACGAAATCATCAGCAGCAGACGCCGCATGGCAAGCATTACAAGATGCTGTTGGCATGGCGGAAGCCGTTTGCTCATACGGGGGGGCTGAGTGACCAAAGCTGAAATAGGCCCATCCGCCAGGCTCGTCCTTAAAACGCTCAGTATCCTTCACAGTCAGTTCCAGACCCTGAAACTCACCTTCGAAGTAGCCAACTCCGCTGACTTCCTGAGTGGATCCGTTTTCCGCATTGTTGTTGCTGCGAACGCTTGTCAGTTCTTTGGCGATCTGAGTTCCTTCGGGGAACTCTCCCGTGGCCGAATATGCGGCGAACGCGGAGGGCTCGATATAAACATTGTGGAATTCCGGGAATGGAGCTTCCCCGCCATTGAGCGCATTTGGCGTGAGAGGTGCCCCGATGAAGACCCATTCGCGCCAATTTTCCGGCTGGTTCACCGAACCATCATCATTAAAGGATGCGCGGATTATCTCACCCGACGCTTCAGAGGATGCCGTGGCTCGATCACCCTCACCAGCTGTATCTGCTCCCTGCGTACAAGCGGCAAGAGCAAGTGATCCTGCGGCAATGAATGTCCACTTTGTTCGATTGATAAATAGGTCTTTGGCCATGGGGCACCCTCCGTTGCTTTAGTCCTTCTCAGGACAGCCTATGGCAAAGTTCCGCTGCCGATTACATTTATTGATTCGATAAGTTTTGGTAATGCGAATGAAGCCATCGCTTGATGACATAATGCCTATGTTTGGCACACGGAGCGTTCAGGCCGCAGCAAGGGCAAAGATAGAGTGTGTAGACGATCGGCGCGCTGGTGCCGCTTCGCCAGGCTCGCCTCTCTCTTTAGAGATTGGGCACCGGCAGCTCTCTAGGCCTGAACCAATTCTTCATTGCAAAGTGTGCGGCGGATCAATTCCCCATCCTTAAACCACTGCCACGTTCGCGCTCGCTTCTTTCCGGTAGATCCAATGGTAATCATCTCGAAGAAGTTGGCGCCTGGTTCATCTTTGCGATCCAGATTGAGCAGGATGATTCCATCATAAGTTTCCCATCCCCAGCCCGAAAAGCGGTCATTTTCCCACCACAGGCGGTCTTCGCGAAGTTCGCCGTTTAGGGTCGCACGATATTGCCGGCCATCGGACCAAGTGAATTCGTTGTGCTGGATGTAGGCATAAGGACCGGAGGCGGGAAAGACGCATTCAACTTTCGTCTTGTGTTCATCGATCAAATTGCCAACCGCGTCGACATGCCGATAAATCCCTTTCCAGACCCCCGCATGGCGCAACATCCCTGGCATCATACCGTCAAGAATAGGCTTTTGTGATGAACTCATAAGACGACCACCTCTCTCATTTGGCCTTTCCGATAGGAACCTTGAGTGCCATCGAATAACAACTCTTTGGGTTCTTGACACAACGATTGATTGTTTTCAGGCTGGCGCCGTTAATATGAAAAAGCCTGATATCCGCGCACGGTTCATCCGTCCTTCGCTCGACCCTCAGAAGTTGACGCACTTTATGGCGGTATATGAAACTGGCGTATTTTCTGTCGCCGCAGCTGATGTCGGTGTCACTCAGCAGGCAATTTCGAAGAGCATTGCAAGGCTGGAAGACAGCTTGGGTGTCGTTCTTTTTGAACGTCGACCTACAGGCGTCGCTCCGACGATCTTTGCTCACACTCTGGCGAAACGCGCGCGCGCCATCATTTCTGAAAGCAAACTTGCCGCTGCCGAATTGGTCGCGTTACGTGGCGCTGGACAGGGTTTCGTTCGAATTGGCTTGGGCTGGACGTTCTTGCCGCGTCTGGGGCCTGAATTGATTGAGCGGTTCAAGCGGTCGAACCCCGATGTGACCGTTTCTATCGTGACCGGCGAGTCGCGCCAGCTTTATGCTTCGTTGCTTATTGGAGATGTCGAATTCGTCGCCAGCGCGCCGCCCACCGATATGCTTGCGGACCCAATGATCCAGCGACACCCCCTGTTTGTTGATCGTGATCAGCTGGTCATGCGTGCTGATCATCCTTTGGCGAAACGCGGTAGCCACACGCTCGAAGATTTGCGTACACAGACTTGGATGATCTCGCTCCAGCTCAGTCAGCAATGGAAGAGCATTTGTGATACCTTTTTGAAGCAACAACTGGAGCCGCCAGCCAATTTCGTCGACCTCAATTCGGTCATATTGTTGAAATCTATGCTTTTATCTACTGATGGGGTTGCTCTGTTATCGCCCGAGCTCGTCTCCCTGCCGCATGAGCAGGCGATGTACCATACGATCGGTGACAATCCCTTTGCCCTGCCGCGCAAGGCGTATCTTGCTACGCGCAAGAATGCTGATCAGCAGGCGCTTACCCGGCAGATGATCACGATTTTTGATCAGGTATGGCGTGAGATGATCGATGAGCAGCTGCACTGTGCTCCAACCGCGTCCAAGTTCTAAGAGTGTTGCCCCTTCAGCATAACAACCAGAAGTTGTGATGACGGGCGAACGTTTTGTTGGCACCTCATTCTCCAAGCGTTATCTCTCAATCAAATTTGTCCGGACAAATTGGCAAATTACCCTTCGAGCGCATACCGAGGAACAATGTGCCGAAGGGACATTCACAATTGCTTGGGAGGCCCATTTATGTCTAATCGTCTTACCGCCAGAACTGCTTTTCTGTTTGCAGCGTCGGCGCTTGCATTGAGTTCTGGCGCACAGGTATCCGCGCAAGATGCAGGTGATAACACCGCATCAAATGAAGGTGATGATAGCAACGTAATCGTCGTCACCGCACAACGGCGCGCAGAGGATATTCAGGATGTTCCGGCTGCTGTTACCGCGCTGACCGCTGATCAACTCTCAAACCGTCAAATTTCAGACGCCAACGATCTACAAGTGCAAATTCCGGGCGTAGTGATTTCCACCGGGACCGGCACGTCATCGTCTGCGAGAATCTTTTTCCGTGGGGTTGGTGAAGACGAATCGCGAGGCGCGATCGATCCTGCTGTAGGTATCTATATTGATGGAGTATATCTCGGCAGGACCGTGGGTTCTTTGGTTGATCTGGTCGATGTTGAACAGGTCGAGGTCCTACGAGGTCCACAGGGTACACTTTACGGCCGGAACACGGTCGGTGGCGCAATTAAATTCACCTCAGTTCTACCAGAATATGATTTTTACTCGCTAGATGGCGAGGTTGGGTTCGGTTCGGATTCTCGGTTCAGTACCAAGGCCACATTGAATGCTGGATTGAGTCAATCGACAGCTTTAAGGATATCAGCTCTTTACAAAGAACGTGATGGCTTTTTCGCATTGAATCCCACCGGCGACTTGGCTGGGCAAGGTGACCAGAACTTGGGCGAGGAAGATGTGTTCGCATTAAGAGCTAGCTTGCGCCAACAAATCAGCGACGACTGGAGCGCACTCTTCACATTCGATCGCGCCATTGATCGGACCGAGCCTACGCCTAGTTCGATCGCGCCGCAGAGCGTCAATAGCCGCCCAGGCGTCGCCAATGATGCGGACAACAATCTGTTTACGGTTGAACCGGCACCTGGCGTTGATTGTGTTGGAGCCATCCCTCAGATTTTTCAGCAAATTGGTTGTTTTCTCGACTACGATAGCCGGGTCGAAACAACTGGCCTATCGCTGAAAGTTGATGGCAGTATTGGTACGTTCGACGTTTCGTCGATCACCGCATATCGGGAACTGGACGATGATCTGTCTACTCATATCGGTTTCCCTTTCTCTCAAACAACAAATCAAGACCAGTTTAGTCAGGAACTGCTCTTATCTTCGAATTTTGATGGTCCGTTCAATTTTGTTGCTGGCGCTTATTATTTCGATGAGAGTGTTCAGTTGGACTCGGTTTTCTTCTTTCCATTCAGTGTGAATGTACAAACAGAATCTTTCGCATTGTTCAGTCAGGCGACTTATGATTTGACCGAACAACTCAGCCTGACTGGTGGTCTTCGCTGGACCACGGAAGACCGCGCAGTGAATAGCACTTCCGGTGCACCAGGCGTCGCCACCCTCACGTTCCCTTTTGTCAGTGAACTGGATACCGACAACATCACTTGGACGGCAAAAGTCGATTATTCGTTTACTGACGACATCCTCCTTTACGCGTCATATGCCACCGGATTTAAGTCACCAGGCGTATCGCCGGACTGCTTTTCTGCCGCAGCATGCTTCCTTCCTGTGAATGAGGAGCAGCTCGATAGTTTCGAGGTCGGCTTGCGCACCGAATTTTGGGATGGCCGCGCACAGTTCAACGCCACTTATTTCTACAATCAGTATGACGATCTGCAGATAAGTGCGACATTGCCCACGGGAGGCTTTACTCGCTCCAATGCGGGTGAAGCACAGATCCAAGGTATCGAAATTGAAACCAACTTCAAACCTATTGATGGCTTGACGATTTACGCGCATGCAAGCTGGCTCGATGCAGAATATCAAAACCTTACTGCCTTCCAGGCGGGTATACTTTCAGGCAGTAGCATCGACGCTACTGGCAATGTCACAGCACTCGGACCGGCATGCCCTGCTGGGGCGACACCATCAGAAGCATCTCTAATCGATTGTGCACTTGGCCTGGAGCTCAAGAATGCGCCAGAATTGAAAGGAACAATCGGATTCAATTACGAGACTCAGATTGGGGCAGGCGCTCTCTTTTTTGGCGGTGATGTTGCCTATGAAGACGATAGCTTTGGTCTGGTTGCAAACGCGCCCGGTGCCGTTCTCGAACCAGGTACGCGTATTGACGCCCGCATCGGCTACAAGCGGGATAGCTGGCGTATTACCTTATGGGGTAAAAACTTGACGGACAGAGAATATGCTCGTGCCTCAACGGGCGCCAATCAGCTTTTTGCCGCACCTCCATTGACCTGGGGCGTCGATATTGGCTTCTCCTTCGATTAATAGAGCGGAACCCTGTTCACTTCTGCGCCGGTCCCTCTTCAAGTGGACCGGCGTCGTTTATTGGCGTGACCCTGCCTGGGACTATTTCCAGCTCCAAACCGGTCATGATGCCATGATAACCGATCCCGTCGGTTTGACGCGACTTTTGGCAGACCTCCATATTTCGAAGCGAGCATAGAGCCGATGACACAAGCGTCCAAAACAGGTGAGTTTCGCTTCGGTACCAAGCCATTGATTGCCGCTCTTGTCGGGGTGGCGTTAGGCGCATCTCCGATACCCTACAATTCTATCGGACTTGTCATTGATCCGATTACGAAAGAGTATGGTTGGAGCGTTGAGCAGGTTGCCAACGGCATCACCATTTTCGGCGTTGTTGCCGCGCTTCTTGCGCCGTTGTTTGGCGCTTTTGCCGATCGTATAGGGTCGCGCAAGGTGGCGATCTGGTCATTGGCTGCCTTCATCGTCACCTTCTCCCTCCTCTATTTTACGCCGCCAAATGTCTGGTGGTGGTATGCAATCTGGGTCTTGATCAGCCTGTTTGGTATCGGCTCTACACCGGTCACCTGGAGCCGCGGGATCAGCCAATGGTTTGTTGAAAATCGGGGGCTGGCGCTTGGGATCATGCTGCTGGGCACCAGCGTCACTGCGATCATCCTACCCCGGCTTGGCACTGCGATTATCGAAGAATTCGGGTGGCGCATGTTGTTCCCGATGCTGGCCGGACTGTCTGCCATTATCGCCCTGCCTCTGGCGATTGCCTGGTTCCGTGAACCTAAACAGGAGGAGCGACCACCGGCGCTGGCGGATGAAGGGGGAGAGCTTCTGGGCATCACAATCGGCGAGGCACTGCGTAATTATCGCTTCTGGATTCTTGTCGCATCCACGGTGCTCATATCGATCGCCTATGGCGGCGCCCACGTCCACATGGTGCCGATGGTGCGTACACACGGGTTTACCACGGTCGATGCTGCCGGCGTCGCAACGCTAATAGGTGTCGGTATTGTCCTAGGGCGCGTGGTCGTTGGCCTGTTGTTTGATCGGTTCTGGGCGCCCGGTGTCGCGTTTCCCGTCCTGCTCTTACCGGCGATTTCCGCCTATATTCTGATCGGCCAGGATGCGCCGCTCAGCCAGCTTCATATCGCTGCCTTCCTGCTTGGCCTCGCCGCCGGGGCAGAGAGCGATGTGATCGCATTTATGGTCGCGCGCTATTTTGGTATGAAGAATTACGGCAAGATATTCGGTGCCGTATACCTTTTCTTCGGCCTTTGCGCTGGCGTCTCGCCAAAGCTTTATGCGCGCGCGGTTGACCAGACTGGAAGCTACGATTCCATGCTGCAAATTGCGATGGTCCTGTTTCTTATCGGCGGTTCATTGCTGTTGCTGCTGGGCCGTTATCCCGATCTCAAAGCAGCGGACACGGGAGGGTCCGCCCAACCCAGTGGAGTTACTGCATGACAACCACCCTCCTTGAAAAACCTCTCGCCGATCAGCTAACCCAAACAGGGGCTGAGGTTCTGTCCGGTGCAGATGACCTCGAATTCTATGCGCATGACATCTATTCGCGCGGGGCCGATCTTTCTGCGGTTGTTAGACCGGCAGACAAGCATCAACTTGCCGCGGCGATTAAGGCGGCAACCGATGCCGGGCACGCCGTTGTGCCGCGTGGTGGCGGCATGAGCTATACGGGCGGATATACGGCGGGAACACCCGGTGCGGTGCTGTTTGATCTGGCCGGGATGGACCAGATCATTGAAGTCAATGAAACCGACATGACCGTGACGGTTGAGGCTGGTTGCACCTGGGCCAAGCTGCGTGAAAACCTCGAACCGCTGGGTCTGCGGACTCCGATGTGGGGCACCCTATCAGGGCTAAAAGCCAGCATCGGCGGCGGGATGAGCCAGAATGGCATCTTCTGGGGAACGGGCCGTTATGGCACCGCCGTCCAGGGCTGTCTGGCGCTGGAAGTGGCGCTGGCCGATGGCTCCTTACTTTCCGTGGGTAAAGGCTTCACCCGGCCCTATGGCCCTGACCTGGTTGGGGTGTTCCTGAGTGACACGGGCGCTTTGGGTATCAAGGCGACTGTCACACTGCGTCTGATCCGCGAAGCAGACGCCCATGGCTATGCCAGTTTTGCCTTTGACGATCACGCGAGCTGGCTGACCGCAGCAAGTGAGATTGAGCGGCGCGGGATTGCGACCGAATGTTTCGGTTTCGATCCATTTCTCAATGCGATCAGGATGAAACGCGATAGCCTTGCAGGGGATGCTAAACAGTTGGTTGGCATGATGAAGAAGCAGGGCAGTGTGCTGAAGGCACTGAAAGAAGGCGTGAAGGTTGTCGCTGCTGGCCGGGACTTTCTGAAAGACGCCAATTTCTCGCTTCATGTGCTGGCCGAGGGACGCATTCAGGCAGCCGCCGATGCCGATGTCGCGATTGCTCGCGAGATTGTTACGGCCAATGGCGGGCGTGAGATTGAGAACACCATTCCCAAGATTATCCGCGCCAATCCCTTTGGTCCGCTGAACTCAATCCTGGGACCCGATGGAGAACGCTGGGCACCGGTTCACGGGTTGGTTTCGCACAGCAAGGCGAACGCTTGTTTCCAAGCGTTTCTGGACCTGTTTGCACGTCATCAGGATGAGATGAACGCGCATGGCATGCATTATGGGGCGTTGGTAGCCAATGTTGGTAATTCGGGTATGATTATCGAACCATGTCTGTATTGGCCCGATGCGCGCAATCCGTTGATCGAGGATACGATTGAGGATGCGCATCTCGGCAAGCTGCCAGTGCTGGCGGCAAACTCAGATGCCTGGGCGCTCTGCCAGAAAATGCGCAAAGCGATTGCCGACGTCTTTTTTGAGCATGACGCCGCTCACTTTCAGATCGGGCGGACTTATCGCTATCGTGACAGTCTCGCTCCGGCGGCCGACGATTTGCTTGTCACCATCAAGCGGCACCTTGATCCGCGAGGCCTTATGAATCCAGGATCACTCGGTTTGTAAACTTCGCTGGCCTTGCAAATACCTGCGTTACGTCATCGAGGATGTTTGCTCTGGCTGGGCTTTGAAACGGGAAATGCCGCTCCGCAATTTGGGCGGAGCGACATCTCCTTTGTTGCACCATGGGGGTATTGGTGCATGGTGCGATGAATTCGTGGGACTTACCGAATTCGATCGCCTGAAAGGTCATAGACCTCGACATCGCCAAGACCGGATGCCCGCAATTCGTCCTCAAAATTGTCAAGATCACCAACAAGCACCCATGTGAGGTCGTCGGTCGCCATGATGGTTGGCGCAACGGCTTGAATCTCGTCGACAGTGACTGACGCAAGCCGATTGACCTCTTCGTTCAAATACGCATGCGGTTTGTTGAACAATTCGTTGGTTGTATACTTGCCCAGCAGGAACGCATTGTTGCCCATGCTGTTTGAGATTCCCCGCATAATCGGTTCGTTGGTCTCGGCCAGTTCCGCCGCATCGATGGGGCGCTCACCAAGATACTCATCCACTTCACGCACGATTTCGCGCAATGCCCCCATCGTATGTTCGCCGGTGATGGTTCCGCTTACTCGCCATTGCGAGATATGGGGACGCAGGACGATGCCGGAGCTAATTCCGTAGGTCCAACCCTTATCCTCTCGGATATTGAGGTTCAGGCGCGAGGTGAAACCACCGCCGAACACCTGATTGGCAAGCTCTTCTGTATAATTGTCATCATATTCCAACGGGAATAATCGTGTCGCGTAGACCAGAGTTTGCGAGCTGCCTTCTTTGTTGACCAGCACGAAACGTGGCCGCTCAGGGTTCCCAGGAACGTCTTCTCTTATCGGCGCGAGTTCTGGGACCGCGCCGCGCCAAGAACCTAGCTCTTGTTCAAGAGTTGCTTCTAATGCCGCTTTAGTCACATTGCCGACCGCGAAAATGCGCGCATTACCCGGCCTGAAAAACCTAGCGTGATAGTCGCGCAGTTCGTCGGGGTTTGCGCTTTCAAAATACGCGATCTTGTCTTGCAGAGTTTCGTAGTGATCTGCCCCGAACAGACCAACTCCAGCTTGATCGAATGCGACACCTTCGGGTGTTCTGCTCTGAACCAGGTTTTCCTCGGTGTTGCGCTCTGCAAAGAAATCATAATCCGCCTGCGAAAAATTGGGTTGGCGCAGCGCAAGCGCCCACAGGCTGATCGCTTTTTCGAAATCTTCGACATTTGTGCTGAGGCCAACGCGCGTCTGCATGCGTTCGACTAGCGCATAAATACGGGCGCCATTCAGCGCGGAGCGTTCTTCCGTTTCTTGACGCGATAGCCCTCCAGCGCCTCCGGAACTTATCATTTCGGCTACATGCCGGGCAGTTCGTGCATCCCTCATATTGTGATGAGACCGTCCAACTGGGGTAACAAAAGCCATTTCAACAGTTGGAGAATTGGTTCTTTGGACAAATACAACTTCGGTGCCATTGCTCAGTGTAAAGCGTTCTGGCTCTGGGAAAGGTTTTGCCTCTGTCGGTAGGACAGGGGGCATTTCTGTCAGCGTGTCAGCTTCTACAGAGGTAGGCGCTTCGCGAAGCGCTTCCTTGCGTTGTTCGTGATATCCATTGTTGAGCCATTCTTGAGCTGCATTGTGTAACTCGCCTTTGGTCATCTCTGCCGCCCACACTTGGGAACGCAGTCCGAAATTCGGATCCCCCCTCAGCAGCAGATTTTCTCCCAGGGCCCCGCCGATCAGGCCAATCGATTCTGCGGCCCGAAACACATTGTTTCTCCTCCGCGCGGCCAAACGTTCACGATCTGCCTCGGTTGGACCGGCCTCCCGGTATTCCGCCATGACTTCGTCCAGAGCTGCGGATAAACGCTCCAGAGATACGCCTTCCCTTGGAACAAGGGTGATGATGAAAACGGTATCCAGCGCCCGTGCATCTACGGAACCGTATGCGCGAGTGGCAAGCTCCATGTCTTCCACCAAACGCCTGTGCAGAAACGAATTTTCGTCAAAGCCAAGCAGGTTTGCCGCTGTTGTTGGCGTGTATGTATCTTGATCGGTGATCTTCGGTAGCATGTAATAACGCTTCAGCTCGGATTGTGGGGCAATGTCGGTTACATGCTGAAGAGTGTTTGTTTCCCGCCTTACCGGATAGGTTACGACACGATCGATCCCAGGACCGGGCTGTAGCCGCGAGAAGTATTTTCTCACCAATGGTTCGGCCGTTTGCCTATCAACATCACCTGACAGCACGAGTACCATGTTGCGCGCGCCATAATAGTCGCGGAACCACTGCCGAACATCGTCAAGCGTAGCGCTTTCCAGATCTTCGATGGAACCGATCGTCGAATGCGCATAAGGATGCCCTTCGGGATAGAGCATTTCCAGCAAGGTGTATTGAGAGCTGCCAAATGGCCGGTTGTCCGAAAGGCCTTTTTCGTTTTTCACCACTTCGATCTGATTTTTAAGAACCTCTTCGCTTAGCCCGCTGAGGAGGTTGGCCATCCGATCACTTTCTAACCACAATATTCCTTCGAGCGAACCTGTCGGAACGGTCTGAAAATAATTTGTCCGGTCGTTGTTGGTCGTCCCATTGGCGCCCGTCGCACCAAGCCTCTTCAGGTGCTCGAAATATTCGCCCGGTGCATTGACCGTGCCGTTGAAAAGCAAATGTTCAAACAAGTGCGCAAAGCCACTTTTCCCTTCCGGTTCATCCTTTGAACCGACGTTGATAATGTTGGTGACTGAAATTGCCGGGGCAGAGCGATCTTCATGGACGATCACCCGCAACCCGTTTTCAAGGGTGAAGGTCTCGTATTGAAAGTACTCGGAGAACGGCAGGCTCTCCTCCGCTGCGCGCTCTTCTGAGATGATTTGCACGCTCGCTTCTTCGCTGGCCAAGGTTACGCTATGCAAACCGAGCAGGGCGGACGACCCCAGCAACAAGAACTTATTCATGATCAGGCTTCCCATTGTTTCGGGAATGGCACTACGGGTGCGACTATGCGCTAAGATTGCGGCTCAGATTTTTTTGCCAGCGGCAGTGTGATGGTGAACATTGTGCCAAAACCTGGCTCACTCTTGCATGTGATGCTGCCGCCGATGAGTTCGATTACCTGAATGGTAATCGATAGCCCTAATCCGCGTCTCCCTTTGCGTTCTGTAGCTGCCGTGTCCTGGCCATCTTCGCTCAATCCGAACTTCGACGCATCGAACCCCATGCCATGATCACGGATTGTAACCGTCCCATTGCTATCCACCCTTACGGCAATCGGTTTCCCGGTCTGACTGTGATGGATGGCGTTGTTGATGATATTGTTGATCGCAAGAAACAGCGCGGTTGCATTTGCCCGTATCAAGACCGTGTCCACATCGTGCGGCAGGGCCAATTCAATACTAAGGCCATGTGCACGGGCCGCAGATCGCAATGAATCGCAGGTTGTGCTGATCTCCGCCACCAGGTCGATTTCCTTGATATTGATCGCCTCTGCCGAGATGCTCGCAAATTCGAGTAAGCGTCTCACAAGTTCGCTCATCCGGCGGATATCACCAACCAGCTTGGTACGCAGTTTTTCGTCTTCGACATTCTCAAGACGCGCTCGCAAAACAGTGAGCGGCGTGTTCATTTCGTGTGCGATTGCGTTGCGGAATTTCTGTTCACGGACATAGCCGACATCAAGCCGGGCAAGCGCTTTGTTGATCGCCTCAACAAACCCGTGCACCTCGGAAAACATCCCTTTGACAGGCAGTTTTGCACCGCGAGTTGAAGGTGAGATGTCTCGCGCAATGTTGGCGGCGCGCTTGATTGGCCGCATTATGGCGAAGATCAGCATCGGCGTGAGGATGATGAGTAGGGCATAACTGACAAGGATAGGTTCGAAAGCAAATTCAAGCGGCGTGCGCAGCAGATGCGCATCGTTGATCGGCGTATATCCCGGCTCAATACCTGCGACTTCACCGGCACTCTCAACGCCATTACACTGTCTCACAAATGCGTAGATCTGGTCTGAATCGTAAAACAAAGTGGGGCAGGTTCGCGACAGCACGTCTTTCGCCGACAACCCGTCTTGCCGCAATTGCTCACGCAAGCTCGGTAAAATCTTTGGGGGTTCGCCATAAGATGAAGAATGCCCGTCACGCTCGACAAAATATCGAAACTGAGGGTTCTTAAGTTTTATATCTTCGACTGAGGCCCGCAGTTTGGGAATGTCTTCAGGCTCTAATGGTCTTTCCAAGGAGCTGGGATCTTGCTCATGGGCGCTGAGTGCGGAGATCATGTGAAAGGCAAACACGTCGTTAAGCGGGATATCCCGCTGCTGCTGATCAACCTGCCATTGCAATACGGTGAAGATAGCCAGCATCGCCAATTGGGATACGATGAAGACCAGCATGATCCTCGACGAAAGGCTGTTGAATGCGCTTCTGGCGAACTTACCAATCATTTTTCGACAAGGATGTAGCCAACGTGCCGCATCACGCGAATATGCAGCCCGGACCCGCTGTTGGCCAGGGTCTTGCGCAATCTAGATATTTGCGAGGACACGGTGTTTGACGCTATCTCGTCGTCGAAGCTGTAAATCGAATTTTCGATTGCTTGATGGGAGACAACCTCTCCCTTGCGGCGCACCAGTAGATCGAAGATTGCCAGCTCGCGCCGAGGCAAGGCCACCGCTTGGCCATCCACGGATAATTGCCGCGAGTTGAGATCATATTGGGCGTTCGCGACGTTTATGACCTTGTGCTGTGCGGACTGTTTCGAATTGCTGCATATCCTGAGCCGCAAGAGCAATTCATCAGGCTCATAAGGCTTGGCCAAATAGTCCAGCGCGCCGGCGGACAGGCCATGAATTCGGTCGCTTGCCTGCCCGTGCGCCGAAAGTATCAAGAACGAGGGCAATTCCTCGCTTGGCAATTCTCGCTTCAGTTGCTCAATCAGATCAACCCCATCACCATCTGGCAGGCCGCGATCCAAAATCACGCATGCGTAATCCGCGCCCTTGATCGCCTCAATTGCTAGTTCAATGCTGATTTGATGATCGACGATGTAGCCGTTTGCCTCAAGCAGTCCGACCAGCATTTCCGCGATTTCATTGTCATCTTCGATCACCAATATTCGCATGCTGGCCGGCCCTCAGAACGTGTTGCCTCTTAGAAGCTCTTCCTTAGCCCAACAAAGACCGTGCGTCGTCTCAGGTCATACCCGAGAGAGGAAAAACCGTTGGCAAGGTTCAAGAACGGTGGATCCTGATCAAACACATTATCGACTGCCAGTGTCACTCTAGTGCCTCCAATGGGGCCCAGCGACTTTGGCAAAGTGTAGGCGAGGTTGAGATCGACCAGAGTCAGGCTGTCGACCGGGATTTGACCCATGGTCAGAACCCCATCGATAAAGCCGACCGATTCAACACTGTACCCACCATTGTGAATGACGACGCCAGTGAGAGACCAATTGTTGTAGGTTAGCTGCGAGCGGAAGTTCCATCTGGTCGATGGTTGATCCTCGCCGCGAGTGCTCTCGAATGGCGAGCCTTCTGTTAGCCGCTCTTCATTGTCCAGTATGCGGCTGTATGTGAACAGGCTGTCGATCTGCAGCTCGCCCAAGGATACAACATGATTGAATTTCACATCTAGGCCAGCCGTGAATTGGCTTGCCAGGTTTACAGGGCCGCTAAACAGGAATTCAGGATTTCCGGCTGCATCGCGGACGATCGCTGGTTCTGACAGGTCTCTTTGCGGGAAACTCGCCCCCAGGAATGGGGCAGAGGATGAAATCCGGTTGCTGTAATCGATTGCGAAATAGTCGACATCGACGCGAAAATTGCTGCCCAATGCATCGAAACGATACGTACCGCCGACGTTCAGTGTTTCGGCTGTTTCGTTACCCAGGTCGGGGTTGCCGCCTGAAACCAGCGGCACCAATGTTGGATCAAGCACTACGCCCGATACTGGGTCCACCTGCGGATCAAAGGGGCTTGCGACTATGCTTGCCTGACCAATCTCGGTGGCATTTGGTGCGCGGAATGAACGCCCGATTGTCGCACGGATAGTCAGATCGTCCGTCGGGTACAGAGCAATTCCCAGCCGCGGGCTAAATCCATCGCTCGATCCGCTATATTCGGCCAGCTCACCTACGGGCGTAAACTGATTGATCCCGTTCTCTCGGAACAGGTCCAATGCGCTCTGCCGGGTTACTGAGGTTCCGTTGTTTTGAATATCTTCATAGCGCAGCGCAGCGTTGACCACGACCGAGGAATGAATTGGGAAACTCAATTCTGCAAAGAACGCCGTTGTTTCGCGGTTTGAATCGAGATCAGGTTGAGTCACTTCTATCCCGAGAGTGTCCGTGCTGGTCCGGATGAAATTCAGGCTTTCTTCGCGATACTCGCCGCCAATCACCACTTCCAACGGGCCTGACGCGCGCCCCGTAAAGAGCTTGCCGCGAACAAAACCCTGAAAGGTCAGCAGGTCTGTTTGGCCATCGTTCAATTGAACCCGGCGAGCATTCTGTAGCGTCTGCGCAATCTGATCGTTCACCAGGAAATCGGCACGTTGCAAATTCACAGGCGGCGTGAATGTAAATGTGTCAAAATCGAACCTGCCCGTAAGCAAATCCCCGAGGACCAGTTCATCAAAGATCCCGCGATCTTCATTGCGCGAGAAACTGGCCGATGCCTCCCATCCCCAATTCTTACTAAGGTCTCCAGTAATTCTGCCCCCGATATCGAAATTCTCGCTTTGCGTATCGATAAATTCGTTCGCAAGAATGCCGGCGTTCACGACCTCTGTAAGGTCAAGCGAGAAATCCACGTCGGTGCGGAATGGAAAGGGAAACGGCGACCCGCTTGGGAATGGCGAGCCAAAGCCGTTGAAGCTCGCAATGAAACCGGCGACGTCGATCCGCGGTGCCTCCACTTCCGTCATGGTGTCACGCTGAGAATAAGAAGCATCAAGCTGGATATTGTTGATAATCCCTAGCGGAATATCCTGACTCGCGCGAAAGCTGACGCCCCAGGTTTCAAACCCGGGGGCCAAGTTCACAGGCAGAAATTCACTGAGATCGTCCCGCGCCACCACATCGAATGTTGACGGGTCAGTGCCGGCACCAACTGGCCCTGAATCGACAGGTAGAAGTAGGCCGCTCGAAGAAAAAACATCGCTCGCCGGAAGAAACGGTAGTGCGCCTGATGTCGCCAGAAACACGCCGCGAGTGGATGTCAGCGTGCGGCGGTCTGTCCCGCCAAGATCGCGAAAATCGCGGGTCGTAACGCCAAATCCGTTGGCAGTGATGGTGTCTTGTTCGAGATAGCTACCGGACAGGTTAATGTTACCGCTTCCCCAGCTCACGCCGAGCGTTCCGCCCAGACGCAGTTCGTCACCGCCTGACTCGCTAAAGCCGTACTGACCACTAAGACTAAGGCCGGTATAGTCGCTTTTCTGAATGATATTGATCACGCCAGCGACAGCATCGGCACCATAGATGGCCGACGCGCCAGCACTCACAATCTCAATACGCTCAATCGTTTCGATAGGGATTGCCGAAATGTCGGCAAAGTCAGCGTTGGCAACACCTTCACCGGCAAGACGTCGTCCATTGAGCAGAACCAGTGTTGATCCCGCGCCAAGCCCGCGCAGATCGACGACTGAGCCGCCTTCAAGATTGCTCACGACACTAGAACGGTTGAGCGGTGCTCGGCCGTTTATTGCGCCTGTGTTCGAGGCCGAGATTGCAGGGGTATTGTTAGAGACCTGACGCAGCAATTCGTCGATACTGGTGATGCCGCGTGCGGTTATCTCCTCGGCGGTTATGACAGTTACTGGCTCGGACGCGGCGCCTGCGGACAGGCGGCTGCCGGTGACGACAATGGCATCCGTGCTTTCGTCGCCGATCGCTGTGGTGCTTGTGCCAACCTCTACAATTTCGCCTTGCGGTTCGGCACCCGTCTCTTGTGCTGAAACGGCCCCATGCATCGCGATGCAAATCAACGACGATGAAACATAGACCATAGACCTAGTTGTCATATATTCCCCCTCAAATCCTCAATTGTTCACTCGGCTTGAAGCTGGCGAACTTTTTTGATGATTTTATAATGGGGGCGAATGATGCGCGAACATTGCGCGGCGTAATCGCCCGTCCAAATGCTCTTGCCAGTGTATCGTATTATGGTGAGTGTGTCCCGCTGCCTGGGCGGTCGGCGATCCTGATATTGCGCGCTGATGGCACTATGCCAAGCATATGAGTACTCAGTCTATCTTGCCGCATTTTGCCTGGGCTACCTAGACTGGCCAGCAGCACTTTCACCGTTCATTGTATCGCTGGGAACATGGCCTTTAGAATTGGTCCAAAGGCAGTCATGTGTCTTGCAATATGCGGGCTGTTGCTTTGCGGAGCTGGGGCAGGACGTCCGCTTCGAACCAAGGATTGTTCTTGAGCCATCGAGTGTTACGGGGGCTGGGGTGAGGCAAGGGCATAACCCGCGGCCAAAAAGTCCGCCAATCCCTGACCGTGTCCGTTAGCGTTTTTCCCTTCGCGCCTCCTAAGTGCCAGTCCATCGCATATTTGCCGATGACCAACGTCAATTCGATGTTCGTCAATTGGTCTAGCACTTTCTTGCGCCAGGCTTGCTCGCATTCGCTTCGTGGAGGCAAATCGCCGCCCTTTCCCGTGCCTGGAAAGCAGAAACCCATCGGTACGATGGCGAACATATCTGCATCGTAGAAGGCCGTGCGATCTACACCCAGCCAGTCGCGCAGCCGATTGCCCGAAGGGTCATCGAAAGGTTTGCTTTTGAAGTGTGTGATCCGTCCAGGCGCTTGCCCTGCGATTAGGATTTTGGCCTTTGATCCTATCTGGAATATGGGGTTTGGCCCCAGTGGCAGTCCGGTGCAGATCTGGCACGCGCTGATTTCCTTGATCAGTGGATCAAGGTTTTGTGCAATGTTGGGGCTAGAGCTCTTTACCATGCGTGTGTCCGTCACCTTTGGGACTGAGTCCTGGAATGCGTCATGGGATTGACTGTTGCATGTCTTGGCGAGAGTCATGGGCTCGCCTGAGCAGCCGATCGATCAGGAACCGGGTTCCAAACCGCCAGACCCTCGCCAAGTGCAATGCGGATGCCTAGCCGATGGCCGTGAAACCGATCACCAAGATGGCGGCCCAAGACACCAAATAGACCGGAGTCCGGAGGCCTGGCACACCCAGTATATAAACCGCAGCATGTGCGATCCGGGCAAAGAAGAACACGGATGCCCATGTTCCAATTGTGCTCGCGGTGGATGCGTCGCCAATCAATCCTGCTGCAACGACCACAGCTATAAACGCTGGCATGGTCTCCACCATATTGAGGTGCGCGCGCTTCGCCCGATCAACCCACAACGGTGTTTCTGGCTCCCTGGCTGGGAAACCTTCAGGATAGTTATGCAAGAAGGTTGGCAGGCCCCAGATAAAAAGACGTGCAGTGATATACGGCACCCACAACAGGACGGTGAGAATGCCGCTTAGAGCGAGATATGTGTATGCAGTTTCCATTGGATCGACCCTCCTCAGGTCGTTTATCAATCAGTTCAGTGTTCGCAGTCGAACATGAATGAGGAGGAGCATCGCCCCTCCTCAAATCCGATCGGGTTTACAAGTCTGTGGCCGCTGTGCTGCGAATTTGCTGCCAATTGGCTTCTGCCTTGACGATCGTTCCCTCTGGGTCTTTTTGATATGCGTTGAAGATGGCCTCGCTCAGGAAAACGTAGAGTTTGCCATCACGGACATCAGCCCAGCGGGGATCGCCATCGAACTTCTTGCCTACCGCTACGCCAAAGGTGCAGAATCCGCCATTCTGTGGGATATAGCTGGCTGGGTTTGCGTTGAAGGCGTCCAGGTTTTCCTGGGTGGCGAAATAATATGCAACGCCGTCATGAACAGCGGCAAATCTGGCCGCGCCCTGGATGCGGTTACCCGTGCTAATGAAGGCCACGGTGTCAACGCCGTGTAGGCCAAGTGGCGCATTGGCTGCGGTTAGCCCTGCCGACACATTGTATTCATCAGCAGCGATAGCGACGCCCGAGGTTAAAGCTGTAGCAGCAACAAGTGATGCAATAAGAGTTTGTTTAAGCATGATATTTCCTTCTCTTCCGTTGGGTTTTGATAGGGGTTAGGCGGCTTGTGCAGCCGGGGTTGTCACGACCGGGAAGTCGATTTCAGTTTCAGCCAAGTGGTTGAAATAATTTGTGAAAATATTAGCCATGACTTGACCAAAAATTTCCAGCATCTCACGGTCAGAAAAGCCGTTTTCGCGCAGCTCTGCGATGCGATCATCGCTGACGTGGCCTTTGGCACTGACGATCTCTGAGGCAAAATTGAGCACCAATTGTGTGCGAGGATCATCCGATTGACCGGAAAGGTTGCGGGCCATTTCGTCGGCATCAACACCGGCCATTCCGCCGAGTGCCGTGTGTGCCGATGCACAATAATCGCACTGATTGGCGCCAGCGACGACGAGAGCGATCTGTTCATTGAGCTTGCCTGAGAGGCTGGAGGCGCCGAGCGCACCTGAGAGGCCCAGATATCCCTCCAGCAACGATGGGGCGTTTGCCATCGTGCCAAAGATATTGGGCACCATGCCCAGGCTAGACTTTACGTTGCCGAGAAGTTCGGCGGCCTTTGGATCGGCTTGTTCCGAAGTGATTGGTGGTATGCGTGACATGTTTGCTCCTTCGTTAGTTTGACGATGGAGCGGGATTTGACCGGATTGGACGATATGGCAATACTACATGACTAAATCGCGATAGAATGCAAATTCATCCGGACGATATGCAAATTCAGGTCATGGATTTCCGATAGTGTGTCGGTGTTTCACCAAATTTTGTGGCAAAGGCGCGCGTGAATGCCGCGGGCGAACGGTATCCCGTTTGAGTCGCAACTTGCTGAACATTTTCTGTGCCCGTTTCGAGCAAGGCTAGTGCCTTTTGCAGCCGCCAATCCGACAGGTAGGACATCGGTCCTTGCCCCATCAATTCAGCAAACTTCTCTGCGAAACTGCTGCGCGACATCCCCACCTCATGCGCTAGGCTGTTCACGGTCCAGGGGTCTGACAATTCTTTATGAATAATCGCCAGGGCACGCCCGATCTGGGGGTCCTGAAAGCCTCTTAGTGCCGGCTGGATCCCACCTTGCTCCCCGGATTCAATCCCGATCCGCATCAATTCGATGAACATCACTTCCGATAAACGCCTGACCGACGCCTCCAGCCCGGATTTGTCGGACAGCATATGGCGGCTGATCAACCGCAGTATGTCGTCTAACCATGGGTTCTTCGCCCGCATTGAAGAGGTGGTCAGCAGTGTTTCCGGCATCGCACGCAGCATCGCATGATCGGCTTTCTGACGGAATGTGAAGTGACCGCAGATCAATTGCGTGCTCGCATTGGCATCGCCATCACCAACCTTTAGAAAACCGTTCCCGTCATATCCGACCTGGTCCAGCACTGTTTCGAGCGGCGGAGCCGTTTCCACTGGCGTGTCCGACAGAATATGCGTTTGGCCGCGCGGGATCAGGATCAAATCACCGGGGCTGAGCACCCACGGCTCTTTGTTGGGAAGCGTGACCGTACATTGGCCTTGGACCACCAGATGAAATCGAGCGGCGCACGGGAGCACTGGCACGGTGACCGACCAAGCTCCCGAAAAATCTGTGCGGAAGTAGAGCGCGCCCTTAAGGTCAAGCGTATCGAGAACGTCGTCGAGAATATCCATGTCAGCAGCATACGAAAATGCACAGCGTCCGACTACCCAGTGAAATTTGACCGTCACATCAAATAAGTTTGCCAATCGTCCGAAGGTGCCAATATTCTACTGCAACCCAGCTTTCCTGGTGCCGCCAATTGAGCCAACAACAGCCTGGATCCCGGTCGTGTCGCGGCGCGTTATGCCAATTGGGCTACAGCAGGTTTGCCTGTGTCTCATCACGGTGCTTCTTGAGATAACGCATAAACGGGGTGCCTCCAGTGCCAACCTCCGTATCATTGCCAGCGTTCCGCTTACCCTGCTTGTTGATGTAACTGGCGGCATATTCGAGATGGCGCGTTCGAAAATCGGCCACGGCCTGAATATTGGCGTTGTAGGCGTCGGTTAGCGCAGCTGAACCTGCATCTTCGACAAATCCACGTAGCCCACTGTTTGAACGCACGTCGTCGACAAATCGGCGATGAGGCTGGGGACGATATGCGTGCAATTGATCTAGAAACGCGCGCAGTGGATCAGCAGCATGTCCCACACCCAGCAACGCATCCATGCTTGGGACAATTGAGGATTGCGATCCTGTTTGCCCGCGATAGGCCTGTGCCACCGTGCCAAAGCGCTCAACACCCTCGTAAATCACCCCATTGGGAAGGGCGGGATTGTCCTTCCAACCATGAATGTAGGGCCGGACCCGCTCAAAATAGATATAGGGATCACACCGTTCTGGCATTCTATCAAACAGCGCGTTGATTTGCGCCCAAGTCTCGGCTGTTTTCTCAAGCAGTTCGCCTGCAACCGCTGTGTCTTTGCGGGTGGCTGCTTCATGGATGTCTGCAAAGCGTGCAAAGACTTCGCCTGCGCGCGCTTCGATCGCTACATGCACCAATACAAACCACGCCTCATCCTGACCTCCAAGAAAATTCTGGATCATCTGGATATTGTCGAGTCCCAACGGCTTAGACGGATCGATCAAAGCCCAATTGTCCAGAACGTAAGAGGCATAGGTCAGCAGCGGCTGCTGCCCCAATCGGTCAGCCAGCGTGACCATCGGCACTGCCAGAGCAGCGGGGAGCCGGTCCGTATGTGCCGTCTCGCCCCAGATATAGGATTGCACCATGAAGGTGTAATGCACCGTCGCCATGCGCGCCTGTGCATCGGTTAGAGCGGACACCTCTGAGAGGTCCTCAGGGTGCGGAAGACGTGACTGAAGAAAGGCGCGTACACGGTTTGAAGGTAGGACTTGCGGGAGCTTGCTAGCCACAGATGCGGCATCGCCCCAAGCACCTGTCAGTTCAACCTTTGCGGCGTCATATCGGCACAAGAAACCACCGTTTGCAGACATGTCATATTCGCCAAGCGGTTTGATCGCGAGGTTGGAATTGGATGCGTTCGCCATTCTTGATTTCCCATTGTTTTAATCGGGCACAATAATAACGCGCAATCCGGTGCGAATGGTTGCAAATCACATTGACAAATCGCTCTAGAACAGTGAATAATTGTGTAATGGATCAGATTGACGAAAAAATATTGTGTATTTTGGAATGTGAAGGCCGAATCAGCAATACCAATCTGGCGGACAAAGTTGGCCTTTCTGCCTCTGCCTGTTCGCGCAGAACTCAAGAGTTGGAACAGAGTGGCTACATCAAGGGCTATCGCGCGATCCTAGACCGGCACAGGCTAGGCGGAGAGATCACAGTATTTGTTATGGTTGGGCTTTCCGCCCATCTTGCCAAAGATGCAAAAGAGTTCGAAGTCGCGATGGAGCTGGCCGATGAGGTCCGCGAATGTCACAATATTACTGGATCAGTGGAGTATCTGCTGCGGGTCGAAGTCGGCAGTTTGGCGCGCTATAAATCCTTTCACGCTGATACGCTGGGCATTCTGCCACAAGTCGCCCGTATAACCTCACATATCAGCCTTGGATCATCGAAAGATATGAGAGCCTAGCGTTCGCGGCGATCAATAGCGGCCAAGTGGTTTCAAGCGGCTGCGTTAAAGAGCGACGTCATTAAGCGTCGAGCTCGATGAACCTAATCCATCAACGGGCGGTCTGGTCACTAGATGAAGGATCCACCAAACTCGAACGCCGGGATCACCTTGTTGAGGTGCTCGCGGTTGAGCGCATGGTTGGTAAAGATCGCGGCAGGCCGGGTCTACACCGCGAAAGACATGCTGGAGGACCCACATTTTAAAGAGCGCGAGGCGATCATCGAGCGAGAAACCGAGGGCCGCGGCAAGATGAAGATGCAGAATGCCTTTCCGCGCTTTCGCGCCGCTCAAAACATGTAAAATTTGATTGCGGCGAGCCGATACTGGTTTCGCGGCCCTTCAAGGTGTTATACCTGAAGGATCGGAGGATTTTGCATGAAGCACGCTGCGCTGAAAATATTGATTGCGGGGGCGTTTTTCGCCTCGGCGACGACCCAAGCCGTTGCCGCGCCCGAGGGCGAGATCCGCTATGTGGTGAAGCCGTCGGATACTTTGTACGAGCTGACCAAGCGTTATCTGGTCAACCCGGCCGCGCTGGAGCGTGTTCGCCGCGCCAATGGGGTTAGGAACCCTCGGTTGATGCAGGTGGGGCAGACCTTAAAGATCCCGCGTAGCCTGCTGAAATATCGCCCGGTTCCGCTGACCCTGCAGAGCTTTTCAGGCAGCGTCAGCCTAACCACGCGTGGCCGCAATGTCGCACCTCGCGTTGGCTTGTCTGTACGCGAGGGCGCAGAGATCACTACCAGCGCAAACAGCTTTGCGGCGTTCTCTGGCGATGGTAATTCGCGCCTTTCCATCCCCTCCAATTCTCGGGTGCGTATTGTCGATGCGCGCCGCTACCTCATCAACGGCCAGATTGATGTCCAGATAAAGGTTCTAAAGGGGCGTAGTGAAGTGATCGCGCCCAAAGTGAATGGTCAGGGACGTTATCGGATCGGCACGCCTTTGGCGGTGACAGCAGTACGCGGCACCGAATTTCGCGTCGGGTTTGAGCCGAATGGAGAGGTCAGCCTGACCGAAGTGCTAGAAGGTGAAGTTGCGGTTAGGGCGGGCGAGAACGAGGCTGCGACTGCTGCTGGTTTCGGTGTTGCCTCAGCCAAGGATCAATTGGGCGCGCAGGAGCGCCTGCTTGCTGCGCCAGAGCTGGTTGATCCAGGCCGGATCCAAACTACCGAAATGGTCGAGTTCGCGATTAATGAGCTGAGCGGGGCGGCGGGCTATCGCACGCAAATCGCCAAGGATGCCGGCTTTGTTGAAGTGGTGACTGAACGGCTCGGCAATGAGCCCCTTGCCAGTTTTGATGGCCTTGAAGATGGCCGTTATTTCGTGCGTTCCCGGGCGATTTCTGCCTCGGGCCTTGAGGGGCTGTCGCGGACATTCTCTTTCCGCCGCAAGCGTGCAGGCGTGGAGGGCGGGGTCGAACCATCGCCATTCGACGATGCGTTCAAATTCGCCTGGCGCACGCAGGGCAGCGGCGATACTCTCAGCGCTTTCCAGCTTTGGAATGCAAAGACGCCGGGCCAATTGCTGGTCGACGAAGTCGCGCTCGAAAATTCTGCCATTATCATCTCCAACCTTGAGAATGGAGATTACCGTTGGCGTGTGGCGACATTCGAAATTGATGAAGGCGACGTCATAAAGGTGTGGAGCCCGACGCAAGAGCTGTCTGTAACCGAGTGAGCCGGTTCTTGCAGTACAGGCGAGCGCGCGCATGAAGAATTTTCGTCTGTTCGGCGAATGGCTGTTGCTGTTTGGCGCGACCATCGCCTTGGTGCTGACCGCCTGGCAGCAGGAATGGACGCACCGGATCGACTACAGCCTGCTCGATTTTGCCTCGCAATACCGACTGGCAGAGCCATCGGACGAGATCGTCATTGTCGAAATTGACGACCGTGCTTTGTCGGAAATCGGCAATTGGCCGTGGGACCGGGCGCGCCATGCAGAACTGATCGATCAATTGGCGACCTATGGTCCAAAGCTGACCGTGGTCGATATTCTGTTTGTGGACCCGACCCAGGCAGAGAGCGACGCGCAATTGAGCCGCGCTGTCGCGGAGGCCGACAATGTGATCTTGGCCCATGCATTCGCCCGCTCATTGGGCGCATCGACCGATCCGGCCCCGGTATTTCCAATCCCTGAGTTGGCCAACGCCGCGCAGGATATTGGGCATGTTTCCGTTGGTGCGGACAGTGACGGCGTGGTGCGCCGTTTCGCGCTAGAATTTGAAGCTGGCGGCCAGCAATATGACCATCTGGCCAAGGTCGCAGCCCTGAGCGCCGATGCGGAAGCCTTAGAATTGCCGCGGGACACTGCCGAGCCGATTGTACCCATGCATCCTTATGGCTCGTTCGTGAGCTATTCTGCTGGCGACGTAGTGTCTGGCCAGGCCTCCCGCGAGTTTCTGGCTGATAAGATCGTGCTGATAGGCTCAACCGCGCAAGGATTGGGAGACCGCTATACCGTGGCAGATCATGCTGGGCGGATCATGAGCGGTGTTGAAATGCAGGCCAATCTTTTGAGCGCCATTCTGCAAAACGAACTGATTACTGAGCTGGACGATTGGATCGTTGGCGGCGCTCTGATCGTGGCGATTGCGTTGCTGTTTCTTACCTTCTGGCAATTGCCCCCGGTTTGGGGATTGCGGCTGTCGCTGGCGCTGATCGCTGCGCTGGTGGCGTTGTCCACCGCGTTGGTCGTGTCTGGGCAATGGATGCCCGTATTCCCCGCGATCCTGGGCGTGGTCGTTGCCTATCCGCTGTGGGGTTGGCGGCGGCTCAGCGCGGTCAGCCGGTTTCTGGAGGTTGAGGCGCAGGCGCTTATGCCGCGTGCAGGCAAAGAAGTGGCCGATGGCAGCTCCGGCTTTGACACGGTTGCGCGCCAGGTATCCCTGATGCGCAATTTGATCGGGGCGACCCGAGAGCGGCTGGTCTTCCTGCGCAAGACGCTGTCGGCCTCGCCCGACCCCATGATGGTGTTCGATGCAGAGGACCGCGCGGTTCTGATGAATGAGCAGGCGGTGGCTATCTTTGGTGAGGAGACAGACTGGTCTGGCCTGACCTTGTTCCAACTGCTGGCAGAAAACCGCGCACAGTTCGACACCAAGATGGAAGAGATCACTACCGCGGATGGGCGGGAGTTTCTGGTCGCATCATCAGAGGTTGAGATCGACGAGCAGACCAAAATTATCACCATGCGCGACATCACCAAGATCCGCGAGAGCGAACAGCAACGCCGCGAGATGCTGGAGTTTCTTTCGCACGATATGCGATCTCCACAGGCCGCGATTGTGGGTCTGGTGGGGGCGGCGGGCAAGCACCTGCCTGAGGACGAACGCATGGAGCGAATTGAGAGCCAAGCGCGCCGCACGCTGAAGCTGACCGATGATTTTGTGCAGATAGCCCGGTTGGAATATGAAGGTATTGAGCCGGTCGAGACCGATATTGGTGCTCTGTTGCACGAGGCGTCAGACCGCGCCTATCCACTGGCCAAACGTAAGAATATCAAGCTGGAAACCAGCCTGCCGATGGACCCGGTGTTCTGCATGGTGGAGGCCTATTCGCTGTCGCGTGCGATTGACAATCTGATCGGCAATGCGCTCAAATTTTCGTCCAAGGGCGAAACTGTCAAAGTGGCTTTGAAGAGCGATGAGAACGGCAGCCCGGTGATTGAGGTCGCCGACGAAGGCCCTGGTCTGCCGCCCGAACGCGTAAGCAATCCCTTTGCTCGTTTTGGCGCGCGCACAAAGGGGGCAGGGCCCAGCGCTGGTTTAGGTCTCGCTTACGTGAAGAAGGTCGTCGACGAGCACGGAGCGGAGATCAGAGTGCGCACCAAATCGGATGGCGGAACTTCGTTCGAAATCACTTTGAATTGCGAGCAGATGGTCAGCGACTAATCGCTGGTAAGCTTGCTCACCAGAACTTCGGCAAACTCATCCATTGGCGGCTCTTTGCCTTCGCAAATGGTGCCCT
Organism: uncultured Erythrobacter sp.; assembly: GCA_947488155.1. GTDB lineage: Bacteria > Pseudomonadota > Alphaproteobacteria > Sphingomonadales > Sphingomonadaceae > Erythrobacter. The sequence goes on along the minus strand of CANKYK010000001.1, from coordinate 608,705 downwards.
GCGCCTTGCTCTGCTGGACCAATTCACCACTCGCCCGGTCAAACAGGGCCAGGTTCGCCTCCACCGTCATGGCCTCGCAAAGGTCGAGCAATCTTGCTTTGCGAGGCTCGGCAACAGGGCGGGGGGGTTCTGTATTTGCTCCGGCTTCACCGGCAAATACACCCAGGGTGGCTGGGCGCTGAGATATGCCCAATTCAGCCACGACATCGGCGTCCTCTGCCAAGAGGATGCCTTTACCAGCCAAGCTTTCTTTTAGGGCTGAATGCAGCGCGAGGAGCTGTGCCTGATCCTTGTCCGGTTCGAGCAGATGCACAGATTGCGACCGCGGAGCAGCGCCAATGCTAGAGCTGATCTGCGGCGCTTCTGTTACCGCGCAAGCGGCGGCGAGGCCACAAGATGCGGCCAAAACTGTGCTGCTGAGGAACCGTTGATTGCGGATCATATCTCACTCTTCATCGGAGGACTCATCATCATTATACGCATCCATCCGGTACCCAAATCCAAAAACGGTGCTGATCACAAAGCCATTGGCTGGCTCCAGTTTCAGCTTGGCGCGAAGCCGTGAGATGTGAACATCCACCGTGCGTGTTTCGAGGTCGGCATTGCCGCCCCAAACCTTTGACAGCAGATAGCCGCGTGAGAGAGGGCGGTCAAAGTTCCGGAAGAACAGATCAATCAAATCAAACTCGCGAGAGGTAACCTGCACGTCCTCGCCATCAACGGTTATCGCTTTCGCTTTGCGGTCGAGCGAATATTTGCCGTAGCTGGCTTGTGTGTCTGGCTTGGCGGTCTCGTTGCGTCGAGCGGCGGCTTCCATCCGCGCTTTGATCACTTCGTCGGATTCCGGCTTGATGATGTAGTCCACTGCGCCAGCTTCCAGACCGTGAACCACGTCTTCTTTCGCCGCGCGGCTGGTCATTACGATGAATGGCGGCGGCGTGTCCATGTTCTCTGCTGCCCAGCTGACGACCTCTGGTCCGGTCAAGCCTGGCATGTTCCAATCCAGCAGCACTATGTCGTAGGTTTCGCGTTGCAGCGCCCGTTGCAGGGCGGAGCCATCGAGAAATGTTTCCACTTCGTGCCCCGCACCCACTACAATGGCCGAAACCTGTTCGAGCAGTTCCTTTTCATCATCTGCTAGAGCCACGCGCATATGCTAGTTCCCTCTCAAACTATTGGCCTCAATAACTTGCTATCACACGATTTGTGTAATCCATAGACATTCTCGATTATTGGGTTTGACCGATTGTATTGGGCGGGACGAGGCTTGTTTGGTGCTGTGTAGACTGCCATCATTCCCAGTCTTAGAGACGGACGATCAGCGGATCGCGGCTTCATGGCAAAATGTTTGTCTGTCACGGAAAATTGTCGCAATTGATCAGCTTAACACCGATTGGTGGGGTTGCTTAGATGTGCATGCCTCGCTTGTCATGACCCATTCAACAATAAGGCTTCATTTTCATGCTCGAAAAACTCCAGGCACCTGAGCTTGACGTTTTGTACCGGACGGCCAACGCATTTCGGGCTGATCAACGCGCTGATAAGCTCGATCTGGGGGTGGGCGTTTACCGAGATGAAAGCGGAAAATCGCCGGTTATGGCCTGCGTACGTGAGGCGGAAGAGAGGCTGGCCAAGACTAATGATAGCAAAGCCTATTTGCCGCTTGCGGGTGAGCCCGGCTTTCTTGCCGGGATGAGTAAGCTGTTGTTTCAGGAGGTATTGCCATCAGATATTGCACAGGTGCAATCGGTGGGCGGGACCGGCGGCGTGCGGCTCGCATTGGAATTGGCGCAGGCTGCAAATCCTTCGTTAACGGTCCATTTGGGCGTTCCAAGCTGGCCCAACCATCAAGGCATCTGCAACCGTCTCGGCATTCCTGTCCGCACTTATGACTATTTAGAAAATGGTGCTGCGAGTGCGGCAAATACGCTTGCCGCGATTGATGCCGCGCAGCCGGGCGATGTCTTGATCCTCCACGGCCCATGCCACAATCCAACCGGGCTCGACTTGAGCGATAATGCTCTGGATGAGATCATTCAGACCGCAAGCAGAAAGGGTGTCATCCCGCTGATTGATGCGGCGTATTATGGGCTCGGCAACGAGCTGGATGCTGACCTTGCCAGGCTCAGGGGATTGCTGGTGGATACGCCTGAGTGTTTCCTGACGATGTCTGGATCAAAGGCGTTCGGATTATATCGTGACCGTATCGGCGTGTTGTTTGCCAAATGCCCTTCGGCAGATATTGCCGCCGGTGTTCAGGCCAATGCAGAGAGTCTCGCGCGGGTAAATTACTCCGCGCCCGCTGCGCATGGAGCGCAGGTCATCGGAACAATTCTGGCAGATAGTGCGCTTGCTCAGGCTTGGCGCGATGAACTAGGTGAAATGCGCGCCCGTATGACTCAGCTGCGCGCTCAGATTCGCGAATTGAGCGGCTCCAATCCGGCACTTGCCACCATTTGGCAAACCAAAGGTATTTTTTCACTGCTTCCGATCGACGCCGCGGTAACTGATCGCCTGGCTGAGGATCATGCCATCTATATGCCGCCCACTGGGCGGATCAATCTCGCTGGATTGTCTTCGGTCACTGCGCCGCGATTTGTGTCTGCTCTAGAAGGGCTGATCTGAACGCATGGAACAGCTTCTTATCAATGACACACCGCCAGAAGGCGCGACCGAGGATTGGACGATTGCGCAGGATTGGGCGCAGTTTTCTGATCAAGATCACGCGCGCTGGCGCGATCTCGTCACCCGGCAATCGGCCGGATTGCGAGGGCTGGCGTCCGAGGCTTTCCTAGACGGCCTTGCCACCTTGCAGCTCGCGGAAAATGTCATCCCTGACTACGCCGAGTTCAACCCGCGTTTCCTTGCGGCCACCGGCTGGCAGGCGATTGCTGTTCCTGGGGTCATCCCCACCGATGTGTTTTTCAAACATTTGTCGCAGCGCCGCTTTCCCGTTTCAAACTTCCTGCGCCAGCATTCATCGCTCGATTACAATGACGAGCCGGATATGTTTCACGACGTCTTTGGCCATCTGCCAATGTTCGTCGATCGCACCTTTGGCGATTTCATGGCCGCCTATGGCCGCGCTGGGCTGCGCGCGAAAAACAAGGGCGTGTCTGATCTGCTTGGTCGGCTGTATCTGCATACTGTCGAGTTTGGCCTGATCCATGAGGGCGCCGGAGTGAAGGCTTACGGCGCGGGTCTGCTGTCCAGTTATGCTGAGACGGTTCATGCGGTGAGCGGTGACATCGCGCGCAGACTGCAGTTCAATCTGCCGCGTATGATGCGCACGGATTATCCGTTTGATACGTTTCAGCCGACCTATTTCGTGATTGAGAGCTTTGCAGCTTTGCTGGAAGAAATGGAAACGACCAGCCTTGGCGCCGTCTATGACGAGTTGAAGGACTTGAAAATCCTAACGCCGGGCGAGTGCGATCCGAGTGATGTTGAGTTTGAGGTGAGCGGGGCATGAGCGACAAGAAACCTGGCAGCGACTTGCCCGATGGTTCGCCGATTACGCGCCGGGTTGAGGGCGGCGTGGAGACCTTTGAAGCGGCGATCCAAGGCGAGACGATCCAGTGGGATAAGGGCCTCACATACAGTCGTCATTTGCAGACCGATCAATTGCTCAGCAGCCAGATCCCGGTGTCAGACAAGCCGGATGAGATGCTGTTTATTATCATGCATCAGACCATGGAGCTGTGGATCAAGTTGATGCTGCATGAGGTGCGCGAGGCGATCTCTGCCCTGCGCGCAGACGAGCTGGGCAGGGCGGGCAAGACGCTCGACCGGACCGCGACCATCATGCGCCACATGATCCATAGCTGGGAGGTGTTGGCGACCCTAACTCCACATGATTTCCTGACCTTTCGCGGGTTCCTGCGCAAGGCATCAGGCTTCCAATCGCACCAATATCGCGAGCTGGAATTTCTGCTGGGCCTCAAACGTCCGGACCTGATTTTGGTCCACTACGACAATGGCGAGGCGACTGAGAGGCTCATGCAGGTTCTGGAGGAACCCTCGCTCTATGATGAAGTGCTGGCAGCGCTGGCACGCAGCGGGCTTGATATTCCTGAGGGCAGGTTAGAGCGTGACTGGAGCGAGCCTTATGAACCGAGCGATGCCGTTGAAGACGCATGGCTGAAAATCTACAGCAACCCGGATCAGCATTGGGAGCTGTATACGTTCGGCGAGAAGGTCACAGCGCTTGAATATTACTTCCAGGAATGGCGGTTCAAGCACATGAAAACCGTCTCTCGCGTGATTGGGCACAAGCATGGGACGGGCGGATCGTCCGGCGTCAATTACCTCGTCAAAGCGCTCGATCTCAATTTCTTCCCAGAGCTGTGGTCGATGCGCACACGCATGAATGCCCCGAAAGAGGGTGGTGATTATTCGCAGTGTCCCGTTTCATGAGTGTGCGCCGGATCTGGGACATCTCTCAACGTATTCATGCAGGTATTCCTTTGTGGCCGGGCGAGCCACCGGTGGTGATCAAGCGCAATGTCTCAATCGGGCCGGATTGCCCAGTGAACATCGGGGAACTGTCGTTGCCTTTGCACACTGGCACACATGGCGATGCGCCGCTTCACTATGATCCGGCGGGTATTGCGAGCGATGAATGCGATCTTGAACCCTATCTTGGTCCATGCCTTGTCGTCGACGTACGCCATGCCAGTGGCAGTGTTCAGGAGAGTGATCTTGATTGGCGCACAATCTCGGGCGCGACACGCGTGATTATGCGCACTTATGAACGCTTTCCGCATGACGTCTGGGAATCTGATTTTACTGCGATTGATGCCCGGGTGATTGCGCGTTTGCGGGAAGGCGGCGTGCGCTTGATCGGAACAGATGCGCCCTCGCTCGACCCGGAAACCTCGAAGACGATGGACGCCCATCACGAAGTGCTCGCAGGTGATATGCGGATTCTGGAAGGGCTGGTGCTCGACGATGTGCCGCCCGGCCAATATGAACTAATCGCACTTCCGCTGGCGATTACCGGGGCCGATGCCAGCCCGGTGCGCGCGATACTAAGGGAGCTGGCGGCATGACATCTGTGACAGATCAGGTTGCCACGCTCGATGCGAATGATCCTTTGCGCGGGTTTCGCGATCAATTCCAGTTGCGCGATGGCCTGATTTACCTCGATGGCAATTCGCTTGGCGCTCTGCCTAAGGCAACGATTGCGGCTATGCAGGATGCGGTCAGCGAGCAATGGGGCGATGGCCTGATAACCTCGTGGCTGGGCGCAGATTGGGTGAACGCGCCCCGACGGATCGGCGACAAGATTGCCGCACTGATCGGCGCAAATCAGGGGGAAGTTATCGCCGCGGACAGCACGTCGGTGAACATCTTCAAGGCTCTGGGTGCGGCATTGTCCTTGCAAACGGGGCGCTCGGTGATCCTGACGGAGGAAGGCAATTTTCCGACCGATCATTATATGATGCAGGGGCTGGAGCGGCTCAGTGGTGGCGGAGTGCGCTCGCTTGCGGTGCCTGCTGACGACGTGCTTGGCCGCCTGAGTGACGACGTTGCGGTCCTGTTGCTCACACAAGTTCATTACAAGACCGGCGCGATGCGCGATATGGCGGCGATCAATGCGGCTGCGCATAAGCATGGTGTTCTCGTGATTTGGGATCTCAGCCATTCGACCGGCGCGATTGAAGTGGATCTCAACGGCTCAGGAGCGGACTTCGCGATCGGTTGCGGCTATAAGTTCTTGAATGGCGGGCCGGGCGCGCCCGCTTACATCTATGTCGCGCAGCGCCATCAGCATGCCGATGCTGTGCTGGCCGGATGGTTTGGCCACGCGCGCCCCTTTGCCTTTGAAGAGAAATATGATGCGGCCAGCGGAATTGAGCGCTTCTTGTGCGGCACGCCGCCGGTGCTGGGAATGGCCGCGCTGGAAGCTGGCGTCGATCTGATCGCACAGGCGGACATGCGCGATGTCCGGGCGAAATCGGTTGCGCTCGCCGAGCTGCTGATTGAGCAGATGGAGCCGCTGTGCGCGCAATATGGCTTTGAGCTGGTCAGCCCGCAAAACCGGGAGGAAAGCGGCAGCCATGTCTCTTTCTCGCATCCCAATGCCTATGCGATTGCGCAGGCACTAAAGACCCGCGATGTGATCGGCGATTTCCGTGCGCCGGATGTGCTGCGGCTGGGCCTGACCCCGCTGTACTTGCGTTATGCAGACATCGCCGAGGCGGTCCGCCGCCTCAGCGAGATTTGCGAGACGCGCAGCTGGGACAGACCAGAATTTCACGCCATGTCAGCGGTGACGTGAACGGCGCATTGTGGCGCGCGCGCCGCGTGGCCTCCCGGCTCAGCATGGTCAAAGGCTAACCCTCTAAGCGAGGCAATCGATCTGTGTGGCCGCAAATTTGCCGATGATTGCCGCGCATCATCGCTTGCCATCAGGTGTTTAAAGCTGTTTCATCGTCCCCACATTCCCACACGCATTCCAGCCTTTGTCTGCGCGCATTCCCGCCGCCAATGCTGATAGGACATAACGACCGATGATCACTTTGCTTTCGCCTGCTAAGAAGCTGAACTTTGATCCACTGGACACCGGCCTGGAGATTACGCAGCCGCGCCTGGTCGAGGATACGCGCGAGATTGCCCGCGTTGCAAAGCAGCAATCCGCTGCCGATCTCAAACGCCTGATGCATATTTCGGATAAGCTGGCTGAGCTGAATGAAGAGCGCTTTCGCGTGTTCGACCTGGAAGGGCGCAGCAATTCGGCAAAGCCTGCGGGTTTGACCTTTGACGGCGATGTTTATTGGGGGCTGGAGGCGAGCAGCATGGATGAGGCGGCGCTTAGCTATGCTCAGGAGAATTTGCGCATTCTGTCGGGCCTTTATGGCTTGCTGAGGCCGATGGATGCGATCCAGCCGTATCGCCTGGAAATGGGCACGAAGATGGCCAATGATCGCGGCAAATCGCTGTATGATTTCTGGGGCAGTCGGATCGCTGAGACACTGAATAGCGATCTTGCGGATCACGCCGATCAGACCGTCGTCAATCTGGCGTCGAATGAATACTTCAAGGCGGTTGATCAAAGCGCGCTGGGTGCGCCCGTGGTCACCGCGAGTTTCCTCAATGTGAAGGATGGCGAGGCACGGAGGCTGATGTATCACGTCAAATTCGCGCGCGGGCTAATGGCGCGCTGGATCATGGATAATCGGATCGACCGGGCGGAGGGCCTCAAGGACTTCAACGCCGAGGGTTATGCCTATGACGCGGCGGCTTCTAGCGAGAGCGAGCTGGTGTTCACGCGCGAGCAGCCACCAGTGAAGAAATAACGGCTAGCTTAGTTAGAGGCGTCCTTAAGCCTGTTGGCCACAAGGCCGCGACCGATCACATGGGCCTGGATCTCGCCAGCGCCTTCGAAAATGTTGAGAATGCGCGCGTCGCACAACACCCGGCTGATCGGATATTCGAGCGCATAGCCATTGCCGCCATGCACTTGCAGCGCGTTATCCGCATTGGCCGAGGCCACGCGCGCGGCGAGCAGTTTCGCCATGCCTGCTTCGATATCGCAGCGCTCGCCCAGATCTTTGTGACGGGCGGCCGAATAGGTCAGTTCGCGCGCCATAACAGTCTCTGCTGCCATCATCGCTAGCTTATCCGCGACCCGCGGAAAGGCGGTGAGGCATTTGCCAAATTGCTTGCGTTCCAATGCATAGCCGAGCGCGAGGTCAAAGGCGTTCCAGGCAACGCCGATGGCGCGGGCGGCGGTTTGAATGCGGGCGCCCTCAAAGGTGCGCATCAATTGCTTGAAGCCCTGGCCCTCTGCCCCGCCGAGCAGGGCGGCCTCTTCGACGGCGAAATTGTCAAAGCCCAGCGCATATTCCTTCATCCCGCGATAGCCGAGAACTTCGATCTCGCTGCCGTCTAGGCCTGCGTCGGGGAAGGGTGCCGCGTCGGTGCCGCGTGCCTTGTGCGCGAGCAGCATGGACAGCCCGCAATAACCGGGTTCATCCGGATTGGTGCGGCACAGAACCGTCATCAGATCGGCCCGCGCGGCGTGGGTGATCCAGGTTTTTGCCCCGTGAATGCGCCAGCTGCCGTCCGTTTGCTGGGCCGCGCGGGTGCGCACGGAGGCGAGGTCTGAGCCTGTATCCGGCTCTGTGAAAACGGCAGTTGGTAGGATCCGCCCATCGGCGATTTGCGGCAGCAGCTCGGCCTTTTGCGCATCCGTGCCGTTCTCTCCGATCAGCTCGCCCGCAATCTCAGACCGGGTGCCGAGCGATCCGGCACAGATCCAGCCGCGCGACAGCTCCTCAGACACGAGCGACATTGCCAGCTTGCCCAGGCCAAGTCCGCCATATTCCTCAGCAATGCACACGCCGAAAACGCCCAGTTCGGCCATCTCATTTACAATCTCAAGCGGGATGAGATCATCTGCCAAGTGCCAGGCGTGGGCATGCGGCGTGATCCGGTCGGCGGTAAAGGCGCGAAATTGCGTCCGGATCATGTCTAGCGTTTCATCGCCCAGCCCTTCGTAGGGCCGCTCACCCTGGCTCAGCCGCTCGGTTAGCTCAGCGCGGGTCTCTGCCGTATTGCCCTCTGCGATCATCCGAGCGGTGCCGGGATTGGCTGCGAAGGCGTGTGCGGCATCCTCCAGTCCAAATTCGGCCGGGCGGATCACTTCATTGGCGCTCATCACAATGCCGCTGGCCAATTGAGCGCAATATTCGCCAAAGCCGATGCGTAAGACCAGCTCGTCGACCGCTTGGAATGCGCCCGCAGACTGCGCCGATTTCGCCCAATCGGCGGTCGCCTCCAGCGCTTGAGCCGTGGTGGAGGTCCAGGCAAAGCCGTGAACCAGGCGCTGCTCGCGCTCAGCCAAGGCGGCATCCACCCGGCCACCCGGCGCAATGACTTTGGCGGTCTTGTCCGCGACGGCGGCGGTGTAAGAGCGGGCGGCCTGCGCTGCCTCATCAGCCAAAGAAATCCAGTCCATCGTCATTTGGCCAATCCTATCATGCCCCGGTGCCGCCCTGCGGGCGTCCTCTCTCTTTGCTAGTCGAAGCGACCAGGTAAGTCAGCCGGTCGATCGTGGATGCCCACCACATGTTTACCCGCAGGTATCAGGTGATCTTGCGCGCGCTCTTTGACAACGTTATCAGTATTTCCAAAGTGAGGAGGGATTGATGAAGTTTCATACAGCATTACTCGGGTTGGCGGCTTGCAGCCTGGCCGCTTGCGGCGCACCGCAGGCGAGCGAACCGAACGAAGAGGCCCCGGCAGAGGCGGGCGGATCGCCATTGGCGACCACTGTTCTAACGACCCAAACCGCCAAATCCACCGAAGAGGAATGGGGCACCTTTGCCGAATATTTCGCCGGGACAACGGCCGGTACGCGAGATCTTTTGTCGGGCACAGCGACGATCAAACCCGGTCTCGAAATCCATCCACCGCATCGCCATGCCGAGGAAGAATTCCTGATGGTGCTGGAGGGGCAGGGTGAATGGACCGTCGGTGAAGAGGTCTTCACCGCAAACAAGGGTGATATGCTCTACGCCGCGCCGTGGGATGTGCACGGCGTCAAAAATACAGGGGACACGCCGCTGACCTTTGTGTTCTGGAAATGGAATTCCGCCGGGCTGCCAACACCGCCTGATCCGCTGGAGGCGGCAGGCGAAGAATAAGTGACAATGCGCAGCGCCCAGGCCACTCGCGCTGCTGCTATGGCGGCGGGTCTGCTGGTGCTTTCTGGTTGCGCTGCGCCGCCGCCGCTTCAAAACGCGGCTGCTGTCTCTGCTACACCGGAAGTGCTCGCTGTGCATCAGCAGTGGCAGCCGGTGACGCTGGATTTCGCCGGGCCGCAATTGAGTGAGACCGGCGAGCTTAACCCCTTTACCGATACACGGCTGATCGTCACCTACACCAAGGGGACGCGCGTGGTTTCGACCCGCGGGTTCTTCGCCGCCGACGGCAATGCGGGCGAGACAGGGGCGGATAGTGGCAATATCTGGCGAGCGCGCTTTATGCCGGATGAGCCGGGTGAATGGAGTTATTCCGCGCGGCTGGAGCAGGGGGCTGATATTGCATTGGCCACCGGTACAACCAGTTCTACAGGGGCCACGCCCAAAAGCCTCGGCCAATGGCAGGGGCGTTTTGCCGTTGCACCGCCAGAGAGTGATGCGAGGGGTTTCTACGCGACTGGAAAGCTCACCCAAGATGGGCAATATTTCCGCACCGCGCAGACCGGCAAAAGGTGGCTGAAGGGCGGAGCCAATAGTCCCGAAAACCTGCTCGCATTTGCTGATTTCGATGGCACCTACCGCATGTCTGATAATGCCCGCGATGGTGAGGCGGATGCGGGCGGGGACATTCACAGTTTCGCCCCGCACATCCGCGATTGGCGGGCGGGCGATCCCACCTGGCAGGACGGCAAAGGCAAAGGTCTGATCGGGGCGGTCAACTACCTCGCCGATCAAGGTATGAACGCCGTCTATTTCCTAACCTATAATGTTGCGGGTGATGGCAAGGACGTGTGGCCCTGGGCCTCGCCCGATGATCCCACCCGGTTTGATGTCAGCAAGCTGGCCCAATGGGAGACAGTTTTTGCGCATATGCAGGCGCGCGGCGTCGCTTTGCATATTGTGTTGCAGGAAACCGAGAACGAGCTGCTGCTGGATGGTGGTGACACGGGGCCGCAGCGGCAACTCTATTTGAACGAGTTGATCGCCCGCTTTGCGCATCATCCGGCACTGTTCTGGAATCTAGGTGAGGAAAATGGCCCGGTTCATTGGCGCCCAGAGGGGCAGAATGACGCACAGCGCAAGGCCATGGCGCAGCATATCGCCGCGAATGATCCCTATGGCCATCCGGTCCTGCTCCACACCCATTCGGAAGGCTCGGATAAGGATACAATCCTCACTCCCCTGCTTGGCGAGCTATCGCTGGCTGGTCTGTCGTTTCAGGTTTCCAAACGAATGACGGTGAATGCTGAGGTGCGCAAATGGATCGCGGCCTCGCGCGAGGCGGGGCGGCCATGGGCGATCACCATGGATGAAATTGGTGAGTGGCAGATCGGCGCGCGAGCTGACAAGCACGATCCCATGCACGATAGCCTGCGGCAGCACGCGCTGTGGGGTACATTGTTGGGCGGGGGCGCTGGAGTGGAGTGGTATTTCGGCGCGCATCAGGATGGCAATGATTTGACGACGGAGGATTGGCGCAGCCGCGCCGAGCTGTGGCGGCAAACGCGGATCGCGCTGCGCTTCTTTGAAGAGAACCTTGAATATTGGGACATGCAGCCATGCGCGGGCGATGCCTATTGCCTGACTGACGCGGGACGCAGCTATGCGATCTATTGGAGTGACGCGGCCCCTAAACCGGGCAAGGACGTGGTTGTGCCTGGCCACTACCGGGTGCGTTTGTTCGATCCCGTTGCTGGCATATTTGTTGGCGATAGGCATGCGGTGAAGCTGACGAGTTCAAATGACCTAAAAAGGCTTATCGGGCCATCCATCAAAGAGGACCGAGTTTTTCTCCTGGACCGGGTTGATGCGCAATGATTGCTGCGTGTCACAGGTTGATGATTTTCCTACTCTTTGTGCCTGAAGTAGAATGTGCGTGATTGCTGGAGCGTACATTTGAAAAGTCACACATCCAACATAGTTATGCGGTGTAACATCATGAAAAATATTGCTTGTTCGCAAAAGTCACAGTTTTGCAAATGCTGCCTGTGTTCCAACGCCGCTCTGCACGGGAAGGCCAGTATAGCATGAGTGATTTTGCGCAATTGCTGGCTGAGTGGCGGCCACTGATCGCAACCGCGATTGGTGTCGCTGGATTGCTGATCCTGATCCTGGTGCGGCGGGTGAATGCGTTTGCGGCCTTGCTGGTCGCGGCCTTGGCAACCGGCCTGATGGCGGGCCTGGCGCCGGACGCAGTGATCGATGCGGTGACAAACGGCTTTGCCGGTGTGCTCGGCTTTATAGCCGTGATTGTCGGACTTGGCGCGCTGCTCGGCGTCTATCTGGAGGCAAGCGGCGGCGCAGCGGCGCTGGCGCGCTCGTTGATCGGCAATCGCCCCGCGGGGCCAGCGGGTATTGCGATGGGTTTTGTTGGGCTGGTGATCGCGATACCGGTGTTCTTCGACGTTGGACTGATCTTGCTGTTCCCACTGGTGCAAGCGCTTGCGATGCGCGCTGGCAAACCGGCGCTGTTCTTCGGATTGCCGCTGCTCGCCGGGCTGGCGACGGCGCATGCTTTCATCCCGCCAACCCCGGGACCGGTCGCCGTGGCGGAGATTCTCTCGGCCGACCTGGGCCTGGTGATCATCTGCGGGCTGGCGGCTGGTATTCCGGCAATGCTGATCGCGGGACCGTATTACGCGCGCTTTGCTGATGCGCGTGGCTGGTTGCCGATGAGCGATACGGGCGCTGGGGCAAATGAAGAGGCCGCTGCGAATGCTGGTCTGGCAATGCGTGCCGCTCTGGTCGTGGCGCTGCCGATTGCGCTGATCGTTGCCGCTGCGCTCGCGGGGCAGTTCGGCGTTGAAAGCCCGTTCTTGGCCTTTGTAGGGCATCCGTTTACCGCGCTGCTGATCGGCTGCGCGGTCGCCGCAATGGCGCTGAGCGCGGACGATGAGGCTGGGGCTGAGCGGCTTAAAGACGGTCTGTCGCGCGCGTTTGAACCGACCGCTGTGATCTTGTTGGTGACCGGGGCAGGCGGGGCGTTCAAACAGGTCTTGGTTGATACCGGCGCGGGCAAGATGCTCGCAGAAAGCTTTGCGGGCCTGGGCATTGGCCCGATTGTCGCAGGCTTCGTACTCGCCGCGATTGTGCGAGTGGCGCAGGGATCGGCAACGGTCGCGATGCTGACGGCGGCGGGACTATGCGCGCCATTGGCGCTCGCTGCCGGGCTGGAGGGCTGGGATCTTGCGCGCATGGTGATCGCCATTGCGGCCGGGGCAAGTGTGGTCAGCCATGTGAACGACAGCGGCTTCTGGCTGGTGTCGCGCTATTTTGGCCTGACTGAACGCGAAACGCTTAGGACATGGACTGTCGCCTCGACGCTCGTCGGCCTTGTCGGTTTTGCGATGGTATTGGCGCTGGGTTTAGTGCTCTAGAGCGGCAGAGAGCTGCTGCACGATCGCACTGACTGGCTGCTCGGCATCCACGCGGATCGCGCTGTCAGGGGCATCGAGCGCGTCAAGCTGACTATCGAGCAAGCTGACCGGCATGAAATGATCTTCGCGATTGCGCATCCTCGCGGCCAGTGTCTTACGCGGAGCATCGAGCAAGACGAAGAGCGTTTCGCGGTTGGGGACGGCTTGCAGGCGGTCTTGAACGTATCGGGTGAGGGCGGAGCACGCGAGGACGACCAGCGGCTCTTTGTGCTGCGCAATTGCGGCAAGCATGGCGTCGATCCATGTCGCGCGGTCGCCGTCAGTTAAGGCCTCGCCAGCCATCATCTTGGCGCGGTTCTCAGGCGGGTGAAAATCATCACCCTCCAGCATGGGAGCCGCGACTGCCTCCGCCAATGCGCCCGCAATCCGTGATTTGCCACAGCCGCTTGGCCCCATGATAATAACGAGCCGAGCGGTCATGTCAGAGCGCAGCTTGGCTCAAAACGCGCAGGACCGCGTGGCGTCGATATCAGGCTCCAGCCGGATGTCCGACAGACCGATGGACGCGGGGCCTTCGGATCGAATGATCATACCGGTGCTGAGCGCGCCGAGATCAGCACCAAGGTCTGCAAAACATGCCAGCGACAAGCGCACTTCACGCCACTCGCCCGAGGTCACGCTGACCAGCAGGCCTCGGCCACATGTGCTGTCATCATCACAGCCCATGGCGACCCGCAGGTTAGCAGGCGCATTGCCAGTGTTCCGCACAAAGAAGGCCAGCTCCATTGCGCCGTTTGACTGCCGTTTGAAATCTACAGGCACATGACTGCTGAACCGAACATAGGGTTCGTCCGAACCCCAAGTGATCCGCAAGGAGTCCTCTTGGGCCAAACGGTCAAGCCCAGCGAACGACAATGCGCCGCCGTCCCAGTCGCTGGAATTAAGGCGTGTTTGCGCATTATCCACCACCCCATAGAGCGACCATGGATTTGGCGCGCGGCCGCCCGCATAGAGAACATCGCCGACCGAAGAGCCGCTAGCATTAATGCCAGAGCGTTCAGAAAGCTTCGCTAAGTTCCCCTTGCTCGCATAGGATAGGCCATAGCCATAGGCGAACTGCGGGTCATAATCCTCATCACCGACGTTGAGTTCCGATTGACTCGCGAGTTTGGGCCAGGAAAAGGAAAGCCTACCAGTAAAGTCATATGCAGGATTGGTGCGGAACAACAGGTCGCTGATACCCGCGCCTTCGCTGCCCGGCAGCCATGCGGCGACGAACGCATCAGAGGCGTTGATCTCTGGATTGACCCACATCGGTCGGCCGGAAAGGAACACTGAGACCACCGGCGTACCCGCCGCTTGATAGCTTGCAAGCAGGCTCGTATCGAAGCCTTCTTCGGAAAAATCGAGATGCGGACGGTCGCCCTGGAATTCGGCATAGGCATCCTCGCCATAAACCGCGATCACGACATCAGCGGAATGATTGCCGGTGCCGTCTTTGTCAAAGATCACCGTGCCGCCCGCTGCGCCAACAGCTTCTTGAATACCGCTGAGGATCGACTGGCCATTGGGGAACTCATCATTGGTGTGAGCACCGCCTTGCCATGACAGGGTCCAGCCGCCGGAAGCCTTGGCTATGCTGTCCGCGCCGTCACCCACTACGAGCACAGTTTTGCCCGGATCAAGTGGCAGCAGAGACTTGTTGTTTTTGAGCAGAACCAGCGATTTACGGACCGCTTCTCGGGCCAGCGCGCGGTGCTCCGCATTGGCTAGCAAGCTCACATCGCCAGCATCTTGCCGAGTGCTCGGCGCGCCTCGATCAAACAGACCATATTGCAGCTTCACCCGCAAAATCCGGCGAACCGCATCATCCAACCGTTCCATCGGTATCCGCCCCGATTTCGCATGGGCCAGCGTGCTTTCATACAGCCCGCGCCAACTGTCAGGCGCCATGAACATATCGATGCCGGCGTTGAATGCCTCTGGGCAATCGGTGTTTGAACAGCCCGGAATTTGTCCGTGCGCGTTCCAATCGCTTACTACGAAACCGTTGAAGTTCAGGCGATCTTTCAAAACATCGGTGATCAGCGCCTTATTGGCGGTCATCTTGACGGTCTGCCAGCTGGAAAAAGACACCATCACAGTTTGGACTTGGGCCTCAAGAGCGGGGAGATAGCCTATTGCATGGATATCGCGCAGCTCCTCTTCGCTGATGCTGGCATCGCCTTGATCGCGGCCATAATCGGTGGCACCGTCGCCGATATAGTGTTTGGCTGCGGACAAGATCTTGCCGGACGCCATAAAATCAGCTTCGCCGTATGTGCCTTGAAGACCCTCGACGATCCGGTCTGAATAAGAGACGACGACTTCCGGGTCCTCTGAAAAGCCCTCATAACCTCGGCCCCAATTGTCATTGCGAGGTACAGCCAATGTTGGTGCAAAGGTCCAATCGTGGCCTGAGACGACCAATTCGCGGGCGGTCGCTGCCATGATCCGTTCAATCAGATCGGGATCACGCGCCGCGCCAAGGCCGATATTGTGCGGGAAAATTGTTGCGCCGATCAAGTTGGCATGGCCGTGGACTGCATCGATCCCCCAGATCACCGGAATAGCGACCTCTACCCCTTCCGGATCGGTCGATGCCTCCCAATATTTGTCAGCCATCTCTAGCCAGCTAGAGGTGTCGGCGTAGGGTAGGGGGCCCGGCGCGGAATTGCCGCCGCTGAGAACAGATCCCAGCCGGTATTTCTTCACGTCCTCAGGCGTCACAGACGCGGAATCGGCTTGCATTGTTTGGCCGACTTTTTGTTCCAAAGTCATCTTGGCCATGATCGTATCAATGCGTGCTTCGATCGCCGGATCGAGCGGGGTGGCGGGCAATTGGGGCCAGATTTCCGGGTTGATCACGCCCTGCGTGCTGACCGCATTGGTCGATACGACTTCCGCCTGATCGCCAGTATAGCTTTGCGCGCAACTGGCCGCGACAAGACTCAGCCCCAGCGTGAAGGCCGGTTTCACTAAATTCAACTGCATTCTGGCTCTCCCCCGCCGACACACCTTTGCGCCGACGAATCCTTATTCGTCAATCTTGTCCTATTAGCAGCGTTTTTTGACAAGGTTGTCAATATTGGAATATCAAGACTCTAGAAGGGATTGATTCACTATGCAGGTTACGCGTCGGACAACATTGCTGGGCCTTTCGGCCAGTGCGCTCGCCGCATGCGCTGGCGATAACGATAGCGCGCGGATCGCAGCCGGAGGCTCCGCAGCAGACGCAAATATTATCTTTGATGAATTTGAAGCCGGCTTCGCCGATCTTGTGGACATCGCGGCTCCATCACGGCTCCTTTCAGAAGGGCACCAGTGGTCCGAGGGGCCGGCATGGGATACAGAGCGCCAAAGGCTTTATTTCACAGACGTTCCGAAAAATCGCGCTTACGCGTGGAGCGCGCAGGAAGGCATCTCGATCTTTCTTGATCCCTCAGGCGTTGCGCCAGATCAAGCGGGGGGACTGCGTGAGCCGGGTGCCAATGGCTTGCTCATGGGGAAAAGCGGCGAACTGCTGATATGCAACCACGGCAAGCGCGGTGTCGAAGCGCGCGATATGGGTGCTGGCAGCCGCCGGACTTTGGTGAGCGAATATATGGGCAAGCGCTTTAACAGCCCCAACGATTTGATCGAAGCGAGCGATGGAACGATCTATTTCACCGATCCGCCCTATGGGCTGGAAGGGTTGAATGCTTCACCGATGAAAGAGCAGGATGCCAATGGCGTTTATCGCCTAGGTAGCGACGGCGCGCTTTCCCGACTTGCGGATGACATGACCTTCCCCAATGGCATTGTGCTGTCTCCGGACGAGAGCTCTTTGTACGTGAGCCAATCTGATCCAGACGCTCCGCTTATCCGCCGGTTTGACACTCCCGCGTCTGCCGATAGTGAGATTAGCGGGGGAGAAATATGGTTCGATGCGAAGCCGTTTATGCACGAGGTTGGCGGGCTACCCGATGGGATGGCGGTCGCGGTCGGCGGGCACATCTTTCTGGGCGGACCAGGCGGAGTTCTGGTGATCGATCCTCAGGCGCGCTGTATGGGCCGGATTGGAACAGGGCGAGCGACGGCCAATTGTGCCTTTGGCGAAGATGGACGCACCCTTTTCATCACTGCTGGCGACCGCCTGGTCGCAGTGCGCACCAAAGTGGCTGGAGTAGGTCGTTTTTGAATCGTCCTGAGTCATGCCGAACACTGCTACATCTGAGCCGCGTAAGCTGATGCTCGGCAGAAAACTTGTGCGCCTAGCTGGCTATGGCATTGGCGATTTTGGACTCAATATCTACTGGCACAGCCTCTCGCTGATCCTCGTATTTTGGTACGCAGAGGTGGTTGGACTAGACCCAAAGCTGGCTGGTTGGATCTATGCGCTTGGTCTGTTGTGGGATGCAATTTCTGATCCCTTGGTCGCCAGTTTTGCCGCTGCCAATCGCAGCAAATACGGGGTATACCGTCCGTTTATCTTGTTCGGCAGTTTTGGACTGGGTGCCTCTTTCTGTCTGCTGTTTTGGTCACCTCCATTAGAAGGCTGGCTGCTGTTCGTAGCGCTTTTGGCGTCAGCGATCATTTTCCGCACATTCTACACTATTGTGGCTGTGCCTTACTCCGCGCTGTCAGCGCGCTTGACCTTCAGCTCAGTTGAAAGAGCCGAGCTTTCTGGCGTGCGCATGTTCTTCGCCTTTTGCGGCATGCTGTGTGTTACGTCGTTCTTCTTTCCGCTCAGCCGCGCATTGGAAACGCAAGGCGAGTTTGCAGGGCAGGGCTCTTTCTTTGCCGCTCTTCTGGGTGCGTTTGTGGCCACAATTGCGCTCATTGCATGTTTTTTGTTCACTCGTGAAAAGCCCCCCCTTGGCGGTGACGATCTGCCGGTCGGTTGGAGCATGCGTTCGTTCCTTGATGCTTTCTCGCAGAACGATGCGCTGCGTATGCTCTTGCTGGTACTGCTGTTGAATTCAGCGGCTGGGGCGAGCATCAGCATACCGATAGCCTTTTACATCGAAGCGAATGCGGGCGACTTCGCAAACAAGGAAGTCATCCTTTCAGCCTATGCATTTTCTACGCTTGTCGGGACACCGATCTGGACATTGATAGCGCGCTCGCTTGGCAAAAAGAAATGCTGGTATTTGGGAACCCTGGTGACAGCCATTGGCGGTATATGGCTGTTCGCATTTGGACCATTTCTGGTCAGCGGTGTGCCGGTTCAGTTGATTCTTTACGGATTTGCGGGCTCATCCTTTGCCATCATCATTTGGGCACTGATCCCCGACACGGTTGAATATGGCCAATACAATTACGGGCGCCGTGATGAAGGCGCAGTGTTTGGCTCAAGTCTGTTTGCTCAAAAGGCGTCTAGCGCGCTGACCGGTTTGGGGGTTGGATATCTGCTTTCAGGTATTGGCTATCAGCCTGAGCGCGATGTGCAAACTGCAGAGACGGCGGTTTCACTCGGCCAATACATTGCAATTGCTCCGGTTCTCTTTTTGATCGCGGCTTCAATTACACTGTTTCTTATGCCACTGAGCAGTGGTCTGCACGCTCGCATTGTTGACGAGTTGTCGCAGTGACAGGGGGGGCGAATGGCAAAGGCGAAATCTGAAAACTCAGCGAAGATGAAGGACGTTGCCGATTTGGCGGGCGTCTCAATCAAGACAGTATCGCGCGTCCTCAATAATGAGCCGCACGTGCAGGAAAAACTGCGCCGTAAAGTGCGCGAGGCAGCCGGGGCGCTCGATTATGTCCCTAGCCAGTCCGCGCGTTCGCTGCGCGGAAGCCGCTCCTACGATATCAACCTTGTTTGCCACCATGCGGGCAGCGTCTATGTCAATGCGATCCAATTTGGCGCGGTGATTGCGTGTCAGGAGCTGGGTTATCAATTGTCGATTAGTCTCGTTGAGGACCTCGACGAAATGGCAATGGCCGACATCCGTACCGCGCTAGAGACTGTGACACGTCGTCGCCGTCCCGATGGGGTGATGCTGCTTGCGCCCTATGCCAATGACGAGAAGGTCGCCTTCGTACTTGACGAAATGGGGATACCGGTGGTGCGTGTCGGCCCGGTCGATTTGCAGAACCAGGGACTGTTGGTTGAGATAGACGATTACAAGGCGTCAATCGAAGTCGTCCAGCATTTGACGAGCCTGGGGCACAAGCGAATTGGATTTATTCGCGGGAGCGAGAACCAGCGTTCATCGCATGTCCGTTTTGCTGGATTTTGCGTTGCAATGGAGGCTGCGGGACTGAAGATTGATCCTGATTTTGTGCGGCCCGGCGCGTTTAGTTTTCAAACGGGCTATGATGCTGGGCAGTTCTTTCTCGGCCAATCCAACCCGCCAACGGCCGTCTTCTCTTCCAACGATGACATGGCGGCAGGTCTAGTTGCCGCCCTCATCGAAGGCGGAATGAAAGTGCCGGAAGATATATCTGTTGTCGGATTTGATGACGCCGATATTGCAACGCGGATGCGCCCCTTCCTAACCACTGTACGCCAACCGCTAAGCGATCTGGGCAGCACGGCAGTCCGCGAACTGGTAAAGAGCTTAAGCGATAGTAAAAGGCCGGGGCCGCATCGCATTGTCCTGGATCATGAATTCATCCTCAGAGGAACAACGGCGCCGCCAAAGCGCCCATAAAAGCTACGTGAATAGAAGGGATCTTAACGTGACACATTTGAAAAACTCCAAACTTGCAATTGTGGTCGCAATGAGCCTTTCCCTGTCGCTGTCGGCAAACGCGCAGGTGCCCTCTGCAGCGCAGGCAGAGACCGTTCCGAGCACACCGATCGCACCCGATTTTCAAATGAAACGCTGCGTCAATATGGGCAACGCGCTGGAAGCGCCGAATGGAAGCTCTTGGGGTAAGCTCTATGCTAAAGCCGACTATCAGAAGATTGCTGAGGCAGGTTTTGATACGGTCCGCATTCCAATACGTTGGAGCGATTACACGGGGCCCGCGCCAGAATATCGGCTCCATCCAGATTTCGTTGCAATAGCTGACAATAATATCAAATGGGCTTTGTCGAGCGGGCTCAATGTAGTGATTAACATCCATCATTTTGAAGAGATGATGGAGCAGCCAGGCGAACAAATGGAACGATTCCGAGCGATCTGGGATCAGCTTTCGTTGCGTTATTCCAAGCTGCCCGGCAATGTCTGGTTTGAAGTGCTGAACGAGCCCACCAAGAATTTGAAGGGCAAGGAGATGCGCCAAGCTCAGGCGCTTGCGCTTGCAACCATTCGCCGTGATAACCCTGATCGGATCGTTATTCTTGGCGGGGAAGAATGGTCTGGCATTCGTACGTTGGCGACCAACCTAGCGACCGATGATCCCAATGTTGTTTACACTTTCCATTATTACGACCCGTTCAACTTCACCCACCAAGGGGCGGCCTGGTTGGGTGAGAATATGCCCAAGGGTAAGCGTGGATGGGGTTCGGCTGCAGATAAGGTGGAATTGGCGAACGCAGTCGAAATTGCCACCACATTCCGCAAAGCTGTGGGACGGCCCGTATTCCTTGGCGAGTTCGGAGCGAATGACCCGGTCGATAACAAGGAACGAGTGAAATGGGCCGGTGCCGTCAAAGAGGCGATGGAAGAAGCCGACATTCCTTGGTGTCTATGGGCGTACGCGAACACCTTCGCGCTCCATACTGAAGAGAATGGTTGGGACGAAGACATGCTCGCCGTTTTGACTGGAGAATAGCCGTAGGCGGAAGGGATGCGGGGCCGCGATCGCGGTAACCCACATTCGCTTCTACTGATCAAGGTAAGCGAAGCTCGCTTTGGCAAAACCTTCGGCATCTTTCGTATCGTCATTTTCGACGTAGAAACACTCCAATCCAGCGGTCTCTGACTCTGCCAAGATGGCAGAAAAATCAATTACGCCGTCGCCGATGTTGACCATTTCACCATCTTTAGATGCATCCTTGATATGGCAGGCAGAGAAACGGCCTGGCGCTTTCGCGAATAGCTCTAGCGGGTCAACATTGGCCTTGTGCGCCCAGAAGAAATCCAGCTCCATCGTTACTGCGTCGGCCTCTGTACGCTCTAGCAAGATGTCGTAAGGCACTTCACCGTCAATCGTTTCAAATTCAAACTCATGGTTGTGATAGCCGACTATCATGCCCGCCTCTTTTGCGGGTCCAGCGCGTTCATTGAGCAGGTCTGCAATGGCTTTGTATCTGTCGAGATTGCGATCTTCTGGGGCAAGCCAAGGAATGATCAGCTTGGTTTGTCCCATCAAAGCCGCACGCTCTATGACCGCATCGAAATTGTCTTGCATATCAGCCAACTGCACATGAGTGGAATTGCTGACCAAACCAAGATCATCCATCCGCGCCTTAATCGCGGCGGCATCGTGATCATAATAACCAGCAAACTCTAGGTCCTTATAACCGATCTGAGCCAAGGTGGTGAGGACACCGTCGTAGTCTTGCTCAAACTGCTCGCGAAAAGTGTACAGCTGAATACCGAGCTTGCCTGTGTAGGGACTGGTCTTTGCCGCTGTTTCCGGCGTGGGCGCTACGCCATTGCAGGCGGCGAGCAATCCGATGCTACCGAGCAAGCCGCCTTTTAAAACATCGCGGCGATCAAGTGATTGAAGTGCTTTCATCAGATCAAATCCTGTTTCATTTGGGTGGCGGCATAGTCGACCGCACGCGCTGTTAGAGCCATGAAAGTGAGCGATGGGTTCTGGCATGCAACCGAAGAGAACGAAGATCCGTCGGTGATAAAGACATTGGGCACATCGTGGCATTGGTTGCGGCCGTTAACGACTGAGGTTGCCGCGTCATATCCCATGCGTGCGCCGCCCATTTCGTGAATGCAATCTCCTGGAACGGGTTCTTGTTCGAATGTCTGAATATCCGTGCAGCCGGCGGCCTCCAGCATTGCAACGGCATCACGCTTCATCGCAACGCGCATTTTGCGTTCGTTTTCAGACCAGCTGACATCCAGGTGGATTTGCGGAATACCGTTTGGATCGGTCTTGGTTGGGTGCAGCACCGCCATGTTCTCTTCGCGCGGCAGCATTTCGCCAAAGGCTTGCAAGCGAATGCGCCAGCTGTCGGCTGGTTGTCTGAGTTCGTTCTTCAGATCCTCACCAAAGCCCTGGCCGCCTAAGGCGCGGGTCCAAGAGGCACGCGAGCTTTGCCCTTGATAGCCGTATCCGCGCAGAAACTCTCCATCGGTTTCATTGCCGAGATTGGTGAAGCGCGGAACGTAAATGCCATTGGGCCTGCGCCCTGCAAAATAGCTATCCTGAAAACCTGGATAAGCCGCCTCTGCGCCGATCCGTGTGTGATGATCCATCAGATATTTGCCAACCGTGCCGCTGTTATTGGCGAACCCGTTTTGGAAAGCTTCTGATGTGGAGTTGAGCAGCACCTGCACCGTACCCAATGTGGATGCGCACATGAAGATCACTTTGGCCCGATAATCGTTACGCTCTTTGGTGGTGCGATTGACAGTTCGCACACCGGTCGCCTTGCCGCTTTTCTCGTCATAGAGAATGCGTTCGACTACCGTGTCTGGCAGCAGGGTCATATTCCCGGTCTTCTTCGCCGCTGGTAAAGTGGCCGAAACGCTCGAGAAATATCCACCGAACGAGCATCCACGCTCGCATTGGTTGCGGAATTGGCAAGAACCGCGGCCCAACGCCAATTGCTCTTCTGTTGGCTGCGTCAGATGTGCCGCGCGGCCGGGGATCATCTTGCGTCCCGGAAAGGCTGCCTCAACCTTGGCTTTTGCGTCTTTCTCTACGCAAGTGAGGTCCATCGGTGGCTGGAACACGCTGTCGGGTAGCTGATCTAGGCCTTCTTCTGAACCGCTGATGCCGACGAATTTCTCAACATAATTATACCACGGCTCAACATCGGCATAGCGGATCGGCCAATCCGTACCATACCCATCGGCCTTGTTGGCGGCGAAATCCATCTCGCTCCAACGATAGCTTTGCCGTGCCCACATCAATGATTTGCCGCCGACCTGATCGCCGCGCAGCCACGAAAAGGTCTTGCCGTCCTCAACCGAGTAGGGATTTTCCTTGTCGTTGATGAAGAAATTCCGCGTGCTCTCGCGGAAGGCATAGCAGGTCTGCTGCACCGGATATTCCGCATTGGCCAGTTTTGGGTCGACCCGGTCGCGGTGCTTCATATCCCACGGATTTTGGTTCTCACCGACATAATCCACGCTGTGTTCTGTTTGTTTGCCGCGTTCCAGCACCAGGGTCTTGAACCCTTTCTCGCTGAATTCCTTTGCGGCCCAGCCGCCCGACATTCCAGAACCAACAACAATCACATCGAAAGGGGTGTTCTCAGACATTCTCTTGTTACTCTCTTTCGATTCTATTTAAACGCCGCGGTTCAGCCAGGCTCGGCCGACCTCTTCCAAGGGTGCGCAGGCTTCATAACGGCCAGGGATCTCTTCAAAACCGAGTTCCTTGGTGGCTTCCTCTGACGTGTAAAAGCCGAAGATCGTCATATCGCGCAGCTGCTGCCACGTGCCCTTGCCGGTCATGTCACCCGGTCCAGTGTCCAGCTCGCTCAAGATCGTGCGCTGCTGATCCGCCGATGCGCTGGCAAAGCTGTCGGCGCCCGCGTCCGTTGCCATGTCGTCAAACACGGAAAGACCCGCGGCAAAATCATCTTGCTGTTCTGTGGTGAAATGGTCGGTGAAGACTGCCTCGATATAGGCTGGCACCTTGGCGAGCCGCGCACCAGGAGTGTCGGTTTGCGGGATCACCAGATCGCTGACAGCATCGATTAGCTCGAGCTTTCCAGCTAGGCTGCCGCCTGCACCATTGGAACAACCTGCGATACTGCCCATGGCAGGCAGCACAATCGCCGCGCCTGCCACCGTTATGGAGCCGCGCAGCATGGTGCGGCGGCTGAGCTTGGCCCGTGTATTTGTCATATTCATGCCTGCTCCGCTTGCACTTGAGGCGCGTTTGCCTCTGATTGTTTGCGTCTGCGATCAAGGAACCAAATTACACCGAAGATCAGCAGGAGGGGGATGGGCATCATCGCCACAAATTCAAACGCTTGCGGTGCGGCCTCAGCTTCGATCGCTTGCAATTGTGCGGCTGCCTCTGGCGTACCCGCGTCGCGCAAGGCCGCTAGCGCTTCCGCAGTGCCTGCCTCTACAACCATCGCTGCGTCATACATCCGGCCAAGCTGGGGCAAGAGGAAGTAGATCGCGAGCGCGCCGAATGATCCGATCAGACCGATGAACCAGCTGCCACCGCGCGGATAGCGTTCTGATACGGTCGCCATCATGGTGGGCCACAGCAGAGCAACGCCCATGCCCCAGATCGTGGTTGCGGCTATGATAAGGACCGGGCTTGATGCCTGTGACATGGCATACAGGCCAATCATTGCAGTAAGGCTGGACACCCACAGGACGCCAGCATTGGATAGCTTGTTTGCTAGCGCGCCAGCGAAGTGACGCATTACGAACATCAACCCAGAGACGTAAACCAGCAGCAGCACTGCATTGAAACCGACCTTCGCTGACAAGGCGGTGTTAATCCAGCTTGCCGGGCCCAGTTCGAGCGATGTCGTAAGCAACATTGCGCCGAGCCAGACGAGAAATGTCGGTGCACGGACAATTTCAAGCATCATGTCTTTAAACGATACGCCGTCCGCTGCACGCTCGGTTGGTGGGAAACGGACACCGATTGAAAGGATCAACACCAAAAGCGCTGGCAGGAACGCGACCGACATCGCCATGCGCCAAGGAATCTCCAGCCCGCTGACCGCGAAGCCGATGAGTCCGCCCGCGATTAAGCCAGCAGGCCACCATGCGTGCAGCACATTGAGCCGGTGAGTCTTTTCCTCGGGATAGAGCGCGGTGGTCATGGGATTGACCGCTGCCTCCATCGCGCCCCAGCCAATGCCCTGGATTAGGAAGCCAAGCCAGAACAGCGTCTGGGCGGTTTCAGGCCCAGCAAAGCTAGCGCCACCCACAGCCAAGACTGTCCCGCCAAAAAAACATGTGCCCGCGCCGCGCAGGACATTGCCAATGCCCAGCGCATCGAGCAGCGGGCTAGCCAGGAACAAGGTGAAGCCGAAACCTAGAAAGGCTGCTCCCAAGGCGCTACCAATGGCTTCGCCTGGGTTACTGAGTCCGGCATAGATATCGGCCTGAATATCGCCAGCCAACCCTACTCTTAAGGAAAATAGGAGGGCAGCAGTAAACAGGGTCAAAACCCCGATCCAAAACAGTTTTTGGCGTGGATATTCGCTCGCCTGCATCAATTTTCTCCTGAACCCTTGGGCATTATGCCCAGGGTTGTTGCAATCATCGCGGGGTCAATGTCCCCGCCGGCAAAATCGTCAAATGCGTATTCGGTTGGGCGGATGATATGATCCGCAATGAACGGCGCGCCTTCGGCGGCGCCTTGCTCGGGATGTTTATAGCAACACTCCCATTCCAGAACTGCCCAACCATCAAACCCGTAATGAGTCAGCTTGCTGAAGATCTGGCGGAAATCGACCTGCCCATCACCAAGCGAACGGAAACGGCCCGCGCGATCTTGCCAACCCTGATAGCCGCCATAGACGCCGGTGCGTCCATTTGGCTGAAACTCCGCATCCTTCACGTGGAAGGCTTTGATTCGGTCATGATAGCGGTGGATAAAGTCGAGATAGTCGAGCTGTTGCAGCACGAAATGACTCGGGTCGAACAGGATGTTGGCGCGCGGATGATTGTCCACCGCCTCAAGGAACGCCTCAAAAGTTGCGCCATCGTGCAGGTCTTCACCAGGGTGAATTTCAAATGCGACATCAACGCCATTGTCTTCGTAAACGTCCAGGATCGGCCGCCAACGCTTGGCAAGTTCGGCAAAGCCAGCCTCAACCAATCCAGCCGGACGTTGAGGCCAAGGATAGACGAGGTGCCACATCAGCGCACCAGAGAAACTCGCGCATGCCTTCAGGCCGAGCCTGCGCGAGGCAACGGCGCATTTCTTCATTTGGTCGACTGCCCATTCCTGACGCTCGGCTGGTTTGCCATGCAGCGCCTCGGGTGCGAAGGCATCGAACATTTCATCATAGGCCGGATGCACTGCCACCAATTGGCCTTGTAAGTGGGTCGACAGCTCCGTGATGGTGAGGCCATGCTCGGCGCAGCGACCGGCTAGCTCGTCGCAGTAATCCTGACTTTCTGCAGCAAGATCGAGATCCATGCAGCGCGGATCGTTAGAGGGAATTTGAACGCCCTTATAACCCAGGTCTGCAACCCATTTCGCGATTGTATCTAGCGAATTGAACGGCGCGGTGTCGCCCATAAACTGGGCGAGGAAAATGGCTGGTCCACGAAGTTCCTTCACGTGAGAAGACCTTTCAAATCGGAGCCCGCCGAGGGCGCTTTGATATCGTGCCAGGCGCCATTGGCGGCGTTGCTGGCCACTGCTGCTTCAAGGAAGGCCATGCCGCGCAAAGCCTCTGCAATGCCGGGCACTCCGAGCGATAAAGGCGCCACCCCGTCGCGCAATGCCTGGGCGAAATGGCGGTAAAGGTTAGCAAATGCCTCAAGATACCCCTCTGGATGACCAGAGGGCAGGCGGCACCGGTTAAGTGCCTCAGCGCACAGCGGTTTGTCGACACCGGCGCGGTGGATGACGCTCTGACCGCTGGCGAGCCGCTGTGTAAGTGTGTTTGGCTCCATTTGCCGCCATTCCAGGCTCGAATGTTCGCCATAAATACGAATCGTCAGATCATTCTCATCGCCCGCGCAAATCTGGCTAGAGATGAGTTGTCCAGTTGCGCCGTTTTCCAGCGAGAAACTGATCTCACCATCATCATCGAGTGGGCGGGTCGGATAATGGCTGCGCAGCCGCGCGGACAGCCGAGCCATCCGTGAATCGGCGATAAATTCCGCCAGGCTATGGGCGTGGCTGCCAATATCACCAAGCGCGCCAGCGGGGCCGGACCGCTCTGGATCGACCCGCCATTCCGCCTGCTTGCTGCCTGCGCTTTCCGTCTCGCTGGCAAGCCAGCCTTGGGTATAATTCACCAGCACTTTGCGGATCGGGCCAAATTCCGCCCGGGTTGCCAAATGCCGTGCCTGCCACACCATGGGATAGCCTAGATAGGTATGCGTCAGGCCGTAATACACGCCAGTGGCTTGCAGAGTTTCGGCCAAAGCCTCGATCTCAGCCAGACTTATGCCCGCTGGCTTGTCCGACATAATGTGAAAGCCCGCCTCTGCCGCCGCTTTCGCCATCGGTGCATGGGTGTGATTAGGGGTGACAATCGATAGGAAGCCCATCGGATCGCGTTCGCCAGTGCTTCCGCCTGCAATCTGCGCTTCGCGGGCGAGCATGGTTGAGACATCTTGATAGCAGCGTTTTTCAGAGAGTCCCAATGCCTTGCCGGTCGCCAGGCTGTTGGTAAAATCGCGGCTGAATGCACCGCAGACCAGATCAATCTGGCCATCAAGTGCTGCTGCCATACGGTGGACGCCACCAATAAAGGCGCCCTGGCCGCCGCCAGCCATTCCCATCCGCACACGTGCAGAACTCACAAAAACCTCTCCCCGAAGACCTCTATTGTCTTACGTTGTCAATTTGTATTACTGTTTTGACAGAGGCGTCAAGTGATTGTGCGTATTGGCGTCCTCAGCCGATCAGTGTGAATGTTGCAATGCTTGCGATTGACAGCGGGCAGGCAAATGCGATCTTGGCGGTGGGATGGAGGAACGGCCTGTGGGCGCGAATGAGGGCAAGCGAGCGATAAACCGCGTGGTTGTGGTTGGCGGGGGAACCGCTGGCTGGATGACTGCGGCTGGTCTTGCCAGCATGCTTGGCCAGACAGGCCTGGAAATCACATTAGTCGAATCAGAGGCGATTGGAGTTGTCGGCGTGGGCGAGGCCACACTGCCGCATATAAAAAATTTCAACGATACGATCGGCGTCAACGAAGCGGAGTTTATGGCCGCGACCTCGGCGACCTTTAAGCTGGGCATTGAGTTTGTGAACTGGGGCCGCAAGGGCGATAGTTATATCCACCCTTTCGGTGAATTTGGCCTGCCAAATGCTGGTGTTGCCTTCCACCAGTATTGGCGCAAGTTTGCTGGCCGACCAGGAGTTGGCGCGCTCGATGAATATTCACTTCCTGTCATCGCCTCGCGCATGGGCAAGTTTCAACCGCCTAGCGAAGATCCCCGTTCGGTCATGTCGACCTATCGTTACGCCTATCAATTCGACGCGCTGCAATATGCGCCGTTCATGCGCACCCACGCAGAGGCGCGCGGGGTCACACGGATGGAAGGCAAGGTGGTCGATGTCACGCTGGAGCCGGAAAGCGGGCGAGTGAGCGCGTTGACCATGGATGATGGGCGCGTGGTAGAGGGTGATTTGTTCGTCGATTGCACCGGTTTTTTCGGCCTGCTGATCGAGAAGACGCTGAGCGCTGGTTATGACGATTGGAGCGAGTGGTTACCCGCCGACCGTGCGGTTGCTGTGCCATGTGAGAGCGACGGGCCGCTGTTGCCATACACTCGGGCTACGGCGCATGAGGCCGGGTGGAGCTGGCGCATTCCGCTGCAGCATCGCACCGGTAATGGCCATGTATACTCAAGCCAATTCCTAAGCGATGATGCGGCGTGCGACACCTTGCTGGACGGGCTGGAGGGGGAGCGGTTGGCCGACCCGCGCTTCCTGCGTTTCGTAACAGGCAAGAGGCGCAAATTGTGGAGCCGCAACGTCGTGGCGATTGGCCTGTCCGGTGGTTTCCTGGAGCCGCTGGAATCGACCAGCATCTATTTGATCCAAGAGGGCATCACCAAGTTACTGGAGCTGTTTCCGGCGAATCAGGACTGCGATGTGGAAGTGGCGGAATACAACCGCTGGATGGACCTGCAGTTTGAGCGGGTGCGTGATTTTCTGATCCTGCACTACCACGCGACAGAGCGCGACGATTCCGATTTCTGGAACCACATGCGCACGATGAATGTGCCCGACAGCCTGGCCGAACGGCTAGAGCTGTTCACTGCACATGGCCATGTCAGCGCCTATGATCACGGGCTGTTTCTGGTGCCAAGCTGGGTTGCGGTGCTGATCGGTCAGCGTGTGTTACCCAGCAGTTTTGATGCCCGTGTTTCTGGGCAGGCTGATGCGGAGGTTTTGCGTCATCTTGCGGGGCTAAAAGGCCATATGGAAAAGGCCGCCGGTTCGATGGAAGACCACGCGGCCTATCTCACGCGTAACAATATGATGCGGGCAGCGGCATGAGCACCGAGCGCATCCTTGTTCGCGGATCGCCGCTGCAGGCGGGAGTTATTGGCGCCTATCTAGCCAGCCGTTGGCTAGGGCCAGGGCGCTCTTTGGAGTTGGCAGTCGGCACCGAGGATAAGGCTACAGGCTCCTTTGCGACCCGGCCCAGTGTTCACCGCTTCCACGCTGAGATGGGCCTGCCAATTGATCAGTTGTTTGCCCGCTGTGGAGGCTCTCCGATTTTAGCAGCTGAGACGCGGACGGCAGATGGCGCGGCAGTGCAGTTGCCGTTTTCCGCCTTTGGCGTGCCGCGCGGCGGGGTTGAGTTTCACCAATATTGGCTCCGCGCCAGCCGCCTGTCTCAGCAAGCTGATCTCACGGAATTTTCCCTGTCGCTGGCGCTGCAAAACGCCGCGCATAAGCCGCCACTGGCACAATTGGAGCAGTTGCCAGTCGATTTTGGCATCGCATTTGACCGCAGCGCTTATGGCAATGCACTGTTGTCTTTCGCCAAGGCGGGCGGCGCGAGCGTGATCGAGGCGAGCAGTGAACAGGCGCAGAGTGCGAGTTTGGTGATCCAATGTTCGTCAGATGCACAAGCGCCCAAGTGGCAGGGGCAGGAGCTCAATATTGCGCAGCAAAGCGGTATCTCCGGGCTTGAATGGCACGCGTTGAGCAGTGCGACGCGGCGATTTGCCAACTTAGCAGCGCCCTTGTCTGATTGCGTGCCAGAGCAGGCCGAGTGGACCCGATTGGCCCTAGCGCAGCGAGAGCGGATGGCTGATATGCAAGAACTGCTGAACATAGAGGATCCGTTGGCGAGCACACGCCCTGCATTGCAGCGTAAGGCAGAGGTTTTTGCAGCATGCGGGCGGATCCCAACTGAGGATTATGAAGTGTTCACGCCGCCAGAATGGCTTGCGGCGCTATGGGCGCGCGGTGTTCGCCCGCGCCGGTCTGATCGGATGGCAGAGCGCCTCACAGATTCGCAGCTTTTGGATTGGCTGGATCAATTGCGCGGGCAGATCGCCAGTCTAACTCGGCAGGTGCAGGCGGCATGACAGAAAGATCGATCAAGCGCGTCATAATCGCTGGCGGTGGCACCGCTGGCTGGATGACGGCAGCAGCTCTGGCAAAAATGGTGATGCCCGCTGATGTCTCCGTAACGCTGGTCGAGTCTGAGGCAATCGGGACGGTCGGCGTTGGCGAGGCGACCATTCCGCCGATCACAAAGTTCAACACCCAGCTGGGCATTGATGAGCACACCTTTGTGCGCGAGACTCAGGCAACTTTTAAGCTAGGGATCGAATTTGCTGATTGGGGCGGTTTGGGAGAGCGTTATTTCCATCCCTTCGGCCGATATGGCTTTGACCTGGAGGGGGTTGAATTTCATCAATATTGGTCGCGGTTAAAAAGCCTGGGCGATGCGCATGGTCTGGCTGATTATTCGCTCAACACCTGCGCGGCCTATGCGGGCAAATTCCTGCGGCCAGAACCTGATCACGGGGCAGTAATTGGCCAGCTAGGCTATGCCTATCATTTTGATGCCGGGCTTTACGCCGCATTCCTGCGCCGATTTGCCGAAGGGTTGGGCGTAACCCGGATCGAAGGACGGATTGAAGAGGTTGAGCAAGACAGTGATAGCGGCCTGATCACGGCGCTGTCGCTTGACCATGATCGCCAGATTGAGGGCGACTTGTTTATCGATTGCACCGGCTTTCGCGGACTGCTGATCGACGGAGCAATGGGCTCTGTCCATAAGGATTGGAGCCATTGGCTGCCCTGCAACCGCGCCGTAGCCGTGGCCTGCGAGAAGCAAGGCGATCCGGTACCTTTCACTCGCTCAACCGCGCGCAAGGCTGGGTGGCAATGGCGCATCCCGCTGCAACATCGTACCGGAAATGGCTATGTCTATTGCGATGAGTATCTGAGCGCGGAAGAGGCCGAAAAAACCCTGCTGGCGAGCCTTGATGGCGCACCGGTTTCCTCGCCCAATCATCTGCGCTTCCGCACTGGCCACCGCGAAGAATTCTGGGCTGGAAATTGCGTGGCGATTGGGCTGTCTTCCGGCTTTCTGGAGCCGCTCGAATCGACCAGTATTCACCTCATCCATATGGGCATTGCGAAACTTGTGACGCTGTTCCCAAGCAGGGCCGATGCTCCAGTGGAGAGGGCAGAATACAACCGCTTGATGACTGATGATTTCACCCATGTGCGTGACTTTCTGATCCTGCATTACAAGGCGACCAAGCGCGATGACGCGCCGTTTTGGAATTATGTGCGGGAAATGGATATTCCAGGTAGCCTGGCGGGCAAGCTAGAGTTGCTCAAATCGCAGGGTCGCTTCTTCAAATATGATGCGGAATTGTTCGATGTGACCAGCTGGATTGCGGTTGCTGAGGGGCAGGGGTGGGGCCCGCAGGGCTTCAACGCAATAGCTAGCGGATTGTCAGAGGCGAACCTGAAGGGCAGTCTTACGAACATGCGCGCCAGCTATGCCAAGGCGGCCCAGGCCATGCCGACCCACCAAGCCTATATTGACCGCTTCTGTAAGGCGGCGCCCATTTCATTTGTGACGGAACCTGCATGAACCCTCATTTGCTCGACCGTGTTGTGATTGTTGGCGGCGGGACCGCTGGCTGGATGACTGCTGCCGCGCTCGGCCACCTGCTCGAAGGCTCGCCAACCAAGGTGACGTTGATCGAATCCGAAGCCATCGGAACCGTGGGTGTGGGCGAGGCCACCATTCCGCCGATCATTGCGTTCAACACCATGCTGGGCATTGATGAGAACGAGTTCGTTCGTGAGACCAATGCCACCTTCAAGCTTGGGATTGAGTTCGTTGATTGGTTCAAAAAGGGTGAGAGCTACATCCACCCTTTTGGCGATTTTGGTCGCGATTTCGATGCTATTCCGTTTTACCAATATTGGCTGCACCGCAACCTGGCCGGGTACAAAGACGATCTGTTTTCCTATTCGCTGATGGTGGAGGCATGCCGGCGCGAGAAGTTCATGCGGGCAACCCCGGAGCGTCCGCAATCGGCCTTTGCAGGGATTAATTATGCATTTCAGTTTGATGCCTCCCTTTATGCCGCGTTTCTGCGACGCTTTGCAGAGGGTAAGGGCGTTGAACGGATCGAGGGACGGATCAGCAATGTCGCGCAAGACAGCGAGAGCGGCCATGTGCGTTCGCTTGAATTGGAATCTGGCCAATCTATCAGCGGCGATTTCTTCGTCGATTGTTCCGGGTTTCGCGGGTTGTTGATCGAGCAAACGCTGGAAACCGGATATGAGGATTGGCGTAAATGGCTGCCGTGTGACCGGGCCGTGGCGATCCCCTGTACCCGTGATGCCTTCCCCATCCCCTACACTAGGGCCACGGCCCGTGAGGCCGGATGGCAATGGCGCATCCCGCTGCAACATCGCACCGGCAATGGCTATGTCTATTGCAGTGAATTTCTTGACGATGATACCGCGGAGAAGACTCTGCTGAGCAATCTGGATGGCGAACCTTTGGCCGAGCCCAATCGGCTGCGTTTTGTCACAGGGCATCGCAAGCAATTCTGGAGCGGCAACGTGCTCGCGCTTGGGCTGGCGGCCGGGTTCATGGAGCCGCTCGAATCCACCAGCATTCACCTCGTTCAAACCAGCATCGCCCGGTTGCTGACGCATTTCCCGGACAAGCGCTTTAGTCAGCCCGATATCGATGCGTTTAACGCGCGCACTCTCAAAGAGTACATCCGGGTCCGCGATTTTCTGGTTTTGCATTACACCGCGACTCAGCGCGACGACACGCCGTTTTGGCGGCATTGCCAAACGATTGAGCAGCCCGAGGAGCTGCGCCGACGGATCGCGCAATTCGAGCAGGGGGGGCGGATTTTTGAAGAGCCGAACGATATTTTCGGCACTGCCAGCTGGCTCGCGGTGATGTATGGTCAAGGTGTCCAGCCGCAGGCCAGCAATCCGTTAATCGCAAAGCTGCCGATGGAGCGGATTGATTCGATCTTGCACAAGGTCCGAGCAACAATTGATAACGCGGCCAACGATATGCCGACGCACCGATCGTTTATTGAGGAAAATTGTTCTTCAAATACAATGAGTTAAAATTTGGAGTGTCATGGAGGTCACGCCTTCCACAAGATTTGACAATCTCAGTTGACAAGGTTGTCAATTTGGGATTGAATTAAGGGATAAGTTAAGGTGACCTCCGTAAAGTGGAGGCTCTAAGGGGAGGAAATTTAGTGAAACAGATCCACACTCGTGCCGTAAGTGGTGCCGTGTCCAAAACGCTTTTGACGAGCGTCTCGTCCTTGGGGCTGCTGGCGGCTGCGCCGGCGATTGCTCAAGACGAGGCCCCGCAAGATGGTGCCGAGGCGACCGAGCCCGCTGAAGATGATGGCAATGCCATTATCGTCACCGGTATCCGCGCTTCGCTCGAAAGTGCGCAAGGGATTAAGCGAAACGCGGACACCGTTGTTGACGTTGTAACTGCATCAGATATCGGCGCTTTGCCTGATCGGTCTGTTGCCGAAGTTCTACAACGCGTTCCTGGGGTGAGCGTTTTGCGGTTCGCCGGGCCTAACGACCCTGATCACTTTGCGGTTGAGGGTAGTGGCGTTGTTATTCGTGGCCTTCCATTTGTGCGCTCAGAGCTTAACGGCCGCGATGTTTTCGGAGCGAATTCGGGTGGTGTTCTGGGTTTTGAGGATGTGTCGCCAGAGTTGCTTGGCAGCGTTGTTGTATTCAAAAACTCTTCAGCAGACCTGATTGAGGGCGGCGCAGCTGGTACGATTGATTTGCGCACACGTCTGCCTTTTGATCAGGCTGGCCAAACCATTTCGGTTTCGGCTGAAGCAAATTACAGTGATCTTCGCGAAGAGTGGTCACCGACGTTTTCAGGTCTTTACTCAAATAGTTGGGACACGAGTGCCGGACGTTTTGGTATTCTGGCCAATGTTGCTTACAGCGAGCTTCAGTCGCGTGCGGATGGTACCGGCATTGTGGACTTTATTGAGACAGCAAATGGCTTTGTGCCTTCTGGGGGGAGTATTCGCACTCAGGAGTTCGACCGCGAGCGTCTGACTATTGCGGGTGCTGCTCAATATGAGAGTAACGATGGTCGTTGGCTGGCAACTGCGCAATTCCTCCGTTCAGACTCTGAATTGATTTGGGGCGAGAACGTTATTGAGACGGTTGCTGATAGTGCGAGTGCCCGCGATACCTTGAATCAGAGCGATTTTACCTTTGGCAATGACGGTGTCTTTACCGGCGGAACGATCGACGATAATCAGCAATGGCGCGGTCCAAATGCGACTGCCGCACTCTTCCCTCCTGCATTTACGCCGGGGTCTGGTGGGCAGCAACTCAATCTCTTCCGTCAACGGTTTGAGGAAGACGTTACGGAAGATTACGGCTTCAATCTGAAATTTTCGCCAACTGATAATCTGCGTTTCAATTTCGATGCGCAGTACATTACGTCGACGGCAGACGTTGTGGATTTGACGGTGCATAGCAGTTTCTTTGCTCCCATCTTTATCGATGGCTCTACGGGAACAGTGCCAGAGGTTAGTCTCGTGGTGCCTTCGAGTGGGGCGGCGGATTATTTCCAAGATCCCAGCAATTTCTTCCTACGTTCTGCAATGGATCATATCACGCAGAATGAGGCAGATTCTTTCGCATTCCGCGGTGATGTCGAATATGATTTTTCCGGCGATGGCTGGCTTCGGTCTGTCCGGGGTGGCGCACGCTATCAACAGCAGGAATCCCTGCTGCGGCAATCGGACTTTAACTGGGGCAATATCTCTGAGGTCTGGACTGGTCAGGATATTCAGGGTTTAGCTACTCTCAATCCTGATGGTTCTCCCGTATTTGATGAAATTGGCTCGGTCCTCTTGCTGGGTGGAAACCCTAACCCGGCGCTTGATCAACTTGTTTCCCCAATATTCGGCGGTTTTGAGTTTCAGGATTATCAACGTGGCTTGAATACGGGTTTGGGCGGGCCAATTCCGGCCTACACTGGCCCTGCAGCGCGCGATTTTCAGGGTTTTCAGGACACTTTCAACGGCATTATTGATACGTTGTACGGGGTTGGCAATAATAGCCCATCAGGCTGGCGTCCTCTTACATCTCGTAGCGGAGTGATTGCGGGAACGCCGTTCCTGCCGAGCGAAATTGGCTCGATCGAGCGTGACAATTTTTCTGCATATGTGCGCGTCGACTTTGAGCAACCGACAGAGTCCTTGCCTCGTCTTTCTGGTAATGTCGGGCTTCGTTACGTTCGAACTGAACGCTCTGTTGATAGTTCTCTTCAGGTCGACAGCTTTGCGGAAGTTTTCCCAAATGCGAACCTTTGCGACCCAGGTTTCACGCCAACTCCGCCTGATCCCTCATTTACCGTTCCGGACTTTTGTAGCCTTGATCTAGACGGCCTAGAAGCTGCCTTGGGTTCGGGTTTTGCACTTCAGCGAACCCTTGAGCGTTCTTACGACGAGTTCTTGCCCAGCCTGAACTTGAAACTTGACCTGCCGAACGATCATGTACTGCGCCTAGCGGTTTCTCGCACTCTTACGAGACCAGGCGTTGACCAACTCAATGAACGGGTGGTTTTGCAAACCCTCTCGGGTTCCCCGATCTCTGATGGTGCTGGTGGCACAATCAACCCATTTGAGGGATTTGTGGGCAATGCGACTGGGAACGCCAATCTTAGCCCTCAAACGGCTTGGAATCTTGACGTTTCTTGGGAATGGTACTTTGACAACGCTGGTTCCATCACTATCACTGGATTTCATAAGGAAATTGACGACTTCATATCGTTCGCTCCGGTTGCCGTCGATTTGCCGGAAGGAGAAGTCTCTGACGATTTCTTGAACAATCCAATTACCAATCCACTGCTGCGCAATACCGAGGTCAATTCGGACGAATCTGCTAGTGTTACTGGATTTGAAGTTGCCTATCAGCAGTTCTTTGACTTCTTGCCTGGTGTTTTGAGTGGTTTGGGTGCCCAGTTCACTTACACTTATATCGACTCGGAAGGTGTCGCTAACGAGCTTGATCCCAACATCCCAAGCGATGATCCACCGACTGCACGATTTGATATTGATT
Organism: uncultured Erythrobacter sp.; assembly: GCA_947488155.1. GTDB lineage: Bacteria > Pseudomonadota > Alphaproteobacteria > Sphingomonadales > Sphingomonadaceae > Erythrobacter. Next base: position 572,260 of record CANKYK010000001.1, on the reverse strand, counting down.
CAGGAATTTTCCCAAGAATATCAACTCATAACATCAATGCGGTTGGCCTTTATGAGAAAGGTCCTGTGCAGGCGCGGCTTGCGTACAATTGGCGCAGTACTTTCCAATTGACGCCGCGCGATGTGATCTTCCCGTTTGCTTCAATTTATCAACCAAGCACGGGTCAGCTTGATGCATCTCTTTTCTTTGATGTTACCGACAAGATTAAGTTTGGTGTTCAAGGTGTGAACTTGCTTGATGACGTTACGGTGACGGAGCAGAGTATCAACGAAGATGGATTGCGGGCTCCGCGCAACTTTTTCCGTAATGATAGACGTTTCACTTTTATCGTTCGCGCAACTTACTGAACGGAGGCGCAAGCTTCTTAGTAGGATCTCCCGAGACCTCCGGATGGCCATGCTATCCGGGGGGCTTTGGGTTTAGGCCATGGATATGATCTCTGAAACACGGCATGGATGGCTTGGGATCAATAGGGAGAGAATTTTGTGACGCTTGAGACGATCGATATCGTGATCATTGTTGGGTATGCGGTGGCGTTGCTGGGGATAGCCTTGGCGGTGAGCCGCGAGCCTAAGGGCCGCGATAAGAACACCGAGGATTACTTTCTTGCCGGTCGCGCTTTGCCGTGGTGGGCAATCGGTGCCTCGCTGATTGCATCGAACATATCAGCGGAACAGATCATCGGTCAGTCGGGCCAGGGCTTTGCCGTGGGCATGGCGATCGCGGCCTATGAATGGCAGGCGGCGCTCGTTCTGATCATCGTTGCAAAGTACTTCCTACCGATCTTTTTGAAGCGGCGCATTTATACGATGCCGCAGTTCCTTGAGCAGCGATATGGCAGCGGCGTAAAGACGCTGATGAGCGTCTTCTGGGTCGCTTTGTACACGGCGGTCAACCTCACCACCGTGCTGTGGCTGGGTGGCCTTGCAGTGGAAAGCCTGACCGGCTGGGGCGTGCTGACGTCTATGGCGGCGCTGGCGGCGTTTGCAGCGCTTTATTCGCTCTATGGTGGGCTGAAGGCCGTTGCGCTGACTGACATTATCCAGGTCGTGATCCTGATCCTCGGTGGCTTTGCGATCACTTGGTTTGCGCTTGATGCTCTGCCAGCGGATGGCGCGCTGGGCGGGCTGAGTTATCTGGCGGGCGAGATGCCGGGCCACTTTGAGATGATCCTCGACAATGACCATCCGGCCTATGGCGATCTGCCAGGTATCTGGACGCTGCTGGGCGGGCTGTGGGTGCTGCACTTCAGCTATTGGGGGTTCAACCAGTACATCATCCAGCGCGCGCTTGGCGCAGAGAGCCTGGGCGAGGCGCAGAAGGGCCTGGCCTTTGCTGCGTTCCTGAAACTGGTTGTGCCGTTTATTGTTGTGATCCCCGGTATTGCTGCAGTCATTCTGGCGCAGCAGGGCGCGCTTGATGGGGTTGCACTCGCGGAGCGTTCAGACCGGACCTATGGCGAGCTTATGGGCTTTGCCCCTGCTGGCCTGCGCGGCCTTGTGTTTGCCGCGTTGATCGCAGCGGTGGTCAGCTCGCTGGCTTCGATGATGAACTCGATCTCGACGATCTTCACGATGGACCTTTATCGCAGCGTCAAGCCGGAAGAGAGTGAACGGCATTATGTGACCGTCGGCCGCTTGGCAGCCTTCACTGCAATGGCGCTAGCGCTGGTTCTGGCCCGGCCGTTCCTCGGCGGGTTTGAAAGCGCGTTTCAGACGGTTCAGGAATACACCGGCTATATCGCGCCGGGCGTGGTGATCGTGTTCTTGCTCGGCTTCTTTGATAAAAGGGCCAATGCGGCCGGCGCCTTTACCGCGCTGATTGGGTCGGTTGCGCTGAACTTCATCGTCAACGCGGTTCTGCCTGATCTGCCATTTGTGGTGCGGATCTGGATCGTGTTCCTGGTTGGCCTTGTTGCCGCAGCCATCGTCTCACGCATGACGGCAGCACCGGATGAGGAGCAGACTGTGAAGCTGGGCGACATCGCCTTTGCCACCAGCGCGCTGTTCAACACACTCGCAACCATCACCATCGCCATCCTCATCGGCCTCTACGCATACCTCTGGTAGAGGGAGCTCACATTCGGAGCTTGCGCTCTTCCGGGCAAAAATAAATCGCTCGGTTGCCGCAACGTCACCCCTTTTCAGTCCCTCGCAGTGATGCCACTATCACTTGCGTGGGACCGATCAGGAGTGAGAGAGCATGAATCTGGAGTTTAGCCCCGAAGAGCTGGCATTTCGCGAAGAAGTGCGCGCCTTCATCGAAGAGAATTATCCCAAGCACGTCTCGCCAGACGGCCTGCGTGATGACCTTGATCCAGAGGACATGGTCGCTTGGCACAAAATCCTCGGTGCAAAGGGCTGGTCCGTGCCGGCTTGGCCGGTCGAATATGGCGGCACCGGTTGGACCCCAACGCAGCGTTATATCTGGTCGGAAGAGAACGCGCGGGTGAATGCGATCATGCCGCTGCCGTTTGGTGTTTCGATGGTCGGTCCCGTGATCTACTCCTTTGGCAATGACGAGCAAAAGGCACAGCACCTACCCGGCATTCGCAGCGGCGATGTGTGGTGGTGCCAAGGTTATTCAGAGCCGGGCGCAGGTTCCGACCTTGCCTCGCTAAAGACCACTGCTGTGCGCGATGGCGATCACTATGTGATCAATGGTCAGAAAACCTGGACGACCCTGGCGCAGCACGCCGATTGGGGCTTCTTCCTGTGCCGCACCGATCCCGATGCAGCCAAACCGCAGCAGGGCATCAGCTTTATTCTGGTTGATATGAAATCGCCCGGTATCGAAGTGCGCCCGATTAAGCTGATCGACGGCGGATATGAGGTCAATGAAACCTGGCTCACGGATGTCCGCGTACCGGTCGAGAACCTTGTTGGGCAAGAGAACATGGGTTGGACCTATGCCAAATTCCTGCTCGCGCATGAGCGCAGCGGAATTGCCGGTGTTGCCCGCTCAAAACGCGGTGTTGAGCAGCTGCGCGATATCGCCAAGTCAGAGCAGATGGACGGCGCGCCATTGATGAGCGATTTCGATTTCGCGCGCAAAGTCAGCCAGCTAGAGATTGACCTTTCCGCGCTGGAAATCACCGAGCTGCGCACGCTGGCCGGTGAGCAGGCGGGCAAGGGACCTGGTCCAGAAAGCTCGATCCTCAAGATCAAGGGCACCGAGATCCAGCAGCGCCTGACCGAACTCACTCTGGAGGCGGTAGGCCATTATGGCACTCCGTTCTATCCGAGCGTGTCCGATGCCGGATCGAACGAATATCCGGTTGGTCCCGCCTATGCGGAGCATTCCGCTGCGAGCTATTTCAATATGCGCAAAACCTCGATTTACGGGGGATCGAACGAGATCCAGCGCAACATTATCACCAAGATGATCCTGGGCCTTTAGGGCCTAAGGACACGCGGGAGACATTACGTGGATTTCAACTTCACTGAAGAACAAGACATGGTGCGCGACAGCCTGACCCGGCTGGTGCGTGAAAATTATGCGTGGGAAGCACGCATGGAGGCGATCAATAGCGAGAGCGGTTGGCAGCCTGCCATCTGGGCGCAGCTGGCCGAACTGGGCCTGCTGGGCATGCCATTTTCTGAGGCCGATGGCGGCTTTGGCGGCGGCGCGGTCGATGCCATGATCGTGATGGAAGAATTCGGTAAAGGCCTGGTGGTGGAGCCGTTTGTTCCAACCGTGGTGTGTGCTGGCGGGTTCTTGAAGCACGCGGGCACGGATGCGCAAAAGGAAGAACATATCGGCGGGATCGTCGATGGCAGCCGCATCTTCGCCTTTGCCTACGCAGAGCCGCGCGGGCGCTATGATTATGCGAACCTAGAGACAACCGCGAAGAAGGATGGCTCAGGCTATGTCCTCAATGGCCACAAGGCGGTTGTGATCGGTGCGCCTTGGGCAACGCATCTGGTCGTCACTGCGCGCACTTCAGGTGAGCGGACTGACCGTGAGGGCGTGTCTGTATTCGTGATCGACAAGAGCGCTGCGGGCGTGGTCACGCGCGACTATGCCACGGTCGATGGCCGCCGCGCATCCGAGGTGTTCTTTGAGAACGCCAGCATTCCAGCCGAGGCTTTGATTGGCGAAGAGGGGCATGGACTACCGCTGATCGAACTCGTCACCGACGAGGCGATTGCTGCGCAATCTGCAGAAATATGCGGCGCGATGAAAGTCGCGCATGCCATGACGGTGGAATATTCGCGTCAGCGTAAGCAGTTTGGCGTGCCAATCGGCTCGTTCCAAGTTCTGCAACACCGCATGGTCGATATGTTCACCGAATATGAGCAGGCGGTTTCGATGACTTATCTGGCGACGCTGAAGCTTGATGCGGATGAGAGGGAGCGCAAGCTCGCCGTTTCAGCCGCCAAGGTGCGGATTGGCCAAGCGGCGCATCATATCGGCCAGGAAGCGATTCAGATCCACGGCGGCAACGGCATGACCGACGAATATGCGATCGGGCACTATTTCAAACGCCTGACGATCTTCGACAATGAGTTTGGCAATGTCGATCATCACATGAAACGGCACGTTGCGCTGGCCAACGCATAAACAAAGGGCAGATTGCCGAGAAAGAAAAGGGGCTCTACGCAGCAGCGCAGAGCCCTCTTTCTCGTCTGACTTACAGGCCTGATCCTAGGCCATGAAGCCAAGGTCGGACTGAGCAAACCGGCCAATGTTCGGCGCGATTGATGGCAGTTCTGAATTCTCCACGCCAAACCAACGCGCCAGGGTTGAGGAATATTCGTCAACCGAGACAGTCGGCAACAGGCGGCCGCGGCCCACCTGGTCGTCGCTCTCGACGGACACCTGAGGTGCGGTGCCATAGAAGCGTCCGCCATTGACGCCGCCGCCAACGATGAAGTGGTGGCTGCCCCAGCCATGGTCTGAACCGTCGCCATTGGAGGCTAGCGTCCGGCCAAAGTCGGATGCGGTGAACGTCGTCACCTGATCCTGGATGCCCAGATCGAGCGTTGCCTGATAAAACGCATCGAGCGCGAAATCGACCTGGCTGAGCAGACCTTCATGATTGCCGATCAGGCCATCATGATTGTCAAACCCGCCCATGCCGACCAAGAAAACCTGGCGCGTGACGCCCAATCGGTTCCGCGCAGCAATCAGCCGGGCCACGACCGACAATTGCGCAGCGAGCCGGTTGTTCTGGCCAAAATCGGTCGTGACTGTCGTATTTTCCAACGCCTCAGCAATGAAACCGCCATATTCAATCGAGCGGGCATTCACCATTGAATAGTCCGCCTCAAGAACATTGCCATTGCTGCTCTTAAGGATGCTGTCCAATGCCGCTGAGGCTGACTGCGAGCGATAAACCCGACCGCGTTCAAGCCCGCGGAACTGGGTCGCGCCATTGTTGGAAATCTTATACGGCACGGCATCTTCGCCGGTCATAAAGACCGCGTTGTCGGCGGCGTTTATCAGTGTGAACATGGAGTTGGTGTTGCTTGACTGGGCTAGGTCACCCATTCTCCCGCCCCAGCCAGAGGTTGACCCCTCCGGCTGTGAACTTTGCCAGGTTGATTGCTGGTCATTGTGGGAAAAGAGCTTGGCCGGCCGTGGAAATTGCGAATTATTGTCGCTTTCGAATTGCGCTTTCGTCAAAGGAACGATCAGCGGGCCAACGTTAAGGAGTGGTGCCATCGCACCTTGATCAAAGCGCGCCTTCAGGCGCGGCATTGAGGGTGCGAGCGCATAACGAATGTCGTCTGTTAGCGTCTGATTGCCGGTGGGATTGAGCACGGTGGCCGACAGGTTTGAACGTGGCAGAGCGATCCCGCCGCCCGCATCGCCTTGACCGCCGCGAATGGCGGCATAGCGATTGTAGTTCGTCTGATCGAACGGGATCAGCGTGTTGCCATGGTCGTTGCCACCATAAAGGAACACGCACACAAGCGCTTTATATCCGCCGGCGGATGAAAACGCTGCGGCCTCACCAATCCCGGCAAGGCCCAGCGCATAAGATGATGCCACACCTGCCCCTGCAAGCTGGCTAGAGCGGCGCATGAAGGCGCGGCGTGAAAGTTCATTTCCTTTGCCAATATACATGATGCTGCCCTTATTTCTGGATGAGGTAGTCGTTCGACGCCATGATCAGCAGGATCGCGAGATGGATCCGGCTGAGCTTGGTTTCGTCATCACTGGTGGCGGTGACCGTGATTTCGTCGAGTACGGGAAGGATCAATGAGCGCGTGTTGTCGCTCAACTGACCCGCTGTCAGCAGCAGGTCGAGCCGATCCAGCAGAGCTGTGCTGTCATCAGCAATAGCGAGCTCATCGGTGTATTGCGGCTGGATATCGCGTGACCAGAACACCGAGCCATCGATCACTCGCTCCATCTGATTGACGTAACCAGCGACTGAGGTCTCATTGACCAGTTGAAATTCTGGTGCGAGCAAATTTCGCTCGGCAGCCTGCGATCCTGCCGGAACATAGCCGGGGCGGAAGAAGTTAAACACCGACGGTGATCTCAAAGGTGACTGGCCGATCCGATTGACAGTGTCGGACGTGTTGCTCACCTCGTAATTGCCTGAAACCGACTGCGCCCCAAAGGTGCGGGCCCACTGGGCATAACGCAGCATAGGCTCGCGCAATTTGCCGAAGTTGGCATTGGTGATGTTGGTGTTGGAAAGCGCTTCATCGTCGAGCAAGATCGCTTTGAACACAGCCCGAAGATCACCGCGTGTGCCGTTGCCATTGTCATTGAAGACGGCGGCCACCCGATCGACATAGGCTGGCGAGGGATTGCTGGTCACCAAACGCTGGATCATTTGCTTGCCGAAAAATGGCCCGACATTGGGATGATTGAACAGGGTGTCGAGCGCAATGCGCAGCGATTCCTCTGCCCCCGTATTGGGCGCGATCGTAACACCGAGGAAGGCTTTCTCTGCGTCGGAATGAAACGACTCGTTCCTTGGGAAGCGCCATTTTGATGGGTCGGCTGTCATTGGCTGGCGGGTGTAGTCTGGATCGGGAATATTGAACCCGCCACCTTGCGCATCAGGTGTAAGGCCAATCCCGGTGTAATCGTAGTCGTAGCCTGTAAAAACTTTCGAGATGCCGGTGACATCTTCGTTTGTGTACGTCTCAATCGGTTCGCCGCCGCTGGTGCGAACGGTGCCGTCATTATTGAGTTCAAACAGGCCAATCGTGAACAATTGCATGATTTCACGACCGAAGTTTTCATCCGGGACGCGGCCAGAATTGGGGTCAGCTTTGCGATTGCCGAGTGTGTTGAGGAAAATTCCCATCGACGGGTTGAGCGTGACCTCTTCTAGCAGATTGCGAAAATTGCCAAACGCGTTGCGGTTGAGAATGTCCCAATATTCGCCGATTGCGAGTGCACGCCAAGTGTTGTTGATGCTGTTTAGAGAGACAACAAAAAACTCAGACATCGCTAAGGCTGCGCGTTTGCGAACGCTGCTGCCCCCTTGCAACAATTGAGCCCAGAGCATGTTATCGCCAATGGTCGAGTTGAAATAGTACCGCTCAGTGGTGACTTGATCATATCCGCGGTCGGCGAAGAACTGTCGGGCGGTTTGATCATTGCTACGGTTCATCTGGCTGTCCAGCCAAGGCTCAAAGCCATCGGAACGCAGCGCTGAAATCTCTGCAGTGGAGGCCGAGAGGGATGCTTGAAGCAGAAAGCGTGATGCCTCATCGTCTGTCTGCGGCGTGACAACAGCAACAGGCGGAGGGGTGCCGCCGCCCGTTGGGGGAGCGCCGCCAGCGGTTGAGCCGCCTCCACCGCTGCCACCGCCGCCGCCACACGCAGCCGTCGCAACAGCAAGTGCAGATACCGCCGTGCCTTTAGATATTGCGGGGATTAGGCTGGTTTCGCCTGCCTCAGGCATTGGCGGACTGGCTGTCTCCGCTTCTGGGCGCACTGGCGCCTCAAGCAGCTCATCACTCATACTGGAATCCCTCCCAAGGTACCGCCGAAATGGCGGGTAATGTTGCAACTGGACAGATCGCTATCACCAGCGATGAAACCAGTTCCTAATCATAAAGGCTAACGCGGTTTTCATGACTTCAGATGCGAAGCTTTACGCAAGATGTCCGAACAGGCCGTAACTTGTCACTAGGCCAAAGGTTCGCCTCATCGCGCTTGCTGCACCACACGGCTTATCAAGAGAGGTGTGCGGTAAGCGTCTGGCAAGAAATGAGTTTTTTGCCAGTGCGACATGTTTTTGAGGTGTTTTGACTAACCTGAGACTAACGCAATCTGGCGTGCGATGAGCCGAGTTTTGGTGCGCCTGCTGGTTTTGCGTGAGTTATACGCTGGCGGTCCTGCCCTGCGAACGGCCTGCATGGCTGACCGAAGTTTGAAAAACAAACAGAATGCATGGCTAACTATAAACTAACTACGTGTTTTGTACTTGCTCGCGTTAGGACTTTTGTAATCAGATTGGCCCGGCTTAACGTAATTTTACAACTTCCCACCCCTGTTTGCTGGTGCCAAACCTGTTTCACTATGATACTGTTTTAGCTATAAAGTAATAATTGTTCTGCGATGTGTTGCTTCGATTTAGGGGCGAAATTGCGAATATGGGGTCAGGTCGCGCATGACAAAAAAACAGGCAACAAGTCGTCACATTCTGGCGCTTGAACCACGGATGATGTTTGATGGTGCGGGGGTGGTGACGGCTATCACTGCCGACATTGGTCCGATGGCTGTCGTGCCCGGCGGATATGCTTTTAACGAGGCGAGTGTTGCGCCGGTCAATCTCGACATACGCAGCGACATCTCCTCAAGGGCTGGCGATGTTTCTAGGTCAGGCCTTTCGGCTCAACCGGTAGGGTTCCTGTCTAGTGACCGGTCCGAAATTGGGGCTGAGTTGCATCCGCAAATTGAAGTCGATGATGAGATGCGCGAAGGCAGCGCACCGCGCGCCATTATTGATGCGATGCATGATGACCGGGCGACTGCCATGTTTGGCATGGAACGCGCGCTGGCGGATGGATTTTTTGCAGAACCATTTGAAGAGGCGAACACGGACGCCTCTAGCGAAACTCCCAATGATTTTATCTTCATCAACACTGATGTTGAAAACTATGAGCAGCTAGCCGAGATCTGGGAGGGTCGCGGCACGATCGTGTTCATCGACAGCAATAGCGACGGTGTTGATCAGGTGCTCGCCGCGTTGGCTGGCGTAAGCGATATTGGTGCAATCCACATAGTCAGTCACGGCGAGGACGGTCTGTTCTGGTTGGGTGACACTCTGATTGATAATGAGTCGCTCAATGGCGAGCTGGCCTCGGCCTTTGCATCGATTGGTTCGAAGCTGTCAGCCGATGGCGACATCCTTATTTATGGCTGTGACGTCGGTGACGATGCAGAAGGTCAGGCCCTGCTTAACAGTCTCGCGGCCATTACAGGCGCGGATATTGCGGCGTCGATTGACGATACAGGCAGCATTTCTCGCGGTGGTGACTGGACACTCGAAAACCGCCTTGGCGTGGTTGAAACCGCGTCGCTTGTGGCTCGCGAATGGGATGGTTTGCTCGCGCCGACCAATATTTCTGCCCCTCCAAACTCACTCACCGTTCGTGATGCTGCTGGAAACATTGTCGCAACCGGTAATAGCGGTTTCAACCAGCCCGGCCAGCGATCCGCCAGTGTGGGTGCGGGTGCGACTGCAACCTGGGATAATGTCGGAACTCTGAATGGTCAGTCGATTTCGATACGTGCCACAATTGTGTCGATATCCGATACTGATGTGATCAGGTTTGATCGTCCAAGGGCGGGTGTCGATGATCCGAGTTTTCTGTTGGATGCAAATGGACCGACGAGTTCTATAGCGACCGCAGAAATCCAATGGGATGTGTTTTTCACAGCGACAGGTGCGCCAGCTGAGATCGATGTTTCATACACAGTTGCCGATATTGATGGGGTTGGCAATCAGCCGCGCAGCCGCGAATTTGTGACGGTTGATACAGATACCCTCTCATCGTTCGAGGCTGCCAACGGATCGCGTGTTCTGTTTGATACAACGGTGCCGGGAGAGGTGACCGCTTCAGGTTCGAGGAATGAGGGTGGTGGGGTCCCATCGGCTGCACGCTTCAACTGGTTGGACACCAGCAGTTTCAACATCACCTACAATCTTGTGCCGACTGCCGCAGGGGCTGCGGGCTTTAGTCACGACGGTGATCTTGACTTTGATCTTGGCACTGGCGGGACCACGGTTTCAATTCCGCGGCTTGATCTGGATGGCAATGATAGTGCGGCCAGCGGATCGGCTTATACGGCGACTTATGTCGAGAACGGTGCGGGCGTATCGATCGTCGACAATGATGTTGATGTGCAGAACCCGAATGGATCTGTGCAAGGTGCGACCATTACTTTGACCAATGCGGAGGCCGGCGATGAACTGCTCGTCAATGGTTCCAATGCAGCTTCCGGATCTTTGGGCGGCGGGCTCAGCTACACTCGCACTGCTACTGAGATCATCATTACCGGAAATGGCAGTGCTAACTCCTATGAAAACGCGCTGCAGGCGATAACATTCCTGACGGCGGGGGAGCGTCCGGTCGAGACGCCTCGCACAATTGATATCAGTTTTGAAAACGCTTCATTGAGCTCGAATGTGGCCACGGCAACGATCAACGTTGTAGAGGTCAATGATCCGCCGACTGCGGTCAATGACACGCAGATAACGACCGATGAGGACACCCCGGCCAACAATATCAACGTGCTGGGCAATGATAGCGATGGCGATGGCGATCCACTGACCGTGATCAGCGCCAATGCCAGCAATGGCAGCGTGACGATTAACCCTGATGGTACGCTGAATTATACGCCAAATGCGGAGTTTAGCGGCACGGACACCATCACTTACACTATCAGTGATGGCCGCGGCGGAACATCCACCGCGACCGTTCCGATTGTGATCGATCCGGTCAATGACAATCCGACGACCAATGGCAATCTGCCGCCGCAAACCAACATTGATGCGCAGCAAGGCATCTTCGTCAATGCGGCCAGTGGTTTCAGTGATGTTGAGGACCCTAATGGCCTGACTTTCAGCGCAACCGGCCTGCCGGCTGGGCTTTCGATTGATCCCAATACCGGATTTATCACGGGCAATATTGATAACTCTGCGAGCCAGGGCGGCTCTGGCGGGGTGTATAATGTCGCCGTGACTGCCACCGATTCCGGCGGTCTGACAGCGACTCAGAACTTTAGCTGGACCGTCACCAACCCAGCACCTCAGGCCAATAATGACGGTGGTTCCACCCTGGAAGATACGCCAGTTACTTTTGACGTATTGGCCAATGATCAAGACCCCGATGGCGACGATATCAGCGTCGCCTCGGCCAGCGCGCCGAACGGCAGCGTGGTCATCAATGCAGACGGTACGATCACATATACGCCGAATGCCAATTTCAGCGGCCCCGAGACGATCACCTATACCATCAGTGATGGAGAGGGTGGCACAAGCACGGCCACCGTCAGCGTCTTTGTAAATGCGCAGAATGATGATCCGGTCGCTGTTGGTTCGTTGCCGCCGCAAGTGAACGATGATGCTGATGCCGGCATTAGTGTGGATACTTCGGGCGGTTTTGATGACGTCGACAGCGCTAATCTGACCTATTCGGCAACTGGCCTTCCACCGGGGCTTAGCATCAACGCCGCGACCGGTGAGATTACCGGCACGATTGACAACTCAGCGAGCCAAGGCGGCACGGCTGGCGTTTACAATGTTACCGTCTCCGCGACGGACAATATGGGCGGAACGCCAGCCACCCAAAGCTTCAGCTGGACGGTTAGCAATCCTGCGCCGATGGCAGCCAATGATACGGCCACCACCGACGAAGACACGCCGGTCGACATCCTGGTTCTGGCCAATGACAATGATCCCGATGGCGATGATCTTAGCGTTGTTTCGGGCAGCGCACCGAATGGCACGGTTGTGGTCAACGCAGACGGCACGATCACTTACACGCCGAATGCGGATTTCAACGGCACGGACACCATCACCTATACGATTAGCGATGGCGAAGGCGGCACCTCGCAGGCGACCGTCACGGTCACTGTGGGTGCGGTCAATGATCCGCCTGTTCCTGTTGGAACATTGCCAGCGCAGACCAATCTCGACGCGGATGGCGGGATCTCTGTGGCGACCGCTGGCGGCTTTGTTGACAGCGATGATGCCACTCTCGTCTACAGCGCGGCTGGCCTGCCACCAGGTCTGTCGATTGATAGCGCCACGGGCGAGATCACCGGCACGATAGATAATTCTGCGAGCGTTGGCGGCACCGGCGGTGTTTACAATGTCACCGTTACCGCGACCGATCCATTGGGTGAAAGCGCGGATCAGGACTTCACGTGGACGGTCACCAACCCTGCGCCCGTTGCAGTGGATGATACCGCCAGCACCACTGAAGATACGCCAGTTCTGATCGATGTCTTGCCGAACGACAGCGATCCTGATGGTGATGTGCTCACTGTAATCTCGGCGTTTTCGTCTGTCGGGCAGGCCACGCTGGTCGGCAATCAGATCAACTTTATTCCACCTGCCAATTTCAACGGTACGGCGACCATCACCTATACCATCAGCGATGGCGAAGGCGGTACGTCAGAGGCGACCGTTACGGTCACGGTTGATCCGGTCAATGACGATCCAGATTCGATGCCGATCCCGCCAGTTGACGTTGTTGATGGTGAGGTGGTTTCTGTCCCTGTTGCGGGCGCATTCAGCGACGTTGACGGCGACACGCTGACCTTTAGTGCGGCTGATCTGCCGCCGGGCCTGACGATTGACCCTGATACAGGTGTTATCTCTGGTACGATCACGCCGGATGCCAGCCAGACCAATGGCGGCGTTTACACCGCGACCATCACTGTTGACGATGGTATGGGCGGCACCACCACCGAGACGATCACGTTCAATGTAGCGAACCCTCCCCCAGAGGCGATGAACGACAACGCCACGACCGATGAGGATGTGCCGGTCACCATCGATGTGCTGGGCAATGATAATGATCCGGACGGCGATCCGTTAACGGTGACATCGGCCGATGCGCAAAACGGCACCACGGTGATCAACCCCGATGGCACGGTCACCTACACACCAAATCCGGGCTTCAATGGCACGGACACGATCACCTACGAGATTTCGGACGGCAATGGCGGCACGTCGATTGCGACCGTCACAATTGTGGTCAACGACATTAACGATACGCCAGTGGTCAGTGGCTCGATCGGTGATCAGACCAATCTTGATGCACAAGACATCAATCTGCCAGTCGCGGGCGCGTTCACTGATCCTGACGGCGATGCGCTGAGCTTTACGGCCACCGGCCTGCCTGCGGGTCTGACGATTGATCCCGATACGGGCGTGATTTCTGGCACGATTGATAACAGTGCGAGCCAGGTCAATGGCGGCAGCTACAGCGTCACGGTGACTGCCGATGATGGACGTGGTGGTACCATCTCACAGAGCTTCACCTGGGACGTTGCAAACCCTGCGCCGATAGCGGCGAATGATGCAGTAACGACCGACGAAGATACGCCGGTCAATGTCGATGTGCTTGCCAATGATGTTGATCCCGACGGTGATGATCTAACGGTGACAGAGGCCGAGGCGGGCAATGGCACGGTCACGATCAATCCCGATGGCACTTTGGTCTACACGCCCAACCCAGATTTCAATGGTACAGACACAATTGTCTACACCATTGACGATGGCGAAGGCGGCGTCTCAACGGCCAGCGTTGATGTAACCGTCACTCCTGTCAATGATGGGCCGACAACTGTCGGACTGCCCAATCAAAGCGGTGAAGACAGCCAGACTGTATCCATCCCAACGGCAAGCGCGTTTAACGACGTTGATGGCGATGTCCTGACATTTAGTGCGGATGGTTTGCCGCCGGCACTGTCGATCGATCCGGATACTGGCGTGATCTCTGGCACCTTGGCCTCGGACAGCTCGCAAAATGGCCCGTTCGTGGTGACTGTGACCGCGACCGATCCGTCGGGTGAAGAGGTCAGCACGACCTTCATCTACTCGATCCAAAACGTTCCACCTATCGCGCAAAATGACACTGCGACCACCCCGGAAGATACGCCGGTAACTGTGGCGGTTCTGGCCAATGACAGCGATCCGGATGGTGATGCGCTGACCATTACCAGCGCGAGCTCTGATAATGGCACGGTTGTCGTCAATCCTGACGGCACGGTTACATTCACGCCAGACCCCGATTTCAACGGTGAGGCGAATGTTACCTACACCGTCAGCGATGGCCAAGGCGGGGTTGCGACTGCAACACTGACCGTCACGGTTACGGCCGAGAACGACGCCCCTGTTGCAGTTGATATCCCTGACGTCACCAATGAAGACAATCAGTCGGTTTCCATTGCAACCGAGAGTTTCTTTAGCGACGTCGATGGCGATGATCTGACGATCACAGCCGCAGGCTTGCCTCCGGGCCTTTCGATCGATCCAGCGACTGGCATCATCTCCGGTACACTCGACATTGATGCGAGCCAGGGCAGCCCATACACAGTCACGCTGACCGCAGATGACGGCAATGGCGGCACAGTGTCGCAAGACTTCGTCTGGACGGTCACCAACCCGGCGCCAACTGCCGTCAATGACAATGCGAGCGTTGATGAAGACAGCAGCGTCAATGTCGATGTGCTCGGCAATGACAATGATCCCGATGGCGATCCACTAACCGTTACTGGCGCGACCGCGCCCAATGGCACAGTGGTGATCGAGGCCGATGGCACGCTGACTTACACGCCAAACCCTGATTTCAACGGCGAAGACACGATCACTTACACGATTGATGATGGCAATGGCGGCACCTCAACCGCCGCGGTTGTTGTCACCGTCAATCCGGTGAATGATGATCCGGTGGCCGTGGACGATGCGGTCACAACCGATGAAGACACGCCGGTCACCATCGGCGTGCTGGGCAATGATAGTGATGTTGATGGCGATGATCTGACCGTCACCAGTGCGACATCGCCCGATGGGACGGTGACGATCAATCCAGACGGAACGCTGGAATTCACCCCTGACCCGAATTTCAATGGCACGACCACAATTTCTTACGAGATTTCGGACGGCAATGGCGGCACAGCCACCGCGACTGTCACCGTTACTGTCAATCCGATCAACGATCCGCCGGTTGCCAATCCAGATGCGGCCACCACAGACGAGGACACTCCGGTCAATGTGCCGCTGATCGGCAATGACACCGATGCCGATGGTGACGCGCTGACTGTGACAGCTGCAACAGCGGCGAACGGTACGGTTGTGATCAACCCGGATGGCAGCGTCGATTACACGCCGAACCCCGATTTTAACGGCACTGATACAATCACTTACACGATCAGTGATGGCAATGGCGGGTTCTCAACCTCTACCGCCACGATCACGGTGAACCCGGTCAATGATGATCCAGTGGCGGCTCCTATCGCGCCACAAACCAATGATGACAGCACCCCTGTCATGCTCGATGTCAGCGGTAATTTCTCCGATGTTGATGGCGATGATCTAACGTTCAGCGCCACCGGTTTGCCGCCTGGCCTCAGCATTGATGCCGACGGCAATATCACTGGCACGCTTGATCCAGACGCCTCGCAAGGCGGCCCAGCAGGCGACGGTGTCTACGAAGTGACCGTGACGGCCGATGATGGCAATGGTGGTACGGTCGACACTACCTTCACCTGGACGGTAAACAACCCGCCGCCAGAGGCCGTGGATGACACCGCGACAACCGATGAAGACACGCCGGTCAACATCCCAATTCTCGCCAATGATAGCGATCCGGACGGCGATCCGCTGACGGTAACGGCGGCGGATGCTGCCAATGGCACGGTTGTGATCGAGGCTGATGGCACAGTTACTTACACGCCGAACCCCGATTTTAACGGCACCGATACAATCACCTACACAATCAGTGATGGTAATGGCGGAACCTCCACTGCGACCGTGACTGTCACGGTTGATCCAGTAAACGACGATCCGGTTGTTACGCCGATTGCGCCGCAAGACAACATTGACAGCGCGGATGTATCGCTGCCGACGGCGGGCAATTTCAGCGATGTCGATGGGGACACGCTCACCTTCAGCGCTAGCGGTCTGCCAGCGGGCCTCTCGATCGATCCCGATACGGGCGAGATCACCGGCACGATTGATGCGGATGCCAGCCAAGGCGGCCCGGCGGGTGACGGTATCTATTCCGTCACCGTCACGGCTGACGATGGCAATGGCGGCACGGTCGAGACGGCCTTTGCCTGGACCGTCACCAACCCGCCACCAGAGGCGGTGGATGACGCGGCGACGACTGATGAAGACACGCCGGTCAACATTCCGGTACTGGCGAATGACAATGACCCAGACGGTGATCCGCTGACGGTCACTTCGGCCACTGCGCCAAACGGTACGGTTGTGATCGAGGCTGATGGAACGGTCACTTATACGCCGAATGCGGACTTCAACGGCACCGATACGATCACCTACACGATCAGTGATGGTAATGGCGGCACTTCGACCGCGACGGTCACGGTAACAGTCGATCCGGTGAATGATGATCCGGTCGTTGACACGCCGTTCGCCAACCTCGCCAATATCGACAGCGCGACTGTGAATGTTCCGGTTGCGGGCAACTTCAGCGATGTCGATGGCGATATGCTGACCTTTACGGCGGCAGGCCTGCCTCCAGGTCTCAGCATTGATGCGGCCGGCAATATCACCGGCACGATTGATCCATCTGCCTCGCAAGGCGGGCCAGCGGGTGATGGCATTTACACCGTCACTGTTACGGCGGACGATGGCAATGGTGGCACCGTCACCAGCAGCTTTGCCTGGACCGTAACCAATCCGCCGCCAGTGGCCGTGGATGACGCAGTAAGCACGCCAGAGGACACGCCGGTCAATATCGACGTGCTCGCCAACGATAGCGATCCCGATGGCGATGCGCTGACGGTGACATCGGCAATCGCGCCAAACGGTACGGTCGTTATCGAGGCCGATGGCACGGTCACTTACACGCCAAATGAGGACTTCAACGGTACCGATACGATCACCTATACTATCAGTGATGGCGAAGGCGGCACGACGACCGCAACAGTCACCGTCACGGTTGATCCAGTGAATGATGATCCGGTGGCTGATCCGCAGCTGACTAATCAGACTGATGATGATGCCGATGTCATCTCGCTCGATGTGTCTGGCAATTTCTCCGACGTTGATGGTGATACGCTCACCTTCACCGCCACCGGCCTGCCAGGCGGGTTATCGATTGACGCCAATGGTTTGATCACCGGTACGTTGGATGCGGATGCATCGCAGGGCGGACCGGCAAGCAATGGCCTCTACACCGTCACCGTCACCGCCGATGATGGCGCTGGTGGCACGACGACCTCGACCTTCGTGTGGACTGTTAACAATCCGCCGCCAGTCGCGGCGCCTGATACGGCAAGCACGACTGAGGATACCCCAGTCAATGTTGCGGTTCTGGCGAATGACAATGATCCGGACGGCGATACGCTGACCGTGACGGAAGCGAATGCCGCCAATGGCAGCGTTCTGATCAATGCCGATGGCACGATCACCTACACGCCGGATGGGAATTTTAACGGCACTGACACGGTGATCTACACGATCAGCGATGGCGAGGGTGGAACCTCAACCTCCACCGTGACGATCACGGTTGGCGCGGTGAATGACGACCCAGTTACTGTTGGCCTGCCAGACCTGACCGATGGCAATAACGAGGCGATCAACGTGCCTCTTGCCCCGGCGTTTAGTGATGCGGAAGGCGACACGCTCACCTTCTCGGCTATGGGCCTGCCAGATGGTCTGTCAATTGATCCGGCCACGGGTGCAGTTACCGGCACCACCACTGGCACAGCCTCGAGTGGCGGACCATTGGGTGATGGAGTCTACACAGTCACGATCACCGCCGATGATGGCAATGGTGGAAGCGTCAGCACGACCTTCACCTGGACGATCAACAATGAGCCACCAACGGCTGTCAATGACAGCTTTGTCGGTACGGAAGACACCCCGCAGGTGCTTGACGTGCTGGCCAATGACAATGATCCTGATGCCGATCCGATGACCCCGATCGTCGTGATCGATGCACAGGCGACCAATGGCACCGCTGTGATCAATGCAGATGGCACGATAACCTTTACGCCGGACCCCGATTTCAACGGCACGGCGACCGTTACCTATACGATTGAAGATGCGAACGGCGATCCAGCGACTGCGATTGCGACCATCGTTATCGCACCGGAAAATGACGCACCTGCTGCGACACCGCTGCCCGATCGCGGCGATGAAGACGGCGATGCTGTTTCAATCGACGCCGGCGGCCTGTTCTCTGACATTGAAGGCGATACGCTGACATTCAGCGCCACCGATCTGCCAGCAGGCCTGACAATCGATTCCACCACTGGCGTTATCAGCGGGACGATTGATCCCGATGCCAGCGAGGTGAACAATGGTATCTATCAGACGACCATTACCGCCGATGATGGTAATGGCGGCACGACCGATGTGACCTTTGTCTGGACCGTTACCAACCCGGGTCCGACAGCCGTGGATGATACCGCATCGACCACGGAAGACACACCGATCCCTGCGATTGACGTGCTCGGCAATGATAATGACCCGGATGGCGATACGCTGACCGTGGTTTCTGCCAGTGCGCCAAACGGCACGGTTGTGATCAACGCTGATGGTACCTTGGCCTACACGCCGGATCCCGACTTTAACGGCACCGATACTATCACCTATCAGATCACTGATGGTCAGGGCGGCACATCCACAGCCATCGTCACAGTGACGGTTGGCGCGGATAATGACGATCCTACCGCACCGCCTCTGCCCGCGATCATCAATGATGACGCCGATGTCATTGCTTTGGATCTCTCGCCAGGTTTTGCAGATGTCGATGGTGATCCGCTGACCTTTACGGCGACTGGCCTGCCTCCAGGCCTCAGCATCGATGCAGCGGGCAATGTCACAGGCACCATTGATCCGGACGCTTCTCAAGGTGGGTCGAACGGCGATGGTATTTACGAAGTCACTGTGACAGCCGACGATGGCAATGGCGGCACCGTTGATGTCACCTTTACCTGGACTGTTGGCAACCCAGCGCCGCTCGCGGCGGATGACACAGCGACAACCGACGAAGATACGCCGGTGAATATTCCAGTGCTGGGCAATGACAATGACCCAGACGGTGATCCGCTGACTGTCACTCAGGCTAGTGCGCCCAATGGCACGGTTGTGATCGAAGCTGATGGCACGGTCACCTACACGCCAAACGAAGACTTCAACGGCACGGACACGATCACTTACGAGATTTCGGATGGCAATGGCGGTACGTCGACCGCGATGGTCACCGTTACGGTCAATCCGATCAACGATGATCCGGATGTGGTACCGCTCGCCCCGCGTGAGAATGTCGATAGCGCAGTTGTAAGCGTGCCGACCGCTGGCAATTTCAACGATGTCGATGGCGATACTCTGACATTTGCAGCGACAGGCCTGCCCACCGGACTCACGATTGATCCGGCCACAGGCGTTATTTCTGGTACGATTGATCCATCTGCCTCGATTGGCGGGCCGAATGGTGATGGCGTATACGAAGTCACCGTGACAGCCGATGATGGCAATGGCGGCACCACGCCCACCACCTTTAACTGGACGGTGACCAATCCAGTGCCAGTTGCGGTGAACGACACCGCGACCACCACGGAAGACACAGCGACCAATATCGACGTGCTCGCCAATGACAGCGATCCTGATGGCGATCCACTGACTGTGGTTACTGCCTCTGCGGCGAATGGTACGGTCACGATCCTGCCTGACGGCACGATTGATTACACGCCGAACCCGGATTTCAACGGTACGGACACGATCTCTTACACGATCAGCGACGGCAATGGCGGCACGGCTTCGGCTCTCGTAACCGTAACGGTTGATCCAGAGAATGATCCGCCAGTGGCCGTCAATGACACCGCCACCACCGATGAAGACACGCCGGTCACAATCCCGCTGCTGGGCAATGACACCGACGTGGACGGCGATGATCTGACTGTGACAGATGCTACCGCGCCAAACGGCACGGTTACGATCAACCCAGATGGCACGGTGACTTACACGCCGGATCCCGATTTCAACGGGACCGACACGATCACCTACACCATTGATGATGGCAATGGCGGCACCGACACGGCAACAATCACCGTTGTTGTTGCGCCGGTCAATGACGCGCCGATCGCGGCGCCTGACACCGCGGATACGGATGAGGACACGCCTGTCACCATCCCGGTCCTCGCCAATGACAGTGATGTTGATGGCGATCCGCTGACGGTTACTGATGCGACCTCGCCCGATGGCACGGTCACTATCAATCCGGATGGCACCATCACCTTCGTGCCGAATCCTGACTTCAACGGGCCGGCCACCATTACCTATACCATTGATGATGGTATGGGCGGCACCGCAACCTCGACTGTCACGGTCAATGTTGCGCCGGTCAACGATCCGCCTGTTGCAGAGGATGACACAGCCACAACCGAGGAAGATACGCCGGTCACCGTGCCTGTGCTCACCAATGATAGTGACGTTGATGGCGATCCGCTGACCATTACGGAGGCAACCGCGCCAAACGGTACGGTTGTGATCAACCCAGATGGCACGGTCACTTATACGCCGGATGAAAACTTCAACGGCACCGATGTGATCACTTACACCGTCTCTGATGGCAACGGCGGCTTTGACACGGCGACGCTGACGGTGACGGTTGATCCAGTGAACGATGTGCCGGTGGCCGAAGACGACACGGCAAGCGGAACTGAGGACGAGCCGCTCACGATCCCTGTGCTTGCCAATGATAGCGATGCAGATGGCGATCCGCTGACGGTGACGGCGGCGACCTCGCCAGATGGCACGGTTACGATCAATCCGGATGGCACCATCACCTTCGTGCCGAACCCTGACTTCAACGGGCCGACCACCATCACCTATACCATTGATGATGGCATGGGCGGCACGGCAACGGCGACGGTCACAGTTGATATTGTCGCAGTGAACGATCCACCTGTGGGTGAGCCGGATACGGCAGTCACGGATGAAGACACGCCTGTTACCATTCCGGTGCTAGCCAACGATAATGACCCGGATGGCGATCCGTTGACGGTAGTCTCGGCCAATGCGCCCAATGGCACGGTCACGATCAATCCAGATGGCACGGTTACTTACACGCCAAACCCGAACTTCAACGGGACCGATACGATCACCTATCAGGTGAGCGATGGCATGGGCGGGTTTGACACGGTGACGGCAACCGTCACGGTCAATCCAGTCAATGATCCGCCGGTTGCGGCCAATGACGTGACCAGCGTGGACGAGGACAGTGAAGTCACCATTCCAGTGTTGGTCAATGACACCGATGCTGATGGTGATCCGCTGACCGTAACGAGTGCAACCGCAACCAATGGTACGGTCACGATCAATCCGGACGGCACGATCACCTATGTGCCGAACCCGGATTTCTTCGGCCAGGATACGATCACGTACACCATCACCGATGGCAATGGTGGCACATCTACGGCGACCGTCGCGGTTGAGGTGATAAACACCAACGAGCCGCCGGTTGATGAACCTGAGGACGTGACCGTGATCAGCGGCACCGACACGATTATCAACGTGCTAGATAATGCCACCGATCCAGAGGGCGATCCGCTGGAAGTGGTAATTGCACTCGTCGACGTTGGCGAGGTGGTGATCAACCCAGACGGCACGCTCACATATTCTGCGCCGCCTGATTTCTTCGGCGAAGTGACGATCCGCTACTTCATCTCTGATGGTCAGGGCGGCTTTGTAGAGAGTTTCGCAACGATCACTGTGGTTGAGGCTGCGGCTGATATCGGCTTCCTGATCGGCAATGAGCCTGCACCAGGTATTCCTGATGCTTATCCGGTTGACCGTGTGCTGGATCAAAGTGACGCCTTTATCACGACACCGCTAATCATCCTCGATACGGTCAATGATTTCCGCTCGCTTGGCGGCATGGGCACGCTCAACGTCGATCAGCCATTGCTGAGCGCCGTGAACGGTCTGCGCTCCTTGAACGGTATTGGCGGATTTGATGCCAATGGCAGTCCGATTGACGATGTGGTTGGTTATATCGATCATATCCGCGATCTGCGCTTTGGTGTGGACCGTCTGTTTGATCCACGCTTTGGCGACTTCCTGCCAGAGACGCTGACCGGCTTCTCCGTGCGGCAGCTCGATACGGGCAGCGATCAAGTCATGATTGAGAGCATTTCGCGCGACCGTGTGGTCTATGTCGAAATGCGCGACATTGGCGCGGACGATGCCCCTCGGATTACCGAATATCAGCTGGTGACGCGCGATGGTGCGCCGTTGCCTGATTGGATCCGGATGGATGCTCGCGGTTTGGCGATCATTGAACGTCCGGTTGATGCAGAGACGATCAGGCTGATTGTTCGCGCAATCCGGGCGGATGGAGAAGTGATTGAGATCCCTGTTGTTATTCAGGGCGCAACCGGTGAAATACAACTCGACGAGGCGATTGCAGAAGCGGTGGCCAAGGCTGAAACACTTGATACGATGATGGCACGCGCCAGTGGCGAAGCCGATGACGAAGCAAGCAAACTGCTTGCAGCTTTTAGTTGAAAATAGAACGGATGAAGGTGAGCCAATGAATAAGGGACTTGCACTGGTAAGCGCATCGACACTCTTCCTGGGTGCCTGCGCAACTGTACCCGAGCCGTTCACGGCGGCGGAGTTGAACGAGACAGCGGCCAGCAATTTTGAGCGGGTTGATGTGGATCAGGAGCCGGTGACGGCGCCGATTGATCTCTACGAAGCGATGGCTCGTTCGCTGAAGTATAATCTCGATTACAAGGTCGAGCTGATGGAGATCGCGCTGCGCGACCGTGAGCTTGATCTTCAGCGTTACGATATGCTGCCGCAATTGGTTGCCAGCGCTGGCTATGCTGGACGCAACAACTTCTCTGGCGCTAGCTCGCTCTCGCTGATCACGCGGCGGCAATCGCTGGAGCCATCGACTTCGCAGGAACGCGATCTGTTTACCGCCGACCTCGCACTCAGTTGGGATGTGCTCGACTTTGGCCTGTCCTACGTCCGGGCAAAGCAAGGCGCCGATGAAGTCCTGATCGCGCAGGAGCGTCGCCGCAAGGTTGCCAACCGCGTGATCGAGGATGTGCGTTCTTCCTATTGGCGTGCGGTCAGCGCCGAGCGCCTGCTGACAAAGCTGCAAGAGCTGGAAGATTCGGTCACCACCACGCTGCAAAATTCAGAGCGTTTGGCCGAGCGGCGCCTGTCTGCCCCGCTAACCGCGCTGACCTATCAGCGTGAACTGCTGGAAATTCAGGCGCAAATCCGCAAGCTTCAGCGTGAACTGGTCGTTGCAAAGGCACAATTGGCGGCGCTCATGAACCTGCGCCCCGGCACAGAGTTCTCGCTTGCTCTGCCAGATCGCACGAACACTCTGCCCGCGGTCAAATACGCTGGTGAAGACATGATGATGACAGCATTGCTCAATCGTCCGGAGCTGCGCGAAGTTAGTTACCGCCAGCGGATCAACTCGCGCGAGCTGGACGCGGCATTGCTGTCGGCATTGCCGAGTTTCCGCGGCGTGTTGGGCGTGAATGTCGATTCAAACGACTTCCTGTTTAACAATGACTGGATCAATTACGGTGCCCGCGCCAGTTGGAACGTCCTGAACCTGTTCCGCCTGCCTGCGCATAAGAAGGCCGTGCGCGCTCAGGACGATCTGCTGCAGCAGCGCGAATTGGCGCTGACCATGGCGGTGATGACGCAGGTTCACGTCTCGCGTGCGCGCTTCAGTCATTTGAGCGAAGAGCTCGACACGGCATCGCGCCAAATGGCGGTGCAGGACAAGATACTGGGTCAAATCCGTTCCGGTCATAGAGCTGGCGCGATGAGCCGCCAGACGCTGCTGCGTGAAGAGATGAACACGCTGGCCGCAGAGGTGAAATACGACATCGCCTATGCAGAGGCGCAAAACGCATATGCTGGCCTGTTTGCCTCCATGGGCATCGACGAATTCAGTCCAAACGTGACCGGACGTGAAGATGTCGCTACGTTGCGCGCATCACTGGAGCAAATGTGGCAGGACCGCGAAGCTGCGGTAAAGCTGTCTGGAAGTTAAAACATGAGTGACATTGAGCAGGTGGACGAGGGATCACCGCCGGCAGAAGATGGCAACCGCAAGCTGTGGATTGGCGGCGGCGTTCTCGCTGTGGCTGCGGCCATTGCCGGGGTCGTCTACGCGGGCAGCGGCGATACGCAGTGGTCGGACAATGCGGCTGTTGCCTCGGCAGAGCAGACGGAGCTGGCAGCGGGTGAGGGCGGAGATGCCCTCCCAGAGCCTGAACCGGAACCGGTGCTGGATGCACGCGGCGTGATCGCGGCAAAGAACGAGAGCACGGTGGCCTCGCGTATGACGGCGCGGATCACCTCCATGCCTTTTCGGGAAGGACGCAGTTTTGGCAAAGGCGCTTTGCTTGCCCGGTTTGACTGTTCAACCATTCAGGCGGAACTGAACGCGGCACGCGCTGCAACGGCGGCCTATCAAAAGACCTACGAGACCAATGTTGAGCTCGACAGCTATGAGGCGGTTGGCAAAAACGAAGTGGCGGTTTCCCGCGCCAATCTTGGCCGGGCGCAGGCAGAGGCCAATGCGGTCTCTGCTCAGCTGCGCGATTGCGCAGTCTATGCGCCATTCGCCGGCACGGTAGTGGAAGAAATCGCCAGCCGCGGCGAAGTGGCCGCTAGCGGTCAGCCGCTGCTGCGTATTCAAAGCGGCGGCGATCTGGAGGCCGATCTGATCGTTCCCAGCAATTGGCTGACCTGGCTTGAACCGGGTGCGAAGTTTGACTTCGTGATTGACGAGACAGGCGCGACCATCACGGGCGTCGTAACCCGGCTGGGCGCTTCGGTTGATCCGGTCAGCAAGACGATCCGCATCGGTGCCAATATCGATCGCGGTGATGCACTGGTCCTGCCCGGCATGAGCGGCACGGCAACGTTCGAAAAGCCAAGCGACGAGCCTGCTGCGACAGAGGAAGTGGGCGAGGGCGCTGCTGGAGGCGAAGCGAGCGGAGCGGCCGCGGAAGGGGCTGAAGCCGATGGCAGCCAGCCAAGCTGATCCGATTGAGACCGCTGCGCCCAAGGTTAGCGCTCTGACCCCCAAAGGCGTGCAGCCAGACGCGGCAAAGCTCGCCGCATTGCTGCAATTCGAGGCGGATATTCGCCGTCAAGAGACCGTCGAAGAACTGCAATATCTTGTCGCCAATGAAGCACGCCAGGTCTTGCCCTACGGTCAGATGTTTGTGCTGCGTCAGGCGCGGTTTGGGCAAGGGTTCGAGGTGCAATGCGCTTCGTCTCTGGCGACCGTTGATCGCAATGCACCGCTGATCCACGCTCTGGAAAAGGCGATTGAGCGCCTGGCCTTGGATCACGGGCTGGAACAGCCGAACGCCTTTGATGCGGGGAGCCTGCGCGCGGATGAGGCCTTTGACGAATATCCCTATTCCCAGGTGCATTGGCAGCCGCTGCTTGGCAAAGATGGTGAAGTGTTTGGCGGATTGCTGTTCGCCCGCGATGAGCCATTGCGTGAGGGCGAGAAATACCGTGCGGCGCGGATTGCGGAAACGGCGGCGCATTCCTGGCTGGCGCTGAGCGGCGGTAAGCCTGTTCGCCGCCTGCCAGTGATCGACAGCAAGAAGAAGAAATGGATCGCGGCTGCTATTGCTGTTGTCCTGCTGTTCCCTGTGCGCCTTACGGCTCTGGCCCCGGCTGAGATCGTTGCCGAGCGGCCGTATATTGTCGCCGCGCCGTTTTCAGGTCGGATTGCGTCAATCGAGGTCACGCCCAACGCACCGGTGAAAGCGGGCCAGGTGTTGCTGCGCTTTGACGACGTGCGGCTGGATAATGAGTTGGAGCTCGCCGAGGAAAGGCTCGCTGTTGCCCGTTCGCGGCTCGAACGCTCCACCAGTTCTGCCTTTAGTGACGAGGACGAGACCTCTGATATCGCGATCATGCGGGCCGAGGTTGAGGTCGCGCAGGCCGAATATGACTATGCCAAAGAGCTCGCTGGGCAATCAGCGATAACCGCTCAGCGTGACGGCATGGCCCTTTTCAGCGACCGCCGCGATTGGGAAGGGCGCGCGGTCAATGTCGGGGATCCTATCATGCAGGTCGTCAATCCAGATGAGGTGATGATCCGCATCGATCTGCCAGCGGCTGAGCAAATGTCGCTGGAAAAAGGCACAAAAATCAAGATGTGGCTCGATTCCCAGCCATTGTGGGCAATTGACGGCCTGTTAGAGACGGCGAGCTATCAGGCCCGCCAGACGCCCGATGGAACGCTAGCCTTTGCACTGACCGCGCAGCTTGACGGCGATAACCCTAGGATTGGATCGCGCGGCACGGCTCAGGTCTATGGCCGCTGGGTGCCGTTTGTTTATTCGCTGCTGCGCAGGCCCATCGCGGCCCTACGTCAATTTGTCGGGTTATGAATTCAGCGGCAATCCCGATTGACCTGCCAGAGGTGCCAAAGCCGCCTCCGCTGCCCGCTTTACGGCAGGAATTGCGGATTGAGCCTGGCGCGCCGCTGGTGAATGGAGCGCCAAGCTGGAACCTGTTTGATCCGGTCCGCCATGCGTTCTTTCAATTGGGCCAGATCGAATTCGTGATCTTTTCACATTGGGCGAGCGGCAATCTTGCCCGGATCGGTGATGATTTGCAGCAGCGCGGCCTATCCAGCGATGAAGCCAATGATGCGTTCAATTCCGTTGTGGAATTTGCCGCAACCAATGGCCTGACCGTTGGCCCGGTGGGGCGCGACAGCGTCTCTGCCTATATGGAGCAGCGCGCCAGCAATAAGAAAGCGGCGTGGAAATGGCTGCTCGACAATTATCTGTTCATCCGCATTCCATTGGTGAAGCCTGCCCGGTTTCTGGAACGTACGATTGACCGTGTCCGCCCGTTGTGGTCGCTCTACAGCCTCGTATTCTTCGGCGTGCTCGCTCTCACCAGCCTGTTTCTGGTTTCGCGCCAATGGGATGCCTTTATGGCGTCGTTTCTCTATTTCTTCAGTTGGCAGGGTCTGATCGCTTACGGCGCAGGATTGTTCTTTGTGAAGATCCTGCACGAGCTCGGCCATGCCTATACCGCCACCCGCTATGGCTGCCGAGTGCCGACCATGGGGGTCAGCTTTCTGGTGATGATGCCGGTGCTCTACACCGATACGACCGCGGCCTGGCGGTTGACCTCGCGCAAGAAACGCCTGGCGATTGATTGCGCAGGTGTGGCGGCAGAGTTGATGGTGGCTAGCATTGCCACGATGCTGTGGGTGATCCTGCCCGATGGCACCGCACGCAGCGTGGCCTTTATCCTGGCGACAACCAGCTGGATCATGAGCCTTGCGATAAACCTCAATCCGTTCATGCGCTTCGATGGCTATTACGTGCTGTCAGACTTTCTCAACGTGCCTAATTTGCAGCCACGCGCCTTTGCCCTGGCAAAGTGGAAGATGCGCGAAATCCTGTTCGGGCTGGGCGCTGCTGCGCCAGAAGAGGTTCCAAGCAAGCTGCGGCGCGGGATGATCCTATATGCTTATGCGACATGGGTTTACCGCCTGTTCCTGTTCACCGGGATCGCGATCCTGGTTTACAATCTGTTTTTCCAGCCGCTGGGCCTGATCCTGGCGATTGTGGAGCTGGTGGTGTTTATCGGCCGGCCAGTGTTTGCTGAAATGCGCGAATGGGCTGGTCTTCGTAAATCGATCACCAGCACCCGCCGAGGCAAAGCGTGGTTATGGATTATTGGCGGCCTATTGCTCGCGGCCTTTCTACCGCTGGACCGTCATGTGACCGGCTATGCTGTTCTGACGCCGGTTGGCGCTGCGCCGATCGTGTCGGGAGAGCCAGCGCGCGTGGTCAAAGTGATCGCGCAAAACGGTCAGCCGGTGACAACAGGCGATCCGATCATTGAGCTCGACGCGCCAGAACTGGCCGCAGATGCAGCGTCCACCAAAGTGCGGATCGCGCAGCTTGAGCTGCAAATGGGCCGTTCTATGGCTGACAGCCGGGATCGCTCCAATCGCGCCGTGCTGGAACGCGAGCTGGCGAGGGAGCGCGGCAAGCTGGCCGGGCTCGAGCGGCGAGCGGATAAACTGATCCTGCGCGCGCCGGGGCCGGGCGCTGTCTCTGGATTGATGCCCGATATGCATCCGGGACGCTGGATCGGCGGGGAAGAGGTGATCGCTCATGTGGTGACGCCGAGCGATTACGACGTTCAGGCCTATGTACCCGAAGACGAGATTTGGCGACTGGGCGAGGGCGCGCTGGGTACATTTGTGGCTGCGGATGCGGGCGGGCCGTCCCGCTCTGCCAAGCTGGTCGAAATGTCTTCCAGCGCGATCGCGAGGCTCGAACAACCTATCCTCGCCTCGACCAATGGGGGCCCGATTGCGGTCGACAAAGATGGCGAGGAACTTGCCCCTCGCGAGGCGCTGTACCGTATCCGAATGATCGCGGAAAAGGGCGCGCTTAGCGGAGAGGATTATCAAATCCAACTGGTGCCGGGATCGGTCCAGATCCGCACCGAAGGGCGCTCTTTTGCGCAGTGGGCGGCGACTGAGCTGGCGCGCATGTTCCGCCGTATCTTCTAACGCTGCGCTATGCGGCGGGCTGATCTGCGTGTCCGCAGCTCCGCAAAAAAACGGGTCAACCAATGACCTTACGAGACATATCAAATTAGGAACGGGTGCCAAAGAGCTTGCGAGCCGTCTGCCCGTATTTACCTCTATGCCAATAGCAATTCTACATTGAGCGAAACGGGATAATTCTCGTTTCAAGATGACAAAACACGTGATCCCCTCAGAGCTGCTCGGCAATATATCTGGTGAGCTTATTCAGTTGGCCGAGATTATTGAAGGCCTCGGTGAGGCGCTGTGCTCCGATGAGCAGGTGCTCTCGAATCATCTTGCGCAATTGCAATCGGTTGATCTGGTGTCGCAGTCGCTGCGCTGTCAGGCTGGATTGCTGACGTCTGATAATGCCATTGCCGATATCGAAAAGGTCAACCTGCTGGACTTGCAGCAGCGCTTATCCAAGGGGCTTGATTGCCTGAGATAGCGCACATTCTTTGACATCGGCGAGCAGGCGCGCAAATGGGCAGGGATGACTGCCCGCGCGCCCTTTGAGATTCTGTTGATCGGCGGCGGGCATGCGCATCTCGCGGTGCTGGCGGACTGGATTCGCAATGGCTTGCCGGTGACACGCGCGGCAGTGCTCACCCCCTCGCGGTTCTTGCGATATTCCGGCACAGTGCCCGGCTGGATCGCTGGCGAATATTCACCGGAGGATGGTCTGGTCGATGTGCAGGCACTGGCGAAACGCGCGGGCGCTGAGTTCATCGCTGACCGCTGTATTGCAATCGATCCGGCAGTACGCTCTGTTATGACGCTGAGCAGCGGGCTGATCGCGTTCAAGACATGCTCGATCGACACCGGCGGGGTCGGCAGGGCCGCGCGCGTTCTCGGCGATGATCCGCGCATTGCCGATGTCCGCCCGATTGATGCCTTTGCGGAGCGGGTGCGCGAATGGAGCCACACCGCGCGGGCTCGACGCGTTGCAGTGATTGGCGGCGGGGCTGGCGGGACGGAGCTTGCCTTTGGTCTGCGCAATATGCGCACCGAAGGCACCAAACCTGAGGTCACACTGATAGCCGGAACAGACGGACTGCTGCCGGGTTTTGGAGCAAGAGCGCGCAGCCTCGTTCAATCCGAACTGAGCGCACAAGGGATCGAAGTCACTGCAGAAAATGCCCGTATCGAAAACGCACAATTGCTTGCCGGGCCGCGAAAGCTAGAGCCAACCGATTTGATCGTCGCTGCCATAGGTAGCGGCGCACCGGATTGGCCCGCAGCTGGCGGTCTTGCCACTGATGCGCAAGGCTTCATCGCGGTCGATGCGCAGCAGCGCGTTCTATCCCACCCGTATATCTTTGCCGCGGGGGACGTCGCGAGCCGTCAAGACAGCCATGTTCCGCGATCCGGCGTGCATGCGGTCCACACTGGTCCCCTGCTCGCCGCAAATATCCGCGCCGCCGCGTTGGGGCTAGAGCCAAGCCGTACTTATCACCCGCGCCCGGCCAGTCTTTACCTGATTTCCATCGGCAATGGCTTGGCCATCGCAGTCTATGGTTCGTTGGCGGCTAAGGGCCGCTGGGCCGCAAAATTCAAACGCTGGATCGACAAACGCTGGCTCGCCTCCTACGCGCATTTGGCAGAAACAGAGTAACCGCATAGCCAAAGCGCGCGAATAGGGGGTCATAATGCACATAGGGCCACGACAAGGAAACCCATGAAAAAGATTGCCATCATAATCGCGCTGGCCGCTCTGATCGCCGCCTATTTCATTTTTGATCTGGGGCAGTATCTGACCTTTGAAGCGATCAAAGAGCAGGTGGCAGGCGCGCAGCAGACGTTCGCTGACAATCCGATTCAAGTGATCGCGGTGTTCTTTGCCATATATGTGATCGCAACAGCTGCGTCGTTTCCCGGTGCCGCCTTCCTGACTCTGGCCGCTGGTGCATTGTTTGGTTTTACCACGGGCCTTATTGTTGTTTCCTTTGCTTCGACCCTGGGTGCAACTTTTGCTTTCCTCGCTTCGCGGTTCGTTCTGCGAGACACGATTGAGGACAAGTTTGGAGACAGGCTTAAAGGCATCAATGAAGGGCTGGAGCGTGATGGCGCGTTTTACCTCTTCACCTTGCGGATGGTCCCGGCTGTGCCGTTTTTCGTAATCAATCTTGTGATGGGTCTTACCCGCATCAAGACGTTGACCTATGCGCTCGTCAGTCAAGTGGGCATGCTGCTTGGTACGGCGGTTTATGTGAATGCTGGTACGCAATTGGCCACGCTCGATAGCCCGAGCGGGATCTTTACCCCTGCCATTATCGGTTCCTTTGTCCTTCTTGGCATTGTGCCGTGGATCGCCAAGGGCATCATTGGTGCGATCAAGCGTCGCAAGGTCTACAAAGGCTTCACCAAGCCGAAAAAGTTTGATCGCAATATGGTGGTGATCGGCGCTGGCTCTGCCGGCCTCGTTTCCGCGCTCATCGCCTCCACGGTGAAGGCCAAGGTGACCTTGGTCGAAGCCAATAAAATGGGCGGCGATTGTCTGAATACCGGCTGTGTGCCGTCAAAGGCGTTGATTAAGAGTGGCAAGGTCGCCGCGATGATCCGCCATGCTGACAAATATGGCCTAGCTGCTCAGGAACCGGAGGTGCCGTTTAAACAGACCATCGCCCGCGTGATGGGTGCGGTGAAAGCGATTGAGCCGCATGACAGTGTGGAACGTTACACCGGTCTCGGCGTCGATGTGATCGAAGGCTATGCGAAGGTTGTTGACCCATGGACGGTGGAGATCGCGCGTAATGATGGCGGTACAGACCGGTTGACCACGCAGAGCATCGTGATCGCAGCGGGCGCAGAACCGTTCATCCCGCCGCTCGAAGGGCTGGAAGAGAGCGGCTACCTCACCTCGGATACGATGTGGGATGCCTTTGCCGAAATGGACAAAGCGCCTGCGCGCGTCGCGGTGCTGGGCGGTGGGCCGATTGGTTGTGAGATTTCTCAAGCCCTCGCGCGCCTCGGCTCTAACGTGACGCAGATTGAAATGGCGGACCGTGTGCTTGGCCGCGAAGATGAAGAAGTCTCACAGCTTGCGCAGCAATCGCTGGAGGAAGCGGGCGTTACCGTGCTGACCGATCATAAGGCGGTGCGCACGGAAGGCGGTGCAATTGTTGTCGAGCACGCCGGCAGCGAACGCGCGGTTGCCTATGATGCGCTGATCATTGCGGTTGGGCGCAAGGCGCGCCTTACCGGATATGGCCTCGAAGACATTGGTGTCGATACCAGCCGCACGGTTGTGACTGACGAGTTTCTCGCCACGAAATTCCCCAATATCTACGCCGCAGGCGATGTCGCGGGCCCCTATCAATTTACCCACACAGCCAGCCATCAGGCCTGGTTCGCCAGCGTCAATGCGCTGTTCGGCCAATTCAAGCGGTTCAAGGCGGATTACCGCGTGATCCCGGCAGTGACCTTCCTCGACCCAGAGGTGGCCCGCGTTGGCCTCAACGAGATTGAGGCGAAGGAGCAGGACATCGCTTACGAAGTCACACGCTACGATCTTGACGATCTCGACCGCGCCATCGCCGAAAGCGAGACCAAGGGCTTTGTCAAAGTTCTAACCCCGCCGGGCGGCAAGGACACAATTCTAGGCGCGACCATTGTCGGTACGCATGCGGGCGAGTTACTGGCCGAGTATACCCTAGCCATGAAGCACAAGCTGGGCCTCAATAAGATCCTTGGTACAGTGCATCCTTATCCCACCATGGCCGAGGCAAACAAATTTGCAGCGGGCAATTGGAAGAAGGCGAACAAGCCAGAAAAACTGCTCACATTCGTCGAGAAATATCACGATTGGCGGCGCGGATGAGCGTGCACTGGCGTTAGGCAAGGTTTTCAGCAACAAGGGCCAGCTAACGTACAAAGAAGGGCGCGCGCTTGGAAGTTTTTGACCAGTTTCGGGGAATTCTCGGCCTTGCTCTACTGGTGCTGATTGCATGGGGTCTGTCTGAAAATCGCGGCGGTCGGCCCAGTTGGGCCTGGATCGCCGGGGCGCTGGCAATGCAGGGCGCGCTCGCGCTGATCATCGTCCGTGTGCCATTCGTCTGGTCCGTGATGGAATATGCCAATGCCGGTGTGGCTGCGATTGAACGGGCTACGCTTGATGGTTCGTCCTACATGTTCGGCTATCTCGGTGGGGCACCGCTCCCCTTTGAGCTGAAAGAGGGCGCGGATGCGCCGCTGATCGTGGCGTTTCAGATATTGCCGTTGGTGATTGTACTGTCGGCCATTGCGGCCCTGCTGTGGCATTGGGGCGTGCTTCGCTGGTTGGTCGGCGGCCTGTCCTACATGTTGCGCCGCACCCTCAAGGTCAGTGGTGTCGTAGGGCTCGCAGGTGGCTCCAACATGTTTCTTGGCGTTGTGGAAAGCCCGCTGATTATCCGGGCCTACTTTGCCAAAATGAGTCGGGCTGAGCTGTTTCAGGTGATGGTGCTGGCCATGTCGACGATCAGCGGTGCGGTGCTGGTGCTATACGCCTCTACCCTATCAGACACGGTGCCCAATGCGGTGGGGCACATGATTTCGGCCTCGCTCGTTTCGCTGCCCGCTGCCTTGCTGATCGCAAAATTGATGGTCCCGGGCGAAGTGGATGCGGACGGCGGCGAAGAGATTGCAACTGAGGTCGAGCGCGAAGATCCGGGCCTCAAATACGAAGGCAGCATTGATGCCATCGTCAAAGGCACGATGGATGGGATGCAGCTGTTTCTTGCCGTGGTGGCGGTGATCATTGTGGTGTTTGCTCTGGTCTCGCTGACCGATCAGGCACTGGCGCTGCTGCCCTTCGTTGGCGGGGAAGTGCTGACATTGGGACGCATTTTCGGCTGGCTGTTCTCTCCACTTATGTGGGTGATTGGCGTGCCGTGGGAACAGGCGCAGGATGCGGGCGGATTGATGGGGACCAAGGCGATCCTCAACGAATATGTCGCCTTCTTGGAGCTTTCCAGCCTGCCAGAGGGCACATTTGATCCGCGCAGCCTGCTGATCGTGACCTATGCTCTGTGCGGCTTTGCGAACCTTGCGAGCATTGGCCTGCTGGTGTCGACCATTGGCACTTTGTGTCCAGAGCGCCGCGCAGAGGCGGCAGGTCTGGGTATCAAGAGCTGGATCGCGGGCAATATCGCCACCGCTATGACGGGCGCTTGGATTGGCCTTGTGACGTTTTCATTGTGATGCATATCTTCCGCCCCGCCTCCCCACCCGTCCACCAATGGTACCATCACGATATGGTGGCCGGTTGGGTAAGCGGGGCTGGTAGAGGGGGCAGCGATGTTTGATTCGAAACTCCGCCCTCTCATTGATCCGCCGCTTAATCGGATAGGCGCTGCGTTGGCTCGTCTCGGGGTGAGCGCGAACATGCTGACCTTTGGCGGATTGGCTTTGGGTTTGGCCGGAGCGTCAGCGATTGCCTTTGGCGAATTGTGGTTGGGCCTTGCCCTCATCATCGCCAACCGCTTGGCAGATGGATTGGATGGGGCGGTGGCGCGCGCGACGCAGCCGAGCGATCTCGGTGGTTATTTCGACATTGTGGCGGATTTTGCCTTTTACGTCTCAATCCCGCTCGGTTTCGGCTTGCTTGATCCGACGAACACTTTGCCCGCCTTGGTCCTGGTTGCCGCATTCGTTTTAACCGGCACCAGCTTCCTTGCCTTTGCGGTGATCGCGGGCAAGCGCGGCGAACAGACAGACGCTCACGGGAAAAAGAGCTTCTTTTACTCCACTGGCCTCGCAGAAGGTACTGAGACCATTGTGGTTTTCATTACAATGTGCGTGTTTCCGACATGGTTCGCAGTCATCGCATACGCATACGTGAGTCTGTGCGTCCTAACCGTTTTTCAGCGCAGCGCTCTGGCCGTTATTCAGTTCAAGGATTGAGCCGCTTTTCGACATTGCCGCGCAGCTCTTCGATCCGCGCGGCATTGGCGCCCAGATCACTCACGCCGACCCGGCTGACAGAGCGAAAATCAATCTGATTTTCTGCGATGCGAGCGGTCACGTCATCCTTAAAACCAAACCAGAATGTCTCGGCCAGGCCGTCAACCCGGCCAGCTTCTGTATCGGCCACCACATTGTCAAAACCCATGTCTTCCATTGCCGCAGCAACTGCGGCCACAGCGTCAGCCTGGCTGGTGCTGCCCAGCGGCAAAGGCGCGAGGTCAGCGTAGGCAGATGTGATCAGTTGAGCGTGGGATTTGCCGGCGATTTCAGGATCGCTTTCTTTCCACATATCGATTTCGCCCAGCGGGGTTTGATAATCATTGATCGGGTTTGCACCGCTTTCCTCACGTGCAGCAAGTGCCGTTGCAGAGAGGCCGGGAGGGTTCGCGGTGTCGGTCGCAATATCGTGGATCGGCGGGATCGCGCCCGCCTGAGCGCGGACCATTGCCAGCGCACCAAATGCGGTCGCCGGGATTGCAATCGCGAGCAAAGCCAAGAGCCAGCCCTTGCGCGGTTTTCTAAACACGCAGACGACAAAAGAAACCAAGGCCGCCAGCGCCACGCCGCCGAGAAGCAGCGGCCCGACCTTGGCGATCAAAGTGCCAAGGCCAGTTTGCCAGCTCCACAATCCAAACTTGGTGCCAAGCGCTGAACCAGCGAAATAGACCGGCAAAAGCAAGGCGAGGAGAAATACGAAGCGGCTGTGCCAGGGTGTTGTTTGCATGCCCGCATCTCTAGCGAGGCAGCCCAAACCTGCAAAGCCCTCTCATTGTGCCAGTGAATTCGGATGTTGATAGAATTCGCTGCGCCCGCGATAGGGGCGCTCCAGACGCCGCATGGCGGCGCAGGCGGATAGGCATGCAGTTCTATGAAAGCGTTTCCATGAAAGCGGTTATCGTTGGCGGCGGAATTGGCGGCTTGTGTGCGGCATTGTGCCTCGACCATTTTGGTTGGCAGGTGGAGGTTTTGGAGCAAGCCGAAAAGCTGAGTGAAGTGGGCGCCGGCATTCAGGTCAGCCCCAACGGCGTGAAGGTACTGCGCGCGCTTGGCGTGGAATCGTTGTTGAAACAACACGCCTTCGCTCCGAAAGAAGCGCAGTTTCGCATTGGCGCCTCAGGCACGCTCATCGGGCGCACCCGTTGGGGCACCGCTATGGAGCGGCGTCACGGCGCGCCTTATTGGCATGTGCACCGCGCGGATCTGGTCGAGGTGCTTGCGGGCATATTGGAAACGCGCAGCCCGGGCGCGTTACGCACTGGTGCCGCGGTCACTGGCTATGGCCAGGATGAAGGCTCTGGCTGGGCCATCCTTGCCGATGGATCGCGAGCGCAAGGTGATATTGTGATCGGCGCAGATGGCATCAAATCTGTCATTCGTCAGCAGATGCTTGGGCCGTCCAATCCTCGCTTCACAGGCAATGTCGCATGGCGTGCGGTGGTGCCTATGGATCGGTTGGACGAGCACGTCCCGCCGCCTGCTGCCTGCATCTGGATGGGCGAGGGCAAGCATGCCGTCACCTACCGTCTGAGCGGCGGGACGCTGGCTAATTTTGTGGGCGTGGTGGAACGCGATGATTGGCAGGTTGAGAGCTGGAGCGAGCGCGGCACCAAAGAGCAAGCCTTGGCAGATTTCGCAGGTTGGCACCCGGTGATCACCCGCATGATCGAGCAAGCCGACGCGCATTATCGCTGGGCTTTGTTTGACCGCGTGCCCATTGGGCAGTGGAGCGACGGGCGTGTCACCCTGCTCGGCGATGCCTGCCATCCAATGCTGCCATTTATGGCGCAAGGGGCAGTGATGGCGATTGAGGATGGCTGGGTGCTTGCGCGCACCTTGTCCGATACCGCCCACGCACCCGACGCTTTTACCCGTTACGAGGCGCAGCGTCAGCCGCGCACCGCGCGGGTTCAGCGCCGCGCCACCGGCAATATGGGCATATTCCACCGTCGCAGCGCCGCCGCGAAACTCGCGACATATGGGCCAATTTGGCTGGCAAGCCGTCTCATGCCCACAGCACTGGATGCTCAGTTCGACTGGATCTATGGCCATGATGTGACCACACAAACTGGCTAAATCGGGCTTTGGCGCGCATACGTTTGCTCCGCTTCGGCCCGGCGTTTTCACTGGTGCATCAGGCGCAATAGGGGTTAGAGACGCCCTTCTTACAAAAGCGTCCGGCAAGCGGCGCATTGGGGCACGGAGGCATACCCATATGACCAGTGATCTTTCATCCCGGCTCAGCGCAGCGCCCGTGGTTCCCTTGATTGGTGAGAATGACGCGGCGCTCGCCGTGAAGACCGCCAATGCCCTAAACGCTGGCGGTCTGTCGGTCATCGAGGTCGTGATGCGCAGCGATGCGGCTCAAGCCGGGATGGAGGCGATCATCGCCGAAACCGAGGGCCTGATCGTTGGTGCGGGCACTGTCCTGACCCTTGATCAAGCCAAATCTGTTCGCGCGAGCGGCGCGGAATTTATCGTTTCGCCCGGCCTGGTCGATGAGATAGCTATCTATTGCCTCGACGAAGGCATTCCCTTCTTCCCCGGCACAATGACCGCTGGCGAGGTTCAGCGCGCCTATGCGTTGGGCCTGCGCGATGTGAAGTTCTTTCCCGCCAGCCTCGCGGGCGGCGTGCCCATGCTCAAGGCATTGGGTTCGGTGTTTCGCGAGATGCGCTTTATGCCCACAGGCGGCGTTTCCGCCAGTAATTTGGCAGAGTTTCTTGCGCTTGATCATGTGCTGGCCTGCGGTGGCAGCTGGCTGACCCCGCGCGAGGCGGTGGAAAGCGGCGACTTTGCGCGCGTCACTCAGCTGGCGAGCGAAGCTGTGGCGATTGCCAAGGGCTAGCTTGCCATCACTGCCCGGCTCGACCACAGCTTAGGTTGTGATGAGCTCTTTGGGTGCGTGTTGAGGCAAGATGGACTGGGACACCGACTGGCAGTTTTGGATTGATCGCGGCGGCACCTTTACCGATATCGTCGCGCGCGATCCCGCTGGCGCGCTGACCACTCATAAATTCCTATCGGAAAACCCGGAGCATTATGAGGATGCCGCGCTGCATGGCATTCGCCTGATTCTGGGCCTGGACGGTGGCGCTCCGATCCCGATGGATCAGGTCTCCGCTATCAAAATGGGCACGACGATCGCCACCAATGCTCTGCTGGAGCGGGAGGGCGAAGACACACTGTTCCTAACCACGCGAGGCCTCGGTGATGTGATCGAAATTGGCTATCAATCGCGGCCAGACACGTTTGCGCTCAATATCGAGAAAGCGCACTTGCTGTACCGCGAAGTGGCCGAAATTGATGAGCGTGTGTTGGCGGATGGTACGGTCGAGCTGCCGCTTAATCGGGCGCAGGTGCGCGGCGTTCTGCAAGCGGCCTATGATACGGGTATTCGCTGCGTCGCGGCCGCATTGATGCACGCCTACAAATTTCCTGAGCACGAACGGCAAGTGGCGAAAATCGCACACGAGATTGGCTTTACGCAAATCTCCATCAGCCACGATGTCAGCCCGCTCAGCAAAATTGTGCAGCGCGGGGAGACGACGATTGTCGATGCCTATTTGACGCCCATTTTGCGCGGCTATGTTGACCGGGTGGCGAGCGCCTTTGGTAAGGTGGATGAACCGGGGCAGCTGCTGTTTATGCAAAGCTCTGGCGGACTGGTGGATGCTGCGCAGTTTCGAGGGCGTGATGCCATTCTCTCTGGTCCAGCAGGCGGGATTGTTGGTTGTGTCCACACCGCAAAACTGGCCGGGTTCGACCGCGTGATTGGCTTCGACATGGGCGGGACATCCACCGATGTATCGCATTATGCGGGCGAGTTTGAGAAGGTCTATGAGACCAAGGTCGCTGGCGTGCAGATGCGCGTGCCGATGCTCAACATTCACACTGTGGCCGCTGGCGGTGGATCGGTGCTGCGCTATGAGGATGGCCGGCTGCGGGTCGGCCCCGGCTCTGCGGGAGCGGACCCTGGCCCGGCGAGTTACCGGCGCAGCGGTCCGTTGACGGTTACGGATATCAATGTGGTGCTGGGTAAATTGCAGCCGGAGCATTTCCCGAAGATTTTCGGCGCTGATCAGAATGAGCCGCTGGGTGTGGAGGTGGCGCGCGCTGGCTTTGAAGCGGTTGCGGGCGAGATCTCCGATGGCCGCAGCGCAGAACAGGTGGCTGAGGGCTTCCTAGAAATCGCGGTCGAGCACATGGCCCAAGCGATCAAGAAAATCTCGATTGCGCGCGGTTATGATGTGCAGAAATATGCTCTCAATTGCTTTGGTGGCGCTGGGGGACAGCATGCTTGCCTGGTCGCGGAACGATTGGGTATCCGCTCAATCTTGCTGCATCCTTTTGCTGGTGTTCTATCCGCCTATGGCATGGGGTTGGCAGCGATAGAGACTGAGCGGCAGCGGGTCGTTGACGATGAGCTGAACGGTCCGGTGCTGGCGCAGATTGAGGTAATGATCGCCGAGCTTGAAGCGGAGAATGCCCGCGAGTTGGCGGAGCAAGGCGTAGGAGAAAAAGCGCTCGAACATCGCGCCTCTGCGCTGCTGCGTTATCGCGGGACGGACACGGTGATCCGCGTCGCCATTGGCAGCGCAGCGGCAATGCGCGCGGCATTCGAAGCGGATCATGCACGGCAATTCGGTTTCCTCGCGCCGGGTAAGGCCGTGTTGCTGGACACTTTGGTCGTCGAAACGCGCGCAGCGGGAGAGCGGCCAGATGAGGCGGTGGTTAAAGCGCATGGCGACGCCACGCCAGACCCAATTGACGAAGTGCAAGTGTTCACCAGGCGCGCGCATCACAATACGCCGGTCTATGACATTGCTTCGCTGGTGCCCGGAGCCACAATTCAAGGCCCCGCCATCATTACCGAGCCGACCGGTACGATCATTGTTGAACCGGGCTGGAGCGCTGACCTCAACGCCTATGGGCACCTTATCCTGACAGCGGGGGAGGTCGAAATTGCCTCCGCAGTGGACGCGCAAGTGGCCGAACAAAGCGATCCCGTCACGCTGGAAATATTCAACAATCTCTTCATGTCGATCGCGGAGCAAATGGGTGTTGTCCTGCGCAACACGTCTCAATCGGTGAATGTGAAGGAGAGGCTCGACTTTTCTTGCGCCATTTTCGATGCGGACGGCAATCTGGTAGCCAATGCTCCGCATGTGCCGGTGCACCTTGGCTCGATGGATGCGAGCGTCAAGACGATCATTGAGAGCGGCCAATCGATTCAGCCCGGTGATGCCTTCGTGCATAACAACCCGCATAGGGGCGGCTCACACCTCCCTGATATAACTGTGGTCACCCCGGTGTTTGACGAGACAGACGGATCGCTGATGTTCTTCACCGCGTCACGCGCGCATCACGAGGATATTGGCGGCATTGCGCCAGGGTCCATGTCGCCGCTGGGTCGCACAATCCATGAAGAAGGTGTGCTGCTGGACAACATCAAGCTGGTGGATAACGGCGAATTTCAAACGGCGCGAATAGAAAATGCTCTCAGCAGCGGGCCTTACCCGGCGCGCAACCCGGTCCAGAATATCGCTGACCTGATGGCGCAGGTCGCCGCGAACAAAGCAGGCGCGAATGAGCTCGGTAAGCTGGTGCGCAGCTATGGGCTGGGCCAAGTGCGCGCCTATATGGGCTTCATCCAGGACAGCGCGGAGGCGGCGGTCAAACGCGCGATCCAGACACTCGAAGATGGCGAGTTCGCGCTCGAACTGGACAGCGGAGCGGCGATTAGGGTCGCCATCCGCGCCGACAAGCAAGAGGGCCGCGCGACAGTCGATTTCAGCGGAACGTCCACCCAGATGGACAATGCCTTCAACGCCCCGCGCGCGATCACGCATGCCGCGATCCTATATGTCTTTCGCTGCCTTGTCGGCGATGACATTCCGCTCAACGCTGGCTGTATGAAGCCGCTCGACGTGATTATCCCAGAAGGCTGCCTACTCAATCCCGCGTTCCCGGCGGCTGTGGTCGCGGGCAATGTCGAGACCAGCCAGGCTGTCACCGACGCTCTGTTCGCGGCGCTAGGGCGGCTCGGCACGGGGCAGGGGACCATGAACAACCTCACCTTTGGCAATGCCCGCGTCCAATATTACGAGACGATTTGCTCCGGCGCGCCCGCCGGTCCGGGCTTCGACGGGGCGTCCGGCGTCCACACCCATATGACAAACACTCGTATGACCGATCCCGAAGTGCTGGAGCAGCGCTATCCCGTGGTGCTCGACGAGTTTCGGATTGAGCGCGGATCGGGCGGCAAGGGACAATGGAACGCAGGCGACGGGGTCCGCCGGGTGATCCGGTTTCGAGAGGAGATGGAATGCGCCATTCTGTCAGAGCGTCGACGCGTACCTGCACCGGGCATAATGGGCGGCGAGAATGGCCGGGTGGGTCGCAATCTGGCTCTGTGCGTGGATGGACACTGCGATAACCTTGGCGGATGCGCGCAAACCCACATGGCCGCGGGCGACCGGATTGTGATTGAAACACCAACCGGCGGCGGCTTTGGCCTGCTCGCTGAGCGAAGAATGGAAGAAGGCGAAGCATGATCAGCAAGGTACGCAATATCGGACCAGGAGCGCTGGTAACTGCCGCCTTTATTGGGCCGGGCACGGTAACGGCCTGTACAATCGCCGGGGCGAGTTTTGGCTATGCGTTGATTTGGGCGTTGGTGTTCGCCACCTTGGCCACCATCGTGTTGCAAGAAATGGCTGCTCGTCTTGGTGTGGTCACGCAGAAGGGTTTGGGCGAAACTCTGGCCGATCTGCTTGATAGCTCAATCTGGAAATGGCCTTTGATCGTTTTGGTTGGCCTTGCCCTCTATCTTGGTAACGCGGCGTATGAAGCGGGCAATCTGTCAGGAGCAGCTTTGGGGAT
This sequence comes from uncultured Erythrobacter sp., assembly GCA_947488155.1. Lineage (GTDB taxonomy): Bacteria > Pseudomonadota > Alphaproteobacteria > Sphingomonadales > Sphingomonadaceae > Erythrobacter. The sequence goes on along the minus strand of CANKYK010000001.1, from coordinate 530,669 downwards.
CTCTGCGATTGCGGGTGAATCCGATACAGTCTTCAAAGGTTCAGTACTGCTGATTGCGGTACTGGCCGCAGGACTATTGGTATCTGGCAGCTATAAGCATATTGAAAGGGTCTTGCTTGGGCTGGTTGCGATCATGGCAGCGTCGTTTGTAGCAGTGTTTCTGGTGGTTCGGCCGGATATGGGCGCTTTGCTGACCGGTGCGTTCGTACCGCAAATTCCATCAGGTGCATTGCTGACCGTTATTGCCCTGATCGGGACCACAATCGTGCCTTACAATCTGTTTCTCCACGCGTCCGCTGCCAAGGCAAAGTGGGCTGGCCCTGATGATTTGACGGCCGCGCGTGCCGACACCAGCATTGCCATTGGTATTGGTGGGATTATCGCGATCTTGATCGCATCGACCGCCGCGGCCAGCCTGTTTGCCGCAGGCATCTCTGTTGGCAGTGCAACGGAGATGGCGGGGCAGTTCGAACCGTTGTTTGGATCCGGTTCTAAGTATCTGCTTGGTATAGGCTTGTTCGCAGCGGGTCTGACCAGCGCGATCACCGCGCCGCTCGCTACGGCCTTTGCCATGACCGAGATATTGCGTGTCGAAGGTGGACAAAAATCATTCAAGTTTCGGGCAATTGCGCTCAGCGTTGTTCTCATCGGAGCTGGTGTTGCACTCACCGGAATTCGCCCAATTGAGATCATCCTCACTGCGCAATTCGCCAATGGATTGCTGCTGCCAATTGTTGCGATCTTCCTGCTCTATGTGATGAATCAGAAAGCCGTACTTGGCCGCTTTGCCAATGGTACACTTGCCAATGTGCTGGGCTTTGGCGTGGTGCTGATTGCGGCAGGGCTGGGCGTGCGTTTGATGCTGCTAACTGACCTGCTTTATGGTCCTATCAGCGTCATCTTAGCGTTTTTCTAGGCGTTCCAAATCACTCGGATGATCAATATCAGCCAGGAATTCAGGCGCAACTTGAATAAGCTGTGCCTGGCGAATTAGATCGCGCGCGCCCTGTTCTCCATCACAAGAGATCAGTGCCGTGAAGTGTGAGAATCCGAACAATGCTGGCGGCATGCGTTGACTCGAACTTTTGACGGAGCTGCAGGAGGCATAAAGAGCATTGGGCGCTGAGCATGCAGCAAGGCGTTTCAAGTGGGTGAGCGGTACGAATGGCATATCGGCAAGCGCAATAAGCAGCGCCTCGGCCTTCTCCTCAGCGGCTAGTCTCGCCGCAAGAGCAACCGACGTTCCCATGCCGAGATCGGCATCTGGATTGACTGCGATTTGAAAGCCGTCTGTGTGCCAGCCATCGGCGCATGCATGCTCATCGCTTGATGCAATGACTATGCGATGATCGGCGGGCAGGGCAGCGAGAGTATCGCTCGCATGCAGGCCCAGCATGGTGCCGTTCAACTCCGCAGACAGTTTGTCCGCCGTGCCAAAACGCTGAGATTGGCCCGCCGCCAGCAGCGCGATCATAAGCCCACCGTGACTATGCATCATGGCCCGCAAAATCTGCTGATTGATAGGCCTGCACGATTTCGCTTAACGCAGATAGCGCCAATGTCTCTGGATCGCGCGAGGAATGAAACAGGCCAAGCGGGGCGTTGATCGAAGCGATCGCGTCGGCGCTCACACCGCTGGCGAGCAGCGCTTCGCTGCGCGCGCCGTGGGCTTTGCGGCTGCCCATTGCTCCGCAATAGAAATGCTGCAGTTCCAGCGCGCGAGCGAGCAGTTTTACTTCCCAATCATGGTCGTGGAATAGGAAAACAAAGGCGGTCCAGGGATCGCTAGTGAGCAGATGGATGTCGCCGGTCTGGGTGAGCAATTGAGCCGGAGTGCCAAGGCTGGTGAGGCGCTTGCAGATCTCGGGATCGGGCGACAAAACGTCGCTGGCAATGTCCATCGCGCTTGCGAGCTTGACCAGCGCCTCAACACTGGCGCCATGCCCGATGACGCAAAGGCGTGGTCGAGGCCAATGGCCGAACATGCCTATGGCGGATGCGACATCGGCTCGGACTGCTTGCCAGCCGTCAATGCAAGCGATCTCACCGATGCTGATTTCCACGGTGAAGGGCGCTCGCGCGGCGATTGCTGCGGTGCACCGCTCGGTGAATTCCCTGTCCGCCAATGGTTGGAAATGCACATCGATCCCGCCGCCGCAGGGAAGGGTGATATCGATGTAACGCGAGCCTGCGCCAAAGCGGACAATGCGTGGTTTGCCCTGGCGCAGGGCCTCTAGCGCTTCAGCAACGACGGCGTTTTCTATGCACCCGCCAGAGAGCGATCCGGCAAATCGGCCGTCTTCGCAAACCGCCATATGCGTGCCGGGGTTACGGATGGAGGAACCCTCGACCGCCATCACTGTCACAAGCGCGCAGGCACGGCCTTCACGCTGCCGATCGCTCAGAAAGGCAAAGACCCGGTCGCGGTCCATTAGGCGTTTCTATTCGGCAGGCTGTTCGGGTTCGGCGATTTGTTCTGGCCCGGTCTCGCCGCTGGTCGCGCTGGCCGCTTTGCCTGGCTCGGCTACGACAATTTGCTCGACCGGTTCCTGAACCTCTGACCCGCTACATCCGGCGAGTGAGAGTGCACTAACAGCTGTAATTGCTGCGATGAATTTGCGCATGTCTTGCCTCCTTAGCCAACGCTTATGCGAATTGCTTCGCGAACGGCATTTCGCGCAGACGTTTGCCGCTAGCAGCAAATATCGCATTGGCTAGAGCAGGCGCTGCGGGCGATGTACTCGGCTCACCTGCGCCGCCAATCGGCACAGTGCCGCTGTTGATGATCGCAACTTCTATGGCTGGTGTCTCGTCCATACGCAGCATTTGATAGTCGTGGAAATTGCTCTGCTTGACGGCTCCGTCTTCCAGCTCAATTTCACCGTACATAGCCGCGGTTAGGCCGAACACGATCCCGCCCTCGATCTGATTACGGAAACCATCGGGGTTCATGACATAGCCCGCATCCATTGCGGCCCAGACATTGAGCATTTTGGGGCGGCCTGAAGTCATGTCGACCTCGATTACCTCTGCGCCCACCGTACCGAAACTTTCGATGATGGCGACGCCCAGGCCAATGCCTTCTCCGCGCGGAGTGCTCCAATTGCTTATCTCAGCGACTTTTTCGAGCACGCCTTTGTGCCGTGCGGTGTTCGCACCGAGCATGCTGAGGCGGTATTCCAGCGGGTCCGCACCAGCGGCATTGGCGGCCTCGTCAATGAAGCTCTCAATGAAGAAACCCTGTTGTGAATGATCGACCGAGCGCCATGCGGAAAATGGCAGGTGCAATGGCGCCTCCGCGACGCGGACCGAGGTGTTGGCAATGTCATAAATGCCGGGAACGCTTGCCTCTGCCGGGTCATGCCGCTGAGTGAAGATGTTGTTGTAGGCAACCAACCTGCCGCCCGCGTCAAGACCGCCTTTAAAGCGGCTTACATCTGCGGGTCGGTACAGCGCCTTTTGCGTGTCTTCCTCACGCGACCAAATCATCTTGATTGGATAGCCAGTGGCCTTCGCCACTCGCACTGCCATCGTCACATAATCATTCTCTAGCCGCCGCCCGAATGCGCCGCCTAGAAACGGGTGATGCACGGTGACATCCTCGTCATCCATGCCTAGGGCTCCTGCGGCCGCGCTGCGCGCCATCAGCGGCACCTGAGTGCTTGTCCAGATGTCGCACTTCGCCCCATCATCGGTGTCGCGCACCCATGCGGTGCAATTGACCGGCTCCATCGGAGCATGGGCAAGAAACGGAGCGCTGTATTCCGCCTCCAGCTTGGTCGCCGCATCCGCAAACGCGCTGGCCGCATCGCCTTTGGACGCGGCTTGCTCCCCGCCGTCATCACCTGCTGCATCAATCGCATCTCTGAAGGCTGCGAATTGATCGGCGGTTGTCTTGATCGGACTTTCCGAGGCGCTGTATTCCGCCGTGATTGTGTTGAGCGCCTGCTGCGCGTTCCAATAGCCATCGGCCACCACTGCGATGAAACTGCCCATGTTGAGGATCTGTTGCACACCCGGCATGTCTTTGGCGGCTTCCGCGTCCATGCTCGTTACCTTAGTGCCGGGTACCGGAGCACGGCGCACCGCCGCATAGGAAAGATCAGACAATTCCACGCCGGGAATATTGGCGTCGATCCCGAAGTCGGCCTTGCCCATTACCTTGGCGGGAATGTCGGTCCGGCGCTTGCTCTTGCCCATCAGGCGGTAGTCTTTAGGATCTTTCAGCGCAGGCGAGCTGTCCATGGGTTGATTAGCTGCTGCTGCAGCGAAATCAGAATAGGGCGCAGACTTGCCGCTGCCGCTATGGATCAGCGTGCTGTTGCGCGTCGTGATCTCGCTGGTTGGTACGCCCCATTCATCGGCTGCTGCACCGATCAGCATCTTGCGCGCTGCCGCGCCTGCGATCCGCATTTGATATTGGCCGGTGGTGCGGATTGAGGAACTGCCTCCGGTGATCATAACGTCGGCCAATCGCCCGATCTGCGTGAACAGGCCGTCCCATGTCGGCTCAATCCAATCAGCGGCATTCATGGTGAATGGGGCGACGAACATGCGCGCGGCGTCGCTGACGATATAGCTGCCATCGGCGGGGGCTTGCATCACTTCGACTTTTGACCAATCGGCATCCAGCTCATCGGCCAGCATTTGCGCGAGCACGGAATGCGCGCCCTGACCCATTTCGCAATGGGGGATGATCGCCGTCACCACATTGTCCGCCCCGACTTTTACCCAGCTGTTGACCAGCTCTTCGCCAGCACCGCCTGCGACCTTGGCTTTCAACTTGCCGACCGGATTGCCTGGGCGCACTCCAACCCCGATCAGCAATGCGCCGCCAGCTAGCACGCCAGCACCAATGAAACCGCGACGGCTCCACTTGGCGGCTGCGCTGCGCTCAGTCTTTGCCGTAGGTTTCGCTGTTTCTTGCTCGCTCATGCCGCGCTCTCCTGCGCTTCGTCTTCGGATTGCGCGGTCTCCAGACCGGCGGCGACCTTAATGGCTTGGCGAATGCGTTTGTACGTTCCGCAGCGGCAGATGTTGCCGCTCATCGCAGCATCAATGTCTTCATCGCTCGGCTCAGGATTGTCACGCAGCAGAGCCGTCGCCGACATGATCTGGCCCGATTGGCAATATCCGCATTGCGGTACTTGCTCGCTGATCCAGGCTTGCTGAACCGCACTCAGCGCGCCGTCTTCGCCTGCAACACCTTCAATCGTGGTGATCGCTCGGCCTTCAGCCGCGGAGAGCGGAGTGGAGCAGCTGCGCACAGGCTCCCCGTCGAGATGCACGGTGCAGGCCCCGCAAGCGGCGATCCCGCAGCCAAACTTGGTCCCGGTCATGCCCAGCTTCTCGCGCACGATCCACAGGATCGGCATATTGGGATCGGCATCCAGGCTGGTGGCTTGGCCGTTGATGGTGAACTCGATCATTCGTTTGGCTCCATTGGGGCGGGGGTTTGCTCGTGCCGCGCAGTACGTTTCAAAACACTACCAAATCTTGAGCGTCAGCGAAAGCCGCTCAGCTTTGCTCCCCTTGGCGAAGCCGCAATCCGTTTCATTCTGGCTAGCGAAAGGGAGATGGCTGTGAAAGCTAGGCATTGTAATGATTCTCGTCTAGGCGGCGATCATTGGGGTCGACGCAATCTGGATTGTAGAGGATGTTCGAATATGAAGCGTAACGCATTGCTAGGCACTTTGGCCTTGGTGAGCCTTGTATCTGTTTCGGCTTGTGGCGGCGGCGCAGAAGAGGGCGGCTCAGCTCCTGCCGAGGCAGAAACCGGAGCGGTAGAGGCCGCCGTTGAAGCGCCAGTAGAGCCAACCGAAGCTGTCGCAAGCGTAGCCTTTGCTGATCTAACCGGTGACGCGGCTGCTGGTGAAAAGGTCTATGGCCTTTGCCGTTCATGCCACGTGCTTGAAGAGGGTGTGAACCGTGTTGGCCCATCATTACACAGCATTGTTGGTAGCGTGTCCGGCTCGGTTGAAGGGTTCAACTACAGTGAAGCAAACGCCAACAGCAACATCACATGGACTCCCGAAGAGCTCTTCGCCTATCTGGAGAATCCACAGGGCGCTATGCCTGGCACACGTATGGCGTTCCCAGGGGTGAAAGATCCGCAAGATCGCGCTGACTTGATCGCTTATCTGCAAACCAACGGCGAGTAATCGCTAGCGCGGCGGGTCCGCTGAATTAGGATTTCGCCGCGCGGTTCAGCATCAACACAGGGATCAGACCTGCGGCCAGGATCAAAAGGCTGGCGGTTGATGCCTCGGCCAACTTTTCATCGCTGGCAAGCCGGTAGACCCGCGTTGCCAGAGTCTCGAGATTGAAAGGCCGCAGGATCAAGGTCGCGGGAAGCTCTCGCAGGGTGTCGATGAACACCAAAGCGGCGGCGGCCGCGAGGCTGGGCGTCAGCAGTGGGATATGGATCCGCCGCATAACATCTCCCGGTCCCGCGCCGAGCGAACGGGCGGCAGCATCCAGCGATGGCGGGACTTTTTCAAACCCTCCGCTGACCGAGTTGAAGGCGACGGTCAGAAACCGCACCGACAGAGCATAGATCAAAATCGCGCTGGTGCCCGCGAGCAGCAGGCCGTGTGTAAAGCCAAAGGTGTCGCGCGAGAAGCGGGTGATGGCTTGATCGAACACGCCCAAGGGGGCGAGCAATCCCACTGCTAGTAGCGCGCCGGGCAGGGCATAGCCCAATGTTGCCACCCGGATGGCAAAGCGGGTGATGCGGCTGTTCGAACGGCGCTGAGCAAAGGCGAGGATAACCGCCGCGACGGTGCAAACCAGCGCTGCGCTTAGGCCGAGGGTAAGGCTGTCACGCGCGTAACTCCAAAGGGTCGCAGCGCTCATTTGATCGCCGGTATCGAGCGCCAAAACCACGAGATGCGCGGCCGGAATGCCGAAGCCCAGCAGCATGGGCAGGGCGCAGAAGATGAGCGCTATCGCCTGTTGCCAGCCATTTAGTGCAACCAAGGCTTCATCCGATCGGGCGGCGTCGCGGCTGTCCGTGCGCCCTCGCCGACTGCTTGCCTCAAACACCACCAGTGCAATCACGAAGACCAGCATAAATGCCGCGAGTTTGAGGGCCAATTGCTTGTCACCCATCGCCAGCCAACTGCGGAAAATGCCGGTGCTGAAGGTCGGAATCGCGAAATACTCAGCAACACCGAAATCGGCCAAAGTCTCCATCAGGACAAGCGCGAGACCGCCAGCGATAGCGGGCCGGGCGGCGGGCAAGGCGACGTGAGTGAAGGCACGCATGGGAGCTGCGCCGAGGCTGCGAGCAGCGCGAAACTGCCCGAGGCTTTGCGCGGAAAAGGCCGCGCGAGCGAGCAGATAGACGTAGGGGTAAAGCACAAGGCCCAGGATCAGCGCCGCGCCGGGCAGTGAGCGGATTTGAGGGAAATTGTAATCTCCCAAACTCCAGCCAGTTATTGTGCGCAGGCCGCTTTGCACCGGGCCTGTGAACGAGAGTAGGTCGGCATAGATATAGGCGGCAATATAAGCAGGCACGGCAAGCGGCAGCACCAAGGCCCAGGCCAATATTCGCCTGCCGGGAAAGCGGGTCGCACTGATTAGCCATGCGGTGCCGACCCCGATAACGCCCGCGACCAAAGCGGTTAGCAGCATCAGCGCGCTGGTGTTGATCAGATAATCGGAGAGGATGGTGGAGGCGAGCTCAACCAGACTAGCGATCCCGCCACTTGGTGCAGAAACCACAATGGTGAGGATCGGAATCGCCGCCAGAGCTGCGATGATCCAGGCGCCCAACGACCAACGGTCTAGCACCTCAGGGCCCTTTGATGCGGCGGGCGAGAGTCCCGCGCCATCTCCCTTCGCGGTTGCGCGCGGCAAAGCATTGAGCCTAAGGCGGCTCAACGCAACTGGCCCGGAATGAAGATTTGAGCCTCGAATTTCGCCATATCGCCCATGCTTACGGTAACACGAGGGCGTTAAAAGACATCAGCTTCACAGCGCCCCAAGGAGAGATCACGTGTCTGCTTGGATCGTCGGGCTGTGGCAAGTCTACATTGCTAAATCTCACCGCCGGATTGCTGCCTGTGCAACAAGGCAGCGTGCATATTGGCGGCCAATTACTGGCCGATGAGAGCCACGCTCCGCCTCCAGAAAAGCGCCCCGTCGGGCTGGTGTTTCAGGATGGTGCCCTGTTTCCGCATATGACGATCGCGCAAAATGTCGCCTTTGGCTTGCCGAAATCGGGCGGCGGCAGCCATGTGATCGAAGAATGGCTTGAGCTGGTCGGTCTGGCCGGGCTGGGCGAACGCTATCCGCATGAGCTTTCTGGCGGGCAGCAGCAGCGCGCTGCCTTGGCCCGGGCGATGGCGCCAGAGCCGCAGGTGCTGCTGATGGATGAGCCATTCGCCAGCGTCGATATTGTGTTGCGGAAAAGCCTGCGACGGGAATGTCGCGCTTTGCTGCGCCAGCGCGGGGCGACGGTCATCATAGTAACGCATGATCCGGAAGAGGCGCTGGATATTGGCGACCAAATCGTTGTCATGGATCGCGGGCGGATTGCACAATTTGGCACCCCGCAAGAGCTTTATGACACGCCGAGCAGCGCGCAAGTTGGCGCGATCTTCGGCGGCGCTCAGGTGATTTCTGGTGAGCGCGCGGGAGGCGGAATTGTGACCGCGTTCGGCACGTGGCCTCTCTCCGCTGTGGTGGGGGATGCGCCGGATAGCTTGAAACTTGAGCTGCTGCTCCGCGCGGATGGCTTCGAAGTGACAAGCGCGGATGAAGAGAGCGCATTGGTGGTTCGCGACATTCGCCGCACGGGTGCAAACACGCAGATCGTGCTCGCCAATGATGGCGGGAAAGAGCTGACCATTGAGCATGCCGAAGGCGAAATGCCTGTCATTGGCGAGCAGGTGGCAGTTAAGCCTCGCGCGGCGAGCGTGCTGGCATTTGCAGCCGCGCCAACGGCGGATTGATCGCCGCCATGTCATCAAGGCTTGCGGAATTAAATTATAATGCTAATCAATCGCAATAAGGCATTCAAGGAAACATAATGGCTAAGCGATTTTGGGGCGGTGCGCTCACAGCAATTCTGGCGGGCGCGCTCGCGGCATGCTCTGGGACGAGCGGTGATAGCGAAGCGTCTGACGGCGTCGAGATCACTGGTGAAGTGAATCTCTATTCCTCGCGTCACTACGACACTGATTTGGCCCTGTATGACGATTTCACCCGCGAAACCGGTATTCGCGTGAACCGGATTGAAGCAGGCGCAGATGCTCTGATCGAGCGGATAGTCAGCGAAGGCGAATTTTCCCCGGCGGACCTTTTGGTTACCGTCGATGCGGGCCGCCTATGGCGGGCCGAAGAAGCAGGCATATTGTCCGCTGCACAATCCGATGTGCTGACCGAACGCCTGCCGGAATATTTGCGGCACCCGGACGGTCTTTGGTTTGGCCTTTCCACCCGTGCCCGCGTGATCATCTACAATAAGGCGGCAGGCGAACCGCAGGACCTAGCGAGCTACGAAGATCTGACCGACGCTGCCTATAAAGGCGCGATCTGTGTTCGCTCGTCCTCCAACATTTACAATATCTCGCTACTGTCCAGCATGATCGCCAACAATGGCGCTGAGGCCGCAAAGGACTGGGCCAGCGGCGTGGTCGCCAACTTTGCCCGCCCGCCGCAGGGCAATGACAGCGCCAATATCGAAGCGGTTGCCTCGGGCGAATGCCGCATCTCGATCGTCAATTCCTATTATCTCGCGCGCTATGCGGCGGAGGACGCGGAAAACCCAGAAGTGCTGGAAGCCATCGGAGTGATCTTCCCCAATCAGGAAACCACCGGCACGCATATCAATATCAGCGGCGCAGGCGTGCTCCAACACGCTCCCAACCGTGAGAATGCGATCCGCTTCCTCGAATATCTGACCGAGGAAAGCGCGCAGCAATATTTCGCCAACGGCAACAATGAATATCCGGCGGTCTTGAGTGTTGCTGCGTCATCTGCAGTGGAGGGCCTGGGCGAGTTTAAGCCAGACACGCTGAACGCGGCGGAGATCGGCAAAGGTCAAGCGCAAGCGGTGCGGATTTACGACCAAGCCGGTTGGAACTGATTTGCGGTGTGACAACGCGCTTCAGGCTTAGGGGTACCCCGCTAAGGCTGCGCCCACATCCTTAGCAGATTGGCGATGCTCTTATCGAGCGTTAGTGCCAGGGCAGGATCGGTGCCGTCCGCTGCACGCAGGCTGGCGCGCAGATTATCGAGATCAAACAATAGCTCGCGCTGCGGCCCGTCCGCGATCAAGCTCTCGATCCAACCGACACAGACATGCCGAGTGCCCGAGGTGACCGGACGCACTTCATGAATGCTGGTCGACGGGTACAACACCAGCTGGCCCGCTTCGCCTGCAATCTCTTGCGTCGCGCCGGCATTGTGAATCGCCAGTTCGCCGCCCTCATATTGGTCGCGCGGGGTCAGAAACAGAGTGAAGGACAGGTCGCTGCGCATCCGGCCTTCTCCTTTCCCCATCAGCGCATTGTCGATATGCGCGCCGTAATGGCCGCCGTTTTCCGTCTTGCTGACAATCAGATGCGAGAATCGCCGGGGCCGTGCGCCCGCTAGCAGGATCGGATTTTCGACGATATGCGGCAACAGCGTTTGGCGCAGCGCCTGGCCAGCCTCATTGCTCATCACCGCTTGTTGATTGACCTTGACCGCACTGGCTCGCTTACCAGCCGTGCTGCGCCCATCTTGCCAGGTTAGCTCGCCCAGTTGCGTGGTGATGGTGTCCAGAATTTGCTGGTCTGTAATCGCGGATATCGACAAGATCATTGAGAGTTGGGCCCGATAGTGAGTTGCACAAGCGCGGCGTGCGGCTAGTGTCTCAAGCATAGAATTGCGCGAAAGGCGAGACAATGAATTCCAAGCTGAAATTGTGGACCGGATTGGGCGTGGCAACCGCGCTGATGGGCAGCGGGCTGGCAGGATGCGCTGGGGAAGGCGGCGAGGGCGGTGAAGGCGATGAAGCTGCACAAAGCGGCGAGGCTGGCGAAGGCGGCGAGGCTGGCGAAGGCGGCGAAGCGGCTGGCGGTGAAGGAGAGGGCGGCGAAGCGGGGGCGGATGTCGGCGCGCTGGAACTGCCCAATCGCCTCGCCTTTATGTCTGGCCATGTCGCAGCCGGCCTCGCTCTATACCGGGCTGGCGATGCAGAGGCCGCGGCCCCGCATCTGCTCCACCCGGTTTCCGAAACGCACGCCTCTGAGCGGGTAGGCTTAGAGGAGCTTGGGTTCGATCCAGCACCATTCGAAGCGGTGTCAGCTGCGCTTGAAGCAGGTAAACCAGCGGCGGAGATTGAGCCGCAATTGGCGGCGGCAGAGGCGAACCTGCGCGAGGTGCGCGGCAAGGCAGGCGGCGATGAGGTAGCGGTCATTCGTTTTCTGATGGATACAGCCGTGGCTGAATACAGCGTCGCGGTCTCTGATGGGAAAGTCACCGATCCAGCTGAATACCAGGACGCATGGGGTTTTACCCGTGTGGCCTGGCAAATGGCCGCAGATCTCGACACGCCGCGCGCCGAGGATGTGCGCACGCAGCTCACCGCTATGCTCGCGCTCTGGCCAGAGGAAGGGCCGATCCCGCCTGCTGATCCTGCGCCCGCTGGGCAAGTCTCTGCGCTCGCATCAAAGGTTGCTTTGGCCCTACCGCAACCTGCGTCCTGAGCTGTTTGGTTACACTGCCGTCCCAAGACTGACTTTCAGGAGTGAACGCTAAACTCACTTGAAGAGCGCCGATCAAACCGCCAAATGCGCCGCCAAGACATACCCGGCGTATCGTGCGCCAAGGCTGCGCCATACCTGGCGGCTGGCCATTCTATTTGATTTATCGAGGCCCTAATTGACCGAGCTCATTTTAGATCGCGATCAGTTCACCGAAAGCGGCGCGCTTTCCGTTGAGACCGTCACCTATGTCCATCACTGGACGGATAGCCTGTTCACATTGCGGATCACGCGGCCTGCGGCTTTCCGTTTTCGTTCGGGTGAATTCATCATGATTGGTCTGCCGGGCGACAATGGAAAACCACTGCTGCGCGCCTATTCCATGGCCAGTCCGAGCTATGAGGAAGAGATCGAGTTTCTCTCAATCAAAGTGCAAGATGGCCCGCTCACCTCACGGCTCCAGCATATCAAGGTTGGCGATCCGATTTATCTTGGCAAGAAGCCAACCGGCACGCTTGTGACGGATGCTCTGTTGCCGGGCAAGCGGCTGTTCATGCTCTCGACGGGCACAGGCCTTGCGCCGTTTATGAGCCTCGCCCGTGATCCAGAGATATACAATCTGTATGACGAGATTTTCATCGTTCACTCTGTGCGCCAGGTGAATGAGTTGGCTTATCGCGAGCTGCTGGAAAGCCAGCTTGAAGGCGATCCCCTGCTGGAAGACGAAGACCGCAAACGGTTCCATTACATCCCTACTGTCACGCGTGAGGATTTTCACACCACCGGGCGGATCGGGACGCTGATCGACAGCGGCAAACTGTTTGAAAAGAGCAACGGTCCCAAGCATTTTGTGCCTGAGGAAGACCGGGTGATGCTGTGCGGCAGCATGGCGATGATCAAGGATCACGCCGCTGATCTGGAAGAGCGCGGCTTTACCGAAGGTAGCAATTCTCAGCCGAACCAGTTTGTGATTGAGCGGGCCTTTGTCGGCTAACCGGTGGCTTCGCGCCGTTTAGGAACGTAGTCAGAAGGGCCGATCAGTCGGTCTGCAAATTGCGATATTGACCGCCATAATACAGCAGCGGATCATGATCCGGGGTGAATCGCACTCGTGTGATTTCACCGATCAGGATCAGGTGATCGCCGCCATCATGGACGGCGTGCTTGCGGCATTCGAAGTTCGCCAGCGCATCGTGAATGATCGGCACCCCATGCTCGCAGGTGTCAAATGCGATTTCGGAAAAGCGGTCGGTGCCTTTGGTGGCGAACAGGGTGGATATGTGCTGTTGATCCGAGCGTAGGACATTGATCGCAAAGTGATCGCTCGCCTCCAACGCGCTGGTGGTCGACGCGCTGCGCGCGGGGCACACCAGCAACAGAGGGGGATCAAGGCTGACCGAGGTGAAGCTGTTGGCGGTGAGGCCCACCGGCTCCCCGTTGTCGCCCAGCGAAGTGACCACAGTGACGCCGGTTGCAAACGTGCCAAGCGCATCGCGCAGGATGCGCGGATCAGAGCCAGAGCGATATTCGGTGTGGGAAGGCGACTTCATGTGTCAGCGCATGTGCGTGCACCCCATTCATTTTGCAAGCGTGCACTGGCACTCATGCGAATTTCGCAAGGCAATTATGGCTTTGTGGTCTTTACAAAACCCGCGCGTACGGCATGAATTGCAATCAGCAACTTGAATGATAATCGGGAAGAGGAACACCAATGCTCAATGTCGCCCACCGCACCGCTTACAATGATGATCACGAGGCGTTTCGCGGCACTGTTCGCAAAGTCCTGAGCGAGCATATGGAGCCATTCCTTGACCAGCATGAGGAAGAGGGTGTGGTCCCGCGCGAGGCGTGGAAGGCTTTGGGAGACGCGGGGATGCTGTGTCCCACGGTCTCAGAAGATAATGGCGGCTTGGGGCTCGATTTCGGCTTTAACTGCGTGATTGCAGAAGAGCTTGCCTATCTGGGAACATCCGCCGGATTCACTTTGCAAAACGATATCACAGTCAATTATTTTGAACGACTGGGCAGCGATGAACAGCGCGCGAAATATATGCCTGGCATGATCTCTGGCGATATAATTACCGCGATTGCAATGACTGAGCCGGGCGCGGGCAGCGATCTGCAAGGCATCCGCACAACGGCGGTGGAAGACGGCAATCACCTCGTCATCAACGGCTCGAAAACCTATATTACCAACGGCCAGAACGCCGATGTTGTGATCGTTGTTGCTAAGACCAATCCGAGCATGGGCGCCAAGGGTACTTCGCTGATCCTGGTCGATGCGGACACGCCGGGGTTTGAGCGCGGGCGCAATCTCGACAAGATTGGCCAGCATTCCGCCGACACATCAGAGCTGTTCTTTACCGATGTACGCGTGCCCAAGACCAATATTCTGGGCGGGGAAGGGCGCGGCTTCATCCATCTGATGGAGGAGCTGCCACAGGAGCGCCTCAGTATTGCGGTCTCGGCCATGGGCGGCGCGCAGCGCGCCTTTGATGAAGCGGTGACTTTCACAAAAGACCGCAAGGCCTTTGGCAAGACCGTGTTCGAGTTCCAGAACACTAAGTTCACGCTCGCGGACCTTCAGGCGAAGCTGCAGGTAGGTTGGGCACATTTGGACTGGGCGATTAAGCGTCATCTGGCCGGAGAACTGACCACGGACGAGGCCAGCGCGGCCAAACTGTGGCACACCGAAATGCAATGGGAATGCGTCGACACCGCGCTGCAATTGCACGGCGGGGCGGGTTATATGAACGAATATGCGATAGCGCGGCTGTGGCGCGATGCGCGTGTTCAGCGGATTTACGGCGGGACCAGCGAGATCATGAAAGAAGTGATCAGCCGCTCCATTTAAGGGACTAGGCCCGATGTCAGACCCACTCGATTTTACTGGCAAACTTGTTCTCGTGATCGGCGGATCAGGCGGGATCGGCAATGGCATTGGACAATCGTTTCGTAAGCGCGGGGCCGAAGTGCATGTTACCGGCACGCGGCCCGACGCGGGCGATTATCTGGAGGCGGAAGACAGTGAGTTCACTGAGCTTAGCTACCATCAGCTTGATGTGACGGACCGCGATGCAGTGAACGCTTTGCCAGATGAGGTTCTCGAACCCGACGTGCTGATCCAATGCCAAGGGCTTGTGCGATATGAGCGCCAGGAATTTGCCCAGAAGGGCTGGGACGAAGTGGTTGATGTGAACCTCAATTCGGTGATGGATGTTGCGCGCGTCTTCCATGCCGCTTTGGCTGATAAGGGCGGAACGATGATCGTTATCTCCTCTGTCGCTGCGTTCAATGCAGTGATCGGAAACCCGGCCTATGCGGCGTCTAAGGCCGGAGCTGCGAGCCTTGTGAAAACCTTGGGCGTGGCTTGGGCGCGAGACGGCATTCGCGTGAATGGGATCGCGCCGGGACTGGTCCCTACCAAGATGACTTCGGTGATGACCGACCATCCCGAGCGATTGGAAGCGATGGTGAGCGGCATTCCCATGCGGCGAACTGGCACACCAGAGGATATGGCCGGCGCCGCCCTGTTCCTTGCCTCGCCATTGTCGAGCTACATGACGGGCCAGACCTTAGTCGTAGATGGCGGGCTGACTTTGTCGTGAGATCTTGCAGATTTACGAGCCGAAATGCCCCCTAATTCTCCGAATATGACAAGATCGCTGTAGCGGTCAAAAACACGTCATGAATGCGTCACAAGTCGCGGCCATCCCATGCTTCAATGTGAAGCGGGGTGGTCGTGGACGTCATCAACATCTTTCTGACGAACGATCTGGCTGAAAACCAGGACGACTTTGTCCATGGCGACCGCCAATTCACCTTTGATCGGCTCTATGCCGATGGCCCGCGGCGCCTGGTGGAAGGGCCTATGTGGGCCTTTATCGATTGGGTGATGGACGACTTGGCGGGTCTGGAAATGTGCCGCCGATTGCGCGCCGATCCGCGCACGCGTGAGGCGCATGTGACGATGGTGCTCGAACAAGATGACCATGATGACCGCCGCCGCGCCTTAAAGGCCGGGGCGCATGATTATATGATCGGGCCGATTGACCGAACGAAGGTGCTCGACCGGGTGCTAGCGCTGCAATCGCGTCAGAACGATCGGCACGCGGCGCGTTTGTTTGAAACTGGCGATTTGTCGATTGATATGGCGGCCTTGCAAGCGCGGTGGGATGGAGAGGTCATTTCCCTGCGCCCCAATGAATTTCGCCTGCTGCGCTTTCTCGCAGAGAACCCCAACCGCGTGCTCAGCCGAGATGACTTGATCAACGGGCTGGGCAAGCGCGAGCCGCCCATTGATGAGCGCACGGTCGATGTCTGGATTGGCCGGTTGCGGCGTGCGATCAAACAGGCGGGCGGGGGCAACCCGCTGCGCACAGTGCGCTCGCGCGGTTATGTTTTCGATCTGCCCTAATCATCTAGCGCTACAAAAAGCCTACAAAAAGGGCCGCTCTGGCTTCCCAAAGCGGCCTCTCTAGTGACTGAGCAATCCGGGGAGAGGTGGACCGCTCAGCGCGCTTAGAATTCGGTTTTGATCCCGATTGAGAACGAGGTACCGACATCATAGCTGTTGATGTCGATCCGGTTGTTCGAGTTTTCCTGAAACTCCAGATTGTCGCGGCCAAAGATGTTGCGCACCTCCAGCTCCAGCTCGAACGGCTGGCCGAACATCCCAACCTCAGAGCGCGCGACTATATCGACGGTCAAGCCGGGGTCCTCGACGATGTCAGGGCGCTGGAATCCGCGCGTGGTCACCCGCTCGCTCGCGTAGTTGAACAGCACGGTGAACTGCTGAACCTTCTCCGTGTCCTCGATCCCGATAGAGAAGTTGGCGATGTGATCGGATTGCCCGACCAGAGGGTCACCATCATCGAACAAGAGCGACGCGTTGGTCTCGCCGCCCGGAGGCACGAAGGTCACATCAGCCGGATCAACCGAGATTTGCGACTGGGTGTAGGTGTAGTTCGCAAGAAACAGCAGCTGTTTGGTCTCAAAGAAGCTACCGCCCCAATTGTAGAGGTCGATCCCGTAAACCAGGTCGATCTCGGCGCCGTAAAGCTCTGCCTTGGGCGCATTGGCAAAACTGGTCACGAGGTCGCCAGCGGTTGAGAAGATGAAGGCCTCAATCGGGTTGTCGATTTCCTTGTAGAAGCCCGCGATGCTGACCCGGTCAGAGCCGCTGATGTAATATTCGGCGCGCGCCTCCAGATTGAACAGCTCGCTGTCGGTCAGGAAGGGATTGCCGCGAAATTCGCGGTTCGATTCCGGATCGAAATAGGTCTGCTCCACCAGCTCGCGGAACTGCGGCCGGGCAATAGTTTTGGAGGCGGCAAGGCGCAGCTGCAAATCCTCGACCGGCTCCCACGTGATTGTGGTGCCCGGCAGGAAGTAATCTTCAGCCAGATTGGTTGGCGTCGCGCCGACGATAGGCGTAGTGAAGATGGTTTGATCGAGCGTAACCGTCTGCGTCGCATCCTCATAGCGGACGCCAAATTCCATCGTCAGCCTGTCAGTCGGCAGGAAGCGGATAATGCCGTATCCGGCCTGCGTTTCGAGCGCTGCGTCAAAGACGGGAAACGGGCTTGTCTCGTCCAGGCGAACGTTGAAGCCAGCCAATGTCGCTCCATTGATGAGGTCGCCCGGACGGCGCAGACCGAGGATTGGCACCAGGCTGTCGTCTAGCACATCGCCTTCGATCAGCGGGCTGAACTCTCGGCTGGAGGAACGACGGTCAGTGTCGCTATAGGCGTATCCTGCGGTCAGTTCGAGCGTGTCGGTGACTTCGTAAGAGACGTCGACACTACCGAACAGCAGCTCTTCCTGAAGATCATCGAAGGCGATGGTCGTTAGGCCCGTATCCGACAAGCGGTTAAGATAGGCCACGAAGAATTCACCGAGCGGATCCTCGGCAAAATTGGTCCGGGTGTAGCGAACATTGGCGTTGAACGGTGCCTCGCGATCAGTGCGAGCATAGCCAGCGCGCACATCAAAGTCGAAACGGTCAAAATCGAACTCGCCGACAAATTGTGTGTCGATCAGCTGCCGCTCAAACCAGGCCGTTTGCTGGTTGGCAAAATCAAATCCGGTCTCGCCGAAAAGGAAATTTGTGCCTTGCTCAAGCCGCGCGGTTTTCAGCGTGTCGCGGATGTACAGGTTCGTCCAGCGCAAGGTGTGGGGGCCGAGGTCGAGGCCAAAACTGAGCAGGCCGTTTACCAGAACATTGTTGTCGGTGATGAAGGTCGTGAAGTCTTCCGTGACCGTGGCCAGGTCAGGCGTGGCAAACTGGCTGCGCACGTTGCGGTTGCGCCAATTGTTCTTGATCGATGCGGTGGCGATTATGCCGAGGTAATTGTCGCCGCCCAGCTCAATCGAGGTGCCGCCCGTTATCGATGCGGAAAAGTTCGCTGGCAGCGTGTCGTTGCGCTGCAATGTGACGAGATTGGTCGGCAGGATCTGCCCCGCAACCCCTTCTTGAACCTCGATCGAGGTGTCTTCGATCCGGTCTCCGCTGGCAAAGAAAGCGGCCAGATTGGATGGTATATCGCGGTTGCCATTGTCGAAACCGAACGGGTCGAGATCAGAGCCAAAATAGGTGAGTCCATCTTGGAAGGTGGTCTCGGTGTCTCCGCCGGTGCTGAAGCTGAAGCTGAGGAAATCCTCTGCCGGCACGGCGCGCGTGGTCAGGTTGATCACACCGCCGCCAAACTCGCCAGGGAAGTTCGCAGAGTAGGTTTTCTGCACCAGAGAGGACGCAACCACGCTGGTCGGAAAAATATCAAGCGGGACAACACGGCTGAGCGGTTCCGGGCTCGGCAGGGGCAGGCCATTGAGCAGCGCGAGAGAATAGCGATCTCCCAGACCGCGCACGAATACGCGGCCATCACCGACCAAGGACAGGCCAGTTACCCGGCCCAGCGCGCCGGCAATATCGCTCTCACCGGTGCGCGCGATGTCTTCTTCGGACAGCACGCTTAGCACTTGGGTCGAGGCGCGCTGCGGGTCGCGGTTGCGGCGCCCGGTGACGATAATGCCGCCGCCCGGCACAGACACGTCCGGCTGCTGTTCTTGCGGCTCTTGTTCTTCTTCGCTCTCGACTGTCACGTCATCCGCTTCAGTTGCCGGAGACTGCTCAACCTCTTGCGCAGCGGCGAATGCTGGGAACGTCAGCGCGGTTGTGAAGAGCAGCGTGCCTACGAGGCGCTTGCCAATTGGCATGATATTAGACCCCCTCATGAAATCAGGTCTGAAACTGTGATGAGCCAGATGCATGGCTCGTAGATTGTGAGAAGGGAGGCGCCGGAGATCTTGACCAGATCACAGCACCTCCCTTTCGCATTTAAGGCGTCCGATCAGTAGACAGGCAGCGAGGTGCAAGCCCCGGTGGTGCTACCGAAATCAAGCGTGCCGGAATTGCAGGTCCAGTTGCCGAAGCGGGTATCCCCAGCATCTGGAACCGCGCCGACGAATGTTTCCGCTGTGAAGAAGCTGGAGAGGGCGGTTGGATCGAACGCGGCCACGCCGGTTTCATTGGTGCCGTTGACGATCCCTGTCAGTGAGATGGTGAAGGCGACGTTGTTGTTCGTGCCGCCATCGACCAATGCCCGAACCTCTGCATCGCTCACGCCAGAATCGCCGCGAACAGGCCGCGCCGCATCACAATCGCCGACTACCGAGTTGAAACTAGGCGGGACATCTCGAGTGAAGGTCTCGTCGATGCGCAAGCAAGTCTCGTCATTGGTGTCTATCACGCCATTGGCGAGATTGAGCGCTGCGCCGCCGCGTGCGCGGATCGCTTGCGAGTTTGAGCCGGAGCGTTCGAGGAAGGTGAAGTTTGCCACCTGAAGCACAGTGCGTGGGCGGGCGTTGACGGAGAAGTCTGCATCGGGCGAGTCGAGTTCAATCAGGCTGTCACCGCCGGAGGTGCGCTGAGCCACCACCACGAATTGTAGGTTGGCCTGAGCGCCTGTGTCGACGTCGATTGAGTCGTCATCTGCGCCGACGGCAACGACGTTGCTCATGTTCACTGCGCCGCCGAAGAACTCCATGCCATCGTCAGAGCTGTTGAACGACATGAAGTTCGCGAGCGTGGTTCCGCTGCCGATGCCGCCAGTGGTCAGCGATTGCAGTTCATCACCTGGCGCAAGGCTGAAGCCGGAGAAGCGGATTTGGTTGTAGTTCATCTCGCCAGAACTGTCCGCACTGTCGCCGCCGCCAAAATTGGTAGCAACCGTGGTACCCTCGAGCGATTGCTCGCAGGCCGGGTTGGCATTCGGGTTGGCATCGGTGTTGAACACACCGGTTGCGCAGTCTGAGACTGGCGCACGGCCTAGGAGAACAATGCCGCCCCATTGGCCGGTTGAGTTGTCATCGCTGAGGCCGAGGACATTGTCGCGGCTGGTCCAGACGATTGGACGCTCAGCCGTGCCGACGGAGTTCAACGCATTGCCGCGGTTGACGACCAGGAACGAACGGCCGGTCGAACCGAACACGATAACGCCGTCAGCAACCGTCAGCGTTACGTTCGTGCCGGTGCTAGCAAAGCCTTGGTCTGTGCCGACATCGACGCGGCCGGGCAGAGCGTAGAGCAGGCCGTCCACGAATGGCAGTGTGTCGTTGGCATCGATCAGCGCGGGTAGTTCGCACACGCGGTATTCGCCGGTCGGACCAGTGATCGTGCCAGCATCGGTAAGGCCGCCGGTTGAGTTGATCGTTGGGCAGCCAGCCGCCGGTGTGACGGTTCCGCCGCCTGTCGGCGGTGTGGTGGTGGGCGCTGGGGTTGGCGCGGGGTTATTGATGATGATGTCCCCAGAGGTGCCGGGTGAGACGATTTCATCGCCGCCGCAGGCAGCCAAAGCAGCGAGGCTGCAACCAAGAACGAGAGTACGAGACATATTTTTCACAGCGAGCGGTCCCCTTAAAAACCGAAGAATCGATTGAGCGCAGAGGTTGCGTTCGGGGACTCCGCTAGGCAGCGATCATGACGGAATTGCTTCGAATATGACGCTTCGGTTTCTTTGACCGAACTATGACAAAACAAAGATGTTTGTGTCCTTTTTGACAGATTTTACGTCACCTCAAGGCAATAAAAGCCGTAAAATTTATCGTTTCAAAACAGATGGAAAACGGATCGCGTTACAGAAAAATGACAATATGACATTTTTATTGCGATTTGGGGTGTGGCGGCGCATCTTCTCATCATTCGAGAAGGAGAGAGCCGTGTTCATAACTTCAGCATTGGTAGCTGCGTCTTTGACAGCAAGTCCTGTCACATCTGAGGCCATCGCAAGGCAGGCAGAGCCTGATTTGCAAGCCGCACATTTGGTCGCTGGCCGTAATGCTGATGCGATTGCCGAACTGGAAGCGATCCGCTCTCATGATGCTGCACAACTGATCAATCTGGGCATTGCCTATGCCAGACAGGGTGATGAAGAGCGCGCGCGTTCTTTGTTTAGAGCTGCGGCTGCCAGCAATGATCGTATTGAAATCGATACGGCGAATGGCACGGCAACCGATTCGCGCCGACTCGCTCGCAAGGCACTGCGAATGCTCAAAAATGACGAATTTGCGCCAGCTTCGACTGAACGTTTCGCCAATCGCGTGACATTGAACGAGTGAACCGTTCGGTTGGCCTTGTCGCCTAGCCAGTAATTCTAACACTTCATCGCACAAAACGACGCAATTGGGCGGGTTCGATAGGCCTCCCGATTGCTTTCGTGTTTGCAACCGGTCCAATCTATCGCTTAATCATAGGCGTTAACTTTAATTGCTACGCAATATTTTGCCTTGATAAGGGTATGGTCTGCGTAAATGTCACTTGCTTGTCATGTACTATGAGCAAGGGGGCGTGATTGGAGGGTTTTGGATGATTCTCGCTCGTTTGGGCATGGCCGGTGCCGCTGCTGCGCTTGCCCTAACAACTGCACCCGCGCAGGCGGACGTGCTGCAAATCGATGCCGACGGTGCCCGCTGGGTCACCGGCGCACGGGCGGTGGCGATCACCCAAAATCCTGAATTCTCTGCCTCTGGCGAGGTTGCTGATCTCGACGCTATGATCGTACCAGACGGCATTATTGCCGATCCTTCGCGCCATGCCTTGGGTGTGCCAGCAATGTATGCCGACACCGTTCAAAGCCTGTCTGTGCGGTTCGATCTCAGCCCATCGCTGCTGGAGGCACTGGTTTGGCAAGAGAGCCGTTGGCGTCCCAATGCGGTGTCGCATGCGGGCGCGCGGGGCCTCGCGCAATTGATGCCGGGCACCGCCAGATATCTGGGCGTGGACCCGGATGATCCGTTTCAAAACCTTGAGGGCGGGGCGCGCTATCTGCGCGAGCAACTCGATCGTTTTGACGGAAATCTCGAAAAAGCATTGGCCGCATACAACGCTGGACCCGGACGGGTAGAACGTGCGGGCGGCGTTCCAAACATTCGTGAGACGAAACTCTATGTCGCGGCCATCATGGGCCGATTGGCTTCGCACTCGCGCACCGATACGCAACCTTTTTAACCATGACGTCGTACACGCGGCACCTAAGGACAAAGCAGAACACGAATGAGAACATCAATGTCGTCACTTCTTCGCATGCCAGCCATGATGATGGCTCGGATTGCGACCTTTATCGCTCTGATGCTGGCACCCGTTGCTGCGCATGCTCAGCAGGTTGCTGACCCGCAAGGTTCCGGCCCGATTGTCGCGGCGCTGGGGTGGTTGCAAGGTACGCTGCTGGGCAATGTCGCGACCGCGATTGCAGTGATGGCTGTCGCAGCGGTTGGCTTTATGATGCTGACTGGCCGCATGAATTGGCGCTTTGGCGCGACCGTAATCATCGGCGTGTTCATTCTGTTCGGCGCATCGACCATCGTTGCTGGCATTCAAAGCGCGGCGGCCTGAGGCAGGTATATGACCAATCTCGTCCGCCATCCGGTTCACCGCGCTCTTACCCGTCCGCAAATGTTTGCTGGCGTCACGATGAACTTTTTCATCATCAATCTGATGGTGACGACGATTGCATTTTTGATCCTCAAAAACTGGTGGATCATGATCGTGCCGGTGGTCGTGCACGTAATCGGCTATTTTTCTTCGCTTCGCGAACCGCGCATTTTCGACCTTTGGATTACTAAGGTTTCCAAGTGTCCGCGGGTCAAGAATTACAAGCGGTGGGGCTGTAACAGCTACGCTGCGTAAGGCCTGACAAGGAGGGCCTACTATGGTGAAATGGATTGGACCGGCAAGCTGGAGCGCTAAAGAGGCGCTGGCTGGCGATCGTCTGCCATATGCGCGGCTGATCGATGAAAGCACGGTTTTGCTGCGCGATGGATCGGTGATGACCGCGATCCAGGTGCCCGGCTTGCTGTTTGAAACCGAGGATTCCGACGCGCTCAATGCCCATGCAGCGACGCGCGAGGTGATGCTGCGCTCGACCTTGGATGCGCGCTTTGCGCTCTACCACCATGTCATCCGCCGTCAGGTTGAGGTTGATCTGGAGGCACAATTTGCCGATCCGCTGTCGCGCCATATTGACCAGCGCTGGAAAGAGCGGCTGGCGGGCGGTTCGCTGTTCATCAATGACCAGTTTATCACGCTGATCCGCCGCCCAGCGCGCGGCAAGGCCGGCCTTGCAGAGCGTTTTTCACGGATGTGGAGCTGGACCGGGCAAAGCGAACTCGAAGCTGATATCAAGGACGTGCGCAGCCTGAAATCAGCCGCCACGGGCCTGGTCGCATCGCTTTCTGCCTACGGTGCGAGCGTGCTTGCCGATTACTCCGTGCCCGGCAGTGATGGCACCAATTCAGAAATGCTGGAGCTGCTCTCCGCGCTCTACAATGGCGAGATGCGTCCCGTGCGCCGCCCGGTTGAAGACACTGATATCGGCCACATGCTGCCCTATCGCCGCGCCAGCTTTGGCCTTGATGCTATGGAGCAACGTGGCTCTGGCCAACCGGATTTCTCCGCGATCTTGGGCCTTAAAGACTATCCCGAGGCGACCTCTCCCGGTCTGCTCGATGGCTTGCTGCGCCTGCCATATGAGATGATCGTGACCGAGAGTTATGCGCCCAACGAACGCACGACCGCGCGGGAGCGGATTGATCTGGCGCTGCGGCGCCTGCGGTCCGTCGATGAAGAAGCGGCGGCAGAGCGCAACGATATGCTGGCGGCGCGCGATGCGTTGGGCAATGGCGCAGTCGGATTTGGCGATCACCACCTTACCGTGCTGGTGCGAGAGCGCAGTCTTGACCGGCTGGACGATGCAACGGCGGCCTGCGCCGCAGCGCTGGCGGATACCGGTGCGATTGCAGTGCGCGAAGACACCAATCTGGAACCTGCATTCTGGGCGCAATTCCCCGGTAATGAGGAATATATCGTGCGCCGCGCGCTCATTTCCTCGGCCAATATGGCGAGCTTTGGCAGCTTCCACGGCTTTGCCTTAGGCCAGGCCAGCGGCAATCATTGGGGCGATGCGGTCACTTTGCTGGAGACGACCAGTGCGACCCCGTTCTTCTTCAATTTCCACCACGGCGATCTTGGCAATTTCTCGGTCATCGGGCCGTCGGGCTCGGGCAAGACGGTGGTGATGAACTTCCTGGCGGCGCAAGCGCAAAAGTTTAGCCCCCGCACCATCTTGTTCGACAAGGATCGCGGCGCGGAACTGTTCGTGCGCGGTATTGGCGGGCGCTATGACCGCATTTGCGCCGGCGAGCCAACCGGGTTTAATCCGCTGTCTTTGCCGGACACGCCGACTAACAAGGCATTCTTGCGCGATTGGCTTGCGGTGCTGCTCGATGCAGACGGGCCAGAGGAATTCGCAACGATCAGCGCGGCTGTCGATGCGGCCTATGCAAATGATGCGGGCTTGCGCCGTCTACGCCACTTTAAGGAGCTGCTGGCCGGGGCAAAACGCCCTGAGCCCGGTGATCTGGCCGACCGCCTGTCGGCTTGGATTGGTTCGAACGACGCGTCAGAAGACGCAGAGGGTGGCGAGCACGCTTGGCTGTTCGACAATGAGCAGGATAGGCTCGATCTCGATCAACGCGTTCTCGGCTTTGACATGACGGCGCTGCTTGAAAATCCGCGCTTGCGCACGCCGACCATGATGTATTTGTTCCACCGCGTCGACGAACGGCTCGATGGGCAGCCAACCATGATCCTGATCGACGAGGGGTGGAAAGCGCTGGACGACGAGGTGTTTGCCGCGCGTATCCGCGACTGGCTGAAGACTTTGCGTAAGCGCAATGCTCTGGTCGGATTTGCCACACAATCCGCCGCCGACGCGCTAGAAAGCCGCATTTCGACCGCTTTGGTCGAGCAGACCGCGACCATGGTGTTTATGCCAAACAGCAGAGCGCGGGCTGAGGATTATTGCGAGGGCTTTGGCCTGACCGAGCATGAGTTGGCGTTGATCCGTACATTGCCAGCCCATTCGCGCTGTTTCCTCGTTCGCCAACCTGATGCGAGTGTTGTTGTCCGGCTTGATCTGTCCGGTGCGCCAGAGGTGCTGACCGTTCTTTCTGGCCGTGAAAGCTCCGTGCGTAGGCTTGACCTGCTGCGGGAGGCAGTCGGTGACAAGCCAGAGGATTGGTATCCGGCGCTGACCAATCATGCCTGGCCTGACGGACCGAGCTTCGATTCCGATGACGCACAAGCCGTGCGATTGGCGGCCGAATGACGGCCAATTGCGACACTGTTGCCGAGAATATGGGCACTGGCGTTGCCGCCGCCTTGACGGCGGTGGATTGCATCGCCAGTGAAGTGACGGGCGACGCCTTTGGGCGCTTGTTTGCCTCGGGCGGGTCGCTGGCGACGGTGCTGACAATCTTGCTGACGCTCTATGTTGCGTTCTTCGGGATCAGCCTGCTGATTGGGCGCTCTAACATTTCCGTGCGTGCGCTGTTGCCCAAGATGCTCACGATAGGACTAGTGTTGGCATTTTCGACCAGTTTTGCCGCCTATCAGGGCTTTGTCTGGAACATTTTTATTGGTGGACCGGACTGGCTGGCAGGGATTCTTACCGATAGCGACGGCTCCGCAACGCAGACCTTCGCGACCAAGCTCGATATCGTGTTCCTGGCCGTGCAAGACGCCAGTACGGGTGAGGTTGATATCAGCGCTTTCTCGCCGCCCGGCATGATGTGGCTCGGCGCTATGCTGCTGCTGCTCGGTACCGTCGGCCTGCTTGTGACGGCACGCATTGGCCTCGCACTGCTCGTGGCGCTGGGGCCGATCTTCGTAGTTATGGCGCTTTTCAATGGCACACGCGGCCTGTTTGTTGGCTGGCTCAAAGGCGTAGTGATGCTCGCGCTGACTCCACTGTTCGCGGTACTCGGCGGATCAATCATGCTGGAGCTTGCCGTGCCAATCCTCGCCGCTTTGGTAGCTGTACCGGGCGAGATTGATCAGCAGGCCGCCATGGCGTTCTTCCTGGTCGGTGCGGTCCATGTGGCGCTGATGATCATGACGATCAAAGTCACCTCCACCATGGTCGCCGGATGGCAGGTGTTCGGCTTTGCCCAGAATGTTGAGGTTGAGAAGGGCCGCGACATGACAAGCACGCCGCCTCAGCCGCAAGTGACGGTCGCCGACAATCGGAACGCGCAAACTGCGCCAGTTGGCGCGACTGGCCAACGCCGGATTGATATGCCGACGATCACAACCATCACCGCCGCCAATGACACGGGCACGGCCGGCAGCGCGACTGTTCGCGAGACCCGCGTGTTCGCCACCAGTTCAGGCGGAGGCGTGCAGAACGCTCCGCTCAATCCATCTACGTCACGCACCCACGGGATAGGCAATCGCTTCCGTCCCGCACATTCGCGTAAACCGGAGACGACAAGATGATCCGCGCGCCGAAATTCCGGCTTCCGCTTGCAGCCCTCGCATTGGGCCTCATGCCTATCGCCGCTGCGCCTGTCGCCGCGCAGGACTCGCGCCTTGTCACCATGGTCTATGATGAGACCCAGGTGGTGCGCATTTCTGGCAAGCCCAAAGTCCAAGCCACGATCAAGTTTCGCGATGACGAGACGATCGAGAACGTTGCGATTGGCGACAGCCAAGCCTGGCAGGTCACGCCCAATAAACGCGCGAGCCTGCTGTTCGTGAAGCCGCTTTCGGCCAATGCCAGCACCAATATGACTGTGGTGACGACCAAGCGCACATATCTGTTCGATTTGGTCGCAAGCCCGCGCAACAAGCCGCTCTATGTCCTGCAGTTTAGCTATCCGGAGGCTGAGGCCGCTGAAGAAGCGGAGCGGCTTGCGCGGCTGGAGCGGGAAGAGCGCGAACGCGCCAGCGCAGCGGAATTGGCGGCGGCCAATGATCCATTCGTGGTGAGCGATCCATCGCGGCTCAATTTTGAATGGGCGAGCGAAGGCGACAAGGAACTGGTCCCGACCCGCGCCTATGATGATGGCGACACCACGTTCCTGACCTGGCCTGATGGCACGACCATTCCGGCAATCCTGACGACCAACCACAAGGGCGATGAAGGCCCAGTCAATTTTACCGTTCGCGGGGACACTGTGATCGTGGAAGGCGTGCCGACACAGATCATTTTGCGCTCTGGCGAAGACAGCGCAGTTTTGACCAACACCGGGCCGATCCGCTCGGTCGATCTTGGGGCGCTCAACGATAATGCTGCGCTTGCCCGACTTAGCACCAACACGGAGGTGAAGTGATGCGCCTTGCCATGCGAATGCCGCCCAAGAAGGGGCTAAACGGCGCGGATGCAAATTCTGACGCCAATGTTGATCCGCGCGATGGCGAGTCGGCAGAGATCATCGATCTTGCCAGCCGCAATGGCTTTCCCGCCGTCACAGAACGCGCGTCCAAATCTGACGGATTGGGACTGGCTTTGGGTGCGGTCATCGTCCTTGGCCTTGGCGCAGTTACGCTGTGGAGCATGGACGCAGCGCGCACCGGCACAGCGGAAACCGCGTCTACGATCGTGGCTAGCGCGCCGCCGCCTGCGAGAGCGCCGGGAGCTGCCGCTCCGGTGAACGTCGCGCAGGTTGCGCCGGCCAGAGCGCCGCGCAGCGACCCTGCGCCATCACCTGTATTCTCGAACAATCCCAACCGCGTGGCTGGCCCAGCGACCAATCCTTACGCGACGCCGACCATGGTATTTGATGCCAGCGCCGCGGCAGGCGCTGCGCGTCTTGGTGAAACCGTCGCACCGGCACCTATAGCGGCAACAGCTGGCGCTACCTCTGCACCGGGCGGCGCAGTAGGCTCTGCCAGCGAATTTGCCAGCCGTATCGGCGGCGTAGGCGGCGCTCCTGCTCAGGCGCAGCCGATGGCTAATCCAACCACCACGGTGACCCAAGGTACCTTGATCCCGGCGATCCTCGAGACCGCTATCGATACCGATGTGCCGGGCTTCGTTCGGGCCGTCGTCAGCCAGGATGTGCGCAGCTTTGACGGCACGAAAGTGCTGGTGCCGCGCAGCTCGCGCCTCGTCGGGCAATATCAGTCCGGCGTCCAGCAGGGGCAAAAGCGTGCTTACGTAATTTGGACCCGTTTGATCCGTCCCGATGGCGTCTCGGTTAACATCGCCTCTCCTGCGGTCGCCTTTGACGGCACCACCGGCCTGCAAGGCGATGTGAACAACCACTTCTTCCGCCGGTTCGGCTCTGCCATGTTGCTCTCTGTGGTTGGCGGTCTGTCAGCCATCGGCAGCGGCGGCGCATCGGTTGTGCTCGGCGGAGCAGGGCAGGGCGCGGCCAGCATTGCGGCTCAGCAAGACGGCGCGATCAGCCCGACAATCCGTGTGAAAATGGGTGAGCCGATCCGGGTCTTCACCGCGCGCGATCTCGATTTCAGCACGGTAAACTGAGCCGAGCGGGCCCGAATGAGCGCAGAGATCCATCCTTTGGCCAACGACACTGGGTCAACCGCAGCGGCGAGCGGCGAGCAGGCTATGCCTGCATCCAGCGCGGCCATTATTGGCGAGCGCAGTGTCTATCTCGACGCCTATCTTGCGCCATTTCGCCGCTGGCTGGATCGGGACACCGTGACTGAGATCATGGTCAATCAGCCCGGCGAAGTCTGGGTTGAAGACGCCTCTGACCCCGGTTTCAAGCGGATCGACGCGCCCGACATTGATGACCGCCTGGTTCAGCGCTTGGCCGAACAAGTGGCGCGCGTGAGCCACCAGGGGATCAACCGCGAGCATCCGCTGCTTGGGGCGACCTTGCCAGACGGCGCGCGGATCCAGTTTTGCGGTCCGCCTGCCTCGCGCAAGCATTGGGTGATGGCCATCCGCCGCCACCGGCGGCTTGATCTGCCGCTTGATGCTTATGACGCCGGGCCGCTCACCAGCGCGCCGGAAACGCCGATGCCGGACTCGCAGAAAGAGCCGATTGCTTATCTGCGCGAAGCGATCCGCAATCGCCGCACGATCCTGATCTCAGGCGGCACCAGCACGGGTAAAACCACGTTCCTCAACGCCATGCTGGGCGAGATTCCGCAGGCGGAACGGGTGGTGATGGTGGAAGACACGCCAGAGCTCAAATTCCCCGGTGAAAACTCGGTTGGCCTGGTCGCGGTGAAAGGTGAGCTTGGCGAGGCCAAGGTCACCGCCAATGAGCTGCTGCAAGCGGCGCTGCGCCTGCGGCCAGACCGCATTGTGCTGGGCGAATTGCGCGGCGCGGAAAGTGTTTCCTTCCTGCGGGCGATCAACACAGGCCATCCGGGCAGCTTCTCAACCATCCACGCCAACAGTCTGACCGGCGCGCTTGAGCAATTGTCGCTGATGGTGATGCAGACCGGCATTGGGCTCTCACGCACGGACACAATCGCCTATGCGGCGAGCGTTATTGATGTGATCGTCCAGCTGGGACGCGATGCCAATGGCAAGCGCGGGATCACCCAGATCGCGGATTGCCGATCATTGGTGTGACAAGTTTGCGCGCTTGATTTACATCGCGGATATGTCCGGTAAATCAGCAACATTCAAACTCTCAAGAATGGGGCGATGATGGGCAGCCAGCCAATCTCCAGCACTGACGACGTGCCCGCCGATCTAGGCCTGGATGACGCGGTGTCGCCGCACTCCGGCGAGGCCTATTTCAACCGCGAGCTGTCCTGGTTGAGCTTTAATGAGCGTGTGCTGGCCGAGGCTGACAACACCAAATATCCTCTGCTGGAGCGCCTGCGTTTTCTCTCGATCTCTGGTACCAATCTCGATGAGTTTATGATGATCCGCGTGGCGGGTCTGGTCGGTCAAGTCCAGCGCGGCATCGCCCGGCCAGCGATCGATGGCCGCACCCCGTCACAGCAGCTTTCCGCCATTCGCGAGCGCTTGGAAGTGATCTCCGATAACCAACAAAGAAGCTGGCGCGAGCTGCATCATTTGCTGAGCGATGCGGGGATTTCGGTGGATGAGGATCAACGGCTAAACGATGATGCAAAGGACTGGCTTCAGACCTATTTTCGCGATGAAATCCTGCCGGTGATCACACCGCAAGCGCTTGATCCGGCGCATCCCTTTCCCTTCATCGCCAATGAGGGAACCGGCGTGCTGTTCACGCTGAACCGCGATGCTGATGCGGAGCAGATCATCGAGATGATCCTGATTCCAAGTGGTTTACCACGCTTTATCCGGGTGCCGGGGGAAGGGGCGATCTATGTCTCGATCTCCAGCCTGATCCAGCGCTATGCCAGCATGCTATTCCCCGGCTTTACGATCAAAGGCGATGGCCAGTTTCGGGTCCTGCGCGACAGCGATATTGAAGTTGAGGAAGAAGCCGAGGACCTCGTGCGCTATTTCCGCAGCGCGATCCAGCGCCGCCGCCGTGGCCGCGTGATCCAGCTGGAAATTGAAGAGGACTTTGATCCGCGGGCTGAGCAAATATTGCTCGAGCAGCTTGGAATTCACGAAGCTGCAGTGATCAAGACCGATGGTATTATCGGCATTGATGGGCTGGCTGAAATTGTCGAGGAAGACCGGCCAGACCTCAAGTTCGACAGCTACAGCCCGCGCTATCCAGAGCGTATTCGCGAGCATGATGGCGATGCATTTTCGGCCATTCGCGAAAAAGACATCGTCATTCACCACCCTTACGAGAGCTTTGAAGTGGTGGTCGACTTTATCCGGCAGGCGGCGGCTGATCCCGATGTCGTGGCGATCAAGCAAACGCTCTACCGCGCAGGCTCGCAATCGGCCGTCATCAACGGTCTGATCGCGGCGGCGGAAGCTGGTAAATCGGTAACTGCAGTGGTTGAGCTGAAGGCGAGGTTTGACGAAGAGCAAAACCTGATGTGGGCGAGCAAGCTGGAGCGCGCCGGGGTTCAGGTGATCTACGGCTTTGTCGACTGGAAAACCCACGCGAAAGTGGCGATGGTCGTGCGCCGCGAGGAAGAGGGGCTGCGCACCTATTGCCACTTTGGCACGGGCAATTATCACCCGATCACCGCCAAGATTTACACCGACCTGTCGTTTTTCACCGCCGATCCTCAGCTGGTTCGTGATGCGACGAAGATGTTCAATTTCATCACTGGCTATGTAGAGCCGGACGAGCTGCAGGCGCTGAAGATCGCGCCGATCAACCTGCGCGATGAGATTGGCAGCCGCATCGACACTGAAATTGCCAATGCAAAGGCGGGCAGGCCCGCCGCAATCTGGATCAAGTGCAATCAGATCACCGATCAGGGGATCATTGACCGCCTGTACGAAGCGAGCGGGGCTGGGGTTATGGTCGAGTTGATAGTGCGCGGTATCTGCTGCCTGAGGCCCGGCATCGCGGGGCTGAGCGAGAATATTCGCGTGAAATCGATCATCGGGCGCTTTCTGGAGCACAGCCGGATTTACGCCTTTGCCAATGGCGCGCCGATGCCCGGCGAAGAGGCGCGGGTTTATATTGCATCAGCGGATCTGATGGAGCGCAATCTTGATCGCCGGGTCGAAACGCTGATCCCAATCACCAATCGCACCGTGCATGATCAGGTGCTGCAACAGGTGCTGCTCGCCAATATGCTCGACACAGAGCAAAGCTGGTGGTTGCAATCCGATGGCTCCTATGAACGTGTCGTAACAGATACTAAGCCTTTTAATTGTCACCGTTATTTTATGACAAACCCGTCGCTGTCGGGGCGTGGGGGCGCATTGGAGGCGGGCGCTGTGCCGAAATTGTCGCTGCGAAGGGGCGGAACTGGATGACATTGAGAGCCAAGCGAGCCGATCGCGAGGGGGCGTTCTCTGGGAACAAGGCCGAACGCGCGATCATCGATGTGGGTTCGAACACGGTTCGTTTGGTGGTCTATGGCGGGACGATGCGGGCGCCGACAGTGTTGTTCAATGAAAAGGTCACGGCGCGGCTGGGACGCGAAATCTCCCAAACAGGCAGGCTGGCAGATGAGGCGGTGGAGCTCGCCATGCGAGGCCTAAGGCGCTTTGTGCTGTTGCTCGATGGGTTGGGCATTGCGGATATCGAGACGGTTGCCACCGCCGCTGTGCGTGATGCCGAAAATGGCCCGGAATTCGTGGCGGACGTCCGCGCGCTGGGGCTGGATTTGCAAGTTATCTCTGGCGAGGAAGAAGCGCGGCTTAGCGCGAACGGCGTAATTGGGGCGTTTCCGCGCGCTTGCGGGGTGGTTGCCGATCTCGGCGGCGGCAGCCTGGAGCTGGTGAGCATAGCAGGTGGTGAGACAGGAGAGGCGACCTCACTGCCGCTCGGCACATTAAGGCTGCCCGAATATCACGCGGATAAGCAATCTGACATGCGCAAGGCGCTGCAAAAGAGACTCAAGAAAGCCGGGTGGGGCGAGGCGATTGAAGCGCCGCTCTATTTGGTGGGTGGCACCTGGCGGGCGATGGCCGTTTACGCGATGCAGGAGCGGGGCCATCCGCTGAGCGATCCGCACGCGTTTGAGCTCACAAAGAAAGAGGCGGTTGCGCTAGCCAAAGGGCTTGCCGATCAGTCGCCCGAAACCCTCAAATCGATTGACCGGATTTCCACCATGCGCTCGGAGAAACTGCCCGATGCGGCGGTTCTGCTGCAGGCGATGTTGGAGCAGTTGGAGCCGGAGCGGGTCGTCTTCTCGTCATGGGGCCTACGGGAAGGCTTGCTGTTCGACGCCCTGCCGATGCATGGGAAAGAGCAAGATCCTCTGCTAGCCGGTGTTGCGGTGTTTGCGGCTCAGCGCGGCGCACCACCAACCTTAGCAACGCAGATTGCGGGCTGGACGGCGGATGCCGCGCCGCTGGGCAAGCACGGGTCGGAACGGCTGCGGCTGGCCGCGACCATGTTGGCGCTCGCCAGCATGCAGATTGAGCCGAACTTGCGCCATCCGCTGGCGGTGGATTGGGCGATGCACAAGCGCTGGCTGGCGATTGATGGGCAAGGGCGTGCGATGCTGGCGGCTGCGAGTATGGCCAATGGCAATCACTGCAATCTACCAGACGAATTGCATGCGCTGGCTTCCAAAAACGCTCTGGAAGAGGCGGTGTGCTGGGGCCTCGCCATTCGCCTGGCGCGGCGGATTGGCGGGCGCTCGCGGCGCTCGCTTCAGGTCAGCCGGTTGATGCTGGGCGAGAATGGCCTCGTCTTACGGCTGGAGCACAGCCATCGCGACCTGTTCGGCATCCCGACCGAGAAGGATTTGAAGTTGCTTTCAGACCGCCTCGGCGTCGATTTCACCGTAGAGATCGTCGATGATGGCGCGTTGCACCAGCCCGTTGGAAGTCAGGAGTAGCCTAGGGCAGGGAGGCGTTAAGCCTCTTGTTTCTCACTCGCAAAGGGGGAGAAATTGGTCTCAGTATCGAACAGATCGACGCCTTCGGCCTTTTTCAGCTTGCCAACCACCAAATAGGTCACCGGGGTCAGTAAAGCCTCCCACAGAACCTTCAGCAGCCAATTGGTGATCATCACGGTGATCACCGCTTCAGTGCTCCAAATGCCGTAAAAGGCGATGGGGTAGAAGATCAGGCTGTCGACCCCTTGACCAACCACAGTCGAGCCGATCGTGCGGGCCCACAGCGCCTTGCCCTTCGTCCACACCTTCATCTTGGCCATAACGTAGGAATTAACGAATTCACCGGCCCAGAATGCGATGATCGAGGCGATCACGATCCGCCATGTGCTGCCGAAGACGGACTCGTAGGTTTGCTGGCAGATCTCGCCAGGGATTGTTTCGCCGTTGCCTGTAAATTGCAATGAGGAACTCGCCGCGCATTCCCATCCGGCAAAGGCGGGCAGGCCAACTACAACATAGCTCATAAAGGCGAGGAAGATCATCGCCGCAAAACCGGTCCAGATCACCCGGCGCGCTTTTGCAAAGCCATATATCTCGGTCAGAATATCGCCGATGACATAGCCGAGCGGGAAGAACAGGATCCCGGCGCCGTAGATAAACATCCCATCGGGCGCTGGCCACATGCCATCGGGCCAGAATGGCACTTCGACGAAGGTCAGTTTTGCCGCGCCGATAATGTTGGAGAGCAGCAGGATCGCCACAAAGGCGGCCATCACCAGGTCGTAATAGCGGAAAGTTCGCGGTGCTGTGCTGGTCGCAATCGGCCCGCTGGCCGCATTGTTATCCGGGTTATTCATAGCCGAAGTGCCTAACGCGATTTTACACCGTCGCAAAGCGCGCTATTGGGCGAATGCGCTTTCGAATTGCGATTGCTAAAGTGTTTGCAAAGAGCGTGCGCGCCCGTAGCTCATCTGGATAGAGCGCGAGACTTCTAATCTTGAGGCAGCAGGTTCGAGTCCTGCCGGGCGCGCCAGTTTGTAGATCATGCCGTAGGCTACTGCGCGAAAATTGCTGCATATGGCGGTTATTGCAACTCGTCGCTCATACCGCACAGCTGATACGGCTCATCGCTCTTGCCGCCATGACAGCGCGCCTTTCGACACCTGCTGTTCATGTGCTGAGCGACAATTTGCGCGCATTAATCACCGATAGGAGACATCCGATGACCCGTATGATTCTTGCCTCAATTGCCCTTGCCGGGACTATGATCGCGGCTCCGGTCGCCGCTCACCAGAAAGGGATTGTGGTCGACGGCTACCGCGTGCCGCTTTCGCCCAACAATGACAGCAACAAATGGTGGCTCGATTATCGGACTGACATCAGTGAAGCCAAGCGCGAGTTGGCGAGTGACCTTCGCCGGGCGACCGACGAAGAGGATCGCCGCGATGCCTATGAGGAATATCGCCAGGAAATTCGCGATGCGCGCCATGATTACCGCAAGGAAATGACTGAGCGTGGATATCGTGTTGCCAATTTTAAGCAGAATAATCGTCGGCTTGCGCGTAGATAAGTGGAAGGTGCGGGCTGGCACTGGCCTGCCAGCCAAATTTTTCTACCCGCGCTGAACGGTCTCCAGCAATTCCGCCGTGATCGGATAACCGGCGTCTTCCATGATCCGCAGCATTGGCTGATCATTGCTGTCGTCAACCATGGGAACGATGGTTTTGACTGGAATAGCCTCGGCCTGCGCGCGCGCTTCATCATAGCTTGCGAACAGAGCCAGGCGCTCCAGATTCCGGCGGGTCGGAAAGATCAGCTTGATCTCGCCGCGTTCAGCCATGTCGAGCGCGCCCTGCGCACTGACCCAGAACAAACGCGTGTTTTCTGATTGATCCGCGGCGATCTCCACCTCGCCCGTGCCCAAATTGGCAAGGTAAAAGCGCGTGTCATAGACGCGGCTGATGTTCTCATTCTTGGGATACCAGCGGGCGAACGGCGTGATCTGATCAAGGTCGAGCGACCAGTCGAAGGCCTCAAGCACGGGTGCAAGCTCTCCCATCTCCAGCAGCATTGCCCGCGCATCGGCGGCCTTTGCCGCGTCAACATCGCCCGCAATTCCAAGCGCTAGGCCAGTTTCTTCGATGGTCTCGCGAACTGCCGCGATCTGATGTGCAAGCTCACTTACATCGAGTGGAGAGGTGAGCGTGCGGGCTAGTGCAAAGTCCGCATCATCGACGCGCCCGCCAGGGAACACCGCCATGCCGCCGGCAAACGCCATATTGCGCGATCGGACCGTCATCAGGGTTTCAGGAGCGCCGCCATTGCTGCTCTTGCGAAAGATAACGATGGTCGCGGCGGGGATGCCTTCAGGTGACTGCTGTGTGTGATCTGCCATTGCCTGCAGTGATGCCGGGGGCGGGGCGACTTGCCAAGCGTATTTGCAGCTTTGCTTGTCGGTATCTTTTACATTTGACCTTATGGTTAATCCGTAGAAACCATTTAACTGGCTGAAAAGGCCGCTCTTCGTGTTTTTGGCACGGTGGGTGCATAGTATTGTGTGCCCCTAGTGGTCTTCGATAAAGAGGTGAGGTCTTTTTTGGTCTCTTGGTTTCACCTCCCCGAAATTAGAAAACCCGCCTCGTTTGGTTCACGAGGCGGGTTTTTCGTATCTGGAACGTTTATATTCTGGCTTTCGCGCTCGCGGATGCGAGTGCGCAAACTTAAGAGGCTTCGGCCTTCGCGACCGCTTTTTCTTCCATCAGCTGTTGCAGTTCGCCCGCTTCGAACATTTCCATCATAATGTCGCTGCCGCCCAGAAATTCGCCCTTCACATAAAGCTGAGGGATGGTTGGCCAATCGGAATAGGTCTTGATGCCTTGGCGCACTTCCATGTCTTGCAGCACGTCGACGCTTTCATAGGCGACGCCGCAATGATCAAGGATCGCGATGGCCCGGCTGGAAAATCCGCATTGCGGGAACAGCGGCGTGCCCTTCATGAACAAAACGACATCGTTTTCGCTAACGATGTTGGCGATGCGGGCGTTTGTGTCAGACATAATGGCCTAAACCTTTGAAAAATGAACCATGGAAAATCGTATGGGGATTAGGTGGGAACCACGGTGGTGACTTGCAAGGCGTGCAGTTCGCCGCCCATGCGCTCACCCAGCGCCGCATAAACCATCTTGTGCTGCTGAACCCGGTTCTTGCCTGCAAATTGCGGCGCAGTGATGGTCGCAGCCCAGTGATCATTATCTCCGGCCAGATCGCGCATCTCCACCACAGCGCCGGGTAGCGCCGCAGTGATGAGCGCCTCGATGTCGGCCGCTGTCATAGGCATGCCGCTTAGCTCTCGCTCATCAATTGACGTTTTGCCTCGACGGCTTTTTCTTCCAGCTTTGTGCGAATGTCATCTTCGCTGACATTGCATTCCGCCGCGGTGAGATCACCCAGCAGCTTGCGGATCACATCTTCATCGCCGGCTTCTTCAAAGTCTGCCTGCACGACGGCTTTCTTATAGGCGTCGGTCTCTTCCTCGGTGAGGCTCATGAGGCCAGCGGCCCATTCACCCAGCAAGCGATTGCGACGCGCCGCCACTTTAAAGGCGGTTTCTTCGTCCATTGCGAACTTGGCTTCTTCGGCGCGTTCGCGATCTTTGAAATCAGTCATGTTAGTCCCCTTGGCCAGCGGCCCAAGAATTGAAGTGTGCCCAGGCAAAATAGGAGGCTGGGCGGCCTGCGGCAAGCGCGGATCGTGCGGCGTCTTCAATAAGCGTGCGCGAATTATGAATTTACGGCCTAGTCCATCGTCACCACGAGCTTGCCCACTGCCTCGCGGCTTTCCAGCTTGGCGATTGCCTCGCCTGCGCGCTCCAATGGGAAGGTTTCAGAGACCAGCGGATCAATCTTGCCCGCTTTCATCAACTCGAACAGCTCCTTGACCTGCTCGACGAATTTGGCCGGTTCGCGCGCTGTAAACGCGCCCCAGAACACACCGCAAATATCGCAGGATTTCAGCAGCGTCAGGTTCAATGGCATTTTCGCGATGCCCGCTGGGAAGCCGACCACTAGAAAGCGGCCCTCCCATGCGATTGAGCGCAGGGCTGGCTCGGAATATTGGCCGCCAACAATGTCATAGACGATGTTCGCACCTTCTGGGCCGCACGCGGCCTTGAATGCGCCAGCGAGTTCTTTGGAGGCGGCTTTGTCCATTTCCTCGCGCGGATAAATCACAACCTCGTCCGCTCCGGCCTGCTTGGCGACTTCGCCTTTGGCTTCGCTGGAGACTGCTGCGACGACTTTCGCGCCAAACGCTTTTGCAAGTTCAACCGCAGACAAGCCAACACCGCCCGCCGCGCCCAGGATCAGGACTGTGTCACCTGCCTTGATGTGGCCGCGATCCTTCAACCCGTGGATCGTGGTGCCATATGTCATGAGCAGCGATGCGGCCTTCTCATAGGGTACGCCGTCTGGGATGGGGAACATGCGAGCGGCAGGCACAATGACCTTCTCCGACAATCCGCCATTGCCAATTCCGGCCATCACTTTGTCGCCGATGTTGTAGCCTTCCACGCCTTCGCCAACGGCCTCAACCACGCCAGCAAGTTCGCCGCCGGGTGAATAGGGGCGCTGCGGCTTGAACTGATAGAGGTCGCGGATCATCAACGTATCGGGATAGTTGATCGCGCACGCCTTTACGTCGACCAGAACTTCGCCTTTGCCCGGCGCTGGCACCTCAATTTCGTCGAGTTTCAGCGTTTCCGGTCCGCCAATCTCGTGTGTGCGTAGCGCTCTCATGCGTGTGTCTCCGTTCCTTGTGTCAGCCAGCTTTGCGCGGATGCGCGCTGGTTCTCATATGATTGAATGGCGTCTTTGCGCTCTAGCGTTAGTGCGACCTCGTCCAGCCCGTTCAGCAGACAATGCTTACGGAACGGGTCGATATCGAACGCGAAGCGATCTTGAAACGGCGTTGTGACGGATTGCGTTTCCAGATCGATGTCGATCGGCTCGCCCACCCGTGCGACCTCCAGCAAACGGTCAATCGCCGCTTGAGGCAGGACGATCGGCAGAATGCCGTTTTTCACCGCGTTGCCAGAGAAGATGTCCGAATAGCTTGGGGCCAGAACCGCGCGGATGCCCAGATCCAGCAGTGCCCAGGCGGCATGTTCGCGGCTGGAGCCGCAGCCAAAATTATCGCCAGCGATCAGAATTTGCGATCCGGCATAGGCGGGATCGTCAAATACATTGCCCTCGATCTCGCGAACGGTTTCAAACGCCCCTTTGCCTAAACCCTCACGAGTGATGGTTTTGAGCCATTTCGCCGGAATGATAATATCCGTGTCGATATTTTTCGCGCCATATGGGATCGCTTGCCCCGCGACATGCTGGATGGCATCCATTATTTTGCTGATCCTGGAAATGTTGGCAAGCGGCCGAGATGGCGAGGGTCATGCTGTATCAGTACGGTCGCATCGAGCGACTTTGCGATGGCATTGAAGCGTTCAAAAGAGGCCAGAGTGTCAGCACGGTTGGTGTTGAATGATGGCACCCCGCGGTTATCGATTTGCTCTTCGAAATGATAAAGATCCCCGGTCAGCAGAAGATTGCCGGTTTCGGGCAAGCGCACCAACAGGCTGGTGTGGCCGGGGGTGTGGCCCGGCATCGCCTTCATGACGACTGACCCGTCGCCAAAAACGTCATGATCGCCAGGAAACGCAACGACCTCTGCGCCTTCTTCACCAAGCCAAGCGGCGAAGGGCCGTGGATCAACCAGCGGATTGGGCTCTTTGGTTTCTTTCACCACGTCCCAATCACCGGCACCGATAAGCAAGGTCGAACCGGAAAAATCGCTGAGCTGGCCTGTGTGGTCGAAATGAAAATGGCTAACCCCAGCATAGGTCACTTGTTCTGTTGTCACGCCAATATCACTGAGCTGATCGGCAATCGAGCGCTCTAGCGAAAGGGTGGTGCCGCCTTGCGAAAGGCCAGTACCAATAAGGCCTGACGGGAGGCCCGCGTCCCACAGCAAATAGCGGGTGCCATTGCGCAGTAGATAGCAGCTTGCCACCAGAGTGCGCGCTTTCCCATCATACAGGTGGGCGTCGGAAAATGCGGCTGAATCGCTAAATGCAATCGTTCCGCAATCAAGCCGCCATATCTCCAGATCGGGCTCTTCCTGAGCCTGTAGCGGAGATGCCAGCACGAATGTGGCAAGCGCCGCTGCAAAGAGTTTCATAAGCCGTTTTTCCCTTGGCATAGCAGCGCTCAGTCTGTTTCCGGATTTTCGCCGGAGGGCACTTTGGGGGCCTCTGGCTTCTTGTCTTTGCTCTTGCGCTTGTTGGCATAGAGCAGCGCCGCTGCAACAGCGGCAGAGCCGATTGCACTGGCGGCGATGGCAGCTTTGCTTTTGGTGTTTTTCGTCATGATATCCTCATGGGAGCGGGAGGGCAGGCTTGCAAGGGATTGCGCGCAATATGTTCTGAGCTTCCGCTAGGTTGCAGGTGCTGGTTTGTCGACCTCAGTCTCGGCGGTGGTCCCGCAGGACATGCAAAAGCGGAAGAACGCCATTTTTCGGGTCTCGCAGCTGATGCAGCGATCGAACAAAGTCATGCCGCAATGGACGCAGAAATTGCTCTCGGTTCCTTCCATTTTTGCGATGGGCCGGTCACAGCCAGGGCACACGCTAGAAGACATTTTCTTAAACGCTTCATCGTGCGAGACTAGCTTGCGCCGCTCCTCCTCGGCCTTTTGCTCAACCTCTTGTCGCTGAGCGAGGTATTGCCGCATCTTCTTGATTAAGAAATGGCCCGCTGCAAATGTCAGGATGATGCCGACTCCGTAGCGAATATAACCGCCATAGCTCGGCAAATAAGGCACCAGTTCGACGAAGAAGACAAACACCGAGGCGAGCACAAACCCGCGTGAGATCGGCCAGTATTCCCCCTTGCGGCGCTTCACGATCAGCCATGCGGCGATCCCCAGCATGGGCAGGGTGATGAGCAGTCTCAGCCCGAACACCTGCAGCTCTTGCCAGAAATACGCCTGCTCATAGGCGGGCGCGCCTGCATCTTCGGCATCGTACAGCCGCTCTGAAATCGCGCTGCGACGCTGGCTCAGCTCAGCCGCCTCGGTGTCGAGCGCGTTGATCGAGCTGCTTATGGAACGCTCGTTTTGCTGCAATTGCTCCAGCGCGCGGGTGCGCGCTATAACTTTGGGATCTTGCGTCGGATCGGTTGTCGCAGAGCGGGTCTTGATCCACGCCTCAAACGTCTCTGTCGCGGATTGCTTTTCTTCAGAGGCTTGGCGCTGCTGAATGTTTAGCAATTCGAGCCGGTCATCCAGAGCGGATCGCTCCTCATCGAGCGCATTTATCTGGCCGCGCAGCTGCTTTACCTCCGCGGTTTCAACATATTGATCGCGGTTCAGCTCAGCCTGGACCTGCGGCAGGTCGCCAATGATGAGATTGCCCAGACCAACCAGAAAGGCGGCAAAGACAATCGAAACCAGCCACAGCACGCCCTTGTAGAGCCGCTCTGGAACCCGAATTCCCTTCATCACATCCATTGCTTGCTAACCCTCCCAATGCGAAGCCAATGCCCCGCGAAAACAGATCAATCAATCGCTTTGATGATCAAAGAAAGACATCGCTGCCCACTTTGCCTGGCTCCCGCCGGTGTGCAGCGTCGGTTTTGCCAAACCAATTCCGCCCATCCAGCGTGCGCGCCTCAATCCCCGTGATCTCGTCAGGTGCGAATAGCCGCATGTTCACGCCCACTCTGTCGCCGTCACAATGCTCTGTCAGCACCCAGTGGGTTGTAGCGCCGCATTCGCCGCAGAATTGCATTTCAACCGCAGGCTCTTTGTAGTCCTTGCGGCGATAGGCGCGGGTTGAACCAGCAACTTTGATCTCGCTCTCGGAGAAATATCCCCAAGCTCCGCCAGACTTCAGGCACAGCGAGCAATCGCATAGGTTTATGTATTCAGGCTGCCTCGTGATGGCTACGCTCACGTTCCCGCAATGGCAGCTGCCCTGCATCACTTTAATGTGCGCACATCGGTCAGTCGCCCGGTCACAGCCGCCGCTGCAGCCATCGCGGGTGATAGCAAATGCGTGCGCGCACCTGGGCCCTGGCGGCCAACGAAATTGCGGTTGGAGGTTGAGGCGCAGCGCTCGCCCGTGGGAACCTTGTCAGGGTTCATGCCCAGACAGGCGGAGCAGCCCGGCTCGCGCCACTCAAACCCGGCTTCGGTGAAGATGTGGTCTAAGCCTTCCTCTTCCGCTTGGCGTTTCACCAGGCCGGATCCCGGCACCACGATTGCCCATTTCACATTGTCCGCCTTGCGCCGGCCATTCAACACTTCGGCGGCGGCGCGCAGATCCTCGATCCGGCTGTTGGTACAGCTGCCGATGAAGATGTTCTCAACGGGAATGTCGCTCATCGCGGTGCCCGGCGTCAGGCCCATATAGTCGAGGCTCTTTTGCGCTGCCTCTTGCTTGTCCTTATCGGCAAAGCTTTCGGGCGAGGGAACTGTGCCGCCGATGGCGATGACGTCTTCGGGGCTGGTGCCCCAGCTAACCGTGGGTTCAACATCGCTGGCATCGATCACCACGCTCTTGTCGAATTCGGCACCGGGATCGCTGACGAGTGAGCGCCAATATTGCACCGCCTCGTCCCAGTCCGCTCCCTTGGGCGCCATCGATCGTCCCTTGAGATAGTCGAACACCACATCATCCGCCGCGATCAGGCCTGCACGCGCCCCCGCCTCTATGCTCATATTGCACACGGTCAGGCGTTGCTCGACACTCATCTGTTCGAACACTCGGCCGCGATATTCGATCACATAGCCAGACCCGCCCGCGGCGCCAATTTGCCCAATAATGTGCAAAATCAGATCTTTGGCGGTGATACCTGCAGAGAGTTCTCCTTCAACGCGAAGCTCCATCGTCTTCGATTTCTGGAGCAGCAAGGTCTGCGTTGCCAGCACGTGCTCCACTTCGCTGGTGCCGATGCCGAATGCGAGCGCGCCCAATCCGCCATGAGAGGCGGTGTGCGAATCCCCGCAAACGATCGTGGTGCCGGGTAGGGAGAAGCCTTGCTCTGGGCCAACGACATGGACGATGCCTTGTGCGTCATCCGCATCGCCAATGTAGCGAATGCCAAATTCCGGGGCGTTTTTTTCCAGCGCTTCCAACTGAGCGCGGCTTTGCGGATCGGCGATCGGGATTTTTGCGCCGCTCGCATCGCGCCGCGCCGTGGTCGGCAGGTTGTGATCTGGCACGGCCAGGGTCAATTCAGGGCGCCGCACAGGGCGGCCCGCCAGCCGCAAAGCTTCAAACGCTTGCGGGCTTGTCACCTCGTGAACCAAATGCCGATCAATATAGATCAGCGACGTGCCATCCTCACGCGTCTCAACAACATGCGCGTCCCAGATCTTCTCGTACAATGTGCGTGGTTTGCTAGCCATAGGGATCCGATTAGCGGCCTTGATGCAACACTTGCAAGCCGGACTGTGCCAGGCAGGCGGATAGTCATGGAAATAGTCATGGAAAAGACACCATTGTGTGTTTAACTTACAATCATGTCAGCAGTGCCCTTTGCCTTTCCGATTAAAGTCCTTCCCGAAGACATCGATTTCATGGGGCACGTGAACAACGCGCGCTATTTGAACTGGGTGCAGGATGCCGTGCTCGCGCATTGGAATAACCTTGCCCCGGCAGAGGAAATTGCTTCCAAAGCCTGGGTCGCTCTCAAGCATGAGATTACCTATCGCCGCCCAGCGTTCCTGGAAGATGATGTGATCGCGAACACGGTGCTGGAGCGCTATAATGGAGCGCGCGCATTCTACCGCACGGTTATTTCGCGGGGTGAGGAAGTGCTGGCCGAGGTGCAATCGAGCTGGTGCTGCATCGACTCGACCACCCTGCGCCCAGCGCGGATTGGCGAGCATATGCGCGAGTTCTTCTTCCCTGACGGCGATTGAGCGGGTCGCTCGCCGCGAAGGCGAGTGATTAACCCCACTTCGCAGGGTCAAGTGCCAACAGTTCCGCCAGTTGCGCGTAAAGCGCTGGAATATCTCGCCGCAGCGCCTGCGGCTTTTCGAAGAAAGTGACGATCGCTTCCGCGAAAAATTCTTCGTGGTTGGTCGCGCCATATGGGTCGATCAAAGTTCGGTACCCATTTTGAACCCGCTCCACGTGGTCGTTATATGCGTCCAGCATGGCCTTCTCCCAGCCTTCATATGCCTGCCCTTTGCGCAGGATGGGGATACCATTGGTGTGACCGGTTAAACTGTCCAATTGATGCGCGAATTCGTGGATCACGACATTGTGTCCGTCATGGGCATCAAGGCCGCCTTTGAGAGCATGATCCCATGACAAGACAACCGGTCCGCGGGCCCAGCTTTCGCCGAGCATGGTGAGGTCTCGCTCTTGGACGACGTAGCCGTCGTGCGTGTTGCGGCGGGTGCGGAAGGCCGAGGGGTAGATAAGCACAGTCCTGAGCGTGTCGTACCAGGCCGGGGTGTTAACGACGAGCAAGCAGGCCTGAGCGGCGATGGAAAGTTTCATCGCCTCATTCACTTCAAGGTCGTTCTGGCCATGAAATGTGATCTGATCGAGGAACAGGTTGATCTTCCCCTCCAGTTTCAGTCGCAAGGGCTGGGGCAGTTGGCGTGTGATTGGCACCAATTGCCTGACCACTTCGCGCTGCGGGGGCGTGAGCGGCGCCGCCAAGAGTTGCTCGCGTTTCTTCCGCTGTGAATACCAGCGATGCCAGAAAAACGCTGCGATCAGCAAAGCGACAGCAAGAAACGGCAAAAGCGACATTGTGCAAAGATAAGTCAGCGCAAACAGATTTGTAGAGTGCGAGGTTGATTGAGCTAGGCCGGGCGCTTCGCGCCACCTTGTTTCGCTGGGCTGGCCGGCCTCTGCACGTTTGCGCTAAACAGCGGAAATTGTATACGAAGCCGTAATGATGTCGCCTGCGTATTTTGTCTTATGAGCGCTGATCTCTCTTTGCCCGCCCGCTCGCATCAGGCGGCAATTGGCCTTGCCTTGGCGACCATGATCGCTGGCGGCTGGCTGGGTCTGCACGCTTACGGCATGTTCGTGTTTGAGCTGACGTGGTCGAACTGGCCGCTGGCGCTTGCATTGGCGGCGGTGCAATGTTGGCTATCAGTCGGTGTTTTCATCATCAGTCATGATGCGATGCACGGCACATTGGCGCCGGGGCATCAGCGGATAAATTCGGCTGTCGGGGCGGTGCTTCTGGCCCTCTATGCAGGCTTTGCGTGGCGGCGGATGCGTGATGCGCATTTTGAGCATCATAAACTGGCAGGCCGCGAAGGTGACCCGGATTTCGACGAGGACCATCCGACCAGTTTTCTGCGTTGGTATTGGACTTTTTTCACCCGCTATTTCAGCTGGCAATCCTTAGTGTTCGTGCACACTGTCGTCGCGATCTATCTGTTTATAATGGATATTCCGTTCATGCAGATATTCCTACTCTATGGTCTGCCGGCGCTCGCGTCCTCGCTGCAACTTTTCTA
This sequence comes from uncultured Erythrobacter sp., assembly GCA_947488155.1. Taxonomy (GTDB): domain Bacteria; phylum Pseudomonadota; class Alphaproteobacteria; order Sphingomonadales; family Sphingomonadaceae; genus Erythrobacter. The sequence continues at coordinate 485,745 of CANKYK010000001.1, read as the reverse complement.
CTTTGGGACGTATCGACCGCATCGCCACGGGGCGGGCGCGTTCCCCGATGACCACAATGCGCGCAGCGATCATTTCGGCACGCTGGCGAGCCTCGCCAGCTGTTTTCATTTCGGCTATCATCTGGAGCATCACCGCCGCCCGGATGTGCCATGGTGGGCGCTGCCGATTGCGAAGCGAGCGGGAATTGGAGCAGGAGCGACCATATGAGCTGGCTCGAAGTTTTCCTGGTTGTGATGGCCGCGCTGATCGGCATGGAAATCTTTGCCTGGTACGCGCACAAATACATCATGCATGGCTGGGGCTGGGCATGGCACCGCGACCATCATGAGCCGCATGATAACACCTTCGAAAAGAACGACCTGTTCGCAGTCGTGTTCGGTACGATCGTCTTTTTGATGTTCTGGGTTGGATATTATGTCTCAAACGCTTTGTGGTGGGCCGCTTTTGGTATCACCCTGTACGGCGTGATCTACACGTTGGTGCATGATGGCCTGGTCCACCAGCGCTATTTTAAATGGGTCCCGAAAAGGGGGTATGCCAAGCGGCTGGTACAGGCGCACAAGTTGCACCATGCGACAATCGGTAAAGAGGGCGGGGTCAGCTTTGGCTTTGTCTTCGCCCGCGATCCGGCGAAGTTGAAGGCGGAACTGAAAGAGCAAAAGGCCTCTGGGGTTGCAGTCGTAAGGGATAGCGCTGGGGCTTAGGCACCACCATTTCATTCGTTTCGGGTGACGATCCAGCTCCCGCAGATCAGCAATACGGCGATTGATACCCAAACCCATGGCTCGCCAAGTGTGAACCACGTCACCACTGCCCCCGTCGCCATCGCGCCAACAGCTAGCACTTTTGCTCGCCGTGAGATGGCGCGGCGTTCTCTCCAATCGCGGATTTGTGGGCCCCAAGTGGGATGATCAAGGATCCGCTGTTCCCAAGCAGGATTGCTGCGGGCGAAGCAGAACACTGCAAGGAGCAGGAACGGGACAGTTGGAAAGATCGGTAGGAATGCTCCGATAGCTCCTAGCCCGACAAACAGCAGGCCTGCGGCAAGATAGAGCCGCCGCATTGCGCTACGCCGTCGCTAGCCTGGTTGCGTGTTCCTGAACCAGGGCGATCATATTGGGCACGCCCTGCGTCCGGTTGGATGAGAGCTGGCTCTTCAAATCAAACGGAGCAAGCGCCTTGGCGACATCCATGCTAGCCACTTCGCTTGCGGGCTTGTCCTGCACAGCGGTAATCACCAGAGCGACAATGCCTTTGGTAATCGCCGCGTTGCTATCGGCTAGGAAGTGCAATGTATCTGTCTGTTTCGTTGGATAGACCCACACCGCCGCTGAGCATCCACGTACCAATGTCGCGTCCGTTTTCAGGGCGTCGGGCATCTCGTCTAGCTCACGGCCAAGCTCTATCAGCAAGCGGTAACGCTCGTCGCCTTCGAGGAATTCATATTCTTCGAGAATGTCAGAAAGAGTTCGCATGGGCGCTATGTAGGCCCGATTGCGCGCATGTCTATTCCGGTTTCTAGAGAAGACGATTTTCCGAAGTGAGCGAGCCTAGAGTTCCACTCCGTTGGCAATCGCCTCCAGCTTCTTGATGCGTTCTTTTAGATCGGCCATCTCAATTCGGGCGGCACCGATTGAGGCATTGCCTTCCACTTCGCGCGGGCCTGTGCCCAACTGTTCAAGTTGATCCAGCTCAGTGCGCTTCAGCTCCAGCCAGCCCTGCCAGCCCTTCAGCAAGGCAAAGGCGACCACGCAAAGACCCACAAGGCAGGCTCCGGCAATGACGAGGTAGGGGTCGAAAACTGCATCGATCATTCGCTCATATCCTCCGTAGTCTTAGTGCGCGGCTTACTCTCGCTCAGGCGCAGGTTTTCAATTTCGTGTGCCAGCTGCTGGGTTTTCTTGGCATCTGGCGTGTTTTCATCGGTGACAATGCGTTCAAGCACTTGCACCCGCTCGCGCAGCTCGTCGCGCTCACGCTGAGCCTCCAGTAAGGCATCGCGGTCTTCGCTGTCGATTTCGACATGGCGGTTGTGCTGCTTGTTAAATTGCAACACGCCCCAAACCACGATTGCGACGATGGCGATCAAGACCCAGCCGCCCATTACGCATTCTCCTTCGATGCCTCAGAGCTTGGCAGCTCACGCAATTGCTCGATCTCGTCGGCCAACAGATGGCCGCGATCGGTAGCGAGCCGTTCAAGCACTCTGACCCGGTCTTCGAGTTTGGCGATTGTTTCAGCCTGCTCGATACTGCCGCCGCTGCCATTCGCTCGGTCGAGCGCGTTTTTGCGTTCCTTGTACTCAATGTCCCGCTTGTGGAACACCAATCCAGCGCCAAGGCCTATGCAAGCGACAATCAGGATAAAACCGAAGATGATAAACAAGGGATGCATTACGCGGTCCCTTTGTCCGTGCGATCTTCAAGCGAGCGTTCACGCAGTGCATCGATCTCGCTGCCCAGCGCGTATCCGCCGTCTGTCACGATCCGTTCGACATTGCCGAGCCGATCCTTCATCGAACCCAACTCTGCGCGCAGCTCAGCGTTTTCCTGCGTCAGCAAGCGCACGCGTTCCGCGGTCTCTCCGCCATTGGTGGGTTTCAGGGATTGGCCCCACATTCCTTCGAGAGGATATCCGTGTTTGATTTTGAGCTTTGTGGTGTGAATCCAACCCCACGTACTCATAGCACCAATCCCAAGTGCCCCGGCAACAATCCAAGGAACATAAGGAATCAGGTAGGTGAGGTTTTCCATCATGCTTTCTCCTGGGATTTGATGTCGAGCGGCACGCCGCTGTCACTGGCAGTTTTGCTGGGCGCATCGCGCAGCGCTTCGATCTCGTCAGACAGGGTGTAGCCTCGGTCAGTCACGATCTTTTCCAGCACGATCATGCGGTCCTGCATCATATCAAGCTTCTCATTGAGCTCACTGTTTTCAGCGCGCAGACGCTTGGTCTCAGCGGTATCAGCCTTCTTTGACTTGCCGCCCCATTCGTCCTCCAATGGATAGCCATGCTTGGCACGGATCCAATTGTTGATGATCCAACCGACGGTTGAGATGGCGATAATTGCGATAATAAATCCAGGCCCACCCCAGCTCATCACACTTTCTCCTGCTTACTCACATTCAGCGGCACGCCGCTATCTGCCTGTTCGACGTCACGGACATCGCGCAGCGCCTCGATTTGGGTTGCCACATCATATCCACGGTCGGTCACAATGCGCTCCAGCACTTGGACGCGGTCTTCCAGTTTTTGCACCTGGCTTGAATATTGCGCGGCCTTTTCGGCGGTGTTTTCAGCGGTGGCTTCAACCTGCAATTTGGCTACTTTTTCTTTGTGCTTCGTCCAAATGGCGAAGAAAGGAATGCTGAGAGCCATAAGCGGTATCAACAGCGCCATTTCACCTTCCATAATTCAGTCCCTCCTGTTGAGCCGTGCTTAGCGCAGCCGTTCAATTTCTTCCGCAGTGCGGCGTGCTGGATCCGTCGCAATCCGTTCAAGAACAGCAATGCGATCCTGTAAGTGTGTGACAGTCTCGGTCAGCTCTGCTTTTTCGTTAGTCAGCAGAGCTTCTTTTTCACTCCGGCCATATTTGAGTTCTGCCATCTTGCGTCGATGTTTGAGCACGCTGTCAGTAATGCCCCAGATCGAAGAGCCACCGAAGATAAGAACGAATAGAGCGACGATCAAAAAAGTATCCATTATTCAGTCTCCCTCTGCTTCGCTGCGCTCAGCGTAGACGCTCGATTTCAGCCGTCAGGCTCTTGTTGCTGCTGACATAATGCGTTTCGACAGCCGCTAGCCTGCGATCAACATCGCGGAATTTGGCGCGGATTTCGCGAGCGGTTCGCTGCGGGCTTTGCCGCACACCCTGCCAATACTTCTGTTCTTCCTGATCGACATAGAGATGCGGAGGCTTCTTGTTCAGCAGCAATCCTGCAATGAAATACGCCGGGATCGTGATACCTGCCATGCCCGCAAAGGTCAGGATCATGAGGCCAAGCCGTACCCACAGTACGTCAGTGCCGGTGTAATCCGCAATTCCTGAGCAGACGCCCATCAGTTTCGCGTTGTGTTTATCGCGATAGAGTGTCGTGCGGGGGGAGTTCATTGCGGATTTCCTTTCTTCTCAGCCATCATGCGATCGAGTTCGCGCAGCTGTTGATTGTCGACTTCCTGATCATGCATCAGGCGCCGGGTGCTTGGGGCAAAGGATGGGTCATCATTGGCAACCAGGCGCTCGACCGTGTCCATTCGCTCATCAAGGCGTTTGGCGAGCGAATAGAGTTCTTCGAGCAGCACCTCATCATCGGTGGTGATGGTTGCGGCGGTCTTCCACTTGGTTACGTGATGAAGGATCATCCACGGCAGGCCGATAAACAGCATGCCCACCACAATGACTGGTACGAGATCATCCATCGGTCTTAATTCCCTTTCTTGGCGCTATCTTTGCCAAGCGCTTTCTTCATTTGTTCAAGTTCATCATCGATCGCGTCGGCCCCTTCGAGAGCGGCGATCTCATCGGATAGCGACGGCGTGCCGTTCTGATCAGCAATGCTCAGCGCCTCTGCACGGCCCTCAGCGTAATCAACGCGGCGCTCCATCTGGTCGAATTTCGACAACGCTTCGTCGGTGCGTTCGCTGCTCATCAGAGTGCGCAGTTTTACGCGGTTTTCTGCGCTTTCCAGGCGGGCAGCGATTTGCGTCTGGCGGCTGCGCGCCTCTCGCAGGCGATGCTGCAGCTTTTGAATGTCTTCTTCATAAGCGCGCAAGGCATCATCCAACACGCCAATCTCTGCGCGCAATTGGCCGCCCATATCGGCTGCCTTTTTCTTCTCTACCAGAGCCGCGCGGGCCAGGTCTTCGCGATCTTTCGACAAAGCCAGTTGGGCCTTCTCGCTCCAATCCGCCTCAAGCCTCTCCAGCTTGACAACGTGACGGTTCATTTCCTTTTGATCCGCAATTGTGCGCGCTGCGCTTGCCCGCACTTCGACCAATGTCTCCTCCATTTCGAGGATGATCATGCGGATCATCTTTGACGGGTCATCCGCCTGATCCAGCATATCATTAAAATTGGCAGCGATAATATCGCGGGTGCGGCTGAAAATGCCCATAAAGGCTACTCCATCTAAAAACGAATTGTCGCGTTTGTTTGACGCGCTCGTATTGTTGTCTGTCCCGTATGTTTGCCCAGTCTCGGGCCCTGTGCGCAAGCGTTGAATCTCAGCATCAAGCCTTGATACCCGTTTGCCGGGCGGAATCTCGCCTATTTTTGGCGAAGCAGGGTGGGCCGGAGTGTCGCTCGCAGGTGCCAGGGCATCTGCCGGGGTATCCGCATTGGGGGGACTGCCAATGTCGGTTGAGCGCTCCGGCCCTAAAGAAGACTTGTTTGGGCGGTTCATGCGATTTCGATCAAATGCGTGCCGGCATATGGCGCAGCGGCCATCAAAGGATCAGCCTGCATCTGAGTGGACAGCGCGATCAGCGCGGTCATCGCGGCGATGCTTGCAAGCGCTGCTTGACCCAATTTGCTCTGGAAGAAGCTGCGGTTGTACATGGCGTAGTTTCCTTTGGTCTGTGTCGTTAGTGACTTTGTCACGGTGTTGTTCATGTAATAGCAAGCGATGTGCCAAAGTTCATAAGCAACTGATATATATAGAAATAGACTGTACCTCAAAATTTGTTGATGGCGACTATTGCCAACCATTGGGAATTTTCACTATAGGTTGGTGTGTGGAACGGGAAAATCAGTTCATAGGGCAATCTGGGGCGTTTCTCGATGCGGTCGAGCGGGCTAGTCGTGCTGCCCCGATGAGCAGGCCTGTTTTGGTCATTGGTGAACGCGGAACCGGCAAAGAACTGATCGCGGAACGTCTGCACCGCTTGTCCTCTCGCTGGGGTGAGCCGCTGGTCACCATGAACTGCGCCGCTTTGCCCGAAACTCTGATCGAAGCAGAATTGTTCGGGCACGAGGCTGGCGCATTCACAGGTGCTACCAAAGCGCGTGCAGGAAGGTTTGAAGAAGCCGACAAGGGCACGTTATTTCTCGACGAACTGGGCACCTTGTCGATGGGCGCACAAGAACGCCTGCTGCGCGCGGTCGAATATGGCGAGGTTACGCGCATTGGGGCCTCGCGCCCGGTGCGGGTTGATGTGCGCATTGTGGCGGCGACCAATGACGATTTGCCGCATTTGGCCAAGACCGGAGAGTTTCGCGCCGATTTGCTCGACCGCCTGAGCTTTGAAGTCATCACTTTACCACCCTTGCGCGTGCGCGATGGCGATATCGCCGTGCTGGCGGAATATTTCGGGCGGCGCATGGCGGCGGAGCTTGATTGGCATGGCTGGCCCGGTTTTTCTGAGCATGTCATGCGCGAGATGGAGAACTACGCCTGGCCAGGCAATGTGCGTGAATTGCGCAATGTGGTGGAGCGGGGTGTGTACCGCTGGGACGATGTTGAAACGCCGATCTCTCACGTGCAATTCGACCCATTTGACAGCCCGTGGAAACCCGCCGCGCCGCCGCATCGCCGCGATGATGGTTTTGCGGGCGGAGTGGGGCGCAACGCGACGAATGTCGCTGGAGAGGCTACTTCATCAATTCCAAGTGAAATCGACAATATTGATGATTTGCGCCTCGCCGTGGATCAGCATGAACGCACGATTGTTGAGCATGCGCTGGGCAAGCATCGCTGGAACCAGCGGCAAACCGCCAAGGCGCTCGGCCTATCCTATGATCAATTGCGCCATTGCATCAAGAAACATAGCCTGATGGAAGAGCAAGCGGAGTGAATCTTTTTAGGTCCTTGGCTCTAAATGCATGTGTTAAGCTTTCTCTTGTTTAACTAATACCCCCTAGGTCTCGCTTTATCGCGCGGCGATCAATTCGCTTTATTTGCATGCTCATTGTGCGGCATGCGTTACCCAAATCAGGCTCAGCCTACCACTTCGATCCGTTTGTTAAAACCGGTCGGCGCGGGGCTGCGCGCTTGCGGTTGGCGATCCCCGTGCGGCTTGTTTCGCTCTATGCAACCCAGCGTTGTGTCCTGATTGATCTGTCCCGAACAGGGGCGCAGATTGCTCTGAAGACCCCTCTTGCCGTTGGTGATGGAGCATTGCTTCAAGTGCACACGCTGGATCATTTCGCCTCTGCTGTGCGATGCGATAACGGCTGCAATGGCTTGGAGTTTGAAGCTCCTTTGAGCGATGAACTGGTGCTTGAGATGCGTCGGTACGGCGAACAGATTGAAGAGCTGGAAAAGCGTGAATTGCGTCAGGCCGTGCGAGCTTGGGTCTCCGGCGGTCATTAGTGGACTGCAGTATCATTCCCCAGCAGAGTAAATGTCCCGTCACAATGCACTTGCCAAGCGGATCGAACGGGCTTAGTTAGCCCTCATCACGACATCGTCGAGACAGTCTGAGTTTGGCGCCTCCGGGGGCCGGACACAAACGAGTTTGTCTTTTGCATGGTGTCTACACGGAGTTACGATGGCCGATCTGGCGCGCCTTTATGAAGTAATCGAACCTGAAGCCGCTGCGCTCGGGTTTGAGCTGGTGCGCGTAAAGATGATGCCATCAGAGGCCGGTGATGGCGGCGAAGCGCTGCAGATCATGGCTGAAGATCCGGCCACAGGTCAGCTGATTATTGAGCAATGCGCTGAACTCAGCCGCCGGGTGTCGAGCGCGATGGATGCGCGTGAAGAAGAGGGTGAGGTTCTGATCGAAGGCGCCTATCACCTCGAAGTGTCATCGCCGGGCATTGACCGCCCGCTGACCCGGGCAAAGGATTTTGCGAATTGGGCCGGGCACGAGGCAAAGATTTCCATGGTCAAAGGGTTTGAAGGCCAGCGCACGCTTCGCGGCTCGCTAAGCGGGATCGATGGTGATACAGTCGTCATCGAAGACGCGAAGGCTGGCGAAACCCGCGTACCGCGCGACCAAATTCATTCGGCAAAACTCATCCTGACAGATGAACTGATTGCCGCTACACAGCCGCTCGATACGAGTGGCGCAGACGAAATTCTAGAACAAGAGAAGGCAGACGACTGATGGCCAGTGCCATTTCCGCCAACAAGGCTGAATTGCTCGCAATCGCAAACGCGGTCGCATCTGAAAAGATGATCGACAAAAGCATCGTCATTGAGGCGATGGAAGAGGCGATCCAGAAGAGCGCTCGCAACCGTTACGGTGCAGAAAACGACATTCGTGCAAAGCTGGATCCGCAAACCGGCGATCTGACGCTGTGGCGCGTGGTTGAAGTGGTTGAAGAGGTCGAGGACTACTTCAAGCAGGTCGATCTGGCCCAGGGCCAAAAGCTGCAAGAGGGCGCGAGCATTGGCGACTTTATCGTCGATCCGCTGCCTCCGGTTGATCTTGGCCGTATCGATGCGCAATCGGCCAAGCAGGTGATCTTTCAAAAGGTTCGCGATGCAGAGCGTGAGCGCCAGTTCGAAGAGTTCAAAGACCGCGCTGATGAGGTCATCACCGGCGTCATCAAATCGGTCGAATTTGGTCATGTGATTGTGAACCTCGGCCGCGCCGAGGGCGTGATCCGCCGAGATCAGCAAATCCCGCGTGAGGCCGCCCGTACCGGTGAGCGTGTGCGCGCGCTGATCACCAAGGTGGAGCGCAACAATCGCGGTCCGCAAATCTTCCTCAGCCGTAGCGCGCCTGATTTCATGCGCAAGCTGTTCGCCCAGGAAGTGCCAGAGATTTACGACGGCATCATTGAGATCAAAGCCGCTGCACGCGATCCGGGCAGTCGCGCGAAGATCGGTGTCATCAGCCATGATAGCTCGATCGATCCGGTCGGTGCTTGTGTTGGTATGAAGGGCAGCCGCGTCCAAGCCGTCGTGCAGGAATTGCAGGGCGAGAAAATCGATATCATCCCATGGAGCGATGACATTGCGACCTTCGTCGTGAACGCGCTTCAACCGGCTACCGTGGCCCGCGTTGTTCTCGACGAGGAAGAGGGCCGTATCGAAGTCGTTGTGCCTGATGATCAATTGAGCTTGGCAATCGGTCGCCGCGGCCAAAACGTGCGCCTCGCCAGCCAGCTGACCGGTCACCAGATCGACATCATGACTGAGGAAGAGGCAAGCGAGAAGCGTTCGAAAGAATTCGCTGAACGCTCCAAGATGTTCGAGGAAGAGCTCGACGTTGATGAGACCCTCTCCCAGTTGCTGGTTGCAGAAGGTTTTGCGGAGCTGGAAGAGGTCGCATACGTGCCGTTGGAAGAGCTGGCCGCGATCGAAGGTTTTGACGAAGAGCTCGGTGAAGAACTGCAAAACCGCGCGAAAGAAGCGCTGGAGCGTCAAGAAGAAGCACACCGTACGGTTCGCCGTGAACTGGGTGTTGAAGATGCACTGGCTGATATGCCGCACCTCTCCGAAGCGATGCTGGTCGTGCTGGGCAAAGGCGGCATCAAGACGCTTGATGATCTGGCCGACCTCGCAACCGACGAGCTTATCGCCAAGAAGCGCGAAGCGCCACGCCGCCGCAACAACGCCGATGGCCCGCCAACGCGGCGTCCGCCTCAGCGTCAGGAAGACAAAGGCGGCGTGCTGGGTGAGTTTGGCCTGAGCGAAGAGCAGGGCAACGAGATCATCATGGCTGCGCGTGCGCACTGGTTTGAAGACGAAGACGGGGCAGCAGACGCTGCAACCGAAGCGACAACACAGGAGGCCGCGAATGCGGACTCCGACAAATGAGCGCGTAGCGTCCGACATCGTTGAAGCTGGCGGGAAAGCCAGCGAGGGTCAGAACAATGCTTCTGGCTCCCAAGAGGGCTACGCCAATTCCGCGGCGAAGCCGGGTGCAAAATCCGGGCATCGGGGCGGAGGGTCTGGCAAGTCCAAGAACCGCCGTCGTAACTCGACTAAGGGCAAGGACGCGCCAGAGCGGCGCTGTATCCTGACCGGCGATCATGCTGGACAGGACGAGCTGCTGAGGCTGGCGATATCGCCCGACGGTGACGTCCTGCCCGATCCATCGGCCAAGGCTCCGGGGCGGGGGGCATGGATCAGCCTCGACAAGGCGGCACTTGAAGCTGCAATGGCCAATGGCCAGTTTAAAGGGGCGCTGGCGCGGGGATTTAAGGGCGCAAAACTTTCCTACAGCCAGGATTTGCCGCAGCAGATCAAATCTGCACTGCGTAAATCATTGATGGACCGATTGGGATTGGAGCTGCGCGCAGGGCAATTGGTGCTCGGCTCTGGACGGATTGAGGACCAAGCGCGCGCGGGCACGCTGCACATGTTGTTGCACGCCAGCGACAGCAGTGAAGACGGGCGTAAAAAATTGGATCAGGCCTGGCGCGTTGGGCGCGAGGCAGAGGGAACTGGAGAGCGCGGCGAGGTCTTGCCACTGGACCGCGCGGCTCTGTCTGTGGCATTGGGCCGCGAGAATGTCGTTCATCTTGCTCTTCGCGGAGCAAGCGGGGCGGATCGCATGAACCGGGCACTGTCCCGGCTCATGGCGTTTTCGGGGGCTGTCATGGCTGGCTGCGGCGGCAGCACAAAACGATCAACGGACGGGGCGGATCAGCCGCGCCCGAACGACATAGAAGAATACACGAAGGACTAACGAGCTAGCATGAGCGACGACGACAACAACAAACGGACCCGTAAACCACTTGGCCTCAAACGGCCGGCTGGTGACGGTGAGGTCAAGCAGACCTTCAGCCACGGCCGCACCAATAAGGTGGCGGTTGAGGTTAAGCGCCGCCGCAAGCTCTTAAAACCGGGCGAAACCCCGCCACCAGAGGCTGCGCCAGCGCCCGCTCCTGCGCCAGAACCGGTTGCGGAAGCGCCTGCGCCTGAGCCGAAGAAAGCGCCTGCCAAAAAGGCTGCGCCGTCAGAAACCCCGCAAGAGCGCGTAAAGCGGCTTGAGCGTGAGGCCGAAGAACAGCGCCTCCAGCTCGCCGAAGATGCGCGCAAGCGTGATGATCAAAAGGCGAAGAAGGCCGCCGAAGACGAGAAAAAGCGCGCAGAAGACAATCGCAAGGCTGATGAGGAAGCGGAAAAGCAAGCCGCCGCCGACGCGAAGGCCGCTGAGCAAGCAGCTGTCGCTGAAACTGAGGAACCTGCTGCAGCCGCTGCCGAAGCGCCAGCAGCCAAAAAGGAAGCTGCGCCTGCACCAAGCGGTCGCAAGTTTACACCAATAGCGCGTCCAGAGCCGAAGCGTCCGGAAAAGAAAAAGGGCCGCGAGGATAAACGTAGCTCACCTGCCGCCGACAAGCGTCGTTCCGGTAAGCTGACCGTCACCAAAGCTCTGAACGAGGACGAGGGCCGCCGCGCGCGTTCACTCGCCGCGCTGAAGCGTGCGCGTGAGAAAGAACGGCGCGCTCAAGGTGGCCCGTCCAAGCCGCGTGAGAAGCAAGTTCGCGACGTTATCGTGCCAGAGGCGATCACCGTTGGTGAACTCGCCAAACGGATGGGCGAGAAGGGCGCAGACCTGGTCAAAGAGCTGTTCAATCTCGACATGATGGTCACCGTCAATCAGACGATTGACCAGGACACTGCCGAGCTGTTGGTTGAGCAGTTTGGCCATAATATCGAGAAGGTTTCAGAAGCCGATATCGATATCGTCGCTGAGGAAGACAAAGATCCGGAAGAGACGCTGAAAGAGCGTCCTCCGGTCGTGACCATTATGGGCCACGTTGATCACGGTAAGACCTCGCTGCTCGATGCTTTGCGCGGGACCGATGTGACCAAAGGCGAAGCTGGCGGGATTACCCAGCACATTGGCGCCTATCAGATCGAAACCAAGAACAAGCAGAAGATCACCTTCCTTGATACGCCGGGCCACGCCGCATTCACTGAAATGCGTCAACGCGGCGCGAATGTGACCGATATTGTGGTTCTGGTAGTGGCAGCCGATGATGGCATCATGCCGCAAACCATTGAGGCGATTAAGCATACGAAGGCGGCCGGCGTGCCGATGATCGTGGCGATCAACAAGATCGATAAGCCAGAAGGCAATGCCGACAATGTCCGCACCCGTCTGCTCGAACACGAAGTGATCGTTGAGAAGATGTCCGGCGATGTGCAGGATGTGGAAGTTTCCGCGACCAAGGGCACTGGGCTTGATGATCTGATCGAGGCAATCACTCTGCAGGCGGAACTGCTGGAGCTGAAGGCACGGCCAGATCGCCATGCCGATGCGACGGTGGTTGAGGCCAAGCTGGATAAGGGCCGCGGCCCTGTTGCCACGGTGCTGGTAACGCGCGGCACTCTGAAACGCGGCGACACCTTTGTGGTTGGCACGGAGAGTGGACGTGTCCGCGCGCTCGTCAATGACAAGGGCAAGCAGATCAAGGAAGCGGGACCAAGCTTCCCGATCGAAGTTCTGGGCCTGGGCGGAGTGCCATCCGCTGGTGATGTTCTGACCGTGGTTGAAAACGAGCAGCGCGCCCGTGAAGTGGCCGAATATCGCCGTGAGAAGAAGACGGAGCAGCGCACCGCGCTCGCCCCGACCAATTTTGACACGATGTTCAACAACCTTGCCTCTGACGTGGTCGAATTCCCCGTATTGGTGAAGGCTGACGTTCAGGGTTCGGTTGAGGCGATCAACACCGCGCTGCACAACCTCTCCAATGATCTTATCAAGGTCCGCGTGCTGCACGCTGGCGTTGGCGCGATCACGGAAAGCGATGTGACCTTGGCAGCGGCTTCGAAGGCCCCGATCCTCGGCTTTAATGTGCGCCCCAATGCGAAAGCGCGCGACCTGGTGAAGCGCGAAGGCGTGCGGATGATGTATTACGATGTGATCTATCATCTGACCGACGAGATCGCGAAGGAAATGGCCGGCGAGCTTGGTCCGGAAAAGATCGAGCACGTGGTTGGCCGCGCGGATGTTCAAGAAGTCTTCAAGTCCGGCAAGAAGGACAAGGCGGCGGGTCTGCTCGTCACCGAAGGCTCCATTCGCAAAGGTCTGCACGCGCGCCTTACCCGCGAGGATGTCATCGTTTCGGCGACCACCATCGCGTCGCTGCGCCGCTTCAAAGACGATGTCGACGAAGTGCGCTCTGGCCTCGAATGTGGTGTGGTTTTGGAAGACACGAACGACATCCAACCGGGCGACAGCCTCGAAGTCTTCGAGGTTGAGGAGCGTGAACGGACGCTGTGATCAGCGCCTGACGTGGACGAATGGGCAAGATTTACGAATCTAAACGTTCCCCATCGGCTGAGCTGATGGGGAGCGAGTTCGTCTCGTTCGATGCCGATAAAGGCGAGCTGACCACCCGTTTCACCCCGCCGCCAAGCTTCGCCTCGCCAAGAGGCGCGGTGCAGGGCGGCTTGATCGCGGGTTTCCTTGATGAGGTGATGGGCGGCGCGTTGCTGGCGGTAACCGAGGGCAGCGAGCATGGCACAAAACTCCCGCTCAATCTCGATATGAACCTGACGTTCGTGTCGATGGTTCCGCTCGCGCCAATCATCGCGAAGGGCCGCGTGGTGAAGCATGGCCGCCGGGTCGCTTTCCTTGAGGGTGAGCTATTCGATGAGGCAGGCAAACTGCTCGCGCGAGCCACCTCCACCGCATTGCCAACCGATATTCCGGAAGGTTTCTGATGGCGCGTTTTCTGGCTCTGCTGGGCAGCATCAATATCGGCGGCAACCGGGTCAAAATGGTCGATTTGAAGGCTGCCTTCGCGAAGGAAGGCCTCAAAGACCTCGTCACTGTGGCGGCGAGCGGAAATTTGATCCTGTCCGATGATCGCAAACCGGCAGACATCGAGGCGCATCTTGAGCGCATTCTCGCCGATCAGTTCGGCTTCAAGAGCTGCGTTATGGTGCGCACCAAGGCGGAGGTGCAATCCGCCGTTGAGGACAATCCATTTCACGGTATCGGGCCAGAGCATGGCTCTGACAAGATGGTGCATTCGATCTTCCTCAGTCAGCAGCCTGAGCAAGCGCGTTTTGCTGCGCTGAAAGACGAGCACAGTTCAAAGGGCAGTGAGCGGCTCGCGCTGGGGGACCGTGTGCTCTATCTCGACTATGTCCACGGGGTCGGCGTGTCCGACCTTTCCAGCAAATTTCTTGAGCGGCGGCTTGATTGTCGCGGCACAGCGCGCAACATGAACTCGCTCAAGAACATTCTTTCAAAGATGGATTAGGCCGATGGCTCGCCAACAATTCACCGCTGAACAGCAATCGGTCCGCGTCCTGAAAGTGGGCGAGCGGGTGCGCCATATCCTGTCAGAATTGCTGGCGCGCGGCGAAGTGCATGATGATGTGGTGAGCGCTTCTAACATCGCGGTGACAGAGGTTCGCATGACGCCAGACCTGCGCAATGCGACCGCCTATGTAAAGCCACTGCTCGGCTCTGAAGAGGACGAGGTGGTGAATGCGCTGCGCCAGAACACCGCGTTTCTTCAGCGTGAAGTTGCCAAAAGGCTGGGGCTGAAATTCGCGCCGAAGCTGAAGTTTCGGGCCGATGAGAGCTTTGATGAGGCAGACCGGATTGAGAGCCTGCTGCGTGATCCCAAGGTGGCGCGTGATCTGGCTGAAGATGACGAAGAAACCGGTAGAGGCGAAGCTTCATGATCGCGTTTCTGGCGGCGGCCGCGCTGGCTGGCGGAGCGACTGACGCGCCTGCAGAAATTCAGCCTATGCCTGGGCCGTCCACTCCCAGTTGGGAGAGCCTGACTTCTTATCGTGATATCGGCTTTGTCCCGCGCGGCTGGCGATTGTTCGACAAGGCCGAAGGTGATCTTGACGGCGATGGCCGCACGGACAGCGTACTGATTATCCAGGAAAATGACCCGGCCAAAATGCGGAGTAATCCCGATCGCCTCGGCATGGATTATCACGATGCCAATCCGCGCATCGTGCTTGTCATTTTGCAAGATAACCCAGGGCAATATCGGCTGGTCGCCAAAGGCAATGCGATCATCCCTGATCACGATTAGCCGACGATCAGCGATCCCTATGAAGACATGCGGATCGACAACGGCTCGCTGCATCTCCACATCGCATTCTTCGCGAATGCTGGCAGTTGGAGCATGTCTAATCGCCGATTTCAGTTTAAATGGAATGGCGAGGCGATGGCGCTGATCGGGTTTGAGTATTCACACGTGCGGCGCAACACGGGCGAGATGCACCAGACCAGCGTCAATTATCTCACTGGCAGACGCAAGGATGCGAAAGGCAGCATCGAAGACGATGAGACCAATTGGATATGGAGCGAAGTGCCAAAGGGCCCCCAGACGACGTTGAGCACCATCGGGAACGGCTTTGAATTTGAGGGGTGAGCGCGCCGCCCCAGCCGGGCCTAGCGCGGGATCATCTTCGCCTTCAGGCTGATCGTCACGGTCTTGCCAACAATCAACCCAAACGATGTCATCCCATAATTGCGGCGATTGATTTTCATTGTACCGGTGAGGTTGATCGCCTTGCCGGCATTGCTGGCTGGTGGCTGATCAAAGGTAACAAACAAGGTTTCATCGCGGGTCACGCCGCGCGCCGTCAGTGTACCGGTGATTTTACCTGTGCGCCCGCTGGTCATGACCAGATTAGAGCCGCGAAAGCGCGCGGTTGGGTACTTATCGACCCAGAAGAATTTTTCGGAGCGCAGCCGTTTCAAGGTTACCGAATCCGGTGCTTTGATGTCCTGCGTGTTGATCGTCACATCGACCTTCGCATCGCGCGGGCTGTCAGGAACGAAGGTGACCGCGCCGCTTATCGTGTTGAAGGTCGCCGTGCGGCTGCCAATGCCCAGGAACGGCACCTTTGCAGCGATCGAACTGGCCTTGGTGTCGAGCGTGTAGGTTTGTGACGCATTGCCCAATAGGAGCGCTGCGAGCATCGGGACGGCGACGATTTTGAACTTGCCTGTAAGGGACTGAGGTAGGCGGGGCATAAACTCTCCTATGGCAATATGTTCGTGCCAACCCCTCGAAAAGTTTCACTCAGGTGCAAATCTATTGCCTCAAATCCTTGCTGGAAGAGAATACTCCACCGGAGCATCCGGCCCAAGCGGAATGCCAAGATAGAACCAGATCACGATCAAAACCGTTCCAGAAATCAACAGCCATATCGAATAGGGCATCATCATCGCAGTCAGACTGCCCAGCCCAAAATCCTTTTTCCAGCGCTGTGCGAAGACAAGGATCAGCGGGAAATACACCATTAGTGGGGTGATGATATTGGTTGCACTATCGCCCACGCGATAGGCGGCAGTTGCGCCTTCCGGACTGATGCCGAGCAGCATCAGCATTGGAACCAGGATCGGTGCGAGCAATGCCCATTTGGCGCTGGCGGAACCGACAAACAGGTTGAGCAGGGCTGCGAATATTACCATCAGGCCCAGCACCAATGGCAAAGGCAGGCCGGTCGATTGGATCGCATCCGCTCCGTGGACAGCAGAAATTAAGCCAAGGTTGGACCAACCAAACATCGCAACAAAGTGCGCAGCGGCGAAGGCGAGGACAAGGTAGTACCCCATATCCTTCATCGATTCTGCCATCATGTTTACCAGATCGCGGTGGTTCTTAATCGCTCCGGTCGCGCGGCCATAAGCCCAGCCCGCGAGTAGGAAGAGAAGGAAGAATGCAGCAACCAGCGACTGATAAAGCGGCCTTAGCTCGCTGTGGATTGAGCAATCGGCGATGGCTGTGCCGGTTTCTGTGAGGCAGGCAGCCTCATTGATTAGCGGGGTTCCAGGCGCAAAAACCATGAGCAGCCACAGGGCGATAACAAACAGCACTGCAAGTCCGGCATGGCGTAGGCCCTTTGCAGCAAGCTCTCCGTCCTGAGCAGACGGGTCCGGGCTCTGACCATCCTCTAAACCGGCCTGCGCGCCGCCTGTCCACGCACCAAGGCGAGGCTCGATGACTTTGTCCGTCACATACCAAATGATTGGCAGAAACAAGAAGGTCATAACACTGATGAAATACCAATTGCCCGCGATATTGGCCGTCCATGTTGGATCAAGCGCGCTGGCACCAACCGCTTCTTCCGTGATCCCAAATAGCAATGCGTCCAATTGGCCAGGTGAGACATTCGCGGAAAATCCCCCTGATACACCGGCGAATGCTGCTGCGATACCTGCCAGCGGGTGTCTTCCAGCGGCGGCGAAGAGTATGCCTGCAAGCGGAATAAGTACGACATAACCGGCGTCAGCGGCATGGTTGCCGATCATTGCGACCATAGCAACGACTGGGGTCAAAAGTGCCTTTGGTGCGCCCTTGACGGCTTTCGCCATGCCCGCTGCAAAAAAGCCAGATCGCTCTGCAACACCAGCGCCCAGCATGACGACGAGCACATATCCGAGAGGATGGAAATGTGTGAAGGTCTTGGGCATTTCGACCCACAAACGCTGGATATTATCCGGCGATAGTAGGCTTATCGCCTCAATTTTCATCGCGCCGCCGCTTGCCTCATCGATTTCGGTCGGGTGCAAGGCGGAAACGCCGACAAGCGAAGAAATGATAGAAATGATCACCAATGCGAGGATCAGATAGAAGAATATGAACACCGGATCGGGCAGTTTATTGCCGCTGCGTTCAATCCAACCCAGAAATCCGCCCATGCCTTGGCTTTGATCGGGTGTCGGCGCTGCGCTTGCCATAGGAGATTGCCCCTTAACTCATACTGTGTGTCTAGACCGGATGCTAACATTGCGTGCGGCCCCTGTCTGCCCTGTGAATGGCGCTGCGCACAAGTAAAGCCTGTGCATGGCTGCCTGTTCCTGGCTGGCTCAAATGCAAGCGCTGGCTTAGGCTGCGCCGCCATGGCTAAGCTCTATTTCTATTTTGCGAGCATGAATGCAGGCAAGAGCACTACGCTGCTGCAAACCGCGTTCAATTACCGCGAGCAGGGGATGCGGGTGTGCCTGTGGACGGCGGCGATTGATGACCGGCCCGGATTTGGCGCGATCAGCAGCCGGATTGGCCTATCCAGTGATGCCCGGCGGTTTGATCCAGCGACGGACATAGAACGATTTGTGCTTGATGATCATGCAGAGGCGCCGATTGATTGCGTGCTGCTGGATGAAGCGCAATTCCTGACGAAGGATCAGGTGTGGCAGCTGGCGCGGTTGGCCGATGTGCACGGCATTCCGGTGCTCTGTTACGGGCTGCGAACGGATTTTCAGGGGGAACTGTTCCCCGGCTCAGCGGCGCTGCTCGGCATTGCCGATGCGCTGATCGAGCAGAAGGCGGTGTGCCATTGCGGGCGCAAGGCGACGATGAACCTGCGCGTCGATGAAAGCGGCGCTGCGGTGAAGGAAGGCGCGCAAACCGAGATCGGAGGGAACGATCGCTATCTCGCGCTGTGCCGCAAGCATTTCAGCGAAGCTCTGGCGGGTTAGGGCGTACGCGCCTACCTATCCGACATGTCCGAGACAATTTCCCTTGCCCTCATCCTGATCCCCTGCCTGATCGTCGCGATTGTTTTTCATGAGGTCGCGCATGGCTATGCTGCGAAAATGCTCGGTGATCCCACCGCGCAAGAGCAAAAGCGGCTGAGTCTCAACCCGATCCGCCATGTCGATCCGGTGGGCACTTTGCTGGTGCCCGGAGCGCTGGCTCTGGCGGGCGCGCCAGTGTTTGGGTGGGCAAAGCCGGTTCCGGTTCAGCCGTGGCGGCTCAACAATCCGCGCTATGGAATGATGGCTGTGGCGGCGGCGGGGCCGGGCACGAATTTTGTGCTCGCTCTGCTCGGCGCCATTGCCTTGGGCATTATCGCGGGCAATTTGGACCTGTCCGCAAACCCGGATGATCCCAGCATGCTGGTGCAGGGGTTGGGATATTTCATCCTGATCAATGTATTCCTGGGCGTGTTTAACCTGCTCCCGATCCCGCCATTTGACGGCTCGCATATCGTCGAAGGATTGCTGCCGCGCAGTATGGTCAAATATTATGCAAAGCTGCGGCCGTTTGGGATGCTGCTGTTCTTTGGCCTGGTCGCGCTCACATGGTTCGCTCCGCAATGGGGCGTACTGGAAAACACCATCGGCCCAGCTGTCGGCTGGGTGATGGATCAGTACCGTTCGATTGCCGTGGCTGTCGCGGGCTGAGCTAAGCCCCGACCGCGTCGATAAAGCGGGCCTGCGGATGGCGATCAAGCAATTGCTCTAGCCACGCCTCGCGGGTGTCCTTTGCAACGCAGGCGACGATGCAGCCTCCGAACCCGCCGCCCGTCAGCCGCGCACCGACCGCGCCGAGTTCTTGCGCGCTCGCAACCAGAGTATCGATTTCCGGTAGGGACATTTCAAACAGGTCGCGCATGGAAACATGGCTGTCGTTCATTGCCTGGCCCAGCGCGGCGATGTCGCCTGCCTTCAGCGCGTCAATCGCGGCCCAGACGCGCGCCTGCTCTGTTGCGCAGTGCAGAGTGCGGCGTTTGGCAACCGGGTCTAGTTCTGCCTGCTCGATTTGCTCCACCGGTAAAAGGCACAGATCATTGGTGCCAAAATGGGCCTTGGCGGCGTCGCATTCGACTTTGCGCGCGGCGTAGCGGCCATCGGTCAGCTTACGCGTCAGGCCAGAGTGGATGACCACCATCTCGTGGCTGTCGGGCAGCGTGACCAGGTCATACTCCAAATGCTTAGTGTCCAGCGCCATGGCTGTGCCGGGGGTGGCGAGCGCGACTGCCATCTGGTCCATAATACCGCAGGGCACGCCCATATATTCGTTCTCGACCCGGCGCGCAGCGACGGCCAGTTCGACGTCGCTTTGCGTCCCGGTACCGGCGGCGCGTGCTGCCTTCAGGATCGCCACGATCAATGCTGCACTGGAGGACAGGCCGGAGCCCTCTGGAATAGTCGATTGCACCGACAAAGTCGCGCCGCCGCTCAGTAGCCCCAGATCATTGGCGATCCGGACCGCGCCCACGCACGGGTCAGACCATTCGCCCACCGCGTCATCGGACAGGTTGCGGATTTCCGGCGCGCTATAGTCGCCAGAGCTGGCCGCGACGGTTTGATCCTCTCGCGGCGCCATAGTCACCTCCAGGCCTATCGAGAGCGCGGCGGGCAGCACCATGCCGCCATTGTAATCGGTGTGCTCCCCGATCAAATTTACACGGCCTGGCGCATGCGCAGTAAAATCAGTCATGTGTCGCCACCTTGCGCAGCGCCTCTGCCGCGCTTTCGGGCATCACATCGACGGTGAATGTCCCGGTGTGTTGTTCAACCGAGGCGAGATATTTGACCCGCCCTTTGGCGCGCAACAGCGGGTAGAATTGCACAGTGAAGTGATAGCCTTCGCCACCGGATTTGGGCGCAGCGTGGAACGCCATCATGGTCGCCGCAGGCCCATCAAACAACACGTCATAGCGGCGGGCCAATTCGCCTAGCCAGTATGCCAAGGCGTCCAGCTCCACATCGCTGCATTCCCATGGGCCAGCGCGGCGCACGGTGGGCGCGATCCATGCCTCATAGGGGAAGCGGGCAAAGCGCGGCACGAACGCGGCGATCCCGTCCTTCTCGCCAAGGCCGTAGCCTGGCATTGCGGCCTGTATCTCGGCGGCAAGGTCATAGCCGCCCGCAAAGGCGTCTATTGCGCGCTGCTGTATCTCTGGCACGCGCTCAAATCCGTAAATCTGCCCGTGCGGGTGGTGCAAAGTTACGCCGACTTCATCACCCCGGTTTTCAAACGGCAGCACATATTCACAGCCCGCATCAAACATCGCCTGATAGCGGTCGAGCAGAGCGGCGATCAGGACGCGCCGGCGTTCTTGACCAATGGTGTGCAGGCTGCCGCTGGCCTCTGGTGAATAGACCACCACTTCGCATGCGCCTTTGGCGGGTTCAGCCGCGATGCCAGCAATCGCGCTCGCATCAGAGGCGCTTGGGTGGAAGGCGGCAAATTTGTTTTCAAACACCGCGAGTTCGAAATCTTCAAAAGGGATTTCTGTTTCTGGCCCGCCTGCGCGGGTTGGCGCCAAGGGATCATCGGAGGCGGCAGGCTTGAACGTGCGGTTTTGCCGGTGCGCGGCATAGACATTCCATTCGTCCCGGAGAGGATGATGGCGGATCTCGCCACCTTGCGCAATTGGGTCCGCGTTTTCAGATTGCAGCGCCAGATCGTGCGGCGCGTGGCCGTACAATTGCAGCATCCGCCCATCAGCCTTGCGATGCTCCCGGCGATAGACAGTCTTGCCGCCAATAGCGCGGTCTAACGGCGTGTTCTCGCTCATAGGGCAGCGGCTTTCGCGGCCGCTTGCTCGCTTGCGAACCAATCATGCACGCGTGCGCGCTCTTCTTCGGTCAGGTGCAGGGCCAGCTTGCTACGCCGCCACAGAGCGTCATCGGCGCTGTGAACGAATTCATGCTCGATCAGATATTCGAGCTCTCGGGCGAACAGATCGCCGCCCAAATGCGTTCCCATATCGTTCAGGCCCTGCGCCCCGCCGATCAGTGCCTCGACCCGTGTGCCGTAAGCGCGGGCAAGCCGCAGCGCGGCGCCGTTGGGCAGCCATGGATAGCGCAGCTCAAGGTCATTGACGAACGCGTCAAAGCGCATGGGATCAATCTCGCCGCCGGGCAGGTGGGCATCAATCGTCCAGCTGGTGTCGCCTTGACCTAGGCGTTTCAGCGCATGTTCGGCCAGCTTGCGATAGGTTGTGATCTTGCCTCCAAAGATCGACAGGATTGGCGCGGCCTTCGCGCCGTTTTCATCTGTGTCTTCCAGCTCAAACACATAGTCGCGCGTTACCGTGGAATTGCTGGCGGCCTTGTCATCGTAGAGAGGCCGCACGCCGGCATAGCTGGAGACCGCCTGATCCGGTGAAATATCCGTGCGCAGATATTCATTGGCCGCATCGCAGATATAGGTCGCCTCTTCTGGCGAGATATCGATGTCCGATGGGTCGCCTTCAAACCCTTGGTCGGTGGTTCCAACCAGAGTGAAGTCCCGCTCATAGGGAATCGCAAAGATGATCCGGTCATCCTTATTTTGAAAGATATAGCAGTGTGTCCCCTCAAACAGCTTGGGGAAGATCAGGTGGCTGCCTTTGACCAGCCGAAGGTTCTCGTGGCTTTCGCGCGGGATCGCCCGGCCCAGCACTTTGTCGACCCATGGTCCAGCGGCGTTAACGACTTGGCGGACCTGCACATGGGCTTCGCCATCGGGGCCGTTTAGCGCTGCGTTCCAGTGCTGGCCATCACGGGATAGGCCGGTGCATTCGGTCCGCGTGCGAATGTCCGCGCCGCGTTCTTTCGCATCCATGCAATTGAGCGCAACCAGGCGCGAATCCTCGACCCAGCAGTCTGAATATTCGAACCCTTTGACCAGCCGGTCTTCGAGAAAGCCTCCATGCGGGGCCTCGCGCAGGTTCACCGTGCGGGTCGGGGGCAGCAGTTTGCGCCCGCCCAGATGATCATACATGAACAGGCCAAGCCGCAGCAGCCAGCCGGGCCGCAAACCCTTGTCATGCGGTAACACAAATCTCAGTGGCCAGACGATGTGCGGGGCGATTTTGAGCAGGCGCTCTCGCTCGATCAGGCTTTCGCGCACCAGGCGGAATTCCAAATGCTCCAGATAACGCAGGCCGCCGTGGACAAGCTTGGTCGACGCGCTGGAGGTGTGACTGGCGAGATCATCTTTCTCCACCAAGCACACTTTAAGGCCGCGTCCGGCCGCATCACGGGCAATCCCGGCGCCATTGATGCCGCCGCCAATCACCAAGAGATCAAACATCTCTTCGCTGTGCTGTGCATTCTGGCTCATGGGTTAGTCGGTCGCTTCCAAATGATAGATCAGGCAGGTGTCGGGGAATGTCAGCGGCGGCTGGATCCCGTGGCCCATTAACGCGGCGCCTGAGAATGTCGTTCCGCCTTCAAGCAGCTTCGCCGCCTCAATGATAGAGGGCGTGCTGAGCGAAGGGTTCGCCAATGGCCAGACCATTTGCACCCGGTAGTGGCGTGCTGGATCGAGTCCGCCGAACATGATCCGGTCGGGCAGGGTGTTAAGTTCACTTTCGAGCTTGGCGTAGGAAAACAGCCCCTCGCTTTGATCGCGCGCGGTGCAGCCAATCATATTGGTGGTCGCGGTTGATTTAAGGCGCAGGAAACGTCCACCATGGATCAGATTGCGGTGCTTCTTATGCAAAGCGATCCCAGCTTTGAGTGTTTCAAGATCCGCCTCGCTCTCATCGCGCAGGTCCAGCTCCATGCCCATATGGCCGAATATCGCGCTGGCGACGCGGAAATGCATGCTGAATTGGCGGCCAGTGATGTGGCATTTCTTCGGCCCTACATGATTGCCCAGCACCCGCAACGGCAGGAAGTGGCTGCCGCCGCGCATGATGTGTTGACGCGTGCGCGCGTCGTTGTTGTCCGAGGTCCAAATCCGGTCGGAATAGCGCAAGATGCCAAAGTCGGCGCGCCCGCCGCCGGATGAGCAACTCTCTATTTCCAGATCAGGATGGGCAGCGCGCAGGCTCTCCATCAGCTTATAGACCGCCTGCGTTTGTGCATGCATCGCCCCGCGACCACCGCTGCCCGGATAATTTGTGTCGCGGTTCATGTCCCACTTGATGTAGGCGATGCCATATTCGGTCACCAGATTGGTGATCTTGTCGAACAGATAATCGAATACCTCGCGGCGCGTCAGATCGAGCGTGAATTGCCCGCGGAATGGAACTGCATCGACGCCGTCTGCGCCCAGCACCCAGTCGGGATGCGCGCGGAACAGGTCACTGTCCGGATTGACCATTTCTGGCTCAAACCAAAGGCCGAACTCCATGCCAAGTTCTTTGACTCGGTTGACGATGGCGTGAAGCCCGCCGGGATAGACCGCGTCTGAGACCCACCAATCACCGAGGCCAGCATCCTCGTGGCGGCGTCCGCCGAACCAGCCATCGTCGAGCACATAGCGTTCTGCGCCCACAGCGGCGGCGTGTTCAGCGAGCGCGATCAGCGTCGCCTCGTCATGGTCGAAATAGACCGCTTCCCAGGTGTTGTAATGCACGGGGCGTGGCTTTGCGAAGCTGCGCTTGTCGAGCACTTCATCGCAGAGGTGGTCGTGCAGACGCTGTGATACGTCGTTGAAGCCTTGCTGCGACCAAGCAGCGATCAGATCAGGCGTGCGATAGGTTTCATCACGGCCCAGGCTGATCTCGCCGGGGAAGGACATTTCACCTATTTGAATGAGGGACCGGCCATCGTTGTGGCGATCGACGCGCAAACGGCTGTTCCCGCTCCAGGCGAGGTGAAAGCCCGCAGCCATGCCGCTGTCCTCAGATGTTGCATGCGTGCCGGCGAATGCTCCGGGATAGACATCGTGGCTGGTCCGTCCAGCCTTGTTTTCGCGCACGATGCTGCCTTGGAAAGGGGCGATCTCTTCTATCGCAAATTCGCCCGACCAGCGGCCAGTGAAGCTGAAAATACGCTCCAACCTCTGGTCAAGCGGTAGGCATAGCGCAGCCGCCCAATCCAGTCCGAGTTCGCTATCTGCGCGGTTCTCGATCTCGGTGCTGCTCGTGAGTACACCAGTGCCGGGATCGAGTGTGAGCGTGTGGCATACGGCGACCGCGGTATTGGTATCTTCGCAGCACAGGGTGACTTCATGCTCACCGCGCTGCTCAATCATGACGAGGCGCAAATCAATCGCCCAATCTTGTCCGCCGCGATGCGCGATCAGGCCGGATGGCCCCGAAATCCCGGTGCCCACCTCGTTGATCATAGAACCGCGTAGCGGAACCGCTGCGGTACCCGGTGCGTGCTGACGCACCGCGAGCGTGGCCAGTTCAGATGGCTCAACACTCGGCATATCGGGACCGGCATAAAGGATGATTGGGCGCGCGCCTTTGGTCGCCTCAATCGCGACAAACGTGCCGCCACCGCGAAGCGCAATAAATTGGTGCTCGCCCTCTGCCTCATCAACTGGATCGCCGGCAGGCGCAGGGCCATGATGATGAACGGCAAGTTCGCTGCTCACGGCGCTATCTCCGCCATGTTCAAAATCGAACCCTTGGTTCGGCAATGTGTCTTCTGATGTGGCACTATTTGCCATCCAACCTATCCATCCTCTCTCGCAATACGTTTACGCAACGTAATGCCCCGCCGAACCTTCACGCTAGATACGCACATTTGTGAAGTGGGTTTTTGGACAAGCATGAATTTTTTGGTATCCGGATAGGGAAACGAAGTCTGAGGAAACGTGATGTGGGAAGAAAAGGTATATAAACAGAACCTGCATCTGTCGCCTATTGGTGGGATAAAGCTGGCCTGTTTCCTCAATAAAGGTGTGGGTGTTTTGACCGCCCGGCGCACCTTGCCTCATTTTACCTTGGTCTATGTGACTCGGGGTGAAGGCTCTTACCGCGATGAGAACGGGCTCAACCTGCCCGTGCGCGCAGGCGATGCCATCCTGATCTTTCCAGGGGTCGAGCATTGGTACGGGCCAAAGCGCGGTGAGACCTGGGACGAATTCTATCTCGTGTTTGAAGGGCCAGTGTTCGACATGTGGCGCGAGGGTGGATGTTTCGACCGCGATCGCCCGGTCATCCCTCTGCGTCCGATGGATTTTTGGCGTGATCGGATACTATCGATAATCAACCAGTCTGATGCGCACACAGAGAACGAGTTGCTGCGCGAGTCCATCCGTTTGCAGGAACTGCTTGCGGACATCACCCAGGCCGGTGAAGAGGACTTGGGCGGCGATATTGCCTGGCTCGAGCGGGCCAAGGCAGCGATTGCAGCAACCATGGATGTGCGCCAGGCGGCGCAGCAAGTGGATCAGTCCTATGAGGCGTTTCGCAAGCGGTTTCGCAAGCTTTCCGGGCGCTCTCCTGGGCGCTATCGCACTGGTCTCTTAATGGAGCGAGCTTGCCAAATGCTCAGCGAACCAGGCGTATTGCTGCGCGATATTTCTGATGAGCTAGGCTTTTGTGACGAATATCACTTTAGCCGCCAATTCAGCAAAACGGTTGGGTGGTCGCCATCTGAATATCGCTCCCGAATTGGCCGTGATCCTATGTGATTTGATGATTTGGGATCGCGATTTGACTAACATGTTAGTTTGCTAAGGGCGTGCCGTAGCCTTGCGTTGCAAATTTATGACACTTGGGAAAGCACGCGCAAATTGACTGTGTGAAACTCCCAAAAAGTTCATGCCAGTCCAATCTGCCTATGGCTTTCGTTGGTCTGCGCGCCATTTTCACGTCTACGTCAGATTAACGCAACAACGCGTTAACTGCCGCAACCGAAACGCCTCAGGTCGCAGATGCGATCATGTCAATTGGGTGTTCGGTGGGAAGAGGAGGATGCCACTCGCGTGACGAGACGGGTTTGCACATGTGCCCTTGGGGGCCTGAATGCTCAGCGCATGATCTGCGAACCTCTTGCATTTTCAAACAGTTTTTTGACGAATTGTGTCGTTCGATTGTTCGCATTCCCTATGCGTCCGTCGGCGGGGCAGGGCTAAGGGAGATAAGCCATGAGAATTTCGAAGCGGGCCGTGTTGGCTCAATCAGCTGCATTCGCAGCAATTGCCATTTCGGCACCAGCCTATGCGCAGGATGAAGCTGCGCCAGCAACGGCGGAAGCGGAAGGTGAAGGCAATGCCATCATCGTTACCGGTTTTCGTAAGAGTTTGCAGGATTCGATTGATCTGAAGCGCGACAGCTCTGTTGTCGTTGATGCAATCTCTGCCGAAGACGTTGGCAAGTTCCCCGATCAAAACGTTGCTGAGGCGCTCCAACGCATCACCGGTGTGGCGATCGATCGGTCTGGCGGGGAAGGCCAGTCCATCACTGTTCGCGGCCTTGGCCCGGAATTTAACGCGGTTCTTTTGAATGGTCGGACGCTAGCGACGGACAATCCAGGGCGTCAGTTTTCTTTTGACGTATTGTCTGCGGACATCATCCAGTCGGCTGAGGTTTACAAGTCATCGCAGTCCGGCCTGCAATCAGGCGGGATCGGCGCAGTCGTGAATATCACTACTGCAAGGCCGCTGGATCGTCCGCTGGGGTTCAACGCATCTATTTCCGCAGCAGGTATTTATGAAAACCTGAGCGAAGAATTTGGTGCAGACGTTGGTGGGGTTGTCTCCTGGTCAAATGGTGACTTTGGCGTGCTCTTCGGTGCATCGTACAACAAGCGTGATGCGCAGATCGATCGCAACATCACCAATGGTTTTGCGCTTCGTGAAGGCGATGCGGCGATCTTTGCGCCTGAATCGTCAACTGGCCTTCAAGCCGCAGATATTGGCGCACTGCCAACTGGCGCACGGGTCCAGCAACAGGTTATCTTTAGCCGCGATGTTCAAGATCGTGAACGTCTGACTTTGAATGGTGCAATTCAATTCGCGCCATCGGATGTTTTTAAAGCGACATTTGATGGTTTGTATTCGCGGTTTGAGGTTGATTCATTCGACCAGCAATTCTCTGGTTTCTTCAGCCCACCGTTCCTCGATCCGCAGATCGATGCAAACGGCACGGTCACGTCCTTCAGCCGGCCAAGTCAAGATTTCGCCGTGCGCAATCCCGACATCGCGGATACCGTTGGCCTGTCGCAAAATGACAACGTACTCACCTCGAACAATCGTTTGGCTGAGACATTTGCATTTGGCGGTAATTTCGAGTTCGAAGCGAGTGATAGCCTGACATTTGTGGCTGACGTGGCATGGTCACGTGCGACACGTGACGGTACCAACCCATTCTTGGTTCTGGGCGCGCTTGCTCCCACATCGCCGTTGATCGAATCGACCAGCACAAATGGGATTTCGACAATCACCAACATCAATGCCGCTGACTTTGTCGATGAGAGCATTCAGCGTCTCCACTTTGTGAACGTCAACCGCACTAGAATTGAAGATGAAGTGTTCGAAGCGCGCTTTGACGGCGAGTGGGATGTTGATGCGGGGCCTTTGAGTAAGATCACGTTTGGCGGCATCTACACTGATCGTGAGAAAACTCAGGATCTGTTCGATAACTTCGCAGCGCCTGATTTCGGGAATATCTCTGCAGCAGAAATCTTTTGTGCATTCTGCGGATACACGGTGCCGTTCGATACCTCGATCCTCAGTACATTCTCATTCGATAACTTCCTAAGCGGCGTAGACGGCGCTGACACTGTTCCAGCACAAATTTTGACGGCAAGCTTTGCCGACGCATTTGCTCAGTTGAACAATATCGCCAATCTACAGAACCCTGATCGTACCGGTGGCAACACAGCCGAACTGATCGCCTATCTGAACAGTGGCGGTCTTGATCCGGAACTCGGTATCTTCACGCCAACCTTCAATCCGGGCGGCAGCTTTGCGGTTGAAGAGCAAATCTATGCTGCTCATTTCGGTACGGAATGGGGCGGCGACTTTGGTGGCGATTTGCCGTGGTCGGCCAATATCGGCTTCCGCATTGCCTTCACCGATGTTCTGTCGAGCGGTATCGATCAGCCAGTTATCGAATTCCGCGAGACCCCTGGAGACACCCAGCTTGAAGTGGTTTTTGGTGACCCGACGAATGTCTCTGTTCCAAATGACTATGTGAACTTCCTTCCATCTGCGAGCTTCAGGTTTGAACCTACACCGGAAACAGTGCTGCGTCTGAGCTATGCTCGCACAGTGACTCGTCCGACGCTAACCGCTTTGGGCGTGGCCAACACGTTCGGCGGTCGTTCTGACGCACCGCTCAGCGGCGGCGGCAACCCATTGCTCGAAGCGTTTGAAGCGGACAATTTCGATGTTTCGTTTGAATGGTACTTCGACTCGCTGAGCTATTTCAGTGTGGCTGGCTTCCACAAGGAGCTAGGCGGATTCCTGGAGGAATCGACATTGCCAGTACCGGGTGTTGTTATCTTCCCAGCCGGTAATGGCGGGTTGACTGTTGACACACCAGTAGATGTGACCTTCCAAGACACTCGTCAGCGCAATGGCCTCTCCGGCAGCATCAGCGGGGCGGAAATTGCTTTCCAAAAGACGTTCGACAACGGCTTTGGCGGCATCATCAACTACACTTATGTGAACTCAAGCCAGGACAACGCTCCAATTGGCGATCTCGGCTTTAACGGGTTCACACCGCACACCGTCAACCTCACTGGTTTTTATGAGAGCGGCCCATTCTCGGCGCGCGTTTCGTACAACTATCGTGACGGCTTCCTGGTGCAAGAAAACGCTGATCAGAGTGAACCACGTCAACGTGAGAGCTTTGGCCAAGTCGACTTCTCGGCCAGCTATGAGATCACTGATCAGTTCCAGGTCTTTATCGAGGGCCTCAACGTCCTCAATGAGGATACACGCGACTTCTCACGTTTCCGTAACCGGATCCTGACCTATGAGCGCACCGGAGCTCGTTACACCGCAGGTGTTCGGGCGAAGTTCTAAGCGTGTGAGGGTCGCACTTCATCGTGTCACGCGATGAGCGGGGAGGGCGGGTGTTCCGGATGACGGAATACCCGCCTTCGCTGTATTTGAAGACAGTTTATTCGGGCAAGAGAGTAAACGCAGGCTTGCCGGTGGCGCAGGAACTTGTGACAGTGGGGCATAAGGCGAGGCACCGGTGAAGTGCTCGCAGGGAGAGAGTTTTCGATGAGTACTATCCAAATTGCGGTTTTTGTGACCATCACCGCATTGATCGCGTTTGCTACCTACATGCATTGCCGCGGCAAGCTGGGTGAAGGTCACCAAAGCGAGAAGGACTACTTCCTCGCCAGCGGGGGCCTGAAGTGGTATTTCATCGCTGGCTCGATCACGCTCACTAACCTCTCCACTGATCAACTGATCGGGATGAATGGCAACCAGATGGCACTGCTGGCGTGGTGGGAATTTGCCGCGGTAGCGGGCCTGCTGATCCTGACGTTTGTGTTCCTGCCGGTTTATTACAAAAACAATTGCACCACGACGACCGAGCTGCTGCAGAAGAAGTACAACGACAAGAACATTCGCGCGCTGATCAGCGTGCTGTTCCTGTTCGGCAATCTGTTCATTTTCCTGCCGGCGATCCTCTATGGTGGCTCGCTGTTCCTGCTCTCCATGGTCGGGTTGGATACAGGGCTGGAGAACCTGTTGATCGTCGCTGTGGTCCTGGCGATTGTGGGCGCGTGCTATGCGATCTTCGGAGGTCTGAGGGCGGTTGCGGTGTCTGACACCTATTCCGGCGTATTGATCCTAGGCCTCGCCTTGCTGGTCGTGTTCCTCGCGCTGCAAGCCATCGACTTCGACCTGACAGGTATTCCGGCGGACCGTCTAACCCTGATTGGCAGCAATGACAGTCCAATCCCGTGGCACACTCTGCTGACCGGGATGATCTTTATTCAGACCTTCTACTGGTCAACCAATCAGACGATCACTCAGCGCGCCATGGCCGCGCCCAATATCAAGGAAGCGCAAAAAGGCGTGCTGACAGCGGCGGGCATTCGATTGCTGATTGTGCCTGCGATTGTCGTGATCCCGGGCATCGTATCCTACAAGCTCTATGGCGATGTGGGCGATGCGGCTTACGGGCGGATTGTTGGCGACGTTCTGCCGTTGTGGCTGTCTGGCGCGTTCGCCGCGGCTCTGGCGGCGGCGGTGCTCACCACCTTTAACTCCATCCTCAACGCGTCGGCGGCGCTCTATGTCTGCGATATTCACGAGGCCTATGTTGACCGACCAACCTCGGTGGCGAAGCTGAGCGCGATCGTGTCGATCGCAATGTCGGTGCTGGCGCTGCTGTTGGTGCCATTTTTTGCCAGTCAGGAAAGCCTGATCAACACGGTGCAGGAGCTTTACGGCTTGCTATCCATGCCAATCCTCAGCGCCTTCGTGGTGTGCCTATTGTTCAAGAATGTGAAGGCCGGAGCGGCGATGATCGGTGTGGTCACGGGCGTTGCGTTCTATGGCTTCTGGAGCATGGTTTGGGAGCCTGCGCATTACATCCACGGCATGGCGGTCACATTGCTGCTGTCGATCCTCACAGCGCTGGTGATGAACAAGCTCGCCTACGGCGAAACGCCAGTGTTCGCGCTGGGTGGCGCTGATACCCAGGGAGAGGCATCACCCGAAGCGGCTTGAGGGATTGGGTACAAGTCCCTAGCGGGGCGGGATGAGTAATCGTCCCGTCCCAATCCATCCCGCACCGCACGGCTGGATAATCCTCGATAAGCCGCGCGGGCTTGGCTCGACGCAGGCTGTCGGCGCGGTGAAGCGCGTTTTGCGCGAAGGCGGCTATGCCAAGACCAAGGTTGGGCATGGCGGCACGCTCGACCCGCTGGCCGAGGGAGTGTTGCCGATTGCGCTAGGCGAGGCGACCAAGCTGGCGGGGCGGATGTTGGATGCCAGCAAGATCTACGATTTCACGATCCTTTTTGGCGAGGAGACGGACACGCTCGATACTGAGGGCGAGGTAATCGAGCGCAGCGATGTCATGCCGACCTTGGACAAGGTCATGGCCGTGCTGCCTGATTTCACCGGGCCGATTGAGCAGGTGCCGCCGGCCTATTCCGCGCTGAAAGTGGACGGCAAGCGCGCCTATGATCTGGCGCGGGCGGGCGAGCAGGTGGAGCTGAAGAGACGGGCGGTGACGATCCACGCTCTCACGCCGTGTCATGCTGAACTTGTTTCAACACCCACCGCCAGCTCAGACTTTGAGGAGCATTCTGAGGGATGGACCCTGAACCAAGTTCAGGGTGACGAGAGGCTAACGAAAATCACCCTCTCAGCCCATGTTTCCAAAGGCACCTACATCCGCTCGCTTGCCCGCGATATCGCCCGCGCGCTGGGGACCTGCGGTCATGTTACCTATCTAAGGCGCACAAAGGCGGGGCCATTCACTGAAAACCAGTCGATTTCGCTGGACAAGTTGAAGAAACAAGCTAATGGCGCGCAACTATCTGACCTACTCCTGCCGCTCGAGGCGGGGCTGGACGACATCCCGGCCTTAATCCTCGATCAGACTAGCGCGCAGGCGGTCCGCCAGGGCCGGGTCCTGTCTGAACTGCCCCAAACCGATGGGCTCTATTGCGCGATGCTGGACAATGTTCCGGTGGCGCTGATTGAGTTGATCGACGGTACGACCAAAATCGTGCGGGGCTTTAACCTTCCCGATGTCGCTGAGTAAGAGAGAATATTATGTCGGTAACTGCCGAAGAAAAAGCCAAGATCATCAAGGACAACGCCCAAGGTAAGGGTGACACCGGAAGTCCTGAGGTACAGGTCGCGATCCTGACCCAGCGTATCCGCAACCTGACCGATCACTTTAAAGGCAACCATAAAGACAACCATTCGCGCCGCGGCCTTCTGATGATGGTCAACAAGCGCCGTAACCTGCTCGCCTATCTCAAAAAGAAAGATGTTGAGCGGTACAACGCCCTGATCCAGAAACTGGGTCTGCGGAAATAAGAGTTTTGCAGGCGGCTCCCACAACGGGGGCCGTTTTGCTTTGGGCTGTAGGGCGATGATGCGCTACAGCTGACAAATCGGCACTGGCTGCAATTCGGCGGCAGAGCCTTTGGGGGATAGAAAAAGCCCCCGCACCGGACCGGGACGGTATCCCCGGCACATGTAGGCCCCGCCGCGCAATAAGGCGCCATGCGGGTTCAAAAGGAAAATCAATGTTCGACACGAAAACCGTATCGCTGGAGTGGGGCGGGAAAACCCTCACTCTGGAAACCGGCCGTATTGCTCGTCAAGCCGACGGCGCTGTTCTGGCCACCTATGGCGAAACCGTGGTGCTGTGCGCAGTCACCGCCGCCAAATCTGTGAAGGAAGGCCAGGATTTCTTCCCGCTGACCGTTCACTATCAAGAAAAATTCTCAGCCGCGGGCCGGATCCCAGGCGGCTTCTTTAAGCGCGAAGGCCGCGCGACTGAAAAGGAAACGCTGACCAGCCGTCTGATCGACCGCCCATGTCGTCCGCTGTTCCCAGAAGGTTTCTACAACGAGATCAATGTAATCTGTCAGGTCCTGTCATATGACGGTGAAACTGAGCCAGATATTCTTGCGATGATCGCAGCCTCCGCTGCTCTGACGATTTCCGGTCTGCCATTCATGGGCCCAATCGGCGCGGCGCGCGTTGGCTTCAACAATGAAGGCGAATACGTCCTCAACCCAACCATCACCGATGCGCTGGGCGAAGAGGGCAATCTCGACCTCGTGGTCGCTGCGACGCAAGACGCGGTGATGATGGTCGAATCCGAAGCGAAAGAACTGACCGAAGAGCAAATGCTCGGCGCGGTGATGTTCGCACACGAGGAAAGCCGCAAGGTAATCGGCGCGATCATCGATCTGGCTGAACAAGCTGCAAAGGATCCTTGGGAACTCGCTCCGGTTGAAGACAAATCAGCCGCACTTGAGCAGCTGCGCGGCGCCATCGGCGACGACATGGCAGCGGCTTACAAGTTGACTGAGAAGAGCGCCCGTCAGGACGCCGTCAACGCAGCCCGTGCAAAAGCGCGCGAGCACTTTGCCGATCTCGAAGAGAGCGATCCAGCACAATACATGGGCATTCTTAAGCTCGTGAAGAAGCTGGAAAGCGACATCGTTCGCAAGGCGATCCTTAAGGATGGTCAACGTATCGATGGCCGTAAGACCGACGAAGTTCGCCCGATTGAGGCGATGGTCGGCTTGCTGCCACGCACCCATGGTTCGGCGCTGTTCACCCGCGGTGAAACGCAGGCGATCTGCACCACCACGCTCGGCACCAAAGATGCTGAGCAAATGATCGATGGGCTGGAAGGCCTCTCTTACAGCAACTTCATGCTGCACTATAACTTCCCGCCCTATTCGGTCGGCGAAGTGGGCCGCTTCGGCTTTACCAGCCGCCGCGAAACCGGCCACGGCAAGCTCGCATTCCGCGCGCTGCACCCGGTTCTGCCAAGTGTTGAGGATTTCCCTTACACGATCCGCGTTCTGTCAGACATCACCGAGTCCAACGGCTCGTCTTCGATGGCGACCG
Organism: uncultured Erythrobacter sp.; assembly: GCA_947488155.1. Classification (GTDB taxonomy): domain Bacteria; phylum Pseudomonadota; class Alphaproteobacteria; order Sphingomonadales; family Sphingomonadaceae; genus Erythrobacter. Next base: position 451,924 of record CANKYK010000001.1, on the reverse strand, counting down.
TTTGTGGCGGCTCGCTTTCGATGATGGACGCTGGCGTTCCATTGAAGCGTCCGGTTTCCGGTATTGCGATGGGTCTGATCCTTGAAGGCGAAGACTTCACCGTTCTGTCCGACATTCTGGGTGATGAAGATCACCTGGGCGACATGGACTTTAAGGTCGCCGGTTCTGAGGAAGGCATCACCAGCCTTCAGATGGACATCAAGGTTGCCGGCATCACGCAGGAAATTATGACCCAGGCGCTGGAGCAGGCGAAAGCTGGCCGTGCGCACATCCTGGGCAAGATGACCGAAGCACTCGGCGCGTCACGCGGCGAAGTTTCCAAGCACGCACCGCGCATCGAAACCATGCAGATCGACAAGTCGAAGATCCGCGACATCATCGGCACGGGCGGCAAGGTCATCCGTGAGATCGTCGCTGAAACCGGTGCGAAGGTCGACATTGACGATGAAGGCACGATCAAGATCAGCTCTTCAAACGCTGATGAGATCGCAGCTGCTAAGGCATGGATCGAAGGCATCGTTGAAGAGGCCGAAGTTGGCAAAATCTACAACGGCAAGGTCGTCAACATCGTTGATTTCGGCGCATTCGTGAACTTCATGGGCGGCAAGGACGGTCTTGTCCACGTGTCAGAAATGAAGAACGAGCGGGTTGAGAAAGTCACCGACGTTGTTTCCGAAGGCCAAGAAGTGAAGGTCAAAGTTCTCGAGATCGATCAGCGCGGCAAGGTCCGCCTGTCTATGCGCGTTGTTGACCAGGAAACCGGTGAAGAGCTGGAAGACACCCGCCCACCACGCGAAAACAAGCCGCGCGGTGACCGCGGTGGCCGTGGCGGTGGCGGCGATCGTCGTCCACGCGGCGGCGGCGGTGGTCGCGGCCCACGTGGCGGCGGCGGCGGCGACAAAGGCGGGGACAGCGATGGCCCAGCCGCAATGCCGGACTTCCTGAAAGACTAAGTCTTTCAATTAGGCAGTAAAAGGGCCGCTTGGAGTTGATCCAGGCGGCCTTTTTTGTGCCCATGAGGGAATGCCGCAGATTTCGTGTTACCATTGCTTCATCAGGCGAGTCGTTTCGCCAAGCAAAAAACTGACTGGGTCGCACGTTTTAACCGCATAGGAGAACGTGGGATGAGTGGCGTAGATTTGGAAAAGCTGGAAGCGCTCGCCGGTAAGACTATCGGCGATGTTGCCGGGGCGCTCAGCCTCTACATGGCGTATCTCGGCGATCAATCGGGGCTATTCGATGCCTTGGACGGTCAAGGTCGCCTAACTCTTGATCAATTCGCAGAGCGGACTGGGCACAACCCCAAATATCTGCGTGAATGGCTCGGGTCGGTATGCGCCGCTGGCTATGTCACACATCATGCCGAGGATGACAGTTTCTCACTTACTGAAGAACAAGCGTTGGTGTTCGGCCGGGAAGGACAACCGGCATGCTTGCAAGGCTTTATTCAAGCCGTCGTCTCGCAATATGAAGGGCATGAAAAAGCCACCAAGATTTTTCGTAGCGGAGAAGGCCGCCCATGGGGCGATCACACGCAATGCCTGTTCTGCGGTACGGATCGCTTTTTCCGGCCAGGCTATGCCGCATACCTGATTGAAAACTGGATACCGGCGCTGTCGGGCGTTGAGGATAAACTGAAAAGCGGGGCAAAGGTCGCCGATGTTGGCTGTGGGCACGGATCCTCAACCATTCTGATGGCGCAGGCTTATCCCAACTCGCATTTCGTTGGCATTGATTATCATGCGCCATCGATTGAGGAGGCGCAGCGAAAAGCCGATGAAGCGGGCTTGAGTAATATCGAGTTCGCTGTGGCAACCGCGCAGGACTATCCCGGGAACGGCTTTGACTTCGCCTGCATCTTTGATGCTCTGCACGATATGGGTGATCCCGTTGGCGCGTCAAAGCATGTGCGCGAAAGCCTTAAGGACGATGGCACTTTTATGTTGGTCGAACCGATGGCCGGTGACAGCATGGCGGAAAATATGAACCCGCTGGGGCAAATTTTCTACGCCTTTTCGACCACGGTTTGCACGCCCAATTCGCTATCTCAGGATGTGGCTCTGGGCCTTGGCGCGCAGGCCGGTCAGAAACGGCTGGCTGAGGTTTTGGGCCAAGCCGGCTTCGGAAATGTGAAACGCGCTGCTGAAACACCCACGAACATGGTCTTGGAAGCAACTGTATGAGTGGAGGGCCTAGCTAAGGGGCGCGGGCTGGTGTTGTGCACGCCACAAGACTAAAGCGCCACCATGCTAAAACGTGAACTGATTGACACCGTTGAAATCCCCGATGGGGAAGTGCTTGAGCTGTACAGCCACGGGCGCGATTTCATGATCGTGCTGGGCTATAATGAGCTGATGAGCACGCGCATGCGCTTCTCAGAGGAGCAGCTGGCCGAGCTCACTTTTGACCGGATGGAGAAGGAAAACCCGCGCATTCTGATCGGCGGATATGGGATGGGTTTTACCTACCGCGCGGCGCTTGCGCGGATGGGGGACAAGGGAGAGGCGGTGGTCGCCGAAATCTCCGACAAGATCATCGAATGGGCAAAGGGGCCAATGGCAGAGCTGACCGGCGATGCGCTTGGTGATCCGCGCCTGGACCTCAAGATTTGCGATGTCGCCGCGCTGATCGATGATGCGAATGATGGCACCTGCGAGAAGTTTGATGCGATCCTGCTCGACGTCGACAATGGACCAGATGGCATGGTGCGGGCGGATAACAACCGCATTTATTCGCGCACCGGCCTGGCCAAAGCGCGCGATGCTCTCACCCCTGACGGCGTGTTGGCGGTGTGGTCTGCTGCGCCCGACCATGGCTTTAGACGCCGCCTGCAAGATGCCCGCTTGAACGTAGAAGAACGACGCGTGCGCTCCCGCCCGAACAACAAAGGCGCGCATCACGTGATCTGGTTTGCGCGGAAGTAAGCTAGCCGCAGACGAACGTGAGCGCATCTGCGCTCTTAATGACAGCAATAGGAACACTCATAAAATGAATTGGAGGTTGGCGACCGGCATTGTGCTTTTGTCACTCATATTGGGTGCCTCCTTTATTTCTGTCTTGAACGCGAATGTGCCCGATGCATTCGCTAAGCGAGCCTCAGAATACAAAGCAGTTTCCGCGCCGAATTCGCTTCCAGGGGACTCGAAAGCGGATAATGATCTGCCGACCGCAATAACTCTCAATAATGATCAAGCAGCAGTTGGAGCGAGCCTCAGTCCAGACGGCTTAAAGGTCGCGACAGCTGATAGTGACGCAAAGATCCGAATTTGGGATGCATTGTCTGGCGACCATTTAACGACCTTGGCAGGTCACGCGACTGGCACGAACGAAGCCTTCGAAACAATCAATACTGTGGAGTTCAGTCCCGACAATTCTAAGATCGTAACCGCAAGCCAGGATGGGACAGCGCGCATTTGGGATGTGAGTACGGGCAGAAGGTTAGCAACACTTTCTGGTCATTCCGATTGGGTTTACTCGGCATCCTTTAGCACAGATGGTTCGCGAGTTGTCACAGCTAGTCTGGATAGTACCGCGCGAGTATGGGCTGTTTCTACAGGCGAACATCTCACCACATTGGTTGGACATGCCTATGGTGTAAGCGCTGCCCATTTTAGCATGGATGGAACCAGCATCTTGACGGTTGGCGGCGATAACACTGCGCGTGTCTGGAGCGCGTCGACTGGTGAACCTCTAAGAACTATGAAGGTTCATGATAAAGGTGTTGGCTATGTAAGTTTCGCAAGCTTTAGCCCCACTGCCACTCGATTAGTAACCTCTGGTGGCGATGAATCAGCACGTGTTTGGGACGTGCGGTCTGGCAATCTCTTGACGACACTGTCGGGCCATTCTGGGACTGTCCTAGATCAACACTTTAGTCCGGATGGGAAATTGATCGCGACAGCAGCCACTGATGGAACTGCGCGTATCTGGGATGCGATAACGGGTGAACATCTGTCTACGCTATCGGGACATGATCATTGGATAGTCGATTTAAGTTTCAGCCGAGATGGTAAGAGCTTTCTGACGGCAAGCTATGACGAGACAGCGCGTCTATGGGATGTCGACAATGGCGAACATCTGGCAACCCTTTCTGCCAACAAAGGCATCCTTCAAAGTGCGCAGTTTAGCCAGTCCGGCTGCCGGGTGATGACCGCAAGCTCTGATGGGGTGGTCCAGATCTGGGATGTCTCAAAGATTGTCAGTCAATCGCGCTGCGATTCATCAACGGGAGGGAGGTGACAATACGATCGGATTTGCAGCTCATGGCTCGCAAATCTACCCTCCGCCCCAACGCCGAACCTCGCCTCAAAAGTCGTAGATCAGCGTAATCCGGCTCAGCGTGTCGGTTTGCACCGCGCCGAGCGGCGGGTTCGTGTCATGCTCCACCGCATAGGAAATGCGCGCGGACAGATTGTCGCTGAGCGACGCCTGCAGGCCGGTGGTGCTAGTGTAGGTGCTGTTGCCGGATTGGATAAAGGCGCTCGTATCCTGAGTGAGTTTCAGGGACTCCGCGATTTCCCAATCGAAATCGAGCGCGGCGAGCCCGGCGATATCGCGTGACACATTGCCAGTGGTGCTGCGCGTAACGCGGTATGCGGGGCCAGCCTGTACGGTCAGTGTCGGGTTTTCAGTCAGCACGCGGTAGCCAAGGCCGCCCGAGGCAGAGACGCGCGCTGAAAAGCCCTGAAACCGGTCACGTTCCCATTGACCAAGGCCATAAGCGAACAGGCGGTCGCTGATGTCGACATCGGCCTGATAGGCGGCGAGGAATTGCTCGCGCGTGGTCACGCCATTGCTGCGCTGGAAATCGGCGAGGAATTTAAAATTCTGTTGCCAGCCCAATTCTTGGCGGCCCAGTTCAATCCCGGCGGTTACCCCGGTGTTGGATGAATTACCGGTGGACCGGAACGCGCCAAATTCGCCCTTGCCAGACCAGTTTTGAAAGATGCCAGCATTGCGGATGGCTTCCTTTTCGGCCTCTGCCTCAGCCGTCTGTGCGGCCGCGGTTTTTACGGCGACACGCTCTTTAAAGCTCGCCATTATCGTGTTCAGTTCGTCGGCATTGCCCGGAAATGTCTCATCCGCGAGGTCGATCAAAACCTGCATCGCCTCCACATCATCGCTTTCCTCAGCCTTTTCAATCATCGCGCGCACGGACTCGGGAATTTCTGCTTGGGCGGCGCTGGGCAAAGCCAGTGCGGTACCAGCGAGGAGGAGGGAGGCGGTGAGTTTTGAAAGGGTCATCATTGGGGCTCCAAGTGGCGGTGCGTGCATTGTCGCCGCCTGCTTACCAAGCAAGCAGCGCGTGGAGGCGTAAACACTCGTAAAATCATGAAGCTGCGGCGAACCTTCGCTGGTCGCCGCTGGCCGACATTATGATGGCATTTTGATCCGGACAGCGCCGGTAAAGTCGCGCTTGCCAACCTCAACCCCGAGCATCCGCAAAATGTCATAGGCGGTTGCCGCGTGAAAATAGAAATTGGGTTGAGCAAAGCTGAGGAGGAAGTTCTCCGCAGTGAAATCCATCGCCATATCTTTGAATTCAAATCGCATTGCCTGACCAATCCAGCTTTCCATTTGCTCCTCGGTCAGGGCGCCCAACGCTGCCTCTGCTCCGTCGAGCTTTGCGTGCAGATCTGCAAAGGTTCCTGGAGGCGGGTTCAGGTCAGGGCTGTAAACACCAACTTGAATGGCGGCGAGCGCGCCTGCGGTGTGCTCTGCAATGCATTTCACCTGATAGGTGAAGGGCAGCATATCCTCGATAATCCGGGCGCCTAGAACGTCACTATGGTCTTTGCCCTGCGCATCGCACCATGCCTCACCCTTTTTGAGCAGATGGCGTCCGGTGCCGATCATTTGGAGCCCGCTGGGGACGAAGGCGGCGTGAAGTGAAATGGGCATGGGGTTCTCCGTTATGTCGGCATGACTAGGCGTGTTTTGCAGGCCGTGTTGCCGGGCGGACCTCAAGAACACAAGGCATGAGCGGCGTCCTATGGACAGGTGCGTTGGGGCGTGGGGGCTGGTGTCTGGGCGAGCCGAGGGGAGGGCGCGCAAAGGGCGGAGCGCAAAACACTTTCCTACTGCCGGTTTGCACGGGCAGGGTTGGGGAATGATCCTTTGGCGAATCCTTTTGCGTATTTTGCGGTTGTGTTGGTGCCTGTCCGGGCGGTTAAGCTGGCGGGCTGTTTGGCGCTTAAGCGGGATCGGTCCGGAAGGCTTTGACAGATGGGCTGATGTTCGGACGCGTGTGATCGCTTTTTCCGATCAATTGCGACGGCTTCAATCGATTGGATTTTTGACCCTGTACTGTGTTCCAGTCGTTCCAAGCGTGCCTGATGCACGACAAAGCGAGCCGCGCAGTAGGGCAGCTCGCTTGTCGCATCAGAGGTGTGGGCGCATCCCGAAGGATGCGCGGCCAATGCTGGTAGTGCGCGCCTTAGCGGACCCGTGGGCCGCCAAACGGCAACGGTGGTGGGGGTCGGCGGGCACCGCGCGGCAATTGCGCTTGATAGGCCCGGCCGCAATGCTCGACGCAATACGGAAAGCCTGGGTTCACGGCCTCTCCGCAAAAGTGGAAGTCCGCTTCGCCAGGATGACCCATGGGCCAGCGGCACACCTTCTCAGACAGGTCGAGCAGGCTAGTCTTGTCCGCAATCTCGGGGCTTGGCTTGGCCGGCACCAGACGGCGGGGCGGCGCAGGTGGGATCGGCGGTTGCTGATCACCGGGGCCTTGCCTCAGGAAGCCGCCAGGGCCAACCGAGACGATCTTGGGCAGATCAGGGCGCGGATCAGGCAGAGGCTGCGACGGGATACCGCTCGCCGCGGGGCCGCTTGGCGCAGCAGTAGGCGCGCCAGCGCTTGGCCTCGCCGCAGGCTTTGCCGCAGCAGCGGGAGCCTTTGCGGTGGTCTTTGGCGGCGCTCTCTTGGCGGCTGGTTTGGCCGCAGCCTTCTTGGCCGCCTTCTTCTTCTCATTGGCCTTCACAGGGGAAGGGCGGGACTTCAGGCCCAGCCGGTGCGCCTTGCCGATCACTGCATTGCGGCTAACACCGCCCAGTTCCTCGGCAATCTGGCTGGCGGTCGAGCCGCCTTCCCACATCTTCTTGAGCGTACCAATTCGCTCATCGGTCCAAGCCATTGAAACTCCATTCCATCTCTATCGCGCCAAATGCGCGCACGGCCCGCGCAGTGGTGCGAAGGTCGCTATCAATCTCATCCCCAGTCATACCGGCCCGGCGAACCCGCCGCACTTGCATGCCATTCCCCTTCGCCCTAACCGCACCTTCTATGGCCGATCAAGCACAATCCAGCGCAAACCAAGACGCTGTCCTAAATGAAGTGTCGCCTAGCAGTGCAGGCGCGCCAAGCACCGTTCAGTTTCCACCGCGTGGAACCCCGCTCATCACCGGGATCAACCGCGTTGGATTGTGGAGCCTCTATATTAAGGAGGTTCGCCGGTTTCTCAAGGTGCAGACGCAGACTGTCTGGGCCCCGGCGGTCACAACTCTGCTGTTTCTGGTGATATTCACGGTCGCATTGGGTCGTGGGGGCCGCGAAGTTCTGGGTGTGCCATTCGCCAGCTTCGTCGCGCCTGGCTTGATTGTGATGGGCATGATGCAAAATGCCTTTGCCAATTCGTCCTTCTCGCTGCTGTCGGGCAAGATTCAGGGGACGATCATCGACCTCTTGATGCCGCCATTGTCTCCGGGAGAGCTAATGAGCGGGATCGTTATGGCTGCGGTAACGCGTGGGATCGCAGTGGGCGGCGCGGTGTCGCTCGCGATGCTGCTGTGGCCAGGTGTGTCCTTGGCGCCTCAGCATTGGTGGGCGGTGATCTGGTTCGCTCTAATGGGGACGGTGATGTTGGCGCTGCTCGGCCTTGCGACCTCAATCTGGGCGGAGAAATTTGACCACAACGCCGCGATCAGCAACTTCGTGATTGCGCCGCTGTCGCTGCTATCCGGCACGTTCTACGTGATCGACAATTTGGCGGGGATGTTCCAGGCGATCAGCCGTTTCAATCCGTTCTTCTATGTGATCTCAGGCTTCCGCTATGGCTTCCTTGGCCGCAGCGATATAGGCTCTGACGGTGCGGTTATGGGCGCAGCAGTGGGCTTGCTGGTGCTCAATCTGGTGATGGCAGGTGCAGTCTATGCAGTGCTGAAATCAGGATGGAAGCTGAAGAGTTAGGAGACCGTTACAGCGCTTAGTGCGTTAAGGAACGGCGCATCTGATACCGGCCATCCTTAAAGCCATCAAACAATTGCGGAACGGTGGGATGGTCGACCGGCCCGCCTGTCGCATCATCCAGCAGGTTTTGCTGGCTGACATAGGCAACATAGCTCGCATCGTCATTTTCGGCGAGCAGATGGTAGAAAGGTTGATCACGGCGAGGGCGGATGTCCTCCGGGATCGACTCGTACCATTCCTCGCTATTGGCGAAGACCGGGTCGATATCGAACACGACGCCGCGAAAATCGAACAGACGGTGGCAGACCACGTCGCCAATACCGAAACGAGCCTTAAGCTGGCGTGGCGCAATCAACTTACGGCCCGCTTGGCTGGAGAAGAACTCTGCACTTTCCATATTCACAAATATGGACCTTCGCAGGTGCAAAACAAGCGTAAGCACGGATCACTCCCCAGTTTTGGTCAGCTTTCGACGCGAATTGCGGCCTTGTGTGGCCCAAATGCGAAGGTGCGGGGCATTCTACCCTTGGCAAGCCATGGGGCCTGCGCTAACGGCGCTCCCGACCGGAATGCGGCGCGTACGCCTGCCCATTCAAAGCTGCGCTTTTCAACAAATGCGCGCACCCAATACGGAGAGGTGCCGGAGTGGTCGAACGGGGCAGTCTCGAAAACTGTTGTGCCTTCTGGGTACCGTGGGTTCGAATCCCACCCTCTCCGCCACTTACCAGCGCAAATCGGCCGATTTTCGCTCGAAAACCACAGAAAACTTGACTTTTTCTTTCGTGGCGCGTCATAGTCTTTCGCACAATTTCGCCTGTTTTTGACACCTAGGGTAAGGCAATGGGTAAGACGGGTCATTGGCTTAAAAGTGGCGAAAAACATGGCTTTGAACCAACTCACAGATAAAGAAATCCAAGCGCATATCCGCAAGGGTAAGGCTAAATTGCTTTCTGATGGCGGAAACTTGTATTTGCGGCTTCGCGGCGAAAGCCAAAGCTGGCTTTTTCGGTTCAAAGTTCCGCAAGCGGCAGCGTGGGCAAATGCGGAACTTCGCGGCAAACCAATCGAAATTGGCTTGAAGGCTTATCCGGCTCGCTCGCTATCTGATGCGCGGCGCGTTGCTGAGGAACTTCGTAGCGACCTAGCAAACGACATTGACCCGCGAGAGCGATTCCGGGTTGGCGATGATGATGGCGAGACGTTCCAAAAATGGGCGAAGGCTTACATTGGCAAGGAGGAAGGCGGCTGGCGCAATCCCAAACATCGCCAGCAATGGCGCAACACCTTGCGCGATTACGTCTATTCCGAACTTGGCAAAAGGCCAGTTGCCGACATAACCCGCAATCATGTGAAGGCGGCGCTTCAACCCCTGTGGGATGATGAAAAGTTTGAAACCTTCAGCCGGGTCAGAATGCGTATCGAGACTGTCTTAGATTACGCATTTTATGAGTTGGACATTGACCGTGCTAACCCGGCTCGATGGAAGGGCAACTTGCAGAACAGCTTTGGCAAACTCGGCAAGCGGCAAAAGGTCAAATCCCATGCGGCTGCACCGTGGCGCGAAGTCCCGGCGATCATGGCGAAGCTTCGCGCGAAGCCTGAAGTTGTATCGGCGCTGGCCATGCGATTCAGCATTCTAACGGCGGCTCGATCTGGCGAAGTGCGCGGGCTGGAATGGCGCGAGATTGATGAAGCTGAAAGGGTCTGGCGCTTGCCTGAAGCTCGCAGCAAAAACGGCAAAGAGCATCATGTTCCACTCAATGCTGAAGCGATTGAAATTCTCGAAAACATGAAGGCTCTTGGACTTGAAGGTAAGCGGGTTTTTGCAGGCCCAACCGGTGGTATGATTTCTGACGTGGCGGTGAGCAAGCAACTCAAAGCTGCCTATCCTGGCATCACTGCCCACGGAACTGCGCGAAGCTCGTTTCGCGATTGGGTTGCTGATGCGACTAACTACCCTGGCGAAGTAGCTGAAGCTGCGTTGAACCATACCAACCCTAACGCAATTGAAGCGGCTTACTTGCGAACTACTTATTTTGAAAAGCGCAAGATGATGATGGACGATTGGGGTAACTTTCTCGCTGGCATAAATAATGTCGTGTCAATGCGTGAAGTCATTTAGGTTTGAAAATCGGCGGTCTTCTGCGAAATTGTGCAGGTCGTGCATTTTTGTCTTGCAAAATTAGATGCGGGCATAGCATAAGGAGGGCAGCAGCCTTCAAGATTAAGGCTTGGCACCGGGCAAGGCTCGGTCCTTTAGGGGCACAAAGTGGGCCAAGTGTCGGTGACTGAAGAGTAACCCTTAGGGGGTGGCGGCATCATTGCTCGCCAGCTCTTTTTTCATTTTTGGCGAGCCTTCAATTGAAGGGATATGCCAATGGATAGGTTACTATCTGTCGATGAAGCCAAGCGCCAACTGAGCATTGGCACAACAGCCATCTACGATTTGATGAAGACCGGTGAGCTTCGCCGCATTAAGCTTGGGCGTAAGACCGTTCTAGCTCAATCCGACATTCAAGCATTCATCGAAAAGAAGCTTGAAGAAGCGACTGCGTAAGCAATGCCGCCAACACCGTCATATCCGTCTGGCCAAGACGCCAGGGCAATAGACCTGCTAGATGAAGTCGCTTCGTTCATCGCAGCAGCCGCACCGCACCCTAACCACGATATTGCGATGGCCGGGGCAATTGCTTTGCTGTCTGGCATTTGCGGGCGTTGCTACAACACATTTACCGGCGCTGGCCTCAACCAATATCTCCTAATGCTCGCTTCGACCGGTATGGGCAAAGAAGCAGCGGCGTCCGGTATATCGAAACTCTTGCGGGCGGTGGCGACTGACAGCGGCGTTCCGGCTGCAATTGAGTTCAAAGGTCCGGCGCTTGTGTCGGCTCCCGGCTTAATCAAATGGCTCGATAAGCGGTCATCGGTTGTGAGTGTCGCTGGCGAATTTGGCTACAAGCTGAAGGCGTTTGCATCGGCCCGTGTCAATCCGAACGATGAATTGCTGAAGGCCACGTTGCTTGACCTGTATGGTAAGAGCGGTGCGGGCAGCGTCTTTGACCCGCTCGCCTACAGCGAACGCGAAAAGCAAACCGGCTCGATAGTCAGCCCGTCCCTGACGTTATTAGGCGAGAGCGTTCCTAGCGTCGTTTATGAGGCGCTTGGCGAAAGTATGGTGCTAAGCGGGTTGCTCCCACGCTTCACTGTTCTTGAAATTACGGGCGAGCGATCACCCCTAAACGAAAACCCAGCTAGTGAACCAACTAGCGAGCTACGCCAAAGGCTAGCTGATCTCTGCGCTTACTCTCTCCAGCTCAACAGCGGCAATCGCACGCTAACGGTTCAACCTGATGACGAAGGCGGTAAGCTGCTTCGCAAGTTTGGCCAGTGGGTAACTGACGAAATCAATGCCCACAATTCTGAAGTGACCAAAGAACTTTGGAACAGGGCGCATCTGAAAGCTCTGAAATTGGCGACCTTACGAGCGGTAGCGAGAAACCATCTAGCTCCGCTGGTCAACTATGCTGATGCATTGTGGGCAACGAATCTCATTGCCGCACAAACGCACGCGCTCATTGGCAAGTTTGAAAGCGGAGAAACCGGCCCTGAAGCTGGCAACCCAGCCAAGCAGGAACGTGCCCTTTGCGAAGTCATCGAATACTACTGCAATCAACCTTGGCAGAACGTCAAAGGTTGGGATGGCCGTGAGGCATATCATCGCGATGGCGTGATTACCCAGTCGCACATTCAACAGCGCCTTTATCGGCGTGCCACGTTCGCCAAAGACCCGCGCGGCGCGAAAGATGCTATCCAACGCGTCATCAAAACGCTGCTCGAAGCTGACATTATCCGTGAAATAAATCGCAAACAAATGACTGAAAAGTATGGGCGTCAACCCCGCGCATTCGGTGTTAGCGACCCTGATGAAGTAATGAAGCGAGCGAAAGGTGGATTTTAGCGAATTTTTTGTGCCAATTTTGTGATAAAAATGAATAAAAACAAAATTTTATCATTTTGTCGTCTTTGTCTAGGACATTGGGATAATCGAAGTAAAATCGAGGATTGTGTGTATAGGATAAAAGTATAAAATGGTCAAATAGGATTGAAAAGCGAGGTTTTCTGCGCTATTGAACTTTATCCAAGCGGGTAAAAAACAGAAAAAGGCATTAAAATTAATATATCACTCAATCTATACTTGAAGGGAGGTTGAAAATGAAGTCCATTCAATGATCGAAGGTAAGACCAAAGTTTGGCCAAAACGGCCGACCAGACTCAAAGCTATTTAAAATCAAAGTGATGTTTAAATCTCTGGCGGAGGATGACGCGGCTTCCCATTCCATTGTGGGCACAGGAATTACAGATGGAAAAACTAGCTGATGAATTTCCACCGAACTACGGTGAAGTCTTGCTCGACCTAATGTGCAACGCGCTGCGCTACAAAGCCATGAAAGACGACCCAACGGACAGTCTTGGCTACGTCGCTACAAGAGATAAGGCTGGTCGGCACTATACTGAATGCATGCAAATCATCGAAAATTTGTGCGACAGTTTGGAAGTTAAACTCAATGATGAAATGTGGGCGAAAGCCGATAGCATTAATAGGATAAAATTTGATTTCAGCACACAGGTTGCGGGCATTTCCGAACCTTTGAACAAAGTATTTGATGACCTGGTAGAGAGGTCGCATCACGGCGATTTGCTTAAGCTCAATGGACTGTCCTTCTTCCATCGGACTTACCCGAAGAAATGATTGCAATCGTTGATCGTTGCCAATCTTGTGATAAGTATCGAGCTAACCGGGCATACATGTGAGAATGCAGAAAATGTCCGGATGGCCAATTCATAATCAGTCTTCAGATACGAAAAATGGCGACGCGAGTTGGGCTAAACTGCCCGCTACAGGCGCTATAGAGGCTAGCCCCCCAACCCCACGCAAGGCCGCTTCCCCGCGACTTCGCTTGGAAACTGTGCGCGACTGTCGGCGCGAGTTGAAGAAGCTGTTTATCGCGGCCCGCAATGGCGAGATTACCACGCAAACGGCAACTAGGCTCGCCTACCTACTGGACCTGACAAGCCGCATGATCGAGCGTAGCGAACTGGAAAAGCGTATCGAAGCGCTAGAGGCCCAGGATGCCGCACAATGAGCTACCGCAGCCTCGCAGCGCGAATAGCGCGCCAGGAACGGCGCAGGCGGGGTAGGCGGGCCTTCAGGCCGGTGATGGTGGTGGTTCATCCCAACGATACCGATTTGCCGCCCATCGGAGCTATCGGGCCACGCGGTAAATGCGCTCGCCTATTCGATGAACCCTTTACTGATTTTGTCAGCCGCGCGTCTCGCGAAACAGGTCAGCGCGTGATGGCTGCAACGTATGCTGAAGTAGCCAGCGTTGATGATGACTTAGAAGCTGATGACGGCCTTGAAATCGTTACTGATGAAAGCGACCCTGACCGTGGCGGCATCGGTCGCATTGATGGACGCTATCTTGGCTGGCACCCGGCTAATGCAAGTCTGACTGAACGGAATGAACTCTAAAATCAGACGCTAACGCTGCCCTTGGCTTTCAGCTTGGCTGGCAAAGAACTGCAAATCTTCAAAGAGGGTGGCGAGTTCCGAAGCGGTCGTTTGTTCAAGCTCAATGCAGTTCATTTCGACTGCGGTTTCTCGCCTTATGGAAGGAGGATATTCCGCCATTCGATCTTTCATTTCGGAATGCACAACAGCTAGGCGTTCGGCGGCTGCTTCCCCAAAAAACATCTCAATGTTGTATCTTACATTGTTGAAATTCTCGCGGGCAAGTGGGGTTGCCGCGCAAGCAGCGTATGCAGGGTAGATTGCGGTTAATTCGCCAATTCGCCTCGCAACACATTCAGCATTGTAGTCTTCACAGTTTACGCCTGGTTGAGTAGTCGCCAGTGCGATGGACAAGATAACCGAATTTAGCATTATAAACCCCTCTTAAACTAAGGGGCATCCCGGCTATTAGCCGGGTGTTAGTAACCAAGCGTTGCCACAAGGCGCTGCCACCTTTGGGCAAAGCCTTGGACATACGTGACAGCCACCCGGCCAAAGAAACTTTGACCGGCGACAACGTTGCGAGGTTACTAAGCCCCACGGCTGGAATTTGCCGAGCCGCGACCCTGCTATGCCATGTGGGCAGTCCATGAACAATGGTGTGATATAAGGACGTTAGGTAAGGCACAGGTGAGGTGTCAGGTTCCCTGCTTAAGAATATTGAAGCTTAGTCAGAAAGTTAGACATTCATATGGGCGGACCAAGTTTCCGCCGAACCTCATTTCCACACTTTGAGAAAAGCTCTTGCCTTGTGGCCAGTCGAGCCGTTGGTTAAGAGAACAAGTTATGAACGCTAGCGCCATTCCCACTCTTTCGCGCCCTCCAAGCTTGCCGGGCTTTTGTCCTGTTCAAACGGCCGTTGATCAAATGGCGTCGGCTGGAATTGAGGAACGCGGGGCGATTTTCACCCGGCGCGAAGTTGTCGAATTTATCTTGGATTTGGTTGGCTACACGGCTGACAAACCGCTTCACGAAATGCAGTTGCTAGAGCCTTCCTTTGGCGACGGCGATTTTCTCATTCCGGCAATCGAGCGGCTATTGATAGCTTGGCATGAAGCCGGGGAACCGGAACCCTCTGGCGCACTGGCCAACACGATTTGCGGCGTTGAGCTTCACGCGGCTTCGTATGAAGGCACGAAGCGCGCTGTTGCAGAGCGGCTAGAATCTGAAGGCATCGCGGCGAATGTTGCGACCCGCTTAGCCGACCGTTGGCTCTTGAAAGGCGACTTTTTACTAGCCGAATTGCCACACGATTTTGACGTTGTTGTGGGCAATCCGCCCTACGTCCGCCAAGAGCTTATCCCTGACATTTTGATGGCAGAATATCGCGCTCGCTACGCAACGATTTTTGACCGCGCCGACATATACATTCCCTTTATTGAGCGTTCGCTTGATGTGCTGAAGTCTGGCGGGGAGTGCGGCTTTATTTGTTCCGATAGGTGGATGAAGAACCGTTACGGCGGGCCATTGCGCGCGAAAGTGTCCAACGGCTTTCACCTAAGAACTTTCGTCGATATGGTTGGCACTGCGGCATTCAACGAAGACGTTGTGGCTTACCCGGCAATTACCGTCATTGCCCGCGATGATGGCTCCGCAACCCGCGTTGCTCACAAGCCCGATATTGACGCTGGCATTTTGACGAAGCTCGCTTGCGAACTGACAGGCGATAACGCGCCCGGCCCGGCTAGTGGCGTTACAGTCGTTGAGAATATTGCATTCCGCTCCGAGCCTTGGTTGCTTCAGGGTTCCAAGCAACTGGCGCTAGTCCGTCGCTTGGAAGCCGAATTTGAACCGATTGAGCAAGTTGGCTGTAAGGTTGGCATTGGCGTTGCCACTGGCGCGGATAAGGCATTCATTAACAAGTTTACCGACCTAGACGTTGAGCCTTCCCGCAAGCTCCCACTGGCCATGACGCGCGACATTTTGAGCGGCCATGTTGAGTGGCGCGGCTATGGCGTTATCAATCCCTTTGGCGACGATGGGAAGCTAGTTGACCTGAATGACTTTCCCAAGCTGGCGGCATACCTAGAGCCAAGGCGCGCTAAAATCGCAGGGCGGCACGTAGCGAAAAAGTCTCCGGCGCGTTGGTTTCGCACGATTGACCGAATTTATCCCGAACTCGCCAAGCGCGAAAAGCTGCTGATTCCTGACATTAAGGGCAAAGCTCAAATCGTCTTTGAAGGTGGCAAGCTATACCCACACCATAACCTCTATTTCATCGTGTCGGATGAATGGGAAATCCGTGCGCTTCAGGCTGTCTTGCTGTCTGGCATCGCGCGGCTTTTCGTGGCGACATACTCAACTAAGATGCGCGGCGGCTTCCTGCGGTTTCAGGCTCAATATCTGCGGCGTATTCGATTGCCCCGCTGGCAAGACGTTGGCGACCAACTGCGAAGCGATTTGAGCCGTGCAGCCGCCGACCTGGATTATAAAGGTTGCAACCAGGCCGTGGCGAAGCTCTATCGGCTCACAGAGGCCGAGACGGCCATTTTAACAGGGGAATTGTAAGCAGCATGGCGCTTGACTTAGCGAACTACGAGGAAACTGCGCGTGAAGCGACGATGGCCTTTTGGGGCAATCGGGCGGCGGCGATGGAAGCTCAAAAAGAAGCGGGTCGTATTGACCAAGGCGGGCGCGCTGGCGTTACCGCTGGCAAGAATATGGATGGCTTTCTAGGCCTGCTAGCGGACTTGGTCGAATCTAACGGACTGCCTCTTTCATCAATCCATCGGAAAAAATCTGTTGTTACGTTGCCCGGATACTTCCGGCCTACAAAACAGTGGGACGTTCTAGTCGTCCATCGCGGGCGGTTAATCGCGGCACTTGAATTGAAAAGCCAAGTCGGCCCTTCGTTTGGCAATAATTTCAACAATCGCACGGAAGAGGCGATTGGCACCGCCCATGATCTATGGACGGCTTACAGGGAAGGCGCTTTTGGCAACCAATCGAAGCCCTTTGTGGGCTGGCTAATGATGGTCGAGGACGAGCCGAAATCGCGTTGCGCGGTGAAAAATGCAGCCCCGCACTTTGATGTTTTTCCCGAGTTTGACGGCGCGTCTTACCTTCAACGATATGACTTGCTGTGTCAGCGGCTTGTTAAAGAACAGCTCTACACATCGGCAGGGTTGATGGCCTCAAAACGTGGAGCCGCGAATGACGGCGATTTTTGCGAGCTTTCCGAGCTGACTAGCCTGAAAACCTTTGTGACCACGTTCGCTGCTCATATCGCGGCTGAAGTGGCGCGACTGTAAAAGGGCTAGAATCATGATTGGCTATATGACTGGCTCCTATGTTGACCAGCGGCCCATTGTTTCATGTCGGCTAGCCGCTTCTGGTGGGTTTGATGCGAACAATGCGGGCGGCATCGAGCTGACGGCTTTGATCGATACAGGCTGCACCGACTTCATGATTCCATCCGACATCGTCCAGCGCCTGTCTTTGGTTTCACACGAGTTTGGCGAGAATCACACGGCTGCTGGCATTGTCCAAACCGCAGCCTACCGCGTTGATGTAGGATTTGATCTATTGCGGCCTGATGGTGGCTTGTGCCGCTATAAGGTGCGCGATGCCAAAGCAGCGGAACTGCCGCGGATGAACCACTATGACATTGTCATTGGAATGGGCACATTGAAAACCTTTCGCATGATTTTCGAGCCAAATTTTGGCCAATTCCGGCTTGAATGTTTATCGGCGGATTAAGACAAATCGAGCCATTTTCTAGGGTAAGGCAAGGGGTAAGGGGCGATATTGAAGACAATATGTTTCCCAGAATATCATAGGTTTACAGGCGGGTTAGGCAGCCACCCTCTCCGCCACCTATCTTTAGCACCGGTCTCCCGCTCAACAGCGCCCTTACAAGCCCGCGGAACAGGCGGATTTCTTCGCGTGAAGCCGTAACAGGCACATCCAAACTTGCGTCTCTTCCGGCTGTTTTGCGGCCATTTCAGTGTCCGGTCTCTTGCGGCCATGCAGTCGGTTCGGTTTGCCCTGATTGAGCAATAACAGGGAAAAACACTCACTTTTGGGCCAATAACAGGTGATATTCGCTGGGGTTACCAACGTCGATATCGATAATATCGGGCAATTTCCGTGGTTTATGTGGGGAGGGAGGGGTTTTCCTGTTATTCGACCAAACAGGGCGTTTAATGCCTGAAGAGGGGTTCTTAATCCCCGAATTCCGGCTTTTACTCGCCTGAAACGCCTGTTTTGGGCTCTGTAAATCCAAGCGCCTTGCGCTGCTCTTTCCAGCTGGTGCTGTCAGTCTAACGCGAACTCGTCTCCGCTAGACGAAAAGCGCCCTACCCTCGCTGTTCTTCAGGCCATGACGTTTTGCCACTCAGCCAGGGCGGCTGAACGGTTCGCTTTATAGGTATTTCTATCGGTTAGGTGGCGGTCGGAATTGAAATGGTTGTGGACGTCGGCGTGGATGGAAGAGAACTTCTGTAAGGACTTCATCCTCCGAAAGCGCTGCATCACACGTTCCCGTCTTCGCAGTGGTAGGTGCGAGTTCTCAACTCGATTGTTCTTCCATCTTCCCATTTCGCGGCGATCTTCGATGCCAAGTTCGCGCATTGCGGATAGATAGGACTTTAGGCCATCTGTCACGACTTCGACAGGACTGCCATGCTGTTTCAGTGCTTTCTTGAAGAACTTCAAAGCCGCTGACTTATCTCGTTTCTTCGTCGCGTAGCTCTCGAGAACTTCGCCCTCATGATCCACCGCCCGCCAGAGGTAGTGGGTCTCACCATTGATCTTCACAAACATTTCATCGAGGTGCCAGCGCCACTGGCGAAAGCCGCGCATTCGATTGATCCGCTGGCGTTTGATGTCGGCTGCAAACATCGGACCAAAACGGTTCCACCAGAAGCGAACAGTCTCGTGGCAAATATCGATCCCGCGTTCGAAGAGCAGGTCTTCCACGTTCCGCAAGCTCAAAGGAAAACGCACGTACATCATCACCACAAGCCGAATGACCTCGGGTGATGAGTTGAAACTACGAAATGGGCTGGATGGTTTAGCTCTCGATTTGCGCTTCATCGCAAACGGTTAGCAGCCTCAACCCTCGCCTGCCACGTTAGTCTGACAAGACCCTCTGTCGAACCAACGGCAGCTGATCGTTGCCAAAATAGAGGTATTTAGTATCCACGAAGATAGTTGGCGAACCGAACGCACCGCGCTTTATCGCTTCCTCGGTGTTGCTGCGCAGACGATCCTTTGTTCGCTGCTCTGTAGCCTGCGTCAACAGCTCGCCTCCATCAAGCCCGCACTCATCGGCGATTTGCTCTAGAATGGCAGGGTCATCGATATTCTTCTGTTCGCGGAAATAAGCATCGAATGCGCTCTCGCTGAAGCTGGAAAGCTTTTCCTGATCGTCTTCCAGCGCACAGCAAACCCGCATTGCCAGCACTGACTTGATCGGATGGTGTTCCGACGGAAAATTCATCGGCACACCTGCTAGATCCGCCCATTGTTTGAGCCATTGATAGACATGGCGCACCTTGGGATCGTCAGGATTGTTTCGGCCCTTGTAGACTGCATCATTGACCGCGTTGAAGACGCCGCCAACAAGAAATGGACGCCACTTTATCGACGCGCCTGTCTCATCCAAGATTGCCCGCATGTTGTGAAACGCCAAGCGCGTCCATGGCGAAGAAAGGTCGTAGAAGAATTCGATTCTAGCAGCCATTTTACGCCCTCTCATTGCCAAAAAGGATCTTATTCGCGGCCGGGTCGTCCTGTGGTCGGCGATTGATCTGTTCGCGGCCCACGGCCATTCCGCGCCTCAGTGCAGGACGCTGCTTTAGTGTTTCATACCAGCGAAAGGCGTTTTGATAACCCGGTAAATCGATGCTTTGTGCCTTATAGGTCTGAACCCATGGGAAGCAGGCCATATCGGCAATAGAATAGTGCTGGCCGGCAAGAAACTCGTGATCCGCCAAACGCCTTTCCAGCACGCCAAACAGGCGCTCGACCTCTCGCCGATAACGAGAGATCGCATAGTCGATCGGATCAGGCGCGTAGAGCTTGAAATGTCCATGCTGACCCATCGAAGGCCCTAATCCGCTCACTTGCCAGAAAAGCCATTCAAGCGCCGATTTTCGCTCTAACGTGGATGTTGGCAAAAACTGCCCCGTCTTCTCCGCCAGATAGACCAAGATAGCCCCCGTCTCGAACACTGAAATCGGCTCATCGCTATCAGATGGATCAGTATCGACAATGGCGGGAATCTTGTTGTTCGGACTGATTGCCAGGAATTCTTCGGAGAATTGTTCCCCTTTCCCGATATGCACACCGCGAACCGAATAAGGCAGCCCGCATTCCTCCAACATGACAGAGATTTTCCAACCATTTGGAGTTGGTGCGAAATAGAGGTCAATCATCAAGCAATCTCCTCAATATTACTGGCTTCCTGCAACAGGCGAATACACTCTCTCTCAATCGGCTTTTCCGAAACTGTTTTTGGGATAGTGGGAAGGGGTTGCCAAATTTCAGGTATTTCATTTTTCTGGAGCTGCTCAAGACACCAGCGCTGCACATTCTCAAGTGTTCCCGCATCATCCATAACGAGCGCGGCGACAACTTTCTTTTCTCCTGCCACCGTGTCCTCGCTCGCAAATCCATACACATAAGCATCGAGAACGTGGGGATGCTGGACGAGAACCCCCTCGACTGATGCCGGGTTTACAAAATCACCATTCCTGCGAATGCCTCCACCCCTGCGGTAGTGGAAGTAAAACCATCCATCTTTGTCCATGTGTCCGATATCGCCGCTGCGGTACCAGCCGCTATGAACCTTCTTGTGGCTGGCGTCGCTGTTTCGAAAATACGTGACAGCTTCCGGGGCGCCATGCTCTGGCCGAAAGCAGATTTCTCCCGGTTTATCAGGCGGACATTCAACGTCATTTTCGTCAAGCACTGCGGCAACCTGACCGGGAAAGGTTCGGCCAATCGAGCCAATCGGCCCAGCCCCCATGGCGTTAATGAGCGTGCCGCCCCCTTCGGTGCTGCCATAGACTTCGCTGATCTCCACGTTAAAGCGGTCACGAAACTTGTTCCATAATTCGGCCGGCATACCTGATGTGATCACCAACCTGACAGGGTTGTCCGCATCATTGTTGCTTGCTGGAACGGAAAAGGTTTCCGGGATCATCCCACCCAGTAAAGTGAAGACGTTGCAATCATATTTGCGGCATATGTCCCATAGGCGGCTTTTAGTGAACCGACGACTGAAGACCCCTCGCTGCGGCATCGACAAGGCCATCATCAGCGTGGCTTGCGCGTTGATATGGCAAAGGGGCAGACCCGTGTAGATCGTATCTTGTGGCTGTACTCCCAGTGCCTCGAGCCCGCGATATCCGCGCATATAAGACGAATGGCTTCTTTGAACCGCCTTTGGCAGGCCAGTCGTGCCCGATGTGAACATCATGAACATAGCCGCGTCAGGGTCTATGACCGCGGAACGCATGGCGGCAGGATCGATCTCTGCCAAGCATTCGGCATATGATTGGATTGCAAGTCCGTGACGGTCGCCCAGCTTGGCGCATTCTTGGATACTTGCGTCAATCACCAGAATATCAGGCCGAAGATCAAGCGCTCCAGACACTTGTGCCAGCGCATCAAGAGCGTATTCGCCCGCAATGATGAGCGGGCTCTCGACCGAATTGATCATGTAGGCGAGTTTCTCGCCCCTGCTGCGTGGATCAAGAGGGACAAAGATCGTTCCGGTGAGAGCCGCCGCCACCATAGCTTCGACGAATTCCGGATGATTCTGGAGCATGAATGTGATCCGTTGCCCGGGTTGGATGCCGCTTTTTTGTATCCACGTGGCCAGACGCGAGGCGTTGTCATAAAGCGTCTTAAAGTCGAGAGTTTCATCGATTAAATCACCGTTCTCGCCAATGTCGACAAAGGTTAGAACCGGAAAGCCCGGATGATCGGCCGCCCGATCAGATATGAGTTCCGCAATATGTCGAAGCTTTTGCGTCATTGTGCGCTCCTGAAATTTGTCCGGACAAGTGTGCTAGTCAAGAGACATCGTATTGACCAGTGCTGTTCTGTAATAGCGCGCAGTCGCGATCGAAAAACTGCGAGACCGTGTTTGGCAGGACGAGAACTCGACCCATACTTTGGGATGGGGCGCACAGTTCGAAAACAGCGCAATGAAAGAGCCAACTAAAGAGCGCGCCGAGAACGGTTGCGCCAAAACCGGAGGGGAAGACTATGCGGAACTTTGCAATATTTGCGGTTGTCGGCACCTGTTTGGCCATGCCTGTCTCGGTGTCTGCCCATGAAGCTGGCGATCTGATCGTGCGCGTCGGCGTGGCGCATGTCGAACCGAGTAGCGAAACCAGTGATCCGATTGTGGTCGCGGCGCCTCCACTGCCGGATTCACGCGTTAGCTCCCTGTCAAGCGACACTCAGCCGGGCGTCACCTTCACCTATATGGTGGCGGATCATATTGGCATCGAAGCGATCCTTGCACTGCCCTTCACCGTGAATGCCGAGCTGGAGGGCGGCGTCCCATTGGCGACAGGAAGTCCCGAAATCGGCTCGAGCAAATATCTGCCGGAGATCGTTTCGGTCCAGTATTTCCCACTAAAGCCAGAATCGAAGTTTCAACCCTATGTAGGGGTGGGCTTGAACTACACCTTGTTTTTCGACGGGGAAGCCAGTGATGCCCTCAATGCAAGTGCGGCCGGCCCATCGACTGTAAATGTTGACGATTCCATTGGCATAGCGTTGCAGGTCGGCGCTGATATCGAGGTTGCTGATGGTTGGCTGCTCAATGCCTCTGCATGGTATGTCGACGCAGATACAGATGTAACAGTCAGTACCACCAATATTGGCGATATCCCGATCAACAATGTCAAAATCAATCCGTTCATATTTGCGGTGACGGTCGGCAAGAAGTTCTAAACAGACAAACCGGCGGAGAGAGAAAATTTCCGAGCGAGCAACCGTAGAAATCACGCTGATCGGCACAGACGGGCAGGTACACGAACTAGTCGGTGAGGAGGGGCAAACCCTTAAAGACCTTGCCAAAGATGCAGGCGTCGAGGGTGTTCAGGGACTTTGCGGCGGAGAGGCATCGTGTGGTACGTGCCAGATATCCATTGATCGGGAATGGTGTGACAGACTTCCGCCTGTCGATGAGGCGGAGCAGGATATGCTCGGTTTTGTGGCAGCCCCAGATATTGAGTGCGTTCGATTGTCGTGCCAGATCAAACTTGCATCTGCATTGCATGGACTAAAGGCGGTCGTCATCGAAGGCTGAACCAATCAGGCAAGTCGGGAGAAATGGATATGTTAACGCGGTATCAGGCCCTCATGATCAAGAACGGCCTCGTCGTCTGCCTGCTAGGGCTGATTGGCGGCTTCGGTCTGCTGTTCAGCGTGCTCGGCGTTATCTCGCTATCGCCCGTTCCGATTATGATTGATTATCAGATACCGGGCACACCGGCGCAATGGCGCGCGGTGCATGTCGGGAACATTATGAATGGATTGATGGCGATCTTGTTTGCGCTACTGATGGTAAAGCTTGAACTGACCAACAAGGCGCGCAAGTTCATTTGCTACGGCACGATTGCGACGGTTTGGGGTAACGCAGCGTTCTACATCTTTGGTATTCTCGCGCCCAACCGCGGACTTTCGCTGAGCGACAACCCGGTTGGTGAAGGCAATTGGGCGGGCGTTGTGGCTTTCGGTCCGGCTTTCATCTTTGCTTTCGTGCTCATGATTATCGTAATTGTTATGCTTAGGGGCGTCGTCGGCCGGGATGACTAGGACATGAAGATTTATGTAACTGCTCCAAAACTCTGAGAGGCAATCACGATCAATGCCGAAAGAGCGCGTCTGGCAGATTATGAAAGGTCTTATAGAGACCAAGCTCAGTCCGCTTGTTCCCCCCACGCGAAGTATTGATCGAGAGCGCTTGATTGAGCGGGTCTTTGCGAAGACCGATCCTGCGCAAGTGATCGAAATCGTCGGTGCTGCTGGCTCGGGCAAGTCGCTTCTGATGGGACAGTTGTTCCTCCGCGCGGTTGAAAAAGGTAGCAAATGCTGCTGGCTTACAATCGAGACAGAAGACGATGATCCCGCTGCATTTCTGACCTATCTGGCCGCAGCGCTTGAAGTTATCGAGCCAGCACTGACCATGAAAATGCAAGGCAGCCTTAGCGGCCCACAAAGTGCACGGCCTGATGCGATGTTCCAGATCTTGTGCGAAGGTGTCAGCACGATCGCACATGATGCGCTCATCTTTCTCGACGACTTCCAGCATATTTCCGACCCCGCGATTCTGGGTGGAATGCAGCGACTAATGGCCGCTCTGCCATCTAATGTGCGTCTGGTGATCGCGAGCCGAACCCATCCCGACCTGCACCTCAGCCGTTTAGCGTTGGAAGGCAGGTTGCTGCGTTTGGATCAGCAGGCGTTAAATTTTGACCACGATGAAACAGCGACAATGCTCGCCAAATCATTCGAGCTGACTTTGCGTCCGGAAACGAATAGAAAACTGTTGGATACCACGGAAGGCTGGGTTGCGGGTTTGCAGCTCGCGGCCCTTGCCATCGCCAAACAGCCCGATCATGCTGCTAATCTGGTTGATCGTTTCTCTGGCGCAAATGCGGAACTTGCGACCTATCTTATGGAAGGTGTCTTCCATTCGCTTGATCCCGAACTGCAAAAGTTCCTGATAAGCACTGGCCCGCTCAAACGCATGAATGCAGATCTTTGCGCGCATGTCTCTGGATTGAGCGATGTTGATGCTCTTATCAATCGGATTGAACGCGAAAATCTGTTTTTTGTAACGTTGGACGAAAACGGCCATTGGTTCCGCTTTCACCACCTGTTTTCCGATTTCCTCACAGCACAACTTCACAAACGTGGAGCAGACGCCTTTGGCCATGTTTGCACCCGTGCAAGCGAATGGTTCCAGCGCGAGGGCTTGCTCACCGAAGCGATCCAGTATCAACTCATGGCCAAGCGGTATGAAGACGCCGCTGGCCTGATCGCCCAATATTCCACTCATGTCGCTCAGCGGCTTGGGGATCATCGCACTGTCCTTGACTGGATGAGGCGCTTGCCCGAACGTTATCACTCACACCATCCTCTTATAATGCTCAACCACGCCTGGTCGCTCACCTTTGCGCGTTCATCGGATGCAGGTATGGCTATCGCCGAGCAAGTGAAGGCGCGGCTTGCAAGCGATGATATGGCGGGCTGGCACCTGTCGGAGGGTGAAAAGGACGAGGCACTGTGCTTGGCCGATGTCATAATTGCCATTTCACTGGCCAGTGGAGATCGCACAGAAGAAGCACGTGACTATGCAATGGTTGCACTCGATCGCTGGCCTGATGCGACCGATATTCACCTGGGTGCGCTTTACAATGTCATTGCCTATTCCTGCATCCCAGGACGAGACCCGGAAAGCGGATTGGAGGCCGCAGCGAAGGCGAGTATCCACGGCGTGCGCGCAAGCTCTAGATATATTAAAGTGTGGGCATGCTGGATCAGCGCAATGTTGTGCGTGGAGCAGGGCCGCCTGGAAGAAGCGGAGGGACATCGCGACCGGGCACAAGATGACATTGCAAGTGACATTGGTGAGGAGTCATTTTCGGGTTCGCTGATTGCTGTGCTTGACGCGGTCATTGCCTATGAACGCTGTGAATTCGGCCAAGCAATGGATTTCCTCAACCGAAGTTCCGAACAATTACCTGGAATCGCCACGATGGAACCTGTTCGGGTACTGCACACGACCGAAGCTCGTGCACTTGCCGCTTTAGGAAAAGTGAGGGATGCAATTGTGTGCCTCAGGAACGGTCAGGAAGAAGCACTCGCGCGAACTGTCCCGCGCGTTGCCGTTGCATTGGCGGTGGAAGAGCTTCGACTTCTGATCACGGAGGGCCGAGACGAGGAGTATGAAGCGCTCGCGCGGCGCTGGGGGTTCAGCGAGCCCGAAAACCTTTTTGGCATCGATCTGACTGATCCGATCCTTGCCCGCCATCGTCAGATGGCTGGATGCCGTCTTGCCATTGCACGGGGCGAATGGTCCAATGCACTTGGGATGCTGATGGAATTGACGGCGGGTAGCCGCCAACCAAATTCGGGGCGGGCAGCAATCGAACCGGGCCTATTGCGTGCGATCGCCATGTGGCACGCCGGGCGCCAGACCGAGGCCATGCGCACGTTCTCGGACGCTACAGCAATGGCCGCGCCCAGCGGCATGGCGGCCCCGTTCTTCGAAATGTCGCCGCAGATCGACGAATTGATCAAGGCCGTGACTGACCGAAGAGGTGAAAGCGACAGCCAATTCCTGTCTCAACAGATTGGTTTCGAGAGGCATGTTTTGGCCATGCTGCGCGGAGAAACAGCAATCGAAATAACGTCAAGTTCAACGGGCACCGATCCGACTGCTATCCAAGAGCTAACACCGCGCGAACTGGAGCTTGTAAACCTGCTTGCGGAAGGAAAGAGCAATAGCGAGCTCGCCGACATGCTGCTGTTGTCGCTACCCACAGTCAAATGGCATCTCAGCAACATATACGGCAAGCTGGGCGTCAAAAACCGATCGGCCGCGATAGCCAGAGCCAGGCAGAACAAGATTATCCACCTCTGACTCTCCACGTCCCATACTTTAGTCTAGCGACGAACATCGCAATTTGGTGTATATAGGCAGCTATGAGAAAGGCGTGTCTATTCAAATGAGTCGGCGATGCCTGAGAGGAGCGCCACCATGGCAACAGCGGCAGTGACTGAACACGAATTCGAACACCCAATGGATAATATTCCAATCCGCAACCTTGATTTCGGTGCAGATGAATTGTCCGCCGAGTCAATAATGTGGAGCCGCTCTTGCCCGGAATTCGGCGTCTTTCTGAATGCGTTCAGCGTCCATGTGCCCTATTTTGAGCGCTATCTTGTCAAAACGATGAACACCTCGCGCAAGCATGTTTCCGACCTTGATCTGGTCGAAGACATGAAGGCGATAACCGGACAAGAGGCCCATCACGCACGCAATTTCATCGAGTTCAATCGGCTGATGGCGGAGCGTTACCCAAAGATCGGCGAGATTGAACAGCGCAACAAGCGTGAATTCATGGCGATGGCAAAAAGCCATTCCCTAAAGGAATTGGTTGGCTTCACCGCTGGATACGAGACCTTCACGTTCCTAGCTGGAATGATTGTTCTGGCTAATTATGAAAAATGGATGAGCGACTCCGATCCGGTAGTGAAAGCGATGTGGGTGTGGCATCAGGTCGAGGAAGTCGAGCATGGCGCAGTGGCTTTCGAAGTCTACAAGCATATGTTTGGCGAACATGAGTGGTATCGCAAGTGGATGATCCTCAAGGCGCTGTTGCATATCGCCAAAGAGGTCCTGCTGGCCTATACGGTAATGTGCCGCGCTGAGGGTCTGATGCGCAATCCGTGGCGCGCGACCAAGTCGATGTGGTTCCTGTTTTCGACCTTTGCAAAAATGGTGCGCTATTCGCTGCCTACATTCTCATCGAAATATCACCCGCGTCAGCATCCGCTGGCGACGACAAAGCAGAACAAGATCGCCATCGCATGGCGTCGATTCACGCGGAGGGGCGGCGATCCGTTGAAGATTGACCGCAAGAAAATGCGCGAAATCACAGGCTTCGCTTGACACGGATTTAGACGAGTTCGTTTAGTCTGATCGCATCGAAATCTCTTAATGTGTTTCCCCCGCCATTAAAGCTGGGTGTAGCCAGTCTGGCGGTTCCTGTTTGTCTGGCTTCTGTTTCGCTTGCTTTTGCTCAAGGCCAGCAGATTGTAGCTCAACCCGATCCACCCCCCAGTATTGAGAGCAGAAGCCCTGGAGATGTGGATATGGGACCGGGGGCCTAAAAAATGGAAACCGTCGATCTTCAGATTGGTCAAGGTGCGTTTCCGAATGGGCTCTCGCTTGTCCGCAGCTACAACAGTTCCAGCGCGCGATATTACAGTGATCGGGCCGGTTATGCATCACAAAGATGGTCGCATAACTGGATGATGCATATGACGACAGGCCAGATGCGAAGCCCGGTGGAAGATGGATTGCAAAACCCGCTCTTCCCGGATCCTACCACGGCGCCAATCGTTGTTGATGGCCCTCGCAGCGAGGAGTATTATCATTCGGTTGTGTTATCAAACACATCGGCAAGTTCGAGAATGACATTCGGCAAGAGGACTTTGTTTATCTGCCAAATGGCTTCATTGACCCCCTGCACATCAGGACCTGGACCGGATTAAACTTCCCTGGTGTATACGCTCCAATTGAAGAGCAAAACAGCAGTCAGAAGCTCGAGTTTATCGGGAGTTTGAGGGAGCAGGTCAACCGATCATCCTGTTTCTCCCACCTGCTTATCAGCTTCGACCGGCACATCGAGAAACTCTCGGGTTGCCGCTTCGATCGTATCGAGATGAAGGGCGAAAAGACCATGCTTCACCTCCGGTAACGTCTTTAAGGTGGGGTTCGGGAAAACCTTCAACGCGGCCTGTGTCTCCGCGGTCAGACTACCGCTCGTCGCAATCAGAAGCACAGGTTGATGTACCATTGGAAGTCGTCTTTCAGAGGGATAACTAAATACGCCATGATAAGCCCACCAATCATGCGGCGCGGCTTGCATCATATCGCTAAAGCTGGCTTGAGCTTGCTCGATCGACAATCCGTCCTCAACCGCAAGGGCAGCAAAATCCCATTTTGAAGCGAGATGACTGCCGTCTGATTTGATAATGTACGGTCTGGCGTATTCCTGATACGCTTTCTCGCGTTTAGCACCAACGTAATAGGGTAAACCAGGCAAGACCAGGCGTCGGACATTGGCGCGTGAGTGCAAACTGAGTTCCGCCGCTATCAAACCGCCAGTATGATAGCCCAAGACATCAAACTTTGTGTCGGAGAGGTCCAGTTCGTCGAGACCCGTCACGATAGCGTTAGCCAGCGCCTCGATTGACGCCGGCTGCGGAGGGCGGTCCGAACTTCCGTAGCCCGGCGTATCGATAGCTACGACTAGCCGATCGCTTGCCATTCTTCTCATGAAAGGTTCAAAAAATGCACCTGAAAACGGCGTAGGATGCAGTAGAATCAATGGGGGGTGCGAAGTTTCCGCTTCTGCTGGTCGCATCTCGCGGACGTGTAGCTGCCCAAAGGGTCCATCAACATAACTCCGCTGGATCTCAATGACTTGTTGAGCTGACTCCGTTTGCGCGCGAACACCTGATGAGCAGTTCGTGAGTACCGCCATGAATAGGAGCGCGCCGATCAGTCGATATGAGGTCATCTAAATGATCCTTAGGTCAGTGAGAGGATCCTGTCGTTTGGAATGCGATAATTCAGAATACGCCTCTTCCAAACTAATCCGTACTTTTCTTAGAGAAGCTTGATACTGATCTTCATGCAAGTCGAACAGGTACAACAAACCATCTCATAAATGTATAACTTCTTGATATGACAATTCTTCAGCAATTTTATTCCATCAATTATCTGCCGCTGCCAATCATGATTTGATTCATAAAAACCTGCTACGCTGAAGTCTTTGAAAACCTGATCAAAAAAAATCGGATCACAAATATCCCAATCGTGCGAATTCAATGCTTCGCCATGATAAACAAGCAAGGCAAAAGCGTTGTCAAATCCATCATGAAAGTACTTTGTTTCACCATTCTCAATCATAGAACACCCCTATCAGGCGTTCTCTTTTGCAACAATGGGAAGACTGTGACCTGTAGCTTGCCCCAGAAGAGCGACCACAACCGCCGGAACTCTAACTTAGCCGGTGGACCACCCTGATGCCGATCACAGCGAAATGCCCCTTCCTGAGCAGTGCATTTTGAGTAGGCCGCACGAGTACTGCCATACTAAAGCGAACTAGTCTCCGATTGGCGGAGCTGTGGTAAGGTTGAGCCTGGATCAGGCAGCGAGATTTTGCCACTCAGCCAAAGTAGCTGCGCGGGCGGTCTTGTAAGTTTGGCGATCGACTAGGTGGCGTTCGGAGTTAAAGTGATTTTGGATGTTGGCATGGATGGAAGTGAACTTTTGCAGTGCTTTCGTTTGCCGGAAACGCTGCATAATTCGCTCTCGTCTTCGGAACGGTAAGTGCGAGTTCTCGGCTCGATTGTTGAGCCACCGTCCCATCTCGCGGCGGTCGAGATTGCCCAGTTCACGCATTGCTGCAGGGTAGGATTTGAGACCGCCGGTCACGATCGTTTCAGCTTTTCCGTATCGCTTCAACGCTTTGCGGATGAACTTCAAAGCAGCTGTTTTGTCCCGTTTCTTAGAGACGTAACTCTCTAGCACTTCGCCTTCGTGATCGACCGCACGCCACAGATAGTGCGTCTCGCCGCCCACCTTCACAAACATCTCGTCGAGATGCCAGCGCCAATGACGAAAGCCGCACATACGGTTGATTCGCTGCCTTTTGATGTCCGCTGCAAACAGCGGCCCAAACCGGTTCCACCAGAAACGGACAGTTTCGTGAGTGATATCGATCCCGTGCTGAGCCAGAAGATCTTCGATATTCCTAAGCGACAGAGGAAAACGCACATACATCAACACCGCAATGCGGATCACTTCCGGAGATGTCTTGAAATAGCGAAATGGACCGGCCGGTTTCTTGCGTCTGGGCATCAAACCGCCCTACCCAATCGACCCCAAACTTCAATCAGGTACGTTTAATCGGTGCTGTCAGTCTAATGCTAACTAGTCTCCAAGTTTGAGATTTTAGAGCTATGGCCAGTCGATATGAAGCCACTTTCGTTCAAGCGTCATCGCTTTCATCCTGATGTTATCCGTCAAGCCGTGTGGTTGTATTACAGATTTACGCTGAGCCTGCGAGACGTAGAGGATTTGATGGCTGAGCGCGGGATCGATGTGACTTACGAAACAATCCGCTGCTGGATCGACAAGTTTGGAATGGCGATCGCCGCTAACATTCGCAAGCGGCGTGGACCGGCTGATTGTATCTAGCATCTCGATGAGATGGTGGTGAAGGTCAATGGCGAGCGCATGTGGATGTGGCGAGTCGTCGACAAAGAAGGCGAGGTACTGGATGTGCTTGTCCAAAAGCGTCGACACAAGAAGGCAGCACTGAAATTACTGAAGAAATTACTTAAGAACCAGGACTACGTTCCCGAGGCAGTCGTCACTGATGGACTACGATCCTACAAAGCGGCAATGCGGGAGCTGGGCTGCTCGAAACGTCATCAACCCGGCCAATTGAAACACAACAATCGGGCTGAAAACTCGCACCTTCCCATCCGAAGACGAGAGCGAAAGATGCAGCTGTTCAAGTCTCAAGGACAAGCTCAGCGTTTCACTTCAACCCACTCAGCAATCTACAACTGCTTCAATATCCAACGCCATCTCATCTCAAGATAGACCATGCGAACATTCCGAGACCAGGCAATGGCCGAATGGGAAACTGCGTCCAATGCAAATGGATGATTTTCGCAAACCGCGCTTCAGTGCGCGCCAAGGAAGTTAACCTGACAAAACCAGTTTCGGACATAAGCACTCGTTCCTGGCATATGAATATGGTGGAAGCTTAATGCTCTGTTCCACTTACTGCGGTGTCGCCATTTTCTCTTGGATTGATCTTACGGCGGCGTCAAATGCATCATAGCCATCGCTGGTTGCGCTGATCACCATCGCGCCTTGCAGCAGGGCAAACATGGTATTTGCGTCATCAGCCGGTCGCTCAAAATTCAAGGTTTCAAAGCGTTCAGCCAGCCAGGATATGTTCTCTGAAAAGAACTTTTTGACTTCTTCTGTAACTGGTGATGGGAGCCCATCGGCTTCTGCGGCCAAGACCAGACACAAACACAGCAACTTCTGCTTTTTCAGTGCATTGGCATAAATATTGACAAACGCCTTTATCAACTCGTGAGGCAAATCGGTATCGCAGGTTGAGGCTGTCAACTGATCCCTGAATTTCTCGGCATACCGCCGAACCAAAGCCACGCCAAGATCTTCTTTCTTGGGAAAATGATAGTGCAGGCTAGCACTTTTTAGGCCCATTTCAGCGGCAATGTCCCGATAGCTGACCGTATTGTAGCCTGCCTGCCGCATCCGGCGTTCCGCGATATCCAGAATTTTCAATGCGCTATTCATAAGCCAAACTTCGCTTTCAGATCATATCGTGACCCTGATTATCTTTTTGCTTGCAGTTCAAGCCATCAGAGTTATCTATCTACCACTAGATAGATTTGCAATTATGTAGGTCGAATATGCTTCTCAATGCTGATTTCTCAAAGAATGTCGTGGTGGATACAAATGCAATGCCATGGGACGACTCCCCAATGGTTGGGATACACAGGCGCAAACTCGACAGGATAGGCGATGAAGTCGCCCGAGCGACGTCATTGGTCAAATATGGCCCACAATCCTATTTCAGCCCTCACACTCATGGCGGTGGAGAAGAGTTCCTCGTTCTTGAAGGCACATTCTCCGATGAACATGGAGATTATCCGGTCGGATCTTATGTTCGCAATCCGATTGGCACCTCGCACAAACCGTATAGCGACGAGGGTTGCGTTATTTTCGTCAAACTGCACCAGTTTGACGAGCGAGACACAGCGCAATTCTCAATCGAAACAAAAGCGGCAGAATTCTTGCCTGGTACTGCGCCCGGACTATCCGTTCTGCCATTGCACAATTTCGAAGGTGAATCCTGCGCTCTGGTAAGATGGGAGCCTGGCACAATTTTCAATCCTCACGCACATTGGGGCGGTGAGGAAATTTTCGTGCTGAAAGGCACATTTTCTGACGAGAACGGAGACTATCCGGCGGGCACCTGGATACGAAGCCCTCACCTTTCCAGACATCACCCGTTTTCCAAGGATGGATGCCTGATTTACGTAAAAACGGGCCACCTTCCGACAGAGTAATACCTTGTTTTGACAATTGAAATTTCAACCTGCGAAAGGACTATTATGATCGGATACACCACGTTGGGCGTCAGAGATTTGGAAGCTGCCAAGAAGTTTTACACCGAACTGTTTGATGCGGAGATTCTCGTCGATGTTGGCCGCCTTGTGATGATTGGCAAATCCATGGACGAGCCGAAGATTTCGGTGTGCGTCCCGTTTAACGAGCAGGATCCTCATCCCGGAAATGGTGTTATGGTTGCTTTCCCAGGTGGTTCGAAAGAAGGCGCGGATGCCCTCTACAAGAAAGCAATTGCATTGGGAGCGACCTGCGAAGGAGAGCCCGGACAGCGCATTGATGATGTTTTCTACGGTGCTTATGTTCGAGACCCGGATGGCAACAAATTGTGTTTCTTCGACTTTAGCTGAACACTATTCTGCGAAAAACGTCGTGGTCAGGCCTCAGGCTTCCTGGGCCTGACACGCGCTCGAATACAATGTCTGCTTCCACCCCCAATTTTAAGACAGCGGCAGCGGCTTGAACTGGGCCGGGAACAGACTGTCGGTTTGTGGTCTTTCAGCGGTGCAGCCGCTGTTCCGTCTATTGCCCAACTACTTTGGTTTAGAATTGCTCGTTGAGTCTCCCCGCCCGATTGCCTTTTGGCAATCGGGCGGAGCGGGAAACGCCATTCTGGGTCGCTTAGGCGACCGTTGCGTCGAGAAAAGGATAGTCTGTCAGACCAAGCGCATCACCGCCATAAAATGTCTCTGGGTTCGGTTCGTTGAACGGGCCGTTTTGCTTAAGGCGCGCGGGCAAGTCTGGGTTAGCTAGGAAAGGGCGGCCAAAGGAGATCGCCGTCGCCTTGCCAGCCGCAATCTGGGCGTTGCCTTTTTCCGCATCATAGCCGCCATTGGCTACATAGACGCCGCTCCAAAGCGTGCGCAACTGATCTAGCACAGCCCGCTTTTCCGAGTCGGGTTCGCTGAACGGTATTTCCTCATTCACTTCCAGAAAGGCGAGGCCATAGGTGTCGAGCTGCGAATAGACATAGGTGAAAGTCTCAAGGATATCATCGCTCTTACCCATGTCGTTATAAGCGCTGGTGGGTGAAAGTTTGACCGCGACCCGGTCTGCGCCCCAGACGTCGATCGTATCCTCAACGACTTCCTTGAGGAAACGGAACCGATTTTCGATCGCGCCGCCATAGGCATCCGTGCGGTGATTGGTTGAAGATTGCAGGAAGGTGTCGATCAAAAAACCACCCGCCGCGTGGAATTCGACACCATCCAGACCAGCTTCCAGCGCAAAACGACTGGCCGCCGCAAAGTCCGCCCGCAGCTGGACAATCTCTTCAAGAGAAAGCTCTTTTGGGGCGCTTGGTTGCTCCATACCATCGGCCGTTATCACCGGCGCCGTCGAACCAATCGCCGATGGGGCCGAAACCAGTCGGCCGTCAGGCAAAAGCGATTGATGCGCTGCGCGCCCCGAATGCCACAATTGGAGAAAGATCAGGCCATCGTTGGCATGGATGGCATCAGCCACATTCTTCCATGCCGCGGCCTGGTCGGAATTGTACATGCCGGGGCAATTGATGCCGCCCGACCAGTCATTGATCATGGTCGATTCCGCCACTATCAAGCCGGCGCTGGCGCGTTGACTGTAATATTCGGCGGTAAAGTCAGGCGCGATCCCTCGATGCGGCGCGCGATAACGGCTCATGGGTGCCATGAAAATGCGGTTCTTGGCGGTATAGCGCCCTACTTTGACGGGTTGAAAAAGATCAGACATTGGAATTTTCCTCGCGAAGTTTGCGAACAGAATAGGGAATTAGGCGTCAGGATTGGGACGAGCGAAGATCACTTCGCGCGTCACCTGCCAGCGGCAATCTTCAAATATGAGATCGATGCTGAGGTTGAGGATCATGTTGTCCCCGCCAAGCGGGACCTTGCGGGTGATCGCGACATGGCCATGATTGCCCTCTGCCTCGACGGAATTGTACTGCGCCCAGCGATGGTCATCCGGGTCGGTTCCGCTCACCGTCTCGTTAAGCATGGCCATAAAGGCAGGCTTGTCGAACCTGCTTGCCGTGCCTTTGGGATCAATCATCACAATCTGCATGTCGCGATGATAAATCTGATCGAGATCCGCAGTGTTAGCTGTGACCCCCGCTTCCATCAACGCATCAATTGTAGCGCGAACGCCCGCTTCGGATTTTTCGGTACTCATGGTGCAGGACCGCCTATGCATGCGTGCCGTTGATCGGGAACTCTTGCTCCAAGCCTTTTTGAAAACGGACGCCGCTCACAATTCGCGTCGGTTCGGGGCGTGCAAAGGGAACATTGGATGTGTCCATGATCAAAACTTTGCCCTTATTGTTGATCACGTAGAGGCCGGGTTCTGCAAAGGGCTCTTCAACATCAATGCCGTTGCGCGGGCCAGAAATATAGAGCCCCAATGTCTTCATCTGATCGACCGAAAGACCGTAGGCAACATCATATTGTGGGGCGACTTCTGCAATCTGCACCTTAGCGCGCTCCTTGCTATCGGCAGACACAGCCAGAAAATCCACACCAAGGGCTTTGAGATCAGCCAGTTTTGCGTCCCAGTCCTTCAGGTAACCAGTACAGAGAGGGCAATGTTTGCCGCGATAGACGACGGTCAGCATCCATTCGAAACCATCGCGCGGTTTGAAAAGACTGCGTTCGCCGCCCGCAAGCACCGGCAGGTCAATTGACGGGACGTGTGACCCGGGGCGTAGGGGAGAATTTTCCATGGGGACTTACTCTTTTATATAACGGTCATTATATAATTAGGGAGATTCGCAAACGTCAAGAGTTTTATAATGAGTGATATAAAAAAAATTGGCCGGCCCCGCAGCTTCGATTACGAAGAGGCGCTTAGCCAAGCGATGAATGTATTCTGGGAAAAGGGATTTAACGGAGCCTCGATCCGCGACCTGACGAAGGCGATGGGTATTCCTGCACCCAGCCTTTATTCGGCATTCGGGGACAAGCAGGAGCTGTTCCTGAAGGCAATTGATTTGTATTCCGATGGCGACAATTGCGAGCCTATCGTCGCCCTTGAAACCGAAGAAGATATCGAAACGGCTATCATCCGTTTTTTCGAGGCCATCATCCAATATGCAACCGAACATGAAAGCGGAGCTAAAGGCTGCTTTCTCGCCTCTTGCGCGACCACAAGCGTTGGTCAGGTGGAGGGCGTTGGATCCCGCATCCGAGCATCAATCGTGGACACAGAGATACGGCTGGCCGCGCGGTTTGACCGGGAGATCGCAAAAGGGACCTTGCCCGCTAGCTTCCCCTCGCTTGAACGGGCCGCCATGATGTTTGACCTCAGGCAGGGTTACATCTTTCGTGGCCGCGCGGGGGTGGGCGCCAAGGAACTGAAGCGCGGACTCGAAGAGCGGGCTCGGATGCTCGTTACATCATAATCCTTGCAAACTCCCTCGGCCGCACGCTTCTTAAACAGGTTCCTGACCGATATTGCCCTCCCCCTCACTGGTGCCTCCGGTTAATCAGCTATAGTTAGTCTGATAGCACCCATTTTATCCTTACGCCTGCTTCTTGAGCGAGAAGTTGATCAGATGAAGGTCACTCTTTGGGAGAGCTTGAACGTCCACATTTCGGAAGAGTAATCTAATCAAGGTCCAGTTCAGACCGCCACAACGGTCTGTTCGATACTTCCGAAGATCGAGTGATTGTCGTCATCGCGCATTTCGATCTTCACGCTGTCACCGGGCTGCATGAAACGAGTGCTGGCCTCGCCGCTAGCAATCGTCTCGATCATGCGGATTTCCGCGATGCAGCTATAGCCAAGCCCGCCTTCGGCAACCGGCTTACCCGGACCGCCGTCTTTGCCTTTGTTAGAAACCGTTCCAGAACCAATAATCGCACCTGCACCCAAAGCGCGGGTTTTCGCAGCATGCGCAACAAGCGCTGCTAGGCTGAAGGTCGCGTCCACACCTGCTTCGGCGCGGCCAAAGGCTTCACCATTATAGTCGACCATCAGCGGCAGATGAACCAGGCTGTCTTTCCACGCATCGCCCAGCTCGTCCGGCGTCACCGCAACAGGCGAAAACGCACTGGATGGCTTGGACTGGAAAAAACCGAACCCTTTGGCAAGCTCTCCGGGAATTAGCCCGCGCAAGGACACATCATTGACCAGCATTACCAGCTTGATGTGCGCCGCAGCATCCTCAGCCGAGACGCCCATCTGTACATCATCGGTGATGACTGCAACTTCACCCTCCATGTCGCAGCCCCACGCCACGTCACCTAGAGGAATGTCCGCGCGCGGCGGCAGAAAAGTGTCCGAGCCGCCCTGATACATCAGCGGATCATGATAAAAGCTATCGGGCATCTCGGCGCCGCGCGCCTGACGAACCAGCTCAACGTGATTGATGTAGGCGCTGCCATCGGCCCATTGATATGCGCGCGGCAAGGGCGAATGCGCATCCCGCTCATGAAAGCGCTCACACGGCACCGCCTGATGCTCAATATCGGTATAGAGCACCTCAAGCTTAGGGGCGACCTGTTCCCAATTGTCGAGCGCAGCTTGCATAGTCGGCGCGATGTACCCCGCCGCACAGCAGCGCGTGAGATCCTTCGACACAACGACCAATTTGCCATCGCGGGTGCCATCATTGAGCGTTGCTAGTTTCAATTGCTGCGCTCCTTTCGAACGAGTTCATGCAGCCAATCGGCATGACGCGGAGCTTGCTTGGTCGCGCTCCATTCATCCAGCATCAGCGGAGCAACGCGCGTAAGTTCGGCATATTGCTCTTTGGTGCCAATATCCGCAGCAAGCTCGACCCGGTGGCCGTTCGGATCGAAGAAATAGATCGACTTGAAAATGCCGTGATGGGTCGGGCCGAGCACATCGATGCCTTGTGTCTCAATGTGCTTCTTCGCGGCCAGCAACTCCTCCTCGGACCCGACCTTCAGAGCGAGGTGCTGCACCCATTCCGGAGTGTTCTCGTCCCGGCCCATCTCAGGCTGGTTTGGCAGTTCGAAAAACGCGAGAATATTGCCATTCCCGGCATCCAGGAAGATGTGCATGTAAGGGTCGTATTCACCCGTTGATGGCACATGGTCCTCGGCAAAGGCAGTGGTGTAGTCCATGCCGATAACACGGCCATACCATTCGACCGTTTCCTTGGCATCTTTGCAGCGATAGGCGGCATGGTGGATGCCGGCGAGAGCGGGTGCGCG
The DNA here is from genome assembly GCA_947488155.1 of uncultured Erythrobacter sp. GTDB lineage: Bacteria > Pseudomonadota > Alphaproteobacteria > Sphingomonadales > Sphingomonadaceae > Erythrobacter. The sequence continues at coordinate 414,066 of CANKYK010000001.1, read as the reverse complement.
GCTCATGCAGCGATCTCTGCACCGGGCGAAGAGCACTCCCGTGCCAGATCAATTGCCTGGCCGAGAATGTCCATATCGCCGATCTGGTTTGCGAGCAGCAGGACGAGCTTTGCGTTCAGTTTCATACTGTCATCATCGTTCAGTCCCTGATGCGCATCGATCAACATCTGGTAGAAGTCGTCCGGGCGCGAAATGCGCGCCGAGGTGTCAATGCACTGCATGATCTGCGTTTCCTTTCGCTGCTGCGAGCGCTTGCTCCAATTTTGCATTGGTGGGGGCGTGCCAGCGGCCTGCGACATATTGATCGGGCCGAAACAGATAGGCTCCGCCTGGGGGCAAACCATATCTTTCTACCGCAACATCAGCAGCCTGATATGACGTGAGATCGACCGGCCGCGCGCCGTCCAATCGGGCATCACCGCCATTGGTCATCAGTACAAACTCATCGCCCAACAGATCGAGCAGCCAATCGTCATCCAGCGCCGCATCAAGCGCGGGGGAGCCCGGAGCAACGCCACCATCCCAGTGGTCTTGGTCCAACGTGTTTAGCATGGAGCGGGGGTAGCTGACCGGCGTTGACAGGCGACCGCTGTTCACAAATGGCCGCGCAAACGCGTGTTTGCTCGCGAGTTCCAATACAGCATCACGAAACGCCTGGCTCACCTTGCTTTTCGGGGTCATGAAGTCGGTCGAGCGAGTTGAATTGAGAATGTTCTCGTCTGCTGTGACGATGGCTTCATAATTATAGCTGTCGATGAGCGATTGCCCCGCTTCTCCGCGCAGCGCCAGATCGAGCTTCCATGCGAGATTGTCTGCATCAGCAATGCCGCCATTGCACCCGCGTGCACCGAATGGGGAGACGAGATGCGCGCTGTCGCCCGCAAAAATCACTCGGTCATGCACAAAGTGCCGCATCCGGCGACATTGGAACGTGTATACGCTGTACCATTCTTCGGAAAACTCAACATCGTCGCCGATCATTCCGCGCACATAGGGTTCGACATTTTCTGGCTTGATGCAGGCCTCTCGATCAATGTCCCAACCCAGTTGGAAATCGAGCCGCCAAACATCGTCGGGTTGTTTGTGGAGCAACGCCGATCCCGCACCATTGAAGGGTGGATCGAACCAGAACCAACGCTCACTTGGACGCTCTTCGGTGAATTTCACATCGGCGATCAGAAAATTGTCTTCGAAGATACGGCCTTCGAAATCGAGGCCTAACATCTGGCGTAGCGGGGACTTGCTGCCATCGCAGGCGACCACCCAATTGCCTTTGATCGAGTATTGTGCCCCGGCGGCTGAAACCGTCAGGGCCGCGTGATCCTCATTCTGAGCGAGTCCGGTTACCTCGTGACCACAGCGTAAGTCGACATTGGGGTACTCGGCCAGCGCATCGATCAGATATTCCTCGACATAATATTGCTGTAGATTGATAAATCCCGGATTCTTTTGTCCCTTCACAGGCAACATATCGAATTGATAAAGCGGTTCTTCCAGATCGGCATGAAAGACCTTGCCGACGTTCCATACCACTCCCTTTTCGATCATCTGTTTGGAAACGCCCAGACGGTCCATTATGTCCAGTGACCGTTTGGCGAAACAGATCGCTTTCGAACCTGCGGGGATGAAATCCAACTTTGAGAGGACAACGACCTGCCGCCCTTTTTGTGCAAGGTCGAGCGCCAGTGTGAGGCCGACCGGTCCGCCTCCAACGATGACGACCTCCGCGCTCTGGTCATCAGCATGCGGTAGAGGTGATGCCCCCAGCGCCTTGTAGACAGGGATGGATGCGATGTGAGCCATAGCTAGCTTTCGGCATGCTTCCCGGCTTGCCATCCGATACTGCCGATGATGTCCTCGGAACGAGCCGCTGGCAGGGGCTCCAGTGTCGTTGCCATCGTGTCATTCCAGCGATTGAGGAAACCGAACAGCGCAATCGACGCGACTATCTCGACAATTTCCGCTTCGGAGAAGTGCTCTGCCAAACGATCAAAGTCATCCTGGCGCGCTCCGTTCGGCACAGCACCGCCTTTGAAGGCCACATTGATGGCGGCCTTCTCGGCAGGCGTGAACAGATCCGAAGCTTCAAAATCGATAAGCGCCGCGATCTTGTTGTCCGGTGCGTCATAAATGTGCGCAAGGTTGGTCATGTGTGACTGACAATAGAGACAGCCAGATGCGAGTGAGCAGGCGAGGCTGACGAGCATCTTGAGCTGCTCTGGTACGCTGCCTTGGTACAGGACAGCTTGATTGAGCGACATAAACGCCTTCACAATAGCGGGGCGACGGGCCATTGTGCGGATCGAATTGGGCGTGAACCCGCGCGTCTTGGCATAGTGCTCAAAGGACGCGAGGATCTCGCTATCCTCGATCTGGTCGTTTTCCAGTGGCTGGAGATGCGGCATATTCAGGCCTTTCCCGAAATTAGTCTTGCAACTGATCCCAGACCTCACGGTCGCGCTCCATCGTCCAGATGCGCGGCCAGTCGATCCCATCCATTTCATCCCATAGGCGCTGCACGTTGAACGGCAGGCAATGCTCAAAGATGGGCCATGCGCCAAACTTCGGCTCAAGCGCTGTGTGGGTCGCTTCGAAAGCTTCTTTCAGGGTTCCACCGCGCGCGTGGACGGGGCCAACATTGTCGATCATCCCAGTGAGAAATGAGCGTGTTTGTTCGATCGCAGCGTCGCAATCAGTTTTGCCCAATGCAACCGCGCCACGCCCGCCGACTAACTTTTCAGCCTCAAAGGCTTTCACGCGATCAAGCGTGCCGGAAGACCAGTCCATGTGGAATGCATCACCTGTGTAAAGCGCCGCCTGCGCTTCTACCAAATCGCCAGCAAACAAAGTCTTCGATTTGTCGTGCCAGACAGCGATGTCGCCTGCGGTGTGCCCTCGGCCACAAAACTGCAGGTCCAGCACCCCACGATCGCCGCCCAGTGCAATCGACATGCTATTCTCGAAAGTAAGGTCGGGCCGGGTCAGCCCTGGAATTTCATCTGGTTCACGGAACAAACGCGGCATCCGGCCAAACTCGCTGTCCCAGTCTTCTTTGCCGCGTTCTTCGATCAGTTTCTTCGTCGTTGCGGAGGTTATGATCGTCTCGGCTTCAAATGCACTTGCGCCCAGCACGCGCACGGCGTGATAATGCGTCAGGACAAGATATTTCACCGGCTTGTCTGTGTGCTCTCGCAGCTTGCTCAGCCAGTCACGTGCGGCCGCCGGTGTGGCTCTGGCTTCAATGCAAACGAGAAAGTCCTCACCTTCGATTGCGCCGACATTGGGGTCACCCTCGGCGGTCAGCGCGTAAACCCCATTGTCGAGTACTTCGAGCGTTTCTGCTTTTTCGGCAAGGTCAGCCGATGATGCGAATGGTTTGGCCATTATCAGTCCTTCAATATTCGTAACGGAGGGTAACGCCCCACTCGCGTGGTTCGTTGAAGTTAGCCTCGTGAAAACCAATCCCAAAGTTGGAGTCGCCGCTGACGATGTAGCGCCGGTTAGTCAGGTTCTTGACGAATGCCGTCACTGACAGGCCGCTATCGAGATCATGCAGGCCCATTGAGGCGTTGATCAAGTGCACGCCAGGCTGAGTAAGAAAGCGCGAGTTTTGTGCATCGTTCTCGATCCGGCTGGTGTAGCTCCAATCAACCCGCGTGCGCAGCTCCGCGCTCTCGGTCACCTCGGCAGTGTACGCAGCATAGGCACTAAGCGACCATTCCGGCGTGTTGGGCAGCGCATTGCTCTCCAACACTTGCAGCTCAGGCGAAACGAGCGGGTCAAGTGGGGCGACACTGCTGTACTCAGCGTCGGTGTAGCCGAGACCCAAGCCTATCTCGAGGCTGTCGATTGGCAGGGCCGTCGCCTCTAGCTCAAGGCCGAAAATGTCGGCAGAGGCAGCATTAACTGTGAGAGGGGCACCGTTCTGGAACAACACCAGTTGGATGTCGGAATAATCGGAGAAGAACACCGCACCGTTTAGGCGCAAGCGGCGATCCAACCCCTCCCATTTGATCCCAGCTTCATACGTGACTAGCTCTTCTGGATCGAACGAAACAGGTGCTGCGACAGGAACGAGATAGCGTGTGTTGAAGCCCCCGCTTTTGAAGCCTTCCGAATAGCTTGCGTAAATCAGCGTGCCATCGGCGAATTTGTAATCGAGCACGGCCTTGAAGGACACATTGTCGAACTCGACCTCCGATGTGCCTGCAGGGAAAAACGGAGTGAAGGTTCCAACAGGGCCGAAGACTTCAGCCGGACCATTGAGGATCGCGCCCCCATCGACAGGCACGATGTAGGCTTTTTCGTCGCGGGTGTAGCGCACGCCGCCGGTGAAGGAGAGGTCCGGCGAAAGGCTGTAAGTGCCCTGCGCATAGGCGGCGTAGCTCTTGTTCTCCACGCTCGCAAAATTGTTCACATTGCCGAACAACAGCGGCAAGGTAACAACCAGGTTGTCGGTCCCGTTTTCGTCAAAGAAGTATCCGCCAATCGCGAATTGCAATGCATCGTCGAGCACTGAGCCGGTCAGTTGCAATTCTTGGCTAAACTGATCCTGACTGTAATCGAAGTTCTCTGTATGAGTGACGGCGAGCGGTGAACCATCGGCGTCACGGGCAAAAGAACCCGAAGTCTCCCTATACGCTGTGATAGACTTCAGCTCCCCAAAGCCGACATCAAGTGCGAGGGTTAGAGAAGCACCCCAGATATCAAGGTTTGTGCCGTTCGGCCCGGTGGCAAAAGTCGTGTCGAGATCAGGTGTAATGAAGTTTGCGCCGAACACTCCGGTTGGTCCGACATTCTGCAAGAAAGTCAGCGTTGGTGCGCCTGGCGGAATGTCGAAAGTCTCGGTCACAACCGAGCCGCTTGAGCGGTCGAAACGGAAGTCAGTGCGCGTCGGCGCTCCAGGAGCCGCGACTGAGATACCGACCAGTTTGCTCGCCGCGTTCTGCTCGTCAATGCTGGTGTAGTCTGCGGTTAAGGTCGCCAGCAGGTTGGAGCCTATATCAGCCTCAAGTGTACCCCTGAAAGAAAAGCGGTCAGAGTCGCCTAGCTGCCGACCGTCTATCAAGCCATCTACAAAGCCGTCCTGCGTTTTGTAAGAGGCGACGAATTTTGAGCGGACACTGTCGGAAAATGGCGCATCCAAAGAGAGCAAACCGTTAAAGCCATCGCGGCTGAGCACAGTGGCCTCCGCCCGCGCGGCAAAGCTGTCTGCAGGACGCTTTGAGACAAGGCTGATTGCTCCGCCAATTGTGTTGCGACCGAACAGAGTGCCTTGCGGCCCACGCAGAACCTCCACCCGCTCCAAGTCAAGCACATCAAGGACACCGCCCACCGAGCGTGAGATGTAGACCCCATCAACATAGGTGCCGACGCCGGGATCTGTGGTGAGTTGAAAGTCGGTCTGGCCAACGCCGCGAATGAAAACGATCGCACCAGAGGACACACCGGAAACAGGCGCAGTCGTATCGAACACTAGGTTGGGCGTGATCGCCTGGAGGTTTGATATGTTCTCAGCACCTTGAGCTTTTAGAGCTTCGCCAGACACGGCCGTGATAGCAATCGGAGTGTCTTGCAGGCCCTCTTCACGCTTTTGCGCTGTGACCACGATCACGTTGAGCCCGCCGCCTCCTTCAGTCTCCGCCCCCTCTTGGGCCTCTTGCGCAAAAACCGGAGTCGTCATGAGCGCTGCCGCGGCCGCTCCGGATGAAAGAAGCGCTTTTGAAGCATTGCGAGTAAGTGCCTTGGACATTGCATCCTCCCAGATATACCGCGCTGATTGCGGAATTTGATTGGCCTTTGGTTAGGCGCGGGAGGGCAAGGAAAATTGGCTGGAGAGGCACGTTGGATTGCTTCAAACGGAACCAGATCAAGGGGAGCCATGCTTTTCTGGGAACGCCAAGCGGTGCTCAGATTGAGAGCGGACGAATGATATCAGTGTTTGAGAAACGCCTAGCGGGCGGACTAGTGCGCGATCAGTCCAGTGCGCATTTCGCGCGGCGTTTGTTCAAAACGGTTTTTGAACGCGCGGCTGAAATGCGCCGCATCCTTAAAACCCCAGTCATAGGCGATCGACGTAATGGAGCGATGCTTCAGCCGACTGTTCTGCAGATCGCCCTTGGCGCCTTCGAGCCTGCGCATCCAAATCCATTCTGACACCGAGTGACCTTTGGCTTGGAACAACTTTCGCAAATAGCGCTCCGAAATACCGTTGGCAGTCGCAACCTGCTCGCAAGTCAGCGAGGGATCGCTCAGCGCATCATCGATATAGCGCAGAATGCGCTTGATTGTGAGCTCTTGCGATTCCGACTTTGTTTCTGACCGATCGCCGCGGCTACTCGCCAGCGCGTTGGCCATTAAGTCCAGGACGCAGGTTTGCGCTTGAGATAGGCTTTCCTCGTCAAGAATCGCCAACTGGCTAGCAGTCTGAGCAATCAAGGTGGAGGCGAGTCGGCCCGCCCCCTGACTACCGCAAACCCCCACGGCGGTGAGGTCATCCGCGTTGAAAAGGCGTGCGGTGATTTCCTCCCGCGGGATTTGCATGACCAGCTGCTCAAACTCATTGTCGAACATTAGATTATAGGGCCGAGTAACGTCATAAAGCGCAAAATCGCCGGGCTTTAGAATAGCGCTTCGCCCGTCCTGAAGCAGCGAACCATTCCCGCGTACTTGCAGGCTCAGCAGAAAATGATCATCAACCGAACGAGAGATCCGCCGCTTGTCTCTCATCACGTTGTGAGCTGTAGAACGGACTTTGGAATAGGCAAGTTCGCGCCCACACCAATGCTCGATTTCTCCATGGAAATCAGTTTTCTGGCTAACGTCACAGGCCAGGTCAACGAATGTATCGCAAACCAAATCGCGCCAATATGGAAGCCGGTGCGAGCGAGGCACCGAGGATGTCGATAGGATTTGACGTCCCTGTTCCATCGCAAAACTATGAAAGCAAACCTTGCCTTTGTCATGAAAAATCGTCCCTGTGACCGACAGAGACAAGACATGGTTCCGCTCTAAACAAAGCGCCGCTGGCAGCTAAGCTACCCAATAGGTGATCAAAGCCAAATTGAGGATGTCAGCATGACTCACCCCGCTTACAAGGTCGCCTGCGTCCAGGCAGCCCCAGCCTATTTTGACAAGGATGGCGGTGTTGAACGCACCATTGAGTTGATCCGTGAAGCCGCACGCGAGGACGTGAAATTGCTCGCTTTCCCCGAGTGTTGGATTCCGGGCTATCCTTGGTGGGCCTGGCTTGATGCGGCGGCTGTCAGCATGCAATTTGTCCAGCGCCATTTCAACAATTGCATTACTGCGGACGGCCCTGAAATGCAGCAGATTGCCAAAGCGGCAGTGGACGCGGGCGTGTACGTCGTTCTGGGCTACAGCGAACGAGCAGCAGGTAGCCTCTACATCGCGCAAATGCACATTGATCCTTACACCGGAACGATGACGGCGCGGCGTAAGCTGAAGGCGACGCACACGGAACGGACGATCTTTGGTGAAGGTGATGGCAGCGATTACTTCGTGCGTGAAACGCCGCTGGGCCGGGTCGGCTCCCTGTGCTGCTGGGAGCACCTCCACCCGCTCAACAAATATGCGATGTATGCGCAGAACGAGCAGGTCCACATTGGTGCCTGGCCGGGCTTCTCGCTCTACGCAGGCAAGGCTTACGCGCTTGGTCCCGAGCTCAACACGGCGGTCAGTCAGGTCTATGCGGCCGAAGGGCAGTGCTTTGTCCTCGCCGCGAGTGCGCTGGTCACCCAGGAAATACAGGACCTCATTTGTGATACAGATATCAAGCGGGATCTCTTACCGCTAGGCGGCGGCACGGCCCGCATTTTCGGCCCTGATGGCAGCCCAATCGTGGAGCCTCTCGGCGAACACGAAGAAGGCTTACTGATCGCTGATATCGATCTCGATATGATCAGTCTTGCGAAAGCCGCAGCGGATCCTTCAGGGCATTATTCACGCTCAGATGTATTTGCCCTGCAAGCCGATATGGAACCGCGCGAGGCCGTTGTCGAAGTCAGCGGAGCCGCAGCCCGGGCGCATCGCGAAATCCCGATCGACGACATTGACGAGGTGGCCGTCTCAGCACGCGCCATGCAATAGCCGCCTTTCACAGAAGGCACACGGGGAGAGGCACAATGCCAGCGAAAAACATGCCGCCGAATTGGGAGACGCCGGTTGATGCGTGGCAAGCCGCCTTCGACGAAGGTCTTAAAGAGGTCGTCTTCAGTTATTTCGGCTGCCAGTTTCGTGACCGGACCTTACCCGAAACCTTTGAACGGACATTCCTATCCGCCGTCAAAGCCAATGATGCCCCGTCGTTCGTCACCCGCGCGTGGCACCGAGATGCGAGCGGCTATGAAAACGAAGTCTTCATTGCTTATTGGCCCTCGCGAACCGCTTTTGATGACTGGTGGGACAATGCCGATTTTGGCCAATGGTACGACGATGACGCGCGGCTGAGCGAAGCCTTCGGCCTGTGGCGCGAGATCTATGTCGTCCCGGTCACTCGCTTTGAAACACTGCATTCGAGCAAAAATCCAACGGGCGTCTCAAAACTCGCGAAACCACTGGGAGAACCCGTCCGCGAACACAATTATTGGGGCGGGATGCGGGACCGAATTCCAGCATCGGATGAGGACGCGTTCGATCCGAGCAATCCCGATGTGCATTCATCCAAGTCGCGTCCCGCTTCGCGCGGCGCTCGTGTAAGAGTAACGCCAGCGGACAATATCTGCTTGATCAGATCCGGCCAAAACTGGTCCGACTGCGAAACCGAAGAAATAGAATCCTACAGTGACGAGGTCTTGCCGCATTTGATTGCGGGCATGGCTTTTTTACGCGACAATCCAAAAAAGACAGGGTGCCTTTCGTGCCGCTTAATGGATGAGGTGGCGCTAGATGGAGGCCATGCCAGCCAGAGCTTTGGCCTCGCGGCGTTCACTTCCATGGCGCATCTTGAAACTTGGGCAAAAACACATCCGACGCACCTCAAAATATTCAACAGCTTCCTGGCTATGGTGCAGCGGCGTGAGACCCCGCCGAAGCTCAAATTATGGCATGAAGTGCTGGTCGCACGAGGTAAAGACAGCATCTGTGACTATGTTAACTGCCATCCGCGCACTGGCTTCCTTCCATGGCAATAATGCAGGCTAACATGCGATAAGGCGGTCTTGTCAGACTAACGTGGCAGGCGAGGGTTGGGGCTGCTAACCAGTTGCGATGAAGCGTAAATCTAGAGCTAAACCACCAAGTCCGTTTCGCTATTTCAAGACATCGCCAGAAGTGATCCGCATCGCGGTTCTGATGTATGTGCGATTTCCACTGAGTTTGCGGAATGTCGAGGATCTGCTTGCTCAGCATGGGATAGATGTCACTCACGAAACAGTACGGTTTTGGTGGAATCGGTTCGGTCCGATGTTTGCAGCCGACATCAAACGCCAGCGGATCAGAAGGATGCGAGGCTTTCGCCACTGGCGCTGGCACCTTGATGAGATGTTCGTGAGGATCAATGGCGAGACGCACTATCTATGGCGTTCGGTTGATCACGAAGGCGAGGTTTTGGAGAGCTATGTCACTAAGAAACGAGACAAATCAGCGGCTTTGCGCTTCTTGAAGAAGACGCTCAAGCGATACGGACAGGCCGAAAAGATCGTCACCGACGGTCTCAAATCCTATCCCGCCGCGATGCGTGAACTGGGCAATTTGGATTGCAGGATCATGGGTCAATGGCTCAATAATCGGGCTGAAAACTCGCACTTACCGTTCCGACGAAGAGAGCGAATTATGCAGCGCTTTCGGAGGATGAAGTCCTTACAGAAGTTCTCTTCCATCCACGCCGACGTCCACAACCATTTCAATTCTCAGCGCCACCTAATCGACAGACAAACCTACAAGACCCGCCGCTCGGCTGCGCTAGCTGAGTGGCAAAATCTCGCTGCCTGAAGTGAGACTGAGGTAGGGCGCTCTTTGCCAATCAGAGACGAGTTCGCTTTAGTCTGACAGCACAATGAGGGCAACTGAACCTAACCGAAGTCGGTTCGGCAGGCTTGTCCGGCTTCTTTAACGCGGCATAGCTGACCATCTCTTTGGCCATTCCGGCCAAGGAGAATGAATATGACTTACTCACAATTCGATCCGGCAGCACAAAGCCGGGTGCCATGGAACTTCGGCGCTAAGATCGGACCCAAGCGTCCGTTCAATCAAAAAGCAGATATGGGCGATCCGGTTCTTTCTTGATCGAGAAAAGCGCGTTCGAGATCGAGCACTCTTTGATCTAGCAATCGATAGTAAGCTGCGCGGCTGTGACCTAGTGGAGCTTAGGATCGGCGATCTGGTCGGCGGACCGGAAGTCAGGACGCGTGCAACGATCACTCAGCGCAAGACGGGTAGACCAGTCCAGTTTGAGATAGCCAAGGACGCCAGAGAAAGCTTGTTCGCATGGCTCGAACTTCGAGGGGGCGATGTCGAAGAGTTTGTATTTCCCAGCCGGGTTGATCATTCACGTCATCTTAGCACACGCCAATACGCAAGGCTGATCGATGGGTGGGTCGAAGCGATAGGGCTAAGGCCCGAAGAATACGGAACGCACTCACTTCGCCGGACCAAAGCCTCAATCATTTACAAGGCGACTGGTAACATCCGAGCAATCCAGATTCTTCTTGGTCATTCAAAGATTGAAAACACTGTTCGTTATCTAGGTGTCGACATCGAAGATGCCCTTACACTGGCAGAGAGAACAGAGATCTGACGTTCAGGCGGTCGCTTGGACGTCCTAAGCGACCGCTATCAGGTTTAGTTCTATCCTACAGCGCGAGGCAAAGACTGGAGGTCAAAGCGGACAATCAGTTCAACTGCATCCTATGTAACACGTGGGCGCGCGAGGGTTGGATGCGCGCCCACCGCATGCGTGCTAGAACTTGGCTGTCGCCTCAATTGACCAGGTCGAAGGCTGCGCGCGAAATCCGATATCCTCGGTTAATCCAGCAAAATTGCCGGGATTGTAGTCAGCGTAATATGCTTCACCGAGAATGTTGTTTGCGCTGAAGAATAGACCGAACCGGTCATTCTCGATCCCGACACGGAAGCTAACCAGGTCTATAGCTTCTTGAACATCAACATTGTCCACCTGCCAAAATTTATCTCCGCGCAATTCCCAATCGCCGCGAATCAGCAAGTCAAGATCGTCTGTTAAAGCCGCATTGTATTGGAAGCCAAGATTACCATTGAAATCGGTCGTCTTGGGCGTCTTATTCCCGACCGTGCTTGGGTCAAGCGCGTTCGCTTTGATCTCGGTGTCGGTAGTGCCAATACCAGCGAAGATCTGAAGCCCATCGGCGACCAAAGCTTGGGCCTCCAGCTCAATGCCAAAGATGTCCACTTCGTCTATGTTGCCAATGATTTGTGATGCTGTTGTGGCATCCACAAAGAAGAACTGAAAGTCATCACTCTTGGAGAAGTAGATCGCTCCATTGATGATCAGACGGTTGCCCAAAGAGCTCGTCTTAAACCCGGCTTCGAAATTTTGAAGGTATTCATCATCGAATGCTGGAATAGCAGTACCAGGAGCGTTAAAGCCGCCTGAGCGGAAGCCCGTGCTGTAAGTACCGTATATGAGTGCGTCGTCGGTAAAACGGTATGTCAGCGTGATCTTGGGTTGAACAGCATCAAAGCTGTCAGAGACAGTACCCCCATTGATCAAATCGGTTTGCTCACGTTCATCGCGGTCATAGCGCAAGGCACCCTGCAAGATTAGGCTGTCTGTAAGGTCGTATTCAAAGTTCGCGTATACCGCGTAGGCATCATTGCTATCGCTTGCATTGTTGTTGATGATGACCAGTGCGGGATTATCGATTTGATCGCGTGAACCGACCCCGCCGGTGGTGGTTCCCTCCAGATCAATAAAACCACGTGTCTGAAGATCGCGGTTGGTGTGCAGATAATACGCCCCCAATATCCATCGGAAGGGAAGGCTATCATCGGACACATAGCGCAGCTCTTGGCTTAGCAATTCGACGCCGAGATCTTGACCTTGGCCCAGCTGAAGGTTCAGCCCCGCAAAACCATCAGGATCATCCACTGCGTTCGAGAAATCGAGGTCGCCGCGATAGTCTTCGGTCAGATCGGTGTATCCGCTGATCGATGAGAGTGTGCCTCCTCCTAGCGCGAAATCCCATTTCATTGTGGCTTCAAAGATGTTGCCAAACGTTAGGCCTTCGATGTTCACCGAAGGGGCTACGATTTCGTTGGCATTACCAGAAGCTACTTGAGCGTCGTAGATACCGCCAGCTTGAAAATCCCGATAGGAAGCGCGCAAATCGACCTCGACTGAGGGACTCAGCTCGGCGACAAATCGTCCACGCAATTCCCAATCGTGATCAACGAAATCAACGTTTTCCCCAGTGAAACTATTTTCAATTCTTCCATTGTCGGTGACATAGTTACCCGAGACACGGAGTCCCGCAGAATTACCAATTGGTGCCGAAACTGCAGCGCTCAAGTTCACAAAATCGCCGCGACCATAGATCGCCCGCGCCATGCCAGAAAAATCATCACCTGGACGCTTGGTTACGATGTTGATTGCCCCACCGATAGCATTGCGTCCGTACAAGCCGCCTTGCGGTCCCTTGAGAACCTCGATCCTCTCAAGATCGAACAGATTGAGCTTCAACTGCTTTTGATTGTTCTGCGGCACTCCATCAACGATGACGGCCACGGGGGAATCGGCATTGTTGATCTGCGTAACACCGCGCACCACAACGAAACTGTTAAGGTAGGTAAAACTGTCATCGAATGAGACGTTCGGGACGAGATCGATGAAGTCTTGTGTAGAGATGATTCCAGCATCTTCGATCTGATCTTCTCCAAAGGCGGCAACCTGGATCGGCACATCCTGCAGTTCTTGTTCGCGTGTTTGTGCAGTGACAACGATCGTGTTGAGCCCCTGCGTTTCCGCCTCAGCCTCTTCTTGTGCGACCGCTGGGCCAGCCCATGCCATCGCGATGGCACTGGCGATGCTACCCATCGCAGTCAGTTTCTGTTGTGAAGCCTTTTTCATATTGGTCCTCCCATCCTTTCGATCCTTTGTCACTGATTGTCTCCAATCAGCTGTTTCTTAACTCGCTGAGCGGTCGATATTTCTCTTCAATCTGAAATGCAGCCGGCCCCATCACCTCAAGAGCAGCAGCCGTGGTCAATGCTGGCGGAGCACCGCACGCGATCACGGAAACACGTTGGCCATATGCCAGGCGCTCTGTCGGGATTGCCTGCCCGGTCTCAGTGTCGACAATCGTGATAAGGTCAGGGACAAGCGCGCGAAGCTGGCCGTTGATATAGGCCGTTAGATTTTCGTTCTGGAAGGCAATCGAAGCCTTGCCAGTCGCACCTACAGCTTCAATTGTGCATTCTCCGAATACCCAGCCATCGCGGGTATTGCGTTCCACGCCGGTTATCTTGCCAGAGTGGATGCAGCTCGGATCATCATAATATCGGTGCGCGTCGAGCGCGCTCAGCAGTCGATCAACTGGTGACATGTTACCATAGCGCTCACCGCTAACAGCCTCGCCTATTTCGATAGCCGCGCTGAGCGTGTAGTTGACGCAAGCTGTTCGAGCTTCAGCCCCTGTCATCGGATAGCATGACATGCATCCAGCAGCACCCATTACTGCCACGACTGGGCGGGCGAAATCTTCAGCCTTTTCGCCGCTCTCCGCCTCGAACAGCACAGTATTTCCGTGTTCGTCAGAAAGGGTCATCGGCGCGCAGGCAACGCCGGCCACGTTGAAGCTAGTCATCTGCAATTGAGGAAAGGCTCGTCCCATACCGTCTGCATTGAGAATGGGGAGTTGGCGCATGGCCGCATAGGCGACCGGCATCATCGAATTACAGCCACCAATCTCTGCAGAGGTGATGACACTCGCTTGCCTGTCTAGGTGCCGTTCAAGAGCGCGCACCGCCCTGTCCTGATCTTCGAGAGAGAAGAGTTTTTCGATCATCACAGTGGGCGCGCCCATCGCAGCTGCGACAAACACATTGTCGCTATCCGAAAGCGCAGTGGGATCGGCCAGCGGAACCGGACCGAACTGCGCCAAGGCTTCACGGCAAAGGAGCGAGCCGAGGTAGGGATCTCCTCCGCCACCAGTGCCAAGAAAGGCTGAACCGATTGCGAGGTGTTCAATGTTGTCTAGCGAGATCGCATCAATCATACTCCAGCTCCTTGCTTTCAAGATTGCCGACCGCGCGGCACACGATACGAGTTGCGCCTCCGGGCAAGTATTGAAGTGGGAAAGTCTCCAGATCGGTGATCTCGACTGACGTTTCTGATGCGCCCGCCTCTACTGCCTTATCGATTGCTTCGCCGCGGGCTTGCTCAAGCGCCTTTTCCCGATCTTCCTCAGTTTCGATGGTGAATATCCGGTCGATTTCACCGCTAACTTGGCCGATTGCAGCTCCAATTGCGTTGGCAACTCCGGCATGATCAGGCCGCAGCATCTCGGAGACGCCCGCGGGCTTTTCATTGACGAGAATACTACCGCCACCGACGAGGATCATCGGAACTGGATCAGGGTTCGTTTTAACCTTGTCGATCGCAGTGGCGATGATCTGCTGAATGCCCTCTGCGCCACCTGAAACCACTTGCAGATCTAGGTCAGCGAGAAGGGAAGGATCGCCAAATTCAACCCACCCCCCAGCAACCGCAAGGTCGCTGGTTGTGAGCTGGTCTCCACCAAAAATGAGCGCTTCTTCGGTAAGAGCGAAACCAACAGAGTCCGGGCCTATCGTGATCTTGCCGTCGGTGAGGCGCACTCGCGACCCACCCCCTAGACCAACCGAGAGGACGTCAGGCATCCGAAAATTGGTGCGAACGCCGCCGACGTCCACATGAATGCTCGATTGGCGAGGAAAATTGCTAACCAGAACTCCGACATCGGAAGTCGTACCTCCGATATCTACTACGATCCCGTCCTTGATGCCCGTAAGCCAAGCGGCGCCGCGTAAGCTGTTGGTTGGTCCCGCGGCAAACGTAAGCACCGGATAGTGCCGCATCTGCTTGGCATCCATTAGGGTGCCATCATTCTGGCTAACGTAATAAGGGCAAGTAAGCCCGAGCGTCGAAAGGGCATCTGCGAACGCATTGGCTACCTTCTTTGCCAATGGCCGTAGACTTGCATTCATGATCGCGGCGTTCTCTCGCTCTATAAGCCCCGTGCGCCCAAGTTCGGAAGAAAGAGAAACCTCAAGCCGTGGTTCTGCATCTCGAATGATCTCCGCCGCCCGCCTTTCTTGCGCATCATTGAGTTGGCTAAAGATCCCAGAAACCGCGATTTGCGTGATGCCGTCGAGCGCTGCCGATCTCGCGATCCGGCCAACCTCTGCTTCGTCTAGTGGGGCAATCAGTCGTCCATCAAATTCGTAACCGCCACGAACAAGCTCGCCGCCAGCGAAGACTGATTGACGCACATCATCAGGCCATCCCGAAAACGGAGGTATTCCACGCGATGCTGGCAGTCCGAGCCGGATGCAGCACACCTTGGCCAGCTCGCGCCGTTGAATGAAAGCGTTCGTGAAATGCGTCGTGCCAATCATCACCGCGGAGATATCTTCCGGTGACGAAGCCTGTTGTGATAGCAGTGAACGGATTGCATCAACGATACCGCTACCGACGTCGCTGCTTGTGCGCACTTTGATCGATGCGACGACCCCCGACGGGCCAACAAGAACCGCGTCGGTGTTCGTGCCCCCTACATCTACGCCAATGCGCAATCCTCATCTCCCACCTTTGCCGCTGGGAGAATGCGGCGTGCAGAGAGAAACACAACCAACGTAGTAGGGAGTAGGCTCAACCTACTTAGTAGTCATGCTCTGAACCTGTATATGCAGGACTACTCAAATTGGTAGCTCAAGCGATCTATATCCACCCCTTTTGCTTCGCAGAAAGCACCGCCGCAAGGCGGTCATGCACCCCGAGTTTTCGGAAAATATTTTTCAGGTGATAGCGGACACCGTGATCACTAATGCCAAGGTATCGAGCGATTTCTTTGTCTGAATCACCTTCAGAAAGCGCTGTAACGATATCCATTTCACGCTTACTAAGTTTGCCATTGGGCGAGCGAATGTCTTTCCGTTCCGTTCCGATCTCGGTCAAAATCTTGAGCTGGCTCTTGTTCAGTGTGCCTGTAGCAATTGATTCTTCGCTGTATTCAGGAATGATGGGGCCGACCACATCTTGCGCAACCAGCCGCATTCCAGTGTTGCTCGCCAATACAAGTATGCTCTCCAGGTGGGTCAATGCATCTCTCCGCTGATTGCAGCGATGGCAGAGGAGGAAAAGCGTCAACGAATAACGGAAATGCGAATGAGTGAGTGACTGCTCGATCGCTGCTTTGCTGGCCGAATGAAGGAGGGCAATCGCTTCTTCCGAACGACCCGACATATGGTGGCTATATGCTGTCGCAAGATTGTAGGTTTCGCGTTCCTGCCAGCTCCAGACATCTTCATTTACCAAGAAGCTATTGTCCATACTCTCGGCAAATTGATGGCCAAGAAGGCGCGCTTCACCTTCGAGACAAGCCCCAAGCCCCTTCAATAGGCGACCTACTCGGCCTAATCCTCGTGCATCGAGTTTTGCCTTTTCCGTTTCGAGGAATTCGATAGCCTTTGACAGACCTTGTTCGCGCAAGAGAATACGCGCCATCGGCTCATACGCCGCGTAGTAGATGTCGAACCACGCTTCTCCATCAGGCAATCGATTGGCTGATTTTCGCAGTGAATTGCGCGCACTTGTTAGGCGGCCAGTTTCAAATTCAACCTTTGAACTGAGCGCTGCGATCACTGTTTCTACGCCAAAGTCGGACGCAAACTCTTCGCGCCATATCTTGCGGGCGGCGGAGATGGCAGAGCGAGCCTGCACCATAGCGCCTTGCGCAATTTGGATGCCTGCCTCGTGGAGAAAGAGGAACATTATGTTGTACCGCGATCCAGCCCTCTCCGCCTCCCGCCTTGCTTCAATCAGGCTGGCGTTGGCGGTCTTGAACCTCGCTCGTTGTGAGTTCAGAATACAGCTAAGGGTTGCGAGAAATGATTGCCAAGCCGGTTCGGTAGATTGTTGAGCGAGCAAATCAGCCAGTAACTCAATGTCATGCTGGCGAGCAAGCGAGCAACCATACACCAAAAGCGTCACACGAATGATTTCGATTTCCGTCCTCATCGTGTCCGCAACGCTCGGGTCTGATGCAAGCTGTTGAAGCTCCACTTCCGCACGACCAATCTGTCCAAGTTTGAGGTCGACTATGCACCGCATCATTCTCAGGGCTGGAGACCTTGAAATCACGTCGGTGCCGGCGTTTTCAACCAAGGATTGTAGATCTGAAAAGCCGCAGTGCACCCAAATAAGCAAGGCTCCGTGCTGCTCCGCAATTTGTGCAATCCTGTCTGGCTGGCCCGCGGCTGCTGCCAGTCTCGCTGCATCGCTCAAATTTCCATGTATTGAGCAACAGTCTACCAGCTCGATCATTGTGCGAACCTGGGCTTGTGGATCTTCCAGCTGTGCGTTCTCACGAACGAACAACTTCAGCGCCGGACTCAGCCAAATCACGTCATCCGATTGTCCAACCAATCCGCCGAGTTTGATCGCCAGGTTCGTTATTACTCGGTCATGGCATTCTGCGTTCCTCAACAAAATCTGGCTCGGTTGGGACAACAATGCAGTGCGACCCAGCGCTTCACGCTCTCTCTCGCTGAGAAGCGCCCAGATCTGAGTTTTAATGAACTCAAATAGGCCTGTTTCATACAGAATTTCGTGGTCTTGAAAGCTGCGCGCCAATTCACTTGACCGAAGAGCCCAGTCGATCAACATTTCAGCGGCAATCGGCCAATGACCTACAATCTCAGTGAGCCGATTGCGATCCATAACGCCACTAATTTTTGTAAACAGCTCCCTCCGCTCTAGATCGGTGAGCGCTAAGAAGTCAGATCCAAACCATTCCACATGACCGGCAGTGCGCAATCTTCCTAAATCTAAAATCGAGGGCTCGTCCATTGCGATAAAGAGTCGCTGACTGGATTTCGTTCGAACCAGCCGGTCCAGAGCTAGGCTAAAGTACTCTTTGTCAGCATCCGCAACATCGCTGACAAAGATAGCGGATATTTCAGGTCGCTCAATGATCGAATTCGCAGCTGCTCGGGGATCGTTGATATGATTGAGACGGTCGAAGAACAGCGAACTTCCGTCAGCCTGAGCTTCATTCCACAGCGCACCAAGCAATTTTCGTTTCCCGAATCCAGGGGGCGCGCAGAAGACGATGATCGGACGATCATTATCAATTCGACCTCTGATGCGATCAACTGTTTTAAGCATCAGAAACCCCTCAAATCTCGAGCTACTACTAAGTAGTATTTTAACCTCAAAAAGTCCACGCGGACATCGGTTGTCAGCAGTTTGGCCCATCAATTTCTCGCCGTGACAGGCCTGAGCGGTTTTGTGACCGATTTTGGGTCGTTAGTTGACGGTCCGCTTTAGAATGACAGCCCGCAATCAGCTTGGAACGCCAGCTCATCGGCGGACAAACTTGCAAAAATTTGACTGCTCTGGGGTCCTAGCCAAGAGGCACATCCTCATGACTTGATAGGAGGAAGGGATAGGGTGCTCTATATCTTGCGGAGAGGAGTTCCCCTCCAAGTGACGGCGCCATCGTAACAGCTCGGCGAAGCTCCATTGTTCATTTTTTAGGCGCTAAACATGAACTTCGCCTTTGCATTGGGTAAGCGTTCGGTACATGTTGACCCAGTTAAATGCAGATTCGGTCGCACGAACAAAGAAGCCAAGGTGCTTCATTTTATGATAGGGGTAGGATCATGGCTAAGATTGCGACGATGATAACTGCAGCAACGATTTCAGGCGCATTGGCGATAAGTTTCGTACCAGTAGCTGCCGAAGCGCAGGGCAAGGGCGCGAAGACAACGGCGTCGAGCGCAAGCAAGACTCGTCCAGGCGCGAGCAAGTATTCCAAAAAAACCACTAAGCGCGCTCCGGCCCGCACCGCCGCATCTGTGCTCAATCAGCGAGCTCGCAATGAAGGTGCACGTAACATTGTGGCCTATAAGAGCGCGAAGCGTAGCATCAGCAAGACATCTTCAACTCGGCAGATGGGTAAAGGAAAGCCTGCCAAGGCTATCAATAATGTCTCGAAGCCAGGCATTCTGACTCGGATCGGCAATTGGTTCAGCAGCCTGTTTTCGGGAAAGCCCAAAGCAGCGCCGCGCAAGGTCACTTTCCGTGATCAGCAGCGCCCAAGTGCAGAGCTTCAGCGGCTAGTCCGTCTCCCCAATGGGAAAGTTGGGCAACGCCCCTAATAGGTCCTATTGGACGTAGAAAAAGGGCCTCGCAGTTCACACTGCGGGGCCCGTTTCTTTGGTGTGATGTAAGTGGGAGCTTAGTGATCTACCACAACGATATCCTGATCAACAAAATTGCTGATCATTGTAAGGTATTCGAGATCAGGGTGCGGGTCGCTGGTATCGAGCACGTCCTTGAGCCGATACTTCATCAAATCGTCCGCCGTGACGGCAACATCCCAAATCCGTATGCCACCGATTGCGCCAACAAACCCGTCCTCCTCGCCGTAGGCTGAACCAATGTAAAACCCTTCGCTAGGAAGGGCCTGGAGCGTTAGATCAAGCTCACCTGCCAGCTCGCCATCAACCAGCACCACCGCGGGGCCGCCCAGATCGATCAGTGCCACATGGTGGGCCTCTCCATCACTGAAATCGAATGGTACGACGTCAGTTTGCTCGCCTGATGTGACCGCCAGCCCATCGCGCTCACGTTGTATTGCGACGAGATAAGATGCGCCTTCTTCGCCAGCATTGGACAGCACGACTGGATCAAAGTCAGGTGCGTCTTGCCAGCCAGGCTTAACCCAGAATTCAATGGTCGATTGCTCAGCAGGGGCAAGCCGGTCATCCGGTTCGAACGCCAGCGTTTCCGTGCCATCGAGCGTTAACATGTCGAGTGCATAACCTTCTGCGGCAACGGTCTCACTTTCGACTCCGCCGCTGCATGCGGGCAGAATAACGAGCGCCAGGCACATCACCGCACCAGTCATCATCCTTCTTCGAATTTGCATATGTCTACCCCCAATAGCTTTTGTCAGCGGACCCGTTTTACTTCGGCGATCAGATGGAGTTCCGGTAGGTTTGCGGAGCGCTTCCTGATCACTTTGGTGACATCTTGGGTTCCGCCAACCTTGAAGATTGGCGGGACCGAGAAACCCCAGCTTGTCTTGTTTGCATAGGCACGGTTGTTCCGTATCAGCGTGACCCGTTCCGTTTTGAGGTTCACGTGCCAATTCAGTGTTGCTTGGCTAATTTCCTCATAAGTGCCGGTCAGTCTGATAGGTTGAAGATCGAGAGACTTGCTGCGGGGTTCGCCGTACCAGCAATTGATCTTCATATCGCTCCATGTGCGAGTGCCGCTGTTCTTGGTGCCAAAGATCTGCGTGCCATTGCCAAGTTCTAGCCTTACCGATCCATCGATCAGGTGCTGAGGATTTGTCTCCAAACCCTTGGGCAGTCCGTTGGCGCCATTGCGGCAATATATGCGCAGCGGCTTGATCTCATATGTCATTTCTACGCGTGGACGTTTGTCGCTCAGGTCCTGTCCAAACTGCGCCAGATATTCTGCTGTGGCCACTCGCAACTCTTCGCGAACCTTAGTGTAAATCTCGGGTTCGCCCGGAAAGTTAAGCGGATTCAGCAGTTGGTAGAGCGGGCGAATGTCGGCCAAAATTGGGTAAGGCGTACCGCTACCAAATCCATCTTGATTCCAGCTTCCTGTCCCGCCAACCGCTAGGAAATCTTTGTATTCTGTCGACTCCAACAAGGAATCCGCTTCCCGATTTTCCTCAAACCGACCCGCGGATATTGACGCCCCAAAGCCGCCTATCGCAAGACCTGCATTACCATTGATATCCTCCGACTTTGATTGCCATTCATTGAGCTGACTTTCTTCAAACTCAGCATACATCTTGGCAGCGGAGCCATAAGTTACGGCATAGGGATAGTGAGTGCCAAAGCGCTCGATCAGCTCGTCATAGCGACCATACCGCCTCGCATCTTCGATCGCGTCCACAAACTCATCTGACAGCCGGGCAAAAGGTTGGTCGAGCACGAGCGCATAGATCTTGTGCCTGCCATAGCCATTGGTGATAGACCGCGCGTTTGCTTCACGCATGCCCTCGGTCTTGCTGTCAGTGTAATTGGCACCAATGCCGCCTGCAGCAGATTCTCCTTCGAATCCGACATTCATGCCCAGGCTGACAGTGACTGTGCGTTGATATTCGCGCTCAGTCCGAATCAATTCTGAGCTCATTACTGAGCCCTGCGCGCCCTCGGAAACAAGTTTGAAGCCCAAGGGCACCGTGCGTTTTTCGGTAACGGTATATTTGTCGGGGTCGGCGGCCTCGAACACGCGGCCCTTGCTGTTCGTATTCAGCTGAAACAGATCCTGTGAATACGCGTCATACCCCTTCAGACTGGCATCGAGATTGTCGAGATTGCGCTCAATCATCCAAGCGTTGGTCGACGCCGTTTCCTTGTCGCCAAACGCGTCGGTTGTCGGACGATAGTAGTTCGTGCCTTCGATCCGGAGGCGGACGCGGCCTGTGCGTGTGACATCGACGTCGATCCGTCGCATTGAACTGGTATTCACCACATCTGAGCTTAGGTTTTTGTTGAGAAGATAAGTTTTGCGCGTGCCGTTAGCAGTGAAAACATCCGAGAGAGGTGTTTCGTCTTCCTGGCGGGCCGTGACCACATTTTGCGGGTCGGTTGCGTCTCTGATCGTAAGCAAAGACGCGTCCTCTTCTGCCTCAATCATCAACACCCGCGGTGTAACGAATGTGCTGTGAAGCAGCGACGGATCAAGCGAACCGCCAGACATGCTTGAGAACCCGTCAACTTCAAACGAGGTGTCGAGCGCAAGAGGTAGATCTTCGGTCCAAATGCCATCGAGCCGAAAACGGCAATCGCCCGCTTCGATCGCGGCCGCAACATCCATGCCTTCGTCAACATCTTGAGAGGCCGTGACACGTGCACGGGTTACGCTAGCGCTGACCACGCCAGACTTGGCGGTCGTATCGTCGTTGGCATTAGTGAGACCGCAATCCGTGCTGATCGCTTCGGTCACGAGTTCGGAAGGTTCCGCGAGTTGGATCGGCTCGTTTCCGTTCCCGCTGTTGTTTGATGGATTAAGTAATCCGCTGCCAGCATAGACCCCCACACCTGCGATTGCCGTTGCTCCAAGAGCCAGTGCCACGCGTTTCCAATTCATCGCTTACCCCCATCTGCAAGTACGTAGAATTTCAGTAATCAATTTCCCGACTCTGACCTGTGCATCACATGCTCTACGATAGTGCGTTCACATAAAGCGCTTTTAGTATGAATGTCCTCTGTATTGCGAACCTGATTTGCCTTCCACGCGTCATCAAGCCTCAATTCGATGCAGATGTCCACTTTTGGGTCATGAGCAAAATGTCGGCATTTAGCGGATCAGCGAGAGATGCCGACAATCGCCTTACAGGTCGCAGCGGTTGAGCAAGCCTGGGCAGCTTATGGGGGTGAAAGGACGGCTTGCTTTAGGCTCCGTGGTCACCGAAACGGAAGGATCACTATCGAACTAAGTCATCGTTCGAAGGAATATGGCACGCAATTAGTGATCTCTTTGAACTTCGGTTCCTTTGACAGAATGAGGTTATAAGTCTCCGCATCGGTCCAAGGAATGGCAGGTTCTGTTTCGGTTTCACCCTCGATATCTGAAAAGACCCCGAGATTGTGAGAATCATCGTAGAAGTTATATTCGCAAAGGAATCCACGCGGAATCGGTTCATTAAAACCGTGAGAAATGAACGGCCGCAGATCCCCTGCGGCAATATTGATCCGAGCTTGGCTTTCGATACTTCGAAAACTATCAAAATTGCCGTTTCCAAAGCCGTTGGGATTAAGAGGAGTTGCCTCCTCCTGATTGCGCTCAGCGCCAAATGCATGTTCGATGAACCAGCCACGCCACCACATCACCGCTATCATAAGAGCTGCAACGCCAAACCCGAGCCAAACCAGTCTATTCCGAACTATGAGGTCAAACCTTTCCATGCACTATCTCCATGCTTTCAAAAATTTGCATCAAGTTATTCACTCTTCCAAATACTCGACTAGGTCGATGCTCGTGACCTTGCGGTGAGATAGTTACCGCTCTTAATACGTATCATGTAGGGCGCCTAAACGTCTATGGCAGCGCCCACTTTATGCGTGTTGTCAGACTAACTGAACCTATTGCGGAATGAGGTGGCGAGGGTAGGGCGATTGGATGCCCAGACACCGCAAGCCAATCAGTCCGTTCCATCGTTTCAACTCGTCACCTGAGGTCATTCGCTTGGTTGTGATGATGTACGTGCGATTTCCACTAAGCTTGCGGAACGTGGAAGACCTGCTGTTCGAGCGTGGGATCGACATTTGCCATGAAACGGTCCGCTTCTGGTGGAACCGGTTTGGCCCAATGTTCGCTGCGGATATCAAGCGCCAGCGGATCAGTAGGATGCGCGGCTTCAGGCAGTGGCGCTGGCACCTTGATGAGATGTTTGTGAAGATCAATGGCGAGACGCATTATCTGTGGCGTGCAGTTGATCAGGAAGGCGAGGTTCTCGAGAGCTACGTCACCAAGAAACAGGATAAGAAGGCTGCGCTTAAGTTCATGAAGAAGGCGCTGAGGCGGCACGGATCAGCAGAGGCCATCACAACAGATGGCCTACCGTCCTACAAAGCCGCCATGGATGAGCTGGGCAACCGACAGAAACAGGAGATTGGCCGCTGGGCCAACAACAGAGCTGAGAACTCTCACCTACTCTTCCGAAGACGAGAACGAGTGATGCAACGCTTCCGGCGAATGAAGTCACTTCAGAAATTCGCCTCAGTCCACGCCAACGTCCACAACCACTTTAATACCGACCGCCACCTCACCGATAGACAGACTTACAAGACCAACCGCACAGCCGCACTGGCTGAATGGCAAAACCTCATGGTTTGAGAAACGGCGAGGGTAGGGCACCCTATGTCTAGCGGAGACGAGTTCGCGTTAGACTGACAGCGCCGCCACCTATTTTGAGCACTGATCTCTGGTTGTAGAGGGCCTTTCCAAGCCCGCGGGACGGTCTTGTCAGACTAACTGTACCGGTTGCGGATTGAGGCTGATTGGGTAGGGCGGTTTGATGCCTAGAGCTCGAAAACCGGCCGGTCCGTTTCGCTATTTCAAGATATCGCCAGAAGTGATCCGCATCGCGGTTCTGATGTATGTCCGCTTTCCACTGAGTCTGCGGAACGTCGAGGATTTGCTTTCCGAGCGGGGGATCGACATTTGCCATGAGACGGTGCGGCATTGGTGGAACAGGTTTGGCCCGATGTTCGCCGCTGACATAAAACGCCAGCGGATCAGCCGGATGCGAGGTTTCCGCCATTGGCGCTGGCACCTCGATGAAATGTTCGTGAAGATTAACGGCGAGACACACTACCTCTGGCGGGCGGTGGATCAAGAAGGCGAAGTTCTCGAGAGCTACGTCACCAAAAAGCGCGACAAGAAAGCTGCGCTTCGCTTCATGAAGAAGGCACTTAAGAACCACGGAAGTCCGGCTGAAGTCGTCACCGATGGGCTTCGATCTTACCCTGCCGCCTTCGACAATCTCGGCATTGAGGATCGTAGGGAAATGGGCAGGTGGTTAAACAATCGAGTTGAGAATTCGCACTTACCATTGCGACGAAGAGAACGTGTCATGCAGCGATTTCGGAGGATGAAGAGCTTACAGAAATTCGCCTCAGTTCACGCCAACGTCCACAACCACTTTAATACCGACTGCCACCTCACCGATAGACAGACTTACAAGACCAACCGCACAGCCGCACTGGCTGAGTGGCAAAATCTCATGGCCTGACCGATGGCGAGGGTAGGGCGCTCTGCGTCTAGCGGAGACGAGTTCGCGTTAGACTGACAGCACCTTGCGGAACGTTGAGGATCTACTGGCTGAGCGGCAAAGTCTTGCTGCCTGAACAACAACGTCAACCTTGCCAAAGCTCCGTCAATCGCGACGGACTCGTTTCGGACTGATAGGATCATTGGGTTCAGCAAGGCTTGCAGTTTGGCTTGCTTCTCACTCCATCCCAATCATTCGGAAATCTTAAGATCGTCAAATTGGTATGACAGAAAATGACCAACAGGATTGTTCAATAGGTTGACATCAGGTCATGCCAATATAAAACGACGGCCAATAACCAGAAGAGTTCACGGGAGAGAGTTATGGGTTATCGGCTTACCGCTGAGGTGCGGTCTTCAAAAAAATCGCGACTTTTTGCAGGTTTGATGGCTGGTTCAGCGATCATGGCCTTCGCACCAAGCGCGGCGTTGGCACAAGATTCGGCCACGCCCGAATCTGCTGAAGAAGAAAATACAATTATCGTCACCGGCATTCGCAGCTCGCTGCAAAGCGCGCTCAATGAAAAGCGAAATGCGGATAGTCTGGTCGAGGTTATCCAGGCGGAAGACATTGGTAAGCTGCCTGACCAAAACTTGGCTGAGGTTCTTGAAAACGTTACCGGCGTGCAGATCACTCGGACCGCCGGCGTCGGTACTGGGGTTCAAATTCGCGGTACAAACGACAACCAAGTTCTGATCAACGGTGTTAAAACTGTTGCGGCAGGTACCGGCCGTGGCGGCATCAGCTTTGAAGACATCAACCCGGCGATCATCGCCTCAGTTGAAGTGATCAAGGCGCCAACCGCAGACACGATCGAGGGTTCTGTTGGCGGCACCGTCAATCTGCGGACCATTCGTCCGCTTGATATTTCTGACCGTATTTTGAGTTTCCGAGCGCAAGGCGAATATAGCGAGCTATCAGACAGCGTGACACCGCGTCTTTCCGGTAGTTTTGGCAATGTCTGGGATACTAGTGCTGGCACAATCGGTATCGTACTGAGCGCGAGTTATTCCGAGCAAGAGGCAACCTCTTTCCGACCGCGCGTCGACCGTGATAACCTGATCAATGCTGGCCAAGCGGTTACCGCAGCTGGTGCGCCTGGGCCGGATTTCCCATTCCTCAATATCCAGTTCCTCAATCAGGAACGTGAAAATTTTGAGTTCGAGACAATCAACTTCGCTGGCTCCCTCGAATGGGCGCCAAGCGATAATCTGATGTTCTTCTTCGACACGATCTACAACGATCAAGAGCGGCGTCAGGACAGCTCGCGGATTCAGGCCTCTGGCGTGAGCGCGGTCGATACTGTCAACGTCCCGGACGGTTTCGAGACGGTCAATTTTGGGTCGCTCGATGGGGTGGCTCTGGGCAGCATCGAGGCCGCCTTGTTCGGCACAATTCAGCCAAACTTGGTCCAGGACGACGATGATCCGAACCTGCGCTTTTCGAGTGACACTGGCGCGCGCGTAACCAAAAGTGAACTTTATCGCTTTGGTACCGAGTTTGAAACCGGTCGCCTTACTACGCGCGTTGAATTCGCTCGCTCGACCTCGGATTCGTCGAACCCGAATTTGAGCACGACGCTCAACTTCATCAACCCCAATCCGCTAACCCCGCTCGATGGCAGCAGCAACGATAACAGCGTTCCGTTCATCTATGATCTGCGCAATGGTGCGCTGACATTCGGGATTGATTTTGCCTCCCCATTTGCGCCGACCGTTGAGCAATTGCTCGATCCGGCGAACACGGTGCTGGACGCCGTAACGAACAGCAACAACCGTACGCAAAATAAAGAAGACGCTTTCCGCATCGATACCACGCTTGATCTGGAAGATGTCCTTGGCATTATCACATCGGTGGACGCGGGTTATCGCTATAATGACAGCTCCACTCAGTTCGATCAGCTGCGCTCAACCTTCGGTACCGGCGCAATTGCCAACAGCCCACGTGGCTCGACCTTTGCGGACCTGATCGTCGCAGGGCCAAGCAATTTTGGTGCTTTCGACGGCCGAGAGCTGGCATTCCGCAACTTTGTGTTGATCGATCCAAACCGCTCGTTCTCTGATCGTGAGGCGGTGTTTGCTCAGCTGCAGGCCGCGCTTGATGCAACGCCGGGCGGACAAGCGGCGATCGCCAATGGCGGACGTCTACTGGGCGATCTGAATCCGAACTCTGGGGGCAACCTCGGTGCGTCGTTCCGGATCGAAGAGCAAACGCATGCCTTCTATGCTCAGGCCAATTTCGAATTTGGTGTTGTTCGCGGCAATGTCGGCCTTCGCTGGGTCGATACTCAGATCGACTCCTTCGGTAATGCGGTTGCAGGCGGAATTGCTTCGCCGGTGACCTCCTCAGGCAATTACAATGAGATTTTGCCGCGTGTGAACGTGATTGCTGATCTCACCGATGATCTGGTGTTCCGGGCCAGCTACACCGAGGACATTAACCGTCCCGACTTTAACGACCTATCGCTATCGGTGTCATTCCCAACCGGGCCAAACAACGCTGTGGCATTGGGCAATCCGAACCTTGCACCAGAGACGGTGCAGTCCTTCGATGCTTCGCTGTCATGGTACTTTGCTCCATCATCGCTGATCAGCATAGGCTTCTTCCATAAAGACCGCACGAATCTGTTCGTGACGCAGGTCGAGGATGCGGTTGAGGATGCAAACGGCTTCCGCGATATCACCGATCCATGTGAGGGTGGCGGTATCTTCAATCCAGTTCCAGATCGCAATGTTCTGTCGAACGTGCCCGGCAATGGCCTGTGCGTGCCGTTGCAGACGATCATCAACGATACGGCAAACACGACGCAAACCGGTATCGAGGTTGCGTTCCAATATGACCTTTCGCAATTTGAGGACACATTGGGCTTTGCTTCAGGATTCGGCATCCTCGCCAACTACACCTACCAAGACTTTGGTGGTGGTGAAGCGACCAACGAAAACTCGGGCCGCGGCGAAGATATCTTCCAGGCGATCAATCCAAACATCGCCGTGCCAGTCACAGCGGTGCAGGGCCTGCTCGACTTCTCAGAGCATGCTTACAACGCGACGCTCTATTACGAGAAATACGGCATTTCGGCCCGGGCGCGTTACACATGGCGCGACGCATTCCGCACACTCGATACGGCAGGCGGGGCGTCGCTTAACTCGACGCTCGGCTTCCCGACTGTGACGGAGGCGAGGGGGCAGCTCAACGCCAGCATCACCTATGATGTGACCGATTATCTCAATATCGGTGTAGAAGGCGTGAACCTGACGAAGTCCAGAATCACTCAGCGCTGCGTGAATGAAGGTGCGCTGCTGTGCTTCCAAGGTCTTCCAGATCGCCGGATCACATTTGGCGCGACGCTGAAACTGTAACAGCTGAGCTTACTTTAACTCTCTTGGCCGGGTCACAGATGATATTCCTGATTGGCATCTGGATCTAGCCAAGGAGGCATCTTGCAGATCGCCCGCGACTGGGCGGCTAGGCAAAACAGGCGTCACCGTCTCCCCGGTGGCGCCTAATTTGCATTGTGTGGCCTGCATGCATGCAATAATTGGTATGATAGAAATTAGAGTAAAGGTCTGGCATAAAGGTTGACATCAATGTCCTGCCCTCTACCCTTCTTCGCGGACACATTACCTTGGGAGGGGTATCATGGCATTTCGTGAGAATAGCTCACGCGGATCACTGCGTATTTCATTTTCAGTTGCGGCATTGCTTGCAGGCACGGCTTTGGCTTCGGTTCCGGCAATCGCGCAGGACGCAGAAGAACCTGAAAGTGTTGAAGAGGGTGATGGTGAGATCATCGTCTCCGGTATCCGGGCGACCATTCAGGGTTCTATTGAGGAAAAGCGCAATTCAATCGAAGTGTTTGATGCACTTTCAGCGGACGAAATTGGCGATATCCCTGCACTTTCTATTGGTGAAGCGCTTGAGACGCTCACCGGCGCTGGCTCTCACCGGGAACAGGGTGGGGCGACCGAAATCTCGATCCGCGGCCTAGGCCCTTTCCTGAGTTCAACTGTGATCAATGGCCGCGTTGCCACCAACGGCAGCGGCGATCGGTCGGTGAACTTTAGCCAGTTCCCATCTGAGCTGTTCAGCAAGGTCGGCATCTACAAGACGCAGGCGGCAAGCTACATTGAGGGCGGCGTTGCCGGACAGATTGTGCTCGAGACGATCAAGCCGCTCGACTATGGCAAGCAGCGTATTCAGGGCGATTTTAAACTCAACATCAATCCGGACAATCTGGATATTGATGCGGATCAGCGTTTTCAAAAGTTCGGCTATCGCGGGACGCTGAGCTATGTTGATCAGTACCAGCTTGGAGACGGTGAGCTTGGCATTTCACTCGGGTTTTCGCGCAATGAGACGACCAACCCAGAACAAGAGGCCAATGTCTCAAACACCATTCGTGCTTGCGTGATTGATCCAGGCACGACCAGCGATGGTGTGTTTGATGATGGCAATTGTGACACCAGCGGAAGTACGATTGCCGGCTTGCGTGATGGCAGCGTGAACTTGCCTTTCCTCATCGCCCGCAACAGCTATGCGCTGCGCTCAAACATCACGGATGATACGCGCGATTCCTTCTTTGGCGCGATCCAGTACAAACCAAGTCCGAACGTCGATATCAATGCCGACTTCCAATACTCCACTCGCCTATTCCGCGAACAACGTAGCGATTTGAACTTTGCGGAAGGTCGCCGGATTGATGGCCCGGGTGATCCGAATCGTCTCGACTTCGATCTAATCGTTACCGAAAGCGGGGCTCTGCGCCAATTTACAAACGAGCAGCGTATAGAAGCGGTCAGCGAATACCTTGAGCGCGACGAGGAATATTACGGCGGCGGTCTGTCAATCGATGTGCAGGCAACCGACCGACTGCGCTTCTCGCTTGATGGCTCCTATTCACAAACGCGCCGCGTTGAAGAGGCGGTGCAAATTCGCTTCCGTACCGAGGATGGCGAGAGCATCTTTGGCAACACCGATGCCGATGGCAACCCATTCTTCCCAGAGGCATTTGAAAGCGATCAAACGCCAAATGCTGGACGCACAAATGGGACGGATGACCGCGTCGAGACCGCTGTTTTGATCCGTCAGAACGGATCGCAAGGTCTGAACTTCTTCACTCAGAACTTCGACGTCACCGATTACACCTTGTTTGCCAACGATCCCCGTCTTCGGGCTGATCTGGAGCAGGACCGCTTTAACAGCGTCTGGGCGATGCGCGGCGATGTCGAATATGAAATGGATGGGCTCTTCAGCTCGATTGAAGCCGGTGCGCGTTATCAAGAGTTGATTTATCGTGACGTACCGGGCGCTCAAAACGGTAACAGCCGGTTTGAAAACACTTACAACGACACTGACGGTTCCGGCGCTTTGTTTGTTGCCAACCAGGAATGCCGCACGGCTTTCCCGGAAACCGGTTTCCTCTCGTCAATTTCCGGTGGCAATCCGCTGATCACCAATGTTGATCTGGCGGGCAATGTGATCGGTACATCGAATACATTTGCAACTTTTGACGCGCGCTGCATTGCACGAGTGCTGGAACGAGAAGATCCTTCGGGCCTGGAGTTCGATAGCGATGGAAATGTCATTTTCCCAACCGGTGATTTCGACTCCATCGATAACACCGATGTGACCGAGCGTACTTGGGCAGCCTATGCTCAAGCCAATTTCGACAGCGAATGGGGCGATACCCCAGTTCGCGGTAACCTCGGCCTGCGCGTCGTCGGCACTGATATCGTCACACGCGGTTTCCGTTCTGATCTGTCGGTTGTTTTCACAGCGGCTGATCCGACCGATCCAAACTCAGCCGATGAGTTTGAGTTGGTGCAGGACACATCCACTCTGGTTAGCAATCTGTCAGAAGCTTCCTACACCGAGTTTCTGCCAAGTCTGAATCTGGTTGCAGAATTTCAGCCCGATCTGCTGGGCCGCTTTGCAATCTATCGCGCGTTGTCCCGCCCCGATCCATCGGATCTTGGCAATGGCCGAACATTTAACACCAATAATGACGAGTTCACTTCTGCTCAGCAGGCGATCACCGGCGGCGTGGACAGCGTGAATGCAACGGGCAACCCGGCGACGGACCCGCTGCTGTCATGGAATGTCGATGCTGGCCTCGAATGGTATCCGAATGACGATACAATCCTTGCCTTCAATGCTTACTACAAGAGCTTCAATGGTGGGTTTGAAACAGTCAGCGTTTTGGAGACCTTCAATATTGAAGGCCAGAACATTGCTCTGCCGGTAACATCGGTCAACACGACCGACGAGACCAGCACGATCTACGGTATCGAGGTTACTGCGGCGCATCGCTTCAGCTATCTGCCAGCACCGCTCGATGGTCTCGGTTTCAAGGTCAGCTACAATTATGCCGATTCAAACTTTGAGTTTGAGGACGATACGCTGGGCGCGATCACCACGATTAATGCCGACGGAACTACCAGCACCAGCAATGGCTTGATCCCGCCAACAAATCTGTTTGGTTTCTCCAAACACGTGCTGGCGGCTCAGGCTTATTATGAAATTGGCCCATTCGATCTTCAGGGTGTCTATAAATATCGCAGCAGCTACTTCCAGCAGTTCATCTCGAGTCCCGGTCGGATCCGGACGGTTGATGATGTCAGCGTGTTTGAGGCGCGGATTTCATATGAGTTCAACAACAACGTGAAATTCACTTTGGAAGGGATCAATCTGTTTAACGAGCCGCGCACCAATTTCCGCGGTGCACCAGACGATTTCGGAGCAATCCAGGTTTACGGACCGCGCTATTTTGCGGGCGTTCGTTTCAAATTCTAAGCTTTGCTGGCCGCCGATAATCGGAGCAATAATTGGCGGTCAGCGACCTAACTGGAATTAGGAAGGCAAATCGACTAGGGGAATTGGTATAGAACTGTCCCGTCCATAGCGGAGTAACCAGCACCAATGAGCAGCAAGAGACTTTTTCAGGCCGTTGCGGAGCAAATCGCAGAGCTAATCGACCAAGGCGCTTACCCGCCGGGGACCCGGTTGCCTGGTGAACGCGAACTGGCTGAAAAGCTTGGTGTTAGTAGAGTAACCATCCGTGAGGCGGAGATTGCACTGCAGGCGATTGGCAGGCTGGAGATCAAAACCGGCTCTGGTGTCTATGTCAGTGAAAATCCACCCGCTTTGGGTGAGGCTTTACCGAACGCCAGCGCCTTTGAAGTGACCGAAGCGCGATTGTTGGTTGAATCCGAATCTGCTGCGCTGGCTGCGCACAATATCTCTGATGAAGGTATCGCCAAGCTGGAGCTGCTGATTGAGCAAATGCGCCATGGAAGCGAGGAAGAAGCGAACGAGGCGGATGAGCAATTCCACCTCACCATCGCAGAGGCATCAAACAACGCCGCAATGGTGCATACGATCACGTCACTGTGGCGGATGCGTGAGGAAATTCCGGCAGTTAAGTCGACCTATGAAGCTGTTTGTGTGCACGATGCGGAATCGCGGACCGAAGAGCACCGCGCGGTGTTCGATGCGCTGAGGGATCGTGATCCAGGGGGTGCGCGGGCGGCAATGCGAGAGCACTTCCACCGCCTGCTCGAGGCAATGCTTGAGGCCACCGAAAGGCAGGCCTTAGAAGAGGTCCAGCAGCAGGCCAATCAGAGCCGCGAGCGGTTTTTGGCTTCAGCTAAGATCGGCTAAACCAATTGGTATTACAAAAAATCTAAATCTAACATGCCAGATTGATTGACAGACGTTCGACTCTCCTTATAGTCACACCCAATAAGAGGACGGGAGAGTTTTGGGGATGTTGTCGAGGCTGTGCCTTGTGGTGTTTGCCGTGTGCCTGGGGTCAGTCCCTTCGCTCGCAGAAAACCACTTTGTCCGAAATCAGAACGAATATGCCCATGCGCTCAAAGATATCGAGGCTGGGGATGTCATCATCCTGGCCAATGGCGAGTGGCGTGATTTTGAGCTGGTGATCACTGGCAAGGGTAAGCCGAGCAAGCCAATCACCGTTATCTCTGAAGAGGCGGGCAAGGTTTTCCTCACCGGGCAGTCGAGCCTGCGTATTGGCGGCGAGCATATCCTGGTGACCGGCCTGGTTTTCAAGGATGGTTACAGCCCGCGCGGCGAGGTGATTTCCTTCCGCCGAACGAAACAGGATGTCTCGCGCAACAGCCGCGTCACCGAGGTAGTGATCGACAATTTCAGCAAGCCGGATCGCTACGAATCCGACTATTGGGTTGGCATTTACGGCTCGAACAACCGCTTTGATCACAATCATATGGTTGGAAAGACGAATAAGGGCGTGACCCTGGCGGTGCGGCTCGACAGCAAGGAGAGTCGCGAGAACAATCACCGGATCGAATACAACTACTTTGGCCCACGCCCGGTGCTTGGCTCGAATGGCGGCGAAACGCTGAGGATTGGCACGAGCAAGTACTCGATGTTCAATTCCAACACGTTGGTCGCCTACAATGTGTTCGATCGCACCGATGGCGAGGTGGAGATCATCTCATCCAAGTCGGGCGGAAACGTCTTTCGTGGCAATCTGTTTTTGCGTTCACGTGGCACGCTGACCCTGAGGCATGGCGACAACAATGTCGTCGAAGGCAATGTCTTTATAGGGCATGGCAAGGATTACACCGGAGGGATCCGCGTGATCAATCGCGGGCAGATGGTGCGCGGCAACTATATGGAGGGGCTGCGCGGGACAGCCTTTTCCAGCGCGCTTGCGATTATGAACGGCGTGCCCAATTCGCCAGTCAATCGCTATGTTGAGGTTGAGCGCGCGCGGATTGAGAACAACACGATTGTCGATAGCGCACGGGTCGGGTTTAATGTTGGTGCCGATGAGGAGCGCTCTGCCCCGCCCAGCAATTCGACCTTTGCAAACAATCTGCTGAGCGGTCTTGAGGGGCAGTCATTCCTGGAGGTCTACGGCGATATCTCCGGCATTGCGTTCAGCGGTAACCGGGTTGCCCAGGGCGAAGTCCAAGAGAAGCTGGCCACGAAGTTAGGCCGTGCCCCTGTTGCAATGGAGCGCGGTACAAACGGTTTGCTCTATCCAGCCGATCCAGAGTTGAAGGCGCTCGGCGCGCCGCGCGATCTCAAGGTGGTCTCGCTCGAACAGGTTGGCGCGAAGTGGTATCCAAAGCCGGATGACGAACTCGCCTTTGGCTCCTCTGGCCGTGTCATCAAAGTCCATCCGGGCGAGGGCACCCTCGCAGAGGCTGCAATGTCTGCGGACGATGGCGATGTCTTGCAGCTAAGCACTGGCGACTACACAGTCGATCGCTCCATCCCGCTTGACAAAACAATCGCTATTCGCGGCGCGTTTGAGCAAGGTGCAGAGCCGCCGCGTATCCTGTTCACTCGGCCGTCTTTGATCGAGTTGCGCGAAGGTGGAAACCTGCAATTGAGCAATCTGGTGATTGACGGCGAACTTGCGCCGGACTCGGTTGGCAATTCGGTTATCCGCACCACCACTTTCCCAATCCAATCGAACATGCGGATCGAGATGGACGGCGTGTCTGTGCGCGGGTTGGTGGTGAATAAGTCATTCAACGTGCTGACCCTTGGCAAGAGCGCGCTCGCGGACCGCGTGACGATCCGCAACAGCAATTTTGCGGACATTACGGGGGCGGTCGTTTCTGCCGCTGCCGAGACCGAGGATTTTGGCCAGTACAATGTCGAGTATCTCGACATCACGAACAGCAACTTTGCCAATGTCGGCGGCGCGATTGCCGATGTCTATCGCGGCGGCCGTGATGAGAGCACCTTTGGCCCATTCGTCAATATCTCAGGCAACAATCTGGTGAACGTCGGCAAAGCCGTGACCAATGGCTCAAGCGCTGCGGTCAATTTGCACGGAGTGCAGATCGCCGATGTGGCCCGCAACGCGGTGGATGGATCGGCACCATTCCGGGTGGTTCACACGGTTGGCACGCCCAAGACTGCGATCACCCAAAACGCGTTTTCGGACACGCCTCAATTGGTGCTGGAAGAACTAAATTTTGAGGGCGATCACCGCGCCAAGCTGGCCGGGAATATCTTTGACGCGGGAGGCAGCGAATGAAGCGCGCCTTTTTCCTAGCCGCAGCCATTGCCTGCACCACGCTCACGCAGCCGGCCTATGCCGCTGCTCAAGACGAGACCGCCGCGCTTGGGGGAGCTGCGGCGGTCTCGGACTTGCCGCCGCTTTACAAGGCCGAACTGGACCGGGCGCGCAGCTTCGTCGATCAGATGATGGCCGAAGGCCTAGTGATGCCGCTGCCCAAGGATCCGGGCGGCGGCTACACCCACGAACAGCATAAGCGCAATTACAAGGCGATCTATCTCGCCGGGCAATTGTTTCAGATCACAGGTGAGCAAGTCTATGCCGATTACGCCCGTGATATGCTGCTTGCCTATGCTGATATGTATCCGACGCTTGGCGAGCATCCGGCGCGCAAAAATCAGGGGCCAGGCCGGATTTTCTGGCAAGTGCTTAATGACGCTGTGTGGTTAGTGCACTGTGTGCAGGGTTACGGCGATATCCGCGACACGCTGAGCGATGCCGACCGTGAGCGGATCGACAATGACGTGTTTCGCCGCGCGGCCCATTTTCTTTCGGTTGAATCGCAAGCGACCTTTGACCGCATCCACAACCACGCGACATGGGCGACCGCTGGCGTCGGTATGACCGGATATCTGCTCGGTGATCAGGATATGGTCGACCGCGCGCTTAAGGGCTCGGACAAGAGCGGCAAGGTTGGCTTTCTGCGTCAGACAGAGCTGCTGTTTTCGCCCGAGGGTTATTACAATGAAGGGCCGTATTATCAACGCTATGCGCTGATGCCGTTTATGGTCTTTGCCGATGCGATTGAGCGCAATGACCCCGAGCAAGGCATCTGGGAGCACCGCGACGGCATCCTGCTGAAGGCGCTGCGCACCACTGTGCAGCTAAGCTATGGCGGATTTTTCTTTCCGTTCAACGATGCGATCCGCGACAAGAGCCTTAAGACCGATGAACTCTATCACGGGGTCGCAATCGCTTATGCGCAAACGGGCGATCCTTCACTGCTGTCGATTGCAGAGTTTCAAGATCGCACGATCCTGAGCAGGAATGGGCGACTGGTTGCGCGGGATTTGGCTGCGGGTAAGGCTGAGCCATTTCCGTTCCGCTCCATGGTCTTCGGTGATGGTCCGGATGGCGATGAGGGCGCTTTGGCAATCCTGCGGCAAGGCCCGATGAATACCAATGGTGAGCCATCCACCGTGCTGATCGCGAAGAACACCTCGCAAGGTCTCGGGCACGGCCATTTCGATAAGCTCGGATGGCAACTCTATGACAATGGCAATGAGGTAATCCGCGATTATGGCGCTGCGCGCTTCCTCAATATTGAGGCTAAAGAGGGCGGACGCTACCTGCCGGAAAACACCAGTTGGGCGAAGTCCACGGTCGCGCACAATACCTTGGTGGTTGATGAGCGCAGCCATTTTGATGGCAAGGTAAAGGTCGGCAATCAGAACGCCCCGACCCAGCTCTATTTCTCCGACGCGCCTGGCCTTCAAGTTAGCAGCGCCAGCATTGATACCGCCTATGAAGGCATTACGCTGACCCGCACCATCGTGATGCCGGAGATACCGGGGCTCGAGGCTCCGATTGTGCTCGATTTGACGCATGGAGATAGCGACGAGCCGCATCTCTATGACCTGCCGCTGCATTACAGCGGGCACATCATGGAGCATGACCTGGCGGTGCAGAATTTCACCGCTGAGCGCCCGGTGCTGGGTCAGGCCGATGGCTATCAGCACATTTGGGTCGATGCGACTGCCAAGGAGAGCGATGGCAAGGGCGCGCTCACCTGGCTGCTCGATGGACGGTTCTACACTTACCGGTTTGCCTCGGGCGGTGCGCTCGACGTGGTGCTGGGCGAAAGCGGAGCGAACGATCCCAATTTCAACCTGCGCCGCGAGCCTTTGATCATGCTGCGGGCCAACCGTCCCACTGGCTCCGTAAGCATCGCTGCGCTGCTCGAAAGCCACGGGAGCTATGACGGAGCGGCGGAACAGACGGTCTCCAGCCGCAGCCGCATCGCCGCCATGCGGCATGCCCATGTCGATGGGAAAGATCTGGTCGAGATCACTCTTAAAAACGGACGGCGTTTCGCGATCGCTGTCTCACACAACAAAGACGCGCAGGCGGCTCATTCGGTCGTGCTGGACGGAGAGACGATCGCATGGAGCGGCTTTGCCGCCGTGATCCCTCTCAAGGGAGAGGAAAGCTAGAGATGGCAAGTGTGATGAACGCGGCAAGTCCGCCCTTTGTGGTCGCAAAGGATACACCCGAAGAGGATCTGGGAGACGGAATTGCCCGCCAAATCTTGGGCTATGGCCCAGAGATCATGATCGTTCGGGTGTGGTTTAAGGAAGGCGCCGTGGGTCAGGTCCATGCGCACCGCCACAGCCAATCGAGCTATGTCGAAAGCGGCAAGTTCGAGGTGTTCATCGACGGCGAGAAGCGCGTGCTAGAGGCGGGTGACTGCTTCTATATCGCGCCGCATGTTGATCACGGCGCAGTGTGTCTGGAGGCAGGCGTTCTGATCGACACCTTCAGCCCGCTGCGCGAAGATTTTTTGAGTGAGGGGGCCTGATCATGCTCAAAGGCAATTTGAGATATGTCATCGTTGTGCTTGTCGCCGTTGCGACAGTCATAAACTACATTGACCGCGGCGCCTTAGGTTTCCTGTGGCCGGAAATATCCAAAGAGCTCGAACTCACCGAGCTTGACTATGCAATCATCCTCAATGTCTTCACCTTCGCTTATGCCTTCGGGCAATCGATCTTTGG
Organism: uncultured Erythrobacter sp.; assembly: GCA_947488155.1. Lineage (GTDB taxonomy): Bacteria > Pseudomonadota > Alphaproteobacteria > Sphingomonadales > Sphingomonadaceae > Erythrobacter. The sequence continues at coordinate 376,252 of CANKYK010000001.1, read as the reverse complement.
CAAGATATTTGACTGGATCGGAACACGTCTGGGCTTCGTCCTGTCGATTGTTGTCTGGTCGGCGGCGACCATGCTGCATGCGGTCGCTACTGGGCTTACCAGCTTTGCGGTTTTCCGCGCGCTGCTTGGCGTGTCGGAGGCGGGCAATTGGCCCGGTGCGACAAAAGCCAATGCCGAATGGTTCCCGATCAACGAGCGTGCGCTCGCGCAGGGCATCTTTAACTCTGGCGCTGCGATTGGCGGGATTGTCTCCGCACCGATTATCGGACTGCTGTTCGTCTGGTTGGGCAGTTGGCAGGCGACATTCGTTGCCATTGGCGCGCTTGGCTTCCTTTGGCTGGCTCCGTGGTTGATAATCTACAAGAGTGGTCCCGATGCGCACCCATGGATCAGCGCGGAAGAACGAGAGTATATCCTGACAGGGCAACGCAATGTTGAGACCAATGAGGTCGCAGACTACGCACCTGACACAAAGGAAATCCTCAGCCGCAAGGAGAGCTGGGGTGTGATCATGGCCTCGTTCTTCCTCGATCCGATCTGGTGGCTGTTTGTTGGTTGGCTGCCGATCTACCTCTTCAAAACCTACGGTTTCGGCGTTGAAGAAATCGCGGTCTACGCATGGATTCCTTATGTCGGTGCAATGTTCGGAGCATGGTTTGGTGGCTTGCTTGCAGGCAACCGGATCAAGGCTGGATGGACCGTTAATCGTACGCGCAAGACGGTGATTGCGCTGGGCGGAGTGATCATGCTCCTTTCCTTGCTCGCGACCACTCAGGCTAGCACGCCGCTATTCGCTGTGATGTTGATGGCGGTGATCCTGTTCGGTTTCCAAACGGCGGTGGGCAATATCCAGACCCTGCCGAGTGATTTCTACAGCGGTAAATCGGTTGGCTCGCTTGCCGGTTTCGCCGGAACAGCAGCGAAATTGGCTGTGGTTGGGCTCAACTTCCTGATCCCGGTCATCACAGTGAACAGCTACACGCCGGCCTTTGTTGTTGGCGCCGGGCTGGCGATCATGACCGTGCTTTCGGTGCTCATTTTGTGCCCAGACATCAAACCTCTCAAACCGAAAACGGCTTAGGTGCCGCTCTCTCCTCCCCAGAAATAGGACGAAAACACAATGAAATTTGCAGGCAAAGTTGCAGTGGTAACCGGGGGCAGCCGGGATATCGGACGCGCCATTTGTGTGAAGCTCGCCAGTGAAGGCGCGCATGTTGTTGTGAACTACAACAGCAATGAGAAAGACGCGGATGCAACGCTTGCAGAGATTGAAACCGCTGGTGGCAAAGGCATCAAGGTGAAGGCCGACGTGACCAAGGCGGCCGATGTAGATGCTTTAATTGCGACCACGCGAGAGGCGTTTGGCGATGCGATCCATATCCTCGTAAACAATGCGGGCGGCTTGGTTGCGCGCAAGACGCTTGGCGAGATGGATGAAGAGTTCTTCAACCTCGTCATGCAGCTCAACACCACCTCAACTTTCCTCGCCTGTAAGGCTGCTGTGCCGTTCATGGGTGAAGGTAGCGCAATCGTGAACCTCGCCTCGCTTGCTGGCCGTGATGGCGGCGGCGGCGGCGCTATCGCCTATGCCACATCCAAGGGTGCTGTGATGACGATGACGCGCGGCCTCGCCAAAGAGCTTGGTCCGCAGGGTGTCCGTGTCAATGCACTGTGCCCTGGCATGATCGCGACTACGTTCCACGACAAATTCACGCCTGATGCCGCGCGCGAAAACGTTGCGAACTCCACGCCTCTGCGACGTCAGGGCCGGGCTGAAGAGACCGCTGATGCGGTCGCATACCTCGCCTCGGATGATGCTTCGTTTATCACCGGTGCGAACATCGACATCAATGGCGGCCTCGCTTTCTCATAAGCGAGGCTTCTCTTCACTTACTAGGATTTGGACCTTCTCCCCATGACGCAATTTCTATCATTTGGTGAGATCATGCTGCGGTTGAAAACGCCGGGGCATGAGCGCTTTTTCCAATCGCCTGGTCTTGAGGCGACCTTTGGCGGCGGTGAAGCAAACGTCGCAGTGGCGCTGTCGAACTATGGCTTGGACGCTGGGTTCGTGAGCGCCTTGCCGGACAATGATATTGGCGAAAATGCGATTATGGAGCTGCGCAAATTCGGCGTCGATACAGCGCATATCAGCCGCTCTGGTGATCGTGTGGGGATTTACTTCCTAGAGACCGGTTCGAACCAACGCCCATCGAAAGTAGTTTATGACCGCGCAGGCTCCTCGATCTGCAATGCGGGCATGGACGAGTTTGATTGGCCAGCGATTTTCAAGGGTGCCAAATGGCTCCACATCACCGGTATCACGCCCGCGCTCAGCCAATCAGCGGCGGACCTTTCCATGGCCTGCGTCAAGGCAGCAAAGGAAGCAGGCGTTACGGTCTCGTGCGACTTCAACTTCCGCGGCAAGTTGTGGAAGTATGGCAAGAGCGCGCCAGAGGTGATGCGCGAGCTCGTCAAATATGTTGATGTTGGCATTGCGAACGAGGAAGATTGCCAAAAATCGCTCGACATCACCGTTGATGTCGATGTCGAAAGCGGTGAGCTTGATACGAAGAAGTATGAAGCGCTGGGGCAGAAGGTGCTCGACATCTACCCCAATATGCACACCATCGCGATCACTCTGCGCGAGAGCCTGAGCGCGGACCGCAACAATTGGTCGGCTTGCCTGCGTACGCGGGATGATTGCTTCATGCTCTCAAAGAAATATGCGCTAACCGATATCGTGGACCGCGTTGGGGGCGGTGACAGTTTTGCTTCAGCGCTGATTTACGGCCTCAATGCCTACGAAGACCGCCAGCAAAGCCTTGAGTTCGCGGTTGCCGCGAGCGCGCTCAAGCACACGATCATCGGCGACTTCAACCGGGTCACCGTGCCTGAGGTTGAAAAGCTCATGTCTGGCGATGGCTCAGGGCGCGTGCAGCGGTGATGGCCCTTTCAGGTTAACTTCTTGAGGTTGCACTGAAGCGTGGTTTGCAACGTTCACGCATTTGCAGCGGACACAGCTTTCCATTCGAGGGGCGTTGTCAGGCTAACTGCACCTGTTGCGGAATGAGGGTAGGGCGCGTTCATGCCCAGACGTTGCAAACCAGACAGTCCATTCAAACGCTTCAACTCATCACCTGAAGTGATCCGTCTTGTCGTAATGATGTACGTCCGGTTCCCGCTTAGCTTGCGGAACGTTGAGGATCTGCTGTTCGAGCGAGGGATCGACATTTGTCATGAGACCGTGCGGTTTTGGTGGAATCGGTTCGGCCCGATGTTCGCGGCCGACATCAAACGCAATCGGATCAGCAGGATAAAGGGCTACACTCAGTGGCGCTGGCACCTCGATGAGATGTTTGTGAAGATCAACGGAGAGACGCATTACCTTTGGCGTGCGGTCGACCATGAAGGCGAAATCCTAGAGAGCTACGTCACCAAGAAGCGAGACAAGAAGGCGACCCTACGCTTCTTCAAGAAGGCGCTGAAACGGCATGGCAGTCCTGTTAAAGTTGTGACTGACGGTCTGCGATCTTACCCAGCAGCCTTGAGCGACCTTGGTAATTTAGACCGTCGCGAGATTGGCAGGTGGCTCAACAACCGAGCCGAGAACAGCCATCTGCCATTTCGACGAAGGGAACGTGTTATGCAGCGCTTTCGTAGGATGAAGAGCTTGCAGAAATTCGCTTCCGTCCACGCCAACGTGCACAACCATTTCAACTTAGACCGCCATCTCACTGACAGACAAACTTACAGAACCAACCGCTCCGCCGCCTTGGCTGAGTGGCAAAATCTCATGGCTTGAAGAACGGCGAGGGCAGGGCGCTCTGTGTCCAGCGGAGACGAGTTCGCGTTAGACTGACAGCACCATGGAGAATATTCGCAAATGATGCGGTCAGACGGCTGGCCACAGATTCAGAACTATCGACCAGCCGTCCAATGGTTGCATGATTAGTCGGTGCCCCCGCTGCAGCAGTAGGCGAGCAGGAATGTATGTGCCTTTCCATCGCCGCTTCCAACGATCCGGCGAATTTCACCGTTCAGCTTGGCCATGGCTGCCGTAACGGGATCAGGTCCCGAAAAATTCGCGTTGTGAAAGTCGTGCACGTCAAGCTTCACCGTCTTGCCGCCAGCCGTCTGCGGTGAAAGCAGTCTTTTGTCGGCAGCGAGAAAGCGTTCATCTCGGCTAGCCACGGCGCCAATACGACCGTTGCAATAACCATGCGTGCCAGACATGATGTCGATTACATGATCGTCGCCGTTCAGGCCTTTTGCGATCCGATTGATAGCGCTCTTGATGTCGCTGGTCTTGCATGGGCCATGGAAACCCCAAACCGGGGCTGCTCCATCGGGACTGATCTTCACAAGTTGAGGCATTGTATTCTCCTTTTGTTATTCCAAACGCAGCATGCGCAGGGATCTGGTGGTGATTAAGAATAGGATTCAATGATTGCCGCGACGATCGAGGCACCTTGATTGATGCTTGAAAAAGTCACTGACTTTTCGGCAGAGCCGCCAGATTTCTTGGCGACCGATTGCCCAAATATTTGGGGGTCTTTGGCTTGATCCAACTGGGTCTGAACGGCTTCGCTGATCGTCGTTTTTGAGTTGAGTTTGAACGAGACTTTGTAAGCGACGAACATGGTCGATACTCTGCCGCGCAGCAGCCCATCGTCGCCGAAAAACACCTCTTGATCTGACAAGAAAGTTTTACCCAACTTGATCATTGCGGAATTGAACCAAGACCCAGGCAGAATCGAAACCTGGCCCCAACAATCGGCGGAAATTGTGATGGATTCGAAATCCAAACCTGTCGGTGAAGTCATTGGCAAGAGCGCGCTACCGTTGGCTGAGGTCAAATAGGTGTCTCGTTCAGCCCTGCTGGTCAGATCGATCGTGAACGAGTTTGGATTGGAAATCTCGCCGGACTGAACCTTATTGAACCAATCGCTTGATGAAATGGACAGTTCCCAGACCGGGGCCCACCTGTAGACGCCGGAACGTTTCACCTTGCACCACCCGGCTGGCGGTGCTGTTCCGTCCGGTGACAAAGTCGGTTTGGCAACATTTTCTTTCGCGGTTTGCAACATTGACGACGAAGGAAACTTGTCGACCGGAATCATCTCCAGGAAAGTTTTGTAATTACTTGAAAAACTGTCGGAGGATGCGGCGTATTCCTGGCCGCCAGCTATCGACTTTGGAATTGTGTCAGCGAACTGAAATTGGGCGTATGGCGTCGAGTTCGCATTCGCATTCGGCCAATCCCACGACCGCGTCGGAAGGATTACCTGTGCATCGTTGGTGATCGGCAGCCCAGCAGCGGCACATACTGTATCGCCGGATGCGCTATCTGCACTATTTTGTACACCTTCAAGAAAGTTTGTGAGCATGAATGACATTGCGGGAAGCCTCTTGGTTCGCCAGGCACCGGAAGAACCGGTTGGATCGAGTGGGAGGGTGTGATGATCATGCCCAAGCTCAAAGGCTTGGGCATGATCACTATTTGCGCTTTGAATGCCCTCAGGTCAGGCTCAAAGCGCGTGGGGGTCAGGCCCCGCCGATGACATCATCGACGTCGTCGACCAGAACGCCCAGGACCGTTGGGTTGCCCTTTTTGCATTCTGAGGTGACGGTAAATGTGCCATCATCGTTGAAGGTCGTGTCGTGTTCCCAGCCGCCTTCGCCGCTGATGCTGAAGAACGGCCAGAACCCGCCGCTGATAGCGGTCTTGAAGCTTTCCTGGCTGTCCTTGGCGACCGACGCTTTTGAGGTCATGGTGGACTTGATTCCATCAACAACGATCAGTGCGGTCGAAAGGCGTTTGAGGTTGCCGTTCGGACCAAAGGTCTGATCCCAGGTCGGGGCCGCATGTTTCCAGACCTTGTTGTTGTTGTTCGCCTGCGCGGTCTTCAGCGCCGCGGTGTTGAACCACGGGACACAATCGGCGAGGTCGGGATTGTTGGGTGCTTCTTTTGCGTAGGGGCCACCGCTAACCTGCGCGACAGAGGCGTATTCAACCTTCATGTCGACGCCCTTGCTGTGAAGCTCTTCGGTGAATTTGTCCCAGCTTCCGCTGCCACCTGCGGAGAAGAAGTCGAACAGGCCTGACGCACTGACTTTAGCCCAAGAATGGGTGGTGTCGGTCGAGGTTGTTGCACTATCGAGCGCAACAGATTTGGCTTGCCCCTGGTTCACCGCCTGCGTGAGAGAGGCCTGATTGGCGGTGTAGGCATAGACGCCATTTGCAGCCCGCCAGCTTGCGACCGCAACGGATATGACATCGAGTTGGTCGATCTGAGTGATGCCGTTGTTCATCGTCGCTGTATCGATCGCATTTAGCAAACACCATTGCTGAAACTGATCCTTCTGGGCCTGGACAAAATCCAGCCCGCCTGAAGCAGTCTTAGGCATCGGCTTGGGTAGATTGGCGGGATCGTTCGCAAATTTGGTCCAGCTCAAAAATTTGTTCTTGAGCAAGGTCTGCATCCCGGCTTCGCCTTGCGGGACGAGATTATTGATTACCGCGCCGTAGGTGGTGGAAAGGCTGTTGTGCTGGGCCGGGTTGAAGTAATTGTTCACTGATACAGGCGGGATCGAATCAAGAATATTCCAGATTGCGTCGTCGGTGGTGCCAAGAGCGGTCGCACCTTGAGCAAGTTGGAAATGGGCTTGGTCGAGACCAAGACCTTGGGTCAGGGCGTTATACCATTGTTCTGTAAGCGCCTTCATTGCGTCGTTTGCAGCAGACATAACTATGTCCTCCATTCAGATGGTTCAGAGCAGCCAGGATGGCCGCACCGAAAGCTCTGCACGAAGGATGCCAAACTCTATTATGTTTAACTTCAATAACTTGAGTAGTTCGTAGTTGGCGTCGGCCCGTGTCGGACACACTCAAAATGCGTGTCCGACACGTCCAATTGGCAAGCGGATACGCTTTGCTTGTCGCCGTGAGTGACCGGACTAACCGACGATGTCTCCGCCAGAGCCAGTTGTTCCCTCGGGATCAAAGAAGAACAGGCGCGTTTCTTTGACCATCTTGCCTTTTTTGTTACGCCGCTTGATTGTGACGGAAAGGTATCCTGAAATCTCCCACTGGCCGTTTGACTTTGCAATCTTGAGCGGGAACGCCGCACGGGTTGAGATCATGGTGAGATCTTTATCAGTGTGCTTGAACGGTCCCCATTTGTCGACAGAAACACAGGCGCGTTTTTTGTCAAAAGGCGACAGATGTTTGGCCGGGATCGGCGAGGTCGGAAGAGACGCGATTGTCAGGTTGTTGATCTTATAGCTAAAGTCATCGGTTACCCGTCCAATGCCAGTGACGGTGATTTCCAATATGCCTCCGTCGCCAAAATGGAAGCAGCCAGCGCACAAGCCGCTTTCCTGGAAAATGGAACCATTTTCGCCTGAGAACTTGTAGTTAAGCGCCTTGGTGACTTGGCTCACGTCGAACATAAGTTCAAGCGCAAAGTATTGTTTCTGTTTCTTCGTCATTCTGTTTCCCAATCCAACATAAGCATCTGATATTCAAGGCCTTGCCGCAATAAAGCAAACTCCGGCTCATTCTCAATTTCGCTCTTCGGATAGCCAAGTGCGACGGCTTGTTGCAGCATCTCAAATGCCTCATCCTGGCGGCCCAAGATTTCCCAAGTCATTGCCACGCGATAGAGTTCAGCGGGTCGTCCATCCAGCTTTCCCAAGACGAGATCGAGATTGGACAGTGCCAGCTCCTCGTCTCCGGACTTGGCAGCATACAGTGCCAACCGACTATAGATCCGCAGGGATTCTTCTTGCCTGATGGTTTCTGACAATATGATCTGAATCGCCCTGCGATAGGCACGATTTGCGTCAGCTTGTTTGGACGGAACTTGGCGATAGGCATCAGCCAGATTAGCCCAGTAGAGGTAGCCGTGGCTGTTGCCCTCCAGTTCGAGTACGCGCTCGAACGCGCTCGCAGCCTCCTCATACCGTCCCTCGAAATAGAGGTAGGTCCCAAGATTGTTGTACAGATTCTTATCTGCGCCGATCTCTAGGCCTTCCTGAACAACCTTGATCGCCGCATCCGTTCGCCCTAGCAAATGGAGCGCTTGGGCGGTATTGACGTAGCCAAACGGGTTGTCTGGATCGAGAGAAATGGATCGTCTGAAGACTTGCTCCGCCTCAGAATAGGCCGCACGGCGGATCAAAACATCGCCAAGCTCGTTCAGCAAACTTGAACTTTCAGGGAAGGTCTCAAGCCCGAGTTCTAGTTCAGCTTGTGCCTTTTGAAACTGGCCCATTTTCTTGAGGCTTCTCGCTCTGCCTTCGACATAGAGGATATTGTCGCGACCGAGCGTTTCAGCGTTCGAATAGTGTTGCAAGGCACCACTAAGATCACCGTTGAATTCGGCCGCCCAACCTGCGGCAATGTGAGAAAGAGCCAAGTGCGGATCTTCCTCAATCGCTACATTTGCTAGAGACGTTGCTCTCCGCAAAGTCGCTGGGTCAGATTCCTGGCTTGTGTATTCCCTAATCAAACTTATCGCCAAGCCCGCAGTGGCTCCGGCATGCTTCGGATTCTCGCTTAGAATGGAACTGTAAATTGTCTTCGCTTGGTCAATTGAACCGGCTTTGGTGAAGTTGAGAATATGCGCAAACGCAGCATCCATTCGTTCGCTGATTGAAAACGGCGGCGATGCGGCGCGCTCGGTATCGCTCGGGACAATCCCGGTTGCTCCTACTGCCAGCAGAGCTGGGGCCAGATAACGCCAGTTCGAGAAGATACGGCTTGATAGGCTCTGCTTGCGTAGAGGCCCGGATACAATCGGCAGCCCACCTTCCTTTGTCGCGTTACTTGCGAATACTTCTAACACGTCGTCCATCGTGCCGATGCGCCGCTCTGGCCGTTTCTCAAGCATGTCCAAGACCAGATTGGTGAACCAATCTGGAGCGTTGCGGCGCACATCTCTTGGAACCTTTGGCTGTGAATTCAGAATAGCATTGAGCGTCGCGGCACCGGTCGATGCAAAAAATGCACGTCTGCCGGTCAAGCCCTCGAAGAGTGTGCAGCCCAATGCGAATATGTCGCATCGTGCATCATATGCCGCACCCATCACTACTTCTGGAGCGGAATAGGCAAGTGTGCCTTCAAGCGGTTCTGTCCCGTCAGAGTTCGGTGCGATTGTCGATGCGGGATCAATATGGCCGCGGAGCTTTGAAAGTCCAAAATCAACGAGTTTGACCCCAATATCTCGAGCAAGAATAATGTTCGCCGGCTTCAGATCTCCGTGGAGCACGCCATGCTTGTGCGAATATGCCAGTGCGGTGCTCAGCTCGGCAGCCATTTCGATTAGTTTTGAGACTTCCAGCGCCCCGTCATTCAGCAATTCGGACAGGCACGGTCCATCTGCATACTCAAGTATCAGATAGGAAACTCCGTCGAATTCCAAAAATTCATAGATAGAAACGATGTGGGGGTGAGACAGTCTTGCAAGACTCCTCGCTTCCTTCTCGACCCGATTGTGATCTACATTTGCTACCTTAAGCCTCTTTATTGCGACGGTGCGTTCAAGTTTTGCGTCATAGGCCTTTGAGACGCTTCCATGCGCACCATCGCCCAGTTCGGACAGAATCAAATATCTTCCTAGATATTGAGTCACCCCAACTGGCCGCTCTGGATTGCAGTCTTCCGGCACAAATTAATCTTCACCCAATAAAGTCAACTACGTTATATGACCCAACAGAGCACAAGGAACTAAGATGGTGAAGTTAAATTGATGGAGAATGAAAAGAGATATCTTAAAATTGAGACAATAGTCGCTGGCCCATCAGATTCTGATGCATTGCGTCTGGATGTCTCAAAATTATGCTTGGGAATAGTTCATCACCCTATTCGTGAGCGAATTGGCGAATTTGCACAATTGGAATTCGACCGTCAGGGTACAGCGGCGCTTTCTCGGTTGGTTCCCATGTTTGGCAAGAGCCCCTTTCAAGAAGCGAGGCCCTTGCTCGATCCACACCTCTCTCGATCGCCTGTTTTCATCGAGCAAATGGGCGGCACGCAATTTAAATTCATTCCAAACGGGAAGTTCCCCCACCTGACCATCAATGGCAGATTGGTCGAAGAACCGGCCGTCTTCGACATGGCTGAGTTGGGAGACGAAATCGTAATTGGGTTGGCGAATACTGTCTTGCTAGCGCTATTTCGCCGGGCCGTGACGCAGCACAAGGCGAACGATCAACATGACTTGGTCGGCATTAGTCACGCGATATCGACTGTTCGTTCAAAGATCGCACTGGTCGCGCAAACAGATGTATCCGCTCTTATTCTGGGCGAGACTGGCACAGGCAAGGAGCTTATCGCTCAAGCGATTCATCAATCCAGTAGGCGTTCAAGTAACCGGCTGGTTAGCGTGAACATGTCTGCGGTTATGCCGTCACTAGCGGCGGCTGAGCTGTTTGGCGTTCGGCGCGGCGCATTCACTGATGCATCAGCGGACAAAGCGGGATTGTTTGAACAAGCGGACCGAGGCACTTTGTTTCTAGACGAGGTGGGAGCGACGCCTATCGAGGTCCAACCAATGCTCTTGCGCGTACTGGAGGATTGCAAAGTTAAACGATTGGGCGATGAGAAATCCAAGCTCGTCGACGTAAGAATTTTGGCCGCCACGGATCAACTTGACATCGTCAACGCTGAGAAATCTGCATTCAATCAACCTTTGTTTCGGCGTCTTGAAGGGTTCTCTATCGAGGTGCCCCCGTTGAGGAAGCGCCGGATCGACGTAGGCTTGCTCGTGGACCACTTCATGATGAAAGGACAAGAACATACAGCGCTAATAGGACCTACCCAATTCGCCTATAGCAACGCACTCTCGTTCAGTCTTCATCATTGGCCTGGCAATGTCCGTGAGCTTCGCAATGCCGTCCAAAAACTACGTCTTGGCGAAACAGCCATTCCGCTCCGGACCGCTTCTGAAATGGAGGCGGCGCTGATTACCCAGAATGATCAAAGCCTCAGATCCAAGGCACCAAGAAGGGCCTATCGCAAGCCTGCTGATATCACTAAGTCGATGATGTTCAGCGCGCTGAATGATTCTGATTGGATCATCAAGAAAGCCGCTCAATCCCTGAATGTGTCTCGTACATCAATGTATGAATTGATGCGAAAGTACCGGGCAAAGCGTCGACTGACCGATATCACCGACGATGAGATATTGAAAACGACTGGCGAAGTCGACGGAGGGATTGTGCGATGGGCAGCACACCTTCGCGTAGGACATCAAGAGCTACGAGATCGTATCAGCTTGTTGAACATGCCCTCTGACGAATGATAGCGAGCTGCATTGCCGTTCTTTGTCTTATTGAAATTTCCCGAAAGTGTCGGATTACCGCAAAATTATGATTTTGTTGGACAGATGTCTAAGATCTGAGCCTGCGGAGGTTTGGCTGAAGTCCAGTAGCCGAAATTGGCCTGTGTGCCAGATGACTGCTTTGCAATACTCTACGATACCATCCCGACAATCCGCTTTCGGTCCAGTTCGAGCCGTCATTCGGGACAAGAGCACCGCGAGTAACAGTTTGACGGCAGTAGCGAATGGACAAGCGGACAAAGTAGCCTTGAATCACGTTACATGTGTAACACATATGCTTACTTATATCACAACCCAGCAAATCCGAACTCGCGATTCTAAAGATCCTTTGGGCCGAAGTGCCTTTGTCGGCTCGAGAAATTCAGGAGAAAGTTGGCCCGAAGATGGATTGGTCATTCTCAACGACGCGGACCACTCTGTCGCGGATGTGCGATAAGGCCTTGTTAAAGCAGAGTTCGAAGTATGGGGTTCGCGTTTTTTCTCCTTGCGAAAGCAAGGCTCGGACATTGTCCGGCGTTATGCGCGAGTTTTTCGCTACAGTATTGGAGATTGATGGGCCGCTGCCAACTGCAGCCTTTCACGACAGCAAAGTGCTGACGGAAGAAGAGTGGTTGGAATTAGACGACTTTCTCAACGGGAGCGATAATGATGATTGAGGCGTTAGGCCTCGTCCATTTGTGGAGCCTCATCGTCGCTGTCGGTGCCTGGTATCTCCAGCGCGATGGTGATCAAGGGACAGGCTCGCGCTTTCCCGGTCCAAGTGCTTGGGCAATGCTAATTTGGGTAAGCCTCTTGCCTGGACTAATCTATCCCATTCCATTCAGTGACTATGTCATCTTGCCGCAAATACCGGGCCTCGAAGTTGAAGCATTGCGAACCGAAGTGGGATCGCAGGAAGGCCCCTAATTGCCGAGCCTCCTGATGCTCTATCTTTGTGGTGCTGGCGTACTGATGGCTCGCACTGTGTGGCGGTGGTTGCAATTGCAACATCTACCTTTGAAACCGACAGGAGAAACCGATGTCTTTTCGACGTCTGAGCCGCTCCCCCCGTTAACATTGTCTTGGCCCAAGAGAGCGGTTGTCATCCCCGAAGGAATGGAGGCCAACCCCGCATTGATCCGACACGAGCGCGCTCACTTGCAGCACAATGATGGCGAATTCACCTTGCTCTTTCTGCTTTTGCAGCACGATGTTCGCCGGAACGGAAGCGTCCATAATCTGCAAGTTCTCGTTTCAACCAACCGCTGTTTTGAAGCTGAAGCCGCAAACGCGCTCCTGCAATGGAGGGCCGAACCACAACCCAAATCACTCAAGAGCGTCTTCGTGAGGATGCACTTCGGGATTTCGGGTGAAGACCCCGATGAACTGAAAGAACAGATCGCGGACTTTGGCTGGTGACCTCATCAGATTTAGCCTTCGCATCTCAGAGCAAGGTTTGATGCCATTCAAAGGATAAGTTATGACGCGTATGCGATATCTTATCGCTCTCCTGACCGCCCCTTTGATAGCGGGTACCATCGCATCTCAAGCTGCTTTAGCAGAAAAGGTCGCGCAAGAGGCCAAGCACTGGGGCGATCCCAACGTGGACTATGTTTCAACAGCGTGGCCAATTGAGGCAGACAGCGATCTATTAGACATCCGAGAGGTGCCAGTACTCGGCGGCGGCTTTTTCGACGTTGCTCCTGAGGACAGAGACGACGGCGTCGCCGTCGGCGAATTGGGTGTCAATGGCGGCAACAAAGAGATGATCGTTGGACTGGCGGAGGAACTGTCCCACGGTCAGCACGGTGCAGTCGACAGTTTGCTCATATCTCAATAAAGCAAGCTGCTGTTTGAATCCTACTATCAGCGGGGCCGGGTTAACCTTAGCCATCCGCAGGCATCAGCCACGAAAACTTACACGGGGTTGGCTCTCGGACGTGCGATTCAGCTAGGCTATCTGACCATGGACGATCTAGACAAACCCATGATCAGCTTCCTCAACGATATTGATCGGTCCGACCTTGTCGAAGGCGCGGACAAGGTCACGTTACACCAAGCACTGACCATGCGCTCCGGTATTCGCATCAACGCTGGAAGGGCAGAGGAATTTGAGCGATATCGTGACCCAATCGATGGGCAAAAACTGGTGCAGTCCATACTCGAGCAAAGCGATCCGATAACCGATGAGGTGCTGACCGAGTTTGCTTACGGGAACTACAGCAGCATGATCGTCATGCAGGTTATTAGTGCCGTTGTGCCCGGCAGTGCCGAGAGTTTCATCAAAACCGAACTCCTCCAGAAGATGGGCATCGCCGGTTACGAGTGGCGTATCGGTCTGGGCGGCCTGCCAGCAGGAGGTTGGACATCCAGTTTCACCTCGCGTGATATGCTCAAGTTTGGCACCCTCGCAATGAGCAAAGGGCAATGGAACGGAGTGCAGCTGATCCCAGAAGCATATATCTCCAAAGCAACCAGCAGAATTCTCTATAACGGTGATGATCGCATCTTTGGTGGCGGTAAGGATGTCTCTGGCTAGGGGTATGGCTAATTTTGGTGGAGCGGCGACCTGAAAGTTGGCGACAGAACTTATTTGGCTACATCGGCTCAAGTGGGCGGTGGGCAGTTCATCATTCTGATTGAGGAGCTTGATCTGGTCGTTGTGACAACAGCAGGCATGCGAGAGCCAACAGCATTGCAGATGGCAGCAGAAAGGATCGTGCCAGCTTTCGTGGACTGAGATGCCAAAACCATTGAGTCGCAGTGGGCGATGGTCGCAATGATTTGCTCGCGAAGCCTGCGGCGCGGCTTCAATACAAAGAAAGGCCAAAGGAATGCCGCAAAATCTGGGGTCCTATACTGCGATGATTTCCCGATCTTCGCTAGTTATCTGCGCTCTTCGAAGTTTGCGTGTTCTGCTCATTACGATGTTCGCGGTTTTGATGTCAGCATGCTCAAGTGACTTTTCTCTGAAGCCATCCGATGCGCGTCAGATGCGCATTGCTATCGAGTCGATACATTGGGGCACGCCCTGGCACGTTACAGTCACACTTCCTGAAGGCTATGATGCCGCAAATGAGGGTAGGTATGCCCTGCTCCTCCACTTTGCGTTTGATCAGGAAAGCTATGAATGGACGCGGGAAGTAGTGGACGAGTTCAACGCCGGCGAAGGTCAGCATAACATCATTCTTGCGTCGCTTGACTACTTTGATGGCTCTGCTGAAGTAGGCGACGAACACGCGAGCGAAAACGCCAACAAGACTCTGGCGCATATCGAAGATGCAGTGCTTCCGTTTCTGCGTGAAGAATATCGCGTTGATGGGAACGTTATCTTCGCTGGATGGTCACGTTTTGGTCGCTTCGCCACCCACGCTTTGGAGCGCAAGCCGGAATTATTCGACGCAGCTATCATCATCAGCAGCGCTCCAAATGACAGTGACCTTCATGATCGAGTGCGCAAGATGCTGGAGAGCAAGCCCCAATTGAAGCTCTTTGTCTATCATTCGATCGGCACTGAAGGGAGTGAAGCCAAGGTACTTGATTCACCAATCAACGAAGATCAGGCCTTTTTTCCCAATCAATCCATGGGCGGCGACATATTTTACTTCAGTCTATCGAGTTTCCAAAACTTCTATGCATCTAATGAAGGTAATGACTTTTCGAAAATTGAGCCCGTCGGGCCAGAGTTCGGCGTTCATGCTTTCATGGCATCATCGCAGGATTATATCGTACTGAATGCCCGGCACCAGGAAGACGAAGGCCGAAACGACAACGATATCTAGTTTCATTTAAGGCAAGTGACGGCTCATGGAACAAGCCGATCGATCTAGGTAACGACATCAATTCAACTGCCAGCGATAGAGTTCCAACTATCTCTCCCGACGGAAAGTACCTCTTCTTCGGAAAGGATGAAGTAGGAGGCGACGGAGACGCTGATATCTAATGGGTGAGTACGCAGGTCATCGAAAATCTAAGGCCGACGGCAAACTAGGGCGATCGGTCGTGGTAAGGCATTTTCGACCCCTCGTAATCGTTCAGACTGTGACGATTGCCATTTTCGTTGTTCTTAAGCAGCTGCGACCGCAGCTGGCACAAGCGTTTCCCCGATCCAGCTTTCGAGGTTTTTCTATATTCGTTTCCCAATTTCGCTGAAAGCTTGGCTGGCTTTCTCGTCCTTGTGATGCTGCTGACTTTAGCATGGTATAGAGGTGGTTCTGCTGGCCGGTTTCTCACTTTCTCGCGGATATGCGCGCTCGCATTCCTCAGTGCAGGTTTCCAAGCAATCGGCCAGGAAATTGGGGTCCACAGCCTCGGAGGGGAGCAGGTCTACGATCCTTACGACGTCTATTTCTCAGTCGCAGGATTGGTTGCAGGACTTATGGTATTTCTTGCCTGAAGCCCGAGACCCATTGATTTGATCTAGCCTGCTAGCTGCTACTTATACTCGACGAAGATAGGCAGGCATGATTGAGCTTGGTGTCGCCTATTGCTGGGCCGATCGCTGACTGTCTGATCCTAGCCCTCGACGTTGGAAAGCAGACTGACAGAGCCCCTAACGAATATCGGGATAGTGATCGCCAAGCCGTTCACGTGCGCCCATCGCCCACATCAATCCAACCTTTAGATAGATCCAATTGGCTCTCCATCGACCCCATTTTGTGATCCGTCGATCAGACGTCCAAACCCAGCGCGGAACCATGCGCACTTTGCCGAAACGGGCAAGCTTGATGCAAAGATCCGCCTCCTCCATCACCGCCAATCGTTCATCACAACCGCCGACTTCAAGGAATCGCTTTCCTCGGAAAAACATCGCGTGATCGCCAAACAATAGCCTTACGCCGATCATGAACAAATGCGGTCGAGTGATCAGAGGTACATACCAGGTCTTAATCCAATTGTGGCAGGTGGATCCCCAACGCGTGCCTTGCGGTCCGGCGATACGTGGCGTGAAACTGGCGAGGCTAGTTCTTCCGTCCGCCATTGCGGTCCGCATCACAGTTACGGCATCGATAGGTAATATGGTATCAGCGTGCAGCACACAGATGATCTCTGAACTCGCCTCCCTCACTCCAAAGTTAATTTGAGCGGCGCGGCCTCTCTTTGGAGCTGCCAAAACTCTGAAGCCGGCTGCTTGGACTAAGCGAACAGAGTCGTCGGTGCTGCCGCCGTCGACGATCAGGATCTCATCTGCTGGGGGATCAAGCGAACAAAGACGATCTAATGTGGCAGGCAGTGCGAGTTGTTCGTTTAGCACTGGGACAAGAATTGTGACTCGGTCCACGTTGTTAGTCGCGGCCATCGATGCGGTTTTCATGAATGGTCACAATCGTCATACAGCCCGCATAACCTATATTCGAACACCAGATTATGTAAACGCACCACGAAGCAGGTATCGTCAGAGTAAGTGCACCTGATGGAAAGCTTAGGTTGAACGAGTGTGGCCGAGCGATGGCACGACTTACGAAGCAACTAGCTTGCTTCGGTATTTCAACTTATCGCCGCAAGTGATTCCTTTGTTCGTGATAATGTACGTCCGCGTTCGCTCGCACATTGCTCGCAATCAGCGCCCGATGTGCTGATCCAGAAAGTTGAGATAGGCTTCGGAGGCTTCGACCCGGTTTTCCTTCTTGCGGAAACCATGGCCTTCATCCTCGAAAAGGACGTACTCTACGTCAACGCCATTCGCTTTAACCGCAGCAACCAATTCGTCGCTTTCAACCTGCAGAACCCGCGGATCATTCGCCCCCTGCACGACAAGCATCGGCTTTACGATATTGGAGGCATGGAACAGTGGTGAGATTTTCCGCAGGCGCTCCTCATCCGTCTCTGGATCTCCCAATTCATCCAACAAAGCCTTGCGGTTAGCGCCCCACCATGGTGGGATTGACTTAATCGTGCGGACCCAATTGGTTACGCCAAAAATGTTTACCCCAGCGTCGAATACTTCCGGTTCAAAGGCCAGTGCGGCGGCAACCATGTAGCCGCCGTAAGATCCGCCCATGATCGCAATGCGATCATCTGCAATCCAGTCCTTGTTCTGAAGATAATTTTTGGAGGCGACCACATCGCCTAAATCGGCGTCGCCATGGCGCTTATCATCCATGTGGAAGAAGGTTTTGCCATAGCCCGACGAACCACGATTGTTGATCGCATAAACGGCATAGCCGTTGTTCACCAAATGCTGAATCGTGGGGTTATATCCACGCCGACTCTGACCGCCAGGACCGCCATGAACCCAGACGATAGCCGGGGCCGGATTATCCGCACTTGCGCCGTTTGGACGATAGAGCACACCAGGAATTTCAACCCCGTCGTAACTCTCAAATCGTCCGATCGAAGCGGTGACGAGGTCTGCTTCGTCAATCGCCGGGTTCAGCGCGCTGGTCAGACGCTTCGCTTGGCCTGAGGCCAAGTCAGCGACATAGAGATCAGAAGGCGATGTATCCGATGATACGGTAAATGCGATCTGGCTTTCTGCTTCGTTAAAGCGGATGCTGCCTAAATTGCCTTCGGGAATCCCACTGAGCTCAACCACCTGGCCCGTCGTTTGATCAAGAAGAGTCAATTGCGTGAGGGCATCAGCATTCACCGCGCTGACCCGGTAGCGACCCGAGCGCGAATAGCTGACGAAGCTGACATCCCAATCTGCTTTTAGATACGGTGCAGTTTCCCCACTTGTCAGATCATAAGTCCATGCTTGATTGAATTCGCCATGCTCGTTGGTTGCGAAGGTCAGTTTCGAGCTGTCGCGGGTAAAGCCATAGCTGCCATAGCTAATATTGCCCTCGTGTTCGGTGATCAACTTCGGTTCGGTGCCCGCCGCCAAATCGACCAGAAACAGGTCGCTATCTGCGCTCGAATTGTTGCGTGACAGGACCATCCAACGCCCATCATCCGACACGCCACCAGGAAAGAAGTTGCCCGGATTCTCAAACATCAGTTCACGCGAGTAATCATCCGCGTCATAAACGTAGACATCGAAGGCTTGTGGGTCGCGCTCATTCGTGGCGATGTAGAAGGAGGTGTCGTCTCCGCTCCATCCGGCAAAGCTTGCAGTAAGGCCTTCACCTGGAGTGAGATCACGCACCGTACCATCAAGCTCGCGGAGATAGACGTGGTTCAGCTCGTTACCGCCACTGTCCGAACTGTAAATCACGCGATTATCGTTCGGAAACAGCGAGCTCGCGAAAATCGCGTTTGTGGTTGAATTGGTAAGCGCTACCGGTTCACCGCCCGACACCGGTAGCAGATAGGCGTTGAACACGCCTGAACTATCCGAATTGATCAAGACATTCGCGCCATCAGATGTGAACACATGTCCGCCCGAAGAGCCAAGGCCAAAGGACGTGGAATCGAAGAACTGCTGCGCATTGTATGTTTCGTTTTCGCGCTCAACCGTAGACTGTTCAGTGCGCTCCTCATTCGAAAGGGCGGGTGCGCTCAGCGCCAGCAACGAAGCGGCTGTTGCCCACTTGAGTGTATTGAGCATCTGTTGTCTCCCAGAGATAAGGGCGCAGTGCGCCTGAACGTTCCAATCGTAAGAGCCTACCAATCCTTCGCGCAAGAGCAAGAGCACGCATACTCCGACGCCAGCTTGAATGGTTGTTTTGTCGGCTGTGAGCGGAATGTCGGGTTATGGCGAAAGATAATCAGAACGTTGCCTATCCGGCCCAGTCACATTTACAAGCTATGCTCTTCAATTGTTGTTCAGAAACGCTATGAAGAAATCGTGCTCAAAGAGCACATTCGAGCTGGCTAACGGGAAACCGGTGTAAATCCGGTGCTGACCTCGCAGCGGTGATCGAGTGATTGGCGACATATGCCACTGTGCCCGGGAATGGCCCTGGGATGGGAAGGCGTCGCTAATCGATACTCGTAAGTCCGAAGACCGGCCTCTCGAATTCAGCATCCACCGCTCGGGGACTAGCGGCCAGTGGAGATCGAATGATGAGCGATCATGCACGGCATGGTTTTATCGCCATGATGGTATTGTTCGCTGGGGTCGCGTCACATGCGTTGCCTCATCCAATGGGTGTTTCGACGGTCGGGGCAATCGGAATGCTCGCTGCCGCTTACCTGCCTAGAAAGCTTGTAATGATACCGGTTCTGGCGACCGTACTTATCGTCGATGCCATGAACGGTTTTTATAGCCTGCTGGCGATGAGTTTCGTCTATTTGGGACACTTGGCAGCGGCTTTGTTTGTCAGCCCCGTTCTATCGGCGATCAAAGTGCGTTCGGTGGCGATGGCCGCCGTGATCAGTGCAGTAGTCTTCTACCTTCTATCCAATCTCACCCCCATGGCGATGGGCTATTATCC
Source organism: uncultured Erythrobacter sp. (assembly GCA_947488155.1). Classification (GTDB taxonomy): domain Bacteria; phylum Pseudomonadota; class Alphaproteobacteria; order Sphingomonadales; family Sphingomonadaceae; genus Erythrobacter. Next base: position 356,607 of record CANKYK010000001.1, on the reverse strand, counting down.
GAATACACTGGAAGGCTGGATCACCTGTTATGTGAACGCCCTGCCGTTTCTTTTGCGCGGCATTCTCGCCAATGCGGTTTACGGCGGAATCGCCTTTGGTCTGATTGCCTTGATAGGAGCGAGCGATGCGCGTCGTTTCTTTGCTGCCCAGCGCGACTGATATCGCCGTTGCCCTTGGCGCGAAGGATGATCTGATCGGTGTAAGCCACAGTTGCTCGGGCGACTGGCAACATTTGCCAAAACTCACAAGCACCTGGATCGATATTTCGGCGTCGGCTGCTGAGATTGATCGACAGGTGTCAACCGCCAATTGGCCGCTGTATCAACTGGATATAGATACGCTCGAACACCTCGCACCGGATGTGGTTATCAGCCAGTCGCTATGTGATGTATGTGCGGTGCCTTCGGGAGATGTCCGTGAAGGGGTGCTTGCGCTTTCGAGTAGGCCCAAACTGGTTGATCTCTCGCCCTATGGCCTCGCGGATGTGCCGGTTTGCTTTGAGCAAGTCGGCGAAGCGATTGGCCGCGAGCGACAATCAGCGGTGCTGATTGAGCAATGGGATCGCACCTTGGAAGAATACCGAGGTGCCCAAGCCCAAACCGAGCTTAGGGTCGCTTTCCTAGATTGGCTCGATCCGCCATTCGTCTCAGGCCATTGGGTACCCGAAATGGTCGAGCTGTTAGGTTTGACCAATCTCCTCGGTAGAGCGAGAGAGCCGTCGTTCAAAGTCAGCTGGAAAGCAGTCGAGGCCGCAAAGCCCGATCTCATTATTGCCGCTGCCTGCGGCTTTGATGCCTCACGCGCGCAAAGTGACACAATTCCGCTCGAAGTGCCTGTCATTCATCTCGACGGCCACCTGCACTTTAGCCGCCCCAGCCCAGCCTTACTGCCCAGCCTGAGAATGCTCAGCGAAGCAATTGCGGAATTTGTGGAACTTGCCTGATATGAATTATTGGGCCCTTCATGAGGACGCCTGCAAGCGCGGCGAGAAGAGCTACACCGATCCGGAAACGGGTTTTATGGTGTTCACGCGTCATGGGCTGCTTGAGAGGGACAGGTGCTGCGGCGCCGGGTGCAGGCATTGCCCGTTTGGACATGAAAGCGTCGGTTTGTCCCAACGTGCCAAGCGTATCCAGCAAGCGGCTTGGCTTACTCAAGCGCGACCCGCCCCCTCCCGAGAAACTGCTATCTTGTTCTGGAGCGGAGGCAAGGACAGCTTTCTCGCATATCGGGCCCTGGAGCGTGAGCAACGATTCAGCCTTACACTACTTACCACATTCGACGCGCGTAGTAGGATTATCGCGCATCAGGAATTCCCCATTGATGACGTGGTGGAGCAGGCCACAAGGTTGGATGTGCCGCTGATCGGAGTGCCGCTGCACTCTGGGCCGAATTATGTGGAACAGCTGCTGCCCGCGTTGGATCTAGTGCCCAATAGCAAGGCTTTTTGCTTTGGCGATTTGCATCTGGAGCATATCAGGAGCTGGCGTGAGGACGCCTTTGCAGCGCATGAGCGAACCAAGTCCATGACGCTCGAGCTTCCACTCTGGAACGTTGACTACGGCACATTGCTGGAGGACTTGGCCCAATCGGGAGCCGAGTGCCGAATCAGTGCCATCGCCACAGATTTGCCCGGTATCGCGATTGGTGACCGCTTCGATGCCGAACTGATCAAGCGCCTGCCCGAAGGCGTCGACCCATTCGGCGAAAACGGCGAATTCCACACTAGGATCATACCGTAGTGAGACTGTCGATTCCGATTCTGGGTCGATAACGGACTATCTGGTCCGTGTCATGTCAGAGTGGCGTGGCGTGGCAGGTCAGGGGTGATGCTGCTTCTTCAACTTCAAGCTGCTGAGGCAGGAAAGTTTGCCACATCAGACAAATCCTCGCTGAATTACGCCTATCATCTCGATTCCAGCCTGTATGCGAAATATCTGCGCAAACGCAGCGAGGCGCAGGGCGTCACGCGCACTGAAGGACTGATCGAAGACGTTACACTTAACCCTGAAAAGGGCGATATTGCCAGTTTGCGACTGCAAGATGGGCGAGTGATCGAAGGCGATCTGTTTATCGATTGCACTGGCTTTCGTGCCTTGCTGATCGGGCAGGCGCTGGGTGTGAAATTTGTCGATTTCGGCCATTGGTTGCCGATGGGCCGGGCGATCGCCGTTCAAACGGAATCCACCGGCGATATCCTGCCCTATACCCGCGCCATTGCGCATCAGGCCGGGTGGCAATGGCGTATCCCGCTGCAACATCGCGTCGGCAATGGTCATGTCTACTCCAGCGCCTATATGGAGCAGGATGCAGCGTACGAGATTCTGATGAACAATCTCGATGGCCCGACCCGGACTGATCCGAATTTCATAAAGTTCAACACGGGGCGGCTTGAGCGCATTTGGGAGAAGAATTGTATCGCTGTGGGCCTGTCTTCCGGCTTTCTTGAACCGCTCGAATCGACCTCGATCCATCTGATTCAGATCGTTGCAACGCGGTTGATCAAAATGTTCCCGTTCCAGAAATCGTCACCGGCACTCGCCGGTCATTTTAATCGAGAATTTGTCGAAGAGTTTGATAGCATTCGGGATTTCATTATCTTGCACTACATCGCCACACAGCGTGATGACACGCCATTTTGGCAAGATCGCCAAAGCCTTGATATACCGGACAGTCTCGCGAGCCGCATCGCCTCGTTTCGTCGGCGCAAGGAGCTGATCAATCAAGAGACCGGCCCATTGGCAGAATCCCAACGATTGAGTGCGAGATTACAAGAAAACCTGCCGACAAACCGTGAGTTTTTGAAGGCCTTCTCGTAGGCCAAAGCAAGTTAATCAAAGGCGGCGGGCTACATGTTTGGAATGTGCGGTTTTTTGTGGGCCAGGGCCGGCAAAGGCGATCAGCGGGCATTGTCAAGCTAACTGCCCCTTGGCGAATTGAGCAGCGAGGGTAAGGCGCTCTACATCTTGCAGCGACGATTTCGCGTTAGACCAACAGTACCCCCCTCTTTTGGCTAAAGCCATTTAGAGACAGAGCTTAACGAAGCGATTCAAGTGCCGATTCCAAGTCATGTAACAGGTCATCTTCGTCTTCTAGACCGATGGAGATCCGAACAAGTCCGTCATCAATGCCGTGATCATGGCGCTCCTGAGGCGAGTAGGTGGAATGTGTCATGCTTGCTGGATGCTGAATCAGAGTTTCAGTATCTCCCAGCGATACGGCGCGCTGGATGAGATTTAGTCCATTCATCAAAGCTAGTCCGGCATCATAGCCGCCATCCAGTTTGATAGCGATCATTCCGCCGAACTGGTCCATTTGCATCTTTGCCAGATGGTGCTGAGAGAAAGTGGGAAGACCTGGATAGAATACTTGTGAAACAGCGTCATGAGTGTGCAGGTAGGTGGCAATTGCCTTAGCCGATTCAGTGTGTTGTCGCATTCGTATTTGTAGGGTTTTCAATCCTCGCAATACCAACATGGCGTTGAACGGTGACATAACCGCGCCGGTCATATCTTTCATGCCTACCAAGCGGATTTCTGAAACATCGTCAGTGCTGCCAATAACAAGTCCGGCGACCACATCACCGTGCCCTCCCAGATATTTGGTTGCTGAATGGACGACAATATCCGCGCCCAGTTCAAGAGGGCGGGTAATGACTGGTGTAGCATAGGTATTATCGACGACGCAGCGGGCACCTGCCTGCTTTGCTATTGCCGAAATTGCGGCAATATCGACAAGCCGCATATTGGGATTGGCAGGTGTCTCAAAATACACGATTTTGGTTTTGGATGAGATAGCTTGAGCAAGCTCTTCGGGGTCTGTCATATCGACGTGTGTGATCGTGATTCCAAACCTTCCAAGGCCATGGCGCATGAATGCGAACGTACAGCCATACAAGGTTTTGTCGGTGATCAGTTCATCGCCCGGTTCCAGAAACGTCCATAATGTCGACGTAATCGCGCCCATACCGGAGGCCGTTGCCAGAGCAGCTTCTCCGTTCTCCAGTGTCGCAATTCGTTGCTCCAATAGAGCTGTGGTTGGATTTGAGATGCGAGAGTAGAAGTGTCCTTCTCTTTCTCCAGCGAACATCTCACCGCCTTCTTGGGCGCTTTCAAACACAAAGGTCGATGTCAGATGCAAAGGAGGCGTAAGTGCGCCTTCCGCTCCTGCTGGATCATATCCGTGATGAATTGCACGGGTCGCGAAACCCATTTTTTGAGATTGGGATTGATGCTTATTGAACATGTGCACTCCTCTGCATGCACAATCATAGCGTGGTTCGGGCGGCGATAGATTGCTATATTAGCTCAAAAAACATGGTATTTTAGCATATATGACCCTAAAAGGTCGGTCATGGATATTAAAGACCGGCAGATCATCCGCGAACTCCAGAAGAATGGACGCCTTACGAACCTTGAGCTTGCGGAGCGGGTCAATCTTTCGCCATCGCCCTGTTTGCGCCGCCTCAGAAACCTTGAAGACACTGGAGTTATTCAAGGATATGCTGCTCTCGTTGATCAGAAAGCATATGGCGTTCCATTGACTGTCTTCGTCAGTATATCACTGGAAAAACACTCCAAGGAAGTCGTGCGTTCGTTTGAACGGAAAGTTGATGCGATAGATTCAATCTTGGATTGTTTTATGACAACGGGAGATGCTGATTACTTTATGCGCGTCGTGGTCTCTGATCTGGAGGTGTACGAGAGTTTTGTTCGAAAAGAACTGCATGCATTGCCGGGCATCCGTTCCATTGACACAAAATTTGCATACAGCGTCGTCAAGAATACGCAGGTCTATCCCGATATGAGCTAGAGCGATCATCGCTAAGCCGGTCGGCAAAGGTGTGCCGGACTGACGCTTTGTTTCTGTCCGGACTATTGGCGTTTGAACTCTTTGTAGTTGGAATAGGCTGGCGAGGTTTCCAGTGATCGCACTCCAACTAGCGAGACGAGGAATGGTTGCTCGAACTTGCTATCTCCCTCGATTCGAAATAGCTGAGATGAATGTTGTCGAAAAAACCATTCGAACGTGGCTAGGGCTCCTTTAGCTCCGCTAGGCGCCAAAGATCGTGCGTTGTTAGAGGGTTGGTCTCAAGAATTCGGGCCAGCTCTTAAGAGCTATTTCAAGAAGCGTGTTCCATCGCCTGGGGAAGTGGACGACCTGGTGCAGGATGTCTTTGTTCGCTTGGCGCATCGCGCCGATCTGAATTCGATCGAGACGGTTGAAGGTTACATCTTCCAGACCGCACGAGCATCGATCGCCGAATATTATCGTAAGCGCACAACCAGCCGTGCCGACCTGCAAGATATGTTTGATGAAGATAAGCATATTTTGGCGGAAATCTCGATCGAAACCGTCTTGGCAGACAGGGAGGCTGTAAAACAGCTTATTTCAGGACTCTATGAATTGCCGGAAAAAACGCGCGATATATTCGTCCTTTATCACTTTGAAGGGTTCAAGCAGATGCAGATTGCGCAGGATCTGAACGTTGGGATCAGGACGGTTGAACGCCATCTCGCACAGGCAAACACCTTCCTGTTGAAGCGAGTCGAGCGTTATCGATGAACTCGCCTGCCGAAACAGATATGGATACCTGCGAGGCGGCAGGATTTTGGGATGCCCGTTTGCGCGCACCCGACTGCAGTGATGCCGATCGTGCTGAGCATGAAGAATGGAAAAGCGCAGATCCAGCTAACGCACAGGCGTTCAACGGCTTGCAGAAAATGATCAAAGACTTGCCGACGATCGCATTGATGCCGGAAGTGCAGTCTATGCGCTCAGCGGCACTAAGCCGCAGTCAGGAAAGTGCTGCGCCTACCCCGAATTCAACCCGTTGGTCGTTTGCAAGCAAGGCCTTTGCTGCGAGCGTTGCGGCTGTTGCCATGACTGCACTGCTTGTCATGCAAACAGGAAGTAACGTCGAGGGCGTGACGCACGCGGTTAACGATCATACACCGGTCTTTGAAACAGCGGTGGGTGACCGGACCGACATCCCGCTTACCGATGGAACGATCGCAACGCTCAATACTGACAGCGAGATTGACGTGCGATACGGCCTGGACGAGAGGGCTATTCACCTTACTAGAGGGGAGGCGCACTTCGATGTCGCCCATAATCCCGATCGCCCCTTCGTCGTCTATGCAGGCGATTACAAGGTGATAGCAGTCGGAACTGCGTTTGATGTTAGAACGTTAGAGGATACGGTCGACGTAACGGTCCTAGAGGGCAAGGTTGAAGTTAAGCGGATCGATCAAGATGATCGGGAAGGTCTGCAGCGAGGTGCGATGCTTGTTGCCGGACAGAAACTTAGCGTGCGTCAGGCTGGTCCGGCGCTGCGCCGTCAGGCGAATTTGTCCGTTGCTGCGTCCTGGCGAAATGGCAACGCTGTATTCGAAGATACTCCCCTGATGATCGCAGTCCAGGAAATGAATCGTTACAGCGATGTCAAACTTACCATCTCCGACTATGAGCTAGCGAATACCGAAATCAACGGAGTGTTCATTGCCGGGCGGCAAGACAGCTTTGTCGCTGCATTGGAAGCATATTTCGGAGTAACGGCCACGCACGTTAGCGGCACTGAAATCCACTTGGAGCCATCAGCGCGTTAGCGGTTTGGTTGCTTGGGTGCCTCTCGCTCAAAAAAGGTTGGCGGGTTTTGGTTGCCGTATCGCTCTACCCCACTGACAATCGAGAAACGATTGCAGACTGAATGATGGGGGAATCCTGAGATGAATCGTACTACCGCCAAAACTACCACCGCATGTCGAGCCATGCTTCGCATGGGTGTCGCCTCGGTTGCTTTGGCTTTCGCGAGTCCGGCGTTGGCGAAGCCCGTCAATTTCGATATTGATCCGCAGCCACTTGGTGATGCTCTCAGGGAATTTGCTCAAGAGAGCGGCAAAGAGATCCTCTTTGCTAGCCATCTCACAAATGGCAAGAGATCGAATGACGTTGATGGTCGCTATGAACCTGAGGTTGCACTCGGGCATTTGCTGCGCGGTACTGGCCTTCGTTTCACCAAGACGCGACATAATGTCTTTTTGGTGCAAGCGGCGCAGGCGCGAGAGGGCACTAACGGTCAGGCCACGGCTGAAGAGCAAGGGGCAACCATTCGCCCTGCCTCAACCGCTGGGCAGGCAGCGGCGCCTGACAACACGATCATCGTAACGGGTTCACGCATTCGTCAGGCGGTAGTGTCAAACGCTACATCAAACGTGCCGTTGCAGGTCTTGAGTGCAGACGACATTGAGCAAACTGGTTCCCGCGATATTAGTGAGATATTGAAGGGGCTGCCCGGTGTGGATCGGGGCTTCGCACCTGAAACTACAGCAACAAGTGTGCAAAATAGCGGATTGAGTACGATTAGTCTGCGCCGTTTGGGTGCAAATAGGACATTGACTCTGATTGACGGGCTACGAGTTGTTTCCAACTCAGGCAGCAATGAAAGCGTAAGCCTCAACACTATACCAAGTGGGTTTGTGAAGCGGCTCGAAGTCACCACTGGTGGCGCTTCGGCCATCTATGGCTCAGATGCTATCGGAGGCGTTGTAAATGTCATTCTCGAAGATGACTTTGAAGGTCTTGAGCTGGCCGCCCATTATCGTACGCCTGAGGCATCTGGTGGCGAAGAATTTTCGCTTGATGCCACCTTCGGCAAAAAGTTTGCGGATGATCGCGGCTATTTCCTCGCCGCGTTTAGCTATGATGATCACAAAGCAATCTTCGCAGATGCCTCGCGTCCGGAGTCAATTGCGAATGTTGAGTTCAATCGGCCTCTCACCAACCCGCTGGATCCGGATAACCCCAATGCGTTCCGCGACGAGACCACATTTGGTGATTGTGATAACTCCGGCCGTTTCTGTATCAATCCATCAGGTAGCTCTGGTTTGCCGGGCGGCATTTTTGAGGGGGATGATGCCTTCAATATTGGTGGTGTGTTCTTCAACGATCGTGCTGGCAATCTTCCCGATGATCGTGACCCGCGGTTTGGTTTTGAAACAGATGTGGACGGCTTCAATTTTCGGCCTGGCCAGTCAATTTTCCCGTCGTTGGAAATTTATAATGGCGCCATAAGGGCGGCCTTCGAAATCACACCCACCACAGAAGTCTTTTTCAACCTATATTACACCAGCTTTAACGTTGTATCGACCGGTTCTGCATTAAATGTCTCCAGTGGCACAGATATCGGACCGTTCAACGCATTGGGCGATGTTGGCCCCATTGCGGCAGACAACCCCTTTATTCCGCCTGAGGTTGAAGAGACCCGAATTGGAACAGTCTCTTTTGCAAGACGGTTTTCTGAGGTGGGTCGAGCGGTTACGATCAACGAGCGCGAGATCATTCGTGGGCAATTTGGGTTGAAAGGTGCGATCTCTGACGACTTGAGGTGGAACTTGGGTGCTACCTTTGGCCGTTTTAATCAACGTCAGGATTCTCTAAATCAAATAAGCCAGTTGAATGTGCGTACCGCCCTTAATGTGACCCCAGATGGCCTGCAATGCGCCGATGAAGCTGCGCGGGCGGAGGGATGCGCTCCCCTAAACATCTTCGGTGAAGGGTCGATTTCGGATGCTGCGGCGGATTTCATCCGTTACAATGGGCTGCTGTTGCAGTTTCGTGAACAAGCGACCGTCTCGGGTGCGATCGATGGCACGATTTTCGCATTGCCAGCGGGTGATGTGAAGGTTGCGTTCGGATTCGACTACCGGCACGAACTTCAGGATACGACTGGTGACCCGGATCAGGATCTAGAACTTACGACCCTGACGACCACACCCGACTTTCGGGCCTCATTCGATGTGATCGAAGGTTTTGCGGAGCTAGATGTCCCGATTATCGAAGACCAGCTCTCGTTGCAGCTTGCTGGGCGGGTGGCTAACTATTCAACCGTAGGCACGGTTTACAGCTATAACATTGGTGGAACGTGGCAGCCGATCGATGACATTCGTTTTCGTGCGCAATACTCCCGTTCCCAACGGGCGCCTACTCTGACCGAATTTTTTGCGCCCTCAAGGCCCGATTTCGATAGCTTAAGAGATCCTTGCAACGGCCTAATGCCCGATGGAACTGGCGTAACACCAGCCCCAGGAAGCACTACGTCCGCTGAGACCATCTCCGCTAACTGTTTGGCGGAGCCTGGGATCCTGGCCTTCTTTGCCGATCCCGATAATGCTGGGATGGCCTTCAATGGCCCAACCCAGGTTGCAGGTCCGAATATTGGCAATCAAGATTTGCAGGAGGAAACGGCGACCACCTACACCGTGGGCGGTGTCTTCACTCCATCTTTCATTCCAAATTTGATCGTGGCGGTGGATTACTACGACGTCTCCATTGATGACGCAGTTGGCAGTATCTCTACGCAGCTAACCGCTGATCTTTGTTTTTCGGATACGGCCTTTCCTGACAACCGTTTTTGCGATGTGATCACCCGTAATGCAACAACGGGTAACGTAACGCAGGTTCTCAATCGTTCGGAGAATTTGAACAGCCTAGATACTGCGGGATTAGATGTCTCAGTTCTTTACAAGATTGAGCCATCTATAATCCCAGGTAGGTTTAACTTTGACGTACGTTATTCTCACTACTTTACCGATGAATTCACTTTCCCTGCAATCGAGGGGCCGACCACGGAGAGTGTTTTAGGCAGAATCACTCAGTCGCAGGATGAATTTCGCGCACGTGCGAGCTGGGGGTATGATGGCATAACCTTGAGTTGGACGACAACTTTCAAGAGTGGCGGACTTGACGATTTTGTCCCTCCTGAAGATCCAAGCTTTTTCCGTGCAGGATCGGAGACGATTCATGATCTTTTTGTGCGATATAGCTTCGGCGATGATGATCGGTTTTCGATCTTTGGCGGCGTTACTAATGTCTTCGATCGCATCGGTCCTATACTGCCGACGGGCCTTACACTCGGGAACAGCCGTAACATCCTTTCCACGCTGAATGATGTTGAAGGACGAGAGTTCTACGCTGGCGTGCGTGCAAGGTTCTAACGGCGTTCCGTGCGCCGACGAAGCGCTGATCTTTTGTAAGAGGTCGGGTTAGCCCGGTCTCAAACAGAAAAAGGATGTCTGGATAGGGTCAGGGTATGCCCTGACCCTACAGGCTTGTTTGTCCTTTCAAGCGCTTAGATTCAGTGTCCTGGTCATCCATCTGATCGTTATGGTGTATGTCGAGTCCTCATTGGGCTTACGGAACGCAGAAGATCTGCCGCTCTAACGCGTGATCGACATTTGCTACGAGGCTGTTCGGTTGGTGGGACCGTTAGGGCTGTTGTTTAGAGCGGATGTTAAGCGGCGAGCGAGCACATAGAACGGCTTCGAACATCGGTGCTGGCACCGCGCGTTCATTCGATCAAAGGTCACAACTCTGATTGGGTACCGTCGCTATATTTCGCCGGCCAACATGCAGTTGGTCTAGCGTAGACGCGCTCTTGACCGAAGCCGTATGTAGGCGCGTTGCCAGCGCTAGCGTCAAAATTAGTGTGGGCGTATTCATAAAGGTCCAATCCGCCAGATTTGCAATGTGCGGCGGCTAACCTATGATCGTATCTCGCGCAGAGGCCCATTGTTTCGAGTTTGGCCGGGCCTGCGTCGGGGAGATAATTATCCATAACGATACCGTCAGCGGCACGAGCGCGCCAACCAGCGCGCCGATTGCGCCTCCACTTGTTGATCTGCCAATTGGGATACACGACAGCGGCTTCTACGATGGCTTTAGTAGGGCGGTGACGATCCCGTCCAAGATTATCGTCTCCTTTATCATCATGTGGGCGATTTTTTTTCCGGTAAACGCGCTGGAGACCTTAGGTGCAGCCAACACATCGATTATCTCGTTGTTTGGCGGCTGGTACATCTATCTCGTTGCCGCCCTAGTAGTGGTGTGCACGTTGCTGGCGCTGATCCCGCAATCGGGCGGTCTGCGGTTGGGGGCGCCGGATGAAAAGCCTGAATTTTCGCGCTTCTCCTGGTTTGCCATGCTGTTTGGTGCGGGCATCGGCATTGGGATGCTCACTTTCTCCACCGGAGAACCGTTGGCACACTTTGCCAACAATCCTGATATTATACGCGGCCAGATGGAGCCGCTGACGGAGGAAGCGGTGCGTCCCGCCTATCTGTACACCTTCCTGCATTGGGGTTTCGGGGCGTGGTGCACCTATGCCTTGGTGGGGTTGGGCATTGCCTATGTCGCGCATCGGCGGGATCTGCCGCTTACAATCCGGTCTAGCCTCGCGCCCTTGTTTGGTAAGGTCATGTCAGGTCCAGCGGGCCATATCGTCGATGTTGTGGCGGTGGTCGCCACCATATTGGGGGTGGCCTACACGCTCGGTTTCGGTGTCGAGCAATTCGTTGCTGGCCTTTACCGAATTGGCATGGGCGGCTGGCTCATGACGGCCGGGGATGATGGGGCGCTTGCCGCATCAAATGCTGGTATCATAACCGCGCTATTGGTGCTGGTTGGAGCTTCTACGGTCAGTGCATTGTCCGGGGTTGGGCGTGGGATCAAATGGCTTTCTAACCTTAACATGGGGCTGTCTTTTGCCCTCTTGGCGTTGTTCGCGACCGTAGGGTCGGGACTGTATGGGCTTAAGCTGCTTGGCGTTGCGACCTGGGATTATGTCATCACCCTGCCGCAGCAATCTCTAGCACGCTTCATCTCCGATGGCAGCGAAGTGGGCGATGCTCTGGTCTCTTGGCAGTTGGGCTGGTCTGTTTCTTATTGGGCATGGTGGATCGCCTTTGCGCCGTTTGTGGGCATGTTCATCGCACGGATCTCGCGTGGACGAACCCTTCGCGAATATGTGTTCGGGGTAGCGATGGTGCCTTCGCTCATGTGCTTTGTGTGGATGGCGCTGGTGGGCGGCACTGCCATTGATCTGGAACTTAGCGGCGCTGCGGGTGGAGCTATCTTGGCGGTTCCTATGGCGGATCAGCTCTATGCGACTTTGGCCGTTATGCTTGGCGATGGAGTTGCGCTGCTTGTCTCGGGCTTGGTCGTCGTGCTGCTGATGACATACCTTATCACATCGGCTGACAGTGCGATTCTTATCGTCAACACGATCAATGGTGCGGGTGAAGACGAGGGTTCGCGCCGCTATCATATCTTTTTCTGGGGCATTGCGTTGGCATTCGTCGTTGGATCCATGCTGATCCTGGGCGGGATAGAGGCTATCCGTATCACTATGATCATCGGCGCATTGCCGTTCTCATTTGTGGTTCTGTTGATGATGGTCTCTATCGTGAAGGCGATCGTGTTTGACGTTGTGCGCAAACACCACGGCGTACCCACTACTGCGGAAGCATGCGAAGAATGGAATGAGAAAGTAATGGCAAAAGAATAACTTGCCTTATAGATCGATTGCCGTTGAGAGTAAAATTTTCGATATTTGCCATAACTTGGAAAAGTTGAATACAAAGGCAGAGTATAATTCTGAAAATCTAAGAATAAAAAACTTATATCTATAAGTATGTATTTCTTATTTCGCAAAATTCATTCTATATTTGCTAATGTTGTTATTTTGCAACATGACTTTTCTAAGTCCCCAAAATTTGGTCTCTAGCTGTGGCCGGGCCATGGATCGCTTGTTACCTGCCCTTTCAAGAGCGCGAAGTCTTTCTGATTGCGCTATTTTACTGACTCAGCGGCCCGTTCGGGCATCGCGGGTCACCTAATGTCTATAGGGGACAAGCATAATGGTTAAGTTCGCAAGGCGCGCCTCAGTGAGTGCGCTGGCAATTGCTGTCGCATCACCAGCGGTCGCACAAGATGCGCCGACAGGTGAAGCAGAAGAAGCGCGCGGCGGGGTTCCAACGATCGTTGTGACCGCGCAAAAGCGCAGTGAAGATTTGCAGGATGTGCCGGTATCGGTTTCTGCCATTGGTGAAGAGCAGCTCGATGAGCTGAACATAGATACGTTCGAAGATTACCTCGATCAGCTACCGACAGTTACCGCCGGTGGCAGCGGCCCAGGCCAAAGCACGATCTACATTCGCGGTCTTGCATCAACCACGCCAAACCTCTCGGTTGCTGGTGTCGCAGGCCTTGCTCCCAACGTTGCGCTGTATCTCGATGAGCAGCCGCTTGCGCAGCCGGGCCGTAACCTAGACGTTTACGCCGCTGACCTTGAGCGCATCGAAGTGCTCTCCGGCCCGCAAGGCACTCTGTTCGGTGCAAGCTCGCAAGCTGGCGTTGTCCGTTTGATCACCAACAAACCAGACCTGAGTGGCTTTGACGCTGGGTTCTCTGGCGGTGTGTCTTTCACCAAGGGCGGTGAGGCGAGCTACAAAGCCGAGGCGATGGTCAATGTGCCTGTGACTGACACGTTTGCCCTGCGCGGCGTGGTGTTCCTTGATGATCAAGGTGGCTATATCGACAATGTCGCAGGCACTCGCAACGTCAGCGAAAGCGCGCGTTTCCGTCCATCGGGAACGGTCCGATCAAACGGTGTACCGGTAAACGCCAATCGCGGCGGTTTCCAGGCGGGCGCTGATCTGTCTGCGGTCACCTTCATCGACGCCGATAATGCTGGCCTGGTCGAGGACAATTTCAACGACACGCAATATTCCGGCTTCCGCGCGAGCGCTTTGTGGGAAGTGACACCTGACTGGAAAGTCACCTTGTCGCACACCCGCCAGAGCGTTGAATCTGACGGCGTGTTCTTCGCGGACCCAGATCTGGGCCTTGATAATCTCGAGATCCAGCGTTTTGAAGAAGATCGACTAGAAGACAATTTCTCGAACACCAGTTGGACGGTCGAAGGTCGTTTGGCGATGCTCGATATCGTCTACACCGGGGCCTACACCGACCGGGAAACCGAACAGCGGGTCGATTATTCCGACTATCTGTTCGTCGGTCAGTATCTGCCGTATTACATTTGTGACGGTTCGGTTAGCTATCCCGGCGCTGCTGCGCCAAGTGGTACGTGCCAGGCGCCCAACCTGTTTGTCACCTCGGACAGCAACACCACTGTGTTCACACAAGAACTACGCTTCAGCACTCCGGCGGAAAATCGCTGGCGCGTTACGGCAGGTGGGTTCTACTCCGATCTCGAACTGCAAGAGCGCAACGATTTTGCCTATCCGGGCAATGTGCTGGCTCAGCCGTTTGGTCCATTCGCGCCTAACTTCCCGCAAGATGGCTTCATTACTGAAGAAGGTCCGTTTCCAGCGAGCACGATCTTCCGCAATGACATTCGCCGGACTGACGAGCAATTTGGCATCTTTGGTGAAGCTAGCTTTGATCTCGTTCCAGATCTGCTGACTGCGACATTTGGCGCACGCTACTATGACGTCGAAGTTGATTTTGAAGGCAGTGCCAACGGCTCGTTCTGTAATTCGGGCGGAACCGACCAGAATGCATTCGGCACCAATATCAACGACCTGTATGATGGCGATGGGCAGTTCACCTTCATCGCTTCGTGTGATCCGGCTTTGCGCCAAACCTTCACTTTGGGCGATAGCATTGCCGATATTGAAGCGGCTGGCCTGAGCACCGCTCAGGCAACGCAAGTGTTCAACGCACTTCAAGCGCCTGACGTCGCTAAGACCAGCGGCACCATCTTCAAAGGTACACTGAACGTGACGCCGAACGAAGACATGCTGTTCTATGCGACCTATTCGGAAGGCTTCCGTCCGGGTCTGCTTAACCGTCCTGGCGGCGCGCAGGGTGCCAATGGCTTTACGGTTCCTTTTGAACTCGAGACCGATGAGGTTCAAAACTATGAGCTGGGTTGGAAACTCGATCTGATTGACGGCCAGTTGCGCTTCAACGGTAGCGCGTTTTATGTCGACATCAGCAATCTGCAGACGACAATCTTCGATCCGAGCATCACCAATCTGTTCTTCTCAGACAATGCTGCCAATGCAGAAATCTATGGTTTGGAAGCGGACTTCACGATCGCTCCGTACGCGGCACCAGGCCTGACAATTGCCGGTGCCTTCTCAGTGCTCGATACCGAGATTACCGAGGTTCTCACGCCGACTGATGATGTGGTTGCGGGAACAAACCTTGCCTTCGCGCCGTCGTTCCAGGGCAATTTGCGGGTCCGCTACGAATGGGATCTGAGTGAAACTCTGGGTGCTTATATTCAGCCTCAAGTTAGCCATTCAGCCTCGAAGCTGACCGACATTATCGAGATCAACAAGCTTGAGCTCGACAGCTACACGTTGGTTGATCTGGCTGCAGGCGTAACCTCGGACAATTGGAAGTTTGAGATCTATGGCGAGAACCTGTTCGATGAGCGCGCCGAGATTTCGGGCAACTTCATCAACGATCGGGCTCGCATCACCACCAATCGTCCATTGACGGTCGGAATGCGGATTTCCTACGACTATTGATCTTACAAGATCGGCAAGACAATGCGGCGGGAATGGATCTTAGTGGGTTCATTTCCGCCGCTGTTGTTTTGGGCGCTAGGCTTATGCGGACAGGATTTGTAAGGCGGTGAAATGGCGACACGCGAAGAGCTGTTGAAAACTGCGCAGGAGGCGCTGCAACAGGGCCGCTTTGAAGAGGGGCTGGCGCAGGCGAACTCTGTGCTTGCTGATAAGCCTGACGATGGCGAGGCGCTGTACCTGGCTGCGGTTGCATGCCGATACCTTGGGCGGCTGGATGATGCAGCAGGCCACCTGGGAAAACTGCATGCCGCGATGCCAGAATATGGCCGGGCTTGGCAAGAAGAGGGGCATCTGGCGCTCGCTCAAGGTGAGAGTGAAAATGCGCTTGTCGCCTTTGCTCGCGCCACCCGGTTTAATCCAGCGCTTGAGGCCAGTTGGCGCGAACAAGCGCGCATCGCCAGCGGGGCAGGGCGCGCCGCAGAAGCTGCTGCTGCGAGCGCTCAGCAGCAAAGGCTCGCCACTCTGCCGCGCGAACTGATCGCAGTGACCAACCATTTGGCGGAAGGGCGCGTGCTGCGCGCGGAGGAGATCTGTCGATACTTCCTGCGTTCAAACCCCCGCAATGTTGAGGGGATGCGGCTGCTCGCCAAGATCGGTCTCGAACTTGGTATTCTGGATGATGCGGAATTTTTGCTAGAAAGCGCGGTGACGTTTGAGCCAGACAATATCCAGCTTAGGTTGGACTATGTCGATGTGCTTCGCCGCCGGCAAAAGTTTGAGCGCGCGCGAGAAGAAGCGGACGCGCTCCATGCCGGTGACCCTGACAACCCGCTGTTCCAATCACGCCTTGCCATTGAAAGCATGCAGACAGGCGATTTTGACCGAGCATTCGAGCTGTTCGAAGCGGTGCTCGCGAAGCTCCCCCATGATCCCGCAACGCTGACCAGCATGGGCCATGCGCTCAAAACCAAGGGGCGCAGTGAGGATGCGATTTCGAGATATCGCGCGGCCATTGCGGCCAAGGCGGATCATGGCGATGCCTATTATGCGCTCGCCAATTTGAAGACTTACCAGTTCAGTGATGATGAACTGAATGCCATGAGCGAGCAGGTCTCTCGTCCGGATTTAGCCTTTATGGACCGGGTTCACCTGTCCTTTGCTCTGGGCAAAGCGCATGAGGATCGTGGCGATTATACGGCCAGTTTTGCCGCCTATGCGCGGGGCAATGACCTGAAACGCGCTCAGACCCGCTATAGCGCCGATGCAATGACCGCTGAGCTGGCGAAGCAGCGCGAACTGTGCAACGCTGAACTGTTCGAGAAACATGGTAGCGCAGGCCACGATGCGCCGGACCCGATCTTTATTCTTGGCCTGCCGCGGGCTGGATCAACACTGCTTGAGCAAATTTTGGCTAGCCACAGTCAGGTCGATGGAACGCTTGAATTGCCTGATATTCTCGCGCTCGCGCACAGGCTGCGCGGGCGAAAGGCTGGGCAATCGCTTTATCCAGCGGTGCTGCATGATTTGAGCGACGAGCAATTGGTGAAGTTTGGCGAGGATTTCATCAACAACACCCGTGTTCACCGGCAAGGCGCGCCGTTCTTCATCGACAAGATGCCCAACAATTTCCGGCATATTGGTCTGATTCATCTGATACTGCCCCACGCTAAGATTATTGATGCCCGCCGCGATCCGATGGATTGTTGCTTCTCCGGCTTTAAGCAACTGTTCGCCGAGGGGCAGGAGTTCACCTATGGGTTGACTGAGGTTGGCCGCTACTACTCTGACTACGCCGCGCTAATGGAGCACTGGGACACAGTTTTGCCAGGTAAGGTGCTGCGCGTGCAGCATGAAGATGTGCTCGATGATCTCGAAGGGCAGACGCGGCGGATGCTCGATTATCTGGGCCTGCCGTTTGAGGAGGCCTGTCTCAACTTTCACAAGACAGATCGTGCGGTGCGTACCGCCAGTAGCGAGCAGGTGCGCCAGCCGATCAATCGCAAAGGGCAGGGCGCCTGGAAGCCGTTTGAGCCGTATCTGGATGATCTGAAAAGCGCCTTGGAGAAGGCGTAGACCATTTATGCGGCTGCGGTTTTAGCTGACTGCGTTTGAGGTTCGGCAGAGACCTTAAGAAACTCGACAAACTCGGTCCAGTCCATCGGTTTGCCGATTTCCCAGCCCTGCACATAGTCACACCCGAACTCGGCGAGCGCCTCTATCGTTGCTGCGTCTTCAACGCCCTCTGCAACGATGTCGAACGAGAGCGCATGGGCCAGATCGATCGTGGATTGCACCATAATCCGATCTGCGCGGTTCGCCACGAGGTCGCGTACGAAGCTTTGGTCGAGTTTGACCTCTTGTGCTGGGAAGCCTTGCAAATAGTTGAGCGTTGCCTGACCCGTTCCGTAATCATCGATGGAAATACGTGCACCGGCATTGGTAAGGCGCTTCAACGTGGTTTTGGCCAGCTCCGGATCAGCCAACGGCGCGCTCTCTGTCACTTCCAGAGTGATTCCGGATGCACCCTTGGCATGCGCCTCTTCCATCATCGCGATTGCGCTGTCGACGAAGGCGGCATCGGACAGCAATTGCGCGGAAATGTTGACGGCCAATTGCACCTGTTGTCCGGCTTCATTGGCTTCGCGGCTGCGCTCCAACGCTTTGGCGAGGACGAACTTGGTCAGCTCGCTGACCTGCCCCTTGTTCTCTAAGATAGGGATGAAGTCAGCTGGTGAGATGCTTCCCAGGGTTGGGCTGTGCCAGCGTACAAGACATTCCGCGCCGTAGATTGCTCTGTCAGATAGCCGCATTTTTGGCTGGAAGACGATGTGAATGGCGCCGCTTTCCATCGCCTCATCAAGCTCACCCAGAATTTTTTGCTGGAACTGCGCTTCATCCTGAAGGCCGAGGGCGTTGGAAGACCAGTTCATGCTGCGGCGGCGCGCATATTCTGCGGCCGTCACAGCTTCGGCAATTGAGCCTTGGGAACTGCCGAAGAAAGCGTTGATCTTCAGACGTTTTTCATCGAGTTCGAAGGGTGTGACGAAGCAAGATTGTGCCAGTGAAAAATGCTCATCCAGAGCATCTGTGTGATCTTGCGACACAAACCACGCGAACATCGCGCGATCGATCCGGAACACTTGATCTGATTGTACGACCGCTGCCAGCCGCCTCGCAATCTTGCGTTCGATGCGAGGAAGATCGGAGCCAGAGACAATTGCTTCAATCTGATCGAAGTCATCAATCCTGGCGACTGCAATCGATTGCCGCGCCCGGTCGGCAAGTTCGATTTCCAGAGCGCGGCGATTGGGAAGGCCAGAGGCCCCGTCCGTGCGCCGCGCATGGCGCAGTTTCAGCGCTGATGTGATCAGTCGGTGCAATCCGATAAAACCAGCGAGCAAGATCATGATCGGAACGAGCTGGATGTAGGGCAGTGCGAATTGATCGAAGGTAAGTGCAATCGCGGTCGCCACCGCTCCGATGATTACTGTGCCCAAGGCCACTCGGGAGCGACCACGAGAAAGCGTATGAAGCATCAATGCCAGCACCATAGATGTAAGGGCCATTGGCAACCACGGCCCGCCGTCGCCGCGCATGCGATTTTGCAATAGAGTTTCAGCGGCTTGCGCCTGAATAACGACACCAGGCCGAACGCCGAAAAGGGCGGTTGGATAGCGATCACCTAGCTCAATCGCCGTTGCGCCGACCATGATGCGTTTTCCAAGGACTTGCTCATGCGCGACTTTCCCCTCGAGTAAGTCGATGAATGAAATCCTCGCTATGGTGTCGGGATCAATCGCCTGATCGACGCGGAAATACTGATCGATCCGCCCGTGTTCTTCCGCAACCATGCTCGCGATTGAGGGGCGGGGGACATCATTGGTAGAAACGCCATAGGGGTAGAATTCAATGCGTCCGTCTGCGTTTGGAACCACATTAACGGCTGAAAGAAACGCGTGTTTGCGAAATTCAGGCAGAGGTAGGGCTTCGGTAACAGCTTTGCCTTCTTTGGCCCGATTTTCCTGTCGGAAGGTTGGCAGGACAACTGACCCTCCCAATTGCTTTAGCGCGCTAGCAAAACGAGTGTCTTGCTCAGGTGTTGAACGTGATGAGAAATCAACGTCGAAGGCGATTTGTTCAGCGCCCAAGCGATCCAATTCAACAATGGCATCGGCGTAGAGGCGGCGCGGCCAAGGCCATTGATCAAGCGCTTGGATTGAGCGTCCATCGATTTCCAGAATGACGATCTCGCCTGTGGCTTCGCTGATCCGCAACTGGTCACGATTGTCGCGCAGGGTCTCCTCGGCATTACCCGATAGCCCGCTTAGCGTTGCCAGAGAGGCGATGATCAGTGCCACTACGAAGGCGATTCCACGCGCAGCATTGCCCAGCATTTTGACCGAGGCGTTGGCTAGTCGCACGCAATTACTCCAATTGGGCGACTGAATGCCGCTACGAAGTGAATGCGTATAGCCAGAAAGGGTTTAAGCGAAGTTTCGCTCGTATTTAATCTAACGAATCAAGGTCTTGCAGGCTTCTAAGGCAATGCGAACGGCCTAGTTGTTTTTGCCACGACCTAGGCCTCTGCCGCGCCTTTTGCCATGTTCACCGCCTTCGCCGCGCTCACCGCGTTCTCCGAAATCGTCGTCTTCATCTTCATCAGCGGCAGCCAGATCGAGGTTCAAATCTACCCCTAAATCGACATCCGTGCCGCCTTCTCCGCCTAAATCTACGCCGAAATCTATACCGACGCCGTTATCGGCGCCATCGCCAGTGGGGCCGCCATTGCCGTTCCCGTTGCCGTTGTTCCCCTTACCGTTTCCGCCGCCTTTACCATTGCCGATACCATTGGCGTTGCCATTGTTACCGCGGAAATTCCCGTTACCGCTATTGTTGGTGCCGAGACCTAGGCCAGCGGCAATATCTACTTCGTCGTCACTGCTGTCATTGGTTGGTCCACCAATACCTGCATTGAGACCGACATCGTCATCAGGCTCATTCGCATCATCGGAAGGGGGGGAAACGCCGCCGTTGCTGCTCTTATTCGGATTTGCACCGCCAGAGCAATTGGGGACGCCGGCGCAAGACCCGTTGGGTTGATCTTCCGCAAAGACGAGCCCAGAACCACCGGCGTCTTGATCATCTTGGCCATCAGCAGCGCCGATATCGACGGCGCCTGAGTCAGTGCTTTTTGCAATAGGAGCTGCGTCGCTGCTGTCGACTTGAGTGACGGTCTCAGTGATCTCGCTCTGATCAACTTCAGGTTCCGAGATGACAAAATCTTGAACGGTGCTGCTAGCACCTTCGTTGCGGCTGTCGGTCAGGTCGTTATTTGCGGTGACATTAGCGTCGCTCGGACCTCCAGATGGGGCACCAATGGCAATTTTTAGTCCCGATGCAGCTCCGTTTGCACGACCTTGGCCTGTTTGGGGCGAGCGTGGGGCGGCCAAAGGCTGTCTGCGATTGACGCCGGTTGTGCGGTCAGAATTGCTGCTTGCGCTGGCGATAGGTGTGGCCGTTTTGGATGCAGGCTGGTTTAGTGCAGGCACAAAGCTTGGGTTGCCGCGTACGGTCGCGTCCTTAGAATCGGGACCATCGGGATCATTTGAAATGACGATCAAGTCGCCAATCGCATCAGCTTCGACCAATCCGACCAAGCCAGGCGTCAGCAATGCTGCTTCCAGATCATCGCCGGTTGTGACTTCAACCGCACCTTCAGTAACCTGAACGCTGGTGCCATCTTCGCCGACCGAAACGTTGAACGTCGTGCCTTTGACAACAGCTGCCATGAACGGTGTCTCGACGCCAAAATGCGGCGTGCTCTTCTTCTCAATTTTAAACAGCACATTGCCGAGATATTGGAAGATTTGCGTAACCGGTCCGGCCTTTTCGGGCTCAGCAATGCGAATATGCGCCTTCGGCGACACAACAACATATTCTTTGCCGCGAACCAAAACAGCACGGGCGCCTTTGCCTGTGCGGATTACATCGCCTTCGTTAAGGCGGCTGTTCTTGCGAGCCTGAATTACATTATCGCCGCGTGTGATCGTGACAGATCCGCTGGCCTCGGAAACACTCCACCCACTGCTGGCAATGGCGCTTGTGCTGGCCATCAGCGCGGCAACAACGAGAGATTTCTTGGCAAGGCGGATCATTGGTTAGTCTCAAATAAGATTACAATTGGTGCAAGCATGCCTTTGAACCCGGGCCTCTAAAGGAGTGCTGAAGCGGAGTGGCTAACATTTCCCTAACTGGCTTAAGGGTAAGGGTTTATTAGCTGGCTGCGGCTAGGCGCACGCCTCCAATCAGGAGTTTTCAATGCGTTTAACCAAGGCAGTTTTGTTGGGTGCATGTCTATGCATCGCAGCGCCTGCGTTGAACGCGCAGGAGACCGGCAATGCGCCGCGGATTGCAATGCTATCGGTGATGCAGAGCGGGGACGAGGTTATGTCCCAGCAGACTGAGCAACCCGTCGAAGAGCAAAAAAGCGATCATATTGGCGCGATTGTCATTCTAGGTAATGAGGCGATCGACGATGCGCGTTATCAGGCGGCCATTGAGGGGTTTTTCGGGGAAGAACGTAGCGAAGATGTATTGGCTCAACTATCCAAGCAGATCGCCGATCTCGCGAAGGAAGAAGGCTATGCCTACGCCAAGGCGGATATCCTCGAGAATGACAATGGCTTTGGCGTCGTTCAAATTTCGATCGACGAGGGTCGCATCGATTCAATTGAGATCAATGGCTATGACAACGCTCAGGCCCGCCGAATTTTGAGCCGGTTGCAAGGCAAGCCTGCACAGCAAAGCGATTTGGAAGCAGCGTTGCTATTGGTCACTGATATTCCATCGGTGCGTCTAAAGGACGCCAAGATCGCGCGCCGCGATGGCCGTGCCGTCCTGGTGGTCAATCTGGAGCAGCAAAAAGATCGCTACCAGATCCAGGCGGACAATTACGGTACACAGTCGTTCGGTCCGTACCGCGCAGTGGCCTCCACCCAGCAGACCGATGTGCTGAGTTCTTCGGATCAGCTTTATGCCGCTCTGCGGATCAATCCCGTTGATCCAGACGAATTGCTTTTTGTTTCTGGCTCTTATCAGACACAGCTCAACAGCTCTGGCCTTACCGCAGGGATTAACGGCTCTATCGGCTCTACCTCGCCAGAGGGGCCATTCGGCGACAGTGACGTAAATGGAGATTCGCTGAGAGCAGGAATATCGCTCGATCAACCGATAATCAGATCGAAAGACAAAAGCCTTTGGGTCAATGGCAATGTCTCATACCTCGCCATTGAACAGGACGAGCTAGGGCAAATGCTCCGTGACGACACAATCGTCACGGCCTCGATTGGCATTACGACGCAATGGGCGGTCGCTGGCGGACGTGTTCGCGCCGGGGCAAGCCACGTTCGTGGACTTGGCATCTTGGGCGCAAGCAGACGCGGAGATCCGCTTGTTTCGCGCAGAGACGGCGACGGCGTGTTCTCCAAAGTGTCGTTCTGGGGCGATGCGCGTTTGCCGGTTGCTGGCCGATTTGATGTGTATTTCGCAGCTGGAGGCCAGATCGCGGACCGTCCGCTGTTGGCTTCGCAAGAAATGGCACTGGGCGGGCCGTTCCGCACGCGCGGTTACGATTTTAGCGAAGTCCTGGGTGATGAAGGTGTCTATGGCTTGGCTGAGTTGAGATATCGCTTCTCACCTGACAAATTGCCGTTCGACTTTCTCCAGTTCTACGCCTTTCTCGATGGCGGCTATGTCACGGATATCGGCACAGGCGTGGGCGAAGGCTCGTTGTTTTCTGCTGGACCAGGCGTGCGCGGCCGTATCGGGCCGGTCGGTTTCGAAGTTGAAGGTGGCTTTCCTTTGGGAGGCAGTGCCGAAAGCGGCGACGACAATTCGCCTGAGCTGAACGTGCGCGCCGGGATCAACTTTTAGACGGCAACAAAACCATTTGCCTAAAACTCGGCTTCGTCCCAAGCTCTCATATAAAATTGCTATGAGAGAGGATGCGCGATGAGCTATTTCGGGGCGATGCAGAACGAGATCTATAATGCTGGACTGCAAGGTGTTTTGCCTGAATTTCCGGTCGATTTTGCAACGCTAGAAAAGCGCGCGCAAGAGGCACTTGGTCCATCGATGACCAATTATGTCGCGGGCGGATGCGGTGATGAGCACACTCAGAATAGCAACTCGTCTGCCTTCCAGCATTGGGGAATGATCCCGCGTATGATGGTCGACGCTCAGGAACGAGACCTCTCGATTGATCTGTTTGGCATGAAGCTGCCAACACCATTGTTCATGGCGCCGATTGGCCTGACGGGCGAGGCGACCCAGGACAAGCATGGTGACATCGCGGCTGCGCAGGCTGCGGCAGCGACAGGTGTGCCGCTGTGCGCCTCGACGCTGGCAAACGACAGCATGGAGGATGTCCACGCCGCATGCGGCGACACTCCCGGTTTCTTTCAGCTTTATACCCCGCGTCATAAGGGGCTCGCCGAAAGCTTGATTGGCCGAGCAGAGGCTGCCGGATACAAGGCTCTTGTGGTTACGCTCGATACGTGGGTAACGGGCTGGCGTCCGCGTGATCTTAACGCCTCGAATTTCCCGCAATTGCGCGGCAAAGTGCTACACAATTATTTCTGCGATCCGGTGTTTCGCTCACTGCTTGAAAAGCCGCCAGAAGATGATCCCAAGACGGCAATCATGACCTGGGCTGCGACCTTCGGCCAGGTGCTGACTTGGGACGATATGAAATGGCTGAAATCGGTCACGAAGCTACCGATTGTGCTGAAGGGTATTTGCCACCCAGATGACGCGAAGAAGGCCGTCGATACCGGCGCTGATGGGATTTATTGTTCCAATCACGGTGGGCGTCAGGCGAATGGCGGGATTGCAACAATTGATCTGCTCGAAGACGTGGTGAAGGCTTCTGGTGATGTGCCTGTGCTGTTCGACAGCGGCATTCGCTCCGGCACTGATGTGGTGAAGGCATTGGCCTTGGGCGCCGCGGCTGTAGGCGTGGGTAGGCCCTACACATACGGGCTCGCCCTAGGCGGCGCGAAGGGCGCAGAGTTCGTACTTAGGTCGATCTTGGCTGAGGCGGATTTGCTGATGGCGGTGAACGGTTACCCAACTTTGGCGGCTGTGCGCGCAGCGGGTGCACAGAGGGTCTAAGCCATCTTTTACCCTCTATTAAGCAGCGTGACCGGCTGAGAAAGCCAGCCCGCACAGTTTCTTAAACGAAAGATACGACTCCATTTCCAGATTATTAGGTGTTAGCCCTTAAGCAGCTAAATATAGCGATTCGGGGCAATCGCCCCTCGGGGAAGCAGAAATGGAAATACCGACGATCAGGTCGAGTGGCCCAGACGCGATGGGCCGGACGGTTCAACTTCAGGACGAATTTTCGCGCCGAGCGCGCTGGGGACGGATTAGGCCGATGGAAAGCCGCGGACCAATGCGCCGTATTCTCTCGCGCGTTGTCCCGCTACTCGATTAAGCTTTACAAGCTTCCCTCACCCGGATTTGGCCACGGTGACTAGCTTCGTCTCGGTGTATCCGAGATAGCCTTCTTCGCCGCTTTCTGATCCAAATCCGCTGTCACCGATGCCACCGAAAGGTGTTTCGGGAGATCCAACGGCGAAATGGTTGATTGCTACCATTCCAGCCCGCAACGCGTTGCCTAGATAATGGCTCTCATCCAAATCAGCGGTGAATGCATAAGCTGCGAGGCCATAGCGTAGCGAATTCGCAATCTTCACCGCCTCTTCTATGTCGTCATATGGCACAATTCCGGCGACAGGACCGAAGGGTTCCTCCGTCATCAACCGGCTATCGATTGATGGGCTAGCGACCACTGTAGGACTGAAAAAATGCCCAGGGCCATCTATGGCTTTGCCGCCGGTTATGATCTCGCCCTTTGCTCCGCCAAGCGCCCCCATCAAATCCTGCATAGCCGCAACGCGTCCTGCGTGGGCAAGTGGACCCATTTCAACGCTGTCATCTGCGCTGGCATTGCCGACCTTAAGACTGCCTGCACGGGCCGCAAATTCGCTTACAAAATTTTCGTAGATGTCACGTGCCACAAGAAAGCGTGTTGGCGAGACGCACACTTGCCCCGCATTGCGGAATTTTGTTGCTGCGCAGGCTGCCACAGTGCGATCAAAGTCTGCGCTTTTACCGATGATTACGGGTGCATGCCCGCCGAGTTCAGCCGTAAAGCGTTTCAGACCTTTAGCGGCCAATGCTCCTAATTGTTTTCCGACAGCCGTCGAACCGGTAAAGCTGACTTTGCGTATCGGTTCGGCAGTGAGGAGATATTCTGAAATCTTGGCCGGATCACCATATACTAAGTTGATCACACCTGCAGGCACTCCTGCATCGATAAAACACTCAACCAACATTTGAGCGCAGGCTGGCGTAGTCTCTGCTGGTTTCAGGATGCACGAACAACCAGCAGCCAGCGCACCGGCCAATTTTTTGGCTGGTAAGTTGATCGGGAAATTCCAAGGCGTGAAGAGTGCAGCTGGGCCAATCGGCTCATGTGTAACACGCTGCTGTAGAAGGTTGCTTCCTCTTACTGGAACGAGGCGACCACCTTGTCGCTTTGCCTCTTCTCCCATGAAGTCGATAATTTCGGCTGCACCAGTGATTTCCGCAGACGATTGAGCGAGTGGTTTGCCAACCTCCAGCGTCATCACCCGTGCGATCTCAGGCGCGCGTTCGCGGAGAAATTCGCCAGCGCGGCGAAGGATCTTGTGCCTTTCCGCTCCAGGGGTCGCAGCCCACTTGGGAAACGCCTCTTGCGCAGCGGCAACTGCAGCATTGAGTTGTTCGATCGAAACTTTGGGACAGTCAGCAATCTTTTCTTCGGTCGCTGGGTTGGTGATCGGCATCGTACCATCGCCGCCATCTGTCACCCATTCTCCGCCGATCAGCATTTGGATTTGAGGACAGGCTGTCATGGCAATTCTCCAGGCTAATATGCGCGTGCCGATCATTACGCGGTGATGTGCGAGCAGTCTCACCAAACCCAGTCAAGGAAAGCAAGCATGTTTGTTTCAATTGTAACTTTGTTACGCGTCGCCTAAGGCCGAGTCGAACCCAATGTACCCATATTCCCCCAGGAGTTCGGCATGCTTGTTGGCGTCCCTAAAGAAATCAAAACCCATGAATATCGTGTTGGTCTGACCCCAGAGGCCGCGCGTGAATATATCGCCGCGGGCCATCAGGTGCTTGTCGAGACTGGAGCGGGCCTAGGCATTAGTAAGGATGACGATGTTTACCGCGCGGCGGGCGCACAGATCGCTGCTGATGCCTCAGAGGTGTTCGCGAAAGCTGACATGATTGTGAAGGTCAAAGAGCCTCAACCAGGCGAGTGGGTGCAACTGCGTGAGGGCCAGATCCTCTTCACATATCTCCATTTAGCGCCTGATCCCGATCAAGCACGCGGCCTAATGGATGCGGGCGTATCAGCGGTCGCCTATGAGACGGTGACGGATCGCCATGGCGGTCTCCCCTTGCTCGCCCCGATGAGCGAGGTTGCAGGTCGTCTTTCGATTGAAGCTGCGGGCATGGCTCTGCGCGCGAACAATGGTGGACGCGGCACTTTGATGGGCGGCGTACCCGGTGTGCTACCTGCCAAAGTGGTTGTGCTGGGCGGCGGTGTCGTCGGAACGCAGGCAGCGCGGATGGCCGTGGGCATGGGCGCGAATGTCGAGATTTTTGATCGCTCGCTGCCGCGGATCCGCCAGCTTGATGATATGTTCCAAGGGCGTGCGACAACGCGCTACTCCACCTCTTCAACGATCGAGCAAGCGATCACCGATGCGGACGTCGTGGTTGGCGCGGTGCTGATCCCGGGCGCCAGCGCGCCGCATCTGGTCACGCGCGAAATGCTGGGCTTGATGAAGAACCGCGCGGTTCTGGTGGATGTTGCGATTGACCAAGGCGGCGCGTTCGAAATGTCAAAGCCGACCACGCATGAGGCCCCGACCTATGAGGTCGATGGGATCATTCACTACTGCGTTGCCAATATGCCCGGTGCGGTGCCGCTCACGTCGAGCTATGCGCTTAACAATGCGACCCTGCCATTTGGATTGGCGCTGGCGAACAAAGGCGTTGCTGCTTGTGAAGAAGACCCGCACCTCGCGCCCGGTCTGAATGTGCATCAGGGCAAGATTGTGAACCAAGCGGTGGCGGACAGTCTCGGCTTCTAATCCAGGCTAGCCGACCGGTTCAGGCCCCCAGGATTTGACCTTCGCCAGAGGCTGTGAGGACTTGCAAAAAACTGAACATATGCTGCCGTGAATCCGATGTTTATTCTGGATCAGAACGGCCATTTAAGCGTTGGATACACGAAACATGTCTGACTATGGTCGCGGCGCGCGGAGGGGATGCAACTCCCCAGACGCTAAGCGGTTCTAAGGAGGTGGCAAATGAAACATTTCAACACCGCACCACAGGTTCGCGAAGTGGACCTGGACGCAGAGTTGGATACTCATATCGCGCCGGTAACCACCAGCGACAAGATTGCCTTTGCATTTGTCAAAATGCTCCGGTTCTTCGCCGACAAGTTCTTTGCAAAACGATATGGCCACCGAGCGGTGGTGCTGGAGACTGTCGCCGCTGTGCCTGGAATGGTGGGCGGTCTGTGGCAGCACCTAAAGGCGCTACATTATATCCGCGATGACGAGGGTTGGATCCGCACTTTGCTCGAGGAAGCAGAGAACGAGCGCATGCATCTGATGACCTTTATCAAGATCGCTGCTCCCAATCGGTTTGAGCGCGTGTTGATCATAGTGACGCAGCTTATCTTCTACAATTTTTACTTCTGGCTTTACCTGTTTGCGCCGCGCACTGCGCACCGCGTGGTCGGCTA
The DNA here is from genome assembly GCA_947488155.1 of uncultured Erythrobacter sp. Lineage (GTDB taxonomy): Bacteria > Pseudomonadota > Alphaproteobacteria > Sphingomonadales > Sphingomonadaceae > Erythrobacter. The sequence continues at coordinate 328,391 of CANKYK010000001.1, read as the reverse complement.
TTTCGAAGAGGAAGCGGTCATTAGCTACACCCAATATCTGGCTGAAGTTGATGCAGGGCGGCATGACAATGTGCCGGCTCCGCAAATCGCCATCGACTATTGGCAATTGCCAGAAGATGCGCGGCTGCGCGATGTGATTATCGCTGTTCGCGCTGATGAGGCGGAGCATCGCGACGTCAACCACGATTTTGTGACTGTGATCGACCGCAAGCGCGCTGATTGATCTGAGCGCTTGACGCGGCGACCGTGCTGGTGTTGCGTCCTTCTCGATTTGACCGAGAGAGACGCACCATGAAAACCAGAGCCGCCGTTGCATTCCAGCCCAAGCAACCGCTTGAGATTGTAGAGCTAGATCTGGAGGGCCCAAAGGCAGGTGAAGTTCTGGTTGAGATTATGGCGACCGGGATTTGCCACACCGATGCCTACACTCTGGATGGGTTGGATAGCGAAGGCCTGTTCCCGAGCATTTTAGGCCATGAAGGCGCTGGCATTGTGCGAGAGGTTGGCGCGGGCGTGACATCGGTTGTACCCGGCGATCATGTCATTCCGCTCTACACGCCGGAATGTCGGCAGTGCAAAATGTGCCTGTCTGGCAAGACCAATCTGTGCAGTGCGATCCGCGAGACGCAGGGCAAAGGCTTGATGCCCGATGGCACCTCGCGCTTCAGCTATAAAGGCGAGGCGATTTACCACTATATGGGATGCTCGACCTTCTCTAACTTCACCGTTCTGCCGGAAATCGCGGTCGCCAAAATTCGTACCGACGCACCGTTTGAAAACGCATGTTATATCGGTTGCGGCGTGACGACAGGCGTGGGCGCAGTCACCAATACGGCGCAGGTGAAGCCGGGCGATAATGTCGTCGTGTTCGGTCTTGGCGGCATCGGCCTAAACGTGATCCAAGGTGCAAAGATGGCCGGCGCAGACCGGATTGTCGGCGTGGACTTGAACCCCGCTAAACGTGAATGGGGCGAGAAGTTCGGCATGACCGATTTCGTAAACCCCAAAGAGACATCTGATGTGGTGAGCCATTTGGTGGAAATGCTGGACGGCGGCGCAGACTATTCGTTTGATTGTACCGGCAATACGGATGTCATGCGGCAGGCATTGGAATGCTGTCATAAGGGCTGGGGCACCAGCATCGTCATCGGTGTGGCGGAAGCGGGGAAAGAGATTACTACGCGCCCGTTTCAACTGGTGACGGGGCGCAATTGGCGCGGTTCCGCCTTTGGCGGTGCGAAGGGCCGGACCGATGTTCCGAAGATCGTCGACTGGTACATGCAGGGCAAAATTGCGATCGATCCGATGATCACTCACACGTTGACGCTGGAGGAGATCAACAAAGGCTTTGACCTGATGCACTCTGGCGAGAGCATCCGCAGCGTGGTGCTGTATTGATGGGGAGTGAAACCCCGAACAAGGTGAATCTGGCCGAGAAGTTTGCGCTGTTCGAAGAGACATGGGCGCCGCGTCTTGCCGCGCGCTACAATGGCAATGAGGTCCGCCTCGCAAAGGTTGATGGTGAGTTCCACTGGCACAAGCACGACGATACAGATGAGCTGTTTCTCGTGATCGAGGGTGCGCTCGATATGGAGTTTCGCGAGCGAACTGAGCAGCTGTCAGCTGGCGAGATGATTGTCGTTCCGCGCGGTATTGAACATCGCCCCTGCGCGAGGCAGGGCGAGGTCAAACTGCTGGTCATGGACGCCGATGGCACGGCCAACACCGGCGATGAGGCAACGGCCTTCACTCCGATCGAGGTTTGACGATTTGAATGAGCAACGGCGGTGTTATCGCCGCGCTTTTAAGTAGGAAAGTGGCTTTAGACTGCCACGATCTTCTGCTCGATCGCGCCAAAGATCGAGTGGTTGTCCTTATCGCGCATTTCGATCTTCACGCTGTCGCCCTCTTGCATGAAGCGCGTTGTCGCCTCGCCATTTGCAATCGTTTCGATCATGCGGATTTCCGCGATGCAGCTGTAGCCAAGCCCGCCTTCAGCAACCGGCTTGCCTGGGCCGCCATCTGCGCCCTTGTTGCTGACGGTGCCGGAGCCAACGATAGAGCCGGCGCACAGGCTGCGGGTCTTGGTCGCATGGGCGACCAATTGCGCGAGGTTGAACGTCGCATCTCTGCCTGCTTCCGCTCGGCCAAATGCCTCGCCATTGTAGTCGACCATCAGCGGCAGATGCACGAGGCTATCGGCCCATGCGTCGCCGAGTTCATCCGGTGTCACTGCAACCGGTGAGAATGCACTGGAAGGTTTGGACTGGAAGAAGCCAAAGCCCTTGGCGAGCTCACCTGGGATCAGCCCGCGTAGGGACACATCGTTTACGAGCATGATCAGCTTGATATGGCCGGCGGCCTCCTCCGCCGACACGCCCATTGGCACATCGTCGGTTACCACGGCGATCTCGCCCTCCATATCACAACCCCATGCCGGATCGCCCAGCGGGATGTTGGCGCGCGGCGGCAGGAAGCTGTCAGAGCCGCCCTGATACATCAGCGGATCGGAGTAGAAGCTTTCTGGAACTTCTGCACCGCGCGCTTTGCGCACCAACTCAACGTGATTGATGTAGGCGCTGCCATCGGCCCATTGGTAAGCGCGCGGCAGAGGCGAATGCGCCTCACGCTCATGAAAGCGTTCGCATGGCACGGCCTGATGCTCGACATCGGTGGATAGCACTTCCAATTGCGGGGCAATCCGTTCCCAATCATCAAGTGCAGCCTGCATGGTCGGTGCGATGTACCCCGCCGCACAGCAGCGCGTGAGATCCTTGGACACAACGACCAATTTGCCATCGCGGGTGCCATCATTGAGCGTTGCTAATTTCATGCGGAGTTCTCCGGGTTGTCGGGTTGATTGTCTGGGTGGGCGTGTTGGAATGCGGGCAAGGCAAGGCACGCCGCCTCAATCCGTGCGATGTGCCCATGTGCATCAACGTCGTATTTGAAGCGCCGCGCGTTGTAGACTTGCGGCAGCAGCACTGTCTCAAACAGGCCCGGCGCATCGAGCAGGAAGTCGCCTGTATCAAGTTGAGCCAATCGCGCCTCGACGGGTTCCAGCGTGCGCGCCAGCCAGTGGCGATACCACGCGTCGATGGCTTCTTGCGATTGGCTGTACTCGTTCTTGAGATACTTCAAGACCGGTAGGTTGAGCGGCGCGTGCAGTTCTGTCGCAATGGCATAGGTCAGTTCACGTACGGTGTAGCGTGCCTCAATATCGCTCGGCATCAGCGGTTTGTCTGGATAGGCCTCGTCCAGCCATTCTAGCAGAGCCATGCTCTGCGCGCGGTCGCGGCCATCAGCCTCCAGCATGGGCACAGAGCCAAACGGATTGCGGCTGGTGAATGCCTCACCCTTTTGCTCAGAAGCGAGCAAGTTCACCGGCACATTCTCGTAGCCGAGACCTTTCAACTCCAGCGCAATGCGCAGGCGGTAGCTGGTTGAGCTGCGGAAGTAGCCATGCAACTTCACGGTGTTTTGCCCTCGGCGAATCGAGCCACCCACACCCTCCACCCTTCCACCCGGATGGTATCCCGGCAGGCTTCGGGTGGAAGGGTGGAGGGTGTGGGTGGTGCAGCCATCATGACTAGAACGCCGCAATGCCGGTGATCGCGCGGCCCAGGATGAGCGCGTGCACATCATGCGTGCCCTCGTAGGTGTTGACCGTCTCTAGGTTCACAGCGTGGCGGATCACCTGGTATTCTTCCGAGATGCCATTGCCGCCGTGCATGTCGCGCGATTGGCGCGCGATGTCCAAAGCCTTGCCGACATTGTTGCGTTTGACGATGCTGATCATGTCTGGCGCGAACCGCCCCTCATCTATCAGACGGCCGACGCGCAGGCTCGATTGCAAGCCCAGTGCGATATCGGTCATCATATCAGCCAGCTTCTTCTGGAACAGCTGCGTTGCCGCCAAAGGCTTCCCAAACTGCTTGCGATCAAGGCCGTATTGACGCGCGGCATGCATGCAGAACTCCGCTGCACCCATCGCGCCCCAACTGATGCCGTAACGCGCGCGGTTGAGGCAGCCAAACGGTCCCTTAAGGCCCTGCACATCGGGCAGCAGAGCGTCGGCGGGCAGCTTCACATCGTCCATCACGATCATACCGGTGGTCGATGCGCGCAGGCTGATCTTGCCTTCGATCTTGGGTGCGGACAGCCCCTTCATTCCCTTTTCAAGCACAAAGCCACGAATGCCGCCGCCATGCTCTTCGCTCTTGGCCCAAACGACGAACACGTCGGCAAAGGGCGAGTTCGAGATCCAGGTTTTGGAGCCATTGATGACGTAGCCATCTCCGTCCTTCTTCGCGACGGTCTTCATTCCCGCCGGGTCGGATCCGGCGTCTGGCTCTGTCAAGCCAAAGCAGCCGATCAGCTCACCAGAGGACAGGCCGGGCAGGTACTTGCGCCGCTGCTCCTCTGATCCGTATGCGTAGATCGGGTGCATCACTAGGCTCGACTGGACGCTCGCCATAGAGCGATAGCCGCTGTCCACTCGCTCAATCTCGCGTGCGATCAGGCCGTATGCGACATAGCTTGCGCCAACGCTGCCATATTCCTCCGGGATGGTCGCGCCGAGCAACCCAGCCTGACCCATCAGCGGGAACAGCTCTGGCGCGGCGGTCTCATTGCGATAGGCCTCAATCACGCGCGGCTGCAGCTCACTCTGCGCGAAGGCATGGGCGCTGTCGCGGATCATCCGCTCGTCTTCGGTCAGCTGCGTTTCGAGATCGAAGGGATCTTCCCAATTGAAGGGCGCCATTCCGGCCATTAGTTACTCCTGAAACCAGTTGAGAGGGTCTTTTGCAGGCTTCGCCGCGTCCTGCAAGTTTTGCTTTGGCCGTTTTCGGCTTTGGAACACATACGCCTTTTTCAAATGTGTGACTTTTGAAATTATCATTTATTTATCAAAGGCTTGATTGGTTTCCGTCGGTATAAAGTGTGACTTTTGGTGAATGCGTCGTTCCAATGCCATTTTTGGGATGCCCAAGACCATAGGTTCAATCCCCGCTGTAGGACAGCTTTGCGCCCCTCGCACCACTATGCAGGCGGCCTGTTCGCGACCAGATCATCGACGACGCTAGGGTCCGCCAATGTCGAGGTGTCGCCCAGGCTGCCCATATCATTCTCAGCAATCTTGCGCAGAATTCGCCGCATGATCTTACCGCTGCGTGTCTTAGGTAGGCCAGGGGCAAATTGCAGCACATCAGGGGTTGCAATCGGGCCGATTTCCTTACGCACCCATTGCACCAATTCGCGGCGCAAATCCTCGCTGTCATCGGTGCCGGCATTGGTCGTGACATAGGCGTAGATACCTTGCCCCTTTACGTCGTGCGGCATGCCAACCACAGCGGCTTCTGCGACCAGTGGATGCTCGACCAGCGCGCTCTCCACCTCGGCGGTGCCCATGCGGTGGCCAGAGACATTGATCACATCGTCGATCCGGCCCGTGATCCAGTAATAACCATCTTCATCGCGGCGGCAGCCATCGCCAGTGAAATAATAGCCGGGATATTGGCTGAAATAGGTGTCAAAGAAACGCTGATGATCGCCGTAAACTGTGCGCATTTGGCCGGGCCAACTGTCGGTGATCACGAGCGCGCCAGAGGTCGCACCTTCCAGAATATTGCCCTTTTCTGCATCGACCAGAGCGGGTTGTACTCCAAACATTGGCGTGCTCGCGCTGCCGGGTTTTAGTGCAGTTGCGCCGGGCAAGGGAGTGATCATCGCGCCCGCCGTTTCGGTCTGCCACCACGTGTCGACGATTGGACAGCGGCGTTCGCCGATGACGCGGTGATACCAGTCCCAGGCCTCTGGATTGATTGGCTCTCCAACACTGCCCAGCAGGCGGAGCGAGGAGCGATCCGTCTTCGTCACAAACTCATCGCCTTCGCGCATCAGCGCGCGCAGAGCAGTGGGCGCGGCGTAGAAAATCTCAACCTGGTGTTTGTCGATGACGTTCCAGAACCGCGAGTGGTCGGGGTAGTTCGGCACGCCTTCGAACATGACTTGCGTCGCGCCATTCATCAGCGGTCCGTAAACGACATAGGAATGCCCGGTGACCCAGCCAACATCGGCGGCGCACCAATAGATGCTACCCGGTGTATAATCGAACACATATTCATGCGTCATGCTGGTCCAAACGGCATAGCCGCCAGTGGTGTGTAGCACGCCTTTCGGCTTTCCCGTGGAGCCTGAAGTGTAGAGAATGAATAACGGATCTTCTGCATCCATGACCTCTGGCTCGCACTGATCGCTCGCCGCACTGATGGCCTCATGCCACCAGATGTCGCGACCCCCGCTAAAGCCGACATCGCCGCCAGTGTGCTTAAGCATGATGACCCGGCTGACATCGACCTTTTCAAGAGCCGCATCGACATTCGCTTTGAGTGGGACTTTCTTGCCGCCGCGCAGGCCTTCATCAGCGGTCAGAACGATATCGGATTGGCAATCCGAAATGCGGCCCGCGAGCGCATCTGGAGAGAAGCCCGCAAACACCACCGAATGCACCGCGCCGATGCGCGCGCAGGCGAGCATCGCAATTGCGGCCTCTGGCACCATGGGCAGATAGATGGTGACCCGGTCGCCTTTTTTGACCCCGTTGGATTTCAGGACATTGGCAAAGCGGCAGACTTCTCGGTGCAGCTCTAGGTAAGTGAGGGTGCGCCCCGGCGTGCTGGGATCATCAGCCTCCCAAATGATTGCCGCAGTGTCGCCGCGCTCTGCCAAATGCCGGTCGAGCGCGTTGACACAAATATTGAGCTTTCCGCCGAGGAACCAGCCAATGCGGAAATCGTCTTTGTGATAGCTTACGTCTTTGACTGTTTCGAATGGTGCGATCCAATCGATCCGCTGCGCTTCTTCGCGCCAGAAACCGTCAGGATCGCTAATCGAACGGGCGTAGTGAGATTGATATTTGGCTGCGTTGAATTTTGCGTTTGTCGCCCAATCATCTGGTACCGGAAACAGGTCTTGGCTCACGTATCACTCTCCGTCTTTTGTGACGAACAGGGATAAGCGATGCGAAGGCGCGTGGGAAGCGCCGCTTTAGCGCATGCGCAATTATTGGTCTTCGAGGACCTTGACCACCGCCCGCAATATTTCATTGGGCGGGCAAGGTTTCAGCAGAGTCGTTGCCTCAGGAAACCGTTCTTTCACTTCGTCGCGGGTGAACTGGCCAGAGTGGAAGATGATCGGCACGTCTTCGTCGCGCAATTTCTGCGCGAGTGGATAGACCATGCCATCATCCAATTGCACATCCAAGATCGCAAGGTCAGGCTTGTCTTTCTGAAATGAAAGCATGGCCGAAGAAATATCGGTGTGCGGACCGGCAACTTCGAACCCGGCTTCTTGCACCGTTTCGCAAAGGTCAAAGCCGACGATTCGCTCGTCTTCAGCGACCAAAATCCGTGCCTGCGTCATTGCCTTCTCCAGCGTTGCATATTCCTATGTAACACAGATTGGATAAATGTTTCCTATTTATTTCAACCGTTTTGACCGAACTTTCCGGAAAAGCCCGCTTCATCGCCCGCAGCTAGCAGCTTGGCCTGTTCGACCCAGCTGTCACGGCGAATGCGTCCTTTGAAGCGATCGAGCTTCTCATCAACGCGGTCGATATCGGCCTCGTCCCAGCTGGCGATCTCAGCAAATGTTGTCACTCCGAGAGTGTTTAGCAGGCCAGCGAGCTTTGGTCCGAGGCCTTTGATCTGGGTCAAATCATCCGCCGCTGCCGCTGCAGGAGTGGGCGCAGGTGGTGTTGGTGTAGGAGTGGGGGCAGGTGAAGAGGCCGCAGGTGCCGGTGCAGCCGCAGGCTCGGGCGTTTGTTCCGCCTCGGGCAGTTCCACGCCTGTCTCTTTGGCGGCGGCATTGGGCGCATCGATCAATGCTTGATTGCGCGCAGCGGGCGCAGCGCCTTCATCCAGAACATCTTTTGTGTCTTTGTCGACAACCGATGCCTTACGGTTCGCCGACAGCCAGAAAAAGGCCAATAGCAAGACCACAATGGCGACAATCAGAATGTAGGGCCAATTGGCCTCAAAGAACTCAGGTGTCATCTCTCAATCCCATGATTTGTCAGTTTGCCCGCACGCCATAGCAGCGACAAGCGCCGCATTCCAAGCAGACATCATAAGTTTTGAGGGCGCTGTGGCCGTCAGCCGCCTTTCATGCTGCCTGCAAGCGCGTTTAGGCGGATGAACTCCTGCCGCCAATAATCGTCCTGGGAGCCAGCAAGCGTCTCGATATCGCTGTGACTGAAGTCTTTCATGAGAGTGTCGCCGCGCAGCAATTGACCGTAGGCGGCAACGGCGCTGGCAAAGGCGAAGTCGCCGGATGGCTGTTTCGCTTGCAACAACTCGCTGCGCTGTACCAAACGCTCGATCAGACGCGATTTTTTCCCGTCGGGTAGTTTATAGCGCAGCTTTACTTGAGCCACTTCAGCTTCGCGGCTTAGAGCGGTTTGCGAAGGCTTGTCGTCATAGCGGCGCGGCGCGATCCAGCCTTCGCTTCCTGCGGGCACGATCTCGTAAATTGCGGTCACCTGGTGGCCTGCGCCAATGTCGCCAGCATCGACTGCGTCATTGTTGAAATCTTCCTCGCGAAGGGCGCGGTTTTCATATCCGACCAGGCGATATTGGCTGACGACCGCCGGGTTAAATTCGACCTGAATTTTCACGTCCTTTGCAATCGTGAAAAGGGTGGAACTCATCTCTTCACCCAATACCTTTTTCGCCTCCAGCGCGCTGTCGATATAGGCGTAATTGCCATTCCCATGATTGGCGACTTGCTCCATCATCGCTTCGTTATAATTGCCCTGGCCAAAGCCTAACGTGGTGAGCGTGATACCGCTGTCGCGTTTTTCCTCGATCAGCTCAATCAAGGCATCCTGGCTCGATACGCCAACGTTGAAGTCGCCGTCAGTGGCTAGGATTACGCGGTTGACGCCGCCTTTGATGAAGCTGTCCTCGGCGATGTTATAGGCGAGCTCCAACCCTGCGCCCCCGGCAGTCGAGCCGCCTGCGGAAAGCTCGTCCAAGGCACGGCGGATTTTCCGTGTGTCATTGGTGGGCTCGAGCACCATGCCTGCAGCGCCTGCGTAGACGACGATGGATACGCGGTCTTGCGGGGACAGCTCACCGGCGAGGCCTGCCAGTGCGGTTTTGACTAACGGCAGCTTGTCCGGCCGGCCCATGGATCCCGACACATCCATCAGAAATACGAGGTTTGCAGGCGGGCGATCTTCGCGCGGCAAATCGTAACCGCGCAGGCCAATTCGCATCAGATAGGTGTCTTCGTTCCATGGCGTGCGGGCAATGTCTGTGTTCACACTAAATGGCTGAGAGCGGTCTGCCGGCTTTGCGTAATCATAGCGGAAGTAGTTGATCATTTCCTCCGTGCGCACGGCGGCGCGCGGGGGCATCTGGCCTTGCGTGAGGAAGCGGCGTGCATTGGCATAGGCGCCGGTGTCTACGTCGACGCTAAAGGTAGAGACTGGCTCTGCGCTGGTCAGTTTGACCGGTGAGACTTCTTCACCGTCATATTTCTCACGGCCAGGATCGGTTGGCACCCGCACAGGCGGAACGCCGATAATCCCGGGCGCCGAGCGACGAGACACCGATGCGAAATCCGCTTCTGAAACTCGTGATCCCGTGACGACTACCGTCTGTTCGGCGACGGGTGCTGGTGGCGGCGGAGGAGGAGGTGGTGGTGGCGCTGCAACAGCGACATTGTCGTCTGGCTGGCCTGTTTTGGCGACATTGCCCTGATTGGCTGCACAGCCCGCTATCATCAGGCTGAGCATACCTGCACCCGCCAGTTTGAACGTTAGGTTTGAATTCCGCATTTTCACGACTCCCCACAATAACCCACGAAGCACAAAGCTCTGCTTTTGGGCGTTAATCGTGACTGAACGTGCAGTAGGTGCGGTCAAACAGGCAGGGTTTGAAGGCTCTTTATCCGCCAACATTCTTGCGGAACAACAGGCGATCTTCCTCACCAAATCCGCGCCGCCAGATGACCCAACCGAACGTAAGCAGGATCGCCGGAATACCGAACAACAGCTCGGCCCATTCCGGCAGCCATGTGGCCGCTGTGCCAACCACCACGGCGGGCGCAGCGGCCCAGACCAAGGCCCAGCGCCAGTTGCTGACTGGGGCCTTCAGCAATTTCTTGAGCAGCAGCGCTTTGACTAGGCTCGCGCAGCCCAACGCGATCAGCAAAGCGAGCGCTGCGCCAGCGGCTTTGAACGGCTCGGAAAACCCGAGGTGCTCAACCCCCTTAATGATCCCGATGGTGAGCGCGGCCTGCAACGCGATTGTGCAAACTGAGATCAGCAGGTTCCGTTTGCGCGCAATATAGACCAGCACGCTTTCCGAGACGACCGCCATGGCGGCGGCGACCTCTGCGGCAAGCAGGAAGGCCAATGCGCCAGTGCCGCCAACATATTGCGGTCCGATCAGGCCCATAACGCCTTCGCCCGGTACGCCTAGCGCTAGGGCAATGGCAGCCTGAGCGGCGATGATCCAGAAGCCAACCTGGCGTACCTGCGCAGCGATAGCGGCATAGTTCTTGCTCTTTAGATTTTTGGTAATGACAGGGCCAAGCACCGGCTCAAAGCTGGTTTTGAGCTTCTGCGGCAGGCTCGCGATCTGCTGAGCCATGTAATAGACCGCGACGGCGGCGGGCGAGGCAAAGAAGCCGAGGATGAAGATATCGACCCGGCGCGTGCCCCATTCGACCGCATCTGCGCCCATCAGCGGCAGAGCGCGGGCGGTCACTTTCCACATATAGCGTGGGCGGGGGCGCCAGCCGCTCGGCAATCCATAGCTGCGCAGGAATGACCATGCGGCGGTCAACAATGCGGCGTAAATCGAGCAGATAAACGCAAGCGCTAGGCCAGCTTCGCGAAACTCAGGTATGCCGCTGTAGAGCGGTAGGTAGAAGAATACACCTGCCATGATCGATATCGTCCATGGCTCCACAACGGCGCGGGCGCGCACAGTGGTGGCGATGTCGTACTTGTATGCCTGCGCGGCCAGCAGAATTTCTGTGAGTGCGAAGGCCGGGATCGCCGCGATCAACCAGATATCATATTCGCTGTTCATTCCGTTCGGGAACATCACGACCGGGAACAGCCACAGGAACAGGCCAGCGAATGCGGACAAGATCAGCGCGATGAGCATCCCGTCGAACACGAGGTTGACCTTGGCTCGCTCGGCCTCTGGGCCTTCGTCATCTGTGCCTTCGGTCAGGCGCTGAGCCAGCCCGCGTTTTTCGCCGAGAGAACAGACAAGCCCGAGGATTTCGATCAGGACAAGCGCGGAGGCAAACCGGCCAACCGCGTCAATTCCGTAAAGCCGCCCAGCGATAAACAGGAAAGGAAGCCGGGCAACCAGCCTCAGGATGAAGCCAAAGAAATTGGTCCGGCCGCCTTTGGCCAACGCCTGCATATCGGCGTTGTCATCGCCGGGTGTGCTGGCTGCTCCGCTGGCTGGCGGCGGAGATGAGACTGGGGGTAGGCTCAAGCCTGATGGTTCCTGTTCTCGCGTTCTTGCTCCGCCTTTAGCGGACGAGCGAGCAAGTTGGCGACTGCGGCGCGCGGGCTTTCCCCGGCGAGGATTGCATTGACCGCGATAACGATGGGCATTGTGATGCCGCGTTCCTCGGCCAAACGCTTGAGAACTGGCGCGGTGTGCGCCCCTTCTGCAACGGTGCGGCGATCCGCCATCAGATCAGCGGCGGACCCGCCTTCGCCAAGGGCCTTGCCGAGCGAGAAATTGCGGCTGGAGGTGGAGGAGCAGGTGAGCACCAGATCACCCAGACCGCACAGCCCTGCTAGCGTTTCAGCCTCTGCGCCCAGCGTCTCGCCAAAGCGCAGCATTTCGGCATAGCCCCGCGCGATCAGGGCGGCGCGCGCATTCTGGCCCAGCGCCAGGCCATCCACCACGCCGCAGGCAATCGCCAGGACATTCTTGATTGCGCCGCCGATCTCTGCGCCGGTCACATCATGGGTGTAATAGGGGCGGAAGGAAGGCCGAGCGATTTCTGGTGAGAGGCGCTCCCACTGCGAATTGCCGCCGCCACAAGCGAGCGTGACAGCCGTGGGCAGGCCGTCTGCGACTTCGTGCGCAAATGTCGGGCCGGATAGGACGGCGATGTCGCTCGCCGGACAGGCGGCTTTGGCAACCTCATTCATTAGCTGACCCGTGCCCGCATCAATGCCTTTAGAACACAGCACCAGGTCACGCGGTGCCTTTGGCAATTGCGACAGGACCGGGCCAAGGTTTTGCGCCGGTGTTACCGCCAGTACCGTGTCCAGCTCTGCCAGATCGTCAAGGTCATTGGTCGCGCGAATAGCGGGAGAAAGCGTTGCCGATGGCAGGTACAGCGCGTTGCTGTGCTCTGAATTGATCGCATCGACCAAGTCCGCCTCATAGGCCCACAGCAGCACATCGCGCCCATCAGTGCTGAGCATTTGCGCCAGAGCCGTTCCCCAAGCGCCTGCACCAATCACGCCAATCGTGGAAAGAGCCGTCATTATGCTTTCACTCCTGCGCCGCGGGCCTTTTCGGCCTCTGGATCGAGCGGCCAGCGCGGGCGCGCCTTGAAATCGAGTGGATCAGACTGCTCCAGCGGCATGCGTTCACACCCGGCCCAAGCGATCATCGCGGCGTTATCTGTACACAGCGCCAAGGGCGGCGCGGCAAAGCGCATGTGATGCTTGTTAGCGAAGGCTTCAAGCGCGGATCGGATCGCGGTGTTGGCGGCAACGCCGCCAGCAACGACGAGAGAAGGGGGCGTTTCCAGGTCTTTGAGAGCGTGGCTCAACCGGTCAATCAGGCAGTCGATCGCTGCCTGCTGAAAACTCGCGGCTATGTCTTCGGACCGGTGCTCACCGCTGTCATAGGCCCGCAAGACCGCGCTCTTGAGGCCAGCGAAGGAGAAATGTGGTTCCTTTGATCCCTTGAGCGGGCGGGGCAGGGAAACAGCCGAGGCATCGCCGGTGAGCGCGAGCTTCTCCACTTTCGGCCCGCCGGGATAGCCGAGACCTAGGATCTTCGCGGTCTTGTCGAACGCCTCACCCAAAGCATCATCAATCGTGGTTGCGAGGCGGCGATACTCGCCGACGCCTTCCACCAACAGGATTTGGCAATGCCCGCCCGATACGAGCAGCAGCAGATAAGGAAAGCCCAAGTCAGGATCGGCGAGGCGCGGTGACAACGCGTGCCCCTCCAGATGATTGACCGCGATCAACGGCTTGTCTGATGCCATGGCCAGCGCCTTTGCACTGACCAGGCCGACCATCACTCCACCGATCAGACCGGGGCCAGCGGTGGCGGCAATCGCATCGACATCCTCCAGCGTCATATCCGCATCCGCCATCACTGCCTCTAGCATAGGGGCGAGGCGCTCTGCATGGGCGCGGGCTGCAATTTCAGGCACGACCCCGCCATAGGGCGCATGCTCTGCCTCTTGGCTGGCGATCCGCTCAGCAATGATTGTTCGGTCGCCGCGCACGATTGCAACCGCTGTCTCATCACAGCTGGACTCGATCCCAAGCACCGTGGGATTGTCTGTTATGATTGACGGCAATTCACTCATGCCGCTTTTCCTTAGTCGCTTAGGTGGTTAGAGCAAGCATGCCTATGAGCCAGCCTGACGATCACAGCACAGCGGCGAGTGCCGCAAACCCCATTCACATGCGGCTTGGAACACGCGAATCTCCGCTTGCAATGGTGCAGGCTTATGAGACGCGGCGGCGGCTGTGCGAGGCTCACGGTTGGAGCGAGGGCCAGGTGGAGCTGGTGCCGGTGCGCGCCAGCGGTGACAAGATACAGGATCGCCCGCTCGCTGATATTGGCGGTAAGGCACTCTGGACCAAGGAACTGGATCAATGGCTGGCCGAGGGACAGATTGATGCAGCGGTGCATTCGCTTAAAGATGTTGAAACGATCCGGCCCGATGACTTTGTAATGGCGGCATTTTTGCCGCGTGCAGACCGCCGCGATGTGCTGATCGGGGCGAGCAGTATTGCCGCGATCCCGCCCGGGTCGAAGGTGGGCACCAGCGCGCCGCGACGGGCCTCTCAATTGCTCAATCAACGCCCCGACCTTGAGGTGGTGACGTTTCGCGGGAACGTCGCGACTCGGCTGGCCAAGCTACAAGCAGGCGAGGCGGATGTGACCTTCCTCGCGGCAGCCGGATTGGAGCGTTTGGGCGAGACGGGTGTAGGCACTCCGCTGGAGACAGACGAATGGATCCCGGCGGCCTCTCAGGGCGCGATTGGGATTGAATGCGCGCTGGGCAATGATGCTGCTTTGAAAGCGATTGCCGCGATTGATCACCCTCACACCCGCGCTGAAGTTCTGGCGGAGCGCGCGCTGTTGAAGGCGCTCGGCGGAACCTGCCACAGCCCGGTTGCGGTCCTGTGCGAGGCTGATGGAGACAGCATCACCATGCGCGCGGCCCTGTTCAGCCCGGATGGGGCAGAGCGAGTAGAGGGCGAAGCGCGCTTTGCCATTGGCGATAATGCAGCCGCCAAAGCGTTGGCCGCGGACCTGTTGTCGCGCGCTGGGCCGGGGACACGTCCGCATTTTGATGGCGCTGGCTAGGCTGGATGAGCCGCCCATGAGAGCACAGACGATCATTGCGGTTAGGCCACAGCCGGGTTTGTCATCAACGCTTGGGCTGGGTGAGGAATTGGGCCTGCCTATCCAGGGATTCGCGCTTTCTGTAGCTGAGCCGGTCGCATGGGATATGCCGGATGCCAGTCAGGTGCAGGCGCTTCTCGTAGGCAGCGCCAATGCCTTTCGTCATGGCGGGGCCAAGCTCAGCGAACTTACACATTTGCCGGTTCATGCGGTAGGGCAGGCAACCGCGGAAGCCGCACGCGATGCGGGTTTCAAAGTGGCGCGCTCTGGCGAGGGCGGTTTGCAACATGTGCTGGACACTCTTTCAGTCGCTCCGATCCATTATCTGCGGCTCGGCGGTGAAGAGCGGATCACTCTGAACCTGCCCGAAGGCGTCACAATCACCGAAAAAGTGGTCTATCGGATGCATGAAATTGCAATGACCAATGAGCAGGCAAAGCAGTTGTCTGATCCTGCCCTTGTGCTGCTCTATTCGGCATCCTCAGCACGGCATTTTGCCAAGGAATGCGACCGCTTAGGTCTCGATAAGTCGCACATTTCCCTCGCTGCGCTTGGCCCACGAATTCTCGCTGCCGCAGGCTCCGGATGGGCCGAGACGCGCGCTGCACCGCACCCTAGCGACGCCGAATTGCTGGCCATGGCGCAGGACATGTGGCAATAGCGGCGCAAATATAGCGGTGGCTCGCCCCCAAATGGGCCGCGCGCAACGGATCGCAGAACGGACTACAATGGAATCGAAATTCGGCAGTCGCCGCAAAAGCGGCTCATCCAAAGGAATAATGCTGGCCTCCCTGTTCTCCTTCGTCGCTGGAGGAGCGCTGATCGGCTACATCGTTTGGTACAATGCCAATAATGAAAGTGCTGCGGTTGAAGCGACAGACGAGCCAGTCGCGATCGCCAGCCCGGAAGAAACGCCGGGGTTGGAACTGCCCACGTTGCCCACGCCAACCTCTGAGGCAAGCGAAGCAATCGAAGAGCAGGTTGAGGCTGTCGAAGGTCTGGCTCAGCAGCAAGGAGGCCTCGACCAACGCTTGGCAGCAGCGGAGCAGCGCCTCTCCCGGCTGGACCTGCAAGCACAGGCGGCGGCTGGCAATGCTGCGCGGGCCGAGGGCCTGCTGATCGCCTTTGCGACCCGCCGCGCGATTGAACGTGGGGCAGAGCTTGGCTTTCTTGCCGATCAATTGCGCCTGCGTTTTGGCGACAATTGGCCCAATGCGGTGCGCACCATCATCTCGTTCTCGCGCCGCCCGATCACGCTCGATCAATTGCTTGCGCGCCTAGAGGGCCTTGGCCCTGATCTGGCCGAGCCTGACGAGGTGTCTTCTTGGGCCGACATTCGCCGCGAGTTTGGCGAATTGTTCGTGATCCGCCGCGAAGACACACCTTCGCCCCAGCCGGAGCGCCGTTTGGACCGGGCCCGTCTGTTCCTGGAAAGCGGCCGGGTGGAAGCGGCGATTGCTGAGGTGCAAAACCTGCCCGGTGCAGCTAGCGCGGAAAACTGGATCGCGGATGCCACCCGTTTCAGCAATGCAATGGACGCGCTAGACACGATTGAAACCGCCGCCGTGCTTGAACCGCGCCGTTTGCGTGATGGCGCCGGCAATGCAGTGGAACAATTGAGTCCGGTTGAGGCGACCAGCGAAGATTAAGCGCGCAGCAGCTCGGGCAATTCGCCGGAGACGCCGCGTGCCTCGTCCATAAACCAGTGCTTTAAAACGCCGCTGCGCTGGACCCCGGCCATTCCCAACCGGCGCACGGCAGAGGCCGCTTTGCCTGGCACGCCGAACAGGCGCGTCAGCCCATCAGTGGCGGTTGCGACCATAAAGGCATCAAGCCCGCGCCAGTTTTCATAGCGCATCAGGCTTTGATGATCTCCGGGATCAAGGCCGATCCTCCGCCCTTCTTCAAGCACTTCGACCAAAGTCGCGGCATCGCGCAGGCCAAGGTTAAGCCCCTGTCCGGCAATCGGGTGAATGCCGTGCGCGGCATCACCGACCAATGCCAGCCGCTCGCCGGTGATTTTGGCGGTGTGATGAAAGCCCAATGGCCATGATGAGCGTGCACCCGTGCTGGTGATCGCGCCAAACATTCCGCCCATGCGCTTTTCCAGCTCGGCCAGAAATGCGCGGTCGGACAATTTCAAAAAGCCCGCCGCGTCATCTTCGCTTACGGTCCACACCAGAGAGGACCGGTGGCGACCTTGCTCGTCGTCCAACATCGGCAGCAATGCGAATGGCCCGGCGGGATAGAAAATCTCCCAAGCGACATTGTCATGCGGCTTTTCATGCGTCAGCCCGGCGATGATCGCGCGGTGGCTGTATTCCCAATTGGCAACCACCAACCCGGCCTCTGTCCGGGTGGGCGAGCTGCGCCCTTCGGCGGCTACCATAAGGCTGGCTTTGAGCTTTGTGTCATCGCTCAGCACCACGGCGACGCCAAATTCGCTGCGCTGGCGCTCGGCGATCTTTGCTTCGGAAACCCAATTGATCAGCGGCTCTTTCGCCGCCGCCTCAAACATCGCCCGGCGCAGGCTGAGATTGGGCAGCATCCGCCCGAGCGACCCCTCATGCGGCTCGGGCTGAAAGTCGATCCGCCCTGGCTTCATTTGGTCGGTGACGGCAATGCTCGCAATCGGGCAGGCCAAGGGCTCTAGCACCTCCGCCAGGCCGATATTGCGGAACAATTGCCAGCTGGCGGTCGAGATCGCGGTGGCGCGGTCGTCAAACCCTTCCTTCAGCAGCTCATCGGGATTGGCGCGATCGACGACATGGCTGGAAAAGCCCTTGCGCGCAGCGGTCAGCGCCAGGGTCATGCCGACCAGCCCGCCGCCAAGGATCAAAAGATCGCGCGTGTCATTCGTCATTCTGCCTGCCTCTATGAAACCTATACCGCTTTGATTGCGAATAGTGTTCGACAGTCCTAGAGGTTCGACCGTGATAGACGCAAGAATGTTCCCGCTACCAAAGCTATGGTTTGCTGCACTGGTGCTTGCGCTGCTTGCATTTGTGGCCGCCGTCTCGCCTGCGGTAGCTCAGGATGGCGCAATCCCGACAGAGGCGCGGTTTGGCGATGAGAACATCAGCGTGGAATTGCGCGCGGATGGTCTGCCGAACGCGGGCGAGGAATGGCTGCTCGCTCTGAGGTTTACGCCGGATCCGAACAGCAATGAGGAATGGCACGGATATTGGTCCAACCCCGGCGACGCGGGGCAGGGCATGCAATTGCGGCTGAACCTGCCCGATCGCTGGGAGATGGGCGAGCCGCTCTATCCCGTGCCAGAGCGATTTGTGCAGCAGCTGGTCGATACCGAGCTGATGAACCACATCTACAAGGGTGCATACACGGTGCTCGTGCCGATCCGCGTGACCGGCGAGGTTGATAATACGACCCGCGAGCCGATCACCGGCTTTGTCGAATATCTCGCCTGCACCGATAAAGTGTGCGTGCCGCAGGATGCGGTTTTGCGCGAAAGCCAAGGCGGCGATTTCGCCCGCTGGCGCGCAGAGATTGCGCCGCTGCTGGATGCGGAGGCGAGTTTTGCGGTTGAGGGCACGAACCTGCGCTTGGCGATACCGCTGCCTGCTGAGGTGGGCCTCAGCGATCCGCATATTTTCATCGAAAACACGCAGCTGGTCCAATATTCGGTTGCCCAGAGCTTTCGCCGCGATGGCGATATTGTGAGCGTTGAGATTCCACTCTCCGATTGGGTGGAAGAGGGACAGCCTGCGGACGGCGTCAAAGGCATCTTGTCTTTCGGCAATGGCGCTGGCGTCAGGTTTGAGGCGAGTGAAGGCGAGGTGGCGCTCACGGGCGAGCGGATCGTCACTTCTTCCGCGCCGCAGACCCCGCCGCTCTGGACGCTAATTCTCGGTGCATTGGTGGGCGGGTTGATCCTCAACATCATGCCGTGTGTCTTCCCAATCCTCAGCCTCAAAGCCATCTCGCTTGCACGTGCTGGTGAGAGCGAGGCCAAGGCACGCTCTGAGGGGCTCGCCTACACTGCTGGCGTTGTGCTCGCCTGTGTTGGGCTGGGCGCGGTGATGCTCATTCTTCGCGCGGGCGGAGAGCAAGTGGGCTGGGCGTTCCAGCTGCAAAGCCCCGGTGTTGTCATCGTGCTGCTCGTGCTCGCCAGCGTGATTACCGCGAATTTTGCCGGCGTGTTTGAGCTACCCTCCATTTCCATCACACGCGGCGGGCAGCCTGCCAGCGCTTTCGCCACGGGCCTGCTCGCGGCCTTCGCGGCAACCCCATGCACTGGGCCGTTTATGGCGGCGGCCTTGGGTGCGGCCCTGCTGCTCCCCGTGCCTCAGGCGCTGCTGCTGTTTGCGATGCTGGGGCTAGGCTTGGCTTTGCCGTTCCTGTTGATCGGTTTTGTGCCTACTCTTCGGCGAATGTTGCCCAAACCCGGCGCTTGGATGGAGCGTTTTCGCCGGATCATGGCGATCCCGATGGGGCTGACCGCGCTTGCGTTGATCTGGCTAACGGCGCGGCTGGGCGGGCAAGGCTTTGCGCTGTTCGCGCTGGTTGTCGTGTTCGGCCTGATTGTTGCCTTGCTGGTGGTTGGCCGTCTGCAGCGCGCGGGCAAGATGGCCTGGCCTGCGTTTGGCCTGATCGCCGCGCCATTCGTGATTTTCGGAGCCTTCGCTTTGCCCGCCAGCTTTGCTGCGCCAGTGACGAACCTCACCGAGGAATCGATCCACTCGCCTCAGGCTTACAGCGCGCAGGCACTGGCGGATGCTCGCGCCAGCGGACAGCCGGTGTTCCTATGGTTCACCGCCGATTGGTGCGTCACCTGCAAAGTGAATGAGAGCGTCGCGATTGAGCGCGAGGCGACGCGCGAGGCGTTTGAAGCCGCTGGCGTAGTCACCATGGTGGGCGATTGGACACAGCGCGACGAGGCGATCACCATGTTCCTGTCTGAACAAGGTGCGGCGGGCGTGCCGCTGTATCTGTGGTATGAGTCGGGCGCACAAGCGGAGCAATTGCCGCAAGTGCTGACCCCAGATTTGCTTAAGGAGCGGGCTGAGCGGGTTCGCTAGCCTCTGGCGCGGCTTCTGCGATGGTCGCCTCATCAATCGCGCCCTCGAGCGGTTCCAACCGACCGCCCCGGCAACCTGTTACCAAATCAACCGGCAGCGGGCTGGGGTTGAGCGTAACCATGCCAGCGCCTGGCACGGTCAGCGTCACTTCCTCTGGCCCGATCAGCGGCTCCCAGTCCTGATCAACCGCCGGATCTTCACCGCGCCACAAAAAGCCGGCGTTGGTCTCAATCGCATCGACCTTCATGCGGCCAATTCTATCATTGCCAACAAAGGCCAGGATCGCGCCCGCGCCTTCGTCCGCCGTAGCATAGCGAGTGACGCGCAGGTTCGGATCACCTGCCGTCTCAACACATTCGAGCGAGACCAAGGGCGCTTCGCCAGGCTTGCCATAGATGATCCGCCAAGGGGTCGCGCTAGCCGCCCAAACCGCGCCCTCGATATCTGGGGAGTCGAGCGGCTCAGAAGGGCCCTGCGGCACCTCGGCAGGCATATCGCGAGCAATATCCGCATCGGTCGGCGGCGGCTTGCAGGCGGCGAGGGCAATGGCCGTCAATCCAAGCGCGGCGATGGCTGCGTTTCGGCTCACGGCTTCCCGCCCATAAATTTCGCGCGTTTCTTGCCGTAGCGGGTCTTGCGCGTTCCGGGGCGGCCAGCGTCGGAGCGGCCGACTTTGGGCGCTTTCTTCTCATCATCGGGCAGGCCCAGTTCGTCATTTTCGAGCCTGCGGATTTCATCGCGCAGCCTACCAGCTTCCTCAAATTCGAGGTTTGCAGCGGCATCGCGCATCCGTTTCTCAAGGTCTTCGATATAGGCGCGCAGGTTGTGGCCGACGAGATTGTTGACCTCTTCATCGCCGGTATCGATTGTCACCCCATCTTGGGCGGCGCTGTGCGCGACAATGTCGGCGATATCGCGCTTGATCGTTTGCGGCGTGATGCCGTGTTCTTCGTTGAAGGCGCGCTGCTTCTCGCGGCGGCGCTCCGTCTCGGCCATGGCGCGTTCCATGCTGCCAGTGATCCGGTCGGCATAAAGGATAACCTTGCCATCAACATTGCGCGCGGCTCGTCCAATCGTCTGGATCAGAGAGGTTTCGCTGCGTAGGAACCCTTCCTTGTCAGCATCCAAAATCGCCACCAACCCGCATTCCGGAATGTCGAGCCCTTCGCGCAGCAGGTTGATCCCGATCAGCACGTCATAAACCCCCAGGCGCAGGTCGCGGATCAGCTCAATCCGCTCCAAAGTCTCAACGTCAGAGTGCATGTAGCGAACGCGCACGCCCGCCTCGTGCATGAATTCGGTGAGGTCTTCCGCCATTCGCTTGGTCAGCGTGGTGACGAGCGTTCGGTAACCTTTCTTGGCCACTGCAAGGCATTCTTGAATGCAGTCCTGCACTTGATCCTCGACCGGGCGGATTTCGACCGGCGGATCGATCAGCCCAGTCGGGCGGATCACCTGCTCGGCAAAAACGCCGCCCGTTTGCTCCATCTCCCAGCCGCCCGGCGTCGCCGATACGGCAAAGGTTTGCGGGCGCATCGCGTCCCATTCGTTAAAGCGTAGGGGGCGGTTGTCGATGCAACTCGGCAAGCGAAAGCCATGTTCAGCCAGTGTGATCTTGCGGCGGTGGTCGCCCTTCGACATCGCGCCGATCTGCGGCACGGTCTGGTGGCTTTCATCGACGAACAGCAGCGCATTTTCCGGTAAATACTCGAACAGGGTGGGCGGCGGCTCACCCGGCAGGCGGCCGGTGAGGAAGCGAGAATAGTTCTCGATCCCGGCGCAGCTGCCGGTCGCTGCAATCATCTCTAGGTCAAAATTGGTGCGTTGCTCCAGTCGCTGTGCCTCCAGCAATTGCCCCTCTTCCTGTAGCTCCTTGAGGCGGTGCTCCAGCTCAAATTTGATCGCGGCGGCGGCCTGTTTCATGGTCGGGCCTGGCGTCACATAGTGCGAGTTTGCATAGACGCGAACCTTGTCGAGGTTTGCGCCTTTCTTACCCGTCAGCGGATCAAACTCCGCAATCTCTTCGATCTCATCACCAAAGAAGCTGATCCGCCATGCCATGTCTTCATAATGCGATGGGTAAAGCTCTAGATTGTCGCCGCGAACCCGGAAGGTGCCGCGCTGAAACGCGGCATCATTGCGCTTGTATTGCAGAGCGACCAGCTTGCGGATCAACTCGCGCTGATCAACGGTTTCATCCTTCTTGATGTCGAAAATCATCGCCGAATAGGTTTCGACCGATCCAATACCATAGAGGCACGAGACGGAGGCGACGATGATCACATCATCGCGTTCTAGCAAGGCGCGGGTGGCCGCATGGCGCATCCGGTCGATCGCCTCGTTCACCGAGCTTTCTTTCTCGATATAGGTGTCGGAGCGCGGGACATAGGCCTCTGGCTGGTAGTAATCGTAATAGGATACGAAATACTCGACCGCATTGTCAGGAAAGAAGCTTTTAAACTCGCCGTAAAGCTGTGCGGCAAGGATCTTGTTGGGCGCCAGTATTAATGCGGGGCGCTGCGTCGCCTCGATCACTTTCGCCATGGTGAAGGTCTTGCCCGACCCGGTCACACCCAGCAGGGTCTGCGTCTTTTCGCCTGTGGTCGCGCCTGCCACCAGCTCTGCAATGGCTGTTGGCTGATCGCCAGCGGGTTCATAATCAGAGACGATTTTGAACGGCCTGCCAGGATCGCTCTTTTCCGGACGGTCCGGGCGGTGCGGGGTGAAATCCCCAGAGGTGTCGGGTTCTTCTAACCCTCGGCGGATGACGAGTTCTGACATGTTAAGACATATGCGGCGCGGATGCGCGCTTGTGAAGTGGCGCTCTGGCAGATAGCACCATGAATGATTTTTCTAGAGGGAATTTGGATATGAAGCGGATTGTTAGTGTGTTGGCGCTCGCCGGGGCGATTGCAGCATGTTCGGGGCCGACCGATGCCGATGCAGACGGTGATGGAGTTGTTTCCAGCGAAGAGATGGCTGACGTTGCAGGCGAAGTGATCAAGCCAAAGGCGGGGCAATATCGTTCCACGACCAAACTCATCAGCGTTGAAATTCCCGGCGCGCCGCCAGAAGTTGCCGAGATGATGAAAGGCGGCATGGCCGATCAGGTAACCGAGACCTGCATGTCGCAAGAAGACGCCGACAAGGGGTTTGAAGAGCTCGCAAAAGGCCCGCAAAACGGCGAATGCGAAACCAGCAAGTTTAACGTTAATGGCGGCGACATCAGCGCGGAAATGACCTGTAACGTACCCGGCCAGGGCGAGATGGTGATGACCTTGAATGGCACGGGCACCGAAACCAGCATGGATATGACCATGTCGATGGAAAGCGAAATGGCGGGCATGGGCGAAATGAAGATGACGATGAATATCGCCAGTGAACGCATCGGCGATTGCCCAGCGGGCTAAGCCGCTTTGAGGCTATGATCTATGAACCGTTGCAGAGAGATGGTGGAGCGAAAATAGGCTTCACCAAGCGTTTACGCGCGCAGCCTAATTTCCGTGAGTGACGACCGTTTCACTCCGTAAGTCTCGCTGCTTTGCCAAGGGATTTGATCATGGCCTCACTCGCTACTCTTGCCGAATTGAAATCCTCGCTTTGGACGCGTGATGAGTTTGCGCGCCGGATAGCTCTTGCGCGTCAGCCAGAAGAAGAACGCGCGCCGCGTCCCGGTCTGCTGCAACTTCTGGGCGAGGCTGAGGTTCTGGCGGAGGTTGTCAACCGCCCGCGCCGCAAGATTGCAATTGAGCGCGCCAAGCATCCGCGCACCATCATGGTGCTACCCGGCTTTATGACGCACCCGCTGCGCATGCGCTTTATGGCCCGGCAATTGGAGCGCGCAGGCCACACCGCGAAACGTTGGGGGCTGGGCTTTAACCTGGGGCCGAGCGAAGAAAATCTGGCCAGTCTTGAGGAACGGCTGCTCAATCTGAGCGAGCGGGCGGGAGAGCCGGTGGTGCTGCTTGGTTGGAGCCTTGGCGGGATTTTTGCTCGCGAGCTGGCCAAGCGTCAGCCGGACGCTGTTGCTAAAGTGATCACTATGGGATCGCCGTTTTCAGGCGATCCACGGGCGAACAACGTCTGGCGCGCTTATCAGTTTGTTACCGGACATTCAGTCGATGATCCGCCAATCGACACAGATCTGGGTGAGAAGCCGCCGGTTGAAACAATTGCCCTATGGAGCCCGCGCGACGGGATGATTGCTCCGCGCGCTGCCTGCGGCACCGCGGAAGAGCGCGACCGTGCGGTCGCCTTGCGCTGCACCCATATCGGCTTCTCCTATTCGGAAGAGGCAATTTCCGCGGTTCTTGAGGAACTTGATCGGGACTGAACCTTTGCTTGTGAGACAGCGCAATAATGCTTAGCATCCTTGCATAGCGCGCAATTCTTAGGGGTAATTGGTTCTGTCGGCTTCCCAATTTGATGAGATGTTTGGCCCTGATGGGGCGCCGCGTCCGGCCTATGCCGATTATTCATCATGGTATGGAGAGCAGACGACCGATCTGCTTCGCCGCAAAGCCAAGGATGCGGATGAGAGTTTTCGCCGCACGGGGATTACTTTCAATGTTTACGGCGAGGATGAGGCTGAGGAGCGCCTGATCCCGTTTGACATGGTCCCGCGCATTATCACAGCGGGTGAATGGCGGCGGTTGACGAAGGGTATCGAGCAGCGCGTGCGTGCCCTCAACGCCTTCCTCTACGATTTGTACCACCGGCAAGAGATCGTTCGCGCTGGCCGGCTGCCAGAGCGCCTGCTGCGCAACAACGACGCATGGCTGCCCAATATGGTCGGTTTCACCCCGCCGGGCGGGATTTACACGCACATTGTTGGCATTGATCTGGTACGTACAGGGCCGGATGAGTTCTTCGTTTTGGAAGACAACGCACGCACGCCATCAGGTGTGTCTTACATGCTCGAAAACCGCGAGACGATGATGTCGATGTTCCCCGATCTCTTCTCTCGCATCGGGGTTGAGAGCGTATCGAACTATCCGCGCCGTCTTGCGCGCAGTCTGGCCGCATGCGCGCCCGAAGGAACCAGAGGCAAGCCGAACGTCACGGTCCTGACGCCGGGTATCTACAATTCGGCCTATTTTGAACACGCCTTTCTGGCTGATCAAATGGGCGCAACATTGGTCGAGGCGAGCGACCTGCGCGTAGTCGATGGCAAGGTGCAAATGCGTTGCACCGATGGCTATGCCCAGGTGGATGTGATCTATCGCCGAGTTGATGATGATTATCTCGACCCGCTGACCTTCAATCCGGACAGCGTGCTGGGCATTCCCGGCATCATGGATGTGTACCGGGCGGGCAATGTCACCATCGCCAATGCGCCGGGTACGGGCGTGTCCGATGACAAGGCGATTTACAGCTTTATGCCGGAAATCGTCGAGTTTTATACCGGCGAAAAACCGCTGCTGCCCAATGTGCAGACCTGGCGCTGCGCCGATGATGACGGCTTGGCCTATGTGCTCGACAATCTGGACGAGCTGGTGGTGAAAGAGGTCCACGGTTCGGGCGGCTATGGCATGCTGATCGGGCCAACTGCGTCCAAGCGCGAGATCAAGAAATTCCGCGCCAAGCTGGAGGCCAATCCGGAGAATTACATTGCCCAGCCGACGCTGGCTTTGTCGACCTGCCCGATCTTCACCCGCAAGGGTCTCGCGCCGCGTCACGTTGACCTGCGTCCGTTCGTGCTGGTGTCACCCGACGGCATCGACATAACGCCGGGCGGTTTGACTCGCGTTGCCCTGAAAGACGGATCTTTGGTGGTCAATTCCAGCCAGGGTGGCGGCACCAAAGACACTTGGGTGTTAAAAGACTGATGGCGGAGGCACGATGTTAGGACGCACCGCCAATGGCATGTTTTGGATGTTCCGCTATCTGGAGCGGGCCGAAAACACTGCGCGGCTTTTAGAGGCGGGGCTACGGATGGCGCTGACCCGGGATACGGCGACGGCTGAGGAAGAATGGCGTTCTGTCATTGCAACCTCTGGCCAGCGGGCGGCCTATGAAGCGGCGCATGAGGATTATACCGGGCAGCAGGTATGGAACTTCATTCTGCGCGGTCGCGACAACCCGGCCAGCGTACGCGAAATGTTTGGCGCCGTGCGGACCAACGCACGGATGGTGCGGACCAATATCTCCAGCGAAGTGTGGGGCGCAGTGAATGAAAACTGGATGGCTCTGGAAGACGTGTTGAAACGCCCGATTGGTCAAAACTCTGTCGGCGATGTGGTC
The DNA here is from genome assembly GCA_947488155.1 of uncultured Erythrobacter sp. Taxonomy (GTDB): domain Bacteria; phylum Pseudomonadota; class Alphaproteobacteria; order Sphingomonadales; family Sphingomonadaceae; genus Erythrobacter. The sequence continues at coordinate 302,458 of CANKYK010000001.1, read as the reverse complement.
GGCATGATCCGGCGCGCGGGCACGCTAGTGCATGGAGCAGTCGAAGGATCGATGTTGCGCAATGAGGGTTATCACTTTGCCCGCGCTGGCACCTTTATAGAACGTGCGGAAAGCACGGCCCGCATCCTCGACATGAAATACTACCTGCTGCTCCCGACGCTTGGCCATGTCGGTTCGCGGATCGACAGCGGGCAGTGGGAGCAAGTGTTGCGCTCCGTCGCTGGAGCAAGCGCATACAGCTGGCTACATGCTGGGCGCATTGAAGCGCGCAGCATCGTTGAATTTCTCGTGCTGGACGACCGCTTCCCGCGCAGCCTGGCCTTTTGCCGCAGCGCGCTTCGCGACCAATTGGCAGCATTGGCTCGTATTCATGGACGAGAGGGAGAGTGCAACGCGCTGATGCGTGAGGCCGATATGGAAATTGCGGAGATTACCGTGGACCAGATCTTTGATCAGGGTTTGCACGAATTTCTGCTGAACCTCATGCACAATAATGTCGCGATCAGCACGGCGATTGCCAACGACTACAGGTTCCACCACTGATGCGCCTGTCGATCCGTCACACCACCCGCTACAGCTTTGCCGATCCCGTGGTTCACGCGCTCCAGAGGCTGCGCCTGACGCCGAAGGAGACGCAGGGCCAGAAGATTGTGGATTGGCAGATGGAGTATGAAAACGCGCATAGCGAGCTGGAATATGAAGATGAGCATTTCAACACCGTCACGCTGATTGCGCTGGATCCCGGCGCGCAGGAGGTCAGCGTGACCTGCCGGGGCGTGGTGGAGACCGAGGACAATGCCGGCGTTATCGGGCGGCACTCGGGCCATCTACCGTTGTGGAATTTTCTGGGCCAGACACGGTTGACCAAGCCGGGTTCAAAGCTGCGCGCGCTGGTACGGGAAGTGGATACCGGCGAGGGTGATGATCAAAGCGGTAAGCTCGACTTCTTGCATGCATTGTCCGCGAAAATCCGGGATCAGGTTGCCTATCGCACAGGCGCAACCGCAGTCAGCACAACGTCAGAGGAGGCGATTGAGGCGGGCGTGGGCGTGTGCCAGGATCACACGCACATCTTCCTCGCCGCAGCTCGCATGGCGAATATTCCTGCTCGCTATGTTAGCGGCTATCTGATGATGAACGACCGGATCGACCAAGAGGCAAGCCACGCATGGGCCGAGGCACATATCGATGGATTGGGCTGGGTCGGATTTGATATCTCTAACGGGATCAGTCCCGATCCGCGCTATGTTCGGGTCGCCACAGGCAGAGATTACCGTGATGCTGCGCCGGTCACCGGAATCAGTTTTGGATCGGCCCGGCAATCGCTCAAGGTCGAAGTGGCTGTGGAGCAGCAAAGCCAGCAATAGGCGCTGCACAATATCGCTTTGCTGCGCGCTGCATCTCTTCTATCGCGGCGCTTCGATAGATATAAGAGAGCTGTATGACATATTGCGTTGGCATGGTGCTGGACCGCGGCCTTGTTTTGATGAGCGATACGCGCACCAATTCAGGCGTCGACAACATTTCGGTGTTCCGCAAGATGTTTCATTGGAGCGTCCCTGGCGAGCGTATGATCACGGTCATGACTGCTGGCAATCTGGCAACCACCCAAGCGGTGATTGGTAAGCTGGAGGAGCGCACCAAAGAACCTGACGAGCGCGAGAACACTTTGTTCAAATCGCCAACCATGTTTCAAGTTGCCTCTGACATCGGCAAGATGTTGCGCTCTACAATCGAAGAACGCCAGAGTGCCAATGGAGAACGTGGGCGGGGCAAGTTTACAGCGACAATCATCGTTGCTGGCCAAATTGCTGGCATGGAGCCGCGATTGTTCATGATCTATCCAGAGGGCAATTTTATCGAGGCCAGCCTCGACACGCCGTTTTTCCAGATTGGTGAGACCAAATACGGACGACCGATTTTGCTGCGCGGATATGACCGGGACATGAGCTTTGAAGATGCGGTAAAATTGCTGATGGTGTCATTCGACAGCACGCTTAAGGCTAACCTCTCCGTTGGCCTTCCGCTTGATCTGATGGTGATCGGCCGGGATGAATTTGCGCCCACGCATCAACATCGGATTACTTACGAAGACCCCTATTTTGACTCGATCTCATCGAGTTGGGGCGACGCGCTTAAATCGGCATTTCATTCTTTGCCGGACTACAGTTTCGGCCCCAAAACCTAGTGATTTGACCTGATCAGATAGAATACTGAGAGCTTGATGAGCTGTTGCATCCATTTTGGACCAAGCCGTCACCCGTAGCTAGAGTCCATCTACTCGAAATTGGTTCAGACTTGGGATGATTCCGTATGGGGAAATGCGCATTCATAATGAATGACACGCAAAGCAATCCTCCATTTCATCGACTCTTCCAGCCGTCATAGGGCGGAATTGTCTCGCGCAGGGTTCGCCTTAGGGCACCACTGTGAAGTCTATGGCGATCTCAGCGATCTTTCGGCGCATCCGCCGCGAGATGGGATCATTATCGCTCGCGATGCGATCGAGGAAGGCGGGGTGGCCATGATCTTCGAACGGCTCAGCAAGCTGGGCGTTTGGCTGCCGCTGATCGCGGTCGACGAACAACCAAAGCCGGGCCGTATTGTTGAAGCGATTAAGGCTGGTGCGCTCGACTATTTGTCGATCCCGATCGATCCAGAACGCTTCTCACGTTGTCTCACTCGAATTGAGAAGGAGGCTGAGGTTTTTGGTGCCGCCCGCCGCCGCATGATTGATGCGCGCAGCCGGATTTCAAGTCTCTCCAATCGTGAACGCGAAGTGCTTGATTGGCTGGCCGAGGGCAGCAGCAACAAAGTGATCGCAAGGGAGCTCGATATCAGTCCGCGCACGGTGGAAATTCACCGCGCCAATATGATGAACAAGCTTGGCGCGAGGCATGCAGCCGAGGCTGTTCGCCTGAAGATTGAAGCGAAGTTGGAGCCGGAGATGCCGGTCGAGTAGGAAACTGTTCCTGCAATATCCTACATAGCCTTGTCGGATCGACGCGGAGACGTCTCTAGCGGCAGAAGCTTCCGTCTGTGCCTTCAACGTGGAAATGATCTTCGTGTGCGCGGTTATAGTCGGGCCCGAGTACCGTACCGAACCGTTTGCAGGCACTCTTGTGCACGACCCTCAGAAACTCCCGTTCGGCCGCGCTACCCCGAGACCAATCGCCTTGAACGCTTACACGGCGCCCGTCTTTGAGCAAGAACCCGGAGATGTCGATGGCCTCCGCACGGGCATGGGCGGAGCGGCGTGATGTGCCAGCCACATTGCGGCAAGAGTAAGATCCCATTGTCTCAATCCGCTCCAGTCCGCTGCCCAAAATTTGCTTAGCCGCTCGGTCAACGCCGAACCGCGCCCATCCGTTAAACGCGCTCGCCGTGCGGCATTGCACAGGGCCGATATTGCTGATCCCAAAGCGGGAGCGATCACCGGCCAGAGCGGAGAGTTGAACAGTGCCCAGCTTGCTGCATCCCGGCGCGCCATAGGCATCTGGCAAAGGATCAAACCGAACGCCCGATGCGCTAAGCTGTGCAAAGCAGGTGCGGTCCGCGGTGCGATTTGAGATATTGCCTTGGGTTGAGCTGACAGGCGGTTTGCTGCTTCCGCGCGATGGGGAACCGTTCGACGAAGGCAATATGCCGCAACCGGCGAGAGCGACCGTGCTAGCAGCCAGGATTATGGCGCGTGCGGCAAATGCGGTTTTCGCCTTGCGGTTAAGCGGAAGGTCTTGAGTGATTGAGGTGCGTTTCATGGTCCCGCATGCATGGCGCAGATATGGTTAACAACCCGCTAACCATACTGGCTTTGCAAAAGGATGGGACCTTGCGGCTAAGCAGTCTGGCTTGATGCTGAGTTGGTTTGTCGCAGAGCCGGGGAATCTAAGCGAAGGTTTACGGCAATTCTTCTGCCACCTGCTCCCATAATTCGATCTTGATGCCATTGGGGTCGAGCAACCAGGCAAACTTGCCGTATCCTTCATCCGCCGTATCGAGGATCTTTACATCCTTCTTTTTTAGCTTGGCGATGAAGCCATCGAGATCATTGACCCGCAGATTGATCATGAAGCCGTTCTTGCCGGGCTTGATATATGTCGCATCGGAAAAGTGACTGATCAAGGAATAAGGGTTGGCCTTTGGCTCCTCTGCCCAGGCGAGCTGCGGCCCGTACTCGCCATCTAAGCCTAAGGTGTCGCGGTACCATTCGCGCGTCGCCGCCGGGTCATCGACAACGTAAAAAACACCGCCCAACCCAGTAATGCGCGGCTCATCTGCTTCTGCCATTTTGCCCTCCATCATTGTTTTGAGGGGACAGCATAGGAAGGTGGGCGCAAGCGGTCTAGGGACGGCTGCCTGTGCGAGTTTACGTGCAGCGCGCTGTGCACCCCCGCTTTAGAAACGGGTGGTGAATTCAATCAATCCCTGGGGCAGGGCATCCAGCAGAGCGATCTCAATCACTTTATCGAAGCCCGTGAGAACCATCAGGCCGACCAGCAACAGGGTAATGCCGAACAGGGGTTTGCCGTATTTCGCCAGTGCCATCATCGTCTTGCGGCGTTCCCCAATGGCCTTGCGCGAACCATAGGCGAAGGCGAGGATCGAGGTTGCGATGCCCAATCCGAAGACAAAGAAGATGAAAAAGCTCGCGAGCAAATCCTCGCCCTGGCTGGCCGCCGCGATCGCGACGCCCAATGTCGGCCCAACGCAAGGTGCCCACACGATGCCGAGCAGCAGACCGATAGCGAACTGCCCGCCAGCGCCGTCGCCGCTCAATCTAGACAGCCGTTGATTGCCGAAATTGGAAATCGGTGCGGCCGCTGCGCTGATCGCTGCCTGTGCCTGCGGGACGAGCAAGACTATGCCTGCCATCGCCAGCAATGCGCCTGCGAATAGGCGGATCGCCTGCTCGTTGATCCCGATGGAATATCCAAACGCGATCACCGTAAAGCCAAATAGAGTGAAGCTGGTGACCAAGCCCGCAGCCAAGGCAAGTGGCCCAAGCTTGCTCTTGCCCAGGGCTGATGCGACCAAGATTGGCACCAGCGGCAGCACGCAGGGATTCAGGATTGTCACCAGGCCGGCGACAAAGGATAAAAGCGTGCTGCCTAGCATGGCGTTGCCTTCAGCTTTCTATGATGCGACTGCGCGCAATCGCAGAGATTAGAGCGCTTTCAGAATGGCGCTGCGTAGCCGAGTGCGGTTCGTTTCTGCGATCGTTCGGGCAACTTCCTTTTCGCCTTTGAACACGAGGACGGTCGATTGGCGCGGGATCCGGTGCTTGCGCAGGAACGCCTTTTCATCATCGAAATTCACTTTGACGAACTTCACGTTAGCGCCCGATTTTTCCGCACGAAGCTCGTCAAGGATCGGAGCTTGAGCGCGGCAGGTTGGGCACCAGTCGGCATAGACATCAACCACGATGGTTTTGCCTTTGCCTTGCGCCATTGTAAATTCTGCCGCGTCATACGTCTGCCATCCGGTTGTGTCGGACTTGGCAGAAAGTTGCATCGCTCCAATAACGATGGCGCCAATGGCGGCGATAAGGGCGAAAAAGCGCAGCATTTTTGTAGTCTCCAAGACGGATTATCGGCAGAATTGCCGACGTGCTGGTATTAAGTTCGCGTCGGCGCGATGCTTGGTTACACAAAACGAAGAAGTTTCTCTGTCAGCATGAAAAGAGCCCCAAGCGCGAGATGCGCTCAGGGCTCTTTTTTGTTCTAACTCAGGCTGAGCCTAGGCTTAGCCAGCAAGTGTTGATTTAGAATTCAGCAACCAGACCGACGGTGCCCACGGCGCCGCGCGGATCGGCAACCCGGCTGTCAAAGCCGCCGTTGGTCGCCACGCGAGGGGCGGTCACACCAAAGACGTTCCGAACACCAGCGGTCAGCGTAACGGTTTTGTCGCGGTCAAACAGCTCGTTGATGGCGAGGCTGTATTGAACGTCGACCCGGAAATCGCTGTCGATGTCGGCTCCGCCATTTTGATCGTCGATATAGCTATCGATGTAGCGGCCAAAGACGTTGAAGGAATGCGCACCGGCTTCAAACTGGAGGCCAGCGTTGAAACGCAATTCCGGCGTTGGGGAGCCAAAATTGGTGAAGTTGCGGTTTCCTGCCCCATCGATTTCTGGGCCGCCTACGGTTTCCTGCAAGTCATAGCTGAGGACGTAGTTGCCTTCGAAGCTTGGTGTGATCGTCGCGAAGTCGGTGTCGATCGCATAGCGGATCGAGAAATCGATCCCCGATGTCTCAACACTGGCAGCATTCGCAAAGCTGTTGTTGACCTGAATGATCGTACCAGCTGGGCTGCGAATGATGTTCGGGCCGTTTGGATCGGCGTTTACCAGAGCCTGTGCAGATGTTTGAACAATCGCGTTTTGGAAATCGAAATTGTAATAGTCCGCGCTGATTTCGAGGCCGCTGATTGGCTGGAGTGTGAAGCCCAGGTTGTAAGCGGTTGAGTCCTCTGGAACCAAGTTCGGGTTACCGACAGCTCGAACGGCGACAAACGCATTGCCTGCGAGGGGGTCTGCGACCTGTTGCAGCGTGGTCGACTGACCTTGCTGTTGGAAGGTCGATGGTGCGCGGAATGAAGTCGAGAACGATCCACGCAGCGAGACCCAGTCGGTTGGACGAAGCAGCAATGCGATCTTTGGATCGAGCGTGTCGCCGCCATCCGTGCCGTAATCTTCGAAACGAAGTGCCAGCTGTAGATCAGCCCATTCGGTCACCGGAACGGCCAGTTCTCCGAAGATTGCATAGACGTCTTGCGCACCGGAGAACGCTTGTTCACCGATCAGGAAGGCAAAGCCATCGCTCTGCGTAATGTCGTCAAACGTCGCTGAAATTCGCTGTTCGCGATATTGCACGCCGACTGCGATGCCGATTGGCCCTGCGGGAAGTTCAGCGATCTCACCAGAGACATAGCCTTCTGCGACGAACAATTCGGCATCACGATTAGAAACCGAGAATTCGGTAATGTAATCGAGCAGCGCTGCATTGGTGTTGCCGCCGCCAGCAAGCGCTGAGGCGAATGGGTTGAAGAAGGTGCCATCGGCAGGGATTGCTGCGCCATTGGCCGTCAGGAACGGGTTGGCGGCGGTGCAATCGAGGCCAGTTGCTGCGTTGAACGCCGGAACCGCATTGAAACCGCGCAATGCGCAGGCAAAACGGTCACGCACAGTGTCTTCGGTGTTTCCGGTGAAGTCATTGTCAGCGAAAGTCAGATTTACGTTCCAACGACCGTTTGCGAGCAGGCCGGATTCAAAATCGCCTTCCAGAGTGGAAGAGATGCGAAATGTCTGGGATTCAAACAGAGCGGGAGAGACTTCGCCGCCATTTCCGCTTGCACGGCCGAAAAAGACCACGTTCTCTCCGAAAATATTGCTCGGATTGAAGCTGGGAACGACCGCTTGGCCAAGCTGCAGGAACGGGAAGGTTGGCGAGTTGCCACGCCGCGCCGTGTTGTCAGCGTAGCTTACCTCGGCACTGAAGCGCACAGAGTCAGACAAGTCAGCTTTGGCTGACACGAAGGCCGTGATGCGCTCTTCGTCCGGTACGAGGTTGAAAAACTCACCGAAGTCGAAACCACAAAAGCCAATACCAGTCGGCAAGAGCGGCGCCGCAGCGGCACTTGCAGGCAATGGTGTGCCGCCCGCATCTGCGCAGCCTGGGTCAAACGTTGGTGCGCCAGCAGGGGCGCCCGTTACGCCGAAGAATGCCCCGGGGTTGCCCAGTGCGGATGTGTCATCAGCAGGCACGGACAGGCGGCGCTCAGCGGTGGTGAGCGGCGAGCGGTTCACATAGCTGATTGCGCCAACCAGATTAAGATCGCCAAAGGCAGCGCCAGCCAGTGCCTGGATGTTGTATTCGCTGTAATCGCCAGTGCTAAGGTGCTCTGTGTATTCGCCAGAGACCAGCAGGCCTTCGTAGTCATCGCGGGTGATGAAGTTCACCACGCCAGCAACCGCGTCGGAACCATAAAGCGAAGATGCACCGTCTTTCAGGATTTCCACGCGCTCAACCGCAATCAGCGGGACCAGCGAGCTGGTGTCGACGAAGTTGATGCCATCATTGGTTGGCGACGCAGACAGTGTCTGGCGCTTACCGTTTAGTAGGATCAGTGTCGAGGCGACGCCCAGGCCGCGCAAGTTGATGTTTGAGGTGCCGGTTGTGCCACCTTGGGTGAAGGCGTCCGGGTTGTTTTGTGCGCCGCTGTTGATTGTCAGCGATTGTGTAATCTCACCAATGTTTTGCGCGCCGATATCTGCGATCGCGCCGCTATCGACTGTTGCCAATGGCGATGCCAGGTCAGCTTGAGACTGGCGGCGAATGAACGAACCGGTAACAATGATCTCGTTATCGCCGCTGGTTTCTGCGGCGGCATTATCACTGGTTACGGTCTCTTGCTGCTGCGCAAGAACCGGCGATGCAGCACCGATGGCGGCAATCGCACAAGACAATTTGAACAAAGTTTTAGAGTTTTTCATAGTGGGGGGGTCCTCTTTCTTGTCCACGTTAATAGGCGCAGATTGAACGAAGGGAAGGGGCAGCAGGATCCGCGATGCAAATTTTCATGCACACGAATGCATAGATTCAGTTTCGAATCGCGAACCTATTTTCAAACCGTTTGAAAATCAGTTACTTAAGGGCGATTTAGCATAGATTTTCTGGCTGTAGCAAAACTGCAACAGCTCAGGCGGCATCTTTCTTACGCTTCAGCTTCTTGCGCTCGTGCGGGCACAAGGAAGACTTGCGAAGGCGAATGGATTCCGGCGTTACTTCAACCATTTCATCGTCATCGATATAGGCAATCGACTGCTCCAGGCTCATGCGCCGAGGCGGCGTGAGGCGGATCGCATCGTCCTTGCCTGAGGAGCGCACATTGGAAAGCTGTTTGGCCTTCATCGGGTTGACTTCAAGGTCGTCCGGTTTGGCATTTTCGCCAATCACCATGCCCTCATAGACTTTCACCGTTGCTCCAACGAACAACTCGCCGCGTTCTTCCAGCATGTTGAGCGCATAGGCGTTGGTCTCACCATTGCCGTTAGAGATAAGGACGCCGTTATTTCGGCCACCAACGGCGCCTTTGTAAGGGCCGTATTTCTCAAACAGACGGTTCATAATGCCTGTGCCACGTGTGTCGGACAGGAATTCGCCGTGATAGCCAATCAGACCGCGCGACGGAGCAGAGAAAGTTATACGGGTCTTGCCCGCGCCAGACGGGCGCATTTCGGTGAGGTCCGCTTTGCGTTTCTGCATTTTCTCAACAACGGTGCCGGAATGCTCGTCATCCACGTCGATGACGACAGTTTCATATGGCTCCATGCGCTGACCGTCTTCTTCGCGGAACAGCACTTTCGGGCGCGAAATGCCGAGCTCAAAGCCTTCACGGCGCATCGTTTCGATTAGAACGCCGAGCTGCAGCTCGCCGCGGCCAGCCACTTCAAAGCTGTCCTTATCGTCGCTTTCGGTAATGCGGATTGCAACATTGGTTTCTGCCTCGCGGAGCAGACGGTCTCGGATCATCCGGCTCGTCACCTTGCTGCCTTCCAGCCCGGCCAGCGGACTGTCGTTCACGGCAAAGCGCATCGCCAAGGTTGGCGGATCGATTGGCTGTGCAGCGATTGGCTCTTTCACCTCTGGATCAGCAATAGTGTTGGAAACCGTTGCTTTCTCAAGTCCAGCAAGTGCGATGATGTCACCAGCCTCCGCGCTTTCAACCGGAACGCGTTCCAGACCATCAAAGCTCATAAGCTTGGTTGCGCGGCCAACTTCGACAACATTGCCGTCGACATCGATCGCGTGGATTGGATCATTGACCTTGAGGCTGCCCGATTGGACGCGGCCAGTTAGAACGCGGCCCATGAAATTGTCACGGTCAAGCAAGGTCGCAAGGAAGCTAAACGGGCCTTCGGTGTCTAGGCCAGGTGCGGGCACATGCGCGATGATGCGCTCAAACAGCGGGCCGAGGGTGCCGTCGCGTGCATCCGGGTCCTCGCTGGCATAGCCGTCGCGGCCTGAGGCAAACAGCACTGGAAAATCGAGTTGTTCATCATTGGCATCGAGCGAGACGAACAGGTCAAATACTTCGTCCAGAACTTCCTGGCCGCGCCCGTCCGGACGGTCGACCTTGTTGACGACAACAATCGGCTTCAGGCCAAGTGCAAGCGCCTTGCCGGTGACGAATTTGGTTTGCGGCATGGCGCCTTCTGCGCTGTCGACCAGCAGGATAACGCCGTCGACCATGCTGAGAATACGCTCAACCTCGGCGCCGAAATCGGCGTGTCCGGGGGTATCGACGATGTTGATACGAGTGGTTTCGCCATTGGCGCCGTCCCACTCAACGCTGGTGCATTTTGCAAGAATGGTAATGCCGCGCTCTTTTTCCAGGTCACCTGAGTCCATCGCGCGCTCTTCGATCCGCTGGTTATCGCGGAATGTGCCAGACTGGCGGAAAAGTTGGTCGACCAACGTGGTTTTGCCGTGGTCGACGTGCGCGATGATGGCGATGTTGCGCAAAGCGCGAGGTTGAGAGGCGGACATTGAAAAACGCTTTCGAATAAAGGTCAGCGGCAAGGCCGGACGACCAGAAACACAGAAATTGACGGACACTGGCGTCCGATTGACGCCCCAAATTCCCGCCTATTTTATAGTAGAGCATGTGCTGCGATGCAGCATTGCTGGCGCGCCTAGCGCAGGCTCGCCGTTACGGCAAGCGATTGCGACGCGAAAAATCATCGCAATGCAGCAATTTTTCACTGTGTCACCAATGCAACACCGGCTGTTGCAAGCCACGGTTTGTTGGGGTTTCTCGCTTGTGGCACGGCAGGTGCTGGCCTAACACAATAGCCACTTAGCCCGGTGTATAACGCATTTGGAGATGCGACCGCGGCTGATCGAATTTTTGGAGAGGAGTTCCTATGCGTTCGATTTCGACCGGTTCTGCCGGCCTACAACGTCTTGCCCTGATGACAGGTGCTGCAGCGATCGCGCTTGGTGCGCCAACAATGGCCGCAGCGCAAGATCAAGAAGTTCCAGAAGCCGATGATGGCTTCAGCAGCAATCAGATCATTGTTACCGCGACCAAGCGAGAGCAGACGTTGCAAGAGACGCCGGTTTCGGTCTCTGTAACTTCGAGCGAGACTCTTGAGGCGGCGCAAATTCGTGACGTACTTGATCTGCAAACGGTTACTCCATCGCTCCGGGTTAGCCAGCTTCAAAACTCGTCGAGCACAACCTTTATTATTCGCGGGTTCGGTAACGGCGACAACAACTTCGGTATCGAGCCATCGGTTGGTGTCTTTGTTGACGGTGTTTTCCGTTCACGCTCGGTAGGATCGGTCGGCGATCTTGCCAATGTTCAACGCATCGAAGTTCTTCGTGGTCCGCAGTCCACCCTATTTGGCAAGAACGCGTCAGCCGGCGTGATTTCAATCACCACTCGCGAGCCACAATTTGATTTCGGTGGCTCGGTCGAGGCTGTCTACGGGAATTTCAACACGGTTGTCCTAAAAGGTGATGTAACCGGACCGATCTCAGAAAATATCGCGTTTGCGCTCGATGCCAACTACAACCGGCGTGATGGTATCGCAGAGATCGTCAATCTGGACGAAGATCTCAATACTCGGAACCGTTGGAATGTTCGCGGGCAATTGCTCGTGGAGCCAACACCCGATCTTAAGATCCGTGCGCAGGCCGACTACGGACGCATTGATGAAGCATGCTGCACAGTCAACACTTTGCTAGCTGGTCCGACATCGCTTGCGGTTGCCGCCGTTGGCGGTCAGATCAACACTGACTTCTTCAGTGATGAGACATTCCTGAATCGCGTGCCAGTTAACGAAGTTGATAACTATGGTGGCTCACTCAACATCGAGTGGAACACGGGCCCGCTGACGTTTACATCGATTACTGCCTACCGCGAACTGCAGAACTTCGTCGATCAGGACGTTGATTTTACCAGTGCTGATATCGTCAACGAAATCCGCGATCAGCGGGTTGATACGTTCACTCAGGAAATTCGGATCGCATCTGATTTCGATGGGCCGATCAACTTCCTGCTTGGCGGGTTCTATTTTGACGAGTCAATCACTCAAGACAGTCAATTGTTGACTGGCGCAGTGTCTCGTCCATTCTTCGAACTTCTGGGCCAATTTGCCACCGGTGATCCTACCTTCTCGTTCGCTTCACTTGAAGCTGGGAGCCCAACGTCGCTCGGAATTCCTGCAGGTGGAATTTTTGCGCAAGGTGTTCTGACGAACGAAGCGTACACCTTGGATAATCAATCGTTCTCAGTTTACGGGACGGTTGATTTTGAGCCGGTCGATGGCCTCGTATTCACCGCTGGCTTTAACTACACTGACGATGAGAAAGACTTCTCGCTTAGTCAGCAATCGCTTGATCCATTGTCTAACGTCAATTTGGCCGATGCGTTCATCATTGGAGGCCTGGCAGGTGCTGGCGTAGATGGCACAGACCCCGCTCAATTGGGCGCGTTTCTGGCTACTCCAGTCGGGGCTGCGACGTTTGCGCAAATTTCGCAATTGGCAGTAACGCCGTGTTCGGCGGCCGCTCCGCCACCTGCTTGCAATCCTTTGATCGGTTTGGCTGGGTTCCAGTTCCAACCTCCGTTCTTGGATATTCCAAACGGTGTTGAACAAAGCTCGACTAGTGACAGCGATTTCTCTTACACGTTGCGTGTCGCTTATGATATTTCGCCGGAACTGAACACATACTTCAGCTTCGCAACTGGCTTCAAAGCGAGCTCGGTCAACTTGTCGCGCGACAGTCGCCCGGCATTTGGAGATTTCATCCCGGCGGCTTTGCCAGATGGTGTTCCGGCAATCATTGGGGGGAGCAATTTCCTTGCACCGTCATCGCCGATTCGTGATGCTGGTCTGCCAATCACGAACCTGACCACTGGTTCGCGCTTTGCAGGTCCGGAAGAAGCAGAAGTGTTCGAATTTGGCCTTAAGGGTCAGTTCGATGGCTTTGGTTTTAACCTCGCTCTGTTTGATCAGTCGATCCAAGGTTTCCAATCGTTCCTGTTTACCGGCACAGGCTTCCAGCTCGCGAATGCGGGTGAGCAATCGGTCCGCGGTTTCGAATTGGATACAACGATCAATCCAACGGATGGATTGGTGTTTACCTTCTCGGTTACGCACCTTGATCCACTGTTCGATAGCTTTGTCGAAAGCCAGTTCGGCGATCTTTCCGGTCAACGACCAGCGGGTATTCCTTCATGGAACTTCTCCACATCAGCGACATACACGCATGAGTTTGGTGACAGTGGCAATCGTCTGGTTAGCCGTTTGGACTATACGCATGAGAGCAATGTGCAGATCCTCAATGGTGTGCCAAACTTCCCAACGCTTGAGGAAAGCATCGAGATCGCCCGTGATTTCCGCCGCGAGGTCAATCTCGTAAACGGCTCGATCACGCTCCAACTCGACAATGGTGTAGAGATCGGTGCCTTTGCGCGTAACCTGCTCGATAATCGTGAAATTCTCACCATCTTCCCGGGCGTCGCCCAGGCAGGAACGATTTCAGGTTATCCGAACGTGCCGCGGACTTTCGGGGGCGTTGCACGCTTCAAGTTCTGATCCCTGCGGATCAAATTTAGGACAATGAAAGGGGGCTCGCAGCACGGCGGGCCCCTTTTTTATTGCGCTAAACACCTAGGTATGGTGCAAAAGGCGTGTGTCCCGTGGATCCGGGGCTAGAACTTCTACTTGAGGGGATCACTTACATGGAATGGATGATTTTACCGCTGAAACGCTATGCCGATTTTCAGGGCCGGTCACGGCGCAAAGAATATTGGATGTTCGCGCTGCTTAACCTGATCATCAGTGCGGTGCTGATTGGTCCTTTCTTCTTCTCGATGATGTCCGCCTCTTTTGCTGCAGGCGCTAGTGGTGATCCGATGGCCGAAGCAGCAGCAATTGAAAATGCGTTGTCTGGCGGCGGGGTGATGAGCACTTTGCTACTTGGTATCTTTGGTATTTACGCCTTGGCGATTTTCATCCCGTCGATTGCGGTTGTCGTCCGCCGTTTGCATGATCGCGATATGTCGGGTTGGTGGTATCTCGGCGTCATGGTTGCGAGCCTGATCCCATTTGTTGGTTTTCTGGCTAGCATCGGGTTTTTGGTGCTTATGTGTCTGCCAGGTACGGCAGGGCCAAACCGGTTTGGTCCGGATCCAAAGAACCCGACCAGTTCCTCGGTTTTCGAATAGGCTCGATAAATACTAAGAGGGGGGCTTGCTGGTGCTAGCTCCCCTTTTTCTTTGCCTAAAGCTCTCTCAGTGCCTGCGCCGGTTTTGCGCGCAGCAGCGGCAGGGAGCCACCCAGAGCGAATGCCAGCACCATAAACAGACCTAGGCCGAGCACGCTCAGCACTTCGCCCCAGGCTGGCAACCAATCGAATTCAAATAGCTGGGTGATAATCACCCAAGCGAGCGCCGAACCAAGGCCGAGCGCAACCAACGCCAGCAAACCGGCGATCAGGCCATATTCTGCCAGCTGCATCAGCAGTACCTGCTTACGGCTTGCTCCAAGCACGCGCAGAACGACGGTGTCGTGCATCCGTGCGGCCCGCGCTGCTGCAATCGCGCCCATCAACACTGCCAGTCCGGCGAGGACTGTGACGGCAGCCGCAGCCAAGGTCGCGAGGCCCACCTGCTGCAGGATTGTGCGCGCTTCGGTCAGCACGTCCTTTACCTCGACCACGGAGCTTGACGGGAACTCGCGCACCATTGCGCGGAGCAATTCGCCGCGCCCTTCATCGCCTGCGGAGGCGGGCAGCTCAATGGTCGCCGCGAGATTGTGCGGCGCGTCGGAAATCGCGTTTTCGGAGAAAACGAGAGCATAGTTGAAACCCATGCTTTCCCAGTCGATTTCTCGGATATTAGCAACGGTGACGGTGCGCTCAATCCCGAGAACACCAATCGTCAGCTTGTCGCCAATGCCCAGATCAGCTCCCTCGGCCAATTGCGCATCGATCGACACCAGCGGGTCGCCAGAATGGCCCTCGTCCCACCATTCGCCTTCGGTTAGGCTGTTTCCGACTGGCAGTTCGTCGGCATAGGTGAGGCCGCGCTCGCCGCGCAGCGCCCATGCGCCTTCTGGTATCTCTTCAAGGTCGGCCACGCGCTGCATCGCGCCTTCGGGGCCAAAGGCAAGCACGGAACCACGCAAGGTCGGGACGGCGCGAATATTGGAACCAGGGAATTGCTCATCGATTAGACCGCGAAAGGTCTCCTCCCCTTCGCGCGGCACGTCGAGCACGAAGTAATCGGGCGCCTCTGCTGGGACGCGGCTTTGGATATTGCCATCAATCGCGCTTTGCACAGCGGCCAATAGGACAAACGCAGCCAAGCCAAAACCAAGCGCGGTGACCAAAGAGCCGGTAGGCGCGCCGGGGCGATGCAGATTGGTGACTGCGCTGCGGAGCAACGGATTGCTGGGCCGGGGTGCACTGCGCGCGAGCTTTTGGATTGCGATGCCCAAGGTTCCGAGGGCGAGCAACGCGCCGCCCGCGCCAAATAGGAAACCAGCGGTCAGAACCAGCTGGTTCGTGCTGATTAGAGCCAAAATACAGACGGCACCAATGCCTGCGCCGGTCCAGAGCAATGGCCGCCAATCGGTGTTCGACAGCGGAGTGCTGGAGCGCATCAGAGCCATTGCAGGGAAAGTGCGTGCTCGCAAAAGCGGCGCTGCGGCAAAGGCAAAGGCAACGAGCAAGCCGTAAGCCGCCGCGAGCAGTAGCGGTGCAGGCTCAATCACAAAGCCAGCTTCGACCGGCAGCAAGCCTTCAAGGGCGGCGCCAAGCACTGGAGTCACCAGTACGCCTACGGTCAGCCCGGCTGCGCTGCCGATAAGCGCGGCAACCGCGATTTGCATGGCGTATATGCGGACGATGTCGGTGGATGATGCGCCCAGCACCTTTAGCGTAGCAATGCTGCCTCTGCGGGCCTCCAGATAGGAGGAGACGCCGCCAGCAATGCCGATCCCGGCAATAACCAAAGCAGCCAGACCAACCAGCGTCAGAAAGTCACTCATGCGCTGGACAAAACGGTCTGCGCCAGGCGATGCGCGGTCTCGGGTACGGAAGTCGAAACCGGAATTTGGGAAGACTTCGGTCAGCTCTTCTTCGACCTCGCCGGGGTCACGGGCTTGGTTGGCAAAAGCGACGCGATATTTGCTTTCATAAAGGGAACCCGGCTCTAGCAAGCCTGCGCGGCCTGGCACGTCCTCTGCGACGATAATTGTCGGCCCCAATTGGAAGCCTTCAGACAGGCGGTCAGGCTCGTTCTCGATGACGCCAGCGGCAATCAGATCGACTGTGCCGACGCGGAAGGTCTCGCCAACAGCGATGTCGAGCCGATCCATCGCGCCTTGGCCGAGATAGGCATTATTACCCGATGGCGCGCCGGTCGTGCTGCCATCGTTTAAAGTGAGCGTGCCGTAGAGCGGCCATTTCTGATCCACGGCCTTCAGCTCAATCGGTGCAGCGTTTTCGCCGCTGGAGGCCATGGCTTGCAGGCGGGTACCGCCCGATATCTCGCCATATTCGCCGATCGCGCTTAGCTCCTGCTCGTTGAGGCTGCGCTGCCAAATCTCAATTTCTAGATCGCCGCCGAGCAGTTCTTGCCCGTTCGATTCCAGCTCGCGCTCAATCGCCGCCGTCAGCGTGCCGATCGCCGCGAGAGCTGCCGTGCCGAGGAATATGCACACCAGCAGCAGGCGCAGGCCGCGAAAGCGTGCGTTGAGATCGCGCCGGGCAATCCGCCATGCGCTGCCCCAAGAAAGCGTGGCCGAATATATCTCAGTGCTCACGCGGCAGATGCCCCAACCGCAGTGTTCGACGTATCAGACGCAATGACGCCGTCAGCCATGGTGATCACCCGCTCGCATCTTTCGGCGAGTTTCGGATCGTGGGTGATGATAAGCAGAGTGGCGCCGGTTTCTGCGCGGCGCTCAAACAGCAGGTCGACAATCTCTTGGCCGGTCGCGGCGTCAAGGTTGCCGGTTGGCTCATCCGCGAAGATCAGGCTTGGGCGGGGCGCGATGGCGCGGGCAATGGCCACGCGTTGTTGTTCACCGCCAGACAATTGCGTTGGATAATGGCCGATCCGGTGGCCAAGCCCGACCGCTTGCAATTCTGCTTCTGCACGCTTTCGTGGATGCTCGCCGCCAGACAGCTCCATCGGAGTGGCCACGTTTTCTGCTGCTGTCATGGTTGGGAGCAGGTGGAAAGCTTGCAACACGATCCCGATCCGTCCCCGCCGGGCGCGGGCAAGGCCATCCTCATCAAGGTTGGCAAAATCCTCGCCTGCGACATCGAGACTGCCGCTGGTTGCGCGCTCCAGCCCGGAAAGCACCGCCATAAGCGAACTTTTCCCAGAGCCGGATGGGCCGAGCAGCGCAACGACTTCGCCAGTGGCAATGTCGAGGTCGATACCGCGTAGGATATCGACCGGCGCTTGGGCCGAACCGAGGGTGAGTTTAAGGTTACGTGCGGAGATCGCGAGAGAAGGGTTTTTCACAAGGTCCAGATGGCATAGGGGTGGGTTGCAAACAAGATACTGAAGTCGGAGGCTCATAGATGCGCATCAGCGTTTGGTCGAAGAAACCGCTAAAACTGGCAGCACCCGTGTTGGTGCTGGCTTTGGCGGCATGTGGCAGTGAGGCTCCTGATACGGTCGCTGCTGGCGCAGGGAATGGTGATATTGCCATTGCTAACCCACAAGCGGGCACTCCAGTTCCCGTCGAAGGTCCAGAGCGACGCATTGTCGCGTTTGGGGATAGCCTGTTCGCTGGTTACAACGTCGCCAAAGAAGACAGCTATCCGGCAAAATTGCAGGGTGCTTTGCGTGCGGCTGGCATTAATGCGGTGGTCGCCAATGCGGGCATTTCTGGCGATACCAGTTCTGCCGGGCGGCAACGGCTCTCCTTTACGCTGGATGCGCAGGAAGAACAGCCGGACCTGTTTATTCTGGAGCTTGGCGGGAATGATCTGCTGCGCGGGATCGAACCGGATGAAACGCGGGTAAACTTTGTTGCGATGCTGGATGAGCTGAAAACGCGGGAGATCCCGGTTCTACTGATGGGGATGCGCGCGCCGCCCAATTATGGCCCAGAATATCAGGCCGAGTTTGATGGCATGTATGGTGAGCTGGCGCGCGAATATGGTGCGGCGCTGATCCCGTTCTGGCTCGAGGATATCTATCAAGAGCCCGACCTGTTCCAATCCGACCGGATCCATCCGACTGAGGAAGGGATTGACCGCTTGGTCGCGGCGACTTTGGATCAGGTGTCTGCCGCTTTGCCTCAGGACGAGGAAGCGAGCAGCGGCGCGAACTAGAGCCGCTTTAGCGTTCCGTTGCTCACCTGCCAGACTGCCGCCTCTGCTGTGACCTCTTCAAATGGCGATAGCTCCGTGCCGGTCATCCAGACCTGCGCGCGACCTTGCCCCAAACGCTCAAACAGAGCCGCGCGGCGCACAGGATCCAGGTGAGCGGCTACTTCATCCAGCAACAGGACCGAAGGCCGTCCTTCAGCAGCCAAAACGCCGTGCGCCAATGTGATGGCGATCAGCATCGCCTTTTGCTCGCCAGTGGAGCACGAGGCGGCGGACTGCCCGGAGCCGGCCATAACCACATCTAGCTCATCGCGGTGCGGCCCGGTCAGTGCGCGTCCAGCGGCCCTATCGCGCCTGCGTTGACGGCCAAGCTCATCGCACAGCGCCTGCGCTTCCATTGGTCCGCCGGGGCGGTAAGTCAGGACCGGGCGAGCGAATGGCTGAGCGGGAAGGGCGGACAGCTCCACGCCCAATGCTTCGATAAGAGCCATACGATTGCCTGCAACATCGGCGCCATGCTGAGCGGCCTGAGCCTCAATCGCATCAAGCCAGCGTGCATCGCCGCGTTCCTGAAGAAGCTTGTTGCGTTCGCGCAGGGCAGTTTCGAGCTGAGAGACGGATTTAGCGTGGCCTGGCTCTATCGCCAGCGTCATGCGATCAACAAAGCGGCGGCGCGCGCCAGCTGAATCCATGAATAGGCCGTCCATTGCTGGGGTCAGCCAGGAAATGGCGAGCCATTCGCTGAGCGCGCTGGCGCTCGCATCGGCGCCATTGATCCGCACCAGGCGGCGGCGCGGCTGGTCAGGCTCGACATATGTGCCGATCCGTGCGCTGACGAGGCCTTGCTCGGTCAGGCTCGCGCCGATCGCAAATCCGCCAGCGCTCGGCCCTTCTGAGTTCTGCCGTGCCAATTCGGTCAGAGCCGCACGCCGAATACCGCGCCCAGGGCTGAGCAGCGATAGCGCCTCCAAGATATTGGTTTTGCCAGCACCATTGTCGCCGACCAAGAGATTGAACTTGGCGGTCTTTGAGAGCTCACTGCCCGCGTGATTGCGGAAATTTTCGAGGGAAATCTTCTCGAGCGCCATAGAGCGCGCAGAGTTAGCATGGGCGTGAAGAATGGCCATGAAAATCCACCGGAAAATATAAATCCCAATAGATGGTGAAAATTCCCAACCTTTCGGTTTGATGAATATGAAGTTAAAACTTGTAAACTCAAGAAACGGCAGAATTCCGCCGTTCTTTGAGTTTGGCACGGCTCCTGCAACGTATTTGGCATCCAGTGAGGCAAACTCACCAGGAACGAAACAAAGACCAAGGAGACCAACAATGTTCGCTACCGATACTTCAGACCGCCTCTTCGCCGCAGCTTTCTCACTCGCCATCTCGGCAGTGTTCATGGCCACAGCGATCCTCCCAGCCAGCCCACAATTGTTCGCTTAATTCCAAGCCGAACGTTTCATCAAAAGGACCACATCATGTTTAGCAACGACATCGCTTCTCGCCTGCTCGTAGCCGCTTTCTCAGTCGTAATTTCATCCATTGTAATGGCCAGTGCGATTGTCCCCGGCTCACCTGGAATGTTTGCCTGATTTTCTGATCGAACCAGAACCGACCAATCAATCTAATCAAAGGAAACCCAATCAAAATGTTCGCTTCAATTGACCTTAGCAGCCGTGTGTTTGCAGCCGTCTCGGCCATCGCAATCTCCGCTGTGTTCATGGCCACGGCGATTATCCCAGCCTCTCCTGCACTCGCATTTGGAGTGATGGCATGAACAACGTAACCAAATCGCCAAATGGCAAACCGCCGCGCGCTGGATTTCGCCTGGATAAGCACAATGGCAAACTGATGGGCGTTAGCGCCGGCATCGCAAACTACACCGGCATCGATCCAATCATCGTTCGGATTGGCTTTGTAGCGGCAACACTGCTTGGCTTTGGCCTGACCATTCCGATCTACATCGCAGTTGGACTGATTGCCGACTGATACGCAGCAATGACAAGCGGATAACCCGGTTTTTCGGACCGCTGCGTATCGAATATAAACAAACCGGGAGGGGCCAAACGGCCCCTCTTTTTGTATCTAGGCCTGAAGCCAGGGGCTTGCCGCAGTGAGCAGAAAGCCCCGCCAAACATCACATCGCTGAGATACCGCCGTCGAGCTTGATTTCCGCTCCGGTAACAAAGCGGCTTTCGTCGCTGGCAAGGTAGAGCACCGCATTGGCGATATCATTCGGCTCACCAACGAATTTCAGTGGAATTTGCCGCGCGAGCTTATCAAGCAGTACATCCTTTTCGATCCCGGCATGCTGCGCCGTTCCATCAAGGATCGGCGTATCAACAAAGGTCGGGTGCACTGAGTTACAGCGGATTTGCATATTCTTCTTCGCACAATGCAGCGCGATTGATTTTGACAGCATCCAAACGCTTGCTTTGGAAGCGTTGTAGGCTGGCATCGTGTCGCTCGCGATCAGACCTGCGATCGAGCTGATATTGATGATCGAACCTGGCGCATGTTCCCGCATCAGCGGCAAAGCCTTTTGACAGCCGTGAAAGATGGAATCGACATTGATCGAGAAGCAGCGCTTCCAATCGTCAAAATCGCATGTCTCAATATTCCCTGCGACACCAATCCCGGCATTGTTGACCAGCACGTTGAGGCCGCCGAGTTCCTCGCGAGCTGCATCGACGGCGGCCTCCCAGGCCTGTGGGTCGGTGACGTCATGGGTGATGCCAAACGCGTGGCCTGAGCCGACTTCGGAATTGATCAAAGCGGCGGTGTCCTGCGCGCCTTGCCCGTTGATGTCGGTGCAAAGCACACGCGCGCCTTCTTGAGCGAGCCGCATGCTGTGCGCCCGGCCAAGGCCCTGCGCCGCGCCAGTTACCAATGCGAGCTTACCCTCTACGCGTCCGGGGCGGGTGGTTGGCATGTGATCAATCCTCTCAAGTGTTTTGTGCTGTTAGAAGCCCGCTCATCATGAACAGGGATATGCGCACATCGACCCCATGCCCGGCTGCTCGCCAATCGGCAACGAAGCGTGGCAATTCGCTCAGCGCAACGCGGTGGGTGATGATATTTTCGCTGTCTGTGCCGCCGCCAGCGCTGACCTTTTTGAGGCCATGCGCGCGCAGCAGAGTGAAGCATTCGCTGACCATTCCTGGTGAGGAATAAAACTCGCCCAAGTTTTCCATACGCTCGGCGGTGTAGCCGGTCTCTTCTTCGAGTTCTCTCAGCGCCGCTTCTTCCGCAGCTTCCCCCTGCTTGCCTTCGTCATCGCCGACGAGGCCTGCCGGGATCTCAAGGCAGAACTGACCGAGCGGTACGCGATATTGGCTGACCAGAATAACGTGAGGTTCACCGCTAGGGTCTGTGTCGATGGCGATGATCGCTGCGGCGCGGATGCCGCGTGAACGCCCAACATATTCCCAGCGGCCGCGGCGTTTGGCGGTGATGAATTTGCCTTCCCACATGACCTCTTCGGGCTTGTCCGCGTCCATATCGCGAACAAGGTCTGCAGTGTCAGGGATATCGAATCCGGGGGTGTCAGCGCTCATGGCGGCTATGCTTAGACTTCGATCAAGCGGTCGGGAAGCTCGTTCTCGTCATCTTCGGCGCGTTCAAAATGCTCGGACAGCACTTGTCCAACGTCGCGCACACCGGCTGCCATGCCTTCGGCGATATGGCCCCGCCTGATTTCAACCAGCATATCGGCCATCGCCTCGCCCCAGATCTCGGCCGGGACTTTCTCCGCTATCGGCTGGTCTGCGACGATTTCCGCACGGTGCTCGCGCATCGACAGATAGATGAGGATGCCGGTGTGGCCATGGGTCCGGGCTTCCGCGCCTACCTTAAAGTGTTTGACCGCCTGGCCGTGGACACGCGCGGTTTTGACCGGGCCGGGGATCAGTGCAAAGCGCAGCGGGTCCCACAATTGCGCAGCCCAAGCGATCACAAATGTGATGAGGCCGAGCGCGATTGTCATGCTGGCCAATTCACCAGTGCTCCATTCATGGCCCCATCCGCCGAACAGGCTGTCCCAGAAATCAAGGAAAGGCTGGGGCAGGGCGGCAAACAGGCTCATCATCGTGAATGATAGCGCGGCTGCCCAAAACAAAGAGATGTCGGAATAACCGTCGGATCGGTCCGCGAGAACGGTCAGGATTTCGCCTGAGGTCGTGAGTTCAGCTTCGCCAACCGCGTCTGAGATGATTTTGTGCTGCGCTTCAGTAAGGTAGCTCATCGATCACCATCCCCCAGAGGCGCCGCCGCCCCCAAATGAACCGCCGCCGCCGGAGAAGCCACCACCAAAGCCACCACCACCGAAGCCACCTCCGCCGCCCCAGTCATCGCCGCCGCTCATTGCGCCGCGAACGATCGCGCTGCCAACTTCCCACAGGATGATGTCACCGACAGTGTCGCCCAAATCACGATCACCGCCGCGCCGTCCCCAAGGGCCTTTGCCCTTTTTCGCGCGGTATTTGCGACGCCGTCCGCGTCCGCGTAAAATGGGCAGGACGAAGAAGAAGAACATGAAGCCCAGCCAGATCAGCGCGCCCACTGGAAAACCGCCATCGTTCTGGCTTTGCTGGCGCGACTGGCTGGCCTGCTGGGCAACAAGTGCGGCCTCGTCTGGTGGCAATTGGAGTTGCTGAACGATCGAATTTGTCCCTGCGACGATGCCGCCGGGATAGTCATCTTGTTTGAAGCGCGGGATGATCTGGTTCTGAATGATCAAAGAGGACAGCGCGTCAGTTAAATAGCCCTCAAGGCCATAACCGACTTCGATCCGCACCTTCCGATCATTGGGTGCAACAATTAACAATGCACCGTCATTGCGCTCCGTATCGCCTAGGCCCCACTCGCGGCCCAATCGATAACCAAAGTCACTAATGTCATAACCTTGCAGGTCCGGGATGGTCGTGACCACCAGCTGCCGCTGAGATTGCGTTTCTAGCGCTTCCAATTGAGCGTTGAGCTGAGCCTCAACATCGGCGGGGATAATGTCCGCCGCATCGACGACCCGCCCGCTAAGCGCCGGAAAATCCTGCGCGGCCACAGGGCTCGCAAGCAGCGCAAGGAGCGCCGCAAATGCGGTGTAGATAGGGCGAAACACTTTTGCGATCAGCCTGACGTCAGGTCCAGCTCAGGCGCTTCTTCTGCACCTTCAGTGGTCGCTGAGTATGGCACCAGCGGCTCTGCGCC
Source organism: uncultured Erythrobacter sp. (assembly GCA_947488155.1). Taxonomy (GTDB): domain Bacteria; phylum Pseudomonadota; class Alphaproteobacteria; order Sphingomonadales; family Sphingomonadaceae; genus Erythrobacter. The sequence continues at coordinate 278,888 of CANKYK010000001.1, read as the reverse complement.
GTGGATGATGTTTGCGCCAATCGTGTCGGGGAAGGTGCGGATCGTGGTGTTGTACTGTCGCACAGCTTCGTTGTAATCGCGCAGCGCAACGGCGATCCGGTTTTCCGTGCCCTCGAGCTGGCTTTGTAAAGTGATGAAACCTTGAGTTGAAGTGATCTGCGGATAGGCTTCAAAACTGGCGAGCAGTCGGCCAATCCCTTGGCTCATTTGGCTTTGAGCAGCCGCAAATTCTTCCATCCTCGCACCATCGGCAAGGTCATCAGTTGTAACATTCACACTGGTGGCCTTCGCGCGGGCCTCGGTTACTTCGGTCAGGATCGCACGCTCATTTTCAGCGGCGCCCTGAGCCACTTCGGCGAGATTGGGGATGAGGTTCGCGCGGCGCTGAAACTGCGCCTCGACATCAGCCCATTTTGCCTTCGCATTTTCTTCAGCGGCGGGCACGGAGTTGATGCCGCAAGCAGCCAGACCCAAAGAAGCAGCCGCGACCAGCGTAAAGCGGCGAATATTCCTGAAATTCATGAATGTCCCTTTCCCTCGCGCAGCCAGATCGGCGCGCGCACCATCGATAAGAAGTGTGTCCTGTACTATGTATATAGCACACCTAAACCCGCTTTCAAGCAGTGGACGGGCGACGCTGTGCGCTTGGCAAAGGCTGAAATTGCTGCAAAATAGGGGCTGAATTCGGGTCTAGGGAGAAAATAACATGTTTTCGGATTTCAAAGATTTCATCGCTAAAGGCAATGTGATGGAGCTGGCCGTTGCGGTCATTATTGCGGGCGCGTTCGCCGTCATCGTCGCATCGATGACCTCTGACCTTATCATGCCAATCGTGGGCATGATCTTTGGTGATGTCGATTTCAGTAACAAATACATCGTTTTGTCTGGTGAAGTTGAGGCGGGTATGAGCCTTGAGGCAGCGCGCGAAGCGGGTGCCAATGTTCTCGCATGGGGCTCTTTCGTTACGGCCATCATCAATTTTGTAATTCTGGCTTTCATCATCTTCCTGTTGGTGCGCTACGCTGAAAAAGCGAAGGCGAAGTTTGAGAAGCAAGAAGAAGCGGAAGATGCAGGTCCAAGCGAGATCGACCTGCTTACGGAAATCCGTGACGCGCTGAAAAAGTAGGGTTTCGTTGTTTGGGTGCGCTCGGGACTTCGGTCCCGAGCTTGCTTAGCCACCCGCGCCCTCCACCCTTCCTCCGGATGGTATCCCGGTAGGCTTCGGGTGGAAGGGTGGAGGGCGCGGGTGGCTAGGACTGCCACAAAACAGCATACACTTCACATTAAGCGGGCAGGGTCTATATAGGTCCTGCCCGTTTTTGCGGGATATGGCGATAAATTGCTGCGTATAATAGATGCAACGGACCCGGGGGCAGTACCCGGCGGCTCCACCATAACTCTCGGTTTTTACGAGATTTTTGACGGGGCCGAACTAGGATCGACGTGTGTTGAAAGGCGTAGTTTTTGCCCGGGTTGAGAAACCCCGTAAAAGGCTCATTTTTATAAGTGCAAACGATAACGAAGCACTCGCAATCGCAGCGTAATGTGACGGCTTAACGGCCTGAATTTACAAAGCTAAAGCGCGGTTGGACCCACCGGGCAACAGAAGTGGATTCCGGGGGCCTGGGGGGGCCTAGCAACAGAACCCCCCACCGATTCCTTATATCGGTCTAAGCGGCACCTTTTGCCTCTCCAGTGATGGCCTCAATGGCTGCAGGGCGCCGGTGTTCGTTCAATCTGAAAAATCTGATCTTGAATTACCGGCGTCAGCCCCCCGAAATAGGTAGGTGGACCTAACGATAGAAACCTCACTTTTCCTGCATAGGCATGGACGTGCGGGGTTTATCGGAACCGCATTCTTTCAATTGATCTTCCGCTCCTTTTGGCTCACAAAACGGCTGCTCAGATAGCGACTTTGACAATGAGGATGTAATGCCATGACGCGATTGCTGGCCTGCTTTCTGGTTTTGTGCCTGCCCACCCTTCCAGTTGCCGCAGAAGAGACAAGGATCGCGGTGCGCGCGCTGACTCAAGATGCGAAGTTCATCGGCACCAGCATGTCAGGCATGGCAGTGACCATTGAAGATGCGGACACTGGTGAAATTCTGGATCAGGGGATCACGAGCGGCACCACTGGCAATACTGAGCGCATTTTGCTGCGTCCAAAGATGCGGTATGATGCTCGCTCGGATGCCGACAGCGCTGTTTATCGTGCGACATTGGATATTGCCGAGCCGCGCCGTATCCGCGTGACAGTTCGCGGGCCACGTGGCCAACCGCAAGTCCAAGCGGAGGCATCGTCCACGCGCTGGGTGTTGCCAGGGAAACACATTGAGGCAGGGGATGGCTGGTTGCTGATTGTGCCGGGCTTTGCAGTCGACATTCTGTCGCCAGGCGCACATAGCTATGTCGATGATAACCCGCCCATGATGCGGGTGGAGGCAAATGTAATCATGATTTGCGGGTGCCCGACCACTCCCGGTGGAACGTGGGACTCTGACCAGATAGAGGTGTCTGCTCTGATCAAGCATAATGGTCGAGAGGTCGACACATATACGTTAGAATATGCCGGTCAGACGAGCCGGTATGCGGTTGACATCCCGTCCGCCGAAAAAGGGGTGTATGAGATTTTGGTCACGGCCTTTGATGCGCGTACCGGAAATAGCGGTGTCGACAGGTCCAGCTTTATCATTCGGTAGACGTAAGCAGGCTTGGGACAATCGCTCTAAGGCATGGGATCAGAAGATGCTTGGCGTTCTCGCTCAGCCTTTTCGTATTTCAAGCAATCGAGAATTTTTGCCCCGGCCAGAAACACGGCGCCAGTGGTTGCCAAGAACAGCAGCTGTCCGCCCCATCCGGGATATTGCTCAAGATAGGCTGCGCCGCGCGATGTCGCGCCCAGAGCTAGCGCGTAAATGATCACGAAGGCTTCGAACCTTGTCTTGATGACAAACAGCCTTCCGATCTTACGCAGCATGGTTTCTCCGCCGTTAAACACTTCGCATTTTTGACTGCAAGTGCCGTGCCAGCAACGCTTTTTCGCGTGGCTGATTGGTTAACGATGCGGGAAGTGTAAGCATGCCCGACGCAGCCGCCAAGCGCGTTAACTTTGTTTAACCAAGTTCTGTGAGTTCCAGCGCGTTGAGCAGTGCCGTTCTTGCGGTGATCACCGAATTGGCGAGTGTATCGCTGCCAATATCGGCTGGATCGATTTGCTCGGGCCAATTGGTTTCGATCACACCCGCCATCATGTCCGCTTTGCTCTCGTTTAAGAGGAAGCGCGGATCCACGGTTGCTGGATCGCACACGACGCGCAATCGCAGACAGGCCGGGCCGCCGCCATTGGCCATGCTTTGGCGCACATCAACGGGAACGACTTCGCGGATCGGGCCTTTGCCGGCCAGCATATCCTCACACCATGCCCAGACGCTGGCGCTCTCGCGGCATTCCTCTGGCACGATCAAAGCCATGCCGCCGCCGGGCTGAGTAACAAGCTGAGCGTTGAACAAATAGGTGCGAATTGCCTCTGTCAGACTGACAGCGCTGCTCGGTACTTCGACCACTTCGAGCGCAGGGAAGGCGGTGCGCATCGCTTGATAGGCGCCTTGCTGATCGGCGAAGGCTTCTGCATGGGTGAACAGCACGTGCTCATTCGCTACTGCGACGACGTCATTGTGAAACGCGCCGGCTTCGATCGCGGCCGGGTTCTGTTCAATGAAGACGCAGGCGTCTCGGTTTAGACCATGTAGGCGGGCGACTGCGCGGCTTGCATGCTCATGTTGGCGCGCGGGGAATTTGCCACCGGGTCTGCCATAGACGAACACCTCCAAGCCTTTGCTGCCGTGCCCTTCGCACAGACGCATATGGTTGGCCGCGCCTTCATCGCCAAAGCTTGGCGGAACAGCGTCATGCACAGCGAAATGCGCGCTGTTGCCAAAGGCGATGTCGAGCATGCGTTTGGTGTCGGGCCATTCCTGTGCCCGGTGCAGCATAGTGACGAGATTAGCGGGCGTCAGATGGCATTTGCCATCTCTCGTGTCCGGCGCTGGGCTGACCGTGGCGGCATTGGCGGTCCACATGCTGGAGGCCGACCATGCCGCAGCTAGAAGCTGGCGCGGAGTGTTTTCATCCACCGCCAGCTGCTGGGTGAGAGCATTGTTCGGCCGGGATAGAGGGAGCAGAAAACCTTGATGCCCAAACCGCGTGAGGTTGCCGCGCATCTTCTCCAAACCTTGCAGCGCCGCGGCGCGGGGATAGGAGACGTCACCGCTGTGGCTGGCACTGGCAATGTTACCTAGGGAAAGACCGGCGTAATTGTGGCTTGGCCCAACGATGCCGTCGAAATTGACCTCTACCAGATTGCTGTTTGGACCGCTCATCGCGCGACGCTCCACACAGTGTCGCCAGTGCTCACGTCAAGCGTGTCGGCGGCCACGGAATCGATCGCAATTGCGCCGTCTTCAGTGACCGAACGAGCGCCATAGCAAGCCCGGAAATCGCCAAGCGTGCCGGTGGCAATCAACGCTTTTTCTCCTTCCGGTTGGTCAATCCCGCTGAGGGTTGCCGGGGAGGAGCCTGAAACGCTTTTTACCTGGTCCGTTTTTGCGAGCATGCCGGGGCCGCCGTCAAATATGTCGACATAGCCCTCATAGGCAAAACCTTCCTTCTCCAGCATGCGCATGGCCGCACGGCCAGTTGGGTGGGGCAGACCAATCACCTTCTTCGCCTCTTCGTCTAGCATCGCGACATAGACGGGATGTTTGGGCATCAAATCAGCGATAAACTGATTGCCATTGATGGCGTTGAAATAGTCGGCCTCTTGAAATCCCATCCCGAAAAAACGTCCGGCCACGCCGTCCCAAAACGGCGATCCGCCGCGTTCATCAATGATACCGCGCAGTTCAGCCAGCACTCGGTCTGCGAAACGTTTGCGGTGCATCGCGATGAACAGATAGCGGCTGCGTGCAAGCAGTAAGCCAAGCCCTCCCGCGCGCTCATTCGGGTGTAGGAACAACCCGCCAACTTCGCTCGATCCTTCCAGATCGGTTACGAGGCTTAGCATTTCCGCGCGAACCGTGCGGTCCAATTCCTGACTGTATTGGGTCAGCGTGTTGAGGCGGTAGGAATAGAACGGCCATTGCTGTCCAACCTGCGTCATCAATTGGCATGTGCCGCGCACCGCGCCGGTGGTGACGTTTTCGAGCACGAGGACGAAGGTTTCAGCGGTCAACTCGTCGCCGGTGTTGGCAAATGCTGCGGCCGAGGTTTCCAGCTTTGCTGACAGTGCGTCACGGTCAGCAGGAAGATTGGTGAACCCGCCGCCTGTTAGCTTCGCCATTTCGTACAAATGCTCAAGATCGGACGTGCGCGACGCGCGCATGCGAAAGGTCAATGCATGTCTCCAGCAGCAATACGAGAAAGAACAAGAGCGGACAGAGCAGCGCGCTCTGTCAGGCTCGAAACGACGAGAAATTCATCAGGTGAATGGATACTGCCCCCGCGCACGCCCATGGTATCAACCACGGGCACGCCGCATGCTGCAATGTTGTTGCCATCGCACACGCCGCCGGTCGATTTCCAGGCGATTTTCTGGCCCAATTGTGCGCCGCATTTCTGCACCAGATCGAACAGTTTTTGTGCGCTTTCATCAACCGGTTTGGGCGGGCGCGTTACGCCGCCATGCCTGTGTGTGGATACTTCGTGATCGCTCTCAATGCTGCGCAGCAAAGCTTTGATATCGTTGTCGAAGTTATCCATCGCCTCTGTGCTCTTCGGGCGAATATTGAATCGTAAAACGGCGTGATCCGGCACGACATTATTCGCTGCCCCGCCTTCCAGCTTTGCAGGGTTTACGGTGATGTCCTCACGCTCCATCGCCTTTAGACGTAGGATCAAGTCTGCTGCCGCAACAATCGCATTGCGGCCCTCGTGCGGATTGCGCCCAGCATGGGCTGATTTGCCGGTGATGATTATGGAGTAGTTGCCCGTACCGCCGCGTGCGTGAGCCAGTGTTCCATCAGGCAGAGCTGCCGGTTCGAAGGTAAGAGCCGCAAGTTTGCCCCGCGCCATCTCGGCAATCAAAGCGGAGCTTGCGAGAGATCCGGTTTCCTCATCAGAATTGATCATCACATCATAGCCGAGCGCGGAGGCACCCGGCATAGTTTCAAACGCCATGAGCGCATGGAGAATGACAGAAATTCCGCCCTTCATATCGGCGACGCCAGGGCCATTGAGCACATCGTCTTCCAGCCATGTCAGGCTTTGAAACGAATGCTCTTTGGGAAAAACCGTATCCATGTGCCCGGTCAGCAAGATGCGGGCATTGGCCTGGGGGCGAACACGCAGCACCATATGCTGGCCGTTGGGCTTTTCAAACTCGTTGCCATCGGCAGCAATGGCGGTGACGGGCGCTGGATCTATCAGTTCAACTTCGCCTGGCAGAGTTGAGAAGGCGCCGACAAGCTTACTAGCCTGCTGCGCAAGCCCTTCAATATTGCCGGTGCCGGTGTTGATCGCGCACCAGTCTTGCACTTGGGCGAGCATTGCAGCGGCATCAAATTTTTCAAGAATGTTGGTTGTCATTGATGTCTGCTCTAGCGGCGCGAACGCGATCATCCAAGCGGTGGTTTTGAAGTCTGCCGTTCACCCGTTGCAATCCGCATTGGCTTTGGCCATAGGCTGCGGTGTCCTCCTCCCCCAGGAACCTATATTGTCTGTTCGCGGCCGCTGCGCCGCGCGTTGGAGTGTTAGAGGACTTATGAGCAATTTGATTACCCGTGCCGGACTGTCTGTGGATGAACGGCTGGCGACATTCCTAGAAAGCGAAGTGCTGGCCCCGCTGCGCCGGGATGTGGATGGCTTTTGGCGGGGTTTTGCAAATTTGCTGGCGGAGTTTGCACCGCGCAACGAGCAATTGCTGGCCAAGCGAGAAGAGCTGCAATCCCAGATCGATGCGTGGCACGATGCCCGCAAGGGGCAGCCGCATGATCCGGTCGCTTACAAAACGTTCTTCGAAGAGATTGGCTACCTCGTCCCGGAACCCAGTCCGTTCAAAATCGGCACGCAAAACGTCGATCCTGAAATCGCAACCATGGCGGGACCGCAGCTGGTTGTGCCGATCCTCAATGCACGTTTCCTGCTGAACGCGGCCAATGCGCGTTGGGGCAGCCTGTATGACGCGTTTTACGGTACGGATACGCTTGACGCGCCGCCAGCCAAGCCAGGCGGTTATGACCGAGCCCGCGGAGATGCGGTCATCGCGCGAGGCCGTGCATTTCTGGATCAGGCGCTGCCGCTGGTTGATCAAAGCTGGGCGGATCTGGCCGATGAGAACGACGGCAAGCTGCAAGATGAAAGCCAATATGTGGGCAGGACCGAAAAAGGTCTGCTGTTCCAAAACAACGGCCTGCATATCGAGGTTGTGTTCGATCCTAGCTCGCCGGTTGGCCAGACTGACAAAGCCGGTATTGCGGACATCAATGTCGAAGCCGCTCTGACGACAATTGCCGATTGCGAAGATTCCGTCGCGGCGGTTGATGCGGAGGATAAGCTGCTTGCCTATCGCAATTGGTTGGGCGTGATCCGAGGCGATTTGCAGGAGAGCTTTGAGAAGGGCGGCAAGACGCTTACCCGCAAGCTGTCAACCGATAAGGATTACAGCGATCGCGATGGCAATGCGCAGAGCCTGTCCGGGCGCAGTCTGATGTTTGTGCGCAATGTCGGGCACTTGATGACCAACCCGGCGATCCGCCTGGCGGATGGAGGCGAGATTCCAGAAGGCATCATGGATGCCGTTTTCACCAGCGCAATCAGCATAATCGATGTCGAAGGCCAAGCAAAATACGGCAATTCCAAATATGGCTCGATCTATATCGTGAAGCCCAAGATGCATGGGCCAGAAGAATGCGCTTTCACCAATGATCTGTTCAATGCGGTTGAGGACTTGCTCGGCCTGCCGCGTTATACCATCAAGGTTGGTGTGATGGACGAGGAACGCCGCACGAGCGCGAACCTTGCTGCCTGCATCCACGCGGTGCGTGACCGGATCGTGTTCATCAACACCGGGTTCCTAGATCGCACAGGCGATGAAATTCACACCAGTATGCGAGCTGGGCCAATGATGCGCAAAGGCGCGATGAAAGGGGCGGATTGGCTCACGGCATATGAGGCGCGCAATGTTGCGATTGGCCTTGCCTGCGGACTGTCTGGCAAGGCTCAGATTGGCAAAGGCATGTGGGCCGCACCCGATTTGATGGGTCAGATGATGGCCGAAAAAATCGGGCATTTGCGCGCAGGCGCAAACACTGCCTGGGTTCCTTCTCCCACCGCTGCGACGCTGCACGCGCTGCATTATCATCAGGAAGATGTGTTTGAGATACAGCAAGGGTTGGGTGAGATACCCTCGGTCGACACCTTGCTCCGCATCCCCCTCGCGGAAGGTACCAATTGGTCTGATGAAGAGCTGCGCGATGAGCTAGATAACAATGCGCAGGGGCTACTCGGCTATGTTGTGCGCTGGATCGATGCGGGTGTGGGGTGCTCCAAAGTACCGGACATCAATGATGTCGACCTGATGGAAGACCGCGCGACCTTGCGCATCTCATCGCAGCATATCGCCAATTGGCTGTTGCACGGTGTGGTGACGCAGGATCAGGTGATGGACAGTCTAACCCGCATGGCGGCGAAGGTTGATGCTCAGAATGCTGGCGATCCAACCTATGTTCCGCTGACCGGCAATGAAGACGGCGCAGCATTTTCTGCTGCGAAAGAGTTGATCTTCAAAGGTGTGGAGCAGCCCAGTGGATATACCGAGCCGCTGTTGCATCAATGGCGGCTGGCAAAGAAGGCGGGCTAACAACAGTAGGCGAACGCGCGGTCAGCTATGGCTCGTCACCAACCGGCCTCGCTTTCGGCCCATCTGGATGTTGCAGGCCTGAGCGACAGGTCCGGTATTTCTGACCTGCTCGCCAGCGATCTGGACAAGAGCGTGCTCGCCAATGCTACGCTCGAATTCGATCCCGCAGGCATTGTCATTTGACCAGATAACCGTGCAATAGATTTCGTCAGAGCCGAGTAGGAGCATGCCGGACACGCCGGTGGCTGGCGGATTATCGGTTTCCAGCTTGGCTCCATTGTCGGAGATGTTGGCCATACGGCAGTCGCGCTCTCCGCTGATAGTGCGGAACGTCGCGGGAATTTCCACGGCAAAGCGGCCCGAGCGGCGCTGGTCACTATGCGCCGCCTGCTGGCGTTTTTCGAGAAAGCTCATGGCGTTTCTTACCTGTCTGTCCGGATGGTTCGTCCGGTAACGGTCTCTTGCCCAGCGTGATAGATCGCAAAATCCCTCTAACGCGTTGGCAAGCTTGGTTACGTCAAATTAACCAGCGTGATCGCCCGGTTCCTTCCCAATGCTGACAAATCTATGCCGCCCAACGTCTCGGCGCCGTGCGTAAAATCAATGCCAATGTGTTGCGTCACAGCCGGAGTGCTTGGCACTCCTTTGAGGTTTCAACAGACCTGTAAGACGAGGGAGCGAAAGAACGCGTAAATGCGCCTATTCAAATTCGCTAAGGTCGATTTCGTCAAATTCGATCCCGTCGATTTCGATGCCATTAAAGGGGTCATTATCCATCGCTTCGACCGCTTCGACGCCATCTTCGGCGAGCACCTTGAGCTTTAGCAAGTCCATGTTGACTGCTGCACTCATGGTCGCGATTTCTTCAGCGACCTCTTCATCAGAGAGACTTTCATCGAACGTCGCGGTGGTTGTCAGTTCAACGCGGCATGCCCTCTCACCGATTGTTTCAATGTGATACAGTTCGATCGAATGGGTCAGGTCATTGATCCGCGGTTCGATGATGCATTCCAGTTTGTGGAGAGCGCCGGGGACGTTTTCCAAAACCCGGAATTGAAACGTAACGCCTTCCATCTCTGCGATGGTCAGGTCGTAGCGACCTTCTTCACTTTGAACCGGGGCTATGTTCGCACCGCGCTGCGCATGGCAGAAGCGAGGATCGGCAATATCGATTAGAGGGAATACGTCAGCGACACTGCGATCAATCTCGACCTCCGATGCGAAATCTATTGGACCTTCGATCAGACGTTTTTTCTTGCTGAACCCAAACATTATCCGCTCCCACAATGCGTTTGAGCTGGGGTGCTAAAGGCGCTTTCTTAAAGAAGCGTATCAAGCTGACGAGCGGTCCGCACAAACTCATCAACGCTCAGCGTTTCGGCGCGGCGTGTTGGTTCAATGCCGACTTGCGCCAGCGCGTCCAGCGCGCCTGGCACGCCTTTGAGGCTCTGACGCAGCATCTTTCGGCGCTGTCCAAAGGCAGCCTCAGTGATACGTTCAAGCGTGCGAGGCGTAACACCTTCAGGCGCATCGCTGGGTGTGACATGAACAATCGCGCTCATCACTTTTGGCGGCGGGGTAAAGGCGCTCCGGTGTACCTTGAGTGCGAGCTTCGCGTAGGATCGCCACTGCGCGAGCACCGCCAAGCGACCAAACGCTGAGCCGCCAGAGGGCGCGACAATCCGCTGAGCGACCTCTTGTTGAAACATCAGAGTGAGCGATCGCCATTGTGGAGGCCATTGCGTGCCACTCAGCCAGTTCACGAACAAAGCGGTGCCAACATTGTAGGGCAGATTGGAAGCAATATGATACGGTTCACCGCCCATGATCTCATTGTGATCAAGCTTCATCGCATCGCCGTGGATGACGCTGAGCTTGTCCGGAAACGCTTCGGCTAGTTCGGCGAGGGCAGGCAGACAGCGATCATCCATCTCAATCGCCGTCACCTTCGCGCCCGCGCGCAGCAGAGCCCGTGTCAGCCCGCCAGGTCCGGGCCCGATCTCCAGCACGTTTTGACCGCCCAGATCACCGGGAATGGCTGCGATCCGATCCAACAATTGTTCGTCAAATAGGAAGTTCTGGCCGAGCTTTTTGGATGCGCTGAGCCCGTGTGCTGCGATCACCTCTCTTAACGGTGGGAGATCACGCATTGTTGCTGTGCGCCGCCACAGTGCCAGAACGCACCTCGGCGCATCGCGCGGCCATTTGCATGGCCGCGATCATTGCGCCTGGATCGGCGATGCCTTTGCCTGCAATATCAAACGCGGTGCCATGATCGGGCGATGTGCGAATGATCGGCAGGCCGAGTGTTACGTTCACGCCCTCATCAAACTCCAACGCCTTCAGCGGGATCAGAGCCTGATCGTGATACATGCAAAGGGCTGCATCATAGCCTTCGCGGACGCGCGGAGTGAACAAAGCGTCGCCCGGATGGGGGCCGCTGATGTCGATGCCGCTTTCGTATAGTGCGTCGATAGCGGGCGTGATGATGCGGGCTTCCTCGTCGCCAAACTTGCCATCCTCGCTGGCATGAGGGTTGAGGCCGGCCACGGCCAAGCGCGGTGTGGCAATTCCAAAATCGCGCGCCAATGCGGCAGCGACAATTTGCGCCTTATGCTGAATCAGCTCAGACGACAGAGTAGTGGAGACTTCGCTCAGTGGGATGTGCACTGTTAGTGGTACGGTGCGCAATGACGGCCCGGCCAGCATCATCACTGCATCATAGGGCGACAACCCGCAAACGGCGGCGAGAAATTCAGTTTGTCCTGGAAAATCGAACCCGACTTTAGCCAATTGCGACTTTGCCACCGGCGCTGTGACTAGGGCGGAGGCTTTGCCGAGCAGGGCCATTCGTGTGGCCTCGGCAAGAGAATGCATCGCAAGAGCTGCGCCTTCCTCGTCGGGCTGGGCGGGGCGATAGTCGCAATCCTCGCCGACCAGAATGGGCAGGCCGTCTGAGAACGCCTCCTTGGTTTCGGAGGTGTCCCCGATGGCAACGACCGGGCAGTCTGCGCCGACTGCTTCGGCGGCGGCTCGCAAAACGTCAAAGCCGCCTACGACGAAGAATGGCGCTATGCCGCGTTCCGCACGGCGCGCCCAACAATGCGCGATGAGTTCTGGCCCGATCCCCGCCGGATCGCCTAAGGAAACGGCGAGGGGAAGCGCAGCGGAACCCACCTAAGCTATGCTCAGTTGTATTCGATATAGGCGTCGTTGCGCAGATCCCGCAGGTAACGCTGAGCACGCTTATTAATGCGCTCTTCCTCAATCTGGTTCATCACCGATTGAACGGTCGGGCTGCCTGCAATCTGCGGATCATCGCGGCCGCACAGCATCAGAACGCGCACACCCTCTGCGATTGAGCCGAATGGCGGTGTGGACTGACCAACTTGCAGATTGAGAACGATATTCTGCAATTGCTGAGGTAGCTGTCGAGCAGGAATTTGTTCGTTGGACACAACCGACGCGCCCAAGATGTCGCGCGCTGATTCCGCATCCGCGCATCCGCGAAGCTCTTGGATAAACGTACCGAATTGTTCGACCCGGCCCGCCGCCTGTTCCTCGGTCGTGCCTGGCTCAAAAGTGATGGAGATTTGCTTGAGGCTAAGCAGGGCTTCCAATGGATCGGCGGTTAGCACCTGACGCTTCTCAATCAGATACATAATCGTGAAGCCGCCCGGAATTTCCAGCGGTCCAACCAATTGGCCGGGTTGCATCTGCTGCGCGGCTTCGGCCATCGGACCAGGCAGTGTGCCGAGCCGGAGGAACCCGGTGTCGCCGCCCACTACGGCTGTGGTTGCTTCGGAATATTGACGCGCATAGGCAACAAAACTGCCGCCTTGCTGCAATTGCTCGACAATTTGCTGAGCGTTCTGGCGCACAGCTTCGCGGTTTTCCGAGGTGGCGGACATGTAAATCTCACCGAGGCGATATTCGTCCGTTCCGCGATCCGCCTCCAGCCGTTTCAGCACTTCGCGTGCTTCTTCTTCAGAGACGTTGATGAATGCAGTGACATTGCGGCTAAGCACTCGCTGCCATGCCAATTCGCCCGTGATTTGACGCTTCAAAGAAGCGGGCGAAGAGCCGATGCTGCGCAGATAAGTGTCCATCGCGCTTGGGTCTTGGCCAAAGTTCTGCGCGGCCAATTGCGCGTATGTTTGGTTCACTTCAGCAGGATCGACCGGCAGCTCAAGCTTCGTCGCCTCCTGGATTTGCAGAGTTTCATCAATTAAATTGCGCAGCACTTGGCGGCGCAACCGGGCCAATTCTTCTTCTGAAACCTGGTTTTCAGCGGCTGCCGTAACCAGGGCTACGCGCTGATCAATGTCTGTGCCGGTAATGACAAATTCATTCACGATCGCGGTCGCAGTGCGCACATTTGGGTTGGAGCTACCAAAAATGGTCACGCTGTCGGGGATGCCGAACGGATTGGCTGGCGCAGCTGCCTGTGCGAGCAGTGTCGCCGGAGCCGCTGCAAGACCTGCCAAAGCCGCCGGAGCGATAAGTTTTGACCAAAATTTGCGTGTCACGTGTAAATCCCGATTTTAATCTAAATGTATTTTGGTTTCCGCAGCTTACGCCATGGTAAGTCTTGCCGCGCAACCCTCTATCTCGCCCAATGCCAGCTCATGGCTTAACCATCGCTGAGCGTAATTTTGCGCCAAGAGCCGCGTTTCCCCCTGCGTTTTGCGCGAATAGCCGCTTTTTTTCGCTGTGCCAACGGCTTCGGCGTACTCCTCAACGGCTTATCGAAACCCGAGGTTGCGCAAGCTGAAGAACAGTTGGAACGTATTGCCTCGTGCTGCGTCACCGGCAGTGATGAAATCGCGCCGCCAGGTTAGCCCGAACTCAAGCTGTTCATCCTGATAAGCGACGCCAAGTCGGGTGCGGATCGGCTCAAACCCGTCAGGTGAGAAAGTCGGGTCTTCGTCTTCATTGGTGAGGTTGAACACACCAGAGCCAAAGATCGACCACCTGCGGTCAATTGCAACGCGTACCGCCGCGCGTGCTTCCTCGCGGTCTTGTAAATCTTCCAGGTCTTGAATGTCGCGATCAAGCCTGAGGTAACCGAGCTCAACATAGGTTCGCTGGCTGCCTATAGTCATATCGACTTCGTTACGGCGGATGGCCAAATTGTCTTTGTCGAGCCTGTATCGGTGGGTGAAGTTCACAAAGTCACGGAACCGCACTTCGGTGCGGCCGACGAAGTCAGATACACGCTCTGACAGGCCGGTGCCGTCTGGGAATATCTCGCGCGCAGCATCAAAGCGATAAGATTGACCGATGGTCGATTTGATCCGCCAGCCAGGTCGTTGTAGCTCCCAGTCGACGCCCCAGGTTACACGAACGCCGTCTTCGACCCGGTCATAGCCGGGGAAACGGTTGAGCGCGAAGAGGTTGGAATCCTCCAAATCGATTGCCCGCGAATCTTCATTTGGAACGGCTAGATTGCGGATCGGCGGGCTCGCGACCACTTGGACACGTGGCTTGAGAACCTGTGTGCCGCCAAAGGCTTCGCCAACAAAGGGCCATTCCACATCCACCGCTGCAATCGCGATTGCCCGCGCGGTCCAACCCGGATTGCCGCGATAAATCTCCGTTGCGGTAAGCAGTGTCCCATCAGTGTGATAGACATCGCCGCGAGCGAGTGCGCTTAGCGTCACCACTTGTCCAAAGTTCGTCAGACGCCGCAAATCCCACCGTGCACCTGCAAAGGCGCGCTGCGTGTCCTGACCATCTTTGCGCAAGAGGTTGAGCGAGTTGAACTGCAATTCCAGCTCGCCCCCGGCAACGGGATCAGCAATCCGGCGGCGGTAATCGATTGCTGGAAGAGCCACCGGAACTTGCCCTTGATCCGCACCAATTCGCAATGTCTGCGTCGCCCAGCCGGCGATGGAGAGATAAGAATCGTTGTCGATGCGCTCCAGATTGATTGTGGAGCGTAGCCTGTCATCGCGGCTGAGGTCGTAGCGGCGCAGGAAAGTGCGGTCGCTCGCTAGCCGGATTGACCCGGTCAGGCTCCATTCGGGTGAGAATTGGAATTTGCCATTCGCATCCAGATGGCCGCGCGGATCGCTGGAGCTTGCCAGCGTCCCGTTATTGTCGACGATCCGGCGAGAATGTGTGGCATAGCCGGTGATCTGATAGGCGCCTTTGCTGGTCAGATGACGCCATTCGGCCGATACCATTGGCGCAACGTCGGTGTAGACAAACCCGCCAAGGGTCAGGTCCTTGTTTTCATCGATCCGCCAGTAATATTCGGTCGACAGCTCCAGGCCGTTGCTTTGCGAGATCCTCACATCGGGCACTAGGAAGCCGGAGACCGGCTGGCCATCAGTGCGGATCGCAAGACCGGGCAAGGGGAGAATGCGCGCGCCAAACAATTCAAGCACGGCTCCGCGGAAGCGGACCCTCGTATCCTCAGGGTCGTAGGTCACCCGGTCAGCAGTGATGCGCCAGCTGGGATTGTTGGCGCAGTCTTCCTGATCGGCTAGCGCGCAGGCTGTGTACGCCGCGTCGCTGAGCACGATTGTGCCGTCATCCCCGCGCTCGCCTGACCGCGCGGCCAAACGTCCGCCCGCTCGCAAAGCCAGCAGCAGGTCTTCCATCGCACCTGCTTCAAAAGTGTCGGTCAACTCGACGCTTTCAGTGAACAGTTGGTTGCCGCTTTCGTCGACCAAACGAACGTTTCCGCTGGCGAGGATTGTTCCGGTACTGCGGTCCCAGCGCACTTCGTCAGCGCGGACCGAGCGATCATCGCTGCGCAGGACGACGTTTCCACGAGCAGTGACAACGTCGGCGGTGTTGTCATAGGCAAGCTCATCGGCTTCGAAGTCTATGCGTTCACCGCTGTCTGTAGCCTGCGAATCTGAGAGGTCAGCTTCGGTGAGTGACTGGATTGGTTGAGGCAGAGGAGTGGTCTGCGGCGGATTGTACACCACCAGCTCTTGCTCCATCTGACGTTCTATCAGATCGAGTTCTTCCTGCGTCGGATTTGGCGTCTGGCCAAGCACAGGCGCAGACAATGACAAAGGCCCCGCCAGCAGCATTGCAATCGCTGCTGGACGCATCCGGCATAACACCTGTGTTGAAGCCGCGGCGCGTACGCCGTACCTGAAACCTCCCGACATGGCTTGCCTATCGCACCGCTCACGCCTAATCGCAATCGCCATTCCGCCACCTGTCGACCATAGCTTTCGCTTGGCGGCCAAATTGGCTCAAATTCCGGCTTTGACCGGAGGCACAACCCGGAGTTGTTATGCAAATCGAATTCAACGCCCAATCCCCATCCGATGTTCGCTTGGTAGCTCGCATTGTTAATCAAGGCGATTCCCTGAGCGATCTTGATGCAGCGCTGGCCGATGGTGCAAAGGCGGCTCGTTTTGCTGGGCGGGCTGGCCAGGTTTTTGAGGGCTTTGCAATGGACGACGGAGTGCTGCGCCGCGTTGCCTTGTCTGGGGCAGGCGAAGCATCGGCCGATGCGCGCCGCATGCATGTTGAACGCGCTGGCGCTGCACTGATCGCGAAGTACCTCACCTCGGGTGAAACCGAAATGGTGCTCGATCTGGGGCATGCGGATTTGTCTGGCGAAGAGGCCGCTGCCGTTCTGCTAGCGACGCGTCTGCGCGCATGGCGTCACGACAAATATCGCACCACGCTGGCGGAGGAGAAGAAAGCGACCTTGAAAAAGGTCTCCGTGATCAATGCCCCGGATGGCACCGAAGTCGCCTGGGTTGCGGCAGAGGCACTGGCCAAGGGCACCGAATTCACCCGCATGCTCGTCGCAGAGCCCGCCAATGTGGTCTATCCAGAGAGCTTTGTCGCTTTGTGTGAAGAGGCCTTTGCAGGCACAGGCGCTGAGCTGACCGTGCTGGACGAGGCCGAGATGACGAAATTGGGCATGGGCGCGTTGCTCGGCGTCGGACAGGGTTCAGAACGCGAATCGCGCATCCTCGCCATCCGCTGGAACGGCGGCACTGAAGGGGAAAAACCGACCGTGTTTGTCGGCAAAGGCGTGACCTTTGACACTGGCGGCATCTCGCTGAAGCCACCGGGCGGCATGGAAGATATGAAATGGGATATGGGCGGCGCAGGCGCGGTTGCTGGCGGCATGCTGTCCTTGGTTAGCCGCAAGGCGAAAGCCAATGTGATCGGCGTGCTCGGTCTGGTTGAAAATATGCCCGACGGAAAGGCACAGCGCCCTGGCGATGTTGTAACCACGATGAATGGTCAGACGGTCGAGGTTATCAACACTGACGCGGAAGGGCGTTTGGTTCTGTGTGATGCGCTGCATTGGGCGCAGGAAGAGTATAATCCGGTGCAAATCGTCGATTTTGCGACGTTGACCGGAGCGATGATCATCTCGCTTGGCCACGAGCATGGCGGCGTGTTCGCCAATGACGATGCGCTGGCCGACAAGCTGCTGGCAGCGGGCAAGAGCAGCGGTGATAAGCTGTGGCGCATGCCGATTGGCCCCGCCTACGACAAGCTGATCGACAGCCCGATTGCTGACATCAAAAACGTTGGCCCGCGTCCTGCCGGCTCAATCACAGCGGCGCAATTCCTTCACCGCTTTATCAAAAAGGGCACGCCGTGGGCGCACTGCGACATTGCGGGCATGGTCTGGGCGGACAAGCCGGGGCATAGCTGGGACAAGGGCGCAACTGGCTTTGGAGCACGCCTGATCGATCAGTTCGTGGCGGATAACCTTGAGGGATAGGAGCGCAGCCTATCCCGAAAATACGCAAAAAATCTGATCTGCCGAGCAAGATTTGCGCGAGCTGCGGCCTCCCATTCACTTGGCGTAAGAAGTGGGAACGCGACTGGGATAATGTGCTCTATTGCTCGGAACGCTGTAAACGTTCCGACGTGAAGTAGCTCAGCCACCCGCGCCCTCCACCCTTCCACCCGGATTGTATCCGAAAATATTCCGGGTGGAAGGGTGGAGGGCGTGGGTGGTTTAGCTTAGGGCAAGTCTCATGAAAGTTGATTTTTGGCAGCTATCGCGTGACCCGGTTGAAAAGGTCGTGGCGCTGATCGCAAGGCGGGTGCTCGGCTCTGATCAGCGACTGCTGGTGGTGGCTGGCGATACTCAGCGCCGCCAGGATATTTCGCGTGGGCTATGGAAGGCTGGGCCGGAGAGTTTCCTCGCCAATGGCGATGCCTCCGGCGAGGGCGCGGAGCAGCATCCAATCCTGTTGTCGGACAAATGCGAGGCCCTGAACAGCGCCAGCCATGTCGTATTTGCGGATGGTGAATGGCGTGATCCAGCCGGGTTTGAGCGCGCTTTCCTGCTGTTCGATGAAACAAGCCTTGATGCCGCCAGAGCCACTTGGCGTTCGCTTGATGGGGCAGAGGGTCTGGAGCGTTCATTCTTCCGCCAGGATGATGGCAAATGGGTCAAAGTCGCTTGAGCGCTTGCTTTGAGCGCAAGCTCAGCAGATGGTGCGCGCTGGTTTAAGGAGTTTGTTATGCACCGTTCCGCCATCCTAGTCGCAATCACGGTACTGCTTTCAGCATGTGGGTCCGACGCGTCGGGCGATCAGGCTGAGGCCCCCGGCGAGTACGCGATTGATGCGGAGACTGGCGAGGCCAGTATGACGATCGAGACGGAGAACGGCTCCTCCACGGTTCGTTCCGGCGAAAATGTACCGGTCGAGTTGCCAGCGGGATTTTCGGTTTATCCGGGCGCGGCGGTGATCAACAACACCAGCTTCAAAGATGCCGAGACCCATGGCTCCATGCTGGTGATGGAGACGAAAGACAGCCCAGAGGAAGTGGCGGCTTTCTATCGCAAGCAGGCTGAGGAGGCAGGCATTCCAATCGAATTTGAGATGGACGCGGACGGCGCACAAATACTGGGCGGCAAAGATGGCACAGGCCGCACGATTACGCTGAATGCTACACCCGAATCCGAAATCACCATGGCTCAGTTATTGGTTGGGTTTGACCCGGCCATGGCGGGCGACTGACCGCATTTCCCCAAAGTGCGTAGTCTCGACGAGTAAGTGCGGGGTTGCAGCGCAGCGGCGGCGCGGCTAGGGCGCGCGCCAGAAATCACACTGTAAAATTTCGTTTCGCACTCCCTTTTCGGCGGACCAAATTTGGCCGCCTTTATATCAAGGATATTCATCATGGCGGTTACCCGCACTTTTTCGATCATAAAGCCTGACGCAACTCGCCGCAATCTGACCGGTGCAGTCACTGCTATGCTCGAAGTCGCCGGCCTTCGCGTTGTCGCATCCAAGCGCATCCACATGAGCCGCGAGCAGGCTGAAGGCTTTTACGCTGTTCACTCAGAGCGTCCGTTCTTTGGCGAACTCGTTGAGTTCATGATGAGCGAGCCTGTTGTTGTACAAGTGCTCGAAGGCGAAGATGCCGTGAAGCGCAACCGCGACATCATGGGCGCAACCAACCCCGCGGAGGCCGATGCGGGCACCATCCGTAAGGAGCACGCGCTCTCAATCGGTGAAAACACTGTCCACGGTTCGGACAGCGAAGAGAATGCGAAGATCGAAATCGACTTCTTCTTCGGCGCAGACGAAATCGTCGGCTAATTCTCGGCTAGCAACAGCTAAAAAGAGGGCTGCTCTGCGAGGGGCGGCCTTTTTTGTGCGCCTAATCCTTTGGTGCCTGATCAAAGGCAGCCATTTGGCCCGCGTGAGCGGTGTGATCCGCGCTTTCATGGCCCACCATTTCGCGCTTCATCGCGATCAGAGCCTCTCCGGACAGTTCAATGCCAAGCGCCTGATAGGTCCGTGTAATCTCCCGCTCCCAATCATCGCCAAGGGCGGTAAATTGTAAGTACGCTACCGGGCCATCCCAATTTTCGAGCGCTTCTTTCATCCGGGCGTCGCGCAGATCGAGCTTTCGCTGCCATTCCTGTTCGATCCAGCCGAGGTCACAATTGTCGCACTGAATGGTCATTTGATTGGCGACGATGGACACTGCACTGCGCAGTACATCCTCGCTGTCCCGCTGCGCTACGACCAGCCTGGCGTCCGGAAACTGCGCCAGCAATGCGGGCAAATCCTCGGAAAACTGAGGGACTTTCATAACCCGCGGGCGGTCCGCGACATTGCGATGCGCCGCATCAGTGCGCAGGATACGGGCAAACTCGCGGTAAACCGATCCCGCATCACGCGCTTCGCTCCACGCGCTATAGCTCGGGATGTGCCACTGGGTTTGATAAGTCGAATGATTGAGCGCGCACGCCAGCCAGCCGAGCTCTTCTTCAACCCGGCCAGAGCTCATTGGATGCAGCGCATCAATCCACGGGTTGAGCCGCCGCGCAATCGTTAGGTTAAGGCCGCCCCAAAAACGGCGCGAATGCAGTTTACTGGGCACTGGATGCCAGCTGTCGCAAAAGCGGGTCGAAGAGTGCGCAGGATCGGCGGCCAGCAGACGGTGCACACGGGTCGTGCCCGATCGCATGTGGCCAATGATGATGATCGGCGGTGCGAGCACGGTTTCTGTGAGTGCGGGCTTGGCCGTCCACAATGCGCCGAATTGCAGGCGCTGTTTGATGACACGCACCAATTGGCCATGCGCCATGGCCCGACCGAGCGGGTTGAGATCCGCCTCGGCAACTACGCTTGCTGTCAGTTTTTCAAGTCTCAGTCGGAAGTCAGCGACATCTTCCTCGTTGCGGCCTGCGCGCTCATAAGCGCTCGCATTGTCGCCAAAGCTTTTAGTGGCGATGGCCCACAGTTCCTCCGCTTTGGTGGCGGGTTCTGGCAGCCACCCCTTTGACCATGCACGGCCCAGAAAGGCGCTGGACCGGTCGACCAATCGGGTGCGATCAAGCGGGGATGTGCGCGGCTGCATAAGTGCGGCTGGATTAAAACATGTCCGCTGCATCTTGCAGCTTGGTGAGGCGAGCCGGAGCAACCGAGCGCCAGCTGCGCGTGAGCCATTCTGACACACTGTCCCAGTCGATATCGACCCGGTTCAGGATCACGCCGACCCAACCGCTCGCGCCGTAAAACGCTGGCTTGTAATAGGCCTCTGGCTGAGCTTCCACGAGGTCCATCAGCTCGTCCATTCCGCTGGTTTTGACGAGCAATGCGATATGCTCGCTACCGTGGTGGCGGTCGCTGAAATAGGCGAAATATTTGCCGGTTTTCTCGCTGCCGACCCGAAAGCCTGGGGACCCATGGCTCTCGCGCTCATGCGTTTCGGGCAGAGCTAAAGCCAGCGTGCGGACGCGTTCAAACAGATGGGCCGGATCATTGCCGCGCGAAACGTAATCACTCACTGCGCGGGGATAGAGCTGATGCTCTGCTATTTTCACCCTCTCTGCCAAAGCGTCAGGTGTGTCATTCGGCGCGATCTGAACCTCTACCTGCGCAAGCACTTCACCGGCATCGAGCTCTGGCACGACCAAATGCACACTTGCCCCGCCGTGGCTATCTCCCGCATCAATTGCGCGGGCGTGGGTTTCCAACCCCTTGTATTTGGGGAGTAGGGAAGGGTGGATATTGATCAGCCGACCCAGCCAGCGCGTGACAAATTCATCTGACAGTATCCGCATGTAGCCAGCCAGCACGATGTAGTCTGCATTGGCTTTGCGAACCGCTTTTTCCATCGCAAGGTCATGGCTCTCGCGGCTGTGGCCCTTATGCGAATGGACGAATGTAGAGATGCCCTCCAATTCGGCGAGCTTCAGCCCCTCGGCATTTGCTTTGTTGCTCGCCACCAGCACAATTTCGAACGCGGAACCGGGGAGCCTGCTGGCATAGAGCAATGCGGCCATATTGGTGCCGGTGCCCGAAATGAAGACCGCAATTTTGGCCTTTTCAGCCACTATGCGTCGCGTCCCAATCTGCGTTCGCTGACCATACTCCCGCGGCGCCTATGACGGTGCAACCGCGCGGGCCGCCAGCGATTTCGCCGATGTTCAGCACTGTTTCGCTCGCCGCCTCGAGACGCTTGGTTACTTCCTCAACATCGTCTGGGTCGACCGACAGAACCATGCCCACGCCGCAATTGAACGTCCGGGCCATTTCGGCTGGCTCGATGTGGCCTTGCGCTTGCAAGAAAGCCATCAGCCGGGGCTGAGGCCAATTTGCGGCATCAACCATGGCATGGGCACCCGAGGGCAGGATGCGCGGGATATTTTCCAGCAATCCGCCGCCGGTAATATGCGCCAGACCATTGATCAGTCCTTCGCGAACCAGCGGCAGCAGGCTCGCCACATAAATGCGGGTCGGCTCGATCAAAGCGTCAATCAGCAGCCGTTCCTGATCGAAAATGGCGGGCCGATCGAGCTTCCATTCAAAGTCCTCGGCCAGTTTGCGCACCAGCGAATAGCCATTCGAGTGAACGCCAGAGCTGGCAAGACCCAGCAGCACATCGCCCGGCGCCACTTTCTCGCCGGTCAGTTGCTCGCCGCGTTCGACCGCACCAACGCAAAATCCAGCAAGGTCATAATCACCCGGTGCGTACATGCCTGGCATCTCAGCGGTTTCACCGCCGATCAGCGCGCAGCCTGCTTGCTTACAGCCATCGGCAATGCCAGCGACAACGCGCTCTGCAATGCCGTTTTCCAGCTTCCCAGTCGCGAAATAGTCAAGAAAGAACAAAGGCTCCGCGCCCTGAACGATCAAATCGTTGACGCACATGGCGACCAGATCGATCCCCACGGTGTCATGGCGGTCATGCTCAATCGCCAGCTTCAGCTTGGTGCCGACACCATCATTTGCCGCGACCAATAAAGGGTCGTCGTAGCCAGCGGCCTTTGGATCGAAGAACCCTCCAAAGCCGCCCAGCTCGCTGGTGGCGCCAGGGCGCGCGGTCGACTTAGCCAAGGGGCCGATTGCTTTGACTAGAGCATTGCCGCCAGCGATTGAAACACCGGCCTGCTCGTAAGTATATGGGGAGTTCTTGCCACTCATGGTCATCGTTTAGCCATTCGCGCTTGGAATTCCACTCGTCTTTCGGCAAAAGGCGCAAGCTTTTCCCCGATGAGAATGCTTTCTGCCTCGAACGGCCCTATGCCGACCGCTCAGCCAACCCGCTGGAACCGTGCCTTTTCAAGGGCTTTGGCAGTGATCGGCGTGTTTGCGCTCCTGAGTGTCGGATTGGCAATCGCTTTGGCTCAGGTGTCGGGGAATCGCGGCATCGCGCCGACGGCCTCATCAAGCGACATTGATGTGCGCGGCATTGAGGTCGATGTGAAAGGCGATACGGGCGAAGAAGCGCGCCAAGAGGCATGGAAACGGGCGCAGCGGCTGGCCTGGGAAAAGGTCAACGGGCCATCTGTCTCGGACAGCCAGCTTAATGCAATGGTATCTGCAATTGTGATTGAGCGAGAGCGGATTGGGCCGAAACGCTACATCGCGACCCTTGGCGTGATCTTTGATCGCCAGCGGGCTGGACGTTATCTGGGCGGCGAAGCACAGAAGCGCAGCTCGGCCCCGATGTTGGTTATGCCGGTCTCGGTATCGGGCGGGGCGTACACCGTATTTGAAGTGCGCAACCCATGGCAAAGAGCGTGGGCGGAATACAATCCGGGGACCAGCCGGATTGACTATGTCCGGCCCAGCGGCGCCGGGGGCGATTCGCTGCTGCTCAACTATGGTCAGGTCAGCCGCCGGAGCCGTGCCTGGTGGCGGGCTGTACTCGATCAATACACTGCCGCTGATGTCCTGGTGCCGGTGGCGAAGTTGGAGCATCAATATCCCGGCGGACCAATCGAGGGCACATTCACTGCGCGTTACGGCCCGGATAGCACCTATCTCGACGGATTTTCGCTGACGGCGGAAAACCCGAGAGAATTGCCCGCTATGCTGAGCCAAGCGGTGGAACGCTTCGACAATATTTTTGAGCAGGCTCTGGTTGATGGGAAATTGCGTCCAGATCCCACCCTGCGTCTTGGCGGTTCAGGTCAGGTGGATCCTGCGCTGCAGCGCCTGATTGAGATCGGGCGAGCTATTCGCGCCCGCGAAGCGGCAGCAGCAGCTCAGGCTGCCGATCCTGCGTTAGAGGGAGCAACGCCGACCGACACCCCGACGCCAGAGGCCGTCGTTGTGAACAGTTTCGTCGTCCAATTTGCTACGCCGGATGCGGCTAGCTTTGATGCGGCAATCGGGGCCGTTCGCGGGACCGGCGGCGTGCGCGGCACGGCCGTTACCAGCACAGCGATTGGCGGAACTTCGGTTATGAGCGTCAGCTTTGGCGGTGACTTGAGCCAGCTTGCAGCCGCACTGCGGGCACGCGGCTTTAATGTGCGTCAGGGCGCAAACGCACTCGCCATCAGCCGCTAAAGGCGGCAAAGCTCGTTTCCAAGATGTCACAAATCGCACTTCCGCTTGAGACACACAGTCAGGGCGATCCCGCACGGATTATCGTTGGCAATGCCAATGTGGGCGTGGTTGAGGCCTTGTCTGACCCGTCCGGTTGGCCGTTCCGAACAGCAGTGCTCACAGGCCCTGCACGCTCCGGCAAGAGCCTGATCGGGCGCTGGGCATCGGCGCAGGGCATAAATGTGGTCGATGGGGCAGATGGTGAAGACGAGACGGAGCTGTTTCATCGCTGGAACGCAGCGCAGGAAAGCGGAGTTCCGCTGTTGCTGATCGCCAATGCGCAGCCGTGGCAAATAACGCTGCCCGATTTGCGTTCGCGGGTAGGAGGCTCGCTTCAGCTTGAAATTGGTGAACCGGACGATGAAATGGCGGCGGAACTGATCCATGCGATTGCCGAGCAGCGCAGCCTGTCACTGGCCGATGGAGCGGCGGATTATCTGATCCCGCGCGCGGTCCGCAGCTATGTAGCAATTGAGCGACTTGTCGTTGCAATTGATCGGATCAGCCTTGAACGTCAGGTCCCGGCCACCATGTCAGTTTGGCGTGACGCGCTGGAGGCAACGCACGGTCCAGACCAGCAACGGCTGTTGTGATGGAATTTGCAAAATCCGCGCGTTTGGCCGAAGGAGTAAATCATGTTTGATCGGCTAAAATCCTATTTGGACTCGATCCATGCGCGCGATCCTGCCCCGCGATCGCGTTGGGAAATCCTATTGTATCCAGGGGTTTCTGCGTTGTTCTTTCACCGAATTGCGAGCTGGCTATTCGACGCGAAACTGTATTTTATCGCACGGCTTGTGAACCATATTTCCCGGTTTCTCACGGCTATTGATATCCATCCTGGCGCGAAAATCGGGAAGAATTTCTTCATTGATCACGGCTTCACGGTGATCGGCGAAACGGCTGAAATTGGTGACAATGTGACAATTTATCAATGTGTCACCTTGGGTGGCACAAATCCGACAAATGGCGAGGGCGGTAAACGCCATCCAACCTTGTGTGACAATGTGATCATCGGTTCCGGGGCACAGATTATTGGCCCTATCACCGTGGGTAAGCGCGCCCGTGTAGGCGCAAACGCAGTCGTGACCGATGATGTTCCAGAAGGGGCGACTATGGTCGGTCTAAAGGCGCGATCCACGCTTGTACCAGCGGAAGAATGGATCAAAGAATTCACCCCCTACGGCACTCCCAATTGCGAGGATGCAGAGGGCAACCGCGTGGATTGTGTTGAGAAGCTCGAAGGTGAAATCGCGGCTTTGCGGGCAGAGATGAATGCATTGAAGTCCGGTGTGCCGTTGCAAGATCAAGACGCGCATGAGCAAGTACCGGCCGCCAAGCGTAGCGGAAATGATCGCGCATGAGCGCAAGCACTGTACCGGATGGTTCTGTTGTTGCCTTTCCAGGCCGCACGCAGGGCCAAGTTGGCTTTGAGCGCGAAGAATTACAGCGCATCCTGGATCTCTACGGCCGCATGGTGGCCGCCGGTGAATGGCGCGATTACGCGATGGATTTTGACAAAAGTGCGGCGATGTTCTCAGCTTTCCGCCGTGCCGCTGAGCGACCGCAGGCGCGGATCGAAAAGCGTCCAAGTCTGCGCCAGAAGCAGGGTATGTGGACGCTCTTTGGCGAGCATGGCCAAGCGCTCAAACGTGGGCACGACCTGGCAAATGTCCTTGCTCCGGTTGAGCGGCGACTTGTGAAAGCGGTCGACGATTAATACCAGCCTTTATGCAAAGACGTCTTGCACTCCGATTTCTTGCTCTTGAACGTTGGTGATCTCGCGGATCATTCCGATGAGGTAATAAGCGGCTGCGATTGATAGAATGCTGCTAACTACCCCCATTATTAAGCTGATCTGATAGGCTCCGGCATCGTCGTTCAATGACAATCTCGTACTTTGCCAGCCGATGATATTTCCTAGAATCCAACAACCCCACCAGGCCTTAATGTCAAAGGGCGCCTCACCGCCGAAATCGTTGCTTAGGCCAAAGCTAGTATTCCATAGCTCTTTCATTGCCTGAAACGGCTTAAACAAGTTGGCGATTGGGATGAAATACCATCCGACGGCCCAGCCGGGTGAAAACTCCAAATCACTATGGCCGGCATCGATTAAGTTGGTGTGTGCACGATGAATCCACATCGCCACTACGACAATACAACCAATAAGAACGGGTAGCTGCGCGACGTAAAAAACTGCGAAAACAGCGGTTAGAGTGGACAGCTCAATCGCGTTCATGTCGATTACGCCGGCAAGTTCAAGTACCTCTCCAAGTAGATAAATCGCCATTGCAACAAGAAAGATATAGAGCGCAATGATCGCTCGTTGTTTGCGAGCGATAAGGACTCTTATTCCGTCAGAAATTCCCATAATTCCCCCGTTTGTACGCCGACAATTTGTGTCAACTCTGCCGGATTAACAAGTGGGGGTTGGCAGTTATAGACCTCTTTAGGGGAAGTTCTCAGAGGCGATTAGTCATTGAAACCCTAGCTGGAATGACAACTTTTTCGGTAATTAAACGCAGATAGCCCTCACGCATTTCTACGCGAGGGCTATCCAGTTGTGAGATTTAAACGCTGTAGTACTTCAGAAATTTAGCTGCGAGCGCTGCTTGGGCCAGTGCCAGTTACTTTTTGCATGGCTTTCAGGATCGCGCCCGACTGCTCATTGCCAGACTGCGGAGCAACCAGGTTTGAGAAATCGCTGATGTCGTCCCAGCGCGCGGCAAAGCCTTCAACGGTGCGCTCTTCGTCGGTGAGCCACACAGCGTCGTTCATTACGGTCCAGGCAGAGTGGAAGCCGCCAGCGCCAGCGCCGACAATAGCGTTGGTTGGTGCGTCTTCGCTGACCAGGAACAGAGCCGCTGGAACAACGCTTTCAGGCGCGAATAGCTTAAAGGCTTCTTCTGGGAAGAGATCTTCTGTCATGCGAGTGCCAGCCACTGGTGACAGCGAGTTGCAGCGAATGTTGTACTTCGCGCCTTCGAGTTGCAGCGTCTTGGTGAGGCCAGCGAGGCCCAGCTTTGCCGCGCCGTAGTTTGCTTGGCCGAAATTGCCGAACAGGCCAGTGGAGCTAGCGGTCATGAGAACCCGGCCATAGGCCTGCTCGCGGAAGGTTTCCCAGCATGCTTTGGTGACAAAAGCAGAGCCGGTCAGGTGAACTTTCAAAACGAACTCAAAGTCATCCGGGGTCATCTTGGCAAAGGTCTTGTCGCGCAGGACGCCAGCATTGTTGATGAGAACGTGAACGCCGCCCCATTTTTGCTTGGTGTCGGCAACCATCTTTTCCATTTGGTCATATTCAGTCACCGAGCCGCCATTGGCCATCGCTTCGCCGCCAGCCGCTTCGATTTCAGCAACCACTTCAGCAGCCGCGTCTGACGTGCCGGTGCCATCGCGTGAACCGCCGAGGTCATTGACGACAACCTTCGCGCCGCGCTTTGCCAGCTCAAGCGCGTATGCCTTGCCCAGGCCTCCGCCTGCGCCGGTTACGATGGCTACCTTGTCTTTGAAATCGATGGTCATGGCTTGTATCTCCTGCGAGTGGTGTGGCGCGGTTTACGCGCGCGTAAAGTTTATGTGGGCGCTGCGTGGCAGTTTCTTTGCTGCGATGCAACACCGCTGGGCTGGGATATCGCGTGCCGTAAGGGCAGGCTAAGGCCTTAGAGCGATTCCAAGGCAGAAATCAGGCCATCGAACGAATCAATGACAGCATTTCCGCCCAATTCGTGCGGCGGTTTGTCGCAATAGCCATAGGCCGCGACTATCACCGGAACGCCAGCGGCTTTGGCTGCTGCCACATCGTAGGAGCTGTCTCCGACAAAGGCGAAGGCAGACGAATTGCATGCTGTTTTCGCGGCTAGAACGGGCTCTGGATGAGGCTTGGACAGGAATGTGCCGTCGGGCCCTTTGCCCATGCTGTCGCCGCCGATAATTGCGACGAAGCGCTCGGTCAGGCTCAACGTATTCAGGATATCGGTCGCAAACTCTTCAAACTTGTTGGTGACGACCGCCATTTTGACACCGCGTGCGGCCAGCTCGTCCAGCGCTTCGAGTACGCCGGGGTAAGGCCTGGAGTACACAGCGCTATTTTGCGAGTAATAGCGCAACATGGCCTTGTAGAGCTTGCGAAATTCTTCTTTCGGCAATCCGCCCTGGGCGTCTATCGCGCGCGCCAGCATGATCTTTGCGCCGCCGCCGATCAGGTCTTTTGAACTGTCCACCGGGACCGGATCAAAACCGCCAAGCTCCAGCGCATGGTTCACCGCCGTGCCCAAATCGCGAAACGTATCTAGCAGGGTGCCATCGAGGTCGAAGCCTACGGCATCAAAGGGGAAATTTGTCATGCCGATGCGGTTGGCCCAACAGACGTGAAATCGCAAGGTTTTGCGCGTGCACGGCTTCACTTCATGCAAGCAGACTTATAAGGCAGGCTGCATGACTGATTTTGCTGCCATCATCCTTGCCGCGGGCAAGGGAACCCGGATGAAATCCGACCTTCACAAAGTGCTTCACCCGATTGCAGGGCGGCCCATGCTGGACCATCTGATGGCCGCGGTTGATGAGCTTAGCCCGACGCGGCGCGTTGTCGTGGTTGGCGCCGGTAAGGAACAAATCGAGGCGGCTGTGGCTGGCCGCGCTGACACCGCTTTGCAAGAACCGCAGCATGGCACGGGCCATGCGGTGCAGCAGGCGCAGGTCCCGCTAGAGGGCTTCGATGGCGATGTGCTTGTACTCTATGGCGATGTCCCGTTTGTAAGAGCACAGACTATGCAGGCTATGCTGGAGCGATTGCATCAGGATGATGCGACAGCGGTTGTGGTGCTGGGCTTTGAGCCGGAGGATGCGCTGCAATATGGCCGCGTGATTGCCGGTAATGACGGCGCAATTAGCAAGATGGTCGAATTCAAAGATGCGAGCGCATCAGAGCGCGCTTGCCGCATGTGTAATTCTGGCCTGATGGCAGCGAGCGCCAAGGATATGTTTGCTCTGCTGAACCGGGTCGATAACGACAATGCTCAGGGCGAATACTACCTGCCCGACATCGTCAATATTGCGATTGCAGATGGCCGCGTGTGTGCAGTGGTCAGCACCGATGATCCCGATGAAGTTGCGGGTATCAATTCGCGCAGTGAGCTCGCCCAGGCAGAAGCGCGCTGGCAAGCCGCGCGACGCGAACAGGCGATGGTGGACGGTGCCAGCCTCCGCGCGCCAGAGACTGTGTTCTTCAGCTACGATACGAAGATTGGCCGTGATGTCACGATTGAACCCAATGTCGTGTTTGGCCCCGGCGTCACTGTCGCTGATGGCGTGCATATCAAGGCGTTTAGTCACCTTGAAGGCGCATCTGTGGGGGGCAGCGCCCAGGTCGGCCCGTTTGCGCGGCTCCGTCCGGGTGCGGTGCTGGAAGAGGGTGCCTTCGTTGGCAACTTTGTCGAGATGAAGAAGGCGACGCTGGGGCCTGGCGCAAAGGCAAGTCACCTAACCTATCTTGGCGATGCGGCCGTCGGTGCTGGCGCGAATATCGGTGCGGGCACCATCACCTGCAACTACGATGGCTATTTCAAATATCAAACCGTGATTGGCGAGCGCGCCTTTATCGGCTCAAACAGCGCCTTGATCGCGCCGGTTACTATCGGCGCCGACGCGATTGTCGCGGCAGGTAGCGCGGTTAGCCGCGATGTTGCCGACGGAGAGCTGCGCATGGTGCGGGCCGAGCAATTCGTGAAGCCAGGCTGGGCCGATCGTTTCCACGATACGATGAAAAAGAAGAAGGCGACGAAGAAGAAGGCGTGATTGAGGGTAAACAAGTCCTCTGAGTTTCATGCTCACCTGGCTTGCCGATACTAGATTGGTCAAAGTCGCGGCGGAGTAAGGGGACTCCGCCGCAACATTCGGTACCAGGTCGAAGACTAGACCAGTATTGTGAGGCTTACGCCTCTTCGAGAGAGCGGATGCGATAGACGTTTCCGCCTGTCTCGCGTTCCCATTGCTCAAATTCTGCACGGCTGAGCAAATAGCGCTCGCGGGCCTCATCAAAACTGATCACTTCCTCGCGTACGGCGCGTACGACGTCTGCCTTGCGAGCCTTTGACCAGTGTACCCGGTGTGAGTGGGGCAAGCCTGCACGCTTGATTGCCTCAGCGATGGATATGTCGCGCGGATAAGCCATTAGATAATCTCCTATTACCGCCCCCGGTGATAGAAAATTGAGCCTCAGAGACTTAATTCCGTCTTTTCAAACATGGTTAATTTTGACCTAACCACCTTATAGGTGCTGCCCGCGCGACGAACCGTTGGGAAAGTGTCGGATGCGCTTACACAGCTTGATGCACAAAGGGCGACCGATGCGTTTTATGCACCGATCGCCCTTCGATTGAGACTCGCTGAGGTGCTGAAATTCAGCCCTCAGAGGCGGCTTCAACCTATCTCTCGCGCTCATCCATAAGGCGCTTCATCAGGTAAACATATTGCAACGCCTGAAGCTTGGCGCGTTGTTCGTTATCAACCCCGCCAGAGTGCCCACCGGTCATATCCTCAAAGTAATAATAGGGCTGACCCAGCGCTTTCAGTTTGGCTGCGCCTTTGCGGGCGTGGGCCGGATGCGTGCGATCATCCGCGGTTGAAGCCCACAGGAACGGGGCAGGGTAATCCACACCCTCGACGATCTTTTGATAGGGCGAGTAGCCTTCTATCCATGCGCGCTGCTCCGGAATGCGCGGATCGCCATATTCGCCGATCCACGACGCACCGCGCCCGATCACGTGATAACGCAGCATATCGAACAGCGGGATCGCGACGATTGCCGCGCCGAACAGATCTGGCCGCTGAGTGAAGGCCGTGCCGACTAGCAAGCCGCCCTGCGACCCGCCTTGGATGCCGAGATGCTGAGGCGAGGTGAAGCCGCGCCCAACCAGATCCTCACCCACGGCGATGAAATCGTCCCAGGTGCGCTGCTTGTTCTCGCGGATGGCCGTTTGGTGCCAGCCTGGGCCAAACTCGCCGCCACCGCGTAGGTTGGCCAGCACGTAAGCGCCGCCTTTCTCCAGCCACAGCTTGCCAGTGGTGCCCATATACCCGGGCAGGCGCGGGATTTGGAAACCGCCATAACCGCTCATTAAGACCGGGGTGTTGCCGTCCATCGCCATACCTTTGGGTTTGACGATGAAGTAAGGGATTTTCGTCCCATCGGCGCTGGTGGCCTGATGTTGCTCAACCTCCATACCGGTCTTGTCGAACCGGCTGGGCGAGGTCTTGAGCACTTCAGGAGCGCCACCATCGGAATAGTACAAAGTCGTTGGATTAAGGAAATCCGTGACGGTGAACATGATCTGGTCGGTTTCTGATGAAGATGCCGCAATGCCGAGTGTCGCATTGTCCGGCAGATTGACCTGCTCGCTGACCCATTCGCCATCTTTGAAGTTGAACTGCAAAACCTTGCCAACGACATTGTCGAGCATCGTCACGAACAACGCATTGCCCGTGATGGCTCCGCCGCGCTTCGTCTGGCGCTCCGCTGGTGCCCAAACCAGAGTTTTGGCCGCGCCGTTCGGATCGGCTTTCCATTCTTCCAGATCGACCGCGATCAGGCTGTCCGCAGGGAAGGTCTGACCGTCCACCTCCCAATCAACATCAGTTGAATAGAGCAGGTGCCCATCAACAATCCCGTAAGGAGACGCCTTCTTAGGGATATCAAGCTGGACCCATTGGTCGTCCTTGGAAACGAAATACTCACTTTCGTGGAAGCTGACGCCTCGAAATGCCGTCATCGCATGGACGGTGCCCGTATTGTCGCGCAGCAAGTTGGCGCCGGCCCACACGTCGGACTTCTCACCGCGAAACACTTCGCGTGCGTCGGCTAAAGCCGTGCCACGCTTCCACAGCCGCGAGGTGAAGGGGTATTCACTCTCTGTAAGTGTGTCGCCGCCAAAGTCCCGGCCGACAAGCAGTGTGTCTTCATCGAGCCACTGAATGCCGCCCTGGCTTTTCTCACTGAGCTCAAAGCCGCCTTCGATAAAGCTCTTGGTAGAGGTGTCGAACTCCCGCATGATGGTGGCATCTTCACCGCCATCTGACAGCGCAATCATACATTTATTAAGGGCAGGGGGCAGACAGGTTGAGCCCTGATAGACCCATTCCTTACCTTCCGCAGCGGCGAGCGCATCCACGTCCAGAATGGTTTCCCATTCCGGCTCATCGCTCTGGTAGCTTTCCAGGGTTGTACGACGCAGGAGACCCTTCGGGTTCTCCTTATCCTGCCAGAAATTGTAGAGGCCATCCGGGCGGAAGCTCACATAGGGAATGCGATCTTCGCTGTCGAAAATGGCGAGTGCTTCGGCTTTTAATGCTTCAAAGCGGGGATCAGCTTCCATCGCGGCAAGCGTCAGCGCATTTTCGTTTTCAACCCAGGCGAGGGCCTCCTCGCTGCGTGCTTCCTCCAGCCAGATGTAGGGATCCTGCTCTGGGCCTGGCACACCGTGGGCGGCAGGTTCAGCATCAGTGGTTTGTTCGTCGGCTGCGGCCGGTGTTGCGGTGGTCATCGCAAGCACTCCGGCAAGCGCTGCCGAAATTGCGTATTTGGAAACAAGTTTCAAATGTCCTCTCCAATGAGAATTCGCGTCAGAGCATCAGAGCAGAGAGTGGCAATTTGCAGCGCATATGGGAAGCGAAAAGATCGCCAAATCGCCGCGCTTCATGCTCGCCCGATGGCCGAAGAGATTTACATCATTTTACAGACCAGAGTTAATCCGCGTTAACTTTTTTGCCGTCTAACCGTGTGCAGACGCGAACTTCTAAACACCAAGGATCACACGATGCACACGGCAGGCAATCACGAACTCGCAAAGGCAAGAAGCCTTACTCTAATGATCAACGGCAAATCAGAATCCGCAATGATTGTCTGGCTCACGCAAACCGATGCTGAGATTGTGATGGATGACAGCCTCAAACTGAAAGCAAACCAAAAGATGTATTTGCTGGTTGCTGGATTCCTCAGCCTGCCGCTGCGCGTCCGCAGCGTTTACGGCAAGCATGTCAGCCTGAAATTTGAGCAGCGCGTTCAGCGCTCGCTGATCGATTTTATCGCGCAAGAAATGCCGGGTGCGGGCATCCCAGAGACCCTCGATGAGTTGGAAGAGCGCGCCATGCCTATGCCGCAATGCGCCAGCGTGCTGATGGGCCGAGCGGCTTAATCGGAAAGAAAAAGGGCGACCCGTTAAAGCCGCCCCTTTCAAAACTCAATTGATGTCGGTTCGCACTTAGGCTTCGACGTGCTCCGCCAGAACCGTCAAACCAGTATCGCCAACTTCGGCAAAACCGCCCTTAACTTCAATGGTTTCCGGCTCTGCGCCTTCGGTCTTGTAAATCTGCACCGCCCCATCGCGAATAGTCGACATGAAGGGCGCGTGGCCCTCCAGGACGCCGAATTCGCCCTCGGCACCGGGCACGACGACCATGTGCACGTCTTCGCTACGGACCTGACGGGCAGGGGTTACGAGTTCAAAGTGGAGAGCCATCAGACTTACCTTTAAGCGCCCTTAGGCGTCCTCAGCCATTTCAGCGGCTTTCTTGACCACGTCTTCGATGCCGCCAACCATATAGAAGGCTTGCTCTGGAAGGTGATCGTACTCGCCTTCGACAACGGCCTTGAACGACGCAACGGTGTCTTCAAGCTGCACAAAGCAGCCTGGGATACCGGTGAAGACCTCAGCAACGTGGAACGGCTGCGAGAGGAACTTCTGGATCTTACGCGCGCGGGCAACGGTCAGCTTATCTTCTTCAGAAAGCTCGTCCATGCCGAGAATGGCGATGATGTCTTGCAGCGACTTGTACTTCTGCAGGGTCTCTTGGACCTTACGAGCGGTTTCATAGTGCTCTTGGCCAACAACGCGCGGTTCGAGAACGCGGCTGGTGGAATCAAGCGGGTCAACCGCTGGGTAAATGCCCAGTTCCGAAATCGCGCGGTTCAGCGTGGTCGTTGCGTCAAGGTGTGCAAACGAGGTTGCTGGCGCAGGGTCGGTAAGGTCATCGGCAGGCACGTAGATGGCCTGAACCGAGGTGATCGAACCCTTGGTGGTCGAGGTGATGCGCTCTTGCAGGTTACCCATGTCGGTCGACAGGGTTGGCTGATAGCCCACCGCTGAAGGAATACGGCCGAGCAGAGCGGACACTTCCGAGCCAGCCTGCGTAAAGCGGAAAATGTTATCGACGAAGAACAGAACGTCCTGGCCTTCTTGGTCGCGGAAATATTCCGCCATGGTCAGACCGGACAGGGCAACGCGGGCACGGGCACCAGGAGGCTCGTTCATCTGACCGAATACGAGGGCCACTTTTGATCCTTCGCTGATCGCTTCGCCAGCGTCGTTTTTGGCGATGACGCCTGCGTCGAGGAATTCGTGGTAGAGATCGTTACCTTCGCGTGTACGCTCGCCGACACCGGCGAATACGGATACGCCGCCGTGACCCTTTGCGATGTTGTTGATCAGCTCTTGAATAAGAACCGTTTTACCAACACCGGCACCGCCGAACAGGCCGATCTTACCGCCCTTTGCGTAAGGTGCGAGAAGGTCGATAACCTTAATACCCGTCACAAGGATCGCTGCTTCTGTCGACTGGTCGATGAAGGCAGGTGCCTCTGCGTGGATCGGAGCGGTCATGTCCGCGCCGATTGGGCCACGCTCGTCAATCGCTTCGCCAACCACATTCATGATGCGGCCAAGCGTCTTTGGTCCAACAGGCACAGAGATTTGCTTGCCGGTCGAGATCACTTCGCTGCCGCGAGTGAGGCCTTCGGTCGCATCCATCGCAATGGTGCGAACGGTGTTTTCACCGAGGTGCTGAGCAACTTCCAGAACGAGCGTGTTGTCGCCATTCTTGGTCTCGAGTGCGGACAAAATCGCTGGCAGTTCACCTTCGAACTGTACGTCAACGACAGCGCCGATGACCTGGGCGATCGTGCCATTGGTGGTCTGGTTGAGGACGGGTGCGGTAGCCATGGTGTTTCCTTAGCCTGTGATTCTTACAGCGCTTCTGCGCCAGCAATAATTTCGATAAGTTCGGTAGTAATCGCGGCCTGACGGCTGCGGTTGTATTGAATTGTCAGTGAGTTGATGAGGTCGCCGGCATTGCGAGTCGCATTGTCCATAGCGGTCATCGAGGCGCCTTGTTCTGACGCCTCACGCTCTAGCAGAGCGCCGAAGATTTGCGTCTTCACGTAGCGCGGCAGCAGCTCTTCAAGGATCTCCTCTTCGCCTGGCTCATACTCAACCACAGCATCGCTGTCCTCGGTGACCTCAGGCGAGGGGACCGGGATCAACTGAGTGGTGGTTGGATTTTGAACCAGAGCCGATTGAAAATCCGGGCGGATCAGGTGAGCCACGTCAAATGCGTCGGCATCGAACATCTCGACCAGCTCAGCGGCAATCGCGTCTGCTTCTTCAAAGCCCGGTGTGCGGACGTTTGAAGTGTCAAAATGCTTGGCAATGCCATTGGGATACTCGCGCTTGATTGGCGCGCGGCCCTTTTTGCCGACGAGGTAGAACGAGACGTCCTTGCCCTCAGCAATCAACTTCTTTGCCTGAATCTTTGCCTCTTTGACGAGGTTTGAATTCAAACCGCCGCACAGGCCTTTATCCGTGTTGACCAACACCAGCATGTGACGCTGATCCTTGCCATTCCCCGCGAGCAACACAGGCGCGCTATCGCCGCTCACTTTGCTGGCGAGCGATGCCATAACCGCGTTCAAGCGGGTTGCGTAAGGACGCGCAGCTTCAGCAGCAGCCTGCGCACGGCGCAATTTCGCCGCTGCGACCATCTGCTTGGCCTTGGTGATCTTCTGAGTCGATTTAACCGACCCGATCCGATCCTTAAGTTCCTTAAGTGAAGCCATTGGCTATCCCCTGGGCCTTGCCTTATGCGAACTGCTTGGCGAAGGCTTCGAGCGCTGCGACGGTTTTATCCTTCACATCGCCTTCGAACTTCTTGCTCTCGCGGATGTCGCTGAGGATGTCGGCGTGCTCGCTGCGGATGAAGGCAAGCATTTGCTCTTCGTAATCGTTCACGCGCTCAACCGGCACATCATCGATATAGCCGTTGGTGCCGGCAAAGATCGATACAGTCTGCTCTTCAAACGGCATTGGCGAGAACTGAGCTTGCTTGAGCAGCTCGGTCAGGCGCGCACCGCGGTTAAGCAGCTTTTGCGTGGAGGCATCGAGGTCTGAGCCGAACTGAGCAAAGGCCGCCATTTCGCGGTACTGCGCTAGGTCCAGCTTCATCGAGCCAGAAACCTTCTTCATTGCCTTGGTCTGAGCGGCGCCGCCAACACGGCTAACCGAGAGACCCACGTTAATCGCAGGACGGATGCCTTGATAGAACAGGTCGGTTTCAAGGAAGATCTGACCGTCGGTGATCGAAATCACGTTGGTTGGAATATAGGCTGAAACGTCGCCCGCCTGGGTTTCAATGATCGGCAGAGCGGTAAGCGAACCACCGCCATTGTCGCCGTTCATCTTCGCGGCGCGCTCTAGCAGGCGGCTGTGAAGGTAGAAAACGTCACCCGGGTACGCTTCGCGGCCTGGCGGGCGGCGAAGCAGCAGTGACATCTGACGATAAGCAACAGCTTGCTTTGAAAGGTCATCATACACGATCACGGCGTGCATGCCGTTGTCGCGGAAGTACTCGCCCATCGCACAGCCGGTGTATGGTGCGAGATATTGCAGCGGTGCAGGCTCAGACGCGGTCGCGGCGACAACAATGGAATATTCCATCGCGCCGTTCTCTTCGAGTTGCTTCACGATTTGAGCAACGGTCGAGCGCTTCTGACCAACGGCAACATAAACGCAGAAGAGCTTCTTCTTGTCGTCGTCGCCTTGGTTGATGTTCTTCTGGTTGATGAAGGTGTCGATCGCGACAGCCGTCTTACCGGTTTGGCGGTCACCAATAATGAGTTCGCGTTGGCCGCGGCCAACAGGCACAAGAGCGTCAATTGCCTTGAGGCCGGATTGCACAGGCTCGCTAACCGATTCGCGCGGGATGATGCCCGGCGCTTTTACTTCGACGCGCTGGCGCGAAGCGGCTTCGATTGGGCCCTTGCCGTCGATTGGGTTGCCGAGAGCGTCGACCACGCGGCCAAGCAGGCCTGGGCCAACGGGAACGTCCACAATAGTGCCGGTCCGCTTAACGCTGTCGCCTTCTTTAATCTCTGCGTCAGAGCCGAAGATCACGACGCCGACATTGTCCGCTTCGAGGTTGAGGGCCATGCCCTGAACACCGTTGGCGAATTCCACCATCTCACCGGCCTGAACCTTGTCGAGGCCGTGGATACGGGCGATCCCGTCACCAACGGAGAGAACGGAGCCGACTTCGCTGACCTCAGCTTCGGTGCCGAAATTGGCGATCTGGTCTTTGATGACCTTGGAGATTTCTGCTGCGCGGATTTCCATGTTCGTAGTCCTTTAGGCCTTCATTGCCTGGGCGAGAGAATTGAGACGAGTACGGATCGAGCCATCAATGCGCTGCGATCCAATAGTGACGACAAGCCCGCCAAGAAGCTCTGGGTCGACGCTGGGGTTCACTTTAACAGTGCGACCTTCGCGTGCGGTCAGTTTGTCCTTGAGGGCGGAAAGTTGTTCCACGCTGAGCGGGTGAGCGCTGGCGATATCGGCGGTAACTTCGCCGCGCTGAGCCGCAGCGATCATCAGAAACGCGCGGATCATGTCGGGCAAAGCCGACAGGCGGCGATTGCCCGCGAGCACGCCGAGAAAGTTCTGAGTAAGCTCGCTGAGGCCGAGGTGGCCCGCGACGCCTTTGATCGCTGCAGCCTGCTGGCTGCGCGAAAGCTCTGGGTTGGTTGTGACAGCGCGCAGCTCAGCCGAATCGGTGAGCGCAGCGGCGAGACCTTCAAGGTCTGTCTCGACAGCGGTTACAGTCCCGTTTTCTGCTGCCAGCTCAAAAAGAGCTGATGCGTAACGTCCTGCAAGGCTAGCCTGAATACCGGCGGAAATATCCACGCGTTTAAAGTCCTCTTGGGTCTATCGAAAAAACGATGCATCGCTTTGTCTGTTCCAGAGCCCAAATTGGTCTTCCGGCAAAGCTGGCGCGCGCCTAGCATCGGGTGTGAGGTGATGCAAGCCGAGTCCGCTCTTATTGGTTGCATCTTGTGCAAACCAGCTTGCGTCCTTTGGCTCTACGACAGCTGGGGCCTTGCATTGAGGCGCCCGATAAACAGGCAGATCATCGCAGCAAATGCAGGCACAGCCTGGATTATCGCGATTCTGGGAGAAACTGTGAATGCGCCGAAGAGGCCAGCGGTTGCCACGAATGCCAGAAAACAAAAGGCGACATTGGCCTGCCATTTCGCATCCTTGATCAGCAGGGACCAGATCAGGCCGGCGGCCAAGAACCCATTATATAGTCCCTGGTTCGCTGCCATTGCTGTCGTCTGCGAGAACAGTTCCGCTGGGAATGTTGGAAAGACGCGTGGTCCGCGTACCTCCCAGGCAAAAATCTCAAACCATGCGATGTAGATATGCAGAGCGGCGATGAGACCGATCAGCACCTTGGCGAGCTTTAGCATTATGTCGCTCCCTAAATTAGATCGCGTCATGTCTACACGTCGTGTGCGCGACGTGAAGCGTTGGGTGATTTGCCGGGGCAAACTTGCGCTCAGATCAATTTCTTTTAGAAACGGATCGGAGGAGAGGCAAAAATGCACCATACAAAAATGGCGCCGCAATGCGGTGTAGAAGTTTCCGGCGTCTCGTTGGCGGATTGCAACGATTCTGAGCTGCTTGAGATCAAGCAGACGATCTATGAGCACGGCGTTGCTGTATTTCGCGATCAGGATTTTTCGCCAGAAGATCACATCAAATTCGGTCGCCGTTGGGGCGGTATCGATGTGAACAACTATTTCCCACTGCAGGAAGATTTCAATGAGATCGCTGTGGTGAAGAAAGAGGCCGATCAATCGACCAATATTGGCGGCGCATGGCATACGGACCATTCCTATGACCAAATCCCCGCAATGGGCTCTGTCCTGGTGGCTCGCGATCTGCCGCCCAAGGGCGGGGACACGATGTGGGCGCATATGGGCGCGGCGTACGACGCATTGTCTGATGATCTCAAAGCAGAGATCGAAGGGTTAGAGGCGTATCATACTGCCGATCATGTCTACGAGGAAGGCGGCCTTTACGCTCAGACGGATATGGGAGAGCATCTGCGCGGTCAGAACCTAAAGACCGGCGCTGTGCATCCGGTGGTGATCCGTCATCCTCAAACAGGCCGCAAGCTGCTCTATGTAAATAGCGGCTTCACGATCAATTTCGTGGGGCAAACGCGCGAAGAAAGCCTGCCTTTGCTCACCAAACTGCTCGATGCTGCGCTGACCGATGACAATCAATGCCGCCTGCAATGGGCACCAGGCACGGTGGCGATCTGGGATAATCGCACCAGTTGGCACAATGCGATGAACGATTACGCTGGCCACCGCCGCGAGATGCACCGTATCACTTTGAGTGGGGAAGCGCTGGCTGCTTAGTCACACAAGCGCTTTGGAGGAGGGGAGCCTACTCCTCTCCATCCACGGCATCGCCGCCGGTCGTGCCCGCCGAACTGGCGCGAGATTCGCAGGTATAGACCAGCCGCTCATTTGGGCGATCCGGGAGCAGTGCAAGCACGCCGGATTGCTGTTCACCCAATTGGCTCGCCGCGTCGGTGACGCCGCAGGATGCAGGTTTATATTTGGAACGCGCTTCACGGGCATCCTGCATTGGGCCTTGGCGTAAGAGATAACGGTCGGTTTGGAATATTCGGGTTTGCGGATCGTATGAGTTTACCGAGACCGCCGCTTCATCATTGGGAACGAACACGCGCGACCATTGGCCGCCCGCAATGCCATACTGCGTACGCCCATTGACGCAGCCATCAGCGGCCCAGTCAAACTCAACATCATCGGTCCGGGCTCCAGTCACGCGGCTGCGCTCTGGAATGAAGGTGCACAGCAGCGTGCCGTCATCAGCCAGCGAGGAGGGATCATCGCTTGCGGGTGCTTCTGCTTCCTCCATCGCGGCGGCGACCCGTTCCTCAATCTCGGAGAATGCCGGGCGAGTGATCCAAACGATCATCGTTCCGACCAAGGCTGCACCGCCAATTCCGGCAACAATCATAACCTTATTGCCGGTCGCCCCATCACGGCGCGCCTGATAGGCGATATAGCCGCAGCCAAGCGTAATCACCGCGAGCAGCATGGCGAGAGCCATGGCATTGTCGCGTTCCTCCATCACTTCAAACTGCGCTAGGCGCATGGCGGCGGCTCGTTTGTCAGCCAGCTCAGCCTCGCGCGCAGCGACCAATGCGCGGGCCTCGGCGCGTTCTTGCTCAAAACGGTCGCGTTCAGCAGCGTTCAGTTCGTCGATCGAGCGACATGGCAGGGCATTGGTGCGCGGCTCTATGTCATTCGCGCGCAGGAAGGGGAGTAGTTCGCGTAAGGATACTGCGAAGTAAAACTCTGCATCTGATCCGTCCGAATCCGCGCCGAATGAATTGACGCCGAGCACGCGTCCGCAACCATCGAGCAGTGGGCCGCCAGAGTTGCCGCGCGCAATCGGCGCGGTGTGCAGGATGGTATCAAACTGCCTGCTAGGGCGTTCGCCAGATAAGAAGCCTCTACTTTTGACCGGAGGCTGCGCACGAAAGATGTCGCCGAATTCCAGCCCTTGGGCAACGTCGACGTTCATCGGATAACCCACGGCTGAGACTTCACCCATGTCGCCGCTGCGCGCGCCGGCCAGCGTGAGCGGTGGAAGGCGGAGTGAACCCTCGGTGATTTCGATCAGCGCCAGATCATTGCGCGGGCTAACCGCTATGGCCCGGCCAAAGCCGCCTTCTTCACCCTCTGTGGGGACAATGCCGATCCGCAATGTGTCATCCTGCAATGCTTCACGCACGACATGGGCATTGGTCACGATCTTCGTTGGGCTGACGGCAAAGCCGCTGCCATGGCTGATCGGAAAGACCTCTTCGCCATCGCTGCCGATGATGACCACGCGAACAACGCCTCTAGCAGCGGCATCAACATCGCCGGCATCGGCCTGAGCGCTGATGGGAGTTAACAGGACAAAAAAGCCCAGCAGGGCAAAGAGAATGCGGTTCATGCCCGCGTATTTGCCGGGCATTCACTTTGACCGCAAGCTTCGGGATGTGACTATCTGCGCATTCAGCTAAGACAGATGGCATGAGCGAGAACGAAATCCCCTTTGAACAAGCCTGGGCAGCCGTGAAGCAGCGCGATCGCAGTTTTGACGGACGGTTTGTGACCGGCGTGCTCACGACAGGCATTTATTGCCGCCCATCATGCGCCGCGCGGCATCCCTCGCCTGCAAATGTCCGGTTTTTCGCAACCGGTGGCGAGGCGCGAGAAGCCGGACTGAGAGCGTGCAAGCGGTGCCTGCCCGATGATGTTGGACGGGACGAAGCGGCAGTGCTGGCCGCGATTGACGAGATCAAGGCTTCTGAGGGGCGGCCAACGTTAGATGATTTGGCTGAGCTCACGGGCTATTCGCCCACCCATTTTCAGCGCGTGTTTAAGCGCGCCACAGGTCTGTCGCCGGCGGCTTACTCGCGGGCACTTCGCGAGGAGCGGGTGCGCGAGGCCCTGGGCGAAGAGGCTTCGGTGACTGAGGCAGTTTACGAGGCGGGATATTCCGCCCCCTCGCGGTTCTATGATGAGACGAAAGGTAGGCTGGGCATGTCGGCAAAGGATTGGGCGGGCGGCGGCGCAGGGCGCACCATACATTGGAGTGTGATTGGGACCTCGCTGGGCGAGATGCTGATCGCGGCAACGGACAAAGGCGTTTGCTGCCTGGCCTTTAACGAGGGCAAGGAAGAGCTGCGCGCACGCTTCCCTAAGGCTGAGTTGATTGCAGGCAGCGGCGAGTTCCGCGCCCTTTTCGATGAGGTCACCAAAGCGGTGGAAGACCCCGGCATAAATGCCGCGCACATCCCGCTCGATGTGAAGGGCACCGCATTTCAGCAGAAAGTCTGGCAGGCCCTTCGCGAAATTCCTGCTGGTGAAACGCGCAGCTATGGAGAGCTAGCCGCAGCGCTTGGCAACCCCAAGGCCAGCCGCGCAGTGGGCGGGGCCAATGGCGCGAACAATATTGCCGTGCTGATCCCGTGTCATAGGGTCGTGCAGGCGGATGGCTCAATCGGTGGATATGCCTATGGGCCGGAGATTAAGGGCGAACTGTTGCGGCGAGAAGGGGGCACGCACTTGCTCTAACTTTGTGCCCCATGCGGGCCTTCTCGCCTAGTCCAATTTCGGCGGAAAGCCCGGCTCTGCCTTGGCCATCGCTGCTTGGTAGGAATCGCGCGCGCCGATCCGTTGCAGATATGCTTTAAGGTTGGGCATGTGGTCGATGCTCATGTCATTGAACGCGCGCGCTGTGGTCAGCGAGAAACCCATCATGATGTCGGCCGTCGTCAGCTGCGATCCGCCGAAGTAATCCGCTTCGCCTAGTCGGCGCTCAATCGCTGCCCAGGCATTGGTGATGCGCTTCATTAAAGGCGGCGGCATGTCCGCGCCCACCGCGTTTACAGCGATGCTCATCATGCCATTGGTCATCAGCGTCGCATTGGCAAAGTGGAACCAATAGAGGTGATCGGCAAAGTCCGGGCTGTCTGCGCCTGGAACCAGATCTGTGCCGGGTGCATATTTGCCGACTATATACTCCACGATTGCACCGCTCTCACCCAGCAACGTGCCGTTGTCCTCGATCAGAGGGGCAATTTCCATCGGGTGCAGCGCTTTCAATTCCGCCGGGGCCAGCCGCGTTTCTGGATCTCGATTGTAGAGCTTGAGATCATACTCAATTCCTAGCTCTTCACACAGCCAAACGATGCGTTCGGATTGCGAAATGCGAAGGTGGTGGACAGTCAGCATGAAAATAAGCTCCCAAAGTTTGTGCGGCGAGCTTTTGCGGTAGGCGTCAGGATTGTCGAGCCTTTTGTGGCGATGCGCGCGATTGGCTTCGTACCTGCTGGTGCTTCTCAAGCGCCGCAATGCCGGTTACCATCGCCGCCATGACTGGACCTGACCTTGCCAAGCAATTGTTCCACGCCTTCGAGAATAACGATCTGGAGCGTGCGCGCGAATGCTGCGCTGAGAACTTTCGCGGTTCACAAAATGGCGGACCCGAAATGGACCGCGATCGTTTGCTGCAATTCACCGGGGTGGTGAATGCGGTTGTTCCTGATTTTCGCTACGAAGAGGCGATCCGCTCGGCGACCGAAACCGGCTTTGTCGAAGAGCACCGGGTTCGCGGAACTCTGCCCGATGGTGGTCAGATCGACCTGATGGTGTGCGTTGTTGGTGAAGTCTCAGATGGCAAAATCACGGTGCTGCGTGAATATGTCGACACAGCGGCTGCAGCTGGCCTGATGAAGGCGCTGTCTTCAGCCTAACTCTGCCGCCTAATCGCGCGCCCATCCATCGCGAGCGGGTTCTAGTGTCTTGAGGAACTTCTCTGCGCTGGAGAGATAATCGTCTTTCTTCTCATCACCCATCCGGTCCCAGGTGGCATATATCCTGCCGATGCGGTGATTGCTCGACAGACGGTCGCGGTGGCGGTCCATAAAATGCCAATAGAGCGGATTGAACGGGCATGCGCCGTCGCCCGTCTTCTTGCTAACGGAATAGCTGCATTCTTTGCAGTAATCAGACATTTTATTGATGTAATTGCCGCTCGCCGCATAGGGCTTGGTCGCCAGCGCACCGCCATCGGCATAGAGGATCATGCTGGAGACATTGGGCAGCTCAACCCATTGATAGGCATCAGCATAAACGGCCAGATACCAATCCTGCACGGCGCGTGGGTCGATTCCGGCCAGCAGGCAAAAATTGCCGAGCACCATTAGGCGTTGAATGTGATGCGCGTGGGCGTTTTCTTTGGTCGAACGGATGCAGTCCGATAGGCAGCGCATGTCTGTCTCGCCGGTCCAGAAAAACTCGGGCAGGCCGCGCGTCGCTTCCAGATCATTGGCTTCTTCCAACCCAGGCATAAAGTGCCAATAGAAACCCCGGATATACTCGCGCCAACCGATGATTTGGCGGATGAAACCCTCGACCGAATTGAGCGGTGCGCGGCCTTCTTCATAGGCTTTCTCAGCGCGCTGACACAAAGTGATCGGATCGAGCAGTCCGCAATTGATGCTGGTTGAGAGCATGGAGTGATACAGGTCGTCTGAGCCGAAAACCATCGCGTCTTGATGGGGGCCAAAGTTCTCGATCCGCTCGGCGAAAAACGCATCGGCGGCTTGCTCCGCCTCGGCGCTGGTGACGGGCCATTCGAACGGTTCCAGATCGCCGAAGTGATCAGAGAATTTTTCCTCAACCAGGGCCAATACTTCGCGGGTGATTTCATCGGGTTCAAACCTCGGCCTGGCAGGTGCTTTCATGTCGCCTTTGGGCGGTTCGCGGTTCTGCTTATCGAGGTTCCATTCGCCGCCTTTCGGTTTGCCATTGTCCAGCATCAGCAGGCCGGTCTTGCGGCGCATCTTACGATAAAAATGCTCCATGGTGAGGTGCTTGCGCCCCTCAGCCCATTCTTCAAATTCTGCGTGCGAGCAGAGGAACC
This sequence comes from uncultured Erythrobacter sp., assembly GCA_947488155.1. Classification (GTDB taxonomy): domain Bacteria; phylum Pseudomonadota; class Alphaproteobacteria; order Sphingomonadales; family Sphingomonadaceae; genus Erythrobacter. Next base: position 234,102 of record CANKYK010000001.1, on the reverse strand, counting down.
GATCATCCGGTGCTATCTCGACTTCGCAAGCGAATTTGTCGGGCCATTCCTCGATGGCTTGTTGCACGCGCCACTCGCTTGCCTCGACCACATGGACCGCGCGCGGATCGTGCCGCTCAATTGCTCGGGCAACTTCGCCCGTGAAGCTGCCGGAATTGTTGCCGTCCGTCAGCTTCACATAGTCGACCTGCCACCCTGCTTCTTTCAGCTCTGCGGCGAAATGGCGCATGGCGGAGAAAATGAGCGCGATCTTTTGCTTGTGATGTTTTACGTAAGTCGCCTCGTCCCAGACCTCCATCATCAAGATGACGCTGTCGTCCTTGGCGCGGCCATGTAGGCTTGCGAGCGTGCGGGTTAGCTGGTCGCCGAGGATGGGGATGAGGATTGGGTTGGATGCCATGGGGCCTCTAATGCTCAGGCATAGAAAAAGTGCCGAACTGTTTGTCTAAACGAAGCTATATGGATCGATGTCGACGCCGACGCGCAGGCCAGGCGGGAAATTATGCGTGTCCAGCCAGCCGCGAATGACCTTTTGTAAGTTGGCGGATCGCCGTGCGTTTACGAGGAAGCGATAGCGGTAGCGGCCGCGCAGCAGAGCCAGCGGAGCGGGCGCGGGCCCTAGGATGTAGAGATCGTTCTGCTCTGGCCGCGTATCCCCCAGCCGCATGGCCGCGGCGCGCGCTTCTCTCTCGTCCTCGCTCGACAAGATGATCGCGGCCCACCGGCCAAAAGGCGGCGCGCCTGCGTCTTTGCGGGCCTCGGTTTCAGCCTCGTAGAACGCATCGCGGTCGCCCGCTTCGAGCGCGGCGATGACCGGCGAATCCGTATGCCGGGTCTGGATCAGAACCTCGCCCGGTTTTGCTCCGCGCCCAGCGCGTCCAGCAACTTGTGCGACCTGCTGATAGGTCCGCTCAGCCGCGCGCAAATCGCCGCCTTCCAGACCGAGGTCAGCGTCAACCACACCAACCAAAGTCAGCTCTGGGAAGTGGAAGCCCTTGGTCACCAGCTGAGTGCCGACGATCACGTCTATCGCTCCGCCTTCTGCCTGAGCGATGAAGTCAGCGGCGCGTTCAGGCGATCCCAAAGTGTCGGATGTGGCGACCGCGACGCGCGCCTCGGGGAACAGCTCAGCGACTTCATCCGCGATGCGCTCAACGCCCGGGCCGCAGGCGACGAGGCAATCCGGCTCTCCGCATTCTGCGCATTCGGCGGGCACACCTGTTTCGTGCCCGCAATGATGGCAGGCGAGGCGGGCGGATAGGCGATGCTCCACCATCCACGCGCTGCAATTGGGGCATTGATACCGGTGCCCGCAATTGCGGCATAGGGTCAGTGGAGCAAATCCGCGGCGGTTTAGGAACAGCAGCGATTGCTCGCCCTTTGTCAGACGATCTTCGAGTGCAGCGACCAGCGGTGGGGCCAGCCAGCGCCCGCTGCCCGGCTGTTCTTGCGTTAGGTCAACGAGGCGAATCTTGGGTAGGGTCGCGCCGCCAAACCGGCTCGGCAATTCCAATCGCTCGTAAATGCCAGTTGATGCCATATGCAGACTTTCGAGCGCGGGGGTCGCACTGGCGAGCACCACCGGAATTTTCTCAAACCGGGCTCGCATCACCGAGACATCGCGGGCGTTGTAGCGCACGCCTTCGTCCTGTTTAAAGCTGACCTCATGCGCTTCGTCGACAATGATCAGACCGAGGTTCGCATAGGGAAGAAACAGTGCCGAGCGAGCGCCCACGACAACGCTTGCCGTGCCGTTGGCAATGGCCCTCCACGCGCGCCTGCGTTCAGTGGATTTGAGTGACGAATGCCACAGCACAGGCGGCGTGCCAAAGCGCTGCTCAAAGCGCACGAGGAAATTCTCCGTAAGGGCAATTTCGGGCAGCAGCACAAGCACTTGCCGTCCCTGCCGGATAGCTTCGGCAACGGGCTCAAAATAGGCCTCTGTCTTGCCCGATCCGGTCACACCATCGAGCAGAAACGGGGCGTATTCCCGCGCTGCCACCGCGTTCACGAGGCGATCGGAAACGTCCGCCTGATCAGGGGAAAGGTCGGGCACCCAATGTTCAGGATCGGCGGGCGGGAAGGGGCGATCAATCGCCACCGTCACCGGCTCGATCAGTCCTGCATTCACCATCCCGCGCAGCACGCCTTCTGATACGCTGGCGATCCCGGCAAGCTCGCGAATAGTGCCTTGCTCGCCCACCAATGTCTCAAGTGCCAGCTTGCGCTGCGGCGTCATACGGCCTGAACCTTCCGATCCGCTCAATCGGTACTCGGTCATGGTCGCAGGGCCACCCAGTGCACCGCCGCTGGAGAGAACCATTCGCGCGACACTGGCCGGCGCAGCGCAGTAATAGTCAGCAGTCCACTCGATCAGCCTCCGCAGCGGCTCTGACAGCGGCGGCACCGGCAGTACTTCTCGGATCGCGCGCAATTTGCTGGGGTCAAACTCGCGGCCTGGCAAGCGCCCCTCATCCCATACAATGCCGGTGACCGTGCGCGGGCCGAGCGGGGCCAGCACCACGGTTCCAGCAGGCGCGCTGACCCCTTCAGGCAGCTTGTAATCAAGCGGGCCAAGCGCTGCATTGAGGACAAGGAGGCGGACGCGGTTCATGATCAGCCTTTAATATGGGCGCGGCTGTCGACCATCGGCAAGGTGCGGCTGCGCAATAATCATCATATTGGTGACATTACCGTGGAGAGCAGACGCTTGCACGGCTGGCCAGCGTGTCCGCGCTATGCCAATCAGGTTTGGCGATTCGTGATCTGCCACCAGGAGCCTGAGACGAGATGAAATTCTTTGCCGACACTGCCGAAATTGACGACATTAAAGAACTGGCTGCGACCGGCCTGCTCGATGGGGTCACCACCAATCCGTCACTGATCCACAAGTCGGGCCGCGACTTTATGGAAGTGACGAAGGAAATTTGCGGGATCACCGACGGCCCCGTGTCGGCAGAAGTCGTCGCGCTCGACCACGAAACCATGATGTGCGAGGCGGAGGTGCTGCGCAAAATCGCGGACAACGTCTGTATCAAGGTTCCTCTGACAATTGATGGGTTGAAGACATGCAAGGCGCTGACCGGGGACGGCACCATGGTCAATGTGACTTTGTGTTTCTCTGCCAATCAGGCGTTGCTTGCGGCGAAGGCTGGTGCGAGCTTCATCTCGCCATTCGTAGGCCGCCACGACGACAATGGTTTTGACGGAATGGACCTGATCGAGGACATCCGCCTGATCTATGACAATTACATGTTTGAGACCGAAATTCTGGTCGCCAGTGTGCGCCACGTTACCCATGTGCTCGAAAGTGCGAAGATCGGGGCCGACGTTATGACCGCGCCGCCCAAAGTGATCAAAGCCCTGTTCAATCACACACTGACCGACAAAGGCATTGATGCGTTTATGGCGGATTGGGCGAAGACGGGTCAGAAGATCGTCTGAGCTGGTAGGCACGCACGCTAATCAATGGCCGAAGAATCCCCTCTCGACACGTTTAAGCAGGCGCTGACCGGCGCCAGCCGCGCAATTTCGCGCGATGCAGAGGTGGAGGTGGCGTGGAGCGCGGATGTGCCGGGCTCTGCGGAAACCCGTTTTCGTGTTCCTCTGCCGGGCCGCGAACTACCAGCAGATCAAGTCAGTGAGGCGCGCGGGTTCGCCGACAGTTTCTCGCTCAAACTGCGTCACCACAATGCAGGGTTGCACGCCAGCGGCAGCCCGCCAGAGCCGGTTGCGCGCGCGTGCTATGACGCGATTGAGCAGGTGCGCTATGAGGCGCTGGGTGCGAACGCATTCGGCGGCATTCGCTCCAATCTTGATGCAGCGGTGGAGCAGCGTACTGCGACCGACCCGATTGCCCGCGCTCAAAACAACAGCGAAGTCCCGCTCGAAAGCGCTCTCTCGCTGATCGTGCGTGAACAATTGACTGGGCAGCCAGTGCCAGAGCAGGCGCGCGCCGGGGTCGAAATGGTTCGTGAGTTCATCGAAGAGCGGATCGGCGATGATCTCAGCAACCTCACGGATACGCTTAGCGACCAACAGGCGTTTCAAAAGCTCGCGCTGGATATGCTGCGCGATCTCGATCTCACCCGCCCGCAAGATGCGCCGGACGAGGCGGACAATGATGACGGCGATGAGGAAGAGGGCGCTGACGACGAGCAAGAAGGCGACGAGCAGCAAGAGGGCGATGCTGATCCGCAGGCCACCGATATGGCCGGCGAACAAGCAGAAGGTGATGGCGACGGCGACGCAGATACTGAGCTGTCCGGCGAGGAGGAAATGCAGGACGGCGAACCGGGTGAGGACGGCGATGCCAGCAATGCCCCTGTCCGCCCCAATCGTCCTCAGGCCGATATTCCTGATGGGCTGGATTACAAGCCTTTCACCGAGAAATTCGATGAAGAAGTCGAGGCGCCGGAGCTGTGCGATGCGGAGGAACTCGACCGCTTGCGCGCCTATCTCGATAGTCAGCTGACCGGCCTGCAAGGCGTGGTGACCCGGCTCGCCAACCGGCTGCAGCGCCGCCTGATGGCGCAGCAGAACCGCAGCTGGGACTTCGATCAGGAAGAGGGCGTGTTGGACGCAGCACGGCTGGCCCGCGTGGTGATCTCACCCGGCACTGCGCTGTCTTATAAGGTTGAGCGCGATGTTGAGTTTCGCGACACGGTCGTCACACTGCTTATCGATAATTCCGGTTCCATGCGCGGGCGGCCGATTTCTATAGCCGCGATCAGCGCGGATATTCTGGCGCGCACGCTGGAGCGCTGCGGGGTCAAAACAGAGATTCTCGGTTTCACCACGCGTGCTTGGAAGGGCGGGCAGAGCCGCGAGGCCTGGCTGGCCGATGGCAAGCCGCAGGGTCCAGGCAGGCTCAATGATTTGCGCCATATCGTCTACAAGCAAGCGGACGAGCCGTGGCGCCGCGCGCGCCGCAATCTCGGCCTCATGATGCGCGAAGGGCTGCTCAAAGAGAATATCGATGGCGAGGCCCTGATGTGGGCGCATTCCCGCCTGATCCACCGGCCAGAAGATCGCCGGATCATGATGGTGATTTCTGACGGCGCGCCGGTTGATGACAGTACACTGAGCGTGAATTCGGCGGGCTATCTGGAGGCGCATTTGCGCGGTGTAATTGAGTGGATTGAGAACGTCTCACCGGTCCAACTTGTCGCGATTGGTATCGGCCACGATGTGACCCGCTATTACCGCCGCGCGGTGACGATTATGGATGTCGAGCAGCTCGGCGGCACCATCATGGAGCAGCTTGCAGAGCTGTTTGAGGATGAGAAAGGGAAGGGGCCGCGGCGTTAGTCGTCGACAGTGACCGCTGTTGGTTGATTCCCAATGAAGCAGACGGTGTAAATCGAGTTGGAGATGGGGTGTTCAAACGCCAAATCCCAGTCGACATCGACGTCTGGCTGATCATGGAAACTGATTGTTGAAGGCCTCAATTGACCGAATTCATGCACTCGGTCGAACTCGTGAAGCGTTTGTTTGAGCATTGGCTCAAAAATGGGCTTAAAACTCTCATAGTCCGATATAATTTCGTGCCAGTGCGCCAATTGAGAGGCACTTGGACCGTCTGCTCCTGCATCGAATGCTCCCTCAATTCTGCCGATCGGAGTGTATACAGGCTTTGTCATTTCCCAAAAATACATCTCGCTACCGTAATCGATGACGGCATCCATCTTTCCGAAAGTCGGATGTTCCATTGAAGGTAGAGCGGCCTTGGGCTTGAAGAGTCGCGAAATGAAGCTCATGCGCTTCATTATAAGCTTGGAGTGTTAAGAGATCGATATGAACGTAACCGAAGCCGTTAAATCCCGCCGATCCGTGCGTCAGTTCACCGACCAGCCGGTTGAACTGGAGACGATCCGCCGCGTTATGGACACCGCACGCTGGGCGGCCTCGGGCTGCAATTACCAGCCGTGGGAAGCCACTGTTGTCACAGGCCAGCCGCTGGCGGACCTTCAGGCGAAAATCACCACCACGCCTCCGCAAGAGGCCGAATATGACTGGACTGCGCCTGGGCAGGAGGATGCCTATAAGCAGCGTCTGAACGTTGTTTCAAAAGGCATGTTCGGCGCAATGGGGATTGCGCGCGAAGACGGCGAAGGGCGGATGAAGGCGATGATGCGCAACGCCACCAGCTTTGATGCACCCGCCGTCATGTTCATCTATTTCCCGCGCCTGATGAAAGAGCCGCAATGGTCTGACACTGGCATGTGGCTTCAGTCGGTGGCGCTGCTGCTGCGCGAAGAAGGGCTCGATAGCTGTTTCCAGGAATACATGGCGCTCTATGCCAATGTGATCCGCGAGCATCTGGGCCTGGATCACGAGCGCTATATGCTATTTTGCGGGATGGCGATTGGCTACCGCGACCCCGATGCGCCGCTCAACAATTATGAACGAGAGCGTGTGCCGCTGGACGAGCACGTTAAGTTTGTGGGGTTTTAGTCGTCGCTTATTGTCACGTGATTCGACAAGCTCAGCACGAACGGGGTGAAAAAGAAATCCGTTCATCCTGAGCTTGTCGAAGGATGTGCACCTGCTAATGGCCTTTCATGACCGACGCGCCTTTGCACCTCTTCAATTCCCTTACGCGCCAGCTTGAGGAATTCCGCCCCGTCCATGAAAGTGAGGCGCGCGTCTATACCTGCGGGCCGACGGTTTATAACTATCCGCATATCGGCAATATGCGCGCCTATGTATTCGCGGATATTCTCGGGCGGACCTTGTCTCACAAGGGCTATGATCTCACACACATCATCAACATCACCGATGTTGGCCATCTGACTGATGATGCGGATGCGGGCGAGGACAAGATGGAGAAGATGGCGTCTGAAAAGGCGCAAAGCATCTGGGACATCGCGCAGCATTACACTCAGGCCTATTGGGCGGATGTGAAGGCGCTCAATATCCGCCAGCCTGCCAAATGGTCGGTAGCGACGGATTACATCGCAGAGATGCTGGAGTTCGCGAAAGGCATTGCAGACAAGCACTGCTATGAGCTGGAAAGCGGGCTCTATTTCGATGTCTCGACGATTGAGGACTACGGGCGACTGGCTGGAACAGACTTGGACAAGGTTTCAATAGAAGCCATTAACGCCGTTGATGCTTGCGAGGAAGCAGCAAGGCAATCCATCAAAGCAATAACCAAAGCTGCGAAGAACGGTGCCGCAGTCACAAAAGAGCTGGATGCAGCCAAGGAAGCAAACGAAGCGGTATTATCATCGGCGCAAAAAACTCGGATCGCAGCACGAAATGGTCGCGCATTTACCGCAAAAAATGAAGCTGCTGCGACTGCTGCCGCTGCAAGCGCTGTTGCTTCAATGGCTGTGGCGGTTGGCGTTGGAGAGATGTCTACAGTTTTGCAATTGAGTGCAACTGCAGACACTTTTGGCCGCATCGATACAGTCGAAGGCAAGCGCAATGCGGCTGACTTTGCAATTTGGCGCAAGACACCCGCTGGCGAAAAACGCCAGATGGAATGGGACAGCCCCTGGGGCAAGGGCGCTCCCGGCTGGCACCTCGAATGCTCGGTCATGGGCGAAAAACTGCTTGGTTTTCCGTTCGACATTCACACCGGCGGGATTGATCACCGCGAAATTCATCACCCCAATGAGATCGCGCAGAACCAAGCGTTTTGTGGCTGCGGCGGACAAGAGGACACCGGCCTTTCCAATGCGCGCAATTCTGGCGCGAATATATGGATGCACAACAACTTCCTGGTTGAGCGCTCTGGCAAGATGTCAAAGTCTTCCGGTGAGTTTCTGCGCCTGCAATTGCTGGTCGACAAAGGCTACCACCCGCTCGCCTATCGGATGATGTGCCTGCAGGCGCATTACCGCAGCGAGTTGGAGTTTTCATGGGAAGGGCTGACCGCTGCGCTCACTCGACTCAAGCGGATCGTTATGCTGGTGGAGCGTATCGCCGATGCGCCAAGCGGCGGCGTGACCGACCACCCCAAATTTGCGCCGGTGCTGGAGAAATTTGAGGCCGCAATCGCCGATGATCTCAACACCTCGATCGCGCTGACAGCCTTGGAAGATGCGCTCGCGACTAAAAAGATCGATGCGGGGATCAAGCGCGCAGTCGTAGAACGGATCGATAGCGTTCTAGGCCTCGGCCTGTTTGAGCTTGCGCGGACGGATCTACGCATCCGACCCAAGGACGCGGTGATCACGGAAGAAGAGATCGACGCAGCTTTTGAGCGACGCAAGGTTGCCCGGGCGGAGAAAGACTTCGCCGCTTCTGATGCGATCCGTGATGAGCTTGCGGCGCAGGGCGTCGAAGTGATGGACGGCGATCCGATGGGGTGGGAGTGGAAACTGACATGACGATCCTCGCTGTATCCGGCCTGATCCGCCCCTTGCTTGAGCCGCAATTGCCCAGCGATATCGATGTCCGCTGGTTCATGACGCACGAGGAAGCGCTGGAGGCAGTGCCTGAGGCAGAAATCGGCTGGTTCGACATGTATGATCAGGCCGCGATGGCCGATACATTGCGTGCGGCGAAGAAGTTGAAATGGCTCAATTCGATTTATGCTGGGCTGGATTTCCTGCCGCTGGATGTCCTGATTGAACGCGGCGTCACCGTCACCAATGGAGCCGGAATCAACGCCATTACCATCGCCGAATATGTCGTGATGGGCATGCTCAATATCGCAAAGGATTATCGCTCTGTCATGCGCGCGGCGGAGCGGCGTGAATGGCTACTCGACAGTCCGGGTAAGCGGGAGCTGCACGGATCAAAGGCTTTGCTGCTCGGCTATGGCGCGATTGGCAAGCTGATCAAGCCGCGCCTGGAAGCATTCGATGTCGATGTGACGGTGGTGCGCCGCTCCGGCGGTGAAGGTGTGCTGACACCGGATGAGTGGCGCGCAAAACTGGGCGAGTTTGACTGGGTCATCCTGGCGGTGCCAGCCACGTCTGAAACAGACGGTATGATCGGCGTGGATGAACTAGCCGCGATGAAATCCGACGCGGTCATTGTGAATATTGCGCGCGGCGCGGTGATCGACCAGCCGGCTTTGATCGAAGCGTTAAAGGCGAAGACAATCGGCGGTGCGTTTTTGGATGTCACCACTCCGGAGCCGCTGCCCGATGATCACGTACTGTGGACGCTCGACAATGCGCATGTCTCTATGCACTTGTCTGGCCGCGCACAGGATAAAATGTTCATTCGCAGCGCGGCGCGCTTCCTCGATAATCTTGCAAAGTATCGCCGCGGAGAGCCGGTTGCGCCGATTTTTGATCCAGTGCGCGGGTATTGAATCGCCCTAGCAAGATTTTGGTTGGGCTACTTTGCAATACTGATAGAAGACCGTCACTATCGTGTTGTAACGCAGAGCCATCGCAGCGCGAATAGCACAGCGAGTGTACGCATGCTGGCCGTATTGGGCGAGCCGGGTGCGATAGGAGACAAGCGCCAATGCCTGAGACAAAAAAAGCCTCTGATCTTTTCATCGAATGTCTGGAGGCGGAGGGTGTTGAATATATCTTCGGCGTGCCAGGTGAGGAAAACCTGGATTTTCTAGAGAGTCTGTCGAATTCCAATCAGATCAAGCTGGTGCTGACCCGGCACGAGCAAGGCGCTGGTTTCATGGCGGCGACCTATGGTCGGCACACGGGCAAGACCGGGGTGTTTCTGGCGACTTTGGGGCCGGGCGCGACCAATATGGTGACCGCGATTGCCTATTCACAGCTTGGCGGGATGCCAACGCTGGCGATTACCGGTCAAAAGCCGATCAAGAAATCCAAGCAAGGGCGGTTTCAGATTCTCGACGTGGTCGACATGATGGGGCCGATCACGAAATACGCTTATCAGCTGCATGCCGGCGACAATATTCCGAGCCGTGTACGTGAGGCGTTTCGCCTAGCCGAAGAGGAAAAGCCTGGCGCGACGCATCTCGAGTTACCTGAAGATATCGCTGAAGAACCAACCGATGCCGTGCCTATCGCTCGCTCTGTTGCGCGTCGGCCGTCGGCTGAAGCCAAAGCTGTGCGGATGGCGGTGGAGGCATTGGATGCCGCGCAGCGCCCAGTGTTGGTGATTGGTGCCGGTGCCAATCGCAAGATGACCAGCAATATGCTGGGCGAGTTCATTGAGAAGATGCAGATCCCCTTTGTCACAACACAAATGGGCAAGGGCGTGATTGATGAGCGGCATCCGCTGTTCCTCGGCTGTGCCGCCTTGTCCGCGGGTGATTTCTGTCACCGCGCGATCGAGGATGCCGATCTCATCATCAATGTTGGTCACGATGTGATCGAAAAACCGCCGTTCTTCATGAACGATAGCAGCGCGACCGTCATCCATGTCTCAACGAAGACCGCCGAAGTGGACCCAGTCTATTTCCCGCAGATTGAAGTGATCGGCGATATCGCCAATGCGATCTGGCAGATCAAAGAAGGGGTCGCCAAACGCGATGGCTGTGCGTGTGATCGCATGCTGGAATATCGTGCAGCAGAGGTTGCCCATTCCCAGCCGCTAGAGGCGGACAATCGCTTTCCAATTTTCCCGCCACATCTTGTGCGTCAGGTGCGCCAGAGCATGCCCGATGATGGCATCATCTGCCTGGACAATGGAGTCTACAAGATCTGGTTCGCGCGCAATTACACCGCTTATCTGCCCAATACGGTCTTGCTCGACAATGCGCTCGCCACAATGGGGGCTGGCCTGCCCTCAGCAATGATGAGCGCAATGCTTTACCCAGAGCGCAAAGTCATGGCGATCTGCGGCGACGGCGGCTTCATGATGAACAGTCAAGAGATGGAAACGGCGGTTCGTTTGGGGCTCAACATGACTGTGCTGATTCTGCGCGATGATGCCTACGGGATGATCCGCTGGAAGCAGGCGAATATGGGCTTTAAGGATTATGGCCTCACCTATGGCAATCCCGACTTTGTGAAATATGCGGAGAGCTACGGAGCGCATGGCCACCGCGTGACAAGCAGTGAGCATCTGACCGATGTGCTTGCCCATACGCGCGATACACCAGGGGTGCATCTGATCGATTGTCCGGTCGATTACACTGAGAACGATCAGATCCTTAATCATGACATCAAGGAACTGAGCGCCAAGCTCTGATAATCTGGTGGGCCGCGCGCCCACCACACATCGTATTTAGGGGAAAGCTATGCCCGAAGTTGTAAACCCGTTCGATCTGTCGGTAATCGGCAATGTTCCAGTGGATGATTGGTCCACGGTCGATGGGTATCTGCAGACCGCCAGTGACTTGTATCGCGATCGTTCGCGCTGGCTGCCTGCGCATGAGCGCGCCGATATCTTGAAGCGTGCGGCCAAGATCATGGAAGAGCGCAAGGATCACCTCGCTTTCCAGATCGCGAATGAGGGCGGCAAGCCGCTGATCGATGCTCGCGTCGAAGTCGACCGTGCGATCAACGGTATGGAAATCGCCATTCACGAAATGGCGGCCTTGCGCGGCACCGAAATCCCGATGGGATTGACCGCGTCCAGCGTGGGCAAGCTGGCCTTTACCACGCGTGAGCCGATTGGCCCCGTGGTTGCGGTTTCGGCCTTCAACCACCCACTCAATCTGATCGTGCATCAGGTGGCACCGGCGGTCGCCACTGGCTGTCCGGTCATTGTAAAACCGGCCGGCGATACGCCTTTATCCTGCTTTGAGTTCGTATCGATCCTGCACGAAGCGGGTCTGCCGCCCGAATGGTGCAGAGCGACCATGGTCGGCCGGGATGAGGCCGAAAAACTGGTAACTGACCGCCGTGTTGCGTTCTTCACCTTTATCGGTTCAGGCAAGGTTGGCTGGATGCTGCGTTCAAAACTTGCACCCGGTGTGCGCTGCGCGCTTGAGCATGGCGGGGTTGCACCGGTGATCGTTGATGCCACTGCCGATCTCGATCTGGCCGTTCCCAGCATGGTCAAAGGTGGATTTTACCATTCGGGCCAGGTTTGTGTCTCGGTTCAGCGCGCGTTTGTGCATTCATCAATCATCGGAGACTTCGTCGATGCCTTCACTGCCAAAGTTAAACAACTGACGGTGGGCAATGCGATCCATGAAGACGTCGAGGCCGGACCGCTGATCCGGCCGGACGAAGTCGACCGGGTGGCAGCATGGGTGGATGAAGCCCGTGATGGCGGCGCGCAGATCCTGTGTGGTGGGGAGCGGCTGGGCGAGACGACCTATGCGCCAACCGTGCTGCTCAATCCGCCCGCTGATGCGACCATTTCACAACAGGAAGTCTTTGGCCCGGCGGTTTGCCTGTACAGTTATGATGATATGGACACCGCGATCGCGCAGGCCAATTCGCTTGACGTGTCATTCCAGGCAGCAATCTTTACGCAAGAACTTGCTCCGGCAATGAAAGCCTATCGTGAAGTCAATGCATCGGCAGTGATGGTGAACGATCATTCGGCCTTCCGGGTCGATTGGATGCCGTTTGCCGGGCAAAAACATTCGGGTCACGGCGTTGGCGGCATTCCCTTCACCATGCACGAAATGACGCAGGAAAAGATGGTGGTGTTCAACGGGGTGTAAGTGCAGCGTGCGCTCACACTTCCTCCAGCAGTAACAGCACCGCCGTTACCTGCATGTGCGGCTCTGGCGTGTAATTGCTCTCAACGCTGGAAATTGTCGCATCGGCGACGAGCTGGCTGGGAATGTGAAACTCGTGTTCGGGTAGGGCGGCGATAAATTCCTCCCCGGTTTTGCAGGCGGCGATTCCGTGAAATTCCAGCACCAATTCGTGGCGGGAACCTGAGAAGGTGATCGACGCCCAGGGTTTCTCCTCATGCGTCAATAGATTGCCGCGCCCGCCGGCGAGCGTTAGCAATGCCTCGCGCACTCGGTCGCTGGTTGTGCGCCGGGGGCGGTAACGCCGTGCTCGCCGGGCTGCCCGCGCGCTCTGGGTGGCAGCGGGGGTGTCGATCATGACCGCAGGAACATCAATGTCGCCACTATCGGCGGATTTGGTTTCAATAAGCATGGACGATATCCTGGCTGAGGTTTTGAGCGAGTTTCATGCCGAATGTTCCGGCGCGATAGGTTGGGGCTAGACCGTCGCCGGGCCGGAAACTGCCGGGTATTGCCTTGAATTCTGTCACAGCTTCTTCTGCGCTGGTTGCCGTTCCGACATAGTCCGACATCCATTGGCGGGTGCGCGCCTCCGTGGCGGCGCGCGGCGTGCGCCCCATCCGCAAATCGAGCACAAAGCGCGGGTCATGCGCGGCGAGCCGCCCAAATTTCGTAGCTGGCATGTCGTGGTCCCTCAGGAATTTTTCGATCACTCTGATCAGCATGTGATTTCCCCTTCATCTGATTTCGAAAGAGCGAATCATCCTGTCTCGAATCGCTCAATGTTCATTAAATGTTCCATCTGATTTCCTACTTGTCTAGGAAAAATCTTGCGTGTAGGAAGGAAAAATGAGGAACTCACAAAAGAACATCCCGATCGACCCGCGTCAGCGCTTGCAGGACTTGTCGAGGGAGCAGGGCGTGAGCCTCGCGAATCTGTCAAAAATGCTCGGGCGTAACGCGAGCTATCTGCAGCAATTTATAACGAAAGGCTCGCCTAAGAAGCTTGAGGAAAATGACCGGCGCGTTCTGGCGCAGTTTTTTGGCATTGCAGAGACGGAATTGGGCGCCTTGTTCGAATCGGAGAAGGAAAAATCCTACGACTTGCGTGCGGCGGTGCAGCCGGGTTTGGGTTTGGGTTTGGGTGCAAAAGCATGGATCGATGTGCCGCGGCTTGATATCGGGGCCTCTGCCGGGGCGGGTACTTTGCCGGATTCAGAAGAGCCCTACGATGCGTTTCAATTCTCACGCCGCTGGCTCACCGAACAGGGGCTCGAAGGGGCCAAGCTTTCCGCGATCACGGTGACCGGCGATTCGATGGAGCCGCTGCTGCATGATGGTGACGAGATCCTGGTCGACCGCGCTGAACGTCCTTTTAGAGACGGTGTGCATGTCGTGCGGCTCGGCGACAATCTGATGGTGAAACGCGTCGCCAGCGCCGGGCCAGGGCGGCTCGCACTGATCTCACAAAATCTCGCCTATCCGCCGATTGATGTTGCTTCGGAGGATTGTGAGATTATCGGACGCGTGGTTTGGAAAGGAGGCCGGATTTAGGAGTCAGGCTGTGCGAATACGGATCTTTTCCCCTCAGGATATTTGGAAGCTAGATAGTGATCATTCATCCAGTCCTCATAGCCCAATAGTTCGCCTTCACGACGTTCCTTCTCAATATCCCATCCGTGGCCAGACATTAGCTCAATCATCGCGTCGATGCGCCACTCCTCTTCCGGCAAGGCGAACAAAATGCGATGCAGATGATAATTTCTATCCTCATCAGGTGGTATGACATGATCTCTCCTCACCAGTCGGCCTGACGCAACATGCCGATCAAATAGTCTCAGATACCGTTGAACAACGGGAGGGAAGAGGTCCTTCGCATCAGAAAAATGTGCCAGAGGTTTCTTTCCGGCAAGCATCAGGCCCAATTCCCGGTTCGTATGGATGGTGTAGGGCAGTTGAGCGAGGAATGTCGGTAAGGTGGGCATCGGTTCACGTTATCAGACAAATCGCTCAAAGCGATATAAAGTGCTTCCCCAGCGGCTAGGTTCTGCGCGCGCGACGCAGGTGCCCGCTTGCAATCTTGAGTGCACGCCGCCACATCTTGAGCCATGACCGAACAACCCAAAACGCCGCCCATGAAAGCCGCGATTATTCCGGTTACGCCGCTCCAGCAAAACTGCTCGCTGATCTGGTGCACAAAGACGATGCGCGCGGCCTTGATTGATCCAGGCGGCGATCTGCACAAGCTGAAAGACGGCGTGGCTAAAGCTGGTGTGACGCTGGAGAAAATCCTGATTACCCACGGGCATCTCGATCATTGCGGGCAGGCTGGTATGCTGGCTGAGGAGCTCGGACTTCTGATCGAAGGGCCGCACAAGGATGATTTGTTCTGGATTGAGCAGCTCGACAATGACGGCGCGCGCTACGGCATGGAGGCTAAAAGCTTTGAGCCGACCCGCTGGCTGGAGCATGGCGATACCGTTACCGTTGGCGAACTGACATTGGATGTGATCCATTGTCCCGGCCACACGCCCGGCCATGTGGTGTTCTTCCACGAGCCGAGCCGGTTTGCGATTGTCGGCGATGTGCTGTTCCAGGGTTCAATCGGGCGGACCGATTTCCCGCGTGGCAATCATCAGGACCTGATCGATGCGATTACCCAGCGCCTGTGGCCATTGGGTGAGGATGTTATGTTCATCCCCGGGCACGGCCCGACCAGCACCTTTGGCCAGGAACGCAAGACGAACCAGTTTGTGAGCGATTACATCTTGTCTTAGGTGCGGCGAGCGCGCCCTGTCTGCTAAATCACCCGAAGCACAACAAGCGTTGCGGCGACCGCCAATCCCAGCTGCGTGAGCAGGGTGATGATCGTGCCGATAAACCGGCCTTTGGCCAAGCTGCCGCCATCCATGCCAAACCCGTGCGCCACCCGGCCAAGCATATAAATACCAGCAACATAGGCGAGCCATGTTCCGCCCCTGCCGGAAAGTTCAATCGCGGCGATCAGAATCAGCACAAAGGCCGTGTTTTCGACAAAGTTCAATTGCGCGCGCATCCGACGCTGGACTTGTTCATTTCCGCCATCGCCAACAAAAACCTGCGTTGCATTTCGCACTTGCCCGATCCGTATTGATAGCCAGATGTTCAAGATCGCAGCCGCAGCCGCGGCGGCCAGAGTTACCGGAAGCGTAATCATAAATAGTTCCCTCAAAACGTGTTATTCGGGTGCTAGGCGGGTCAAGAGCGGCTTGCAACGTGCGATTTTTACGCTATAGCGCGCGGCTTGCCCGGCGGTATTGGCTTGGATTTTCGTACAAGGGAAAACTTGTGCGGCACGATGGCTTACCCTAAGGGATCATCACATTGATGCGTAACACTGCGCAAAGACACAGTTTATTTGAGAAACAGGTGCCGGAATGGCTGTCCCTAAGAGAAAAGTATCCCCACATCGCCGCGGCAATCGCCGCGCACACGATTCGCTGAAAGTAGAAGCGCATCACGAATGCAACAATTGTGGGGAGCTGAAGCGTCCTCACAACCTGTGTCCGCATTGCGGGTTCTATAACGGGCGTGAGGTTGTCGCGGTCGTTTAAGGCGGCAGTGACTTTGACGGAGAACCAGCCATGAGCCTGCCGCGTATCGCTATTGATGCGATGGGCGGCGATGAAGGCGTGCGCGTAATGGTTGAGGGCGCTGCGCTGGCGCGTCGCCGTCATGAAGATTTTCAATTCTTGTTGGTTGGTGACCAGGCGCGGATCGAATCCGCGCTAGAGGCGCACCCGGCTTTGCGCGGCGCCTCCGAAATACTGCACTGCGAAGATGTGATTGGCGGGGATGAATTGCCCAGCCGGGCCATTCGCCGCGCAAAGACCACGAGCATGGGCCTGGCGGTCAATGCCGTGAAAGCTGGCGACGCTGGCGCCGCTGTCAGCGCAGGTAATACCGGCGCTTTGATGGCGATGAGTAAGCTTGCCCTGCGCACCATGCCGGGCATTGGACGACCCGCTTTGGCAGCTCTGCTTCCGACACTTGAAGAACACGACGTCGTGATGCTCGACCTCGGCGCAAACACAGAGGCGAACGCTCGCAATCTGGTGCAATATGCGGTGATGGGCGCGGCCTATTCGCGGATCGTCAACGGCTTTGAACGGCCTAGGGTCCGCCTACTCAACATCGGCACGGAGGAAATTAAAGGCACGGACGCTTTGCGCGATGCGGCCGCTCGCTTGCAAGAAGCGAGCGAGGCCAGCGATGGCGGGCTTGCGCTGCAGTTTGACGGGTTTGTCGAATCCGACAAGATCAATCGCGGCGAGACCCATGTTGTCGTGACCGATGGCTTCTCTGGCAACATCGCCTTGAAAGCGATCGAAGGCTCTGCTCGCTTCGTCACCGACCTGCTGCGCAACGCATTCACCAGCTCGCTGCGCTCCAAGATCGGCTTTCTGGTTTCGCGCCCCGCGACGGAGCTGCTGCGGCATCATCTCGACCCGAACAACCACAATGGCGCGGTATTTCTGGGCCTGAATGGCGTCGTTGTGAAAAGCCATGGCAGCGCGAATGCAGCTGGCGTTGCCAATGCCGTCGCGGTGACCGCCAGCCTGCTTAAGAACAACCTGACACAGCGTATTTCGCAAGGTTTGGCAGAGCTCGGCGAGGATGCGCTCAAAGAAAACGGCAATGGTACCGCGAAGGCGGTAAAACCCGATAGCGAGGCTCCTGCGTGACGCGTTCCCGCCTGCGCGGCACGGGCTCGGCATTGCCGGCGAACGTGGTCACCAATGCAGAGCTTGCCGCGCGCGTAGACACCAGCGATGAATGGATTGTTGAGCGCACCGGCATTCGCCAGCGCTACATCGCGTCGGACGACGAAACGACCTCAACCTTGGCGATTGCGGCGGCGCGTGCCGCGCTTGATGATGCTGGCATGCAGGCGAGTGAGATCGATCTGATCGTGTTGGCCACGGCCACGCCGGACAATACATTTCCCGCAACCGCGACCAAGGTTCAGCATGCGCTGGGCTGTAATGGCTGCATCGCCTTTGATGTCGCGGCGGTCTGCTCCGGCTTTCTCTATGCGCTCGCGACTGCCGATTCGATGCTGCAATCGGGCATGGCGAAGCGGGCTCTGGTAATTGGGGCGGAGACATTCAGCCGAATTCTGGATTGGGAAGATCGCACCACCTGCGTGCTATTTGGCGATGGGGCGGGTGCAATCGTTATTGAGCGCGATGATGCAAACTCCAGCGATAAAGATGATGCGGCTGGCATTATTTCCACGCGCTTACATGCGGACGGCGCGCAGCATGATTTGCTTTATGTTGATGGCGGACCGTCAACGACGCAGACTGTTGGGCATTTGCGTATGAAGGGCCGCGAGGTGTTCCGTCGCGCGGTCGTCAATCTGACCAATGTTTTGCATGAAGTGATTGAAGATGCGGGTATTTCGGCTGACGATATCGATTGGGTTGTCCCGCATCAGGCCAACGCTCGAATCCTTGATGCGACCGCGCGCAAGCTTGGCCTGCCGGCTGAAAAGATCGTGGTGACGGTTGATCAGCACGCGAATACATCTGCCGCTTCGGTCCCACTCGCGCTGGATACTGCGCGCCGCGACGGCCGGATCAAGACAGGCGATTTGGTCATGTTAGAGGCGATGGGCGGCGGCTTCACTTGGGGCGCTAGCCTGATCCGGATTTAGTCATTCCGGCATTCGACATTTAGACAATGTGCACAATTTTGCAGCAATACTCACCACCAAGTTGCGAAAATTGCGCGATAACTCTACGATAGGCTACGCTTTGTGGTCGCACCTACAAGGAGGATTTGCATGATGCGTTCTGTGGGCACTCTTACCCGCGCCGATCTGGCCGAAACGATTAACCGCCGTATGGGCTTTAGCCGGTCCGAATCGCTCGACATGGTTGAGGCAATTCTCGACAAGATGTGCGGTGCTCTTGCCGATGGTGAGAATGTGAAGATTTCCGGCTTTGGCAGTTTTGTTCTGCGTGACAAGCGCGAACGGATTGGCCGCAATCCCAAGACCGGTGTTGAAGTGCCGATTACGCCGCGCCGCGTAATGACCTTCCGCGCCAGCCAATTGCTGAAAGAGCAAATCGCAAAGGGTGCATAATCGATGACTGACTTTGACGATGGCAAGGACGAAAGTGCGCTTCGGACTATCGGCGAGGTCAGTGATGGATTGGGCATCAAGCCTCACGTGCTGCGTTATTGGGAGCAGCAATTTACAGCTCTCAAACCCCTGAAACGCAGCGGCGGTCGGCGTTACTATCGACCTGAAGACGTTGAATTGGTTGAGAAGATCAATCAGCTCGTCAACGAAGAAGGTTACACGCTGAAAGGCGCACAGGCGGCCTTGCGAGCGAGCAACAGCGCTGGTGGAGATCGGCGGGGCCTTGATCGCCGGGTTGGGGATCGCCGCGCCGATGGTGACGATAGCAGCGAAGGCGGCAGCAGGGCTGCGGCCGCTCCTGCCAAGGATTTCAGCGAAGCAATTGCCAAGCTGAAATCGATCCGCGCGCGCCTTGCGACAGCCATCGAAGCTTAGTCATTGATTGAAGTGTTGCGGCGCTAGCCCCGCGCGCTCAAATCTGCTCCGGTTACTCCGCGACCATCAGAGCCGCTTCACCCAGATCTACGCTGACTAGGCGTGAGACGCCTTTTTCCGCCATCGTCACACCGAACAGGCGATGCATCCGGCTCATCGTCACGGCATTGTGAGTAACGATCAGATAGCGCGTTTGCGTGTTCTGAACCATCGAATCGAGCAAGTCGCAGAAGCGCTCAATATTCGCATCGTCCAGCGGCGCATCGACCTCGTCGAGCACGCAGATCGGCGCTGGATTCGTCAGGAACAGAGCGAAGATCAGTGCCGTTGCGGTCAGCGCCTGTTCCCCGCCAGACAGCAGTGATAAGGATTGCAAGCGCTTGCCTGGTGGCTGCGCGTAGATCTCCAGGCCGGCCTCCAGCGGATCGTCGCTATCGATCAGAGCCAAATGCGCCTGGCCGCCTTCAAACAGGCGGGTGAACAGCTCGCGGAAATGCCCGTCGACCTCTTCAAATGCGGTGCGCAGTCGCTCTCGCCCCTCGCGATTGAGATTGCCGATCGATCCGCGCAGGCGGTTTACCGCCTCGGTCAGTTCCGCTTGTTCGCTGGCGCTGCTGCCATGCTCGGCTTCGAGTTTTTCAAGCTCTTCGGCGGCCACCAGATTGACCGGGCCAATGCGTTCACGGCTGGCGCTGAGGCGTTCCATTTCATTGCCTTCAGCGGTCGCATCGAGCACCGTTTGCGCTTCAAATTCAAAGCGTTCGGCCAGCATCGGCGGCGGGCATTGGAACCGCTCTCCAGAGATCCGCGCCATTTCGCCGCGCCGTGCCTCTTGGCTTTCCGCCCGCGCTGCCAGAGTGGCGCGGCCTTCGCGCGCCACCGTCAGCGCTTCGCCTGCTTCTGCCAGCGCGTTGTCGCAAGTGGACATCGCCGCCTGACATTCTGCCAGCGCCGCCTCGGCCACCGCCAATTCCTCGCCCAGCCGGGTGCGCAGCGCATCACCTTGCTCAATCTCTTCGATTAGAGATGCGGGCTTGTCTGCGAAGACTTTGCGTTCTTGCTCGATCTCTTCAAGCCGCCGTCCGGCCTCGGCCATCCGCCGTGCGGCTTCGCCAGAGCGTGCCTCCCAGTTCGCACGGTCGGCCTGCTGGGCCGCGTTGCGTTCGCGCGTTACGGCCAGGCCCTGATCATGCGCAGCGAGCTCGGCCATCGCCGCTTGGACTGCGGAACGCGCCGCTTCGTGTTTCGCCTGAGCCGCCTCTAGACCCGCGCGGCCAGTGTCGGGCGAAGGCAGGGTGTCGCGTTTTTCCTTGGCGCCGGTCAGATCGCTTTCGGCTGCGCTTGTTTGCTCGCCAAGTTCCGCGCGAGAGCTGGCCAATTCTGCAAGCCGCGCGGCGATCCGTTCTTTGGCGGCTTCGGCTTGGTCAAGACGCCGCAGAGCATGGCGTTCTTCTTCGATGGCGCCCGTGATCTCGCGTTCTTGAGCGACCAGATTAGTTTGCAGCGCCGTCAGTTCCTCGCGTGCGCTGCGTTCGTTGCCTTCTGCGTTTTCCGCGGCATCTCGCAATCCGGGCAATATGCCTTCCAGCTCAGTGAGCCTGTTTGCGGCCTCCAGCTTGGCTGCCTCGGCTGCGCCTTCGCCGCGCGCAACAAATCCGTCCCAGCGGCGCAAATGGCCTGCCTTTGTAACGAGCCATTCGCCGGGATTGAGCGTTCGGCTATCGTCTTCGTCCGCAACATGGACCAAGGCAAGGCGCGCGCGGAGCTCTTCTGGGCAATGGGTGAGGTGGTCGATCAGGCTGTCTTTGACTGGCTTTGGAGCGGAACCACCGGCCCAAAACCTGCCTTCTTTGCCTTCTCCGGGAGAGCCAAGGGGTGATTTGGAATCGCGGCCCAGCACAGCGGCCATGGCGCGCTCATAACCGCGTTCAACCGCAACCTTTTCGAGCGCTTGCGGCAATCCGGCGCTGTCCTTGGTACGCTTGGCTCTTGCATCGCGGTCGCGCGCTAAAGCGGAATATTCGCGTTCGATCCCGGCCAATTCTGCTTTCGCTGCCGCAAACGCTGCCGCCGCATCATCGCGCGCTATCTGTAGATCGGACTTGCGGGCTTGGTTGGCCTCCAGCGTCTCGCGCAGCTTCGCAAGCGCCTCATCTGCTGCAGCGACATCGGCCTTGGCCGTCTCGACTTCGGCCTCTGGATCATTCCCAGAGGTCAGTTCGGCCTGCTGCCGTTCCAACCGCTCCTGCTCGCTCCGCAGGCGCGCAAGCCGGGTCTCCGCCTGCTCAATCGCGGCTTCTGCGACGCGCCATTCCGCCTCGACTCCGGCATGGTCTGCAGTCGCTTTGGCCAGAGCGAGCTCAGCTGTTCGGCTCGCGCGTTCCGTATCCTCTGATTTTGCAGCCATGGCCGGGCGCAGTTCTTCATCCCGTTTTAGCGCAGCATCGCTTGCCGCCATTTCACGGGTCAGGCGCTCCAGAGCATCGGCAGCATCGCTGGTCATCCGATCCGCATCGCCGCGATCTTCTTCTAGCCGAACGCGCTGACGCTCAAGGTCGGCGAGCCGTTGCTCCGCCGCTTCCAGCTTCTCCGCCAGAGCAGCCATGCGGTGACCATGCGCGCTGCTGTCATCACGGCGATCGGCCAGCTCATCACGGGCCTCGGCCAACTTTGCTGCGGCCTCTGCTTGTGCCTTTTGCGCGATATTGGATTGCTCTTTCGCGGCTGCGACCTTGTCATCCGCGCCCTGAGCCGCTGCACGAGCTTCCTTTGCTGCGTCGGCGGCATCGCGCCAACGTGCGAACAGTAGACGCGCCTCTGCGATCTGTATCTGATCAGTCAGTTTCTTATAGCGTTCGGCCTGCTTCGATTGCCGCCGCAGCGAAGCCATCTGCGTGTCGAGACCCGCCATCAAATCTTCGAGCCGGGCCAGGTTCGCTTCGGTCTGGCGCAGCTTGCTCTCGGCGTCCTTGCGCCGCACGTGCAGGCCGGCGATCCCGGCGGCCTCTTCCAGCATTTGCCTGCGCTCGGTTGGCTTTGCCGCGATCACTTGCGCGATCTTGCCCTGGCTCACCAATGCCGGAGAGTGCGCGCCGGTGGCGGCATCGGCGAAGGTCAGCGAGACGTCTTTTGCGCGGACATCGCGGCCATTAACGCGGTAGGCGCTGCCTGCGCCGCGTTCTATCCGGCGGGTGACGATCAGCTCTTCGTTATCATCGTCCGATGCATGTAGAACAACCTCAGCGAAATCTCGCGGCGGGCGCGAGCTCGTGCCCGCGAAGATCACATCTTCCATCCCGCCAGAGCGCATGCTCTTGGGCGAGTTTTCGCCCATTACCCAGCGGATCGCCTCCAGCAGGTTTGATTTGCCGCAGCCATTGGGGCCAACAACGCCGGTTAAGCCGGGCTCGACGCGCAATTCAGCAGGCTCAACAAAGCTCTTAAAACCACTGAGCTTTAGCCTGCTGATCTGCATATGCGGCGTGCCCCCGGCTATCCCGCTCGATTAACGAGCGCCGGCGCGTTGCAACGCGGGTTCAAGTTGATCCCAACTAAGGGCTTCGACCCGGGCGTCGTTCAAGAAGAAAGTCGGCGTGGCATTGACGTTCAGTTCTTCCGATTGCGCGGCGGATGTGTCTGCGATGGCTTGGATCCGTGCGCCATCTGCGAGGCAGGTGCGTGCCTGATCCGCGCTGAGGCCGCGTGCAGAGAAGAAGTCGATCAGGCCAGCGGCCTCTGCGATGCCGATAAAGCGTTGATCCACAGGCATTTGACCAGCAGCCTGATAGGCGGCGTTGTTACCCTGGACATTGCCCATAATGGCGGAGAGCGAGGCCCATGCCTGGTCGGCCAGCGGCATCATGTTTTCTTTCTGGCCGCAGCGCACCAGAGTGGCGATGGTGAGATCAACCGGGTCGCGTACCAAATTGCGTATTTCAAAGCTGACCACACCGCTAGTGACGTATTTTTCCTTGAGCGGGACAACGCCGGTTGCGGCGAAGCTCGCGCAGGCACCGCAGGTGTGTGAGGCGAATTCAACCAGCTTCAGCGGAGCCTCAGGATTGCCGACTTGATAGCCGCCTTCTTCGGTTACGACGACGGTGTCGGTCCATGATGTGCCCTCTGGCGCCGGGATCGCGGCAATCGGCTCGCCGGACAGAACATCGTCACTGGCTTCTGTGTCATTGCAGGCAGCGAGCGCCAGCGCCAATGGAGCAGCGCAGCCAAGGGCAAGAATGCGGCGGGAAGAGGTCATGTGTTGGTTGTCCTTAAGTCTTGTCGAGAAGCGTATACGAAGGGGAACAGGCGGAAAAGTCCCCTGAGGGCCACCTGTTCACAAATGTGTGGGTTTGCCGTCAATAGAGGCATTGTAGAGCCTAAGTTGTCCCGAAATTACACAATTTTGTCAGTCAAAAATGGCTTTCGCCCAGTTCAGGCTCTTTGTCAGCGTTAGTTATGGCCTTGAAATGCGCAGTCAGAATAGGCTCCAGCGAACGCCATTCGTGCACATCCTTTTGCAATTCACCGTCGATCGCAAAGCTCGGCGTGCCTTCGATACCAAATTCTGCGGCATCGTCGGCGGTGTTCTGCATCAGTCGCACAGCCATCGCATCGTCGGCTAGACAAGTGTCGACTTCGATCGCGGAATAGCCGCGCTGTTTGATCATCTTGTCGGTCAGGCCAAGCGCGCTCGACATGTTCACGCGTGCTGCGCGGTCTCCGCGGCCCCAGATCGCTTGCTGAGATTGAGGCGCGCCCGCGGCGCGGGGCAGCCAGTCCCCTTGCGAGCGCATAAACATCGTGTGATTGCCTTTGAACTTCTCAGGAGCACCGCAGGAGGCCAGCATGGAAATGGTCAGGTCCAGCGCATTGCGAATGTAGGGCCGGATCTCGAACCGCAATTTGCCTGGTGAAATGAAAGCGATGTCGAGCACCGGGTCGCCTTGCTTTGTAAAGGTGGCGCAGTGTCCGCAAGTGTAGCTGACGAATTCGCTGAGCAGCGTTTCGGCCTCTGGATTGCCGATGATATGGCCTTCATCCGTTTGTTCAGCGGCGGTGTGCCACGGCCCTGATCGTGCCTGTGTCTCAGAATTCAGTTCTTGCGCCGTGGCTGGAGTACTTGTTGCACTCATCGCCAATGCAAAGCCTAAGCTAAGGCCAGCAGTCTTAAGCAATTTCACTTTTCGTCTTTCCCATTTTTCTCGCCGTCACTGAGGCTGCGGGCGAGCGATTCCAGTACTGTGCGTAGCTCAGGATCGCCAATATCGCGCAGGCTGTCTCCCAATTCCATCGGGATCGGCTTTAGCGACGGCGGCGCTTTCGCAGGCTCATTGGCATGGGTTGGCTTAACCGCGCCTTGCCGCAGCTTGATGCGAGAGACGGCCTGATATCCGAAGAATCGGTTCACGCGCTCCATAATTTCCGGGATCACTTGCTGGATCAGCGGAGCATGGGCGGGCATAACCACCAATTGCAAAATGCCATCGGCCTTTTCGCCCGGCGGGAAGCGCAAGGCCTCTGGACTGCAGACCTTGGCATGATGCGGGCCAACAATCTCTGGCCAGCGGGTGACGACGGAACTTTGCACAAAGCCAAACCGGCGGAACGCAGTGCGGCCAATTTCAGGCATCAGCTCGCCAATCGGCTTTGCGCCCATGCCGCGTTTGCGTGTGTATTTGCGCCCCGCCGTTTTGCGTGGGGTTTTCGCCGGAGATTTCCCCGGCTTTTCACCGCCTGATGATGCGTCTTTGCTCAATGCCCATTCCGATCTTGCGCAGCCTTTGCCATAGCCTTGGCGTGACCGCTAGCGACAAGCATCAATCTTCCCCGAATGCGGGCGAAATATCTGGCGATTTGCTGGATTGGTACGATACGCATGCGCGCAAGCTGCCATGGCGCAATCCGCCGGGTAATGCGCGGCCCAAAGATCCCGCCTGGCCATACCGGGTGTGGCTGTCTGAGGTGATGCTTCAGCAGACGACAGTGGCGGCGGTAAAGCCCTATTTTGCCAAGTTTACTGAGACCTGGCCGAATGTTGAGGCACTTGCCGACGCGAGCGAAGATGACGTCATGGCGGCATGGGCTGGGCTTGGGTATTATTCCCGTGCTCGCAATCTGGTGAAATGCGCAGCCGACGTCGCTGAGCGTGGTGGATTTCCCAGCACTGAGGCGGAACTGCTCAAATTGCCCGGGCTGGGCGCTTACACAGCGGCGGCGGTTGCAGCGATTGCCTTTGGCGAACGGGCCGTGGTGGTTGATGCTAATGTGGAGCGCGTGACCGCTCGGCTGTTCAATATCACTGAGCCTCTGCCAGCAGCGCGCAAGGCTATTCGCGAGTGCGCGGATCAGATCACGCCGGATACGCGGGCAGGCGACTTCGCACAGGCGGTGATGGATTTGGGATCGAGCCTGTGCACCACGAAAGCGCCAAAGTGCTTGCTGTGCCCACTTACTGATCATTGCGCCGCGCGAAGGGTTGGGGAACCGGAACGTCTGCCGGTAAAGCCAGCCAAGAAGGCCAAACCAGAGCGCATCGGCACAGCCTATTGGATTGAGCGAGGCGACGGAGATGCGCGCGAAGTTTGGCTCGTCAAACGCGAGGGCACCGGAATGCTCGGGGGAATGCGTTCGCTGCCCGACAACGGCTGGAGCGCTCGCAATGACGGCGATGGCGCGCCGCCGTTAAGCGGCGACTGGCGTGACCTTGGCGCTGTTCGGCATATATTCACGCATGCCCACTTAACCCTGACGCTCGAACGTTACGAAGGCAGTCAAGCGCCAGTCGGCAAAGGCGAATGGTGGCCGCTTGAGCGCTTGGAAGACGCTGGCCTGCCGACCTTGTTTGCCAAGGCCGCGCGGCTGGCGCTGGCGCAGGACTAAGCCGCCGAAAGGATTAGATAATACCGCCGCCCAGCATCAATCGAAGAGAAGCGATCAGCAGCACAATCAGGCAGAAATTGCGGCCGCTGTCTTTCGATGAAAGCGCGCCGACGACAATCCCGATCACAATCAATGGCAATGCCAGCCAATTGGCCCAACCCAGGAACGGGATCGTGGCTGGTATGACGATGACCAGTGAGAGCAGGCCGATGAGAATAGAAGCAAAATTCAGCATGTGTATTATATGACTATAACACCTTAAAATTTCAAGACCCAAATCAAGTCTTAATTGACCACCTACCTTATCTCGCGCAAACAGCGCGCAATCAAAGTTTGGAGAGACCCCCTCATGGCATTTCGCGAATTTCACTCTGGTCCGACCTCGCGCCGGGCCTTGCTGCGCGGCGGCGCTTATCTGGCCGCTGGCAGCGCTCTGGCGACATTGCCGTTTGGCCGGATCGCGTTGGCCCATGATGTAAGTGAGAGCTGGCCGAATGTGTCGGCGATGATCAAGAATTATGTCGATACCCGTAAGGTTGCCAATATGATGGTGACCTTCGGCAATGCTCAGGAAGATCACGCGCATACGGTTGGCGGCGGGACATTGTCTCTGCAAAGTGACAAGCAAGTCGATGAAAATTCGCTTTATCGGATTTACTCCATGACTAAGCCGATCACGGGCATGGCGACCATGATGCTGATCGATGAAGGTAAGCTGGGTCTGGACCAGCCGCTGGGTGAAATCCTGCCAGCCTTTGCCGAAATGCGGGTGCTGAACGATCCCGAAGGCGCGCTTGACGACACGGAGCCGACGGAGCGCCCAATTACCATCCGCCACCTGCTGACCCACACAGCGGGCATTGGTTACATCATCACCAGCAAGGGGCCTCTGCTAGAGGCATTTGCTGAGCAAGGCCTGGTTGGCGGACGCGTGAGCCGTTTCCCTATTCCGGGCCTTCCCGAGGTCACACCCGCGCCGAGCCTGGAGGTTTGGGCGGATCGTTTGGCTGAGTTACCGCTGATGGCGCAGCCGGGCACAAAATGGATTTACTCTGCCAGCTTGGATTTGCTGGGCCGGGTGATTGAGGTCGCCTCTGACCAGAGCTTTGAAAGCTTCCTGCAAACGCGCATCTTCGATCCGTGCGGCATGACCAGCACCTATTTCACTCTGCCAAAGAGCGAAACGGGCCGGATGACCGATAATTACGGGATCGCGGGCGGCTTCCCCATCCCAATCGATCCGGCGGCCAATTCGATCTATCTCGATGTGCCAACTGTGCCATCGGGCGGGGGCGGACTGATCAGTTCGCCCAAGGATTATGACCGGTTCCAGCGTATGCTGCTGGGCATGGGGACACTCGACGGCACCAAGGTCATGAGCGAAGAGGCGGTGCGCATTGGCACCTCCAACCTGCTGCCGGACACGGTCGACACCTCGGATTCGTGGATTGCCGGGGAAGGACACGGCGCGGGCGGCCGCAGCGTCGGCACGCAGTTCGGATGGGGCGGTGCGGCGGGTACGCTCGCGAGTGTCGATTTCGGCACGCAAATGCGCGTCGCCTTGTGGACGCAATATATGCCGACCGAAGCCTATCCGATCCGTAAGGAATTCTTGGCCGCACTCGAAGCCGATATGCCAAAAGCGAGAGGCGGTTAAACCGGATGCACAAACCCGTCACCGCGCCGAGCGTTCTCACCACTGGCCCGATCGCTTTTGCAGGTTCGCCGATAGACCGCGCGGATCACATACGGGTCAATAAAGAGGCGCTGGGCGCGCGGATGGATTGGCGCGCGAAGGTGTTGATGCTCGATGGCCTGCTGCCGCAAATTGACGAGATGGGCGGCTTGATGTGGGGCACGCTGGCGGATGTTCCGCAAGAGGCGGAATTGGTGTTCCTCGGCCTGATGGATGACAAAGCTTGCTTCGCCGCTGTGCCAGAACAAGGCGCGACGGGCCCAGCCTATGCCATGCCGCGTGCATGGCAGGCGATCCAGCGACTTTCCCCGCCTGATCTGGCGATTTACGGCGGCGCACGCAGCCTGGTTGACTGGCATGCACGCCACCGCTTCTGCGCCAATTGCGGGCAGCCAACCAGCCCAGCGAAGGGTGGCTGGCAGCGCAATTGCGCACCGACGGACGAAGGCGGCTGCGGCGCGCAACATTTCCCGCGCACGGATCCAGTCACCATCATGCTGGTAGAGAACGAGGGGCGCCTTCTCCTCGGACGTCAGCCTCGGTTCCCGCCGCGCAGTTTCTCTGCACTGGCGGGCTTTGTTGAACCGGGCGAGACCATAGAAGAGGCGGTCGCGCGCGAGGTGCATGAAGAGGCGGGCCTGCGCGTGCACGATGTCGAATATATCGCGACCCAGCCTTGGCCGTTCCCCAGCCAGTTGATGATCGGATGCTATTCGCAAACCGACGAAACCGAGATCACGCTAGATGTCGAAGAACTAGAGGAAGCGCGCTGGTTCACCCGTGATGAAGTGGCGCATGCTTTGGCCAATCTCGGCAGCGAGGAGACCGCGTTTTCCGCGCCGCCGCCCGCCGCGATTGCGCATAGTCTGCTCAAATGGTGGCTGGAGAAATCGCAATGAGTGCACCGGATCAACTGACCATTGACATCTATTCCGACGT
Source organism: uncultured Erythrobacter sp. (assembly GCA_947488155.1). GTDB lineage: Bacteria > Pseudomonadota > Alphaproteobacteria > Sphingomonadales > Sphingomonadaceae > Erythrobacter. The sequence continues at coordinate 205,470 of CANKYK010000001.1, read as the reverse complement.
GATGTGCCCGTGGTGCGCGATTGGCTATGGTCAATTGACCAAGGCCTTGGATGAGCTGGGCGAGGAGATCGAGGCACAAATCCGCTGGCGTCCGTTTGAGCTGAACCCTGACATGCCCGAGACCGGCGAAGATCAAGAGGCGCATTTGCAGCGCAAATATCGGCGCTCCGCCGAAGAAGGCGCGAAAATGCGCGGGCAGATGAAAGCAATTGCCGAAGGGGCAGGGGTCTCGCTCACCTATGAGGGCGAGGACGGCGATAATGCGCCGCCGGCCATGATGTGGAACACGCGCGCCTGCCACGTGCTGTTGGCTTGGGCACTGGAGCAGGCCGGGCCAGAGGTGCAAACCCAATTGAAGCTGGCTTTGTTTGCCGCCCATTTCAACCACCGTCGCAACCTGTCTGACCGCGAGGTCCTGCTCGATATCGCTGCGAGCGTTGGCCTGCACCGAGAGGCTGCTAAGGCGGCCTTGAGCGACGAGGCGCTGATCGCAGCAGTCGAGGCCGAAGAGCGCCAAGCGTGGGATCTCAACATTTCGGGGGTCCCGGCGATGATCGTGAATGGCAAGTTTATGATCCCCGGCGCGCAGGCTCCGGACGTCTATGTCAACGCTCTGCGCCGAGTGGCGGAGAAATCGCGGGCGGCAGTTTGAGTGATCTTTCGCCTAAGACCGCCGTCATCACCGGCGGGGCTAGCGGCATCGGATTGGCGCTAGCCAAGCGGTTGGCAGGGCAGGGCGCGCAAGTCATCGTCGCCGACCTTCCCGGATCAAAGCTCGACAGTGCCGGTGGCCTCGCAAACGTCACGGCTTGCGGCTGCGACGTATCAGATCTTGCTCAGGTTGAAGCGTTAGCGGCAACTGCATCCGAGCAGTTTGCGACCATTGATTTGGTGATTAACAATGCCGGACAAGGCGGCGTTCATGGGCGATTATGGGAGGTGGAACCAGAGGCCGCACGCGCGCATTTCGATGTCAATTTCTGGGGCATTTGGAATGGCTGCAAAGCATTTGCCCCGCTTCTGGTCGAACAGGGTACACCATCGGCGATTTATAACACGGGTAGCGAGAACAGCTGGTTTTGCGCGGTTAAGCAATCGGCCGCCTATGTTGCGGCAAAACATGCGGTGTTGGGCATGACAGAGAGTCTGCGCGGCGACCTGCCCGATCATGTGCATGCGGGCCTGATCATTCCCGGCTGGGTCTTTACGCCATTGGGGCCAGAACGCTTCATGAAGTACGGAATGGAGGTCGACGATTATGTCGATATCATATTGCCGCAAATCTTTTCTCGCCAACGCTTCGTAACTAGCCACGGATACAATGAGGTTCGCATTGGCGAGCGGATGGACGCATTGCATGAAAGCTATGCCAAATTTGCATTGCCAGCGGACAAAGACGAAAAGCACGACGTGCAATTGATGATGGCGGCGCTTCGAAAGGCTGCTCAAGATTAAAGGAAACCGGGACGTGGGGAAATCTGCAAAGAGCCTGATGGTGACGGGCATTGTGGCTGTCATTGCATTTGGTTTTGCTGCCTTTGCGGGCAGTAATAGTGTCGAGATATTCGGATATTCGGCGTTTCTCCTGTGCGCGATCCTTGCAATGGCGGTGAACTGGCTGGTTTTCGTTCCGTCGGCGGCGACGCAGTCAGACAAGTTTTACGACACCATCGGCGCGGTCACTTACCTTTCGGTAACGGCGTTTGCCTGCTGGGCGGCCTGGCCGCTTGATTGGCGCAGCATTGTGATTGCCGCAATGGTGGCGATCTGGTGCATCCGGCTGGGCAGCTTCCTCTACATCCGCATTCACGCCATGGGCGGGACCGACAGCCGGTTTGAGAAGATCAAGGTCAATCCTGCGCGCTTCCTCGTCGCATGGACGCTGCAGGGCTTGTGGGTTCTGCTAACCGCGTCGGCTGCTCTGGTCGCGATCACGGCAACGGACCGCGCGCCGATTGGCGTGTTCTTCTGGCTGGGCGCCGCGGTTTGGCTGCTCGGCATTACGTTTGAAGCGGTCGCCGATGCGCAAAAGAGTGCGTTTAAGAATGACCCTGCGAACAAGGGCAAGTTCATCAATGTTGGCCTGTGGAAGTGGTCGCGCCATCCCAATTATTTCGGCGAGATCACTTTGTGGACCGGCATCTTGATTATGGCGCTGCCGGTGCTGTCTGGCTGGTCTTGGCTGGTGGTAATATCGCCAATTTTCGTGACGCTATTGCTGACCAAGGTGAGCGGTATCAACCTGCAGAACGCGCAGGCCAAAGAGCGCTGGGGCGATGATCCAGCCTATCAGGAATATCGCAAGAACACGCCGGCGCTGATCCCGAGCCCGCCAAAGGGGTGATGTCCGGGTTTAGACTCGTTAAATCAGTCCCAGCCGCTCCAGCTTGCCAGCGAGCTTGCCCGGCAATACATCGCCCGCATCTTCGCCCTCAGCCAGATCGGCGGGTGCATTCTCTTCTTTGAGGTAACGCCATCCCTGATGTGCGCGTTTGCGCTGTTGGTGGACCCGGATCAGCTTCGCCTCTAGCTCAATGTGCCAGCGCCCATCACCAGTCTCAGAGAAACAAATGATTGGCGAGCGCGCGACCAGCGAATGGTTCAAAATCCAGAAGAGTGATCCGCCCACCATTTCCGCATGGCGAGTTGGGCGATATTTTGTCGTCAGCAATTTGGGATTGGGGCTATTCTCATACCAACCGGCGAGGTCATCCCAGCTTTTCGCGCCGAACGCGATCTTGGTCATATGGAGCGGCATGAAGGCTAAGATAGGGCGCTGAGCGAATTGCTCAAGCGGCTGGCACCAGTCCACTAACAACTGCGAGGCCGAGGAACGCCAAAAAGCCCATTGAATCCGTAATCATGGTCACGAACACACTGCTCGCGACCGCAGGATCCTGATCAAGCCGTTCGAAAATCACTGGTACAAGCACACCGGCTAGACCCGCGACCACGATATTGATGATCATGGCTGCGGCGATCACCGCGCCCATCATCGGGCTGAACAGGAAGGCAGCGGCAATTCCGATCAGCACGGCGATTGTCGCGCCGTTGAGGATCGCCACCCGGACCTCGCGCCACACCGTTCGCCAGGTGTTTGCTCGGGTTAGCTGATTGGTCGCAATCGCGCGCACGGCCACGGCCATAGTCTGCGTGCCCGCATTGCCGCCAATGCTTGCCACGATCGGCATCAACACGGCCAGGGCGACGAGTTTCTCGATCGCCGCGCCAAAGAATGCAATGATCGCGCTCGCGACAATCGCCGTGCCGAGGTTTGCGACCAACCAGCGTACGCGGCTGGAATAGGCCTCTCTGATCGGTTCGTTAATGTCGCCATCGCCCGCGCCGGAGAGCAGCAGAGCGTCTTCGCCCGCTTCTTCAGAGATAATGTGGACGATGTCATCCACCGTCACCTGGCCGACCAGACGTCCGCTTTCATCGACAACAGCGGCGGAAATCAGGGCGTATTTCTGAAACATCAAAGCGACCTCTTCCTGATCCGTCGTTACCGGGATCAGGGTCTGGTCGCGTTTCATCAGATCGGTCAGTTTGATATTGCGCGGAGTCGTCAGGATCCAGTTAAGCGCGCAGGTGCCCACGGGATGATGGCGCTGATCGACAACGAACACCTCCCAGAAATCATGCTCCAGATCGCCATTTTTACGCAGAAAATCAATCAGATCGCCGACCGTCATATGCTCTGGGACCGCCATGAAATGACGGTTCATCAGGCGGCCGGCGGTCTCCTCAGGATAGGACAGCGCGCTGGTAACGGCGGCCTGCGTCTCCGGCTCCAGCTCAGCGATAATGGCGCGCTGGTCGTCCTCGTCCAAATCTTCCAGCAGCTGAACCGCATCATCGGTTTCAAGCTGCTCCGCAATGCTCGCAACCGCTTCCGGCTCGAGCGCCTCCATCATGTCTTCGCGGACGTGATCGTTGAGCTCGGCGACGACCTCGCTCGACATCAGATCGCTCATCGCGCCGGCCAGGCCCTGCCGCTCGTCAGAATCGAATAGTTCGAGCAGGTCGGCGACGTCAGCTGGATGAAGCGGCTCGACCAGTTCGTGTAGAGCGGTGTTGTCTCCGCTTTCAAACGCTTGCCGCACAGAGCGGACGAAGCGCGGCTTCAGCCGGTTTTCTTCATCGTGCCGCTCATCATCGATCCGGTCGTCCGGGCGCGCGCCATCATCGCCGCCATCTTGCGGCAGATCAGCGACCAACAGGTCTTCATCAAGGCGGGGATCATCAGACATTGGCGCAAGGTCTAGGCTGCGCTGCTTCAAAAGCAAGCGTGTAGGGGCGGTTGGCCCACCGCTATGCTGGGGGGTGACTCGGTTTCAGATATGCGTATAGCGAGGGCCAAATTCATCAGGAGACACTTTACATGGCCGAAACACTCACATTCACTCTGGACTGCGGCGATGGCAAAACCGGCGATGTCGTCATCAAACTGCGCGCAGACCTGGCACCTGGCCACGTTGAGCGCATTTCTGAACTGGCGGCGGAAGGCTTTTACGACGGCGTCATTTTCCACCGCGTGATTGATGGCTTTATGGCACAAGGCGGCGACCCAACCGGCACCGGCATGGGCGGCAGCGACAAGCCTGACCTGAAGGCAGAGTTCAACTCAGAACCGCACGTTCGCGGCACTTGCTCAATGGCGCGCTCGCAAATGCCAGACAGTGCGAACAGCCAGTTCTTCATCTGCTTCGGCGACACCGAATTCCTCGACGGGCAATACACCGTCTGGGGCCAAGTGACTGAAGGTATGGACTTCGTCGACGCCCTGCCAAAGGGTGAGCCGCCTGCGAGCCCAGGTAAGATCGTCAAAGCGACCGTCGCTTAACCAGCACGAGACAGGAGATCAGGTGACGCTACGCCGTGGAGCACTGGCACTGTTGCTGCTCAGTCTGAGCGGCTGCGTCACCTATCCTAACATCACGCAATCGCGCAGCCCGTGTCGGATGGATCCGGGCGGATGGTGCGGCTTTGTGCGCGAAGCAGCGGAGGTCAGCTACCCTTACGCTTTGGCCGCGACCAATGCCTATGAGGGAGACGATGACACGTTTTCCACATTGGGCGGTTCACTGGTTCGTCTCGAGCGATTGCCTGTCGAAGAAGACGACGGCGATACTGGGTTTGATTATCAGATTTTTGGTCAGTTTAAGCAGCCCCTGAGCAGCGCAGAAGGCGATGCTGGTGGACGCCAGCCTGATGCCTATATCATGGCGTTTCGCGGCACTGACTTTGATGGCCTAGCAGATATTTTCTACGGCACAGTGCGCGACGATCAGCTAGAGCTGGCGCACAAGTATTTTGATCTTGAGCGAGCGCGGTTTTCCGAAGATGCTGAATGGATCGCCACGGGCCATTCGCTCGGCGGAGCTTTGGCAGCAGAAATCTCGATTCGCCACGCGGATGTTAAGGCGTGGATGTTCAACGTCTCGCCATTTTACCGGGGCAAGTCGATGACCAATGATAGCAATCGCACGGTGATCAATGAGCGCGGTGAGGCGCTCAGAAGTCTGCGCAAATTCCGCGCTGCGCCTGCCTCTGACTTGTTTGTGATCAATTGCTGGCCGCAAGCCGGACGCTTTACCAAGCACAAAGTCCGCCCGCTGGCCGACTGCATCACTTGGATCGCTGCTTATGAAAGCAAGGATGCTCTGAGCGTTGTAAGGGCGAATGAGGTTCGCAAACCGGCGGTTGAATGCGGGGAAGATGGCAAAGAGCACCCTGGCCCAGGCACCGCGCAAACTGAGCCGTGCGTGCATATTGCCCGCCGTAAAGAGGATGCCGACGACGAGTGATTGAACGCGGGGCGTATTCCCGCTAGACGCGCGGCCAATCATGAAACCGACCAACCCTCCTAAAACGTACCGCGTCAAAAACTTCGGCTGCCAGATGAACGTCTATGATGGCGATCGGATGGGCGAATTGCTGAGCGAGCAGGGCATCACCCCTGCGCCAGAGGGCGAGGACGCTGATCTGGTCGTGCTCAACACCTGCCATATTCGCGAGAAAGCGGCGGAGAAGATCTATTCCGATATTGGCCGCCTGACCAAGGGCAAGACGCAGAAGAAAGCTCCGATGATCGCGGTGGCTGGCTGCGTCGCTCAGGCAGAGGGCGAAGAGATCATGGCGCGCGCTCCGGCGGTGTCCATGGTGGTTGGCCCGCAGGCCTATCACCGCCTGCCAGATATGCTGGACAAGGCCGTTAAGGGCGAACGCGCGACCGACACCGATATGCCCGCGATTGCGAAATTTGGCGCTCTGCCAAAGCGGCGGCGAACCGCGCCCAATGCGTTTCTGACGGTGCAGGAAGGCTGTGATAAGTTCTGCACCTATTGTGTGGTCCCTTATACGCGGGGCGCGGAAATTTCACGCCCGTTCAGCGATTTAACTGAGGAAGCGCGCAAGCTGGTAGATGCCGGTGCGCGCGAGATCACGCTGCTGGGGCAGAATGTGAACGCTTGGAGCGGTGAGGATGATGCGGGCAGGGCGGTCGGCCTTGCCGGGTTGATCCATGAGATTGCCCGGATCGATGGGTTGGAACGCATTCGCTACACCACATCGCACCCCAACGATATGGATGATGCGCTGATTGAGGCGCATGGTGAAGTCGAAAAGCTGATGCCCTATCTGCATCTGCCCGTGCAATCGGGCAATGATAGGGTGCTGAAGGCGATGAACCGTTCGCACACGGCAGAGAGCTATCTCAAACTGTTGGAGCGGTTCCGTAAAGTGCGCCCAGACATCGCTCTGTCAGGCGATTTTATCGTTGGCTTCCCCGGCGAAACCGATGCCGAGTTTGAAGACACGCTAAAGCTGGTCGACGAAGTCCGCTATGCGCAGGCTTACAGCTTCAAATATTCGCCGCGGCCCGGAACACCGGCTGCGACCATGGACAATCAGATCGCGAAAGAAGTGATGGAAGAGCGGCTCGCCCGCCTCCAAGATGCGCTCAGCCGCGATCAAATGGCCTTCAACGCCGCGAGCGCAGGCAAGACTTGCGATGTCCTCGTCGAGCGAAAAGGCAAACTGCCAGGCCAATGGCTTGGCAAATCGCCGTGGCTGCAAAGCGTGTGGTTTGAAGGCGATGTGCAGATCGGCGACATGGTGCGCACGCATATCGTCGAAGGCCGACCTAGCTCACTGCGCGGCGAGCTGGTCACGGGATAGCGCATTACCGCGCATACGGGACGCTAGCCGTTGTGTTGCACTTGTGCGACTTTCCCCATTGGTTGTGGTGAGCGCGCTTGCCATCGCGCGCATCCGGCTTACCTTCACGACTCAGGCAATTGGCACAGATAAAGGATCCTATGGGCCGCAGACCTTCTGATACAATCGATCCGGCTGCATTGCCCGGTTCCATCAATGCTGATGATGCAGTGGCGGCTGAGGCCCACGGCGCAAAGGCTGAATTGAGCTTCGAAAATCAGTCGCTGCTCGGCCCATTGTTTGGACAATTTGACGCCAATTTGGTGCAGGTCGAAAATCGGTTGAGCGTGATGATCCATGCGCGCGGCGATAAGGTGCTGATAGAGGGGCCAGAGGACAATGTGGCGCGGGCGCGAGAGACGCTGACCACGATGTATGATCGGTTGGCTCAGGGACAGGAGCTGGATGCGGGCGCGATTGAATCGCTGATCGCCATGTCGCACGAACCCACGCTGGAGGGGATTATCTCAGGCGAAGAGAAGAATACGCCGATCATGATCCGCACCCGGCGTAAGACTATCGTGCCGCGCTCGGCCAATCAGATCCCCTATATGAAGCAGTTGTCGCGTGATGAGTTGATCTTTGCTCTCGGCCCGGCAGGCACGGGCAAGACCTATCTTGCGGTGGCGCAGGCCGTCAGCCAACTGATCTCTGGCAGCGTTCAGCGCCTGATCCTGTCGCGGCCAGCGGTCGAGGCGGGCGAAAAGCTCGGCTTTCTGCCCGGCGATATGAAGGAGAAGGTCGATCCCTATCTGCGCCCGATTTACGATGCGCTGTATGATTGCATGCCGCCGGAACAGGTGGAGCGCCGGATCGCCAGCGGAGAGATTGAGATTGCGCCGATTGCCTTCATGCGCGGGCGGACTTTGGCCGATGCATTTGTGATCCTGGACGAGGCGCAAAACACGACGCGCGAGCAGATGAAGATGTTCCTCACCCGTTTCGGCCAGAACAGCCGGATGGTGATCTGCGGCGATCCGCGCCAGGTAGATATTCCCGGCGGTGACCGCATGTCCGGCCTGGCCGATGCGGTTGACCGGTTGGAGGGGGTGGACGGCATTGCCGTCACTCGCTTCACCGCGGCGGACGTGGTGCGTCACCCGATCGTTGGCCGCATCGTTGAGGCCTATGAAGGGTGATGGGTGACTGATCGCGATTCACTTAAGCATCTGACAAACAGAGATAACACTGAAAGAGTGGTAATTTGTCGCCGGCCTGATCAGATGTTCACATTTCGCCATCAATGGTTCGATAGTTCGAAAGACGATTGGGGCCCTGAAGGTCCAGACTGTGGCGTCTATGATAGCGCTTCAACAGCAGAAGCTGAGGCTCGATTGCGGATCGATTGGTTGCGGGAGCAGTTTCACTAGTGCAACTCGACATCGACATTGAAGATTGGCCTGCTGGCGAGTGGGAGGCACTTGCTGAGCGTGTGGCGGAAGCGGTTCTTGGTCTGACCGAAGAGCTCGCCAATCCGCGTCTCACCGTCAGCCTGCTGTTCACCAATGATGCGGAGGTCCACGCGCTTAATCGCGAATGGCGAGATCGGGACAAGCCAACCAATGTGCTGAGTTTCCCCATGCTGGCGCGGGATGAACTGCTGGCGCTTCCCTCCGAAGGCCCGCCAGAAATGATGGGCGATCTTGCCTTGGCGCATGAGACCTGCGTGCGCGAAGCGGCGGACAAAGGCATCAGCGTGGAGCATCACACAGCGCATCTGATCACCCACGGCCTGCTGCATCTGGCGGGATATGACCATGAAACATCCGATGAAGATGCCGACGCAATGGAGGCTCTGGAAATTGCAATCCTTGCAAAAATGGGTATCGCAGACCCATATGCTACGCCCAGCACTTAAGGAGCATTCCCGCGAAGGGCCCAAAACTGACAATGCCCGATTCTCAATCCCCCGCCGGAGACGCGGACAGTAGCAGCGGGCTGTGGGCCCGTTTCCGAAAACTCATCGGCGCCGGCGACGGCGATCGGTCTTTGCGCGAGCAGCTTGAAGAGGCGATCGACGAGCACGAAGACGAGAACCACGATGACGACCGCGAGGACAGCGGCAATAGCAACGGCGATCTCTCGCCGGTTGAGCGCCAGATGCTGCGCAACTTACTCCATTTCAGCGAGCATGACGCCGATGATGTTGCGGTCCCGCGCGGTGAGATCATTGCGGTTGATGCCGCGGTAAGCTGGGAAGAGCTGGTCGCAAGTTTCAGCGAGAACGGGCATTCGCGCATGCCGGTTTACCGCGACACGCTCGATGAAGTGATCGGCATGATCCACATCAAAGACGTCTTTCCGTATTTGGCCAATGGCAAGCAGCCGCCCAAGGATTGGACGACCTTGATGCGTCAGCCGATCTATGTGCCGCAAGTGCGCGGTGCGCTCGATGTGCTGGCCGATATGCGGGCGCGGCGCGTCCATCTAGCGATTGTGCTTGATGAATTCTCCGGAACCGACGGCCTCATCACGATTGAGGATTTGGTCGAGGAGATTGTTGGCGACATCGAAGACGAACACGATGAAACACCAGAGGCGCTGATCGTTGCGATTGGCGAGGGCATGTGGGATTGTGATGCTCGCGCGGAGCTTGATGATGTGGCCGAATTGGTTGACCCTCAGCTCGCCGAGGTTGAGGAATCAGTCGACACTCTGGGCGGGCTGGCCTTTGTACTGGCAGAGCAAGTGCCATCCGTGGGCATGCGGCTGGAACATCCCAGCGGCTGGCGGATTGAAGTAACAGCGGCGGACGAAACGCACGTCAAACGCCTGCGTCTGCACGCCCCAATACGTGAAGAAATAACAAGCTAGCTAAGAATTATTCGCAGTTAGTTCGATTTTTTGCATCTTTTTTGCTGGTCATGCGTAGCTCCTTATAACAAGGAGTTAGACATGCCATCCCGCCGACTACCCCCACTTCGCGCTCTCGAAGCCTTCATGCGAACTGTACGCCTTGGTTCTGCCCGTGCCGCCGCCGAGGAGATCGGGCTAAGCCCATCGGCTTTGTCGCGCCGGATTAGCAATCTGGAAGAATTTGTCGGCAAGAAACTGTTCACGCGGGCGCGGCAATCGATGCAACTGACCGATGAGGGGCAGGCGTTCTATGAGGCGGTGAACCCGCATCTTGAATCGCTGGCACGCGCGGTTGAGAGCCAGTCCGACAATATCTCGCTGCTGCGCTTGCGGCTCGGCGTGCTGCCTCTGTTTGGCAGCCAGCGCCTGTTCCCGAGGCTCGGTGAACTGCGAAAGCGGCACCCTTTGCTGCACATCGACATCGACACAGGGCCCCATTTGGAAGACCGGGTAGGCGACACTCTGGATGCGGCGATCATTCTCTCACGCGGACCGGACACCAGCCTGCATGCGGTGCGGCTTGACCACAATTTGGTGCATGCAATCTGTAGCAAAGAACTTGCTGCAACGATTGGCACAAAGGTCGATCAGGAAGCACTCGAGAAGCAGACTTTCCTGATCCACAATGAGCTGCCCGCGAGTTTTGAGGCGTGGAAGAAGGCGCTGGGCATGGAAGATATGGATCCATCTGCCATCGATCATTACGATTCCGGTCAGCTTATGCTGGAAGCCGCCGCCCAGGGCCTAGGCGTTGCGATCATGCACGATGATCATTTGCGCCGCGCGGCGGACAGCCGCTTGACCGATCTTTACGGCCTCGAGGTTGAAAGCCCGTACAGCTATTGGTTTGTGTGTAAGCCAACGGCGTTGGAGCTTCGCCCGGTGCGTTTGTTCCACGATTGGTTGGTGCGCGCTGGCCTGTAAGGGCGCGTATTTCAGCCGGCGCTGTTCGGCTTAACCTGCCTTCTCAGCCGGCTTTTCGCCTTGCGCCTCAGCGATCCGTTGTGCCTCTTCTGGCGCTTCGTAACGGATTGGATCGACAGTATGGCGGAAATCGCGCAGCGGCTTGCCCAGTGTCTCCAGCAGAGCTTCTTCAATGCGGCGCCGCGCCTCGGCACCAATCTTCTTACGCCCGCGATAATCCTCTGGACTGAACGGCTCCAGGAAATTGAGCCGCAGCTTGAAGGTGCCGCGCCGTGCCAGCACGCGCTTGGCATTGTTGAGGCCGGTTTCATTGCCGATCCAGCCAATTTCCTCTGCAACCTCGCCGTAGTCCAGCAAAACAGGCTGCACCATGACGCCAAGTGGTGGCGGCTCCAGCACGCTCAGCATGCTTGTCTTGAAAGGCAATAATGATTGTCCATCCGTGGTCGTGCCTTCGGGAAAAACTGTGACCGCCCAATTGTCTGACAGCGCCTCTTTCAGAGCGTTGATCTGCTCTGCCACACCCATGCGGTGTTCACGTTTTACAAACACGGTTCGATTGAGCGATGCGAGCCAGCCGACGAGAGGGGCTTCGGCCAATTCCGCCTTGGCCACGAATGCCGTTCCGCATGCCCCAGCCATGGAAAGAATGTCGAGCCATGACATGTGGTTTGCAACGTAAAACACATCGCGTTTTAAATGCGTGCCGACCACTTCCACCCGGGCGCCTGATGCCCAGGCGGCGTAGCGCAAAAAATACATCGGGATGGGCGAGCCGTATGCGAAGATGCGCCAAATGTAGTGCAGTGGAACGCAAACAATCAGGCCGGCGGCGAGTAGTATCGCTCGATAAGTGAGCCGCAGCCAGCCCATTGGTGACAGCGGTGTGGTTTCGCCGCGCATTGCGGCCAGGCGGCGCTCCCGATAGAGCGTCTCGCGCTTAGTCGTCACGAGAGAGACGTACCCCGTAAAGCTCCATCCGGTGGTCAACCAGACGATAGCCCAATCGTTCGGCAATCTGGCGTTGCAACGATTCCACTTCTGGATCGACGAACTCAACCACTTTGCCGGTTTCAACATCGATCAGATGGTCATGATGTGCCTCTGGCACAGGCTCATAGCGCGATCGGCCGTCGCCAAAGTCGTGCCGGTCAAGAATGCCAGCTTCTTCAAACAGCCTTACCGTGCGGTAGACGGTGGCAATTGATATCTTTGGGTCAATCGCAGATGCGCGTTGGTGCAGCAATTCAACATCGGGATGATCATCGCTTTCCGAAAGGACGCGCGCAATGACGCGGCGCTGTTCGGTGATGCGCAACCCTTTTTCCGCGCATAATTGTTCAAGGTCGATCTTTTGCTGCACTTGTTACTCCGCCAGCTGTGCCGCCGCTGTTATTGCTATGTTAGCCGCTATTTGCGCCGTTTCCTATCGGATATACGCGCGGCTAGGATCCGCTTTAAAGTGGGCGGGCGGATTGCTCAAGTCAGGCCGGGATAGGGCGGGTATAACCTTTGGCGCACCCCAATTGGAAACCAAACAGGCCAGGGCGGAGTAGTCCAACCCAGGCCCGCTTTTGGATCATTACTTCTTGCGCCGACCACGTCCCTTTACAGGCTTGCGGCCGAGACCAATTTTCTTGGCCAGATCACGGCGTGTTTCCGCATAGTTAGGCGCCACCAGCGGATAATCGCCCGGCAGTTCCCAACGCGTACGATATTCGTCAGGTGACATATCGTGTTCTGTCGAAAGGTGCCGCTTAAGCATTTTCATCTTCTTGCCGCAATCGAGGCAAACGATGTGATCTTTCTTAACCGAAGATCGAATTGATACCGCTGGATCAGGGCGCACTTCTTCTGGTGTGTCTGGTTCACCAAGACCCGAGAGGGCCGAAAATACGTTTGTGATGAGCGAAGGCACATCATCAACCGACACGTCATTATTGCTCACATGAGCAGCCACGATATCGCTGGTCAGCGTTATCAATGTTTCCTTCATCTCAATTTCTAGATCTTCCATTAGAGTTCCTCATCTCTTTTTTGTTCGGATTTTTCCGATAAATTCGACATGAACCAGCTCCTGTTACATTGCAACCAATCGAATAGATTGTTCGCAACTAAATCAAGATGAGAAACCTCCAGATCAGCACTAGATTGTGCAGCCGAAAGTAATCGCGTCGACCCGTTCTCCGTTTGTCATACGGTAGTATTTGGGCCGCTCGCCGATCGGTATAAAGCCAAGCTTGCTGTATAGGTGTACCGCCGGATTGCCCCGTCGCATTTCGAGGAAAATCCGCTCTGCACCGCGGTTTTGCGCGGTTCTGAAGAGCTGCTCAATCAGGATTTTACCAAGGCCGCTGCCGCGATTTTCAGGATGCACTGCGATCAGCAGCAGCTCCTCTTCGCCAGCGGCTGCACGCGTCAGGACAAAGCCGCAAGGGCGCCGGCCACTCGCGCTTCCGCCTTCATCCAATATCGTCCCATTCTGGTCCACCAGCAAAGCATGCGTGTTAGGCAAGGTTAGTGCATCGGTGATCTGGCGGCGATTCCATGCCTCGCCATAAGTTGGATCAAACGCCGCCTCCATAACGGTCATGATCTGATCGATGAGGCAGGTAGGCGCAGTCATTGCGGCGCTCGCACTGCTTGTGGTTTGGCATCAGGTGCACGGCCATAGATTGGCGAGAGGTCCGTGGTCAGCTGTGTCTCATGCAGCAGGTTTGTCTTGCTGGCATCAGGTAGCAGGTTGAGGGCGCGCTTACCGTCAGAGAACATCGCTGCGAGTTCTTCGGCGCGGTTGCCCACAATCGCGTCATGCTCGCAGGCGAGTTTGGCGGCTTCGGGCGCAAGCGAGCGAACCTCGTCGCAGCCTCCGTCTTGAGCAAAGTTCTGGATAAACCACTCGCCGTGTCCGCCGTTCATACACACGGTCACACCGCGTGGAGAGGACTGCCAAGCGCGAACCGCAACCAACGCCATTGTTGGATAGCCGAGCACTTTAGCGCCCCACGCAAAACCGAGCGCGCGGGCGGCGGCAATGCCAATACGCACACCGGTGAAACTGCCTGGGCCAAGCGAGACCAGAATACGCTCCGCTTGGCCTTTGCCCGGCAGTTCGGCAATCATTGGGACCAGACGCTCCGCATGTCCGCGCCCCAGTACAGCATGCTCATGAGCGAGCAGTTTTGCCCCGTCAAACAGGGCAATTGAGCAGGCTTCACTGGCCGTTTCTATTGCTAGGGTGCGCATGGGATTGCGCGATGCCCTAGAGCTGCGCCGCCTGCAAGTCTTAGAAATTGCGGCTCAAATGCAAGCGTCAGACAATTGTGTTGAACTTGCCAAAGTCGGGGCGCGGGGAGCGGTCAAAGATGCTTTCTGGATCACCATATCCGATCGAGCAAATCCAGTCGGCTTTGACGCGCGGACTGTTGGCGAAAAACTCTGACGTCACACCGTCTAGATCAACGCCGGACATCGGCCCGCAATCAAGGCCAATCGCACGGGCTGCCAGCATCAGGTAGGCACCCTGCAGAGCGGAATTGCGCTTTGCCCCGTCGATCCGTCCGGCCTCATCGCCTTCAAACCAGCTTTTCGCATCAGTGTGCGGGAACAGCTCTGGCAAGTGCTCGTGAAAATCGATGTCATAGCCAATGATGACGCAGGCGGGCGCGTTGATGACCTTTGGCTTGTTATCATCCATCGCATGTTTGGCGAGGCGCGACTTTGCATCATCTGAGGTGCACCAGATGAAGCGCGCGGGATGCATATTGGCTGAGGTCGGCGCCATTTTTAGCAGGTCGTGGATCTGATGGATCTGCGCTTCACTGACCGGTTTGCTTAGCCAATCATTATAGCTGCGGGCTTCGCTGAATAGCTGGTCGAGAGTGTCATCGCTGAGCACTGTGCCGTGAAATTGCTTGGTCATGGGGAGCTTTCAATCAGGGAAGGGGGAAGAGCAAAGAATTCGCTTAGGCTGCGCGAACTTCGGTTACTTCTGGCACATAATGTTTCAGCAGACCTTCGATCCCTTGTTTCAGGGTTGCGGTGCTGGATGGGCAGCCTGCGCAGGCCCCTTGCAACGTGAGATAGACAACGCCGTCGCTAAATCCGCGATAGGCGATATCACCGCCATCACCAGCGACCGCTGGACGAACGCGGGTTTCGAGCAGTTCGTTTATTGCCGCGATGATCTCTGCATCTTCTTCTGATTCTTCGACCACATGCTCCACGTCGGCGGGAACCGAGATATCGCCAGCCGTTGCGGCATTGAACAGCGGCGCCTCTGACACAAAGTGATCGAGCAGGATGGCCACCACTTGCGATTTCAGCGATCCCCAATCCGCGCCGGGAGCTGCCGTGACGGTGATAAAATCGCTGCCGAAGAACACGTTGATGGTCTCACCCGTGTCAAAGATCGCTTGGGCAAGCGGGCTGGCCTCTGCCGCCTCTGGGCTTGAAAACTCGCGTGTCCCCGCGGTCATCACTGTGCGACCGGGCAGGAATTTGAGACTGGCGGGGTTCGGGGTCGTTTCGGTTTCTATGAACATGCTGTGGTATTTAGGGTGGCTGCGACGCCGTCACAAGGCGTGGAATCGCGCAAACTCGATAATAAAACCGCGCAAAATGACGCACAATCGCGTCTTATTGTGCAGCATTCACTATCCCTTCACACCATGCTTGCCTATATTCTCCCGATGAACGCGATTTTTCGGGCGCCAAAGGCCCTTTTCCTGCTTGCTGCTTCGGCGGCTTTGACATTCCCAGCGACGGCGCAAAACATAGAGCCCAACAGCTCTGGCGAAGCGCCGCCTGCTACGATCAGCGTGCCGAGCGCTGATCCGATCATCCCTCAGCCCAAAAAGCTGCAAGGCGCCGATGAAGTCCCGTGGCTTTATGAAGACAGCAACATTCCGGTTGATCGCGAATGGCTGTTTGGCAAAATGGACAATGGCCTACGCTATGCTGTGCGCAAGAATGGCGTGCCGCCCGGACAGGTGTCGATCCGCGTGCGGGTCGATGCGGGCTCTTTGCACGAGCGCTATTCCGAACAAGGTTATGCGCACTTGCTGGAACACCTGTTGTTTCGTGAGAGCAAATATCTGGGCCAGGCCAAGGCTATCGAAACGTGGCAACGGCTAGGGGCAACCTTTGGCAGCGATGCCAATGCGGAAACCAGCCCAACGCACACTGCCTATAAACTCGATTTGCCGGGCGTAACCCGCGCGAAATTGGCGGAGAGTTTCAAGCTGCTTTCCGGCATGATCCGTGAGCCTGTGCTCAGCGATGAAAATGTTGCCGCAGAACTGCCGATTGTACTGGCGGAAAAGCGCGAGCGCGGCGGCGCGGCAGAGCGTGTTGGCGAGTTCACTCGCTCAGTCCTGTTTGCCGGACAGCGTTTGGCCACTCGCACACCAATTGGCACTGAAGAGACGCTGCGCGGCGCGAACGGAGCCTTCGTCCAGGATTTCTACGACCGTTGGTATCGCCCGGAAAACACTGTGATAGTGGTGGTCGGTGATGCCCCACCAGAGATTTTGGCGGGCCTGATCGAGCAATGGTTTGCCGATTGGGAAGGGACCGGCGAGGCTGGTGTTGCGCCTGATTTCGGCGATCCCGTGCCGCCAGCTGATGCGGCCAGTACGCAAAGCGAAAGTGGCCCCATTGGTGAGATCGGCGTGATGGTGGAGCCTGATCTGCCGCGCAGCCTGACCTATGCTGTGATGCGGCCTTGGCGACAGGTGAAAGACACCATCGTCTATAATGAAGGGCTAATGATCGATGCGATTGCCCAAGCGATCATCAATCGTCGGCTGGAATCGCGTGCGCGCTCTGGCGGCAGCTATCTTTATGCGCAGGTTCAGCAGGACGATGTCTCGCGATCGACCGATGCTACGTTTGTGACATTTGCGCCGCTGTCTGAAGACTGGGATGCCGCGATGACCGATGTGCGCGGCGTGATCGCCGATGCTCTGGAAAGCGGGCCAACGCAGGAAGAGATCGACCGCGAAGTTTCTGAGTTCGATATCGCCTTCGCCAATCAGGTGGAACAACGCACGGTGATCGCCGGATCGAATCTGGCCGACACGTTGATCAATGCGGTCGACATCCGTGAGACCACGGCGTCTCCGGAAGTGGTGCTGGATGTGTTTCGCGGGACCAAGCCCCGCTTTACGCCTGACGAAGTGCTCGCCGCGACCCGCAAGCTGTTCCAAGGTGACGTTGTGCGCGGCATCTATGTAACGCCGTCCGCTGGCGAAGCCGATGAGAGTGCGGTTCGTGTGGCGCTGGAACGCGCCGCGACCAGCGATGGCAGCTCGCGCTTGGCTGCTAGCACTGTGTCGTTTGAGGAGCTTCCCGCAGTGGGTGAGCCGGGCACAATTGCTTCGCGTGCCCCGATTGGCTTACTCGACATTGAGCAAGTCGACTTTGATAATGGCGTTCGCGCGCTGCTGTGGTCCAACAATGCAGAGCCAGGGCGCGTCGTCGTCAAAGTTCGCTTCGGCGCAGGTTACCGCGCATTTGATGAACAAAGCGCGCCCTATGCCGCATTGGGTACGACCGCATTGGTTGGATCGGGTCTGGGCGAATTGGGTCAGGAAGAGCTGGACCGTCTGGCGACGGGCCGCAAGCTTGGCTTTGAGTTTCAAATTGACGATGCGGTGTTCACGTTCACTGCGCGCACGCGCTCGGCCGATGTGGCCGATCAACTCTATCTGTTCGCTGCAAAGCTGGGCATGCCGCGCTGGGATAAAGACCCCGTGATCCGCGCCCGCGCTGCGGCTCAGCTGGCGTATAACGCCTTTGCCACCAGCCCTAACGGTGTGATCAACCGCGACCTCGAATATCTGCTCACCAATCGCGATCCGCGCTTTGCCACGCCTGCGCCCGATGCGTTGGCTGACCTTACGCCGGAGGGTTTCCGCGAGGTGTGGGAGCCGCTGCTTTCACAAGGGCCGGTTGAGGTTTTGGTCTTCGGTGAATTTGATCGCGATGCGACGGTGGAGGCCTTGCGCACCACCTTTGGCGCGCTCGATGCACGTGATCCAGTACCCGCAGATGTGGCCGCGCGTGTGCCAGAATTCCCAGCTGGCGCTGGCGAAACGACGGTTCTCAACCACCGCGGTGACAAGAATCAGGCAGCCGCCGTGATCGCTTGGCCAAGCGGTGCGGGCGTTCAAAGACTGCGCGAATCTCGCCAGCTTGAAATCCTGATTCAGGTCTTCAACAACCGCTTGCTAGAGGCGATGCGCGAACGTGCGGGCGCCAGCTATGCCCCGCAGATACTTTCCAATTGGCCGACCGATTTGGAGAGCGGCGGGACGATCACGGCCCTTGCGCAATTGCAGCCGCAAGACGTGCCGGTGTTCTTCAGCGAGGCGGATAAGATCGCGCGCGATCTCGTAAACACGCCGCCGACCACTGAAGAGCTGGACCGGGTGACCGAACCGCTACGGCAATTGTTCAGTCGTGCATCCACCGGCAACACATTCTGGCTTTATCAGCTCGAAGGCGCGACCACCGATCGCCGCCGGATTGCTCTGCTGCCGAGCCTGCTCAATGACTATTCGCAGACCACCCCGCAGGTCATGCAAGTGCTAGCTGGGCGATATTTTGGACGTCAGCCAGGGTGGCGATTGGCTGTAATCCCCGAGGGCACCGACCTTGCGGAGGCTTTGCCAGTGCCAGCAGGAGAGGGCGCTCCTGCGGCGGTTGTTGCACCCGCTGCGCGCCCTGAGGTGATCGGGCGATAGGCAGTCGTCGGCCGCCGTTATGAGCAGTTTTTGACCGAATTCGAGCGCCGACCAATCGGTTGAAGCGATCACAGCGACGTGAAATAATGTTGCCGCCTGGGGTATTGCGGCTTTACACCTGTAATGAAGGGGCGGTAACGGCGCTCCGCACAGGCGAGGGTGCAAGGCAGTACGGCCAAGCCATTTGCCATAATTTTGGAAGAAGAATTCGACGTGTCAAACAATTGGTCCCCTGAAAGCTGGAAGTCTCACGAAGCAAAGCACTTGCCGAAGTATGAGGATTTGTCAGAGCTTGCTGAGGCAGAGGCGACATTGGCGGCCTATCCGCCGCTTGTTTTCGCCGGGGAGGCGCGCGCGCTGAAATCGGATTTGGCAGACGTTGCCAATGGAAAGGCGTTCCTGCTGCAAGGCGGCGATTGCGCGGAAAGCTTTGCTGAGTTCCACCCGAACAACATCCGCGATACCTTTCGTGCATTGCTACAAATGGCGGTGGTGATGACCTTCGCTAGCAAGCATCCTGTGATCAAGGTCGGGCGGATGGCGGGCCAGTTTGCCAAGCCGCGCTCGTCCGACACAGAGACAGTCGGCGATGTGACCCTGCCGAGCTATTTTGGTGACAACATCAATGGGATCGAATTTGATCCGGTCCAGCGTCGCAATGATCCGGGCCGTATGGTGCGCGCCTATTCTCAGGCTGCGGCAACGCTCAACCTGCTGCGCGCCTTTGCGGGCGGTGGCTATGCCAATCTGCGCCAGGTCCACCAATGGACGCTCGACTTTATGGGGCGTACGCCGTGGACCGATAAGTTCGCACAGATGGCCGACCGAATTGGCGAGTCGCTCGATTTTATGGAGGCATGCGGGGTTGATCCCGCAACGGTCCCACAATTGCAGGGCACCAGCTTTTACACTAGCCACGAAGGCCTGTTGTTGCCGTATGAGCAAGCGCTCACTCGGCAAGATTCGCTGACTGGTCAATGGTTTGCGACCAGTGCGCACATGCTGTGGATTGGCGACCGCACCCGTTTTCCAGGCAGCGCGCATATCGAATTTGCACGCGGCATTGGCAATCCGCTGGGCATGAAATGCGGGCCGAGCCTGGAGCCTGATGCTCTTATTGAATTGCTCGACATCTTGAACCCGGCGCGTGAAGCGGGCCGGATCACGCTGATCTCTCGCTTTGGCCACGACAAGGTTACCGAAGGCCTGCCGAAGCTAGTCCGCGCGGTTGAGCGCGAAGGTCACCCAGTGGTGTGGAGCTGTGATCCGATGCACGGCAATGTCGTGAAGTCTGAAACCGGATTTAAAACGCGGCCATTTGACCGGATCCTTACCGAGGTGAAGGGCTTCTTCGATGTGCACCGCGCAGAGGGCACGCATCCTGGTGGCATCCATATTGAGATGACCGGTCAGGATGTGACCGAATGCGTCGGCGGCGCCGTGGCGATCACGGATGAACGCTTGGGCGATCGCTATCACACGCATTGCGATCCGCGCCTAAATGCGGAGCAGTCGTTGGAGCTGGCATTCTTGCTCGCCGAAATGCTCAATCAAGAGATCGTCGGGCGCCAAGCCAACGCAGCGTAGGCGCTTGCCATTCTGATCAGGTTTTCGCCGGTTCAGCCGAAGTATCAAGAGTTTTGCTTGCCGCGCTAAGCGTGCTGAGCCGCCGGTTACGTGGAAATCCTGATGCTGCCACAGCGAAGCGGTTGACCCTTACCCGCTAACCCCCCGCGGTTATGGATCGAGGGCACATCACGGGGCTGGCATGCTAGTCGGGGAAGTGGGAAATAACGCGCTTCTTGCCGCCTGCATATTATTGGGTGTGGTCGCGATGGTGTTCGTCGTGGCCACCGTGAATGCACGCCGCGAAACCCGCTTTGCCGCTCGCATCGCCCGCGATCGCGGGGAGCGAATGAGCGAGCTCCTGCGGACAGTGCGCATGGCTGAAAGCATCGCTGATCTTGGTATTTGGCAATATAATCCGGCGAATGGCGTACAACAATGGTCCGATGGCATGCGGGCGCTGTTTGGCATGGTCAAGGATGAAGAATTCGTCGATGGCGACGCGGAAACCCTCTTGTTCGCCAATGACATCGATCTTGTTGGCCAAGTGGCTGCGCGCAGCAAAGAGATTGGCCCTTACGAGCTGTATTACGATATACACGGCTATGATGGCATGCCGCGCTCGATCTCGGTTCAGGCCTGCAATCTCCAGAATGGCTCTGGCGAGGTAGCGCGCGTTGTCGCCGTGGTTCGCGACGTGACCGACCAGGTTCAGCGTGAACGCAAGCTGGAACGGTCACGTGTGTCTGCCCTGCAGGAGGCCAGCGTTGCTCGAAAGTTGGCAGAGACCGATCCGCTTACCGGGCTGGCCAATCGTCGCCGGGTGATGGCGGTGCTCGACCAACAGGTGGTGCATTCTCAGAAGATCGGCCAGCCGCTTTCACTGATCCTGTTTGACATTGATCACTTTAAATTGGTCAACGACACTCATGGCCATCCGCATGGTGACCGGGTGCTGCAAGAGGTGGCCAAAATCGCCATGGAACAAGCGCGTGAAGGCGATGTTGTTGGCCGGGTCGGAGGTGAGGAATTCGTCTGGATCGTCCCCGGTGCTGACGATACCTATACGCGGATCATTTCCGAACGTTTGCGACTGGCGATTTCCATGGGCACCGTGATTGATCAGAAGCCCCCGGTAACGGTCAGCGTGGGTTTCACCACCCTTGTCTCTGGCGACGCACCGCTTAAACTGTTCGCCCGCGCGGATACGGCGCTGTATGATGCGAAGGGCGCGGGGCGCAACCGCGTGCGTATGGCGGCCTAAGCCCAGAGAGCTTGCAACCTATTGTTGCGACCCACGCCTTTTAATTTTCACAGGTTTCGGGCATTGCGCCATTGCTGAGCGGTTGGAAACGTTCGCAATTTGGGAGGCGCGCGTGTCGCTGACATCGCCGGATCAGAATTTACGCAAGGCTGAAGCTCGCCCGCCATTGGTCGAGCAATATTGCTCCACCCGGGCGTTGATGGAGGCGGTGACCGAGCGCCTGTCGGATGCCGATGCGACGGTGCAATCCATGGAGGACGCCTCGCCGGCGAAATGGCATTTGGCGCACACCAATTGGTTCTGGGAGACTTTCCTGCTGCGTGACTATGCGCCGGGTTACTCGCTCTACAACGAAAACTGGCCTTTCCTGTTCAACTCTTATTATGAGGCGGAGGGGGAGCGGATTGCCCGCTTTTCTCGCGGCGCTTTGTCGCGGCCCACACTAAAGGAAATCCGCGATTGGCGCCGCGCAGTGGACCAAGCGATGGAGCCGCTGATAGCTGATCCAAAGCACGCCGATCTGGTCGTGCTAGGCATCGCGCATGAGCAGCAACATATCGAATTGCTGCTGACCGATATAAAACATGCGCTGTTCCAAAATCCGCTTGGGCCCGCGATGTGGGATGGTTCGCCAGAGGCCGCGATGTCCGCCGGCGGTGCGGGCGGCGTGGCAGATGCAGGCTGGAATGAGCATCCCGGCGGCATTGCTCTGATCGGACATGATCACGAAGAGAGCGCCGGATTTGCATTCGACAATGAGGGGCCAAGACACCGCGTACTGCTGGAGCCGTTCGCTATGTCGCGGCGCCTGGTGACAAACCGTCAGTGGGACGACTTTATCGCCGATGGCGGCTACACCGCCGCATCTTTGTGGCTCTCAGACGGCTGGGCCTGGGCGCGCGAGAACGCCATCGCCACTCCGCTCTATTGGCGCGAGCGAGACGGCGCGGCTGAGCATTTCACCCATCAAGGCTGGCAGTCGCGCGATCCGGATGCGCCGGTCACCCATATTTCCTATTTTGAGGCGGATGCCTTTGCCAGTTGGGCGAATATGCGCCTGCCGACGGAATTCGAATGGGAGGCGATTGCGCGCGGCCAGGATGGGGAGGGGAGCGCGCCTGCTCATGATGCCTCGTCCGGTAACCAACTGGACGGTGCCCATGCTCCGGCTCAGTATGGCGGAGAGGCGCTGTTCGGTGATTGCTGGCAATTCACGCGTTCGGCCTATCTGCCGTATCCGCGCTTTGCGCCCGCCACCGGCGCGGTCGGCGAATACAACGGCAAATTCATGAGCGGTCAGTTCGTTCTGAAAGGCGCCAGCTGCGCGACTGTGCGCGGTCATTCGCGCGCGTCCTATCGCAATTTCTTCTACCCGCATCAGCGCTGGCAGTTTACCGGTCTGCGCCTTGCCAAAGATATTTAGTACTGAGGATAATTGATGAGTTCTCAAGAAGGCATTGCGCTCGTGAACCGCGATGATGATGGGGTCGATACTGCGTTTCGCAGCGATGTTCTGGCCGGGCTGTTGCAGCCGCAAAAGGCAATTTCTGCGCGCTGGCTGTATGATGATGCCGGGTCGCAATTGTTCGAAGACATCACTCAGATCCCGGAATATTATCCGACCCGCGCCGAGACTGAGATATTGCAAAGTCGAGGCGCAGAGTTTGCTGAGCTGATCGGGCCGGGCCGCGCAGTGGTGGAATTTGGCTCGGGCAGCTCGGTGAAAACACCTCTGCTGCTCTCTGCGATTGATCCGAGCGCTTATGTCCCGCTCGATATTTCAGGCGATTTTCTGCGCGCGGCGGCGGCTGATCTGGCGGCGAAATTTCCCGGTCTGCCGGTCCATCCGGTAGAGGCTGATTTTATGCGGCAGGTTGCACTGCCCGATGCGGTCTCTGGACCGCCGAAACTTGGCTTTTTTCCTGGTTCGACGATTGGCAATATGGTGCCGCGTACTGCGGTCGATCTGCTGCGCAATATGCGTGAGACATTGGGTGAGGGCGCGCGCCTGCTGATCGGTATGGATCTGATCAAGGATCGCGGGGTCTTGATCGATGCCTATGATGATGCCGCCGGGGTGACGGCGGAGTT
The DNA here is from genome assembly GCA_947488155.1 of uncultured Erythrobacter sp. Lineage (GTDB taxonomy): Bacteria > Pseudomonadota > Alphaproteobacteria > Sphingomonadales > Sphingomonadaceae > Erythrobacter. Next base: position 181,800 of record CANKYK010000001.1, on the reverse strand, counting down.
CAACTTAAATTTGCTGCGCCGGATTAACCGAGAGTTGGACAGCAATATTCCAACGCAAGCCTTCGCGCATGAGGCGCGCTGGAACGATGATTTTGCGCGTATTGAAATGCATCTGGTCGCGCAAAGCGACCTATCTTTCACGGTATCAGGCAACCGTTTTGCGATGACGCGGGGCGAGACCATCCACACCGAAAACAGCCATAAGTTCAATCGTCGCACGGCGAACATGCTACTGCTGGCGAGTGGATGGGACCCGCAGCAGCGCTGGCTCGATAGTGAGGAGCGTTTCTCGCTGATCCTGGCAGAGGCTAAGCCGCCAAAATCGGCCCCTTAAGCGCTTTCTAACAAGCCCATCATTTCCTTCGAAACCGAAAGGCGCGCCCGCGCGTTACCCCGCCATGGCACATTCAATTGAAACCGTCGCAATCATTGGCGCTGGCATGGCTGGGCTTAGCTGCGCTGCGCAATTGGCGGCGGCGGGCAAGCAGGTCATGATCTTTGACAAAGGACGCGGCCCCGGTGGGCGTATGGCCGCCAGACGCGCAGAGATTGCTGGCGAAACGGTTGGCTTTGATCACGGTGCGCAGTTCTTCACTGCGCGCGATGCTGCCTTCAAAGAGGCCGTGCGCGAGTGGCAGGAGCTGGGCGTGGCCGCGTCTTGGCCCGCGGCAGGTGACGATGCCTTTGTTGGTACGCCGGGGATGAATGGCCCGATCCGCGCGATGGCCAGGGCGCTTGGCGTCGAGTGGCGTATGCGGATTGAACGCCTGCACCGCAACGGTGACCGCTGGAAGCTGGAAGCAGACGGCAAGAGCTTTGTCGCAGATGCGGTTGTTTGCGCGGTTCCGGCTGAGCAAGCGAGCGTCCTGCTGTCCGAGGTGGCATCAGAACTGGCCGCTGCCGCATCGCAAGTGCAATCCGTGCCGTGTTGGGCAGTGATGGCGGCGTTTGAGCAAAAGCTAGCCCTTGAGGAGGACTGCTTGCGCGATCCGGCGGCGGGAATCTCCTGGGCCGCGCGCAATTCGGCCAAGCCCGAAAGAACCGGGCGCGAATGCTGGGTGCTGCACGCCAACCCGGTGCGCAGCCACGAATTGCTCGACCTGCCTAAGGAGGAGGTGGCCGAGATTTTGCTCGCTGATTTCTTCGCGAAGACCGGGGCTACACCTGCAAAACCAATCCATTTGACCGCGCACCGCTGGCTTTATGCCATGGCGCAGCCCGTCGCGGGTGAGCCAGCGCGCTATGACGCGGACAAACGAATTGGAATCGCTGGAGATTATCTGCACAGCCCGCGCGTTGAGGGCGCGTTTCTATCTGGGCGAGCCTTAGCGGCGAAGATGCTCAGCTAGAGGCGCAGGGCGCGCGCATGCGCTCGTTCATGGAAAAGCATGCCAATTGTTCCTATGTTTAGGAGCAATGAGCCTCGACAACCTCTTCGCCAATATCGCTGGCGCGTTCACTGCCATTCCGCGCTCGGAATTGCTGATGCTTGCGGTCGCGGCGGTGATGGCCGGTGTGCTCGGCTCACTGATGATCCGCCGCGAGGTCGCGTTTGGCAAATTTGTGCGCGCGGGCAGCACTTTGGTGCTCGTCGGTATTTTGTGCACCGTCATCATTCAGCTGTCGCGCTTTGACCCTCGCATTGAAGTGGCCGTGCCGCAGCTTGGCCTGCCACAGCAAGTGGTGGAGGGCGGGGAGACCCGTATTCCGATCAGCCAAGATGGGCATTTCTGGCTGCGCGCGGAGCTGAACGGAGTGCCTGCCAATTTTCTGGTCGATACCGGCGCGACGCTAACCGCAATATCGCAAGGTCTGGCGGATCAGGCAGGGATAGAGCCGCGCACGGGCGGCCTACCGGTGACGATTGGTACAGCGAACGGGCCGGTCGAGGCAGAGCTAGGCACGATAGACGAGCTGCGCTTTGGCAATGTGGCTGCGCGCGGGCTCGACGTGGTGATCGCGCCCAGTCTGGGCAATACCAATGTGATCGGCATGAACCTGTTGTCGCGGCTCGCATCCTACCGGGTTGATAATCAGACCAATGAGATGATCCTGGAACCGAACAATCCGCAGGAGCCATTGGAGCTGCGCTAAGATGCTATGCAAATGAACGCGTATCTAGCGCCAAGTGCGGCGCTCAACTTCAACGATTTGGGCAAGGAAAATGGCTGGGGTGGTAGGGATCGAACCTACGAATGCCGCTACCAAAAAGCGGTGCCTTACCACTTGGCCACACCCCAGCAGAGCGCGCTATATAGCGCCGCCATTTTATATGTGAAGGGGCGCGAGGCACATTTTTACCTGTGCGCCCCTTTTGTCGCTTCAGCCAGTCAGATTGCCTTGCCTTCAAAGTCTGCTGCCGAGTGACGCTCTAGCAGCTGCTCATTTTCTTCGCCCCAGACTTTGTTGACGATCCGGCCCCGCTTCACGGCCGGACGAGCGGAGATTTCCTCCACCCAGCGGGCGACATTCTTATACTCATCAATCGATAGGAAGGTCTTGGCTTCATTGTAGATTTTGCCTTCGACGAACGGCGCAAGCCATGGGTAATTGGCCATATCTGCGATGGTGTATTCATCGCCGCCAAGGAAGCGGTTTTCGGCCAGGCGCTGGTCAGCGACATCGAAAATCCGCTTCGTTTCCATAGCATATCGATTGATCGGATATTCGTATTTCTCTGGGGCATAGGCGTAGAAATGGCCAAAGCCGCCGCCGATGAACGGGCCGGTTCCAACCTGCCAGAACAGCCAGCTCATCACTTCTGCGCGCGCGGCCGGTTCGGTGGGCAAGAACGCGCCGAATTTCTCCGCGAGATGGACCAGAATGGCGGCCGATTCGAACACACGAAATGGCGTATCGCCACTCTTATCGAGTAGGGCTGGGATCTTTGAGTTCGGGTTGATCTCCACAAAGCCGCTGGTGAATTGCACGCCTTCGCCGATGTTCACGGTGTAGGCGTCATATTCTGCGCCAGTGTGGCCTGCCTCCAGCAGCTCCTCCAACATGATCGTTGCCTTCACCCCATTGGGCGTCGCCAGCGAGTATAACTGAAACGGATTGTCGCCCTGCGGCAATTCCTTCGTTTCGCGCGCACCGGCGGTCGGGCGGTTGATGCTGGCGAAACGTCCGCCATTTTCGCTGTCATTGGTCCAGACTTCTGGCGGGGTGTAGGTGGGATCGGCCATTCTATGTGCTCCTTAGCTGGGAGGGGTGTCGTTCTGACCCGTGCGCTATGAAGTGGGGCATGTTTGCGCCGCGTGCAACCATCGCGAATGCGACAGCGGGTTCATTTTCGCTGCTAGTGAGAATAGCGAAACTTTGCGCACCTTAACCCAGCCGCATCTCTCATGCCTTTGATGCGCGGTGATAAACCGCTAAAGGGTGCGCCAGACACTATCTTGGAGCGTGCCCACGTGACAGCCAGCAGCCATTCTTTTTACGACATGCACAGCCACGGATTTGTGCGGGTGGCGACTTGCACGCCGTGTTCGCGCCCGGCCGATGTGGCTTACAACACCGCCGGCGTGATCGCCGAGGCGAAGAAGGCGCATGCGCAAAACGTCGATCTGGTAGTCTATCCAGAGCTTACCTTGTCGTCCTATGCGATCGATGATCTGCTGCTTCAGCAGGCTCTGCTGGTGCGAGTGGAAGAAGCGCTGGGCGAGGTGATCCAGGCCTCGCGCGAACTTTCGCCAGTGCTGGTGATTGGCGCGCCCCTGAAACGCGGGGACAAAGTTTACAATTGCGCCGCAGTGATTGCGAATGGCGAATTGCTGGGCGTGATCCCGAAAAGTTATCTGCCCAATTACCGCGAGTTTTATGAGAAGCGCTATTTCTCGCATGGGCGCGGCTGCGAAGATCTATGGATCGCGGTGAACGGAGAGGAAGTGCCATTCGGTACGGATATGGTCTTTGCCGCCAGCAACCTTCCCGGCTTCACATTCGGCGTGGAGATTTGCGAAGATTTCTGGGCGCCCAATCCTCCGGGCACAATGGCTGCGCTCGCCGGGGCTCAGATACTGTGTAATCTTTCCGCCTCGCCGATCACCATTGGCCGTGCGGATGATCGCCATTTGCACTGCCGATCCAGCTCTGCCCGGTCGATTTGCGCCTATGTCTATTCGGCCAGTGGTCACGGCGAAAGCACCACCGATCTTGCATGGGATGGGCAGGGCGTGATTTACGAACTGGGCGGGCTGATGGCTGAAAGCACGCGCTTCGATCTGGAACCAGAACTGTGCGTGGTCGATATTGATACTCAGCGGATTGCGGCAGAGCGGGTGCGCAACCAGACCTTTGCCGACGCGGCAGAGGCGCATGGCCGGCCCGAGGACAGCTATCGCCGGATCGTGTTCGACCATGCTGGTGCCTCAGAAGAAGGCGCTCAGGATAAGGGGCTGATCCGTCCGATACGCCGCTTCCCATTTGTGCCGAACAACGCAAAGACGCTGGACGAGGATTGCTACGAAGCGTTCAACATTCAGGTCGATGCCCTGATGCGGCGGATCACCGCGACGCACGCTAAATCATTGATTATCGGCATTTCCGGCGGGCTCGATAGCACCCATGCTCTGATCGTGGCGGCGAAAGCCTGCGACAGGCTGGGCATGCCGCGCACCGCCATTCGCGGCTACACTATGCCCGGCTTTGCCACCTCTGACAGCACGAAGTCGAACGCCTGGAAGCTGATGGAGGTGATGGAAATCACCGCTGAGGAGATCGACATCAAGCCAGCAGCCACGCGGATGCTGGAGGATCTGAAGCACCCGTTTGCGGGCGGTGAGCCGGTCTACGATGTGACGTTTGAAAATGTGCAGGCCGGGCTGCGCACCGATTACCTGTTCCGATTGGCCGGGCAGCATTCCGGCTTTGTCGTGGGAACTGGTGATTTGTCAGAGCTGGCGCTGGGCTGGTGCACATACGGCGTTGGCGATCATATGAGCCATTACGCCGTGAATGCGGGCGTGCCGAAAACGCTGATCCAATATTTGATCCGCTGGACGATCCAGACAGAGCAATTCAGCAATGCCTGCAGTGATGTCTTGGGCGCGGTGCTGGGCACCGAAATCTCGCCAGAGCTGGTTCCAGCGGGCGATGATGGCGCGATCCAAAGCACAGAGGAGCGGATTGGGCCGTATGAACTCAACGACTTTTTCCTGCACCACACCATCCGCTATGGCCAGCGTCCGTCGAAAATCGCGTTTCTGGCCTATCATGCGTGGCGCGATGCGCAGGCAGGTAAATGGCCCGACGGCTTTCCGGAAAATCGCAAGAACGAATATGACCTTGCGACAATTGCCGGATGGCTTGAGAGTTTCGTCAAACGCTTCTTCGCCTTCAGCCAGTTTAAACGCAGCGCCTTGCCCAATGGGCCAAAGGTCAGCTCGCAAGGCGCATTGTCGCCGCGCGGCGATTGGCGCGCACCATCGGATGCGGTGGCGGACGTGTGGCTGGAGGATCTCAAAGCCGGGCTTCCCAGCCTGAAATGATGGCTAATTCGCTGTTAACTTGTCTTTAGGCCATCTCGCGTAAAACCTTAAAAAAAATAAAAGAAGTTGGGGTGAGACATGGCAATCGAGATATGGCTGGCGCTGGCATGCGTGCTGGTCGTCGGAATGCAGATTGGTTTCCTGTTTTTAGAGGCTGGATTTGTCCGCTCTAAGAACAGCATCAACGTGTCGATGAAAAACCTCGCGGACTTCGTCGTGGCTGTCCTGGTGTTCCATATCTTTGGCGCGGCGATTATGTTCGGTGGCGGTTTTGGTCTTATTGGGTTTGACGCTGGCTTGCTGGGCTATTCGGGCGAAGGCTCGATTACTCTCTTCCTTTTGTTTCAAGCTTTGTTCTGCGGCACTGCGGCGACCATTGTCTCTGGCGCGGTTGCAGAACGGATGCGTTTTTCCGCCTATATTCTGATGACCTTGCCGCTGACGGCGTTGATCTATCCCCTGATCGGTCATTGGGCCTGGGCTAGCTATTTACCTGGCGGCAGCGGGCAGGGGTGGCTGCAACAATTGGGCTTTATCGATTTTGCGGGAGGCAGCGTCGTACACCTTGCCGGCGGCGCAGCGGCACTAGGCATTTTGTTGGTTGTCGGCGCGCGTGATGGCCGCTTTGACCGCGGTGAAGACGATGCCGCCATGCGGGCCATCCATGGCCATAGCCCGATCCTGACCGGCGGCGGCGCGCTGATCCTCTTGGTTGGCTGGCTTGGCTTTAACACCGGCACTTTGGAGCCGGGTAGTGATGATTTTGCGCGTGCTTTGTCCAACACCTTGTTTGCAGGCGCGGCAGGGGCCTGTGCGGCGGCGATCGCGGGATATTATCGCGATGGCTATTACCGCGCCGATAGGATGGTCAACGGCCTGCTTGTTGGCCTGGTATCAATCACCGCTAGCGCGCCGTATGCGCATTCTCTGGGCGCTATCGGTACGGCTGCCTTGATCGCAGTGGGCAGCGTATTTTTCGCCGATTGGCTGGAACGTAAACACCGCGTCGACGATGCGGTCTATGCAGTCAGCGTGCACGGGTTCGGTGGTTTCTTTGGGACATTGGCGGTTGCCTTTATCGTTCCCGCAGATCGCCTCAGCCACGGCATTCTCACACAGTTCGGCGTGCAATTGCTGGGCGCATTCAGCATCGGTGTTTTCGCCTTTATGGCGATGAGGCTGATCGCAAATGCCATGCACACACGCGGCAAATTGCGCGTACCGCTGGAAGATGAGCGGCGCGGGCTGAACCTGTCGGAACATCGCGCTTTGTTGGGCAATGCAGAGCTTTCACGGACCCTGAATAAGATCAACAGCGGTGAGGCGGATCTCAGTACGCGCCTTGACGTCGATCCGTTTGAAGAGGGCGGCGATATTGCCGGAGAATTGAACGCGTTTCTCGACCGGGTGCAAGCCACCGAGAAAATTGCGGCGGACAAACTGCGCGCTGAGCAAAATGAACTTGCGAGCATGGTGACACAGGAACGCAACCGTGCGGACACCACGACGGAGGTCTTGCGCGAATTTCAGAGAGACTTCGCCGCATTGGTGCAGCAGTTGAATGCCCAGGCGGGTGATCTTGCTGCCGGATCTGAGCGGCTGGCCGCCCATTCGCAGGAATCGGGTGAACAAGTCGATCATGCTAGCGCTCAGGCCGATGCGACGCTAAGCATGGCGGAGCAGATGGCCAAGGGAGCTCAGCTGCTTAGCGAGACCTTGGAATTGGTCGGGACACGTGTTGCCAATGCCAATGAGGCCGCGACACATGCCGATCAGGCGAGCGATCGCGGCGCGCAAATCGCTGGCCAGCTAGAGCTGTCCGCAAAGGAGATCGGCAAGCTGGTAGCAATGATCAAATCGATTTCGGACAAGACCGGATTGCTGGCTCTAAACGCTCGGATCGAGGCGGCGCGCGCGGGCGAAGCGGGCAAGGGCTTCTCCGTAGTGTCGAGCGAAGTGGCGCAATTGTCGAAACAGACTCAGGAAGCCTCCAGCGAAATCTCTACTATCGTTGGTTCGCTGTCAGAGCTTATCGGCGAGTCCATTGCGCAATTCCGCGCAATTGATGCCTCGATTGAAACCGTGGGTGAGATGGCCGCGGTTGCGGCAAGCTCAGTTGAACAGCAACGCACGACCAGCGCGGAACTGACAAATTTGATCGAGGGGGTGCGTCGCAAAGCCCTGGATAGCGGCAGCGCTGTTGCGCAAGTGTCAGAGAACTTTGCGCAGGCAAGCCAGACAATTGATAAGATCGACAATAGCTCCGGCCAATTGGAGGCCTTGGCAACGCAGATCGATCGAGAGATTGAGAGCCTGCGCCAGCGTTTTTCAGATGATGGTTTGTCAGCCGAACCAGCTGAGTAACCTGCCAGAGACCTGAACGCAGACGCGCCGGACAACCCCTAAGTCATCCGGCGCGCTTGCTGGTTTCCGGCAGGCTAACTCAGGCACCAATCGTTTCGATTTTGGCGTGGGCGGCGGCTATCTTCTCCTCGCCATCCCGGCCCATGATCCCATCGGCCGCGATGATCTGAACATCTGAGATGCCGATGAAGCCGAGGAAAACCTTGAACCAAGGGGTCATCAGGTCGAAATCGCTGCCCACTGGCGTGCCGCCGGATGCGACCGTGATATAGGCATTCTTACCTTCGAGCAGTCCGACCGGGCCGCTTTCTGTGTATTTGAAAGTGGTCCCGGCGCGGGCGACCAAATCTGCCCAGGCTTTGACCGATGCGGGCACCCCGAAATTGTAGATCGGCACAGCAAAGACGATGGTGTCGGCTGCCTGAAGCTCTTTAATCAGAGTGTCGGCGACGCTGGCAAGCTGCGCCTGTTCCGGCGTGCGCTCAGCCATTGGCGCGAGGTTGGCGGCGAAGCGATCCGCATCGATGAAGGGCAGGTCATTATGGCTAAGGTCGCGGGTGGTCACAATGCTGTCTGTCCCTGTGCTCAGACGCTCGAGCAACTTGTTGCCGAGGCCGCGTGAAATCGATTGGTCGCCTTGGATGCTGGCGGATATGTAAAGAATATTGGTCATTGGAACTCTCCTGAGAAGTGATCTTGCAAGGGAAAAGAAGAGCTGGCCGCTGGGGGAAATTCACGGCCAGCTCTCAAGGAATTTAAGCGGCGTCCACGAGGACAATTTCGCTGTCTTTAAGGGCGGTGATCGTCACCTGGCTGAGCTGGGTGATGGCAACACCGTCACGCGCTTCGGCCTCGACATCCTCGACGCGGACCTTGCCGGTGGCAGGGACCAGATAGAGGTGCCGTGATGGATCAGCGACATTGTAGGTGAGGCTTTCGCCAGCCTTGATCGTCGCGCCCAGCACGCTTGCATTGGTGCGGATCGGAAGCGCGCCATCGTCATTGGCGGCATCGTTTTCTGCCCCGCTTGCAAGGGTCACGAATTTGCCCGCCCGGTCGTCCTTGGGAAAGGGTGCTGCGCCCCAATTGGGGCTGCCGCCGCGCTCGGTCGGGATAATCCAGATTTGGAAGATTTCGGTTTCGACATCCTCGCGGTTGTATTCTGAATGCTGCACGCTGGTTCCAGCGCTCATCACTTGGACATCGCCGGCCTCTGTGCGGCCCTCATTGCCCATGCTGTCGCGGTGGGTGATCGCGCCTTTGCGGACATAGGTGATGATTTCCATGTCTTCATGCGGGTGAATGGGAAAGCCTGTGCCAGGAGCGATTGTGTCGTCGTTCCAAACCCGAAGGCTGCCCCAATTGACGCGGGCGGGATCGTGATAGCCGCCAAAGGAAAAGTGATGGTGAGCATCCAGCCAACCGTGATTGGCTGCGCCCAGTGAATTGAAGGGACGAAGTTCGATGATAGGTGCGCTCATTGCCTGTCTCCTATTTGTGCCGATCGGTTGATGTTTGGATCAGCATGTTTGCGTTGAGACAGGAGGTAGGCGGTGTTTCGTAATCGTATAAGTGTGATAAAACTTGCCAAAATGTTCGGATTATTTGAACATACTTGTTATTATGCGTTTGGGCGATCCCACTCTTGATCAATTGCGCATCTTCCTGGCTGTGGTGGAAGAGGGCAGCTTTGGCGGCGCGGCGCGGCGGATGGGCCGGGCGGTGTCGGCGATCAGCTATGGCATTGCGCAGCTGGAGGCGCAGCTCGCTGTAAGCCTGTTTGCGCGCGAGGGGTCGCGCAAGCCTGTGCTGACTGAAGCAGGCAATGGCTTGCTGCCCGAAGCGCAAGCGGTCTCCGACGGCGTTGATGCCCTGCTTGCCAAGACGCAAAGCCTGCATGCTGGTCTGGAGAGCACGGTCTCTTTGGTGCTTGATGTGATGGTACCCGGTGATGTGACCGCGCGGGTCTTGCGCGATTTTCGCGCTATGTTTCCAACGGTTGCCTTGCGGTTGCAGATAGAGGGGCTGGGCGCGGTGGCGGCTTGCCTGATTGACGCGGAAGTTGATCTGGCTATTGGCGGGCCGGTGATCGGCGACCATCCTGATCTCGAACGCCAAGTGATTGGCGATGTTGATTTAATTCCTGTTGCAGCTCCGGATCATCCGCTCGCTGCGCCCAACATCAAGCCGGGCGAAAGCCGTAAGCACCTCCAATTGGTGCTGGCCGATCGCTCCCCCATGACAGACGGGCGCGAGTTCTCAGTGCTCAGCCCAAAGACCTGGCGTCTGGGTGATCTGGGCGCGAAACACGCTTTGCTGAAAGAGGGGCTGGGCTGGGGTAATATGCCGCGCCACCAAGTCGAGGGCGATATTGCGAGCGGCATTTTGGTGGAGCTCGACCTGCCGGAAAGACCCGGAGACATTTATCCATTCAGTGCTTTATGGCGCCGGGATGCGAGGCCGGGCCCCGCAGCCAGCTGGCTAATCGATGCGTTAAAGCGGCAATTGACTGCTTGATGGATCAGATCAGCGGTTGGCGCGAAGCCAGGTCAGCGCATCAGGCTTGGTAACGAAGAAATCGACATCGAGTCCGCTGCTCAGGCGTTTGTACTGTAAGCGGACCAACGGAGACGCCCCCAGAATTGCGACACGCTTAAGCCCTACTTTGTGGGCAAGCAGCAGGTGATCGCGAATGGCTTCTCCTGTCGCTTGGTCCTGCGGCACAAAATCGGTGAAATCGACCAGTGCGTACATAGGAGAACGCGCCTCTATCAATGAGGCAGCTTTTCCGTTCACATCATCGAAGTAGTCTTGGAACTGGTCAACTGTCCAAAAGCCACTGATTACCGAATGCAGCTCGCATTGGTCTTCCAACAAAGTGACGGAGTAGAAAGGTTCATTATTTGCCATATGAGCCTCATTTAACCAAGTAAGGTAAATTTAGAGTAAAAACCCATGCCAACCTTAACGGTTTGCTAATATGCTGAATCAGCAGACAGGGTTCTCATTTGGCCCGAAACGCGTTGGTTGATCGCCTGCTTTCCAGGGATCAAATTTTGGCATGATGCTCTTGAATATATCAGAGACGAGATGCGTCTCCAACCATTTCTGCAAATGCGGGACCCGCTGCGTGTCGAACCATTCACGGTCCGTATTGGCGAATTGCCGAATGAATGGGAACAGCGCCATATCGCTGAGCGTGCGGGTGTTGCCGCATAGAAAGGGCTGAGTGGAGAGCCGCGTATCTAGGTCTTGCAGGATCGCGAAGCCCTCTGCGCGGTGATCAACATCGCCTTCCTCATCCTCATAGCGCGATGGGTATTTGTAGCGATCGAGATGGTGCTTAAACGCGCCGTCATTGCGCGCAATCAGATCCGCATCATCGCCAGCCAGCCATCCCTCTGGATCACTCTTGCCCAGCGCCCAGCGCATGATCTCAATGCTCTCCTCCAGCACCGGACCATCGACCGAGATCAGCACAGGCACGGTCGCCTTGGGCGAGATTTCAACCAGGGCAGGGGGCTTATCAGACAGCTTCACCTCGCGCAGGATCACGCCGATTTCCGCCACCCATAGGGCCATTCGCGCGCGCATCGCATAGGGGCAGCGGCGGAAAGAATAAAGGATCGGCGGATGCGTCACTTCGGATCACTTAGCGCATCTGGCGCTAGGCCGCCGGGAAAGTTTGCCTCCCAGCTTTCGCCTGCATCAAAACCGTCTTCGCCAGCGTCTCTCGCAGCGGTCTCGATCGGTTTGCCAATGTGCGCTTTGCCGCGCCGCTTCGCGAGTTCCTTTTGCCGTTGACGCTCAACATAGCGGGCGCGCTGCTCATCATTGCGAGCATCGATGCAATGCGGGCAGCTGATCCCTTCAGCATAGTCGGGCGAGGCCATTTCCTCCGCGCTCAGCGGATGACGGCAGGCAAAGCATTGTCCGTATGATCCCAACTCCAGCCCGTGTTTCACCGCAACACGCTGATCAAATACGAAGCATTCGCCGTGCCATAGGCTTTCGCCCTCAGGCACGTTTTCAAGGTATTTGAGAATACCGCCTTTGAGGTGATAGACCTCGTCCACGCCTTCGCTGCGCAGAAAGCTGGTCGATTTCTCGCAGCGGATGCCGCCCGTGCAATACATCGCGACCTTGGGCGTTTTGCCTTCGCCCAGCAGTTCTTCGCGGCGCTCGCGAAACCATGCGGGAAAATCGCGAAAGCTTGGGGTCTTGGGATCGATCGCACCTTCGAACTGGCCAATCGCGACCTCATAATCATTGCGTGTGTCGATTACGATGGTGTCCGGATCGCTGATCAAATCGTTCCAGTCGTTCGGATCGACATAGCGGCCCACGCTGGCGCGCGGATCAATTCCCGGCTCGCCCATGGTAACGATTTCGCGTTTCAGCCGCACTTTCATCCGATGAAACGGCATGCTTTCGGCATGGGAGTATTTGACGTCGAAGGTTGCGCAATCGGGCAGAGTGCGGATGTGCGCGAGCACAGATTCGATACCTTCCGGCGTGCCCGCGATAGTGCCGTTGACCCCCTCTGGCGCGAGCAGAATGGTACCGCGCGTTCCCGCCGCATCGCACGCCGCTTGCAGCGGCCCCTGCAAAGACGCGGGGTCGTCAAAAGGCGCGAAGTTATAGAGGGCCGCGACTTGGATGGGGGTGTTGGTCATGGGATATTATCCGACCAGTTTCACCCAGCCATGCGTGTCGGCCACGCTACCGCGCTGGATGCCGACCAATTTCTCGCGAATTTTGCTGGTCACCGCACCGGGGCCGCCATTTCCGATCACAAATTCGCCATCCGCGCTGTCGACCTTACCAACCGGGGTAACAACCGCCGCCGTGCCGCAGGCCATCACCTCAACCAGATCGCCGCTGGCCGCATCGCTGCGCCATTGCTGGATCGAATAAGGTTCCTCGCGCAGTTTCAGCCCTTCTTCGCCCAGCAGGGTGATCAGGCTGTTGCGGGTAATCCCGGGCAGAATTGTGCCGGTCAGCGGCGGAGTAATCACGCTGCCATCGCGCATCACGAAGAACAGGTTCATGCCGCCCAGTTCCTCGACCCATTTCTTCTCGACCGCATCGAGGAACAAGACTTGATCGTGGCCGCGTTTGAACGCCTCGCCAGTGGGCACCAGGCTGGCGGCGTAATTGCCGCCGGTTTTCGCCGCGCCCGTGCCGCCGGGGGCCGCGCGGGTATAGTCCGACTGCCAGATGCTGACCGCTGGCGAGCCGGATTTGAAGTAATTGCCCGCTGCGCTCAGGATAACGATGAACTTATATTGCTTGGCCGGACGTACGCCTAGAAATGCCTCGGTCGCGAACATGAAGGGGCGGATGTAGAGCGAGCCGCCCTCGACGCTGGGGAACCACTTGGCATCTGCCGCGACTGCTTTGTTCACGGCCTCAAGAAACAATTCCTCGGGCAACTCAGGCATCGCCATTCGCCGCGCGCTGTCGTTAAACCGCCGCGCGTTTTCCTCTGGGCGGAATAGCGCAAGCTCGCCATCCGCCAAGCGGTAGGCCTTCATCCCTTCGAAAATTTCCTGCGCATAGTGCAGCACGCTGGCTGCTGGATCGAGCGCAATTGGCTCACGCGGGCCAATCCGCGCCGAGTGCCAGCCGCCGCCAACACTGCCTTCTGCGCCTTCGTCATAATCAATCGTGACCATGTGATCGGTGAAGACAGTGCCGAAACCGGGATCAGCGACGGCGGCTTCGCGCGCATCGTCAGCCAGTGGCGAGGGGTGAGGGATTGTGTCAAATTTCATGGTGCGCGGATAGTGTGCCTAGGCGGTTTCGGCAAGAAGGAGTCTTTCGTTTTCGCCCTCAAACGCCGGGCGCGAGGCCTGCGGCCTCGAACCATTCCAAGCCATCGGCATGGCACCAAGCGTCCTTGTATGTAGTGACCGGCTTGGTGGCGGAGCACGGTCGCTTTGGCGACCGCAAGGGCGCAGGCCCGTCCGCAGCGATGCGACCTTTGATCGTATGAGCGAGGATATCGCATTCGCGGATGCGTAGATCTAAAACGTGAGAAGGGCAGCGCCGCCTAAGCGGAACTGCCCTTCGCATGGTCAGCGGCCGGAAGTGCCGCTCACAAAGCCTTACTCGGCGTTTGTTTCCGCAAGGGAAATTACCGAATATGCTCCGTAGGGATCTTCACCGACCTCGCTACTGAACCATGAGACATCGGATCACCTCCTTTCGCGCTATTAAGCCAAGACCCGCCGTATCATCGGGGAGCCGAGTACTGCGTTTGCCGCTGAACTCGAGGATCAATCTGAGTCGTTTTGAGCTTGAACACAAGTCTTGTAAAAAACTTTTCCCACGTCAGAATATGCGACCTCGCGAAATCACCTACAATCCTCGATCACGCGGGTCACCTCGGCCCAAGCGGGTAAATAAAGCGCTGGCATACCAGCGGTCTCCAGCGCAAAACGACCCTTTGACAGTGCAATCGCATCGAGCAGCGGATCACGCGGATCAAGCTCGGCGGCGACCAGAGGCTGCCCACTGTTGCGGGTGGTGGCGCGCAAATCGCTGCTGCGTGTTTCGGTGCGAACTCGCATTTGAGCCGCGCTGGCGGCAGGGCCAAACCGGCCAATCCCCACTTTGCGCGTGTCCAGATCGCAGCGAATGATCGCTTGCGCGTTTTCATAGCTGCTGCCGAACAGAGCGAAGGTCTCATTGCGCTCTACGATGTAGCGCCAATTGCCCTGCGTCTGCGGAGCGTCGAGAAAGGCCAATCCGCCAGCCAACGGCGGCAAGCTTGCTGCCGGCTTTGGAGGTTCTGGCAATGGGCTAGGCGCGGGTGCAGGCGTGCTGTTCGTCGCCGGAGCGGATGTTGCTACGCTGGGCGGTTCTGAAGATGGCACGCAGGCGGCAATGGTAAAACTGAGAGCGACGGCGCCGATGGCATTGAGGTAGATTGCTTTCATGCCGCATCAATGCGCGCTAACGCTGCACGCGTCTATGAAGAAAACGCCGAATTCCGCATCAAATTCATCGCAAACAGGCGAGCTGCCAAGTTTGGGCGATAAAGAGCCTGTGCGTGGAGGCAGAAAGCCTAAAAAGCGCCGGGTCGATCACCTTTTGGCCGAGCGCGGTCTGGCGGAAAGCCGCACACGGGCTCAGGCACTGGTGATGGCGGGTGCGGTGTTCGTCGGCGAGCAGAAGGTGACCAAACCGGGGCAGCAGATTGCCGAGGATGCGCCGCTGGACGTGCGTGGGCGCGATCATCCCTGGGTAAGCCGCGGCGGGATCAAGCTGGCCCATGCGATCGAGCATTTTGAGCTGGATCCTAAAGGTGTGACGGCGATGGATGTTGGGTCATCCACTGGCGGGTTCACCGACGTACTGCTGGCGAATGGTGCGGCGCATGTCTTTGCGGTGGACAGCGGGACCAACCAGCTCGCTTGGAAGCTGCGTCAAGACGATCGCGTTACCGTCTATGAGCAGACCAGCGCGCGGGTGCTGACGCCGGATCATATCACTCAGCCGTTTAGCTGGGTGGTGTGCGATGCAAGCTTTATCAGCCTATCCAAAGTGCTGGAGCGGCCGCTGGAATTGGTGGCAAAGGAGTGCCAGTTGGTGGCGTTGATCAAGCCGCAATTTGAGGTCGCTCGCGCCGAAGTGGGCAAGGGCGGGGTGGTGCGCGATGCGGCGCTGCATACCCGCGTTTGTGACGAGGTTCGCGAATGGCTGGAGCAAGCAGGTTGGAGCATTCAGGGGATCGTTGAAAGCCCGATCACCGGCCCGCAGGGCAATGTTGAATTTCTGGTGAGTGCGAGAAGAAACTAACTGGCTTGGTGGCGCGGCTTGGGCCGAAGGCCCGCAAGGGCGCATGCCCGCCCGCTGCGGCATCGCACACTGGATGGCGTGCGGAAAACAAAAACTTCTACTCTAGATCGAGCGTTGAAATCTTCTCATCAAGGTCAATCGGGATGGAGCTCAAAACTTCGACCCCGCAGTTCTTTTCATACCCCTTCATGCCATGTTCGGCGACCAATTCAGCCTGACGGACATCGCGCTGAAGCAGCAGTTCGGCAATCTCTTCGCGGTACAGCGCGACCATGGCTGTGACGAGCCGATTGACCAGCTCATCCTCCTGCGTTTTGTCGACATTGTAGAGCTTCAGATGTTTGATCATCGTCTCTGCGGGATAGAGAAATTCGTTGGTGACAAAGCGATTGGTGGTGAACCACGACATCGGGATGCCATTTGTATCAATCGACAGCGCGACCAAATGGGTCACATGCGCTTTGGCTTTCTCGCCTTCTGGCGGCATCACGGCAACCTGGCTGCCCTTGATCAGCTGATCACGGTGCAGAAACAGGTGGAAATGGCCATGTTCGCCTGCGTCTCGCTGTCCCGGAGCATGCACGTGGTAATACCAACGTGATTTTGTTTTGGCGTCGCGCGCATCCTTGTCCGGATAATGTTTCCAGAAATGCACGTTCTCGGTGGGCAGAACACGCGCCATCAGCGGGCGCTGTTCGCCGGCCATCTGCGTGATCGTCTCAATAACGGTGAGGGCAGCTTGCTTAGGTGTCATGATCTCTGTCTAAAAAACAAAGAGACCGGCGACAACCATGTTGTCACCGGCCCACAATGTTTAGCTTTGCTGAGCTGAATTATTCAGCAGCGGCACAGCATGCAGCGGCACAGCAAGACGCTGCACAGCAAGCAGCGGCACAGCAACCTTCAGCCGCACATGCAGATGCTTCACAACCTGCAGCAGCACAGCAACCAGCGGCACAGCAGCCAGCGGCACAGCAACCAGCAGCACAGCAGCCAGCAGCTGCACAGCAAGCCACTGCAGTGGTGTCTGCGTCGGTGCTTGCGTCTTCAGCAGGCGCTGAACACGCAGCAGTAGCGATTGAAAGGCCGCCAGCGATCGCCATCATCGATGCGAGTTTGGTCTTTTGCATAAAAATTTTACCTCATTGGGTTGAGCGCCCCACTCCAACGTTCCTCACCGTCGTGCGCTCAAGAATCACGGCAGGAATGTGGCAGGCCTAGCAGATGCTTTTGATGTGTCCCAATGGTTTTGTTGATAATTGGGTAATAAATTGCGCTGAGGCGCGTTTCTTCCCCGACGATCTGCCGCTTCTGCAACTGGGTATGATTGGCGGGCGGCATGGCGATGTGTATCCCGGCTGGCTCTGATCGCACCCGCGAATCGCGCTGTATTCTGTCCGAATTATGGCCTTTTGCGCGGCTCTCTCGAGGACAGATATGAGTTTTCTCGCTTCCAAAGCGCAATTGCGGGCCAGTTTGCTACGCTGGTCGTTGTTTCTGGTGCCCTTGGTCGTCCTGCTCGGTTTCGTTGCGGGTCAGTTAGGCAGCCCGAACACGATTTGGTTTCAAGGTCTGACCAAGCCGAGCATTTTTCCTCCACCCGCCGCATTCGGGATCGTATGGACCATCCTCTATATCATGATAGGCTTTGCCTTGGCTTTGATCGTCAGCTCTTGGGGAGCATATGGCAGGGGCCTCGCCGTTGGATTGTTTGCGGTGCATTTTGTACTGAACTTGGCGTGGACGCCAGTCTTTTTCGGCGGTCAGAATATCGTCGGTGGATTGATCGTTCTCAGCCTGGTTTGCGTGACATTGCTGGCGGTGATCTGGGCCTTTTATAGGGTCCGTAAGCTCGCGGCTCTGCTGTTGCTGCCCTATCTGGCCTGGGTCACATTCGCGACTGTGCTCAACTATCAATTCATGGTTGAGAACCCGGATGGCGGGATGTCCGGTGAAAGCGCTGCTGCCCAGCGGATCGAGTTGTAAGCATTTGATTTCCGCACGCCATCTGGCGCGCGATATCCTCGCTCACGCGATCAAAGATCGCATCGCTGCGGGCAGGCATGCGCCCTTGCGGCTGCTACGCAGCCGAGCTCCGCGACCAAGCTAGACAACTTCACTCTACCCTAGACAAATCCCGCTCGCTTCACCATCTGAAGCCCATGCAAAGTGAAAACCCTATCATCGCCGACTTCGTCAAACTCGCAAACAGCGCCGCAGGCACAATGGCGGGCATGACGCGCGAGGCCCGCGAGGGCGCGCGTGAGAAAATGCGCGAGGCCTTGGGCGGGGTTGATTTTGTCAGCCGTGAAGAGTTTGAGACGGTCAAGCTGATGGCCCAAAAGGCGCGCGAGCAGAACGAAGCGCTCGAGGCGCGGATCAAGCAGCTCGAAGCGAAGCTCTCCAAGAAATAATCTGCCCAAAAATTCCGGCCCCGGCGGGATTGCAAGCCAGCGGCGTTCCTTTAAGCCTGCAGGTATTCAACCCGCTATGAAAGGCCGTCCATGCTTCGCACATCTCTCCTTGCCGCCACTGGCGTAATTGCCCTCTTGCCTGCCGCCGTATTGGCGCAAGACGCAGAGGAAAGTTTCGGCGGCGCGAAGGGGGCAGACCTCTCTATCGAAGCAATCGAACCTGACGGTAGCGATGTGTCGATTGGCCGCGCGGGCGAGCATCCGGCCGATATTGCGCGTTATCTGCTCGCAAATGGTCCGAGGGCAGCCAACCTTTCGCCCGATGGTAAAACAATCGCCTTCAGCTGGGATGTAACCGGGCAATCGGAATTGTGGGTGATGCCCGCCAGCGGCGGCGTGCCCAAGCAAGTGACCTTTAAGACCGGGGTGAGCGCGCCGGTTTGGACGCCCGATGGATCGCGCCTGTTCTATGCCGCCGACCGTGATGGCAATGAGCAGCCGGGCTACTTCACCATCACTCCAGACGGCAAAGAAGAGACCGAAGTGCTGCCGGCGGCGCGCGGCGATTTCCGCGTGTTTGGTGATTTCGCGAGCGATGGCAGCTTTGTCTACGCCTCAACCGCGCGCGGCGCGGGCGTGTTCGACATTTATCGCGGCACTCTGTCTGGTGAGAGCGAACTGATTGTCGAAAGCGAGCAGGGCCTTATCCCGCAATCCATTTCGCCAGATGGGAAGTACGCCATCGTAACTGAGACGGTGGGCGAGGATGCCGACAACCTCTATCTGCTCAATCTTGCGACCAAGGAAATGACCACGATTTCCAAGCCTCCCGTGGAGGACCGCGCGAGCCATACGATCGGCGGGTTCGACTGGTTGCCGGATTCCAGCAGTGTCGGATTTTCGACCAACAAAGACCGCGAACATGGCGCCCTGAGTGTTTATACGATTGCTGATTCGCAACTGCGCACTGTTGAGCCATCTGAGGCCGATATTGAAAACGTTCAGACGTGCGGCGTGGAGGGAGCAATTGTTGCGTACACCGAAAACCGCGATGGCTTCGATGTTCTGAAACTGCGAAATGCCAACGATGGCGGCGAGCGGTCCGTTCCCAAACTTCCCGAAGGCAAATATTCGCTCGATTGCGAAGGGGATGCCTATCCCAAATTGATGGTGCGGGTGAATGGTTGGCAAGCGCCGGGTGAAATATGGATGGTCGACCCGTTGGAAGGGACAGCGGAGAAGGTCTTTGCGGCCAATCTTGCTGGCCTTGATCCAAGCCGGCTGGTGAGGCCACAAGTGGTGCGTTATCCCGCCCGTGATGGCGTGGAGTTGCAGGGGCTGCTCTATCTGCCAGAGGGCGCGAGCACGGGCGAAAACGCACCGCCGGTCGTCTTCTCTGTGCATGGCGGCCCAACGGCTCAGTCGCAGGCCACCTTTGATGCCGTTGCGCAATATCACGTTGCGCGCGGTGTCGCGGTGTTTGAACCCAATGTGCGCGGCTCAACCGGGCTAGGGCGAACCTATACGACGCTGGACGACCGCGAGAACCGCTTGGATTCGGTGCGCGATCTGGTTGATCTCAAAAACGCTCTGGCCGCCGATGGCTTGATCGATGGCGACCGGGCAGCGGTGATGGGTGGTTCTTATGGCGGCTATGCCGTCAACGCAGTGCTGGCGGAATATCCGGGTGAGTTTGCCGCCGGCGTCTCTCTGTTTGGCGTGGCGGATTGGGTCACCGCGTTGGAGATCGCCTCGCCTGCACTGAAAGCTTCTGATAAAGTCGAATATGGCGATATCGAAGAGCCACGTTGGCGTGAATTTTATACGATAAACTCACCCATACGAAAAGCCGATCAGATTAATGTGCCGGTGCTCTATTCGCACGGGGTTATGGACCCCAGGATCGACATTATGGAGACCGAAACCATGGTGAAGACCCTGCGCGCAAACGGTGTGCCAGCGCCCTTCATCCGTATCCCAGACGAAGGGCACGGGTGGCGCAAACTCAGCAATCAGCTGTTCTATTTCCGCAAGCAAGCGGAGTTCATCGAGAAACATCTAGGACTGAGCGAGGGGCAGTGACGCCCCGCGCGCTGCCCCGCAGACTTCCATGAATATCAGAGCGCCTGCCATCCTTGTTGCCTCGCGCGCTCATGGGGAAAGCGCCGCCATTGCGCGCATGCTGACCGAGGAGCACGGGCTCGTCGCAGGCTATGTCGCGGGCGGGCGCGGGCGGCGGCTGCGCCCTGTGATGATCCCAGGCAATTCGATTGAGGCGGAGCTGCGCTCAAAATCGGACAACCAATTGCCGTTTGCGCGGATCGAACTGTCAGAAAGCCGCGGGCCGTGGATGACAGAGCCGCTGCCAGCCGCCGCGATCACATGGGTGTGCGCGCTGACGGCGACGGCCCTGCCAGAACGCAATCCTTATCCCAGCCTCTATCAAGCGCTGAATGCGCTGCTGGGCGCGATTTGCCACGCGCCATCAGCGCGCGGCTGGCTGTCTGTTCTGGTGACCTATGAGGCGATGTTGCTGCGAGAATTGGGATATGGCGGTGGCAAGCCCGACCCAAACGGCGATTTGGCCGAGCAAATGGCGCAATTTAAGACGCTTGAGGCGCCGCTTGCGCGATACGTGCTTGCCGAGCGTGACCGCGATGTTATGGCCGCGCGAACGCTGCTTTCAGAGCGGCTGGCCCGAATGATGACGTGAAAGTTTGCTAATGAAGATCGCAGTTTTGCCCGGTGATGGGATTGGCCCAGAGGTGACCAAAGAGGCCTTGCGCGTGCTTGATGCGCTCTCGCTGCCCGGGCTTACCTTGTTTGAAGGTGATATTGGCGCGGTCGCTTACAAGCGCCACGGCCATCCTCTGCCCGCAGAGACGCTGGAGATGGCCCGCGCGGCCGATGCGGTGCTGTTTGGCGCAGTGGGTGATCCCTCTTGCGACAGTCTAGAGCGGCATTTGCGCCCGGAGCAGGCGATTTTAGGTCTGCGTAAAGAGCTTGATCTGTTTGCCAATTTACGCCCGGCCAAGGTGTTTGACGGGCTGGAGGAGCTTTCCCCGCTCGCGCCAGAGCAGGCCGCTGGCTTTGATCTGCTGATCGTCCGCGAGCTGACCGGCGACGTCTATTTTGGCGATAAGGGTGAGCGCGTGAACGACGCGGGCGAGCGTGAGGGGTGGGACATGATGTCTTACTCCGCCAGCGAGGTGCGCCGGATCGCCGCCATCGCCTGGAATGCGGCCAAGACGCGCGGCGGGCGCGTGACCAGCGTCGACAAGGCCAATGTGCTGGAAACCAGCCGCATTTGGCGCGAAACCGTGCTGGAATATGCCGCTGAGCAGGGCGTCAAAGACGGAAGCAGCATTGCGCTCGATCACATGTATGTCGACAATGCCGCGATGCAGCTCGTCACTGCGCCATCGCAATTTGACGTGATCGTCACCGGTAATCTGTTCGGCGATATTCTGTCTGATCTCGCCAGCGCGGCGGTCGGTTCAATCGGCCTGCTACCCAGCGCATCCATGGGATCACGCGAAACCGAACATGGCACGTTCGGCCTGTACGAGCCGATCCATGGCAGCGCGCCCGACATTGCCGGGCAGGGCAAGGCCAATCCGATGGCGACCATCCTGTCAGCGGCGATGATGCTGCGTCATTCCTTCAGGCTGGAGGCAGAGGCGGTGCGGATTGAGGCGGCGGTGGCAAAGGCGTTGGCCGATGGCATTCGCGGCGGCGATTTGGGCGGTTCACACGGCTGCGAAGCGATTGGCAGCGCGATCATCGAGCGGCTTTGAGCGGCTCGGGGCTGCATGTACTATGACGGCCACGCTTGAACTTGCGATTATCCTGCCGACGCTGAACGAGCGCGGCAATCTGGCACCTCTGGTGGAACGGATTGATGCCGCGCTAACTCCAATATTGGGGGCGGGCGGCTGGGAAGTGCTGATTATTGACGATAATAGCGCCGATGGCACGGCGGATGAGGCTCGCGCGATTGCACTGGGCGATGCGCGGGTGCGCGTGATCCAGCGGATTGGCCGGCGCGGGCTTGCCAGCGCGGCGATCGAGGGGTTTTGCGCCACTGCCTCGCCGTTCGTCGCGGTGATGGATGCCGACCACCAGCATGATCCCGAATTGCTTGGACCTATGCTGGATGCTGTTCGCGGTGGAGAGGCTGATGTGGCGGTCGCTTCACGCTTTGCTCCCGGTGCAAGCACGCAGGACTGGGCAGCGCCGGAGCGAGAGCGTCTGTCCGGCTTTGCCAATGCGATGGCCCGGCGTTTGACCGGGGCCGATCTAACCGATCCGATGAGCGGCTATTTCCTGCTGCGCAGTGAAACTGCGCGTGCGCTTGTACCTCGACTGTCCGGGATTGGGTTTAAGATCCTGCTCGACCTGCTGGCGACCTCTGGCAAGACGCTGAACGTAAAAGAATTTCCGCTGAAATTCGCCAAGCGCCGTGAGGGCGAAAGCAAGCTTGACCGCGCGATCCTGTTCGACTTTTTGGCCGGGCTTTATGACAAGACTTTGGGGCGTGTAATCCCCACCCGTTTTGCGCTGTTCGGCACGGTCGGGGCACTGGGCGTAATCGTGCATATGGCGGTGCTGGCGCTGTTGCTGCTGTGGCTGGAAGAGGCCTTCACCATCGCCCAAGCGGGCGCTGTTTTCGCGGCGATGACCTTCAATTTCTGGCTCAACAATTGGCTGACGTATCGTGATCAGCGGCTGCGTGGGCAGGGCGCGGTGCTGCGCGGATGGCTTGGTTTCTGCGCGACCTGCGCAGTGGGCGCCTTTGCCAATGTCGCGGTGGCGACGCTGCTGGAAAGTCAGGGCATTTATTGGGCGCTCGCCGCGCTCGCCGGGATCCTGATTGGATCGGTGTGGAATTACGCCCTATCCAGCCGGTTCGTCTGGGGAAGGTATTAGCTCGTTGTCATTGCGAGCATAGCGAAGCAATCCATGGACCGCTCCTCAAATTTTCAGCCCGCCGTGTACATAATGGCGAACCACAAGAACGGCACGATCTATACGGGCGTTACCTCGGATCTGCCGAAGCGGGCTTGGGAACATAGCAGCGGAGCGGTCGAAGGCTTCACCAAACGGTATAATTGCAAGCGGCTCGTGTGGTTCGAGCTCCACTCCACCATGGAACATGCGATAATGCGAGAGAAGCAGCTGAAAGCTGGGTCGAGGAAGGCGAAGATTTGGCAGATTGAGGCTTCGAACCCAGACTGGCGAGACCTGTTCTTTGATATTGCCCGCTAGACCGTGGATTGCTTCGCTACGCTCGCAATGACGAGAGGAGGCTATTTTTCATCTCCACCCCTCGATCCAAGTCCAATGGACGAAGCTCATCGGGCCATCGAGCGGGCCGGCAGTCAAGATCTTGAAAAACAGTGCAAACATCGCCGCGCTGCCGAGCAGAACCCCATAACTCGCCCAGCGAAATTTGCTGCGTGACAGATCGCCGAGCGTCAGGGCCAGCGCGCCGAGCAGGAACAGGCTGGGCATGAAATAATGGTAGTAGAACTGGATTGGCTTGTTCGCGATCAGCCACAGTCCAAGGCTGGCGGCATAGCCAACAACAACCGCGATCTTGGCCCAATTGCGAGTGGTAGCGCCACTGAGCGCGCACCACATAAGCGCGGGCAGGCCAAGCAGCATGGTGAGCGGATTGCCGATCAGCAGCACGCCGCGCTGCGCATTGTCAGTAAACTCGTACAGATACCAAATGCCGCGCGTGTTCAGCGCCCATTGGTCCCACGTGCTTTGATAGGGATGCGGCTGTTTCACCGAGGCTTGCAGCTCAATCATCTCGCGGTGGAGGCCTATCAGGCCCTGCTCGGCCAGCGGCGAATTGAGCAGGCCGTAAGCGGGCAGATAGGTCGCGCTGTAGACGGCGAGCGGGACAATGCCGAGCCACAGGAACGCCTCGGCCAGCGATATGCCCGGCACCGGAATGCCGCGTGTGCTGGTGAGCAGTCGCTGCCGTCCGGCGGATAGACGCGCAGCAAAAAAAGCAATGCCCGGCAGCACCGCAATCGGCACTGCATTCCATTTGGATGCCATCGCCAGGCCTAGAGCCACACCACACATTGCCAGATGCCAACGTCCACGCTCTGCCTCTCTGATCGCGGCGGTGAATTGCCATGCCGCGATGCACAGGAACGCGGCCATAAACACATCCAGCATCGCGATGCGGGCATGGATGAACAAGTGAAATCCGCTGGCGACCAGCACGCCAAAGGCAATCGTGGCAAACCGGTCAAAACTGGCCTGCCACATGGTGCGCATCGCCGCGAACAGCGCCAAAGTGCCCGCGATCATCGGCATGATGCGCCAGCCCAGCGCATTGTCACCAAACAGGGTAATCCCCAGCGCAATCAATTGCTTGCCTAGCAGCGGATGCTCACGATTGAGATAAACGCCGTCTTCCAAAATTGCGCGCGCAGCGGGCAGATAATGGATCTCATCAAACATTGGGCCTGAGGGGATCGTCAGCCGCACCCATGCCAAAGCGGCGAACACAGCCGTGATGCCCAGACAGGCCAGCCATGGGTCGCGCGGATGGGGAGGGGCTTCGCTCATTTCGGAGGAGCGATTAGCGGCGCCCCTCCTCAGCGGCAAGTGTTTGGATCAGCGTAAATTGTTATGAGACATCCGTTTCCGCCTGGCTCTCGAGCCAGAACAGGCGCGCGATCATCGCGAACAAACCGATGCTGGCTGTGCATCCCACAAACAGCGCCCATAGCGGCACGTTCATATCCATCTTGCGAGCGCGCGGTGCAATAAAGAACAATGCAATCATTACGCAGAACACCAAATCCCACCACACCTGAATACCCGTGAGATTGGCCGAGTGGTTCGTCCAGAACATCACAATCCCATCCTGCCAGATCTGTATTGCGGTGAATGCGGCAAATCCGCCCGAGAACATAGCGGCAATGATGGGGCTGCCCAAGATTGGTTTGGCGACAAGGATATAGAGTAACGCCGCAATACCTGGGATCAGTCCGATGATTGTGAGAATTTCGAGCGGGGACATTTCAAGCGGGTTCATAGGTCAATTCTCCGTAGGCGTGTAGCGAGTGCTACATGCGCTTGTAACGCAATGTAGCACTAGCTACAAGGGCTTATGTCAAAACTTATATCCAAGCCGCAAATGTCCAAGGAATCGCTGCTGCCATTGCTGGCGCAGCATATTTTGGAGCACGGCCTCGGCGGGGCCAGCCTGCGCCCCTTGGCGAAGGCGGCAGGCACCAGTGATCGGATGCTGATCTATCATTTTGGCAATAAAGAACAGCTGCTTACCGATGTTCTGGCGCATATTGCCGGGATCTATTCCGCTGCGCTGGATGCCGGAGTAGGCGATGAAAGGGCGGTGACGCGGCAACAATGCGTTGCGCGTATCCTTGCGCAGGGGCGCGAGCCGATGATGCAGCCGTTTATGGCGCTGTGGTGGGAGATCGTGGCGGGCGCGGCGCGTGGCACCCCCGGCTACCGTGAGGCGGCGGAGAGCATGATGGCCGAGCTGCTCAGCTGGCTCGAGACGCAAATGCCGGCCGATGATCCCGACCCTGTGGGCGGGGCGCGATACCTGCTGACCCTGATCGAGGGCAGTTTGATGCTCGGCGTGGTCGGCCATGCGCGCACGGCGCGTGAAGGACTGCTTGCGAGTGACCTCGCGCCAAACTAAGCGTGTCGCCATGAAAAAGACCACTGGAATGGACCGCGCGGCGACGCGCAATTGGCGGCCTGCAACGCGCGCAGTGCGCGGGGGAACCTGGCGCAGCGAGCATGGCGAGACGAGTGAGGCGCTGTTTCTCACCTCTGGCTACACCTATGATGATGCGCAAACGGTGGCGGATCGGTTTGCCGGCGATGCTGAGGGTATGACCTATTCGCGCTTGCAAAACCCGACCGTGGCGATGCTGGAGGAGCGGATTGCGCTGCTTGAAGGGGCCGAGGCCTGCCGTGCTCAGGCGAGCGGAATGGCGGCGATGACAGCGGCTTTGCTGTGCCAAGTTTCCGCCGGGGATCATGTGGTGGCGGCGCGCGCGGCCTTTGGTTCGTGCCGCTGGCTGGTTGATGAGCTGCTGCCGAAATTCGGGGTTGAAACCAGCGTAATTGACAGCGCGGATGACGCCGCGTGGGAGGCCGCGATCCGGCCGAATACCAAGGTATTCTTCTTTGAGACGCCGGCCAATCCGACATTGGATGTGGTTGACCTTAAACATGTTTGCGCTCTGGCAAAGGCGCATGGCATCACTAGCGTGGTCGACAATGCCTTTGCCTCGCCAGCGCTGCAGCGGCCGATGGAATTTGGCGCCGATGTGGTCGCCTACAGCGCGACGAAACTGATGGACGGGCAGGGCCGCGTGCTCGCCGGGGCGATTTGCGGCAGCGAGGAATGGATCAATGAGACGCTAATGCCGTTTCAGCGCAACACCGGCCCGACGATCAGCGCGTTTAACGCCTGGGTTGTGCACAAGGGGCTGGAAACGCTGCAATTGCGGGCGCACAAGCAAAGCGAGCAGGCCGTGGCGCTCGGCGAGTTTCTGGAGCCGCGCATATCGAAGGGCGGTGGGCGCATGTTGCACCCGGGCCTGCCGAGCCATCCGCGCCACAATCTGGCGAAGGCTCAAATGGACGCGACCGGGCCGATCTTCGCCTTTGACGTGGGCACGAGGGCGCGCGCCTTTGCCTTGCTTGATGCGTTGGAACTGATTGATATTTCGAATAATATTGGTGATGCGCGCTCACTGATGTGTCACCCCGCCTCGAGCACCCATGCCGGGATGAGTGAGGAAGGCCGCACGGAAATGGATGTGACCGAAGGGCTGCTGAGGATCAATGTCGGTCTGGAGGATCCAGCCGACCTGATGGAGGATTTGGATCAGGCGCTGGCGGCAGCGGAACTTTAGGCGGCGCGTGCTGTTGAACGATCCGGGCCGCGCCCCGGCCAATCTCGGCCTGCCGCAAACAGCTGTGACCAATGCGGCTCAGACGTACAAAACCACCCGTGAATACGCATTCGTGCGCTTGTGCGTTGCAGCATAAGCACCTAAAGGCGCGGCAATTCAAACGGTGAAGGGGGTCTTCACCGCACTCAAGCTTTGGAATTCTTTATGGCTGCCGATGCCACTTTCATGGGCAATTTTCGGCGCGATTGGCTGGCTCAGCCGCGCGCAGACATCCTTGCCGGCATCGTTGTTGCCTTAGCTCTGATTCCAGAGGCGATCGGTTTCGCCTTGATCGCTGGGGTTGATCCCAGCGTAGGCCTGTATGCCTCAGTTGCGATTGCCATGGTGATCGCGTTGACGGGTGGACGACCCGGCATGATCTCAGCAGCGACCGCTGCGGTGGCTGTGGTGGTAATCCCGCTGGTGAAGGATTATGGCCCCGAATATCTGTTCGCAGCCACCATCTTGATGGGCATTTTCCAGGGCATTGCGGCCCTGCTGCGGCTTGATCTGCTGATGCAATTCGTTAGCCGTTCGGTCATCACCGGCTTTGTAAACGCGCTTGCGATCCTCATCTTTCTTGCGCAAATTCCTCAGCTTACAGGCGTGGGGTGGGAAACCTATGTGATGGTCGCCGCAGGCCTGGCGATCATTTACGGCTTCCCGCGCATTTCGAAAGCCGTGCCAAGCCCGCTGGTTGCCATCGTCCTGCTGACGGCGGTGACGATCTATTGGAACTTGCCGGTCAATAATGTCGCGGGCGAGGGCAAACTGCCCGAAGGCCTGCCCGTGTTCGCGCTGCCTGATGTTCCGCTCACTTGGGAAACGCTCAAAATCATCGCGCCCTATTCGGCGACTATGGCAGCGGTTGGTCTGCTGGAAAGCCTGCTGACGGCGCAAATCGTCGATGACATGACCCATACCGACAGCAACAAACAGCGCGAGAGTGGCGGCCAGGGGATCGCCAACATCGTGGCCGCCTGTTTCGGCGGGATGGGCGGCTGCGCCATGATCGGCCAGTCGGTGATCAATGTCGCGTCCGGTGGGCGCGGACGTTTGTCGACCTTTACGGCGGGTGCCTTCCTGCTGTTTTTGCTCACCGTGCTGGGCAGCTATGTCGGCCAGGTGCCAATGCCTGCGCTGGTCGCAGTGATGATTATGGTGTCGATTGGCACGTTCAGCTGGAACTCAATCCCGAATCTGCGCCGCCATCCGCCAAGCAGTTCAGTCGTGATGATCGCGACCGTTGTGGTTGTGGTGTGGACGCATGATCTGGCGCTGGGCGTGCTGATCGGTGTGCTGCTGTCAGGCATCTTCTTCGCCGATAAGGTCCGCAACCTGTTTTCGGTTGAGCGGGTTCGCCGAGAGCACAGCTCTGTCTATGTCGTTACTGGTGAGATCTTCTTCGCCAGCGTCGACAAGTTCCAAAATGCGCTTGGCCCGGAAAGCCAGTATGAGGACGCGGCGCACTATGTCGTGGTAGACGTGTCAAAGGCGCATTTCTGGGACATTTCGGCAATTGGCGCACTTGAGAAGGTGGTCGATCGGATGCGCCGCAATGGTCGGCATACCCGGATTGTTGGCCTGAATGCGGCGAGCGCGGACCTGTTCGACAAGTTTGCTCTGGAAGACCGCACTGGCTTGGAGATTGGCCTAGCGCCGCATTGATTTTGTCGCCTCAAGCGCCGGCGCGCGCATCCGCGCGCTTGGCTTTCCTCGCTCACGCGACCTGAAGGTCGCGTCGCTGCGGGCGGGCACAAGGCCCTTGCGACGCCTGCGGCTTCGATCCAGTCCAAAACTAGTGGCTTGGTCGCGGAGCTCGGTCGGCGTCTAGCCGACCGCAAGGCCGACCGGCCGCCCGGAGCGACCGTAGGGAGTGAGGAAATCGCGCTCGCGGATGCGAGTGCGCAAAACAAAAACTCTTGCCGCCCACTCTTGCTCTGCCAACGACCGTGTGCAACCCATTCTCCCTAACAAGAACGGGAGAAACATCACATGGCAAACCGCGTTGAGCTCACCTTCGATTTCGTCAGCCCCAATGCCTATCTGGTGTGGTGGCCGCTGCGTGAGGTGCTGCGCCGGACCGGGGCAGAGATTGATGTGATCCCGGTCTTTCTCGCCGGAATGCACAAGCTGACCGGCAATGCCCCGCCGTTTATGCGTGATGCCGATGTGAAGGGTAAGAATGAATATGCGATGCTGGAAATGCGGCGTTTCATCGCAAAACATGGCCTGAGCAAGTACCGCATGCACCCGCAATTCCCGTTCAATTCGATCACATTACAGCGCATGCTGTATGCCGCCGATCAGGATGGGCGCGGGGTCCAATTCGTTGATGCCATGCTGAAGGCGATTTGGGAGGAAAACGTCGACTTTACCTATCAAGCTGCCTTGGGTGCGGCACTGAGCGCGGCAGGTTTTGACGCGGCGGATCTGTTTGCGCGCAGCCAAAGCGACGAAGTGAAAGAAGGGCTGGTCCAGAACACCTCGGCAGTGGTTGAGCGCGGCGCGTTCGGCATTCCGACTATGTTCGTTGGTAAAACGGGCGCTGATCCATCCACCTATGAAATGTTCTTTGGCAAAGAGCGCCTGGACCAAGTCGAAGAAGAATTGGCCAAGGGCTAAGTATGGCATTCTGGATAGTGAGAGAGCGAGCAGTTTGACCAATTTTCCTTCTCATCCCGACGCGGTGACCATCGATTGGCTGAGCGAGCTATTGCGCGGCGCCGGCTGCTTGGATGATGATACTATCGATCGACTCTCGTGGGAGCCGATTGGCACCGGCCAGGTCGGAGATAGCGTGCGGTTCACTCTGCAATGTTCCGGCGGATCGAATGGGACGACAACGCTTGCAGCCAAGTTCCCCGCTGTTGATCCGAAGAGCCGCAGCACTGCGGAGATGATGGGGCTGTATTCAAAGGAAGTGCATTTCTACCGAGAGTTCGCCAACCAGTTGGCTGTGCGCACCCCGAAGGTCGTGGCCGCAGAAATCACGGCGACCGGTGATGAGTTCATCCTCTTGTTTGAAGATCTGGGGCCGGCACGTATTGGCGACCAAATTGCAGGTTGCACAATCGGGGATGCACGCGAAGCGATCCGTCAGGCAGCAGCCATCCATGCGTCTAGCTGGCAGAATTCCGCCATGCTTAACGCTGAGTGGATCCAGCCACCCCCTGAGTTGAACCAGCAGCTTTTGACGATGTATCCGCAGGCTCAGGCCGTTTTTCGAGAACGCTATGCAAACGTTCTCGAACCAGAGTTCATGGAATTGTGCGAGCAGCTTTCACAGGAGAGTGACCGGCTGTTTCATGACGATGCGCCGCCGCAATGCATCGTGCATGGCGATTTCCGGCTCGATAATATGCTCTTTGACATTCAAGGCGGGGCAGAGCCGCTCGCAGTGCTGGATTGGCAAACTGTCACGACCGGCGTGGCGATGACAGACATCGGCTATTTCCTTGGCAGCGGGATCGGCAATCACTTGCGCAGCGCCCATGAAGATGAGCTTCTAGATCTCTATCTCACTGAAATGCGGGCACGCGGTGTCGCGCTGTCTCGATCTGATATCTGGCACCAATACAGAGTCGGAGCGTTGCACGGGGTGGCCACTTCAGTCTTCAGTGCGGCATTTGTTGAGCGGACGGAGCGCGGTGACGCCAACTTCCTCTCGATGGCACGCGGGGCCTGTGCGCTCGCGCTCGCTCACGATAGTCTTGCAGCGCTTAAGGAAGGAAACTGAGATGGTTTTGACGCGAGGGGACGAATTTCCGCTGCACCAGGCACCGGAACCGATTGCCTATTCGGGCACAGACCGAAATTTCTACGACCGTTATTTCTTTAACGGATATGCGCCCGATGGCAGCGGCTTTTTCGCGCTGGCATTCGGAATATATCCGCATCTCGACATTGCCGATGCGCATCTCAGCTTCATCAGGGGGAGCACGCAATATTGCCTCCATGCGAGCTGCGAACTCGGCATGGAGCGCCTTGAGCTTAGGGTTGGTCCGATTGCGATTGAAGTGATTGAGCCGCTTCATCAATTGCGGGTGACGATTGATGAAACCAATGGGATCGCCGGCGAATTTACGTTTACAGGCCGGGCGTTTCCTATTGAGGAGCCGCGCTTCACCCATCGGATCGGACCGCGTGCTCTCTTGGACTATACCCGGATGACCCAGAACGGGCGCTATCAAGGGTGGCTCGAAGTTGATGGGGTGCGCGAGGAAATGGCGTCTGGCACATGCGGCACGCGAGACCGCAGTTGGGGCGTTCGCCCGATTGGTGCGCGCGATCCCCAGCCAACGCCGGGCAATCCCATCCCATCCTTCTTCTGGCAATGGACGCCGATCAATTTTGAACATGGCTCGCTGTTCTTCCACGTGAATGCCGATGTTGAGGGGAAGGCTTGGAACAGACGTGCTGCATGGGCGGCAGATGGTGCCGCGATTGACGAACTGGTTGAGGGAGATGGTTTGCTGTCATTCTCAATGCAGGACGGCACGCGCTGGCCAGCAGGTGGCTCTTTAGCGGTTGATGCACTGGGGGCACCCGCGTCGCTTGAGTTCGAACCCATTGGCAGGTTTCAAATGAAGGGTCTCGGTTACACCCACCCAACATGGGGTCATGGCCACCATAGAGGGCCGCTCGACGTTGAACGCGAAGATATCGATTTGGCGGCGATTGATGCTACCGCAATGGAAAATCGGCATGTGCAGATGCTCTGCAAGGTAACTGGTGATGCGGAAGGCATGGGAGTGTTTGAACAGCTGGCAGTAGGTCCGTACGCTCCGCTTGGTCTGAAATTGCCGTAAGAAAATTTCACTAGCCTTATCTTGGCAAGAGCGAATTTGATCTCACTCATAGAGAACTCGCAAAGGATCAAACGCCTCGTCTATTTAGGCTTGTCTTTTGATTTGCGTTTTATAGACTTGAACGCTCGCAGCGGGGGCTGCGCGCATCAGGGGCGTATCATGGTAAGAAGTTTTGGGTTACTCGCGGCATTCGGGCTGCTGTGCTCGCCTGCGCTTGCGCAGGATGAGGTGTCGGATGCGCCAAATGCGCAAGAAAGCGCTTCCGCGCCAGAAGCCAAAACGCCGAAAATTGCACCCCCAAAAGCAGAGAAAGCCTCTGCTGTTCCGCCTACAATTCCGACGGAAAATTTCGCAGGGCGCTCGCTGTTTTGGAACGCTAAGCTGTCGCCAAATGGTTCACGCATGTCTTTTCTGCGCCGGTCAAAGGAAGGGCAAGGTCAGTTCGCAATCCTCCGGCTGGCCGACATGGATTTCGATCGCGTTATCGCGATGCCCAAAGATTATGATATCGAATGGTATCGCTGGGTGACGGATGAAAAATTGCTCATCTCTGTCTCCACCGCCGGCAATTTTTTCGGCGACGAGGTGCGTTACACGCGCCTGATATATATGAACCCGAATGATGGCAGTTTTGAGCTGTTGTTCAAAAAATACGATGCTGTTCGCGGGGACGATGTGATTCACGTGGCCGAAGACGGCTCTCACATTCTCGTGGCGATGCAGCGCACGATCTACGACTATCCGTCAGTGATGCGCCATGATTTGGGCGGCGAAGGTAAAATCCGGGTTGTCCAGAAACCACGCGACGGTGTGTGGAATTGGGTGGCCGATAATAATGGTACGGTGCGGATGGGCACGGGCTGGCTGCGCAAGCGGCTGCGCGTGTTTTACCGCTCTGATGCGCAGTCGAAACTCAAAGAAATCGCCCGGATCAAGCGCGAAGACGATGAGGATGGCTATTGGGATGCGGTTCAGATCGTTAGCGGGTCAGATCAGGGCTATGTCTTGTCCGAGGGCGAAAATGGGCGCGTTGGCCTGCGCCTGTTCGACTTTGCCAAGCGCGAAGACGTTGAAACCGTCTATGAGCACCCGGACTGGGATATTGATACGGTAACCCTGCGCAAGGGAGAGCCCTTCGCTGCTTTCTACACCGCCGACCGCGATGAAGTGCATTGGTTCGATGAAAAGACGGCCAAGCAATATGCGGGTCTGCGAAAAGCACTTGGTGATTTGGAGATTTGGGTAACATCGCGTTCAAAGGATCATTCGCGCATGTTGGTGTGGGCGGGTAGCGAGTCCGATCCCGGCGTGCTCTATCTCTATGACCCCGACGCCAAGCGCCTCGATCAGATTGCTGAATACCGCCCAAATCTCGATTTTCGCATGCTCGCAGCGCCCAAGCCGATTGAATATAAGGCCCGCGATGGCGTGAATATTAAGGGGTATTTGACCCTGCCGATGGGCCGCGAAGCTAAGGGCCTCCCGCTCATTCTTATGCCTCACGGCGGACCATACGGCGTGCGGGATAAACTCGCCTATAATGACGAAGTGCAATTGCTCGCCAATCGCGGATATGCCGTGCTGCAGCCGAACTTTCGCGGCTCTGGCGGATATGGTGATGCGTTCTTTGAACTGGGCGCGGGTCAGATTGGTCGCGGAATGCAGGATGACCTTGATGATGCCATGGACTGGGCGGTGACAGAGGGCATTGCCGATCCATCGCGCGTTTGCGTCGTCGGCAGCTCCTACGGAGGCTATGCCGCGATTTGGGCGGTGCTGCGCAATCCAGATCGCTATCGCTGCGGAGCAAGCTGGGCTGGAGTCACCGACTGGGACAAAATGATTAAATACGATCGCCAGTTCTTCGGCCGTCAGAGCTTTAAACGCTGGCGAGAGCGGGTGCGCGGGGAAGGGGTGGAAAGCCTCGACAGCGTCTCACCGTACCGGCTGGCTGAGGGCCTGAAGCGGCCTTTGCTGCTGGCTCATGGTACGGAGGATTCCGTCGTCCCGATCAGGCAATATCGGATGTTTGAAAAAGAAACACGCGAAGCGGTCATGCCGCCCACCACGCTCGTAATTGAGGGTGAGGGGCATAGCTTCTCCAAGCCCGAAAACGAAAAGGCTTGGTACGATGCGCTGGAAGAGTTCCTCGCAGAGCACAATCCGACCGACCCTGCGAACTAGGTTTTTAAGGAGCTAAGGCCTCTCGCAGCGGTCCTACGCACTAGCCCTAAATTGCGGCAATTCGCGATGAATTTGGGATACAGGGGGGATTAAGCGCGTTGGTGCTCTTGTGAAGGGCCTGAGAATCGTTAGCTTGAGAGACCTATGAAAGAGCTGTTTCAACACGCTGCAGTGACAGACGGAGTAACCGTCAGGGTCGCTGTGAATTTTCTACCTGAGCAATCGCAGCCGGAGGCGGGCAAGTGGTTCTGGGTCTATCATATCCGGATCGAAAACGGCTCTCACGAGACGCTACAACTGCGCACTCGACATTGGCGGATCACCGATGCACGCGGCATGGTGAACCATGTCGATGGTGAGGGTGTGGTTGGCGAACAGCCGAAGCTCGCACCGGGCGAAAGCCATGATTATGTCTCTGGTTGCCCGCTGACGACGCCGCATGGCTCGATGGAGGGGTTCTATACCTTCCTGCGCGGTGACGGATCGCCGATCGAAGTACGCATCCCGTTCTTCCCGCTGGCCGCACCGGAAACGGCGGATCGTTCCTAGGGGCTTGACCTTAAGCTCTAATTGCGACGCAGCGTAAGCTTGCGCAGCCGCAAGTGGCTGGCTAGATCGGCTGGGTGAAACGGACCCATCTCCCCCTCAATGCGCTGCGCGCTTATGATGCAGCGGCGCGGCATCTCTCCTTTACCAGAGCAGCCGACGAACTGGCGGTGACGCCGGCCGCTGTTGGTCAGCAGATCCGCGCGCTGGAGGATCATCTCGGCGTGGTGCTGTTCCGCCGGACCAGCAAGGGTCTGGAGCTGACGCCGGAAGGTGAGGCGGGGCTCGATCCGTTGAGAGAAGGGTTCCTGCAATTTGAACAAAGCGTTCAGGCGATGCAGGCGGGACAGGCCTCTGACCGCTATACGATTGCGGTCCCGCGCGAGTTCTATGCGCAGTGGCTTGCCCCGCGACTGGCCGAATTTCAGGCCGGGGCGGATGGGGTTCAGTATATCCTGGTTTCTGATGAGAATGCCGACTTTACAGAGGCAAACCTCGATCTGGCGATCCGCCTAGTCGATGGGCCCGGTGATCTAGAGGGCGCGCAATTGGCCCCGGCTCAGCGGGTGACGGTGGCTGCGCCGAATTGCCGCGATGCTTGGATCGATTGGCCGGGCGCATCTCTGCCGGAGGATACAAAGGCGTGCATTAAAGCGGGCAATCCGGGTCAGGCGCTCAGCTCAGCCTTGGCGGGCATGGGTCGTACGGTTTTGCCGCTGCCACTGGTGGCGGAGGCGCTGGGCGATGGTCGGCTGGAGGCGCTGGAGGAACCGAGCGAGAGCCAGCGGGCCTATTGGCTGCTCGCGCCGCTGCCGCAATGGCGCCAGAAAAAGGTGAAGGCGTTGGTAAAACACCTTGCCGATGGCGCTTGATCGGGCCGCGGGTTTTTAGCTTTATGACCTAGCCCGCCTGCGCCCTTGCGGTTTACGCTGCGAACCGAGATAGAGCTTCTGCCATGACCGAAGTAACTACGCTCACCACAAGCCGTTTTACCATGCGGCCTTTGCGTAAGGCGGATTGCGCCGCGCTATTCCCCACCTTCGCAGATGAGCAGCAAAACCTCTATATGTCCCGCGCGCATTTCACCTCTGAGGCGGAGCTGTGGGGATGGCTGGCCGATCCTGATTGGAACGGTCGCACTTGGATCGCCGAAGACAGCGAAGGCGCGGTTCTAGGCCGGTTTGTGGCCATGCCCGCGCATGAGGACGGCGTGCAGGAAATCGGCTATGTCACGGTTATGCACCGCCAGGGCGAGGGCATCGCCCGCGAATGTATGGAGGCGCTAGTGAAGCACTTGCTACATGAGGGCGTGCGTAAGCTGACTGCAGAAGTGGATGTCGACAACGAGCCGTCGATCCGGCTGCTGGAACGGCTTGGCTTCACCCGTGAGGCGCATTTGCGCCAGCATGAGACGACACATATCGGCCTGCGTGATGTGCTGCTTTATGGACTACTCGCGCGGGACCACGTTACCCAACATCAATCCTGAGTTTCAGCACGCCGTCATCGCGGCTGTCGAAAAGCTTATAAGCCTCCGCGCCTTCGCTCAGGTTGAATTGGTGGCTGAACAGACCGTCTGCCTTCATCCGTCCGGACTGCACCAAGGGCACCAGATGTGGCCACATATTCGTCACATCACAAATCCCGCCGCGCACGGTGATATTCTTGAACATGATCAGCGGCAGAGGCAGCACATCATCAGGCTCCGGTATGCCCACAAAACTGGCATTCCCGCCGCGCGCGGTCAGCGGAAGTACGGCATTGATCGCGCCCTTCGCACCGCTTGCTTCAAACACCGATTGAGCGCCGCGGCCACCAGTGGCCTCCATCACTTTCGCATGCAGCTCAGGTCCGGGGGTGAAGGCGGTAGCGCCCAGTTTCTCCGCCATCGCGCGGCGTGCAGGCACGGGATCAATGGCGATCACCTGGCTCGCCCCCAGCAATAACGCCAGCTCAACCCCGATCAGGCCAATGGGCCCCAGACCAACCACCGCGACACTGCCGCCGGGTTTTGGGTCTGCCCGCATCAGCCCAAAATAGGCGGTCGCCATGCCATCGGTCAGCAGCAGCGCCTGCTCTGTTGTCAGGCCATCGGTGGAGAACAAGGTCGCATCAGCATTGGGCACGTTCACATATTCTGCCTGGCCGCCTTGCAACTCTGTGCTGAGGCCAAAGGCGGTGGCTTTACGGCACGATGCGGCATTGCCAGTGCGGCAGGCTGAACAGTGGCCGCAGCCTGTCCCGCCAGCGGCCAGAACTTTGTCGCCGACCTTAAAGCCGTGAACGTCGCCGCCCGCCTCGACAATTTCACCAATGAATTCATGGCCGACACAAAATTTAGAGATGTCAGCACTATATTCGGTGTTTCCGATATGTGCGCCGTGATACATATGCAGGTCGCTGCCGCAGATTGAGCAGCTTTCCACCTTGAGAATTACGCTGTTGTCGCTGCGCAATTCCGGGTCGGCATAGCTCTCATAGCGAATGTCTCGCGGTCCGTTGAACACCAGCGCTTGCATTGATTTCTCTTTCCCAGAATTCTGATGGCTTCACCCATTGCTGGATCACCGGCTGACCGCAAGGCGGATCATACGGATCGGCCCGCAGCGGTGCGAACTTGCCCGCAAATCG
This sequence comes from uncultured Erythrobacter sp., assembly GCA_947488155.1. Classification (GTDB taxonomy): domain Bacteria; phylum Pseudomonadota; class Alphaproteobacteria; order Sphingomonadales; family Sphingomonadaceae; genus Erythrobacter. The sequence continues at coordinate 144,589 of CANKYK010000001.1, read as the reverse complement.
CGAGGATAGCCGAGGCTGCGGATGCAGCCGCTGGCGCCTTAAGTCAAAGCAGATATTGCGATTTCGCTTGATATTCTGCGCCACCTTTGGGAATTCACTCGCAACGAACATGCTGTCGCTTCCAACATATCACGCCATGGCCGCCATGGTTCTCACGGTCCTGATGTTTGTTGGCTTTGTCCGCGGGCGGATGTCGATAGAGATCGTCTCGCTGCTGACCATAGCGGTGATCGCGGTTGGCCTGTATTTCTTTCCATTGCCCGGCACACGCGAGATTGACGGCCTGGCCATCGCATTTGGCGGGTTTGGACACTATGCGCTGATCACGATTTGCGCGCTGATGGTAATGGGCAGGGGCCTTGTCGTCACTGGCGCGTTGGAGCCTGCGGCCCGCGTGTTGGAGCGGGTGTTTAAGTTCAACCTTCAGCTGGGCCTATTGGTCTCGCTGTTGATCGTCCTGTTCTTGTCGATGTTCGTCAACAACACGCCGGTACTGGTGTTGATGATCCCGATTTTCGCCGCGCTGGCGGCGCGCGGGGCTTTGCCCACATCCAAAACTCTCATGCCGCTCAACGCAGCGTCGCTGATCGGCGGGCTGGCGACCACAATCGGCACGTCGACCAATATTCTGGTTGTTTCGATCGCGGTTGATCTCGGCATGCGCGAGATGGGCGTGTTTGATTTCACCCCAATTGTGCTTGGTGCTGCCCTGATCGCGCTGCCCTATATGTGGCTGGTGATGCCGCGCCTGCTGAAGGACAACAAGGTCGCAGCGGATCAGAATGTCCGGCGGTTCCACACGCGCCTACGCATCGCTGGCGATAGCGATCTGATTGGCAAGGATGTGGCTGATATTCTGCCCAAGCTTCCGGATGGGATCATTTTCCACGGCGAGCAAAAGGGACCAATACAGCCCCAGCAGCGCATCCATATTTCAGGCACGCATGAGGCGCTGGAGGATGCGGTTCGTGAGCTGAAGGGTGAGCTTGCGCCAAATTGGGTGCTCGATCGGATTAAGCGCAGTTCCGCTGCGCTGGGCAGCGATATTCTCGTCTTTGAAATGACGATAACTGCGGATTCCCGCCTGATCACGCGGACATTGCCATCCTCTGGTATCGCCGATCTTTACGGTGTCGCGGTGCTAGGCATTCATCGTCCAGCGCGCGTTCTGGGCGGGCCGGATCAATATTCCGATGGCGGCGATCTGCGCATCACAGAGGGCGACGTGCTGCTCGTGATGGGCATTCAGGAAGATCTGGAGGCGTTTTCGCGTGCGGACAGCCTGCTGATGCTAGATGGCGCACGAGAGATGCCGCGCCGCTCCAAGGCTTTGCTGGCGGCTGCGATCATGGGCTTTTCCGTGTTCACCGCCGCGATTGGGATTTTCCCGATTGCGATCTCCGCGCTCGCAGGCGCGATTTTGATGTTCGTCACCGGCTGCGTGAAATTTGACCGCGTGGGCCGGGCGCTATCTGGGCAAGTGATCGTGCTGGTCGCGGCCAGTATAGCGATTGGCCGGATTATCGATGAAAGCGGCGCTGCCGCCTGGCTAGGCGAAGCTTTATCATTGGGGCTGGTGCTACTACCGCCCGCTCTGGTGCTGGCTGCGATCATGGCGTTCGTCACGATACTGACCAACTTTGCCTCCAATGCGACCGCCGCAACCGTCGGCACGCCGATTGCCTTTAGCATTGCGGCCCAGCTTGGCCTGCCGCCAGAACCGCTGGTGCTGGCCGTGCTGTTCGGGTGCAACCTGTGTTACGCGACCCCGATTGCCTATCAGACCAATATGCTGATCATGGCGGAGGGGAATTACGACTTCGCCGATTATGTCCGCACTGGCGTCCCGCTGGTGGTGTTGATGGTGGCGACTTTGTCGGTGCTGCTGGCGATAACCTATGGTCTGTAGGATCGGCCGATTGGCGATTTCCTACTCCGGTGAAAATATGCGACACCGCTCGGCATGATTTTGATGAACCTCTTTGCTCAGCGATTGATCGCTTTTTTCGATCAAACAGGCATGGTTCAATCGAACAGATTTTTGGCCTTATACTGTGTTCCAGCCGTTCCAAGCGTGCTTCACGCACGGCGAACGGAATACGGCGGCGATACAATGACACGTACAACGGGAGTGATACGATGGTTCGGGTAATTCGGAAAAGCACGGAGGCCTTGGGGTTGGTACTGGGTGCGATGGCGCTGGCCGTACCGGCGCAGGCGGATGAGCTGCGCGATGCGGTGAACGAGGACATGCCGGGCCTGATGGAGCTCTATAGGGACCTGCACGCCAATCCGGAGCTGTCGTTTCAGGAGTTCGAGACCGCCAAGAAGCTGGCCGCGCGCGCGCGCGACCTTGGCTTTGAGGTGACAGAGGGTGTCGGTCAGACCGGCGTTGTCGCGGTGATGCGCAATGGCGAGGGGCCAACCGTAATGCTGCGCGCGGATATGGACGGCCTGCCTGTAACAGAGCAAACTGGACTGCCCTATGCCTCCAAGGCGAAAGGCGTGCCGGCCTCTGGCATCGAGAGCGGCCTGATGCATGCCTGCGGACACGATACCCATATGGCGGCCTGGATTGGTGCGGCGCAGCTGCTGGCCGAGCGTAAGGGCGAATGGCAGGGCACTTTGGTGATGATCCTGCAACCGGCGGAAGAGCTGGGGCTGGGGGCGCTGGCGATGCTGGAGGATGGCCTGTTCACCCGCTTTCCAAAGCCTGACTATGTGCTGGGCTTTCACGATGCCGCTGGCGCGCCAGCGGGCGCTATCGGCTATGCGAAGGGCTATGCGCTGGCAAACGTGGACAGCGTCGACATCACGGTGAAGGGTGTGGGCGGGCACGGCGCCTATCCGCACACCACAAAGGACCCGATCGTGGTCGCGAGCAGCATTGTGATGCGTTTGCAGACGCTCGTCAGCCGCGAGAAGAACCCGCTTGATCCCGCTGTGGTCACTGTCGGCAGCTTCTTGGCCGGGGCCAAGCACAACATCATCCCTGATGAGGCGAAGCTGCAATTGACGGTGCGCTCTTACGGCGCGGAATCGCGCGCGGCTCTGCTAGAGGGGATTGAGCGGATTGCCAAAGCCGAGGCGATGGCGGCGGGCATGCCGGAGGACCGGATGCCGGTGGTGAGTGTGCAGGATCCGTATCTGCCCTCGACCTACAACACGCCAGAGTTCACCGAGCAGGTGATGGCAGGCTTGTCAGAACGCTTTGGTGAGCGAGTGTTCGAGACCCCGCCAGTGATGGGCGGCGAGGATTTCGGCCAGTTCTATCTAGCTGATCCGGAGAACATCGAGTCGCTGATCTTCTGGGTTGGCGGCGTCCCACAGGATCAATGGGCCAAATCAGAGGCAGGTGAGCTTGAGCTGCCTTCGCTGCATTCGCCGTTCTGGGCGCCTGATGCAGAAGCGGTGATCTCTACCGGCACCGAGGCAATGACGGCGGCGACGCTCGATCTGCTGCCGCGTAAGGGCGGGTGATTGGTGAGGGGGAGAACGCATCGGCCTGCAAGGCCGCAAGGGCGACCGCCCGCAGCGACACGAACGCAGTGAGGGCGGAGCGAGGATAGCCAAGTGAGCGGATGCGAACGCCTGCACCTTAGACCAAACAGACATGCTACGACCGCCGAAGTCCTCTCCCAAACTCCGGCGGCCGTAGTTCTCCTCCCCAGGAGACTGGTAAACTGGGTGCGCTAAACTGCTTTCCTACTCAGGCGTTGGTGCGTAAGTCCCGAGGCGGTGATGCAACGCATTGATCTTGGCGAGCTCGTCACGGTCTTCAGTGCTCCGAGCATGGCTTTCCAGCGCACGGCGCAGCAGTTTCATATCTGCTGTTGAGAGCAGCGCGCGGGCGCGGGCCGGTCCTGGGCTGGTAGTGTCGGTCATTTTCACTCTCCTAGGCTGCTGTTCAAGCAGCCGCGAATTGGTTCATGGTGTTGTCCTTGCCGCCCGCTTTAAGGGCAGCTTCACCGGCGAAGTATTCCTTGTGATCATCGCCGATGTCGGAGCCGGCCATGTTTTGGTGCTTCACGCAAGCGATGCCTTGACGGATCTCTTCGCGTTGAACGTTCTTGACGTAGCCGAGCATGGCTTGCTCACCGAAGTACTCACGCGCGAGGTTGTCGGTCGACAGCGCCGCCGTGTGATAGGTCGGCAGGGTGATGAGGTGGTGGAAGATGCCAGCACGCTTCGCAGCATCAGACTGGAAGGTGCGGATCTTCTCATCGGCTTCAGCGGCAAGCTCAGTCGTGTCGTAGTCGACACTCATCAGTCTGTCGCGGTCATAGGCGGAGACATCCTTGCCCGCTTCTGACCAGGTATCAAACACCTGCTGGCGGAAGTTCAATGTCCAGTTGAACGAAGGCGAGTTGTTGTAAACCAGCTTTGCGTTCGGGACGACTTCGCGGATCCGGTCCACCATGCCGGCGATTTGCTCAACGTGAGGCTTCTCGGTTTCGATCCATAGCAGGTCCGCACCGGCCTGAAGCGATGTGATACCGTCGAGCACGCAGCGATCTTCGCCGGTTCCGGCGCGAAATTGGAACAGGTTTGATGGCAGGCGCTTGGGACGCAGCAGCTTGCCATCACGGCTCAAGAAAACGTCGCCATTCTGGATGTTTGCCGGATCGACCTCTTCGCAGTCTAGGAAGGAGTTGTACTGATCGCCAAGGTCGCCTTCTTCCTTGGTATAGGCGATCTGCTTGGTCAGGCCAGCGCCAAGGCTGTCTGTGCGGGCGACAATGATGCCGTCTTCGACGCCCATTTCGAGGAAGGCGTGGCGGCAGGCGCGGATCTTCTGGGCGAAGTCTTCGTGTGGGACCGTAACCTTGCCGTCCTGGTGGCCGCACTGCTTCTCGTCAGAGACCTGGTTTTCGATTTGCAGAGCGCAGGCACCCGCTTCGATCATCTTCTTGGCCAGCAGATAGGTTGCCTCAGCATTGCCGAAGCCAGCGTCAATGTCTGCGATGATCGGAACGACGTGCGTTTCATAATTGTCGATCGCATGCTCAAGACGCTTGGCCTCCACTTCATCGCCAGCTTCGCGCGCCGCATCAAGGGCGCGGAACATGCCGCCCAGCTCGCGCGCATCAGCTTGCTTTAGGAAGGTGTAGAGCTCTTCGATCAGCGCCGGAACGCTGGTCTTCTCGTGCATGCTCTGATCGGGCAGGGGGCCAAACTCGCTGCGCAAAGCGGCGACCATCCAGCCTGACAGGTAGAGGTAGCGCTGCTTCGTGCTGCCGAAGTGCTTCTTGATCGAAATCATCTTCTGCTGCGCGATGAAGCCGTGCCAGCAGCCGAGTGACTGCGTGTATTGGGCGGGATCCGCGTCATAAGCATCCATATCGGCGCGCATGATCTTCGCAGTGTATTTCGCGATATCAAGCCCAGTGGGGAAGCGGTTTTGGATCGCCATGCGGGCGGTCGCTTCTGCATCAATAGCGCCCCAGCTCGGGCCGTTGGCGTTGATGGTTTGCTGCATTTTTGCGGTGGTTGCTTGATAAGTCATGTCTGTTCTTTCGGCTTCACTATGGGGAGATTCATGCCATTCTATATGCCGGACAGAGACGCGATTCTCCAGTAAACCTTACAGACAATCGTGTCTGTATCGGCCAAAAATCCGTAAAACTTGTGTGAGGGTGTAAAGTAATTTACAACACCTCCTATGGCTGATAATTCTCTTCTCGCCGGTCCTGCTTTGCGCCGATTGCGTAAGCGTGAGGGCCTGACGCAGGCCGCTATGGCCACCTCGCTTGGTATCTCGCCAAGCTATCTCAATCTTATTGAGCGTAATCAGCGTCCGCTGTCCGCACGTGTGCTGGTGCAGGTGATTGAGCGGTTTGATTTTGATCCACGCAGCCTGCGGGAGGATGAGGCAATTGGCGGGCTGGATGGCCTTGCGCGCCGGCTCTCCGATGAACGCTTCAGCGATCTTGGGATTGACCGGGAAGAAGTGCAGGAGTTTCTTGCCGCTGCGCCTCAGGCTGCGGCTGCATTTGCGCGGCTGTTTGATGCAGGCGGCGTTGTGGCGTCGCGCGGCGATGACCCTGACAGGCAGGCCCGCGAGGCGGTGGAGCGCTGGCAGAACCATTTTTCCGACCTTGATCACGCAGCCGAGGATTTGGCCGATCAACTCAGGCTGTCGCGCGCTGAAATCAGCGTGGCTTTGAATGAGCGTTTGCGCGAGCGGCACCGTCTGTCGGTGCGTATTCTGCCAGCTGAGGTGATCCCCGGCCAGGTGGCCCGGCTCGATCTGCATGCGCGCCAGCTGCAATTGTCGGAGATGCTGCCGGGTGCGGCACGGCGGTTTCAAATTGCACGGCAAGTTGGCGTGCTGGAGCAGCGCGAGGCGATTGATGCGGTTGTTGAAGGGGCGGGGCTGACCAGCCGCGAGGCGCGCGATGCCATGCGCAGTGCGGTCAGCGATTATGTCGCTGCCGCCCTGCTGATGCCTTACGGACGCTTTCTGAGAGCGTGTGAGCAGACCGGCTATGATCTTACGGTTTTACAGCGGCGTTTTGCTGTCAACTTTGCGCAGGTTGCCCAGAGGCTCACGACCTTGCAGCGGGTGGGCGAACGGGGCCTGCCATTCTTCTCCGCGCGGCTTGATCGGTCCGGAGAGCTTGCCGGTTTCAGCGCTGGGGCGAGCGGGGCGATGTTCCCACTGGACGGAGCGCGCTGGCCCGCCTGGGCGCCGTATTCAGCGTTTGAACGCCCGGGTACACTGCTCACCCAGCCGGTGCTGTTCAGCGAAGGCGAGGCGGCGCCAAAGCACTGGTTCACCATTGCACGCACGGTTGATGGCGGCGGCGTCACCTGCTCGGCGCGCCAAGCGATAGTGCTTGGGCTTGAAGCGCGCTTTGCGGGCGAATTGGCACAGGCGCGCGGCGTGTCTTTGGCAGAGGAAGACGCGATACCATTGGGCGTGAATTGCTCGCGCTGCAGCAGGCCGGATTGCTTAACCCCGCAGACTACGCGTTTGGCGGCTCAGGCAAGGGTTTGAACCGCTCATAGCTAAGCGCAAATACATAATGCGTTCTTCACATCTCATTAACCGTGTAGATCGGCTCAAGAGGCGGCTTAGAGCAAGCGCTGTAAAATTTACCGACACTTAAGGTCTCGCGCGTAAAGCCGCGCTTGCAATTGCAATTACTGCGAGCTTCGAATCTGATGATCCGCTTGTTTAAGCATTATATCCCCCACGCCGTGCTGCTGCTCGGTCTGCTGGACTTTGCGCTTCTGGTGCTGGCTAGTGAGCTCGCCTGGCAGCTACGAGCCTCGCAGATCGGGATGGATCCAGGGCCTATTGCTGGGCGCTGGTTGCCACTGACGGGCTCAGCCTCCGTGGTATGGATCGCAATGATCTCTGTCGGGGTGTACGGACCCTATGCGCTGCGCAGCCTGCGGTTTGCGGGCGCCCGGCTGCTTGTGGCGATCAGCCTTGGTATCATTGCCCTAGCGGTGATCGATTTTGTGCTGGCCGCTGATACCTTCTGGCGTTCCACACTTTTTTACACCATGTGCTTCGCCATCGGTCTGCTGGTGGTGGACCGGATGTTCCTTAACAGCTTCCTTGGCTCGTCGGCCTTTCGCCGCAGGGTGATGGTGCTGGGTGCGGGCGACAGGGCACAGCGACTGCGTGAGCTGGGTGATAAGCCGGAAACTGGCTTTGCGATCGTCTCCTACATAGCGATGAACGAGCCGGAGCGGGTGGTTGAAGAAGCGATTGCGCGTGAGGCGATCCATGACCTTGGCCGGTTTGTCGAAAACCTGGGCGTGAGCGAAGTTGTGCTCGCCTTGCAGGAACGGCGTAATGCGCTGCCACTCCCGGATCTTTTGCGGATTAAGACCAAGGGTGTGCACGTCAATGATTTCTCTAGCTTCCTGGAACGTGAGACGGGCCGGGTTGATCTGGATACGGTCAATCCCAGCTGGTTGATCTTTTCCGATGGATTTTCTTCTGGGCGAGTGATTTCCAGTGCTTTCAAGCGGTTGTTTGACATTGCGGCTAGTCTTTTGCTGCTTCTACTGACCTTCCCAATCATTGCGATTTTCGCTTTGCTGGTGAAGCTGGATAGCAAAGGACCTGCGTTCTTTAAGCAGGAACGCGTTGGCCTCTATGGCGAGCCGTTTTATCTCATCAAGCTGCGTTCGATGCGCACGGATGCTGAAAAAGACGGCGCGAAATGGGCTGAGGAAAACGATCCACGGGTCACCCGCCTCGGGCGCTTTATCCGCAAGGTTCGGATCGACGAGTTGCCGCAAACCTGGAGCGTTCTGAAAGGCAATATGAGTTTTGTCGGGCCGCGTCCCGAAGTGCCGAAATTTGTTGATGATCTGCAGGAAGAGATCCCGTTCTACGGCGAGCGGCATATGGTCAAACCCGGCATTACCGGATGGGCTCAGATCAATTATCCCTACGGCGCATCGACCGAAGACAGCCGTAAGAAGCTCGAATATGATCTTTATTATGCAAAGAACTACACGCCGTTTCTTGATTTGGTGATCCTGTTGCAGACCGTCCGCGTGGTGCTCTGGCCAGAGGGTGCTCGCTAATGGCTGAAGGCGAACTTCTCACTTTGATCAGTTTCGCAGGCTATCTTGCCGGGGCCGTATGCTGCGCGGTGGCGGCCTTGTGGGCGACCCGCAATGGAGATCGTTCGCGTTCTGACCGTGCGGCTGCGCTCAGCGCTATCGCCTTCACCGGCATTTGGTGCGCATTGGCGGCTGCACAGGGTCCGCTGGAGCCGGCTGTTCGGCTGGCGGAGACTGCGCGCAATTGCGCATGGATATTTCTGATATTTCGTCTGTTCGCCAATGATGGGCGCGACGAGAGCCTAAAGCCGACCCGGCCCGTGATTATCGCGCTGGCGCTGGTTCAATTGCTGCAGCCTGTGCTGCTGCTGATCGAGGCGCGGGTCGCATCTGAGCCAGAGCTGCTTGATGTGACGTTCGAAGTCAGCGCGGCGCTTAACATGCTTGTCGCGATTGGCGCTCTGGTGCTGCTGCACAACCTATATGTTGGCGCATCAATGGCGGCGCGCCGCGTTTTGCGCTGGAGCGGGGTCGCGCTTACTTGCCTTTGGGGCTACGATCTCAATCTCTACACGATCGCTTATCTCAGCGGTGAGGAACCCGGCCTGCTGCTCGCCCTGAGAGGGACATTGTCGGGCGTAATGATCGGCGTGCTTGCGCTTGGGGCCAATGCGCGCAGTGCTGATCTGGAATTCCGCCCTTCGCGCGCGGTAACATTCCAGACTTTGTCGCTTTTGGTCATCGGTTCCTATCTCGTTCTGATGATCTTTGTGACCAAATCGCTCTCTATGCTGGGCGGAGATTTGGGTCGTGCGACGCAGGTGATCTTTCTGGTCTTCGCAGGTATGGCGGCGGTCTTATGGTTGCCCTCAGAGCGTGCCCGCGCGTGGCTTAGGGTTATGGCGACGAAGCATCTGTTTCAGCATCGCTATGATTACCGAGAGGAATGGCTGCGTTTCACTCGTACCGTTGGCAGCGCCTCGGTAGGTGTAGGCGTATCGGGCATGCCGAGCTTTCAAGAACGGGCGATCAGGGCGATTGCCGATATCACTGACAGTCCTGCTGGCCTGCTGCTCGCGCCCAATGAAGAGGCGCAATTGGAATTGGTGGCGCGCTCCAACTGGCCAACTATCGCAGTGCCAGCCATCGCCGCAGATTATGAGCTTTCAAGCCTGCTTGAGCAGCATAACCACATCCTGGATCTGGATGATGTGCGAGCAGGCAATGACCATTTCGGTGAGGTTGCTTTGGTGCCTGAATGGCTGACTGAAGCAGAAGATGTTTGGGCACTCGTTCCGCTTGTCCATTTTGACCGACTGGTTGGCACGATTGTGCTGGCGCGCCCTCGGATCGAGCGGCGTCTCGATTGGGAAGATTACGATCTGCTCAAAGTTGTAGGGCAGCAGCTGGCCAGTTATCTCGCCGAGCAATCAGGCCAACAGGCACTGATGGAGGCAAGCCGATTTGATGAGTTCAATCGCCGGATCGCCTTCGTGATGCACGATATCAAAAATCTGGCGAGCCAATTATCGTTGCTCGCCCGGAATGCGGAAAAGCACGCGAATAATCCGGATTTTCGGGCAGATATGCTCGTCACTTTGCGCAATTCATCTGACAAGCTCACAAACCTGCTAGCCCGCCTTGGCCGCTATGGCTCTGGGCAGTCGCAAGAGCGCAGGTCGGTTGATCTCGCTGCAATGGCAAAGGGCCTGGTAAAGCGTTTTGAAGTTACACACCCGCTGCAGCTAACACGGGCTGATCCCGCCGTCGTGATGGCCGATAATGAAGGCCTAGAGCAGGCGATTATGCATCTGATCCAAAACGCGATTGATGCGAGCGATCCGGAAACTCCGATCTACCTCGATGTGTCGAGCGATGGCCTGAATGGTCAATTCGACATCATCGATACCGGTTTTGGCATGTCGCCCGGTTTCATCCGCAATGGCCTGTTCAAACCCTTCGTCTCCTCGAAAGAGGGCGGTTTTGGCATTGGTGCATTTGAAGCGCGCGAGATCGTGAAGGCAATGGGCGGGCGCGTGAACGTCGAATCCCGCGAGGGGTTAGGCACACGGTTCAGCATTATCCTGCCGCTGCGCGAGGCGGCTGAAATTCTCGCGAAGGAAGAACAACCCAAATCAGGCGAGGTCGCATAATGGCCGATAAGAAACCCACTCTATTGATCGTCGAAGATGACGAGGGCCTGCAGGCTCAACTCAAATGGGCCTATGATGATTTTGAGGTCGTGATTGCTGGCAATCGTGAGGCCGCCATCACGGCGCTGCGCAGCGAAATGCCTGCGGTCGTAACGCTCGATCTTGGCTTGCCGCCTGATCCCGATGGCACGAGCGAAGGCTTTGCCGTGCTCGATGCGATCATGGAGCTGAAGCCCGATACCAAGGTGATTGTGGCAAGCGGCCACGGCGCGCGGGAAAGCGCGCTGCAGGCGATCGAACGCGGCGCATACGATTTTTACCAAAAGCCGGTTGATATTGAAGCGCTCGGCCTGATCGTTCGCCGTGCCTACAACCTGCATTTGATCGAACAAGAGAACCGCCGTCTGGTCGCCAGTGCTGGCGAGGAAAAGACGGTCCTTGGCCGCCTGATCACTGGCGCACCTGAAATGGTGAAAGTCGCACGCACGATTGAGCGGGTGGCGAGCACCAGCGTCTCGGTCATGCTGCTGGGCGCAAGCGGAACTGGCAAAGAGCTGCTCGCGCAAGGGCTGCATGATGCGAGCGACCGCGCGAACGGGCCGTTCGTTGCCATCAATTGCGCAGCGATCCCTGAAAACCTGCTCGAAAGCGAACTGTTCGGGCACGAAAAGGGCGCGTTTACCGGCGCGGTCAAAACCACTGAAGGCAAAATCGAAAGCGCCGATGGCGGTACGCTGTTCCTCGACGAGGTTGGCGATATCCCACTGCCATTGCAGGTCAAATTGCTGCGTTTTTTGCAGGAGCGCACGATCGAACGGATTGGCGGACGCAAACAGATTGAGGTGAACACTCGGATCGTTTGCGCCACCCATCAAGACCTAGAGAATATGATTGGCGAGGGCACATTCCGTGAGGACCTGTTCTATCGGCTGGCCGAAATCGTCGTTCGTATCCCGAACCTGGCGGAGCGTCACGGCGATGCCATTCTGCTGGCGAAGGCCTTCCTCAAGCGGTTCTCTGCTGAGATGAACCCAGCGGTCACGGGTTTCGGCCCTGATGCACTGGCCTCGATTGATGCGCATGATTGGCCCGGCAATGTCCGCGAGCTGGAAAACCGGGTGAAGCGCGCGGTCATCATGGCTGATGGAAAACTGGTAAACGCTGAAGACCTCGATTTTGACAGCGGCGAAGAGGAAGATGCCGAAGTGCTGAACCTTAAGGCGGCGCGCGAGCAATCGGACCGCCGGATTATCCGCCATGCCTTGGCGCGCAGCGAGGGCAACATCTCAAGCACGGCCAAACTGCTCGGGATCAGCCGGCCAACTTTGTATGATCTGCTCAAACAATATGATTTGCAGGCCTAAATCTGGCCTCAGATCCCCTGCGCTGGGCTGGCTGTTGGCCGGGTGCGCGCTGGCGCTGGGTAGCTGCTCGCTGACCAGCGAAGATGATGGCGCGCCGGCAGAAGCGGCGATCGAGGGCAGCGATGAATTCGTCACATTGATCAAAGATGCGCGCGCGGCGATGCGCGAAGGTGATCTGCCCCAAGCGGGCGGAATGCTGGATCAGGCTTTCGCAATCGATGCGGAAAATCCCGCACTATGGGTCGCGATCGCTCGTCTGCGGTTTCGCGGTGGAGAGCATTTGCCCGCATTGGAAGCCGCAGAGCGTGCGCTAGAGCTGGGTCCGCAATCATCCTTGGCGTTGCATTTGCGCGCTCAGATGGTGCGCGATGCGCATGGTTTGATAGACGCATTGCCCTGGTTTGAGGCTGCTCATAAGGCGGCTCCTGAAGATGTAGAGATCCTAGCTGATCTGGCGGCAACCTTGGGCGATTTGGGGCGCAATCGCGATATGCTGGCAGCTATTCGGAACCTTGCGAAAATCGATCCCAAGCATCCCAAGGTGCACTATCTTCAGGCACTGCTGGCGGCGCGTGCTGACAAACCGATCCTTGCGCGCTCTTTGCTTGAACGCAGCGGTATGGTGAGCCGTAATGTCCCAGCGGCATTGTTGCTGGACGGACTGATTGATCTCAATGAAAGCGCCTATGACAGTGCGGCATTGAAACTCAGCGCCTTGGCAGAGCGGCAACCCGGCAATATCCGTCTGTTGGAGCTGGTTGCGCTGGCTATGCTGCGCGGTGAGCGTGAGGCTGAATTGGTTGAGCGCTTTGCCCCGCGCACCGCCTCGCTGGATGCATCGCCCTACCTGCTCGGCATCGTTGGCCGCGCCTATGAGAGGCTGGGTGACCGCGAGGCGGCGGCGCCATTGCTGGAGCGGGCAGCCGAAGGGCGCGTTCGGGGGCTCGTGGTGCTCGGCAGCACAGCTGATGGCAGAGCGGTTTTACCTGCGCCAACTCGGCAGCTGCGCGATATGATCGCACAAAATGATTTGCCAGGAGCCGCGCGGCTCGCCAATTCGCTCCGCCGTCAATTTCCAGGGTCGGCCGATGTGCACTCACTGATTGGGGACGTTGGCCTCGCGGTTAATGATCCAGAGCAAGCGTTGGAGCTTTACCAAGTGGCTGCGCAAATCCGAAGGCCCTGGCCGCTGACCCAGCGGATTATTGCGGCTTACCGAATGACCGGTGATGACCTTGCGGCTGACACTCTGTTGGTGCGGCATCTTGCTGGCGAGCCAAACAATGCTGAGGCGGTGCTGATGCTGGCAGAGCGCAGCGCAGCAGCAGAAGACTGGTTAAGAGTGGCGGTGTTGCTTGACTATGCGATTGATCTGGGCGCGGGCAATGACCCGCATTTGCTCGTCCTAAGGGCTGCTGCTGCGCGCGGGTTGGAGCGTGAAGACGAAAAGCAGGGCTTCGTGGAATTCGCTGAAAGCCTGCGTCCGGGCGCGTTTGCGCCGCCAGCAGAGTAAGAGCGCACTCCCCTCGACAAAGGCCAAAGGGGCGGGCAGAGCGCGCGCGATGAAGTCGCGACTATCCTTATTGGCGGATCCGATGATTGCCGTGCTGATCTTGGCGACGGTCCTTGCCCTGGTGCTTCCTGCGGCAGGGGCGCTGCGCGAGACCGCTCAGACGGTGTCGAACACAGGCATTTTTGTATTGTTTCTGGTCAATGGCATGCGCATCGCACGCGGCGAGATTGCGCGGGGCCTCGCGAATTGGCGCTTCTTCGCGCCGCTGTTCCTATGGGTCTTTGGAGCGATGGCGCTCTCAGGCCTCGGCTTCTCATTGCTCGCGCAATGGGCCTTGCCACCATTGGTTGCGCTGGGTTTCCTCTATCTTGGCACATTGCCATCCACCATTCAGTCCGCGACCTCTTACACCAGCCTGGCGCGCGGCAATGTCGCCTTGTCTGTGGTCGGTGCTGCGCTTATCAATATTGCCGGTGTGTTTCTGACTGCGCCTTTGTTTGCGGCGCTGGGAGGCGGTAGTGCTGCGGATATTGGCAGCGAGACGATTGTTCGCATCGGCTTGATCCTGATCTTGCCATTTCTGATTGGCCAGGCACTGCAAGGCTGGACGATTGGTTGGCTGAAGGAGCGTAAGGCCCAAGTCGCATGGCTTGACCGGATGGTGATCGGCATTGCGGTCTATGTCGCCTTTTCCGGCGCTGTGGAGCAGGGCCTCGCGACCATGTTCGGCTTTGCAGAGTGGGCCGCATTGCTGGGCCTTGTCATTGCGTTTTTGATTGTCGGCACGGGCGGAGCTTGGCTAACCGGCGGGCTGTTCCGTTATCCCCGGGCAGATCGGATCGCGTTTCTGTTTGCCGGGGCGCAAAAGAGCGTCGCCATTGGCGCACCTCTCGCCGCGATCTTGTTTCCGCCCGATGTCGCTGGCTTCGTAATCGCGCCGCTGCTGCTCTATCATCTACTGCAACTGGTCTGCGCTGCGCCCTTGGCCAGCATGCTTGCGGGCCGTCAGGAAGGCGCGGACTAGCTCTTTGGCTGGTAGGTTTGCTCAGCGGTTGGAAAGCTGCGCGCGCGCACTTCCTCGGCATAGGTCGAAACCGTCTTGTCGATCACTTCTGCGATGTTTTCATAGCGTTTGACGAAGCGCGGCACGCGTTCAAACATGCCCAGCATGTCTTCGGTGACAAGCACTTGTCCATCGCATTGTGCGGATGCTCCGATGCCGATCACTGGTACTTCGAGTGACTGGGTCAGCGAAATGGCAATCGGTTCAATCACGCCTTCAACCACGACGGCGAAAGCGCCAGCCTCCTCCAGAGCTTTGCCATCAGTGATAATTTTCTCGTGTTCGTGTTGACTGCGTCCGCGCGCTGCATATCCGCCCAGCACATTCACCGCCTGCGGGGTCAGGCCGACATGGCCCATTACAGGGATCCCGCGGTTGGAGAGGAAAGCGACCGTCTCAGCCATCGCTTCCCCGCCTTCGAGTTTAACAGCGGCGCATCCCGTTTCGGCCATGATCCGGCTGGCTGTGTCAAAGGCTTGCTCTTTTGATGCCTCGTAGGAACCGAACGGCATATCGACCACGACGACGCTGTGATAGCTGCCGCGTACAACCGCTGCGCCATGCGCAATCATCATCTCTGGCGTCACTGGCAGGGTGGAATCGAGTCCGTAGATCACCTGGCCCAGCGAATCTCCGACGAGTAGAAGGTCGCAGTGCGTATCCAGCAATTGCGCCTGACGCGCGGTGTATGCGGTCAGCATAACCAGCGGTTCTTTGGTTGTGCCGTCCTTCTTGTGGTCGCGAATGCGCGGCACAGTAAGGCGTTTCCTGGGCTTTGGCGTAGGAGTGGCGCGGCTGGTGCTCGTATCAAGCTGAAATGTAGTCGACATGGCGCTAGTCTCTAGCCGCGCGACGCGGGCTTGGCAAAGCCCGCCGTGGAGCGTTTGTAAGAGGCGTTTACGCCGCCGCAATTTTCTTGCATGACTTGCGTATAACAATTTGCGCCGGATCGGCGCGTGAGAGGGTAATACATACATGGTTGCTTCTTCCGGTTCGAGCGCGCGTGAAGGTTGGTCCTCGCGCACAGCCTTTATTCTGGCCGCAGTGGGGTCGGCTGTTGGCCTTGGAAACATGTGGCGCTTCCCTGCTGAGGCGGGCGAGAATGGCGGCGGGGCCTTCGTTCTGTTCTACATTTTTTGTGTGCTACTTATTGGTCTGCCAGTGTTGCTGTCTGAAGTGCTGGTTGGCCGCCATGGTCAGGCCTCTGCGCCGGAAAGCGTGCGCCGTGTCGCGGCGGATTCCGGAGCTTCGAAAGGCTGGGGTATTATTGGATCAATGGGCGTTTTTGCCGCCTTCCTGATCCTCAGCTTCTACTGCGTCGTGGGCGGTTGGGTGCTCTATTATGTTGGCGTCTTTGCGAGCGATTTGGTGCAAACCGGCCTTGCCGGGGGCGCTTTTGAAGGGCGCGCTGCGAGCGATATTGAAGGGTTGCTTCCCGGACTGTTCGGCAATGGCAGCCTGATGGTTGGGCTCAACCTTGGGTTTCTGGCGCTGACCCTGTTTTTCGTGGCGCGCGGTGTTTCCAGCGGGATTGAGTGGGTGGCGGTGTATCTGATGCCGCTGTTCTTCGTGCTGTTTCTGGCGATCACGATCTACGGCGCATTCACCGGCGAGTTCAGTCAAGCTGTGAGCTACCTATTCACCTTCGATTTCTCCAAATTAACCGGCGAAGTCATGTTGGCGGCGGTTGGACAGGCGTTCTTCTCATTGTCGCTTGGTGTGGCCGGGATGATGACCTACGGTGCCTATGCCAGCCGTGAGACGAACCTGGGCAAAACCTCAGGTATTATTGCGGGCGCAGATACAGCGGTTGCTTTGCTCGCTGGTCTGACAATTTTCCCGATTGTGTTCGCCGCTGGCCTTTCTGCTAGCGCTGGACCTGGCCTGATGTTCGCATCATTGCCAGTTGCGTTTCAGCAGATGCCATTTGGCTCGCTGATCGGCCTATTGTTCTTCATCATGATCTTCTTTGCGGCACTCACCAGCTCGGTGTCGCTGCTTGAGGCACCGACCGCTTACACGCTTGAGAAATTCAAGCTGCCGCGTCCGGTTGCAACCGCCATCGTCGGGGTCGGTGCAGCAGTATTGGGCATCCTCTCGGCCTTGTCCTTCAATGAAATGGCTGATTTCCGGCCACTGGCGTTTATCCCGATCTTTGCAGAGGCGAATTTCTTTGATGCCCTGGATGGTGTGACCGCGAAGCTGTTCATGCCGATAGGCGCGATCCTGACCTGTATCTTTGTTGGCTGGATTGCCGATGCGCGGCTGATTGATGATGAGAATGGGTTGGACGGCCTGCTTCACCAAATCTGGCGCATTCTCGTGCGCTTTGTTTGTCCGATTGTGCTGACCATCATTTTGGCATTCGGCCTGTTTGGCTAAGCACTGGTGATTTTAGGAGGGAGGGCGGCCTGGCTGGCTGTTCTCCCCCATTGCAATCTTTTTAACATTGTGGAACATAATGAGAACATGTGAGTCGTTCTAAGCGACCCGCTTGGGCAAAGATGTTCCTATGACCAGTGCTGCAAACCCTTCCAGAGCGACCGCGCTCCATAGCTCTTCTGTGGGCACTGCTGTCTCCGGTATCTCTTCGGCGCGCTTGTCGGTTGGAATGGCGGCCTGCGCCGTGCTTAAGCCCGTGAGGGCGAGCGATATCCTCGCGCAATCGCGCCGCCGCGAAGCGCGCTGGCGGCCGGGTCTATCGGCTGCGTCACATTCAGAGGTGTTCGCCAGCACTCAGGATGCGAGCGGAGCGGGGGCGGCATTGATGCTGGCCCGCGATGCTTTGACGGCTCAGGCAAGGGTGCGGCGCAGCGACCCACTGGCAGAGGTGGATGATCAGCGTCAGATCCTGTGGGTGCAAGACCGCGAGGCGATCCGTTTGACTGGGCGGCCTTATGCGCAGGGCTTGCCGCCTGATCTGCGCCGCCGGGTGATCCATGTGGCGGCAAAGAGCGCTCAAGACGCGCTGTTTGCGCTGGAGGAGGGGCTGCGTTGCCGCGATCTTGCATTTGTGATGGGAGAGATCGCTGGCAATCCGCGCGCGCTCGATTTTACCGCCTCTCGCCGTCTTAGCCTCACGGCTGAAAAGCATGGGGTGCCGCTCTGGCTGGTGCGGCTTGATGCGAGCGCTGACCTGTCCTCTGCGCGCATGCGCTGGCGGGTAGAGGCTGCGCCATCGGCTGCACCGCGCTGGAATGCGGATGCGCCCGGCGATTCAGCTTGGCAGGCGGAATTGTTCCGCGCCCGCATGCATCCCCCCGGAGAATGGATTTTGAGCGATGAGAAAGGAAGCCTGCGAGCAACAGAGCCTCGTAAACACCCCGCCGCGGCGGATATTGGCAATTTGGCTCGCCCAACTGTCGGTCGATCGCTGGCGGCGCTGTAACGCGATTACGCGCGGTGAGGATGCAGATGCGGTGCCCACCGCTCTGATTACAGAAACCGCGCATGGCCCGCGCATTGATGCGGTCAATGATCTGGGGCGCGCAGCAGGGGCTACTCCTGGCATGATGCTGGCCGATGCCCGCACCTTGTGCCCGGATATTGCGGTTACCCCGTCTGATCCAACTGGAGACCTCGACTTTCTGGAAAAGCTGGCCTTGTGGGCCCAGCGTTGGGGGCCGTGGAGCGCGCTGGACCCGCCCGATGGGGTGCTGGTCGATGTGAGCGGGGCGTCCCATCTGTTTGGCGGAGAGGCCCGGCTGATCGAGGATGTGCACACGGCCTGCGCGGCGCGGGGACTGGCTGCACGCGCTGCCATTGCCCCCACAGCGGGTGCAGCATGGGCGCTTGCGCATTTCGGAGCCAAGATAGGCTATTCTGAGTGTATCCTTGTGCGCCAAGATGACGCGATGCGAATGCTGGCCGATCTGCCGGTTGCTGCCTTGCGTCTCGATTCGAATGTGCTCACCGTGCTCAGGCGTTTGGGGCTGAAATCTCTGGGTGATCTCGCCGCAATCGCAAAGGGCGGCTCTGGCTTGGATGGCAATGTGAGCGAAGCCTCTGGCCGGGATGCCTTGAAGCGCCGTTTCCGCAGCAAATCGCCCACTGCAAACCCCTTGATCCGGCTCGATCAATTGCTGGGTAAAGTGCCAGAGCCACTGCTCCCTGTGATCGCGCAGACAATGCCGCTGGTCCAGCGGCGTTTGATGGAGCCGATCCGCCATCGCAGCCTGCTGGATCAGGTGCTGTCTGATCTTGCCGCCGATATGGCGCGTGAGTTGGAGGGTAAAGGCGAAGGTGCGCGCAGGCTTGAACTTGGGCTGTGGCGGGTTGATGGCGAAGTGCTGGTGCGAAAGCTTGAATTGGCGGCGGCCACCCGTGATGCAGCGCATATTACCCGGCTGTTCACCAACAAACTTGAGGATGTTGACGCCGGCTTCGGGATTGAGATTGTGCGCCTGCGAGCCAGTTGGTCAGAGCCTCTGGCATTGGGGCAGGGTGACATTGAAATCGCCGCTGAGCAGCATGGCACATCGCTGGCCGCTTGCATTGACCGACTGACGGTACGGCTTGGCCCAGAGGCGGTGCGCAGGCCAGCCGCACGAGCCAGCCACATTCCAGAACGCGCGCAGGTTTGGGTGCCCCCGCTTGATCACCAGCTAGCTTCGCAAGGTACATTAGATTTCTATCATAGGCCATTAAAGATGCTTGATAAAGCAGAGGTCATTTCTGTGCTTTATGCCTCACCTGATGGCTGTCCTCAGCGGTTTCGCTGGCGCGGAAAAGTGCGCGAAGTTGTGCGTGTGGAGGGGCCTGAACGGATTGCGCCAGAGTGGTGGCGAGAGCGCTCCAGCGTGCGTTTGCGTGATTATTACCGGATCGAAGATGCCAAGGGTCAGCGCTATTGGATTTATCGCCACGGCTTGGTCGATGATGGCCGTGGAGGTATGCCTGCATGGTATTTGCAGGGGATGTGCGCTTAGCTCGCTGGCTGCACAATACCGACCAGGCATGCGCCGCATTAACTGTGTCTGCTGCATCCCCTCAGCGCTTCAGTTATTATTCGTTTACGGTTTTTGGCTACTTAGGCAGCATGAATATGCACAGCATCCCTCGTACGGCCGATAGAAAGCCGCTTAGCCTGATGGTCAAGAGCCGCGTTCGCTCGCGCGTGGTGTTTGTTGATCTGATCGACATCTCTGAAGGGGGCTGTAAGATCAAAGCTAAATCTGGTTTTGCAAACATCGGTGACCGAGTGGTGATGAAGGTCGATGGTATTAACGCGCCAATGGGAACCATCGCCTGGATTGAAGGCGAGTTCGCTGGTGTTGCCTTTGAGGGCCAGATGCATGCAGCGATCATTGATCACCTGTGCAAGCAGAATGGCGTAAGCCTGAGCGATTTTGATCCGAGCAAAAAGTAAGCTCGCGCACGGCAATTTTACATCGCTAAACACAAAAAGGGGCCAGCATATGAATGCCGCCCCCTTTCGTTTATGTGCTTGCTAAAACCTACTTAGACGGCGCAACCAGTAGGCGATTGCCGAGTGGTTGAATCGAGCGTGCGGTTGGGCCAAGAATGTTGGTCATCGCTGCGATTTGCTCTGCGCTGGCCGTCATGGTTTGCTCTGCAACGTGCCAGTTTACCCCTTCTGAACATGGCGGCGTAGTTAGCGAACCCATGTAACGGAAAACCGAGAGATCCTCTGGGATCATCTGTGAGGCGTCAACGGTAATGGCTGTGCCATCACCTGATCCAAGCACGGCTGCGACGTTGTTGAACGCAGGGTTGGCCTGGCCTTCTTCAAACATCACGCCCAGAACGCCCAATTCACCCGTTTCGGTAGCGTGCACGAAGTGTGCAACCAAAGGATAGCGCTTGCCGCTGATCGCGTGTTCTGATGGGGTGTGGAAGTGGACCTGCAATAGGTTGAAGGTCTTGTTGCCCGATTGCATCATTAGGCCAGCCGAGAAATCGAGTTGCAGCTTTTCTTCTGAGATCGCCAACGTACTAGCGACATCACCGTAATTGGTGGTGACAGTGATATCACCGGTTGCTTTGGCTTCGGCGAGGTCAATTGGCGATTGCATAAGGCCCGCATCGCACAGCGCATATTGACTGTTTTCAAGGCTCCAACGCTCAGGTGCCTCACCGTCGCCAAAATTCCAGTCCTTCGCGACTGTAATGGCAGGCACGCTCAGTAGAGTTGCTGCGGTGAGAGATGCAAAAAACTTCATCGGTTACTCCCTATTGCAGGACATGTGATACGTCCCGCTAACAATTGGAAACGGCATGAAAGCCGCATGTTACCGTCCGATATTACGGGCAGAATTGCTCGTTAGAAGGGATCGGACTTGTGCAAAATACTCACTACGGATGAGGAGGTTCCCGTATCAGAGTGTTTTTATCTGATTTCTTTCATGAGCTATGGGCCGCATCTTTCAAACATGCACCGCTACCCGTTCAATCTAAGGTTGCAAATTCCTCACTATTGTTGAATCCAATTAGAACATATAAGGAACAAAAGGAATGTTCCGATGGCCCAAAAATCGCTCTTAGAAAAGCTCGAAATTCTCGCTGATGCGGCGAAATATGATGCCTCTTGCGCGTCTTCGGGTACAGCGAAAAAGAACTCGCTGGACGGCAAAGGGATCGGCTCAACCGAGGGGATGGGCATTTGCCACGCTTATGCGCCAGATGGCCGGTGCATTTCATTGCTCAAAATATTGCTGACCAATCACTGCATTTTCGATTGCCACTACTGCATCAACCGCAAGAGCTCGAATGTGCGGCGCGCGCGCTTCACCCCGCAAGAGGTCGCGGATCTGACGCTCAATTTTTACCGGCGCAATTATATCGAGGGACTGTTTCTCTCATCAGGAATCATCAAAAGCTCCAACCATACGATGGAGCAGATGGTCGAGGCTGCCCGGATCCTGCGCGATGAGTATGATTTTCGCGGCTACATCCACTTAAAGACTATTCCAGAGGCGGATCCAGAGCTGGTGCGTCAGGCGGGGCTTTATGCTGACCGTGTCTCCATCAATGTTGAATTGCCCACGACCAGCGGCCTGACCCGCCTCGCGCCTGATAAAGACGAGCGGCAGATCGAAGGGGCGATCGCTAAGACGAAGGACGACATCATCGAGGCGAAGGATGCGCGCAAACGCTTTCGCCATGCGCCGCGTTTTGCCCCGGCGGGTCAATCGACCCAGATGATTGTTGGTGCAGACCGGGCGTCTGATGCGGATATTGTTGGCAAGGCGAGCCGACTTTACGATTCCTTTGGCCTGCGCCGGGTTTATTACAGCGCCTTTTCGCCGATTCCAGATGCCAGCGCAGTTTTACCGCTGCAACGCCCGCCCTTGTTACGAGAGCACCGGCTGTATCAATCCGACTGGCTGATGCGGTTCTATGGCTATGCGCCGGGCGAGGTGTGCGAGGCGACGGACGCGGATGGTAATCTGCCGCTCGATATTGATCCCAAGCTGGCCTGGGCGCTCAAATTTCGTGAGACATTCCCAGTGGATGTGAACCGTGCGGGCAAAGAGATGTTGCTGCGCGTGCCAGGGCTGGGACCGACAGCGGTTCGGCGGATCATTACTGCGCGGCGTCATCGGACCTTGCGGCTTGATGATGTGGCGCGGCTGACCCAGTCAATCGCGAAGGTGCGCCCATTTATCACCGCGCTTGATTGGCGTCCGACGACGCTGACAGACCGGGCGGATTTGCGTAGCCTGCTCGCGCCCAAGCAGGAACAGTTGGAGCTGTTTGCGTCATGAGCGGGCAGGCTCTCTCAACACGGGCACGGTCCGTTGGCGCGCATTACGCGGTGCAATTGCCAGCGCCCGATGATTTTGCGTTTTGGCGGGACCAGGCGCGTACGCTGGTCCAATGCGAGGTGCCACCAGACAGAGTGTCTTGGATTGAGCCGGGCGAGACGGGCGATCTGTTTGCCCAAGGCGGCGCGTCCGGGTTGACTGAGCGTCCGCCTGAGCCAGACCGAGATTCCCGGCCAGCGCGGGCGAGCAAGCGGTTTCTGAGCCTGGCGCGCAATGCGGCGCTGCATTCCGATCCAGAACGCTTTGCGCTGCTGTACCGGCTGCTGTGGCGGCTTCAGAGCAATCCGCGCATGATGGAGGACAAGACCGACCTCGATGTGCGCCGGGTGGAGGAGCTTGATAAGTCGGTGCGCCGCGACAGCCATAAAATGCACGCCTTCGTCCGCTTCCGCCAGGTCGAGAATGCCGCGGGCCCAGAGGGAAAAGACGCGCATTATGTCGCCTGGTTTGAGCCTGATCATCATATTGTGCGCGCCAATGCGGGCTTTTTCATGCGGCGTTTTGCCAATATGAACTGGTCAATTCTGACCCCGCGCGGATGCCTCCACTGGGATGGCGAGACCATGCGGGAAAGCGGCCCCGCACGGCGCAGCGATGCACCGGATGGCGATCCGGTCGAGGAACTGTGGAAGTCGTATTACGCATCGATCTTCAATCCGGCACGATTGAAAGTCGGCGCGATGCTGTCTGAAATGCCTAAGAAATACTGGAAGAACATGCCGGAGGCTGCGCTCATTCCTGATCTGATCGCCGGGGCGCAGGCGCGCGAAGCGAGTATGGTTGCGGCTGGTACGCGCGAGGCGCGTGAACGTCCGGATAGCCTGGCTGAGCTTGCTCAGGCGGTCGGCAATTGTCGTGATTGTCCGATTGCCGATTGCGGAACGCGCGCGGTTATGGGCGAGGGTGCACAGCGCGCGCCGCTCATGATCGTTGGCGAGCAGCCCGGCGATCAGGAAGATCTGACGGGCAGACCGTTTGTGGGACCAGCGGGCCAATTGCTGGATGCAGCTTTGGCGCAGGCCGGGATTGATCGCAGCGCAGCCTATGTCACCAATGCGTTGAAGCATTTCAAGTTCGTCCAGCGGGGTAAGCGGCGCATTCACCAGACCCCGACAGCCAAAGAGATCGACACCTGTCGTTGGTGGTTGGAAAGCGAACGGGCAATCGTGAAACCGCGTATCATACTGGCCTTGGGCGCATCGGCGGCGCGCGGATTGCTAGGCAAGACGGTGAGCCTGAAAACGGCGCGCGGCATTCCCATTACCCTCGAGGATAAGGCGGAGCTGTGGGTCACCGCGCATCCAGCCTATTTGTTGCGCCTGGACGGCGGGGCGCGCGCAGAGCAGGCGGCGTTATTTGCCGCTGATCTGGCGAAAGTGCAGGCGCGCCTAAACGCGTTCACTTCTGGGACGCAGGTATGACATGCCCGACGCACCTCTCACCCCAGACAAACGGACAATTGAGTTCGATCCCGATCTGATCAGTGCGCCAGATCGCGCCGAATTCGTCGAACTCGGATTGGTCAGCTGCTTCAGCTTTCTGCGCGGTGCTTCCGATGCGGTGGACCTCACCATGGCGGCCCGCACGCTCGGCTATGATGCGATCGGGATTGCGGATGTGAACTCTTTCGCTGGAGTGGTGCGGGTGCATAGTGAGGCGAAGACGCTCAAATTACGGCCCGTGATCGGCACGCGCATCGAAACGGTCGAGGGTCTTGCGCTTCTGGCATATCCGAAAAATCGGGCGGCTTACGGGCGTTTGTGCCGCTTGATCAGCGCCGGGCGGATGCGGACGCTCAGCGGTGAGTGGCAAGACAAGGGCGTGTGCGAAATCGACCTTGCGATGCTGGCTGAGCATTCTGAGGATGTGCAACTGATCCTGCTGCCGCCGCGCAATTTGGCGAGCGAATTTACGATAAAGGTGATGAGCAACATTATCCCCTTTCGTCACCCCGAACTTGATCCGGGGGCCAGCTGCTTTTCCGGACAGAAAGCAGAGAAAGTGGGATCCCGGCTCGGAGGCCGGGATGATGAGGTACAAGGTACTTTGCCTGACCTTCTTCCTCATCTCATCACCCAACTCCCCACGCTTGGTCACATCGCTGCCAGCTATCTCTATCGCGGTGATGATGTTGCGCGGATTGATCGGTTGGACGCTATGTCGCGGGCCAATGGACTGATGCTGCTTGCCACCAATGATGTGCATTACCACGCACCTCAGCGGCGGCCCTTGCAAGATGTGATGACGGCGATCCGGCATAAGGTGAAGGTCGCCGAGGCGGGGCATTTGCTGCACGGCAATGGCGAGCGTTACCTTAAGCCTCCACAGGAGATGCAGCGCCTGTTTGCCCGCTGGCCGCATGCAATCCGTGCCGCACGTGAGGTGGCGGATGCTTGCAAGTTCAGCCTCGATGAACTGCGCTACGAATATCCGGAGGAAATCTATCCGCAGGGCATGACACCGCAAGCGTTCCTCGAAAGCGAGACGCAGCGCGGGGCAGAGCGGCGCTATCCATCCGGCGTGCCTGACGCTGTGCGTCAGACGTTGGAGCGCGAGCTTGCTCTGATCGGTAAGCTTGATCTGGCGTGCTATTTTCTCACCATCAAGGACATCGTCGATTACGCGCGCAGTGTTGACCCACCGATCCTGTGCCAAGGGCGCGGCAGTGCGGCCAATTCGGCTGTGTGCTTCTGCCTTGGAATCACCAGCGTCGATCCAGCCAAGCATCAGCTCTTGTTCGACCGTTTCATCTCTGAAAAGCGTAAGGAACCACCTGATATTGATGTCGATTTCGAGCATGAACGACGCGAAGAGGTGATCCAATATATCTATAAGAAATATGGCCGCTATCGCGCTGGATTAACTGCTACGGTCATCCACTATCGCCCACGCATGGCAATCCGCGAGGTTGGCAAGGCGATGGGGCTTTCAGAGGATGTCACCAGTGCGCTCGCTCGTACGGTGTGGGGCGGACATGGGCGCGAGATTGGCGAGGCTCACGTTGAGGAAATCGGCATGACGCTGGATGATCCGCATTTGCGCCGTGTGCTGGCGCTGACTGAGCAGATGATCGGCATGCCTCGCCATCTTTCTCAGCATGTCGGCGGTTTTATCCTCACCGAAGGCGCGCTCACGGAAACGGTTCCGATTGGAAACGGCGCGATGCCGGATCGCAGCTTCATCGAATGGGACAAGGACGATATCGAGGCGCTTGGTATTCTAAAGGTTGATGTGCTGGCGCTGGGGATGCTGACTTGCATCAAGAAATGTCTTGATCTGCTGGAGGGTCACCATGGCCGCACCCTAACGCTGGCCACGGTGCCGCGTGAGGATCCAGAGACCTATGCGATGCTGCGCAAGGGGGATTCGCTGGGTGTGTTTCAGGTTGAAAGCCGCGCGCAGATGAACATGCTGCCGCGCCTGCGCCCGCGCGAGTTTTATGACCTTGTGATCCAGGTCGCGATTGTTCGCCCCGGTCCGATCCAAGGCGATATGGTACACCCTTACCTGAAGCGCCGCCGGGGCGCAGAGCCGGTGCGTATCCCCGCGCCTTCACCCAAACATGGCCCGCAGGATGAGCTTTCCTCTATTTTAGAGCGGACTTTGGGCGTGCCGATCTTTCAGGAACAAGCGATGAAGATCGCATTGGATGCGGCAAAATTTTCATCAACCGAGGCCAACCGATTGCGCAAGGCGATGGCGACCTTCCGCAGCCGCGGCATGGTGCACGAGCTTGAGGATATGATGGTCGGGCGGATGGTTGAACGCGGTTATGATGCCGATTTTGCACAGCGCTGCTTCAATCAGATCAAGGGCTTTGGCGAATATGGTTTTCCAGAGAGCCACGCCGCCAGCTTTGCGCATTTGGTCTATGTCTCGAGCTGGCTAAAATGCCATTTTCCCGCAGCCTTTGCCTGCGGCTTGCTCAACTCGCAGCCGATGGGTTTTTATGCTCCGGCTCAGATTGTGCGCGATGCGCGTGAGCACGGCGTTGCGGTGCTGCCTGCTGATGTGAATGACAGCCAATGGGATTGCACGCTTGAGGATAGGGCGGGGCCACTCGCTCTGACGCAAGAGAACGAAACTGGCCGCCTAGACAAGCATATCGCACTGCGGCTTGGGTTGCGGCAAGTTGATGGCTTTCCAGAGCATATTGCAGCGCAGCTGATTGTGGCGCGTGAAGAGGGCGGGGCTTTCAAAGATGTCGCAGAGTTGCAGGAGCGCGCTCGCCTTTCGCCTGCGCATGTTGAGCGGCTTGCCAGCGCAGATTGCTTTACCTCGCTTGGCCTTTCGCGCAGGCAGGCCTTGTGGGATGCGCGCAGTCTTATTGCTGCGCCTGATCTCCCCTTGTTCAAGGCTGCGGCCGAGCGGGATGAAGGCGCAGAACGCAGCGCCACTCAATTGCCGAAAATGCCTCTGTCAGAAGAAGTGGTGGCAGATTACCAGACCACGCGCCTCAGCCTAAAAGCGCATCCGATGTCGTTCCTGCGTCCCGGTTTGGCAGAGCGCGGCTTTGTACGGGCCAGCGAACTCAGAGACCGAAAATTCCGCAGCATGGTTCAGGTTGCAGGTGTGGTCTTGATCCGTCAACGACCGGGCAGCGCCAAGGGTGTGTGCTTTATCACGCTGGAGGATGAGACCGGTGTGGTGAACCTGGTCGTATGGCCGGACCTTAAGGAAAAACAGCGCCGTGTGGTGATGGGCGCGCGCTTGATGGAGGTGCGCGGGCGGGTCGAATATGATGATGAGGTGATCCATGTGATCGCGCATCATATGACTGACGCAACAGAGGCCCTGTACGGCCTATCAGACAATATGCTGAACGCTCCTGTCGCGCGGGCGGATCATGTGAACTCCCCTCTGATCAGCCGGAAACCGCCAGCGGAAAAGGCTACGCTGAAAACGCGCGATATGATTGATGATTTGCCGCCCAGCGGGCCGTTTGCTCAAACTCCAAACGTCACGGGCCATCCGCGCAACCACCGGATATTGCCGAAGTCGCGCGATTTCCACTAAGGCCTTGATATGCCTCGCAAGCGCAAACTCACTAAAATCAACCGCCGGATCGGGCAATTCCGCAGGGAACGGCGGTTCATCCTGCTTGCGATCCTCGCTGCTGTGCTGTTCGCAGGATGGAGCTGGATGAAAGCACATCCAGAGCACGATCCCGCCGCGCCGCTCGATCTGCGCCACCCGATTGGTTGGGCAACGGCGGGCAAACTGGCGGCGCTGAAAGACGATGTGCCGCAGTGCCGCGCTGTGCTGGAGCGAAGCGCGATCGCCTTTGATACGCTTGCCGTCACAGGCGAGGGGGCCTGTGCCCGGCCCGATCGCACACTGCTGAGCGCATTTCCGCTTGCCCCGGATACACCAGCGGTGACTTGTCCCATGGCGACGGGCTTGGAGATGTGGCGCGTGCGAAGTGTGGAGCCTGCTGCGGTCGCAATATTGGGCAGTGAGCTTGCTACAGTCGAGCATTTGGGCGCGTTCAATTGCCGGCGGATGCGCGGCGGCAGTTCAAACGCCTGGAGCGAGCATGCGACTGCCAATGCGATTGATATTGCGGGATTTACTCTGGCGGATGGCCGATCAATCAGCGTTCTACGCGATTGGCCAGAAGACAGCGATGAAGCGCGTTTTCTGCGAGAAGTTCGTGACGGCGCATGTGGGATTTTCGCAACCGTCCTATCGCCGGACTACAACGCGGCCCATGCCGATCATTTCCACTTTGACCAGGCTTCGCGCTGGTCGGGCGTGTGCCGCTAGACTGCTTCCATCGCATAGCCCGCAGAGCGGACCGTGCGGATCGGATCTTTCGCGCCCTCAACCTCTATGGCTTTGCGCAATCGGCGGATGTGCACATCGACCGTGCGCAGCTCGATATCTGAGCCTGTGCCCCAAACACCGTCGAGTAATTGGCTGCGGCTGAAGACCCGGCCTGGACTCTCCATAAAGAACTTTAGCAAGCGGTATTCGGTTGGGCCAAGCTGCAACGATTGGCCGCCGCGCATGACCTTATGCGCAACAGGGTCGAGCACGATATCACCGACCTCCACGGTTTCACCGGCCAGGGCAGGGCGAATGCGCCGCATCACCGCAGCCACCCGGGCCAGCAATTCGCGCGGGCTGAATGGCTTGGTCAAATAATCGTCCGCGCCCGTATCGAGGCCACGCACGCGGTCGTCCTCGGCCTCTCGGGCGGTCAGCATAATGATCGGGACATGCGCGGTCTGCTTATCGCGGCGCAGCCTGCGGCAAACCTCAATCCCGCTGGTACCCTCAATCATCCAGTCAAGGATCACCAAGTCTGGCACATCCTCGCTCGCCAGCATCAAAGCTTCGTCGCCGTCACTGGTTGAGCGGACGTCATAACCTTCGTTCTGGAAACGATATTCGAGCAGCTCCGACAAAGCCGGATCATCTTCGACCAAGAGCAGTTTAGTAGCGGACATGTCTGAGAACCCTCCCGTTCCCAAGGATGCGATACAGCGTTCTATCTGTCACTTTCACTACAACTTCGTGTCATTTGTGAAAGAATTGTAAGTTTGCGTCCTACTGGTCGTCGTCCGGCGGATATTCGCCGGTCGCGGCGTAATGCACCATCTCGGCAACATTGGTCGCGTGATCGCCGATCCGCTCAAGATTGCGAGCTACGAACAGCAGCTGAGCCGCGCTGGAAATGGTCGCAGGGTTCTCCACCATGTGACTCACAAGGTTGCGGAAAATGCTGTTGTAAAAGGCATCGACCTTGGCGTCGGTCGCGATCACTTCGCGGGCTAGATCGGGGTCACGCGCAGCGTAAGCAGTCAGCACATCGTGCACCATTTCGCTGGCCACTTCGCCCATGGCGGGCAGTAGAGTGAGCGGTTCGAACCGGTCTTTGCCGTCAATCTCGCCGACGCGCTTGGCGATGTTTTTCGAATAGTCGCCAATCCGCTCAACCACGCCGGCGATCTTCAGCGCCGCGATTACTTCGCGCAAATCATCCGCCATCGGTGCGCGCAGGGCAATGATTCGTACTGAGAGCTTGTCGACTTCAGCTTCAAGCGCGTCGATCTTCTTGTCGCTCTTGACGACTTTCTTAGCGAGCTCTTGGTCGCCGCGTACCAGCGCATCGAGCGCACCTTGAATGGCGACCTCTGCAAGTCCGCCCATCTCGGCAATCAGACCGCGAAGCCGGGTGATGTCCTCGTCAAAGGCTTTGACTGTATGTTCTGCCATCTAACCGTACCGTCCCGTGATGTAGTCCTGAGTGCGCTTTTCTATCGGGTTAGTGAAAATATCGGAAGTCGGCCCGTATTCGACCATTTTACCCAGGTGGAAAAAGGCGGTGCGCTGAGAAACGCGCGCTGCCTGCTGCATGGAGTGGGTGACGATCACGATCGCGTAGCGACCGGATAACTCGTCGATCAATTCTTCGATTTTGGCCGTCGCGATTGGGTCCAGTGCAGAGCACGGCTCGTCCATCAGGATGACCTCTGGATCAACCGCAATGGCGCGCGCGATGCACAGGCGCTGCTGCTGACCGCCGGAAAGGGCCGTGCCAGATTCGTCGAGGCGGTCCTTCACCTCGTCCCACAAACCAGCACGGGTGAGGGACTTTTCGACCACTTCGTCAATGTCCGGCTTCTTTTCCGCCAGGCCGTGAATTTTCGGGCCGTAAGCGATGTTTTCGTAAATCGATTTTGGGAACGGATTTGGTTTCTGGAACACCATGCCGACGCGCGCGCGCAGCTGAACCACGTCCATCGCATTGCCGTGAATGTCTTCGTCTTCCAGCTCAATTGTGCCAGTAACACGCGCAACCGGAATGGTGTCATTCATGCGGTTGAAGCAGCGTAGAAAGGTCGACTTGCCGCAACCGGACGGCCCGATAAAGGCCGTGACATAGTCGGGTGAAATGTCGATCGACACCTCATCAATGGCTTTCTTGTCGCCATAATAGACCGACACATCACGCGCGCGCATCTTTGCGTTCGTGTCTACCAATTTCTCGTGAATGACAGTCACCAGGTCTTCTCGAATTTGTTGCGGAGGTAAATGGCGAGGCCGTTCATCAACAGGAGGAACAGCAGAAGCACAATGATAGCCGCACTTGTCCGTTCGACAAAGCCGCGGTCGATTTCATCGGACCAGAGGAAGATTTGGACCGGCAAGACGGTGGCTGGCGATGTGAACCCATCGGGCGGCGTCGCCACGAAGGCGCGCATGCCGATCATCAGCAGCGGCGCTGTTTCACCCAAAGCGCGGGCCATGCCGATAATCGTACCTGTCAGCATGCCGGGCAGCGCGAGCGGCAAGACGTGATGGAACACAACCTGGACAGGTGAGGCGCCGATGGCGAGCGCACCATCGCGGATCGATGGCGGCACCGCCTTAATTGCATTGCGGCCCGAAATGACGATCACTGGCATGGTCATCAGCGCCAAGGTCATACCGCCGATGAGCGGTGCGGATCTGAGATTCGGGAACAAGGTTAGGAACACTGCAAGGCCTAGTAAGCCAAAGATGATCGAGGGCACGGCTGCGAGGTTGTTGATCGAAACCTCGATAATGTCGGTCCAGCGGTTCTTTGGCGCATATTCCTCTAGATAGAGCGCGGCTAGCACACCGATGGGAAACGCCAGCAGCAGCGTGATCGTCATCGTCAGGATTGAGCCCTTGAGCGCGCCCCAAATGCCCACTTGCTGCGGGCTGGTCGCATCGCTGCGGGTCATGAACCCTACGTCCCAATTCTTGGATAGCTTACCATCGCTCACTAGCTGTTGCGCGAGTGCCTGCATCTCGGCTGAGCCTTCGCCCGATAGGCCGGAGGCGAGGTCAGAGGACGCGGGCAGATTGAAGGTGTGAGTGCCCCGGATCAAGGCTGGGTTGCTGATCAGATCACTGGCGACATCGCGCCAGGCCTCATCGCTGATCTCAGCCGCACCGGCTTCGCCCATCTCGCGCTCAGCGTAGAATTCGACGACCGCGCGCAGGCCCTGAGTTTCGAGCGATTGAAGCGCGCCTGGTGAACTGAGGGATTGTGCATCACCGGTCAGGCCGGCTTCGGCAAAGTCAATCGGCACAGCCAGTTCTGCGCGCTGGAAACCACCAATCCCGTTCAGCAGCATATTGCCGAGCAGGAAGATCAGCACCGCAACGGAAAACACAATCGCACTAAGCCCGAGCGCGCGGAAACGCCGCTCTGAGCGGTATCGCTGCTCGATCCGCTTGGCGAATTCCGGTGTGCGGGTTGGGTGCACCAGTTCTGGGTTGGCGGTATCAGTCATAGGCCTCTCGGAAGCGTTTGACGACGCGAAGAGCGATAAAGTTGAGCGCCAGCGTGACCATGAACAGCACAAAGCCGAGCGCGAAGGCGCTGAGTGTGGCCGGGTGGTCGAAGCTGCCTTCGCCGGTCAGCATTTTGACGATCTGAACGGTAACGGTGGTCATTCGCTCCAGCGGATTGACCGTCAGGTTGGCTGCGGTTGAGGCGGCCATTACAACGATCATTGTCTCGCCAATCGCGCGGCTGACGGCCAGCATCACGCCCGCGACAATGCCGGGTAGGGCAGCGGGGAACAGCACGCGGCGAATGGTCTCTGATTGGGTCGCACCCATTGCGAGGCTGCCATCGCGCATTGCGCTGGGCACGGCGGCGATGGAATCGTCGGCCATGGACGATACGAACGGGATGATCATCACGCCCATCACAACGCCAGCGGCCAGCGCGCTTTCTGTCGAAGCACCGGAAATACCGACTGCGACCGCCATGTCGCGAATAGCCGGAGCGACTGTGAGCGCAGCGAAGTAGCCGTAAACCACAGTCGGTACGCCCGCGAGAATCTCAAGCGCTGGCTTTACCCAGGCGCGCAGTTTCGGGTTGGCATATTGCGTGAGGTAAATCGCGCTCATCAAACCAAGCGGGATCGCGACAATCATGGCGATGATCGCACCAATAAAGATTGTACCCCAAAACAGCGGAATCGCGCCATAGCGCGTGCCATCGGCTGCTTCGGGACTGCTCATCGGGTCTGGACCCCAGAAAGAACCGAACAGGAAGTCTATTGGTGAGACCATGCCAAAGAAGCGCACCGTCTCAAACACCAGGCTCGCAAAAATGCCAAACGTCGTCAGGATCGCGACCAGTGAGGCGAGCAACAACACGATCATCACCGTTCGCTCCACCCGAGTGCGGGCGCGGAAATCCGGCTTAACCCGCAGGAACGCATAGGCGCCCCCAGCGAAGGCGATCATCACTGTAACGACCAGTCCGATCAGATTGTAATGCGAGATCGCCTCTCGGAATGGCTCGATCAGAGCCTCCGCATCAGAGTTGAACACGCCTTGCGCGCTGCCGGTGGCGACGGCGCGGGCTTCTGACAGGATTGATTCGCGTTGGAATCCAAAGGAAGGGAGGGCCTCTGCGCCGGGCGATGCGAGTACCGTCTGCATCACGAGTTGCGGTGCGAGGAATGACCACAGCGCAACGAACGCCAGAACAGGCAGGGCAACCCAGACGGCGACATACCATGCGTGATAGGTTGGACGCGCGACCAGGCGCACATTGGCGTCGGACTTCTGGAAGCTCCACGCCTTCGCACGGCCAGCCAGCCATCCGGCAAGGCCGAGGCCAATAGCGATCAGGATAAGCGTAATCGGCGACATTTCTTAGCCCTGTTTACCCCTGAGAATCGCTACAGGATCAGCATCAAATTGAGTGCCTGCGCCCGCGATGTTGAAGAAATAAGACAAATTCATGACAGCGAATTGGAGGCACCGGACTGGTCTGCTCTGCGCCCTTTGATATCGCTATCTTTTGTGTCCTGTTGCGGTTGATCATTTTCTTGTGTTTCGAGCGGGATTCGCACGATCACCTGAGTGCCTTGACCCAATTCGCTCTCAATTTCGAGCCTTCCGCGATGACGCTCCACAATATGTTTCACAATCGCGAGGCCCAATCCAGTTCCTCCAGAGGCTCGACTGCGCCCTGGATCGGTGCGGTAAAAGCGGCGGGTGAGATGCGGTAAGTGTTCTGGCGGGATGCCTTCGCCAGTGTTTGCGACTGTCAGCCGGGCCTGCTGCATGTCTTTAGAGCGAACAAGATCGACGGATACTGGCCCATCTTCTTCGCCATATTTCATCGCGTTATCCACGAGATTGCGTACCAATTGCTCCAATTGTTGCATATCGCCGCGAATATCGACCGCCTCAAATTCGCCAAGTTGCAGCCGTTCGATCCGCTGCGCGCCAGCCGCGTCGCGCGCTGCTCGAGCTACGATTGGTGCGAGTTCGAGCAGTTCACTTGGTTTGTCATGCTTTTCTGCCTCGATCCGCGAGAGCGACATCAGATCAGCGACCAATGCTTGCATGCGATTGGCCTCGCGTTGGATGGTGCCGAGAAACTTCTGCGGGATCGGCGAATCGAGAGTTTCGGAGCTCTCGCTGAGCGTCTCGGTATAACCAATGATACCGGCCAGTGGCGTGCGCAGTTCGTGGCTCGCATTGGCGACAAAATCCGTGTGTGCGCGGCTAATATCGGCCTCGGCGGTTTTGTTGATCAGCTCGATCACAGCCAGACTTTCGTCAATCGCTTGACGGTTGATCTGCCAGATGTCCCGCCGCCGCACGAGGCCGCGCACAACCGCTCTACCGCTGCGCCCTTTCGACAGCAGTGAAATAGCCTTTGGTTGGCGAAAAGCCATGCGCGCATCCTGCCCAACCACGTGCTCGCCCAGCATCTTGCGCGCGGTGCGATTGGCGATTGCGATGGTGTTGTTTTCCGTCACTAGGAGAGGCGTTGCCGAGTTTTCGATCAACTTGCGCATGGCGTTTTGGGTAAGCGGTGGTTCGGCCTTTGTGCTGGGCGGATCGGGCGCGGTAGAAGTGGCGAGCACCAAAGACCCCAACCAGACAAGCAAAGCTGCACAGCCAACGATGAAGTCCACGCCGAGCAGCAGCAAAGCGACAAACGTCACCAGCGCCAAAAGCGCGCTCACCGGAGGGATTGAGTTCTGGCTGCCCATCGCGATTTCGCCTGTAACCCCAAGCGACTAGCGTGGGAAGGGCGCAGCAGCATT
Organism: uncultured Erythrobacter sp.; assembly: GCA_947488155.1. Taxonomy (GTDB): domain Bacteria; phylum Pseudomonadota; class Alphaproteobacteria; order Sphingomonadales; family Sphingomonadaceae; genus Erythrobacter. The sequence continues at coordinate 110,115 of CANKYK010000001.1, read as the reverse complement.
TGCGCCGGAAATCGGCGTTTAAAACTGTGGTTTTGTAAGGAGGTGGTGACCCCTACGGGAATCGAACCCGTGTTTCAGCCGTGAAAGGGCCGCGTCCTAACCGCTAGACGAAGGGGCCACACTTGTGTGCGAGGCCGCGCATCTAGTGGGGTAGTGGTTGGCGGTCAAGCCTGTAATCGAAGAACTTCGCGGTTTCTGGCAATCAATCGGCAAAGGCGGCGTCTTCGAGGTGCAATTCTGCTGCGGGCCTTGGGCCCCAATCGTCGATCTTCGCGCGCCCGGCGAGATGGAAACGACGGCCTTTTGATCGGTGTATCAGGGTCTGCGCCATTTCGGTTTCCGCCGCGCGAAAGGCGATGGCTTTAAACGATTTGCCATCTTCACCCGCCGCGATCAGGCGCAAATGATCTTTGCCAACAATATCGGCTTTGATGATGCGCACTGGCCCCACGGCCAAACGCGGGGCGGGCCAACCAACCCCGTAAGGACCAGCTGCCTCCAGCGTCTCGACCAGTTCCGGCGTCAGCCCGCCGGGAGCAACGGACAGATCGAGCTGCATGCGCTGGCCAAGGCGCGCTCGCTCAATATCCTTGGCGAGGCGCGTGTCGAGGAATTCTGTAAAAGCGGGGAGTTTGTCATTCTCGATCGTCAGACCCGCCGCCATCGCATGTCCGCCGCCCGCCACCAGTAGACCTTCTTCACGTGCAGCGATGATCGCCGCGCCCAGATCAACGCCGCTTATTGAGCGGCCCGAGCCTTTGCCTTGCCCCTCTGCCTCATCACGGGCGATTACGATGGCGGGGCGGCCGGTTTTCTCCTTGATGCGCCCGGCGACAATACCGATTACGCCCGGATGCCAGCCATCCCCTGCAAGCACGTGGACCGCATGGTTGTGTTGGCTTTCAAGCTGCCGTTCGGCTTCTTCTTGGACCTCGGCCTCAATGGCGCGGCGTTCTTCATTGAGCTGGCTTAATTGTTCCGCAATGGCGCGCGCTTCCTCTGGATCACGCGTCGTCAGAAGTTTCACGCCCAAAGTCGATTCGCCAATCCGCCCGCCAGCATTAATCCGCGGGCCAAGCGCAAAGCCAAGATCGCTTGCTTGTGGCGCGCGTTTAAGGCGACTTGCATCCATGAGGGCTGCCATGCCGATCCGCTCGCGGCGGGCCAGAATTTTCAGCCCTTGCGCAACGAAAGCGCGGTTGAGTCCATGCAGCGCGGCAACATCGGCCACAGTGCCCAGAGCAACCAGATCGAGTAGCGCCATTAGGTCAGGCTCTTTGCGGTCCTTGAAATAGCCCTCGCTGCGCAGGTTTCTGACCAGCGCGATAGCTAGTAGGAAAGCGACCCCGACGGCGGCCAAATGACCGTGCGCGGCGGCAAGGTCGTTTTCATCCAACCTGTTGGGGTTTACCAAAGCGGTGGTTGGTGGCAATTCGGCGCCGCATTTGTGATGGTCCACGACAATCACATCGACGCCTTCGTCTCGGGCCATGCCAAGCGCTTCATAAGCCATCGCGCCGCAATCGACGGTAATGATCAGGCTTGATCCTGACCGCGCGAGTTTGACCAAGGCTTCGCCGCTAGGGCCGTATCCTTCCAGCAAGCGGTCAGGAATGTAATATCCTGCCTCAACCCCTAATTCGCGTAGTAGCTGAACCAGCAAGGCGGAGCTTGTTGCTCCGTCCACGTCATAATCGCCGTAAATTGTGATCTGCTCACCGCTTAAGACGCCCTTGGCGATCCGCGATGCTGCGCTCTCCATGTCGTTAAATTCGGATGGATCGGGTAAAAAATCGCGCATGGTGGGTTTGGCATGGCGCGCCACATCCTCGCGCGTGACACCGCGTGTCAGCAGCAATTGGGTGAGGATGTCGCTCGTCAGCGTATTGGCCTCCGCACCCAATTCCATATTGCCGCCGCGCCATTGCCAGGCGCGCTCTGACAGAGACGATGCGACGCCTAAAACATGAGAGATTGCGAGAGATGCCATGCTGCGAAGCTTAGCCTATTGTTTCGCTGCGTGACAGCGTCGCTGATTGACAATCGACAGCCCGCTCGCTTGTGGTGGCTGGATGGAAAACAACGCTCCGCTTCTCATCATCTGGCACAGCCGCACAGGGGCCAGCGAGGCCATGGCAAAGGCTGTAGATGATGGGGCAGGTGAGGGCAGTGTACTCTTGAAGGCGCAGGATGTGACGAGCGCAGATTTGCTCTCAGCAGGCGGCTACATCTTCGCTTGTCCTGAAAACCTTGCGACGATGAGTGGCGCTATGAAAGAGATGTTTGATGCACATTATTATGATGTGCTCGGACAGATTGAGGGCAGACCTTATGCCAGCATCATTGCCGCTGGATCGGACGGGGAAGGGGCGCAGCGCCAGCTGGATCGGATCGCAACCGGGTGGCGGTTGAAAAGGGTCGCTGATCCGATAATCGTCAACTTCTCAGCTCAGACTCCGCAAGAGATTATTGCGGTAAAACAGGTGCCGCCAGCAGTTTTGGAGCAATCACGCGCGTTGGGCGAGGCATTGTCAGAAGGGTTGCGAATGGGGGTTTTCTGACCAGTTGTTTGGCTTTCCCCTAGCAAAACCAAGACGGGACTCGACGATGACTAAGAATCAGGTCACTATCTTGTTGCAAACGATCTGAAATTTCGCGCCGGGACGAGGAAGGGGGCGGAGATAGTCGATCACGACGGACAAACTGGCTCTCCGGGCCTGTACCTGCTGTTTGCGAAAGGCGAGCGGCCGGATCGTGCCGCCATGAAGGAATTCTTCGCGGCGCAAAACACTGTGCTGTTGTCCCACGATCCCTGTGATGCCTCGCCGCTGCAATTGGTGGGGACGGATCACGTGCACTCAGATAAACCGGCTAGCGCTGCCAATCCTGAGGCACAAGAATATGCCTGGATGGAGCTATTGCGCGAAGGGCTGACCTTCGACCTGGAAGGCATTTCACCTGGCCCGCCATCTGGTTTCCCTGAAATTGAGCACCGCTTTGATCTGGAGCAAGCGCCGAACGGATTTCGTTTCGATGCGATGCGAATTTCGGTGGGGCAGCATCTCTCAGGTGGGGAGCGTTCGTTGCCGATTATGCGCGGCATGGTAGGGCTGGCTCGCGATTTGACGCACCATTTTGACGATGTGGAGGCCGTTGTCTGGTCTCCTTCAAAAAGTGCGATTGGCCGCCAGTATTTCGAATCTGTTTCAACTGCCTGGATTGGGGGCGGGTCCTTTCCCGCGCTCGGCCTAACGGCCTTTCGCGAGACGATTGACGGGGCGCTGCAGACAGTGGGTCTCGACTATTGGATTGGTCAGGATCTGCGGATTGAGCCGCCTTTGGCCAATGGGAAGGTTTCCGCCACCAGGCTTGGAGTGCGGTTGGTCAATCAATTGATCTTGGTTGGCGGGCTGAGTGAGAGCGAGCGGATTGTCGCGCCAGACGGCAGCCGATTGATCATGCGTCCATCGAAGAATGGAAAATTTGTGAGGGTTTGGCGCGAATAGGACGCGGTTAGAGGGGCAACATGCACGGCAATATCGGGCCTGCGTATGCGCCTACGCCTGCGCTGGCAAAGCGACGCGGGGCTATCCCGTTCCGATCGGTCAATCGCCGTAGAGAGCCGGGATATGATGCAGGCCTCCAAAGGCACCATTTGTTGCCTAGGCAATTGCTGCAGCGTGACTGCTTTGGTCATTTGTTTGCCGACATAAGCCGCACGGCCATTGGCTTTGACGATTTCCGTGCGAACGGCCTTCTGCTGCCAGCCAATGAGGACGCGACGGTCCGCACGGGCATGCCGCTGCATCGCGGTCCGCATCGCCACTATAACGAAATGGTGATTGAGCGTGTTGGCCGGATTGAGCGAAGCTGGGCGGAGACCCGCATTCACGATCCTGAGGCTGCCTTCATCGACGCTTTGATGCGTTTGCAATTGTTGCAAAGAGCGCTGCGTACTTATCTGCTCAGCCAAAAACGCAAGTTGCTGCTCAATCGCAAGGATCCGCTGGGCAGCGGTTATGATTTCACAGAGCTCGATATGATGGCCGAGCAGCTATGGAAGGCGACCTAGCAGAGCGGCCTTTCAGCAAGCCCGTCAGTCGGCCCAGCTTGTGTAGTCCGACGTTGTGAGCAGCGCCGCTTTCGCCGCGTGATACTCAGCCTCAAACTTGCTGACCATGTCCTCAACTGTATCGACCGATTTGATCGCGCCGACGCCTTGTCCAGAGCCCCAGATGTCTTTCCAAGCTTTGGCTTTGGTGTTGCCGCCGCTGCCGAAGTTCATCTTGGACGGGTCACTTTCCGGCAGGTTGTCAGGATCAAGCCCGGCGTTCTCGATCGAGCTGCGCAGGTAGTTACCGTGCACGCCGGTGAACAGGTTTGAATAGACGATGCCGTCCGCTGATCCCTCAACGATGCCGTCCTTATAGGCTTGGTCAGCATTGGCTTCTTTGGTCGCGATGAAGGCGCTACCCGCATAGCCGAAGTCTGCGCCCATCGCTTGAGCCGACAGGATCGATGCGCCGTTTGCGATCGAGCCAGACAGAGCAACCAGCCCGTCAAACCACTCACGGATTTCCTGCATCAAGGCGAAAGGTGAGAGCGTGCCAGCATGGCCGCCAGCGCCAGCGGCGACCGGGATCAGGCCATCTGCGCCCTTCTCGATCGCCTTCTTGGCAAAGCGATTGTTGATCACATCGTGCATGGTGATGCCGCCCCAATTGCGCACTGCATCGAAGATCTCTGTCCGCGCACCGAGCGAGGTGATGACCAGCGGCACTTGCCATTTCTCGCAGGTTGCCATGTCGGCCATGACGCGGTCGTTTGACTTGTGCACGATCTGGTTGACGGCAAACGGCGCGGCTGGCCGGTCTGGGTTCTCTCGGTTGTGCTTGGCCAGCTCTTCGGTGATCTGGTGCAGCCATTCGTCGAGCAGCGTCTGCGGGCGGGCATTCAGCGCCGGGAAGCTGCCGATGATCCCGGCCTTGCACTGAGCGATCACCAGTTCAGGACCAGAAACGATGAACAGGGGGGAGCCGATCAGCGGCAAGCGAAGGCGATCAAATGGAGCGGGAAGAGACATCAATTTCTCCGTCAATGCGGTCGTGGTTTCAGGCAGTTAGTCTGCGTTTCTACGCTCAATCCATAGCGCCGGTTCCCGCCCTGTCGAGCGCCAAGCACAGTCGGGTCGCGACCAGCCCCCATTGCCGTAACGGAATGTGATGCGATCAAGCGGTAAGAACCTCTTCAATGCCATAGAAGCGCGCTGCATTGCCGGCATAGAGCGCGGCTTTCTCTTCCGCACTTGCGCCTGCTGTGATCCGCTTGAACGCATTCCACAGCACCGGATAGGTCGCGCCCCAGCGATCAACCGGATAGTTGCTTTCGAACATCGCACGCTGCGGTCCAAAGGCCTCAATGCAGGTCTCGATATAGGGCTTCCACATGGCGGCGAGCTCTTCCGATCCCATGCCCGCTGCGGGGCCTTGTTCAGGCATTGCGCAATTGTGCATCGCCAAGCCGCCCAGCTTCACCATGACATTGGGGCATTTGCCAAGTTCGATGATGGCCGCCCGCCATATGTCGAAGCGTTCGTCCAGCTTGCCAGTGTAACTCGCAGTGCCGAGCGGTGTGCCGCAATGGTCAAGGCAGATCGGTTGGTCGGGGAAGGCGCGCGCAAGGTCGATCACATCGGGCAATTGCGGCTCCAGGATCCAGGCGTCGAAGGTCAGTCCGCGTTTCCCAAGCTCCGCAAAGCCTGCGCGGAAGGTCGCATCACGGTACAGCTCTGGTGGCGCATGGAATGGAGGGCCAAGCACGTCAGGGTCCGCATCCCAAGCGCCCTGATGGCGGATGCCCTTGAACCGGCTGCTTTCCCGTGTCCCGCCTGCCTCGATCAGAGCATCCAGCACTGGGCCTGCGCCTTCGCCCAGCAGCATGTTGGCATGGCCGATGATGCCCGCACAGGCGCGCAGGGGACCGTAAAGCCCGCTGGCCGATTGCGCCGCAACGCCGTTCACAAACTCAACCTCGCCGACCGGCTTCAGGTCTTCGCCCAGCGCCGCATTGTAGAACGCGCCGCATTCCATGAAGACGGTGCCGATGACGTTATGGCCCGTTTGCAGGTCCGCATGCAGTTGATCGAAGGTGTAATACGCCGCATCCACCAGCGTTTCGATGAAGCGATGCCGGGGCTCTGGGAACATCGGCAGCATCGGCCGAAGGTCCCACAGGTGATGATGCGGATCGATGATCGGCAATTCAGGCTCAAGTATCACTTCACTCATTGCATTGTCTCTCCCTTGAGCCTTGGCCCCTTAAGCCTAGGCATAGCCACTCCGTTCGCCGCACGCAAAGCACGTTTGGAACAGCTGGAACACATTCTTAGGCTCAAAAACCAATCGATCACAGCGGCGCCATCTGATCGATTTTTCCGATTAATCCGCTGTGTCCGCACGCATGCCATAATGAACGCTTAGCGCGCCGTGCCAAGGTAGGAAATGCTGCCTTACGTCAATCCGCGTATGACCTGCCAAGATCACCTTTAATCAAACCTTGCGAAGGCTCTGCCCGACAGCAATCGAGCCAGGACCATAGCGATGTATCATACCAAGATTGACCCGGTTAATGCGCGGTTGGCGCGGTTGCAGGTGTATGAAATCGATGATCCTGATAAACCTGTTTACCACCAACTTAGCGACATTTTGAGTGCGGCGGTGTCGCAAACTGCGGCAATCTATGTCGATCAATATGCGAAGGTTATGGTTCTGACCCTAAACGACGAGGGTCGCGAGGCGTATGTCGAGGAGGTGACCAGGCATTTGCTGGTGAAATATCGCCCGCCTTATGACGAAGCATGGATAAACCGCCGCGAGGATATTGCCGAGCTGGTCTACACCTCACGCACTGACCCTGCGGGGCATCTCGGCGCGCTCAGCGTTTCACAACAGTTTGAATTGCGCACAGTTTTCCAATCTGCTGACAGCGTCGAAGAAGGCATGTCGCTGGTGACCGAATTGAGCCGCCTGCACACCATGGATGCTGAAATCCTGCTGACCAAAAATCAGCAATGCCGTGAGAATGAACATTACAAATGGGTAGCCAAACAAACGGAAATGTTTCGGGCGGCTGTAAGTGACGCGGTGGAGCGCGCGGCAGAGCAGAGCGAAGAGAGCAATCATAAGGCCGATCAAGCCAGCAATCTGATCCGTGATTTGCGGGCTCTTGCGGATGAGGTTTCGGTTGCGTCGAGTGAATCTGCGGCGGCCATGGGCGATGCCGCCAACACAGCAGGTGGTTTGCGTATGACCCTGGATGATATGACATGCGAACTTTCCCGCGCGTCACAATCCTTAGCAGCCGCCACGCAAGTTGCGGAGGAAACCCACGAGACCGTCGATGATCTAACCTCGCAAACCGTATCTATCCAATCGATTGCACAGATGATTCAGTCGATCACTTCACAAACCAGCATTCTGGCGCTGAACGCCCGGATTGAAGCGGCGAGGGCAGGTGAGGCGGGGCGCGGGTTTTCTGTCGTCGCTAGTGAGATCAAAGGCCTGTCTGAACAAACCGCCAAAGCGACCGAGGATATCGTTTCGCGATTGGGCGGGATCGAAAAGGCCAGCGACCGCGCGCTGAATGCAAACCGGACAATGCACGAAACATTTAGGGCCGTACGAGATGTCACTCAATCGGTCTGTAATGAAGTGACGTTGCAAGGCACAACGGTAACAAAGATTGCAGCAAGCGTTGATGAAACATCACTAAGTGCACGTTCATCCAGCGAAGCAGTGCAGCGCATTCGTGAGCTGGTTGACGGGATCGCCAAAGAGATGACCGCCGCAACCGGTTTGACCAGTGATTTGAAAGCACAAATCTCAAACCTGCAAGCTGGCGCAGATGACTTCTTGCAAAGCCTATCACTCAATGCTGTGCGGGGTGCGTTGAACAAAAGGCGGCGTGAAGGCGGGGCCGCGCTCAAATCAGCGCTCTAACAAGGCGGTGCCGATTGCGCGGTTGAGATCAGCTGCATTGGCCGTATTGCCAAGCGAAACAACCACTCTGCGGGGCTTCTTCGGGGAAGCCGGGCGCGTCATGAAGAGGGTGCGATAACCTGCATTCGCCCCAGTGTGCCAGACATTCGCGATGTCGCCATTACCATCCGGCGACAGCATAACGCCAAAGCCATAATGTGTGCCGGGCATGAAGTCTGTTTCGGCCTCCGGCGTGAGCATTGCTTTGGCTATCTCTGTGGGGATTGCGCTTTCTTCTCCGGCCGCTGCATCGAGTAGGGCGGCGACGAAACGGGCGTAGTCCTCTGAGGTGGACCATAGACCTGCCGCGGCCTTTTCCGGATAGATGTGCCAGCTGTTTTCGATGGCGCTGAAAATGCCTTGGGTAGGTGCAAATCCTGAATCCGCGCCAACGACAGTCAGGGGCGCGATATCAGCCTCGATTGTGCGCTGAGCGAATGTGCTCTGCGTCATGCCGAGTGGGCCGAGCAACAGCTCATCAGCTAATGTCTCGAAGTTCTGGCCTGTGGTGTCTTCTGCCCATAATTGGGCGATGGTGTAGCCGCCGCCTGAGTAGCGAAATTCGCCTGGAATGCCGTCAAATGTGAGCTGAGATTCGAAAATTCGCGGGGGCGCATCTATGACGTCGGCAGTGCTAAGCAGAGCGCTGTTACGGGGATAACCGGGGTAGCCCGATTGTGATGCGCCGGTTGTGTGGGACAGCAACTGGCGCAAAGTAACAGGTCTGTTGCCGCCTTCGAGTGAGGCAATGTCTACAGAGGTGATCTGCCCGCGTATGTCCTGATCCAGGCTGACGCCTCGTTGCTCAGCCAGGATTAGAATGACGGTAGCGGCGACCGCCTTGGAAAGGCTGGCAACCTGCATCAATCCGCCTTGTTTGGCGCGTCCGAAATAGTGGTTTTGCGGTTCTCTGTCAGCTTCCAGCACAGTCACGCTCAGCGCCGTGACGCCGAGATTCTTCGCTTCAGCGGCGATAAGCTCTGGAATGCCTTCTCGCTCAGCATCAGTGAGTTTTTGCTCAAATGCGGGATCGAGTGAAGGCCCGAAAAGGCTCGCGATGCCGAGGCCCGCAGCGGGCAGGAGGACGATTGCGAGCAATCCCGCAATCACAATCTTCCATTTTGACATTGCGTTCCCCCTGCGCGCCAATCTTGCCTTACATGATCGCCGAATTCGCCGCGCTTAGGACAGCGCGCACGCTGGCCGTGGAGACGTCTTCGTCAATGCCAACACCCCAAATCGTGCGCCCGCCGCTCTCGCATTGCAGGTAAGCGGCAGCGCGGGCATTGCGGCCCGAACCCAGCGCGTGCTCGGTGTAATCGAGCACCTTGAGGTCGAGGCCGAAATTCTCCTCCAGTGTGGTTAGCACGCTGGAAATCAGGCCGTTGCCGCGCCCGCTGACGCTTTGCTCTTGCCCGGCGACGGTGATCGTTCCGGCAAAGATCCGCGTGCCATCGCCGGTGCGGCTTTCCTCATAGCGAACCAGCTGGAAATGCTTGTTGGCGGTCTGCACGTGATAGGCGGCTTTGAACGCCTCCCAAATGTCGGCTGCGTTCAGTTCACGGCCCAATTCGTCGGCCATGTTTTGCACGTGGCTGCTGAAATCGGCCTGCATCTTCTTGGGCAGTTTGAGGCCCTGGTCTTGCTCCAGCACCCAGGCGAACCCGCCTTTGCCGCTTTGCGAATTAACGCGGATGACCGCCTCGTAATTGCGGCCCAGATCGGCGGGATCAATTGGCAGATAAGGCACGCGCCAGCCTTCATCGTTCTGAGTGCCGCGCGCCTCAAAGCCTTTCTTGATCGCGTCCTGATGGCTGCCGGAAAAGGCGGTGAAGACCAGTTCGCCGCCATAGGGATGGCGTTCGTGTACGGGCAGATCGTTGCAATATTCCACCGTCTCGATCACGCGGTCGATGTCGGAGAAATCGAGGCCGGGGTCGATCCCCTGCGTGTACATATTGAGCGCGACGGTGACGAGGCAGCAATTGCCGGTGCGCTCGCCATTGCCGAACAGACAGCCCTCTACCCGGTCCGCGCCCGCCATAAGTCCCAGCTCCGCCGCTGCCACGCCGGTGCCGCGGTCATTGTGAGTGTGCAGGCTGATCACCGCGCTGTCGCGGTTCGGCAGATTGCGGCAGAAATATTCGATCTGATCGGCGTAGATATTGGGCGTTGCCGCCTCGACCGTGGCGGGCAAGTTGAGGATGATCGGCTTTTCGGGAGTGGGCGAGAGCACACCCATCACCGCTTCACACACCTCAATGCTGAAATCCAATTCAGCGGTAGAGAATGTCTCAGGCGAGTATTGGAAATGCCAGTCGGTATCTGGCCGCGCGCCGGCTTCGTCGCGCATCACTTTCGCACCGGCAATGGCGATCTCGCGCACTTCGTCTTTCGACATGCGGAACACGATATCGCGCCATGCGGGCGAGACCGCGTTGTAAAGGTGGACGATCGCGGCGCGCGCTCCGGCCAGGCTTTCAAACGAGGTGCGGATCAAATCCTCGCGGCTTTGCGTCAGCACTTGGACCAGTACGTCCTCTGGAATGCGGTCTGACTTTACAAGACCAGAGATGAAGTCGAACTCGGTCGCGCCCGCGCTGGGAAAGCCGACCTCAATCTCTTTCACACCGACCTCAATCAGCAGATCGAAAAAGCGGTTCTTCTTTACCGCATCCATTGGATCGATGATCGACTGATTGCCATCGCGCAGATCGGTGGAAAGCCAGCGCGGCGGCGAGGTGATCTGCTGCGCAGGCCATTGCCGGTCGGGCAGGTTGACCTGCGGGAAGGGGCGGTATTTTCGCGAAGGCTGGTTGAGCATTGGCATGATGGCGCGGCTTTCGTGTGCTTGTGAGTGCCGTTGGGCAGCTAATTCTTACGACTGTTGGCGGGTTTGCTTGGCTTCCCTTGGGCGCTGCGCATGCCCGGCCGGGAGCATACGTCAGGTCACGCCCAAGGGCGCGTAAGTCGTAGTAGTAGCTGCGTGCGTGTTCGCGTCATGATTAACTGCATCGCCCAGAATGACGCGCAAGGCAAGTATCTAAGAATTTTCGGATGAATGTAACCGAAGGTTGCATGCGGGCGAACAGAAAGGCATCGTGTCGCGAAGGCACATAATAGGAGAACCCCCCAATGCGTAAATCACTATTTGCAATCGCCTTAATGGCAACTGTCGCAGCCTGCGGTGCGCCAGCTGAAGAAGCTCAGACCCCCGAAGTCGCAGAAGCAAGCGAGAGTGCTGGCCTGTTCGCTGACCTCGGCGGCGAAGCAGCAAACCCGATCCACACCGCGACCAAGGGCGATACCCTGGCTGTCAGCGGCTATGACACGGTTAGCTATTTCGAAGGCGACGGCGTTCCAGTTGAAGGCTCGGAGGAATTTACCGTCCGCTACGAAGGTTTTGACTATCGTTTCGCCAGCGCAGAAAACGCTGAGAAATTTAAGGCTGAGCCAGCCAAATATGCACCAGCATATGGTGGATATTGTGCCTGGGCGATCGGCGCGAACGATGCGCTCGCACCGGGTGACCCCAACGTCTATGAAATCGTTGATGGCAAGCTGTACTTGAACTTCAACGAGAGCGTTCAAGAGAATTGGCAAAAAGACATCCCAGGCTTCATCGAAGCTGGCGATGTGAACTACCCAACTCACTCAGCGGATGAGCACTTCACCGACTAAGCGAGATTGTCTCGAACATTTCAAAGCCCCGTCGGAGCGATCCGGCGGGGTTTTCGTTTGTTTTGGTTCGCCGGGCCTTCGCCAGCCCACACTACTAGAGGACTTCAGTCGCCCTTGCGGTCGCTGCCCAACCGAAGTCTTTTGAGATTTCGCTCGCAATTACCCGCAGCGCGCGTCGCGGATCACTCCGGTGTTGTCGATCATCACATTGAGGCGCGATGAGGTGGGGTCAGGATTGATGAAGGTCGAGCCGGGAATCACGAAGCGCACTTCGTTTTGCGATCCGACCGCGGCGACGATTTCAGCCCGCGTTGCTTGATCGGCGTTTCGCCCAAGAAACGGCGCGACCGCTGGCGCTCCGCAGATGGAGGCATTGGGATCGCTTGCGGTCCCCGGGACGGACGGTCCGCCGGTGCCGCTGACGGGCTCAGAATAGGTGATGCTCGGCCGGATCGATGCCTTTGCAGGTGCTGCGCCATTTTCGCCGTCTGCCGCTGCACTGGCTTCTGGATCACCCGCTGTTTCATCACTCGCGGCGGGAGGTGCAGCCGGACCTTTAATCCGCGCCGCAAATTCATCGGCTTGGCTCGCGCCCTGATTGGGCTCAGACGCGCCGCACGCCGCAATCACCAGCGTGGATGCAGTCAGAATTGCAAACCTTAGCTTTCTCATGATCGGCCCTATTGATCTTAAATATTCTCGCCCGTGTTCAGGCGCTTTGGACGTTTCGGTTTCGTGACAGGCTGTTATCACGGGGTCAATGCGCGGCTACCTCCAGCGTAGCCGATCCACTGTCAACTGATCCACGCTGGTCACACCCATCAGGCGCATGCCGCGCTCAATTTCATCCTTAAGGATGCCGATAGCGCGCTCGACCCCGTCTTGCCCGGCGGCGGCCAATGCATAAAGATACAGCCGCCCGCCAGATGCGGCACTCGCGCCTGCGCAAACGGCCTTCAACGCATGGGTTCCGCGCCGCACGCCGCCATCGCAGATGATTTCTATCTCACCGCCAACCGCATCGACGATCTCACGCAATTGATCGAAGGAAGCGCGGCTGCCGTCCAATTGCCGCCCGCCGTGGTTTGAAATCATGATCGCGTCCGCCCCAATCTCAACCGCACGTCGGGCGTCGCCTGCGCTCATCACGCCTTTCAGCACGAATTTGCCGCCCCAATCGCTGCGGATGCGTGCCGCCGTGTCCCAGTCCATCGAGGTGTCGAGCATGGTGTTGAAGTATTCGGCGATGCTCACCGCCTGGCTTGATCCCTCGCTCACATGCGTATCGAGATTGGGTAGCGCAAATTTTTCGCGCAGCAGATAGTCGAGCGTCCAGCGCGGGCGCGTCGCATAGCTCCAAAGGCTGGCCGAGGTGAAGCGGGGTGGGGTGGTGAAGCCGCTGCGCAGGCAGCGCTCGCGCTTGCCGGACACGATTGTGTCCACCGTCAGCGCCAGCGCATCAAAGCCGGAGGCCTGACAGCGCTGGATCATGCTGGCGTTCAGGCCCTTATCCTTATGGACATAGAGCTGAAACAGTTTGGGGCCGCTGGTCAGCGCGGCGATTTCCTCAATGCTGCGCGTCGCCAAGCTGGAGATGCCAAACCACAGGCCGAATTTCTCCGCCGCTTTCGCGACTGCTGTTTCCCCCTGCCAATGAAAGGCGCGCTGCACGGCGGTGGGGGAGAGCATCAAGGGCAGCGCCGATTTGCGGCCCAGCAAGGTGCAGCTTGTGTCGATCGTCTCAACCCCGGCGAGCACATCGGGCACCAGATCGCAGGCGTCATAGGCGCTGGTGTTGCGCGCCTTGGTCAACTCATCATCGGCGGCGCCATCAATGTAATCGAATACGGGGAAGGGCAGACGTGCCTTCGCGAGCGTTCGAAAGTCCTCGATATTATGACAATCAGACAGCCGCATCAGCAATCAAAGCTCTCATAACTTTGCCGCCGATTAAGCTCCCACACGGTGTAGCTTTCCGCCGGTTGGGCCGCGTCACAGCGGACATAGTCCGGATCGGCGGGCAGGCAGCTTTCGCCGCAGATCATTTCGGTCGCCTCTTCCTGCCAGTCAATATGCCACATCCGGCCACCGGGCGTCGAAACATAGCCGTCGATGCGGTCAGCAATGTCGCCTTCCAGATCAATGGTGGAGGGCACCTCGCTGTCATACTCATCATTGTAGCTGCCATGGGTGTGGAACGATGCGACGGCGAATTTCTCTGGATTGGACACCCATTGAAAGCTGCAGGTTGCTGCGTCGCCTTCAAAGATGTCGGACACGCTCAGTTGCCCGTCTTCATCTTCCAGCATCAGCCCGCACAGCTCGCGTTTTTCTTCGAACGACCTGCGTTGCAAATTGGCGAGGGTGGATTTGGCCAGCGAGTCGAGCTGTTCTTGCGACGCGGTCGGCTCGCGAACGGCATATGGCCCTCGGAATGTGTCGGTTGCTGTGCCGAATACAACCACGACCCAGGCGATGCCGCATGCCGCATAGGCGAGATGGAGGGGTTTTGGCATGCGCATTGTTACCCCCTCAGTGACGGCTCAACTTCTCTTTGTCTAGCAGGGCTTTGCGGCGCGCTCATGCGCAACATTCTTTGGCCGTCGCACGGGCGGATTTCGAAAAATTTCAAATTTTTTTGCGGGCAGTGAAACCAAACGGCCAAACCTTGCGAACTCCATGATGTGCGCGGCCACTGGGCCAAACATCAGATGCCAGAAAGCGAACCGGTCCCCCCTACGGTTCAATTTTTTGACCCTCCCTGTCCCTGGCTCTGAGTCTGGTGGCCGCAGCACAAACAGTATTTTTGGAGAACCCCGATGAAGTTTAAGTATTTAGCAATCGCAGCAGCATTCGCCGCTCCACTCGCACTTGCAATTCCTGCCCAAGCTGATGGCGGCATATTTGTTGGCGTAGAAGGTCAGAGCATCGCAGTTAGCGGCTACGACACGGTCAGCTATTTCCAAGGCAATGGCGTTCCTGTGAAGGGCGATGCCCGTTTCTCAGTTAAGCATGACGGCGCAGAATGGCTCTTTTCCAGCCAAGCCAATGCAAACAAATTCAAAGAAAATCCAGATGCCTATGCGCCGCAATATGGTGGCCACTGCGCTTGGGCGATGAGCCGCGGTTCGCTCGCACCAGGTGACCCAACACTGTACAAAGTTGAAGGCGGCAAGCTGTACCTCAACTTTAACCGCGACGTTCAGCAAACATGGCTCGGCGATATCGCTGGCTTTATTGCCAAGTCTGATCCGGCTTGGAGCAAAATTCCTGAAGGTAAGCGTTTCGGCGATTGAGCCAATCAGGACAACCAATCTCCCACCCGCACTATGACTACCAATCAAATACTCTGACAAAAGGAATATTCTACCATGTCTAGTTCAAAGAACCTCGCCCGTATGTTGATGGTTGCAGGCGGTCTCGCCGTTGCATCGACCGGTGCACCAGCGCTTGCTGATGCGCCATGCGGCCCTCGCACGCAAAGCGCATGCTCGGCCAACCCTTGCCGCGCAGCAAAGAAGGCTAAAAAGGCCAATCCATGCGCAGCAAATCCATGTGCCGCTAACCCGTGCGCAGCGAACCCATGTGCTGCCAATCCATGCGCAGCGAACCCATGTGCCGCTAACCCGTGCGCCGCTAATCCTTGTGCAGCAAACCCCTGCGCAGCCAACCCTTGCGCGCCTAAAGCTTAAGGCGTGCATATAGTGTGGCCGGGGACGCACCCTCCTAGCGCACCCGGTCACATTTGCGTTTGAGAGGTGCCGTCCCTCTGCGGGGGCGGCATCTCGCCATTTGGACCATAACCATGACTGACGGCCTATCGCGCACTCAATACGCTGACATGCTGCTTGCCAGCACAGAGGCGATGTTCGCTGGTGGCGAACCGCTCATGAGCCGACTATTGCCGGAGGATGGCACGGCTGAGCTGTGGGAACACTATCCCGAGGGCGATGTTGTCAATGGTCCGGCAGGCAGCCGCTATTTCTATCATTGTCACCCGCCTGGCGAACGCGCCGAAGGTGAACATGGCCATTTTCATCTATTCTTTGACCGATCAGCCATGCCCGGCGGCACTGTTCCGTTGATCGCCGCGCCTTTGGCTCCGCGCGATGAACCGCGCGCTGATGTGGTGCATATTGCCGCTCTGGCCATTTCCAACCAAGGGCTGCCGATGCAGTGGTTTGGTACCAATCGCTGGGTCACCGACGAATGGCTATACCCTGCCTATGCTGTGATCGCGATGCTGGATCAGTTCGATCTGCGCGGTCCCAACGGCGACCCATTGGTGAATGAATGGCTGACCGCGATGGTGGGCCTGGCCCGCGAAGACATCGCAGATGTTCTGCACACCCGTGACGATGTCCTGCGCGAGGCAGATATGCACGGCAGAGTCCACGGTGAAGACCGTGCGGTTGAGATAACCAGCACGGCCCCGATTTCGCTTGAACGTTTGCTCGAAACTGCGTGAGATGGCCTGGGCCGCGCGTTCCCGCGCAGCCCCAAGCTGTGCTTAGTTCTTAGACTTATCGACCAGCTTGTTCGCGCTGATCCATGGCATCATTGCGCGCAGCTCCGCTCCGGTCTTTTCGATCGGATGCGCTTCGGCTGCTTTGCGGCTGGCCTTCAGCTCTGGCTGGCCTGCGCGGTTATCCAACACGAAGTCTTTCACAAACCGGCCTGATTGAATGTCCGCGAGCACTCGCTTCATTTCAGCCTTGGTCTCATCAGTGATGATGCGCGGACCGGTTTTGATATCGCCATATTCCGCGGTGTTGCTGATCGAATAGCGCATGTTGGCGATCCCGCCTTCGTACAGCAGATCGACGATCAGCTTGGTCTCGTGCAGGCATTCGAAATAGGCCATTTCCGGGGCGTATCCAGCCTCGGTCAAGGTCTCGAAACCGGCCTGAATCAGGTGAGTGATCCCGCCGCACAGGACGGCCTGCTCGCCGAACAGGTCGGTCTCGCACTCTTCCTTAAAATTGGTTTCGATCACGCCGCTGCGGCCGCCGCCCATCGCGCTGGCATAGGACAGGGCGAGCGATTTCGCATAGCCATTGCCGCCGCTGCTGGTGCCTTCCTGGTGGACCGCGATCAGGCACGGGACGCCGCCGCCGCGCTCATATTCACTGCGCACCGTGTGGCCCGGGCCCTTTGGCGCGATCATGATCACGTCGATGTCCGCCGGCGGCTCGATCAAGCCAAAGTGAATGTTGAGACCGTGAGCAAAGGCGAGCGCGCTGCCCGGCTTCATATGGCCCGCCATATCATCGGCCCAGATCGCCGCCTGATGTTCATCCGGCGCCAGCACCATCACAAGGTCAGCCCATTCAGCCGCCTCGGTGTTGTTCATCACTTTGAAGCCAGCGGCCTCTGCTTTGGCCCGCGTGGCGGAGCCTTCGCGCAGCGCCACGGCGACTTCTTTCACGCCGCTGTCGCGCAGGTTTTGCGCATGGGCATGGCCTTGGCTGCCATAGCCGAGGATCGCGACCTTCTTGTTCTGGATCAGATCAAGATCAGCGTCGGCGTCGTAATAGACTTTCATGGATTTCCCTTTGTCTTCAATTCTATATTTAAGAGCCTTCGGCTCCGCGTAGCATTCCCACAATACCTGAGCGGCCGACCTCTACCAGGCCGAGTTCGCGCATCAGGGCGATGAAACTGTCAATTTTATCCGGTGCACCGGTTAGCTCGAATACGAAGCTTTCGGTGGTGGTGTCGACCACGCTGGCACGGAAGATATCAGCAACGCGCAGGGCCTCAACCCGCGCCTCGCCAGTGCCGGTGACCTTAATCAGCGCCAGCTCGCGCTCAACATGCGAGCCAGCTGTGGTGAGGTCGACGACGCCGTGCACTGGTACCAAACGCTCCAGCTGAGCCTCGATCTGATCGATCACTTGCGGCGGGCCATTGGTGACGATCGTGATCCGGCTGATCGCGTGATCGTCCGAAATATCGGCCACGGTCAGGCTGTCGATGTTGTAGCCGCGAGCGGTGAAAAGGCCGGTGATCTTGGCCAGAATACCCGGCTCGTTATCGACCGTAACGGTCAGGACGTGCCGTTCGGCATTGTCGTGCGCAATTTTCATGTGACTGTTTCCTTCGCGGCCCGCTTAGACCAGCGCCTTCGCTTCGTCGTCCATGGTGCCTTCATGCGCATCGCCATACAGCAGCATTTCGGTGTGCGCCGCGCCTGATGGGATCATCGGCAGGCAGTTCGCATCCTTGGCGACCATGCAATCGACGATCACCGGGCCATCGGTGGCCAGCATCGCTTCAATCCCTGCATCCAATTCGCTTTCCTCGGTAATGCGAATGCCGGTCCAGCCATAGGCTTCGGCCAGCTTCACAAAATCCGGCAGGCTGTCGGAATAGCTGTTGGAATAACGGCTTTCATAGGTCAGTTCCTGCCACTGACGAACCATGCCCATATATTCATTGTTGAGGATGAAAATCTTGACCGGCAGGCGGTATTGGCTCGCCGTCCCAAGTTCTTGTATATTCATCTGAATGCTTGCCTCACCGGCAATATCAATCACCAGCGCATCGGGACAGCCAAGCTGCGCGCCAATCGCCGCTGGCATGCCATAACCCATGGTGCCAAGCCCGCCGCTGGTGAGCCATTTGTTCGGCTGTTCAAATCCGAAATATTGCGCCGCCCACATCTGGTGCTGGCCAACCTCAGTGGTGATAATTGGCTCGCGCTTGTGGGTGAGGGCGTGCAGCCGCTCGACCGCTCTTTGCGGCATGATGGCGCTGGGGTCTTTGGCGGATTTTTCCGGATAGGCGAGGCATTCGCGCGCGCGCCAACCGGCAATCCGGGCTTTCCATTCGCCAAGATCTTGCGGTTTTCGCGCACCCCAGCTCTCGATCATCTGACCAAGCACTGTGGAACAATCACCAACAATGCCCAGTTCAACCGGAACGGTTTTGTTGATTGAGCTGCGATCAATATCGATGTGTATCTTTTTGGAATCAGGCGAGAATGCATCAAGTTTGCCGGTGACACGGTCATCAAAGCGCGCGCCGATGCAGACCATAACATCGGCCTTGTTCATCGCCAGATTGGCTTCATACGTGCCGTGCATCCCCAGCATGCCGAGCCAGTCGGGATGCTCAGAAGGAAACGCACCAAGCCCCATTAGGGTTGAGGTGACCGGCGCGCCGGTGATGTCCTGCAATTGACGTAGCAGGCGGGTCGCCTCTGGTCCGGAGTTAATGACTCCGCCGCCGGTGTAGAAAATGGGGCGTTCTGCAGCCGCAATCATTTCAACTGCTTCGATCAACTGCTCTGCGGGCGCCGCCATTTGCGGGGTATAGCGGTGCGATGCGGTCAGCTTTGCAGTGATCCTGCGCGATGGCACGGCGATCTGCACATCCTTGGGGATGTCGACCACAACCGGGCCGGGCCGCCCCGTTGTTGCGATGCGAAATGCCTCTTCCAAAACAGATTGAAGCTCCGCCGGGTCTTTGACCAGATAATTATGCTTTGTGCAGTGGCGCGTTATGCCGACGGTATCCGCCTCTTGAAAGGCGTCGGTGCCGATCAGGCCGGTTGGAACCTGGCCGGTGATGACGACCATTGGGATCGAATCCATATAGGCATCGGCAATCCCAGTGACGGCATTGGTCGCGCCGGGGCCAGAGGTGACCAGAACCACGCCCGGCTTACCAGTGGCGCGGGCATAGCCCTCTGCCGCATGCGCAGCGCCGGCCTCGTGCCGGACCAGGATATGACGCAGGCGTTCATCGCCAAACAGTTCATCGTAAATCGGCAGAACAGCCCCGCCGGGATAGCCGAATACGAACTCAACGCCTTGATCCACCAGGCATTGCGTTAGGATCGCAGCGCCTGATTGCTGATCGGCTTTGAGATTGTCGGGGTGGGGATGGTCCGACACGTGTTCTTCCTTCTCGGTCTTGCTTGGCTCAGGCGCGGTTTGCATCCTGGGGCGGGCGGCTGATTTCACTCTGCTTGTTTCGGCACACGCTTGTATCAATAAACGAGGCCCGGCGCAGCGATAATGCGTCGGGCCTGATGAGAGTCTGCTATGAGTTATAATCTATCGTGTCAACGATTAATAACGTAATAATGATGCGAATACATCAGGTATATCAATATTTTTAGACTCAGAACGTGTCCAATCTTGCGGCGATTGGTTGCGGAACCACGTATATTGCCGCTTTGCGTAATTGCGGGTCGCCTGCGCGCCTGCGGCGATCACATCGGGGATCATGATGTGGCCGTGGAGATAATCGGAGATCTCTGGCACGCCGATCGCCCGCATTACAGGCAATCCCAGATCGAGCTTACGCTTAAGCAGAGCCTCAACCTCTTCAATCGCGCCATGTTCCAGCATCAAGCCAAAGCGGCGATCGCAGCGATCATAGAGCCATTCGCGCTGAGGCAGCATCACCAGCGGATGCAGTGTGATATCCTCGGCAATGCCCCCGGTTTTGGCATTGTGCCAATCGCTAAGGGAAGTGCCGGTGGATCGTACCACCTCCAGTGCGCGGGCGATCCGCTGGCTGTCACCAGGGGCCAGCATTAGGGCGCGTTCTGGATCTTCAATCTGCAATGCGCTGTAGGCGCCTTGCGTGGGCAGGGCCCGCACATGGCGGCGGATTTCCGGGTCGATTTCCGGGATCGGAGCAATGCCCTCTAGCAGGATGTTCATATACATGCCGGTGCCGCCGACCAGGATCGGGACCGCGCCATTTTCATGGCAATCGGCGATTTCCACGCGCGCTTTGCTGGCCCAATCGGCGGCGGAGCAGGCCCGCGATCCATCCCATGTGCCAAACAGGCGGTGCTCGATGCCCTCCATCTCCTCGGTGCTCGGACGCGCGGATAGCACTTGCAGATCGGCATAGACCTGCGCGCTGTCGGCATTGATCACAATCCCGGTCTTGCCCGCCTCGGCCAGCGCCTTTGCAAGGGCAATTGCAACCGCGCTCTTGCCGCTGGCGGTCGGCCCTGCAATGAGCGCGACTGGATTCAAATCAGGAGTATCACTTTTGCTCATTGCACGGCTGATAGCAGACAACGCGCAGCTTGAAACACGTCTTGTTGAGGGGCCGGAATGGCTGGCTGCAGCGGACGCGGAATTTTCGCTCACTCAGCTGGATGATGACCTGCACGAATTGGAGTGGGGATCGGAAAATGATCCCTCGTTGCTGCCGCGTGTGCTCGACGAGGTGCTAAAGCCTGAGGCCTCCTTGATCAGCGATCAAGGCTTTGAGATGCCAGACGTGTTCGTCTCCGACATGGATTCCACCATGATCGGGCAGGAATGCATTGATGAGCTGGCGGATTATGCCGGGATCAAGCCTCAGATCGCAGCGATTACAGAGCGCGCAATGCAGGGTGAGCTTGATTTTGAAGACGCGTTGCGGGAACGGGTGAAACTGCTTGCGGGGCTGGATGAGGGCGCAATTGCGCAGTGCCTTGCGGAGCGGATCACGCCGACACCGGGCGCAGCGACATTGGTTGCGACCCTGCTGGAGCAGGATTGCCGCACCGTGCTGGTCACTGGCGGCTTTCATCATTTCGCCGATGCGGTGGCAGAGCAATTGGGTTTCGAACGTGTGGTCGGCAATGTGCTGGAGGTGGAGGGGGGCAAGCTCGCCGGGCGTCTCGCCGGGCCAGTCACCGATGCCGAGACGAAAGCGCGGGTGCTGCGCGAAGAGGTCGCAAAGGCAGGGCAGGGCGCGTTCAGCCTGGCTACCGGCGACGGGGCGAATGACATTCCGCTGATCCAGGCCTCAACCTATGGCTTTGCTTACCGCGCGAAGCCAAAGGCGCGCGCCGCCGCGAATGGGCGAATTGATGGCGGAGATTTGACCGCCGTTTTGACCCTGCTTGGCGTGCCACAAGATGAGTGGGTTGAGGGCTGATTGCTGGCCGGTGGGCGTGCGATAGGGTGAGGCCAATGCGGGGCGAGTAACACGTCTTTACAAATCTAGGTCTTGTTTTGGGACTTAACCTGCGTTATTTACACTAATGTAAGTAAGCGTCGGTATCATACGAATACCGCAACCCAATAAGGCCCGC
Source organism: uncultured Erythrobacter sp. (assembly GCA_947488155.1). GTDB lineage: Bacteria > Pseudomonadota > Alphaproteobacteria > Sphingomonadales > Sphingomonadaceae > Erythrobacter. Next base: position 88,344 of record CANKYK010000001.1, on the reverse strand, counting down.
ACTGATGATCACCACCGCTCTTGAATATGCCCCTGACGGCACCGTCCTGCGTCACCCCGACCGTCCGCAGCCGAAATATTCATTGCCGAAGGCCGTTGGGCATTTCCGTAATTTGATGCGGGACAAGGAAGACACGAGCGAGGTTTTCAAGATTTTCGAAGCGTTGCCATCGAAGAATTTCATGCCGCGCGTTCGCTCTTTGATGCTGAGCGATTGGGGCGAGAAATTGCGCGCCAGCGAGCCAAACCTGCCCGATATTCTCGATGATCACGCGGAGCTGCGCAAAACCCCAAAGGGCAGCGTGGCCCATGCCTATTGCGATTTCATGGAGCGTGAAGGGCTGACCGCAGCGGGTCTGGTTGCTGAAAGCGATGCGCTTGGCCGCCCGAAATATAACGATCTCGTTCAGTGGTTTGGCGATCGTTCGCGCGACACGCACGATCTCTTCCACGTGCTCACCGGCTATGGCCGCGATGCCTTGGGCGAACAGTGCGTATTGCTATTCACCTATGGTCAAAGCCCCAGTCACGGGCACTTGCTGATCGGCTATGCCGGGGCGCTCAACATCAAAAAGTCGCTCGCGCGTAGCAATGCTCCGGTTTTAGGCGCTGCACGCCAGGCTCAGCGCACGGGTAAGGGCGCGCCAAGGCTGATCGAGCAATCGATCCGCGAGCTGCTGGCGATGGATTTGCATGAAGCGCGCGCGATGCTCAAAATCCCAGAGCCTAGCGTCTACCGTGAGTGCCACCGGATTTGGCGCGAAGAGGGGATTGATCCCTACGACATGCTCGCCAGCGAAAACACGCCGGAAGCGGTCGCCGCTTAAGCTGACGACTGCGCTTTCGAATTGCGGCGCCATGCGGCAAATCGAATGCCCGCTGCGGCCAAAGCGACCGCGGTGAACAACACTCCCTCTAATGCGGTTTCGGGCTGAGTGATCCGACCGGCGTAGCTCTGTAGGAATATAAACCACAGATAGTGGATTCCAGCCCAATGCAATTGCTTCCAACGCTTGCCGAGCAGCTTCATCGCTTGTTGGTTGGACGTAATCGCCATGGCGAACAGCAAGACGTAGGCGAAGCCGCCGCCGAGCACGGCTATCAGCTCCGGCAACTCACCCAAGGTCCGGTAAAGCATCACAATTGCCACCAAATGCACCGTGTGCGTGAGCGCGAAACCCAAACCGATATATTTGCGCTGCCTAAGCAGCTGCTTGGCCCATGGGGCTTTTGTCAGCTGCACAAGTGGGCGTGCAATATAGGCGAGAATCAGCAGAGGAAACCCGACCCTGGCGGTGAAGCGCGTTGCGGCGGACCATTGCTCTTCTGCGCCGTCACCCACCGCAAACCCAGTCGCCATCGCTCCTGCCGCGAGGGCAATGGCCAGCCATATGGGGGAGCTCTTGGGCATCGTCATTCAGCTTGCATCCAAGCCACCGCTATAGCCAGCTAGCGATCTGGCTCAGCGGCTTTTTCTTCAGCGCATGAGCTGGCACGGTTGCATCCGCGCTGGGCCGGCCGGCCACCACAATCATCAGCGGCTTTTCCCATTCGGGCCGCTCACACGCCTCGCGCAGGAAGCCCATGGGTGATGGCGTATGCGTCAGGGTCGAACAGCCGCCCTCATGCAGCGCCGCGATCAACATTCCGCAGGCGATCCCGACGCTTTCATTGACGTAGTAATTCTGCGTTTTGCCGTCCTCCTCAATCCCGCCTTTGCGCTGAGCAAACACGACGATCAAATAGGGTGCGGTTTCCAGAAATGGCTTATCAGCATCGGTGCCAAGGTCGCTCAAAGCATCCAGCCATTCATCGCTGGCCTTGGGTTTGTCGCCATCCTCGCCGTAAAACCGCTTTTCCTCTTCCTCCGCTGCGAGGCGGATCGCGCGCTTCTTCTCTGGCGAGGTTACGACGGCGAAATGCCACGGCTGATGATTGGCGCCATTGGGCGCCGTGCCAGCAGCCTCAATCGCGGCCTCGATCACTTCACGCGGCACCGGCTGATCGGAAAAATAGCGGCAGGATCGGCGCTCTTTCAGCCGATCGCGAAGGCTCTGCGCGCGGGCAATCGCCTCCTCAGCGGGCAGGGCGGGCAGGTGATAGGGAACGGTATCGTGGTCTTTCATAAAGAACCTATTGCGCGTTGCAGCGGCAAAGGAAAGAGGCGAGTGCACGCACTACTAACACCAATGTAGGTTGCATTTGATGAACCTATTTGTCATAAGCTGTGTGCGACTCGAAAAAAGCGGAGCAAAATCATGAACTGGCTCGACCTTCCACTGCTGCACCCGAACCGTGATATTACCGGGTTTCGCCCGTTCAAGGCGCTGAGCCATTTTCGCAAGCTGGTGGCGGATAAGGAAGACACGAAGCAGGTTTTCCATATCATCGACGCGCTGAAAGGCCGCAAGGTTCAGGCTCAGGCAGAGGAATTCCTCAAATCACCCAATGCGCGTGGTTTCATGCAGCGTGAGAGCATTCTGCCGGTCGCCGATATGCTCGATGATCACAGCCGCTGGGACGATTGCGGGCCGAACACCGTCGCGCAGCATTACATCCGCTTTATGAAGCGAGAGGGCCTGACTGCGAACGGTCTGGTCGAGGAAAGCTATGCCTGGCGCCCGCGCGAAGAACGTCCAGAGGATCAGGTTGAATGGTATATCAGCCGCCTGCGCGATACGCATGATCTGTTTCACATCCTCACCGGCTATGGCCGCGATGCCTTGGGCGAGGCGGCGCTGCTCGGTTTCAGCTATGAGCAGAACCACAATCTCGGCGTAAAGTTCATCGCCTATGCCGCCGCGCGCCAGATCAAGAAGGTGACGGAAACGAAGGCACCGCTCTATGATGCGATCCGTGAAGGACGCGCACTGGGCAGGGCCGCCGCGACTCTGGCGCATATGGATGTTGAGGCGGTGATGCGCGAAGACATTGATGTGGTCCGCAAAATGCTGAGCATCGGGGAACCGGTGATCTATCGCCAATGCCTGGCCCAGCTGGATGCAGAAGGTTTCGCAGAGCAAAACCTCGGCCTGTCAGAGGTTCAGGCGGCCTAAGGCTGAACGGCTTCAGCGTTCGGGATGGGCGATACCTTGCGGATCGTCCAAGCCGCCAAGAGTACACCGATCAGCAGCAATGCGGCCGCGACCAGATAGGGCGCGCCGGGGAAATAGACGCCTTCCTTATCGGCAAATGCGCCGAACACGCCGGTCATCAGGATTGGTCCAAAGATGCTCGTGATGCTCATGGTGCTGGCGATCGCGCCTTGCAGCTCGCCCTGCGCATCTTCATCGACCCGCTCGCTCATCATCTGTTGCAGCGCAGGGAAGGTGAGGCCGCCCAAGCCGCCGATCACTACACCCAGCACCATCACCCAGCTAGCCGAGGCGAAGGCGAACAGATAATAGGCGGGCATAGAGATAAAGAAGCCGAGCATAGCGGTACGTTCCGGCCCGATCCGCGCAATCACTTTACCTGTCAGGCCGCCTTGTACAATCACCAGTATGACGCCGAACAGCGCCACGCTCAGCCCGATTTCAAGCTCACTCCATTCGAACACCAATTTGGTATGGTAGGTCCAGACTGACATCTGTGATTGGCCCGCCAACTGCGTGAAGAAAATCACGGTCAGAAATCCCATGACAACCGGTAGGCGGCTCATTTGGATCAGTGTGCCGAGCGGGTTTGCGCGCTTTAGAGTGAAGGCGCGGCGGCGTTGTGTGGGCAGAGTTTCCTTGAGCAGGAAATGGCCCGCAATCGCTCCGCCAATCGCCAGCGCGGCGGCAATGATAAAGGGCAGGCGCACGTCCACACTGCCCAGCAAGCCACCAATGGCCGGGCCGACAACAAAACCGCTCGCGCCCGCGCCTCCCATAATGCCGAAATATTTTCCCCGCTCCTCTGGCGAGGCGACGTCGGCGATGCAGGAATTGGCCGCGGCCCAGCTCGCCCCCATAATCCCGGCCATGATCCGCCCTAGGAAAAGCCAGAATAATGTCGGCGCCCAGGCCATCATCGCGTAATCGAGACCCAGAATGAACAATGTCACCAGCAACACCGGGCGGCGGCCAACGCTGTCGGATAGGCCGCCGATGATCGGCGCAAACAGGAATTGCATCAGGGCGTAGGCAAACAGCAGCTAGCCACCAATTTCTGCGGTGCGGTCGACGCTTTCTCCGGTGAGCTCCTCCAACAGGTCTGGCAGGACGGGGATGATCAGCCCGATCCCCACCATGTCGATAAACACGATCAGCGCGACAAAAGATCAGCGTCGATGTGGGGCGCGGCGCGGTCATCGATCGGCTTTTGGAATGACGAATTTGAGGCCCGACCAGACCTCATCAACGGCGCATTTCTTGGTGTCGACAAAGCTTGCAGCGAGTCCGGCGCGCTGAACTGCAGCCTGATCGAGTGCCGTTTCGCGGCCCGAGCCCTTCTTTGGCCAGCTGACCCAAACCTGTCCGTCTTTCGCGATTTTCTGGCGTAGCAGGGAGAGCTTGGCGGTCAGGTCGCTTTCATCGGTGACAAAGATATGCGCGGCGTCCAGGCCTTCGACTGGTTCAGCGATGAAATGCAGATCGAGGCCATATTCCCCGATCTCGTCCATGATACTGGTTGGCATGGCATCAAACCAGCAGGTCTGCCCATCGCGCAGGGTCAGCTTCTTGGCGAGCGATGTTCCTGAGTAGCCAGCGGTCATGTCACCGTATTTGCATCATACAATCGCCATAGTCGACCGCGAGGTGCCATAAGGCGCCAATGCCTAGCGCGCGAACCCACCAAGGCGCTTTGGGCAAAGCAACCATCACCGCATAAAGCCCCGCGCCGACCCAGCCGTGCAGATAGTGAAAACCGCTTGAGCAGCGGTTCGGATCAAAGATCGGATCGGCCAGCAGGTGATCGAGATCGATCAGGTTTGCGCTCGCGATCACTAACCCTGCGCGCAACCAATTCTCGCGCCAGATCAGCCAGCCGATTGCAAACGGGACGAGCCAATGACCACCGTAGTGGAGTATGGGTTGGAGGAGGTCCACCTAGTTTCCGATCAGGCTGAGCCTGTCGAAGCCTTGAATTTTCTTATTCGCGAAGGGGCGAGGGAAAGACAGCCCTTCGACAATCTCAGGGCGAACGGCTTTGAAAGTCACCTCTCCATCCAATCCCTCAGCGTCACCGCGGACTTGATCCGGGGTCCATCCCCACCGCCAAGTTTGCGAAGAGTGCGCTTGCGATGGATGCTGAACCAAGTTCAGCATGACGGGGGACGGGGTTCGTTTCCCCCTCTATCCAGTCGTGTAATCGTCATCGCGAGGAGGTCAATTGGCCGACGCGGCGATCCAGATTGCGACGGAAGAGAGATGGATTGCCGCGCCTTGCTCGCGCAAGGCTCGCAATGACGAGTGGGGTTGTCACCCTTCCATCCAGTCACGGAAGAAGCTTGCGTGGGCTTCACGTAGGTCGGCGAGGGGTATGCAAGCTGATTGAGCTTTCTTCTCGCCGCCTGGATCAATTACGAGGTCATCGCCTCCGGTTTCTCCAATCCATTCAGCTGGAATGCCTAGCTCGCAACATAAATCATCAACCAGCTGATAGCTCGGGCAAGCAACCAAGTAACAGGCTTGATCCTCACCAAAACACTGGTCTGGATAGAGCCAAACTGTACAACCGGTATCGCCGGCTAATGCCATTTCAGCCGCCGCAATCAAAGGTCCGCCATCTGACACGTCGTGAACTGCAGTTACCTTCTTGTCGGTGATGAGTCTTCTTATGAATTCGCCCACTGTACGTTCCGCGTTCAAATCTACAGGAGGTGCGTCGCCATCATTCTTTCCTGCGACCTGTTTCAACCATTGCGATTGACCGACGTGATTTCGCGGGTTGCCGATAAGCATAATGTCTAAGTTCTTTTTAAACCCCATCGTCATCATCTTCGAATAATCGTCGATAATGCCGACCCCGCCGATGGCTGGGGTGGGGAGGATTGCGCTGCCGCCGCCGGTTGCTTTGCTTTCGTTGTAAAGAGAAACGTTCCCCGAAACGATTGGGAAGTCCAATGCGCGGCAGGCATCGCCCATGCCTTCCAGAGCGTGGACGAATTGCGCCATAATCTCGGGCCGCTGCGGGTTCGCAAAGTTCAGGCAATTGGTCACGGCGAGTGGCCGCGCTCCCACGGCGCATAGGTTCCGATACGCCTCGGCGATCGCTTGTTTCCCGCCTTCATACGGGTCGGCATAGACATAGCGCGGGGTGCAATCGGTGGTCAGCGCCAGCGCTTTCTTCGTGCCATGCACGCGCACCACGCCCGCATCGCCGCCCGTTTGCAGCGTGTCGCCCATCACCTGGCTGTCATATTGTTCTGAAATCCAGCGGCGGCTGGCAAGCGCTGGGCTGGCCATCAGCTTCAGCAGGTCCGCGCCAATGTCGGTGCTTTCCGGCACATCGTCCAGCGGCTTGACCTTGGCCCAGGCCTTGTATTCTTCCTTGGACAGATAGGGTCGTTCATATTCCGGCGCGTCAGCGGCCAGCGGGCCCAGCGGAATATCGCAAACCACTTCGCCGCCCCATTCCAGCACCATATGGCGGGTGTCGGTGACTTCGCCGATCACGGCAAAGTCGAGCTCCCACTTCTTGAAGATCTCAGCCGCCATCTCTTCTTTGCCGGGCTTCAGCACCATGAGCATCCGCTCTTGGCTCTCACTCAGCATCATTTCGTAAGGCGTCATGCCCTCTTCGCGGCACGGGACCATATCCATATTGAGGCGGATGCCCGCCTTGCCATTGGTTGCCATTTCTACGCTGGAGGAGGTGAGGCCCGCGGCCCCCATATCCTGAATTGCGACGATGGCGTCGGTCGCCATCAGTTCCAGACACGCCTCAATCAGCAGCTTTTCCGTGAACGGATCGCCAACCTGCACGGTGGGGCGCTTGGCTTCTGCGTCCTCCTCAAAGTCGGCGCTAGCCATGGTCGCGCCGTGAATGCCGTCGCGCCCGGTCTTTGACCCGACATAGACGATGGGATTGCCGACGCCGGTTGCGGCGGAATAGAAAATCTTATCCGTATCCGCGACGCCGACGGTCATCGCATTGACCAGGATGTTGCCGTCATAGGCCGGGTGGAAATTGGTCTCGCCGCATACGGTCGGCACGCCGACGCAATTGCCGTATCCGCCAATGCCTGCGACTACGCCCTTCACCAGATGCTGCATCTTGGGGTGCTCTGGCCGGCCAAAGCGCAGCGCATTGGCATTTGCCACCGGGCGCGCGCCCATGGTGAAGACATCGCGCAGGATCCCGCCGACGCCGGTTGCCGCGCCTTGATATGGCTCGATATAGGACGGGTGGTTGTGACTCTCCATCTTGAAGATCGCCGCCTGGCCATCACCAATGTCGATCACGCCCGCGTTCTCGCCCGGGCCGCAAATCACCCAAGGAGCTTCGGTCGGCAGTTTCTTCAAATGAAAGCGCGAGCTCTTGTAAGAGCAATGCTCCGACCACATGACCGAAAAGATGCCCAGCTCCACCATATTGGGCACGCGGCCCAGGCTTTTCAGGACCTGCTCGTATTCCTCAGGCGAGAAGCCATGCTGCTCGACAATTTCGGGTGTGATTTCGGGCGCGCTGGCTGGTGATGAATCGCTCATGCACGGCCCTTTAATTCACTCGCTTGGGGCCGCCAAGCCTCCACGCCGAATGTGCCAGCGGTTATGCCCGACCCACCACGCCAGAACCGTGGTAACGGCAAAGGCGATCAGCGCCTGGGCATAGAGTACGATGTTCGCCTCTGTCGGTGCAGGGCCGAACCAATTGATCACCTGCATCAACAGCAACACACCCAGCAAGATCAGCGGCGGGCCAATCGGGCCGCGCGTGCGCTTCACATAGATCATGAACGCGCCAATGGTGATCAGCAGCTCCAGCGGCATCGCGATCTGTGGGTAATTCCACAGGCCCAGGCCATATGCCTTTGGCCCGCCTGCGATGGTCATATCCGGTGCATGGGTCAGCCAATCGAGCGCCCAGTGTGACAGGACGACGAAGGCGGCGAGGACCCCGCCAAAGAAATTGCGCTGCCAAATCATCACGATAATCGCGAACACTGCCGCCCATATCGCCGTGCCTAATAAGGAATGCGTGAAGGGCATGTGATAAAGGTCAAACGGCACCATCACCGTCGCGTCCGGATCGACCCGCATTTTTTCAACGCCCACTATGGCAAGTGCGAAAAAGCCCCAATCGACCAATTGCGCCGCGACAAACAAAGTGCCCAGCCGCGGAGAGCGCGGTGAGATGGCTGCGGCGGCAAGTGCCGGCGCGAAGTGACCGATAAACATGGGTGCCCCTTATCCCGATTTTACCGCGCGGATTTCTGCGTGAATTTCAACGTGACGAATGCCGCTATAGAGCTAGCCGTGCCGGTTGCAAACGCACCCCAGATTATATCCAGCACTGTGACATGCGTTGCCCACACCTTGAACACCGCCTGGCTAGTAAGATCAAAGGTGGCATAGCATAGCGCGCCCAGCAGCGCGCCATTGAGTGTAGCACTCGCTACTTTACCGCTTTCAAGCGCTGGCTTTATGCCAAACCACACCATGCCTGCGACATAGAGGAAGTAAAACGTGGCCGCTGCGCCGGCATTGATGCTGTCGGCCATCAACTCGCCAATGTTGGGCTGATAAAGGTTCGCTCCCGCCCAATTCAGCCACATCGCATCCAGCACGCCAAATGCGAGCGCCGCCGTGATGTAGGCAATGAACCACTTCATTTGCATTTCCCCGTTTCATGCGCAGCCTTGACCGGGCGCGCCGCGCGGGTCAATGCTCCGCGCTTCGTGAGCCGGGATCAAAACCCGCTTTCTAGTAAATTTGTGGTCTAACGAGGGACAGATCATCGAAAACGCGCCCGAACTTTCCGAAATGAGCTTTGAACAGGCGCTCAGCGCGCTGGAAACCATCGTCCAGCAATTGGAGCGCGGCGATGTTCCGCTCGACGAATCCATCGCCCTGTATGAGCGCGGCGAGAAGCTGCGCGAGGCATGCCAAAAGCGGCTTGATGCGGCGAGCGCGCGGATCGAGAAGATCGTGACCAACCGTGATGGCGCCGCCGCCGGCACAGAGCCGCTCGACGCGCAGCAATAGGAGCCGCGGCGCGTGGGGGATAAAGCAAGCTTGCTGGCCGATCAGCTAAAGCGTGTTCAAGGCGAGATCGACTCTGTTTTCGATGCGTTTTTGCCTGTGCCCCAGGACACGCGCGCCCGGCTGGTCGAGGCGATGCGATACGCCGCAATTGGTGGCGGAAAGCGTGTCCGCCCGCTGTTATTGGTTAGCACAGCGGAATTGTTCGGCGTCGATCGCACGGCGGCCCTGCGCGCAGCCTGCGCTGTTGAGGCTATTCATGTCTATTCGCTGATCCATGATGATCTACCCTGCATGGACGATGATGATCTGCGCCATGGCAAGCCGACTGTGCACAAGGTGTTTGACGAGGCAACTGCCGTGCTCGCGGGCGACGCTTTGCACGCCCTGGCGTTTGAAATTCTGGCCGATCAAGACACTAGCACGGATCCCTTTACCTGCAGCGAGTTGATGATGACGCTGGGCACAGCCAGCGGGATGAAAGGCATGGCGGGCGGTCAGATGATGGATATGGTCGCCGATGATGAAGGGATCGAATACGACCTTCACTCCATCACCCGGCTTCAGCAGCTGAAAACCGGAGCCTTACTGGCTGCATCGGTGGAGATGGGCGCGATCATGGGCAAGGTCGCCCCGGAAGGGCGCGCGCATTTGCGGGCGTATTCACGCGATATTGGCCTGGCATTTCAGATTGCCGACGATCTGCTCGATGTGAGCGGTGATGAAGCGAAGGCGGGCAAAGCGCTGCGCAAAGACGAGAGCCAAGGCAAGCAGACCTTTGTGACCCTGATGGGCGCAGAAAAGGCGCGCGAACAGGCGAGCGCGCTGGTCGATCAGGCGATTGGCCACCTCGCGAGTTACGGCGAAGAGGCAGAGACGCTGAGAGCGCTCGCGCGCTTTGTGGTTGAGAGGGATCGGTGAACATGAACGAACGCATCGGAATTTATCCCGGGACCTTTGACCCAATCACTTTGGGCCATGCCGATATTATTCGGCGCGGGGCGAAGCTGGTCGACAAGCTTATCATTGGGGTCACCACCAATCCGTCTAAGAACCCTATGTTCTCGACCGAAGAACGCTTTGCCATGGTCGAGCGGGAGGTTGCGAATATGGGCGTGAGCAATGTCGAAGTGGTGGGTTTCAACGCGCTGCTCGTCAAATTCGCGCAAAAGCAAGGCGCAAGTGTAATCATCCGCGGATTGCGCGCGGTGGCGGACTTTGAATATGAATATCAGATGGCGGGCATGAACCAGCAACTTGATGACGATATTGAGACCGTGTTCCTGATGGCCGATGTATCGCTCCAACCCATTGCCTCGAAATTGGTCAAGGAAATTGCGCTATATGGCGGTGATATAAAACCTTTTGTCAGTAAAAAAGTGTGTGATGAGGTCAATGCACGGGTTAAAGAAATCGGACTGAAGGGCGATTGTTAGGCCAATCGCGCTGCCCCGCGCCTGCGCTAAGTTGTCGATGGCGTGTCACTCATTCATTGAAGTGTCAGGCGCGCGTGGTTAAACAGCGTCCAGAACACACAATTGCCCGGAAAAACGACCTTCATGATCTTTCGTAAACTACTCTGTGCTTCCGCTTCGCTTGCGCTGTTTTGTGCGCCTCATGCTGCTTCTGCGCAAGACGCGGATCCCGCAGGTGAGGCACCAGCCGCAGAAGGTGAAGCGCCAGCAGCAGAAGCCGAAGCGCCAGCGGCAGAACGCCGGGTCTTTGGGCCCGTGAGTTTTGATATCAATGAGGATCCCGATAATGTCTGGGTGCTCGATCTGTCGAACGGCGAACGTGTGGCAATCCGGTTGAAGCCGGATTGGGCGCCGAACCATGTTGAGCGGGTCAAAACGCTGACCCGTCAAGGATTTTACGACGGGATCATTTTTCACCGCGTGATTGAGGGCTTTATGGCTCAAGGCGGGGATCCAACGGGCACCGGTCAGGGCGGCTCTGAATTACCTGATCTCAAGGCAGAATTTAACCCGATGCCGCATGTCCGCGGCAGCCTGGCAATGGCCCGAGCTACCTCAGAAGACAGCGCGAACAGCCAGTTCTTCATCGTATTCTACCCGCGTTTCAGCCTGGATAAGCGCTACACCAACCTAGGTCGCGTGATCAGCAATATGGCCGGCGTCGATGCGATCAATCGGGGCGAGCCGCCAACCGAGCCAACCCGCATTCTTCAGGCCTCGCTGGCCAGCGACAACAAGCCGAAACCGGCATTGCCAGCACCAGCGGTGGAAGAAGAGATCACTGCGGACGCTCTAAGCGCGCCGATCAGTTAAGAATCTGATCCCGGTTTTGCTTTCCGCAGCGGGCAGGCGCAGCTAAGGCCGCGCGCATGCGCGTTGACCTGTTTGATTTCGACCTTCCGCAAGATCTGATTGCGCTGCGCCCGGTGCGCCCGCGCGATGCTGCGCGCATGCTTGTGGCGCGGGGGGATGAGCCGTTTGCCGATAAATGCGTTCGCGATCTGCCCAGCCTGCTTAAGGCGGGCGATGTGCTGGTCTTCAACGATACGCGCGTGATCCCGGCTCAGCTGGAGGGGCGGCGCGCCGGTGGTGAAGCCAAGATCGGTGCGACGCTGCACAAGCGGATCGATCTGCGCCGCTGGCAGGCCTTCATCCGCAATGCGAAACGCGTGAAAGAGGGCGATCAACTGGTATTTGGTGGAGGAGTTACCGCCATTGCGGAGGCTCGCCATGCCGATGGCAGTATCACTTTGATGTTCGAAGGCGAGGAACCGGTTGAAGTGCTGCTGGAGCGGGCGGGGCGGATGCCTCTGCCGCCCTATATTGCGGGCAAACGCGGGGTCGATGAGGCTGACCTCAAGGACTATCAAACCATGTTTGCCACCGAGGATGGCGCGGTTGCTGCGCCCACGGCTTCGCTGCATTTCACGCCTGAGCTCGTCGATGCGATTGATGCGGCGGGGATCGGGCGAGAGACGCTGACCTTGCATGTGGGCGCGGGCACATTTCTGCCAGTAAAGGTTGACGACACCGACGATCATCAAATGCACAGCGAATTTGGTCGGATAGAGGCCGATGTTGCCGAGCGCCTGAACGCCGCGCGCGCGGCTGGCGGGCGGTTGATCGCGGTTGGCACCACCTCTCTGCGGTTGCTCGAAAGCGCGGCGCGGGTGGATGGCCAGATCGAGGCCTTTGCAGGCGATACCAACATATTCATCACGCCGGGGTATCAATTCCGTGCGGTTGACGGGCTGATGACCAATTTTCACCTGCCGAAATCGACGCTGATGATGCTGGTCAGCGCGCTAATGGGCCGGGACCGTATGATGACGGTCTATGCCCATGCGATTGAAAACAAATACCGGTTCTACTCTTATGGTGACTCGTCCCTGCTGCTGCCGTAACCGATGGCCATGCATGAACCCATTCTTTCCATCGCAGGCCTGACCAAGGTGTATTCTGGCGGCGTAAGGGCGCTGGATGATGTTGATTTGGAGATCCGCAAGGGCGAGATTTTCGCTCTGCTTGGGCCAAACGGGGCGGGCAAGACGACGTTGATCGGCGCGGTTTGTGGATTGGTGCGGCCAAGCGGCGGGGTGATCACCGCATTCGGTCATGATCTGTCGCGTGAATGGCGAGCTGCGCGAGCGCGCATTGGCCTGGTTCCGCAAGAGCTTAGCACGGATATGTTCGAGACTGTTGAACGCGCGGTCAGCTATTCACGCGGCCTGTTTGGACATCCGCCGGAAAAAGCGCGCATCCACGAAATCCTGCGCTCGCTCAGCCTCTATGAAAAGCGAAGTGCGCAAATCCGCGAGCTTTCGGGCGGGATGAAGCGCCGCGTTCTGATCGCGAAAGCGCTGGCGCATGAGCCAGAGCTGTTGTTCCTTGATGAACCCACCGCTGGGGTTGATGTCGAGCTGCGCAAAGACATGTGGCAGCAGATTAGCGCTCTGCGAGAACGCGGGACAACGGTTATCCTCACCACTCATTACATCGAAGAGGCGGAGGAAATGGCTGACCGCGTCGGGATCATTCGCGGCGGCAAGATCCTGATGGTGGATGACAAGGCCTCAATGATGAAGCGGCTTGGCCGGACGGAGGCGGTGCTGCAATTGGCTGAGCCGTTGTCTGAATTGCCACCGAGCATTTCGGCGTTTCCATTGGAGCTGAGCGCGAATGGCCGCGAGCTGTGCTTTCGCGGCGGAGATGGGACAGGCAAGGGCCGCAAACAGGTCGCCGAGCTCACCAAGGCGCTGATCGCGGCGGGAATTGACTTCACTGGTATCGACATCCGTGAAAGCTCGCTGGAGGATATCTTTGTCTCGCTCCTCTCCGATCAGCAGGAGGCCGCGCAATGAGTTTTGGTTTCAACGCACGCGGTGCTTGGTCGATCTACACTCGCGAATTGATGCGGGCGTTGCGCACGGCATTCCAGTCGATCCTCTCGCCCGTGCTCACCACATCGCTCTATTTCATCGTGTTCGGCACGGTCATCGGCGCACGGATGGAGCCGGTTGACGGGGTCGCTTACGGGGCCTTCATCATTCCCGGACTGCTGATGCTTACCCTGCTGGGGGAAACTACCAGCAATTCGAGTTTTGGTATCTACATGCCGCGATTTACCGGCACGATTTACGAGCTGCTCTCTGCGCCGGTTGGCGTGGCAGAGACGCTGATCGGCTTTGTGGGCGCGGCGGCGACCAAGGGGCTATTGCTAGCGGGCATCATCCTCGTCACCGCGACCTTCTTTGTCGATTACGAGATTAAATATCCGCTGTTTGCCGCGCTCTACATCATGCTGATCGCGGCGAGTTTCTCTCTGTTCGGCTTTATTCTCGGCATTTGGGCGGATGGTTTTGAAAAGCTTGGGATTATCCCGCTGCTCATTCTCACTCCGCTGACGTTCCTGGGGGGCACATTTTACTCGATTGATGATTTGCCAGAGCCGTGGAATTCGGTCGCATTGGCCAATCCTATTGCCTTTCTGGTCAGCGGGCTGCGCTGGACGTTTTATGGTACCTCGGATGTGCCGATTGAGTTGTCGCTGGGCCTGACGCTCGGCTTTTTGGTCATTTGCACGGCAATTATCGCATTCATTTTCAAGACTGGCTGGCGCTTGCGAGAGTGACGCGCTAGGCGCTGCGCGACTTATGACCGAGCGTTTCAAATTCAGCATCGCTGCCACCGATGGCAAGGCGCGAACCGGCAGCATTGAGATGCAGCGCGGCACCATCGCGACGCCTGCGTTCATGCCGGTTGGCACGGCGGCCACCGTGAAGGCAATGAAGCCAGAGAGCGTGCGGGCGCTGGGCGCGGATATTATCCTTGGCAACACCTATCACCTGATGCTGCGTCCGGGCGCGGAGCGGGTGGCGAAACTGGGCGGATTGCACAGCTTCATGAACTGGGATCGCCCGATCCTGACCGATAGCGGTGGCTATCAGGTGATGAGCCTGTCTGACCTGCGCAAGCTGACTGAGGAAGGCGTGGAGTTTCGCAGCCATATCGATGGCTCAAAACACATGCTGACCCCAGAGCGCTCGATGGAAATTCAGCGCCTGCTGGGCAGCGATATTGTGATGGCGTTTGATGAATGCCCGCGTGCAGATCGCCCGCGTGATGAGATCGCCGCTAGCATGGAGCTTTCCATGCGCTGGGCCAAGCGCAGCCGCGACGGGTTTGATAGCGGCGGCGCACACGCGGCGCGTTCGGCCTTGTTCGGAATTCAGCAGGGCGCTCTCGATGAAGCGCTGCGCAAGATCAGCGCTGAGAAGCTCACCGACATCGGCTTTGATGGCTATGCGGTCGGCGGCCTGGCCGTGGGCGAGGGGCAAGAGGCGATGTTTGGCGTGCTCGATTATGCACCGGGCCAGCTGCCGGAGGATAAGCCGCGATACCTGATGGGTGTTGGCAAGCCCGACGATCTGGTCGGCGCGGTGGAGCGCGGCATCGATATGTTTGACTGTGTGCTGCCAACCCGCTCTGGCCGCAATGGCCAGGCATTCACCTGGAACGGCGCGATTAACTTGCGCAATGCGCGCTTTGCAGAGGACACCGGACCGCTTGATGAGCGCTGCGAATGCCCGACGTGTAGCACTTATTCGCTGGCCTATTTGCACCATTTGCAAAAATCAGGAGAGATCCTGGGCGCGATGCTGGTGACCGAGCACAATCTTGCCTTTTACCAAAGCTTGATGAAGGCGATGCGCGGTGCCATTGCGGGCGGAACATTCTCTGCCTTTGCCGCTGATTTCCGGCGCGATTATCTGAAAGATCGTAAGTGATGCCCAAGACCCCCGAGGCCAAAGCTCCAGAGGCCAAAGCCCCTGAGGAATGCGCGAGCATGACCGAAGTGCGTGAAGGCGTGGATGCGACCGACCGGGAGTTGGTGGCCCTGCTGGAGCGGCGCTTTAGCTATATGCGGGCGGCGGCCCGGATTAAGCCCAGCCGCGATGTGGTGCGTGATGAAGCGCGCAAGGCGAGCGTGATTGCCGCTGCTGTGGCTGAGGCGGAAGCGCGCGGCCTGCCCGGCGATGTCATCGGCGATATTTGGGAGCGTCTGGTCGAAGGTTCGATCGCCTACGAATTTGAGGAATGGGACCGCACGCGGGTCTAGGCGTCGCCTATTGCGTTGGAGACGTCCGCTAATGGATCGGAGATAGGTCAGCGATTACGGCTGTTTCTGGAGGTGAAAGCGGACTATCTTGATCATATGCTTTTGCTGCGCGCTTTCCATTGGGGCGCTTTGCCTCACGCAACCTTTCGCCATCCCAAAATTTCCTCTGACGTCTCGCCCAACGCCAGTTCAAAATTGCAAATGGCCACGGGCCCCACAGGCTCAAGAAGGTCAACCAGCCATATAGCCCTTCGCGCAGTAGATACGGGCTGCGAGGGTATGCGAATAGCATAGCTATTCGCGCTGATCGCGGCCCGCTGTATTCGCCCAATGGTATCCCGGTACAAGTCGCTACATATTGAGCATTCGATACGGCGATAACTACGCCAACAAAGATCGCGATTGCGGGCCACCAGCGCGAGAACGGAATGCCCGATCCAATCCTTCGAAAATGCCGCTCCTCGTTAGTGAGTTTCCTTCGTGCCATGTGCCCTTTTCGCATTGGATCGCTTTGTCCGCAATTGAGTCGTGAGAAGTCTGTCTGCTTGTTGTGGAACGAAAGACTAAACTGACACAGCGCGCTCAAACTGCAACCGCAAATGGATTTAGAGCAGGCAACTGCTTTTGGCTCTTGAGGTCTAACAGCGAGTCTTGCCGGTCGTCTTTTGAAGTTTGACTGATACCAACAGTACACGGGTTAGTCTCATTTACTGCTCTTGACCCAAATGGTCTTCTCGCAGATGTTTGGGCGATAGAACTACAAGGAGGACCAAGAGCCTGTGGACACCCCAGCTATCGATTTTCATAGTCTTGAGACACCGCAAGATCGCAGGACTGCGATCGATCACATCCTCGCCGTGCTAGGGCCACGCCCCTATTATGGCCAAGAAGCGCTTGAGTTCGTTTTCGAGAAGATTGGCGCTGATTCTGAACTTATTGCTGTGACCCAAATTTTGCGCTCTTTGGAGCATGTATGCAAAACGGTTTGGAAGGACGATCTCTACCAAGGCGAACCCTATGCCGATGCAGTTCGAGATTTGAACGCAATTGCCGGTGACCTCATCAATATCTTGCATGTCAGTGATGGCTATTGCGCAGCGAAGGACGGGGATGATTTTGAACTAAAGATCGAGACTGACCAAGGAGAGTTTGTGACTGAGCTGAACCGTGGAAGAGGGCTGCACTTCGGTTTTCTGAGGCCATTTTTTGCTGCCTTCGCAAAGACGGGAGCAGCAGGTTCATTTTATGGCGTGCAATGCGACTATCTCGAAGATGGGGTCGCGTTCTTGTACCTGAACCCAGACGAGCACGAGCGTGTGATTCAATCCGACCTTTTCAACCTCTATGATTTGAACGAACGAGCTATTCTTGATTGCATTAATGTGTTTTGGCGCCCAATTGAGAAAACGCGTCTTGACGATCAAGCGCCGAATTTTCAGCAAGAAACCGCCAGTGCTGCCTCAGAAGACGAGGCCTCACAACCCTCAGGCCCGCACGAAACAAAGACAATCTGGCAAAGGCTTTTTGGCAGATAGTTCCGCTTTTTGTCTTATTGAATTGATGGCGCGCTCGAAGTGCAATCAGCAACTATATCGTTCAAAGAAGGCTGTCTATCTGATTTAGCGGCTACAAATGTCCACTCTTGGGTCGTGAGCCGTCAGTCCGCTTTTTGCGGTACAGAAGACGACTTGCGACAGGGCGCCGTCGCTGCCGGAGAACCAAGGCCGTATCACAAACAAAAAGGGCGGCCCGCTCCGTTGAAGGAGGGGGCCGCCCTTTTCGTATCAGATGCTCGCGGGAATTAGCGCGAGTAGAACTCGACCACGAGGTTTGGTTCCATCGTTACCGGGTAAGGCACTTCGTCGAGCTTCGGTACGCGGGTGAAAGTGATCTTGTCGGTGCCATCAGGCGCGACATAGTCAGGAATTTCACGCTCTGGCAGACTTTGCGCCTCGATAACCAGAGCCATTTCCTTGGCTTTCGCACCGAGGCTGATCACGTCGCCCACATCGCAGCGGCGGCTGGCGATGTTGCACTTTACGCCGTTCACAAGAATGTGACCGTGGCTGACGATTTGACGAGCGGCAAAGATCGTTGGTGCGAATTTCGCGCGGTATACGATCATGTCGAGACGGCGCTCAAGCAGGCCGATCAGGTTCTGACCGGTGTCGCCCTTGATCCGGGTCGCATCCTTATAGGTGCTGCGGAACTGCTTCTCAGTGACATCGCCGTAATAGCCTTTGAGCTTCTGCTTCGCGCGCAGCTGAAGGCCGAAATCGCTCATCTTGCTCTTGCGACGCTGACCGTGTTGGCCAGGACCGTAAGAACGCTTGTTCACTGGAGAGTTTGGACGACCCCAGATGTTTTCACCCATCCGGCGGTCAAGTTTATGCTTCGAGCTGGTACGCTTCGTCATAGATATATCTTTCAAATTGCATGAGCCGCCCCAGTGGCGACCGTTGAACCCGGCATCGCTCCGCTTGAGATGCCTCAAACGCGGCTACCGCTTCACCGGGGTGCGGAGCCAATTTGCGAAGGCGCGCGAATAGCAGGATTGCGGGGCGCGTCAAGCCTTTGTCGCCGCCTTGGCACCCCGTATTTGCCGCGCGGTTGGGCTAGGGATCCCGCCGCGTCCGCCCGAGCGAGGACAAGACCCCGCGCAAGGTGCGGATTTCTAGGTGATTCCACCCCGGCTTGGTCAGCACATTGCGCAAGGTTTGCGCGGTTGCCTCGCGTCGCGGCTCGGGCAGGAAATAGCCCTTTGGCTCCAGCAATTGCTCAAAGTGCGCGACCAATCCGTCGAGCTCCTCTTGCGGGGCAGGGGGCAGCAGATCCTCTCGCGGCGGCTGAGCAAGGCCAGCCTCGCTGCGCGCCACTTTTGACCATTCGTAAGCGCACAGGATCACCGCTTGTGCGAGATTGAGCGAGCCAAATTCCGGATTGATCGGCACTGTGAGGATGCTGCGCGCTAGGCCTACGTCTTCGGTTGCCAGGCCGGATGCCTCGCGGCCGAACAGGATCGCACTGCGTCCGGGCTGAGCTTTGATTTCCTGCGCCGCCTCATCCGGGGTAACGACCGGCTTTGAGACACCGCGCTTGCGCACCGTAGTGGCGTAGATATTCGCGCAATCGGCCACCGCATCTTCGGTGGTGGAGAAGACCTGCGCCTGCTCCAGCACGATATCCGCACCAGCCGCCGTGGGGCCAGCGGCCGGATTGGGCCAGCCATCGCGCGGATCGACCAGACGCATCTTGGTAAGCCCGAAATTGAGCATTGCGCGCGCGGCATGCCCGATGTTCTCGCCCATTTGCGGACGGACAAGGACGATGATGGGTCGGGTGCAGCTGGCCATGCGCGCGGATCAGTCCTGCGCCGCTTCCTGCACGGTGCTGGCAAATTCCTCAAAATCGCGCGCTTCGCTGAAATCGCGGTAGACCGAGGCGAAACGGATATAGGCGACGCTGTCGATCTGCTTCAGCCCCTCCATCACCATTTCGCCGATCTTGGCAGAGGGCACCTCGGCATCGCCAGCGGTTTCCACTTGGCGTTGAATGCCGGACACCAGCCGGTCGATCCGGTCCTGTGTCACGCCGCGTTTGCGGCAGGCGAGCGAGACGGAGCGTTCCAGCTTGTCCCGGTCAAACGGCTCGCGGCGTTCTTCCTGCCCGTCATCGCCTGCTTTGACGATAACGATTTCGCGCAATTGCACGCGTTCAAAAGTGGTAAAGCGCGCGCCGCAGCTGGAGCATTGACGCCGGCGCCGGGTCGCGGTTGCGTCCTCGGTCGGGCGGCTGTCCTTAACCTGGCTGTCGTCGTTCGCGCAAAAGGGGCAGCGCATGGTTCGGGGCTACTTCTTGATACGGTTGTAAAAGGCGATGCCAGCGCCTGCGGCAAGGCCGAGCGGTAGGCTGATCACGGGCAGGATTGCACCGGCCACCGCACCAATCGCCGCGCCGGTCAGCACAGGCTTGGTTGAAGGGTGCTTCATCCCTTCCTTGGCCATGCCGGAGAGTTCAGCCTTGGTGTCGTCAATCCAGTCAGGACCATCATCTTGCGGGGTGCTCATGATCTTGGTCCTTACATACCCGGATAAACGGGGAAAGCGGAGCACAGCTCGCTGACGCGGGCGCGCACGCTTTCTTCGACTTGCGCATCGCCCTCTGGGCCGTTTTTCGAAAGGCCATCAACGACCTCTGCGATCAGCTTGCCCACCGTGCGGAATTCAACCGGGCCAAAGCCGCGCGTCGTGCCTGCTGGTGTGCCAAGGCGGATGCCGCTGGTCACAAATGGCGAGCGTGTGTCGAACGGGATGCCGTTCTTGTTGCAGGTGAGCCAGGCGCGGTCGAGACCTGCCTCGGCGGCCTTACCGGTCACATCTTTCGCCGTCAGATCAACCAGCATGGAATGGTTGTCTGTACCGCCAGAGACGATCCGCAGGCCGTTTTCTTCCAGACTTGCGGCGAGCGCACGGGCGTTTTCAACGATCCGGTGCGCGTAGGTTTTGAACTCAGGCTGCAAAGCCTCGCGGAAAGCCACTGCCTTACCGGCCACCACATGCATCAGCGGGCCGCCTTGCAGGCCAGGGAAGACCGCCATGTTCAGCGGCTTGGTCAATTTTTCATCATTCCACAGGATGATGCCAGAACGCGGACCGCGCAGGCTCTTATGCGTGGTGGAGGTGACGATGTCGCAATGCGGGAAGGGTGATGGGTGCGCGCCGCCTGCGACCAGGCCCGAGATGTGGCTCATATCGCACAGCAGATAGGCGCCGACTTCGTCCGCGATTGCACGGAACGCGGCAAAGTCCCAAGTGCGCGAATAGGCCGTACCTCCGCAAATGATCAGCTTCGGTTTGTGCTCACGCGCGGTCGCTGCAACCGCGTCCATATCG
Source organism: uncultured Erythrobacter sp. (assembly GCA_947488155.1). Taxonomy (GTDB): domain Bacteria; phylum Pseudomonadota; class Alphaproteobacteria; order Sphingomonadales; family Sphingomonadaceae; genus Erythrobacter. The sequence goes on along the minus strand of CANKYK010000001.1, from coordinate 67,728 downwards.
ATCAGCTCATCGCCCTCGGTCACGCCGTAGCTGACCGGGTTGAACCATTTTCCGCTCATGTTGACAGGTGAACCATGGGTCAGGTGCCCGCCAGAATTGAGATCAAGGCCCATAAAGGTGTCGCCTGGCTCTAGCAGAGCGAGAAACACAGCCTGGTTCATCTGGCTGCCGCTGTTTGGTTGAACATTGGCAAAGTTGCAGCCAAACAATTGCTTGGCGCGCTCAATGGCTAATGTTTCGACCTGATCGGCATAGTCACAGCCGCCATAATAGCGCTTACCGGGATAGCCTTCGGCATATTTGTTGGTGAAGACACTTCCGGTCGCTTCCAGCACGGCGCGGCTCGCTATGTTCTCACTCGCGATCAGCTCAATCTTGTCGCGCTGGCGAGCAAGTTCGCTGTTGACAGCGGCTGAGATTTCCGGGTCAGCGGCGGCGAGGTCATCGTTCCAGAAACCGTCCATCACGGGCAGAACGTCAGAAGGGGCAGTGCTCATTGGTGGGTCTCGATTCGTGTCGTCTGGATGGGCGGTGTGCCGAGTTTGGCAACGCGGCGCTGATGCCGGCCAGCGGGATCATCAGCGTCGGCGAAATCTGTTTCAAGGAAGGTCGCGATGCAGCTCTTAGCCATTTCGATGCCGGTCAGCCGCGCACCCAGCGCAATGGCATTGGCATCGTTGTGTTCCCGCGCGAGGGCGGCAGACAGCGGCTCTGACACCAGCGCGCAGCGCACGCCAGGATGGCGGTTTACGCTGATCGAGATGCCAATACCCGATCCGCACAGAGCGATGCCGCGCTCGACTGTTCGCTCCGCAACGACCTCAGCCAATTTATAGCCATAATCGGGGTAATCGACACTCTCGCCCGCGGCCGGGCCAAGGTCGGCCACCTCATGACCTTCTTCGATGAGCCATTCGGCGATTTCCGCTTTCATTTCTGTCGCGGCGTGATCTGATGCAATTGCTATACGCATGAGCGGTGATTTAGGGCCTCGCGCGCCCGATGACTAGGCCCACTGGGCGGCTTTTCCGGTGGCTTTTTGGCAAGCTGGCTCGCAAACTTTGCATTTTGCCGTGCGGATTGGGCAAAGGCGCTTCATTTGACTTGTTGAACAAGCTTGCGCATCGCTTGGAAAAGGCAAGGGGATTTGAATGCGCTGGCTGACTTTGGCTGTGACGGTTGTGATCGGCATCGCTCTCGCGATTTTGGGCACCACGCCGCAATCCCCGGCTAGCATCAGCAGCGATGAGGCGAGCTTTTCTGCCGAGCGGGCGATGGAGCATGTGCGCATTATCGCGGCGGAGCCGCATCCCACAGGTTCCGTCGCCAATGCCAAGGTGCGCAGCTATCTGGTCGCTGAGCTGGAGGCGCTGGGCGCGGAGGTGTCGCTTTCCGAAGGGTCAGTTCCAGAGCGCAGCCTTGCAAGACTGGGGCGGTGGAGCGGCGAGGCGCCGCCCGATGCGCTGACCCTGACCAATGTTATTGGCGTTATCCCCGGCCGTGATCGGGCAAAGCCTGCCATCGCCCTTATGGCGCATCACGACACGGTTTGGGGCTCACCCGGAGCCTCTGACGACACGGCAGGTGTTGCGAGCATATTGGAGGCGGTGCGCGCGATCACCAGCCAAGGGACAGTTGAGCGCGATATCATCGTATTGATGACTGATGGTGAGGAGCTGGGTCTGCTCGGCGCGCAGCAGTTCATCGATGAAAATCCGCTCGCGGATAAAATTGGTGGGATGATCAATCTTGAGGCACGCGGCGCAGGCGGGCGCACGACCCTGTTTCAGACCTCGAAAGACAATAGAGCGGCAATTGAGCTTTATGCAGGTGCCGTCTCGCGGCCAGGCGGGTCGTCACTGGCGACCTTCGTATACGAGGTGCTTCCCAATGACACCGACCTGACGCCCGCGTTGGAGCGGCCATATGTGGCCTATAATCTGTCCTTTATAGGCAGGCCGGGCCTGTATCACTCGGCTAAGGCCACGCCGGAAAACCTGGATCAAGGCGCCGTGCAGGATATGGGCGATCAGACGTTGGAGCTGACGCTGGCGCTCGCCAATGCGGATGAGCTGCCAGAGGCGGCGGAGGATCGAACTTTCTTCGACGTGTTCGGCATTTTCCTGCTGCATTATGGCGCGGTCATCGGCTGGGTGCTGCTTGCGCTTGCCGCGGTACTGCATGTGATTTGCTTGCGAATGAACCAGCCGGGCGGTTGGTGGAGGAGTTTGGCAGCTTCTGCGGTGGTGATCCTGGGTGGCGGGCTCGCGCTTTACACGCTCAATGCGGTTTCGGGGCAGGGGGCTGGCGAGTCGGTTTATTACGACCGGCTGGCGGCAATCCCGATGCTGGAGGCGCAGGCGTTGCTGATTTGTATCGCAGCGCTCGCAGTTAGCGCGCCTCTATGGGCTGGGCGGCGCGGCAGCATCGTTGGCATTTTGATCGCTTTGGCGATGCAAATATTCGTGTCGACCACCGCGTTTCTGGTGGTTTGGCCGCTGCTGCTCGCGGGAATTGTCGGGGTGGTGACGGGCAAGTCCGATGGAGCAATTGCGAAAGTGGTCGCGGTGGTTTGCGGCGGTGTGGTGCTTGGATTGATGCTGCAATTCGGGCATCAATTTATGCAAGGTGTTGGGCCGGATGCGCCAATGGTGGTGGCTCTGCTCGCGGCTTTGATGGTGCCGGTGCTTGGTCCAATGATCCCGGCGGTGAATGCGAAACGTTGCTTTATCATCGCGGGGGCATGCTTGGTCGGCGCGCTCGCCATTGCGACCTGGGTGCGGTTTGATCCGGTTGCCGATACGATGCCGATTTACGACTCAATGAATGGATAGGGCGTGTCCCGCCCTATTCAGCGGGATTTGCCCCAGACGTTATTAATTCATCCATCAGTCCGGGCATTTCGGCCATCACGGTTTTCATGGTCTCATCCATGAAATTCTGATTTGCACCGGCAAATGCAGGGTGAGATATAAGATCCTGCGAACGTTGCATAAATGCCTGGCCACTCGGAGTTGAGACGAACGCAAGGATGTCGCGCAATTCCGGCTCTGAGTAGGTCTCGGCATAGGCCATGACCCAGCCATCCATTAGGGCTGGAATGTGGCTGCGCATGATGGCGTCGGTCTTTACAGACAGGCGCTCTTGCCAATCAGCGATAATGCCATTCGCATTTTCGTCTGTGATCATGCCGCTCAAAGACTGCATCATCTGACTTTCCATTTGATCAGTGATCGTCTGGAACATTTCGACGCGTGTCTCTTCAGGAAAAGACTTGTCTAGGATGTCAGCGGCGAGGCTCAGCCGCATATCGCTCGTCTCAGATGCAGTTGCGTCGTCACCATTGGGCGTCCCCTGCGCAGCCAATGGCGCCGCCCACAAAACCAGCGGAGCGGCGCACAAGGCAAATCGCTTAAATGGCATCACTGATCCAGGAAAGAGCGCATTTTGCGTGACCGCGAAGGGTGCTTGAGCTTGCGCAGTGCCTTCGCCTCGATCTGACGGATGCGTTCGCGCGTCACGCTGAACTGCTGACCGACTTCTTCCAAAGTGTGGTCGGTGTTCATGCCGATGCCAAAGCGCATCCGCAGCACGCGTTCTTCACGCGGGGTCAGCGATGCGAGCACGCGGGTGACGGTTTCCTTCAGGTTTGCCTGAATCGCGGCATCCACTGGGATGATCGCGTTCTTATCCTCGATGAAATCACCCAGGTGCGAATCTTCCTCATCACCAATTGGCGTTTCGAGGCTGATCGGTTCCTTGGCGATTTTCATCACCTTGCGCACTTTTTCCAGCGGCATGGACAGGCGCGCTGCCATTTCCTCTGGGGTCGGCTCGCGGCCTTCCTCGTGCAGGAATTGACGTGAGGTGCGCACCAGCTTGTTGATCGTCTCGATCATGTGGACCGGAATACGGATCGTGCGCGCTTGGTCCGCGATCGAGCGGGTGATCGCCTGACGGATCCACCAGGTCGCATAGGTGCTGAATTTGTAACCGCGGCGATATTCAAACTTATCAACCGCCTTCATTAGGCCAATGTTACCTTCTTGAATAAGATCAAGGAATTGCAATCCGCGATTGGTGTATTTCTTGGCGATGGAGATCACCAGGCGAAGGTTGGCTTCCACCATTTCCTTCTTGGCGATACGCGCCTCGCGCTCGCCCTTTTGCACCATGTTCACGATGCGGCGGAATTCAGGCAGGGCCATACCGGTGTTGGCGGCAATATCGGTGATTTCGGTGCGAATACGCTCGACCGCTGCGCCTTCTTTCTCAACGAAAGCGGCCCATTTCTTGTCTTTCTTCGCGTTCGCCTTGATCCAGCTATCGTCGAGCTCATTGCCGACATAGCTTTTGAGGAAGTCGATCCGCTTGATCTTGTGACGCTCCGCCAGGCGCAGCATCTGGCCGCCGAGAGCGGTAAGGCGGCGGTTAAAGGCATAGAGATTGTCGACCAGGAATTCGATCTTGGTCGCATGGAACTGCATGCTTTCGACTTCCGCCGTAAGCTCTTCGCCAAGTTTTTCGTACTTGTTTTCTTTGGCCTTCGGGAATTCATTGCCAGCCGCCAGAGTGTCGACCCGCTCAGCCTGAAGTTTCTCGAAGGTTTTGAACAGCTTGGTGATACGTGCAAAGCGCTCGATCGCATCCGGTTTAAGCGTGGCTTCCATCTGCGCGAGTGAAAGAGTGTTGTCCTCTTCCTCTTCTTCTTCGCGCTTGGAGCTGCCTTCTTCGCCGTCTTCATCCTCGTCGGATGTTTCGTCGCTGTCGTCGTCATCATCGTCGCGGATGGTTGGGCCAGCGGTCTCTTCAGAGATTTCGCCGTCGTCATCATCCTCGGCGCCTTCTGCCATTTTGTCAGCAGGCGGCTCTTTGGAAAGCATCGCGTCCAGATCGAGGATCTCGCGCAGTTGCATTTCTTCATTGTTGAGTGCTTCAGACCAATGGATGATGGCGTGGAATGTGATCGGGCTTTCGCACAGGCCAATGATCATCATATCGCGGCCGGCTTCGATCCGCTTGGCAATCGCGATCTCACCTTCGCGGCTGAGCAATTCCACCGCGCCCATTTCGCGCAGGTACATGCGAACCGGATCATCGGTGCGCTCGCCAGTGCCGGTCTTCTTGACCGCTGCGGCAGGCGCTTTTTTGGCGTCTTTCTTCTCGTCGCCGACCTGCATTTCTGCAACTTCGGCTTCTTGCTCGGCTTCGGCCTCAGCCTCTTCGTCGTTCTCGACGATTTGAACGCCCATTTCCGACAAAGCGGTTTGGATGTCTTCGATCTGATCCGGGCTCATTTCACCAGACGGCAAAGCTTCGTTGAGCTCATCATAAGTGATGTAGCCCTTTTTCTTCGCCTTGGTCATGAGCTTCTTAACTGACGCCTCGTTGAGGTCGATCAGTGGAGCATCATCTTTGTCTTGCGCTTTAGCTTTTGAAGCCATGGATCCCAATTAGTCCGTTCTAAAGTCGCTCGCCGGATCGTCATCTGGCGTCGAGGTTAAATCTGTTGTCGCCGCTTGTGCGGCCTTGCGGCGCCCGAAGGCCTTCAATCGATCGTTCAATAATGTCTGGCTTTGTCGTAACCGGGCTTGCTCAGCCATCGATCCTTCAGGGTCTTCATCAAACCTAGCGATGGTTGCCAATAGCGCAGCATCCAACGCAGGTCTTTCGACCAGTAACGACACAGCTTCAGCCAATTCCTCGCTCGCATCACTCGGTGTGGTGCCTTCTCTGAGGAAAGCATAACGACTATCGTCCGGTGGGGCGGGAAGGCCTTGCGCCTCTGATATGGCGTTTGTGCCACCCGAATCAAGCGTTTCTGCAAGTTCGAACAAGGATTCCACCAGATCATTTGTTTTCGGGTCGAGTTGAGCGAGCCGTGTGAGCGCCTCTGAGTGGCGCGAAATCTCGTTTGGATGGCGCACAAGGCCTGCGATTACGGCCCGCGATAGAGCATCGCGCATCCCGCCAGACATGGCGCGTTGCAACTGGCCGCGCGCCTCCGCTGACAGGGTTGGATTGCGCGGTTTGCCGAAGCCTTGACGGCCACCGCCACCGCTGCGCCAGTTTGAGTTTGATCCGCCGCGCTGCTCTCTCGGCGGGAAGGCAAAGGCGGAATAACGGTCCAGCAATTCGCGGCGATAAAGGGCTGCAATGTCTCCGTGACCAATGGTGTCGACATGATCGAGCAGGCGTTTTTTGAGGCCCGCCTTGGCCTCGGGACTATCCAGCGGCTGCGCATCGCGCTCAAATTGCCACAAAGTCTCCAGCAGGCTGGCCGGTTCGCTCAGCAATTTCTCCATCGCCTGCGGGCCGCTTTTGGCAATCAGATCGTCCGGGTCCATCCCGCTGGGCAGGCGCACAATGTTGAGTGAACGTCCCGGCGCAAGCATCGGCAGGGCGCGGCCAATCGCGCGCATCGCCGCCTTTTGCCCCGCATTGTCGCCATCAAAGCACAGAGTGGGGACCTCCACCATGCGCCACAGCATTTCCAGCTGCATCTCAGTCAGCGCCGTGCCGAGCGGGGCAACAGCGTCCTCAAACCCTGCCTGCGCCAGCGCGACGACGTCCATATAGCCTTCGACCACAATCACCCGGTTCGTTTGCCGAGAGGCGGGGGAGGCGCGGTGCAGATTGTAAAGCGTGCGGCCCTTGTCGAACAGCGGGGTGTCAGGCGAATTGAGGTATTTCGCAATGCCCTCGCGCTTACCCAGAATGCGCCCACCGAATGCGATCACCCGACCGCGTGCGTCCTGGATCGGCAGCATGATGCGGCCCCGGAACCGGTCATATTTGGTGCCGTCATCGGTGGCGATCCGCATGCCGGTCTCAACCAGCATCGTCTCATCAAACTTGGACAGCGCACCCGCCAGCGCCTGCTTGCTTTCTGGCGCATAGCCGAAGCCGAATTCATCCAGCACTTTGCGGGTGAGGCCGCGGCCATTCAGATATTCCTGAGCCTCGCGCACCTCTGCGCTCGATCCGCTACGCAGATTGTCCATGAACCATTGCTGCGCATCGGTGGTCACATCGATCAGGCTGGCGCGCTTTTCCGCCTTCTTTGCGGCCACGGGGTCTGGCGCAGGGACTTCCATTCCCGCTTCGGCGGCTAGTTCCTTCACCGCATCCATAAAGCCCATGCCGCGCTGGTCGGTCATCCAGCGGATCACATCGCCATGCGCGCCGCAGCCAAAGCAGTGGTAGAAGCCCTTTTGATCATTGACCGTAAAGCTGGGCGATTTCTCGTCGTGAAACGGGCAGCACGCCTTCCACTCACGCCCGGCCTTTTGCAGCTTGTCGGTGCGCATGATGACCGTCGACAGCGTCACACGCGCGCGCAGTTCATCCAGCCATTGCGGGGAAAGTGCCATAAGAAGAAAATGCGCCTAGTCGCCGCTGCAATCAAGCGCGGCTTGTGGAACAATCTGTGCGTGATCGCGCCTTAAGAAAGCGCAGCTTTGACCAGCCCGCTCGCCATTCCGCCATCGAGCAGCGCGCCGTGGCGCTTTTTCAGCTCGCCCATGACCCGGCCCATATCTTTCATGCTGTCCGCGCCAAGCTCTGCCTTGATCGCGGCGATGGCGGCTGCGGTTTCGTCCTCGCTCATCATCGTCGGCAAGAATTCTTCGATAATGCTGAGTTCCGCCTGTTCCTTCGCGGCCAGTTCCGCGCGTCCGCCATCTTCATACATCGTGATCGATTCGCGGCGTTGCTTCGCCATTTTCTGCAGGACTGACGTCACCAGCTCATCATCCGGCACTTCTTTGTTGGAAGTGCGCAGCTCAATATCGCGGTCCTTAATTTTGGCGGAGATCTGGCGCAGAGTTGCTGTACGCTCCTTTTCGCCTGCCTTCATTGCGGAAATCGTGGCGGCTTTGATGGTGTCGCGCATTATATCGTCTTTCTTGTGGATGGTTTGAGCCAACGGGCTCTTTAGCTGAGATATGGGCCCTGACATAGGTTGACGCGGGCGAGGTGCAAGCTTAGCCCGTGGGTCTTAGCGACATTGCTGGAAACCCACTGACTCGGAGCGCCCTATGGCCGACACCGCATCTTCTCGCGCGCAACCCACCGGCGCGACGGGAGTCCTTGTTCTGGCCGATGGTTCGGTGATCTGGGGACGCGGCTTTGGCGCCGCCGGTGAAAACGTCGGCGAGGTCTGCTTCAACACGTCGATGACCGGCTATCAAGAGGTGATGACCGATCCCAGCTATGCTGCGCAGATCGTGACATTCACTTTTCCGCATATCGGCAATGTTGGCACCAATGGCGAAGACGTTGAAAGCCAGGTGGAGGGCGCGGTTGGCTGCGTCGTGCGCGAGGATGTGACGGAGCCGTCAAATTTCCGTTCGGCTGAACGCTTTACCGAATGGATGACGGCCAATGGCAAGATCGGGCTGGCCGGGGTTGATACCCGCGCGCTGACCCGCCGCATCCGCTTGTCCGGGGCGCCCAATGCCGTGATTGCGCATTCGCCCAGCGGCACGTTCGACATTCCCGCATTGATCAAGCGCGCGCAGGATTGGGCCGGGCTAGAGGGCATGGACCTCGCCAGCCGCGTGTCGCGTGAGGCTCAGGAAAGCTGGGAGGGCGGATATTGGCGCTTGGGCCACGGCTACGGCCGCGCGGCGTTTGACGCGACCCCGCATGTGGTCGCGATTGATTACGGGGCGAAGGACAACATCTTCCGCAATCTGGTGCGCGCCGGCGCGAAAGTAACCGTGGTGCCCGCACAGACCTCGTTGGAGGATATTCTCGCGCTGTCACCAGACGGCGTGTTCCTGTCGAACGGGCCGGGCGATCCTGCGGCAACGGGTGAGTTCGCGGTGCCGGTGATCAAGGCTCTGCTGGAGCGCGACATGCCGCTGTTTGGCATTTGCCTGGGCCACCAAATGCTGGCGCTGGCCGCAGGCGCAAAGACGGTGAAGATGCACCAGGGACACCGCGGCGCAAACCACCCGGTTCAGCGCGTAGGCGAGGGCTGGGGCGAGACACTCGAACTGGTCGAGATTACCAGCATGAACCACGGCTTTGCGGTGGATGCGGATAGCCTGCCTGACACGCTGGAGCAGACGCACGTATCGCTGTTCGATGGCTCCAATTGCGGGATCGCGGTGAGGGGCAAGCGCGCATTTGGCGTGCAATATCACCCGGAGGCCTCACCGGGCCCGCAAGACAGCTTCTACCTGTTTGAGAAATTCGTTGGGGGTCTGGAGTGAGATCCGTCGTCTCTCGCTTAACGCTTACGGCCAGCCTCTTGTTGCTCTCTGCCTGCGAAAATCCATTCGCGAACAAGGATTGGCGTGAGGTTGAAGAGACCGCTGAGGAATGCGTTGCGCGTCTTTCTGGCAAGCTTGAAGTGAGGCAATTGCTGGAGGCGGCAGAGGGGCAGGTCGTGCCAACCTATGCCTTCGACATTACCAAGATGGAGCTGATGGCGATTAACGAGATGATCGTTCCCCCCTCCGGTAATTCGCGCGGCTCGCTGCGGACGTCTGCCTTTGGCGCGACCGCGCCGCCTGTCGCCGCCTTTATGGAGCTGAGCGTGACGGAAGACGGCGCGTTCTATTTCGGCGACGACCCCTCCCTTTACCGAGTTCGCGGTGAGGCCGTGCTGGGTGATCAGGTGCTAGCCAGTGGATGCGCCATGCAAAAGCCGGGAATGCGCTTCATCAGTTTCAAATTGCAGAATTCGCGCGGTGCAAGCGCCGAAGGTGAGGACAATTGATGATCCCCGCCGCCATGCCTCTCCCCTACCACAACCATCCTTTTAAGGGTCACGCCTAGATGCCCAAACGCAGCGACATATCCTCCATCCTCGTCATTGGCGCGGGTCCGATCATCATCGGTCAGGCGTGCGAGTTCGATTATTCGGGCACTCAGGCGATTAAGGCGCTGAAAGAGGAAGGGTACCGGGTCATTCTGGTCAATTCCAATCCGGCCACGATCATGACCGATCCGGAGTTTGCGGACCGGACCTATGTTGAGCCGATCACGCCAGAGATCGTGACCAAGATCATCGAGAAAGAGCGCGCGGCGCATCCCGATGAGACAATGGCCTTGCTGCCGACGATGGGCGGGCAGACCGCGCTCAATTGCGCGCTTGCACTGGATGCCGATGGCACGTTGGAGAAGTTCGGCGTTGAAATGATCGGTGCAAAAGCAGACGCAATCGACAAGGCGGAGAACCGCCAGCGTTTTCGCGATGCGATGGATGCAATCGGCTTGGAAAGCGCACGCAGCGGCGTCGCCAACACGCTGGAGGAAGCGCGCGAAATTCTGGAGCGAACTGGTCTGCCATCGATTATCCGGCCCAGCTTCACGCTTGGCGGAACGGGTGGCGGCATCGCCTATAACAAGGCGGAATTCGACAAGATCGTCTCCGAAGGGCTCGATGCATCGCCCACCACGGAGGTGCTGATCGAGGAATCGCTGCTCGGCTGGAAAGAATATGAGATGGAGGTCGTGCGCGACCGCAAGGACAATTGCATCATCATCTGCTCGATTGAGAATGTCGATGCGATGGGCGTGCACACCGGCGACAGCATCACGGTGGCCCCGGCGCTGACACTGACCGACAAAGAATATCAGATTATGCGCACCGCCAGCCTCAATGTGCTGCGCGAGATTGGCGTGGAAACCGGCGGGTCGAATGTGCAATTTGCGGTCAATCCCAAGGATGGCCGCCTGATCGTGATCGAGATGAACCCGCGCGTGTCGCGCTCATCCGCGCTCGCATCCAAAGCCACGGGCTTCCCGATTGCCCGCGTCGCGGCAAAACTGGCGGTGGGATACACCCTGGATGAGATCACCAATGAGATCACCGGCGCGACCCCGGCCAGCTTTGAACCGACGATTGACTATGTCGTCACGAAAATCCCGCGCTTTGCCTTTGAGAAATTCAAAGGGTCAGAGGCGAAGCTTTCCACCGCGATGAAATCGGTCGGCGAAGTGATGGCGATTGGCCGCAACTTTCAGGAATCGATGCAGAAGGCTCTGCGCGGTCTTGAAACCGGGCTCGACGGGTTCAACCGCGTCCGCGAGCTGGAGGGGGTGAGCCGCGATGTCGTCACCGCGGCGCTCAGCCAGCGCACACCGGACCGCCTGCTGAACGTTGCTCAGGCGATGCGCGAGGGCATGACGCCGGAAGATATTCAACCGATCACCGGCTATGACATGTGGTTCCTGCGCCAGATTGAGGCGATTGTGGCCGCAGAGAGCGACATTGCTCAGAACGGCTTGCCGCAAGATGCGGACGGTTTGCGTTCTCTGAAGGCCATGGGTTTTTCCGACAAGCGGCTGGCGACTTTGGCGGTGCGTTCCGTCGGCGTGGCAGGCGGCATGGCTGAGACGCAGGCGAAGCGCAGCGGACTGCTGCATGATGCGCTGCACGCTATGGCGGGGGCAACCAGCGAGGACGAAGTGCGCGCCCTGCGCGAACGGCTGGGCGTGCGCCCCGTGTTCAAGCGGATCGACAGCTGCGCAGCGGAGTTCGAGGCGATTACGCCCTATATGTACTCGACCTATGAAGCGCCGACATTCGGAGAGCCAGAGTGCGAGGCGGCCCCATCGGATCGCAAGAAAATTGTGATTCTAGGCGGTGGTCCGAACCGGATCGGGCAGGGGATCGAGTTCGATTATTGCTGCGTCCACGCCTGCTTTGCGCTGGAAGAGGTCGGATATGAGACCATTATGGTCAATTGCAATCCGGAGACCGTTTCGACCGATTACGACACATCGGACCGGCTCTATTTTGAGCCGCTGACTGCAGAAGATGTGCTGGAAATCCTGCAGGTGGAACAATCCACTGGCGAGCTGGTGGGCGTGATTGTGCAGTTCGGGGGGCAGACGCCGCTGAAGCTTGCTCAGGCGCTCGAAGATGCTGGCATCCCGATCCTTGGTACGTCGCCCGACGCGATTGATCTGGCCGAGGACCGTGAGCGTTTTGCCAAGCTGGTGAACAAGCTCAATCTGAAGCAGCCGGCCAATGGCATTGCGCGCAGCCGCGATGAAGCCGCGGCTGTCGCTGCGCATATTGGCTATCCGGTGCTGCTGCGGCCATCCTATGTGCTGGGCGGACGGGCGATGGAAATCGTCGATTCCGAGGCGCAGCTCGATGATTACATCAACACCGCCGTCAATGTATTGGGTGAGAGCCCAGTGTTGATTGATCAATATCTGCGCGATGCGATTGAGTGCGATGTAGATGCTCTGTGCGATGGCGACGAAGTGCGCGTTGCCGCGGTGATGCAGCACATTGAAGAGGCGGGCGTGCATTCCGGCGACAGCGCCTGCACATTGCCGCCATATTCGCTGCCGCCAGAAACCATCGCTGAAATGGAGCGCCAAGCAGAGGCTCTGGCATTTGCATTGGGCGTGCGCGGCCTGATGAACATTCAGTTTGCGGTGAAGCAAGAGGATGACCAGCAAGTCGTCTATCTGATCGAGGTCAATCCGCGTGCCAGCCGCACCGTGCCGTTTGTGGCAAAGGCCATCGGCCAACCGGTGGCGAAGATCGCCGCGCGGGTGATGGCCGGCGAGAAACTGTCAGACTTCCCGGCCTTCCGCCGCGACCTGCCATATATGGCAATCAAAGAGGCGGTGTTCCCATTCGCTCGCTTCCCCGGCGCCGATCCGATCCTGACCCCGGAGATGAAATCGACCGGCGAAGTGATGGGCATCGACACCAATTTCGAGGCCGCCTTCCTCAAATCGCAATTGGGCGCAGGGATGACCCTGCCACGCGAGGGCACTTTGTTCGTCTCGGTCAAAAACAGCGACAAGAGCGTGATCGTGCCTGCTGTGCGCGGCATGATCGACAAGGGGTTCAAGGTTGTCGCGACCGGAGGCACTCAGACATATCTGGCGGAGCAAGGGCTGGCGGTTGAGAAGGTCAATAAAGTCGCAGAAGGCCAGCCGCATATCGTCGACAAAATCATCGATGGCGAGATTGCGCTTATCTTCAACACCACAGAGGGTTGGCAGTCTCTACGGGACTCCAAATCGATCCGCGCCACCGCTTTGGAAAAGAAGGTTCCCTATTACACAACGGCCACCGCATCGAAGGCGGCGGCAGCCGCAATTGGCGCTGTAAAGCCAAGCCAGCTTGAAGTCCGCGCATTGCAAGACTATTATAGCTGAGTAATACAGCGAAGTTTCCCGACATTTCGATGCAATCTCGCCGCCTCGGCAGAAGCGGTTATGCACGAAATGACCTATAATCTCGGGGGCTTACGCCAATAGAAAGAGACGGAATGGCGACGATGGAAAAAGTTCCAATGCTGGCTGAGGGCTATGAGCGGCTAACCACCGATCTGAAAGCTTTGCGTGATGAACGCCCAAAAATTGTTGATGCGATCGAAGAAGCTCGTGCACATGGCGATTTGTCCGAGAATGCCGAGTATCACGCTGCGAAAGAGCGTCAGGGCCAGGTTGAAGCCATGATTGGCGACATCGAAAGCAAGGTCAGCCGTGCTCAGATTATCGACCCAGCGACGCTGACCGGAGACAGAATTGTGTTCGGCGCGACCGTCACGTTGCTCGACGATGATGATAAGCCGGTGAAGTATCAGATCGTTGGTGAGACAGAGGCTGATGCCGCAGCGGGACGCATTTCGTTCAGCTCACCTCTCGCGCGGGCGATGATTGGTAAGCAGGTCGAAGACGAGATCGAAGTGACTGTGCCGTCTGGCGACAAGTTCTACCTCGTCGACAAGATCGAATTCATCTAAATTTTGCAGGCGAAGCTGCTCTAAGTGAGCGGCTTTTCCATCGCGAAATTGTGGATCGGCACGCCGTCTATTTCAAAGTCACGGCGATGCTGAACCACGTAACCTGCACGCTCAAACGCGGCACGGGCGAGTTCGCTCGCCTCGGTATACAGGCGGGCGGTAGATTGCTCGCGTGCGTGCACTTCCGCTGCGCCTAGAACCCTCTCTGCCAGACCGCGTCGAGTGTGATCCGGGTGGCAATAGAGGTGATCGAGGTGCCCGCCGTCCTCCGCTGAAACCTCCAGCAGCGAATAGGCCTGAGCCACATCATCTTTATCAGCAGCGATGAAGATTGCCGCACCCGCCGCCACGCGTTCGCGAAACCGTTCGCCGCCTGGCACGCGGCCAGCCCAAGCGTCTATCTGCTCAGGCGAATAGCCTCGAGGGCCAATCGCGAGGATTGCAGCCTGCATGATTTCAGCGAGCCGATCCGCATCGGCGTCGCGGTATGGACGGATGGTGTATTCCACCGCGCTTCGACCTCGATCTTGCGAGGGCGCTTAGGCGTCGGGCGTGAGCAGGTGGTGGATATGCACCACCACATATTTCATCTCAGCATCATCGACAGTGCGTTGAGCCTGAGCGCGCCATGCCTCTTCAGCGGCATCATAGCTGCTGAACACGCCGACAACGTGGATGCTTTCCGGATCAGCGAACTCGATCCCGCGAGGGTCAGTTACGCGGCCACCCATGACGAGGTGGAGCTTCTGGGTTGGAGTGGTTTCTTCCATGTTTGGCGCCTTTCCTTGGGGAGCAAGAATATCTCCGCGCGCCTTAAAGCAAGCGTGGCTGGGCGCAAGTCCTGCGCATTAACACATGGAGCGAGGTGGCGCTCAGCGGGTGACACGCCCTTTGATGTCACGCACCGCGCGCTCTGCCTTGCGCGTTGCTCGGCGAGAGATCGCGCGAGTGGTGTCGCTGGCACTGCCCACCACATGGCTCGCATCGCGTTTGAGCTCGCGCGCTTTTGCGGTGCCAGCATCGCTCAGGTCTTCGATTACATCTTGGCCGCTTTGGGCGGCGTCCATCGCGCTATCAATCGCCTTTATACCGTACGCGATCACCGCATCACCGATCAGCGAGAGCACCTCATTGCTGCGTTTCTTGGCGCCAGTAAGAGAGGCAGTTTTGACGCTCTCTACGCCTTTCTTCGCGCCGCTCACCGCGCCCTTGGCAGCTTTACCAGCCGCGCGGCGGCCCGGCTTCGTCATCATGCCAAACGCGAGGCCTGCTGCGACCGCGCCGCCGATCGCCACGGCGGGGTTCTTCTTGATGAACTCGCCCGCTGCGCTCGCCGCCTCTGCCGCATCATCGCCGATGGTGCGTTTCGCATTGCGGCGCTCGCTGGCTTCGATTTTGGCGCGCAGCTCGTCGCGCTTGTCGCCTGTGTCAGTCATTGTCGTCTCCGGGTATCGTCTCGCTAGGCGCATCCTCGGGGGTAGGGGCTGCGTCCTCTGCGGCTATCTCAATTTCGGCGATTTCCTTGCCGTCATCCAAAGTGTCGTCTTCTGGGGCTTCTGCCTCTAGGTCTTCCTCGATTTCGTTACCGTCTTTGCCGGCTCCGATCAGCTCCAGGCCCAGCCCTTCGAGGATGGGGCCGCGCGCGAACCACAGGGCGATCGCGCCAAACAAAGCTGCGATAATGCCGCGATTGTCACTCGCAGCCTCACCAGCATCGCCCAGTGCGTCTTTTGCGCCAGTGCCGATGCGGCGGACGGTGCGCTCTGCCAGCCCCTTGCCGGACAGGCCGGTTTTGAGGTGGGTGATGTCGTCCTTGAGCGCGGCGAGGGCGGCGTTGCGCAGCTCGCGGTCTTCTAGGAATTGCTTGTCGAGCTTGCTCATGCCTCGTCATCGCCTTTGAACAGCGCGACTAGACCCAAGGCATTACTGCGAACCAGCAGCAGCAAGCCGATCACGCCGAGCAGCAGAACGCCGACGACTATGCCGATTGCGCCCCAGATTGTGACCAACGGCTCCAGTGCGATGACCATGCCGACGGCCAAGGCGATGAACATCAAATGCAGCAGAATGAGCGCCAGGATCGCAAAGACAACTGCACCGCCGATCTTGCGACCGGCCAAGCTTGCACGCCGTTTTTGGAACGCAAGCTCTGCCTCGGCATAGGTGCGGCCGTCATCGATCAGCGCGGCAATCTCTTCGGATAGAGATTCGCTGAATTCATTGTCATCTGTGTTGTCGGGCAAGGGGGTGTCAGCGTCATCAGACACAGCCTGTCCGTCCACCGGGCTCTGGCCCGCTGGCGCGGCGTCCGGGTGAGAATTCGCATCGTCTCCCAGACGGTTTGGCTGTTCCTCATCGCGCATGCACAGCCCCTAGCAAGCGCAGATTAATCGTTAGAGCCGCGGAACATGCGCGCGATCAGGAAGCCTGCAACGGCGGCCAGACCAACGGCAACGCCGGGACTCTTGCGGACCATTTCACGGGCATCTTCGCCCAGCTCGTCCACGCTTTTCGCGTCCAGCTTTGCTGAGGCTTCGACCAAGCTTTGAGAGGCTTTGCGCGCATAATCGCCATATTGCTCGCCAAAACGCTCATCAATTTGAGCAGCTGTATCGCCAACCACGCGGCCAACCGATGCGATTGCGTCGCTGGTCGCGGCTTTGCCTTCCGTGGCAAGCTCATTGGCCTTGGTTTTGGCCTGATCGCCGTAAGCTTTGGCGTCTGCCACCAAATCGTCACTCTTGTTCATTGCATTCTCCCGATAAGATCCAGCGCGCGTTCCGGCTTCAGCGCGCAGTGCGGCTGCGCCTGCTTTGGCCTCTTCTAGCGCTGCGTTAAAGCGGCTCTTCGCCTCAGTACGATGCTCGCTGCCAGTTTCAACCGGCACGGTAGGCATTTTCTCAGCTGATTTCGCGGTCGCGCCCGTTTTCTTAGGCGCGGCTTTCTTTGGTGCAGCCTTCTTGGCAGTGGATGCCTTTTTCGCTGGGGTGCGTTTAGCTGGGGCTTTGCCGCTCTTCGCGGCGGGTTTGGTTTTCTTTGCGTCAGCCATTGGTCTGTTTTGATCCTCCAGATACGTATTCACAGCGAATGTATAGGGGCACATTCGCTTCAATAGTCCAACGCGCCTTGCGCGGAATTGATCCGAAGCATAGAGCGCATTTGCTCCCACTATATGGGGGTGTCTTAGTAATATACAACACATTCTCTCCGGAGCAAAACATGACTGCGATTATTGATCTGCACGGCCGCGAAATTCTGGACAGCCGGGGCAACCCAACCGTCGAAGTGGATGTGTTGCTGGACGACGGCAGCTTTGGGCGTGCTGCGGTGCCTTCCGGGGCATCGACGGGCGCCTATGAAGCGGTTGAGCTGAGAGATGGTGATGCGGCGCGTTACAAGGGCAAAGGCGTGCTGAAAGCGGTCGATGCGGTGAACGGCGAAATCGCGGAAATGCTGGATGGCCTGCACGCCGAGGATCAGCGCGATATCGACATGGCGATGATTGCGTTGGACGGCACGGAAAACAAGGGTCGCCTCGGCGCGAACGCAATCCTCGGTGTCAGCCTGGCCGTGGCGAAAGCGGCGGCGAATGCGCGCGGCATGCCACTGTTCTCTTATCTTGGCGGGGTCTCGGCCCACCGCCTACCAGTGCCGATGATGAACATCATCAATGGCGGCGAGCACGCGGACAATCCGATCGACATTCAGGAATTCATGGTGATGCCAGTTGGCGCGCCAACCCTGGCCGAGGCGGTTCGCTGGGGTTCTGAGATCTTTCACACGCTGAAAAAAGGTCTGGCAGACAAAGGCCTGGCGACATCCGTAGGTGATGAGGGCGGCTTTGCCCCTGATCTGGCGAGCACACGGGCGGCGCTCGATTTTATCATGGCCTCGGTGGAGCAGGCCGGCTTTACCCCTGGCAAAGACGTGGTGCTCGCGCTCGATTGCGCCGCGACTGAGTTTTACCGCGATGGCAAATATGAAATCTCCGGCGAGGGCGTGTCGCTCGATGGTCCGGGCATGGCCGACTATCTGGCGAAACTGTGCGCAGACTATCCGATCCGCTCCATCGAAGACGGCATGGACGAGGACGATTTTGACGGCTGGGCGGCTCTGACACAGGCGGTCGGCGACACAGTTCAGCTCGTTGGCGATGATCTGTTCGTGACCAATCCAGAACGCTTGGAAATGGGCATTGCCAAGGGGCTGGCGAACTCCCTGTTGGTGAAGGTCAACCAGATCGGAACGCTCACCGAAACTCTGGCAGCGGTCGATATGGCGCACCGCGCGAGCTACACCTCGGTAATGAGCCACCGTTCTGGTGAAACCGAGGATTCCACCATCGCTGATCTGGCGGTTGCGACCAATTGCGGGCAGATCAAAACCGGTTCGCTGGCGCGCTCTGACCGCCTCGCGAAATACAACCAATTGATCCGGATCGAGGAAGAGCTGGGCGCAAGCGCAGACTATGCGGGAATGGGCTGTTTTGGTTCGCTGAGCGCTTAAGCCTGACAGTGACGTGAGGGCGGCTGATGCGTGGTGACTAGGTCGCGCCGCGCTTCACCGCCTCTTCAAAATAGCGATCCATCGCTTTCAATCCGGTGTCGCTCAGCCGCACCAAAATGCGGCGTTGATCCTCTGCGTCTTGTTCGCGCAGAATGAGGCCTTGTTCCGCCAGCACACCAAGCCAGCGCAGCCCGGTGGTGGGCGGAGCAGCGGAGCCAATGCAGGCGCTGGAGACAGAGACGGACTTATCGTCGACATGCGCGACGTAAAGGTCGAGCAATATGTCCCACGCGGGCTCTCCAAATAGATCAGGATCGCCGAAGAAGGTGCCGCGTGTGCGCCGCACATCGTACGCTTTTCTCGCCATGAACGCGTAGCTGCGCCGCCGGGCTGATAAGGTTGCTGGGGCGCTTTGAGGTGCGTCTGAGATCGGGGCAGGGGCTCCCTCATTCCAGGCGTCGGCGTTTGTGCTGGCCCTGTCCTCCCCACCGGTGAGCGAAGCGAAGACTGCAGCCCGATCGCCAGAGCGCAACTGCTCTGCAATGGCGATTAACTGGTCTGCTACGGGTGCCAGGTCACCGTAACTTGCTTGGGATGCACTTGTTCGGGGATCACTCGATTGATGCTGGTCTGCAGATTGGAGGGGGGCACGCTCATCGGTTGCGCTCTGATCGGTCAGAGCATTATCTGTCACATGGTCGTCTGACATGTCGCGGTCTGATAAAGTTGATCTGCGAGCTTCATCCATGGTCAGCTCAGCATAGCCATGGTGAGAGATGTGGAACTCGGCCGAACCAAGCAATCCTCCTTGCACGTATGGGCTTGAAGAATGGTTGAACGGTTTGCCCCCGGTCGCCCTGTGTAGCCCTTGCTTCTCTCCATAATGGAGCGGAATAAGTTTGGCTTTACGTGTGATTACGCATGCGGGCGTGCGGGCGGTTTTGGTCCTTCTATTCCTGACATGTAATCCATGCGCAGCTTGGTGATCGCAGCATCAACATGTGCAGCGGCAATAAACGCACCGATCCTGTCCAGATTCGATAGCTGTGCCTCTAGGGTCATGATAATCGGCGCAATCTCAGCCTGGATTGCGTTCTCTTGAGCGGTCAAAACAAATCGATCCCAATTTGAAGGTCATCTACGTCGTCCCGCGGACTGCAACACGCGCTGAATTGATGCCTGCCAATTCAACCTAATGCCTTCATAAAATCTACAGAGGGAAACTACGTAGTTTTCGCCCTATAGTTCGAAATTGGCACAGCTTTTTCCCTTTTCAGTGTCAGCGTGGGAACCTGTGCGTCAGGTCCAGCAGAGCTAGCGCCGCCTTCGCCGCTTCGCCGCCTTTGTCCTTCGCTGCGGGATTGGCGCGCTCCAGCGCTTGTGCTTCGTTCTCGGTAGTGATGATGCCATTGCCGATTGGAATGCCATCCATGGTCAACGCCATAATCGCCCGTGCGCTTTCCCCGGCCACGATCTCAAAGTGGTAGGTTTCGCCGCGGATCACCACGCCAATCGCGACAAAGGCGTCATAGCCTCCGCCCTCCACCGCGAGTGCAATCGCGCCTGGGATCTCGAGTGCACCTGGCACAGTGAGCACTTCCGCCTCGTGTCCGGCGGCCTCAATCGCGGCCTTCGCGCCGGTGATCAGCATGTCATTTAGATGCGCATAGAAGCGCGCTTCGACGATCAGAATGCGGGCCATAATCTTTACTCCGGAATGGGATGGTGCCCGACGATGTTCAGGCCGTAACCCTCGATCGCCACGACGTTGGGCTGTGAATTGGATAGCAGTATCATATCGTCAACGCCCAGATCGGCGAGGATTTGTGACCCGATGCCGACGTTGCGATTGGCCTCATCGGCGGTGTATTCGCCGCTTGATCCGACCCGGCCGGTCAGGATCACGATAATGCCAGAGCCATGCTCGCCAATCGCCTGCATCGCGCGCTGCAAGGTGCGCTTGCGCGGGCCAGGCTGGCCCAGCACATCGTCAAACACCGAGATCGGGTGAACGCGGGCGATGGTCGGCTCGCCGGGCTGAATGTGGCCCTTTTGCAAGACGTAGGCTTCGTTTTCAGACACGGTGTTGCGATAGGTAATCATGCGCCACTGCCCGCCATAGTCGGAATCGAACGCGCGTTCGTCCAGTCGCTCAACCAGATGGTCATTGCGCATGCGATAAGCGATGAGGTCGCGGATTGTCCCAATCTTCAGGTCATGCTTGCGGGCGAATGTCACCAGATCATCAAGCCGCGCCATCGAGCCATCGTCGTTCATGATTTCGCAAATCACGCCGCTGGGGTTGAGACCTGCAAGGCGTGAAATGTCCACGGCCGCCTCGGTATGGCCAGCACGCACTAGCACGCCGCCATCGCGAGCGGTCAGAGGGAAGACATGGCCAGGCGTGACGATATCGTCCGGACCCTTGGTCGCATCAATCGCAACCGAGACAGTGCGCGCGCGGTCCGCCGCAGAGATGCCGGTGGTCACGCCTTCTTTCGCCTCGATGGAGATCGTGAAAGCGGTCTGCATGCTTTCCTTATTGTTGCGGCTCATTGGCTCCAGACCCAGTTGATCAACCCGCGCCTTGTCTAGTGAGAGGCAGATGAGGCCGCGTCCGTGCGTCGCCATGAAGTTGATCGCGGCGGGTGTCGCCATTTGCGCCGGGATGATCAGATCGCCTTCGTTCTCGCGGTCTTCATCATCGACGAGGATGTACATCTTGCCATTGCGCGCTTCGTCGATGATCTCTTCGATTCCGACCAGAACAGGGCGCTCATCATTGGCATTAAGGAACGCTTCTAATTTGGTCAGCGTCTCCGTGGTGGGATTCCAGTCCTCATCTGCGCAGTCGCGCAGAGTGTTAGCATGGAGGCCAGCGGCGCGGGCGAGGCCGGCTTTGGTCATCTCGCCATTTTCGACGAGTGTGCGAACGCGTGTGATTGTTGATGTGCTCATATCTGCAAGGTATCACATTTCAATGTGATTGCAAACTCTACTATCTGTCTTTGCCTAATCGCTGCGACCCCGATCGAAAATCCGCATCCACACACGAGCGACGATATTCTTTGCCTGGGATCAGTGATGAATTTCAAAAACCGAATTCGGTTTCGTGCGTTTTCTGTCTATTGAGGCGTTGACAGCCAGAAGAGCTTGCTTCAAATTTGTCCGGACAAATTATTTAGGATCAAAAGATGTCTTCCGATCTGCCGCCCCCTTATACCGCTCTAACTCGTCATCCTATGCTGCCTAAGCCTCAGCATGACGAAGCTGCGCGCTTCAATTTCCTCACTCATTTCAATCGTTATGTCTCCGGTGCCATCGGGGCAGGTAACAAGCTGGCCTATGAAAAGCGTGCCTTGCCCTCGTTCCGCGCAGAGCATGGCCGAGATCCAGAGCATCGCTATGAGATCCGCGATGCAATGAATCAGAATGGCTGGCACCGAACATGGTCTGCGTTGAAACGCAATTCGATGGAGATGCGACAACATAATGGCCGCCAGATCGTGCTTCGCCAGATTGATGAACTCAATGCGCTAGCTAGGCAGTATAATGAGCATTCCAATATGCTTGAGCTCGACCCGGCTATTGAGCAACCACACTACCAGACTGCGGTAGACATTCATTGTCAGCCGGGTGGTTATCACAGCGAAGAAGTGCCTAGCGACGTGACGATGGGTGCCAATTATGATGTTGGCCTGTTTGCGACAACGGGTGGCGCGCTTGGCGGACTTAACGATGGCGGTGGGCAGGCCGTTGTTGAATGGGCCAAGAAAGAGCGTCCTGATTGGTCGCCTAAGCGGATTCTGGATATTGGCTGTACCGTTGGTCACAATGCCGTGCCAATTGCGCTGGCTTATCCTGATGCAGAGGTTATCGCCATCGACACTGCTGGCGCGAGCCTGCGATATGCGGCGGCTCGTGCGGCCTCGATGGGTGTGACAAACATCAAATTTGTCCAGGCATCTGGCGAGGATTTATCGCGTTGGACTGACGGTCATTTTGACTGGGTGCAAACCACTATGTTCCTGCACGAGCTGTCCGCCAAGGCGATGCCAAAGCTTTTGGCCGAGGCCCATCGTGTGCTCGCGCCAGGCGGCCTGATCTTCCACATTGAACAACCTCAATACTCTGATGAAATGCCCTTGTTCGAGCAGTTCATGCGCGATTGGGACGCCTTTAATAACAACGAGCCTTTCTGGACCGCGATGCACTCGCAGGACCTTAAGCAGGTGATGGCTGAAGCAGGCTTTGATCGCGAAAACCAATTCACGGTCGGTGTTCGCGCCGTAGTCGATCCAGAGATTTTTCCGCCGTCTCCTGACGAGGGTGAAGAAGATTTCGGTCGCGCTGCGATCTGGAATGCTTATGGCGCCTGGAAAGGCGAGACGCAGGCGGTTGCAGCATGAACAATGAAGATTTCGACTGGGTCCTCGCATCGGGGCGCCGAGCCAAAGGCAAACGTCCTGAGTATTTTGAGGACCCCGCGCTAGATCGCCTCTATTCCGTTGTGTTCGCTTTGGCCGCTGAAGTTTCCGCTCTGCGTGAACGGCAAGACACGGTTGAGCGACTCCTTGAAAAGAACGGCTCGCTGAGCCGTGAAGACGTTGAGACTTTCATGCCTACACGCGAAGAAGGTGAAGAACGCGGGCTAGCAACGAAGGCATATGTCTCTCGGATTATGCGCGGCTTCCAGCAAGAAGTCGAAGCGATGGAGGCTGAAGATCCGCCAATCATGGAGATCGTGGATCGGCTGTCAAAGAGCTAACTGAACCAGCAGTCTGCTGCGAATGGGAGGGGAAATGGAATTCTTGGAATTGCACGAGCTTAGCATTTTGCGCTGGGTGCATATTCTGGCCATGGTCTATTGGCTCGGCGGTGAGTGGGGTGTCTTTCAGACCAGTTATCATGTGACGAACCCGGCGTTGTCGCTCGAAGAGCGCAAGCGGCATATGGAAACGGCCTATCGCATCGATATTCTCGCACGCACGGGCATTGTTCTGTTGCTCCCGCTCGGGCTGCATATGGGCAAGCTCTTCGGTTTTGTGCCGATGCTCGATGGATCGGGTGTCTGGTGGATGTGGCTCTTCTTCGCAGCATGGCTGGGGATGACCTGGGGGGCCTTCATCAAGCGTGAGACAGATATTGGCGTCAAAATCTCTCGGACAGAAGAATTGCTGCGCTACCCTCTGATCGCAGCTCTCGTACTGTTCGGTGTGATGGCGCTGAGTGGCTACGGCCCGATTGAGGTGGGTGAGGGAAATCACTGGTATCCGGCCAAAATGATTATGTATGCTTTTGCCCTTTGCATTGGTTTGTTTCTTCGCCTGGTCATGCGGCGTTGGACCGAGCGATTCAGGATTCTCGCAATGGGGCCTGACGCAGAGCAGGAGGCAGCACTGGCACGGGAAATCGGCCAAGCGCGGATCTCTGCGTATATCTATTGGATAACCATCGCGAGCGTGTGTTTCCTGGGCGCGGTGAAGCCGTTCTAAGGCATGGTCCCAAGGAGCAACTTTGGATTGGCGAACATTGCGCAGAGCAAGCGCTGAGATAATGCTGCGCGTTGCGACAGGCAATTATGGGGCGCTCGATATTCGGGCCACCGATACTAAGGATGCTGGATGCTATCTGCGCGAAAAGACGCGCTGGCTGAAATAGGAGAATTCTGTGCCTGCTTACATGATCGTTACCGCAAAGATCGCTGATCGAGATGCCTTCATTGAAGGTTACGGTGCGACTGCCGGCGCGCTGGTCGCAAAGTTCGGCGGTAAATATATCCTACGCGGGCCTGGAGCAGAATTGCTTGAAGGAGATTTTGGGGACGGGGCCTCGATGGTTATTTCCGAATGGCCTGACAGGGCTGCGGCCAAAGCATTTTGGGACAGCCCGGAATATGGCGAAGCGAAGAAGCTTCGCGAAGGAATAGCTGATTGTCAGGTGCTGTTGATCGAGGCAGCAAGCATTAAGGATGCGCTCAATGGTTGATATTATAAAGCGGACCACATTGATGGTGCGTGATGCCGACAAGGCAGCAGATTGGTATGAGAACGTGCTCGGCATGAAACGCTGGATGGATGTGCCGTTCACATTGTCGGGCAACCAGCTTGCAGCCGGTAGCAAGGGCGATCAGACCCGCCTGATTATTATGCAGGCAGAACACGACACGATTGGCATGATCGGCCTGCTGGAATGGGTTGACCCCAAGCGGACGGATATTCCATCTGAAGTTCCGACAGAGATCGCTTTCGGCAGCCCGGTTTTCGTTGTCGCTGCCGAGGATTGCCGCGCTACGATTGAACGGGCCAGAGCCCATGGATCGCGCATTCATGCCGAACCCAATGATTGGTCGGTTACCGGCGTAGACGGCAAGGTCAAGGACATGGTCGGCGCAAGTTTGTGGGATCTGGACGGTTATTTCTTTGAGGTAAATCAATTGGTGCGAGTGCATGAAGGGTGAGCCATTTGGCGGTCCTTTCTGCCTTTGATGCACATGCGGACCACATCATAGACGATGATGCCAATTATCAATGGCGTATTGCGAACCGGCCGCAAGGCAATGTCGTGCCCGATGATTTTGCCTGGCATGCGGAGCCAATCCCGGAGCCGGGGGAGGGCGAGGTGCTGCTACGCACGCATTATCTCGGCCTGGCCCCGGTTATGCGGTTTTATATGCAAGGAACAGCGCGGACGGGTGATGCCACGCTTGGCCCGGGCGATGTGATTCACGGGCGCGGGGTCGCGCAAGTTGTCAAATCGCGTCACCCGGATTGGCGAGAGGGTGAAGTCGTGCAGGGCCAGATCGGCTGGCAAACCTACAAGGTCAGCAAGATGACCCGGCAAGAAAAATTCTTTCGCATGCCGAACAACGGTCTTCCTGCAGCACTGGGAGCAGGCGTTCTCGGGATGACTGGCCTGTCCGCGCATGCGGGTTTGTTCGCTTGCGGTGATCCGCGTGAAGGCGATCGAATGGTCTTGTCTGGTGCCGCAGGCGGGGTTGGTTCAATGGTCAGCCAAATGGCCACAAATGTGGTCGGCTGCGACGTTGTAGGCATTGCTGGAGGCGCAGAAAAATGCGCCTTCATCCGGGAGCATGGCTGCCGTGCGGCGATCGATTACAAGGCAGACGATATCGAGGCGAAGCTAGATGAACTGCGCGCCGATGGTATCGATCTCTATTTCGACAATGTCGGCGGGGAGACACTGGAGGCGTGTCTTGAACGTCTGCGCATGCATGCCCGCATTGTATTGTGCGGTTCGATCAGCGAATACACCCGTGAAGAACCGTTCATGCTATCCAACTACACGCGCCTACGTGCAACCGACAGCGTTATGCGGGGCTTCTTCGTCTACAATCACATTGATCGATGGGATCAAGTAATGGGTGACATTGCAGGCTGGGTTGCCGATGGCCGATTGAAACCTGTGCAAGATATCGAAGAGGGTTTTGGCGCTATGCCACGGGCCCTCGCGAATCTCTATTTCGGCGCCAATGTGGGCGTCCAATGCTGCAGCGTACGCGGCGAACCTAAGGAATGGCTATGAGTGACAAACCTCCCGCCCGATTTCAACGCGGCAATTTTGTTGTTGCCGATCTCGACCGCGCACTGACCTTTTACGAAGGGGTGCTGGGTTTTGAGGTTGAGTATCGTTTGGGCGACAATCCGGACAGTTACTCACGGCCCGTCTTTGCCATTCCGACAGAGGCGACGCTTGGCTTCGTTACGCTTAGCCTGCCTAACCAACAACGTGTGATGGCTTTGACTGAGATTAAGGGAATTGTGCTGGAGCCGGTTCCACATCCGCGCCGCAATGCCATCGTGTTGGAAACACAAGACCCTGACGCCGTGATGGCTGGTGCGCGAGATCTTGGCCTTACGGTCTATGAGGAGGAAGTGCTCAAGACCGGTGATGGCCGTGTGGGCCGGGAGATTGGGATCGTTGATTTCGACGACAATCTAGTCGTGATCTACAAGATTTTGGGAGCCGGCGAGTGAGCGCTGAGGCAGTTGCCCAAGATGGAGCAGAAGTGAACGCTGAGGACAAGCCTTACCCCAGTGCCGTTGCTGGCTGGACGCTCGTCGTCCTGCTAACTCTGGCCTATATCTTCAGCTTCGTTGATCGCTATATTCTTGGTTTGCTGATTGAGCCGATAAAGGCCGAGTTTGGATTGTCGGACAGGGCGATTGGTTGGCTCCTGTCTGCCTTCACAATTGTATATGGTTTCGTCGGTATCTTCATGGGATGGATGATTGACCGCGGGCGGCGTACGTGGATTGTCGCTATCGGCATGGCACTGTGGTCGGCGGCCACCGTGGCAACGGGCACTGCGAAAAGCTTCGCTCAGTTGTTTACTGCCCGCATGGGCGTGGGCGTGGGAGAGGCAACACTTAGCCCCGCTACATTCTCGATGATTGGAGACAGTTTTCCGCCGGAAAAACGCGGTAAGCCGATTGCGTTCTATTCGAGTGCACTACCGATAGGAGCGGGGCTTGCTTCACTGCTATCGGGTGCGGTCATCGCCTGGACGGCGGCTAGCGGCACCCAAAGCTTACCGCTGTTTGGTGAGTTGGAACCGTGGCGTTTTACCCTGATTGTCGTTGGCCTGCCGGGGCTGTTTTTTGCGGCTCTGTTCTTCTTCGTTCGCGAACCAATCAGACGCCCTGCTCAAACGAGCGAAGACGTAATTGCCGGAAACGGGATTGCCGATGCGTTCCGATACATCTTTGATAATTTTGCGCTATATTTTGGTTTCGTGATGGTCGTCTGTTGCATGACTGCGATTGCGTATAGTCAAGGGTTTCTTGCCCCGGTTTTTGAGCGGACTTGGGGATGGTCGCCGCAAACTTATGCGACTTTCAATGGCATTGCGTTGCTGATTATCGGTCCGCTCAACATGATGTTGATGGGCACGATTTCAGACAGCTGGACAACTAAGGGGGTTCCCGATGCGGCCTTGCGTTTGATGTATATCGGGTTTTTCATCATGGTTCCAACGGCAGCTTTGCCGATGTTCATGCCCAGCGCTGAGCTGGCCTTCCTGATATTGTGTGTCAACACTGTGGGGATCGGCATCGTCTCGGCAATCGGTGTCACGGCTTTGCTTGTTATCACGCCGGCTCAAATTCGTGGTCAAGTCGTTGCGCTGTATTATCTCGCGATCAGTTGGTTCGGTTCACTCGGTCCGATTATGGTGGGTGAGTTATCGAGCCTTGTGTTCGGGGAGGATGAGTTACGGCTAGCGGTTGCTACTGTGCCATTCATCTTTGCGATTATCCCACTCGCCATGATGCCAATGACAAGGCGGCTTTATGGTGACCAGATCGCCCGCCTCAATGGAAGTGGCCGATGAAACAGAGCACGCCTGATTTTTATGCGGGCGATCTTTTTGGCGAGCTCTATGAACCGCCAGCGACGGCCAAGCTGCATTTCCTTGATTACCTCCCAGGCCTTGCGGCATGCGGGACGGCATCGTTGGCGGCCGCATGGCTGGCGGAGCATTATGGCTTCCCGATCATTTTGCTCGGACTTCTGATCGGGCTTGCCCTAAGCTTTCTAGCTGAGGTCGAACGGACTGCGCCCGGGCTAGATCTTGCTTCGCGTTACCTGTTGCAGGCAGGACTGGTATTGCTTGGCCTGCAAGTAACATTTGCGCAGGTTGCCGAGCTAGGCTGGCTTGCGTTTGCCGGCTTGGTGTTGGTGATGATTGTTACCTTTGCCAGTGCAGTGGTGACCGCAAGAGTGCTCGGCGAACAGCGCGAAACTGGTATTCTGGCCGGCGGCGCAACCGCGATTTGCGGAGCCTCTGCCGCGCTTGCTTTGTACGGAGTGATTGGGAAAGATCGGTTGGACCAGACACGCTTTTCCGTCACCCTTGTTGGGGTGGCTGTGGCTAGCGCTATCGCCATGTCGACATACCCAGCGATCGCGCAATCGGTTGGATTGTCTGATGCGCAGGCGGGATTCCTGATCGGCGCATCCGTGCATGATGCGGCACAGGCCATTGGCGGGGGGTACAGTTATAGCGATGCAGCAGGGGCAAGCGCGACCGTGGTAAAGTTGTCGCGCGTGGCAATGCTGGCGCCGATGGTTGCATTGATCGCATGGTGGATCACGCGGACTGGTAACCCCAAAGCAGAGGGAGCAGCAAAACGGGTCGCGCTGCCGTGGTTCATACCCGTCTTCTTCCTCGTGGTGATCGTAAACAGCTTCGTCGCGGTCCCGGATCAGGCAACCGAAGCGTCGCTCAACCTGTCCAAGGGGTGCTTGCTGCTAGCGGTGACCGCCACGGCGATGCGATCCCGTCTGGAGTTGTTGCTGGACGCGGGGTGGAAAACCCTAGCCCCGGTGGTCGTGGCAACTTTGGTATCTTTCACATTGTCATTCGCTGTGGCAATATTCTTGACATGATTACCTGCGGCTATCGTAATGGGCCAGATGGCCAAATCCATTTCCGTGAGGCGGGAGAGCAAGGGGGCGCTCCGCCTCTGATCTGTTTGCATCCTGCGCCCTTTAGCGGGCTTGCCTTCACCAATATCTTGCCGCACCTGGCGAAAGATCGCCGAGTGATCGCTCCCGATTTCCCGGGTCACGGGGGATCTCATCCTTTCTCCGCGCAAGCATCCATCGATGACTACGCCAAAGCGATGGCCGCTGTGATCAAGTCCTTGTGCGGGGCAGGGCCGGTTGACCTATTCGGATTTCACACGGGCACGTTAGTCGCGACAGAGCTGTCACTGATCGCTCCAGGCATGGTTCGCCGAATGGTGTTGTGTGATGTTCCAGGGTTTGCGCCAGACATACGGAAAAGTTTTCTGGAAAGCAATGGGACACCGCCTAGTTTTACGACTGATTTGTCTTCGTTGGCCCCAGCTTGGGAGCGCGGCGTTATGCGTAGGATCGAAAGCCAGGGGATGGGCCGCAGTTTTGCTATGTTTGTAGAACAACTGCGCCATGGTGAGGCGATGAATGCCGGTTTCCATGCCGGTTTCAGCTACCCGTTGGAGGATCGTCTTGCTCGGGTAGGTGGCGATGTCACTGTATTGGCGTCGCAATCGGGCCTGCTTGAGGCAACACGCCGCGCGGCAGGTCTAATCCAAGGGGCAAAGCTGGTGGAACGTCTCGACATAACCCGTGCGGTTCTGGACGAAGCGGCTCCTGTAACTGCGAATGCGGTGCTTGCGATCCTGAATGGTTAGGCCGGGCGGGGCAGGGCGGTGACGTGCTTAATACGTTCCATCGAGAAGCTGGCACTAACGTCGGACAACCCCGGCACCTTTGCGATCAACCGCTGATAGATACGATCATAGTCACCGATATCGCGAACCTGTAGAACCAGCATATAGTCGATGTCGCCTGCCATCCGGTGACATTCAATTATCTCGTCGATTGCTGCGACGCCTTGCGAAAAAAGCTTCAGCCATTCGCTATCATGGCGATTGATGCGGATCGTGACAAACACCGTCGTGCCGAGCCCAATCTTGTCTGGGTTGAGCAGCGCAACCCTACGATCAATTATGCCCGCGTCCTCCATTCGCTTGATACGCCGCCAACACGGATTGGTGGAGAGGCCCACAGCTTCCCCTATGGCGTGAATAGGCTGCGCGCTATCTCGCTGAAGAATCGCGAGAATTGCCCAATCAAGAGAATCAAGTTCTATATTTTTGTCCATATCCGAGAAAGAATACCACAAATAAGACGTAAGAGAGGTGAATTTGGGAAATATTTTTCCGAAAGGTAGCTTATAAGCCTCGGAACGACGGAAATTTTGGAGCAGCCTGAGCCATGAAACGTTTTTTTACCGAGCACCCAGAATCGGTGGGCGAAAACTATTGGCAGCACTTGCGGCATGCTTGCGGGTTCGGCGTTCGAATGATTTTGGGCGGCTTTGCATGCGTGCTTCACGGCTTGCTGCCGTTCCTATTCGTGAAAACGGGTAGCAAACAGATCGAAACGTTGCATGGGAAAATGGTGATCGGCCGCAGCAAACTGCCGCAGCCGATCGACTTTGTTATTTGAGATCGTGATCCCGGCCTGCGCCGTTAGTTCAACAACTGGTTGATCTCGACCGCGACGCCATTGGGCTCAAACACGTTGCATCCCCGCACATTGATATCGGGCCTTCCATCGCGGCCTGGATAGACTTGCAGGCGGGTTGGACCAGTCATGGTCACTCCCTCCAACTTAACCGCCGCCTCACATGTTGCTTCCGCATCATCAGTGTTTACCACCAGAAATGTAGTTCCCGGCGCGAGGCGCTTCGCATATGGCTCGTCATTTCCTTCAAGTACAGGATCGAACGGGTGTAGCAATCCGATCCAGCCGATATACGGATCATTACCGTTGAGCAGCACCAATCGAGCCTTTGCGCCCGGCTCACCAACAGGCAAATTCACGCCCGACAATTCCACAACGGTGTCATAGTTGACTTCGAGGCCCAGCACGTCGCGGTAGAATTCGAGGCTGCGCTCCATATCGCGCACAACGATTGAGGCGCGGCGGATATCAGTTGGGAGGCGGCCATCAATCGCAACCCCCTCCATCGCGCGATTGGCGGCTTGCGCTGATCCTTTGTCTTGCTCCTCCGATTGCGGCGCGGCGTTGCATCCCGCAATCATCGTTGCAACCGTAGCCAATATGGCTAATTTCATCTTTCTCATTGGTTCTCTCCTATTGCCCCGCTTTCAAAAAGCTCAAATATCTTTTCCTGGCTATAACCGAGCCCTGCCAGGACTTCGGCTCGATCCGCACCAGCCTTCGGCAATTGCTGAGGTGCGCCAATTCGTTTGCCATCCATTTCCAGCGGAATGGTTGGCAGGCGTACCTCGATGCCATTGTCGAGCGTCACATCTTCCAGTCCGCCCTGATTGAGATGCGGGTCGTCAAACATGTCTTCAGGCTTGCCGATTGGCGCGAAGGGAAGGCCGCTGCCATCAAGCTTACCGATCACTTCTGCGGCGCTCATCCCGCCGATGAGAGTGCGGATTTGCGGCAAGATCTGATCGCGGGCCTGAACGCGCGCATTGTTCTCACGCAGTGTCTCATCAGCCCACAGGTCATCGAGGCCGAACAGCTTGCAGAATTTCTCCCACAGCGCGTCGGTCACTACGCCGATGAAGACTGGCTCGTCCTTCGTCTCAAAGACATCGTAAATCGCCCAGGCGGATACGCGCGCGGGCATCGGGGCGGCGGGCGTGCCGGTGACGGCGTATTGCGCCATATGCTGACCGACGAGGTAGATCGTCGTTTCAAACAAGCTGGCGGTGACTTTTTGTCCCTTACCAGTGCGGTGGCGTTGCTCCAGCGCAGCAAGAATACCGATCACGCCGAACATTCCGCCGGTCACGTCGATCACGCTGGCGCCAGCGCGGGTTGGCTTGCCCGGCTGACCGGTCATGTAGGCAAGCCCGCCCATCATTTGCGCGACTTCATCCAGCGCGGTGCGGTTTTCGTAAGGGCCGGGGAGGAAGCCCTTCTCGCTGCAATAGATTAGACCGGGATTGTCTGCTGAGCATTCCTCATAACTGAGACCAAGCCGGTCGAGCGCACCTGGGCGGAAGTTTTCGACCAGCACGTCAGCCTTCGCGATCAGGTCTTTGGCAACGGCGATGCCGTCTGCGTTTTTGAGATCAAGGCAGATCGATTGCTTACCGCGATTGTACATCGGGAAATAGCCGGAGCCGGAGCCGATCAAACGGCGTGTGCGGTCTCCGCCAATCGGTTCTACCCTAACGACTTCTGCACCCAATCCAGCCAGAATATGACCCACCGTTGGCCCCATCACCATGTGGGTGAATTCGACAACGGTGATCCCGGCAAGAGGCTGCGGAGAATCGCTCATGCGGAGGCCCTTTCTTTGTAATCCAGCATTGGTCCGGCATCGGGCGTGAAGCCATAGAGCGGCTCGCCCGGCAGTGCCTCTTCGACAATGCTGCGCACTTTGAGCAGCGCCTCCAAATCAATCCCGGTCTTACAACCCATGGAATTGAGCATCAGCACAAGGTCTTCGGTAACAAGATTGCCGGAGGCGCCGGGGGCGAACGGGCAACCGCCAAGGCCGCCCAGCGAGGAATCAAACGTTGTGATGCCTTCTTCCAGACCTGCGACGACATTGGCGAGGCCCAGCCCGCGCGTGTTGTGTAGATGCAAGGTGGTGAGCATGTCATCGCCGACCGCTGCCTTCACTTTGCGGGTTAGGCGGCGGACCTGTGCGGGATCGGCATAGCCGGTGGTGTCGGACAGGCTGAATTCCATTGCGCCTGCTTCCGCAGCTTGCTCAGCCAGACGCACGACCTGATCTTCGCTGACGGCGCCTTCCATGGTGCAGCCAAAGGCGGTGGAGAGGCCGACGGCAAAGTGGATGCCGTGATTTCGGGCGATGGTGGCGGCTGCGCGGATTTCTTCCAACATGGCCGGGTGGTCTTTGCGCACGTTCTTGATCGAATGCGTCTCACTCATCGAAAATGGGATGCTCATGCCATCAACCCCGGCATCGGCAGCAAATTGCGCGCCCTTGGCATTGGGTACGAGGGTGACGACGGTGAGACCGTCGATACCTTTGGCAAAAGCGACAAGCTCTGGCGTGTCGGCCATTTGCGGGAGCAGTTTGGGCGGGACGAAACTACCCACTTCGATTTCCTTGACCCCGGCAGCGGCCTCGGCAGCGATCCAGCGTTTCTTCGCCTCCAGCGGCATGACCCGATCAATCGATTGCAGGCCGTCACGTGGGCCCACTTCGGAAATAAGGATATCGGTCATGTTGAATGCTCCAGATAGACCCACGGGCGCGCGGCTTTGTCGCTGACGGTCCAGTTCGTGATCGCTTGCGCTTGGGTCAAAGTCAGATCAATCGCATCGAGCCCCTCGGTCAGCATTTGCTTGGCTTCGGCATCGATCTCGAAGGAATAAGTGGCATCGCCGCAATCGGCGGTTTGCGCGGCCAGATCGACGGTGATCTCGCGCCCGGTCAAGACTGTAAGCGCGCTGCGTTCTAACGTGATTGGCAGGATGAAATTGCGGATGCAATTGCCATAGAAAATCGGTGCGAAGCTCTCTGCGATTACCACCTTGATGCCGTATTCGGCGAGGGCCCAAACGGCGTGTTCACGGCTCGATCCGCATCCGAAGTTCGCGCCGCATAACAAGATGGAAGCGTCACGAAATTCTGGTTGATTGAGCACGAAATCCGGATTCTCGATGCGCGCATCCGCATCGGAATAACGCCACGGTGCGAACAGCCCGTCGGCGAGGCCAGTGCGGCCGGTGCTGCGCATTTCGCGGCTTGGGATGATCGCATCGGTATCGACATTGTCGCGCAATGCGCCTGCATCCAGCGGGGCTGCAATGCCGGTGAGGGGCTGAGGAAAGGCGCTCATGCGGCGGCTTCCTCTTGGCGCATGTATTCGCGCGGATCAGCGATCGCTCCCGCGAGGGCGCTGGCGGCGACGGTTTCGGGTGAGGCGATGTGGGTTTTGATGCCGGGGCCTTGCCGTCCTTCGAAATTGCGATTGGTGCTGCTGATTGTTCGGCTGCCTTCAGGAAAGCCTTCTCCGCCTGCGTAAAAGCACAAGCTACAGCCGCTCATGCGCCATTCAAAGCCTGCGGCAAGGAACACTTTGTCCAGCCCTTCGGCTTCCGCTTGGCGTTTGACCGAGAGGGAGCCGGGGACAACCATCGCCTTTTTAATCGAGGGAGCAATCGTGCGCCCATCAAGCAGCCGCGCGGCGCGGCGAAGGTCGGAAATTCGGCTGTTGGTGCAGCTGCCGATGAAGGCCACATCGATTGGCGTTCCCGCCAATGGCACGCCCGCGTCCAGCCCGGTGTATTCATGCGTACGGGCCGGGCCATGCGGGACCTTGCCATCGACCGGGATCGTGTGTTCGGGACTGGTACCCCAACTAACCATTGGGGCAATTGTGCCCGCGTCGATCACAATCTCTTGATCGAATTCCGCATCCTCATCGCTCTTCAACGCAGCCCAATAGGGATCATCGAAATACGCCGGGGCATAGGTGCGTCCGGCGAGATATTCATAGGTCTTGGTATCAGGCGCGATCAGGCCGGTCATTGCGCTAAACTCGGTTGCCATGTTGCAGAGTGTCATGCGTGCTTCCATGTCGAATCCGCGCACTGTTTCGCCGGCAAATTCCACCACATGACCCGCGCCGCCGCCTGCGCCATATGAAGCGATCAGCGTCAGGATCATATCCTTTGCCGTCACCCCAGATTGCAGCGTCCCATCAAAGGTGACGCGCATCGTCTTGGGCTTTTCCAGTCGCAAAGTGCCGGTGACCATTGCGTGCTCTGCCTCAGACGAACCGATGCCCCATGCGAGCGCGCCGAAGGCCCCTTGTGTGCAAGTGTGACTGTCAGGCGCAACCAGCGTGACACCGGGCAGGACAATGCCCTGCTCAGGCGAGATCACATGGACGATCCCCTGATCGCGGTTGTTGACATCAAACAGAGTGATCCCAGCCGCTCTGCAAGCGGCGCGGGTCTCTGTGATGAAGCCTTCACCGCCTTGCATCAGAGTACCGTCACCGCGTCCGGGCCTGGTATCGACGATGTGATCCATGACGGCAAAGACACGCGCCGGATCGCGCACTGCACGGTTCATTTCAGCCATGCGCTTAAGCGCCGCTGCCCCGGTGCGCTCGTGCAGGAACACGCGATCAATCGCGATTAAGGTAGAGCCGCCTGCGGTTTGTGCGGCCGCATGCGTTTCCCATATCTTTTCAAACAGCGTGTGTCCCATGATGGCTTTCTATCAGGCGGAAACCGTGGCCTTCATCTCTGCATCAATGGCGCGCCAGTCCTTCGTCACGAAGCTTTCTTGGATTGCTGTGCGTGTTTCAAGCACACCGTTGCGGATCCAGTGCCAAGTGCGGCAGCGGCTTTGACCATCATCGGAAATTTGGATTTGTTCGTAGAGGTAGAGGGACGGATCGCCAGTGCGCTGCCAGTAAAGCATCATGGTGCGGTTATATTCATCGAGTGGGACCTCTGCAGCCCAGCCCTGGATCAGCTCATTGTCCCACCAAATGCGACCTTCACGATAAGTCGCTGGGAATTCGCGCACCTCGGTTTTGCCATCCGCCCAAGTGTAGTGATTGGTTTGATGATAGGGGACGTTGTCTTCGCCCGTCATCCGGCACAACAGGCGGCTGGCGTGCTGATCGATCATCTCATCTTGCGCATTGAAATAGGTGTATGTGCCGTCCCAAACACCTTCGTGACGGGCGAGCAGAGGCATGTTTGCGGAAAACTCAGCGTAAGTCGTCAATTGGGAGCTCCATCATTATCAATCAGTGTTTGGTGCCAGCGACTTGCCGCGTCGCCGGCGCGAATTCGCGCGATGGCGCGGGCGTGGAGGGCGTGTGGTTCCAGTCCGGCAGGATCAAGTGTGGTGGCATGGGCAGCATTGGCTTCATACCAGGGGTCAAAAAACTGCTCGGCGCGGGCCGCGCCCCAGGCGCGTTGCAAATGAAGACCAAATCGGTCTGGCGCCATGTCCGGGTAAAGTTGAGCGGGGTCGCCTTGTGGCGGATCGGGCCACAGAATTTCGTTGGCGCCCAGCGCCTCAGCAGCAGCCTCAATTGTGCCGCGTATGTCTGCAAAATCACTCGATTGTCCATGGCCAGGCACGTCGATGGCAATGCCGCTCTGGGCTGGCTCGGCCATTTCGCCTGCCGGGCCGTGTAGCAACAGTCTACCGCCGCCTGAGGTGGCATCAGCGCTGCGCCAATGGATCAAACCGTCGCCAATTCGCAGCCAACCTTCGTTGTCATCTTCGGCGAGCTGCGGGCATTTTTTATTTCCGGCATTGGTCAGCAGGAATGCAAGACTTCGGGTTTGATGGTCATCAGGCGTTGTGACTTTCTCTGCCTTCCAGCCTGCTGGGATATCACCCAGTCGATCAATATGCGCCTGCAATGGATCGCCATCATAGGCTGTGATCAGGCACGGCGGTACGGCAGCGTCGGCGGCTGGTATGTCGCGCGGCGCGCGCAGCACCGCCCCATAACCAGCTTTATAATCATTACCCGCATCGAGCATTTCAGCGACGGCTTGGTTGACGCGCGCAATGTCTGCATGCGCGACCGACAGTCGCGCCTCTTCACGTCGATCGAACCAGGGGAAGATCCAGCTTTGCTCAAGCATCCGGTTCCATAGCCAGGTCAAGTGCTCGCCATAGTCGGACGGGTGCCATTCGGGCAGATATTGCTCCCCGAAGATTCGCATCTCTTCCGCTGTCCAGATCGCGTAGCCACCGATCGCGAGGGAGTAGAATAAATCAGGGCGGCGTTTTAAGGCGGTGACCAAGATAATTCCGCCGGAATGAAAACCGTAGGCCGCACACCGCTTCACCCCGAGCACTTGTAGAAATTCCGTCAATGCGTCGGCGAAGTCGTCGATTTCAGGATTGCCCTGTAGCGGTTCGGATTGACCGAAGCCGGGCGTGTCGGGCGCGATACAGGTGAAGCTGTCGCTCCATTTTTTCATCAGCGCGTCATACTCAGCGCTGGAGCGCGGGCTCTGATGCACCATCAGCAGCATTGGCCCATCGCCGCAACGACGATAGTGTACCCGCCTTGGGGGACGTGATCCAGAGGCGGGGATCGTGAGGATATGGCGCGTTATAACAGTCAATAATTTGTCCGGACAAATTTTACTCGACAAGCCTCTAAGCGTGTTTATTACCGTCTGTCAAAGAGGAATCGAAAGGTATCTTTATGAGCAAACTGATTGGTACCAAGATGGTCGAAGATGGGAAAAGCGCCCGTCAGCTGTTCGAAGAGGTCATGGCCAATCCCGCGCGCAAGAAGTTCGGCTTTGGCGAAAAACTGGCGATTGTGAACGTTGATGTGCAGCAGGCCTACACTCGTACCGACATGTTCAAGACCGCTTATGAGACCGACCCCAGGCAGATCGATTACATTAATCAGATCAGCCGCTTGGCCCGCGCGAAAGGCATGCCGGTAATCTGGAGCCGGGTGGCGTATAAAGGCGATGCGGCGGATGCCGGTGTTTGGGGCACGCGCACCGATACCGAGGACAGCCTGCAGAACATCAAATATGACAGTGAGCGCCACGCCTATGACCCGCGCTGCGACGTTCAAGAAGATGATCTGCAGTATACCAAGCGGATGCCGAGCAGCTTTTTTGAAAGCCCGCTGGCTAGCTATCTGACCTTTCACAAAGTTGACACGGTTGTTGTGACCGGCGGCTCAACCAGCGGTTGTGTGCGGGCGACAGCGGTGGATTCGCTGTCTTACGGATACCGCACGATTGTCCCGATAGAGACCTGCGCTGACAAACACGCAAGTTATCACTTTGCGAATTTGACCGACCTTCAGTTGAAATATGCCGATGTTGAGCCGGTCCAGGCCGTCATCGATTGGCTGGAGGCGCGCTGATGCATGAAGGCGCGGCCGACCCGGGACTCTACGATTATCACCCCTATAACGCACGACCAAAAATCGCTTGGCCAGAGGGTAAAAGTTGCGCGGTATGGGTCGCGCCCAATCTTGAATATTACGAAATTGATCCGCCTTCGAACCCGCACCGCAAGAGCTGGCCCAAGGCGCATCCTGATGTTGTCGGCTATTCCTATCGCGATCATTCCAACCGGGTCAGCCATTGGCGCATGGCCGATGTGATGAGCCGCCACGGCTTTCCCGGATCGGTCAGCCTGTCGGTCGCTTTGTGCGATCACCATCCCGAAGTCGTCGCGGACGGAGTGGAGCGCGGCTGGGAGTTCTTCAGCCACGGGATTTATAACACGCGCTATTCCTACGGCATGTCAGAGCGCCAAGAACGCGCGATCATTGAAGATTCTATTGAGACGGTTGAGCGCGCAACCGGACAGCGCATCCGCGGTTGGCTCGCACCCGCGTTGACGCATACGCCGCGCACGCTGGATCTGCTGGCGGAATATGATTTCCACTACACGTGTGATCTTTATCATGATGATCAGGTGCAAGAGGTGAAGGTCGCCAAGGGTGCGCTTGCCTCAATCCCCTACAGCCTAGAGGTGAACGACCACTATGGTTTCAATGTCTACGGCATGTCAGGCCGCGAATATGCCGATTGCCTGATCCAGCAATATGAGCGCTTGGCTGAGGAAGGCGAGCGGACCGGCTCTGGCACAGTGATGTGCGTGCCGCTGCACGCGTATCTGATTGGGCAGCCGCACCGGATTGGTCCGTTTGAAGAGGCTTTGGCGCATATCGCAGCCGATAACCGCTGTTGGAAAGCGCGCGCTGGCGAGATTGTGGATGCATGGCGAGCGCAAGTGGGGAGGGCCGCGTAATGAGCTTGCCCGATAACTACACCGCCTATCCCCGCCGCGCCGAGGGATATGACCACGATTATTACGGCTGGTCGAACATGCATGACCGCGCGCCTGTCGCCTGGCCGGATGGCAAATCGGTTGCAGTGTGGCTGTGTGTCAGCCTCGAGTGGTTTCCAATTAGGCCGGAGGACAAGCCCTTTCGCGCGCCCGGCCATATGGTCACGCCCTATCCCGATTATCGCCATTACACCGTGCGTGATTACGGCAACCGTGTCGGCGTATTCCGCATGTTGGAGGCGTTTAAGACGGCCGGGGTCAAGGCGAGCTTTGCGGTCAATGCAGCGGTGGCAGAACGCTATGCAGAGCTGATCGAGGTGGTGCTGGCCGATGGTCATGAGATAATTGCGCATTCGACCGATATGAACGGCACGATCACCAGTGATGTGGCGGAAGCCGATGAGCGCTCGCTTATCGCAGACAGCCTTGCCCGGTTGGAGGCGGCAAGCGGCGTGAAGCTTAAGGGCTGGTTGTCCATTGCTCGCTCGCAAAGCTGGCGCACCGCCGATATACTTGCGGAGCATGGCCTAAGTTACACCTGCGACTGGGTGAATGATGAGCTGCCTTATCGCTTCAAGAATGGGCTGGTGAATTTGCCGCTCAATACAGAGCTGTCCGACCGTATGATCATCGCCACCCAGCAGCACTCCGCAGAGGGCTGGGCGCAAATGATGCGGGATGCGTTCGATTGGCTCGCGGCGGAAGCACGCGGTACGGCCTATACCAAAGGGGGCGGGCGGATGCTGCCGATCCACATCACGCCCTATATCATCGGTCAGCCATTCCGGATCGGCGCGTTGGAACAATTGCTCGCCGACTTGAGCGGCCGCGCGGAAGCGTGGATCGCGCCAGGGGCAGATATTGTGTCCGTATGGGAAGAACAGCAATGACAGTGATGAGCGCGCGCAACCCCCGCACCGGCGAATTGGACTACGAATTCGTCGTCAGCTCGCGGGCTGACATTGCTGCCGAAGCGGCGCGGTTGAGAGCTGCGCAACCTGCATGGGAGGCGCTGGGCCCCGAAGACCGCGCGCAGGTTTTGTTGCGCTTTGCAGATGCGGTTGAAGCCGCGGCGCCGCAGCTGGCAGAGGCGCTTGCCATCGACACGGGACGCCATGCGATCGCTGCGATTGAGGTGGATGGCCTGGCGCGATCCTTGCGCCGCTGGGCAGAGCGCGGGCCAGCACTGATCGCCGGGTTGGATCGCGAAGCGAAACCGTCTGCTTCGCCTGGCTTCGAAATCCGCGCGGACTATACTGCTTTTCCGCTTTTCGGAGCGATCGCGCCGTGGAATTTCCCGATAGTCTTGAGCCATATTGATGCAGTACCTGCTCTGATGGCTGGCTGCGCTGCGCTTGTGAAACCGTCTGAGGTCACGCCGCGTTTTGTGGAGCCTATGCTGGAGGTGCTCGCTCAGGTGCCAGAGCTCCCGCTCGCTTATGTTATGGGCGGCGCGGACGTTGGCCAGGCCTTGATCGAAGAAGTCGACTATATCTGCTTCACAGGGTCCACTGCGACTGGGAAGAAGGTGGCTGAGGCCGCCGCGCGTCAATTGATCCCGGCCAATCTGGAATTGGGCGGGAAAGATCCAATGATCGTCACCGCCAATGCAGACCCGGAATGGGCCGCGCGCATCGCGCTGCGCAGCTCGATTGTGGCCACGGGGCAGGCATGTCAATCGATCGAACGCATCTTTGTGGCGCGAGAGATCGCCGAGCCATTTCTGGCTGCGCTAGCTGACGCTGCGAAGGCGGTCGCAATCACTTTTCCCGATCCCAGGAAGGGCCATATCGGTCCCTTCATTTTTCCCTCACAAGGGCAAAAAGTGCAGGAGCAGATCGACGATGCTCTTGCCCGGGGCGCCCGAGTTCTTTCCGGCGGACGGGTAGAAAACTTGGACGGGGGCGTTTATTTGCGCCCCACGGTCATGGCCGATGTGTCATCGGATATGGCGGTAATGCAGGAGGAGACATTTGGACCGGTTCTGCCTGTCACTGTCTTTGACGACCTTGAGCAGGCAGTCGTGCAGGCCAACAACACCGACTATGGTCTCTCTGCGGCGGTTCTCGCAGGCTCGACAGCCGAAGCCGCCAAAATCGGCATGCAATTGGAGGCAGGCGCAATTAGCCTTCAAGACGGGGCGCTAACCAGCATGGTCTCGGATGCGACCAACCATTCGCGCAAAGCCTCTGGATTGGGACCAAGCAGGATGGGCGATGAAGGCCTGCTGCGATTTTTGCGTCGCCGGGCCATAATTATCCAGACCGGCGAAGCACTACCAATTGACGCATACCGGGAAGGGCAAAATAGTTGAGCAATCTTGCAGTAAACTACCGCTCCAATTCGACCAGCTCGTAGCGGTTCATCATATATCCGTCGATCGATCCATAGACGAGAACGTGATCCTCATCTGCTGTTACCCACATATCGTAATCCGGATGCCGCGTGCCGCCCATTCCGTCATCGGTTTCATCTACATAGCGAAAATGGTGG
The DNA here is from genome assembly GCA_947488155.1 of uncultured Erythrobacter sp. Lineage (GTDB taxonomy): Bacteria > Pseudomonadota > Alphaproteobacteria > Sphingomonadales > Sphingomonadaceae > Erythrobacter. The sequence goes on along the minus strand of CANKYK010000001.1, from coordinate 26,646 downwards.
CACTGGAATGTCCCTGCCTCCACGCTCTTTTGCTCTTCGCCGACATATTCCATTGCCATCTCAAGCGTGGCAATTTGCGGAGCAGTCGCGCCGCGATGATCGGGTGAGGGTAGGAAGAAGCGAAACTTGCGCTTGTGCGGACCCTTGCTGACATCCATTAGACGCGTGGTGAACCCGTCGCTAACAATCGGATGCGTGCCGAATGCATCGAATTCGCCTGCTTCGCGCGTTTCCGAATTGCGCCCAATTGACGGACCAGAACTTTCGCAAATGATCTGACCACTTCGTTGATCATATTGCATCCATCCTGACCCGAGAAACTCGTCGCCCAGCGTCAGATGCACCAGCAAGTTGTGTGGCTTACCATCGGGACCGATGTGATAAGTAATGTCGCGCAATACGGTGGGATCCGGTTCTTCGATCTCGCATTGTGCACGCATGATCACAGAGCCATCGCCGTGGTGCGAGAAGGCGAACCACTCGCGTCCGCGTTCTTGCCCCTCCATGCCGGGTTTGACGGATGAATAGCGGATTTTCCCGCGGACATTGCGATGCTGCATTAGATCACTCCTGCATTGCTAAGGCGTTCGATTACTTCCTCTTGCGCCCGCTTGAAGTAATCGCGGTCTGGGATCGCTGGTGAGCCGCTCTCCATCATCCCGTTGGCCCTATGAAATGCCTCTGCGCTGGCGGCATAGGCATCTGCGAATAGGCCAGGGCGCTGGCGGGCGAGCGAATTGAGCATGGCGGGCGTACGGCGAGCCGCACGCAAAGCAGCAAGGTCAATCGCCGCGAATGCCGTGAATGTCTCTCCGTCGCCAGCTTGCGATAATAGTTTGCCGCGGAAGTCGACCACGCGGCTGTTCCCGTCTGCACTGGCGAGCGGTAAGCCAGTGCCCGCAATCCCTGCCGTATTGGCAGAAACAACATAGGCCATATTTTCAAAAGCGCGCGCTTGTTTGGCAATATCCTTTGGTGTGGCGAGCGGCGATCCGATCTCTGAAGATGAATGCGCGAACACTTCTGCTCCGCGCATGGCCAGCACTCTTGCGATTTCGGGATAGAGAATTTCTTCACTCGCAATTGCCGCTATGCGGCCAATTTCTGTCTCAGCAACAGGAAACACTGCATCAATGCCATAGCGGTCCAGATAGGCGTCCCATACGTCATGCGGGCTGGGTGCAAACATTGACAACAGGCGGCGGTAACGCAGCACAGTGTCTCCGTTTGGCGCGACGAGGAAGCTGGTTTGGAAATAGAATTCGGGAAAGGCCGCATCGCGTTCATAGGCATTGCCCGAAATGAATATGCCTAGTCGCTGTGCGACGCCGCCTAGCGCCTCATATTCTGGACCGCCGGCATCCCACGCAGCCTTGGCCGCAAAATCCGGGAGTGAAATCCGGCCTGGATAGGATGTGAAAAGATATTCGGGCAGGACCGCCAGTTTGACGGGAACCCCGGCATATTGCGCAATAAAGATCGAAGAGGTTCTGATCTGTGTTTCGATCTCGCTGATATGCGCCAGCATAGCTGTGCGTGCTGCATCATCATTCAATGGCTCGACCGCGCGTGCGGTCAATTGCATGGCTACGGCGGCATAGGGTGCAGGTGTTGTCATGGTGGCCATCTCTAGCGCCAAATTTGGGTCAAGCGAACCAGGATTCTTTAGCTCACGCGGATCAAGTGCAACCTTGGAGGCCTTAATGTATTGAATTTGCGTGCAGTTTTGGAAATCATGCTTGCTTATGGGGTGGAAAACTTGTCCAGACAACTCTGGTTTGTTGAGTAACTTTCGACTATTTGCATGGGTGAATTTTCCATCTCTTGTGCGTGCGTGCTTCCCGGCATGTGCTGGGATTAGGCGGAGTAACCAGTGGACCTTTCGATTACGCCCTACGCAGTTCTCGTATACGTGCATTTGCTTTTGTTTGTGCTCTGGCTTGGCGCCGATGTCGGGGTTTTCCTGCTTGGACAGCATTTTCGCAAACGGACTGAATATTCTTTGGATCAACGGGTCGCGCTGCTCAAACTATTGGTGCTCGTCGATATGACCCCGCGCAGCGCATGGGCGTTGATGGTGCCGCTGTCACTCAGTGTCGTCGACGCCGGGAATTGGTGGGATGTGCCACCATTGCTTCTGTGGGGTGCGTGGGCAGTGGGATTGTTCTGGCTTTGGCTGGTGTGGGATTCTCACTGGCATGATCAGACCCCACGAGCGGTGCGCAATAGGCGTGTTGAGGGTTGGCTTCGGTGGGTTATCGGCGCTTTCTACCTTTGGCTTGGAGGGCAGAGCCTATTGCTAGATGCGCCGCTTCAGCCAGACTGGCTGGGTTGGAAAGCGTTATTGTTTGGCGCCATTTTTGTGGCCGCCATCATGATTGATGTGACCTTCAAGCCAGTTGGTAAGCAATTGACCGCCGTTCTTGAAGAAGGTTCAAGCGATGCGACGGAGATCCCGTTGCTCAGAACGATGAACAAAACGCGGGTCTGGGTCTGGGCTGTTTACCTGCTGCTTCTTGTCACGGCCTTTCTCGGGAACGTCAAACCGTTGCATTGAGGCAACAGGAAGGTGGCTCAGATTGCGCGATCAGGGCGATGGGTAAATTTGTCTGGACAAATTTGTCTGGACAAATATTCTCCTGGTATAGCGCCTAGGGGATTGGGCCTGCTTGTTTAGGGAGAAACGTAAATGAAACGCATGGTGAAGTCTGCTCTTTTGGCAGCGACGATGATCACGCCTGTTGCGGCATTCGCACAAGATAATGATGTGGTTGCGAGTGAAGAAGGCTTTACGGATGGCAACGTCATCATCGTTACCGCACGTAAGAAAGAAGAGACACTTCTCGATGCGCCGTTGGCGGTGTCTGTCCTAGGCCAGGAAGAGCTTGAACAAGGCGGCTTCACCGACATTACCGAAATCACCAAGGCAACTCCCGGTGCCTTTGTCGAACCGAGCGGTAACAATGTGAACGGTCCAGCGCGTATCAATAGCACGCCTCGGTTCCGCGGTATCTCTGTTTTGAGTGGAGACCGGCTACAGCAGACAGCGACCGTGTTCCTTGATGGCGTTTATCTTAGTGGCGGTATTGAGACCATTGGCGTCAACGAACTTCAGCGTGTCGAGGTGATTAAAGGACCGCAATCGAGCCTGTTCGGACGCAATACATTTGCGGGCGCAATCAACTATGTGACGAAAGACCCAAGCGACGAATTCCGCGCGGATCTGGACTTGACCCTCGCCACACGCGATGAATACCGGATTGCAGGTGGCATCGAAGGGCCGATCCTTGATGGGCTGAGTTTTCGTGTCGGCGGTAGCTTCGACACCAAAGACGGTCATTTCGACAACGCGGCAGTAGAGGGCCAGCGACTGGGCGATCAGGAACAATGGTCAGTCAACGGAACGCTGCTGATCGAACCGTCATCCGCCTTTCGCTTGAAACTTCGCGGTTCTTATCAGGAGATTGATGATGGTCCGGCTGCGGCTGCGGCATTTTTCGGTACTGCACAGCACAATTTTGGCGGCTTCCTGATCAATCCTGATGGGTCGGTGGATCTGACCGACAGCAGCCAGCCAGCCTTTGGTTCGCGCACTGAATCTGTGTTTCGTGGTCAAATCACTCAGCCACCATTGGCGGCAATTGGGCAAAACTCCGGGCCGGACGCGGTTACTCAGTTTCTTGGCTTCTTGGATGATGCACGCTCTGATCCGAGCGATGCAATCTTTGACTTCAAATACAATCCGACGACGGTTGACGATTTTGGCCTGAATCTCGATTCTATTCGCCTCAGTGCGCAGGGCTCAATTGCATTGAGCGATAACATCGAATTCAATTTCCTTGCGGGATATAACGAGGAGCAATTCGGGTTTTATACAGACTTTGATCTCACACCGGATGTTTCGTTCACTAGTTTCTCGGCTCGTGAAACAACCGATCTAACACTGGAAGGGCGGTTCCAAGGGAGCTTCCTGGAGGATCGGCTCACGCTTATCGCTGGCGCGAGTTATGTTGATATCGACATTGAAGAATTGGGGGGCACAGCGAACTTCTTCTCTTTCCCAATCTTCTTTGGGGACATTTTCCGCGAGACCCCGTTTGTCTCTGGTGCGGAGACGATCGGTGTCTTTGGCTTGATCGATTATGAGATCAATGATCAGTTTTCGATCACACTCGAAGGTCGTTATCAGGAAGACGAGATATTTGAAGACGAGGCCAATCTGGGGCTTACAGACCCTATTTCGCCAGCGACCATCACGAACTTTCTGCCACGCGCTACATTGCGGTATCAGCCGTCGAGCCTGACCACCATTTACTTGACCTATAGTGAGGGCAACCTGCCAGGTGGTTTCAACGCGGAAATTGCCCAACTGGATGATGTGCAGCTTGCAGAGCTGGCTGCGCTTGCACCGGATGCGTCAGTTGTATTCGGCGAAGAGAAGTTGCGGAACTACGAGTTTGGTTGGAAGCAACAATCAGCTGATGGACGGATCGCGGTTAATCTCGCTGCGTTTTATATGAGGCGCAGCGACGAGATATTTAACTCGATCGAGGTTGTAACCGATACCACTCCGATGGCTCCAAATCCTCAGCGGACGGTGAACTTCATCTCCAACGGGGCGACGACCGATATTTATGGCGTAGAATTGGATGCAGCTATCCAAATCACCGACCAATTCTCGGTGAAGGGTTCATTCGCCTATATTGATGCGACAATTGCCAGCTTCCCAGAAGGCGCGGGCAGCGGGGATTTCGGCGATATCTTTGGCGCAGATGCCGATATTTCGGGTCAGGAGGCACCACGCTTTCCTCCGATATCACTGTCACTAGGTACGCTGTTTGAAGACAATTTTGACGGGCTGGGTGACATGCTTGATACCTGGTTCATCAGAAGTGATCTGTTCTTCACCGGTGAGTACTTTATCAGCAATGCCAATGTGGCGACTGTCGAACCAGCAACGGATATCAATGTTCGTGCAGGTTTGAGAGGCGAGAACCTTGGTATTGAGTTCTTTGTGACCAATCTCTTGGATGAAGATGCCCCGACTTCTGCACAAAACTTTGCTGATACGAGCTTCGGCACGCGTACCTTGCCAGGCGGTTTCTTCAACTTTGGCCGGGAGGGTGCTCGTGTGATTTTGCGGGATCGCCGTCAGTTCGGCATCCGGTTGAATTACACGTTCAGGTAACGCTGCCTTTGTGTTGTCATAAACGGCAAAACCTTATCGATAAGGATGCAGCCAGCGGTTGGTGAGCACGCCTCATCGGTCCACAGCCGACAATGGCCACCGCATTGATGCGACTGTTCATTATCAATTCTGGTCGCGTTTTGAGGCGGTAAGGTTGAAGGAAATTTAGGGGAGGGCTCAGCATGTCGCTGAGCCCTTTTGCCTTGATGGGTCAATAAACAGTCGGTTTTTAAGACCTGTGCCAGGGACAAAGTTCTAAAGGCGGGCTGCAACCAGATGGGCCGTGCGCTCCCCACTTTCGAGCGCGCCCTCCATACCGCTTGTCGCTTGCGCTAGATGTTCGCCTGCTAAGTGCAGCCGGTGGCCCACCCACCGCGTCGCGGAGGCCAGGTCAGCGGCCATACCCGTACCAATATGATGATAGATTCCACGCGCGTGCGGCGATTTCTGCCAGCTATAAGGCTGCACATTCTCTAACTGCCCACGCAGCGACGGGCGCATATTTTCAAGTCTTTCGACAATGAATTTTTCGGCGACATCAGGCGCCAAGCGGTCAAGCAGATCGGCACCTGCGCCTGTTGTCCAGAGCTTTAGCATCGCGGGTTCATCGCCCAATACGAAAACTCTTCCGATCAGCGGATCATCCGTCCAAAGCGTATCCGGCATTCCGTCCTCACGCCACGCAGGCCTGCGGGCGCTGATGTAGGCGAAGCTGGCACGCGTATAGGGCAGATCGGCCACCATTCGGGCCAGGGGCGGCGTCACGTTACTAGCGACGGGTATGTGGCGGAGCGCCGAGAATGGGATTGTGCAGACACAATACCGTACGCGGATGGCGTGATCGGAAAGGCGAAGTGTAACACCGCCATTGTCCTCTGCGATCGCCGAAACGAGCGTGTTTTTCCGAACTGGCTCGGTAAGGTTTGCGGCCATTGCTTCAGGCAGACGTTGGGCGCCACCAACAATTGTCGAAACCGCTCCTGCGCCTGCGTGAAAGATTGCCAGCGTCCGCGCCAAATGAAGCTGCGACATTCCTGAGAGGGAGTTGCCGTTGAGGTTGGTTTCTATCAAACGCAGCTCTTCTGCGCTCGCGCCTGCTTGCAGCAGCATCTGTCGTATAGATATGTCTTGATCCGCTTGCGCGTTTAGCCAATCGGCGGGAGCGCTGAGTTGAGGAAGTTTCCCGAAATAGGTGCGTAAGAGCGTTGCGGGCTCGCTTGCTCTCTTGTCCGCATTCAGTGTGTTGGCTGAGCTTTCGTTCCAACCGCTGCTTGGCGTGGATATCCCGTTCACGTGATACAGGTTACCCGGTATCTGGCCGCGGCCTACGCCTGCCCCGGTGCCGGTCTGGCGCGCCACACCCAATTCGTCTGCGATTGCATGCAAACGAGTATAGCCCGCACCGACCTGTATGCCGCCCGCATCAGGCGCACCGGGCAGATCGTCGAGCGTATGAAGCCTGCCGCCAATTCGGTTTTCTGCTTCAACTACGATAACACGGGCACCAGCACGCTCTAGAATGCGCGCTGCGTTAAGTCCGGCAAGGCCAGCACCGATGATCGCGACATCGGCTTGGGTCGTTGCCCAGGCGGCACGCGGGGCAGCCCCCGCAATAATCGCCGCAGAGCTCCCTTTCAGAAAACTGCGACGATCAGCTTGCATTGAACTTAATGCCCGCCAGCGGGTTGGGTGTCTCCGCCTGCCTCGCGTGCTTGGTCGGTCAGCAGTTTGAATTTGGTCCAAGTCGTCTCGTTAGGGCGGGTGTCATCTTTCGGCGGTGCATTTTCGTAGATCGGATAGTTTTTTCTGATTTCATTTTTGAGCACGTCGGGCAATTCTTCAAACCCACCAGGCAGTTTTCGGCCCATCGCGTTGAACACCATCTGGCCGGGTCGTCCGCCCATTTCCATCCAGGGCGCCCAACCGGAAATACGCACCCAGCTGATCATTGGATAGGCAGTGGGTTCGGTAGAATCGAACAATTCATCTTTCAGCGCGGCGAAGTCGAAAATTTCCATCGCATGATATTTGCCACCAACATATTCTTGATAATCGCCAGCCAGCGGATTGGTGTAGAAAAGCGGAACTTCGAACGGCATGAAAACATAGGGCCCCGCTTCACGTAGTGTACTGATGGTGTACGGCGTGCCATCTGTTCCGCGCGGGAAAGTGGGACTGCGGCTATTCACTGGATCATTGTGGATTTGCATCACGGTGACCGTCTTACCCGTGTACGGATTATCCCATTTATCGACGATTTCGCCGGTCTGAGGATCTAGCATCAACATGATCTCTCGGCTGATAAGGCGCCAGCCGGTGCCGCGCTCGGCATCCACCACCTCAACACAGCGCCGGATGTTCATTCCTTCGCCTTTGAACAAGAGCTTATCGCGAATGCCAGGCGAGCGTCCGTAGATGTTACCGGACCAATGATAGACGGCTGGCTCATCCGCTGACACGCCGCATTGCAGTCTCTTAGAGATTTCGACAGCGTCTTCGGGAACGGAAGGATCCAGCGTCCGCGCACTCGCGAAAGAGCTTGCGCCAAGCAGCGCCGCAACGCCGATTCCAGTCAAAAAACGATAGATAGCCATAGTTCCGTTCTCCCAAAAACGAAATTTGTCCGGACAAATTTGCATTTCTTGCTTGACTTTAGATTTGTCCGGACAAATTGTGAAGCCACAAAATGGCGCAGACTTTGGCGTCGGCAAAACGGGTTGATGATTCTTTGTTTTCTGCAGCTTCTTTATTGTTTGTTCCCGGCTCCAGGGCTGATCGCTTTGATAAGGCGAAGGCTGGCGGTGCCGATCTGACGGTGATCGATCTTGAAGATGCGGTCGCCGCGGATTACAAAGTGAGCGCGCGAGAGGCGGCCTTGGGACAGATTGCTGAGGACAAGGATGGTTGGGCAATCCGGATCAATCCTGTGCCGACCGCTGCTGGGGTTCGTGATCTTGCGGTGCTGGCCGACACTGAGGCATTGCCTGACACGCTGCTGGTACCGATGGTCGAAAGCGCGGCTGAGGTTGCCGTTATCGCCGGAGTGCTTGGCGATCGCTGTCCTGCGTTGATAACACTGGTTGAGACGCCAAAGGGTTTGCGTCACGCGCTTGAGATCGCTTCTCATGATGCGGTTGCGGCACTGATGTTTGGCGGCGGCGATTTTTCCGGAGAGCTTGGTGTGGAGCTCGCTTGGGAGCCGTTGCTGACAGCGCGTCAGCAAGTCATTCTGGCCTGCGCAGAGGCGGGCAAGCCCGCAATTGATGTGCCTTATATTAAGTTAGATGACGAGGCTGGCCTGACGGATGAATGCGCCCGCTCGCAATCGATTGGCTTTGCTGCCAAGGCTGCGATCCATCCGCGCCAACTGCCCGCGATCAAATCTGCCTTTGCGCCCAGCGATGCCGAAGTGGCCGAAGCGCGCGAAGCGTTGGCGGCGTATGAGGCGGGTGGTGGGCGCGCCATTCGATTTAATGGACGGATGCTTGAGGCACCATTTATCAAAAAATACCGCGCGGTGATTGCGCGGCATGAGGAGCAAACAAATGCGTGACGGTGTTATTGAAGTTGCCCCTGGGCGCTTTCGCGAGGTTCAGGGTCGCTACTTCGAAGATTTCGAAGAGGGGCATGTTTACGAACACCGCCCGGGCCGCACGATCACGGATGCGGACAATGTGTGGTTCACGCTGCTGACGATGAACACCCATCCGGCGCATTTTGACTATGAGCTGTCAAAGGATACTGAATTCGGCAAACCGCTAGTGGTTAGTCCGTTCACTATTGCACTGATGACTGGCATGAGTGTCTCCGATACCAGTGGTAAGGCGATCGCTAATCTCGGATGGGACGAAGTTCGCATGACCAAGCCCTTGTTCGTGGGTGACACGCTCTATTGCGAGAGCGAAGTGCTGGAAAAACGTGAAAGCAAGAGCCGTCCTGAACAAGGCATCGTGACCTTCAAAACTATCGCCAAGAACCAGCATGGAGACATGGTGAGCCACTACAAACGCACCGTGCTTGTTTGGAAGCGCGGCTTTGGCGGCCTTGACGACTAAATTTACCCCTTAAGGAATTGACCATGGCAACCGCTGCAGTGCTTGAAAATCAAATACGTACCATTGATCCCGATGAAGAACGGGCCTTCATGGACGCGATCGACCGCTGGCTAGAACGGGAAGTCATCCCGGTGATTCAGCATCACGACCACAATGATCTGTGGCCAGAGAAGCTTGTGGAGCAGATGGCAGAAATGGGTCTGTTCGGCGCTACGATCGGTCAGGAATATGGCGGCCTGGGCCTGCCAGCGACGACCTATGCCAAGATTGTGATGCGCATTTCCAGCTATTGGATGGCTATCACTGGTATTTTCAATTCTCACTTGATCATGGCGGCTGCGGTCGAGCGGTTCGGCACGCCAGAACAGAAAATGAAATGGCTACCGAAATTTGCGACCGGCGAGATCCGGGGCGGCCTTGCCCTGACTGAGCCAAATGCAGGTACCGATCTTCAGGCGATCCGCACCGTGGCGAAGCGCGATGGCGATGACTACGTGCTCAACGGCACGAAGACGTGGATTTCGAACGCCCTTAATGGTCAGTGCTTCGCAATGCTCGCGAAGACTGATCCGGGTGCCGATCCAAGGTATAAGGGCATGAGCCTGTTCATTGCCGATAAGCGGGATGGGCTGACGACTGGCAAGAAATTTGAGAAACTCGGCTACAAGGCGATCGATTCCGCTGAGCTGGTAATGGAGGACTATCGCATCCCGGCTGATCAATTGATCGGCGGCATTGAAGGTCAGGGTTTCTTCCAGGCAACGGGCGGGCTTGAGCTTGGCCGCATCAATGTGGCCGCGCGCGGTGTTGGGCTAGCCGAGGGATCGCTGCGGCTCGCGACGGAATACGCGCAGCAGCGTGAAACGATGGGCAAACCCATCGCGCAGCACCAAGCAATCCAGTTGAAACTGGGTGAGATGGCAACCCGCGCGCGCGCAGCGCGTCTGCTCACGCTCGATGCCTCCGAAGCTTACGATTCCGGTGAACGCTGCGATATGGAAGCGGGCATGGCGAAATACTTCGCTTCTGAAGCTGCGGTCGAAAACAGCCAAGAGGCGATGCGCGTTTTCGGTGGCTATTCCTACTCGAAGGAATACGACATTGAACGCTTCTATCGCGACAGCATGCTGATGTGCATTGGAGAGGGGACCAACGAAATGCAGCGGATGATTATCGCTAAACAGCACCTCAAAGCGAACCCGGTCTGATCCGGTTCTCATGAGCGTGTCGCTACCCCTAGCCGGCTATCGTATAATCAGCGCCGAGCAATATGGCGCTGGTCCATATGGGACGATGCATCTCGCGCAACTTGGCGCGGAAGTGATTAAGATTGAACCACCTAGGAAGGACGGCAAAGGTGGGGGCGATACGGCGCGTGCTGTGGGTCCGCATTTTCTGCAAAAGGGCGAGAGCCTGTATTTTCAGTCGTTCAACCTTAACAAGAAATCGCTGACCCTCGACCTTCGCACTGATGAAGGTCAACAGGTGTTGCGCGAACTGGCCGCGACCAGTCATGCGGTGGCCAACAATATGCGCGGGGACTTACCTGAGAAATTGGGGCTGACCCATGATGCGCTGAAGGATGTCAATCCTGCTATCGTTTGCGCTCATCTGTCGGCTTACGGGCGAGATAATGAGCGTGCGAAATGGCCGGGTTATGACTATCTGATGCAAGCCGAAGCGGGCTATTGTGCGATGACGGGCGAGCCAGGCGGCGAACCGCAGCGGATGGGATTGTCGATGGTTGATTTCATGACCGGTACAATCTTCACGATCGGCCTGCTGGCAGCGCTGGTCGACGCGCAGCGAACCGGACAAGGGCGCGATGTCGACACCGATCTGCTGTCGGCGGCGGTGCATCAGACCAGCTATCCGGCGCTATGGTATATGAACGAAGGCGATGAGACCGCTCGTACGCCGCGCAGTGCGCACCCTACGGCGACACCCAGCCAGATGTTCAAGGCATCCGATGGCTGGATGTTTGTGATGTGCCAATTGCCGAAGTTCTGGGACATCCTTGTCGATCGAATTGGCCGCGAAGATTTGCGCAATGATTCTCGTTTCACGAGCAATGCCGACCGCTTGGCGAACCGGGAAGTGCTCACTCAACTGCTTGACGATGAATTTTCTAAGCGCCCGATGGCGCATTGGCAGGAATTGCTCGCCGGGTTTGTGCCGGTCGCCCCGGTTTACGAGTTGGGCGACGCGATGGACAACCCATGGCTGAAGACCATCGGAATGCGGGATAGTGTCAACCATCCGGCGCGGGACAATATCCAGATACTCGCCAGCCCGATTAAACTTGATGGCCAGCGCCTTCCCAATCGCGCGGCGCCTCTGCTGGGCGCTGATAGCGACGATATTCTCGGCGAGCTCGGTTATGATGAGGATGCGATTGCTGAGCTGCGCGCTGGCGGGGTTGTCTGATCAGCGATGGGCAGGCTTTCGGGAATTACAATTGTCGATCTGACGCAGTTTCTGCCTGGTCCGATGATGACGGTCATGATGGCCGATCATGGCGCCCGGGTGATCAAAGTCGAGCCGAAAGCAGGGGACCCTGCGCGAGCTATGGAACCGCGTGAAGCCGGTCATTCCGTGTGGTTCGCCAATCTCAATCGCGGCAAGGAAAGCGTTGTCATCGACCTCAAGAGCGAAGATGGCAAAGCGCAATTGGTGGATCTTTGCCGAGAAGCCGACGTATTCGTCGAAGGCTTTCGCCCAGGTGTTATGAAGCGGTTGGGCTTTGACTATGACAGCGTTAAGGCACTGAAACCCGACATCGTCTACTGCTCCATCTCCGCCTTTGGGCAGGATGGCGCGTTGGCGCATCATCCGGCGCACGACATGGCGGTCCAAGCGCTGGCGGGGTTCCTTTCGGTGAACGATGGCCCCGACGGAACACCGGTTGTCCCGGGCGCGCCTAGCGCAGACATGGCGGCTGGTCTGACCGCGCTTTCAGCGGTTCTGATGGCGATTGTCGGCCGTGATCGCACGGGGGAGGGCGCCTATATCGATTGCGCGATGTTCGACAGCCTGTTGCCATGGTGTGCGCATACCGCCGGTGGCGCGATCGCAGGCGGGGGAAGTCCTGTCTCGCAAAGTCAGCGATCATTGGGCGGAGCTGGCTTCTATCAAGTCTACAACACTAGTGATGGAAAGCACGTTGCGTTGGGTGGACGCGAAATTAAATTCGCGCGCAACCTGCTGACCGCACTGGGCCGCGAAGACCTGATCATTCATGCCGAGCGCGAAGCGGGCGAGCAGGGCGAGTTGATCCAGTTCTTACAGGATACATTTTCGTCCAGGTCGCGCGACGAATGGGTTTCATGGTTCGCGGACAAAGACGTGGCCTTCGCACCGGTCCTCGATTTCCGTGAGGCGCTCGACGAACCACATATTGCCGAACGCGGCCTGCTAGTCGAAGCGTCCGATGGAGCGCATCATATTGCCTCGCCAATTCGTTTTAGTGATGAGCCCTTCGTACCCGCACCAGTGCCAGGATTGGGCGAAAAATGAGCGTTTCAGCTATCGAGGTCGATGTGCATCGCGTAAGCGAAGCGATCACCGGGGTGATGGCTTACAGAGATCTCATAGACGCTACTCCGCGGGTCAAGATAACATCTGATGATCCGCAGAACAGGCTCCCCCTCATCGATCTCGAGGAAGTTAGCGACGCGGTCATCCGCTGTGATCGCCTGAATGTCTTGCGTCACTCGCCCAATTGTTACGCCGGCAATCCGTTCAATCTGACTGAACAATGTTCCCGCCGCCAAATCGAGCTCATCAACAGCGTCGCCGAGTTTTTCGTGAAAATAGGCGTCTGTCACGGCGATCGGCGGCGTGTTGGCGCTTTGCCGCCGCACACCACGGAAGCGGCGCCAAATTCCGTCAGTATCTTCACCAATCTGTTCAGCCACGACCGCCGGCAGAGTGCCGGAATCACGCTCGGTATATTCAACTTCGCTTTCGCGCGAGTATTGCAGAAGCTCACCAACATTGGACAAGGGTTGATGCAAGGCTCCGCCGCGCGCCGCGGCCGGTTGAACGATTGTGCCCGAGCCATGCTTACGCGCAATCAAACCTTCGTTTTGCAGCCGCTTAAGCGCTTCACGAACTGTAAAACGGCTGACGTCGAACTGGCTGCAAAGGGCTGTTTCGGTTGGAAATTGTTTACCTTCGGCGAATCGTCCGGCGAGGATCGCTTCCCGCAATTCACCAGCTACCTGCATGTAGCGCGGCGTCTTGCTTTTGACGGTAGCGGCGGTTTCGGCCAACGATCTCTCCCAGTCCCTGCGCGGGGTTCAAGGCTTTGAGCGAACCCCATCTTGTGAATCTAGCGCGTAAGCTAGCGCGCATCGTCCCCGATAGCGAGAAAAAGCGTGCGCGCCTCTACCTTCTCGATTGGCTCGCCTGTGTTGCTGGTGCGCGCGATACTCAGGCTCGCCAGGTGGGCAGCAAGATTTCTGCAAAAGGCTGGGAACGCGCCACATATCTTGGAAATGTGCTGGAGATGGATGATGTCCACCGCGCGGCCTTACTGCACCCCGGCCCCGTGATCTGGCCAGCGGCGATGAGTATCGGCGGCAGTGATATGGACGCGCTGCTTCACGCGGCAGTGCGCGGCTATGAAGCGATGATCGCCATTGGTGCGGCATTCGATGCGAAGCACTATGCGCATTGGCATCCGACAGCGACGATGGGTGTGTTTGGCGCGGCCGCCGCCGCAGGTTCGCTGCTCGAGTTTTCACCCGCCCAATATGCGCATGCGCTGGGCAATGCTGGGTCGGTTTCCGGCGGGCTGTGGCATATGCGACATGATGATGTGCTGACCAAGCAGTGGCACATCTATCACGCGGTTCGCACTGGGCGTGATGCAGCGTTGCATGTGCAGCATGGCGCAACCGGTCCGCATGGCATTCTGGAAGGTCCACAAGGATTGTTCGCGGCAATGACCCAGCAGCCTGGAGAACTTGTGTCGAACGGCGCTGGCTGGCTGATCGATGAGGTTAGTTTCAAGCCATTTGCTGCCTGTCGTCATGCTCATCCGGCGATTGATGCAGCGATGGAATTGCGGGCGCTTGGAAAACTTGAGGCGCCCTTTGTTGTTGAAACATTTGGTGATGCACTGACGTTCTGCGACCGGCCCGATCCGCAGACAGAACATGAGGCGAAATTCTCGCTCCAACATGCGGTTGCGGTTGTGGCTGATGGGCGTGAAGCCAGACCAGAAGACTTTACCGAGGCGGCCATTGCTGAGCTATCTGAACTTCGTGCTCAGGTAACTGTGGCTGAAGATCCCGCAATCACAGACCGCTATCCAGCGCATTTCGGCGCGCGTGTGAATGGGTTTGAACTGGTCGACACTATAGGTGATCCAGAACGACCTGTTTCTGAAGATCAAATCATTGCCAAGATGCACACGCTGGCGACCTGGGGCGGGCTTTCTGAAGCGGATGCTGACAAAGCGGTTGATCTGGCGTTGCACGGTAATGATGGCGACGCGATCAATACGATGCTGCAGGAGTGGCTGTCATGAGCGCGCCTTCCAAACACACAGCTGATTTGATTAAATTTGCTGCGGCTGAGCATACACTCCCGGAGGATGTCCGCGGCGCATCGGTCCGCCTCCTAGGCGATACGCTCGCGATTGGAGCGGCGGCGGTTGATGCGCCGGGTGAGCCAGCGATCCTTAGCACAGCACAGAAGTTTGGTAGCGGTGCCGAGGCGCGCTTGCTGGGTACATCGGAGCGCTTGCCAGCGCCCTCCGCAGCGTTCGTCAATGGCTACAGAATTCACTGTCTTGAGTGGGATGCGGTGCACGAACCGGCGGTCGTCCATGCGATGAGCGTAGTGACTGCGGCACTAGGCGCAGCGATTGATAGGCGAGGCGGCTGCGATCCGGAAGAGGCACTGATCGCACTTTCCATCGGTGTCGATATTGCCTCTGGCCTGGGCTTGAGCGTCGACAGTGCAATGCGCTTTTTCCGACCGGCAGTTTGCGGCGTGATGGGCGCAGCGGTAGCGGTAGCGAGGATCGACGGCGCGCCAATCGACGAAGCATTGGGCCTTGCCTATTC
The DNA here is from genome assembly GCA_947488155.1 of uncultured Erythrobacter sp. Classification (GTDB taxonomy): domain Bacteria; phylum Pseudomonadota; class Alphaproteobacteria; order Sphingomonadales; family Sphingomonadaceae; genus Erythrobacter. The sequence goes on along the minus strand of CANKYK010000001.1, from coordinate 11,326 downwards.
GAGCGCTGCCGGCACGATGCAGGCGCATGTCGAGGGCAGCGAAACCTTGCCGTTTCAAATTGCCAATGCTGCGCGCGCTGCTGTGACGGCGAGCGATCTTGCCGGGGCTGGCTTCTCTGGCCCTAAAGACCCGTTAGAAGGTCAGTTTGGCTATTACGCCCTGTTCGAAGATGGTGATTTGGCCCGATACACCGCAAATCTCGGCAAGGTTTGGCGGATTGCCGAGGTCAGCACCAAACCGTTCCCATCGGGCCGAGCGAGCCACGCAGCTCTGGGTAAGCTCAATGAACTTGCGATCGATCCTGCGCAGATCGCGAAGATCAATCTCGCCTGCCCGCCGTTGATCAGGCGCTTGGTTGATCGTGCTTATTCCGCTGACATGACGCCGGCTTGGGCTCGCCTCTGCATGCCTTATCTGGCGGCGCTAATGCTGATCGATGGCCGGGTTGATCCGCGCCGCTTCACTTCGGCCGACATCGCCAATCCAGAACTCGCTGCGATTGCTGCAAAGGTGAGCCTTTCCGACGATGGCACTCGTGATGGCAATGCTCTGTTTCCGCAGTCGCTGACCATCACGCGCAGCGATGGTAGCTCAGAAACGCATTCGGTCGAGCACACGCTCGGCAGCCCGGATAACCCACTTTCGTCCGCCCAGACGCAGGCGAAAATCGATTTCGCGCGAGAGCTGGCGCCGGCCGATGCCGATGCCCGTATTTTCGACAATCCACTTGCTTATTTCACGGATCCTAAATGACATACCCGACTTACTTTGAAGCGCTCGATCATAAGCAGATGCTGACTGACTATCCCGTCGGTGAAGAGTTCGTTGCGCGCTACAAAAGCATGAGCCGTGATGAGCTGTTCGCGTTGCAGGATGCGCAGTTTAAAAAGCTGATGATCAAAGGCTGGCAGGTGCCGTTTTACCAGCGATTGTGGGGTGCGCAGGGGATTGAGCCGGGCGACATCAAGGGGCTGGCGGATATCACCAAGCTGCCGGTTTACGACAAGACGGACCTGATGGCCTCGATTGCGGAACATGCGCCTTATGGCGATTTTCACGGCATGGGTGATCCGGCGGCGCGTCCACCCGTCGTCTTTCACACGACCAGCGGCACAACCGGTAAACCGCAAGTTTTGATGTTCGGGCCAAAGGGGCGCGAGGTCGGAAATTTGCTGGTTGGCCGGATGTACCGCTGGATGGGTCTGCACAGCGATGATGTCGTGCATTCAGTCTATGGCCATGGCATGATCAATGGCGGGCATTACATCCGTGAAAGCGTGACCAAGTTTACCAATTCGATCTTCCTGTCGGCGGGAACCGGCATTGAAACACGCAGCGTCAATCAGGTCCAGCTAATGGCCGATTTCGGCGTCACCTGCGTGGTTGGCTTTGTCGACTATATTCGCAAGCTTGCAAGCACTGCGGAGGAACTAGGTCTGTTCGACAAGATCGATATCAAGATGATTATTGGGCATCTTGGCACCGAAGATCGCCAGGCCACCGAAGATGCGTGGCATGGAGCGAAGGCATATGACTGGTACGGCGTGGGTGATACCGGCTCCATCGCGGGCGAGGGGCCGGACCGGAATGGCATGTATGTGTGGGAAGATGCACAATACCTTGAGCTGCTGGGCGTGGATGACGGCGCGCCGGTTAGCCTCGGTGAGACGGGCGACATGGTCGTCACCTGCCTGTATAAGGACGACATTGCGCCCTGCATCCGCTTCAACACCCACGACATCACGCATGAACTGGATGGGCAGGGCGAGATCGCTTTCAAACGCATCGCGGGCTTCCGCGGACGCAGTGACAATATGGTCAAACTGCGCGGTATTAACGTTTTCCCGCATGCCATCGGGGCAATCATTGAGAACCGTCCGGATCTGACCGGCGAGTATGTTTGCCATCTGACCCGCGATGCAAGCCAGCGCGATTCCATGCGCGTTACCTTGGAGAGCAAAGGCGGCACGGATCAGGCAGCGCTTGCCGAGACATTGAAGCAAGGCCTCGGTGTTGAGGTGGAAATCACCCTGTGCGAACCGGGTGGGACGGCCGCTGTGACCGAAATCGATAAGCGGCAAAAGCCTTTGCGCCTGATCGATGAGCGCGGGGTATAAGACGGCCACGATGCTCGATTCCTATAACGCCTTTCTGTTTCGCGATGAAAACGCTGCTGGCGGCGAAGGCCCGCTGGCCGGCGTGGCTGTCGGCGTGAAGGCGAATATTGCGGTCAAAGGCATGCCGTTTCATGCGGGTATTGGCGCATGGGAAGACCGGCTTGCGGAGGCAGATGCTGAAGTGGTTTCTCGTTTGCGTGCTGCCGGAGCGGCCATCACGGGCATCCTCAATATGGAAGAGGGCGCGCTGGGCGCAAAGACGGATAATCCGCATTTTGGCCCGACGCAAAACCCGCACCGTGATGGCTTTTCACCGGGCGGCTCATCGGGTGGCAGCGGAGCCGCCGTAGCCGCTGGCCTGTGCGATATTGCGCTGGGTTCTGACACCATGGGTTCTGTCCGGATCCCGGCGTCGCACTGCGGTGTTTATGGTTTTAAACCTGCAACGGACCGGGTCAGCCAGGACGGATTGCTGCCTGCCGATAGATCGCTCGACGCGATTGGTCCCTTGGCGCGCGATCTCGATGTGTTGGAGCAGACCTCTCGAGTCATTACCAATTTTGGTGACATCGCGATTGAGGGCACGGGCGCAACCCTGATTGACCATGATGTTGATGTGCATCCTGATGTGCAGACTGCGTTCAAAGCGGCTGTCGCAGCGCTAGACAGCACGCCAACAGACGTCGCGCTGCCGCATAAGCAGAGCCGTATTCGCTTCGCTGGCTTTATTGGCGTTTCAAAGAAAATGGCGAAAGATTTGGCGGGCGTTTCCGTCTCAGACAATCTCGCCAAGCTCCTTTCCTATGGCCCGCGCCGATCAGCCGAGGACTGGGCGGAGGATCAGGTCATTCTCGCCGAAGCACGCGAGGCGATGCGGATGATCATTGCCGAATACGGCTTCCTGATCCTACCAACAGTTCCCAACCCGCCATTTGCCCACAGTGAGGCCGAACCCGCCGCGCAGGCGGACTTTACGTGTCTTGCCAATATCGCTGGCCTGCCCGCTATCAGCATCCCTGCCGGATGGACCCAAGATGGCCTGCCAATCGGCGTTCAGATCGTCGGACCTGCTGGCGCGGAAGCGGGCATGTTTGCAATCGCTCGGCAAGTTGATCACAAACTCAGCGCATACCACGCGCCAAACTCCTAGGAGAGAACCCATGCGTATTATCGTTCCATTCAATCTGAAGCCAGGCACCGATGTTGCCGAATATGAGGAATGGGCAAAGACCAAAGATGTGCCAACGGCGAGCGCATTGGGTTCTGTCAAAAGCTTCACTGTGCACAAGGCGACCGGTTTGTTCGGCGATCCAGAAGCGACCCCGCCGTACCAATATTTTGAAGTGCTCGACATCACGGATATGGACGCATTCATCGCGGACGTTTCGGACGAGAAATTTCAGGAAGCCGCCGCACCGTTTCAAGTCTACGCTGATGCGCCGCAATTCATCCTGACCGAGGATCTATGATCCATGGGCAAGTATTCTGGCAAGACGATAGTCGTCACCGGCTCCGGTAAGCAAAAGGGACTTGGCCAAGGTATCCTTCAGGCCTTCGCCGATGAAGGTGCGAACTGCGTCGTCTCTGATCTGACAATCGATGACGAAGCCGAAGCAGTTGCAGGGGAATTGCGTGGGCGTTCATCTGTTTCGGGGGGCAAGGTTGCCACTATCGCCTGTGACGTTTCCAAAGCTGATCAATGCCAGGCGCTGGTCGCCAAGACGATCGAGTATTTCGGCAAAGTCGATGTGTTCGTGAACAACGCCGGGATCGGTTTCTTGATGAAGCCGCTGCTTGAGGTTGATACGGCGAAAGAATGGGACCAGGTGCTCTCGGTCAATCTCTCCGGCGCGTTCTATTGCACCCAGGCCGCTGCTCGCGCGATGGTGGAGGCGGGCAAAGGTGGCCGCATCATCAACATTGCATCGCAGGCGGCGAAGACCGGCTTTCCGCATCTGCCAGCCTATGTGTCGTCAAAGCATGGCATGGTCGGCCTGACCCGTGCGAGCGCGGTCGAACTGGGCGGCCACGGCATTACGGTAAACGCAGTGTGTCCGAACCATGTCACAACCGGTCTCGGCGCGCAGCAGAACGAGTACTTCTCCAAGCTGCTCGGTTTCGATAATGTTGAGGCCTATCTGGAGAACATGAGCGCGAAAAACCCGATGGGCAGACCTGGCCTGCCATCAGACACCGCCGCCGCTTGCATTTGGCTAGCGAGCGATGACGCATTCTATGTGACCGGCGAAGCGCTCAATGTCTCTGGCGGTGAGGAGATGCACTGATGCCACTCATCGAAGAACGTATGGATATGCCGGGCGGCGCGAAGATGGCACTGAGCGTTGTTGTCAATGTCGAAGAGGGCAGCGAGATGACCATTGCCCGCGGCGATCGCGGGATGGAGCCGGTCGATGAACTCGGCGTTTTCGTGAAGTCGAAGATGCGCAATTACTCGAACGAATCCAATTACCTTTATGGCATTAAAGCGGGCGCGCCGCGCGTCGTGAAATTGCTCAAACGTTACGATATTATGGCGAGTTGGACGGTCGCTGCGCTTAGTCTGGAAAACCACCCAGAGATTGCCGAAGCGATCGTGGAATTGGGGCACGAACCGGTCAGCCATGGTTGGCGCTGGGTGCACCAGTTTAAGATGGATGAGGATCAGGAGCGCGAGTTCATTCGCAAGGCTGTGACAAGCATTGAGAAGACCTGCGGCGTGCGTCCCTATGGCTGGCTCTCGCGCTATCTGCTGACTGACAACACCCGCCGGCTGCTGTCCGAGGAGGGCTTCAGCTATCATATGGACGATTACTCCGGCGACGTGCCGTTCTGGGATCGGGAAACCATTCCGGGTAAGCCGATGTGCATCCTGCCTTATCAGCTCGACAGCAATGATATGAAGATGTGGACGGACCCGGCGCTAACACCGCATCAATGGCTGGACTATGCCAAGGCGAACTTTGATCAGGTCTACCGCGAAGGAGAGGAAGGCAATCCAAAGATGATGAGCCTAGGGCTGCATTTGCGGATTATCGGGCGACCGGGCCGGATCTGGGCATTGGAGGAATTCTTTAAACATGTCCGCGCGCATGACGGCGTTTGGGTGACCACTCGCAAAGCGATTGCCGATCACTTCATTGCGGAGAATCCCGCTTGAGCCTGCGCCTCGAATTGGACGGCAATGCTGCGCACCTGCTGATTGATCGCGCTGACAAGCGCAACGCGTTTAACATGGAGATGTGGCAGGCGATGCCTGGTCTGCTCGATCAGGCAGAAAGCAATCCGGATGCGCGCGTGCTGGTGCTGCGTTCGGCGGATGGCGGCGCGTTTTGCGCCGGCGCGGATATCAAGGAATTGCTCGCGAACAAGGATGACGCCGCGTGGCGCGCAGCCAATCAGGCAGCGATCAACACCGTTCAGTACAAGCTGGCCCGGCTCAATATGCCGACGCTTGCGTGGGTAGAGGGTGATTGTGTCGGCGGTGGCTGCGGCCTCGCGCTGGCATGCGATATGCGGCTAGCGAGCGGTGCCGCGCGCTTCGGGATTACACCAGCCAAGCTTGGTCTTGTCTATCCGCTGCATGACGTAAAGCTGTTGGTTGATTTGGTTGGGCCAGGGCAGGCGCGCCGGATGCTGTACACTGGCGCATTGATTGACGCGGCAGAGGCGTTGAGGGTCGGTCTGATTGAGCAGATTACTGATGATCCCGGTGCGCAAATTGAGGCGCTGCTATCGGCGAGTCCGCATTCGATCCGCGAAAGTAAGCGCATGATCCGCTTCGTGCTGGATGGGCAGGCAGAGGAAAGCGAAAAAACCGCAGAGATGTTTGCGCGTGCTTTCACCTTACCTGATTTTGCGGAAGGGACGCAGGCTTTCGTTGAAAAGCGAAAACCGGAGTTCGGAAAATGAGCATCGCGCATGGTACCATTTTAGGTGGCCTTTCGACCGCACCAGACCTTGATCGTGCCTTGGTGGGGTACCGCGACTGCCTCGGCTTGGAATTGATCGAGCAGGGCAAATTACCTATTGATCTGGCCGCTAGCTGGGGCTGTGCAGGTAATGCGGGTGCGCCCTATGCTGTGCTGCGTCCGATCAGTGGAGCGCCATGCTGGTTCCGACTTGTTGAGCAAGAAACTCATCCCGATTTCAAGCCGACGTGCAGCTATGGCTGGGCCGCGTTCGAATGCACAGTCGAAGATGTTTGGCATTGGCCTGAGGTCGTCGAAGACGCCGGTTTCACGATTGTCGGTCCGCCCAAAAAACTAGAGAATATTGAACCCGCCTTTATCCCGATGCAGGTTCTCGGCACAGGTCAGGAAATGGTCTATCTCAACCAGGTTTTGAGCGATATGCCGGACATTGATCTGCCGCGCGCAGAATCGTCGGTGGACCGGATATTCATTGTTGTTCTGGCCACGCCAGACCGTGAGGCAAGTTTGAGCTGGTACAGCCAAAAGCTCGGCTTGGCGCGCGGCGCGGATTACACTTTGCCCTATTCGATGATCAACAATGCATTTGGCTTACCGGCCGATACGCTGACCACGATTACGATGGTCTTGGAAGACCGCACGCCGATTGTCGAGGTTGATGACTATCCATCAGAAACAATCGCAAGACCGAGGATGGAAGGCCATTTGCCTCCGGGAAATGCGCTAGTTAGCTTGGCTGCGCGTGATCTGGATAGCTGCGATGTGGACTGGATCAACCCGCCCGTGCAGCGTGACGGAGCGCTCTACGAAGGTCGGCGAAGTGCGACGACTATGGGTCGTGGCGGCGAGCTGGTCGAAATGATCGAGGTCGGCGAATGAACGCAGCTTCATCCGCTTTATGACGATTGGGTGCAGGCTTGCCCGGTCACGCTGTTGTATGATCGAGTGATCAGCAATACGGTGCGTTGAAACAACGGTACCGCCGGGCAAGTGATCGACCTTGTCGTCTTTGTGCCACCACAAGAGGAACTTTAGTGCCGCTATTTGCTTTTTACTGCCGCGATGGAGAGCATGGGGCGCGGCTGCGCGACCAGAACTTGACTGCGCACCTCGACCATGTCGAGGCGCATATTGATGATTACGCCGTCGCTGGCCCCCTGAAGCGGGACGAAGAGACGGTTGGGTCTTTGTTGATTATAAAGGCCGCCGACAAAAATGGAGCGCGGCGCAAGTTCGAAGCCGATCCTTACTTTAAAGCAGGCGTATGGCAATCGATCCGAATGGAGGAATTCTTTGGTTTTGCGGGCGATTGGGTCGGCGGAGCGGCTTGGAAGAAATAAGCGGAAACGTGCGGCGCGTTTAGTCCCGTTTGTGGCGACCAGGATCCCAAACTTCTTCGGTGTAGGCCTTGCTCGCGAAACTGAGTGGTTTTTCCTCAAGCTCTGTCGCTAGTGTGTCGTTCCAGCGGTTTAGAAAACCGAACAAGCTGATCACACCCATAATTTCCAAAATTTGCTGTCTCGAGAAGTGTTTCTCTAGCGTATCGAAGTGCTCATCTGTCGCGGCATTTGGCTGTGTGCCGGCCGCCAGAGCCAGATCGAGTGCAGCCCGTTCTGCCTCATTGAAAAGTGGGCTGATTTGATATTCCCAGACGGAGGCGATCTTCTCGGCATCGCCGCCTGCCATCTTTGCCGCGCCGTGAGCCGTGTGGGCCTGGCAATAGCGGCATCCTGCGGCGCCACTGGTGATTGTGGCGACCAATCGCTTGAGAACTGGATCAAGTTCACCCGGCTTGTAAATCACGGCAACCAATTGCTCGACTGCGGTCAACAATTCTGGCCAGTGCGCCATGGTGAGCACATCATTAGGTGTGAATCCCATGATTTCCTGAGCATAGGCCAAGCTCTCGCGCGTTCTTTCCGGAAGGTCTTCAATCGCGGCGGGATGGATGCGCGTCATGGCAACAGAATCGTTGAACCAGTGGTTTTGCCTGATTGCAGATCCCGATGCGCCTGAGCAGCATCGGTGAGCGCATAGGTTTGTCCGATTTTCACTGACAGGGCCCCTTTATCAAACATATCCCACACTCGCGTTGAGCCCGCTTCACGGTCAACCGGATCTTCGTAATAATGGAACAGCATGGGGCGAGTGTTAAACAATGAACCCTTCATCGCCAGCACGCCGACATCAACTTCGCCGACAGGAGCATCGGCATTTCCGTAATTGATGATCAGGCCCATTCTTCCGGTCGCGTCGAGCGAAGTTTCCCACGTTGATCGCCCGATCCCGTCAAAGGTCACGCGCACTCCATCTCCACCGGTGATTTCGCGTGTGCGGGCGGCGGTGTCTTCTTCTTTGTAATAGATTATGTGATGCGCGCCTGCTGCACGGGCGGCATTGGCCTTGGCTTCTGTTGACACCGTCCCAATGACTTCGGCGCCAATATGCTTGAGCCATTGCACCAGCAGGAGGCCGGTGGCGCCAGCCGCAGCATGGACGAGCACTGGCCACCCCGACTGTACCCGGCCGCAGCGCTCAACCAGAAATTCAGTGGTGCACGCTTTTAAGATCGCGGCCGCGGCGGTCTGATCGTCAATGCTCTCGGGTAGGCGGAACAGGTGCTCTGCCCCAATGTTGCGATGCGTAGCATACGCTCCGATAAGGGGGCCGAAGGTTGCGACCCGATCGCCCTCGGCGAAGTTCTGGACGTCACCACCAACAGCTACAATCCGCCCTGCGGCCTCCAACCCCAACCCGCTTGGCAGCTCGACTGGATAGATGCCGCGCCGGTGATAGGTGTCGATGTAATTAAGGCCTATCGCGCCATGCTCAATCGTCACCTCCCCAGGGCCGGGAGCTGGAAGTTCCTCTGTGATCCATTCGATCACTTCCGGGCCGCCGGTTTCGCGAAAAGTAGCGCGAGTTGATTGCATGGCTTTCTATACCCCTTCAATGTTGGTTGGAGTTTCGCTGCAGCTTGCTTGCACCCAGCGCAGATTTATCCCGACAATCTCTGACGTGGGTGCCCCCCAGCTATAGCTGTCGGCTCTCACCTGATCATCGGTGTGGACGTAAAGAACACGCACTGGCTTGTTCGGACTGCCTTTTGCCCAGGTCACATTGCGCAGGCGAATGGTCACGTCAGGAGCAACGCCGTTGCCAGAGACGAAGACGCGCCCGCCCTGATCGAAGCTTTTCAGATTGCGCTCAAACGTCCAATCGTCAGTTCCGTCAGGTTTGCTCGTATACTTTCGTACAGCAACCCAGCATGAAAATGGGATAGCGCGGCGAAGTTCGCTGCCATTTAGCTGCCAACCCTCTCCTTCGCCCTGCGAAAGATTGGGAATTGGAGAGGTCGCCCATTCGCTCTGCGCTGCACCATAGGGATCGATCCTGCGCCATTTGCCATTGCTGGCAATTTCCAACCCGGTCCACTCTGGCTTAGCGCGGCCTTCTTCTTCAGCGAAATACTCATCCTCGGCGTTGCTCCAGATGCCAGGTGCAATAGGGTTTTGTCCAAGCGTCGATGTGGCAGAAAAAAGCGCGAGGACGGGCAGGATAAGAACGATCAGTTTGCGCATATCGGAGGCAGCCTACGCCTATATTTTACCAATGGGAAGAGTTGTCCGGACAAATTGTGCCTGTTGGCAAGTCTTGGAAAGATGACAAGTAATGAGGCTTTGGTGGACGCACTAGGGTTCGAACCTAGGACCCGCTGATTAAGGTGGCGATTTCCGATGTATCTCCATAATGGAAGAGGCCGCTAAGCAGCTCGGCTTTGCCAGGGCGCAGCAGGTTCCCGATGTAACGCGTCGACCACTATGGTGGCCGCTTCGCGTTGGAGCATCCGCTCGCTGCGACCGGCGCGCGCCATAAATCAGGCGATCAAGCAGTTTGGAAGGCCGGGTACTGGCCAGTGTGTGCTGGTCTTGATCTACGCGAATGGTGGGGGTGACAGTTTCTCTAATCGAACCCCGCTGACCTCTAGGAGGTGGGTCTGAGTCGATTTCGTCAGAAATTTGAAAGAAAGAATTCCGCGATCGGTGGATTATCGCCCATGCTTGGTAGGCTTATTATCAGACTAAGAACCGGAAGGAGGAATTCTACCATGACCCAGAGAAGACATGTTCTTCTGGCGGCACCGCGCTATGATTGCCTGTCACAGGACAGCGCGTGGTTTGCTCGATACATCATCGGCTGGCTCGCGCTTGGTCTTTTTGCCATGGTCGCTTTCTTGCTGGTGACTGGTCACCTGGCCGTTTGGGCGCAAGCGCTTTGCTTTCTGATGCTTTTCGCACAGACGCTCCGACCGATCGTTGCAGCGCGCACTGTTTCTCAATCCCGTTACGCGGAAAAGGCTAATTGACGATGCGCAGCCCAATTGTCGATCTGCGTCTTTGCGTGGTCCGCGGCTTAGCGCAGACTTTCGTGCGGACAATCCAGTTTCAAGGCGCGCTCGGTCTACTTGCGAAAGGGCAGGATAGCCAAGTGCTCGGCTACGTGCTGGAGAAACGAGATGCTTAGACACAAGGGCGCGATTCTAATGATGATCCTTGGTTTTGCGATGACCGTTGCAGCAATGGCGCCGCCAATCATAAGTGCCCATTATGATAGGAGCGAGCGTCTCGAATACTACTATGCGTCCGCAAATGCAGTCGATGAAACAAGATCTTATGTTTCTAAAGGAGGGTGACGATATTTGACGCTTGCGTAGGAAGTCGCCCGCTATGCGTCAAAACCTCTAACTAACGGACTGTAGCCGATTGTCCGTTCGGAATGGTCCCGTTTTTATCTGGCCACAACCTCATTCAAACAAGTTAGCGATGAACCCTGGGATGGCACCAAACCGTCAATGATCGTTATCAACTGCGCATCGAGTGGATTGAGGCGGCGGCACCCCTGGCTTCATCCATGTCGGCAGGAGCAGCAGGTTGATCGTTTCCGATTACAAGGGCAACAACCTGTTCAACACATTGGCAATCTGGTCTAAACTCCCGACGCGGACTTGCTTGTCATTGCACATACCCTGCCTCTGCGCTGTTATGGTCTCGGCCTCTAGCCTGCAGATTTCAATGGCTGAGGTGCTTGATTATGGGCTTAGTAAATATGGTGAGAGCTTGATCGGGTTTGAATAGATGCCAGTTAGGAATGTTTACTCAATGGCATCTAATTTTTTGCTCGGTGCGCTTTAACATCCCGGAAATTGCGGTACATTATAGACTTGTTAGTCAATCAATCCAAATACTTGCGATAGACTGTTGCAGTTCGTCGCACTCTTT